>CP036279.1:4800000-7613473 GCA_007748055.1 Kolteria novifilia
GTGAGACCGCCGAGATCTTCGGCACGAGTTGGCACACCGTCTTTCGTGCGGTGAAAATGGCGGTTTGCTGGGGAATCCGCCATCGCGAGCTGGAAGGGATCGAGGCGATCGGCATCGACGAGGTCGCCTACCGCAAGGGGCATCAGTACTTCACCCTGGTCTATCAGATCGACCGCGGATCGCGTCGTCTGCTTTGGGTCGGGCAAGACCGGACCAAGGAGACGCTCGGTCGTTTCTTTCGCTTCTTCGGCAGGCGGCGAACCGAGCGGCTGAAGTACATCTGCAGCGACATGTGGAAAGCCTACCTGTCGGTCATCGCTCGCGAGGCCAATGGGGCCCTGCACATTCTCGACCGCTTCCACATCATGCAGTTGTTCAACAAGGCGATCGACAAGGTGCGGGCCCAGGAGGCACGCGAACTCAAACGCAAGGGCTTCGAGGTGCTCAAGCGGACGCGTTGGCTGCTGCTCAAGCGTCGCGGCAACCTCAAACGCAAGGAGGTCCTTCGTCTCAACGAGTTGTTGACGCACAACCTCAGGACGGTCAAGTGCTACCTGATGAAGGAAGACTTCCAGCGGCTTTGGGACTACAAGGCTCCCTGGCGGATCGGATCCTTCTTCCAGGAGTGGCTCGATCGGGCCTTGAGCACACGGATCGAACCGATGCGCAACCTGGCACGAACCCTCGAGCGTCACGCCGAGCAGATCTTCAATTGGTTCGAGGCAAAAGGAGAGATTTCCGCGGGCGCCGTCGAGGGAATGAATCTGAAGGTCAAATTGACGACCCGCCGCTCCTACGGCTTTCGCGACCCCAGCACCCTCAAATACGCTCTCTATCACAATCTCGGCAACCTCCCCGAGCCACCATCGACCCACAAATTCTGAAGACGAGGCCGGAATTATTGCTGGGCAAGAGCATTTGCTTCCTTTCCAGACCGAATCAATCGCTTCATGAAGAAGCGCACTGTCTGTGTTGAAGCTTACTCCCAGCATTTCATCCATTTGCGGAGTGTAAAGGTAGACGGCTCCTGAACTGTGTGGCTGTTCCATCACTGCGAAATAGAGAGCCACGAGAGGAGACTTGGTCCAGTCCAGCAGTCGTGTGGGCATTCCATGGTGTTGCATTCGCAAGTATGACTCTGTTTGTGATTCCCCTTCGGGAATCAGGCTCGCACCAGCATAGAGAAACTCTCGGCAAAGGATCGACTCAAAGGCGAACGGAGAATTTGAAACATCTCCCACACCACGTTTTCTTCGACGTGAGATGAAGTCACTCCTTAGAACTCGTGGTTGAAGTTGCCAGTCTGAGTTCGATTGCCCTCGAAACCACGGATAGGAGAAGACGCTTTCCATGTGCGCTTCTACTGCTTGGACATAGGCAGAGAGCGAATCTACCTCAAGTTCATCCTGTGTAGCCAATAGTCTTGCCTCCCGTGTTTCGAAATGCATTTGCTAAGGTGAGCGAGCGCCCGAGCAAAGGACAGAACCGCACTCGGGCACTCGTGCCGGCGAGTTTTTAGTCTCGAATCGGCCGAAGTAGTGCTCGGAGGTCAGCCCAAGCGGCTTCGAATTTCTCGAACTTCTCTCGGATCTCTCGGATCGCTTCCCTGGGGCCCACGAATGATGCTTTGTTCAGTGCGCGCCCAAAATCGGGGATGCCGTCGATGTAGTACCAGTCGAAATCGCCGGGAAGCGATCCGATGACGCGATCATCGATGTCCCTCCCGTTCATGTGGTAGGACACGGAAACTGCTACCGAACCATCGTCCTCGGTCCAACATCCCCACTCGACGTTCTTGGCATCCTCGGGAAGCTTGTCGGCGAAGGCGCGTTCCGCGAACTCCTCGAGTCTGATGACCGGGGACAGCTTCGGCGATGGTGCGGGACTGGTGGTTGCCATGGTGGTCTCCTCCAAGGCACATGATCGCCGCCCCGCGACATGCGGGACGCGCGCACGATCGACCAAGAAGGGCATCACGCCCGGAAGACAGACCGATGGCAATCGATAGGATGGAATGCAGCCATGGGTTTGACCTCTCGCATAGGTCGGCTCGTGGTTAGGGCTCGCCGGGTGTTTCCAGCACCCGGCGAGCCCGCGTCTAAAACGGTATGCACCGGGCACAGTTGCGTCAACGAAAATCTCCCCCCAACCGTCAAAGAGTGAGTTGCCTCGACCAACCTCGTGTTTCGCGAAGTCGTTCCCGGAGTTCCGTAACGACCCTGCGCGAATCGCGCAGGGAAAACCTGGATTCCGTATTGACCGGCCGTGAATCGCGGCGGGTGGATTCCGCACGGAAATCGAGGCCCCGAACCTCCGGGGCGCCCTGAATCGGAGCGCCCTCCAACGTCCGTCCCTGGGCGAATAGCCTCGCGAATCGCGAGGGTGATTCCGTCGTGAAACTCGACGGTACTCGGTTCCGTGTCGAATCGGCTCGGAACTCCACACCTCGGCTCACCCGCGTTGCCGACGTGCGTTGTTCCGCCCCCTGGCGTTTGTCCTTCAACGTTGGCTCACCCGCGCCGCCGGCGATTCACGTTCTTCGCCCGCTCGCCAGCGGCGCCGAACTGGCTCTTGAGGGCCGCCAATTCCTGCCCGAACTGCTCCATGGTTCCGTTCATGGTCTGTAGCGTCTCAACGATCGACTTCTGGTTCTCGATGGATTGTTTGTTCCCTTCCTGGGTTTTGCCCGACACGTCTTCGAGCAGTTGCTTTTGCTCCTCTTGGAGCTGGAGGCCCTCTTGGTCGCCACCTTCGCCTTGTCCCTGGGCCCCGCCTCCGACTTCGCCGCCGTCGATGACACTGATCGGCGATGAAGGGTCGCCGATGCCGACCCCTAGGCTGCGGCGCACTTCCGCGATCGCCTCGTCCGGTGTCTCCTGGATGTTCGCAAGAGGCGTCTGACGCAACGCGTTCACGTCCGACACTTGACGAGGCTGGGTTGCGTCACGTACGCCAAAGTCACTTCGATCCTGAAACCTGCCTCCCACTCCCAGCCCTCGTCCCTGGCGTTGTCCCCCGGTCTCGAAATCGCGGATGAGTCCTTCGCGGTCGATCGGCCGGTGCTGGGGTTCTGGTGGTGGCTGGTCCCGGTTCGGCGCCTCTTTTGGGGCGTCCTTGTCGCGCAGTCCCCCGACGAACGCCGGCTTGCCTTCTTGCGCCCGATACCGGGAAAACCGACCGCGCCGATCTATTTCGTCGAGCTTTCGTTGGCGGCGTTCCTCTGCCTGAGGGTTTCCCCCGCGACCTTCGATGGCGTCTTCGATCCGCTGTCGACTCGTTGCCTGTTGCTCGCGTTCGAGAATCTGTTGGTTGGATTCCCGGAACGCCTTCTTCCCGGCCGCTTTCTCTTGATCGCTGATGTTGAGCCGGTCGATACGCTCGTCGGAGAGTTGGTTGACGGCGCCGGCGACCTGTTCCCGGGGAATCGCTTCCCGGCGGAAGTCGATGGAAACCTGCCGGCGGGTGTCTCGCTTTTGTCGCTCACTGAGCGGCTGCTTAGCTTCTTGTTGGGCCTTCTGGATCGCTTGCTCTTGGAGCCTTCGAATGACATCCCCCTGGTCGATGCCCAGCTTTCTCGCCGACGGCGTGAGGAAGGATCGACGTTGTTTGTCGAAGTCCCGCTGGGCGTTTCTCGCCCGGATCTGCGCCCCAGCCTCTTCGAACGAGCCGACGCCGCCCAACGGGCTGAATCCCAGGCCCGGGGGCGCCCCGAGGCCGACGTTGAAACGGCCTCCGGCGATCTGGTTGCCGATGCCGCCGAGGGCCCCGGAACCTCGGAGATTACCGAAACCGAATTACGGAGGAGCGGCCCCGCGTCCGCGTTGGGAACCGCCCCCACCTCCGCCGCTATTGACGACGCGAACGAGCAGCGGTTGGCCGACCCCTCCTTGGCCCTGTTGGATCTGCCCTGGCGTCGGTGGCGGTTGAGTGAATCGCTGTTGGGCGGGCCCCTGACCAATTCCAGGTGTCCCCTGGGGCTGACCGGAGAACAGGCCTCGCAGGGATTCCGCGAGTTTGTCGACCTGCTGCTTTTGTCGCTCGAATTGCTTGCGCTCCTCCTCGATCCGGCGTTTCAGCCGTTCGTCAACCTCCCGCGTGATTTGCTTCTCGCGATCAAGCAGGTCATCGAGTTGGCGTTTCCGCTCATCTGACTGTTTCTTCTCGAGCTTCACCTGGAGTTCGACCTGCTCTTTGATCCGGTTTCGCGTTTCGGCCAAGACCTCGGTGTAGCTCTCGCCGGCTTTGACTCGCTGCTCGGCGCGCTGCTGCTCTCGCTTTTCGATGTCCTCGATGCGTTGCCGAAGCTTGATCTCCGCCTGTTTGCCTTGCTCGACGAGCGATTGCCGCCGCTGCTCGAGGGGCAAGAGTGCCTGGATGGCATCGGCCTCGATCTGCGCGGGGGTCGCGTTGTCCTTCGGTAACAACCCGAATGCCGCCTGGCGTTGTTGGTCGAACCCCGCGACTTTTGACCGGACATCGTCGAGGGCGGACGACTGCCGGGATGACCCGCCGCCGCCAAAGCCCCCGGCGGCGAATCCTCCGCCTCCACCACCGCGAGAACCCCCGAGTCCCAGTTCGCTGCCGATCTTCGCGACCTGCTCCTGAATCTTCTTTCTTCGGAGCAACTCTTCGTTGGCCTTCCGCAGTTGGTCGTTTTGAAGCTTCTCCCCGGCGATCCGCTCGTCGAGCGCCTTGGTGTCGGCCGCCCGTTGCTTGGCCTGTTGGGCGCGGAGGGCGATCTCCTGCTTGAGTCCGGCCACCTGTCGCTCGGCAAACCCGCTGTCGAACTGACGCAAATACTTCTCGCTGGAGTCGACGACGCTATCGAGTCCGCCAATGAGGTCGCTCAATCCGTTGTTGGCCAGCCCGAAGACGCTGGTGATAGTATGGGCGAACTGGGTGACGTGGCGGATGGGGATCAGGATGAACCTGGCAAGCAAGCTCGCCTTTTCGAGGGTCTCGCCGATCGCCCGGGCGGCAACGACGCGGAAGTGATCGAAGCCCTGTGACATCCCCTCGACAAACGGAATGACGTGCGATCGGATTGTCGCCGCGACGTTCGCGAGAATCACCGACGGGCCGCCAGACCCGAGCCCGCGGGAGAACGCGAGATAGGCGTCGGCGAATGCCCCCTTCAACTTGTCGACCGCCGAAACGTTGGCCTCGCCGATCGTCTGGATGTTCTTCGACTTCGCGGCCGTCTCCGCCAGGAGTTCGGCTTGGACCACCGCTCGCTTCTGGGCATCGGTGAGTTCGTCGAAGGCCCCGGGCGCTCCCCGCAACTCATCGAAGCGAGCCTTGACGACTTCGATGCCACCGGAGAGAAGCCCCATCTGGGCGAGGGAGTCGGCGCCGCCCGTGCGGATCGCGTCAAACACTCGTTGGGAGAATGAGCCGACTTCCTCCCCCCGGCGCTTGGCCTCGATGGTCGCCACCTGGATGAGCTGCAACTGTTGGGTCGCGGAGAGTGAACCGTCCTGGGATGCCTTGGCGACCAACCGCAAGGATTCCGCGAGCGACAGGGCGTTGCCAGTCGCGACCCGCAGAGACTTCGCTTGCTTCAGCACCTCCTCTGTACTCTCTCCCGTATGGACCCTCGCGAACTCCACGGCGGACGCGAAGTCCTCCATGGTTTTCGCCGCCGATTGCAGAGCCTTGACGCCGGCCACGGCGCCGAGGACAGCCACGCCCAAGGCCCCGAAGGCTGCGGAGCTTCCGCCGGCGGCATCGGTCGCGCGACGCGTGGCATCCGATGCCTGGTCCGTGGCGTCGGCAACGTCCTGCTGGTCGGCGGTCAGGCTCTTCGCTTTTTTGCCTACGGCTTGGAACAGCTTTTCGAGGAGGAGGATCCGGGAACTCAAGCCCCGGACGGAGTCGGACACTCCTCGGGTGATCAACCCGAATGACTTGAATGGCGCCTCGATGCCCTGGATGATCCTACCGACGACGCCGATCGTGTGGCCAACGCCTTTCATCACGATGCCGAACCCTAGGGCATGAGCCCGGGCGATGCCCTCGACGACTAGCTGGCCACGAAGGGCGACCTGGTAGGCGGCAATAGAGTTGCCGTTGTTCTTCCAAACCTTCTGGAGAATCCCCAGGACGCTTTGGAGATCGCGGCCTCCACGCAAGAACTGACTGACCGCCTTGGTGGCCGCCGAGAGGCGAAGGTTGGAGGCTTCCAACCTAAGCTTGTGGGCGTCCCAAGCCACGCCGGCGGCCACCACCGTACTGGCGAGGGGCTTGAGCACGGTGGTTGTCGCTTTGACGGCGGCCGAGAGTGCCTTGGTGGCGATGCCGCCGCCAGTCGCGCCGGCCGTGTACGCCACTAAGGAATGGGCTGCGCTCGAATGAGCTTTCGACGCCGTGACTGCCTGGGTCTCGACCTCGCGAATCGCTGAATTGAGATCGCGGGTGGCCCGACTGCCGGCCGTCGTCTGCTGCTGGAGCTGCTCGGTGGACTTCGTCGCGTTGCTCATCTCCCGCTGATACTGGGCGGTCGCCTGAGTAACTCCGTCGAAGTCTTTGCCGAGCCGTTTCCCGGAGTCGCCGAGACCCTCGACGGACTCCGACGCCCGCTCGACGCGGTCGATGAGTTCATCGAGCTGCCTGCTCGTCCGATCCTCGAGACTGAGGGTTATTTTGACCGCCATCTCTTGAGCTCCGCTTCACGCTGCTTGGCTTCGATGTCGCGTTCCATCGCCGACCATTCGTCGGCGATGTCGGAAAGGTCCTCGATTAGTGGGGCGGCCATGCCGGAGTAGACCGAGTAATCTCCGACGCCCGTCGTCCGCATGACTATGCCGAGTCGTCGGAGGTAGTCGAATTGCCGGATGGCCTGGAGGAAGGCATCGGAATCGTCGTCGTCTCTCGGTCGGCCGCCTCGGAAGACGGCGCGGGCGTAGGCTCGGAGTCGCTGGTGTCGCTCTCCGTCTCCTCGCCCGCTTCGTCCAAAGGGACGCCGGCCTCCATCGCGGCCAGTCGCGTGATGTCCGCGAGGAACTGGTCGACGGTCTTGCCCTGGTAGCTGGCGATGGTGACGCGGTAGGCATCGTCGAACAAGTAGGGAGCGAGGTGAGGATTGTCGGCCGCTCGCTGGAAGTTGTCGAACGTGTAGGGAACGGGTTTCTCTCCCCCGTCCTCATCCTCGGTGGCGAACCCATCCCAACCGACGATGACACTCTTGATCTGTTGGCGAACTCGTTGCACCTCGATGTCGCGCGCCGCGGGCCCGAAAGATCGGTCTCGTTCGACCATCGCCGCCTGATTGGTCAGGCGTTCATCCATCGTCGCCAGCCGATAGACAAGCGTGTACTCCAAGCCCGCTTCGTCGTGCTTGAAGGTGTGCCGGTAGGTCACCGGCGTCTTTTTTCGTTTGAGGTCAACTCGAATCATTCTCTTATCTCCCTAGTTAGAAAAGTCTTAGACGTTACTTAGGTGGCCGGGCCTACTGTGGCGTCGACCATTTCATTCCCTCGACGGGGTCGAGGTGGGCGTTCTTCGCCCGCTTAATCTCTGCGTCGAGTTCAGCCAACTCGCGGTCAACGGACTCGACCGCGTTTCGGCGCCGGTCCTCGGGAAGCTCGCCGGGGTCTCGCGACGGGTGACCGTAGAGGTTGCGCTCATTGAGCAGCGATGGCCGCTTCAGCTCGAGTTCGTTTGGCAAAGCATTGATTTCGCGCGAGGCCGTCTCCTGGAGAGTTGACCTCGCCATCGACCGAAGGATCGACTGGCGGTTCTCGACGCTCTCGGCGGCGGCCTTGTCGTCGATGTACTGGGCTCGGAGGTCCTCGAGTTGCTGTTCGAGTTCTTGTCGTCGGAGTTCGTAGTTTTCGAACAACTGCACGCGGCGTTGGCCGGCCTCGTGGACGGCATCGGCCATTCCCTCGGCTTCCTCAAGGTCTTTGGCGGCCTTGAGCCTTCGGGCCATCCGCGCGACATCCTCGTCGAGCATCTCGGCACTTCGGCCGGCGGCCTCCATGATGGCCATGATCGTCTCAGTGCCGACCGCATCGTCGTTGGCCAATCGAACGACCAGCTTTCGGTAATCCAGCTCTCGCTGGGCCTCACGCTCGGAGAGCTTTCCGAAGAGTTTGGTGAGGCCTGATGATTGCCCGTGCGAAGGGGTTTTCGAGATTGGCATGGGTCCGGACACGCGCACATTGTGAATTCTGTCGAAGCTCATTGAGATCTCCTATTTGAGAAACCTGTTTATCAGATGACGACGTTGCTTGGGGGTGATACTCCGCCCCGAATCGGTCCGAT
Source organism: Kolteria novifilia (assembly GCA_007748055.1). GTDB lineage: Bacteria > Planctomycetota > Planctomycetia > Kolteriales > Kolteriaceae > Kolteria > Kolteria novifilia. Next base: position 4,808,266 of record CP036279.1, read on the forward strand.
GAAAGACCACGGGCGGCCGGGGCGCTACCTTCGGTTTGGCGTCCTGGGCCGCGAGGATCGCGAGGGACAAGGCGCTCGCGCAGTCGCAGTGGCCGTTGGCGTTGCGCGGGAAGTCGAGTCTCAGCCATGTGCCGGCGTGGCCGAATCCCCCACGCTGCTCGACGATCGAGGTGATACGCAGCTCGGACTCCAGGATCTCATGGGGGTAGAGTTCGATCCGTTGGTCTAAGAAGGCCTCGATGAACGACTGAGTCAGTCGGTTGTATGTTTTGGCGTCGTAGTGGACCGTCAGGATCGACATCGACGGCCGGGCCTTCGAAATCTGCTGGGTCATCAACGCCGCTTCCTTGGCATCGAAGGCCACGACCATCGGCGAGAAGATGTCGTAGGCCCGGATGATCGCGGCCTGTACCTCGTCGAGCGGCACCTTCCACCGTTTGTTCGGCTGCCACATCTTCAGTTGAAACAGTCGAAGTCGTCCGGTCGCCCGCTGCTTACCGACAACGGCGATGGCCGTGGCGTCTCGGCTCACCGAGAGGTCGACGCCGAGCACGAAGTCGTAGCCCGGTAGCGGTTTGTCCGCCGAGGTCACCCCGTAGTCGAATGCCGCGTCGATCGCGTACTCCGGGAGCCCATCTCCTCTGTCAGTCACCCAACGGTTCTCGAAGAGCCTGCCGAAAACCGAGGGGGGAAGAAATCGCCGTTGTTCGTCGATGGCCTCGGGTGACATCCACCCGGCAGGCGAGTCCCAGGACGAGAAGTACCACGCGGGATCGACCATGATCTTCTCGCGCAGCGAATGCTGCCATGACGACACAAAGCCCGCGTTGGTGATCACGATGAGAGTCGCATGCGACCGCTTGGCGGACGACGAAAAGAGCGAGTGCCAGAACTTCTCGCCAGCTGCGGATGCCCAGTGTGCGAATTCCTCGGCGATGATGATGTCGGGCGTCGGTCCGTAACTGCTCCACGAATCCGATGAAATCACCGCCATCTCCGACGACGTGTGCAGATGGAGGATTCGCGATCGCTGGACCTCGACGATCTCCCGGAGATATGGGTTGGCATCGAGCAACGCGTCGATGGCCTCGATGAGGAGTCTCCCCTGGTCCTTGTCGGTGGCTCCGACGATACCCTTGACTCTCCGACGACTGAGACCCACCAGCCACAGCGACATCACCGCGATGTCCATGGTTTTGCTGCCGCCGCGCGGCCGCTCCAGCCACGCTCGGGAGAGGCCCGAATCTGAAGTGAAACCCGCAGCCCTCAGCAACGCCCCGTCGAGCGCGGCGAAGTCACGTACCTGCCGATCCTCCGCCACCTCGCGGAATGGACGCGGACCGTCATCCGTCGGAATCATCAGATTCCCCCGGAATAACGCGGGCGATCGCTGGCACTTGGCGAAGAGCTCAGGGGTCACGATAGGCCTCCCCGAACTGACGACTCATCGCGAAGAATCGCTCGTATCTCTCGAGAAGCCGCACCTCGATCTCCGCCAACTGCTTGGCGAGGGTGAGCATCCGGAGCCCGTCGTCCGTAGCGTCAGCCAGCAAATCGATGATTTCCAGACGGTGGCTATCGGCGATGACCGGAGCATCATCGACGCCCTCGAGGACCTGCCGGGTCATGCTCTGGTCGAGCAGCGCCGCCTCGATCGCCGAGATGAGATTCGCGCACTGAGGTTTCATCAATCGCGGCTCCCAAACATCTGTGCGAGACCGTTCTTCTTGCCCGAGAGATCGTCGAGTCCCAGACGCTCGATGATCTTCGTCCGCTTGCCGGCGGCCACAGCCATCTGACGCTGGAGTTCGGCGGCTGCCTCGGCCGACATCTTCTCGCCGGACTCCCGGAACTTCCGGGCCAAGACTTTCAGGGCGACCTGGTGTCGCGATGCCGCGTCGATCAACGACTCGGCGAAGATCGAGATCTCCTCGTGCTTCGCCTCCACGGCACGCTCCAACTCACGCCGAAACGACTTGCCCGAAGACTCGATGCCTCGGTAGTCCCTCGGGAGCGTGTCCAGTGTCATCGTTCGGGCGCGACGCCCCATGGGAACCTCCGTCAGATCTGGGGCCAGCACTCTTCCCGGACCTGCCGGGACCTCTCCTTGGTCATCGGCTGGATTTGGCCCGAGAGCGTGGAGAACTCTCCGGCGGCCATCTCCGTCAGTGGATTGATCACCGCTGGGCTATCCTCGGTTTGCTCGCCTCCCATCGAGGGCCCCTGGAGCTTCCGGAGTCGGTCGCGGACCAAGACCGCGACCTCAGAATCGCTGCTGGCCTCGATCGAGAGGTGCTCGAATTCCGGGCTCTTTGAGCAGAGCAAATTGAAAAGCTGAACGACTTCACTGGCATTGACGGTGGCCATGGTGAAACTCCTCTTTGCAGGTGGTGGTGAAACTGGCTTGGGCTTGGTTCCGATCGTCGACAGGTGCCAACAATCGGCACCCTGACGATCCGCTGACAGGGCGACGGCTGCTTGTTGGCGGCTCATCACCGGGTGGTTGACGAAGGCGACGTGGGAGAGGTAGGGCCGGTACCGCTGGCCTGATCCGTCCATCCATTCGCCCTTGATGCCAACCGAGACTTCCGGCCAGGTGCGGGACGCGACCTTCCCGGCGGCCACCAAGTCAGTGGCCTCGTACACCGCGAAAAGCTTGGTGCCCACGAGTTCGAGGTCGACGATGTGGCCAACTCGGCTGCCAATCGACAGGTCGTGGTCCTTGGTCAATGGCACCATGTTGCCGTTTCGTTTGGCCCGCTGGAATGAATCCACGATCGACTGAAGGTACGCCTGGTCAATCTTCAGCGGACCACCGAAAGACGGCTGGCGGTACTCACCGACCCGCAAGACCTCCTGCCTGAATCGCCGCCCCGTCGGGCGGGGCGTTGCTGCTGGTTGCATGATCGGTCTCCTCAATTCTCTTGCCGGGAAATGCACCGCCTGAGGACGACGATCGCCCCCTCTATGGCGATGTTTGCCCCATCGACCACGACGGCCATGGTGTCGTCCACGTGTCGTCTCCTCACCTCAAAACTGCGCCCGCGCCTGGACGCGCCGACACGTGACGCGCCACGATGAACCGTCTGATGTCGGCACCTGGGGTGGACCCAAGGGGCCGAGCGTCTGCGTAACATCAGTGCCCGTCGTTGGTTGCGTCTCGGCCAAACTAGATTGCAAGAAGAGCACGGGCCGACGACAGGTTGACGGATGGCCGGCCGATGGCCGCGCCGTCCTCTCCTACTGCACCCATTCCTCGGCGTGGATCAGCGTTTGAAGTTCCCACTGTCGTCGCGACTCGCCGCCGTTGTAGAGCTTGGGCGGGTCGTACCCGGCGGCCTTTCGTTGGATCAAATAGTCCCGCCACTCGGGCAGAACCTCCGCGAGTTTGTCGTAACCCTCAAGCGATTCGCCGTAGGTGTCGAGGAACGTCTGGATGTCCCTCAAGTCCATGTCCGAGATCAACTTTTCCTTGTGTGGCCCGAGCGGTGGCTTGAGGCCCTCGATCTTCTCGAACAGCAATTTCTCGTCTCGCAATGTGTCGATCGACATCTCGCTCTCCCTTACTTTCCGGCTGCTGCCACTTTCCCGTCGAGGACCTCGTCCGCGTCATCCCCGAATCGGGTTGTCGAGTCCCGCCAGGCGAGGGTGATTACCCCGCGTGGCCCGTTCCGCTGTTTCGCGCAGATGGCTTCTCGAAGGTCTGACATCTCTCTGCCGTTCCCGTCGTACTTCGCGGAGAGGAAGAGCACGACATCGGCGTCTTGCTCGATCGATCCGCTCTCGCGGAGGTCGGACAACAGGGGACGCTTCGACGGTCGCTTTTCGACCTCCCGGTTAAGCTGGCAGAGCAACAGCAAGGGCACGTCGAGTTGCCGGGCGAGTCCCCGGAGCTGCCGGGTGATCGTCGCCACCTGCTGCTCGCGAGGGAGCCTCCTATCGTCTGGCACGATGAGCTGGAGGTAGTCGACCACGATAAGCCCTAGCTCTCCACGGATTGACAGTCGACGGGCGGCCGACGTGATTGCCGCGACCGTTGCTTCGGGGGCGTCGAGTACATGGAGGGCGAGTCGCCCGATTTCTTCCGCAGCGCTGAGCAAGTCCTGCATCTCGGATTGGCGGATCCGGCCGTCCCGGATCTGCGATCCGTCCACCGCCGATCGGCCGGCGAGTATCCTCGTCGCCAACTGCGGCGTGTTCATCTCGATCGACACGAAGAGGACTGGCGAGGTCGCGGCCACGTGTTCCGCGATGTTGAGAGCCAGCGCTGTTTTTCCAACGGAGGGCCGCGCCGCGAGGATCGTGAGTTCCCCGGGGTGCAGCCCGCCTGTCAGTGCGTCGAGGTCGCGGAGCCCCGTGGGGACGACGTGTTTTTCTACACCCTCTGCCCTCGCAGAAATCGCGTCGAAGACCTTGGCCACGCCCTCTGATATCGGTCTCGCCGTGGCTGGCTCGTGCTCGAGCTGCATGTCCGCCAGCCGACGCTCTGCGCTCCCGACGAGGTCGTCGGCGGTCCCACCCTCGGCCGTCGACCGCAACAACTCGATGAGCATCTGGCGGAATCGTCGACAACGGGCCCGCTCGCGAATGACGGCCGCGTACTGCATAACGTTGGCGGCCGTCAGCGTTTCGTCGTACATCTCGACGATGGCGGGCGCGCCGCCAACCTCAAGCAACTCCTCTCGCTTGGCGAGGTCCTGGCCGACGAGGTAGGCGTCGACTGGCGTCCCGGCGAGGAATAGCCGCTTGATGGCCGCGAAGATGACGCGGTGATGCGCGCCGTAGAAATCCTCGGCCCGCAGCGCCGTCATCACGTCGGCGATGCACCGCTCGTCCCGTAGCATTGCCCCAATGGTCATCCGCTCGGCCCGTAGGTCCTGCGGGGGTAGCTCCAGGGAGACCTGCTCCTCAATTGACTGCTCCGCCAATGCCCTGCCTCCTGCGTTTTTCGAGTAGCTGTCGAGTTTTTTCGATGTCCGGTACGTCCATCGTCGGTGTCGGCTCATGGCCACCGTCGACCACCGCGACCCACATCGTGGGGTCTGCTGCCGCCTCGATGTACCCCGTGCCGTACCGCAGGAACGTGTCGACGCTGTGGCCTTTCTCGCGGAGATATGCGGCGCGAGCATGCGGGCTGGTGAGCATCCATCGCCAGCCAGTCAGCACGTCTTCCTCGCCGTGGGCAGCCACTAGGTCGTCGAGCATGTCCCGCCGGTCCTCGGTCAGACGCAGCGTCGGCGCCGCCGGCTTGGTTTCGCGATGGATGCGGTTGATTTCGTCCCACGTCGGGTGATTGAGGAAATGTGCGGGAGTCCTCGGCTGGGGCGCTGCCTCCGGACTGTCACCACCCACGCACGCTTCTTGTGTGTTTTTCTTGATCTTGTCTCCTTGTTCTTGTTGTGTCGTCGAGGATGACATCTGGTCGTCATCGACGATGACGCCTAGACCCGCTGAGGTGTCATCGTCGCCGACACCTAGAATCGGGCTCTCCCAGTTGATGGAGTAGCTCCGGGTGGGGTACCGACCGTCCTTCGGTGAGTCTCCGACGATGATCACGCCACGATCCCTGAGGGCTCCGAGGACCTTGTTCGCGTGCTGACGAGTTAGGCCGGATAGCCTGGCGATCGTCTGCTGGCTCGGATAGCACGATGGGTCCGCGCCCATCACGTGGAGCAGCACTTGCACGACCACTTTTTCTGTCGTCGGCAGGTCCGATCGCCAGACCCGCCGCTGCTTCTGAAATACGTCCACCGTGGCCCCTCTTAGCCGGCTTGGTTGGCCTGCTTTCTGGCCTGGAATTCTTCTCTTGGCGGGCATCCCAATGACGCCCACGATTTGAGGTCCTCGACGAGCCAATGCTTGCTTCGGCCGAGTCGTACAGGCGCCGGGCACGCCCCCGAAGAGTCCATCACCCACCACTTGCGCAAGGACACGCCGACAAGGCGCGCTGCCTCGGGGGCCCGGACCATGATGATCGTCGGCGACAACGTTGCTTCTGCTTCTACAACCGAAACAGACATGGGATCTCCTTTGCTACGCGATGCAATTACTCGTGCCACGTGAGCTATGAGACCACGGATTCGCGGCTTGTCACGTTGATGGGATGCTTGGTGGGATGATGGGATCAGCTAAATCCTCGGGAAAAATGCCAAGAGGTGGCCCGAAGATTTTTTTTGATGGGATGGATGATGGGATTGTGGGACGCAGTCTATGAGGTCGAGAAAAGGTGCTTTACCTCACCCCACTGGTACTCGTACTGCGTCCTTCCGTCGGCGTCTCGGCAGCAACCAGGGTTCTTCTTACGGTAGTCGCTGAGTTTCTTCCTCACGGTGTTGGCCTTTAGGTGGACTACGACTCGCGATATTGCGGCGGCCGATAGCCGTGCGTCGTCGCGTGGGATCTCCCGATGGATAGGTGGTGGCTCTTCCGTGTCCAGCCCAGGTTTCTCGATGACCAAGCTGACTTCCTGATAGAGGGCGGCCAACACGTCGTCCTTGTTCGACAGGTCGTCCCCGGCGTACAGCCGGCTTAGATGCGTGAACCAGAAGCCGTGCGGCGCATTCGGAAACATTAGCTCCCGCCGCGCCAAGACCTCGTCGTGATACAGCCACCGGTCCGCAAGCATTCGAACGGCCGTGTGAGCCGAGGGGCCGACAATGCCGCCAATTCGAACGGCTCCCCCGGAAACGGTGGCGTAGTGATTCTCCAGATTCTCGATCAATTCGGAAAACGCTTCAGCGTTGTGGTCGAGCCGATCGGCCGCACGCCCGAACAGCAACGCCGAGGACTTCAGGTACGCGCCGTCGAGATGACCACGGGACTTCCGTTTCGCCACTCGATCGCACGCCGAATGCATTTCGGAGACATCGTGGACAATCGCGACGGAGAGTTGGTACGCGCGCCGAAGGTCATCGAGAGTGGGTGCTGACATGGGTCCTACCGTTTGTTGGGTGGACGCGCCGACGACCGCCACGGTAGGAGAACGATCGTCGGCGTGCCCGCGATCGGGGATCAGCCGACCGCATACCAAAGGTTACCTGGTCGAATCAATGAGCGACAAGATCGCTTTGCGGATGCCGGACGGCAGATTCGGCCAAGTTTCGATGACCCGCTCGAGGTCTTCGTCGGGGCACCGTCCCAATTCGGGACCCACAGACTCACCCCTCTCCCTAAACCCTTTGATGCTCAGTACGTTAGGAAAACCCGCGTCGTCTTCAGGTTCTAGTCCGGGCAACCGGGTGGAGGTTCGAGTCCTCTCTTGGGCACTGGCTTTGGGATCCCCTTCCCGATCGACATCGACAGGCGCACGAGCCATATCACTTGCTCGGTCCCCTTCTCGCGACCACTTCCCTCTCTTGATCCATGCTGCCCGTCGTCACCTAGGATTGGCCTAGGCAAACCAGCGAGCGGGCATCTCTCCATGAGAGCCAGCACGGCGCCAAGCCGTCACCTCCCGATCGATCGCGACAGAAACGAAAACAAACTCCAAGACGAGACGAAAACGAGCGAACAGCAGGGAAAATGGGTGCTAGGCTCCTAGCAACCCGTTGATGTGACAAGTCGAGGAGTCCCCGTTCGTGAGTCAACAAGAGATCCTAATCATCGTCTTCGCGGTCCTCTTCGTCGTGGTCGTTTCCCAACTGATCATCATTCGCGCCCGCCAAGTGCTGCACGAGTGGGCCTCGAGGCATGGCTTGGAGATCGTCTCCGCGAAGATGAAGTGGGTGTGGAAGGGACCCTTCTTCTGGACGACGTCGAAGAACCAGGTCGTCTACCGCATCGTCGTCGCCGATGGCGATGGGCAACACTGGCAGGGTTGGGCTCGTTGCGGCGGCTACTGGTCCGGGCTGTTCAGCAACGAGGTCCAAGTGAAGTGGGACGATTGATCCGCGTCGCTCAACCTCAACTCCGGTCGACGAGTTTGACCATGACCAAGGTGATGTCGTCGGCCTGCTTGGCATCGCCACGAAACTGATACAGATCGTCCCGGATCGCCTGGGAGATCTCCTTCACCGGCCGGTCGGCATGGGTGCGGATGATCGAAAAGAGCCGCTCCTTGCCATACTGCTCGTCCGCCTCGTTGTGGCTCTCCCAGAGCCCGTCGGTGCCGACGAGAATGATCGTTCCCGGTGGCAAGTCCTCCTGGTTCGCCTCGGCGAACTCCTGCTCCTCGAAGAGCCCCAGCGGCACGCCCGAGACATCCTCCATCTCGAGGAAGGACTCGGTCCGGGGATCGAAGATGATCGGCGAGTCGTGCCCGGCACTGGCCATTCGCACTCGTCGCTTCTGGGCGTCGATGAACAGCAGCACCATCGTCATGAAGCGCTCGCCCGCCGTGTCCTCGACAAGCAGGTCGTTGACGGCGGTCAGCCATTCGCCCAGGGAGTCGTCCTCACGCGCGTGGCTGCGCAAGATGCCCCGAGCCGTCGCCATGACCAGCGCCGCGGCGATCCCATGCCCCATGACGTCACCGACTGCGACCACCAGCTCGTCGGGGCTCGTCGGCGAAAGCTCCAGAAAGTCGTAGTAGTCTCCGCCCGTTTCGTCGCAGTAGGTGCTGTGCCCGGCGATCTCCAACCCGTTGACCGACGGCTCGTCCTGCGGCAGAAGCTTCTGTTGAATCTCCATCGCGAGCGCCAGCGAGTTGCGAAGCCTCATGCGGTCCTTGAGGGCGGCGCACATCTGGTTGAGCTCGTCGGAAAGTTGAACGAACTCCAAATGCCCCCCGACTCGGACCGGGTCGTCCAGGTTGCCCTTCCCCATCGTCTTCACCGCGGCGGCCAACTGGGTGACGGGACCGACGATGCTCCACGCGGCGAAGACGCCCAAGCACAACGTCAACCACGACACCACGCCCCCGACGATCCAGCCCTGCGTCTGCAGCGAGTTGACTCCCGCCATGATCTCCGAATCGGGCACCACCACCGCGAGCGTCCATGGCAGGTCCCAAGGGTTGCGCAACGGGCGAACATCGACGACAAAGGGCTCGCCGTCAACTGAGAGCTGCGTTCGCTGAGGCCGCAAGTCCGCCGTTATTCCCTCCGCGACCTCGCGGATCAACTCGCTCGGCGAACTGGTCGCCATGACTCGACTGCCGTCCTCGTCGATCACCGGCGACGTCGACGAAGTCCCAATTAGCTGGCCGTCGCGGTCGACAAGAAACGCCTCTCCCGAGTCGAACACCCGGGCGTCGTTGAGAAACCGCGAGACATCCTTCAGGCTAATATCCGAGTCGAGCACCCCGACGAGTTCCCCGTCGGCACCGACGATCGGACGGGCAAAGGCGATTCCCAGCGTCGCTTGCCGACCGTCGCCCCGAACCCAGGCATAGGGAGGACTCCAGGTCGGCCGGTTCGACTCGACCGCCGCGACGTACCAGGGCCGAACCCGAGGGTCGTAGTCGTAGGCATCCAACTCCTCGGCAAGCTCGCCGCGAGGACCGACGCGGTGCTCCACAATCTTGCCGTTGGTCTTCGCGTCGGAAATCGCGTACTCCAACCCCTCCTCCCCCGGGTAGCGAATCATCCACGTCGCGTCCCCCCGCGGATTGCCGTAGGTCACCGAGTTGACTTCGCCATCGATGCGGAGCTGCCGGTAGAGAGCCGGTCGCCAGTCCCGCAGAGCCGAGGGATCGAGCTCGCCCGCCGCGATCTGTTCGGCGACTTGATCGGTCACGAACACGGCATGCTGGAGATAGTGGTTGATCACCGCTTCGATGCGGTGCGCCGCCTGATCGACGATCTGACCCGCCAGGTTCTGCGCCATCCGTCGACCGTGCCATTGAGTCAGGACCGCGAACGCCAGCACCACGAATAGGACCGGGAGAAGCAGCAACGCCGGGCCGGAGTACTTCACGGAAACCGAGTTGAGGATGCCCATCAGCGGCGCCGAAGGATCGGACTTCTCGGGATGGTCGGAATGGCCGTGCATGTCTTCCTCAGAACCTCTCTCTCGACCCCGGGTGAATCGCGCCGATCGCGATACCTCGGCGGCCTCCTGTCCACCGCTGACATTGGTAGCGTCCGCCTGATCATACGCTCGATCACCCACGCAGCCCAGCGCCACGGAGCAAGTCGACCGGAGCATGCGACCAGAGGGCGATCTCCGACGACGGGAAGGCAATCCTATTACTTTCCAGGCCGGCGCGACACCAAGTGGGTGGATCATCGAAGAGGAATGGATTTCTCGGCGCCCCGAACGACATCTTGGGTATCCTGCGACTGGTCCCATGAAACCCTCACCCACCGTCGCTCGGAGAACCACGACATCATGCCGCGATCCCATTCCATGATCCCCTTCCTCCTGCTTCTTCTCGTCTTCCAATCCGTTCATGCCGACAAGCCCGACCGAACCAAGGTCCGTCCGGAGATGACCGAGGGCGTCCGTCAAGAGGGCTCGTTCATCTTCACCTACGTCGACGAGAAACGCCGCCGTCGTCTAACGCTCGACGTCTACCGCCCCGCGGAGGGAGAAGGTCCCTTTCCCGCGATCGTGATGTTCTTCGGAGGCGGATGGCAGAACGGTCGCCCCGCTCTCTTCGCTCCCCTCGCTCAAGCGTTGGCCCAACGCGGCTACGTTTGCATCGTTCCCGAGTATCGCCTCTCCGGCGAGGCACCCTTCCCGGCCGCGGTCCACGACGGCAAGGCGGCGATTCGCTGGGCTCGTCAGAACGCCAAACGGTTCAAGATCGACCCCGAACGTATCGCGAGCATGGGGGGATCGGCGGGCGGCCACCTCGCGGGATTCATGGCCGCGAGCAACGGCATCCAACGCTTCGAGGGAAAAGGCGATCATCGCTCGAAGTCGTCCGACGTGCAGGCGGCGATCGTCATGTGCGGGCCGATGAACCTCCTCACCAAGGAACGGATCGAGCAGACCGAGACAGCCGCGAAGTCCGCCGCGGGGAGTCCCGTCGCCGACTTCATGGGCGGGGCCCTTCCGAGTGAGAGCGAAACGATCTATCGCGAGGCCTCGCCCCTGACACACGTCAGTCGGCGGACGCCGCCGATGCTCTTCATCGACGGGGAGCGCGATCGGCCGCGTCTTCGCTACACCGAGTTTTGGGAGAAGATGGACGAGCTTCACATCCCCCACGAGTTCGTCCTCATGCCCGACGCTCCCCATCCCTTTTGGGTGATGCGCGAGTGGTTCGACCCGACCGTCGACGCCGCCGATCGCTTCCTTCAAACGCACCTGTCGAAGTGAGCCGCGTAGTGCCTCTTGTTCCCCCACTCCCCATGGGAGAGATCCTCTTGTTCCCCTCTCCCTGTGGGAGAGGGGTTAGGGGTGAGGGGGCTTTCTTCCAACATACCGCTTCGTTTCACCAAGCATCGAATCCCCTCACCCGGCGCGCGCCGACCTCTCCCCATGGGAGAACCTCTTGTTCCCCTCTCCCTGTGGGAGAGGGGTTAGGGGTGAGGGGGCTTTCTTCCAACATAACGCTTCGTTTCACCAAGCATCGAATCCCCTCACCCGGAGCACGGCGAGTCATGCTCAGTCTCTTTGAGCCCCTTGCTTCTCTCAAGAGCGGCCGTCCTTTCGTCACGACCCACAAACCTCTCCATCGCCGTGACCTTTTTCACCGGGAGAGCGTCCCGGTCCCACAACGGCTCGGTTATCCTGGACAAGTGACGTGTCCGTCCATGTCCATGCGTGGTGATCGAACCGCGCCACGCTTAAGCAGTCCGTTGATTCGAGCGGGGCTGCTAGATTCGCCACATGACGCGCAGGCGACCGAGTCCATTGATCATGTCGATTCCCTCGTTGCTTCGTTGCATCCTCGCGATTCTCGGCTTGACGCTACCCTTGTCCGTCCTCGTCGCGCAAGAACCGTCGGAACCGATCGCGGCCGACACGTCGAGCCCTCGCGATACCCTGCGAAGCTTTATCGATAGCTGCAACGCCCTCGCGACGATTCTCGAAAAGAACCAGTACCTCGATCGCTCGGATCCCGACGCCAACATCCTGGCGATGCGAATCCTCGATTGTCTCGACTTGACCGAACTCCCTGCCTTCGCTCGCGAGGAACGGGCCGGAGAAGTGGCGGTATGTATCAAAGAGATTCTCGACCGAGAGCAACTGCCGCCGTGGGATCAAGTTCCCGATGTCGCCCAGGTCGAGGCACGCCCAGGAGTCGAAGCGCTCGCCCACTGGCGGATCCCCGGCACCCGCCTCACCATCGCCCGCATCGAGGAAGGACCTCGCAAACACGAATACCTCTTCAGTCGGGGAACCGTCGCCCGCGCCGTCGACTACCACCACAACATCGCGGCCCAACCCTACCGGGCCGATGGTCCTCCCACCTCACCGGGGCTCTTCGCGTGGTACATGAACTCACCGCGTGATCCCTTCATCGCCGCGGTGGTGACGCGGCTACCGAGTTGGCTCAGGGATCAACAGACCTTCGGGATGACCAACTGGAAGTGGCTCGGGCTCCTCGTGGGCACGATCGTCGCGGCGCTGATTCTCATCGCGTCGTTCTGGCTTTTCGCGCGAACGTCGAGCCGGGCACGCGAGCGTGGCCTCTTGCTTTACTGGCTCACTTTGGCGTTCCCGGTCGCCGTCGCCTTGACGCCGCTGGGGCTCTCGCACTTCGTCGAGTTTGACTTGGCGCTGCGCGGCTTCGTCCTCTATGTCGTCAACTTCACGAGCATCCTCGTGTCGCTTCTGGCGGGCGCGGTCGTCATTTTCGCCCTCTCGACCCGCGTCGCGGAAACGATCATCCGAGCCCCGACACGGGAGCTTCGCGGCATCGACGCCCAGCTCGTGCGGATCCTCGCCAAGATCAGCGCCGCGACCGGAGCGGTGGCCCTCATTCTCTACGGCGGGCAATACCTCGGGATTCCCGTCGCGACGCTCCTGGCCAGCGCCGGCATCGGCGGTGTCGCCATCGCCCTGGGATCCCAGGACACGCTCAAGGATCTCTTCGGCACCTTGTCGCTTATGGCCGACAAGCCCTTTCGCGTCGGCGATCGCATCATCGTGAACAATTTCGACGGCGTCGTCGAGGATATCGGCCTGCGGGCGACGCGAATTCGCCTTCTCACCGGACATCTCGTGACTCTGCCCAACGACCAACTCGCTCACAACGACGTCGAGAACGTCAGTCATCGCCCCTACATCCGGCGGAAGGCCGAGATTCACCTCCCCGCGACCCTCTCGGCGGATAAGATCGAATTGGCCCGGTCGATCGTCCGGCAACATCTCGAAAACCACGAGGGCATGGACCCGAACCTACCGCCGCGCGTCTACGTTGACGAGTTCGATCGCGGGACGATTCGGCTGCTGTTTCTCTACTGGTACACGCCTGCGGAGTACTGGGACTTCAAGGCCTTCGGCGATCGCTTGAACCTGCTGATCCTCCAGGACTTCGAGAGCAACGGGCTGCAACTCGCTCCCGTCCAGCGGCAGATTCTCTCCAACGACGACGGCGCGCCCGATCCCTTCACCGTTCGCGTCGCCCCCGACGATTCCCGAGTCCCGACCAACGAATAGCAACCCTCACGGGTCGCCCCCCCTCATTCTCCTGGGTGCCTGGGTGCCATGCCCACACCCCGTGGGTATGCGGAAGACGCCTCTCATTCGGACGCCGCCGGGTGGCCCAGTCGGCTCGTCAACCAGGGCGTGCGATCTCAAGGACCGCATGCCTCGCGTCCGCGAGCAAACGGTAACGCAAGAGAAGTGTCGCCCCGCTGGGGCTCGACGTTCCGCTGATACCTTCCTGGCACTTACGTGCCAGGCTTTACTCGGCCGCCGCTTCGCGGCTACTCAGGAAGCTGAACCATCTCAGGAAGCTGACCCAACTGAGGGTGAAGAACCATCTCAGGATGGATACCTGTGCCATCGCCGTTCGAGCCGACACGCTCGGATCACGTCGACACGTCGGTCGCCGGCTGGCACGCGGGACACCAGTAGGTCGATCGTCCCAGCTCTCCTTGACGGCGCATCTGGATCATGGTCCCACACTCCAGGCAGGGCTTGCCGACTCGACCGTACACCCAGACCCGATCCCCGTCGCGTCCGAAGCGAGTTTGTCGTTTGAAGCCGACGAGGTTGCGTCGCATCAGATCGCGCGTCCGCGCGAGGAGCTGACCGAGTTCCTCATCGGACAGACTCCCCGTCGGATCGAACGGACTTCGCCGCATGAGGAAGAGTGCTTCGGACTTATAGACGTTGCCGATCCCGCAGACGACGCGCTGATCGAGCAGGATCTCGCCGATCGGTCTCCTCTCGTGCAGACGGAAGCGAAGGAGAGCTTCCCGTTCGTCGAAACGCGTCGCCAGGAGATCGGGGCCGAGCTTCCACAGGTGCCGGTGGCGCCGCAAGCCGTCACGACTGAGAATCTCGAGTGTCTTGGGGCTGAAGCAGACCGCGACAATCCCACCGACTTCGAGCACCAAGGCGGCTCGCGGAACCGGCTTCGACCAACGCTCACCGGGACGGTAGAGATGCCACGATCCTGTCATCCCCATGTGGGAGTGGATCGTTCGCTCGTCGCAAACAGCGAAGAGTAGGTGCTTGCCGCGAGCCTCGACGTCGCGGATCTCGCCCCCGAGAAGCGGCGCGGCGTCGACTTGCCGACGCCCCTGACTCGAAGCCGCCTCGATCCGCTTGCCGACCAGGACCGATCGCAAGCGTACCGCCGTCCGGAAGATCGTGTCCCCTTCAGGCATTCCCAGTCACATCCTTGCGCGTCGGTCGATAGACGAGTCCTCGACTCGTCGCTCGAAACCCTCGATCGAGCATCCGTGGGGCGACCGGAGACTTGCTCGGCTCCTCCCCATCGATCCGGCGAAGAAGGATCGGCTGCCGCTCGGCGATCTCGGCCAACGCCTGGGCGATCGCGTCGTTCCCCGCTGCGGACTCCTCCTCGTCCTCGGCGGGGAACGTGAGCATCTGCTCGGCCGATCGGCTGAGAAACGCCAGCAGGGTTCCGTCGCGTATGACCACACGGGCGCCTGCCGCCCGCTGGGGACGTCCGCTGCCGTCACCCTGGGACGGCCACGCGATCACCGCGCCGTAGGGGTTGGCCGGATCGGTTGCCGCGAGGACGTGAACTTCCTTGGATCGCTCCCGTTGCTTGTGCTGACAATCCCGGAGTCGCTGTTCCGCCCCCGACGCCGCGAACTGCGCGGCGCCCAGCCCCGCCACGAAGTACCCCCGACGAATGCGCCCGGCTTCTTCCATTCCCTTAAGGACCGGATAGAGCCCCGCGAACCCGCCCACGATGCCCTCGGCATGGATCGCCTCGCGAACGAGGATGCCATGGCGTTGTAAGAGTTGCAGCGCGATTGCCGCTTGCCGTTCGGTCGGGGTGGGAGCCGCCTCCTCGGAACTGCCCAGAAGAGACCAGCGACCCTCCGAGCCTGGGGGCCCGACTTGTCGGCGCGAGCGGAAGCCCGATCCGCGGCGTGACGCCCGTCGTTTCTTCATCGCGTGGTCGCGCTGGAGCGAACGCAGCGGCGCGAGCGTATCGTTGGTCACTTCGCCCGCCCAAACGAGCTCCCAAAGCGTCGCGAGCACATCGTTGGGAAAGCCGCCAGTCACGCGAAGGAGGTCGTCGAAGAAGACCGCTCCGCGTTGGGCGAGGTAGTCCCGCAGTTGTTCCGCCATCGCGTGGTCGACCCGATCGGCCGTCGGCGCCAACGTCCGAAGATGATCCGTCAAATAGAGGGCGATCCGGCCATCACCCGACGTCCCGCTTCCAAAGCCGCGCCAGACGACTTCGCCCGCGTTGCACAGTTCGTCAAGCTGCCCGGGGCGATAGTCTTCCACGCGAGCCGGAAGAATTTCCTCCTCGAGCGTGCTCGCGGGCAGCGGCATCCCTTGCAACATTTCCACGACATCGAGCAATCCGTCCAACCCGTGGCGACGTCGTTCGAGCCCATGCCAGCGCGGTAGGAAACGAGCGAACGCCCGGGCATCGACCGGTTCGACCTCTTTGCGCAGCCGGGCGAGCGAGCGGCGTTTGAGGACGCGCAGGACTTCCGCGTCGCACCACTCGCGGCCGGTGCCCCCTGGAAGGAACTCTCCCTCGAAGACTCTCCCGTGGCCCGCGAGACGACGCAGCGTCATCTCGATGGTCGCTGGACCGACCCCGAACCTGCGGGCGACGTCCCCCGTCGTGAAGGGAACATGCGTTCGGGCATAGCGGGAGACGAGGTCCCCGAGCGGATCGACGACCTCCTCGAGAAAGGCTTCCGGCAGCCCCGGCGGGGTGACGACCCCAAGGGCGTCCCGCAATCGCGCCGCGTCCTCCGCCGCGACGTAGCGTGGCTCGCCGGCGATCTTCACGAGAAGGAGGCGCCGCTGCCGCACCAGTTGCACCAGCCACCCGTCGAGCTGAGACGCCGCTTCGTCCCCCTTGCCGAGGCGGGCGAAGATCTCCTCACGGCTCAAGTCGCCGAGGGCATAAACCAAGTCGCGAAGCGCATCGACCCCCGTCACTTCGTAGGCACCTTCGAGACGTTGCAGTTCGAGGGCCAACGTGTCGACGACCTCCCCATCGAGCAACTCCCGCAGGACCGACTCGCCGAGCAGTTCTCGCAACTGGGCGTGGTCGAGGGCTAGCGACTGGGCCCGACGCTCGTTGAGCGGAGCGTCGCCCTCATAGAGAAAGTTGCCGACGTAGTTGAACAGCAGCGACGCCGCGAATGGGGAAGGACTTCTGGTCTCGACCGCGTGAACGCGGATGTCGCGTCGTTCGATCGAACGGAGAATCCGCCGCAGTCCCGAAAGGTCGAAGACGTCGCGCAGGCACTCGCGGTAGGTCTCGAGCAGGATCGGAAAGCTCTCGTAGCGGGACGCGACCGCGAGCAGATCGGCCGAGCGGCGCCGCTGGATCCAAAGGGGCGTCCGCCGATCGGGTCGTCGGCGCGGCAGGAGCAACGAACGGGCCGCGTTTTCGCGAAAACGGGCCGCAAAAAGCGCCGTTCCGCCCACTTCGTTGACAATTAAGTCCTCGATTTCGTCCGAATTGGGCCAAAAGTCATCCAAAACGGGCGCCGAATCGGACTCCGGAAGCCGAAACACGATACCGTCATCCGACCACACCACGTCGACCTCGCCGATGACCTTTTCCGTCAGACGCCCGCGCACCGCCATCGCCCAAGGGGTATGCACTCGCGACCCGAAGGGGCTCAGGATCGCGACCCGCCAGTCGCCGATTTCATCGAGAAAGGACTCGATCACGATCGTGCGGTCGCTTGGCACCTCCTCGGTCGCGTCGACCTGATCGCGGAGGTACTGCACGAGGTTGGTCGCCGCCCGCCGGTCCAGAGCGTGTTCCTCGACGAGAAGATCTAGCGCCTTCTCGCGAGGGAGTTTCAGGAGCTCTCGAGCCAATACGCCCATCGCGACCCCAAGCTCGCGCGTCCGCCCAAGGCCATCGCCTCTCCAAAAGGGCATCTTGCCTGGTTCGCCGGGAGCCGGAGCGACGAGGACCCGATCGTGGGTGATCTCCAGGACCCGCCACGACGAGGCGCCGAGGAGAAAGATCTCCCCCGGACGGGTCTCGAAGACCATCTCCTCGTCGAGTTCGCCGACGCGGTTGCTCCCGCCACCGTCGTCGATCAGGTAGACGCCATAGAGTCCGCGATCGGGTATCGTCCCGGCATTGAGGATCGCGGTCCGCTGGGTTCCCTTGCGAGGCGCGACCATGCCGGCAAGACGATCCCACGTGACACGTGGTCGTAGCCCGGCGAATTCATCCGAAGGGTAGCGGCCCGACAGCAGATCGAGCACCCCTTCGAAGATCGACATCGAGAGTTCGTGAAACGGAGCGGCTTGCCGTGCGGTCGCGTATAGCTCGCCCACGCTCCGAGCCCCGAGTGCCACCATCGCGACAATCTGCTGGGCTAGGACGTCGAGCGGATTGCGGGGAAAGTAGGTCTCCTCCACTTCCCCTTCGAGCATCTTCTCGGCCGCCGCGGCGCACGCGAGCAAGTCGCCGCGATACTTCGGAAAAACAACGCCGACCGATGTCGCGTCGACGTGGTGCCCCGATCGGCCAATCCGCTGAATCCCCGAGGCAATCGACGGCGGAGCCTCAATTTGGATCACCAGATCGACGGCCCCCATGTCGATGCCGAGCTCGAGCGATGAGGTCGCGACGATCGCGGGAAGCGTTCCCCGCTTGAGGCGATCCTCGATGTGAAGCCGCGTCTCCTTGGCGATCGAGCCATGGTGAGCCAGCGCCAATTCCTTTTCGGCCAGTTCATTGATCGCGTTGGCCAAGCGCTCGGCCAGTCGCCGGCTGTTGACGAAGATCATCGTCGTGCGATGCGATTCGATCAACTCGACGAGGCGTGGGTGAATCGCGGGCCAAATCGACGCGAGCGCCGGAGGGCCCGCCGCCGGTCCCGACGGGATCGGGTCGACCTCCCCAAGCTCCGCCATGTCCTCGACGGGAACCTCGATGCGCAGATCGAAGCGGCGCCGGCGGCCCGCATCGACGATGGTCACCGGACGCGGATGGGGTGTCTCGTCGGGGTTGCTGGTCGCTTCTGATCCGCCGAGAAGTCGTGCCACCTCGTCGAGAGGCCGCTGCGTCGCCGAGAGGCCGATACGTTGGAGAAAACGCCCCCCTTCCTCACCCTCCCGGCGCAAGCGATCGAGCCGTTCCAGCGAGAGAAAGAGATGAGCCCCGCGTTTAGTGCTCACCATCGTGTGGATCTCGTCGATAATCACCGTCTCGACAGTGCGGAGCATCGACGCTTTTCGCGAGGTCAGGATGAGGTACAGCGACTCGGGGGTCGTGATGAGGATTTCCGGGGGGTCGCGTGCGAGACGCTCCCGCTCCGCGGAGGGGGTGTCGCCGGAACGTACGCCGACGCGGGGCACCTGATGGTCGGCTCCCTCCCGTTGGGCCAACGCGCGAACTCCCGCGAGCGGCGAACGCAGGTTCCGCTCGACATCGACGCCGAGGGCTTTCAAGGGAGAGACGTAGAGAACCCGGACGCCCTTCTCCTCTTCGGGAGCCGCCGGTCCGAACATCAATCGGTCGATCGCGACGAAGAAGGCCGCGAGCGTCTTTCCCGAGCCAGTGGGAGCGAGCAGCAGCGTGTGTTCCCCCTTGGCGATCACCGGCCAGGCCAATTGCTGTGCCCGCGTCGGCTCCTTAAACGCCTCGCGGAACCAGCGCCGAGAGACGGGGTGGAAGGACTCGTCGATGGTCGCTTCTTCCGTCGGTCCTCCCTGAACTCCCAGCATCTAGCTCCTCCCGCCCCGTTTCGCTTGACCCGTCCGCACGTCACCTACGGACAGCATTCTCCATTTTCGCAACAAAATGAACAAATGTCCAGATGTTCTCCATCGCCGATCCGGACACGCGGCTATGTTCGGAGTCCCCCTTTCCGCCGCCCCTCCGGGGCTTGATCTAAATCCTTCCCTTTCCAGGGGTTGACACCCCTGGCTACTGACCGACGCCGCTTCGCGGCTGAAGTCAGATCGACCGTAGCGACACGTCACACGTCACACGTCACACGTCACACGTCACACGTCACACGTCACACGTCACACGTCACACGTCACACGTCACACGTCTCTCGTCTCTCGTCTCTCGTCTCTCGTCTCTCGTCTCTCGTCTCTCGTCTCTCGTCTCTCGTCTCTCGTCTCTCGTCTCTCGTCTCTCGTCTCTCGTCTCTCGTCACACGTCACACGTCACACGTCACACGTCACACGTCACACGTCACACGTCCCTCGTCTCTCGTCTCTCGTCTCTCGTCTCTCGTCTCTCGTCTCTCGTCTCTCGTCTCTCGTCTCTCGTCTCTCGTCTCTCGTCTCTCGTCTCTCGTCACACGTCACACGTCACACGTCACACGTCACACGTCACACGTCCCTCGTCTCTCGTCTCTCGTCTCTCGTCTCTCGTCTCTCGTCTCTCGTCTCTCGTCTCTCGTCTCTCGTCTCTCGTCTCTCGTCTCTCGTCTCTCGTCTCTCGTCTCTCGTCTCTCGTCTCTCGTCACACGTCTCTCGTCTCTCGTCTCTCGTCTCTCGTCTCTCGTCTCTCGTCTCTCGTCTCTCGTCTCTCGTCTCTCGTCTCTCGTCTCTCGTCTCTCGTCTCTCGTCTCTCGTCTCTCGTCTCTCGTCTCTCGTCTCTCGTCACACGTCTCTCGTCACACGTCTCTCGTCACACGTCTCTCGGTTCTCGGTTCTCGGTTCTCGGTTCTCGGTTCTCGGTTCTCGGCTTCCTTGGCTCGCACCGAACCACGCGAATCGATGGCGATGTCCAACTGAATGCTGGAACCGACGGGGAGCGATCTTCGTAGGCTCCCAACAGGTCCCCGAAGGATCGACATACGTTGTAAGGTCGCGTGCGGCTCGTCATCGGACAGACCACTCTAGAATAGTCAGGAGGAAGGAGGGCTCGCATGCGAAGTAACAAACGGACCGGCACTGCGCTGGACGAAATCGACCACGTGGCGATCGAGGTGAAGGACATCGCCGAGACGGTGTCCTGGTACACCGATCGTTTCCAATGCGAGGTCGTCTACCGGGACAACACGTGGGCGATGCTCGAGTTCGGCAACATCCGACTCGCGTTCGTCTCGTCGGGGCAACATCCCCCTCATCTCGGATTCGTCCGGGAGGACGCGGAGGAGTTCGGCACGCTCGAGACCCACCGAGACGGCACGCGTTCGACCTACATCGCCGACCCGTCGGGCAACGCGATCGAATTGCTCGCGAAGGAAGACTGACCGTCGATCGCGAGTTGGATGATCTGGACAGAGCTCGCGCTCGTCGGAGTGATCCGGGCATCGACGGCACGACTCCAGATTCCTCGGCATGCGGAGCTTTCCCATGGGGCCGACGCCACGGCGCACGATGACTCGTCGGAACGAATTGGGTCCGCACCGTCGCTTGAAGCTTGCGTAGCGTGCTGGTCTGGTCGATGATCGATGCCTACATTCCCATCAACCCGGTAAGAGGCTGAATAACTTCATCTCCCCAGTGGCAACGTCGCGACCAGGGGCCATGTCGGTCGAAAGTTCGCCTTCTCGAGTCGGCCCAGCGTCGACTTTTCTTCCATAAGGGACAGGACCATGCCAGCATCCCCCACCCGTTCACCCGCGTGGATGAAGACCGTCCTGCTCGCGGCGGCGGTGTACAATCTCACGTGGGGAATCTGGGTGGTGATGCTCCCGAGCCAAACCTTCACCCTCTTCGGGATGCAACCGCCGAGGTATCTCGAATTGTGGCAGTGCCTCGGCATGGTCGTCGGCGTCTACGGCATCGGCTACGCGGTCGCCGCGTACGATCCATTTCGCCACTGGCCCATCGTGCTCGTCGGCTTGCTCGGCAAGATTTTCGGCACGATCGGCTTCATCATCGCGGCGGTTAAGGGAACGCTACCCATCGCGATGGGAGCGACGGTTCTCACCAACGACCTGATTTGGTGGGTGCCCTTCGCGGTGATCGTTTGGGAAGCCTTCGGGGAGGCGATGCGTCCCGAACAAGCCGATGAGCGCGGACTCACTCGACTGGAGAGCAGCACGGGAACAACGTTGGCCGATCTTTCGGACGAGTCACCGATCCTGGTCGTCTTTCTGCGTCACTTCGGGTGCACCTTCTGCCGCGAGGCTCTCGCGGATCTGGCCGAGAAGCGCGCGGCGATCGAAGGCAACGGTGTCCGAATCGCAGTGGTTCACATGGGATCGTTCGACCAGGGTGACATGCTCCTGCGTCGCTACGGCCTCGGCGATGTCGCTCACGTGAGCGATCCGCAGTGCGTACTCTACCGGGAACTCGGCCTTGAGCGTGGTCGTCCCGGGCAACTTCTCGGCCCGCGTGTTTTGTGGCGAGGATTCCAAGCGGCCATCTTCCACGGCCACGGCATCGGCCGGCTCGTCGGCGACGGGCTTCAAATGCCTGGCGTCTTCTTGATTCACCGCGGAGATGTCGTCCGGTCCTATCACCACGGCGACGCGAGCGATCGGCCCGATTACGCCGAGCTGGCCCAGTGCGCGGTGTCGGCGCCGGTCGGTTGAACAAGGATGGTGGGTCCAGACCCACCCCCACCCTACGCGTTACGACAAGCGTGAGCCTCTCCAGCATGCCCACGACAAGCGTGAGCATGGCACCCGGAAGTCTCCCTGAAGAGTTCACCCAACGAATCAACCAATCAGGACACTAGGGATCTTGGCCGAGGGCGACGACGTTGGCCGATGCGGGATCCATCGTCAGTTGGAATTCGAACGCGTTGTCGCTTTCGGGGCCGATCACCACGCTCAGGGGCGACTTCTGAATGCTGTTGTAGACGTCGGGAATGTGCTCCCGCATGCCGATGTCACCATCGAGACTCCCCGCCCCCGCCCGGATCGTGACTTGGTGTTCGCCCGCGACGAGGCCCGATCGCCTGGAAATGTCGGACACCGTCACGACATCGGTGATCGCCCCCTGTTGGATCGTTCCCTGAGCGGATGGCCCCCCCGCGCGGGGCATGAAGGTGATCACGCCTCGCCCGAGCGGTTTGCCCTCGAAGAGAACCTTGCCGGCGACGGGAACGACCGGCGCCTCGGGATTGGCCTGCGAGCAACCCAACGTCAGGCAGGCGACGGGGAAACTCGCGAGCATGGCCCAACGAACGAACAAACGGTATGGCATCGAGGTCGACCTCGCTGATAGTGAACTTCCGTTTCGTGGAGATTACAGGCCCTGAAGCGGCTCGCCGGGAGAAGCGCTGCGAGTCCCAAGCCCGCGATAGATGTGGGTGTCGACCGAGTTGGAAATGAAGGTGGTCGATCCGTCGGCCATCATCGCGTTCACCCCGCCGGGATGGGCGCTGCGAGCGTGAAAGATCATGCTGTCGGTGCCGATGGTACACGGGGCGCCGGGCATGCTGAGACAGGAGGACATGCGGTCGGCGACGGGACTGTTCGGCGGGTTCATCGTCGAGAAGATCGCGCTGCCGCGCCGTCCGAAGTAGTAGGCGCCCCGCAGATCGACCGACGACGTTTGATTGGGGACGACAAGCAATTCGCTGCCCATGATCGTCTTGGTCGTGCCATCTTCCAAGTCATCCAGTCCGATGCTCGACCGGGAGTAGAACATCCCGTCGCGGTTGACCGCGTTATGGTCGGTCTGGTCGTCGAGCGTGTCGTCGGGATCGTTGATCACCGCATCGGGCGTCAAGGTCTTGGATCCGTAGCTGAGCGTATAGTTGCCGCAGAAGCCGTGGTCGTAGTACTCGTCGCTCGGGTGCGCCGACACCTTGCCCCCGTTGGGGTCGCTGGGACAGACCAGTCCACTGATGACTTGCTTGCGTTGGTCGAAGCGATGGGATCGTCTTCCCGATTGGATATCCGGGACGATCCGATCCCAGATCGGCTGCTGATCCATGAAGGGCAGCACCATCGGCATCCAGGTGATCGGAAAGCGCGTCGTGTCGGGGCCACTGCCGGCGTTGACGAGACCGGTCGTTCCCGGCGGCATGACCCGATGACTGTCGTGGTAGTTGTGGAGGGCGACGCCGAGTTGCTTGAGGTTGTTGGCGCACTGCGACCGCGCCGCGGCTTCGCGCGCTTGTTGGACCGCCGGAAGGAGTAACGCGACGAGGACGCCGATGATCGCGATCACCACCAGTAACTCGACGAGCGTAAACGCCCGCCGGGACTTTCCCTTCCAAGACATATCGGTTTCTCCCCAGAGTCAGCATCGTCGAGGTGATCTGTTCACGGCACGCCCCAGTGCCGCGTGGATCCCTTTTCCCCAAGAACCGCCGCTCGCTCCCCTGCCCCCATGGAAGCGACGGGCAATTCTCAAGCCTATTCTCGATGGGCGCACAGCTCAATGCCACGACAAAACGTCACGGCGCCGGCGAAACGACACGAAGAAATCGCGGTTAGAGCCCTTGAAGGGGCTCACCGGGCGACGCGTTTCTGGTGCCAAGCCCGCGGAAGATGTGGGTGTCGATCGAGTTGGAGATGAAGGTGATCGACCCATCGGCCATCATCGCGTTGACGCCCCCTTCGTGGGCGCTGCGCGGGTGGTAGATCATGCTGTCGGTGCCGGTCGTGCAAGGCGCCCCGCGAACGCTCAGGCACGAGGAGAGCCGGTCGGAGATCGGTGAGTTCGGCGGGTTCATCGTCGTGAAGACCGCGGCGCCGCGCCGTCCGAAGTAGTAGCTGCCGCGCAAGTCGACGTTGTTCCCCTCGCTCGGGACGACCAACAGCTCGCTGGCCATGACGGTCTTCGTCGTTCCGTCGCTCACATCGTCCAATCCGATGCTCGACAACGCAAAGAACATGCCGTCCCGGCGCAGGGCGTTGTCGTCGCGACTGTCGTCGAGCGTGTCGTCGGCGTCGTCGATATCCGCGTCGGGCGTGAAGGTCTTCGAGCCGTAGCAGAGGACATAGTTGCCGCAGAAGCCGTGATCGCGCGTGGCGATGCTACCGTTGACCGCGACCTTGCCACCGTTGGGATCGCTGGGACAGACCAGCGCGCTGACGACTTGCTTCCTCTCGGCGAAGCTGTGGGCGCTTCGGCCCGCCTCGATGTCGGGCACGATCCGATCGTAGAGTTGGTGCTGATCCATGTAAGGCAGCACCATCGGCATCCAAGTAATCGGGTAGACAAGCGTGTTGGATCCACTGCTGGCGTTGACGATTCCGAGCACGCCGGGGGGCATGACCCGATGGCTCTCGTGGTAGTTGTGCAGCGCCACCCCCAGTTGCTTGAGGTTGTTGGCGCACTGGGCGCGTGAAGCCGCTTCCCGTGCTTGCTGCACGGCCGGAAGCAAGAGAGAGACCAGCACCCCGATGATCGCGATCACGACCAGTAGTTCGACGAGCGTGAACGCGCGCCGGGATTCTCGGATCCAAGACATACGGTTGCTCCCCACGAGATGCCGAGATGACGGCACTCTTCCCCTTGTGCGAGCCGTGGCGAAGAAGTGCGAGTGCCACGTCTCCAAGTTGGCGGACGAACGCCGCCAACGCCCCTTGAGTTGGTCGACGAACGCCGCCGACGCCCATTGAGTTGGCGGACGAGTGTCGCCGACGCCAAGCAAACGCCGTGCTGGAAACCAACACGGTGAATCAAACGCGGCCGCCACGTCTCCCCAGATCGCGACGGCGCGGTCAGTGACAATTTGTCGTCCCAGGATCGGTTCCTGGGCGACGATCAACCGAAGAGTTCGGCAATCGGCTTGCCGCCGTCGGTGATCGGCACCGGGCGTTCGCCGGCGTAGAGCACTTCGCTCGGATCGATGCCGATCGACGCGTGAATCGTGGCGTGTAGATCGGCAACCGAGACCGGCTTCTCCTCGATCTTCGTTCCCATCGCGTCGGTGGTGCCATAGGCCCCGCAGTGCCGCAACCCACCGCCACCGAGGAAGACGGAGAAGGACTTCGAATGGTGCCCGCGTCCCCCGCGACCATCGAACTTGGCGGGACGACCGAACTCGGTGCCGACGACGATCAGGGTCTTGTCGAGATAGTTGCGTCGTTCGAGATCGAGCACAAGGCCCGCGAGGGCGGTGTCGAGTTCCTGAATCAGCAGGTGCTGGTTGAGTTGGCCCTCGTTGTGGGTGTCCCATCCGGTCCCGTTGACGAAATTGAGGTTGTGCGAGACCTCGACGAAGCGAACGCCACTCTCGACCAAGCGTCTGGCGAGCAGACAACGCTGACCGAACTCACCGCCGTAGGAGTTGCGGATCGAGTCGGGCTCGGAGCCGAGGTTGAAGATCTGTTGGAAGTCGGGGCCGGAGAGCCGCAGCGCCTCGTCAATGGTGGCGTCGTAGTCGGCGAGGGCTTTCTCGGCCCTGATGTCGCCCCGGTGCATCGAGCGAAGCCGGGACAGGAGCCGCTCCCGCTGCTTGCGGCGCTGGTTGGTGATGCGCGGCGGGGGCGAGAACCCACTGGGGCCAACCTCCGTGTCGGTCAAGTAGACGTAGCCGGCGCGGGGGCCGAGGAAGCCAGGACCGCGAGTGATGTTGGGATAGCCGATCAGGACGTAGGCCGGCACCTTGTCGTTGGCCGGGCCACGCTGGTGAGCGGCGATCGAGCCGATCGACGGGTAAACGATCGTGCCGGTCGTCGGGCGACCGGTGTGCATGCGGTTGGTCGCGGCGGCATGTTCGTCGATCACCTCGTGGTGAACCGTCCGCACGAGAGTGCAGCGATCGAGGACCTTCGCGGTCTTGCCAAGGTGCTCACAGACCTGGACGCCCTTGACCGCGGTCGGGATCGCATCGTAGTAGGAGCCGGGCTTCTTGGCCTTCGCATCGCCCTTGGCCTTCGGATCGAAGGTGTCGATTTGACTGGCGCCGCCGCCGAGCCAAATGAAGATCACATGCTCGGCCTTGCCCTGGGGCATCGCTCCGTGCGAGGCCGGATGCGACGCCAACGCGGGAGAAGCTCCGAGAAGAGAAGCCGCCAAGCCCGCTTGCATCGTCGATTGAACAAATTCGCGTCGTTTCATGAATGGGTCATCCTCGTATCGGTCGTTGGTTGTTGGAAGCGTCCCGGGTCTCCGCTAGGGGATGAAGACGAACTCGGGGGTGTTGACGAGCGTCCAGACCGTGTCCTCCATCCGCTCGCGCCACGCAGGCGTGAGCACCTCGGTCGGCTCGTCGCCGAGCTGGGCTTGCTGCTCCAACCGGTTGGCCAGTTCGTTGGACTTGTTGGAGAGATGGTTGGTCCACGAGATCCCTTCGCGGGTCCGCTTGGGGGCGTAGCGCTCGAGCGACGCGCCAGGCACGACGCGATCCCCGTAGCCTTCTCGCAGATACTCGACGAAGAGGTCCTTCTCACTGGCGCTCGGATCGCGCGAGAGCGTTCGTCGGAAGAGTTCCTCGACGAGCTTCTCGACAGGCTGGTCCTTCATTGACAAGACCGTCAGGCCGCTGTCATCGGATAGCTGCGCCACCCGGTGAACCGCGAGTCCATTAGTCATCGACGCCGGTTGAAGCACCGTCGGCTCCGTGTTCCGATAGGTCACCGGATTCTGGCGGGTGTTTCGCCATCCGAAGGTCTCCAGCAGACTCGTCATCGTCCGAGCGTAGGGCAGATTGAGACTCGGTCGGTCGCGCTCGTTGGCCAACGTCGAGAACTGCCACGCTCGCGTCGGGTAGCCGAAGTTCAGCGAGTTCTTTAGGTCCCGGCGTCCGTTGATGTCGAGATTCAACTCCTCGCAGCCAAAACCCTTGCCGGCCACCTGGAAGAGAGAGTCGACGACTTGCTCGGCGCTCATCCGTCGCCGCTGGCGGGTCGCGTAGAGCTCGATCGCGTCCTCTTCCTCTTGGAGACTCGGATCGACCGCCCGCTGGTAGGCGTGGGACGAGAGAATGAGACGGGCGACATGCTTGAAGTCGTAGCCGTTTCCGATCAGCTCCCGACGAAGATAGCCGAGAAGCTCGGGATGGGTCGGGTCGACGCTTTCCCAATCGTCGACCGGATCGACGATGCCACGGCCCATGTAGCGGTGCCAAAGACGGTTGACGAGCACACCGGCGAAGCGCTCGTTCTCCGGCGAGGTGATGTGCAACGCGAGCCGTTCGCGCGAATCCTTGGGATTGCGCAACCAGTCCTCACGCAACTTCTCGCCGTGAAGGTTTTCAAACGGCCACACCGGCGGAAGCTTCTCGCCCGGCTTGAGCGAGACCGTCACCATCATCTCCGCCAGCTCTTCCTTCGTCCCCGGAACCGAACTTGACTTCGGAACGCTCTGCGGTTTGCGTTTGAGCATCGCCGCGAGACTGAAGAGATCCCGTTGTTCGAAGGGATGCGACGGAGCATCGTGGCAGCGGGCGCACTGCATCTTGGCTCCCAAGAACGCTTGGCCCAAGACGTTGGCTTTGGCCGCCATCGGCACATCGTTCTGCGTCGCGACCCCGAAACCGGCCGGACCGCCGAAACGCTCGCTCCCCCGCATCATGACCAGTTCGGTAACGAAGCGATCCATCGGTTTGTTGTCGAGGAACGACTCGTGAATCCAGTAGCGGAACGGGCCGGTGTTGTTGAGCGTCGGGTTGAGTAGGTTGGGATTCTCGGCGAGAACATCCTGCCAATAGCCGACCCAGTGATCGGCCCAGCCCGGATCGTCGAGCAACCGGTCGATCGCCCGCTCGCGACGCCCCTCGCCCCGGTGCTCGCGAAACGCTGCAATCTCCTCGGCGGTCGGAAGGTTGCCGCGCAAATCGAGCGTCAGTCGGCGAAGAAAGACGTCGTCATCGGCCAAGCCCGCCGGCTGAAGCCCCTTCTCCTGGAGCCGCGCGCCGAGGAAGCGATCAATTTCGTTGTGAACCGGCATCTCCTCGGAGACGGTCGGCACCACGATCGCGGGCTTCTTGCCGATCTCTTGGGCGATGGCGTCGTGCCGTTTCTTCCAGTAGTCGCGTTCCTTGACGTCCGACTCTTCTCGGCGCCGTTGATTCCGGCGGAGCATCTCTTCGCGGAACCGTTTCTCATAGGGCAACCAGCTCGCGTCGGTCAGTTCGACATCCTGGCTGGTCGGACTCAGGACCACGAACTCGCTTCCCGGCTCCGCGACACTCAGCGACATCTCGCCGAGTTCGAGTCGGCGGCGTCGGCCCCCAACGATCACGTCCATGACAAAGGTGTGGCGCTTGCCGTCGCTGGTCCATGCCACTGCTTTCTCCCGATCGCCGGGAAAGAGCTGACGGATGTTCGGCGTGAGATCACTCGAAAGATCCTCGAGTTCGCCGTGTGCCCCGCTGCCGGGGTGAGGAAAAGGAAGCTCGCCGACTTTCTTCCCGTCGATGAAGAGCCGGGTCGCCCAGCGGCCACGGAGCAGCAGCCGCTTCTTTCCCTCGGGAATCGTCAGTTGACACGAGGCCCGGTACAGGATCGGATTCGAACGGTCGACACGAAGGCCGTCGCGGTAGCGGTGGGGAATCTCGACGATGCCGAAGGACTGTTCGCTGAAGGTCTCGGTCGGCTCGTCGAGCTTGAAGTCCCACTTCTTCTTCTCGGGGATCTTGTCGAAGATCTCGACGTGAATCCGGTCCGAGGGAGCGGTGAGCGGCAGCGGACGGCCGGGTTTCTCGGGTTCCGCTTTTGGCTTCGCGTCCGCTTTTGGCTTCGCGTCCGCTTTTGGCTTCGCGTCGGCTTTCTCCGCGGAAGCGGCGCCCAGGGCTAAGAGGAGAACGAAGAGAACACTTTGCATCATCATCGAAACCTTTTCTAAAGTTACCGGGCGGGAGACGAGACAGCGGGGACGTCCTTGTCGGACGTCAAGGGAGTCACGTCGTCAGGCGACGCGACGTCGGAGACGTCATTGGAAGACGCCTCGGTGGGAACGCCCCTCGGCGATGTCGTGGAAGAGACATCCTGGTGGGGCGAAAGAAGACGAACACGATCGATCACATAGTCGCCGTTGGGACCTCGATAGGACTGAAAACGGACCGTTCTCAGCCCAGCCCCCGGTTTCGGCGGGCCGTTCTGGAAGATCTTGAGCTCCGAGGCGACCAGTCGCGGCTCCGGGTTGTTCGCTTCGGAGAGATAAATGTCGAACGAGGGGTCTTCCCCGTAGTCGCCGACGAGGCGCAACGTATGCACGTTGACCACATCCTCCGGGTCGGAAAGGCTGCCGTCGCCGTTGCGATCCTCGGAGAAGCTCACCGCTCCCCAGGGAGAGACGACGCGCCACTCACCGACGAGCAGGCTTTGCGTGCCGTCTCCCTCGTAGACGTAGATGGCCCCTCCGTGACCGACGCGGAGATTGACGAAATCGCCCTTCGCATGGTGGAGCAAGACGTTGAGCCCACGCGTTCCCGCCTCTTCGGGCGGCATGGTTGCGAACTGAAACTCGAGCACCCAACGCGGACCGGTCGTCACCCCGTGAACGATGGTGCCGAGAGAACCGTCGTCACCGCCGCGAATCATGACGCCCGGGCGATCCTCTTGGGCGAGCCCGACCGGTGTCAGCCCACGGTGCGACTCGGCCATGTTCGGCGGAACGTCCCAGCCTGGAAGAACCAAGTTCTTTCCCTCGACGGGAGTGAACGAGAACCCCTCGACCGGCCGAAGATCGCGTAGCCAGTGGCGTCCTTCGCGCGACGACGCCCCATCGGTGGCGGAGACATCGGGAAGACTGCGAAGAAAGAGAGCATCCTCGGGCATCTGCGGCTCGAGCGACAGCGGGTCTCGGTGACCGGGGCGCTTGGCCCGCACGGCATCGCCGGCCCGAAGTCGTTTGGAGGCGGGCAACCTCTCCTTGCTCGCGGGCACGACATCGACTTCGCCGTCATAGACTTGGACGGTGGTCACCCCGGAGGGTTCGACCTGCACGCCGAACTCCGTGCCGTGATCGACGACATCGACCTCGGGGGAGCGAATCACGAACCCGTCGATGTCCTCGGTGACGCGAACGACAATTCTTCCTCGCCGGAGGGTCGCTCCGAGCATGCCGTCGATCGACAACTCGGCCGGCCCCTGTAGGACCGCCACCGGTCCGGTCGCGAAAGCAATCTCCGCGACGCCCCCGGCGAGCAACACCCGTTCGCCGACGTGCAAGGCTTGTCCAACGTGGAGCTTTTCAGTTTGTTCTTGTTCCGAAAAGACGCCAAAGAGACCCGTGATCGTCGCGACCGGTCGATTGTCCTCCCGTACCGCGAGTGCTCCACCGGTCCCGGTGACACCGTCCCTCGGCATGCGATTGCCGATCGCGACTAGCAAGACCAAACAGGCCGCGGCCGCGATCAAGAGGGCCGGCGTGAGCCAACCGATCTTCGTCCTCTGTCCGCGTGTTGACTCGGCCCGGGCGGTCGGCGCGGGGGCAGAAGGTGCTGGCGCCGCTTCCTGTTCTCTTAGGACGCCGCGCACGAACTTCTCGAGACCACGTTTGCCGTGCGAGAGGAATCGCAGCTCCGCGTGCATCTCGCAATAGTCGCGATACGTTTGCCACGCCGAAGCATCCTCGCGAAGAATCCGCTCGAGTTGATCCATCTCGCTCGCCCCAGCGTCACCGCTCAGGACCGATTCGATCAGGGCGAGAAAGTCGGGATCGATGGGCGTCGTCATGACAGACCCTCCGTCGAGAGTCGACGATGAATGCACTCGAAGAGGGCGGAGCGGATCCGGCGCAGGGAGTTACAGATGCTCTGAGAAGACCGTCCGATCTTCTCGGCGATTTGCTTGATCTGAAGATCCGTGGTGTAACAAGTCTCTAACAACTCGCGGTCCTTTTCGGGAAGCCGTTTCACGCACTCGTTGAGGGCACGTCGGCGTTCGAGACCGCGATCGGCCTCCGCCTGGCGCGACTCTCGCTCGACGATGTCTTCGACCAAATCCTCGGACAGGCCGACGTGACTCGGCCGCCGCTCCTTACGACGCCAGAAATTGAGCACTTCGTAGCGGGCGGCTTGCCAAGCCCAACGAAGAAAGTCCCCTTCTGGCGGGAGCGAGTCGAACTTCTTCCAAAGCACGATCAGGACTTGCTGATAGAGATCGTCCGCGTCGGCCGAGTTGTGGACGAGGGCGAAGATGAAGCCGTAGAGCTGGTGCTGATGGCGGGTCACCAAGTCCATGAAGCGATCGCTCGGGCCGAAGTCGGCCGTCACGTTCGCATCGCGCATCAACTCTTGGTGCGTCGACAATGGTGTCATCCAAGCCCTAATAGCCCGTTGATCGATTCCCCGCCGGCTGCGCCCGCGTGAATCAATGGACTGCTAAGAAACGGTTCCCCAGTACCCAGCTAACGTCGCGTTGGGAGATCGATACATCGATAAAATCACAAAAACATCCAATTCCGCTCAAGCGATCGTCGCATCCTTGAGATACGCACCCCTTCAAGGGTAGCACAAGAGATTTCACAGCAACAGGTTACGCGAAGTGACCCAAGTCAGAAATCGCGAGGTGAACGCAGGCGAATGGCGTGCGAATTCAGAGGATGGAGGAATCGTCAGCGGCGACGAGGTAGCCGAGCGTGGGCCATGGAGAGGTGTCCGCCAGCGAAGCGGAGGGAATGGTCGCGCCTTCGTGCGTCCGAAACGACAGCTCGAAGGAGTCGACGGCAAAGTCGTCCTCACTGACAATCTCGAACGGGCTGACCTGGCCGACATGCAGCGGGTCGAAATCGAGTGAGGCGGAGAGAAACGTCACCGGAGCATCCTCGCCGCGGAGGAACTGCCCCACCGCCAACACACCTGAAAGGGGCCGCGTCGACTGATTGACGACTTGGCCGGTCACCGCGTAGCGACGATCCTCGGTCCGCGTCGCACGGCGGTTTAGCACGACGATCTCCGCGTTGAGCAAGGTCTTGGCCTGCCGTAGCGTCCCCTCATCCCCATCGCGCCGGGCGGCACGTCGCGACAGTTCGAAGTAGTGGCGTGCGGACTCCAAATCTCTGGCGTCGATCGAACCGTCGAGGGCGAACTTGCCCAACTCCAGGGCTGCCCGAGCGGAGCCTTCCGAGGCCGCCGCCTCGAGTAGCCGTCGCGCCTTGGCGAGGTCTCGGCGTTCGCCGCGACCGCGCTTGACGAGCAGTCCGAGCCAACAGCCGGCCAGCGGACTCCCCGCCTCGAAGGCTTGTTCGAGCAACTGCCGGGTCGCCATCCATGCCTCGGGGCGCTCTTCGGGGCCGATCTCGTCCGCGAGCATCCTCGCCAGAAGGAGTTTCGCGCGGACGTTGCCGGCGTTGGCGGCCCGTTCGAGGAACCGACGCGCCGTCAGTTTGTTCTCGGGAACGCCTTCCCCCGCCTGATAGAGCTGAGCCAGCATGATCATCGAGCGTTGATTGCCCTTCGCGGCGGAGTGTCGCAAGAGACGAAGTCCCTTCGTCACGGACCGGTCGGTCCCCTTGCCGTGGAGATAGCACCAAGCGAGGTCGGACGTGGCCAGCGGGAAACCGGATCGGTCGGCGGCCTCAAGCAAGGAGAACGCCCTGCCCTTCTCGCGCTCGCCCGCGAGGCCCGATTGAAGAAAGCGTGCGAGGATCCACTGAGCCAACGGATTGCCCCTAGCGGCGGCGGCTTCGATGTCGGGAAGCAGCCTCTTCGCGGACGCGGCGGCTTCCTCGCGTTGGAGTTGTTGTTGTCCGAGCGCTCGCATGCTTCGCGCATCGCCGCTCTCCAGCAGGCGCCGCAGCGCGTGCGATTCCCACGAGTCAATCGTTTCCAGCCGAGCGTAGGACTCGCGATAGCGGTACGATTCGATGAGATCGAGAGCGATCCGCAACCGTTTGGGGATCGAGGCGAAGCGGGCGTCGGTCGTGGTTCCCTTCGCCCTTACGACAGTCGCCAGACGCGTGCCGGGGTTGAAAGTGACGCTGACGCGCAGTTTGTGTTGGAGGTTGTCGAGACTGGTTCGGCGACCGTTGAGGGTGACGCGAGAGTCGCCGTCGACACGGACCTCGTGCCGCTTGCCCGCGTCGTCGGAAACCTCGATCCAGCCGTCGGCCGCATCGACTTGATCGAGTTGGCCGTGAATCAGGACCGGCTTGTCGTCCGCCCAAGCAATGAGGCAAACAGCGAGCGTCGCCGACGTGAGCACCCCTGAATCTCCCAGACAGCAATGATTCCGGCGTGAACGCCGGAGCACGAACGCTCCAGCGCACGCGGCAGTGTCTAGGGAGTAGTACGTTCAACGCCGGGAGAATCGCTAGGGAAAACGAAGCGGTCGGCTATTCCAGGTAGGTGTAGCCATCCAGACCGCTGGCGTAGAACTCGATCAACCGGTCCGCCTCGACATCGGTCAATTGGCCACTCGCACGTCCTTTCTCCACCTCGACGCGGAACGATTCGAGCAGTTCGTCGCAGGAGAACTGAACGTACGCGAGCATGTCCCGCACGGTGTTTCCCTTGACGACGTTCTCGATAACCGCCTCGTTGTCTTCCCCCAGGCGGACCTGAACGGCATGCGTGTCGCCAAAGAGGTTATGCATGTCGCCGAGTATCTCCTGGTACGCTCCGACCAGGAAGGCTCCCAGGTAGTACTCTTCGCCATTGGGCGCGTGGAGTTCGAGACACTGCTTGACATCACGAAGGTCGATGAAGCGATCGAGCTTGCCGTCGGAATCACAGGTGATGTCCGCCAGTCGTCCCCGCCGAGTCGGCTCCTCGCGATGCCGCTGCAAGGGCACCACCGGGAAGAGTTGCTGCACCGCCCAAGCGTCCGGCATCGATTGAAAGACCGAGAAATTGCAAAAGTACGTGTCCGCAAGCATCGACTCGAGCACTTCCAAGTCCTCGGGGATGTGGTCCATTCGCTGAATGATCTTCTGGATCCGACGGCAGACCTCCCAGAAGATTCGATCGGCCAACCCGCGTTGGTTGAGCGTCAGGTACCCGAGACTAAAGAGGTTCATCGCATCATCGCGCGACTTGATCGCGTCGTGATACATCTCGTGAACGTTCTTGGCCGACAAATCGGCGAGCGTGTCGTAGAGCGTCGCGATCGGGGCGGGCTGCTCCCCACTGGGCCGCTCCCCCAAGGAATCGGACACCGACGCGCAATCCATCGGCTGCCCAGCCATTGACTCGACCCCGAGGACATTGAAGACCAAGACGCTGTAGTAGGCGGTGATCGCGCGTCCCGATTCGGTGATGATCGTCGGGTGTTCGACTTTCGCCTCGTCGCAGATCGACTGAATGCCGTAGACGACGTCGTTGGCGTACTCCTGGAGTGTGTAGTTGATCGACGATCCGAACTGGGTTTGGGAACCGTCGTAGTCGACCCCCAGGCCTCCGCCGACATCGAGATAGCCGAGCCCCGCGCCGGCACGCGAGAGTTCGACATAGATTCGCGCCGCCTCGTTGACGGCTTCCTTGATGTTGCGGATGTTGGTGATCTGGCTGCCGACATGGAAGTGGAGCATGCGGAGTTGGTCGGCCAGGTCGCGGCTCTTGAGGAACTCGACCGCGTCGACCAGCTCGCTGATCGTCAGCCCGAACTTGGCCATTTGCCCGCTCGAAGACTCCCAGCGTCCGGCCCCCCGGGTGGCGAGCTTGACGCGAACGCCCATCGCGGGACGAATCGAGTGGCGGGCGGCGTGCTCCACTAGGAGGTGCAACTCGCGGACCTTCTCGATGACCGGCAAGACGGTCCGGCCCATCTTCTGAGCGAGCACCACGGCCTCGATGTACTCGGCGTCCTTGAAGCCGTTGCAGATGATGGGCGTATCCTGACGATCGACGAGCGCCAAGATGGCGAGTAGTTCCGGTTTCGACCCTGCCTCGAGCCCACAGCCGAAGGCCTTGCCGTGGTCGTAGATTTCCTCGACGACGTGGCGCTGCTGATTGACCTTGATGGGGTAGACGCTGCGGTAGTCACTTCGATAGCCGAAGGCGTCGATCGCGCCGGCGAAGGCCTGGTGCAACTCGCCGATCCGGTGCCGCAGGATGTCGCTAAATCGCAATAATAGGGGCGGATGGATCCCGTCGAGCGCGAGGCGGTCGATCAGCGCGCGCAGGTCGAGCGACTGGTCGAACTGGCCGGTCGGGTGGACGGCGACATTGCCATCATCGTTGATGGAGAAGTAGTTTCGGCCCCACTGGCGGACCGCGTAGAGATCCTCGGCTTGGCCGATGTCCCAACGATCCATTGGCTGACGGCGACTTCTCAGGGAATGCTTCCACGAAGCGGGTCCGCCGGCACTACGCGACGTCGTTCCACTCACGGTTCATCTCCGAGGGACCCCGTCTGTTCGCGGTCCGCGGGGACGCCCTGGTTCGGTCGAGACCTCGACCGTTGACAGGAGACTCCCCAGAGACACCGACGAGGGCCCGACCTTCTATCGGGTTAAGTTGAGAATGGGCCTGGAGGGCGCTCTACCGCTCTCCAGCATGCGGAAGGGAGACGTTACTTGGTCACAACCTCGAGCTTGTGCTCCTCGACGTTGTACTTGTACTCGGCGCCGGCCGGCAACACGGGAAGCTTGATGTTGTTCTTCTTGATGATCTCGCTCATGAACTCATCGTAATCCTTCGGGTAGCGACCGTTGGTCGCGTGAAAGAGGTCGATGGCTTGCTTGATGACGGTCTTGCTGATTTGCTCGAGAGCCGGCCCGTAGGCCTGCATCGCGGGAAGGACCGGCGAGGTGATCCTCACCTTGGAGTCGCTGACCTTTTCCTTGTCGGCCTTCTCGTCGAACTCGCCGATCTTCTGCGTCGTCTTGCCGATAATGCTGTTGGGCGACTTCTTCGGCTTGGCACTCAGGTCACCGCACCCGACCATCGCCCCACAAAGCAAAGCAATCCCACCGACATAGACCAAGCGTTCCATCCGGAGGTTGACCAAGTCGCGCATGAGTCGTTCCTTTTGTGGCGAGGGCCAACATTTTCCAATGTCGTGCCGCTCATCAGCCGTAACCGCATCCCAAGGCCCACTGATCAGAATAGGTCGGCGGGAACCGCAAGCAAGGAGTTCTCCGCGCGACGCTCGCGAAGGCCGATCGAGGAATATCCCTCGACAGCCTCGGACTCGGCGGGATCGATGGCGGTGAACGGCGTTTCGGCCTCGTCGCGGGACCGTTCGATCGCGTCTCGCTCGCGCCAGTTGCAAACCCAAACGGCCAACACCGCGAGGAGGATCAGGACGACGACCGCCACGGCGAATCCCCAGGAGGGAGGCGAGTACCACGGCGATGGCCTCTCGTCGGAGGAGATCGTCGACCACGAGTCCCTCTCCCTGTCGTCGCTACGCATGATCCAAACTCTCCCGAACTCGGTCGTTGTCAGTTGCCCTCGCACGTCGGCCCCGGACTCGATGCCAGATCCTCGGGACGCCTTTCGCCGGGTTTCTAGAAAGAACAGCTTCCGATCAAAGCAGGAAAAGGAGCAGCATGATCCCCGCGGATTACGTCATCGGATTCGTCGTTATCGGCATCTTGGTCTACTCGGTCGTCTTGCACGAGATCGCTCATGCCGTCGTGGCCGATTGGTGCGGTGACCCAACGTCGCGTCGCTTGGGCCGAATCACCCTCGATCCGATTCCTCACATCGATCCGGTGATGACGATCGCCCTGCCTCTGGTCCTCTACATCGTTAGCAGCGGCAACATGGTCTTCGGTGGGGCCAAACCGGTACCGATCAATCCGATGAACTTTCGCCAACCCAAACGCGACATGATGCTGGTCGCGATCGCCGGTCCGATCACCAACGTCCTCATCGCGGTGGTGCTGGCACTCCTGATCAACACGGTGCCGCTGTTCGGCTACTTCAACGATCATGCTCCCCAACTCGCGCTGCGAATCATCGCTCAGTCGGTCATGCTCAACTTCGTCCTGGCGGTCTTCAACATGATCCCGATCCCGCCGCTGGACGGCTCCAAGGTGCTCGCTGCGTTCATGCCCAATCGGCTAGCCTATTCGTACCTGAGCATTCCCTCTTCCACGGGGATTCTCCTCGTGATGGGACTCGTCGTTCTCGGAGGAGTCAGATACATTGCTCCCGTAGCCATCTCCGCTACAGACATTTTGCTTCGAACAGTCAATTTCATGTCTTGATGGAGAAAGCAAGCATGCCGGATGTAAAGATTCGCTGTCGTCCCAATGGTCCGCTCCTCGTGGAGGGACCAATTTCCCTGACCGATAGTGAAGGCAACCCGATCGAGTTGCCCGAAGGCAAGACCAACTGCGCGTTGTGCCGCTGCGGGCTCTCCGCGAACAAGCCCTTCTGCGACGGCACCCACAACCGCGAAGGTTGGCAAGAGTAGGCGCCACCTCTTCCCCACCCTAACGATTCGAAGCTCCCTTTGACAAGGGGGCGCCCGCCAACCGATGTGCTCCTTTCGCTCGGAAAGGGGCACGAACACCCGTTTGTTCACTTCTTCCCGTCCCCAACACCATCGTTTCCCCTTCAAGACGACAAGCTCGCGTGCTCCCTCCGGACGTGCTCGCCCCGTCGACGCTCCGATTTCCCTGAAGGCTCTCTCCGAACGCGCGCGCGCCCCTCACGATGCCTACACATTTTCGATCTACCCAAACCCCAAACGCCAGCAGCGCGAAATTCGTAGCAGCAGCCGTACGGCGAGGACAAGAAGCCTCGGCGCCGCGTCGAGCCACGCCCATTCTTTCGTCGGCGGGGCCTCATCGTCGGAGGATCAAGCGATGATCATGTCGGCCACGAAACTGCTGCCACTTCACCACCCCGATTCCCTGCGCGAGCCCGTTCGGCGTGTGCCACGGCCCGCAAATCGTCGCGGTCTTCGAGACTTCGACACTGTCCTACGCGACGAGTGGTCGATTGATCCGGAGTCATGCCGTCCGCTGCGCCACGGCCAGAACCTCGTCTTCACCGCTCGGGACAGGGAGGGAAACTCGGTCATCGTTCGCGCGACCTCGCCAAGCCACCGTTCGCTGCGACAACTCGAAGCCGAACTCGACTGGGTCGCATGGCTCGACCTGGTCGGCGTGCCGGTCGGCATCCCGATCGAGACCCGGTTGGGAAAACTCGCTGTCTCGGTTCACGACGAGGGTGAACTCTTCCATGTTTCCTGCTTCCACCGCATCGACGGCACGATCGTGTCCAACGAGTCGTCGGAGCGTTGGACGGATGACTTCATTCGACTCTGGGGGCGGATGATCGGCCGCGTGCATCGCTGGACGGAGCGCTACCAACCGACTGGCCAATCGCGCTACCACTGGCACGAGCAGCCGGAGTGGCGACTTCGCGAAAAGCACCACGACCTCTACCACCCCGGCGTTCTCGAACGCATTGACGAGTTGGTGGCCCGACTCAAACGAACCCCGCGGGGACGGTCCTATCAGGTCATCCACGCCGACGCGTTCACGTCGAACTTCCTGATGCGAGATGACGACCTGATCCTGTTCGACTTCGATCAGTCGATGTACTGCTGGCGACTCTATGACCTGCTCGTCGCCTTCCAGATGCAGTACGTCTTCTCCTACTTCATTCGTCCGGAACTCAATCGGTTCTCGGTCGAGGAGTTCTGGCGTCTCCTACTCGACGGCTATCGCGAAGCGGCCGAACTCGATCGGGAGGAACTCCAGCTCGCCGAGTCATTACTTCGACTGCGTCAGGCCGTCTGCTACCTCGTCTCCAAACCTGAAGCCCGCAAATGGGCGATCATCGCCGGGACTTCCGAGTCGGCCTACCTCGGCGCGATGCGGCAGGTGGAGGAGTCGCTCTTGAGCGATCAACCGCTCTTGCCCGTCGATCTCGCGGAGCTGTGACGACGCCGGGGATCCCGTTTGGCCAAGGTGGTCACGCCGCGATTGTGAAGATCGGGAATCCTTCGCGTCAATGTCCAACACGGGGTCGTTGCCGGGCGTACCAATTGGCAGAACCGGCGGTCAGCGGAGAAGCCACCGGCTCGACACACCAAGCCAACGACAAGCAACGCGCAGAGATCCCGGTCTCGGGAATGTGGAGGAGGTCCATCATGATTCTACCAACCAAGGAGTTCCTCGCGTCCGAGGAGGTCTTCGGGCTACCGACTCTGTCGGTTCGCCGACACTTGAACGATACCCATCGGGAACGGTCGGAGTTCGAGAACGCCCTGGTCGACGAGTGGGGGATCAATCTCGATACCTGCGAACTGGTTCGCCCGGGACAGAACGTCGTCTTCGCCGCCAACGACGAGGATGGCGAAGCGGTGATCGTCCGCGCGACGTCCAACGCCCATCGCTCCCAGGAACAAGTTCGCGCCGAACTCGAGTGGATTCGTTTTCTCGACGATGTCGGTGTTCCCGTCGCCTCGCTGATCGAGGCCCGTTCGAGCAAGCCGGTCGTCTCCATCATCAACAACGAGCGTCCGTTCCATCTCGCGTGCTTCAAGCGACTGGACGGAACGACGCTCGAAGGTAGCCGTCTGGAACGTTGGGACGAGGAACTCATTCGCCAGTGGGGACGAACG
This sequence comes from Kolteria novifilia, assembly GCA_007748055.1. Taxonomy (GTDB): domain Bacteria; phylum Planctomycetota; class Planctomycetia; order Kolteriales; family Kolteriaceae; genus Kolteria; species Kolteria novifilia. The sequence continues at coordinate 4,848,039 of CP036279.1, forward strand.
ATCGGGTTGGTCCATCGTTGGTCGAAGCGTTTCCAGTCCCGAGGGCCGAAACGCTACCAGTGGCACGAGCTTCCCGAACTCGTCCTTCGCGGCAGGCGTCCGGACCTCTTCGACGAGAAAGTCGTCGCCCGCATCGACGAACTATTCGCCCGGTTGCAAACGACCAAGGTCGACGACTCGTACCTCTTGGTACACGGCGACATCTGGCCGGAGAACTTTCTCGTCAGCGACGACGAGTTCGTCCTCTTTGACTTCGATCAGTCGATGTACTGCTGGAAGCTCTACGACCTCGTCGTCGCCTTCCATGCACAGTACGTCCACACCCTGGGTGAGGAACCGATCATCGACGGCAGCCAAGCCGGACGTTTCTGGAAGCTGCTCATCGAAGGGTACCGCGACGAGGCCCGGCTCGAACCCGAGGAACTGCGACTCGCGGAACCGCTATTGCGACTACGGCTCGCGCTGGACTACATGAACTCCGCGTCGGAGCCAAAGAAATGGGCGGCGTCGCTCAACATGCCGCTCGAGGACTACATTCCGGTCGTCGATGGGATGGGCCGCTCACTCCTAAGCGACGAGCGAATTGCTCCGATCGACCTGACGGACGTCTGAGCCGAATCGTTCAACGGGACGAAAGTCCCCCACAAGCCCCATCCCTGCGGTTGCCCATGTTCGCGCTCGTCGCGAGCATGGGCGACTTTTTTACCCCACTCGAGCGATGAATGGGCTTCTCGCGGGCCTCGCCCGAGCCACGAGTCGGCAATGATCGCGATCGTCGGCCCGTCCCGTGAGGCTCAAACGCCTTCACCACCTCGCGGGCGGTAGCGGTCCTTGAGCCGCTTGTAGTCGGGCAAACCGACTAGGCCTTGCCATCACCGCGGCGCGGTGGTTCGTCGCGCACTGACATTGGCCTCGAGCACACGCAAGACGTTGCCGCCCAAGATCTTCTGAATCGTCTCATCGGAATAGCCGCGCATCACCATCCCGAGCGTGAAGAGGGGCCAGTTCGTCCAAGCGAGGCTCTGACGATCCGCCGCCGAGTTGCTGTATTTGTCCTCGGGCCAGAGATGCTCCCAGAGGTTCCGCCGTAGCGCCAGGCCCGAACGGCCTCCGGGACGTCTCTTAATCTTCGTGCTCTCCGCTTTCCCGTGCCGCGAGGTGTACGCCACGTCGGTACCAATCGCGCAGTGGTCGGGGCCGAACTTCTTCACGACGTAGTCGACATGATCGAGGAAACGGACCAGATCCCCTTTCCCGCCGAGAAAACGCGAAATCGCGCAGATCCCGACATAGCCGCCGGTGTCGCAGATCGCCTTGATGACGTTGTCCGGCTTCGAACGAAAATGCTCATAGAGTCCGGCACAGGTAGTATGGCTGGCAACGAGCGGCTTTGTCGACGCCTTGGCCGCGTCGAGACTCGTCTTCCAACCGCTGTGAGCGACGTCGACGATCACGCCAACCTCGTTCATCTCCGCGACGCCGGCATGTCCGAAGTCGCTCAGCCCCGCGTCGTTGGGTTCCCCGCAACCATCGCCGAGCGGGTTTCTCCGGTTGTAGGTGAGGTGCATCATCAGGATACCGAGTTCGTGGAAGAGGCGAACGAGGCCAAGCTCATCGCGGACGTCGCGCCATCGCTGTCGTAGCGGAACGCCGTTACCCGTGAAGCAGAGAGAAATCTGGCCCGCTTGGAACGTTTCCCTCACCTGCCGGGCGGTGACGGCCTTCGAGAGGGTCGGCTTCAGCCGATCGGTCAGGTAGGTGAAGTGCGCCAGCCGCTTGAGCAGTCGCATCGGGTCGTTGCCCTCCTCGCCGGCGTTCTGAAAGACGCAATCGACGCCCGCCGCCCGAAAGGCGTGGAGAAACTCTTCGCGTTCGCGTTGATCGGTGGCGGCGCGGTTCATCATCGACCCCTCGCGGATGTCGGTCAGTTCCTCGTCGTAGGCCCCCTCGTCGGCCGCTTCCTGGAACCAAGTCCCGTCGATCGCCTGTCGGGGCGAGAAGCCATAGGACTCGAAAACGAGCGAGCCGGAGTGGAGTTCCCACGCTCGCTCGAGTTGGGCCTTGGTCGGCTTGAGCAAGTCGATCCCGATCCGTCTCGGCTCGTCGATGGTCTCGTTGCCGGTTTGCCAGACCTCTCGGCTGTTCGCCCCTCGTGCCGATTGTCCCAACAGCGTGCCGAAGGTGCCCACGGCACTCGCTTGGAGAAAGGAACGTCGACGGACGAGCGGCTTGGCCGAAGTCTGCATGGTGGGGTTCTCGTCTGAGTGAGGTCGACCGCGAATCCGGCGAGGGTCGACGGTGAGGTTTTCCCGGTAGGTTGGCCCCCATGGTGGTCGAACCCAGCCCCGATTGCACGAGAAATCGCCGGTGACTCGTTTCGAGAGAACTAGCTCCGGGGCGGTACCAAGATGTCACTCCTCTCCGGCGCCAAGGCGATTTCTCTTCAGGCACCATCGACGGGCGACAACGAGGTCTTCGAGAGGACCAACCGAGCCCCGGCCATCGCATTCTCCGCCGAGCCGGGCTTGACGTTCGTGGCGACGCCGATCACAGTGGCCAATTCCGCGTCGCCGCTTTCTTCGCCTCGAATCGCGTGGGTCGACGAGCCCATGGAGACGACGTGACGCCTCTCCCTTTCGACATGGAGCGATTGTCTTGTTCACGGCTGCGGTCTCACGCATCAATGCACGTGTGTTGTTTCCCTCACGGGGATACCTTCGCGTCGTGGCACTCTCGCTCCTGTCGCTCTCGGCCAGCATGTCGCGCGGGGCCGACCCGATCATCAAGCACTTCCCCGAAGCGGCCAACTCCGGCTGCATGAAGTGCCATGCCGGCATCGAACTGATCCGCGATCCGAACTCGCCCATGATGCGGCAGATCATGGATCGCGGCCGACTCCTGGGCGATTCCGCGGGGTGCATCGTCTGTCACGGCGGCGATCCCAAAGAAACCAAGGACAAGACCATCGCCCATGGTGGGGCTCACGCGACGGACTTCTATCCCGCTCCAGGTAGTCCGTGGATCAATCAGCACACCTGCGGCCAGTGCCACCAGAAGCACGTCGACGTTCAATGGACCAGCCTGATGATGACCGAGGCCGGAAAGATCCAAGGGGTCTGTTGGGCGTTTGGATCCCTGACAGGCTATCAGCACCGTTGGGCCAACTATGCCGTGAAGAATCCCAGCGATCCCAAGGCCAGGCTCGGGACCGACATCTATCGCGACTACATGCGACGTCTCAAACAGATCGAACCGGACGTCTTCGTCGACGCCCACGAACCCCTTCCCGAGGCTCTCAGGTTCGACGAACTCCACCGCCTCAAGGAGGATCCGACCCTCGCCGCGTTCACGTACATCCGGCAAGAGTGCCAGCGTTGCCACCACGCGGTCAAGGGACGCCAGAAGCGTGGCGACTTTCGCGGCATCGGTTGCTCGTCGTGCCATACGCCCTACAGCAACGAGGGCTTCTACGAAGGTGGCGATCCGACCATCAACCGCGAGGCGACGGGCCACATGCTCGTCCATACGATCCAGGGAACCCGCGACGCCAAGGTAACCGTTCACGAGACCACCTACAGCGGGATTCCAGTCGAGACGTGCACCACGTGCCACGACCGGGGCAAGCGCATCGGAGTGTCGTTTCAAGGCCTGATGGAGACGCCCTACCACTCGCCTTACGCGGCCGATGGCGGCCCCCAGCCCGCGCTTCACACCAAGCACTACATCGCGATGGAACAGGACATCCACTACCAGAAGGGGATGACGTGCCAAGATTGTCACACCTCCAACGACGTCCACAGTGACGGCTTCCTGGCGGCGGCCAACCTGGCCTCGGTGCAGATCGAGTGCGCCGACTGTCACGGGACGCCCGATCGCTATCCGTGGGAATTGCCGCTCGGGTTCATGGACGAATTCGCGATGAAGCCCGCAAGCGGTTCGGCGCGCGGCGTCGCCACCAGGCAACTCGACCATACCCATCAGGGAACCATCTACGACGCTCGCGACGGCTATCTGCTCACCGCGCGGGGCAATCCCTACGAAAACGTCGTCCGCGATGGCGACGAGGTCATCGTCCATACCGCGGCGGGCAAGGACCTCCGCATCAAAACCCTGAAACAGCTCTTCGCGGAAAAGAAGGTCAGTCAGGAAGGGACCGTGGCGATGGGCGGCGTCGCCAAGCACCTCGACCGGATGGAGTGCTACGCCTGCCATTCGAGCTGGACGCCCCAGTGTTACGGTTGCCACGTGAAGGTCGATTTCTCGCAGAAGCACAAGTGCCCCGAGTGCCTGGAGTCGCTCAAGGGGTTCGACTGGGTCGCCGCGGGACGCAAGCACGAGGAGAAGGACCATCGCGCCGACCGGGGCGAAGAAGGCTACGACACCATCATCCCCGGCAAGGTGACCGAGCAGCGATCGTACTTGCGCTGGGAAGAGCCGATGCTCGGCATCAACGGCGAGGGTCGCGTCACGCCACTGGCCCCCGGATGCCAGCCTTCGGTCACCATCATCGGCGAGGACGGCGAACCGATTCTCGTCAACCACATCTACAAGGTCGATCCGGGGCTCGAACGCAGCGAGGAAGGGCAACTCTCGATCGACATGAGCCCGACCCAACCCCACACGACCACGAAACAGGCTCGCTCGTGCGAGTCCTGCCACGCCTCGAAAAAGGCCTTGGGACTAGGGATTGATGGAACCCGTCCCTGGAACGAGGAGCACGTCGTCGATCTCGAGACGGCCGACAAGCAGATCCTTCCGAAGCAGTACCAGCCTCAGATGGAAGCGATCGAGAACCTCGATCACGACTGGTCGCGGATTGTCGACGAGCAGGGAAATCAAGTCGCGACGGTCGGGCACCACTTTCAACTCTCGCGAGCCTTTACGCGCGAGGAACAACTCCACATCAGTCGCGAGGGTACGTGCCTTGCCTGTCACAAAGAGCTTCCCAACCAGTCATTGGCCACCAGTTTTCTCCATCACGTCGCGAAGTACACCGGCCAGCTTCCCAAGACCAACATTGAGCACGACCAACTCGTTCACAAAGTCGTCTTGATGAGTGCCTGGCTGCAACTCGGAATCGTCGCACTGATTCCGATGCTCGCCATCGGCGGAGCCATCTACCATCGTCGCCGCATCCGCCCCCTCTTCGAGGGCGATCGCGAGGGATCGACGTAGCGCTCCATCGAGCCATGTTTCGAATCGCGACGGGCGTCATCCCCACGCCTGCATTGAGGTACGTGATGTCGACGGCGGTTGGTCTATTCCTAGCAGTCCGTTGATTTGAGTGAGCCAAGGCGAGAACGAGCCATGTTGGCCAAGATCAAGGAATAGAAACGGAGGCGAATTGGTAGATTCGTCGAGATTCGTTGACGCCGAGATTGGTAGAAAGCACCGTTCGAAGTCGGCGTCGAATAGATCAACGGGCTGCTCGCTGCCAGGTTCACCTTTCCTGGGGGAGAGGTCGGCGAGCGTCGTGGGCCGGCTGAATGTCACGATCTGCCGCCCATTGGGAGTTCGCGACGTCCTCGTTTCACGTCTTCAGCATGCCGCCTGTTGGATGGGAATTCATCAGCCGCGCAGCGGCGACATCACGCAACCTGGTGGCGCAAGCCCCAGGTCATCGGGCGCCCATTGTTTCAAAGCCCTGAAGGGGCGACATCGGCGAGGTATCCACGGGAAGGTATCGCCCATTCAGGGCTCAGGGATGTTGTTGGTTCGGTTTCCTCGCACTCACGTGCGAGGCTACGTGATGCCGCCGCCTTCGCGGCTGAGGGAGTGAATAGCAACGACGGCGTTTCGCAATTCCCCCAACCTCGAGAATGAGACAATTCACCCATACGACCTTGACGGCATCCCTTCTCGCGATCAGAGTTTAGACGGAGGTCTCATCGCGAGATCAGGCAAGGTAGTAGGAGCTATTCCGTGTTGAACATTCTCCCTGTCCTCGTCGGCGTTCTCTTCGTCACAGCGGATGAGAGCCGATCGCCGGCTGGACCTTGAGACGCTATCAGAAGGATTGAACCGATACCGGCCATCGAGCGGAAAAGACCGTCGGTCTGGACGAGGTGGTTGCAAGTCGCTCCTCGTCGGATCGTCGGTCCGGACAGGATGGTAGCAAGTCGCTCCCGTCGTTTGCCTGAGCCGCGAACGCGGCGACATCACCTAGCCTGGCGGCGTAAGCCCCAGGTATTCGGACGACCGTTGATTCCAAGCCCTGAAGGGGCGACATCGGGAGCGAAGAACACGATGGCCGGATCCTTCACGAAACTCGTCTACCATGTCGTCTTCAGCACGAAAGATCGATATCCCTGGATGGACGCGTCGATTCGTGATGAACTCTTTGCGTTTACCGCCGGCGTCATTCGCAACCTGGAGGGCTCACAACTTCAAATCGGCGGCATGCCCGATCACCTTCATCTCTTGGTGCGTCTTCCGGCAAGTCTTCCGATTTCTCACTTGCTGCAAACGGTGAAATCAAATTCGACCCGTTGGCTCAATGAACGCGGACAAAGTCGCGGCAGGTTGTCGTGGCAACGCGGCTACGGCGCGTTCACGGTGAGCGAATCGCAGGTGGACGTCGTCGATGCCTACATTCGGAATCAGGCGGAACATCACCGGACTCGCTCGTTCGAAGAGGAGTTTCGCGAGTTGTTACGCAAACATCACATCGAGTTCGACGAACGATTCATGTTGGGGTAGAGAGATTCCCAGGCCGATATCCGTGCCGCCCCTTCGGGGCTCGGATCCGAGGTCGATTCATTTTCCCTGGGGCTAACGCCACCAGGCTACGTGATGTCGCCCCTTCGGGGCTCGGGGATGTTGTTGGTTCGGTGACCTCGCACTCACGTGCGAGGCTACGTGATGCCACCGCATTCGCGGCTTAGGAGATAGGTGAACGACTCATGACACGAGACGATGACATCTTACGGAGCTGAGACGGTCGGCGGCGCCCGTTCTGCAGCTACACGTTCTCACTCGGCGTTGGCGTGTTGGTTTCGGTCGTCCTCCCAACGTCTCCTCTCTCGGCCAAGAACCACTCGACCAGGTACGGAATCGTCGCGAGAAGCCCGCCAACGAGGCCGACGGCCAGGAAGATCTTGAAGTAGAGAGCGTAGTCGAACGGATGAATCTCGCCGGTGATCCAGCCCAATCCCCAAACCATCGCCCCGACGAACAATCCCGCCAGCAACAACGACGGAAGCAGGATCAGCAGGTTCCCCCGATGATGGACTCTCCGATCGCGCATCACCAGCGCCCATGCCATCGAGCTCACGAGCACGCCGACCAACAGATTCATCGGCTGCGACATCTTGCCGTCGGAGGGAAACTTCGGGAGCTCGCTTGCGCCGGCGAATAGACTGGCGACGGCGCCGCCGATCGACACGAGGAGGGGCTCAACGGTCCGGAATGACGACTCCCTTGCGATTTCGGCACCGATCGCAGCTCCCACGGCCGCGAGCGCACAAGCCGCCAAGCCACGCATTCCTGTTTTCTCGACAACGACGACAACCGTGACGGCAAGGAGTGCCGCAACAACGTACGTCTTGAGGCGTGCAAAGGTCATGAATGGACGCCCATTGGGAGTTCGCGACGTCCTCGTTTCACGTCTTCAGCATACCGCCTGTTGGATGGGAATTCATCAGCCGCGCAGCGGCGACATCACCTAGCCTGGCGGCGTAAGCCCCAGGTTAACCAACGCCAAAGGGATACAGAGCCCTGAAGGGGCGACATCGGCGAGTTATCCACGGGAAGGTATCGCCCATTCAGGGCTCAGGGATGTTGTTGGTTCGGTTTCCTCGCACTCACGTGCGAGGCTACGTGATGCCGCCGCCTTCGCGGCTGGGGGCGTCGTGTCGCGACATCCGTCCAACGGCAACGGTGTTCTGGCCAGTGTTGGCACTTCCTGCGAACCGCCGTTTGATGCACGGCATCAGAAGGCAGCCATGGCGTTGATCAGCGCATGTCATCGTTCCCGACCGTTCGTGGGTCTCAGGCCCACCCTACACGATGCCACATCCCACGCGACGAACACTAATTAAACTGGCCGCTACTGCACCTGTTCGACGTCTTCGATTTGGACCTTGAGTTTGCCGATGACGTTGAAGATGGGCATGAAGGTCTGCATCGCGGAGGAGCCCTTGAGGCTGCCGTCGGCGAGTTTGATGTGACCGCCACCGATGCCGCCGCGACCGAGGGTGCCGTCGACGGCGTACCATTTGCCGCCAATGTTGACCTCGGTCCACATGTGGTAGCCGAGAACGTGCGTCCGTTCGAGATAGACCAGCCCCATCGCGACTCGCGCCGGGACGCCGACGGCACGGCAGAGCGCCGCGAGCAAGACCGCGTGCTCGGTGCAGTCGCCGTTGCGCGTCTGGATCACCTCGGCGGCGGTCGCGAAGCCGATATTGAACGCGACGTTGGTCATGTTCTTGTCGACCCATTCCTCGAGCCGGGTCACCTTCTTCCAAGGATCGGGCTGATTGCCGACGAGATCCTTGGCGATCCTGGCGATTTCGGGATTGTCCGACTGGATAAAGGCATTGGCCTCGAGGTACTCGGTCGCGACCGAATCGTCGATCGTTCGTTGATCCTTGGGCGGCACCTGGCGACTGACCTTGAGCCGAACGGACTTCTCGTCGCGGCCGAGTACCTTTTGGGCATCGGTCTCGGGGATCGACGTCAAGGTGTCGGCATCGTCGCCGAGGAGGCGGTAAGTGATCGACTTGGTGTCGTGGGCTCGTTGGACCTTCTTGTCGAGCTTGACGAGCGTCTCGTAGCCGAGGTCGACGTCGCCGGTGGTCGGGGTTTCGAGGGCTTCGGCCCGGCTGACGCGGTAGACGGTCAGCGCGAGCCCCCCCATCGGCATCGTCGTCTTGAGAGCCTGCCCCTTGTCGTTGACCCACATCGTCATCGTGGCGGGAACCTTGTCCTGCGTCGCCTCGATCAGCAGGAGTTCTTGTTTGGAGCCGTCGAGCATCGTCGTCTCTTCGCGCCGCTTGGCCTTGAGGGTCGTCGTGGTGACGGCGTTGAGTTCCGGGAGAAAGGTTTTGAAGCTCAACTCCTCGCCCGGTTCGAGCGGGTTCTCGGCAAGCAGTCGTTGGGGAGCGTAAGGACCGAGCACCTCCTTGCTCCAAGGGATGGAGACGGTCTCGTTCTTGCCCGGAGTTTGGATGGTGAGTTGGAACTGGTCGCCTCCATCGCCGAGCCGTCCTTGGGTCCGCTGGGCCTGGGTTGCCATTTGCGTGACCATGTCGAAGGCGTAGAGTTGTCCATCGGGCAACTCGTAGGAATCGGTCTTCATCGAAAGTTTCATGCGATCGGAGAATCGCTTGATCGACAGGTCGACCGATTGGCGAACATGAACAATCATTTGGCCGCCAGCATCTCGGCGATCGACGATCGTATGAAGAGTACCGACCTTGACCGGTCCGATGTAAGCGACATCCCATTCGTCCGCGATGCCCGCCGGCCGAGTCTCCGCGGCGAGGAGCGGAGTGGGAGCCAAAAGAATCAAGGCCAGCAAGAATCGCATGGGGAGTTCCTTCTTGGAAAACGATTGACCAGGGGAAGCCCGGAATGGAACTTGCGGGCAAGCCTTGCGATGGTGTAGCGTCGCAAGAGTCGCCCATGATTGACGAAGACCGCTCTCCGAATTATCGAGGGACACTTTGACGGGTCAAGAAGGGCCGGTCAGCTCTTGGAACGAATCTCCCAAGAGCGATCCGCTCGGAACACATCTGCGATTCGGCGAATTCGAGCTCACCGGAGCGATCCGACCGGCTCCGCGTGGAGGGATCGTGCCTCGGGAAGGGTTCCGCGTCGATACCTATTCCAGCGGAAACGCCGAGATCCTGATGCTCGCGGCGAGCATTTCTGCGGAAAATCTCTTCGACGTCATGATCGCGATGCTCTCGCGACTTTCCGATGAGGTCGATGTCGTGGTGGGCTCGCATCACGGTCTTGACGGAACGGCGAACGAGCCGCGAGAAGTGGTGCTCGAGCACGTCGCGATTGGGAACCTGATCAGCACTTGCCACACGTTCGCGGAGTCGTTCATGCAGGATGGCTGCCTGAGCTTAGCGGTCATCGATCCGGAGATTCCGGTCGAGATTCAGCTCGACGAACACAAGATTTTCTTCGTTTATGGGAAGAATTTGGCCCGATTTCAGGCGATTTTGCGCCGATTGAGCATCGATCGGGACGAAAATCTTCCCCTCATCAGCGATGGCGAGCACATTCACATGACCTCGCTCCGCTATCGCGACGCGTTCGAGGCGATTTGCGAGGATCTGCGCGCGGGCCAGCCAAACGAGAACACCTAACCCTATACACCGAAACTGCTTACCACTCCAATTCCTCTCCAGATCTCCTTCCTGACATTTTTCTGAACTTCTCCCAAGATCTCCCAATGCCCGGCGAATCAACCGTGTCGGCACGTCCAGCGCCACGCCTTGGTCGCGAATGGAAATCGGCGCGGACCGGCTTCACGAAACAAAGGAGACGACGATGATTCGCAAGGCTCTGGCCGGCATCGGCCTGCTTACGGTCGGAAGTTACCTCATGTTCGGCACCAGTGTCGGCAGCTATGCCCGTACCGGGGTCGCCGAGGTCCAACGCTATGTCTTCGGACAGGTTCCGATCGAATTCGAGATCCGTCGGGCGCGCCAACTCGCAAGCGAACTCGGCCCGGATGTGCAAAAGGCGATGAAGAATATCGCCGAGGAAGAGGTCAAAATCGACCGTTTGGGACGCGAGATTGATCAGATTTCGACCAAACTGGACCAAGAGAAGATCGCGATTCTCTCGCTTCGCGATCATCTGAACAAGGGTCAAAATGTCTACGTCGTCAGTGGTCGTTCGTACTCGTCCGACGAAATGAAGGCGGAACTGCACCGGCGGTTCGCCTCCTACAAGCGGGCCGAGGAGGCTCTGAAAACCAAGGAGGCGACACTCGCTTCCCGGGAAGAGGCCCTTCGCGCCGCTCAGTCGAAGTTCGATGAACTCGTCGCGGCTCAAGAGTCGCTCGAATCGGAGCTTGCCGCCCTCGAGGCCAAGCACACGCTCGTTCAAGCGACGAAGACCGCCAATCGCTTCGTCATCGACGATAGCCGGCTCTCCCAGACCCAGCAGCTCATCGATGAGCTCAATGATCGGCTCACCGTCGAGACCCGTCTGGCCGAGCAGCAAGGCGACTTGATCAAGCGGATCCCGGTGGAAGATCTCCCCCCGTCCAACTTGGACGAGCAGATCGACCGTCACTTCGGTTTGGACCACGGCAGCTCGGAAAAGCACCAGGCCGCCATCTAATCGAGGTCAACCGGAAGCGACTTGGGCCAGCAACGTCGCGAGGATCACGTCGAGGGTCGGCACGATGAGTAGTCCCGTCAGTCACTCTGGATTCCCGGTAGGTCGAAAGGGTCGGCGAGCCCCTTTCGGCCTGCCACGACGGGACTCCCTTGTCGAGCGGTGTCTGGCTGGCATAACCTGGAACAAGGGGATGCAAGCACGAGGTCGCAAGGTGACGGCGCTGGACGAGATCGGTTGGCCGGAGCGGATCCACTGGTGGATCGACGCGGTAGGTGGATTTCTCACCTTCACCAAGACGGAACTCCGCGTGGGAAACCTCGGGTGCTCCGACAATGACATCGCCATCATGGGCGGATTGGCCGAACATCACGCCGACATCAAGCGGGACGAGAGCGGCGTCGTGCTCACCGCCCACGCTCCTACGAGCGTCAACGGCGAGAAGGGAGAGAGCTTTCTCCTCCACGACGGCGATGAGATCACGATGGAGGGGGTTCGGCTCAAGTATCGCCAGCCGATGCCTTGGAGCACCACCGCACGTCTGGAGATCGAGAGTCACCATCGCTTGCCCTTGGGGCTCGACGCGGTCTTGCTGCTCGGCGATCTATGCCTGTTGGCCGATCATCCGGACGCTCACATACGAACCCATTGGCCCGCGTCGGTCTTCATCCGACGAGAGCACGATCGCTACTGGGTACAATCGGAGACGCCTCTGGTGATCGATGGTGTTTCCCACGACAGGGCCGGACCATTGACGCCCCGTTCCCACGTCGAGGCCGACTGGGGCAGTTTCAGTTTCGAGTCCGTTGACGAAACGGGACGATAGGACGGAGCGAGAGGTGATCTGTCGGTTTCCGAAGATGCGGCCGCGAACCAAGAGCGAAGTCGCCGCCGATCACAAGAGACATCCGTGGAAGTATCCATTCAGACAGCCTGTCGCGGAGGTACCCGAGATGCCCGCCACCGTCGAGAAGGCGGCTCCCTTGGCAAAGCCAAAAGAAGGTAAAGCGATGATGGAGTTCACGTACAAGTCGGGTGCCCGCCCCTTGGACGGCTACACCATCAAACGCGGCCTCGGCGTGGGAGGGTTCGGCGAAGTCTACTACGCGATCAGCGACGGCGGCAAGGAGGTCGCCCTCAAGTTGATCCGGCGCTACCTCGACGTCGAACGCCGCGGCATCGCTCAATGCTTGAATCTCAAACACGCCAATCTTCTTAGCATCTTCGATGTCCGCGAGAACGCCGCCGGCGAGAGCTGGGTGGTGATGGAGCACCTCGGCGGCGACAGTTTGCGAACTCGTCTCGACAAAGCCGACGGATCGCTCGATCGCCATGAGGTCCTCGAGTGGCTCGGCGGCATCGCCGCGGCGGTCGACTATCTGCACGACCACGGGATCGTGCATCGCGACCTCAAGCCCGCGAACATCTTCAGCGAGCATGGCGTGATCAAGGTCGGCGACTATGGACTGAGCAAGTTCATCACCCAGTCGCGCCGCAGTGGTCAGACCGAGAGCGTCGGAACGGTCCACTACATGGCTCCGGAGGTCTCCACGGGCAACTACGGTCGCAGCGTCGACGTCTACGCGGTCGCGATCATGGCCTACGAGATGATCACCGCCGACGTTCCCTTCGACGGCGAAACCTCCGCCGAAGTGCTCATGAAGCACCTGACCGCCGAGCCCGATCTGGGGCGACTCGACAAGTCGCTCAAACCAATCTTCGCCAAGGCCTTCTCGAAGGAGCCGGGCGAACGATTCGCGACGGCGCGTGAACTGCGCGACGCCGTCGCGGCGGGCTTGGGACTCGCCGGAGCCGGACGCGTCGACGCGCTGCCTCCGCGGCAGAAGAAGAAGGAGGAAGGGCTCGGCCGCACGACGCCCTATCGCGAACGCGGCCGGTTTCCGTCACCGTTGGCCAACACGCTGCCTCCCCTGCCGGGAACTCCGCAGGCGACGCGGCGCGAACTTTCCAACACGCTTTGGTCACTCTTTCTGGCGGGCGTGCTGTCGTTCGTCATGCCCGCGATCGCGCTGACGTACGAGATCGTCTTCCACAATCGCGTTCCCGAGGTGACCGAGTACTTCAAAAACCACCTGACCCTCGCGGTGATGTCGGGCACGGCGAGTTGGGGCCTGCTCGTCTTCGCGCGTTGGTGGCGGTTTCGCCAAACCGACCGCGCGGCCAGACGGCTCAACCTATTGATCTTCGGCCTAGGCCTAGGCGTGCTCGCGGCCGGCATCAACATTTGGATCGATCATCAACTACCGGTGCCGTTGGCCCTGGGTCAGAACCCCTTCTCGCAGGAGGGACTCAAAAGTGTCATCCCGATGGTGCTCGTCTACGCGACCCTCTTCGGGCTCTCGTTCTCGTTGCCCAATTGGTCGCGGCTGGTCAGTCCGAAGAGAGCCGAGCGTTTCAGCCTCGGTTGGGTGATCTGGCCATCGTGCCTCGGAATGGTCATCGCCGCGTTGATGCAGCGTGGGCCGGAAGTCCTTTGGTTCGGCTGTCTGCTCGCGTCAACCGCGGTCATCGTCCAATGGGTCAGTCCCTTCGAGACGATGAAGCGACGCCGTCGCCCGGCGGGAGGGTAATCCAGTGGTATTCAGCGGACTTGTCCTGGTGATTCTGTTCATCGTTGGCGCGACCATCGCGGCGGCCGCCTTGTTCAAAGGCATGCTGTGTTTGGTCAGCACGCACGACGACGATGGTCGCGATGATTTCGCCCCTGCTCGAGCCCCCCAAGCGGAGCGGGCCGTTGTCCACGGTCTCCCCCCAGCGCCGTCGACACCGCCCGCTCCGTCTCCGGAGAGCTTGCCGCAGGTCTTCGTCCGCCTGGCGGCCACCTCGTTGGGAATCGGCCTCGGCGTCGTCGGCGTCCTCGTCGTCTCGGTGCTGCCGTTGATACTCCTTGGCATCGGCGCCCCTCTGTTCATCGGAATCGCCCCGCTCGCGATTGCGATCGCGACCGGCGTCTATCTCTTCAAACGATTCACGGGCGAGCCGATTCGCCACGAACAAGGTCCGCACGCTCATGAGGACTCGTTCGCCAACGGCCCGCATCGCCTTCGGCGCGACCGTCGCCCAAGTTCCTGGGCGGCGCCGATCATGACCACGCTGGGAATCCTGCTCGCGATCTTCCTCGTCGGCGGCTACTTCACGGTTAGCGTGCGTCGCTCGGAACCCGGCCGTGATCACCGCGCCGAGGCCGCAAGCTCCACGACGAGACGACCAAGCCAACAGACTCCTCCCGATCGCCCCGCGGAAGTCGCTCCGGCGGCCGCCGTCGATGTCGACTCGTCAGGGAACATCACGCTCTCGCAAAAGTCTTCCTCCGTGAAGCGGTTGGACCGGGAGGCCTCGGTCACGGCTGGTCCCGCGGCGTTCCCCGCGAGTGCGGCGGCCGCATCCTCGGAGGAGACGGCTCCCGCCGATGCCGAGGCGGGCTACTTCGAATCGACTTCCGACGACAAAGCGGCGCTGCGTGCGCTGCGGCGTCCCCCCAAACAGTTCAAACGCATCGACCCGGCCGAGGAAGGTCACCATGTCGTGATCGATCCCGACAACCGTCTGCTCATGTTCCACACGGGTGTCTCGACCTATCTCGTCGAGGCCGACCCAAGGGCCGATCTCGACGAAGCCGATCTGCAGCAGCTTCGGCGCGTCGCCAAACTGGTCGCCTCGGCGGTGTCTCTGGAAACCGGAACCAGGACGGGAACGTGGACACCGTCGCTCGAATGGATCGCGAAGGACATTGTCACCAAGCGCCAAGTCACCGACACACCCAGTAAGGGGATCGCACTCAAGGAGGTGACGCTCGTCGCCGACATCTCACAAAACCGAATCGAGCAGGCCCACGAGACGTTCCTCCGCTACCGCAACCGCATTCGGACACTGCACCTGGCCGAGACGTATCTCGGAGCGATCATGATTCTCGGCGGCGCCGCGATCTTTCTCCGCTTCGGCACCGGCCGACGCTTGGTCGATGTGGGTTGAGCGAGTTCCGTTCCCATGGTCAAGGGCGAACGAAGAGAGCCTCTCTTTGGGTGGCTGTCCGTTGATTGAAGCGGCCCAAGCCAAGACCGCCAGCATGGCTTGGCGCCCCTGGCTCGACGAGTGGGAGCACAAAGCAAGACGAGAGCACGACGACGCGTCGCTGCCTTTAACCGCCTGGCGGCGTGGGCATGCCCCCGCTATGATGGCGATGAACCATCTCCAACGGGACCGAAGCACAATTAAGGAACCAAGCGGTCGATGACCGAAACGACCACCGCGTGGCTTGTCGAGAAAATTCGCGAGGGGAGCGAGGAGGCTTGGCAAGAGCTCATCTCCCTCTACGAGAGCCGTCTGAGTTCGTTCATCCGCGCGCGGTTGGCCGACAAGACGGCTGCGGACGATGTCCTGCAGGAGACCTTTCTCGGCTTCCTGCGTAGCCTGCCTCACTACGACTCCTCACGCGATCTGGAGAGCTACCTCTTCACGATCGCCGCCCACAAGATTCGGGATCAGCTTCGAAAAGCGGGCCGTCACCCGCTCGCCCTTTTGGGAGATCTCCGGGCCACCGACTCTCAGGACGGGTTCGAGCCCGAGGGACGGATTCGCGGAGCCTCGAGTATCGCCGCTAGCGCCGAACGGATGGCGGGTGAGGAGGTGCGGCTGCGCGACGCGCTGGGAAGTCTCCTTGATCGCTGGCGTCATCGTGGTGATTTCAAGCGAATCAAGTGCGTGGAACTCCTGTTTTTGGCAGGTTGGGCCAACAAGGACGTCGCCGGCTACTTGGAGATGACCGAACAGCAAGTCGCCAACTACAAGTTCCAGGTCATCGAGAGCCTCGCCCGTCGTTCGCGTCCCCCCGAGGAGGAGGGCTGACTCCCCTTCCCGACTCGGCCGTTCCCGCCCGAATCTTGACCGCGTCGCGTCCCGATTCAGGAGGAGTGGAGGGGCAGTTGGCGTGCCATTCGCGATAGTCGTTTCGTAGGGGCGCCAACGGAAGCGAGAAACCCGCAATTTTCGCCTCGAAGTTGGGCAGCAGTTGCCGTCAGCACTTGCAATCTCCCCGCCAAAAGAACAGATTGCCGAGGAAGTCGGCCGCCGATCGAAGAGATTCGGTACGATAAGGACCGCACTTAGGGCAGTTCGGGCTCGGAGACGGACTTGCGGTATGCAATTTGCAAACTTTCCCCCTCAGGTATGAAATCATGGGTCACGGCTTTACTTGTGATTCCGGTCCCAACCGCGTCGCGCTGGTTGGGTATCTGGAAGAAGCCCTGTCCAACGAGGAGCTTGCTCGGGTCGAGCAGATGTTACGCACACGCAGCGAATGGCGCGAAGCCCTTCGCGACGTGACCCAGGACATGGATCCCGGCGAGCACTCGGTGGCAACGATTTGGCGAAGGCACCGCTTGACGTGTCCCACACGCGAGCGTCTTGGTGCCTACTTACTTCAGGCCTTGGCGCCCGAGGAAACCGACTACGTGCGGTTTCATCTGGACGTCATCGGCTGCCGTTGGTGTCAGGCGAACTTGGACGACTTGAGCTCCACCGTGGAGACTCGCCCGTCGTCCGACATGGAACATGATCGTCGTCGACGCCGACTCTTTGAGACCAGCGTCGGACATCTACCTCGCCGAAATCGCTAATCGTTGCCCCGAGTCACGGAGGACGCCCGCCAAAGCCGTGCAAGGGGTGAATGTGAAGCTCAATCTGTTTACCGACTATGCCCTGCGGTGCTTGATGTACCTCTGCTGGCACACGGGACGAACCGTGACCGCCGAAGAGATCGCCACCTACTTCGGCATTTCACACGACCACATTGTCAAGGTGATTCAGGAACTGAGCCGTCAAGGCTACGTTCAGGCCCGCCGAGGTCGCGGAGGAGGAAGTATCCTGGCTCGCGATCCTAAGTCGATCCCGATCGCCGAGGTGATCAACACCTTCGAGGGGCCACCGGCCCTCTTGGACTGTCTCCGCTCGACTGGCGTGTGCGCCATCGAAGTCGACTGTCGGCTCAAGCGCGTGCTCGGCGAGTCACAACGGCGCATGATGGAGTATCTCGCCACCGTCACCGTCGACGACATCGCCGGCGAGCAGGCTCCCCAAGCGATCATTCCAACGATCGGACGCTCCAACAACAGCAACAACTCCAACAACGTCCGCAAAGTCGGTTCCTAGGAACGGGCTCCCTCTTCTGATGGCTGGTTCGCCGACTGAGTCATGGGAAACGAATTGATCCCTTGGCCAACGTCGCGTGCATCATGAGCCTCTCGGAGGTGGTTCGTCGCGCTGTCAAGGAGACGCTCCTTCCCCTCTCCCTGTGGGAGAGGGGAACCAGGTCGATCTCTCCCGCTGGGAGAGGGGAACCAGGTCGATCTCTCCCGCTGGGAGAGGGGAACCAGGTCGATCTCTCCCGCTGGGAGAGGGGAACCAGGTCGATCTCTCCCGCTGGGAGAGAAGTAGGACCTCTCCCGGAAACGAGCAGTTGACGAAACGGTGGTTGGTCGGCTCCGCGCGTTCGGGAGTCGGACGGAATTGACTTACGCCGCCAGCGGTCGTTGCCGCAGGTCGGTCTCCTCCATGGAGAAGCCGAAAAATTGCGAAAGCTGTTCGTGCGTGCAACGGGTTTCGAATCGTAGCCGAAGCCCGGACGGGTTGTTCACCGCCAGGCACGACTCGCAATAGCACTTGAGCCGTTCGGCCCCATTCGCGCTGATCAGTTCCGGGTGTTCCCCCGCATCCACCGCGTGGAGCGTGAGAACCGTCAGCGAACAAAGGAGCGTCTCGGGATCGTAGGAGGCCCGAGCGACCAGCCCCTCGACTTGTTGCCCGCCATTGGAGACCGTGCAGGGAAGTGCCATCGTCAGCTTGCGACGGCGTCCCGTTCCCTCGCGACGCATTCCTCCCACCAGGAAGGACGACGCCGGGGTCGCGTCAGCGGTGCCAACGACTTCTTCCGGCACCTCGAGTCCCCGATCAAGCACTGTCGCACTCGCTTGACTGGTCAGGGCCAGCGCCAACGCGCGATCGGCCCCCTCCCCCCACACCGCGGACGCGTTCGGCATCGTTCCGACGCCTCCGTCCCCGATCCCGATGGAGAAATTCGCCTCGCCGCGCGTCCGTAGATGGAGGTAGCGATGGAGCTGAAACGCGGTGGCGATGCTCCGGCGAAGACGGGCCCCGCGAGACGCCTCCACGGAGGAATCCCAGACGACGCGCGGGTGAATCGGATCACTCAGGATCAAGCGACCACCCTGCTCCTGGACCAAGGGCTCGAGTTCCTGACCGAACGACTGGGCAAGTTCCGGATATTGGACCATCTGCCGACAGTGCAATCGGGCGGCCAAGACGGGACCGTTCTCGATCGGCTCCGGCAACAAACCGACCGGCGCGGCTGGCGCCGAGATGGGCGACGAGTCGTCGTTGGAGAGGACCTCGACGCCGAGTTCGAAGCGACCGACATCGATCCTATCCCCCGGATGAAGAGGCTGCCGCCGGACGGAGGTCTTGTTGATGCGAACCTCCCCGCGACGGTGAGCCAGCACGAGGCAGAGCCCCTCACCGGCTTCCTCCACCAGGCAATGCAACCGACCGATGTTCGGATCGGGCAAGAAGAGGTCCGACCCGACCATCCGACCAATGGTCATTCCCGGTGACAGCGTAAACCGCATTCCCGCGATTTCGCCGTTTCGACCCACCAGACAATAGGATTCGGCCGTGCTCGAATCCGAATTCATTGACGACCTTTCCCAATCGAACCGGTGGGCCTCGCGCTCAGGCTTGCAGGCGCGCCCTTGTTAGCGGGGCGACGATAGGGAGAGGGTCACTCGACGTCAATACGGTTTTAAGTCGATGGAGGAAAGGAGTTTCGATCAGCGACGTCCGCGCCAAAACGCCAGGACACCCAAGCTCCCCAAGAAAAACAATCCCCCCACACTGAAGAGCGCCCCGATCAGGAAAGGGATCGAACGATACCGCATGCGGACCAGATGATGCCCCGCGCCGAGAGGAATCGCCCGCATCGCCCGGTTGGCTCGAAGGATGGCCGCTGGGGCATCGTCGACCGTGGCGTACCAACCGGGATAGTAGGCATCGGCGATGACCAGGAAACCGGGCCTGGTCATCGTGACCTCCATTTCGACTTCATCGCTGGCGACCGCGCGGTAGCGCACCCGCTCCGACGGCGCGGTCACGCCCCCGCTGCTGAAGCCCCGGTAGTCCAACGGCTCGTGGACCTCGAGCATCACCGTCGACTCGTGAGGATAGGTGCCCCATTTCTTTCCTTGCCACAGAGGCACGCCGGCATCGAGCGGCCGATAGAGCAACTCCTCCATCCGCGGCTGGCGGTCCGCCCGGCGTAACCCTCGGATCGGCTTGCGAAAGTCGGCCGTGTGCACGACCCACGCCCTCGGAAAGACTTCGGGGTTCCTCAGCAGTTGGAAGTCTTCCTCGTCTCCAGGCGATTCGGCAATTTTCGGCGTCGGAACGGCCCGGGCGCCAAAGAGCAACGTGAAGACGCCCCGTTCCTCGTCATCGAACTTGGTGAAGCTCGGCACCACGAAATACTTCGTGTTCCAAAGGTTGATCCCCATCCTCGGAAAGTACGCCATTCTGGGCGGCAGCCAGTCGTAGTGTCGCCGAAGCGTCTCGGGCGTCTCGACGATCCACGGGGCGAAGAAGAACTCGTTGTCGTAGAGCCCCATCGTGCCTGCGGTATGCGTGTAGTCGATGCCGAAGGGGACGCCGTACTTCGGCTGGATCGTGTTGCGCTCCCAACGCGACATCACCACCAACCGCCGGGGATCGGAGGTCTGGTTCCAGATGAGCGGCGAGAAAATACGCGTTCGATAGACGCGGAAGGGCTCGGTCGACTCCTCCTTCGCCTCTTCCTCGCGAATCAGCCGGACGATCGTCGGTTCCTCATCGAGGATCGACTGCCGGTCGGTCAACATCAGCGGTTGTCCGGCGACGGAAAGATCCAGCGCCGTCAACACCAGCAGGACTAGGGCGGTCACGAACCCGAGCCGCTCGCGCAGAACCAGAACCAAACAGCATGCCGCCACCATGCACGCGAACTGCATCCACGAGCACGCCAAGTCGAACCACGCCAGCGAGGGTTGCACCGGCCCGAAAATCGTCGCGCGATTCGTCGACCGAGCGACGGCGGCGAGAAAGGGCGTCCGAAGAACCGCCACCACCACCAGCCCCACGACCGCGATCCCCGCCAGCCAAACCAGAAAACGACGCAACTGTGGCCACGGCTGAAAGAGCAGACGGTCCAACCCGATCCCCGCCAGGAGAGAAACGCCCAGCGTGCAGAAGACGAGCATCTTCGCTGGGTAGCGAAAGGAACCAAAGAGGGGCACGGTCATTTCGAGAAGATAGTAGAGGCCGTCGCTCGGCCCGTAGCGTCCCGCTCCGATTGGAGCATTGAAGGGATTGAACTCGCGCTCGACGAAGAGTTCCGGCAGCCAGGCGATGCCCCCGAACTTGCCGATCGACAGCCAAAACATCATGATCGTCAGCCAGGTGAGCCACTGGCGCTTCCATCCACCTCCGAACAGTCGCGCGGAGAAGACCGCCAACAACGCGGGCAACAAGCCAAGGTAGATGCTCGTAACCCACGTTCCCGCCGCGACGTTCGACCAAGGCATCCAGTACGCGTTTCGCGGAGCGTGACGTCCGAAGGTCCAAGGCAGAAGAAGTTCGACCACCCGCAAGGGGAAGAAACTGAACGCGATGCTCTCATGCGGAGCTTCGGGGGCGGCGCGATCACTCAGGCTCGTGAACTGAACCGTCGGTAACGTCTGAACCGCGGTCAGCATCACCAAAAGGATTGCCGCGAGCACGAAGAGACCGACGCTGGGCCGATAGCGAGCCATCGAGCGTTGCCGGCGATCGTGAAGCAAGATCGTCGTGCCCAACCCAAAAGCCAGCAGGGGAATCGCGATCACGGCAGCAACCCACCACCCGCTCGGCCTCGAGATGGGTGACTCGCCGAGGGCGTCCAACAGGTCCCGCCCCTGCACGACCCCGAATCCGAGTCCGAGCAGCGCGATGATAAGCCCAAGGCCATGCTTGGCGCCGAAGTGGAAGATGAGGAAATACGGGATCGCGACCAGGAAGGTCATGAAGGCAATCTGGGCATCGCCTGCGAGAAGTTGAAGCGACGTCGTGCCGGCCAGGAGCAGTGCCCATCCGAGCCGAGGCCGCCTCACCAGGCGATCCATCGCTAAGAGCCCCAGGGGCAACCAAGCGGCCCCACAGAGAAAGATGATGTTGTAAAGCTGAAAGAGGACGAAGCCACTGAAGGCGTACGCCGTCGCCGCCATCGCCGCTCCCCAAGAACGGATGCCGAAGCCGACCGCGGCCAGCCAACAGGCGCACCACGCGAGCACGACGTGTCCCATCAAGTACCACTTGAAGACGGATCCGTAGGGCTGGCACAGAAAGAAGACTTTCAGCGGATAAAAGACGCTCGAGGTCGCGTTCGCGGCCAGCGGCTGCCCCCCATTCTCGTGAGGGTTCCAGAGCGGAACGTTTCCGGCCCGCCACTGCTCGGCGCAGAGTTTAAAGAGCGGGTAGTAGAAGTGTCCCGCGTCACGATAGACGAAGTTTTGGTCGTCGAGAACGACCTCGTGGAAGAGCAGCGCGAAGGGAATTCCCGCGATCAGTAAGCCAAGCCAGAACCGGTGCATCCCGCTAGTTTAGCAGTCTTCGCGTCAAAGAGGATTGGTGGTTGGTGGGAGAATTTTCCGGAGGATGAAGAGAGACGCCTTTTGTCGGCGCTCCGCGAACGTGAGTCCTTCCCGCATGCCCACGGCGAGTGTGTGTCCTTCCCGCATGCCCACGACTTGCCGTGGGCATGACACCCGAGAGTCTTTTGGGCAACGAATTCACCAATTAGGACATTAGACGCCGATCCGGGTGCCCGAGTGGATCACGGCTCCCTTGAGGATGCAGATCACGCCGTCGCGCACCGTGTACATTGGGGACTCGGTCGGCTCGACTTTGTCGGGATTCTTGATGATCACGTCCGACCCGATGCGGGCGTTCTTGTCGACGATCGCGTCCTCGATCTCGACGTTGTCGCCGATGCCGATGTCGGGTTGGCCAATCCGACGATTGAGTTCGAGTTCGGTGTCGGTCTCGTAGTAGTCGGCCCCCATCACGAGCGTTCGCGATAGCTTCACATCGGTCCCGATGATGCTGCGAATGCCGAGCACCGACTCCTCCAGGACCGAGTCGCCGACGACGCAGCCATCGGCGATGATCGAGTCCCGCGCCGAGATACTACCGGCGATCGTTCCCGGCAGGGTCCGCGGCCGAGTGTAGATCAGTCCCCGCGGCGTGTTGAAGCTGAAGACCGGCGGGGTCCGAGCGAGCGCGAGGTTCGCCTCGTGGAAGGAACCGACCGTTCCGATGTCCTCCCAGTAGCCATCGAAGACGTAGACCTGGACCCGGTACTTCTTGATCGCTTCGGGAAAGAGGTTCTTTCCGAAGTCGACGAAGTCGTGCTGGGTCAACTCGTCGCATAGAAGCTTGTGATTGAAGACGTAGATGCCCATGCTCGCCAGGTAGGGTCGACCGTCGGCTTGGACCTGAAACTCCTTGAAGAGTTCGTCGTCGGTCTCGAGCCCAGCGAGTTCCTCCGTCGGCGGCTTCTCGGTGAAGGTGTTGATCTTGCCGTTCTTGTCGACACCGACGATGCCCAGGGAGGGAGCTTCCTTGGCCGTGACCGGCAGCGCGGCGATGGTGATGTCGGCCTCGGTCCGGCGATGGGTCGACAGGAGACTCTGAAAGTCCATGTGGTAGAGCTGATCGCCCGATAGGATCAGCGTCTCGTCCCAGTCGTGCCCGAAGTGAACGAGATTCTGCCTGACCGCGTCGGCGGTCCCCTGGTACCAACCCCCTGCTTCGAAGCGTTGCTGGGCCGCGAGGATCTCGACAAAGCCGCCGCCGAAGCGATCGAATTGGTACGAGCCTTGGACGTGTTGATGGAGGCTGGCGCTCTCGAACTGCGTCAGCACGTACATCTTGTTGAGGCCGCTATTGAGGCAGTTACTGATCGGAACATCGATCAAGCGATACTTTCCGCCAAGCGGAACGGCGGGCTTCGCCCGTACCTTGGTCAAGGGATAGAGCCGCGTACCGCGACCTCCGCCCAAGATGATGGCGAGCGTCGTTCGGTCGGACCGTAGGTCGTGCATGGGTGGACTTCCATCGCGTCTGAGAATAGGCCTGCGCAGCTATTGTTGGGAAGGGGGCCGCCGCGCTTCAAGCACACAATGGCAAACACCACAAAAAGGTTCGCGCATTTCCGCTGAACAACCCCATTAGCCCGTCGAGGCGCATGGTCGAGCGGACGACAAGTGGGAAAAACGACGAGCAATCCATTGGGGATGCGAGGGACGAGGTGGCTGTCTAGGAGGTCGGCTCGGAGGACTTCCGAGCCTTCTTTTTGGTGGGTGCGGTCTTGGCTCGCGTCCCGGACTTGGTGCCGTTCTCCTCCGCCTCGGTCGCGGCGGACTCTTTGTCGGCGCCACTGGTTTTGCCAGCGCCCCCGGTCTTGCCGGACCGCTTCGGCGCAATGGTGTCCGTGATCGCTTCCTTCTCGTCGTCGGCGGCCCATTCGCTGACGTAGATGCAGAACTGCTGGCCCTTCGCCTTGGGCACCAAGTGCTCCAGCGCCGCCCGGACGCGATCGAGCTGATCCTCTTCCTCGATCAGTTCGACTTCGGCCAGGATCGAGGACATCGGGGAGTCGACCGGCATCGAATGTCCGCCAAGAGCGCGCTGCACCGTCGCGCAGACAACGAAGTCGGTGGTGCCGGCGATCTTTGAAAGCTGCTTCTGGGCCTGCTTGAGCGGTTTGCGGCGCATCGACTCCAGATCGAAGGTGTACGTCGTCTCGAAGACAAACTGCAGGATCTTCAGGATCCGTTTGGCTTTCTCCTCGCCGCGCGGCACTCCCTGGAGCCGATCCTGCAACTCGTGCGGATGACTGACACGCAACTCGTTGAGATCGTGAAAGCCGGAAAGAAGGCCGCGATAGCACCCAAGTGACCGACTAAAGGACATCCCTTCCTGGATTGTCGCCAGGAGGAGATGGTCGAGTACCCTCATCTCCTTCGGTACTTCGTCGGAGTAGCGTTTGGAGAGCTGCGCCAAGACCTTGGTGAGGATGCGTTGTTTGTTGGGTGCCACCATCGCTGCCTATCGTCCCTGAAGTCGATGTACAACGCGGGCCAACGACCGATTCGAAGAAAAGTCAGCGCCGACGCGTCACCTGAAACAAGTTTGGCTCCTCGATCGGGAACCCTCCGCCCGCATGCGGAACATCACGCTCGAGGAGAGCCTTCCGGACAGTCGTCGAGTCCTACCTACCGACGAAGACACGCTTCGAGCAAGTCACTCCGGCGGAGCATCGCGGACCGATTCCGCCGCGTCGTCTCCACCAAGCATCTCGGCCTGCGCCGAGTCATCTTCGTCGGCCTCGTCCGATTCCTCCGGCTCCGAATCTTCTGGGAGGACCTCCCCCAGGAGCCTAGACATCTCGAGGCTCTTTTTCACCCCATCGTCCAATACGAACTCGATGACGGGGGTGTATCGCGTCTGAAGCCCATCGGCAACCTTGCGTTGCAGGAAGCCGCGGGCGCTTCTGAGTCCATGCAGGACGAGATTCTGTTGCCGTTCGTCTCCCATGATCGAGACGAAGACCTTCGAGTGACGCAGATCGCCGCTCACTTCCGCTCGGATCACCGTCACGTCGCGGACGCGCGGGTCCTTCACGCCGGTCAAGAGCGACATGCTGACGATCTGGCGAATCATCTCGCCAACGCGCTCGGTTCGACGAGTCATGAGCCTTCTCCGAGCGGTCCTTGCGTCGCCATCGCCTGTCCAGGCGCCGATGGTGGGTCAAGACCCACCCTACTCTTGTTGGGGCCACGGGCCCGTGTTGCTGACTCTCTCGGCTAGCCCAGGTTGCTTCGCTACCTGGGCGTGCGAAGCACGCAAGAGGTCTCCGGGCAAACTTCCCTCAATGGAACTCGCCCCTGGTTTTCCGGATCGCCTGGTGGGTCAAGACCCACCCTACTCTTGTTGGGGCCACGGGCCCGTGTTGCTGACTCTCTCGGCTAGCCCAGGTTGCTTCGCTACCTGGGCGTGCGAAGCACGCAAGAGGTCTCCGGGCAAACTTCCCTCGATGGAACTCGCCCCTGGTTTTCCGGATCGCCTGGTGGGTCAAGACCCACCCTACTCTTGTTGGGGCCACGGGCCCGCGTTGCTGACTCTCTCGGCTAGCCCAGGTTGCTTCGCTACCTGGGCGTGCGAAGCACGCAAGAGGTCTCCGGGCAAACTTCCCTCAATGGAACTCGCCCCTGGTTTTCCGGATCGCCTGGTGGGTCAAGACCCACCCTAGTTGTCCTTGGAACGAACGCTACTGATCGAGCGTTGCGTCCTTGGAACGAGCGCTACTGATCGAGCGTTCGTTTCACTTCCTCGATCTTGAAGGCCTCTAGGATGTCGCCGCGCTTGACATCGTTGAACCCGGCCAACTTGATACCGCACTCGAGTCCTTCGCGGACTTCCTTCGCATCGTCCTTCACGCGACGCAGCGAGTCGATCGGATAGCTGCCGAGGATCGTCCCCTCGCGAATGATCCGCATCTTCGCGTTGCGGTCGATGTTCCCCTCGATCACGCGGCAACCGGCAACCGTCCCGACACGACTGATGGTGAAGGTCTGCTGCACGACGGCACGGCCGAGCTGCACCTCCTTGGTGTCGGGTATGAGCATCCCTTCCAGGGCGTCGCGAATGTCCTGGCTGACCTGGTAGATGATCTCGTAGCGACGGACTTCGACCCCCTTCTCCGACGAAAGGGCCGAGGCACGATCGTCCGCGACGACGCGGAAACCGATCACGATCGCGTCGGAGGCGTCCGCGAGTAGAATATCGCTTTCCCCGATCCCGCCGATGCCCTCGTGGAGGATTCGGACGCGGACCTCGTCGTGGGTAAACTTGCTGAATTCCTTCTTGATCGCCTCGAGTGAACCGCGGACATCGGCCTTGAGAATGACCCGAAGCTCTTGAACCTTTCGCTCGTCGAAGCTGTCGAGCAGGGTCTCGAGCGAAACGTGTTCGCGGTTGGTCCGCGACTCGGCTTGGGCCCGCTGACGACGCTCCTCGGCGATCTCGCGAGCCCGGGTGATGTCCTCGAGAACGAAGAACTTCTCGCCCGCGTCAGGCACTTCGTCGAGACCGGTCAGCACGACCGGCGTCGACGGACCGGCTTCGTCGAGCGGTTTCCCGTGATCGTCGAACATCGCCCGCACGCGGCCGAAGGCCGACCCGCACAAGATCGCGTCGCCCCGACGAAGAGTTCCGTGCTGCACCAGGACGGTTCCCTTGACGCCGAGCCCCTCGCTCAAGGAGGCTTCGATGCAGAGCCCCGTCGCCGGGCGATTGGGGTTCGACTTGAGTTCCTTGAGCTCGGCCAGAATGCTGATCGAGTCGAGCAACTCCTCGACGCCGTCTCCAGTCGTCGCGGAGGTTCCGATCATGAGGGTGTCTCCACCCCACTCTTCCGGGATCAAGCCGTGCTGCGAGAGCTGTTGTTGCAGTTTCTCGACGTTCGCCGACGGCAAGTCCATCTTGTTCATGGCGACGACGATGCCGACGTTGGCGGCCTTGGCGTGACTGATCGCTTCCTCGGTCTGCGGCATGACCCCGTCGTCGGCCGCGATGACCAAGACCACGATGTCCGTCGCGTCGGCCCCGCGAGCCCGCATCGCGGTAAAGGCTTCGTGGCCGGGGGTATCGAGGAAGGTCACCAGTCCCGACCCGGTGTGGGTCTTGACCTGGTAGGCCGCGATGTGTTGGGTGATGCCTCCCGACTCGCCGCCGGCGACATCGGTGGAGCGAATCCGGTCCATCAGCGAGGTCTTGCCGTGGTCGACGTGTCCCATGAAAGTGACGACCGGTGGCCGCGGAGCGAGGCTTTCCGCCTCGTCCTCTCCGGGAACGAATTCCTTCTCGAGCCACTCCTCGACGGTCTGTTCACGCTTGAACTGGATCTCGAGTCCGAGTTCCATCGCGACCATCTCGGCGTCCTCGTCGGTGAGGGCCTGGTTGATGGTGGCCATGACCCCGAGACTCATTAGCTTTCGCTGAATCTCATTGGCCCGGATGCCTGCCGCCTCGGAGAAGGAACGAATGGTGATCGGTTGCTCGAGAACGACCGGGCCGGATTGCTCGGCCGAGTGTCGGATAGAGCGTCGGGGACGTCGCGATCCCCGGCTGGGACGCGACGAACCGTCATCGTCCTCCACGTCGAACGAACGGTGTTGGGCCGAGCGTTGGCGCCGTCGCTGACGTTCCTCGCGGCCCGTCATCGCCGCGCCACCACCGGCGCCGCGACCCCGCTTGACCGGCTTCTCCTCGTCGAAGCCCTCCTTGCCTCCCTTGCCCTTCTTGGCTTGAGCGGCATCGGCGGGAACCGCGGGAGGCGGCGTGAACTGTCCACTTCGCAGAGCATCGGCCGGCAATCGCATCACCGGCTTCTGCGCGGCGACGGCCGGCTTTTTCTCCGCCTGGGATTCGGGCTTGGGAGGAGCGGTGAGCGGTCCACCAACCAGGGGCGTGGGGCGTGAAGGACGTCGATCGCGCTGGCCACCTCGCTGGCCGGCTCCCCCACCTTGTTGGCCACCACCCAAATTCTTGGGCTTGGCGACGTTGGGATCGGGAATCGCCGACGAGCCCGAACCGCGTTTGGGCAGCACGCGCCTTTCTTCGGCGGCCTCCGGCTTCGATTCCTGGCTCGGAGGAGTGTCCTCGGGGGACTTCGTTTTCTTCTTCGTAGTCGTTTCAGCCACCTCTTCTGGCGGTGTGGACGCTTCGGCAGCGACCGGTTCGGGTTGGGGCGTGGGCTCCGGTTCGGGCTCGGGAACCTTCTCTGGTTCTTGAGCGACCATCTCCTCGACCGGCACCGGAACCGGTTCCGGCGACCCAGTCTGGGAAGGGGTCTCCTGACCCGCACCCTCGTCGACGGCTTCCTCGTCGTCTTCTTTCTGCTTCCCGCGAGGGATCTGCGTGACGCGGGAGGCGCGTGGGGCGGGGATGCTCTCCCCGGGGCTGCTCGCCTTCGGCTTCGCCGCGGGAGGAGGAGGTGGGCTCGAACCTCGAATCCGCTCGGGAGAGACTTTACCGGCGACAAGATCCTGCGTCACTTGACGCGTTTCGGCGTCGAGTGTCGTCATGTGATTCTTGACGTCAATGCCGGCTGACCTCATCAGCTCGATGAGATCCTTGCTTTCCACGTCAAGCTCTCGAGCAAGCTGATAGACTCGGACCTTATCCTTGCTCAAACAGCACCCCTCAATTGTTACATCACCGTCCCCCCCTTGGGAAACGGGCTTCACGATACTTCGTCCCAGAAAAGCTTGCCGTTCTCATGACGCCTTCATCCGATCGGCATCCTTTCGTGCAAGCCTATCTCCAGTGTGACCAATGGTCCCATGTCGTTCACCATTCAAGGAGCCCATCGCTCCAGTGCCATGCTTCTCCGGATGACAACCGATCGTTTCCGTCGCGAACCACATGTCGGCGGGCGTCATCAAACGTCGTCGCCTCGACGGGTTCGTCGAAACGATCAAGCGATCATCGTTACGAGGCGGGTGAATCCTCCGGAGCCTCTTCCGTGTTGGAAGGCGACTCTGACGCGGTCTCCGGCTCCTCGCTGGGCTTGTCGTCCCCGAAGAGCTGAGCCGCGGTGATCTTCTTCTCGTCCTCTTGCTTTTCGGGGGTTGGGTCGCCACCGAAAAGGTCGTCGACGCTGGGAACGCGAGCCTCCTGAGGACGAGTCTCCTCAAGCAGCCCTTCGGCCCTGGGCTCCTCGCTGGAGGATCCCGAAGAGGACGATGGCGAACTAGTCGGCGAGGCCGAGGGAGCGCTGAGCATGGAACTGCGGCTCGAGGACTCCTGCGGGGCCTCTTCGGCCTTCATTTCCGCGAACCCGACAATCCTCGCGGCTTCCGACTCGACCAGGCCGGTCACTTCCATGATCTGTTCGACTTCGATCACCGAAAGGTCGTCGAAGGAGAGAATTCCCTCCTCGATCAGCGAGTCAATGACATCCTCCGAGACATCGGGCAGTTCCGAGAGCGTCGCCTCGGCCCGCTCAATCTCTTCGGTCAACTCGTCGAAGGTCATGATCTCAATATCGACGCCGACGAGTTTTGAGGCGAGCCGAACATTCTGCCCACGCTTGCCAATCGCGAGCGAAAGCTGGTCCTCGCGAACAAGCACGATCGCCCGGCCCATCCGCATGTAGATCTGAACTTCTTCGATCTGCGCGGGCGCCAGGGCGTTGGGGATCATGACTTGGTTCGACTCGTTGAAGCGAATGATATCGATCCGCTCGCCGTTGAGTTCGTCCAAGACATTCTTGATACGACTGCCGCGGACGCCGACGCAAGCGCCGACACAGTCGACTTTGCTATCAATGCTGCTGACCGCGACCTTGGTTCGATAGCCCGCCTCGCGAGCGATCGCCCTCATTTCGATGATGTGTTCGGCGATTTCGGGAATCTCTTGTTCGAAGAGACGACGCACGAAATCGGGGTGCGTCCGCGAGAGGATGAGCTTGACCCGCTGACCGCTCTTGCGAACCTCGATCAAGACCGCCCGAACGCGTTCGCCAGGCCGAAAGGTCTCGCCCGGCATCTGTTCGCTTCGCGGCAAGAGCGCCTCGGCCTTGCCGATATTCACGGTGACGACGCTCCCCTCGGCCCGCTGCACGACGCCGGTGAAGATCGTCCCCCGCTCCTGGCGGAACTCGTCGTAGAGAGCATCCCGCTCGGCTTCGCGGATCTTCTGGATCATGATCTGCTTGGCGGATTGGGCGGCGATCCGACCCAATTCCTCGGCCGTGATGGGGGAACCGTCGTGCGTGGCGGTGATAGCCCCCGACTCGCGATCGATCACGACCTCAATATCCGACTCTTCGCCGTAATATTTGCGTGCGGCGGTCATGTACGCCGACTCGATGCCGTTGAAGACGATCTCCTGATCGATGTTCTTGTCGCGGTGGATACTATCCACAATTCGCAACAATTCGGCGTTCATTCATTTCCCCCAACGCCAACAACCGGCTCGGCATTCGTTTCCAACAAGCTCATCGTCGGTGTCTTCCAACACCGCCAACCCGGGACGTGGCCACTTGGCTCAAGCCCTAACCCGCGAGGAGAGCGTATCCACCGGCTCCTCGCATCACGTCTTCGAAGAAGAGGATGGCCATGAAAAAGAACAAGTGGGCGTTGATCCCACTTGCGCGTCGCCCCCTCGGGCTAGAGCCCGTGAGCACGGATCATCTCCTTACCTGAGTGGTATCATACAGATCCGCGCAGAATTTGGGAGCCTCATTTTAGGGCGGAAGCATGGAGAAACCAGGAAGGAGTATCGGCCGCCATCGGTCTCGATCGAGTCGACGCGACAGGCGATTCGCCGCCAATCGCACGTAGCGACGAACGTCCCTGCCACCTGGCTCCTAACGAGAACTCACTCGCGCCGCCCGCAGCGCTCGCCGAAGCTGCGAGTCATTCTCTAGGTGGTTCACAATATTGGGCTTACGTCGGATGATCTTCTGATCCTCGAGCATGTCCTCAAGCTGGGCGACGTCCTCGCGATAGAGAGGGAGCTCCAAGGCCGGCTCGGGTCGCACGCCCCAGGTCTCCTCTTGCCCCATCTCCGGAAAGCGATGGAGGTTGGCTCCGTTGGGACGGTGAAAGGTCGCGGTGGTCAGCTTGAGGCCGCCCCCTCGCTCCAAATCTCGAAACTCCTGCACGCTCCCTTTGCCGAAACTCCGCTCGCCCACCAGTTTGGCGCGCTGATGATCCGCTAAGGCCGCCGACACGATCTCGCTGCCACTGGCACTCTCGCGATTGATCATCACGACCAGGGCCAAGTCGCGGTACGTGCCAAAACGATGGGCCTCGATCGAACGCGACCGACCCGTCCTACTTCGTATGTCCACGATGAGTCCGTCATCGAGAAAGAGATCGGCAACTTCGGTCGCCGACTCAAGTAGCCCGCCTGGGTTGAACCGCAAATCGAGCACCAGCGCTCGAAGTCCGTGACGCCGAAGATTGCTCAGGACGCGACGGAGTTGTTGCGGCGTGTCGTTGGCGAAACGGGTCAGCCGCACATAGCCGATCCCGTCCTTCTTGTCGAGCCAGTAGTCCCACGAGTGATCGGGACGGCGCTGCAAGCCGACGACGCTCTCGATTTGGACCGGGCCGCGCTCGATCGTCATCGACTTCGGCTCGGCCTCTCCCTCTTGAAGCACCGAAATCGTCACCGTCGACCCCTTGCGTCCCTCCAGCAGATCCAGCGCCTGCTCGTAGGGAATCTCCGCCACCTTGCGGCCATCGATCGCGGCGATTCGGTCTCCCGCCCGCAGCCCGGCACGAAACGCCGGCCCGCCGAGCACGGGAGTCACTACCCGCAATTGATGGTTCTTCTCGTCCTCGCCCAGCAGGACGCCGATGCCCGCGAAGTGCCCCTCGTTCTTGCGGCGAAGTTCCTGCAAGTCCTCGCGCGTCAAGTAACGCGAGAAGGGATCGAGCGACTCGAGCATCCGAGCGAGAAGTAGATCCAACGCGGTCCGCCCCGGCAAGTCGTCGCGAGTCCCAAGATAGAGTCGTGTCTGCATCAGCAGATCGAACCAGTCGTCCTCGCTCAGTTGGTCGCGCTGCGCGAGTCGCTTCTCGATACTGGTGGGGACCTCCTCGCCCGCGCTACGCAAGAGACCACGAATCCCGACCTCCAACGCCCAGTTCGCGACGTCGGGCCGAACGTAATCATCCTCGATTCGGTTGCGCGCTTCCAAGACATCGGTCGCGAACTGCAACGCGTCGTTGGGGCTATAGTGACGTCGTCGAATCAGCGCCAAACGCTGATCGGAGAGATCCTTGCCCTTCAACTCTCCCGCCAAAAAACGTTCGTAGTCGCGGCGAAGTTCGCGGTCCTCGTCGAATCGAGGCATCATCCGCAGGAGACGCACCCCGTCGGCGTAGGTCTCCGCGTCGATTCGGCCCGCTTGGTGCGCCTCGAGTAGATCCCCGAGCTGCTTGCGTCGTTGTGGCCACACCTCGGTGTGTCGGGCGATCCGCACATAGGGAGGTTGCTCCCCGCCAAACAGAACCGGGATGGCGTTGGCATCAGTCCCGACGGTCTCTTGAGCGGCGACGGGAAGTTGTTTCGCGAGGTAGTCCCAGAGTTCCGCCGCCGTGATCCAACCATCCGGTTCCTCGCCGGCGGTGTCCGCCTTGCCGCTGAGTCCTTCGATCACGGTGTGAGCGAAAAGCCCTTCCCGATGGTCGGTGGAAACGGGACACGGATCGTGGGCCTCGTTGGCGCTGAAGACGAACCGCCTTGGTCCCAGCAGTCCCTTGAACAGCCCCGGCCAGTTCGCGTCCGCGAGCGCCGCTTGGCGTTCGAGCACGCGAGCCGGCATCGCGAAACAGACGTCCGCGAGCGTCAGGACGTCATGGCAACGAACGTGCTCGATGAGATCCTTGAGTTCCGAGGATCGAATCGTCGTCTCGGACAGTCGCGAAAAGTCGGTCCCGTGGAGCAGCCAACGGAACTCCGAGCCACTGGGAATCCCCGAGACTTTGAAGGAGAGGAGAAGGATGTCATGCGGTCCCGATTGACGACTGATGGTTCGCAGCACGCCACGCAGGTTGGAGGCGGTCGCGAGGAGGGCCCCCCGCTTGGCGTCGGGGCGATCGGTCAAGAGCCACGCGTGATCGGGTGATGCTCCGACGATCGAGGGCGACGTGATCACATCGTAGAGTTCGGCGCCGTCTCGCCGTGCGAAACGACGTCCGGGAATGCGCTGGTCCTCGTATTCCTCAATGGCGACAACGACCGCCCAGACGCGCGGCATCTCCAGCCAACTTGACTCGGCAGTGGTCATCTGCGGAATGGTGAGCAGCCAGGCACTCAGGACAAGAGGCGACATCGGACCGACGGTTCGCTCCCAGGAAGGCGATCAGAAACGATATGTTCCGCGTTCGCTCGGGCGCCGCCAAACGCCACCGCGATCAACATCCCTGGGCCGCTTGCATCGACAACATGGCTGCCCGCAAGGACACTCTACGTCACGTCACGGCCGAGATGAAACGATTGCATTGGACAAGTTGCTACTATGGGATTCGCGTTCGAGACGATTGGCGGACGTCCAACCTCCAAGAAACGTGAAAACTTTTGCAGCCGCTCACCCGTCCTTGCCCGCCCTCAACCGCTTGGCGATCTCGTCGACCGGCAAGGTGTTGAAGACATCGCCGGCTTCGAGCCATCCCC
This sequence comes from Kolteria novifilia, assembly GCA_007748055.1. Classification (GTDB taxonomy): domain Bacteria; phylum Planctomycetota; class Planctomycetia; order Kolteriales; family Kolteriaceae; genus Kolteria; species Kolteria novifilia. The sequence continues at coordinate 4,881,696 of CP036279.1, forward strand.
GCCTGGCGGTCAAGACCCCATACTTGGTGTCGTCGATCCCCTCGACACTGTGGGCATCGGGATTGATCGCCACCTTGACGCCCAGCGCCTTGGCCCGCTTGCAGTTGACCCAATCGAGGTCGAGCCGCCAAGGATGGGCGTTGATCTCGATCATCGTGTTGTGCTTGGCGGCCTCGCGAAGAATCGTCTCGACGTCGAGCGGATACCCGTCTCGGTGCAGGAGCAGCCGACCGGTCAGATGGCCGATCATCGTGCAGCGCGGATGCCGGATCGCGCGGCAGATCCGCTCGGTCATCTCCGTCTCGCTCATGTTCATCGGTTGGTGGATGCTCGCCACCACGTAGTCGAACGATTCGAGCGTTTTCTCATCATAATCGAGCGATCCATCGGCCAAAATGTCCGATTCAATCCCCTTAAAGAGCCGAAAACCGTCCGATTTGGCATTAAACGCGTCAATTTTCTTCTGCTGCTCGCGCACCCGTTCCGGCGAGAGCCCATTGGCATACGCGGCGGTTTGCGAGTGATCGGCGAGTCCCAAATAGCCAAACCCCGCCGCCTTCGCCCCGGCGGCCATCTCCTCGAGCGTCGCCCCGCCATCACTTGCCGTGGTGTGGCAATGAAAGATCCCCGTCAAATCGCCCGATTCGAGCAATTTCGGGAGACTTTTGTCCGCCGCCGCGGCGATTTCGCCCGTATCCTCACGCAATTCGGGCGGAATTGGGTCGAGATCGAGCGCCGCGAAGATATCCTCTTCTTCCTTGCACGCGATATTCTTTTTCTCGCCGGCGAGCTCGTACTCGTTGAGCTTGAGCCCGTAGTCTTGGGCCCGAGCCCGCATCGCCACGTTGTGCTCTTTGCTGCCCGTGAAATAGTGCATCGCGAAGGGGAAGTGCTTGTCGGCGACGACACGCAGGTCGCATGCCATGCCGTTGTCGAGGACGACACTCGACTTGGTGCTGCCGTGACCGACGATCTGACGGACATCGGGGAGTTCGACGAACTGCTTCATGATCGGTTCGGAGTCGTCGCTGGCAACGAGCAGGTCGATGTCCTTGATCGTCGCCCGGCCGCGGCGCAGACTCCCGCAAAGCGTCATCCGTTTGATCGCCGGATGCCCCGCGAGGGCCTCCATGACCCGCTCGGCGAGTTCCCGCGCGACGGGATAGAGCACCCGGCGGCCCGATTCGTCGAGAAAAGCGATCCCTTCGAGCACCTTTTCGGCCGTTTTCTTGCCGAATCCCTTCATGCCCGCGAGCCGGCCGTCGCTTGCCGCCAGCTTGAGCTTCTCGACGCTGTCGACGCCTAGTTCCTTGTACGCTTGATGAATGCGTTTGGGTCCGAAGCCGTTGATCCGCAACATCTCGACCAAGCCCGAGGGGACTTCGCCGCGAAGCTTCTCGAGAAACTTGAGCGAACCGGTTTCGACCAGTTCCTCGACCTTCTCGACCATCGTCTTGCCGATCCCTTTGACGCTCCCGAGCTTCTTCTGTTCGAGCAGATCGTCGAGATCACCTTCGAGTCGCTGGATCGCCCGCGAGGCGTTGTGGTACGCATTGGCCCGAAAGGGATTCTCGCCCTTCAGTTCCAGCAGCGTGCCGCACTCATCGAGGACCTTGGCAATCTCTTTGCGATTCATTGGTGAAGGACTTTCATGACGCAAGCGGTGCGTCCCCTAGGCGTAGTTGACGGCCAACTTCGTTCCCCTCTCCCACTGGGAGAGCTAGTCTCTTGTTCCCCTCTCCCACTGGGAGAGCTAGTCTCTTGTTCCCCTCTCCCACTGGGAGAGCTAGTCTCTTGTTCCCCTCTCCCACTGGGAGAGCTAGTCTCTTGCTCCCCTCTCCCACTGGGAGAGGGGTTAGGGGTGAGGGGATTCTTCTTCAACAATTCGCCCTGTTCCACCAAGTCGCTCGTCCCTTCACCCGGCTCACTTCATTCGCCGACCTCTCCCCAAGGAGAGGTGAAGAGAAGCTGACCTTTAGCCGTGGTTGAATCCCTAATCCTCCGTGCCGAAGATGAGGTCGGAACTGGCGTGGCTGGTGCCGTAGTTGTCGGCGAGCGTGACGACTTGGTGAATGCCGTCGCGGAACTGTTCGTCGGAGAGCGTTCCCAGTGGATGCAAGAACGCCGACCACAGCAGCCCTTTGTTTAGGGCATAGCGAGCGTCGAGGGCACGATCGAAGTTCGCCGACAACAGCACCCGCAACTCCTCCTCGGCGATCTCGTTCTCTCGTGCGACCGGCGTCATGATCCTCATCCGGTCGTGCATGTCGTCGGTCAGAACGATCAAGGTTCGATCGGCGAAGGTGAACTGCCAGGCCCCCTGCTCTCCTTCGATCTCGAAACCCATCTCTTCGATCAGCAGCCCAAGCCGGGCGTTGTCCATCCCTCCCGCCGGCGCGATCATGATCGATCTCCTTCACGAACATCTCGGTCTCTTCCACGACTCGCGGGCGACGTCGGGCTTGGGTGGTCTCAACTCCATGACTCCATCGTCTCATCATATTAAGCGGCGCCATGCCTGGAATGTCCCGCGTGCCTCAGAGGTTCGCGTCCCTGCTCCAACAGCTTGTTGATCGATTGGCTGCCGGCAACGAGGAGATCAACGGTCGGCTACCCCAAGGTCTTCTTCGATCGCAAGAGATGATGGTAGTGCCGGGCAAAGCGATGGGCTTCGTCGCGGACCGATTGCAGAAGTCGCAAGCCGGCGCTGTGTCGGCTTAGGCGAATCGGTTCGGGCTCGTCGGGACGAAAGATCTCTTCCTCGCGCTTGGCCAAACCGAGGATCTCGGGAGGCGAGACGCCAATTCGCTTGAAGGCGTCGAGCGCGGCACTGAGTTGCCCCTTGCCGCCGTCGATCAGAATCAAGTCGGGCCGAGGCCACTCCTCCTCACGCTCGGGACGGAAGCGGCGTTCGATCACCTCGGCAATCGAACGAAAGTCGTCAACGCCCCCAACCGTCTTGATGCGGAAGCGGCGATAGCCCGGCTTGAACGGGATGCCGTCGAGAAAGGTGACGAGACTCGCGACCGTCTCCGATCCGCCGAGATGGGCGATGTCGATCCCTTCGATCGTCCTCGGTTCGGAGGAGAGCTTTAGCACCTTGCGAAGTCCCGCGAGCCCCTTCTTCGGGTCGATGTAGAAGACCTCGGGTTGCTCGTGGGTCTCCAGGTCGCCGCGCAGGTTGAGCGTCTCCAGCGAATGGATCTCGTCGCGCAACTTGGCGGCTCGTTCGAACTCGAGCTCCTTCGCGGCCTCCTTCATCTCCTTTCGCATCTGGTCGAGCAGGCTGTCGCGCTTGCCGTCGAGAAAGAGACGAAGCCGTTGGATGTCCTTGCGATACTCCTCTTTGCTGATCCGCATATTGCAAGGCGCCGTGCACTGGTTGATGTTGAAGAGCAGACAGGGACGGTACCACTTCCACTTCTCGTCGTCGGCGTCGATGTCGAGCGTGCAGTTGCGGAACTTGAAGACGCGTTGCAACACTTGAATCGCTCCGCGCAGAGACTTGGCGCTGGCGAAGGGGCCGTAGAGCTTGACGCCGCGATCGGCCGGTTCGCGCGTGAACTCGACGCGGGGAAAGTCCTCGTTGGTGGTGATCTGCAAGTAGGGGAAGGACTTGTCGTCCTTGAGTTCGACGTTGAACTTCGGCTGGATGTCCTTGATGAGCCGCGCTTCCATGAGCAGCGCGTCGACTTCGCTGTCGGTATTGAGGAAGTCGATGTCGGCGATGAGCGGCACCATGTCGGCGGTGCGGCGATCCTGGGCCGCGGCCTCGGTGAAGTAAGTCGACGCCCGGCTACGGAGGTTCTTGGCCTTGCCGATGTAGATGACGCGTCCGCGCTTATCCTTCATCAGATAGACGCCCGGTCCGTCGGGGAAGTCGCGTGCCTTTTCTTTCGGCGTGCGCCGATCGCTGGCCATGTCCGCCACGTTGTCTTTTCGCTTTCCTTGCAGTTGTCCGCGTGCGGGGAAACGTCCCATCGTAGGTCAGGCCATTGCCTGACAAGACTCAGCTCACGCCAGGCAATGGCCTGACCTACGGGTCCATCTAGCTCTAAGTGTCGGGTGCTTCTCACCTCTCCTTGGGGAGAGGTCGGCGAACGTCGTGAGCCGGGCGAGGGAGAATCCGGCCCGGAGAATTAAGGGTAGCTCGCGTATGCGCCCCCCTCACCCCTAACCCCTCTCCCACAGGGTGAGGGGAAACGTTTAAGCCTAGATCGGCCACCACAGGAGTCCACCCCATGTCAGGCAATGGCCTGACCTACAGGAGTGACTCTTGCCCGTCGACGCGCTCTTGCCGAGTCGTTGAGGTCGGCGTTTTCCACGTAGGGCCCAAAGTCGCCGAGACATTATATTCCTTCGCCAACCACCTTCTCCACGCCACTTGTCCCACTCCGCGAGGGAGCTTGATTTTAACTTTCAGAAATGCTCGCCAAGTCGGGGAAAAGGGCGTCAACCGCTGTTGACAGGAAAAACTTGGAGAGTTATCCGCCCCACAACCAACTGCAACACACCACGCGACTCAGCGACCGTGCGCCCTCTCCTTGAGAGGACCGTCCTCTCCGCTGAACTCGCCACTTGAAGCCGACACCCGGGACGCGCATTGGACCTTGGATCAGTCGTGGTTTGCTTCGGGGGAAACCGACCACGACAGGAGCGGGGTATCAGGGCGATCGCTTGGCCCCAGGCTGGCGTTTCGTCGTGCTCCAGTTCAACGAGAGTGCTTGGGGACAATTGAAAGGGTGACGGCGTTGCGACGAGCAAGATTCTTCGCCTCCGCGTTAAGCGTGTGCGTCGGCCTGTCGGCGACTGAATTCGCTTGGTCACAGACCAGCCAACCCTCCCAGACGAGGATCGTTGCCGACACGTCCGAACCGGGAGTGGAACTGCGGGAAGGCATTCGGCTCTTCCGCCGAGGCGATTACGAACAGTCGGCCCGTGCATTCCGCGCGGCTCGAGAGGGCGCGACGCGTCTCTCCGAGAAGGACCGAGAAGTCCTGGATGACTTTCAACGCAGGACGCGTGCCGCCCTGCAGTCCCGAGCCCAAGCTCAAGCCGAGCTCGGTGAGGCCGAACGGGCGTTCAAGGCGGGGGATCACACCACCGCCTTCAACCTCGTGAAACGAGTCACCGCGAATCGCTATCTCTCCGAGGAGGAACGCCAACGCGTTGACGCCCTCGGCGAGGAGCTGCGGGGTGACAAGAAGCAAGGCTTCTGGTCGAATGTCTTCCGCCGTCGTGGCGATGACAGCGAGACCGTCACCGTGGAAAAGCCGAAGGTCGAGGAGAGCTCGATCAAAGCGGCTTCCCACGCCGAGATGGTGCCGACGCCGCCGATTCCCTCCCAGGGGGAGACGATGACGCGGACCGCGGCACGCGAACTTCTCGCCAACGGCCGCGAATGGCTCTCCAAGGGTCATCTCGAGCAAGCCGAACGCTTCGCCAAGGAAGCCTCGCGCTACCAAGGCTACTGGCTCTTCGGCGACACGCCCGACAAGCTGCTTCGCGACATCGAAGTCGCTCGCCAGCAGCAGCCGGACGGCAAGGAGACTCAAGGCTACTCCGATGGCAAGAAGGCCAAGCCGTCCAACGGCGCGCCTGCCGAGGAAGCCGAGTCGTCCGCTCCGCGCGGCACCTCCATTCGCAAGAGCGACTCCTCGCCGTCGATCGCTGCGGCGGGATCCTCCAACGAAATCAACCGTCAGCGAGCCCTCAGCCTCTTGCGTGAGGCCCGCCGACAGATGGGAGCTGGTCAGTACGACCAAGCACGGACCCTCTGCTTGCAAGCCAAGCAGCTCAACGTGATGTACCGGCCCTTCGACGAGACGCCGGACAAGCTCCTGGGTTACATGAAGAGCGCCGCGCCCGCTTCGGGACAGCCGACGCCGAAGAACGTCGACCCGGAGAAGGCTCGCCAGCAAGCTCAGTCGTTGCTGGTTCAAGCCGAGTCGAGCCTGCGTCAAGGCAAGCTCGATCAGGCCGAGCAGTATCTGAAGAGCGCCGAGAGCCTCGCCGGCAAGGACGCCAACCTCGGTTGGAAGTCGAGCCAGCTCCGCAAGGGCTTGGCGTTCGCTCGCCAGCAAAAGAACGCGATGAACACCGCCGCGAAGGCGACGGCGTCTTCCGCGCCTTCGCCGAAGAAGCAGCAGGCCATTAAGTTGGTCAGCGAGGCGCGTAAGGCCCTCAACGAAGGCCAGTACCCGCAAGCGGTCGCGCTTGCCCAACGTGCCAAGGCGATGAACGTCACGTTCGCCGACTTCGAGGATTCTCCGGAGCGGATTCTTCAAGCCCACACCGCCCTTCGCAAGCGGACGCAGGATCGTAAGGATCCCCAGTCGGTCCAACGGCGGGTCGCCCAGGCTCGGCACCTCATGCATCGGTCCCGTCGACTGATGAAGGTCGGTCTCCTTGAGGAAGCCGCCCGCGAGGCGCAGCTTGCCGCGGTGCTCAAGGCGCCTCTCGGCAAGGACGAGGAGAAGCCCGAGGATCTGCTCGTCGAGATCAAACGGAAACTTCAGGAGCGTACGGACGCCGGTTTGGCCCAGACCACGCCGACGAGTGCTCCACCGGCCACGTCAATGCCCGCGAGCAACGCTTCGCTCGCCAGCGCCACCAAGCCGACGAGCGACTGGAAGGCTTCCAACCCCGAGGGGGCGGCGATCAAGACGCAGGTCGAGAGCTTGATCCGCGCCGGCAAGCTTCAGGAGGCTCACGGCCTCGCGATGAAGCTGAAGTCGGGCAACTACAACATGCACGGCGAAGCCGACACATTGCTCGAGACGATTCAGAAGGTCGACAACCGTAACAAGGGACTCGCCCTACTGAACAAGGCGAAGGAAGCGATTGATCGTGGCGAGAAGACTCAAGCGAAGGTCTACCTCACCTATGCCGTTCGCTACTCGAATTCGTTCGACGCGACGGAACGGCGGGCTCTCGCGGATCTCTCGTCGATGATCACCACCGGCCAGGCGACACCGTCGACCGCATTGGCTTCGGCCCGCACGACCAAGCCGGCCACCCCGGTCGCAACGCGGACGACTTCGGCCCTGCCCAAGTCCGCGACTCCCGTCAAACCGATTCCGACGTCGACGGCGATCGCGACGAACATGACGGGACAGAGCGGAGCGAGCCGCATTCCGGTTCAAACCGACGCGACTGCCGCGGCGAAGACGGTCCAACCGGTCGTCTCGCTCGAGCCCAAGGCTCCCCAGCAGGTCTCGACCTCCTCGACCAAGCTCGTCGCCCAGGCGAAGAGCCCCGCGAAGATGCCGAGCACCCCGGTGGAAAAGAAGGAATCCAAGCCGGCCACGACCAGCGTCGCGAAGGTGACGCCCAAGACGACGACTCCCGCCCCCAAGGCGACCGAAAAGGAGCAGACCGAGGAATCGGGATCGCTCTTCGGACGGTTCGCCCGCTCGGGCAAGTCGAAGGTCCGTACCGGCATCGGCTCGATGAAGTCGATCTTCGGTGGCAAGGAGAACGAGGCCGAAGCGACCAGCGTCGCCAAGGCGGAGCCCAAGACTCCCACCAAGTCGACCAAGACCAAGACGCCGAGCAAGACGAGCGTTGCCTCGAAGACTCCGGTGACCGAGAAGGCTCCGGGCTTCGCGACAACGAGTTCGCTGCCCGCTCCTCCCACGGCGGTCGCGAACAAGACGGCCAAGCCGGTCAAGACGACAGTCGCTTCGACGATGGCGTCTTCCAAGACCGAGACCGTCGCCCCGACGATGGCGTCTTCCAAGACCGAGACCGTCGCCCCGACGATGACGTCTTCCAAGACCAAGACCGTCGCTTCGACGAAGTCGCCGAAGACCAAGACCGTCGCCAAGGTGGAGTCGAAGCCGGCCAAGTCGACGATGTCGGTCGCGGAGCTACCTCCGCCGCCGCCGATCTTCGGTGGGCTCTCGAAGAAGGCAAGCACGCCTTCGCCGAAGATGCCGGAGACGACGGCCAAGGTCGAGCAGGCGATCGCCCAGGCGAAGACGCCGAAGCGAACCGAATCGCTGCCCAAGCTCGATACCTTCCCGAAGGTCGACAAGGTCGCCGACACCTCGAAGGGGGGAACGACGTCCGACGTCGCCTCGATGAGTGGTGTGAAGACTCTGCCCAAGGTCGACAAGACCTCGGCCCCGGTCGAGAAGGTGGTCGAAACGAGCAAGAGCGTCGCCAAGATGCCGGAAGTCAGCAAGCAAGTCGTGACGTCCATCGCCGCGACGACGCCTGTGGCGAAGCCGGCCAAGGAATCGGCCCCCGCCAGCACCAAGGGCGAGAGCATGATTCCGGTCGAGGCGGCTGGTGCGAGCGAGCCGATCCCGAGCGTCGCGTCCAAGCGGACGCCCGAGGGGATGGACCGCGACGTGGTGCCGACCTCGTCGACGCCCGGTCGACGCAGCATCGCGGATCGTCAACCGGCATTCCAACCGGCCACGGAACTTCCGATCGGTGGTCCGGCGATGGGAGCCAACGACTTCCCGACTCGCTTCACGCAGGGCAAGGCCAGCGTGAGTGATACGGCCCCGGCCCCGGCTCCCAGCGGTACGGCCAAGACCGGGACCGCTCCCGGCGCCACGATCCCGGGAGCTCGGACGACCTCCGATCGCGACTTGATCCAGGAGTCGATCCGACGCGAACGGGTGCTCGCCCAGAAACTGCGTCAGGAGACGATCAACTCGCTGACCCGGGCGGGCCAGCTCTTCACCAGCGAACCCGAGTCGGCCATCGCGCTGCTCGAGTCGACCCGTGCGACGATCAAGGAGTCAGCCCTCAGTTCCGAGCTGACCCAACCGCTGGTCCGCCAGCTCGATCGCCGCATCCAGGACTACCAGAACCAGCGTAAGCGGCTGGAGATCGAGAACATCGCGCAACGTCGTTCCGAGTCCATTGTCGAGGGACAGCTTAACAAGGAGCAGATCGACCTGCAAAAGCAGCAGCAGATCAAGGAGCTCAGCAAGCGGTTCAACGCCCTGATGGACGAGGGGCGCTTCTCGGAGGCCGAGACGGTCGCCTACCAAGTGACCGAGATCGACCCCGACGAGGTGTTCGGCCACGCCGCCCTGTGGCGTGCCCGACTCGCGCGGCACTATCTCCTGATCAACGAGGTCGAGGAGAAGAAGCAGGAAGGGTTCTGGGAAGCGATCTACGAGGTCGAAAAGGCTTCGATTCCGCGATCGGACGCCGAACCCTTGGACTTCCCCGATGCGAAGTTCTGGGAAGACCTGACCACGCTGCGGGCGAAGTACCGCGACGCGGTCGACCTGACCGAGAAGAGCGAAGCGACCCGTCGGATCGAACAGGCTCTCAAGCAGCCGATCGACATCGACTTCCAGGACACGACGCTTCGTGACGCGGTCGAGTTCCTCCAGGACTCGACGGGCGTGAACATCGTGCTCGACCAAAACGGTCTGGATATCCTCGGGCTCGATCCGGATGTCCCCGTGACGCTCTCGCTCCAGGGAGTCTCCCTGAAGAGTGCGTTGCGGCTGATCCTCAAGCCGATGGAGTTGACGTTCCTGATCCAGGATGAGGTGCTCCTCATCACGGATGCCCAGGAAACCGGAAGCGAGCTCGTCACCCGAGTCTACCCGGTGGCGGACCTCGTCATCCCGATCATCGACTTCAACAGTGGCGGCATCGGTCTGGCGGGATCTCTTGGCGGCGGCAACGCCGGTCAAGGTGCTCTCGGCGGCGGTGGCCAAGGCGGTGGCGGCTTGGGCGGAGGTGGCGGCGGCTTCGGTGGAGGCGGCGGCGGCTTCGGTGGAGGCGGCGGCGGAGGCGGTGGCTTCGGCGGCGGCGGCGGAGGCGGTGGCTTCGGCGGCGGCGGCGGAGGCGGCGGCCAGGGTGGTCTCGGCCAGGGCGACACCGGTGAGGACATCGCCGAGGACGTCATGGAGCTCATCCGCACCACGATCGCGACCGACACCTGGGAAGAGAATGGTGGACTCGGTTCCATCGGGTACTTCGAACCCAACCGGAGCTTCGTCGTTACCCAGACCCAGGAGGTCCACGAGCAACTCGCCGACATGTTCACGCAGTTGCGTCGTCTCCAGGACCTGCAGATCACCGTCGAGGTTCGCTTTGTCGACGTGACCGAGGAGTTCTTCGAGCGGATCGGTATCGACTTCGACGTGACGTTCGACAACAACAACGACGACTGGATCATTCAGTCCGATCCGACTGCCAACCAGCTCAGCCCTCCGGGCAACCCACTGCCGTTGGTCAATGCCAACAACGTGGCCCCCGCGGGACCGGGCAACACCGCCCGCGCCGATGGCAACCATGTCCGTGGCGTGACGGTCGGTCGGGATCCGTCGGGTAACTTCCTGCAGAACTTCAACATCCCGGTCTCGCAGTCGTCCTTTGCCCAGGCAACGGTCCCTGCTCTGGCCGGTTTGGGTGACACGACCCTTGGAGGTACCAACTTCGGGATCGCGTTCCTGAACGACATCGACGTCTTCCTGCTGATGGAAGCCGTCCAGGGTGATCGTCGCCAGAACTTGGTGACGGCTCCCAAGGTGACGATGTTCAACGGCCAAACCGCCAGCGTCATCGTCTCGCGTCAGGTGCCGTTCGTCACGGGGGCGACCTCGAATATCTCCGCGGGGGCGGCGGCCTTCGATCCGACCGTCAGCGTCATCAACGACGGTACGACCCTCCAGGTCCAAGCGGTGGTGTCGGCCGACCGACGCTTCGTCCGGATCCAGGTCATCCCGCTCATCCAGTCGATCGAGCCTGGCTCGACGCGACAGATCGAAGTCGGGGCGACCGCGGGTGGCTCGGGACTCGTCGGATCGGCGGGAACGGCGACGGCGACGATCGAACTGCCGACCGTCGCGGTCCAGTCGGTTCAGACGACCGTCAACGTGCCCGACGGCGGAACGATCCTCCTCGGTGGTCTCAAGACGCACCAGGAAGCTCGCAACGAATTCGGCACGCCGGTCCTGAGCAAGCTGCCGTACGTCAACCGTCTCTTCAAGAATGCGGCCAGTGCCCGTATCTCGCGAAGCTTGATGCTGATGGTCACCCCGCGGATCATCATCCTCGAGGAAGAGGAAGAGAAACTCGGCCTGGAAACCACGTTCGGGCTCTAATGGCTCCCGCGTGGTCGATCTGACCGACGTCCAACCAAGCCCGTTCCTCCACATGGAGGGACGGGCTTTTTTCGTTCGCCGCGCGAAGCTCTCCTCCACTCACGGCGCGGACTCGCTAGAACCCCTAGAACCGTCCCGACACCGCGCAACGTTTTGCTCGGAATGGAAACGACGGTCGCACCCAAATCCCTTCATCCGGTAAGCTGCTAGTAGGCTTGGCGGGGTCTCTGCCAACGGAACGTTCTCCCGATCGGAGCGGCGATGTCGCTCCACCCAGGAGGACCGGAACGGTCGAGGTGAACGCGGGTGGAATCGGCCGACGATTGGGTCGGACCGGGATTCCGCGATCGACCGTCGTTTGACGGTGGCTTCTCCCAGGCCCGACGGACTACCATGGTCACAACGAGCTGACACCAGAACGTCCCACTCGGCAGCGCCTCCGCCTCGAGTCTCGCGGACCACCGGCTGCACCTCGGACGTTGGCGTCCAACGAGCCAGCAACGAGAAAGGATCGGTTCCTTGAAACAGGACGTTTACGGCAAGAACGAACTCATCGAGTTCCTCGATCGCAAGGTCTTTCCCGTCCTTGATCGCGCGACGGTCTTCAAGGACCTCGAACCCAACGACAAGGGCTTCTACTACAACGTTCGTTGTCCTCGCTGCAACTTTCGCGACGCCTCGGTCTACAAGTCCGGGTACGTCCTCAAGTGCTACCGCATCAATAAGTGCGGCCACACCGTCTCCCTCGTCGGGTACGTCAACAAAGGCTCCACGCCCAAGACGAGCGAGGAATTCCTCGAAACCGTCAAACGTCTGGCCCAAGCCGCCGGCGTCAGCATGCCACGAAAGCCGTTCCGCGAGGATGTCGTCGAACGAGCCAGGCGGCGCGAGTCACGCCACGCGATCCTCGAGTCGGTAATCGCCGACGGGCAGCGTCGACTCTGGTCTCCCCAGGGGGAGGCGATGCGAAACTACCTGCGCGACGCGCGCGGGTTCTCCGACGATGAAATTCAGGACTTTCAGCTCGGCCTCTTCGGCAAAGTCGCCGAAGTTCGCCAGTCGCTCCAAGAGGATGCCCACGCCTCCGAGGACATCGACAACGTCGGCTTGCTCGACAAGTCGTTCGAGGATCACATCATCGTCCCCTGGGCCGACGAGCACGGTCGCCCGGTGACCTTCTACGCCCGCTGGCCCGGCGAGAGTCCCCCGAAGGGAACGACCAAGAGCACCGGCCTCGCGACTCCCGACGCCGCGCGCGCCTTTCCGCTCTGCTTCAATCTGTCGCTGCGGCATCGACACAAGGACTTGGTCCTCGTCCAGGGCGTCTTCGACGCGTTCATCCTCCAAGCGCGCGGCGATACCCGAGTTGTCGCTAGCGGCGAGGAAGAACTCTCGCGCCCCCAAGTCGAAACGCTCAAACGTCACAAGGTTCGCAGCGTCACTCTCTGCTTCGAATCGGGACGAGGAGGCGACACCGCCCTCTTCGAGTCGCTCAACCGACTCTCCGACGCGGGGATCATGACCTACGTCGCCCCTTCCCTCCCCAACCACCTCGATCCGGAACGCCTGGTTGTCGAGTCGGGCATCGGGGCATGGAAGCAGCATCTGAGCCGCTCGGTGAGCAGCAGTGTCTACTGCGGATTGCGAATGATGGGCGACGTCTCACCCGAGAGTGGGGAGATCCAACGGCGCCAAGCAATCGAAAAAGTGCTCGACTACACCGGATCGCTCCGCGGCGAATGGGCGATCTTGGAGCGAGAGGACTTGCTGCGCTCCGCGGCCGAGCGCACCGGCTATGCGTACGAGCACCTCGTCGACCTCGCCACGCAGCATGGCGTCCGCCGTCATGTCGACAAGGTCCTGCGGGACGCCTTGCTGAAGCTGTCGCGTCCCGAGATCGACGTGCTCAAGCTCGCCCACAAGGTCTCCGTCGATCTCTCGGCGGTTCAGGTCCGCCAGGAAGCTCCCTTGGCGCTTTCGGTCGAACGTCTCGATCGCGAAAGTGCCGAGGGCCCGACCGGCTCTCGCTCGGGATGGCGGGCGCTCGACACGCTGGACATTCGCTTCAAGCCCGGGGAACTCTCGCTGGTCGCGGCGCGTCCCGGGCATGGCAAGACCGCGTTCCTTATCGGGCTTCTGGCCAACTGGATGCGCATGTCCGACGACGCGGGTCGGGACGATTCCTTCATCTTCTACACCGCGGCGGAGCCCGAGGTGCGCATCTACCATCGCCTCCTGTCGATATTGTCGGTCGAGGCGGGCGACGGATGGAGCGTCGGCGAGATCGCCAGCTATCTCCGCGATCCGTCGGTGCGGGAACTCAAGTCGGAGTGGCCCGATCCGAAGTCCCTTTCGGCAGCGAAGGAACGGCTTCGCTCCTGGGAAGGCCGGATCCAGATCGTCTATCGTCCCGCCTGGACAGTCGACGAGATCGCCGCCTACGCCCGCATGCTCAAGGAAAAGGGGCCGATCGGAGGCATCTTCGTCGATTTTCTCCAGCGAATCGCCCCCTCTTCCAATGCCGGCGGGCAAGAGAAGGAGATGGTCGCAATCTCTCGACGGCTCAAGTCGCTCTCCAGCGAAGTCTACGCTCCCGTCGTCGCGGGAACCGAGATCGCCTACGACACCGTGCCGGCCGATGTCCGGACCAAGGTCGGCCGAACCGAACGGTTCAAGGACTCGATCAACATCATTCGTGGCGCGCGCCCGGTCCTCGCCAACCTCCGGGAAGACGGTTCGGATCAAGAGGCCGACTTCGTCCTCGGATTGCTCAACTACGCGGCCGATTACCGCGTTGGCGCCGAAAAGTCGCACGATGTCCCCGACACCACGCTCTTTGAAGTCGGAGCGCTCAAAAATCCCTTCGGCGCGGCGGGTTCCTGGGCCTCGCTCTACTTGATCGGAAAGTACCTCCTCATCCGAGACAATGCCGACGATGCCGGCTAACTTACAACGATCAGGGAGTCGGGTGGGCCATTGGCCCGCCTTTGACGCGCCGCGTCAACACTGGCTGACAAGCCGCCGACGGTATCTTCATGAGTCCTCGAGGTAGACGGACCTCCGAGGCTTCGTTCCCTGCCATCCACGCTCGCGCGGGTCGCGCCATGATCGACCATCTTCCCCAAGGATCGGGATTCATCCATGCAGGCGATTCAATTCTTCATTGTTCCCCGCAATGACGCGTTTCCGGACCAACTGAAGGTTCTCGGCGAAGCCCTTTCCCGCTGGTGCTCCGAACAGCGCGACGTCGGCCTCCGGGCAGTTATCGATGAGGACGCCCTGCTCGATCTGGAAGCGGGCGAACTCCCCAAGCCACTGGCACTGCGACATGAGGAAGAACTATCCACCCACGAGAGCGAGGAGGATTCCTCCTACGAGTCGACGCGGTGGCGTTCGAGCCGTGGACTCTCCGTTTGGCTCTCCCCAGCCAATGTCGGCAAGCAACGACTCGCCAGCAGTCTGCGTGGCAGCCTTCCCGAAGAGACCATCCAGGACGTCCTCGTCGACGGCGAACGCTGGCCTCCTTTCACGGCAACTTGAAAACAGGCGATTCCCGGCGGATACCTGTCAGCAAGTCGTCCGACAAGATTTCCGGCCGCGCTTCCGTATGATTTCCGCCGAAGAGATTGCGCGTCCCCTCAAGCGAGTGAATTTGCCAATGCTCGACGACTCGGAACAAATCGATCCCAAGGAAAGCGAGCAGCTTGCCGGCTGGGGCTGTGTTCTTCTCTACCTGCTCGGCATGCCCGTGCTGTTAGGCGTGATCGGCATCGCCACCGGCATCCTCGAAGCGATCATCGAGGGCAAGATTCACCGCTACACGATCATGACCGGCGTGGGCATCTTTGTCGTCGGAACGGTCGTCTTCTACTGGTTCGGACGCGGTTCCCGCCGCATCGTGGTGCTCGTCCACACCTGGCGAGACCGCCGAAACGCCTCGAAGTGAATCCTGAACCCGAAGCGTCCCGGAAGGTTGCGAGCATTGAACGTTCGACCAACAGTCCGCGTGATCCTCTTCGATCCCCGATCACGGGTTCTCCTCTTTCGTCACCGCGACTCCTCGCCACCCGATCCGCTTCGGCCGTGGCTCATCGAGTACTGGGCGACGCCTGGGGGCGGGGTTGAACCCGGCGAGGACTATCCGACGGCCGCTCGTCGGGAGCTGATGGAAGAAACGGGCTTGGCGATCGAGTTGGGTTCCCAGGTAGCGGTTCGCGAACGCTCCTTTCTCATCCAGGGCGAGGAGACTCTTTTTCGCGAGCGATACTATGTCGCAACGACGCAGGTGGCGGAGATTGACGACAGTGGCTTGAACGCGGAAGAACGCCTCTACGTCGTCGGACATCGCTGGTGGGAACTGGACGAGCTGCCGGAGAGCATACTCCCGGTGATGCCACAGGGAGTCGTCGGTCTCCTGATGCAGCTCGCGGAAGGACGTGTGCCACGCGAGCCGTTACTCCTCGATTCGCGAACCTCATCGTAGAGCCGACATCACACCTTTCGCGCCTTGATCAGTTTGCGCCTCAGGACGTTCGAGCCATCGGTGAACTCGGTCGAACCGTCGGCGGCGTCGAGAATCCCGACAAAGATGTTCATCTTGGCATCAACGTCGTCGGCGAAGTGAACGAGGAGCGCTTCGGGCATCATCGGCTCGCGCGGCGAACCCCATTCCGGCGTCCCCTGATGGGAAAGGATGATGTGCTCAAGGTACTGAAGCAGCTCCGGGTTGAGTTCGGGAATCTCCGCGGCCGCCTCGCGAATCATATCGCGTCCGATGAGAATGTGACCAATGAGGTTTCCCTCGATCGTGTACGCCGCGGTCTCCGTCCCCCAGGAAAGCTCACGCAACTTGCCGATATCGTGGAGCAGACAGCCCGCGATGATCAGGTCGGCATTGAGCGGCGGCTCGAGATCGGGGTAGTACGCTTGGTACTTCTCCGCGAGGTAGCGGCCCGTCGCGACGACCGAGACGGTGTGCTCGATCAAGCCGCCACGATAGGCGTGATGATTCCTCGAGGCCGCGGGACAGCTCTTGAGTTCCTCCTCGTGTCGCTTGAGCAGGCCGAGGACGAGCTGTCGTAGTGGCTCATCGCCGATCGACTCGGCATCGGCGATCATCTGGTCGAAGAGTTCGTCGACGTTGAATCGGGTCGAGTGCACGAAGGCGTCGGGATCGTAGCCATCGGCCGCGTCCTCGGGAACCGCCGGGCGAATGTTCTGAATATCAATTTGCGATCCGTAGCGTTCGTGTTCGGAGTAGACGCCGCGAATCTTAAAGTGCTGCCCCGACTCCCACTCCCCCTCGCAAGGTTCGAAGAGGGGGCTATTCTCCCAGACCGGAACGCTCACCGAACGGGTCTGGTCCCGAAAGCGAAGCGAATAGAACGGCTTGCCGTCGCGCGTCGTTCGGCGGGTCTTCTCGACCAGCAGGACGAAGAAGTCGCCCTGTTGCCCGGGCCGCATCTCACCGAGAATCACCTTCTCTACCACAGTCCCCTCCGAAGGGCGGAAGCTATCCAGTCGTCACGATCCCCATGACTCAATCAGCTCCCCGAGATTACCTTCTTTGGGGTCGAAAACCCAGCCTTCCTCGGCGTGAGAGGGTGCCTAATCATCACAAGCGTTTCGGTCATACCTCGAGTTGTCATTGGAGAGGGGAAATCTCGCCTCGGCATCTCGACTTCCCACTTGGGTCGCCACTACGATGCATCACCCCGACGCCATGGAGCGTTGGGAAATCCGCTTGAGGCGTTCGACGGAACTCGCGAGGAATCGTGAACCGAGCGCCCACGAAAAGACACATCTGTTTGGGACAGTGCGACCAACTAGGAGGTACGGAAACCATGCCTGCGACTATGGCAGCGCTCGCCTTCGCCGGTTCGATCCTGCTGATCGGTGGATACATCGCCGTGAGCGCGACGCTTCAGGAGAAGACCTCGGGAATGGGAAAGTGGACGCGTCTGGGACTCATCCCGGTGGCGATCCTCATGGCCGCGATCTGGATTGATGTCCTGATCGGCAAGGCCTTCCAGCTTCCGATCTACTGAGCCGGGATCCAATCCCTCCGGGGGCCGAGCGACACGAGCGGCCCTGGTGATTCCGATCACGGATGCTCTTCAGGAACCTGGATCGCCTACGCCGCGTCCTCTTCGGCCAATCGCTTGCGAAAGTCCTCGATCGTCTTCGAGAGCCCCTCACGCAGCGCGACGCGAGCCTCCCAATCGAGATTCTTCTTCGACCGCGACGCGTCGGGTTGACGCTGCTTGGGGTCGTCCGAGGGAAGCGGCTTGTGGATGATCGGCTGCGTGCTCCCCACCAGTTCATTGACCATCTCGGCCAACTCGTTCATCGTGAACTCGCCGGGGTTGCCGATGTTGTGGGGCTCGTGACACTGCTCCCCCTCGTACGCCATCAACCGCAAGATGCCTTCGATCAAATCGTCGACATAGCAGAACGAGCGAGTCTGGGTACCATCGCCGTACACCGTCAGCGGTTCGCCTCGCAGTGCCTGGACGATGAAGTTGCTCACGACCCGTCCATCGTTGAGCGCCATTCGTGGGCCGTAAGTGTTGAAGATCCGAACGATGCGAACGTCGACGCCGTTGGAGCGGTGGTAGTCCATGCAGAGCGCCTCGGCGCACCGCTTACCCTCGTCGTAACATGAGCGAACGCCGATCGTGTTGACGCGGCCCCAGTAGGTCTCGGGCTGCGGATGGACTTCCGGATCGCCGTAGACTTCGCTGGTGCTGGCTTGGAGGACGCGGGCTTTGACCCGCTTGGCCATCCCCAAAATGTTCAGCAGCCCGACGACCGAAGTCTTGATCGTCTTGATCGGGTTGTACTGGTAGTGGATCGGAGACGCGGGACAGGCGAGATTGAAGATCCAATCGACCTCAAGCAGGATCGGCTTCGTGACGTCGTGCCGGATCAGCTCGAAACGATCGTCGTGCAACAAGTGCCTGACGTTGCGTTTGCTTCCCGTGAAGAAATTATCCAGGCAAATGACCTCGTGATCCTGCTCGATGAGCCGATCGCAAAGATGAGATCCCAGAAAACCGGCTCCGCCGGTGACGAGTATGCGTTTGCGTTTGGACATGTCCCTCTGCCCATGAGACCTTGCGGCGCTTTTCGGCGGGATCGGGTCCGCCTTCCCAGGCGATTCATCTCTGGGATAGGCGGTACAACTCGCAAAAGCAAGCCGATTCAACCTATTCCACCAACTCCAAAGCGTCGAACGCCCGCTTCCGGGCAAGTCGACACCACCGATCCGACGATCCTCATCGTGTGATCAATACCAGCCTTTCCGCATCGCTGTTCGAGACCTACCTGCGCCACGAGTGTGGGCTCAGCGACAATACCGTCGACGCTTACCGGCGCGATTTGGTCCGGTTCTTCGAGTGGCTCGAAACTGTTTCTGTCGCTCGTTGGGCCGACATGACCGTCGTCCATCTCGGCGACTATCTCGACTTTCTCAACGGTGAATCGCTGGCGCCACCGAGCGTGGCCCGCCACGTCGCCTCGCTGAAAGTCTTCTTCCGGTTCCTGGTCCTCGATGGTCACATCACCGCCAGCGCCGCCGAGCTTCTCAACCGCCCGAGCCTCTGGGAGCGACTTCCTTTCGTCCTCAGCGATCGCCAAGTCGACGAACTCCTCGCCTCCCCTCGACCGCAAGATCGACTCTACTACCGGGACCGTGCGCTGCTTGAGATGATGTACGCCACCGGAACTCGAGCCTCC
This sequence comes from Kolteria novifilia, assembly GCA_007748055.1. Lineage (GTDB taxonomy): Bacteria > Planctomycetota > Planctomycetia > Kolteriales > Kolteriaceae > Kolteria > Kolteria novifilia. Next base: position 4,900,520 of record CP036279.1, read on the forward strand.
GAGGTCGCGTCGCTACGCGTCGCCGATCTCTTGCTCGAAGAACGCTACTGCCGTTGTCGGGGCAAGGGGAACAAGGAGCGGATCGTCGCGTTCGGCCCTTCCGCCCAAGGCTGCCTGGAGGAGTATCTTCGTCGACTCCGTCCGGCCCTCGTCGGCGATCAGAGCGAGCCCGAGGAGGTCTTTCTCTCCAAACGTGGCAAGGTCCTCTCCCGCGTCGACATCTGGAAACTTGTTAAGAAGTACGCGCGGCGCATCGGCGTGGGTGATCGCGTCAGCCCCCACACCTTGCGACACAGTTTCGCCACTCATCTGCTTTCCCGGGGCGTCGATCTGCGTCACATCCAGGAACTCTTGGGGCACGCGAACATCGCCACCACGCAGCACTACACCCGCGTCGACTCCAGTCGCCTCAAGAAGATTCACTCCCGCTTTCACCCTCGAGCGTGACAAACGCTTGTTCCTCGCCCCTAGCCTCCCCACAATGCACCGATACCACCGAACAGCGTTGGAAGAACTCCTCCAGCGGAGCGAACGCGGGCGCAATCGCCTGACGTCTCCGCGTGCGATCGACCACCAACCAGTCAGCAAGGATCTCCCGTGACCGCGAGCCGCCGTGCCCTTGGAATCGTCTTCCTCACCGTCATGATCGACCTTCTGGGTTTCGGCATCGTCATGCCCATCCTGGTACGCTACGGCAAGGCTCTCGAGGCCGGGCCGGCAATTCTCGGTCTTCTTCTCTCCAGCTTCTCGGCGATGCAGTTCCTCTTCGCCCCGATTTGGGGACGAGTCTCCGATCGGGTTGGACGCCGGCCCATTCTCATCCTCGGTCTCGCGGGTTCGGTCGTCTTCTACGCGCTGTTCGGGTATGCCTCCTCCATCGCGAACCTGACGCTCTTGTTCGTCTCGCGTATCGGGGCGGGGATCGCCGGGGCGACGATATCGACCGCCCAAGCCTACATCGCGGACGTCACGCCTCCCGAGCGCCGAACCGCGGGGATGGCCCTGATCGGTGCCGCCTTCGGGATCGGGTTCACGCTCGGGCCGATCCTCGGCGCTTCGGCCCTGTTGCTCGAACCGGGAACCGTCGTCGAGCTGCCGGTGACCGAAGATCAAGTCCTCGTCGAAAGTGAGCTTCCGCAACCCCAGGCGGACGCGACCGCGTCGTCGATGAGTCCGTGGCCCGGTTACGCCGCCGCCGGCCTGTCGGGACTCGCACTGGTCCTCGCCATCTTCGTGCTTCCCGAGTCGCTCCCCAAGGGTGGACGCACTTCCGAACATCACTGGTTCGACCAGCGGCATCTGCGACGAGCCCTGCAACTGCCCGGAATGGGGGCGTTGCTTCTCATTTTCGCGATGACGACATTCGCGTTCGCCCAGTTCGAGAGCACGCTGCCCCTGCTCACGCTCGACGCGTTCGGTCTCGACGATCAGTCGAATTTCTACCTCTTCGCGTACGTCGGCTTGATCCTGACCATCTGCCAAGGGGGAATCGTTCGCCGCATGAGCAAGACGATGGCGAGCCAACGCATCGCGACGACGGGTGCAAGCACCCTACTCGCCGGGATGTTCGGGGTCGTCCTCGCGGGAGCGACCGGCTCGCTGTGGTTCTTCGTCGTCGCGACCTTGCCGATCATCGCCGGGTTCGCGATGCTGACGAGTTCGATCCCCGCGATGGTCTCGCTTCGAGCCAACAGCGCCGAACATGGTGGCATCCTGGGCGTCAACCAATCCGGTTCGGCGATCGCGCGGATCCTCGGCCCCTTCTGCGGGATAATCCTCATGGATCAATCCCGTTCCCTGCCCTACTGGCTCGCCGCAGGCATGATGCTTCTCTCAATCGCCCTTCTGGTGCGTCAACCCAAAGACGACGCGAGTCCCGAATAGCCTCCATCTCCCACCGAGTGTCAGTCTTCGGAGTTCCCCTCTCCTCGTGGGCGAGAGTGCCTTTGGTCGACGAAACTCTCGGCTTTGCGGGCGTTTTTCCCCTCGACCCTCTCGCCGATCGACTTCCTCCCAGCATGTCCACTCAAGCGTGGGTCGCGGCCCCCGGGGGAGATCGAGGGCGATGATGAAGCGAAGGTTGACGACGAGACCAACCGATCAAGCCGACGTCCGACTCACCGCGCTGGTTCGCGCCGATTGACGAACCAGCCGCCATTGCCGCTCCGCGTAAGTCCTGCTAGCATCGAGGCATGGCTGAAGGCAACGACCCAAATTTTGAAGCCGCGCTCACCGAGACGGGAAACGCTCTGGCGTTCAGTCTCGGCTTCCCTTTTGGCGACCACGTCGGCAAAGACGACCTGGAGTTCGCCGTCCAGGGGGTCGAGAAAGCGGAGCCGGGTAAGACGCCCGCGGACCTACCGAAGACAGGAGCTCTGCTCGTCCATCGCGGCAAGCTAACCCCTCCCTGCCAGGAGACCTTCCGCTTCGGTTGGTTTTTGGCCAACACGACCACCGAAATCATCAAGACACAGGCCGGTAGTGACGAAGCCTTGGGCGAGAAGCTCACCTCGCTCGCCGGCGAACTGGCCGACGTGATCGCGACCGACAAGTACACCCTCGAGGAGTCGACCGGGACGGCCTCGCAGGATCTCTTCGGCGACTATTTGGGCGGCGAACTCCCTCCCGAGACGATGTGGCTGAAGTTCGAAATGACCGGACTCGACGACGCCCACACGATCTATCTCAGCTATCCGTGGTGTGTTCTGGAACGGATGTTCCTGCCGACCGAGGTGCTCGAAGCTCGGACGAAGGAAGCCCCGTCGGCCGCCGCCACGCCCCAAGCAGCATCCCCGCCCGTGGCCGCCACACCCGCGCCAGCGATTCCGGCTTCCGCGGCTACGCCGCTGCCGCTCCCGCAACACTCGTCGGTCGACATGGACCGAATCGCGCGCGTCCTGAAAACGCAGGTTCCCTTGATCGTGACGCTCGCCTCCCAGGATGTCGCCGCGGACAAACTGCTCGACCTGGGACCGGGTGCCATCATCGAGTTCGAGCAGAGCTGCGAGAAGCCCCTTCAGTTCTCCGCGAACAATCTACCCATCGGATTCGGCGAACCGGTCAAGATCGGGGACCATTTCGGACTGAAGATCACCCAAATCGTTCCTCCGGCCCAACGAGTTCGGATCCTGGGCGGAAAATGGAAGTTTTGATAGAACCACGCGTTGGCGAGCAGTCTCCACATAAGTGACCGTGAGACTCCGCGACCTCGAGCCCGCTCGCTCGGGAAACCCGAGAGTCCTCGACGCCGCTTGGAATGGACGGGAGCAGCTCTCGTTGGCGAGGCATCATGATTCTACTGATCGATAACTACGACTCCTTCACCTACAACCTGGTGCAACGACTAGGCGAGATCGACGCTTCGTTGGACATGAGGGTGATCCGCAACGACGAAGCGACTGTTGATGAGCTCTCATCGCTGCGTCCGTCGAAGATCATCATCTCCCCCGGGCCCTGCACGCCCAACGAGGCGGGGATTTCCAAGGACGTCATCAAATGGTTCGCTGGCCAGGTTCCCGTCCTCGGCGTCTGCCTGGGCCATCAATGCATGGGAGCGGTCTACGGCGCGGACGTCGTCCGTGCTGATCGCATCATGCATGGCAAGACGTCGATGATTCATCATGACGGCAAAGGCGTCTACGATGGGCTGCCCAATCCGTTCGAAGCCACCCGCTACCACAGCCTCATCGTGCGACGAGAGACCGTCCCGGAGGGCTTCGTCGTCTCCGCCTGGACCGACGAAGACGAGATCATGGGCCTGCGGCATGAAAGCCTCGCCCTCGAAGGGGTTCAGTTCCACCCGGAGAGCTTTCTCACCTCCGCCGGCCACGATCTCCTACGCAATTTCGTGAAGCATCCATGCTGACCGTTGACGAAGCCCTCAAGCAGATCCTCAGCCATGCGGGTCGTCAGCCGACCGAGCGGGCACCGCTCGCCGATGTCGGCGGACTCGTCCTCGCGGAAGAGATCGTCAGCGACATCGATTCGCCTCCCTTCGCCAAGTCGCTGATGGATGGCTACGCCGTCCGCGGTGCGGACCTGGTCGAGGGCAAGGCGACGCTCGAGGTGATTGGCGAGTTGGCGGCCGGCAGGGAGTCGACGCTGTCGCTCGGCCCTGGGACCGCCATTCAGATCATGACGGGCGCTCCAATCCCGACCGGTGCCGATGCGGTCGTGATGGTCGAACGCAGCAATCGCGAGGGCGACCAGGTTCACCTCGATGATGCTTCATTTCTACCGAACCAAAACATCATGCCACGCGGCCGCGAACTGACGTCGGGGCAACGGGTTCTCGAACCGGGTTGGCTTCTTGGCGGTCCCGAGTGCGGGCTGCTAGCGACTCTTGGCCGAGTCACTCCCCTCGTCCACCGGCGCCCCCGACTTGCCGTTCTCGCGACGGGGGATGAGATCGTCCCTCCCGACCAGCAACCCGCCTCCGGGCAAATCCGCAACTCAAACGAATCGACCGTCCTCGCGTTGGCCCAGCGTGCCGGCGTTGACGTTGCGAGCCTCGGAATCGTCGGTGATGACACGAGAAAGCTTGAAGAACTGATCAGGGAAGGCCTACAAGCCGACGTGCTGGTGCTCACCGGTGGCGTCTCGGCGGGGAAGAAGGACTTCGTACCAGAGGTGCTCGAACGCTTGGGCGTCGCGAAGGTCTTTCACCACGTCGCCCTCAAGCCCGGAAAACCGGTCTGGTTTGGACGCCATGCCGACGGCTTGGTCTTTGGCCTGCCCGGCAACCCCGTGAGCGTCCTGGTCTGTTTCGAGCTCTTCGTGCGGACCGCGCTGCGGGCGCGGCAATCGCGAGCCGACGCCTTGCCCGAACTCGTCCCGGCGACGCTCACCGCCGACTGGCACTACCCCACGCGACGCGAAACGTACCACCCCGCCCGCATGAGGATGACGTCGTCGGCCTGGGAGGTCACGCCGCTCCCTTGGTTCGGCTCCCCCGACCTGTGCGCGGTCACCAACGCCAATGGTCTGTTGGTGGGCCCCGTGACCGACCAACTCCATCCAGCCGGCAGCGTCATGTCCGTCTTGCCGCTCCGACGTGATTGATCGAACCGAATCAATCGGCAAACTCTTCCCTCGCGAGCGAACCACCGAAGAGAGCGCCACGTAGGAAGCATACACGACCGCTGTCGTCAACACATCGACTGGAGAAGGAGTTGTGTTGTACCCTGGCGGCCGAAGAGCCACCCGCAATCGGAAGGACTGATGGTGGAAGAAATGCGGATGAGGTGAAAGACGAGGTAGCGGCTCCCAGCGCGGGGCAAGATCCCAACACAGGCCCTGCCCAGCCGCTACCTCGCGTACCACACAAGGTGGCATCGGTCGGAGAATATAACCGACTGGGGCGACCTTGGCAATAGCCTATCGCGTCACCTTTACGGCCTCCGCGCGCGATCGCCCGCCAACTGCCATACCTATGTCACCGACGCTCGCGTGCATTCGAGGACAATGACCCGCGAATGCCCTTCGTGATCCTTGACGGTCGCGACGTGGCTCAAGCCATCGATCGACGTCGCCAGCCGCACAACCGCTTGGTCCTGACCCGCGCCGACCTCCAACATGAGCCTGCCGGACGCATGCAACCACGACGGCGCGCACGTCATGATTCGCTCGATCACCCGTAGTCCGTCCGGTCCCCCCTTGAGAGCCAATTCGGGTTCGAAGCGGCGCACTCCCTCCTCGAGCCGTTCCCACTCGGCGTCGCTGACGTAGGGCGGATTCGAGACGATCAAGTCAAAGCGATCGTTGGGATCGAGAGCCGCGAGTAGATCCGATTCAACGAAGGTGACTCGCTCGGCCACCTCGAGCCGTTCGGCGTTGCCACGCGCTACCGCGAGAGCCTCGGACGAAAGATCGACGGCCCAGCCTCGCGCTTCGCCCAGCTCGCGAGCCAGTGTGATCGCCAGGACGCCCGACCCGGTCCCGAGATCGAGAAAACGCGACACCGGCCGTTTCGCCGCGAACGCGAGCGCCTCGATCACCAAGTACTCGGTGGCCGGCCTCGGGATGAGGACGTGTTCGTTGACGACGAAGGAGAGCGAGAAGAACTCCTTGACGCCCGTCAGGTAGGCGGTGGGACAGCGTTCGGCGCGGCGGCGAACTAGTTCGCGAAACCGACCGCGATCGTGTTCGTTGACTTCCTCGGCGAAGAGCGTGTAGAGGGAGATGCGTGGGCAGTCGAGGACGTGACTGAGCAAGCACTCGGCATCGAGCCGTGGCGACTCGAACCCCTTCTGCTGGAAATAGGACGTGGTCCAACCGAGCAAACGCCCGATCGTCCATACGTCCTCCCGCCCAGGCGATTCCTCCACGGTGACTCCCTTCACCAAGCGGTGGGTTACATTTCGTCCGCCATGTCGTCGAGACGCTGTTGCCGCGCGAAGGCCTGCAAGCTCTTGATCAGCTTGTCGAGATTCCCTGCCGCGATCGTCTCGAGATTGAAGCTTTCGCCCAAGCGATGATCGGTACAGCGGTTCTGCGGAAAGTTGTACGTCCGGATGCGTTCGGAGCGATCGCCGGAACCAACCATGCCCTTGCGAGCCGCGTCACGTGCGGACTGCTGCTCCATCTGAATCTTGTCGTAGAGGCGGCTTCGCAACAGCCGCATCGCCTTGGAACGATTCTTGTGTTGGCTACGCTCGTCTTGGCACAAGACGACCAGACCGCTGGGCACGTGCCGGAGCCGGACGGCGCTGGAGGTCTTGTTAACGTGCTGCCCTCCTGGACCACTCGAGCGGATGGCCTCCATCTCGATGTCCTCGGGCTTCATGTCGACGTCGACTTCCTCGGGTTCGGCGAGGACGGCGACCGTGGCGGCCGAAGTATGAATTCGTCCCTGCGCTTCGGTCTCGGGAACGCGTTGCACGCGGTGTCCCCCGGCCTCGTAGCGGAACGCGCGATAGGCCCCTTCGCCGGTGATGCTGAAGATGACTTCTTTGAAACCCCGGGTATCCGACGTCGAGAACTCGAGGACGTCGACCTTCCAGCCCTTCGTCTCGGCGTGGCGTCGGTACATCTCATAGAGGTCGCGTGCGAAGAGTGTCGCCTCGTCTCCACCCGTGCCGGCTCGGACTTCGATGATCAGGCTTCCGTGATCCGACTCGGGCCCGGCGAGGAGCATGTCGGTCAACTCGTCGCCCAACTCCTTGTGGGCCGGACGCAAGCGGGAGAGTTCCTCTTCCGCCATCTCCTTCATGTCGGGGTCGGCGAGCATTTCCTCGGCGTCGGCGAGTTCACTTTGGAGCTGCTTGTAATTGCGGTAGCGCATCGCGATCGGACTGAGCTTGCCGTGCTCCTTCGCGACTTCGCCGTAACGCTCCGCGTTGCCCGCGACCTCCGGATCGGCCATGAGCCGCTCCAGTTCCTCGTAGCGTTCGAGCTTCTCGTCGAGCTTCTTCCAGACCGACATCACTCACTCCAAGAAATGACGAAACCACGAGACCCGCGCAGGGCGGATCCTCGTGGTCTCAGAGTCTGGCAATCGACGCCAGCGGCGCCCGGCTAGCCCTTGGCCGCCGACTTCTCTTCCTTGCGCTTGTCCCAGTTGAACTTCTTGCGGAAGCGATCAACGCGACCGGCGGTATCGACGTACTTTTGCTTGCCGGTAAAGAAAGGATGGCAAGCAGAGCAAATGTCAAGCTTCATCTCCTCGACCGTCGCGCGGGTCGTGAAGCTGTTTCCGCAGGCACATCGAACATTGCATTCGACGTAGGCTGGATGGCCTTCCTTCTTCATGGCTACACTCTGAGTTAAGGTGTTTCGCGGTTTTTCGAGCCCAAACAACTATGTCTACGCCAGCATGCCTTCCTCGACAAGCCCAGCCTTGGCCTGGCGTTCCGTCCCCATCAGAGATCCTTGGTGAATTTCTCGATCACCGGCTTCTCCAGTGTATCCGAACCGGTGATCTTCTCGTATCGGACCCGGCACGTGATCTTGGGCACCAGCCACTTTGCCTGTAATCCCGGAACCCCGAGATACGGGCGCGACCGACTCAACTCGCGAAAACGAGATCGGATCTGGTCGAGCAGTTTCTCGTCGAGACCCTTTCTGACTGTTCCGACATAGTGGAGTTTTCCATCCACCGAGGCCGCCAAGACCAGCCCGACAGAACCTTGGTCGTCGGGGACGTAGCCGAGAACGACACAATCGACCGCGTAGGGCGGCAGCCCGTCGGCCGGACCATCGCTAACCTTCTGACCGAATCCTCCGGGCCCTGTACCTCCACCAGCTCCGGTGACCTTGTTCGCGTGAGCTCGCTCGTTGAGTTCCGCCATCGCCCGCTGAAGCTGAGGATCCTTCTCGATCTCCCCCAGCGGACCACCTTGAGGCCCGCCCGCGCCGCCGGGCCCACCTGACTCGGTCGCCTCGTCGTCGATATCGACTCGGAAAATCGCCTTGGCCTTCGCCGATCCCCCGGACCGGCCACCACCCGGACCGCCCTTCCCGCTGGCCGAACCCGGACCGTCGCCACCCTGCGACCGCCGCATCGCCTCTTCGAGGTTGCTGCTGCGATCGTGGTAGCGAACATCGACGAAAGGCAGAAGCTCCCCGCCAACGGTCAGTGGAGCGATCACGACCGCGGAAAGCCCCCACAACGCGAAGCTGACCTGAGCTCTCGTCTTCGGAAACCACTCGATGATCGGCCACCAAATCGACATCGGGCGAAAGACCATGTCGATCCAGTGGAACTGATCGTTATGCTCTTTCAGATTCAGGAACGCTCGCACGTGGACCGCCGCGAAGATAGACACCCCCCCCGCGATCATGCCCCACATCCAGAAGGTGCGCATCGGGCTCACCGTCAACTCCGGCGTCGTCGCCCGTCCGACAAAGGCGAGCAATCCCACGACAACCACGCCCAGTGCGAGTAGCAGAAAGTCGGCGATCGTCGGCTTGGGACGCTCAACCTTTGGCGACTCCTTGCTCGGCCGGATCTCCCCGTACCATCCACACGCCACGCACCAAAGATTGTTGATCGTGGCCCCACACCGAGGACAAATCGGCCCCGAACCTATCTTGATCCCCGGGTTGGCACCATGCCCCGGGTTCTGACCTGTCGCGGGGCGCTCGTCCGGTCCCGAAGCCGAGGGATCGTTCATGGGAGTGTCATCTCCGAATCAAATCAGGCCAACTATTCCGGCGACCACGCTTCGCATCCGAACGGGAAACGGGACTTTCCCAAGACATCGAGCGACACCCCGATGCCCATCGGCCCCAGCTCCACACATGCCACGCACGGCGATTGACCCAACGGAGCAAACGGTCAAGAGACGGAGATCGGCCAACCATTGATTGAGAATAGACGTCGCTTGGGCGTGGAGCAACCTGTTTCCCGCCTCCAGATGGTCCACGACCGAAGCAAGCCCCGCGTTCCTGGAAACGCTCGGCCCGCCCCGGGCCGCTTGTCAACTTGTGGTAAGGAGTTAGGGCTCCACCACCCCACTCGTCGAACAGCGACGAAGCGCCACGCCGACGCCGAAGGAGCCGTCCACCTCCTTGCGAATTCCCTCGAACGCGTCGCGCTCGTGTCGTCCCTCAAGTTCGCAAGCGCAAGTCCGCCAGAGACTCTCCCAACCAACCTTGAAACAGAATGAGTCAGGCGTAACAATGAACGATTCAGGGTTCGCGAGTTGGCCAACCGGCAGGCTCGTGAATCTGGACGGGCTCGTCCCGTCCTCGGGGCGTAGCGCAGTTTGGCTAGCGCGCTTGAATGGGGTTCAAGAGGTCGCAGGTTCGAATCCTGTCGCCCCGACTAGACTTACGACAAGTCTACATCACCCCAGGCACGGTTTGGGGCACGGTAAAATGGTCCCACCGCCCGCGGCAACGGGCGGCAGGACCGGCAAACCCTCTGGTTCGCCACACGGTACTTCGTGGTGATTTTTCCGGAGGGTATTCAGATGTCTCGCACGCCACACCCGTGGTTCCGCAAATCCAAAAACGCCTGGTATGTTTGCCTCGACGGCAGACAGATCCTTCTCGCCAAGGGGAAGGCAAACAAAGCCGCCGCCCATCAGAAGTTTCACGAGTTGATGACGCTTTCCGCGACAGCGCGAGCTGACCAGGGAAGTAGCGCCTCGGTCGCGGCCGTGTGCGATACCTTCCTCGACTGGTGCTCGAAACGGCGGCGTCCCAAGACCTATGAGTGGTACCGCCACTCCCTTCAGGACCTCGCCGAGTTCCTCGGCCGGATGCACGTCGTTGACGTCAAGCCGTTTCACATCACGCGCTGGATCGACCGGCACTCCTGGAACACTGGCCTGCCCCTTTGGTTTGTACCAGTTGTTATGAGAGTATCGGGACCTGGTCCGACGTGTGCAGCTGGAGAGAGGGCGTAGCCCGAGCGGAAGCAGCACACGTCCGCGCGAACTCGGCCGGGGTCTGGTACCCCAGACTGCTGTGAGGACGACGCTCGTTGTAATCTTCCTTCCACTGCGCCGTCAACCCTTGGGCCTCCCCGATGCTTGCGAACTCCTCCACGTTCAAAAATTCGTCCCGCAAGCGACTGTGAAAACTCTCGCCATAGGCATTCTCCCAGGGCGCTCCCGGGGCGATGTAAAGGGTCCCGACCTCCATCCGGTGTAGCCATTGCCGCATCGCCTTCGCGATGAACTCAGGGCCGTTGTCGCTGCGAATGTGCCCCGGCGATCCACGCTCGGCGAACAACCCCGCCAGGACATCCAACACATCCTCCGCCCGGCAATGCCGGCCCACACGTAGCGACAAGCACTCACGCGTGTACTCGTCCACGATCGAGAGAATCTTGACCGGCACTCCCGAGGACGTCCGGTCGTGAATGAAGTCCCACGACCACACGTGATTCTTGTACTCCGCGCGACGACGTGTCACACCGTTGGCACTGCTTCCCAGGCGACGCTTCTTTCGCTGCTTTTTCGGCACTTTCAGGCCTTGGGATCGCCAGAGCCGATAGATCCGCTTGCGGTTGACCCGGAAGCCCTCCCGACGAAGCAGGAACCAGATCCGGCGGTAGCCGTAACGGGGATGCTTCCGAACCAACTCCAGCATCCGAGACACCAAGGGCCCTTCGTCACTCGACAAGCGTGGCTGGTAACGTTGCGTCCCCCGGGGCTGCTCGGCCACCTCGCAAGCGCGACGCTCGCTCACCCCGAACGACTTCTCCAGACGATCGACCGCCGCTCGTCGACGCGAAGGGCTCAGAAGTTTCCCTTGGACAACTCCTTGAGCATCGCCTTGTCCAGCTCCGCCTCCGCAAGTAGCCTCTTGAGCTTCGCGTTCTCTTGCTCAAGCTCCTTCAGACGACGCGCTTCGTCCGCCTTCATCCCGCCGTATTGCTGACGCCAACGATGGAATGTCTGTTCCGAGACGCCAAGCACCTGACAAACCTCGCCGATCGTCTTGCCCGCGTTTTGCATCGCTTCGGCATCACGAAGCTTCCGCACGATCTGTTCCGGGCTATGACGCTTGCCACCCTTCCTTGCCATCAAAAGTCTCCTGCTCCTTCTTCGGCCCAGAAACTCCCATTTCTACTGGAGCAATTTCCGGGGAGCAGGCCAACCGAAGTCGCACTCGACCCGCTGGCCCGGTTCGTGCTCGAGAGGAACGAACGTCTCCCGCTGCCGCTCGCGGCATTTGCGGACGTGGCGCCGGACTTGACCGTAGCTTCCCCGGTAGCCGTGTTCGTCGCAAAGCCGCTCGAAGATCCGCACCGCCGTGTGCCGCTGCTTGGGAGGTTGCCGTTCATCCTCCTCGAGGATCTGCTCGATGAGCCCCATGAACGGCCCCAGCACCGGTGCCGTTCGGGGCTTCGCCAGCGAATAGGGCTGCGGCTCGGCCCGAAGCAGCGCCTTTCGCACCGCCTGGCGAGAGCGTCCAAAACGCCTCGCGATCTCCCGAATGCTCATCCCATCGCGATGCGCGATCCGAATCCTCGCGTACTCGTCCACGTTCAGCATCCTGCCTCCGCCGCCAGCCCTCTCTCCGAGCAAGCATGCGAAGTTCAAAACGCCTGGTCAGCTTTTCCGCGCCCTTTCCCCTCCCCAGGTGGTCAACTTTTCGATGATCATCTCCACACGGGCTCATCGCCTTGACGGAGTCGGTGCTCGTGCAAGATCCGCTTTCGGGCCACCTGTTCGTCTTCATCAATCGCCGCCGGGATCGCCTCAAGGTGCTCTATTGGGGCGGCGTCGGCTATTGCATTTGGTATCAGCAGTTGGAGGAAGGGAGCTATCAGCTTCCCGACGCCCAGGCGGCCGACGATGAGGCCGGCCTCGAGATCACTGCCGGACAATTGTCACTCATTCTCGAGGGCATCGACCTCTCCTCGGTCCGGCATCGCAAGCGCTTTCAAGTCTCCGATCAGCACCGTGACACGCCGTCATCGTCCCGTCGTTCGTGACTTCCCCTCGCTCTTTCCCGAATGATGCGCGCCGCTCCGCGGAGCCAGGACGCGCCGCTGCTCCTTCGAGACGCCAGTTCCCCGTCGCGGCGGCGAGAGACTGGAAGCCATGGGACGGCACGCGACCAAAACCGAGTCTTGTCTTCGGTTGTCCTCGGACCCAGGGTTCTTCGCTTGCCAATCTCGTTGGACGATCGACCCTGGCGTTCTCTTCGCGAGCGACAACGATGTCATGGTGATGGCAGCGACGAGGCGGACTCGCAGGCTTTCTCGTCATTCCGTCGAAATTGCTGAAACTGCTCTGGCGCCTTCGGCGTCGAGGTGCTAGGGTGTCCCCGCGACAACTGAGATCGGTTTGATGGACGCCTTCGACGTGAACCTCCCCCACGATATCGACGCCTGCCACGAGTTGATCATCGAACTCGATCGGGAGCGCCGACGGCAAGCCGCCGTCATCGCCCAGCAACAAGAGACCATCGCTCAGCAGCAGGAGACCATCGCCCAACAACAAGCAATCATCGCTCAGCAGCAGGAGACGATCGATCGCTTGCAGAGCGACGTCGACTTGCTCAAGCGGACCTTGTACGGCCGGCGGCGGGAACGCTTCGTCGACGATTCCCAGCAGGGGCTTTTGTTCGACTCGACAATCGTCGGGGCGGACGACGATTCAGGCTCCGGCGACGACGAGAGCGATGACGACGAACCGTCACCGGAACGCCGCACCAGCAAGGGACGCGGCCGGCGTCTCTTCCCCGAGTTGCTGCCGCGCAAGACGGTCCGCCACGAACTCGACGAGCACGAGGCTCCCGAGGAGCTGAGGAGCGATCCGGCCGCCCGGCGGTTCTTCAAGAAGACCAGCGAGCAACTGGAGTTCACGCCCGCTTCGATCCATGTGATCGAACATTACCAAGAGGTGATCGTTCGCGACGAAGCATCGGGCGAGACGACGATCGTCTCGGCAACGAAGCCGCCGCAGTTGATCGACGCTTACGCCGGCCCCGGCTTCTGGGCTCATCTGACCGCCAGTCGCTTCGCCGACCATCTGCCCTACTACCGACAAGAGGACATCCTCGCTCGCCACGGCTGCCGCATCGGCCGCGGCACCCAACAGCGTTGGCTCTTCGCCCTGGCCTTGGCGGTCGCGCCGTTGGTCGAACTGATGCGTCGGCTGGCGTTGCAGTCCGAGGTGCTGGGCTGCGATGAAACGCCGGTCAAGATGTTGGCGGGCGAGCCGCCTGGCTGCACCAAGACCTATCTCTGGAGCACCGTCGGCGACAATGCCCATCCCTACGACTGCTTCCACTTCACGCCCGACCGCAGCCGCGATGGTCCCGACGAGTTCCTCGCCGGTTTCCAGGGTTACTTGCAGTCGGACGCCTACACCTGCTACGAGCGAATCGCCGCGGCGGAGGACCGGATCGTCCCCGTCGGTTGCTGGGCTCATGCGCGCCGCAAGTTCGAGGAAATCCACTTCAGCGCGCCGAGCGTGCGGACGCACACCGCCCTCGGCTACTTCCAGCGGCTCTACGACATCGAAGATCGCGCCCGTGACAGTAGTGTGTCACAACGCGGCGCCCTGCGGCAACGCGACGCCAAGCCGATCGTGACCGAGTTCCATCAGTGGCTGCTCGAGCAAAGCGAACGGGAGCTTCCGAAATCGAAGTGGCGCGCCGCCATCGCTTACATGACCAACCGGTGGCAGTCCTTCGCGTGCTATCTCGACCATGGGGCGATTCCCATCGACAACAACCGCACCGAAGCGGCGCTGAAGTACGCCGTCCTCGGCCGCAAGGCGTGGCTCTTCTTCGGCAACAGCCAAGGAGGCGAGACCGCCGCCACCTTCTTCACCCTGACCAAGAGTTGCAACCGCCATCACGTCGATCCCTTCGCGTATCTCCGCGACGTCTACACCCGCCTGCCGACCACCCCGGCTTCGGATCTCCCTTCGTTGCTACCGGACCGTTGGATCGACGAGCATCCCCAGCATCGTCTCCAAGAGCGCGCCGACGAAGCCCGCCAACGAGCCGACCGCAAACGCGCCCGCCGAGCCCAACGCCGCGCCCCTGCCGCCACTCCCCGTTGATCGGTGACCGGTCCCCCATCGTCATCGGCTCCTGCTTCCCCCACACGCCACCGTTGCAACGCTCACGGTCGGGCCGCTCGCCCCCGCGAGCACGCCCATCACCGCGATCACCACCACGCTGATAAGCGGATGACGCTGATTGATCGTCGAGCGTGGATCTTCCAAGTCTTCAAAGTGGGTAATGACATCCTCAAGCGTTACCCGAATGTCCTTGCTCATCAGAACCTCTCCTTGCATGCTCACCATCCCTCGGGCCCATGCAAGACGTTCTACTCATCGCTCAACACTGGCGCAACCCTTCCTCGATTGCCCAATCCCCCGAAACTGCGCGCTGGCCCTGGCCAATCCCATCGCGCCCATCCTCCTCCAGAATTCCCGACAATTCGGCAACACCGCCTCCACGGAGTTAAAATCCCTACAGCCCTAATTCGGCAACGCATGCGACCAGAATTTGAACCGGGACAAGTCACCATCGACCCACAGATTCTGAAGACGAGGCTGTTTTACGAGAACACCTACTTCGGACGCAAAGCTCACTGCCCCTCATTGAGATAATCGTATGATACCTGAAAAGCGATTTTTTCCTCTCGCTGGGGGTTTAGCGGATCTCTTTTATCAGTTCTACGCTTCAAAATAAACCCAGACGACGTCACTATCAACTCATCGCGATCTGATAAACCATCTATCCGAAACCGTTTATCGTACTCAGCAAAGACACTAGTGCCCGACCTGTTCGTGCGCCGGAAGCGATGATCGACTCGTAAGGCAATCCGGCTCTATTGCCAAATCTGTGGGTGGTGAGTGTCTTCTCCGTTCCGCTTGGTAGTGGAGGTTACCGCCGCATGCCAAGGGCCGCGTCCGGCTGCTGCTTTGCCTTGTCTTCTCGCTTCGCTCGCCCTGCAGCCTCGCCATCGTGGCTCGGCTTCGGTCGCCCGGCAAAGACTCCTCCTTGGCCGTTGGCGGGGAGGATGTTCCACTGGTCAAGCGGAAAGGAGAGAAGTCGGCAGCAGGCCAAAAAAGAGCATCCCGCTCTCGAGGGGCGCATGATGGAGTTTGCAAGGACTTCTTCAAACGCCGGCCGCGAGAGACGGGATGCGACTTCAGGTTATCCTCAACGCCTTGGAGCGTCACGGGAGTTTCGTCTACGAATCGGCGGCTTGGGCCGATTCGTCGAAAGAGGGACTGCTGGTTCGGGTTCGCCCACGGCGTCGCAGCCGGCCGATCTGTTCGGGTTGCGGGAATCGTGGCGGCACGTACGACCACTTGCCGGAGCGTCGTTTTCAGCATGTGCCGCTGTGGGGCCTGGCGGTCTGGTTCGTCTACGCGGCACGGCGGGTCGCATGCCCTGTTTGCGGGGTGAAGGTGGAACGCCTTCCCTGGGCCTCGGGCAAGGAGCGGACGACGTCGAGCTTCCAATGGTTCCTGTCCCGTTGGGCCAAACGCTTGAGCTGGCGTGAGACCGCCGAGATCTTCGGCACGAGTTGGCACACCGTCTTTCGTGCGGTGAAAATGGCGGTTTGCTGGGGAATCCGCCATCGCGAGCTGGAAGGGATCGAGGCGATCGGCATCGACGAGGTCGCCTACCGCAAGGGGCATCAGTACTTCACCCTGGTCTATCAGATCGACCGCGGATCGCGTCGTCTGCTTTGGGTCGGGCAAGACCGGACCAAGGAGACGCTCGGTCGTTTCTTTCGCTTCTTCGGCAGGCGGCGAACCGAGCGGCTGAAGTACATCTGCAGCGACATGTGGAAAGCCTACCTGTCGGTCATCGCTCGCGAGGCCAATGGGGCCCTGCACATTCTCGACCGCTTCCACATCATGCAGTTGTTCAACAAGGCGATCGACAAGGTGCGGGCCCAGGAGGCACGCGAACTCAAACGCAAGGGCTTCGAGGTGCTCAAGCGGACGCGTTGGCTGCTGCTCAAGCGTCGCGGCAACCTCAAAGTGAGCGTTGCAACGGTGGCGTGTGGGGGAAGCAGGAGCCGATGACGATGGGGGACCGGTCACCGATCAACGGGGAGTGGCGGCAGGGGCGCGGCGTTGGGCTCGGCGGGCGCGTTTGCGGTCGGCTCGTTGGCGGGCTTCGTCGGCGCGCTCTTGGAGTCGATGCTGGGGGTGCTCGTCGATCCAACGGTCGGGTAGCAACGAAGGGAGATCCGAAGCCGGGGTGGTCGGCAGGCGGGTGTAGACGTCGCGGAGATACGCGAAGGGATCGACGTGATGGCGGTTGCAACTCTTGGTCAGGGTGAAGAAGGTGGCGGCGGTCTCGCCTCCTTGGCTGTTGCCGAAGAAGAGCCACGCCTTGCGGCCGAGGACGGCGTACTTCAGCGCCGCTTCGGTGCGGTTGTTGTCGATGGGAATCGCCCCATGGTCGAGATAGCGTGTGAAGGACTGCCACCGGTTGGTCATGTAAGCGATGGCGGCGCGCCACTTCGATTTCGGAAGCTCCCGCTCGTACTGCTCGAGCAGCCACTGGTGGAACTCGGTCACGATCGGCTTGGCGTCGCGTTGCCGCAGGGCGCCGCGTTGTGACACACTACTGTCACGGGCGCGATCTTCGATGTCGTAGAGCCGCTGGAAGTAGCCGAGGGCGGTGTGCGTCCGCACGCTCGGCGCGCTGAAGTGGATTTCCTCGAACTTACGGCGCGCATGAGCCCAGCAGCCGACGGGGACGATCCGGTCGTCCGCCGCGGCGATTCGCTCGTAGCAGGTGTAGGCGTCCGACTGCAAGTAACCCTGGAAGCCGGCGAGGAACTCGTCGGGACCATCGCGGCTGCGGTCGGGCGTGAAGTGGAAGCAGTCGTAGGGATGGGCATTGTCGCCGACGGTGCTCCAGAGATAGGTCTTGGTGCAGCCAGGCGGCTCGCCCGCCAACATCTTGACCGGCGTTTCATCGCAGCCCAGCACCTCGGACTGCAACGCCAGCCGACGCATCAGTTCGACCAACGGCGCGACCGCCAAGGCCAGGGCGAAGAGCCAACGCTGTTGGGTGCCGCGGCCGATGCGGCAGCCGTGGCGAGCGAGGATGTCCTCTTGTCGGTAGTAGGGCAGATGGTCGGCGAAGCGACTGGCGGTCAGATGAGCCCAGAAGCCGGGGCCGGCGTAAGCGTCGATCAACTGCGGCGGTTTCTTCGCCGTGGCGATCGTCGTCTCGCCCGATGCTTCGTCGCGAACGATCACCTCTTGGTAATGTTCGATCACATGGATCGAAGCGGGCGTGAACTCCAGTTGCTCGCTGGTCTTCTTGAAGAACCGCCGGGCGGTCGGGTCGTTCCTCAGCTCCTCGGGAATCTCTTGCTCGTCGAGTTCGTGACGGACCGTCTTGCGCGTGAGCGTTGCAACGGTGGCGTGTGGGAGAAGCAGGAGCCGATGACGATGGGGGACCGGTCACCGATCAACGAGGAGTGGCTGCATGGGCGCGGCGTTGGGCTCGGCGGGCGCGTTTGCGGTCGGCTCGTTGACGAGCTTCGTCGGCGCGCTCTTGGAGTCGATGCTGAGGGTGCTCGTCGATCCAACGGTCCGGTAGCAACGAAGGGAGATCCGAAGCCGGGGTGGTCGGCAGGCGGGTGTAGACATCGCGGAGGTAGGCGAAGGGATCGACGTGATGGCGGTTGCAACTCTTGGTCAGCGTGAAGAAGGTGGCGGCGGCCTCGCCTCCTTGGCTGTTGCCGAAGAAGAGCCACGCCTTGCGGCCGAGGACGGCGTACTTCAGCGCCGCTTCGGTGCGGTTGTTGTCGATGGGAATCGCCCCATGGTCGAGATAGCACGCGAAGGACTGCCAGCGGTTGGTCATGTAAGCGATGGCGGCGCGCAGCTTCGACTTGGGAAGTTCCCGTTCGCTTTGCTCGAGCAGCCACTGGTGGAACTCGGTCACGATCGGCTTGGCGTCGCGTTGCCGCAGGGCGCCGCGTTGTGACACACTACTGTCACGGGCGCGATCTTCGATGTCGTAGAGCCGCTGGAAGTAGCCGAGGGCGGTGTGCGTCCGCACGCTCGGCGCGCTGAAGTGGATTTCCTCGAACTTACGGCGCGCATGAGCCCAGCAGCCGACGGGGACGATCCGGTCGTCCGCCGCGGCGATTCGCTCGTAGCAGGTGTAGGCGTCCGACTGCAAGTAACCCTGGAAGCCGGCGAGGAACTGTTCCGGTCCATCGCGGCTGCGGTCGGGCGTGAAGTGGAAGCAGTCGTAGGGATGGGCATTGTCGCCGACGGTGCTCCAGAGATAGGTCTTGGTGCAGCCAGGCGGCTCGCCCGCCAACATCTTGACCGGCGTTTCATCGCAGCCCAGCACCTCGGACTGCAACGCCAGCCGACGCATCAGTTCGACCAACGGCGCGACCGCCAAGGCCAGGGCGAAGAGCCAACGCTGTTGGGTGCCGCGGCCGATGCGGCAGCCGTGGCGAGCGAGGATGTCCTCTTGTCGGTAGTAGGGCAGATGGTCGGCGAAGCGACTGGCGGTCAGATGAGCCCAGAAGCCGGGGCCGGCGTAAGCGTCGATCAACTGCGGCGGTTTCTTCGCCGTGGCGATCGTCGTCTCGCCCGATGCTTCGTCGCGAACGATCACCTCTTGGTAATGTTCGATCACATGGATCGAAGCGGGCGTGAACTCCAGTTGCTCGCTGGTCTTCTTGAAGAACCGCCGGGCGGTCGGGTCGCTCCTCAGTTCCTCGGGAATCTCTTGCTCGTCGAGTTCGTGACGGACCGTCTTGCGCGGCAGCAACTCGGGGAAGAGACGCCGGCCGCGTCCCTTGCTCGTGCGGCGTTCCGGTGACGGTTCGTCGTCATCGCTCTCTTCGTCGTCGCCGGAGCCTGAATCGTCGTCCGCCCCGACGATTGTCGAGTCGAACAAAAGCCCCTGCTGGGCATCGTCGACGAAGCGTTCCCGCCGCCGGCCGTACAAGGTCCGCTTGAGCAAGTCGACGTCGCTCTGCAAGCGATCGATCGTCTCCTGCTGCTGAGCGATGATTGCTTGTTGTTGGGCGATGGTCTCTTGCTGCTGGGCGATGACGGCGGCTTGCCGTCGGCGCTCCCGATCGAGTTCGAGGATCAACTCGTGGCAGGCGTCGATGTCGCGAGGGAGGTTCACGTCGAAGGCGTCCATCAGACCGATCTCAGTTGTCGCGGGGACACCCTAGCACGTCGGCGTCGGAGGCGCCAGAGCAGTTTCAGCGATTTCGACGGAATGACGAGAAAGCCTGCGAGTCCGCCTCGTCGCTGCCATCACCATGACATCGTTGTCGCTCGCGAAGAGAACGCCAGAGTCGATCGTCCAACGAGATTGGCAAGCGAAGAACCCTGGGCCCGAGGACAACCGAAGACAAAACTCGGTTTTGGTCGCGTGGCGTCCCATGGCTTCCAGGCTCTCGCCGCCGTGACGGGGAACTGGCGTCACGAAGGAGCAGCGGCACGTCCTGGCTCCGCGGAGCGGCACGCATCATTCGGGAAAGAGTGAAGGGAAGTCACGAACGACGGGACGACGGCGTGTCACGGTGCTGATCGGAGACTTGAAAGCGCTTGCGATGCCGGACCGAGGAGAGGTCGATGCCCTCGAGAATGAGTGACAATTGTCCGGCAGTGATCTCGAGGCCGGCCTCGTCGTCAGCCGCCTGGGCGTCAGGAAGCTGATAGCTCCCTTCTTCCAGCTGCTGATACCAAATGCAATAGCCGACGCCGCCCCAATAGAGCACCTTGAGGCGATCCCGGCGGCGATTGATGAAGACGAACAAATGGCCCGAGAGAGGATCTTGCTCGAGCACCGATTCCGCCAAGGCGATGAGCCCGTGAAAGCTCTTACGCATATCGACCGGTTCCCGGGCCAGGAAGATCCGCACCTGGTGAGGGATCGACCACATGCTCAGCCCTCCTCCACGCTATCGAGGGCGGCAAGCACTTTGCGCAACGCGTCGCTGTCGACGTGGGCCGGCGCCCGCACGATGTAGCCTCGGGGATGAACGATCTCGATCACGCTCGTCGGTTCGGGGACCACCCGCAACGCCACGAACGGCGACGGACACGTTCCACCGCCATCGACCGCAGTCGACCGTTTCTCTTTTCGATCGCGTCGCTGTAGCTCACGCCGCCAGCCGTAGAACGACGCCTCCGAAATCCCTTCTTCCCGGCAGAACCTCCGAACGCCCCGCCCGCTCTCCTCTTGCCGACGAACGACCTGCCGCCAATAGGCTTCCTTCTCCGCACAACGAACTCGCATCTTCCGCCTCGCGACAAACCAGGGCCAACCAACCCAAGCCTACCGCAACCCACAAGACGCCACCGTTGCAACGCTCACACCTCAAACGCAAGGAGGTCCTTCGTCTCAACGAGTTGTTGACGCACAACCTCAGGACGGTCAAGTGCTACCTGATGAAGGAAGACTTCCAGCGGCTTTGGGACTACAAGGCTCCCTGGCGGATCGGATCCTTCTTCCAGGAGTGGCTCGATCGGGCCTTGAGCACACGGATCGAACCGATGCGCAACCTGGCACGAACCCTCGAGCGTCACGCCGAGCAGATCTTCAATTGGTTCGAGGCAAAAGGAGAGATTTCCGCGGGCGCCGTCGAGGGAATGAATCTGAAGGTCAAATTGACGACCCGCCGATCCTACGGCTTTCGCGACCCCAACACCCTCAAATACGCTCTCTATCACAATCTCGGCAACCTCCCCGAGCCACCATCGACCCACAAATTCTGAAGACGAGGCGGCAATCCTTGCAAGCTCAGAAAGCTGGATAGCTTTTCTGTGTTCTCGCCGTTGAGCTAGAAGTAGAGGCAAGTACATGTTGAACTCATCATCTGTATCCGATTCCTGGATTAAGCGGCTCTTGAGTTCGCGAATTGCGTCACCAAATTCGCTTTCTCTCATGTCCGCTATTTTCGCCAGATCTAACATAATCCTCAGGCGTTTTGAATGAATTCGCACTACATAGGGGCGAAGCAGAATCGATCTTCGCTGCAAGAATACATCTGGTAGAGATCGAGACATTTTCATCGTACCCGGAAACACATTCCATATTGACTGCTTTTTCTTAATTCCTGATAGGTCGATGAAACGAAGGGTATTGCTGGAGTATAATGCATCAGCTCTTTTGCATTGCTCCAGCCACAACGCGTCCAACCAAAAGTCATCCGCAAACGAAGCTAACTTGTTATCAAGCGTAGCTCGCGACTCTGGAGACAGCGAACTCCAGGAAAGCAGGTGCTGGATGCTCTCCACCGCTTCCATCATGATACTCGTTTTTGCGGAATGATGAGCAAAGCTGCTCCTGTGATCGATCAGGTTCGCGACAGCGATCACGTCGAGAATCAACTCTACAGAATCCGCGTGGTCACCGCTTATAGCATCGACAATGGCGATCCTGCTGAGAAAGCAAGCAAGAGATCGTAGTACTTGCATCTCTCGCCAATCAAGTTCGCTTTGCTGATCTTGTCGGATCGAACGAATCACCTCTTTCAGACGACTCAATAAGATTTGGTTCGCCTCAGCGTCCATACTAAGGCAGAAGATCTTCTTATCTGAAAGTGGAGAATAATGTTCGTAACTGGTAAGCGTAGCCGAGCTAATTCGAAGCTGCCTGGACAACTTGATCAACTCTGCAGTTACCCGATCCAGTTCCTCTTTTGGGTCTGCTAAGCGACCTTTCTCCCGAACGGCCTGCAGCAGATTAACCAGCCGAGATCGCTGTGATAGTACTTGCAAGTGCGCCATGCTAAAGACAAGCACCCAGGGCAACAGCAATGAAAGTGTGACAGCAGCAAGAAGCAGTAACGGCCTTCTCTTGCACAGGTATGTCGGCAGGTGTCGCAGCCTAATTCGTCGCATACAATCTTGCCTAACCTGAAAAGAAGCTAGTGTACTGTTTACAAGTTGAGCGAGTTTATGCTGGTCACGATATCGCACCGTGAGAACCGCATAGCTCCGACTCCGTGCTGTTTGCTTTGTGAATCTGCGAAACCCAATAGATACGCATCTGAATGAAACACTACACTAGAGGTTGTTGGCGATCCAAGTAATAAAATCATCGATCTCATCTAGCAAATCGGCCTCGTCTTCAGAATTTGTGGGTCGATGGTGGCTCGGGGAGGTTGCCGAGATTGTGATAGAGAGCGTATTTGAGGGTGCTGGGGTCGCGAAAGCCGTAGGAGCGGCGGGTCGTCAATTTGACCTTCAGATTCATTCCCTCGACGGCGCCCGCGGAAATCTCTCCTTTTGCCTCGAACCAATTGAAGATCTGCTCGGCGTGACGCTCGAGGGTTCGTGCCAGGTTGCGCATCGGTTCGATCCGTGTGCTCAAGGCCCGGTCGAGCCACTCCTGGAAGAAGGATCCGATCCGCCAGGGAGCCTTGTAGTCCCAAAGCCGCTGGAAGTCTTCCTTCATCAGGTAGCACTTGACCGTCCTGAGGTTGTGCGTCAACAACTCGTTGAGACGAAGGACCTCCTTGCGTTTGAGGTTGCCGCGACGCTTGAGCAGCAGCCAACGCGTCCGCTTGAGCACCTCGAAGCCCTTGCGTTTGAGTTCGCGTGCCTCCTGGGCCCGCACCTTGTCGATCGCCTTGTTGAACAACTGCATGATGTGGAAGCGGTCGAGGATGTGCAGGGCCCCATTGGCCTCGCGAGCGATGACCGACAGGTAGGCCTTCCACATGTCGCTGCAGATGTACTTCAGCCGCTCGGTTCGCCGCCTGCCGAAGAAACGAAAGAAACGACCGAGCGTCTCCTTGGTCCGGTCTTGCCCGACCCAAAGCAGACGACGCGATCCGCGGTCGATCTGATAGACCAGGGTGAAGTACTGATGGCCCTTGCGGTAGGCGACCTCGTCGATGCCGACCGCCTCGATCCCTTCCAGGTCGCGATGGCGGATTCCCCAGCAAACCGCCATTTTCACCGCACGAAAGACGGTGTGCCAACTCGTGCCGAAGATCTCGGCGGTCTCACGCCAGCTCAAGCGTTTGGCCCAACGGGCCAGGAACCATTGGAAGCTCGACGTCGTTCGCTCCTTGCCCGAGGCCCAGGGAAGGCGTTCCACCTTCACCCCGCAAGCAGGGCATGCGACCCGCCGCGCCGCGTAGACCAGCCAAACCGCCAGGCCCCACAACGGCACGTGCTGAAAACGGCGTTCCGGCAAGTGGTCGTACGTGCCGCCACGATTCCCGCAACCCGAACAGATCGGCCGGCTGCGACGCCGTGGGCGAACCCGAACCAGCAGTCCCTCTTTCGACGAATCGGCCCAAGCCGCCGATTCGTAGACGAAACTCCCGTGACGCTCCAAGGCGTTGAGGATAACCTGAAGTCGCATCCCGTCTCTCGCGGCCGGCGTTTGAAGAAGTCCTTGCAAACTCCATCATGCGCCACTCGAGAGCGGGATGCTCTTTTTTGGCCTGCTGCCGACTCCTCTCCTTTCCGCTTGACCAGTGGAACATCCTCCCCGCCAACGGCCAAGGAGGAGTCTTTGCCGGGCGACCGAAGCCGAGCCACGATGGCGAGGCTGCAGGGCGAGCGAAGCGAGAAGACAAGGCAAAGCAGCAGCCGGACGCGGCCCTTGGCATGCGGCGGTAACCTCCACTACCAAGCGGAACGGAGAAGACACTCACCACCCACAGATTTGGCAATAGAGCCAAAGAAATATGTCGTTCGCTTGAGCGAGCAAGAGCGCGAAGAACTGCGTGGGATCGTTAGGAGGCTCTCCGGATCGAGTCAAAAGGTCCGCCGGGCCAACATCTTGTTACAGGCCGATGCGGATGGGCCGGCGTGGACGGATAAGCAAATCGCACAAGCCTATCACTGTCGTAGCAAAACCGTGGAGAATGTTCGGCAGCGGCTCGTGGAGCGAGGGTTTCGCGAAACTCTCGACGGCAAGAGGCGTGAAGCGGCACCTCGCCAGAAAGTCCTCGACGGAAAGCAGGAGGCGAAGGTGATCGCGACCCGCTTGGGACCGCCGCCGAGCGGCTACGCGAACTGGACCCTTCGGCTGCTGGCGCGTAAGGTGGTGGAGCTTGAGATCGTCGAATCGGTCAGCCATCAAACGGTCATGCGAACGCTCAAGAAAACGGAATGACGAAACGAAAACTCCAGTACTGGGTGATCCCGCCTGAGTGCGACGCCGAGTTCGTCGCGAATATGGAGGACGTGCTGCACGTCTACGAAAAGCCGTACGATTCAGCGATTCCGGTGCTTTGCATGGACGAGCAGCCGGTGCAGTTGGTCAAGGAGGTGAAAGCTCCGATCGCGGCGACTCCATCCCACCCCAAACGCATCGACTACGAGTATGAACGGGCCGGAGTCGCGAACGTGTTTATGTTTGCTGAACCGTTGGCTGGTTGGCGAAAGGTCTCGATCCGTCCCACCAAGACCAAAGTCGACTGGGCCCAGGAGATGGCCGAACTGTTGGAGGGACGCTACGCCAAGTGCGACCGAGTGATCGTCGTTTGCGACAACCTCAATACGCACACCAAAGGCGCGTTCTACGAGGCGTATGAACCGGAACGCGCCTTTGCGTTGGCGTCGCGGGTGGAGTTCCACTACTCCCCAAAACACGGCAGCTGGCTCAACATCGCGGAAAACGAACTAAGCAGCATGACACGTCAATGCGTGGCCAACCGCAGGATTGGCGACCTCGAAACCTTGCGAAAGGAAACAAACGCTTGGGCACACGACGTGGTGAGCGTTGCAACGGTGGCGTGTGGGGGAAGCAGGAGCCGATGACGATGGGGGACCGGTCACCGATCAACGGGGAGTGGCGGCAGGGGCGCGGCGTTGGGCTCGGCGGGCGCGTTTGCGGTCGGCTCGTTGGCGGGCTTCGTCGGCGCGCTCTTGGAGACGATGCTGGGGATGCTCGTCGATCCAACGGTCCGGTAGCAACGAAGGGAGATCCGAAGCCGGGGTGGTCGGCAGGCGGGTGTAGACGTCGCGGAGATACGCGAAGGGATCGACGTGATGGCGGTTGCAACTCTTGGTCAGGGTGAAGAAGGTGGCGGCGGTCTCGCCTCCTTGGCTGTTGCCGAAGAAGAGCCACGCCTTGCGGCCGAGGACGGCGTACTTCAGCGCCGCTTCGGTGCGGTTGTTGTCGATGGGAATCGCCCCATGGTCGAGATAGCACGCGAAGGACTGCCACCGGTTGGTCATGTAAGCGATGGCGGCGCGCCACTTCGATTTCGGAAGCTCCCGTTCGCTTTGCTCGAGCAGCCACTGATGGAACTCGGTCACGATCGGCTTGGCGTCGCGTTGCCGCAGGGCGCCGCGTTGTGACACACTACTGTCACGGGCGCGATCTTCGATGTCGTAGAGCCGCTGGAAGTAGCCGAGGGCGGTGTGCGTCCGCACGCTCGGCGCGCTGAAGTGGATTTCCTCGAACTTGCGGCGCGCATGAGCCCAGCAACCGACGGGGACGATCCGGTCCTCCGCCGCGGCGATTCGCTCGTAGCAGGTGTAGGCGTCCGACTGCAAGTAACCCTGGAAACCGGCGAGGAACTCGTCGGGACCATCGCGGCTGCGGTCGGGCGTGAAGTGGAAGCAGTCGTAGGGATGGGCATTGTCGCCGACGGTGCTCCAGAGATAGGTCTTGGTGCAGCCAGGCGGCTCGCCCGCCAACATCTTGACCGGCGTTTCATCGCAGCCCAGCACCTCGGACTGCAACGCCAGCCGACGCATCAGTTCGACCAACGGCGCGACCGCCAAGGCCAGGGCGAAGAGCCAACGCTGTTGGGTGCCGCGGCCGATGCGGCAGCCGTGGCGAGCGAGGATGTCCTCTTGTCGGTAGTAGGGCAGATGGTCGGCGAAGCGACTGGCGGTCAGATGAGCCCAGAAGCCGGGGCCGGCGTAAGCGTCGATCAGCTGCGGCGGTTTCTTCGCCGTGGCGATCGTCGTCTCGCCCGATGCTTCGTCGCGAACGATCACCTCTTGGTAATGTTCGATCACATGGATCGAAGCGGGCGTGAACTCCAGTTGCTCGCTGGTCTTCTTGAAGAACCGCCGGGCGGTCGGGTCGCTTCTCAGCTCCTCGGGAATCTCTTGCTCGTCGAGTTCGTGACGGACCGTCTTGCGCGGCAGCAACTCGGGGAAGAGACGCCGGCCGCGTCCCTTGCTCGTGCGGCGTTCCGGTGACGGTTCGTCGTCATCGCTCTCTTCGTCGTCGCCGGAGCCTGAATCGTCGTCCGCCCCGACGATTGTCGAGTCGAACAAAAGCCCCTGCTGGGAATCGTCGACGAAGCGTTCCCGCCGCCGGCCGTACAAGGTCCGCTTGAGCAAGTCGACGTCGCTCTGCAAGCGATCGATCGTCTCCTGCTGCTGAGCGATGATTGCTTGTTGTTGGGCGATGGTCTCCTGCTGCTGAGCGATGGTCTCTTGTTGCTGGGCGATGACGGCGGCTTGCCGTCGGCGCTCCCGATCGAGTTCGATGATCAACTCGTGGCAGGCGTCGATATCGTGGGGGAGGTTCACGTCGAAGGCGTCCATCAAACCGATCTCAGTTGTCGCGGGGACACCCTAGCACCTCGACGCCGAAGGCGCCAGAGCAGTTTCAGCAATTTCGACGGAATGACGAGAAAGCCTGCGAGTCCGCCTCGTCGCTGCCATCACCATGACATCGTTGTCGCTCGCGAAGAGAACGCCAGGGTCGATCGTCCAACGAGATTGGCAAGCGAAGAACCCTGGGTCCGAGGACAACCGAAGACAAGACTCGGTTTTGGTCGCGTGCCGTCCCATGGCTTCCAGGCTCTCGCCGCCGCGACGGGGAACTGGCGTCTCGAAGGAGCAGCGGCGCGTCCTGGCTCCGCGGAGCGGCACGCATCATTCGGGAAAGAGCGAGGGGAAGTCACGAACGACGGGACGACGTCGCGTCACGGTGCTGATCGGAGACTTGAAAGCGTTTGCGATGCCGGACCGAGGAGAGGTCGATGCCCTCGAGAATGAGTGACAATTGTCCGGCAGTGATCTCGAGGCCGGCCTCGTCGTCGGCCGCCTGGGCGTCGGGAAGCTGATAGCTTCCTTCCTCCAACTGCTGATACCAAATGCAATAGCCGACGCCGCCCCAATAGAGCACCTTGAGGCGATCCCGGCGGCGATTGATGAAGACGAACAAATGGCCCGAAAGCGGATCTTGCTCGAGCACCGACTCCGTCAAGGCGATGAGCCCGTGAAAGCTCTTACGCATATCGACCGGTTCCCGGGCCAGAAAGATCCGCACCTGATGAGGGACCGACCACATGCTCACTCCTCCTCGACGCTCTCGAGGGCGGCAAGCACTTGACGCAAGGCGTCGCAGTCGACTTGGGCCGGCGCCCGCACGATGTAGCCTCGGGGGTGAACGATCTCGATCACGCTCATCGACGGCGGGGCCACCCGCAACGTCACGAACGGCGACGGACACGTTCCACCGCCATCGACCGCAGTCGACCGTTTCTCTTGTCGATCGCGTCGCTGTAGCTCACGCCGCCAGCCGTAGAACGACGCCTCCGAAATCCCTTCTTCCCGGCAGAACCTCCGAACGCCCCGCCCGCTCTCCTCTTGCCGACGAACGACCTTCCGCCAATACGCTTCCTTCTCCGCACAACGAACTCGCATCTTCCGCCTCGCGACAAACCAGGGCCAACCAACCCAAGCCTACCGCAATCCACAAGACGCCACCGTTGCAACGCTCACGCCCGACCGGCATCGCGGAATGGGCGCGCATGAAAAAAGAGTTGCTGCTCGAGACGCTCGAGCTTCCCAACGGCATTCCGGCCAAGGACGTCTTCCGACGGGTCTTGGCGGCGTTGCGACCGGATGCCTTTCAGTCCTGTTTTGTCAGTTGGCTTGAGTCCTTGCGGCAGGCGGCTTGTGAAGAGGGTGCCGTTAGCCAACCGGTCTTCGCCATCGATGGCAAGACGAATCGCCGCAGCCACGACCGCAAACGCGGGCTGGGAGCGTTGCACGCGGTCAGCCTGTGGGCCAGCGAGTTGGGCCTGTCGCTGGGACAAGTCGCCTGCGAGGAGAAATCGAACGAAATCACGGCGATTCCCGAGCTTTTACGGTTGGTCGATCTCCAGGGAGCGATCATCACCATCGACGCGATGGGAACGCAGAAGGCGATCGCGAAGCAGATCGTCGAGGGCGGAGCTGACTACGTCTTGGCAGTCAAGGGTAACCAAGAGAGCCTCGAGACAGCGATCGCCGATACCTTTCTGGCCGAGACCGAAGACGACTTCGCCAGTGGCAAGGTTCGCAAACATGAGACGACCGAAACCGCCCACGGCCGCACGACGACACGAACCTATTATCAAATGCCGGCTCCGCGAAGCCTGGTGGACTCGGCCGCGTGGGCGGGACTTCGGACGATAGGCATGGTCATCGCGGTCTGCCTACGTGACGGGAAAGAGACGGTCGAGATTCGTCGTTACATCAGTAGTCTTGGGATGGGCGTCCAACGGTTCGCCCGCGCCGTCCGCAGCCATTGGGGGATCGAGAATTCCTGCCATTGGATTCTCGACGTCGTCTATCGCGAGGACGATTCACGCATCCGCGATCGTTTCGCCCGTGAGAATTTCGCCTGGCTCGATCGTTTCACGCTCTCTCTACTTAAGCAACATCCAAGCAAGGACAGCATCGCGATGAAACGCCGAAGCTGCGGCTGGAGCGATGACTTCTTGATGGAAGTCCTTACAGGAAAAGCCACTTAGTATGCGCTGGCCTTGACCGTGATTCCTACCTGCGAATGAACCTTCACTCCGTTCACCAACTCTGCGGGAGTGCTTAGCTATCGACTCGCCTGATCGATGATCTCTACCAGTTCGCTCCTCGAAGTTAAGATCTCAATGTATCCCCTCTTTGAATCCAACTCCGCCCATCGAAGACCGGGAAATGGGCCATTTCCTTCTGGTAGGGTTGTCTTGAACTTAATCACATTCCCTGGCTCAACACTCCGCCAAGACTCGACATCCTCTTCTTCGACACAGAGATTCAGAAAATCAACAGTGATCTGACGTCCATCCGCCAATTCGACCGCCGTGGATGGCATCTCCATCTGAATACTTGGATTGTACTCATTGTCTAACTCCGTATCGGTGACCTTCCCAGTCCATTCAACTTCACTATTCCCGTAAATGCGGGAGACTTCAGAACCTGACAGTCCGTCGCCAAAGTCTCTGCTTACACGATTGACAAACTCGGACCAGTCGGATTCCCATTCGCGCCCTTGAAGACTCACAGCTGACTCCTTCTGAAGACCATATCCGTCCGAAATGGTGCGCGTTCACGGGTTGACCTTGACGAAAACGGTGGATTGTTCAGTCTTCGTTCATGGAAGGTCATCGGGAGCAAGCATGGAGGATTGCGACGGCGCCACTCGAAGAGCGAGTGGTCGCCATCGAGGAGATCCTGATTCGTCTGAGTAAGCTTGAAGAAGAGGTAGAGGATCTTCGGGCGAAGGCGGGTCAGGATTCGACGAACTCTTCTCGTCCTCCTTCGAGTGATGGTCCTCGTGGCCAGTCCAAGGGGAAGGCGAAGCGCAAGCCACCCTCCGCGCCAACGGGTCGTAAGCGAGGCGGTCAGCAAGGTCATCCGAAACACTCTCGGCCGTTGACGCCTCCGGAAAAGGTGGCCGCGGTGGTCGATTGCAAACCGCGGTCGTGCGGTGATTGTGGGGCGCCACTGCATGGGGACGACGCGACGCCCGTCCGGCATCAGGTCGCGGAAATCCCTCCCATCGAGCCGGTGGTCACCGAGTATCGACTTCATGAGTGCGTCTGCGACCGGTGTGGGGCTCGGACGCGCGGCGGCTTGCCCAAGGGGGTACCCACGGGCAGCTTCGGTCCCCGGTTGACCGCGATCTTGGCCTTGCTCTCGGGCGGCTGCCGGTTGGGGAAGCGGACCGTCCAACAATTGGCCGACCAACTCTTCGGCCTGACCATCTCGCTGGGCATGATCTGCAAGTTGGAACGCCGGGTGGCCGAGGCGTTGGAGCAGCCGATCGCCCATCTTGGCGAGTACGTGCGAACCCAGCCGGTCAACATCGACGAAACCTCCTGGCGTGAGCATAAGAGCAAGAGTTGGTTGTGGGTGGTGGTCGCTCCCTTGGCCACCTTCTTTCACATCGCTGACCGTCGAACTGGCCAAGTGGCCAAGTCGCTGCTCGGCGAAGCGTATGATCAAGTAGCCACTTCGGATCGTCACGGCGCCTACAACTGGATCAAGCATCGCCAACTTTGCTGGTCGCATCTGCGGCGCGACTTTCAAGCCATGGTCGATCGCGGCGGAGCCGGTCAGCCCATTGGCGAGCGTTTGCTATCGATGTCCGATGCCCTCTTTATCTGGTGGCATCGGGTTCGTGACGGCGATCTGGCCCGCAGCAGCTTTCGCACCTATGTCAGCATCCTCCGTGGCGAACTAACCGACGCTCTCGAAGCGGGAATGCAATGCGGCTGCGCGAAGACCGCGCGGATCTGTAAACGATTGCTCAAAGAAGAAGCGCATCTTTGGACGTTCGCACGCCTCGAAGGGATCGAACCGACCAACAACACCGGCGAGCGAGCGATCAATGTCGCGGTGCGTTACCGTAAAATGAGCGGGGGAACCGACAGCGAGGCGGGAAGTCGATTTGTCGAGCGCGTCCTCTCGGTCGTCGCCACTTGCCGACAACAAGGCCGCGACGTCCTGGAATATCTCACGGAATGCCTGCAGGCCAAACTGCATCAACTCGAACCGCCTTCGCTGGTACCATCACGCGAGCACTAACATCCTACCCAACCAAACCAACACGCCCGCCGATCAAACCCCGTGAACGCGCACGGTTAGGGCCTAGTGGTCTGGTCCATCCAAAATCTAGGGTGCCACTGGCTGCTGGTCAACCGGTGCCGAAGGGTGAGGACCACAGCACCACCGTCGTCGAGCGAAGACAGAGCGCCAGCCAGCCCCGTGACAAGGTTGGTACGACGTGGTTCGCTCCCTATCTCAATAGATTTTGACCGGAAACCAGACGAAACCCACGACTCCCGCGCGCCTGCGGAGCTGCGGGTTCTCGGCAACAATGAAGGAAGCAACATGGCGAGCCTCGAAGGAAAGACGGCCATCGTCACTGGCGCGGGAAGCGGTATCGGCCGGGCGACGGCCCGCGCTCTCGCGGACGCCGGCATGAAGGTCCTTGCCGTTAGCCGCACCGAAAAGAGCCTGCTCGAGACCACCGACTACGCGACCAGCGGCAAGCTCATCGCGCACACGGCCGATGTCGGCAAGGACGAGGACGCCAAAAGCCTCTATGACCTCGTCGACCGGGAGGGAGGCGTCGTCGATTTGCTCGTCAACAACGCCGGCATCAATGTCGCCAAACGCCGTCTCGAGGAGGTCTCCGCCCAGGACTTCCGCGCGATGGTCGAGACCAATCTCGTCGGCCTCTTTCTGATGACCGCTCCGGCACTGGAACGGATGCGGCCGCGAAAGAAAGGGACGATCGTCACCATTTCGTCGATCGCCGGGCTGCGACCGAGCGTCTTGGCGGGCATGGGCTATTGCGCCAGCAAGTCGGGAGCGACGTTCTTCGGACAGGGACTCCAGCTCGAAGAGGCCGAGCACGGCATTCGCAGCACCGTCATCTGTCCGGGCGAGGTCAATACCGGCATCCTCGACAAACGTCCGGCCCCCGTCCCGGAGGAGCTCCGCGCCGTCATGCTCCAGCCCGAGGATGTGGCATCGGCCGTTCTCTTCGCCGCGACCCTTCACCCGCGCGCGACGGTCCCGATGATCGTGATGACTCCCTCCAACAATCCGTTCGTCTAACTCACGCCGACGAGCACGCTTGTGCCAATTCAGGCTCGCGACCACGTGGGAGGGACGGTCAACGACAACCGGAAGAAATCCCTGGATTCACGGAGAACGCTCCGTATCGTAAGCTCGGTTTTGTGACTCTCGTGGGGCCTAGGTACCACGAAGAGTGTTGGAGACTCGAGCCTTGGCGTCGGACGTCCGGCGTCATTCGAGTCGGGGTCAGTGGACACATCTTGCCCGCGAGCGTTTCTTAAGTGTGCTCGAGAGGGCGAGCCAATCGAATTCAATCAGTGTAAAGGAGCCAGCGGTGGCAGAAGGCACCCCCGAACAAACACACCCCCAAGTCAACGTCGATGACGCTGGGCTTCAGCCCATGTACACCAACTTCTGTCGGGTCACTGGGACTCCGGAAGAAATCATCCTCGACTTCGGCTTGAACACCGAGCCGTTCGGCAAGTCGAGTGGTCCCATTCGTCTCGGCCAGCGGATGGTCTGCAACTTCTACACCGCCAAGCGCCTTCTCATGGCGTTGTCGGTCGCCGTCCAGCGCCACGAGCAGACCTTCGGCCCGCTCGAGACCGACGTCAACAAGCGCGTCAAGCAGCCTCCGGCTGGTGGCGGCGCTCCGGCTGGCTCCTAGTTCCAGCTCCCGACAACTCTGATTCACGCCACGGATTGGACCATCCGCGTCCAATCCGTGTGTCGCTGACGGGAAATAAAACCGCCTCGCAAAACGGCCGCGGACCGTTCTTCCTCCCTCCACGATCCCCAGATCAGTCTGGCGGCCTTATTTTCCATCGACTATCATGCGCGCCGACACGGCGAGTTGTCGGCGAACGCCAGGCGGATCGCGAACGTACCAAGGAATGTGAGTTCTCGGGATGAGAACAACCCGGTGGTGGATCATGTCCCGCCGTCGGTCGGCTCGCTCCCCGAGGACGAGTCAACGAGTAGCCACGAGGGAACGACCGGATGAAACTTCGCCCGGGGATGGAATGGCGCGTGTGCAAAACGCTGCTGGCAATGATGGCGATCGGTTTCGCCGCCGGCTGCGGATCCAAGTCGGCCGACTCCGACGCGGGTGGTTCCTCGTCGGCGGACACGACTTCTTCCGCCTCCGCGATTCCCCCCGAAGGTGATCCCTCCGTCTCCGCCGAGGATGGCGGCCCCGGCTTCACCGGCGAGGGTTGGCTCACCAGCGATCCCGGCTACCTCGGCGATCCCAACGCCGTCAAGGGAGGCGGCATCCGCACAAGTATCCGCGCTTGGCCCGGCAACCTCCGCATGATGGGAACGGGTCACAACACCTGGCTCAACTACCTCCTCGCCGACATTTGCTACATGAGCCTGCTCGAACTCGATCCCGACACGCTCGAGTTCTTCCCAGGGCTCGCCAGCCACTGGTGGATCTCCGAAGACAAGATGACCTACCGATTCCGGATCGATCCGCGCGCCCGTTGGTCCGACGGCACGCCCGTCACCGCCGAAGATGTCGTCGCCACTTACAAGCTGGGGATGGACGACACGACACTCGATCCCTCCTACCAGTTGGTCTTCGGCAAACTCAATCCACCTATCGCCAAGTCGAAGTACATCGTCGAGGTGAAAGCCAAGGACAAGAATTGGCGTAACTTCCTCTATTTCGCCGGCCAAACCATCCTTCCGGCCCATCAAATTGGAAACATCACCGGCAAGGAGTACCTCGACAAGTTCAACTACGCCCTGACGGCGGTGAGCGGTCCGTACGAACTCCTGCCCGAGGATCTCGACAAGGGCAAGTCGATCACCGTCACCCGCCGCGATGACTTCTGGGCGAAGGACGCGACCTGGAACAAAGGCCGCTACAACTTCGACAAGATTCGCTTCGTCGTGGTTCGCGATCCCGAGCTCTCGTTTCAGAAAGCCGTGAAAGGCGAACTCGACTACTTTTTCGTTTCCAAGGCGGAGTGGTGGGCCAAGGACCTTCCGGAGATGGAGCCGATCAAAAAGGGTTGGCTCATCCGCCGCAAGTTCTTCAACGACGCTCCCAACGGCACCGGCGGCTTCGCCCTCAACACGCGCCGCGAGCCGCTCAACGACGTCCGGGTCCGCAAGGCGCTCCAATACCTCTACAACCGCGAAACCTTCATCAAGAAGTTCGCCTACGACGAGTACACCCCGCTGCACTCCTACTACGCCGGCGGCGAGTACGAGAACCCCGAGAACGAGAAGTTCGCCTTCGATCCCGAAAAAGCGGTCAAGCTCTTGGCCGAAGCCGGTTGGAACAAACGCAACGCCGACGGCATCCTGACCAAGGACGGCAAAGCGCTCTCGCTCAAGCTCACCTACTACAACCCGGCGATGGAGAAGTACCTCACCGCGTACAAGGAAGACTGCGACAAAGTCGGCATTCGTCTCGAGCTCGATCAGATCGACCCCGAGACGATGTGGAAGAACCTCATGGATCGCAACTTCCAGATGGTGATGATCCAGTGGGGCGCGCTCGTCTTCCCCAACCCGGAGACCTCCTTCAAGAGCAGCCTCGCCGACAAGAACGACAACAACAACATCACCGGCTACAAGAGCGACAAGGTCGACGCACTTCTGAAGAAGTATGACGTCGCGTTCGACCAGAACGAACGGCGCAAGATCATCCAAGAGGTCGATCACCTCGTCTACGAGCAGCACCCCTATGTACTCTCGTGGTACCAGCCGTGCCAACGGGTGATCTACTGGAACAAGTTCGGCATGCCGAAGTTCGGCATCCCACGCACGGCCGAGTGGGAGGCCGCCTTCACCTACTGGTGGATCGATCGCGACAAGCAGAAAAAGCTCCGCGCCGCCGAGAAGAGCGGCGAGTCGCTGCCGATTCCCCCCGTCAACAACGAGTACTGGCTCGAAAAGCGCGCCTCCTCGACCGCACAAGCCAATTGACACGTTTTCCTCTCGAGGGAATGATGCCGATCCTCACGTGAGGAACGACGACATTCGCGAACCTGAACCTTGGGGCCGCCCGGCGGATGATGGGCGGAAGATCCTTCTCCGGTTGAGAGCCGATTGATGACGGCTTATTTCCTGCGGCGACTACTCCTGGTCATCCCGACCTTCATTGGGGTGACCCTCATCGCCTTCCTGATCACACGACTCGTTCCTGGCGGTCCGCTCGAGCGAGAGCTGATGCAGATTCAGATGGGTGCCGCGGGCGCCGGCGGGGAGGCCGTAGGCGGTGCTTTCGGTGGCGGCGTCGAAATCCCCGAGGAGGCACGAAAGCAGCTCGAGAAGGAGTTCGGCCTCGATAAACCCTTTGTGGTCGCCTACTTCCTTTGGCTCGGGCGTGTCTGCACGCTCGACTTCGGCACTTCCTACAACTACCGCGAACCGGTCTGGAGCCTGATCAGCGAGCGGTTCCCGATCAGTTTGATGTTCGGCCTGACCGGGTTTCTGCTAGGGTATCTGGTCTGCGTTCCCCTCGGCATCGCCAAGGCTCTCCGTCACGGCCATCCCTTCGACTTCGTGAGTTCCTTCATCGTCTTCGTCGGATACTCGATCCCCGCCTGGGCGATGGGAACGCTCCTGCTCGTCGTCTTCGCCAGCGGGCAGTTCCTCGACTGGTTCCCCCTCGGCGGCATTCACAGCCACTCGTTCGACGAGCTTCCCGCGATCGTTCGCGACAACGTCGATCGGGATGCGGTCATGGACGACTTCGATGAGCTCGACTGGGAGAAGCTCCCCTTCATCGACAAAGTGATCGACGTCGGCAACCATATGGCGCTGCCGGTCTTCTGCTACATGATGGGATCGTTCGCCACCCTCACGATCTTGATGAAGAACTCTCTCCTGGAAAACCTCGGCCACGACTACGTGCGCACTGCGTTCGCGAAGGGGCTCTCGCCGACCCGTGTCATCTACTTGCACACGCTGCGCAACTCGCTGATCCCTCTGGCGACCGGCTTGGGACACGCGCTTAGCCTACTCATGGCGGGTTCCTACCTCATTGAGTGGGTCTTCAACATCGACGGGATCGGCTATCTCGGTTACACCTCGATTCTCGGCCGCGACTATACCGTCGTGATGGGGATCCTCGCGATCAATACGATCTTGACGCTGGTGGGCAATATCATCTCCGACGTGCTCTACGCGATGATCGATCCTCGGATCCGCTTCCAGTAGTGGGAAAAGCCAGGCTTCATTCGACAAGGGAAACGTGAAGACGTTGTCAGATGCTCCCAGCGAACCGTCCGAGTCACTCCTCAAACGCCGTCTGCGGCGTTTTCGTGGGCTGCGGCGCGGCTATTACAGCTTTCTGATTTTGGTGACCGCCTATCTCCTTTCGTTCGGGCTTCCCTTCGTCATGGGACGACAGGCGCTCGTGGTGCACTACGACAGCCAGTGGTATTTTCCGGCCTTCCGCTCGTACTTTTACAACACCTTCGGTATTGGGAACCGGGGGCTCTACCTCGCCAAGACCTTTGAGCAGACCGACGCCGAGGGCAAGCGAGTCCTCGGCCAAGCCGACTACGCCGCGCTGAAGAAACAGTTCGCCAAACAGGACAATGGCAACTTCGTCCTCATGCCCTTGATCCCCTTCGGCCCCAATCAGCAGTCCCTCGACCAGAAGGGGAACCCGCCCTATCCACCTTCGTGGCAACATTGGCTCGGGACCGATGATCGCGGGCGCGACATCCTCGTCAGACTCGCTTACGGATTTCGCATCTCGATCAGCTTCGCCCTCGTCGTGACGGGGATCTCGTACATGGTCGGCATCGCCGTCGGCGCGACGCTCGGCTACTACGGCCGTTGGGTCGACATGCTGGGTCTGCGCTTCGTCGAGATCTGGGGATCGATCCCGTTTCTCTACACCGTCATTATTCTCGCCTCGCTCCTGCCACGAACGTTCGGACTCCTGGCGGGGATCCTGGCGACCTTTGGCTGGATGGGCATCACCTACTACATTCGCGGCGAGGTCTACCGGGAACGCTCCAAGGACTATGTCGCCGCGGCAATCGCGGTCGGCGAGGGTCATACCTCGATCATCTTCCGCCACATTCTTCCCAACTCGCTGACGCCCGTGATTTCGTTCGCTCCCTTCGCGATCGTCGCGAACATCACCTCGCTGGTCGCTCTCGACTTCCTCGGCTACGGCCTTCCTCCACCAACGCCGAGTTGGGGAGAGCTCATCGGCCAAGGAAAAGAGAATATCCGCGACTGGCACTTGGTCGTCTTTCCCCTAGTGGCGATGTTCCTCACGCTCCAACTGATCGTCTTCATCGGCGAGGCGGTGCGCGAGGCCCTCGACCCCAAGACCTACAGCCGGCTCCGATGAGTCACGGCTCGATCGACAATTCGATGGGTGCCACTGGCTGCTTGTCAGCCAGTGCCCGAAAGAGAATAGGTTCGCAATCGCGATGTCCTCAAGACGCGTGTCAGGCAATGGCCTGACCTACGAGGGCCAAGCACAAGTAGGGTGGGTCTCGACCCACCTTCTGAAAAGCACGACATCAACAAGGACCGTTCACGCTTGACCGACGCGATCTCACCTGAAGCCACCGACGAACCGAAGACGGCCACCGAGCCCGTCCTGAGCGTGCGCGACCTTCACACCCACTTTCGGGTGGAAGGTGGCATCGCCAAGGCGGTCGAGGGAGTCTCTTTCGATCTCTTTCCGGGTGAAGTCCTCGGCATCGTCGGGGAATCGGGATCGGGCAAGAGCGTCGCGTCCCTTTCCATCATGCGGCTAGTCCCCGATCCGCCGGGCCTGATCGCCAAGGGCGAGATTCTGCTTCGGGGTCGCGACCTGCTGAAGATCCCCTACGAGAAGATGCGCAAGGTCCGCGGCGGAGAGATCGGCATGATCTTCCAGGAGCCGATGACCGCCCTGAATCCGGTCTTCACCATCGGCATGCAACTGACCGAAGCGGTCCGCGTCCACGAAAAGGTCAGCCGGGCCGAGGCTCGCGATCGCGCCATCGAGGCGATGCGGCAAGTCGGCATTCCCGATCCCGCCGAGCGACTGAAGGACTATCCGCACCAGTTCTCCGGCGGCATGCGGCAGCGCGTCATGATCGCGATGGCGCTGATCTGCAACCCCTCGATCCTGATCGCCGACGAACCGACGACCGCCCTCGACGTCACCATCCAGGCACAGATCCTCGAGCTGATGCTCGCGATGAAGGAGAAAAAGGCGGGCTCGTCGATCATCCTCATCACCCACGATTTGGCGGTCGTCGCCGAGACCTGCGACCGCGTCGTGGTGATGTACGGCGGCAAGATCCAGGAGGTCGGCACCGTCCACCAGATCTTCGAGGAACCCAAGCATCCCTACACGAGGGGTCTTCTCGCGTCGCTGCCGACGGCCTCGACCGAGCGAAAGTCTCGGCTCTCGACCATCCCCGGCAACGTCCCGTCGATCATGAACCCGGCCCCCGGTTGCCGCTTCTCCAACCGCTGCCCGGAAGCGATCGATCGCTGCAGCGTCGAGGAGCCGGTCCTGCACCAGCTTCCCGGAGAGCGCTTCTCGCGTTGTCATCTTGTCGAGGAGGAAGCCCTCGGCCAAGTCGACAAGGAGAAGGCCGATGTCTGATCAACCGCTGCTCGAACTCCGCAACCTCGTGGTCAGTTACGCCGTTTGGGGTGGGGTCTTTCGGCACAAGGTCGGCGAAATCCGCGCCGTCGATGACATCTCATTGACACTCCGGTCCGGCGAAACACTGGGACTGGTCGGCGAGTCGGGCTGCGGCAAGTCGACCGTCGCCAAGACGATCCTCAACGTCGTGCGTGAGATGGCCCCCGGCGTCGAACTCGGCGGCGAGATCCGCTACCACCGCGAACGCGGAGCCGTCAATCTGCTCGAGCTGCGACAGCGGGCGATGCGCCCCTTCCGGCGCGAGATCCAAATGATCTTTCAAGACCCCTTCGCGTCGCTGAACCCGCGGCAAACCGTCGGCCAGATCGTCGACGCGCCGCTGCGCATCCACACCAACCAAACGGCCAAGGAGCGGCGTGAGCGCATCCGCTGGCTCCTCGAACGATGCGGTCTGCAAGGGAGCTACATCGGTCGCTATCCGCACGAGTTCTCCGGCGGCCAGCGTCAGCGCATCGGCATCGCCCGGGCCCTCGCGGTCAATCCGAAGCTCATCGTCGCCGACGAGCCGGTCTCGGCGCTTGACGTCTCGGTCCAGGCTCAAGTCATCAACCTGATGCAGGATCTCCAGGACGAGTTCGGGCTGACCTACCTCTTCGTCGCCCACGATTTGTCGGTGGTTCACCACATCGCCGACCGGATCGCGGTGATGTATCTCGGCAAGCTTGTCGAGATCGGCGAGGCCGACGCGGTCTACCATCACCCGAAGCATCCCTACTCGAAGGCGTTGCTCTCGGCGGTGCCGCAACCCGATCCCAACCGAAGTCGCGCCAAGCGGCAACTTCTCGAGGGCGAGATTCCCTCGCCGCTCAACAAACCCTCCGGGTGCGTCTTCCACACCCGCTGCCCCATCGCCGAGCCCGACTGTTCGATCAAGGTTCCTCCGTTGGAACCCAAGGAGTCGGGCCAAGAGGCTGCGTGCCCTTACGTGTGATTTCGCCGTGAACTCTTGGTATGCTTCATCCGGCGAGGCGGTGGGAGAGTCACCATCGAGTGACGAGAGGCATTCCTCATGAACGTGTTCGGCATGGCGATTTTTGGCGGGGTCATGGGGCTCGTCGTCGCCCTGGCGAGCACGACGAGGAACCGCACCATCGAGGATTGGGAGGATGAACTCGAACTGATGCGAGCGAGGAAGGCCTCGAAGGAAGAAATTCAAGCGGTCGAACGCATCATCGCGCGGCGACGGGACAAGCACAAGATGGGCGTGATCTGGCTAAGACGAATCGCCGCCCTCTGGTTTCTCTTCACGCTGATCATCGGGGGACTAATGTCGGGAGTCGCCATCTTCCTCTACATGGTGAGATGACGAGCGCCACTTACGCTACCCAACCTCGACATTCACGGTCCCGGAGGTCCCGGTCGCGGGCCACCACCAGGCCGCGGGCCACCGCCAGGTCGTGGGCCACCTCCCATGCGGGGCGGTCCCCCCATCCCGCGCGGTGGTCCCCAAGAGGAGCGCATCAAACTCTGGGCCCTACCCAGTTGGTTCCCGATCGGCGGTTGCATGCGCATCGCCCGCGGCGGCAAGTTCCCCACTCGGCCCAAGGCGGCAAGCGGCGATCCGGACGGTCCGCCCCCCGGCTTCATCAGGGAACTGAAGGGATTGCCCCCCAACCTCGGCATCGGCGTGGCGCGATTCCCCATCGGCGTCGCCTTCATCAGATCCGAAAACGGCGACGACGAGCCGGGACGCATCCGTGACGAAAACGGATTGCCCCCCGGAAGTCCCGACCCAGGTCGACCGCCACCAAAGGGACTCTTCCCCGGTCGCGGTTGTTGTTTCGCGGCCTTCATCCGATCGGAGAAGGGAGAACCGGAACCCAGCGGTCCTCCCGGCTGCCGGGATTCGCGAAGCCGATCCGAGTAGGGCGAACCCTTGGCGGCTTGTCCCAACGAGTCGCCGAGACGCTCCGCTAGTTTGGGGTACTGGTCGACTTGTTGACGCAAGAGTTCCTGCCGCGCCTGGGCCGTGTTGTCGCCTTGGGCCCGCGCGGCGTCGTTGAACTTGGAGAGCTCCTCGAGCGATTTGAAGTAGTCGCCGTACTGGTTCTGGAGATTCTCGGGGACTTGGTCGCCGTAGCGGTTCCACCAATCGCCGACGGCTTGACTGTAGTCCTGAAGGTTATCCTCGTTCATGTACTGATCGACCATCGCATTGGCGACGTCCCCATAGCGGTACCCGTTGGCGAGTCCATAGTCGACGGCCGCCTCGCTGGGCACATCGTAGACGCCGTAGCCATCGCCCTCCCCGTCACCGCTGCCATTCCCGCTGTCGTAGACTCCACCGGCGGCATAGCCAGTTCCGTCGTCGCTCTCCGAGTCGTCGGAATTGCTGGAGTCCTGGTCGGACGAATTCTGGTTGCTCGCGGCCATGTCTTGAAGCATCTGCAAGTACTGCCGAAAGAGCTGTTGATCTTCCGAAAGCCGCTGGGCCCAAGCGTCCGTCGCGGTCTGCTGCGTTTGCGATTGCATCGCGTGGGCCTGCGCGAGAATCAGTTGAATTGCCTTCTTCAAGGGCGGTTGGGCATAGGCGGTTCCGACGATCTCCACCAGGTCGGGATGGGCCTTCATCTCCTCAAGGGCCCGCGGAGCGCTGACCAGAACGGTCGCCGCGGCGTTCTGCAACTCGGTCGGATAGTCGTGGGTCGTGAGATAGCGGTCGATCTCTCTCGCCGGTCGATGCCAAACGCCGTTCAGTTCGTCGATGAGCTTGGGATACTTGGTCGAATAGCTCGCCACCTCGAGGATGGCGTTGCGCGTCGCCTCGGGGAAAAGGGCGATTCCTCGAACCGCCTCATCGAGTTCCGCCCCCTTCTCCGGCCCGAGGATGGTGATGAGGATCGTTGACGGGTCGAACTGTCCCGGAGGCCCCGGCGGAGTCACTCTCGGAACCCCCGGAAGGGGCGGCTGAGCCCAAACGGTAACGGAGCATAGGACGATAGCCAAGCACGTGAGCAAGGTCTCGCAACGGATCCCAAACGACATGAGTGACTCCCCACTGAAGGATGAGCTTCTCGCCGACGGCGTTCGAGTCGTTGTACCGCGCGGATCCAGCATCGCCACGTCTTGCGATGCCCACGTCGGGGCGACCGCTCAGCCGAGATGACGAAGCACGACTCGCG
This sequence comes from Kolteria novifilia, assembly GCA_007748055.1. Lineage (GTDB taxonomy): Bacteria > Planctomycetota > Planctomycetia > Kolteriales > Kolteriaceae > Kolteria > Kolteria novifilia. The sequence goes on from CP036279.1 coordinate 4,942,462, forward strand.
CGAGCCGCCGGACACCCTCGCGGACGCGATCGAGTGGGGGCACCCCGAAGCTCAGCCGTAGGCAGTGGTGAGGCACGTCGGTCGCCGAACGGGGATAGAAAAACTCCGCGGGAACATAGAGCATCCCTTCTTTCAGGCAGTCCTCGAAGAAGGGGCTGCCGCGCGATGTGAGAATCTCCTCGGGGAGCGTCAGCCAAACGTAGAGGCCCCCTTCCGGCGAGGTCCACGAGACGCGTTCGCGAACCGGCCGCAGTTCGGCTTCCAGCGTTTCGATGGTCACGCGCATCTTCTCGCGGTAGACATCGCGAAGGGTTTTCAAGTGCGATTGATACGCGCCGCTGCGCATCAGCTCCGCGAGAAGATGTTGATTCAAGTTCGACGTCCCGAAGTCCTCGTGTCCCTTCTGGTTGATCAGGGGCTCGCGAAACTCCGTGGGGACAATGACATAACCCGTCTTCATCCCCGGCGAGAAGGGCTTGGAGAAAGTCCCCGCGTAGAGCACGGTCTGACCGTCGGGATCGAAGCGAAGCATGCTCGGTAGATCGCTGCCCCGATAGCGCAGCTCGCGATAGGCCGCGTCCTCGACCACGACAATGCGGTGCCGCTTGGACCATCGCTGGGCGATCTCGACGAGTGCTCGCTTGCGCGGTTCGGAGAGCGTCAATCCGGTCGGGTTGTTGAAATAGCTCACGTCGTAGATGAACTTGACCCGTTCGAGATTCCCTTCCGCGTCGATCGCCTCGAGCGCCGCCTCGACCGCCTCGGGATCGAGTCCCTCCTCATCGGTGCGGATCGGCACGATGCGCGCCCCGAAACTCTCGAGCGCCCCCATGTAGACGAAGTACCCCGGCACGCCGAGCAGCACGATATCCCCCGGATCGAGCAGGACTTCACCGACCAGGTAGAGAAGTTGTTGCGAACCGGTCCCAACGATGACGCGCTGGGGATCGAGGCCGAGATCGCTCGGAGTTCGTTCATCGAGCCGGGCGATCTGCTCGACGATCTGCCGGCGAAGCTCGGGATAGCCGTCGGTCGTGCCGTATTGCAGCGCGGCGAGGGCCGTATCGCGATCAGCGAGGATGGTGGTCGCCGCTTGGCGAACCTCGTCGACCGGAAGCGAGGCGTTGTCGACGAAGCCGGCCGCGAGCGAAATCACGTTCGGGTTCGCGAGCCCCTGCTCCATGAGGTAGCTGATGGGCGGCTTCTCCGAGCGGCGAACGCGGTCGCTGAACGAAACGGCGGGTCGACTCGTCGGTTGATGCACGAACGTCGGATCCTCGAAAAGAGACTTGCAGTCGATGGAGACAGCCGTCCCCACTCGGTCGGATGAGTCGGTATGACCATCCTTCGTCTCGGGAGGGGCGGCATTAGTTGTCATTGTACGCTGTTCCGGTTATTCTTGGCGCGGGAACGATCTCGGCACTGGGGAGTCGTCTACGAACTCCGACAACGCAATCCGTCGCGCGGTTCGCTCTTCGGAGGGAATTGATCGGAGAGCGCCGAGTAGGGGCTAGAGATACTTAAGTTTCTTTAGTATCATCGAGGGACGTCGGTAGGTGGGACTACCGACATCATGTCCATGCAGCACTCGATCGATCGTTCGGCACGAGCGACGTCCGTACGGGAACCCGGTCGTCAGCGACACATCAGCGCCAACGCGTTCGATCACAGGGGGATAGGGGTCAATGGTACATTTATTCTCGCGAAGCGTTTCGCATCGGGTCGGGCAACGTGTGGCGAGGGCCTTCACGCTCGTCGAATTGCTCGTCGTCATCGCGATCATCGGCGTCTTGGTCGCTCTTCTGCTCCCGGCCGTCCAGCAGGCTCGCGAATCGGCCCGGCGCATGCAGTGCACCTCGAAAATGAAACAGATCGGGGTCGCGCTGCACAACTACCAGGAATCGCACGGGGTCTTTCCCCCGTCGTCGGTCTCCTCACGACGCAACGATCAAGCGAACTGGTGCCAACAGACCGAACAACCGTCCCACGCGCCGTGGTCGGTGCTCATCCTTCCCTTCCTCGAGCAGCAAGCGCGCTACGATCGCTTCAATTTCGACGAGACCTTCACCGCGTCGTCCAACACACCGGGCAGCACGAACAATCACAGCGAGTTCCTCAAGGGCAACCCGGTCTACCATTGCCCCAGCGATCCGAACACGTCGGCGTCGCCGAACATGTCGAACTACTTCGGGGTCCAAGGTGGCGGGGAGACCCCCAACTGCACCAACACCTCGACCCTTCGCGTCTTCAATGTCAACGGGATGATCTATCCCAACTCGTCGATCTCCGCGAGCAAGGTCGCCGACGGCTTGTCGAAAGTCTTTCTCGTCGGGGAGACGCGCTATCAAGTGACGCGTCTGGCCCGAGGCGACACCTACCACAACGGCTGGGCCTCGAGCGACAAGTTCGTCGCGAGCAGTTCGCTTTCCGCCACCACCGCCTCGGCCCAAGAGGGAATCAATTCGATCCCCGGCGATGGGGCCGACCACGACACCTTCAACGAACAGAGCCGGCTCTTCGGGAGTCATCATCCCGGTGGCTGCCATTTCGTCTTCGGCGACGGCGCGGTTCGGTTCGTTTCGGACAGTGTCGACTTGCTCATCTATCAACAGTCAGCGATCCGAAACGATAGTCAGCCGCTGGAAAGCCTCTAGGAGAGGGAATGGAAATGCTTCGAGCGAGAGCGATCTTGCTGACGGCCTTGGTGGGATTGGCGTTGGGGTGTTCCGAGAGCGGCCCCCATCGCTTCAAGGTCACGGGAAAGGCGACCTTTGACGGCAACGTCATTCCCGTCGGCGAAATCCGGTTCCGACCCGACACCGAAAAGGGAGGCAGCGGTCCCGGTTCGGTCGCTAAAATCCAGGACGGGGCCTTCACGATGGGACTGGGGCTCGTCCCCGGTCCCCACCTCGCCACCATCTATGGATTCGATGGCGTCGCCTTCGAGGATGTCTCCGAGGGCCAGCCGCTCTTTCGCCCCTACACCACGAGCGTCGATGTCCCCGACGAGGACATCGTCATCGACATCAACGTCCCCGGAAGGATGAAGTAGCTCACCTGGCGAGCGATCACATGATCGCGCGATAGGCCTCGACCGCCATCCGGTCGCACTCCTCGTTCTCGGCATGACCGGCGTGACCACGAATCCACTTGCAGGTCACGTCGTGATCGGCGAGCAGTTGATCGAGTTCTTGCCATAGCTCGACATTCTTGACCGGTTCGAGCTTGCGACCGACCTTCCGCTTCCAACCGCGCGACTTCCAGCCGGGCATCCACTCGGAGATCCCTTTGGAGACATACTGGCTGTCGGTGATCAGGACGACGCGGCTCTTCCCCGAGAGTTTGCGCAAGCCCTCGATCACCGCCATCATCTCCATGCGGTTGTTGGTGGTCTTTCCCTCGGCGCCGGAGTCGGCGACCTCCTCACCCGATTCGGAACGGAGGATGTAGGCCCAGCCGCCTGGTCCCGGGTTGCCGCTACATGCCCCGTCACTGTAGAGGTTGTACGAGGGTTGTGTTTCGCTCATGGCGAATCCTTTGCCTTGGGCTCCGACGATCCGTCGGAGCGATTTCGTCCCTGGGCCGACCTGACCCATTCCCTGACCTGAAGTGCTCCCACGACGACGACCAACAGGCCGCCAAGCGTCAGGATCACGATGACCCCGGTCCGCGAGGCGCTCGGTTCGACGGTCGCTCCCCCATCCACTTCCTCCGTCATGGCGGAGTCGGACTTGGACGCCGACTTCGACTTGGCGGCGATCGCCTCGTCGAGGGCGCGCTGCGTCGCTTGGGCAACCTCTTGGGCGTGGTCTTCCAAGATGCGCCGATGAGCTCGTAGCGTCGGCGTCGAATAGAGGAGCGTCCGCTCGGCGCGGTGAAAACACTGCAGCGCCGTCTCCGGATCACCGGCCGCGTTGAAGAGTTCCCCGAGCAACGCCCAGTAGTCGCCGCGCGTCGGCAACCGACTCACCAACGTAATCATGAGAGGAAGAACGTCCGGAGGAACCTTCGCGAGTTGCTCGGCCGAGATCGAGGCGGCCACGTAGTTCCCGTCGGCGTCCGCGAACCGCGCTCCCCACGGGTTGGCGTCCGGCCCCGGCGCGACGCCTTGTGTTTCCATCGCCAAGAGAAGCTCGTAGAGCCCCGCCAAGCGGCGTTGCTCATCGGTGAGCGTCGATCGAACCGACCGGAGCTCCCTCAAGGCCAACTCCGCCTGACCGCGTCCATGAAAGAGAGCCGCTTGCAGCATCGCGGCCTCGGCGCTGTCGGGACTCTGCCGGCGCCAGGCGCGCAAGACGGTCTCGGCCGCGTCGAGTTGGTTGGCGCGAAGTAAGCTCTCGACAAGTCGCTGGTAGTCGTCGGGGGTCGTCTCGAGTGAGTCGTAGACCTGACGAGCGGCCTCCTCTTGCCCACGCGCCTCGAGTTCCCGTCCCAGCGAAAGAAGCTCTTCCGGCTTCGACGGCCTGATCCACGCTTCGGATCGCCGCAGAAAGTCGGTTGCTCCCTCGGCCGGGAGTTGAAGTTCGTGAACTGGCGGATCGCTCGTCGGTTCCTCCTTCTGGGCCGGTTCGTCGGCACCCGAAGCAGACCATGCGAGGAGAACCGCCCCCAGCGCGAGAAACGGCGACGACCACCGGCGAGAACTCCCGCGCCGACGACCACGGTCGAGGCGCGTCAGTGTGAGCGTGGTCATGAGATTCCCGTCCGTTCCCCGCAATCGTTCGCCACCCGAACGACCTCTTTAGTCGATTCCCTTGCCGGCAAGATAGCGTTCGGCGTCGAGCGCGGAGGCGCAGCCGGTGCCCGCGGCGGTGATGGCTTGACGGTAGTAGTCGTCGGCGACGTCTCCCGCGGCGAAGACTCCCTCGACGGAGGTGTAGGTCCGCTGCGCCGTTGTCAGCTTGAGGTAGCCCTTGTCGTTCATCTCGAGCTGCCCGCCGAGGAACTCGGTGTTGGGCGTGTGGCCGATGGCGAGGAACATTCCCGCGGCCTCAAGCTCCCTCGTCGAATCGTCCTTGGTGCTGCGAACGCGAACGGTGGTGACTCCCTTCTCGTCGTCGCCGAGCACTTCGTCGACCACGGTGTTCCATTCGAGGGAGATCTTGTCGCTGCCAAAGGCGCGATCCTGCATGATCTTCGAGGCGCGCATCTCGTCCCGGCGAATGACCATGTGGACGGTGCTGGCGAACTTGGTCAGGTAGGTCGCTTCCTCGACTGCGGAGTCCCCACCACCAACCACCACCAGCGGGTTCTTGCGGAAACGAGGCAATGCCCCGTCACAGACCGCACAAGCGCTGACGCCGCGGTTGAGGTACTTTTGTTCGGAGTCGAGCCCGAGGTAGTTCGCGCGGGCCCCGGTCGCGATGATCACCGCGTGGGCCTCGTGCACCCTGTCATCGTCGGCGATGACTTTGTGAACTCCGCCGCTGGAGAAGTCGACCGACTTGACGTTTTGCCAGTGCAGGAGGTTATCCTCGCCGCCGACCTTCTTCACTTCGCTCTCGGGACCGTTGTCGGTCATGACCCGCGTGCCGAAACGAAGGGCTTGGTCGCGCATGTCGGTCATCATCTGCGGACCGGTCACGCCATCGACGTAGCCGGGAAAGTTCTCGACCTCGGTCGTGAACATGAGCTGGCCACCGGGCAGCATCAGGTTCGACGGACGACCGGCGAAGACGAGCGGTTCGAGGTTCGCTCGAGCGGCATACAACGCGGCGGTCCATCCCGACGGCCCCGATCCAATGATGATGACTTTCTCCGGCATCGCTACTCCTTGCTCCTGCGACAAAGGCCCAAAACGTCCAGGTCCGGGGACCACGGTGAACTATTCCGATCTATCCGATGATCGCCCGTTGTCCAAGGGACGATCAGCGGGGACATCCCCCGCGGACAATCCGCGCTCGTGACGCGTCCGGCTCATTTTATGGTGAATGCCGCGAGGACCAACGCGCGACCGGAGGGGCGAGCGAACTTCCACCGCGCGAGCGGTCCCGAGGGCGGGAGACTACGGAGACGAGGTCGAAGGCGGGTTCGTGAGCTTTTTGAGACAAAGCTGCATGAGACGTTCGTTGTGCGTCCCCTTGGGGAACTGGGTCGCGGTCAGCACACAATTACCGACCAAGACGACTCGTTCGTCACTACGGGTACTGTGAAAGGCCCGATCGCCGAGCCCGTCGACGGGGACGTAGAAACGCTGCCAGCCGGGCGATTGGTAGTTGAGGCTCCAGTAGCGCCGCGCCGTCTCGACACTTTGGAACTGGAGTACCTGGAGGGACACCATGTTGATGTCGGCTTTCTGGTCATAGCTGAAGTCGGCCATGCCGACGACGCCCATCCGCCGGAACTGAGCGATGGCCGGCCGCAACGTCCGCTTCTCCGCGATCGTCAGCCCCGAGAGATCCTCCATGTCGTCGACAACGAGGCCATGGGTCTGCTTCCAATCGTCGCCCAGATCGCTCGGCATCACCGCCAGTAGCGAGACTTTCTCCTTGTACGCCTTGGGGGCGTCACGCCGCCCCTGAATCGGCGCCAAGAGAAACAGACTACTCAGAAGCAACGCGGTGTTCATGATGACGGCACTTTGGCGGCTTGGCGTTCGGGACCGCTCCCCCACTTGGCAACGATACGCTCCTCGTGCAAACGCCGCTACCCCAACCGGGGACATCAGTTGGGGTTCCCCGGACGGTCGCTGACGCCGCTATGTTCGCGGCGTCGCTTTGGCCTTGGGCGCCTTGCGTTTCTTCTTCGGCTTGGGCCACGACGGGTGCTTGGGGCCGCCGCCGGTGTAGGGAATCTCGTCGAAACGCTCCCCACCGCCCACTTCCCGTGGGTCGCCCGACACCTTCAATTCCTCCTTTAATTGCTGCGCCAACTTCGCTTTCGTGACCGCGTACCGCGGCTGCGACGCCACGTTCTCGAGCTGATCGGGGTCCTTGCGGACGTCGTACAGTTCCTCGGTGGGTCGCTTGCCGAAGGAGAGTTCATAGAGCCGCGCGTGCTCGGCGTCCTTGTCCTTGTTGTCGATCATGTAGGTCTTCGTCGGCCCGTTGTCCGTATCCGCATACCAGTTGCCGGGAATCGCCGCGTTCTTGTAGTCGGGCGTGCCATTGGGCCATCGCTTTGGCTCGTAGTTGACGATGTAAAGAAAGTCGTCGGTCCGGATCGCCCGACTCGGGTAGCCGCCCATGTCGGGCTTCTCCTGCGACGGTACGTGGCGTTCCTTGCCGAAGATGATGTGGTTGTTGGCCATCTCGACTCGGCCCGATTTCTTCTCCTCGAGGATCGGCAGGAGACTCTTGCCGGTCATGTCCGAGGGAGGCGTGATTCCCGCGGCCGCGAGAAAGGTCGGCGCCAGGTCGGTCAGGCTCACGAAGTCGGTCACGACCCGATCGCCGGACACCTTCGCCGGCCACGTGATCGCGAGCGGAACGCGCGTGCCGCAGTCGTAGAGGTTGCTCTTGCAGCGGGGAAAGGGCATGCCGTGATCGCCGGTCATCACCACGATCGTATTCTCGGTCATCCCCGCTTTCTCGATCGCGTCGAGCGCATCGCCGACCAACCGGTCGAAACGCTGGACCTCGAAGTAGTAGTCGGCGACATCGCCGCGAACCTCGGGCGAGTCGGGAAACGCCGCGGGGAGCTTGATCTGGCTGAGATCCATCCCGCTCTCGGCCCCGGAGTCCCGCTTGTACGGCCGGTGCGGATCACTCGAACCGAGCCAGAAACAGAAGGGCTTGTCCTTTGGTTTGCCGTCGAGGAACTGGGCGAAGGTTTTGTATTTCTTGCCCGCTAGCTCCCGCCCGAGCGTCTCGGGTTTGCCCGGCCCCCAGGTCTTCCCGGTCGAGCCGATCGCGTAGCCAGCCTTGGCAAGCATCTCGGGATAGGTCGCGAAGCGGTCCTTGAAATCACCGAAGAGGTTCGCCCCGGTGCCCAGTCGCCAATGCCACTGGCCGGTCAGGATCGCGCCGCGCGACGGCGTGCAGGAAGGAGAGGAGACGTAGGCATGCTCGAAGAGGACACCCTCGCGTGCGAGGCGGTCGAACGTCGGGGTCTTGACCACCGGATCGGCGTAGACGCCCGCATGGGGCCAGCCCCAATCGTCGGCGATGCAGAAGAGAATGTTGGGCCTCGAGCCCTGTTCTTTCGCTTCGACGGAGGACGCGAGCACGAGCCCTCCCATGGCCAGCACGATCGAGGCACAGAATCTCCCTGGCATACGCGGCTCCTTGTCGGTGATGTCGTGGATCGACGCACGGTGTGAGCGGTGTTCCCAGTCCCCCGCTCGGTCGGTAAGTTCAAGTCGGCAGCCATCATACACGAATTCCCCACAAGATGCACGATTTCCGCAAGGCGCCCCGGCGAGGGTGGAGAAGGAGAACGAAGAAGAGGAAATGGAAGAGCAGGAAGTTCCACCACAGAGGACGCGGAGGAACACAGAGGCTTTGCAAGATCTTTTCGTACGCGCTCGACGCAAAGCCACAAACTTCGCACCCTCCCATCCGGAACGCTATCCGCTGTCGAAGGAGCCTATCTCCGGTTTTCCCCCCTGTGTTCCGCGGCGACCTTTGTGGTTCATTCCCCCTTCAACTTTGCTGCTCCGTGATTCCCTTGTTTGCACCCAAGCGGCACGGGTTAACAGTCCGTTGATTTAAGCGGGCCAAGGCGAGAACGAGCCATCTTGGCCAAGATCAAGGAGGACAAGCGCAGGCGAATCCGTAGATTCGTCGATGTTTTCCAACGCCGAGATTGGCCAGAAGAGCCGTTCGCTGCCGGCAGCGAATAGATCAACGGGCTGTTAAATCCGCTTCGGGGTTTGGAAAGGTCATGTCTTTGTCACCCAGCGTGCGCTGCGCGACACTGGGCTTTGTCCTTCAACGGCGCTACCGTTGAAAAAGGCGGAGGCGCTACCCAGATGGACGAGTAACCTGGGCCACGCGGACGGAACACTGACTTGCCCTTCCTTGGCATCCAGAACAATCTTTCTTTCCCCTCTGTGTTCCTCCGCGTCCTCCGTGGTTAGGTTGTCTTCACCGGTCATGTCAGGCGATAGCCTGACCTACGGGGAGGAGGTGTGGTCGATGATGGCGTCGGCGAGGAGGGGCCAAAGAGGTTCGGGGCGGTCGTGGCCCATGTCCTCGACCAACAAGAGACGGGCGGCGGGGACGAGCTCGGCGGTCCGTTCGCCACCACTGGGGGCGACCAAGGTATCGTCCAGACCATGAACGACCAGCGTCGGCACGGAAAGCCGCCGAAGGGCCTCGGCCCGAGGACCGGCCGTGACGAGCGCGGCGGTTTGACGGGCGGTTCCTTGAGGGTAGTACGACCGATCGTAGCGCTCGGCGGCCGAGCGTCTCACTTCTTCGGCATCGAAGTACCGCTTCGAACGCCAGACCTTCGATCGGGTCGCGGCGTGGAGGTAGCCCTCTCGATCGGGTGGCGATGGGGCGAACAGCACGCCGAGCGCCTCCGGCGTCGCTTGCCCGTATTCCGGTTCCCCCGTCGAGGCCATGATCGAGGTGAGCGACAGGACACGCTCGGGACGCTCGATCGCCATCAATTGAGCAATCGCTCCTCCCATCGACGAACCGACGACATGGGCCTTGGGCAGACCGAGTGCGTCGAGCAACTCGAAGGCATCGCCGGCCATGTCGGCGAGCGTGTAGGGAGCCAGTGCCCGGGCCGACGCGACGTCGCCCTCCCTCACGTTCGCGATGACTTGGTCGAGGTTCGCGGGCTTGTCGTCGAACTTCGTCGATAGCCCGCAGTCGCGGTTGTCGAACCGAATCACGTACCGTCCCGCCTCGGCCAACCGTTGACAAAGCCCCGTCGGCCAGGAGACCAGTTGAGCCCCCAACCCCATGACCAGGAGTAGCGGCGGGTCCTCGGGACGTCCCAACGTCTCGTATTCGATGTCGAGTCCCGAGGCGAGATGAGTCTTGGGCATGCTAGTGAGAACCTGATGGTCGACGAAGTCCGTGTGCTCGCAAAGGCCAGCGTGTGACGCTACCAGCCGCGGGCGGTTGGAACAACCGCGGTTGGGGAGGAAGAGATGGTGAGGGCGCGCTGGTAGCCGATGTCGAAATGCGCGCGATTCCTCGTGGCGAAGGCGCTTGCCGGTAGAGACTTGTTGCGCGCCTCCTGGGAGGTGTGAGACGACGGTGTGTCCCTTGGTCGACACCTGGGCGTGCGCCACTCTCGGAGAGTGGACGTTTCCCCGATGCCCTGACCGACCCTCACTGCAACTTGAAGTCGTGTTCGTTGCTGCCGGGAACGACCTCGACGTGGAGCTCGGACTGTTCGTTGTACTTCGCGGGGACGATTTCCATGCCGGCGGGACCGGCCCCTTCTCCCTGGACCTGGGCGGTGGTGATCCGAACGGTATGGGGGCCGAGGAGCGCTCCGGGTTGCTTGGGCGTGTACTGAAGCTCGTAGAAACCTTCCGCGTCGGACGTGGCGGTCGAGGGCCTGCCCTTTTCGGGATAGAAGCTCACCAGCGCGCCCGAGAGCGGCATGCCGTCAAGCGTCACCTTGCCGTGCACTTGCCCCAACTTGACGTCGGACTTTGCTCCACAGCCGACACCACCAAGCAAGAGAGCCAGCCCAAGCACGTACGACAATCGACGTTTCACGAGTATTCCTCTGCTACCGGAATGTCCTGGACGGAGAACAGCACTCGGCAGGCGGCGAGTCTGGACACCACACCCTGTCAACAAGCTCGCGCACCGCCGTGGCACTCTGGGTCGAGCCACGACGGCTTGAAGTCGCTTCAGACCTTCGTGCCCGCGCGAAGGGGAATCCGCGAACATGACAGGCCGCTATCTTACCCACTGCCATCGCGACCGACGACTCCACCGCGTGAAGCGGATTCGACCGTTCGATCGTCCTGAGGGACATCTCCTGTCGACATTTGACGTTTCCTGAACCAATGCGCGGTTCGCCGCCCATCTCCTGGATATCGAGATTGACTTCGCATGCCCACGACCGACGTGGGCATGGCACCCAAGAGAGATATCTAGCAAGCGAGCTGACCAATCAGGAGACCAGTGCTTTGTCCCAACTTGAAGTATGTGTCGATGGTGCCCCAGCCATTCCGCATTGACTGACAAGTTGCCAGTGGCACCCGAAAGTCAGCTCTTAGCGGGACGTTAGAGGTTCGGGTTCTCGGTGATTTCGCCACCGTCGATCGTGCCGAACGCGGCATATTGACGCAAGTCGATGCTTTCGCTGACGAAACGAACCGTCCCGTCGCCCATCAAGAAGTGGGCCCCACCATCGTGGAAGCTACTCGCGTTGTAGTTCGACGTCCCGTTGATGACGTAGTCGGTGTCGTTCGACGAACGGTCGATGCGGATCTGCACCTGGAACTGGGAGATGGTACCCCCGATCGCCGGACCTCCGTTGCTGTGGTAGCCCATCCACAGCGATCCCGCCGGACCAGACGTGGGGCGTTCGCTGCGTTCGGCGACCATGAAACTCGACGCCAACCCGTCGGTGAAGGCGCGGAAGCTGACCGACGAATTGCTGTAGAAGACCGTCGGGCGATCGCTGCCACCGTTGGTCGCGGTCGGGTTGCTCGGGTGATAGTGGGCGCTGAACGATCCCATGTAGTTGGACTTGCCGAAATTGTAGTTCGTTCCGGAAATCGTCGCCTTGAGCCGTTGGTTGACACCGCTGCCCGGCTCGGACGGACAGACGAACGTCGACACGACGGTGCTCGCCAGCGGCGTGTCACCGGTCGTCGTCAGTTCGGGAATCGCGTCCCAAGCCGGGGAGTTGGCGGCCGCGCTGGCATCGAACGCGCCGGCGGCATCAAGCCGATCGAAGAGGGACGTTTGATCGATATGGGGCAAGATCAGGCTGCTCCACGCCACGTGGCTGGAGCTGATCGTCCCCGGAGGAAGCACGTTGAACGAGTCGTGGTAGTTGTGCAGCGCCAAGCCGACTTGACGCATGTTGTTCTGGCAGAAGCTGCGTCTGGCCGCTTCGCGCGCCTGCTGGACGGCGGGCAGCAAGAGCCCCACCAACACGCCAATGATCGCGATCACGACCAACAACTCGACGAGCGTGAACGCTCGACGACGATACCGTCGAAGTTCCATGGAGATTCCCCTTCTTCGTGCCCCAGTGGCGTCAACCTTACCCCAGAGTTGACTTGACGGCAGAATGCCATCATTGCGCAGAGATGCTCAATGGTGCGAGCCTACCAGGCCGCCGCAAGGCGAACCATACACACTTCGCGATATTTTCGACTCGCGCCCCGCGCCCCGCGCCCCGCGCCTCGAGACTCGAGACTCGAGACTCGAGACGACATGATGTCGAAAGACCCCATTCTCCAACACAAGAGACGATCTGCCCACCGAGGTCGGTCGCCGCGAGAGCTTACTTCGTCACCAGCTCGAAGTCCAAGTCGTTACTCCCCGGTTTGACCTCGACGTGTAGTGTCGTTTCGGAGTTATAGATCGCGGGGACGTTCTCTCGCGGCTGAATCGCATTGGATTCATCCTCCGACATCGGCGCGATCGCCGTCGAGATCCGCACCAGGTGCGAGCCGACTTTCGCCCCCGGACGCCCCGCGTACGACAGCTCGTAGCGGCCGTTCATGTCGGTCACCCCACGTGAGGGTCGTCCCTCCTCCGGCGCGAAGAAGACCGACGCCGACGGGAGCGGCCGACCGTCGAGCGTCACCACGCCGGTGACCTTCCCCAAGGTCGGCCCATCGCCCGAACCCATGCACGCCGACAGTATTGTCAGCGACAAGATCCCCACCAGGTGGTGACGAATCACCGCGCCCATTCGTCGCATCGGCATTGGAAGACCTTCCGCCAACCTCAGTAGCCCTCGACCACTTGACCATCGTTGCGGGAAATCAACCGCTCAAAGGTGCTGCTGACCGGATCGGTGTCGCTATTGTCGGGGGTGTCGTGATCGATGTTCTCCGAGAGGAAGACGACCGAACCATCGCAAAAGAGGACATGAGTCCCCGCGTCGTGGTTGCTCGAATGGCTCTCACGGCGATCGTTGTCGCTGGTCTCGGCGTCGTTGATCTGCGATCGGCCACTCACCATTAGACCGTCCATGCAGTCGTTGTCGCCCGAGCGACGACATCCGGGCCAGACGCCCGCCCGCATGTTGGCGTTCCGCAGTTTGTAGGCCCGCTCCCCCACCGCGATCGTCTTGCTCGTCCCGTCGGAAATGTCCTGTAGGCGAATCGAACTCTCGATGCTAAAGACGCCGGTCCAGTTGTTGTCGGTGTAGCGTGTCTTGTGGTGGTCGTGGGATCCGACGTAGTTGGAGGTTCCCAACCGCGTCCCGGTCCCGAAGTGGGTCAGGTCGTTCGTCGCCGGCCCATTGTCGGTCGGGCAACGAAACTCCGGGAGACGAGTCTGCAAGAGCGGATCGGTGAGCATGTCCCCCAAGCGGGCGTTGCCGACGTTGAGCCGATCGTAGAGCCCCTGCTGATCCATATGCGGCAACAAGAGCGAATGCCAACCCCATCCCGCTTGGAGATTGTCGTTGGCCAGGATGTCGACGACGTTGCGCGCCGCGCCGAAGGGAAGAACATTGTGGGCGTTGTAATAGTTCGCCAGCGCCACCCCGATCTGCTTCAGGTTGTTCGTGCACTGCGAACGCCGAGCGGCTTCGCGCGCTTGTTGAATGGCCGGCAACAGCAAGGCCACCAAGACGCCAATGATCGCGATGACCACCAGTAGCTCCACGAGCGTGAAGGCTCGTCGACGAAGCGAGTAGAGATTCACCGGTCCCCCCCTTTACGGTGCGAGTCGAATTGTCGGTCAATGTCGGGAACGCCCCCGTTTCCCGATGTCAGCCAGCCACCGTTCCCATGGTGCGATGGCGAATGACCATCATCCGACAGACTTGAATTGGTGCGGCGAGCATACCAGAGCCAATTCGCCCACGCCAGCATTCCGTGAGCGATTTGTCGCATCGCGAACAGGATCGAGGTTGCGGATACCGACCCACCTTGGTCGGCCTGTCAGCGACAACGCCCCATGTGGATGTCCACCGAATGCAACGGTCGATGGAACTGCGGATGCTGTCGGTCCCCAGTGATCTTCTTGACCCCATCCTTCACCCGGAGCCACAACTCGTCGATGGTCAGGACGCCGTCCTTGTTGACATCAGGCTGGCAGAGCTGAAGCGACTCGACGAACGAGGCGGTCAACGCCCCATGCCGAATGGAGTTGAGTTCCATGCTCTGCTCCTTGGGCAGACAGGAGGCGATTACCAGAAATGGGCTCCCCTGCCAGATCGACGCGCCGGCCGAATGCGCCCCACGCACCCCCATTCCAGGTTGCCCCGACCGCTTGAGGACGCCCGCGGCGTGGCAGGTGTCGAGCACCAACAACGTGGTGGCTCGAATACCATTCATCCACATCGTCAACTCGGCATGCGAGAGACCACTTCGCAACATGTTGTCCGGCTTGAAGTCGTGAGGCGCGAAGTACCAGTTGTCCGACTGATCGAAACAGCCGTGGCCGGCCAACAAGAGAATGATGGTGACGTCCGATTCCGCTTGGGAGCACTCCTTCTGGATCTTGTCCATGTGGTCCTTGATCTGGTCGCCGGTCGCGTCATCATCGGTCAGGGTGAAGGTCGTCACCTCGTCGTAGACCCCGCGAGCGTTGGCGGTCAGCAGCTCGCTGAACTTCTCCGCGTCCCGGTTGGCGAACTGGAGGTCGTTCACCCCGTCGTCCTCGTACTGCGACACCCCGACCGCCAGAATGTAGAGCTTCTTGCCGCTCTTCCGCTCGGGTGTGACCGGGGCCGGTTGGTCGATTTCCACGGTGTCGACCGAGCTCCAGGAACGGCCATTGAAGGCCCGCGCCGAGATCAGGTTGACCCCTTCGTCGAGTTCCACGCGCTGGGTCGCGACGGTGACGCCACGCTTGCCCTTGCGCGCGACGCCACGCGTCGAGAAGCCGCGTCCCGGTGGCTTTCCATTGACGCGCACCTCGAGCTTCCGCATGGGCAGTCCGCTTCGAGTATTGATCTCGATCTCGACGAGCGCTTCGTTGGCTACCACCACTTCGCCATCCTTGGGAGACAGAATCCGCACCTCGGGTGGCTCGACGTTCTCGAACGTTTCGAACTTGGTCAGGTCGGAGTCGAGCGCGACCGACGGCCGCGGCTTTCGTTGCTCGGCGTCCTTCTGCTTAATCCGCGCGATCGCCGCCGGGAGATTCTTCACCGCCAGGATTTCATCGATGACATCCGGGCGATAGAGAAGGTTGCGAAATTGATCGACGGTGTGGAACGTCGCGCGTTCCCAGCGTTTTCCGTTCACGTGCCAACCGATCTGATCCTCTCCCCCTGGCGAGGTGTCGTAGTGACCCGACTTCGCCCAAACGATCCAGTCCCCGGAATGAAAAAGCCCGATCGTCAGCAGCGGCTCGTCATAGTCGGGAGCGGGTTGGAGCGTGAACCGCCGGTTCATCCGCCTCCAGGCCCCGGCTTGACCGCCCACCGGCGCCGGCTGATCGGAATCCCTCCGCGCAAGCTGGATGTCGACGGCCTGACCGGCGGTGTAGTTCCCATCGACGAGAGCGTCGATCCGTTCGTAGAAGGGATGACCGTCGAACGTGACGATGACGTCGTCCTCGCGAAACCCGAGCCGTTCCGCTTCCGACCCGGGGGGAACGATCGTGACCTTGCTCCCATTCGTGTCGAAGTCGACATCTCCCAACCCGCGGCGAAGCCCCGACAGCGTCCAAAGTCGGATCGAACCATCGAGCGACGAGGTCGCCAGCATGGTCTGATCGGGAGAGAGAGCGATCTTCGTGATCTCGGCCTCGTGGCCCAGACAGCGACGAATGATCCGCCACGGACCGCCGTCGTCGCTCGGTTCGAGTTCGTAGAGCCTTCCGCTCGAGGTCCCGACGGCGATACTTCCGCGCGGGGTCTCTACCCGGGGGGGAAGCGGAAGAAACGTCGAGACGTCGCCGGTTCGAATGCCATCGACGATCAAGCTCTCGGACGTGCTCCCCGGAGCCCGCCAATACAAGGAGAGAGGCGTGGCCGGCGTTGGACGCGAGACCGAGAACTGATTCTCCCCAGCGAATGCCGGAGGGGCGATCGGGTCGCGGAGCTGACTAATCCGCCGGAGCCGGAGATCGAAGGCCTTGTCAAGCGGCCCCTGATGGTTGAAATCGAACTCGTCCTGCGGATAGGGAGTCGTCCCATAGAGCAGGGCGCCCTGGTCGCGACTCCAATCGACCGAGTAGAGTTCAAGCGTCTGCGGCGACGTCGAAAAGATCGTTCGTCCCGTCCGCGCATCCCAGACGTGGATCTGGCTGAGCGCGTCGGCACTCGCCACCAAGTGCCGTCGCGCGTTGTAGGCGACCGCGACCGGGTAGAAACGGTGCTCGTGACTCGCCACGAGTTGCATGGTCTGGCTGTCCCAAAGCTGCACGAGGTAGTCGTCGACCCCCGCGGGGGTCGCGATGCTCCCCGCCATCACGATGAACCGAGGATCGGAGATCTCCGGTTTGACGGTCCACGCGAAGTTGCCCTGATAGCGCTGGAGCGCCGTCTCGAGGCACTCGCCGGTGCGGCGCAACTCCTGGGGCGCCCCGATGGGCCGTCCGGTACTCATCTGGTAAACGCCCGCCAAGAACTTCGGCTCCCCGTTCTCCGGCGGCAGGTTGGCTTGAACGAAGAACAGCTCCTCGTCGATCGCCGACTCGAGATCCCAGCCCTGCCCTGGGTAGGTCGGAATTTCGGTGTAGTGGAGCCGAGCGACGATCGACGCGTCGCCCTTGGTTTCATCCCAAGCGTAGAAAATGTACTCGCCGTTACAGGAGTTGGTCGTGAGGTAGCGGCCGTTGTTGCTCAGGAAAATGCCGGTCGTGCAGCCGAGATTGCCGGGAAGCAATTTGTGGAGTCTGCCGCCATCGCGGAGATCGAAGACCCTGGTCGACCCGTACTCGGAGTTGTCCGACACCCCCGTGATCAGGAAGCGCCCCGTCGGCGAGAACACGACCGCGTTGACCTTCCCGATGACATAGCCCGCCGGCTCCTGGTATCCGCGAATGGTGTGAAGCAGTCGACCCGAGGCGACGTCGTAGATCCGCACGAGCTTCCCCCCGGCGACGGCCAACTGCCTGGCGTCGGGACTGAAGGCGATCGATTGGATACTCGCTCCCGTGAATCCCTTGGCATCGACGAGGAGCTGCGGATCGACGGAAGCGGGGATGTCCAACGGCTCGGCGCCCCATAAGACGGCGAGAAGAACGGCGGCGATCATTCCTGTTCCCTAGACGGGGCCTGTCATCACGTCGAGGCGACAGGCCGTATGCCCTGCCCCACGGCCACACCGAGGCGACATTCCCCATCTTGACGGAAACAAGCGCGACAAGAAAGGGCGTTTTGCCCTCGCCGTCGCGTCGCCCCAGATCGCGTCTGACGGCGTGCCGACCGATCCCCTCGCGGCGACATCGCCTCCTTTGGGCAATTGCTTCAAGCCACAATATACGCCTAGACGAATACAAATATATCCGCTAGAGCGGATGAAGTGGCGGCGCGTGTCGCCTGTCGATCAACCATGCTCAGGAAGGCACTCGTGATGAAGCCTCATCCAACCCTCCGAACGCTGTGTTGCCTCTCGGTCACCCTCGTCGGTTCTCTCGCGACCGGCGCCCTCGCCCAAACCAGCCAGCCCGTGACTGCGACCACCGCCGCGGCGCTGATGCGAGCCTCCGCCCGCGAGAACGCGTACACCTACCTCTTTTTCTGGTCGCGCGACGACCAACAAACCCAAACCATGCGTCAGGTCTTCCACAAGGCGGTGCGCCAGCTCGGCGATTCGGTCCACGCCATCGACGTCAACATCGCCGACGCCCGCGAAGAGGAGATCGTCGATCACTTCGGCGTCAGTCGGGCCCCGATGCCCCTAGCCCTCGCGGTCGCTCCCAACGGCGCCGTCACCGGGGCTTTCCCCGTTCGCTTCACCACCGAACAACTCGCCCAAGCCAAAGTCAGCCCCGCGACCCAGGCCTGCATGAACGCTCTCCAGCACCGCAAATTGGTGCTGCTGGCGATCCAGAACGCCTCGACCACCGACCGCCAGGCCGCCTACCACGGCGCTTCCGAGTTCCAGCGCGATATCCGTTTCGCCACCAGCACCGAACTCGTCACCATCGATCCGGACGATCCCGCGGAAGCCGGCTTTCTTCGCCGACTGAAGGTCGCTCCCCAGACCCGCGACGCGGTCACGATCGTGCTTGCCCCGCCGGGAACCCCGATCGCGACCTTCACCGGAGCGGTCTCCCGCGAGCAAATCGTCGAGAAGGTGACCGCCGCTCGGAACAGTTGCTGCCCCGGAGGCAAATGTGGTCCCGGCGGCTGCTGCCCCGGCGGCAAGTGCGGTCCCGAAGGCTGCCAGCCGGCCAAGTGACGCGGCGATCGGTCCAACGTTGTCTCGTATCCGGAGTTCCCCATGAACCTGAGAACGCTTGTCTGGCGTGAGCTCTTTGAGCGAAAGAGCCAGATGGTGACGGTCTTTGTCGGCATCCTCCTCGGCATCACCACCGTGGTGGCGATCAAGACGATCACCCACTATTCCGAGAAAGCGGTCGCCCGCGAACTCGACACCCTCGGCGCCAACGTCCTGGTGTTGCCCAAGTCAGTGAGCCTACAGGACTACTACGCCGCTGACATGCATGAGCAGTACATCCCCGAGGAGTACGTCCTTCGACTGACGATGTCCAACCTCCATGGCGTCGACAACCTGTCACCGAAGCTTTGCGTTCCGGTCGAACTCGACGGCCGCCGCTACACCCTCACCGGTATCCTGCCCAAGAGCGAATTCTCGGCCAAAGCCGCCTGGGCCGGCGCGGGGATCTTCACCCGTCCCATCGGCTGCGGCGCCATCGACGTCGGAGACTCCCCGGAGCACGACGACAAACGATCCCTGGTCCGTAACCGCGTCATCGAAACCCTCGAGCGCCACGAAACCCTGATCGGAGCCGACGCCGCCCAGGCCCTCGGGCTCGCCGACGGCGACTCGGTCGAATTGCTCGGCCAGCCCTTTTCCGTCGTCGCCGTCCTGCCAACCACCGGCACCGTCGACGACTCGCGGATCTTCGCCCACCTGCATACCGTGCAGGAACTCTCCGAGCACGGCCAAGTCGTCAATTGCATCGAGATCGTCGGCTGTTGCAAGGAGATCTCGGCGGGACTCGTCGACAAGATCGACGATTTGCTCCCCGAAGCCAAGGTCGTCACCGTCGCCCAGGTCGTCGCCACCCAGGCCAAGATCAACCAACTGATGGAACGGCTCTCGTTGATCTTCCTGGCGATCATCGTCGTTGTCGGGGGGGCGGGCATCGCGAACTACATGTACGCCAACGTCTCCCAGCGGCGCCGCGAAATCGGCACGCTGATGGCGCTCGGGGCCGAGTCCTCCTTCATCCTGCCCCTCTTTCTGTCAAAAGCTTGCCTACTCGGCGCGTTCGGCGGCGTCGCCGGCTTCGGTATCGGAACCATCCTCGCCGTCACCGTCGGACCAAAACTGGCGGGCGTCCCCGTTTTCCCGATGCCGACCCTCGCGCTCTGGGCCGTCGTGCTCTCGGTCGGCATCGCGCTGGCGTCGAGCTACTTCCCCGCCCGTTCGGCCGCTCGTCTCGATCCTTGTGCCACGTTCCAGGAGGTCTGAACATGTTGCAGCTCGAAAACGTCACCAAGTCCTATCGGCACCGCCGCGGCCAAGTCACCGCCCTCGACGGAGCCGACCTGACCATCGACTCGGGTGAATTCATCTCCCTGGTCGGTCCCAGCGGTAGTGGCAAGAGCACCCTGCTGGTGATGCTCGGCGGCATGCTCTCGCCGACCTCCGGCCACGTCCTACTCGACGGCCAGTCGATCTATGACCTCGGCGCCAACGAACGGGCACGGCTGCGCAAAGCCAAAATTGGCTTCGTCTTCCAGACCTTCAACCTCATCCCGTATCTCACCGCCCAAGAGAATGTGCAGGTGCCGATGTGCCTGAATGGGGTGGGAGCCGAGGAGCAGACCGAGCGGGCGGTCGCGCTACTCGAACGCATGGGGCTTGGCGATCGCCTCGATCACAAGCCGACGGAGTTGAGTGTCGGCCAACAGCAGCGAGTGGCGTTGGCCCGAACCTTGGCGAACGATCCGGCGCTGATCCTCGCCGACGAGCCGACCGGCAACCTCGACCCCGAGACCGCCGAGCAGATCATCCGCTTCTTCGAGCAGTTCCACGCCGAGGGACGAACGATCGTCATGGTCACCCACGACCCACGTGCCGCCGCCCGCGCCAAGCGGACGCTCCGACTCGCCAACGGCCACATCGTCCACGACGAATCCCCCAGTCGGGTCGTCGCCTGACGATGGTTCACGATTCAACATTGCTCCCCCTTGTCCAAGGGACAAGCCTTTTTGCTCCCCCTTGTCCAAGGGACAAGCCTTTTTGCTCCCCCTTGTCCAAGGGGGAGTGAGAGGGGGTCTCTCTCAGAGGAGGTCTCTCTCAAGCGGTCTCACCATCGCCCTCCTCCCGTTGGTCAGGCCATTGCCTGACATCATGAGCAAACGCCAACCTCACCACAGAGGCCTTGCAAGATCACCTCTTCCGCGCTCAACGCAAGCCCTTCGATCGATTCGATGTCCGCCATCGAACGACTGCTTTCTCACCTCTTCCCCTCGGTGATCCTCGGTGTCCTCTGTGGTTGACACTCTTTTCTCCGCCTCTCTTCCCCTCATTCTCTTCCGCCGCCTCTTCTTCCCGCCATTCTTCCCCTTGATGGTTCAACTCCCTTCCCCATCCCCCGCCACGAACCTCACGACCTCGGCCACCACATCGCTCAACGTCTCGACATGCTCCGCGCCGTTGACCTTGATCCCCTCCTCCCCCGGAAGCGGCACATGGATGAACCCACACACGGGTGGCGAGGCCATGCTCGCGGCATGGTGCGACGCGGTGTAGAAGACGTGGTTGCAGACGTACGCCCCGGCGTGGTTGGAGATGATGACCCGCTCGTCGATGTCCTTGAGCCGATCCTCGAGCCGTTCGAGCGGCAACCGGCTAAAATACGCCTCCGGCCCGTCGGAAGCGATCCGCATCCCACGTCGCACGACTCCCGCGTTGTCGGCATCGGCACAGTCGTTGAGGTTCAGCGCCACCCGTTCGAGCTTGATTTCCGGCGACCGCCGCGCCACCCCCAGGCACAGCACCAGTTCAGGCAAAACGTCATCCATCAGCTCCCTGATCCGCCGCCCCGCCCAGTCATACTCCGTCTTGAGCGTCACCCCACGCACCTGGACCGTTGCCCCGAAGTCCCGCGCCGCCAGCGCCGCGACCATCGCCGCCGACGGGTTCGCCGTCACCGCTCCAAACGCCTCAAATCCCGTCACCAGCACGTTCACCGTTGATCCATCCTTCTTCTCTTCCGTAGGTCAGGCCATTGCCTGACAATCCTTGGTACGGTGAGCCTTCGGTCCACCAACTTAGCCCCGTTTATTTCCTCGCCACGTAGGTCAGGCTATTGCCTGACGCTCCCAAGAGAGAATATCAACCGCGGAGAACACAGAGGTTCACAGAGGACCTGACAAAGGATCTTCACCCTCTGTGTCCCTCCGCGGCCTCTGTGGTTCACCTATCTTCTTCCAGATGCCGTCAGGCAATAGCCTGACCTACGGGATCGCGACCTCTGCGGTTCCATCCCCTTCTTCTCGCTACTGCGGTTCCCTTGCCTCCTCCCAACCGGCACCGGTCAAACCCGCTTCGGGGTTTGCGATTGTCATATCTTCGACACCCAGGGTGCGCTGCGCGACCCTGGGCTGTGTTGTCCAACGGCGTTGCCGTTGAAGAATTCGGCGCCATCCAGGTGGACGAGCAATCTGGGCCGCTTGAGCGGAACGCCGGCTCGCCCATCCTTGGCATCCAGAACCCTTTCGCTTTCCCCCTCTGTGTCCCTCCGCGGCCTCTGTGGTTCATCTATCTTCTTCCAGATGCCGTCAGGCAATAGCCTGACCTACGGGATTGCGACCTCTGTGGTTCCATCCCCTTCTTCTCGCTTCGGCGGTTCCCTTGCCTCCTCCCAACCGGCACCGGTCAAACCCGCTTCGGGGTTTGCGATTGTCATATCTTCGTCACCCAGGGTGCGCTGCGCGACCCTGGGCTGTGTTGTCCAACGGCGTTGCCGTTGAAGAATTCGGCGCCATCCAGGTGGACGAGCAATCTGGGCCGCTTGAGCGGAACGCCGGCTCGCCCATCCTTGGCATCCAGAACCCTTTCGCTTTCCCCCTCTGTGTCCCTCCGCGGCCTCTGTGGTTCATCTATCTTCTTCCAGATGCCGTCAGGCAATGGCCTGACCTACGGGATTGCGACCTCTGCGGTTCCATCCCCTTCTTCTCGCTTCGGCGGTTCCCTTGCCTCCTCCCAACCGGCACCGGTCAAACCCGCTTCGGGGTTTGCGATTGTCATATCTTCGTCACCCAGGGTGCGCTGCGCGACCCTGGGCTGTGTTGTCCAACGGCGTTGCCGTTGAAGAATTCGGCGCCATCCAGGTGGACGAGCAATCTGGGCCGCTTGAGCGGAACGCCGGCTCGCCCATCCTTGGCATCCAGAAACTTTTGGCTTCCCCCCTCTGTGTCCCTCCGCGGCCTCTGTGGTTCACCTATCTTCTTCCAGATGCCGTCAGGCAATAGCCTGACCGACGGTCCTCCATGGTTCATCTGCCTTCCCTCGATGCGGTCAAGCACCGGCCTGACCTACGAATCCGGCCGCGTGCCCATAGGCTAAACAGAACCACGATTGGAAACACCGCAAGGAAAGGACGCGATGATGGCGAGTAGTCTGATGGAAACAGTCGAGCTCCGCAACGGGACGTGGATGCCCCTCTTGGGACTCGGGACCTTCAAGGCCGAGGAAGGGGGACAAGTCGAACAGGCGATCAAGTGGGCGCTCGAGATGGGCTACCGAAGTATCGACACCGCCTCGATTTACGGCAACGAAGCCGGCGTCGGCAAGGCGCTCGCCGAGAGCGGCGTCCCCCGCGACGAGATCTTTCTCACCACCAAGCTCTGGAACGACGATCAGGGGTACGACGCGACCATGCGCGCGTTCGACGCGAGCCTCGAACGTCTCGGGACCGCGTACGTCGATCTGTACCTGGTGCATTGGCCGGTGCGCGACAAGATCCAGGAAACTTGGCAGGCGATGAATGCGATTCACCGCTCGGGTCGCGCCAAGGCGATCGGCGTGAGCAACTTCCTCGAAGAGCATCTGACCGAACTGCTCAACGGGAGTGGCATCACGCCGATGGTCAATCAGATCGAGTTTCACCCGCGCCTGCAGCAGCCGGGGCTGATCGAATTCTGCGAGGGCCGGCGAATCGTGGTCGAGGCGTGGAGCCCGTTGATGCGGGGCGAAGTGCTGACGATCCCCGAACTCGTGCAAATCGGCGAAAAGCACGGCAAGTCGGCCGCCCAAGTGACCTTGCGTTGGCAGATCCAGCGCGGCATCGTCACTATCCCCAAGACGGTCAACCAGGATCGCTTGGCGAGCAACGCCGCGATCTTCGACTTCGAGCTCACCGAGGAGGAGATGGGGGCGATCAACGCCCTGGACCAGGATCAACGCACCGGCCCCGATCCGAAGACCTTCGGCTATTCCTAGGCGCCGCCCGTCGGGCGATTGACTGACGGCATCGGGGGAAAGGAGATCGACCACCGAGTGGCCGCGACTTCCGTGGTGACAATGCCTTGTCAGGAATCGCCCTCACTGACGAAGGATCACCCCGCGTCGTTCACGACGCCTTCGCCTCGATGGAGAAAGGATTGCCCTCCGGGTCGAAGCCGTTGCTGACGATGACGCCGGGCGCGGGGGAGAAGATCGGCTCCATCGAGACGTTGTGGCCGAGCAGCCGGGTGCGTGCCATCGCGATGTCATCGACGAGGAAGACGATCTTCGGGGCGTCGCCGCCGATATCTCCCGCGCCGCCGGCGTGCAGACAGAGCTTGCAGCCCCCCGCGTCGAGCGCGACCCACGCCTCGTTCTCCCAGTCGTCCGAGCCTCGCGGATCGAGGAGTGTCAACCCCATGACATCGCGGTAGAATTCGACCTGCCGCTCCATCGACTCGACGTAGAGAATCACCTCGTGGAGCCGAAACAAAGTCGCCATCCCGCCCTCTCCCACCTTCGTCGCTTCGCCGTCGGCCACCCGACGAGCCACCTCGTCGCGCCTATCCGAGCGGTCGTTTCCCGCTCAGAACCGGTCCAAAGCGAACCGATTCGGAGCCGTTTCGACCCGATTTGCGTCCGTTTTCATCAATTTTGGACTCATTCTCGTCAATTTTGCGCACGAAACCAGGGCGCACCTTGGTTCATGAAGTGTAGAACGCCATGCTCGCGAAGCTCACGATCTCGAAACCACGCTCGTCCACATACTGATCGTACTGCAGCAATCGCCCCGACTCGGGCCGGAGCACCTCGAGCATGGTGTAGGTCGGCGGGAAACCGCAAACTCGGCGTATGTCGTTCTCTTGATTGATGTTGCGGAAGAGGTCGTTCCCTTGGCCGCTTTCGAGTCCACTTAGGAGTTCCCGATCGGCCCGTTCGCACTGCGCTCGCCGTGACTCGTCGATCGTCCAGGGGTCACCGAACTTCATCCCGATGTGGGCCAAGTCCCCCGAAGAGATGTAGCAAACCTTTCTCCCCAAGGAACTTACGGATTCCCTGATCGCTTCAATCATCCGGCGGATCTCGCCTTGGGAGACAGGCTCCCGGCTGGCTTCAACCGTGTCATGAAATGATCCCACAAGAATGGGCACGAAGCCGATTTCGCGTCTGGCCGCCACGAGATGCTGGAGGAACAGGACCTGAAATTCGATCGAGTGTTCCGGTCGATGAGCGATTTCCTCCTCAAAAACCCCGTCGCCGTAGTGCCGCGCGATGAGGTCGGTGAGCTCGCGGTCGTTGCGCAGGATGCCCAGCGGCGTCCGGAAGTCCTTTCGTGTCAGGGTGAAACGCTCCGAGGTGTAGTGCCCCGTCCCCAGGATCACGAAGGTGTCGGCGTCGGCATGGTCGACCAATTCCCGGAAACCCCACGCGAACGAATTCCCGCCTCGCTGAAAATCGATGTGTGGCGACAGGATGCCGCCCACCCGTCCGTTCGGCTTGGGCGACGAGCGAGGAAGTCCCGGTCCGCCGGGGCTGGCGAACATCCCGTCGATCAACGATCGGAGCTGGTCGGGGTCGGAGGGATAGGAGCCTCCCGCATGGGAGGGCTCGCGGATCGTCGCTTGGCGGAACTCGTCGATGGTATCACGTAACTTATTCTCTCTTCTCGTGTTATGAAGAAGGTAGAGATTGTCGAGCCGGGTGAGAACCTCCTCGAGTTGCCCCTCGACCAAGGGAGCGAAGTAGGTCTGTTCGAAGGCTCGCTTGATCTCTTCCGTCGTGCGGGTGCCGTCGAGGAGTTGAAGAAGGAGGGTCGCCGTCTTCGGGAGGACCAGAGCCTCCCGCGTGAGGCCATCCCGGCTGGAGATCCGCAGGTAGTCCTGCCCCTGCCACTGAAATGGGATCGCTTCCGCCCCCACCAGCCGAGGGCGTTCGGGAACGCTCATCGTCGACTCTCCCCGAGATTGCTCCCTGAATCATAACAGGATGATCGGCGACTCCGAAGGGCTACTCCCAGCTCGTTGGCAAGCCGCCCTCGAATCGGCGTTTTTTAGCTGTTTCCGATCAAAATCCCCGCGAGAAAGACCAAGACGCCGCCGACGACGACCTCGAACATGGCGCTGAGGAAGGGGGTGTCCATGTAGCGGTTGCGGATGCCGGCGATCGCGAGCAATTCCACTGCCACCACCACCGTCGCGACGATCGTCGCGATCCAGAAGTCGGGAATCAAGTACGGCAAGGTATGCCCAACGCCGCCCAGGAAGGTCATCCCACCACAAACGAGCCCTCGAATCAGCGGCCGACCTCGTCCGGAGAGGCTGCCGTCATCGGAGATCGCCTCGGCGAATCCCATGCTGATGCCCGCTCCAACCGCCGCCGCCATCCCGACCAGAAAGGTCTGCCACGAATCCCGCGTCGCGAACGCCGCCGCGAAGACCGGCGCCAGGGACGACACCGAGCCGTCCATCAATCCCGCCAAGCCCGGCTGAACCACCTGAAGGACGAACAACTGCCGCGAGGCCCGGGCTTCATCCTCTCGTTCGTCGACCGGCTGCTGATCGGGGGTCATCTCGGCGGCGCGGTTCTCGTGCTTGCGCTCCTCGTCGGCCAAGTCCCCCAAGAGCTGGCGGATCTCCGGATCGGTCGCTCTCGCGGCGGCCTGCTGGTAGAATCGCTGCGACTCGGCCTCCATCAGCTCCATCTGGTTGCGGACCTTTGCCACATCCATGGCACCGGCGAGCGGCAACGATCCGCGTTGCAGAAAACCTTTGACATCCTGCCGCCGCAACAGCGGTATCTCTTCGCCGTACTTCGCTTGAAAGAGCCCGACGAGTCGATGCCGATGACCGTTCTCATCGGACCGGATCTCGTCGATGTCGGCCGCCGCCTTGGGAAAGTTCGGCCGCAGGACCCGCGCGTACTCCTGCAAGAGCCGAGCATCCTCCTCTTCCAACGAGATGGCCAGCGCGAGGATCTCCTCGGCGCTCAAGTCACCAAAACGGCGACGCATGACGTTTCCTTCGCTCAGGGACGCGCGGCGGTCACCGTCGGAGGAGAGACCTCGTCAATCCACGTGTCGTGCAACCCATGCAGCCGAGCCACGATCTCCGGATGCTCGGCGGCGACGTTGGTCATCTCCGAGACATCGTCGGCGAGGTTGACCAGAAAGAGCTGATCCTTCTTGGTCAACGGCCCTTTGTTGCTCGTGTCGCGGGGGTTGCCGATCAGTTTCCAATCTCCCTCCCGTACCGCCCACTGCGGCTTCTTACGACCTCCGGTCTGCCAATGGTAGACCTTGTGCGGCGAATGGGCCTTGGCACTCTTAATCACCGGAACCAGCGACTGGCTGTCGAGCTTTCGCTCGGGCAACGCCACTCCGGTCAGTTCCGCGAGTGTCGCCATCCAGTCAGTGCCGGTGCCAAGCTGATCGCGGACCTCTCCCTCGGGCAACGTCCCCGTCCAAGAGATCATCGCCGGAACCCGAATCCCCCCTTCGAATAGACAGAACTTCGCCCCGCGGTAGGGCCCCGCGCTTCCCCCGCCGCCAAAGGTTCGTTCCTCCGTCGAATGCCCATGGTCCGACTGGAAGACGACGATCGTGTCCTCCCGCAGGCCTAATTCGTCGAGCTTTGCCAGCACTTGGCCGATCATCTCGTCGGTCGTCGAGACGAAGGCCGCGTAGTCGCGCCGCGGCATCTCCAAGTCGGTGTAGCGATCGCGCCACTTCTTCGTCGGCTGCAACGGGTAGTGCGGCATGTTGATCGCCCAGTAGAGAAAGAAGGGCCGATCCCGGTTCTTCTCAAGAAAGGCATCCACTTCCTCGACCATCAAGTCGCCGAAGAACTCGCCGTCGGCAAAGACCTCCTTTCCGTCACGAAAGAGATCGTGCTCGTTCGGCCCACGCCAATAGAAGAAGTGCGAGTAGTTGTCGATACAGCCCCCGAGATGGCCGAAGGCGGAGTCGAAACCTTGGGCATTCGGCTGCAACTCCTCGGGGTGCCCGAGGTGCCACTTGCCCACCAGCCCGGTCGCGTAGCCCGCCTTCTTGAACATCTCCGCGAGGGTCACTTGCTCGCCCGGCAGCCCACCGTGATCCCGGCCGGCGTTGTGCGGCAGCCCCGCCCGTTGCGGACAGCGGCCCGTCAGGAGGGCCGCCCGCGAGGGAGAGCAGACCGGCGCCGCCGCGTAGAACTGCGTGAACCGCACGCCCTTCTCGGCGAGCCCATCCATGTTCGGCGTGATCAGGTCTTTCGCCCCGTAGCAGTTGACATCGACCGACCCCTGATCGTCGGTGAAGATGAGCAAGACGTTCGGTTTTCGCTCCGGCTTGCCGCCATCGGCCGCGAGCCCCAGAAACGATCCCAAGACAAGTGCGATCATCGGTAAAGACATCGTCAGTAGTTCCATCGGCAGGAGAAACAGATAGGCACCCCATCGCGTGATCCCAGAGGGACCATTGTGTCCGAACCAAGTGCGTGGGTCAAAGAGATGGTACGTCGGTAGGAGTTCTTCGCTCCGGGCGTTGCGAGTTCCGAGTTACGGGCGTTTCGCGATCCGTGTTGCCGGCGTTGCACGTTCCCTCTTCTGGGTATCGCCCACTCCGTCTGCCGGGCGTTGCACGTTCCTTATCTAGTTATCTCGCCCACTCCGTCTTCCGGCTAGCCCAGGTTGCTTCGCTACCTGGGCGTGCGCAGCACGCAGGAGGTCTCGGGAGAACCGCCGTCTTGCCAAGCGTTCCCGACGGCCCCAAGAGGCATTGCGGGAGTCGTCCAAGTCAAGGGGCTCTTGTGGCTGCGCCACCCAGATTGACAAGCAATCTGGGCCACCCAAGAGTCGTCACTGGAGTTTCGCGATCCTTTTCTGGTTATCGCCCACTTCGTCTGCCGGCTAGCCCAGGTTGCTCCGCTACCTGGGCGTGCGCAGCACGCAGGAGGTCTCGGGAGAACGGCGGCCTTGCCAAGAGTTCCCGACGGCCCCAAGAGGCATTGCGGGAGTCGTCCAAGTCAAGGGGCTCTTGTGGCTGCGCCACCCAGATTGACAAGCAATCTGGGCCACCCAAGAGTCGTCACTGGAGTTTCGCGATCCTTTTCTGGTTATCGCCCACTTCGTCTGCCGGCTAGCCCAGGTTGCTCCGCTACCTGGGCGTGCGCAGCACGCAGGAGGTCTCGGGAGAATGGCGGTCTTGCCAAGCGTTCCCGACGGCCCCAAGAGGCATTCCGGGAGTCGTCCAAGTCAAGGGGCTCTTGTGGCTACGCCACCCAGATTGACAAGCAATCTGGGCCACCCAAGAGTCGTCACTGGAGTTTCGCGATCCTTTTCTGGTTATCGCCCACTTCGTCTGCCGGCTAGCCCAGGTTGCTCCGCTACCTGGGCGTGCGCAGCACGCAGGAGGTCTCGGGAGAACGGCGGCCTTGCCAAGCGTTCCCGACGGCCCCAAGAGGCATTGCGGGAGTCGTCCAAGTCAAGGGGCTCTTGTGGCTGCGCCACCCAGATTGACAAGCAATCTGGGCCACCCAAGAGTCGTCACTGGAGTTTCGCGATCCTTTTCTGGTTATCGCCCACTTCGTCTGCCGACTAGCCCAGGTTGCTCCGCTACCTGGGCGTGCGCAGCACGCAGGAGGTCTCGGGAGAACGGCGGTCTTGCCAAGCGTTCCCGACGGCCCCAAGAGGCATTGCGGGAGTCGTCCAAGTCAAGGGGCTCTTGTGGCTGCGCCACCCAGATTGACAAGCAATCTGGGCCACCCAAGAGTCGTCACTGGAGTTTCGCGATCCTTTTCTGGTTATCGCCCACTTCGTCTGCCGACTAGCCCAGGTTGCTCCGCTACCTGGGCGTGCGCAGCACGCAGGAGGTCTCGGGAGAACCGCCGTCTTGCCAAGCGTTCCCGACGGCCCCAAGAGGCATTGCGGGAGTCGTCCAAGTCAAGGGGCTCTTGTGGCTGCGCCACCCAGATTGACAAGCAATCTGGGCCACCCAAGAGTCGTCACTGGCGTTTCGCGATCCTTTTCTGGCTATCGCCCACTTCTTCTGCCGGCTAGCCCAGGTTGCTCCGCTACCTGGGCGTGCGCAGCACGCAGGAGGTCTCGGGAGAACGGCGGCCTTGCCAAGCGTTCCCGACGGCCCCAAGAGGCATTGCGGGAGTCCTCAAAGCAAGGGTCCCTTCTGGCTGCGCCACCCAGATTGACAAGCAATCTAGACCACCCAAGAGTCGTCACTGGAGTTTCGCGATCCTTTTCTGGTTATCGCCCACTTCGTCTGCCGGCTAGCCCAGGTTGCTCCGCTACCTGGGCGTGCGCAGCACGCAGGAGGTCTCGGGAGAACCGCGGCCTTGCCAAGCGTTCCCGACGGCCCCAAGAGGCATTGCGGGAGTCGTCCAAGTCAAGGGGCTCTTGTGGCTGCGCCACCCAGATTGACAAGCAATCTGGGCCACCCAAGAGTCGTCACTGGAGTTTCGCGATCCTTTTCTGGTTATCGCCCACTTCGTCTGCCGGCTAGCCCAGGTTGCTCCGCTACCTGGGCGTGCGCAGCACGCAGGAAGTCTCGGGAGAACCGCGGCCTTGCCAAGCGTTCCCGACGGCCCCAAGAGGCATTGCGGGAGTCGTCCAAGTCAAGGGGCTCTTGTGGCTGCGCCACCCAGATTGACAAGCAATCTGGGCCACCCAAGAGTCAAACCCGCTTCGGGGTTTGGAATGGGCATGTCGTCGTCACCCCGATGGACGAGCAACTTGGGCCAACCCAGGGAAAGTGTCGCCCTCTTCCCCCTCTGTGTTCCTCCGCGACCTCTGTGGTTCCAATGCCTTCT
Source organism: Kolteria novifilia (assembly GCA_007748055.1). GTDB lineage: Bacteria > Planctomycetota > Planctomycetia > Kolteriales > Kolteriaceae > Kolteria > Kolteria novifilia. The sequence goes on from CP036279.1 coordinate 4,972,918, forward strand.
TCTTCCCTCCTCCGTGGTTCATCCGCCTTCTCCCGAGTCTGTCCGGCATGCGGATCTCTCTTCGAACGTCGCCAGCGGGCGATGCTCGAACGACTCCCCGACGGGTCGATCATCCCCTTCATGCGAATCTCACGATGGGGACGTTGGGAAGCGGACGGCGCGACGGGGTCGACGGATCCTCACGCGTCGACGTAGGTGGCGTTCGAAAAATCGGCTTCCCCTTCCCCGACCATTTGCGTGAAATGAAGTGCATGCCGGGCTGGCGCGGTCGCCGAGTGGCCGGTAGTTCGGACTCTCCCCTCGGAGGTGACACGCACGATGCCGTCGCTTCTTCTCTTCGCGAGCCTTCTCCTTCCCACGTCCGATGACCAGGGCGAGTTCTCGCCGCGGGTGCGGGTCGTTCGGGCGACCTATCGACTGGAGCATCCCAAGACGAGCGGGACGGGGTTCCTCCTCCAACGCGCGACCCCACCAGGGTCGAAGGAGCCGTCGCTGCTGTTGGTGACCGCCGCCCATGCGTTCGAGAAGATGAATACCGATCGGGCGACACTCGTCCTTCGCACGCGGAACGAGGAAGGAGGCTGGGACGCGGCGCCGACGGAGATCCCGATCCGCCAGGGGATGAAGAAGCGATGGCGAAGGCATCCGAAGGTCGACGTCGCGGCTTTGCCGCTGTCGCTGCCGGAGGAGGTCGCGGTCGAGTCGCTTCCCGTGTCGATGTTGGCGACGGAGTCGGATTGGGAGGAAAGCCAGCTCGAACCGGGCAGTCTGGTCTGGAGCATCGGCTTCCCACACGCCTCGCTCTTTAAGCCGAGCAAGGCGGCCTTTCCGTTGACGCGACTGGGGTGCATCGCCAGCTACCCGCTGCACCCTCCCGAGGACCACCGGACCTTCCTCGTCGACTACAACAGTTTCGAAGGCGACAGCGGCGGGCCGATCACCGCGGAACTCGTCTCGGGCGGCATCTCGCAACTAAAGATAATCGGCCTAGTGCACGGCCAGCATTTCATTGACGAAAAGTACAAGCTCGTCTACGCCGAGGGCAAGCTTCGCAAGCGTCTCGGTCTCGCCACGGTCACGCACTCCAAGGCGATCCTGGAAACGATCGCGATGCCGAAGTGAGGAGGCCGTGACGGAAAGGAGCATGGCGATTTGGTCGAAGGACAGCCCACACTTCCAAGACCCTCTCCCACGGGGAGAGGACATTCAGCGCCTGACCCTTGGGGTTGGAAGTCTCACGAATCACCGGGGTGAGTCGATGGCGCGCAACAAGCCCACCCGATCTACTGCCAGATGGATTGGACCACTACGTCGTGTTCGACGGATCAAGGTAAACCTCGAGCCATTGGGTGAGACGCCGGACGGCCTCGGGAGGAAGGGCGTGACCTTGGCGGTGATTGTAGAGCCCGATGCGCGCGGGTTTGCCGTAGAGGGCGTAGACCGGCAGGGCCGCCTCGACGTAAGGCCAAGACCGATCGCCATCGGCGGCGCCGCGGCCCTTCTCGCCACCCACGATCAGCAACGCTCGCGGTGCGACGAGGGCGAGCAGTTCGTGATGATCGCGGGGAAAGCCTGGCTGGTGGATGGCGTCCCCGAGATACCACGGCGCGTCCCAGTTCGTCGCCCCGAGACCGACGCCCCCCTCGCTGGCGACCGCCGCCTTGATCCGATCGTCCAACGCGGCCAGGTAGAGCGTTTCCTTCGCCCCAAGCGAATGCCCGGTCGCGCCGAGCCGCCGGGAGTCGACATCGTCGAGACTCGCGAGAACATCAACCCCGCGCTGGGCATCGTAGAGCATCTTGTGCATGCCGAGGGTCTTCGGGTGCCGCTGGTGAAATCGCTTGACCGCGCGGGGGAGGTCGGTCCCCCCTTCCCACAGAAAGCAGCGGGGAGAGAAGGTCACCATGCCCCGGCGAGCGAGCAGGAGGCCAAGATGCTTCTCCGGCGGTCCCGCGAGGCCGGCGGGTTGCTTGATGGTGTCGGCGGTCGTCGAGTGCAGGACAACGACCCCCGGATGCGGGCCCCTGCCGCCAGGACGAATTAGGTAGCCCTCGACCCGTTGGCCCGGTTCCCCGGTGTAGCGGACGAGTTGCCGGGTGCAGCCGGGCAAGGTCTCCTCGGAGAGGATCTCGAGATCGACCGGCGGGCGGTTCGTCGGCATCGGCCCGAGGAATTCGAGCCACGCCTTCTGGAGACGCTCTCTCTCGGGGAGCCACGCGGCTAGGGAGTCGATCGGCTTGCCGTCGGAGGTCTTGAGAAGTGGCCGCAATGACGGTTGGCCGCTTCTGTTGCCCTGGAAACGGGTGACTTCGCGGAGCCAGTCGACTTCCTCCGAGACGGCGTTTGCCACGACGAGCGACGCTCCTCCGAGGGTCGCCATCCGCAACCAGCGACGTCGGCTCCGTCTGGCGAGATCGGTCATGGTGGCTCCTTGGGACCGGGAGGAGGGTGGCGCGGCAAGCACGGACGCAGGCCGCGATACGGAGGTCGTTCCGACGCGCATCCTACCCGACCCTCCCCGAGATGTCACGAGCCATCGCCGATCGATTCACGCCAGCGACCGGAGACGGGAAGCTCAGATCTCCTCGTCGACGAAGGTGATGTGGCGGTAGTGATGTTCCCCCTCGAAGTTGCCGCCCAGGACACCGATCACCAAGCCGACCGACGCGATGAAGGCGGAGAGCCGGAAATAGTGCCTCAGCGTGATCGTTCCCTCGGGGGACTCGGTCCAATCGTGGACGATCGTTCCTTGGAAGAAGGTCATTTCGAGCAACAACGAGAGGCCCGCGAGGAGCAGGAAGGTTGTCAGCATGCCGGTCAGGACGATCGCGAACGCGGCGACGTTCGTCACCACGATCTGCTCCCGTCTCCTCCCGTGCGGATTGGGCACGTAGAGACGACGACGCAGAAAAGTGTAGAAGGTGGTCCCCAGGACGATCGACGTCGTGATGACTCCCAACGCGACGGGGTGTTGCCCCATCCCCAGATCCCAGACTTCGGCGGTCAGCAGGAGAATCATCAGGGTCGAGAACGCCGCGGCGGTCTGGCGACTATAGCGGAAGGGGAACTCCCACGGTTTGGCCTCCCAGATCGCGGAACGGATTTCGCGATGATTGAGCAGCGCCGCGTGGGCGTAGAAGACCGCGGTCTGTCGTTGCCGTCCTTGCAGCGATTCCTCTAAACGGCGATCGGCGACCGTCTGAAAGCGCGTCCGCAAGCACTCGAGCTGCTGTTCCGAGTAGCGCTCCGCCCGATCGAGATCGAGCACGCTCGAGTAGTCGAGCATGACGTTGCGGCCTTGCTCGCGGTTGTCCAATCCCCCGAAGTGACCGAGGGAGTGAAAGAAGAGGGTTTGGAGGCGAGCGGCCATGCGATCGACGCGCACCGACCGCTCCACTGTCTTGCGCCTGGCCTTTGGGTCGATCGACATTGTCGAGAGAATCGCCACGCCGTAGGCACGCGAGAGAGCTCCGAAGGCCTGCGGCTTATAACGGGTCACCAGCGCCGTGGAGGCGACGACGAAGACGAAATCCCAACGCTGTTGGTCCCGCTCGGCGAGGCCATGATCGAGAAGTTCGATCGGCTCCTGGCGGGCCTCGACGGCAAAATCCTCGTGATAGACGACCGGCATGCTCCACGCGAACCCCGGTAGGACGCGTTGCAAGTAGGCGAGCACCTCCTCGCGAACGCGCGTGAGCGCTTCCTGGTCCTCCTTGTCGAGCTTGCCGACGACGACCCACCCGATCTCGATCGGAGGCCGTCTTGCCTCGGGTTCCGTGAGTCGCTCGTCGTTCTCTAGCATACTCGTTGATTACCTTCCGACGTTCGTGAACTCACCGGTCCTCCGGTGACGAGTTGATGGCCTCGAAGGGAGCTTCACGCGCGATCCCGGGCATGGGCCCTCACCAGAAACACGTACGTCCACGCGATCAGGATCAATTGCAGCGGAACGCGAATCAGCAAGTAGACCGGTCCCCACGCATGGCCTCCCATCGGAATTCGGCTGATGGCGGCGTGAACGTTGATCGGCAAGAGCAGCACCAGAAGCACCGCGATGCCGAGCCCCACTTCCCGTCGCGGCCCTGGAACCAGGACGAGCACGGCCAACGCGAGCTCCAACACGCCCGAGACGAGGACGATCTCATGCCGCCAGGGAATCGCCTCGGGCATCATCCGGGCCATCGGCTCGGTCTTGACGAAGTGCCCGATCCCCGTGAACGCGAAAACCAGCGCGACGCCGACAACGCCTCCCCAACGTCGCCACTCGGGCCGACGTGTCGCCACCATGGTCACGAACCATGGAAGCGTCAACAAGATGAGCATCAGGATTGGCGTCGACACCTCGACCTCCTTGTACGGACATGCCCCCGAACCTCATTGCCCAGGGGGAAGCGAACCAGCACCGCCGGTCGGACGGCGGCCGGACTGTCCATTTTATGCTTCCGCGCCAACGACGGCTTTTCGATCCGTCAGCGTCGAGGAGTGGCGGTGCTGCCCCGGGAGGCCCTTGACACCCCTTTCGACGACGCCGAGGATCAAGGCTGCGCTGCTCGTCCGCGTTGAACTCTCCGTGGCCAGTGGGCCGCTCGTCGGGGCTCGACGCCTGGAACCTATCTCGATCGGAGGTCGGCCGTGTTACCCCGAGTCCTTCTCTTCTCCGCACTTCTCTCCCCGTCCCTGGTGGCCGACGCCGGCGAACCCCTTCCTTGGGTCGAGCTCTCCGCCGATGGCAAGGGTTTTCAACAGGTCCCCTCGGGTCGCCCCTTCATCCCATGGGGCTTCAACTACGATCACGAGGGGGACGGCCGGCTCCTCGAGGACTACTGGGTCGACCAATGGCCGAAGGTCGCGGAAGCGTTTCGCGAGATGAAGTCGCTCGGCGCCAACGTCGTGCGAATCCATCTACAGTTCGGCAAGTTCATGCGGAGCCCATCGGAACCGAACCGGTCGTCGCTCGACCAACTGAAGAAGCTCACCCGACTCGCCGAACGAACGGGGCTTTACCTCGATGTGACGGGGCTTGGATGCTACCACAAACAGGATGTCCCCACCTGGTACGACCAACTCAGCGAGGAGGAGCGTTGGGCCGCGCAAGCGGTCTTCTGGGAGGCGGTCGCCAAGACATGTTCGGCAAGTCCCGCGATCTTCTGCTACGACCTGATGAACGAGCCGGTCGCACCCGCCGGCAAACGTAAGAGTGACGACTGGCTCGGTCCGGGATTCGGTGGCAAGCATTTCGTCCAGCGCATCGGCCTCGACCGCAAGGGGCGGGAGCGTCCCGACATCGCCCGCGCGTGGATCCATCAACTGGTGGGTGCCATCCGCAAACGCGACCAGCGCCACCTCATCACCGTCGGCCTTGTCCCGTGGAGTCTCGATCGACCCGGACTAACCTCCGGCTTCGTTCCGACCAAAGTCGCCGATGAGCTCGACTTCATCGCGGTGCATCTCTACCCGGAGAAGGAAAAGGTCGACGAGGCGATCGAGACGCTCAAGGGATTCGCCGCCGTGGGCAAGCCGGTCGTCATCGAGGAGACCTTCACGCTCAAGTGCGGCGCGGATGAGCTTCGACAGTTCTTCGAGAAGTCGCGCCCCTACGCCACCGGCTGGATCGGCTTCTATTGGGGCAAAATGCCCGACGAGCTTCGCCCCGTGAAGACCATTCCCGCCGCCCTGACGCTTCAGTGGCTCGAGCTGTTTCAAGAGTTGGGACCGGAGATGAAGGCGGGAAACAACACCCCGTAGGTCAGGCTATCTGCCCGACGGGAACGCTGGTTGTCGGGCGATGGTAGGCAACAGGCCCACCCGACGAAGACAGTGTCTGGCAATCGCCTGATCTACGAGAGTCTCGCGGGAGGAACCGTGAGCAGTCGACCGACGGCTCGCGTTTCGAGGCCATTGACTTTCTCACCGGAGCGCGCGAGGCTCGAGCAATGACGGCAACTCGCGACGAGTCGACAACGCTCAACCGCACCCTCGGCTTACCGATGGTCACCATCTACGGCCTCGGCACTATTGTCGGAGGAGGTTTCTACGCGTTGACGGGCAAGGTGGCGGCCACGGCGGGAATGCTCACGCCGCTCGCTTTTCTGGTCGCGGCGGTCATCGCCCTATTGAGTGCCTTCTCCTTCGCCGAACTCTCGGCGCGATTCCCCTACAGCGCGGGGGAGGCCCACTACGTCCGCGAGGCCTTTGGGCTTCAGTGGCTCTCCGCTCTCGTGGGATGGATGGTGATCGCCACCGGGGTCGTCTCGGCGGCGACGCTCGCCAATGCCCTCGCCGAGTTCATGCAAGAGTTCGCCATCGTGCCGAAGTGGCCCATCATCGCGGTCAGCGTCGTGGCCTTGGGTTTGATCACCGCCTGGGGCATCAAGGCATCGGCCTCGCTCGCCTTGGTGATCACGCTGATCGAAATAGGGGGGCTATTGCTCGTACTACTCCTCGGCAGTCCACGATTGGGCGAGCTTCCGACCCGATGGCGGGAGTTCATCCCGGCCGACGTCACGGTTGGCTCGCTGGGCGTTCTATTCGGCGCCTATCTCGCCTTCTACTCGTTCATCGGCTTCGAGGACATGGTCAACGTCGCCGAAGAAGTGAAGGAACCGGAGCACAATCTCCCGTCGGCGATCCTGATTTCCGTGCTCGCGACCTCACTGCTCTACGTGCTGATCTCCCTCGTCGTCGTGCTCAGCGCCACGACCGCGGAACTCGCGGAAAGCCCTTCGCCATTGGCGCTCGTCTTTGGCGATTGGCGACTCGGCGCGGACTCCATCACGATCATCGGCATGCTGGCGGGCGTCAATGGAGCCCTCGTCCAGATCGTCATGGCGTCGCGCGTCGTCTTTGGCCTTTCCCAAAAACATTGCGCCCCGCGCATCTTCGGCCGTGTCCATCCCTGGACACGCACCCCCCTCGAGAGCACGTTCGCCATCACCGTCACCGTCCTCATTTTGGCTCTTTGGTTTCCGCTGGTCCCCCTCGCGAAGATGACCAGCACCATCCTGTTGATCATCTTCGCCCTCATCAACGCGGCTCTATGGCGACTCAAGGGAACGACGCCTCATCCTGGTGGCCGAGTCCCATCGTATCCCCGTTGGCTCCCTCTTTCGGGCTGCGCCGCTTGCGTGGGGATTCTGCTCGTTCGCCTCGGATCTCTCCTATGAAGCGACCGATTGCCGCGATCGCGACTTCCTCGTTGACCGACGGGAGTTTGTGCGAGAGGGTAGAGCCTCTTCGGCGCGCCGACAACCAGTGGAATCGACTGATCAGGGAACCGGAATGGATCGACAAGTACGTACCTTCACCGGAAATTCGAAGTGGCTCGCGAGCGTGATCGTCGCGCTGACCGCGGGCGTCGCGTTGGCGGAGGATCCTTCCAAGCCGGCCGAGTTGCCCAACATCATTTTCATCCTCACCGACGATCAGCGCTGGGACGCGGTCGGGTTCATGGATCATCCCTTTCTCGAAACGCCCAACATGGATCGGCTGCACGACGAGGGCGTCACCTTCGCGAACGCGTTCGTGACGACGTCGCTCTGCTCGCCGAGCCGCGCGTCGATCCTGACCGGCCAGTACGCCCACAATCACCGCGTCGTCGACAACTACAACCCGGTCGATCCCTCGCTGCGGTTCTTCCCCGAGTACCTCCAGGAAGTCGGCTATGAGACGGCCTGCATCGGCAAGTGGCACATGGGGGATGTCGATGATCCCCAGCGCGGCTTCGACCACTGGGTCAGCTTTCGCGGCCAGGGCACCTATTGGCCCGACGGCCACGGCACCACCCGCGTCGTTCCGCAGACGCACTACGGCGGCTACAACATCAACGGCAAGCGAGTTCCACAAAAGGGCTACATCACCGACGAGCTGACCGACTACACGATCGACTGGATCAAGGGTCGCAAGAGCGACAAACCCTACTTCGTCTATCTCTCGCACAAGGCGGTTCACTCCGACTTCGTCGCCGCCGACCGTCACAAGGGTCGCTACGCGAAGACCAAGATGAAGCTGCCGGTAACCTACGCCAACACGCCGGAAAACTATGACGACAAGCCGATGTGGCTTAAGAACCAACGCAACAGCCGTCACGGCGTCGACTACGCCTATAACCTCAAGGACTTCGACCTCAACGCCTACTACCAGCGCTACTGCGAGACGCTGCTCGCGGTCGACGACAGCTTGGGTCGGATCCTCGACTTCCTTGAGAAGCGCGGCGAGCTCGACTCGACCCTCGTCGTTTACATGGGCGACAACGGCTTTCAGTTCGGCGAGCACGGTCTCATCGACAAGCGCGCCGCGTACGAAGCCTCCATGCGAGTGCCGCTCTTGGCTCGTTGGCCGAAGGGGCTGCCGAAGGGAACCGAGGTCGACGAGATCGTCGCCAACATCGACATCGGCCCGACACTCCTCGCGGTCGCCGGCGTCGAAACACCGAAGCAGATGGACGGAACGAGCTTCCTCCCCTTGGCTCAGAGCAAGGAGATCCCCTGGCGCGACGCCCTGCTCTACGAGTACTTCTGGGAGTGGAACTACCCGCACACGCCGACGCTGCACGCCTTGCGAACCGACCGCTACAAGTACATTCGCTACCACGGCCTGTGGGACACCAACGAGCTCTACGATCTCAAGGCCGATCCACACGAGACGACCAATCTCATCAACGATCCGAAGCACAGGAAGCTCGCCGAGCAGTTCAACGATCAGCTCTTCGCCATGCTCCGCGAGACCAGCGGCGACCAGCTTCCGCTGCTCAGGGATCGCGGCAAGTGGTATCCCTGGCGTCTCCGCGACCGCGCCAAGCAAGGCCTCTTCCCCAACGAGTTCTTCAACCCACCGCCGGATTTGAACAAGTAGTCATCTCTCCGTTCACTCCCCCGAGTCCTAGGATCTCGAAAGAACCTACGATGAAGACCTTTCTCCGTTCGATTGTCGTCAGCGCCGTATTCGCCACGCCCCTCCTCGCCGCCGAGCCCAGGCTCGTCTTCGAGGACGATTTCTCGCGAAACGAGGTGGGGAACGCGTGGCATTCGCCGATCGGGTCGTTCCGAATCGAGGAGGGAGCCCTGCGGGGAGCGGAAGATCCCAAGGACGGTCACGGCGCGGTGACGCAAACCTATCTCGACTTTGCCGACCTCATCCTCGAGTTTCGCTTTCAGTTCCAAGGCAGCAAGTCGTTCAACGTCGTGATCGATGATCGCTACTACCGCGGCGCGCATGCCGGCCATCTTTGCCGGGTCTCGGTGTCGAAGTCCCAGATCCTCTTGCGGGACGACAAGACCGGATTCATGGAAAACGCGAACTTCAAGCTCTTGCGTGACAAGGCCAAACGAGCCCCGACGCTCACAAAGCTCGCCGACAAGCAGAAACAGATCCCCGTCAAGCTCGAGAGCGGCAAGTGGTACCGCCTCAAGGTCTCCATGATCGGCGAGACCTTGAGCGTCGCCCTCGACGGGAACACCTTGGGGACGCTCAAGACGCCGGGAATCGGACATCTCACCAAGACCGACTTCGGCTTCACCGTCGTTGGGGATGGACTCCTCATCGACGACGTCCGCGCTTGGCTGCCCGCGTCGACGGGCGAGACGCTCATCTACGGTCCCAGTCGGGCGACCAAGGAGTTGCTCACGGCCAGGATGTCGACCGCGACGGGGACTCCCACACTCGAGGTGATCCACCGTGAGCCCCTTGGGCTCGCTGCCGGTCCAGTGGCGTATCATCCCGAACATCGCGTGATCTACGCGGTTGACTCACGGCCAAAGGCGAAAGGAGGCGGCCGGGGCTATGTCATCAAGTTGAACGACGACGGAGCGGTCGCCGAGAAGGTTCCGTTCGAGACCGCTCACGGCTACTCGTACCTCGGTCTCGACCGCTCGCGCCGGTTTCTTCTCGGTGGTTCGTACAGCGAAGGCCACAGCGACGTCTTCGCCCTCGGCGACCAGGGCATTCCGGGGAAGGTGGTCTCAAATCGCTTCGAGGGCCGGGACAAGGCTCACGCGATCCTCACCACCCCCGACAACCGCTTTGCGTACGTCCCCTACGTGAAGGATCAAAACGCCCTGCACCAGTACCGCTTCAACAAGAAGACGGGCGAACTGACACCACATCCCAAAGGAATGATCACGCCGCCGAACGGAATCGGCCCGCGTCATGTGGCGTTTCATCCGACCAGGCCCTACGTTTTCTTCAGCAACGAACAGGGGCTCGGCGCCTCTTCCTTTCGCCTGGAAAAGGATGGCTCGCTAACGTTCGTGGAGTCGGCGGCGGTCCAGGACGGACCACCACAAGCTGGGCAGACGGCGTCGGACATCGCGCTGACGCGCGGCGGGAACTACCTTTTCACCGGTCTGCGTGGGGGAAAACCGGGCCAGCCGAACGCGATCTGTCGCTACAAGGTCGGCGGTGACGGTTCGCTTGAGTTTCTCGGAATGACCGAAGCGGACACCATTCCCTGGTGTCTCCAACTGACGCCAGACGAGCGCCATCTGCTGGTCTCCGCGACCAAGGCAGGGACCTTGACCGCCTACGAAGTCGGCGACGATGGCGGCCTGAGCAAGGCGGCGTCGATTCCTTGGGACAAGCAGATCTACGACATGATCGTGCTGTCGACTACTGAGCACTAGCGATCTATCGTTCCAAATCGTTGGTATCACGACGTGGATTTGCGACGACATTTCTTTGCCGCGTGCTTCTTCTTTCTACCGGACCCTTTTGTCTTCGGCACTCGACTATTGGGAGTTCCCGGGACTACGTTCTTTTCTCCCCGTTTGGCAAGACCCACCCAAAATTCTTTGGCTCTATTCACGAATCTTTGGGTCCCAAAGGGGCGGTCGAACGGGCAGTTGGCCTCCGAAGTCAAGAGCATCGGTTTTTCCCGAAGAATGGGCCCCCTCGACATCAAAACAGCCAAGAGATGCCCCACAAATTCCGAGGAGGAAGCAAAGGAAAGACCGTCTTCTCGAATGGCCCGAACCGATCGAGCGTGAGTTTCTCAATCTTCATGGCATTCGGTTCCTCAGAAGCCGCGCCTTGCGGGCCACATCGCCAACATAACGAGCCAAAAAATACTGTGCGGTGCAGCATTGCTGAAGTCACGTTTTGCGCGAATCTGACGGTATGGACGCGCAAACGCTCAGAAGTGAATCGCGCGATTGTCGACCGCGAAGGCGGCCTCCTTGACGACTTCGGCGAGCGTGGGATGAGCATGCGAGGAACGCGCGATGTCTTCGGCGCTTGCCCCGAACTCGATCGCGACCGCGGCCTCGGCGATCAAGTCACCGGCGCGGGGACCGAGAATATGAACGCCGAGGATGCGATCGGTCTCTTGGTGAGCGAGGATCTTGACCCGACCCTCGGTGTGAGTCAGGACGCGCGCCCGAGCGTTGGCGGCGAAAGGGAAGCTTCCGACACGGTAGGGAACCCCCGACTCCTTGAGTTCATCTTCGGTCTTGCCGACCGAGGCGATCTCCGGTTCGGTGTAGCAAACGCCAGGGATGGCATCGTAGTTCACGTGCCCGTAACCGGTGCCGATCATCTCGACACAAGCGATCCCCTCCTCTTCCGCCTTGTGGGCGAGCATCGGCCCGCGGATCAAGTCGCCGATCGCGTAAACACCCTCGACGGAAGTACGGAACGCGTCGTCGACCTCGACTTGACCTCGCTTGGCCAGCTTGACGCCAACTTCCTCGAGCCCAAGTCCTGCGGTGTTCGGCTTGCGCCCGACGGAGACGAGGACGCGATCCCCCACGATGGCGTCGGCGCCGTCTCGCGTGACAGTGACTTGGTCGCCCTCGGCCTTCGCACCGGTGACGCGTGAACCGAGTTCGAACCGAAGTCCCTGCCGCTGGAAGATCGCCTTGGCTTCCTTGGCGATCTCGGAGTCCATGCCGGGAAGGATGCGGTCGAGGTACTCGAGGACCGTCACCTCGGCACCGAGCCGGCTCCAAACCGAGCCGAGTTCCAAGCCGATGTAGCCGGCGCCGATCACGATGAGATGTTTCGGGACTTCGGCGAAGGCGAGCGCTTCGGTCGAACCGCCAATGCGATCGCCGTCAAACTCGATGCCCGGCAGCGAGGTCGGCACACTCCCGGTCGCGAGGATAATGTGCTTGGCGGTCAGCTCGGCCTCACCTCGGTCGCTGGAGACCGCCACCTTGCCGGGGGCGACGAGTTTGCCGCGTCCCTTGTAGTGGGTCACGCCGTTCTTTTTGAAGAGCCCCGCCACGCCCTGGGTGATGATCTGGACAATGCGTTCCTTGCGGGCCAGCATCGTCGGCAGGTCGAGTTCGACGGAGCCGGTTTTGATGCCGTGACCGCTGAATTTCTTCTTCGCGAGATGAAACAGATCGCTCGATTCGAGCATCGCCTTGCTGGGGATGCAGCCGACACGCAGGCAGGTGCCTCCGAGCACCTCGTTCTCGTCGACACAGCCGACGTTCATGCCAAGTTGGGCGGCGCGGATCGCGGCGACGTACCCTCCCGGTCCACCACCGACGACAACCAGATCGTGCTCTTCCGCCATCGAACTCCCGCTTCCCGTTCTGTCCCCGATCGACCGAGTCCGCGTTGCGGACCTTCAAGTGAGTTGTCGCTGGCTGCTAAACCTCGAGAAGGATCCGCGCCGGATTCTCAATCACTTCCTTGATACGAACCAGGAACGTGACCGCTTCGCGACCATCGACGATGCGATGGTCATAGGTGAGCGCCGTGTACATCATCGGCCGAATGACCACTTGGCCATCGCGGGCGACGGGGCGCTCTTGGATGGCGTGCATCCCGAGAATGCCGCTTTGCGGCGGATTGATGATCGGCGTCGAGAGCATCGAACCGAAGACGCCGCCGTTGCTGATCGTGAAGGTGCCCCCCTCGAGTTCGTCGACTTTAAGGGCACCACTCTTGGCTCGCTTGCCGAAATCGGCGATCGTCTTCTCAATCTCGGCGAAACCCAAGCGTTCGGCGCTGCGAATGATCGGAACGACCAAGCCCTTGCCGCCGCCGACGGCGATCCCGATGTCGTAGAAGTTGCGATAGACGATGTCGGTGCCGCGAATCTCCGCGTTGAGCGCGGGGCAATCCTTGAGGGCTTCGATCACGGCCTTGACGAAGAAGGACATGAAGCCGAGTTTGATCCCGTGCTTGGCGACGAACGACTCTTGATACTGCTTGCGAAGAGCCATGATGCCGCTCATGTCGACCTCGTTGAAGGTCGTCAGCAGAGCGGCGGTTTGCTGGGCTTCGACCAGACGGCTGGCGACGCGTTTGCGAAGCAGCGTCATCGGGACGACTTCCTCTTGCCGCGACGCGGCGGTGTCGCTCGACGGACTGGGAGCGGCGGCGGAGGCGGCCTTGGAACCACCATCGTGACGCAGAACGTCTTCCTTCAGCAGTCGCCCGCCCGGACCGGTCGCGGTGACGTCGCTGGCCTTGAGACCCCGCTCGGCGAGAGCGTGGGCCGCGGCCGGCATGACGTGAGCGGTTTCGCCGGAAGCGGAGGAGGACGCTGGCGGAGTTGCGGGGGCGGCCTTCTCGGAATCGGTCGGCGCGCTTTTGCCGGCCGAGTCGCCGGAGGGTTTCTCTTTCGATTTGGTCGACGCCTCCGAGGCGCTCACTTCCTCAAGATGGGCGATGATGTCACCCACGGCGGCCGGATCCCCCTCCTTTTTGAGGATCTTGACCAAGCGACCACGAATCGGCGAAGGAACTTCAAGGACGGCCTTGGCGGTGTCGATCTCGACGAGGGTTTCGTCCTTCTCGACGACGTCCCCTTCGGCGAAGAGCCAGTTGCCAATCTCGACTTCGGTGATCGATTCTCCCGCCTCGGGGACTTGCAGTTCAGTGACCATGATGCTTTCTGTCGTCTCGCGGCTAGTTCGGCGAATTCACTCGGCGTTGCGACGCGCTGTCGCGACACTCTCTCCTACCGCTTCGATCTTGACTTACGGGAATCGCCAGACGTCCCCAAGCCTAATCGACCGGGAAATACGGGAATCACTTCTCGGCGAACGCTTCGTTCATCAGCTTCTCTTGCTCGAGTCGGTGACTGCTCGCCGAGCCGGTGGCGGGGCTGGAAGATTTGGGTCGCGTCACGCCGCTGAAACGTCGCCCGAAGAGCGACTTGCCGAGTTTGACCCGCATGTAACGCCAAGCCCCCATGTTGGCGGGCTCCTCCTGGACCCAGAGGGCCGGAGCCTCTTTCGGGTAGGCGGAAAGCGCGGCGCTCAGTTCCTTGTTGTTCAGCGGATAAAGCTGCTCGATGCGGATGATCGCGACATCCTTTCGCTCGAGGTGCTCGCGACGTTCCTTGAGGTCGTAGTAGACCTTGCCCGAACAGAGCAAGACACTCCGGACATCCTTTGGATCGATCTCCTCGGGGGAGTCGGTCAGGATGCGTCCGAATCGTCCCTCGGCACACTCCTCGAGCGTCGAAACCGCCCGGGGATTGCGCAACAGACTCTTCGGCGTCATGATGACCAGCGGCTTGCGCCACCGTCGCAAGACCTGTCGTCGCAGCAGATGGAAGTACTGGGCCGGCGTCGTGCAATTGACGACCTGGATGTTGTGCCGCGCCGCCAGTTGTAGGAACCGCTCGAGCCGGGCACTGGAATGCTCGGGCCCCATGCCCTCGAAGCTGTGCGGCAAGAGGAGAACCAGACCGCTCAGCCGGTGCCATTTGTCCTCGGCACTGGCGATGAATTGGTCGATGATCACCTGCGCGGCGTTGGCGAAGTCGCCGAACTGGGCCTCCCAGAGAATGAGCCCATCGGGGCAGTCGAGACTGTAGCCGTACTCGAAACCGAGGACGCCGTTCTCCGAGAGCGGGCTGTTGATAATCTCGACCGGAGCCTGTTCCGGGTCAAGGTGCTGGAGCGGACAATAGGCGCGTCCGTCGTTGTTGTCGTGGAGCCAGGCGTGACGTTGGCTGAACGTGCCGCGTCCGGAGTCCTGCCCCGAGAACCGAATACGGAAACCGGCGGTCGCGATCGAGGCGAACGCGGCCGCCTCGGCGGTCGACCAGTCGAGCGAGCGGTGCCCCTCGGCCATCTCCTTGCGTACTTTCATCAGCCGCTGGATGTTTCGGTGCGGGCGAAAGCCCTCCGGCAGTTCCGTTTGCTTGAGCAAGAGCGATTTGAGCCGCTCGGGCTCGATCCCGGTGTCGACGTCGGGGACGGAGTCTTCCAAACCGCCAACATAGCCCTTCCAGATGCCGTGAATGTCGCCCTCGCGGCGCATCTTCGGGTCGCTGCGCGCGACCGAAAGCTCCGACTCGAGCTGCTTGCGTCGCTCAATCGCGATCTGCTCGGCTTCCTCCTTGGTCACCTCGCCCAACCCGAGCAGATGTTCGAGATAGTCCTCGCGCACCGGCGGCTTGTTGGCGATGAGCCGATAGAGCTTCGGCTGCGTGAACGAGGGCTCGTCTCCCTCGTTGTGACCGCGACGGCGGAAGCAGTACATGTCGATCACGACGTCACGTTTGAACTCGCGGCGGAAATCGAGCGCCAGCGAGACCACCTGGGCGACCGCCTCGGGCTCTTCGCCGTTGACGTGGAAGATCGGAATCTGGAGCATCTTGGCGACGTCGGTCGCGTAGACGCTCGAGCGTCCTTCCTCGGGCGGCGTCGTGAAACCGATCTGGTTGTTGACGACGACGTGAATCGCGCCACCGACGTGGTAACCCATCAGCTCGCTGAGATTGAGCGTCTCCTGAACGACGCCTTCGCCGGCGAAGGCCGCGTCGCCGTGGATCAGGATCGCCAGACCGTGCTCGCGGTCGGTGTCACGGGTCCGGTCCTGCTTGGCGCGGAGCCGGCCGAGCACCACGGGGTTGACGAACTCGAGATGGCTCGGGTTGAAGCAGAGCGAAAGGTGGACGGTGCGGAAGTTGGTCGTGATCCAGTCGCTGCTGTAGCCGAGGTGGTACTTGACGTCGCCGCCGCCGAGCTGGAACTCGGGATCGTTGTCCTCGAATTCGCGAAAGATCTGCCGTGGGCTCTTTCCGAGGATGTTGGCGAGGACGTTCAGTCGACCCCGGTGAGCCATGCCGAGGACAATCTCGTCGATGCCCTGTTGGCCGGCTCGTTCGATCGCCAAGTCGAGTAGCGGGATAAGGCTCTCGGCTCCCTCAAGGGAGAAGCTCTTGGCCCCGACGAATTTCTTCTGGATGAACTCTTCAAAAATGACGGCATCGGTCAGGCGGGTCAGGATGCGGAATTGTTCTTCGCGGGTCAGGGCGAGTCGGTTCTGCGTCCCTTCCATCCGCTCTTGGAGCCACTCACGCACTGCGAGGTCGTCGATGTGCATGAATTGGACGCCGATGTTTCGGCAGTAGGTGTCGCGTAGCAGGTCGAGGAGTTTGCGAAGGGTGATTTCCTCCCCGATGCCCTCGATGCGTTCGGTGGAGACTTGGCGATCGAGGTCCGCGTCCCGAAGCCCGTAGAACTCCGGGAGAATCTCGGGCGGGGGCTCGGTCCTCCGAAAACCGAGAGGATTGATCGCGGCGATGATGTGCCCACGAACGCGAAAATTCCGAATGAGCTGGTCGGTTCGGTGCTGCAGGACCGCGTCGGAGAGCCCTACCGCGGGAGCGTGGGTTCGGTTCTGCCCGCCGGCCGAGGGCGGGTTGAAGAGGCCCGAGGGCCGAAAGGACGGTCCGAGCTGGGCGTAGCCATTGCGTCCGGCCGAGGCGGTCAACTGGCGGAAATAGGTCTGCCAGTCGGACGAGACCGAGCTCGGATCGCGAACGTAGTCAGCGTAGAGCGACTCGACGAACGCGAGACTCAGGCTGTTTCCAAGGGGACCATGGTCTTGTTGACTCATCGGATTCTGGGAGAGCTCCGCGGGAGGGCATCAGTCGGTAGTTTTCGTCGCATCTGGCGGCCGTTCCGTCACCCGCCAACGTCTCGCGAGGAATTATATCCAAAATGGCTTCCCGAGTGTCCGAAAGCCGGGGCGCATTCCAAGCGGATTTGGGACGGTCTAATAATAGCCCTACCGAACGAGCGACGATTCTCAAGTCGTTCCTGGCCGGAAGGTGACTCGACACTTCGAAATTGTCGGAATGACCGCGAGTAGGCAAACGCCGAGGCCGACCGTCGCGGGCTTGGTCCCCGACATCGAACCCGCGGAAAGAGACCCCGATCGCCGCACTCGGGAGTTCCTCCCGGAGCCCTCACCCACAGAGCGGCCAGCCAACGAGCTGATCGCTCGCGCTGGTAAACAGGGCAACGCCGCGAAGCACCGAGACCGCCCCCGTCGCCATGACGCTGTAGGCGGCGATCGTGAACGCGTGCCGACGCAACCGCAACGAAAGGAGTGAACTGCCACAACCGGCGATCAGCATCGTGGGGACCGTCCCGAGCCCGAACAGTGCCATCATCAACCCGCCAATCACCATGCTCCCCGAACTGACCGCGAGGGCGAGAAAGGCGTAAACGAGCCCGCAAGGCAATAGCCCCGTCAACACCCCCGCGAGGAACGAGTTCATCAGTTGTGGCGACGTCAAGAGATCCGATAGCAGCGTCCCGGCCAAGCACCCGCGCGTGCTCCCCGTGGCGGACCGAAAGGGCAGCAACTTTGCCGAGGCCGCTCCCTCGAGCACGAGGAGTAGACCGGCCACGAGCGCGAGCACCGCTTGACCATGGACAAGCGTCGGCACCGCGCGGATGAGGCTTAGCCCGACGAATCCGCCGACCGCTCCCAGGAACGTGTACGTGAAGAGACGTCCGGCACTGTAGACGAGTTGGCGGGCCAGGTTCGAGGTCGGCGTCGGGGCGCTACTGCCGATCGACACCACGAACCCGCCGCACATGCCGAGGCAGTGAGACGAGCCGAGCACGCCGCTGACAAAGATCATCAACCACTCGACCATGATACTCGCTTCACTTTTCGAGACCGACCGCTGGGCCGATCGCCGACCGCGTGGCCAGAGGACTCTCCGCCGGTTCCGCCGGGACGTCCCCCTTGGTCGCGTTCTCCGACCAGACGAGCACTTCGCAGTCGGAGGGAACTGGCAACCACCATCGCACTACTGAGGACCATCGCGACTGCGGCGATGATCGGATTGAGTCGGCCTGTGACCGCGAAGCCCAACGCCACGATGTTATAGGCGAACGCCCAGACGAGGTTGCGCCGAATCGTCCGCACCGTCGCTCGCGCCAAGCCGATCGCCCATGGGAGCCGCGAGAGGTCCTCGGTGAGCAAACAAACATCGCCATTGGCCCGCAAGAGATCCGCTCCGCCCCCCATCGCGATGCCGACATCGCTCGCGATCAGCGCCGCGGCGTCGTTGATACCATCCCCCACCATCGCGGTCGGCCCATATCGTTCGCGCGTCCGCTCGATCGCCTGGAGCTTCATTTCCGGCAAGAGCCGTCCCTCGACCGGAACCCCGAGCTGCCGTCCCATCGCCTCGGCACGTCGCCGCTCGTCCCCGGTGAGGATGGCGACGTCGATGCCATCGCTCACCAGATGGGCGAGCGTCTCCCGCGCACCGGGCCTGACTTCTTCCACCAGCAAGAATGCGGCTCGGACGCCTCTTCGATCGGCGAAATAGACGACCGTCGCCTCGTCGGAGGCTTCCTCTCCGAAGGGATTCGACGGCTCCCCTTGTTCGAGACGCTCGGCGACGAAGCGGCCGCTGCCCAACAGGAGCCTCTCTCCCGTCGCGGCGAGGGTCCCCGTCATCCCGAGGCCGAGCACGTGCGTGACTTGTGTCAGTTCCCCACCAGGAGCTTCGCCAGTCTCCCGTTCGAGGTGGCGTGCGATCGCGCTGGCGAGAGGGTGTTTCGATCGCCGCGCGAGCACCGACGCGAGTCCGAGCGTTTCCTGCGAGCGTTCCCCATCGGCGATCCAATCATCGGCAACGCTGGCCTTGCCGGTTGTGATCGTTCCCGTCTTGTCGAACCGCATCGCCTTGATGCCCGCGAGACGTTCGAGACTCTCCCCCGATCGAAACAGGACACCCTGACGAGCCGCGCGTCCCATCGCCGACCAGATCGCCAGCGGCGTTGCGAGCCCCAAGGCACAGGGGCACGCGATCAGGACTACCGCCAGACTGCTGCGAATCCCCCAGCCAAGCCCTTGGTCCCAGGTGTGAAACGCGAACGTCCCGGCGGCCAGCAGCGCTACCAGAGGGATGAACCAAGCGCTGACGCGATCAGCGATGCGTTGGTAAAGCCCGCGCGACTCGCACGCTTCGCGGAGCGTTTGCCGGAGCCGGGCGATCGTTCCCTCGGAGTGCGACGCGGTTACGCAAAGGTGGATTTCCCCGTCGATCGCGACGCTCCCCGCGTGAAGTCGGTCCCCAAGACGTTTGACGATGGGCATGCTCTCGCCGGTCAGGAGTTGTTCGTTGACGGTCGCCTCCGACGATTGAATTCGGCCGTCGAGCGGTATTGTCTCTCCGGGAAGAACCCGCACGTGATCTCCCACCGCGATCTGGTCGAGGGGCAGCGATCGCTCGTTGTCCGCATCAACGACCAAGGCAGTCTCGGGTAGGAGATCGGCTAGCGATTCGACGGCCTCGGTGGTGCGGAGCCTGCCGCGAGCCTCGAGCCAACGACCGAGGGTCACCATCACGAGGACCATGCACGCGACGTCGAAGTAGACGTGACCCGACTCCGCGATGGTCGTGATAACGGAATAGCCAAAGGCCGCGAGGACACCCGCCGCGAGCAACAGATCGGTGCTGGGCCTCCCCGAGAGAGCCGACCGGAACGCGGAGTCGGCCAGCGGCATGCCGAGCAGCAAGAGGACCGGGGTCGCGAAGAGAAGACAAAGGTAGCGAAAGAGGCTCAGCAAGGTCGGTCCGTACGCGCCGGGAGATCCCGCCGGGACGAACTCCTGGCTCCAAAGAGACAGGCTCAGGACCATGACGTTCATGGTCAGGAAGATCGCGAGACAGAGCTTCGCGAGGGTGGCGCTGACCGCCCCTCGGCCGCCTTGGGCCCCGGTAATCTCCTCGGCCAGTTCACATCCGTAGCAGCAATAGAGGGGTTCGTCGGCGGGAGGGAGACTGCGCGACCAGTAGGAAGCGACCGGCAGGCCGCAATAGTGGCAAGCTGCTCTAGCGGGTTCGTCCAAGAGCCTGCCCCTTCGGCATCACGGTTGAGACGTTTCCTCCGCACTCTCGACGTGGGCGGGAGCCGCTGACGTCGGGGTGAGATCCTCGCGAAACTCCCGTTGGATGCTCGGAAAGAGAAACCACAGGACGTAGAAGATCGCGAAGACGTAGAAACCAACCCACAGCAGACGCACGTAGGGAGGGATCACATGGCTTCTATAGGTATGGTAGGCGTGCTCCGCCACCGGTGAGCCTTCATCGTTCACGTCAGTCATGCTGTCCCGCTCCGACCAATTCCCTGGAACGTTCGCCTTCGTACGTCGGCTCCGACCTCGTCGATCCGCCTGCATCGGGATCGTCGAAAGGAGGAGCATCCGGGCCATCGTCCGACCCGCGGTCGTCCTCGTCATCCCGATCCGGCAACTCCCCGTCGAGCATCGCTTCCTGCTCGAGCATGGTGTACTTCGGTTGCTCGATGTCGCGAAACATCCCTTGGAACATCGCCCAGATCATCAGCATCACGAAGCCGAGACTCGCGAGCGTGTAGTTGAACACGGGGAGAATCGCGAAGACGCCGAGTTCGTCGTGCTGCGCGGTCGCGACAAACTCCGCGAACTTGGCGCTGAATCCGTAGAGGCAGGGAGCCAAGATCACCACCGCGAGGATCGCGGTGACGCGGCCGAGCCAGCGCTGGCGATGGCCGTTGGATAAGCGCTGGCGATGGCCGTTAGATAAGCGGCCGCTCATGAAGCGTCCTCCTTCTTCTCGTCCCCTTCGGTCGCGGGGGAGTCCGTGTTGTCGTCCTCTTCGATGGAAGCGGATGTACTCGCCTCTTCCGCTCCCCGGTAGGCCCTTTGCATCTGTTCCCAACGCTCCTTCGGAATGCCTACTCCCGGATGGAGGCCATCCAGGTCGGATTCCCAGCGTTCGTAGTAGGGATAGGTGGGCAACTGGGTGCCGAGGAACTGCATATAGGTGATCAGCGCGAGGCCTCGCTTGTTCGGTCGGTAGACGGCGCCATCGAAGAGCCAGGGATACTCGGGCATGACGGAGCCGGGCGAAGTATCGACTGGCCGGTAGAAGTGTGCCGCGTGCCAATCGTTCGAGCGCCGTGCCGCCTCACGACTGAGATCGGGACCGACCCGGCGGGTTCCGAAGAGGACCGGGCGTTGGAGTTCGTTCTGATACTCCCACGTCTCGGCGACGGGCCCCCAACGGACGGTCTCGTTACCGACGGGACGGACGAACTGGCTATGACAGTGCCAACAAGCCTCGCCGACGTAGACGCTGCGGCCAAGGCGAAGGGCCTCGGCGCAGTTCTCTTCTGTCGGCCCAAGGACGAAGTGCTCCTCGAACGATTCCGGGTAGCGTTCGCTCAGATCGCGAAAGTGCTCCATCACGTGGGGATTGACGAGTTGCTCGGCCGTCAGTTCCGGCAGATCGCGGTACATCATCATCGGCACCAGCGCGTTGCCGAGGAACGCGATCGCGAAGAAGAAGAGCCCGGCGATCAGGAAAACACCCGACTTCGTTTCAAACATGAATCATCGATCCTCACGCCGCTTGCAGCGATGGTTGCTTTGGTTCGCGTTTCAACCACGTCATCACGATATTGATCAGAAAGAGCAGATTGCCGACGTAGATCAGCACCCCGGTAAAGGCGCGGAAGGCCCAAAAGGGGACCGCCATCGTCACCGTCTCGATCCAAGGGGTGAGGTTGTACCACGCGAACCCCTCGACAAGCCCACCGATCGTCAGCGTGATGAACATGAGAATCTTGCCGCTGACCATGAGCCAGAACTGCCACTCGAGCAGCGACCGACTCCACCACTCGGTTCCGAGCAGACGCGGGAAGAGGTAGACCATCACGCCAATCACCCAGAACCCGAACACGCCGAGCATGACCAAGTGGGCATGGCCGACGACCCAGTCGGAAAAGTGGATGATCTTTTGAAAAGTCAGCGTCGTCTGGAACGCGCATTGGAAGCAGGTGACGAAGTAGAGAACCATCCCGGTGTAGAACCATCGAATCGGAATGTTCTCTCGTAGATTCTTCCGCGCCACGCCCCAGATCGTGCCAAAGAAATTGATGACGACCGTCGTCACGACGAACTCGACCGCGATGGTCGAAATGACCGCTCCGTACTGCAGAAACATCGGTATTGGGGTGTAGAGAAAGTGATGCACACCAGTGAGCGGATAGAAGAACGCCAGTCCCCAGAATCCAACCAGCGACAGACCGTGACTCCAGATGGGTCGCTTCAGGAGGATGGGAACGAAGTAGTACATCATCCCCCAGCCGATCGGCGTCACCCACAACCCGACGAGGTCGTGGATGAAGAGCCCCATGATGGCGCCGGCTCCGGTGCCGGGAATGAAGTACTGAGGCAGAAAGTTCCCCATCGCGTAGTTGAGAAACGTCCAAACGAAGGCAGCTCCGAAGTACCACAGCGAGACATACATCGGTCCCCGCATCGCGACGATCGGAGCTCCGAAGTTGAAGCAGACGAGCAAGAGCCCAAGTTGAGCCACCGGGTCGATCCAGACCGGCGTTTCGCCCCACTCGACCGCTTGCGCCTGCCCATAGAGGATGCCGATCGCGGTCGCGAGGACGATCCCCTGCCACGCGACGAAAATGAACCAGGAGAGAGCCACGCTCAGGACCGGCTTCATCGTCAGTCGGGGAATCGACCAGTGAAGCACGCCGAGAAACGCGTTGGAGAGAAAGCCGTACGCGATGGCGTTGGTGTGAACCATCCGCCAACGGCCAGGGGAGAACAACTCGATGCCCTGAAGCGGGTTGTGATAGACCAGTTGCAGCGCCATGACGAACCCCGCCGTCAACGCGACGGTGAAGAAGACGAGCGCCATGACGAAGTAGAGGGTGACGAGCGTCTCGCAAACAAGGGGTCGGCTCTGCGTGGGCAGAGGCTGAGCCGTGGCTTGGGTCATGTCTTGCTCTCGAACTGCCTGTAGGGCTTAAAGACACCGAGCGGATACACCAAGAGCATCGTCCAACCGAAGACGAGGTGAGTCGTTAGACCTACCCACCACGGAATCAAGTCGACGATCCATCGCCCGCCGAAGAGAAGAGGCTGAAGCCAGGAGAGAATGAGGTAGAAGTTGACGATCCAAAGTCCGACGGCCAAACCGGTCACCAGCTTGAATCGCTTCACGAAATCGCCATCGGGAACACACTTAGACTGGGCGATCTGAAACGGAATGCCCAACAAGGTCCCCGTGGCGAGATAGAGGCAACACCCGATCGCGAGGGCGACGCCGTTGGTGGTCGCCAACGCCGGTTCCCCGAGAGGAAACGTGAGGTACACCCTAATAAGATTGAGTGGATCCGGTCCAAGCCCAGCCGGAGGAGCGACGAGCAGAGCGCCGATGATATTGAAGACGAGACTAGTCGCGGCCCCGAAGAGACCGAGGACCGAACCGGCAAGTAGATCGTAGGCGGCGTAGTATCCCCGCGGAGCCCAAGGTGGTTTTCCACCCGCGCTCGCGGAAACCTCGCTCACTCTATCCGTGGATTCCATGGGCGTTGGACCAAGCGGACTTAAGTGACTATCAGAAGACGTAGTGTAACCAAGGCTCCTCGGATGTCCAAGACCACCATCAATTTTGTCCTCGACATTCTCCTCGCGATCGTTTTTCTCGTCGTCTTGTGGACAGCGGCGGTTCTCGAGTTCCTCTTCCCCTCAGGCTCGAGGGCGATCGGCTGGACCCTATGGGGATTCGACAAGCCCGCCTGGGCGGCGCTTCACTTTCGCATTCTTTTCGCCTTCGGCGTGATGGTCTTGATTCACGTGATGTTGCATTGGAGTTGGGTCTGTGGGGTTGCGATGAAGATGATCGCGCGCGCCACCTGTCGGCCGATGAAGCAGCTTGAGAGTTCCCATCAGACCCTAATCGGCGTCGGCGTGCTCGTGGTGCTGTTGCATCTCTTGGGCATCCTCTACCTCTCCGCGATGCTGACGATCCATCAGCCCGCGGCGACGTAGCGGAAACGCGTCCCCACTCCGGGGAACGTCGATCGGCTGGCGGAGTGACATGAAGAGGTCAGTCGAGAAGGAAGTCGTTCGACCAGACCAGACGGATGCAACGAAGCTTGCGTTCGACGCTGGAGAGGGAGACGTCGAGTTCGCTGGCGATCTCGTCGTTGCGATAGCCCGCCAGCTTGAAGAGGGCGATCCGCCGCAGGACCGGATCCTGGAGTCGATCCAACAAGGTATCGAACTGCTCGGCAAGCTCGACCCGGCGATCCGGCGGCAGTTGCCGATCGGAAACATTCTCAATCCCGCGCGAGCGATCCGAATCCGGGCGGGCGTGATCGAATGCGGACTCCGAACGCACCACTCCCCCTCCTCTCTTGCGCGCCTGCTCTCGTTCCCGATGCGACGCCGCCTTTCTGGCGGTGATCGTCGCGAGAAGCTTCCAAAGATCCTCAGGCGTCTCAAGCTGTGGAAACTTCCCCCCCACCGCGCGGCGGCAGAAACTGTTGAACGCGCTGACCACCACGTCTTCCTCGTCGGAAGCGCGGCGCGGAATGGCCCCCAGGCGGCGATCGGCCAACCGTTGTAGCCGGCCGGCGTAACGCTCCCACAGGGCGCGGGCCGCGTCGTCGCTCCCCGCCTTCAAATTCTTCAGATGGTCAACGACGTTGTTATCCGAATCCAACATCTCACCCCTTCACGACGTGATCGGGATCTTTGCGACAAAGGCGCTGGCTCGACCCAAAAGCCGCCCCATGCAAGGGAACGACAAGGGCTCGCCCAAGCGGAACCCGAATGCCTCTCGTTGCGTGAATATAGCTCGCTCCCATGCCTGTCCGACAAAATCGCGGGAAATCGTGGCCCCTCCGGGAGACCTCGCTCGCTGAACCCATTGAAGAGGCGGCGACAACGCCCGCCAGCGTGTTCAGCAAGTTGGTTCCCCTTGATGGAGGACTCCCCATGACGCAGCTTCAGCCTGCTCAAACTCACTACTCGCACTGGCTTCGCCATCGAGCGCTCGCCACCCTTCGTGGAACGTGGAGGCTCTCATCCTCCCTCGTGGACGGCGAGCCGGTCGACGACGATCAGATCGGCGGCAACTTGCTCATGGTCTCCGGAACGCGAATGATTCGCACCCTTGGCGACGAGTACCTGCAAGCCGACTTCTCGCTAAACGCGATGCAGTTACCCGCGCTGATCGACTTCACCGCGACTCGAGAGAACACGGTGGTGGGACAGTTCCACGGCGTCGCCGAGATCACCAGGGACCGGCTTGCCCTCTGTTACGTCCCCGTCGGCATTGCCGTTCGTCCACTGGAACTCGCGAGCCCGAGAGGAAGCAATCATGTCTTGGAGCGTTGGATTCGCGTCTGAACCGAGGGCTCGAGGTCCTCCGGTGACCGGATCAAGCGGGGCTCCGTGGCGGACACCACGTCTACCTCGGAGCGTTGACCCAACGGTTTCCCCACTTGCGATAGAGTTCGCCGATGAAGGCTTCCCATTGGGCTTGGGTCCGGGTCGCTGGAAAGTCGGCCGGGTCGATCGGGTTGACCGAACTCCAGACCAGATCGAGCCCTCCCTGATCATTGAACTGGGCCACCCGCGCGTGCTTGCTGGTGTTCAGCTCCGTGTCGGCGATCGTCACCCGACCTCCAGGAGCATCGAACTCCTGATGGGCAAGTTTCCCGCGGACCCGCGACGGTTCCACACTCGCGGCCTCCTTCGCCGCCAGCGCCCAAAGATGGACTCCAACGTATGCCGATTCAAGCACGTCGGTCGCGATTCGGTGATTGCCCAATCTCTTGTGCAACCGGTTGAGAAACTCCCGGTTCCGTTCGCTATCGATCGACTGGATGTACGAGGCAGCCACGTAGTCTCCCGACAAGAGGTCGGGGTCGAGCCGCAACAAATCCTGCGGCGACGAGCTGAACGATAGGGTCGGCACGTCGTCGGAATTCACGCCCGCCGCGCGCAGAGCCTTGAAGAAAGGAACGTTGGCGTTCGTGTTCATCGTGTTGAGGATGACGTCCGCGCCCGATGACTTGATCTTCTCGACGATCTCCGTCACGTCCGTGCTCTCGTAGGGTAGATACTCCTCCCCGACGATCGTCCCTCCCAGATCCACGATCTCCTCCTTGATGATCTCATTGCAGACGTGGGAATAGACTTGGTCGGACCCGACGAGGAAGAAGCGTTTCTTCCGCAAGTTCGCGTAGCACCACTCCACGGCGGGGATGATCTCCTGGTTCGGCGCCGTTCCGGTGTAGAGGACTCGGGGCGAGTGCTCCAGCCCCTCGAACCCGACGGGATAAACCAACAGGTGATCCGACTCGTCAATGACGGGGATCATCGCCTTGCGGCTCGCGGAGGTCCACCCCCCAAAGACGACGTCGACTCGATCCTCCGCGATGAGTTTGCGCGCCTTCGTCGCGAAGACCTCGGGTTGGGAGCGACCATCTTCGACCACCGGCTCGAGCTCTCTGCCGAGAATCCCCCCAGCTTGGTTGATCTCGTCGATCGCGAGCAGGGTCCCGTCGATCGCGGTCTGTTCGCTAACGGCCATCGGGCCGGTGAGGGAGTGGAGAACGCCGACCCGAATCGGCTCGACCTCCGCGGTGACGGCCATATTCGCTCGACTCGGAAAGCCCTCAGACTGGCGGTAGGCCATCGTCGCCAGCCCAAAGGTTCCGGCGATCCCCATGCCGATCGCGGCCCGGCGCGACATGCGGGAACGACGCGCGGGCGAACGCCGCTCGAGAAGGGACTCTTCCCACCCTCCACTCGAGAGGGCGTTCGCGAGATCCGCCGCGCTGGCGAATCGATCGGACGGGTCCTTGGCGAGACAGCGCTGGCAAATCTCGTCGAGCCAACGTGGAACCTCCGGCCGGTAGCGCGACGGCGACGGCGCGGGCTCATCGACGAGTTGCTTGAGGAGTTCGTACTCGCTGTCGGCGACGAAGGGCGTCCGCGCGGTGAGCATTTCAAAGAGAATCAAACCGAGACCATGGATGTCGGTCGCGGGGCCGATCTGCCCCTGTTTTCCGATTGCTTGCTCGGGAGCCATGTAGGCGGGACTGCCAACGAGGTGACCCGACCCGGTCAGGTTCTGCGACCCATCGAGCTTGCGCGCGATCGAGAAATCGGTGATCTTGGGGTGACATGTCTCGAGGCTGCCATCCTCTTCCAAGGCGAGCAGCACGTTGGCTGGCTTCAGGTCGCGATGGACGATGCCGCGACGATGAGCATGACCGATCGCGGTCGCGAGCAATTGGCCGAAACGAATCGCAACCCTCACCGGCAGCGGTTGCCCCGTCATCCACGTGCCGAGACTACCGCCCGGGATGTACTCTAGGCAGATGTAGGGAATGCCCTCGTGATCACCGATCGAGAAGATTTGCACGATGCCGGGATGGTTGAGTCGGGCGACCGCCTCCGCTTCCGCGCGGAAACGGAACCGTTCGCGAGCACTCGCGTAGACACCCGCGACGATGATCTTGAGCGCCACGGTCCGGTTGAGGTCGGTCTGGCGCGCGGCGTAGACGACCCCCATGCCGCCTCGCCCCAGTTCCCGCTCCATGACGAAGCCGGGAATGTCCGGAGGTGGGGCCGACGGTTGGCGGAGGTCGTGCCAACCCGAGTCCCCTCTGTGGTTGGTGGTCGTCACTTCGAGAAGGGCGTCCATCTTTCGGAGGACTTCGAGCCGTCGCCGTAGTTCGACGACGAGCCCTTCATCGCCATCGCAGAGTTCCTCGAGAGACGTCGGATGGCCGGCTTGCTCGGCTTCCTCCCACTTGAAAAGGAGACTATCGAGCAATGCGTCGTGGTCCGTTGTCGGACGTTCGGCGTTCATGACATGCCCCAACCCTCGTTGCGTGAACGGAGACTCGCACCGGGCCGACGTTTCGGACGTTCAGGAGTGACCTGAGGTCGAAACGCGACGCCGATCGACCGCCTCCAATCATTGAAGAACGACCACCTCTAACAGTCTGCCAGGGGCTTCACGCGTATGGTCAAGTGGCCATGCGGGCAAACTCTGGCACTCCGAACCGTGCCGACGCTACCGCCGACACCAATCCGTCCAAGTCGGCTCTCACCGAGCGATCCAGCAGCCCGCTTAAATCAACGGACTGTTCGATCAACGGACAGCTAAGGTTCGGGCAATTCGCCGTGAAGCGAATCGTAGAGACGGATCCGCGCCGACTGCCAACGTCGTTTCACCGTCCGCTCCGAGACGTCCAGGATCCGTGCCGCCTCGCTCTGTCCCAACCCGCCGTACCAGAGAAGATCGAATACCTCGCGCTCGTCGTCGGGTAGAAGTTGCACTTGCTCGTGGAACTCGCCCCAGTCGACGATGTTGCCGACATCCTCGCGAGCCGGCGCCGAGCGGAGGGCCGGAGCCGCGTTGGCGGCACCCGAGTCTTCGGACCACGTTTCGTGATGGGCACCTTGGCCGAGAGGACCGTAGTGTTTCTTCGCCAAGTCGAGCAGTTCGCGACGAATGTTCAGCGCGGCGAGGCGGTAGAACTCTTGAGGAGACTCGGGAGTGATCTCCTTGAGGGTGCGGTAGAGGCGCAGCGACGCGCTCTGCCGCACGTCCGCGGTCTCTTCCCAACGGCGAACTCGCGCAAAACGAGAGAGCAGACGCCGACTTAACTGCTCAAGTCGGTCGCAGGCGACGTGAAGAAGTTGCTCGCGTGCGGAATCGTCTCCGTCCCGCATTCGGTCGATCCAATAGCGGATCTCACGAGTCCGAACAGACTCGTCCGACATGCCACTGAGTCCCCTTGCGTTCCGGCGATCAACAACCGCCGCCGGCACAAGAAGATACGAAGATCAGGCCCAGTTCGTGGGAAGAAATCCCGACCCGCCGCGATTCGCCAAGTGAACGACGCTCCGAGGATCGGCTCAAAAGAGCGTGTAGATGAAGGGAGCGGCGCCCGTTCCGGCGAAGAGGGCCAGCAAGCCGACCATGCCGAAAACGACAAGAATGGGTAAGAGCCACCACTTCTTGTTGTCGCGAAGAAAGTAGACGAATTCGGCCGCGAGGGACGGTTGCTGAGCTTGGGCGGCCTGCTCAAAATCGGTCTGTTCGACGTCCATGCCGAATGGCTCCTTCATGTCGATCGTAAATGGCTTCGGTCGCGAGTGATGGCAACCCGATCACCACTGATTGAAGTAACTTGCGGGGCCGGCGGGCCGCTTCTTCGGTTGCCAGTAAGTCGTCGCCGACCGGTCGATTCTCCGCTCCAAGGCGTCCCGGCCGACAAGACGAAAGAGAATCGCGATCGGCATGAAGAGCCCGAAGTAGATCGCCGCGAGGACCAGTTCGCCCACGACCAGTCCGATCGGAAGCGTCACCAGCGAGAGACCAAGAAAGAGAGGCTTGAGCGCGCGCGGCGCCAACCAACCGATGGCCGCCAACGCGGTTCCGACAGCGCCGCCAGCGACGATCCATCCACTTCCGCCACCCCAGAGCCAGGCGATCAGCGGAAGGGCAACCGCCGCGATCAGACCAAACTGTCTCAGTTGGCGATCGTTCGGGCTCCAATTCATTCCGATAAGCTTCACCACGCTTCTCCTAGCCGTCGTTCGCGAGTCAGTCGAGTTCAAAGCGAGCCAGGTGCGCCTCGCGATCGTGCGAGGACATCGTCTCGTTCTGGTCGCTCTTGCGCAACACGTGCCGCCCGAGAATCAACACGTCCATGTCGGTTGCCATGAAACAGCGGTAGGCGTCCTCCGGCGTGCAGACGATTGGTTCACTGCGAACGTTGAAGCTCGTGTTGATCAACACGGGACAGCCGGTCCGTTCGTGAAACCGCGTCATCAGTTGATGCAGCAGCGGATGCCGAACCCGGTCGACGGTCTGAACACGTGCCGAGTAGTCGACGTGTGTCACCGCGGGAATGGTCGAGCGGGCGGCTTTCAGCTTCTCGATCCCGAACGCGGCTTCCTGCTCGGGCGTCAACTCGTGACGCAGGCGTTCGCGAACGTGCCCGACCAAGAGCATGTAGGGGCTCTCGTGTTCGGGAGACCATTCGAAGAACTCGTCGACGTGCTCCCGAAGCACGATCGGCGCGAAGGGTCGAAACGACTCGCGAAACTTGATCTTGAGATTCATGACACTTTGCATCGCTTCGTCGCGGGCATCGCCAAGGATGCTTCGCGAACCGAGGGCTCGCGGTCCAAACTCCATTCGCCCCTGGAACCATCCGACGACATTGCCTCCGGCCAGCAGCGAGGAGACCTCATCGCAAAGATGCTCTTCCGAGGCCGCGGTGGTGTAGACCGCACCCCGCTCGTCGAGGGTGTGCACGATCTCGTCATCGGAGAAGTCGGGACCGAGAAAGGAACCGCGCTGCGTGTCCATCCCCTCGAACGGACCTTTCGCTCGTGGCTTCTCGAGGAGTTGATGCCAAGTGAAGAGCGCGGCGCCCAACGCCCCTCCCGCATCGCCCGCGGCGGGCTGGATCCAGATCTTCTCGAAGGGCCCCTCGCGCAAGAGCCGGCCGTTGGCGACGCAATTGAGAGCGACGCCACCAGCGAGCACGAGGTTCTTCTGGCCCGTCCGCGAATGGGCATAGCGCGAGAGCCGTAGAATCACTTCTTCGGTCACCGCCTGGACCGAGGCCGCGAGATCCATCTCCCGCTCGGTGACGCGTGACTCGGGCTTGCGGGGCTCGCCGCCGAAGAGTTGATGGAACTTCGCCGAGGTCATCGTCAGACCTTGGCAGTAGTTGAAGTAGTCCATGTCCAAGCGAAAGGAGCCATCCTCCTTGAGGTCGATCAAGTGATCGAGGATCAAGTCACGGTAGATGGGGCGTCCGTAGGGAGCCAACCCCATTAGCTTGTACTCGCCGCTGTTGACCTTGAAGCCGGTGTAGTAGGTGAACGCGGAGTAGAGCAAGCCGAGCGAGTGCGGGAAGCGGATCTCCTCGCGCAGTTCAATCTTGTTGCCCTTTCCGACGCCGAGACAAGTCGTCGACCATTCGCCAACGCCATCGATGGTGACAAGCGCGGCCTCCTTGAAGGGCGAAGGAAAGTACGCGCTCGCCGCATGCGACTCGTGGTGATCGGTGAAGACAAACCGACCGTCGTACCGGCCATCGAGCCCCTCGCGCAGTTCCCGGCGCAGATGGAGCTTCTTGGTCAACCAAAGCGGGATGGCTTTGCGAAAGGATCGAAATCCGGCCGGAGCGTACGCCAAGTACGTCTCGAGAAGTCGCTCGAACTTGCACAGCGGCTTCTCGTAGAAGGCGACCCAGTCGAGTTCCTCGGGAGTAATCCCGGCCGTCTGAAGGCAATAGTCGATCGCGTGACGCGGAAAGCTCTCGTCGTGTTTCTTGCGCGTGAAGCGTTCCTCTTGGGCGGCGGCGACGAGTTCTCCATCGACCAACAGCGCGGCCGCGGAGTCGTGGTAAAACGCCGAGATTCCCAGAATCGCCGTCATGGTGGTTCCTGCCAAGTTGCCGGTGGAGTGGGCGTCGTCGACTGGCGACGAGGGCCCGAAATCGAGCGAACGGAGAGATAGCTTCTCCGGGAACCCGCATCAATCCCACTCTTGGGCATCGGCGGACGGACCACCGCACCCCGGGGATCTCTTGCCGGAAACGGGCGCGGACGCCTAGAACAACTACTCAGGGTCGACACGATCTCGGTCGTGCGAACCTATCTGTCATCCAACCATCGACTTAGGAATCGACGTGAAGCTGATCATCGCGATCATCCAGCCGACCCGTCTCGAAGCGGTCAAGGACGCCCTCACCAAGGTCGAGGTCTTTCGTCTGACCGTCGTCGACGTGCAGGGATTCGGACGCCAGAAAGGGAGAACCCAGGTCTTTCGAGGGAAGGACTTTACGTCCAACCTCCTCCGCAAGGTCGAACTCCAGATCGCGGTCAACGACGACTACGTCGAGCGGACAATCGAGGCGATCCTTTCCGGAAGCCGCGCCGGCGAGAAGGGACAGGTGGGCGACGGCAAGATCTTCGTCCTTCCGATCGACGACTGCATTCGCATCCGAACCGGCGAGCGCGGCCCCGAGGGAATCTAGCCGCTTGTCGCTTCGTTCGACGCAGCCCGCCGAGCTTCCCACTCGTCCAAGCGAATCTTCTTCCATCCCCCTCTTCCAAGGAAAGATCTCTTCCGTCCCCCCTTGTCCAAGGGGGGAAAGAGGGGGGTCGGTCGTCGCCTCATGGGGTGCCCCAGATTGCTCGCCAATCTGGGTTCGCGCAGCGAACAAGAGCCACCAACGAGAGCGCCCTTACCTGCGTCTGGTGCCCGCGTCTTCCAAGCCTCTTGGGGCCACTCCACCTCGGTTGGCCAACAACTAGAGCCGTCCGATTGCGGGAGATGACGGAAGGAAGAGATCCCCTCCTTCTCCGTGTTTGTCCAAGAGAAGATCTCTTCCGTCCCCCCTTTGTCCAAGGGAAACCTCTTCCGTCCCCCCTTGTCCAAGGGGGGAAAGAGGGGGGTCGGTCGTCGCCTCATGGGGTGCCCCAGATTGCTCGCCAATCTGGGTTCGCGCAGCGAACAAGAGCCACCAACGAGAGCGCCCTTACCTGCGTCTGGTGCCCGCGTCTTCCAAGCCTCTTGGGGCCACTCCACCTCGGTTGGCCAACAACGGGAGCCGTCCGATTGCGGGAGATGACGGAAGGAAGAGATCCCCTCCTTCTCCGTGTTTGTCCAAGAGAAGATCTCTTCCGTCCCCCCTTTGTCCAAGGGAAACCTCTTCCGTCCCCCCTTGTCCAAGGGGGGAAAGAGGGGGGTCGGTCGTCGCCTCATGGGGTGCCCCAGATTGCTCGCCAATCTGGGTTCGCACAGCGAACAAGAGCCACCAACGAGAGCGCCCTTACCTGCGTCTGGTGCCCGCGTCTTCCAAGCCTCTTGGGGCCACTCCACCTCGGTTGGCCAACAACTAGAGCCGTCCGATTGCGGGAGAGGACGGAAGGAAGAGACCCCCCTTCTCCCCCTTGGACAAGGGGGAGCGATCGGACGGCCCCTTGGCAATCGGATTGCCCTTTGTCAGTCGGACGAGGCCTTGGCGATCGGAAAATTGTTGGAGAATGGAAAGCGATGGAGAGCGTCGACTCGACGGAAGCCGGACTTCCGACGTTCGTGGTTGACACGAAAGTCCAATCGAGCAAAGCTTCCCCCGCACTACTCCGCGCGGGGAGGACATCGGCATGGAGTCGTTCGATCCAGTCACTCGAGCCAGGATCGTTTGGCTACAAGAGGTGGTGACTTCGGGAGAGGCCGATCATCTCGCCCCCTTTCGACTCGACCCCCATCGCTTGGTCACTCACCCCGATCGTTTCTGTCGCTCGCTGCTCATCGATCTCGCTTCCGGCCCGTCGGGGCCTCGCTGTCGCCACGGAATCGCCCAAGAAGAACTGAAAGTCCTCCACGAACGCTGGCCCGATCGCGGTTGGAAAGCGGCCGCCTGACACCATTGCTCGGAAGTTGGCTATCTTTCGTCCATCGCCGAAACCGGCTCGACGGAGGCGGACTCGCCCCCCTTCCCTTGGCGAGACTCTTCGGGAAGGTTTCCGGGCAAGTGAAAGCCCCACTTGCGATGAACCCACTCGTCCGCGGTTCGAAACCAAGCAAAACGTTGCAACCACGTGAAGAACCGCTTCTTTGCCGGCCAATCGGCGAGCGCCATCCCAAGAAGCAGAAAGACGATCCCCGGCCCGGGGGTCACCAACAAGATCAAGCCGATCACGATCGACAAGTAGCCCAGAAGGTTCTGGATGACTCGCAAGAGAATGGCCAGCAGCATCGTCGCGAACTCCGAAATCGCCTGGGGTAGCAGG
Source organism: Kolteria novifilia (assembly GCA_007748055.1). Classification (GTDB taxonomy): domain Bacteria; phylum Planctomycetota; class Planctomycetia; order Kolteriales; family Kolteriaceae; genus Kolteria; species Kolteria novifilia. The sequence goes on from CP036279.1 coordinate 5,006,776, forward strand.
CTGTTGACATAGACGGGCCAAGGCGAGAACCAGCTTTGTCGGCCAAGATGAAGGCGAAGAAACGAAGGCGAACCCTTCATGTTGTCGAAATATCTTCGACGCAGCGTTTGGTCGAGAGGCCCGTTCGCAGCCGGCTTCGAATCGTTCCACGGTCTGCTTGAACCTCGGGCTTTATCCAGCGTCTCCGTCCAGCTTCCTACTGCTGTATGATACGTCGTGCGAGACGACACAAGCGAAACCAAGTCTCTTGTGAAGAAGCTCGCCCATCCCACTCCGGAGCACGCTCATGCAACCTCTGCCTACCGCCGCCGCCCCTTGGCTGACCAGCGCCCTTGGTGAGTTCGTCCACCAGAAGGACCTCGCCGAACGAGCACTCGCGCAGGTCGACGAACAGAAGCTTCATCAACCATTGGACGAACACACCAATTCCCTCGCGGTCATCGTGCAACACATCGCGGGGAATTTGGCGAGTCGTTGGACCGACCCACTCACGACCGATGGGGAAAAGCCCAACCGTCGCCGCGATGACGAGTTCGTCGATCAGAGTTGGGAGCGGTCGGAGTTGACGCGGCGCTGGAACGGTGCCTTCGAGTTGGTGGTCGCCACGCTCTCGTCGCTGTCCATCGACGATCTGGATCGCTCGGTGGTGATTCGAGGCGAGAAGCTGACGCTCGAGCATGCCGTGCTTCGGAGTCTGGCCCACACGAGCTTTCACATCGGTCAGATCGTCTTGTTGGCTCGCGTCCTCACGGGCGAGGAGTGGAACGTCCTCACGATTCCGCGCGGTCCGGGGGAATCGGAGATCCACAATCGAACACACTGGGGCGAGGCGACACCCGAGGCGGATGGGTGATCCAGTTCCAAGCAGTCGTTGACCGGTTCGCTCCGCGTCGGTGGCTTGCTCGACGTAGGTTCAAAGAAAAGGATGGCGTGACCGCGTCCCAAGAGGGAAACTTGCGCGCGGTCACGCCATCGGGCCGGCAAGAGGCATGTCATTGGACGCGCGAATGCGATTCCCACGATGAGAGCATCGAGCCTGGGTTCGTGGGATCGTCTTCGTTCATCCAGAGAAATCCTCCATCCCCGCCGAGACCGGAGAAGGGAACGGGATTTCTTTTGTCCTTGCCCTGTTGTTGGCCGTCGCGAGCCGTCCACTCCAACCGACTGTCGGCGAACCCCTTGTCGTTCGCGCCACGGCGATTGATTCGTTCCTGTTGCTCCGACGTGATGATCGTGAAAAATTCTGTCCAGTTCATGGTACACCTCCTCGCGAGAGCGAGCCGGCGCCGAGCACTCATCGTGCTTGTTCCTTGGCGTCTTCACAATTCAATACGGCCAAGACAATGATTTTGATTAACCAAAATAACGCGATACAGGACGCAACTTCCTGAAAATGAATGCCTTAGACCATGAAATCGGCAAACCGGCGGGATCGAGAGACTGGTCGAGAGCGTGCGAAGTACCCTCGACCTTTGATTGATAACTTCACGAAGTGGTCGATCGCCCCCGTTGTTCAACGGGGGCGAATCGGACGGACGACTAGTGCTTGGAACGTGCCAGGTCCATCAGTGACTTGTGAGTGCCCAGCAGGTAAGGGCCTTCGGCATCGGGCGAGGGCGCGCGTTGGACGTAGCTCCCATCGGACCGCATCTCCCAAGCCTGCCGGTGATCGTTCAACATGATGTCGAGGATGCTCCAGAGCCGCTCGCGAAGCTGGCGGACCTTGACGGGCGTCACCGCTTCGACGCGACCGCTCAAATTGCGGTTCATCCAGTCGGCCGATCCGATGAAAAAGTCCCCTTCTAGGGGATCTTCGGCACCGTTTTGGAACCAAAAGATGCGCGAATGCTCCAGGAATCGCCCGATAATCGAGGTGATCCGGACGTTTTCGGTCGCTCCCTCGACGCCGGGACGCAAGCAGCAGAAGCCACGGACGAACAGGTCGATCTGGACACCCGCTTGCGACCCCTTGACGATCGCTTGGCACATGTCGGGATCTTCCAGTTGATTCATCTTCGCGATGAACCGCGCGGGTCGGCCTTGCTCGGCATGCTCGATCTCGCGATCGATCATCTCGAGGAAGCGAGTCCGCATCGTCGAGGGAGCGACCAGAAGTTGGTTGTAGTCGTCCTTGAGCGAGCGCCCCGTGAGGTAGTGGAAGACGTTGACGACATCGTCGGTGATCTCGGGATCCGCGGTGAAGAGCCCGAGGTCGACATAGAGCTTCGCGGTCTTCACGTGGTAGTTGCCCGTCCCGATGTGAGCGTAGCAGCGGAGCCCGTCGGGGTCCTCGCGGACGACCAGAGCGAGCTTGGTGTGGGTCTTGAGACCGACGATGCCGTAGACGACGTGAACGCCGACCTTCTCGAGGGCCTGCGCCCAGCGGAGATTCGTCTCCTCGTCGAAACGCGCCTTCACTTCGACGAGACACGCGACTTGCTTGCCCGCTTCGGCCGCCCGAATCAGGGATCGCACAAAGGGCGTGTCGTCCCCGACGCGGTAGATTGTCATTTTGATCGCGCGGACATCCGGATCCTCGGAAGCGGTCCGAATAAACCGCTCGACGCTGGTGTCAAAACTCTCGTAGGGGTGGTGAACGAGCACGTCGCCGTTGCGAATCACGCTGAACATGTCGACTTCGTCGTCGGCGAACGAGGGGGACGTGACCGGCACCCACGGCTCATCGCTTAGTTCGGGCACGCCCAATCCAGCCACCGCGAAGAGTCCCTGGAAATCGAGCTCGCTCGGCGACTCGTAGACGTCCGACTCGGAGAGCCCGAACTGCCGAATGAGGAACTCGAGCACCCACTTGTTGGCGCTCGGCTGATGCTGTAGGCGAATGATCGGCTCGAAGCGGCGCTGCTGAACTTCCTCGGCGATCGCATCGCGGAGGCTGTCCGCTTCATCCTCGTCGACCTCGACGTCGGCGTTGCGTGAGACCCGAAAGAGCACCGCGTCCACAACCTCCATGCCCGGAAAAAGGCTCTGCAGATTGTGCCGGATGATTTCGTGCAGGCTGATGAAGCAGAACTGGCCCTCGTTGGTGTCGCTGGAAAGGCTGATCCAGTTGGAAATCGAGTCGGGCACCTTGACCCGAGCGAACATCTCCTCGGGGGAGTTGGGCGCCTTGAGCACCACGCCCAACGACGTCGAGAGGTTCGCCAGGAACGGGAACGGGTGCCCCGGATCGACGGCGAGCGGCGTCAGCATCGGGAAGACGGAGCGGTGAAAGAACTCGCTCGCTTCGCGCCGCTGATCGTCGGTCAAGTCGTTCCAGCATCGATGAACGAGGATGCCATGACGAGCCAACTCCGGGCGGACGTCTTGCTCGAAGACCTCCGCTTGCCGATCGAGAATCGGAATCACGAGTTCGCGCAGGTGATTGAGATGCTGCTGGATGGTGACTCCGTTGTTGATTCGAGCTGCTAATCCGGCGCGACTACGCCTCTTGAGCACCCCGATCCGCTTCATGAAGAACTCGTCGACCAGCGAGGTCATGATCGCGAGGTATTTCACTTTCTCGAGCAAAGGCGTGCGGTCGTCGGAAGCTTCGTGAAGCACCCGCCAGCAAAACTGAAGCCAACTGATGTCTCGGTCCTCGTAAGCCGAGAGCCACGATGCCTTTAGTGCTTCATCGACGGCCATGGGATACACATCTCCAAGCGAACGTATGAGGTTGTTGATCGTTGCCACGGCGCGCCGCAAATCGTTGTGATCGGCCCAAACGAAACCGCAGGCATGCTCTTGCGTGTGCGTATTGTCGTTCGCAGGAAACCGTATGGAAAGGGGGGGCGGGATGACAGCGAAGAATTCACAAATCCTTAACAATCATCGTCGGAGCGTTTGGCGCACGGACCACCCGTTCGGTCACCTTGCTCGCCATCGAATGCTCCACCGCTCGCTGGCGTCGAAAAACTGACGGAAACGGCGCGAAGACACCCGGCGAACTGGTAAATCAGGGTCATAAATGCATGAAAATTGAGCAGCAAGCGGGTGAGTGTGCGGAAAGAGAACCGCGGGACCTCTTGCCAATCTGAGAAAGAACGTGCCCAAGATGGAAAAGGCACGCGAACTGGTCGGCGGAAGCTTTCAGGAAAAGCAGAGAAGACGGGGGATCTGCAAGAGAAGATCATGCGGGCAGCCGCAGGCGAGAGAGGTTGATGAGTCGACTCGCGGAACGTGCCTCAAACGCGAAAAGAAGATGCACGCTCCACCAATGTCACGGCGACAAGTCAATCATGTCTGGAATCGACACGAGTCATCGGCGTTGAATTGGGCAAGCGGCCTCGTCGGTCCACCGAACCCTCCGGACGCCACTGGCCGCTGGTCGGCCAGTGAGAACAGGTTGGATGCTCGCTCCCCGAGATCTAGCGATTGACCAATCACTAGTTGCCGTAGCGGCGCTGGATCAGCGGTTCGCTGTGGATGTCGCTGCCGGTCACCACGACGTGAAAACTGTCGGTGATCGCCAGTTTGTCGAACAAGGGACCAGCTTCCAAGGCACGATAAACGTTAACGCGGTAGTGATCGTCCCACAAGCGCCGGACATCAACGCGATGAAGATCCCGGGGCGTCCCGAGTTGATCGAGAACGCGAGTACGCACCTGAGCTTCCGGATCGGCAACGGTTTCGGTTGGCGGCTTGGGAACAAGGGCTTCGGGCATGATTGGTCCCTTAAGTTCAGATTGGCGGAATTAAGACATTCAACAATAGTAGACGCAACAAGCATGCCAAACGGTTCGCTCGATCCGAGAGTTTCGCGTCCAACTTCCTCTGTAGCCGATGACTTCATTGCAAACAAGATGAATGTCACCCATCCTCGAAACGAGGCCACTTGCTACGAGTCGTGCGAGCGAACTGTTTCCTCCATGACTCTTGGCATCCATGCTCTCTTATACGGTAGAAAAACGCGTTCTGCTGCTAGAGCCGCCTCGGCGGACAGCTTTTCGATTCGACCGCGGAAGATAGCGTAAGCACTGAGGGCGGGAATAGAAACGATCAATCCCATCACCGTCGTCATCAACGCCAAGTAGATGCCATCGGCCAAGTCGGCGGCCACCGCGGAGCCCTGGCTCTCCGCCACCCGGCGGAACGCGAGCACCAAGCCGTAGACCGTTCCGAGCAGTCCCAACATCGGCGCCACATTTCCGATCAACGAAAAGTATTCCACTTTTCGCATCAAGCTCGCCGATTGCTCCGACGCGGCATCCTCCAGAGACTTTTCCACGGCAGGATATCCGAACGGAATCTCGCGCAAACCTGTCAAAACGACCGACGAGAGCAGACAACGACGCGAGCGACAACGTTCCTCCGCCTTGTCAAAGTGATTCCGCTCCACGCAGGACTCCAACTCTTCGACTAGGTCCAATGGCACAAGGAGGCCGCGACGAAGCCGAAATAGGTTCTCGATGATCAGGGCCACCAACGCGATGCTGAGCAGGAAGATGAGCACACCGATACCGCCACTGGCCTTCACCAGATCCCAGATCTGACGCGATGGCCGCTCTCTCGTCTCCGCGGTGTCGAGGCCGACCGTCGCCGACGTCCCGTTTTCGGGCGTGCTGACGACACGCTGCATGTCACCGTCGCCCTTCTCCGCGTCCGGCGCAGCCGTCGATGACGGCCTATTGGTGTTACGTTCGGACTGGGCCGTCAGTTCACCCGGCAGCGCGATGATCGCGATGAGGGCCATCGCCACGGAGAGTCTCACGATCAAACGTGCCCTTGGTTGATGCCCCTCGGCCCGATGTCGTCGGACCAAGGCCGCGCAGTGATTCATGGTCCAGTGCTTTCAGTCTACGTTGTGAAATGAAGGTCGCACGCGAACCGGAACAACTTCCTACCCGCCCGACGACGAGCCGTCCCCGTCGATGTCACGAGGATCGTCGCTCCCATGGTTAGCCCTCTCGGCTCTCGCCGCCCAGGGGCTCTCGGGATACTTCTTCGCGAGTTCGTCCAGAAGCCTTGTCGCGTCGGCGTTGAGTCCCGCCTTCTTGCTGTTTCGCGCGGCGTGGTAGAGCGAAGCCGCCGCCAACTCCGACCGCTCTTGGTCATAGACCATCGGCACCCAAAGATACGCGAGCGCCGCGTCGACCGGTTTGCCGTTCGCCTCCAGCGCTTGCGCGTAGACGAACTGCGGACCTTTTCGAGCGGCGGTCGGCAAGGTCTCGATCAAGTCGTGGAACTGCCGTAACTCCTCATCGCTCGGCGGATTGGCGCTCGCACGAAGATACTGGGCGCGGGCCATCGAACCGATGCGCCGATCGGGCTGCGTGCGAAGCTTGTCCAACGCCTCTCGAGCGGACGCGGACCGAGCGCCGTCGACTAGCCAACTCGCCCCTAAGAGCCGCTGCATCGGCGAGGCGGTCGGTGCGAGCCATTGCCGAGCTTGTTCGAGGGCCTTCTCGTCAATGGTGGTCCCGTCAATCCAAACGAGCGGAGCGCGCGCCATGAATGCCGGATCATCGCGTTCCGCGGCGATTTCGAGGAAGAGCTCCGCCGCCTCCAGATGTTGCCCCGAGAGGCGCAGCGCGTCGAGCAATCCAATCTCGATCCGACGCAGCGCCCAAGGTCGCGACTCGCCCTGTGCCGCCTGCAGGAAGAGTTCCGCCGCCTGGGTGAAGTCGCCGTTGGCAAGAGCGACGTCGGCGCGTCCCTGGGCCACGCTCAGACCGAGGTTCAACTCGACGATCTCCTCGGTGGGAATCTCCTCCTCCTTGCCGTTCTTGTCGCGGATGACCACCCCGCGGTCGTCGAAACGAACGACGGTCCCTTGATAGAGAATGCCGTTGCTGCGCCGAACGCTCTCCTCGGCTTGCGCCCTCGTCATCCCGGCCCCCCCCAACAACGCGATGAGGGCCAGACTCCCAAGAACGCCTGGAAGGCTACTTGAACGTGAGGAGATCGACATAGCGGTAGGTCCCATTGTTCTCGGCGGCCAAACGCCGCAGCGGTGGATCGTCACTCGGCCTCTCCCCTTCCCCGAAGCTGATCGCGTGAATGACGGCGGGCCTCTTGTTCTTGCGATTGGCCCGCGTCACTCGGTCGACGTCCGCCTCGGACATCAAGTCGGCGTCGGTCAGGAAGTAGACGACTTCGGGTCGCAAACGCAGCGCCGCGAGCAACGGCTCGCGATGTTCCGTCCCTCCATCCGGATCGACGGTCGACAGATACTCCTTGGCCCCCTTGATCGCGTCGCCGGACGAGCGCGTCCACCGTCCGCTCTCCGCGGGCATCCATTCGAACTCCGAGTTGTAGGGCACGATCTGAAAGCGATCGTCGCGATCGAGCAGACCGAGACTTGCGATCAGCTCCCGTTTTGCCCGCTCGAGCGCATCGCGGCGCATCATGCTCGCGGAGCGATCGATGACGTAGACGAAGGTCGACCCGCTCGCCTGGACGTCGAAGAAGCTCGTCTTCGTGGGGGCGCCCTTGCGTCCCCTTCCGGGAAAAGGCATCGTGAGCCGACTCGTTCCCCTCGCGCTAGGCGCGGTCCGCAAGACATCGGCGTTGAGCGCCAGGTGTAGCGTCCTGGGTACGCCCGTCGCGGCACTCGCGTCGCTGGTCGAGTCGTCGTCGGGAAGGGACAGATCGGCCGGGTCGAGCGTCGCGACGTCACTCGCGTTCTTCCCCTTGGACTCGCTCAACACGCCGGCGGGATTCGATTCGAGCCGGACGAGACCGACGTGACGAACGGTCTCCAAGGGCTCGGCAGAGCTCGCGGGCAGGGCCATGGGAGCGACCACGACGAGCGCGAGCAGGTGCAACATCCCGGACGTCCCCCAAGAGAACGCCCGAATCCGCCAATCGACACTCGCGTCACCGAGCGCTAGGGGCGACTCGTCGCGATCAGACCGGTCTGTCGAACGGGATGCCATCACGTCGTGTCACCCTCGCTACCCTGTCCACTTCGACTCGAAGCGGTTGGGGAGCCCCTATTCCGACTTGTCCTTCTTCTCGTGCGCCTTGATCAGGCGCCCAATCGTCTCTTCAAGGAGGGCCTCCCCTCCGAACTTCATGCCAAGTTCCTCGAGCCGAGTCGTGACGATCTGATGCTTCGGGCCCTTGGCGAGATCGTCGATCTCCGAAGGGCTATCGGTCAGGCGTTTGACGATCTCGGCGACGTGTTGCTTGGAGACGTACTGATCGCAGCAGTTGAAACACCGTCCCGTGACCGCCTCCTTGTCCGCGAGCAGAAGAATCTCGATCGCTTTGGCGACATCGGCGGCGTGAACTTCCTTGCCGCCCTCTTTTGTGGAGATCTTCTCGCCAGCCATGACGCGGCCGACCAATCCATACCACTTGCTGTTTTTGACGGGGCGTGCGACGCCATAGACGCCACAGGGTCGCACCGCGCAAATCGGCCAGTCCTGGCCGTAGCCGTAGGAAGCGACATAGGCTTCCAGAGCAGCTTTGTGAGCGCCGTAGTGAGTTTTCGGCCAGACCGGATGAGCCTCGTCGAGCGGGCGGTCTTCCAAGATGATCTCGTGGACCGCACAGGTGGAGACGTGCACGAACCGGTCGACATTTTGGCGTCGCGCCTTCTCCATCAAACGCAAACTGCCGAGGAAATTCATCTCGGTAAAGGCGAGGACATCGACCTGACTGGCCTGACGAAAGGAACTGTCTCCGGGGCGCTCGAGTGCCGAGTGCACCACCGCGTCGACCCCCTCGACCAGTTGATCGATCGACACCTCGTCACTGAGGTCTCCTTCGATCCACTCGATCGAGTCTTCGTGCTTGCGGAATGGTTTGAGATCACTTTGGGGCCGTCGCCAGCAGCGAAGCCGGTGTCCCTTGCTGATCAAACGCTCGACGAGATAGCGGCCGATGAACCCGGTTCCGCCGGTGACGCCAATTAACATCGAGAGCATCCTCTGAACGATTCCTGTCCGTTCCCGGGCCGGTCGGCGGGATTGACGTCGCCTACCCCCCTCTTTACCATACGGCGACGCCTCCAATGAGCGAACTTCACGTGGCCTGCACAAATTCGAGGAACCGATTGTGAAACGACCAATGCTTGGACTCTTGGGCTTGCTTCTGTGCGCCAGCCCGCTTCTCGCCGCCGAACCGACTTCCTTTAGTGAAGCCACTCGCCCCCCGTACGTCACGCCTCCGGTCAAGTCGACCAACGGCAAGGCGCTCGCGGACATGAAGGCCAAGGTGGAGAAAGAGTGGGACGGGATCGTTTTCAATAAAGACGGGAAGCCGGTCACCTATCTCGTGACGCTCGAAACCGACAAGGGCGACATCGAGATCGAGTTCTTCCCGCAGGACGCGCCCAATCACGTCCGCAGCTTCATCGCCCTCGCCGACGCCGGTTTCTTCGATGGACTGAACTTCCATCGCACGATTCCGAACTTCGTCATCCAGGGTGGTTGCCCCAAAGGGGATGGAAGTGGTGGGCCAGGGTACTGCCTGAAGCCGGAATTCAACCAGCGGCCCCACACCCGCGGAGCCCTCTCGATGGCGCGCGCCGCTCCGACCGACTCGGCCGGCAGCCAGTTCTTCGTCTGCCACGGCGACCCACGTTTCCTCGACGGCAAGTACACCGTCTTCGGTCAGGTCAAGAATGGCATGGACGTGGTCGATCAGATCGTCGGCCAACCGACGGCGCCTGGTGATCGTCCCCTTAATCCGGTGAAGATCAAGAAGGCCACCGTCACGAAGAACTAGCGGAGTTCGCACGACGCACGATCCGATCGTGCGATCGTACGGGCATCCTCCGAGGTGATCTCCATCCCTCTCATCGCCGGGGATGGAGATGACTGGAGTGACTCGTGCAGCGCCAAACGCTAGATCACGGGTTGTGAACCCATCATCAATTCTCACTGGCCGACCAGCAGCCAGTGTCACCCGAACATCAAGTCTTGAGTGGCTACTTGCTCGGCTTGGCCGTTGGATCTTCCGGGGCCGGAAGGGTCGCCGCCAAGATTTGCTCATCGGCGATCGTCCCACCCACCACACGTTCCAAGGTCGCGAGCGTTTGCCCCAGATTCGCCTTCAGACGGGCGAGTTGGACCCGAAATTCGAGCAGATCGGTCCAATTGTCGATGAGCTGCACGAAGACCACTTTGCCCACCCGATAGTCCGCCGCCGAGACCTCGAGCGTCTGCTTCGCCTCGGGGATGATCCGATTCTCGAAGATCGCGATTTGCTTCTCGAGGGCCCGAGCCTGAACGATTTGGCGCCGGACGCTCGCGAGGGTCGCGTCACGCGCCGAGTCGTAGGATCGGACACTCTGGGCGACGCGATGCCGAGCCTCACGAACGCCCGCGCTCAGCTTGCGATAGCGGACCGGCAGGTTCATCGCGACCACGATGCCGAGATTGTCGTCACCGTTGGCGAAAGGCGAGAGGGAACCATCCTCGGTGACATTGTTCCACGTCAGCCCGACATCGAAGTCGGGAAAGTAGTCGAGCTTGGCGCGTTCCACCGATTGGCGATCGCGGAAGATCGCCAGAAGCCGCTCGCGAAGCTCCGGCCGTTGGGCGATCGCCGCGTCGTAGAGCGCGTCGAGGTGCTTGGGAACGTTCGGCAGGAGGACACGATCGAGCGCCTCCATCGTCGAGTCAGGCGATAGCTCCAGGAGTTGGGAGATGTCCGCCTGGGCGATCCCGATGTTCTGTTCGAAGACGACGATCTCGTCTTGAAGCTGGCTTAGCTCGACTTGGGCCAGAAGCACATCCTGCTGACTTGTCTGTCCCGTGCGATAGCGAATCTCCGCGTAGTCGGTGATGTCCTTGAGCAGCTTCTCGCTTTCGCGGCTGATCGCGACTGCCTGCTGGTTGAAGTAGAGGTCGTAGTAAGAGAGCCGCACCCGTTCGATCACGCGCAGTTCCGTCGCGACGAGCGAGGCCAGCGCGATCCGGGCATCCTCGGTCGCGATGTCGCCGTCGAGTCGCAGCTTGCCCAGCCACGGAAGGCTCTGCGTCAGGGCGAGACTGTTGGCGACACGTCCGGTCAGCGTCTGGGGACTCAATTCCGAACCGGTGTAGGCGACACTGGAAAGGATCGGATCGTCAAGAGCGGTCACTTGGGGAACGACGTCGGAGAGTGCCAGCGCGGCGCTGCGGGCCGCCTGGATGTCGGGGTTGCGTTCGACCGCCATCCCCACGTAGAAGTCGACGGGATGAGGACCACCGACCTCGGGTCCGAGGTCGTACGACTCGTGACAGCAAGCCGTCGCCGGCGGGATGACCGCGGGCAGGCAACACGCGTCAAAGGGAGCCTGTCGGGCACACCCGCTTTCCAGGGCCGCGACAAACGATAGGCAAAGCGCCCACTTGATCTTCACGGTGAACCTCTCCCACGAGTGCATCGTCAATCCCCAGGTTCGGGAGTGCCACAGGCTGCTCGACAGCCAGTGAGAACCGACCGTGCTCGTCCCGACGTTGTGCAGACGCCCGACGACGATCTCTAGCGTGGCGGCAAACGCGAGGACGGCGCTCCGATGGAGCCCCGCGTTGATCACTGGCGGACAAGCAGCCAGTGGCACCCGTCTGGACGGAAGGGCAACACCACCAGAATTTTTGACGCTCTGAGTGTTGTCGACGCGAGCAAGTGGGTGAGTTTAAGCGAAATGCGGATGACGCCGAAAAACCGGAGTGTATCGAGTGTAGGAAAGATAGGAGGCGTCATCTACGCCTCTTCGGCTTCGCGCTGCTTGCGGATGATGCGGCGAACCTCGAACGACTTGTAGAGGAAGAAAATGACCGGGTAGACCATCAACTCCATGAGGAAGCTGGTCACGAGCCCACCGACCATCGGGGCCGCGAGCCGCTTCATCGCCTCGGACCCGACCTCCGTCCCGTACATGAGTGGCATCAAGCCGATAAACGCCGCGACCACCGTCATGGTCTCGGGACGGATTCGGCGCACCGCGCCTTCGTGAATGCACCGCTCGAGGTCCTTGAGGCTCTTGAACATCCCCCGCTCCCGATAGGTATCGAAAGAACGATCGAGATAGAGCAACATGAGCGAACCGGTTTCGGCGTCGAGTCCCGCCAACGCGATCATGCCGACCCAAACCGCAACGCTCATCTGAAACTCGAGGAAGTAGAGCAGCCAGAAGGCGCCGACGAGACTGAAGGGAATCGCCGCCAACACCGTCACGGTGCGGAAGATACTTCCATTGCTGATGTACAGAAGCATGAAAATGATCAGCAGCGTCACGGGGATGATCGTCACCATCCGCTGATTGGCTTCCTCGAGATTCTTGTACTCACCGGTCCAGATCAGCCGGTAGCCCGCCGGGAAGTCGGGCTGGTCGATAACGTTGCGCTGTACCAGGGCCTTGGCCTTCGCGACGAAGCCTCCCATGTCGCTGGACGTCATGTCGACGTAGATCCACGCCGTCGGCTCGGACTGCTCGCTGCGGACGACCGGTGGACCGGTCGTGTAGCGAATCTCGGCGAGTTCCTCGATCGGGATCTGGGCCCCGCTGGGAAGTGTCACGAGCGACGCCTTCAGCGCCGGCATGTTGTCGCGGAGCTCGCGCGGATAGCGAAGATTGACCGGGTAGCGTTCGAGCCCTTCGACCGTCGTCGTGATCGGCAGGCCCCCCATCGCGACCTGGATGATCTCCTGAATCTCCTGGATCGTGAGTCCATACCTCGCGGCGGCCTCGCGATCGATGAGGAAATCGAGGAAGTATCCTCCCTGCGTCTTCTCGGCGTAGACGCTCTTCACTTCAGGCAGCGTCCGAAGCTGCGAGGCAATCTTCTCGGCGACGTCGCCGATCACCCGCAGGTCGCTGCCAAGGACCTTGATGCCAACGGGCGTTTTGATCCCGGTCGCCAGCATCTCGACGCGAGCCTTGATCGGCATCGTCCAAGCATTGCTTAGGCCGGGAAGATTGGCGACGTCATTGAGACCTTGAATGCGCGCCCCACTGAGATCCTCCCAACCGTAGATCAGCTCCTTGACGGTGATCGGCCGTTCTTCCGGCCAGAAGTAGGCAAGCGGCGTCTTTAGCACGTCGGGAAGCCCCGAGAACCAACGATCGATGTAGCGTTTGCGCCACTTCGATTCATCCACTTCGAGTTCGAGCGTCGTGCCGATCATCGAGATCGGCGCGTTGTCGGTCGCGGTGTCGAAACGCCCGCCCTTGCCGAAGACCCAGGCGATCTCCGGAAACTGAGCAAAGAGTTTGTCGGTCTGCTGCAAATACTCCCGGAGCTTGTCGATCGAGATCGACGGGTCGGTCGTCGGCATGTAGAGGAGCGTTCCCTCGTTCAGCGGCGGCATGAACTCCGAGCCCAACTTCCGATAGGGGTAGACGATCGAAGCGACCATCAAGAGCGCCAACGCGACCGTCAGCCAGCGCCAACGCATGCAGAACCAAAAGACCGGCTCGTAGACCCGGATGAGGAATCGGTTGATCGGGTTGGTCTCTTCCTTCGGGATCCGGCCGCGAACCAGGTAGACCATCAGAATGGGCACGATAGTGATCGACAAGATCGCCGCGGAGGCCATCGCGAAAGTCTTCGTGTAGGCCAACGGACGGAAGAGTTTTCCCGACTCTCCCGGCAGGAAGAAGATCGGCAGAAAGGCGACCGCGATCACCAAGAGCGAGAAGAAGATCTGCGGCCCAACCTCCTTGGCCGCGAGCGCGATCGACTCGTCATGCGAAAGCCGGCCCGTGTCCTCTTCGAGGCGTTTGTGCGAGTTCTCGATCATGACGATCGCGGAGTCGACCATGACACCGATCGCGAGCGCCAATCCTCCCAGGCTCATGATGTTGGCGTCGACGCCGATGATCTGCATGATGAGCAGACTACCCAAGACTCCCATCGGCAGGACGAAGATCGCGACGACCGAACTGCGAAAGTGCAGGAGGAAGATCATGATGATGATCGCGACGACCGTCACTTCCTCGATCAGCTTTCGTTGAAGGGTCGCGACGGCGCGTTCGATGAGCGCGGAGCGATCGTAGGAGGTCTTGACGTCGACGCCTGGAGGTAGGCCGACGCGAAGCTGATCGAGCTTCTCCTTAACGCTCTGAATGACGGCGTAGGCGTTCTCTTGATAACGCATCAGCACGACCGCGGCGACGACTTGCCCCTTGCCGTTCCATTCGGCGATTCCGCGACGAAGGGCGGGGCCGATCTGGATGCGAGCGATGTCGCGTAGGAAGATCGGCGACCCGTCCTGCTGCGTTCCGATCGCGATCGCGCCGAGATCCGCGAGCACTTGTTGCGAGGTTCCCGGCGTGCTGCGACCGCCTCCGAGATAGCCGCGTCCCACCACGAAGTACTGACTCTCGGAGAACTCGACGACGCTCCCCCCTTCGTCCAGGTTCGACTCCTCGATCGCGGTGCGCACCTTCCGGAGCGAGAGATCGAACGCCAAGAGGCGATCGGGATCGATCTCGACTTGGTACTCCTTGACGTAGCCCCCCAGACTCGCGACTTGGGAGACGCCGGGCGTCGCCGAAAGCGGGTACCGCAAGTACCAATCTTGAACCGTGCGAAGCATACCCAGATCGGTCTTCGGGGCGACGAGTGGCTTACCCGTCAGCGGGCTCGCTCCCGGCTCGTCGAAGATCTTCACCAGCTCCAGCCGAGACCGAGCATCGACCGGCGCCTCGTTCGGCAAGGCGTACCACTTGTCCCCCTTGGGATCGTGGTACATCCCCCTGGGATGATCCTCGCAGTAGTAGCCACTGGTGACGACGTACTCGTAGACCCAGCCGTTGCCGGTCGCGTCGGGGCCCAGTCGGGGGCTCAGTCCCGGCGGGATCTGATCGGCGGCGAAGTTGAGGTACTCCAGCACTCGGCTCCGCGCCCAGTAGAGATCGGTTCCATCCTCGAAGTTGATCGTCACGAACGAACGCCCGAAGAACGAGCTGCCGCGCACCTCGCTCGCTTTGGGGACCGACAACATCGTCGTCGTGAGCGGATAAGTCACCTGATCCTCGACGACCTGAGGCGACTGACCTGGGTACTCGGTGAAGACGATGACCTGGACGTCACCGAGATTCGGAATGGCGTTGAGCCTGATGTGGAAGATCGAATAGATGCCCGCGGCGATCAGCGCGATGGTCGCCAGGATGACCATGATTCGATTGCGCAGTGAGTAGTCGATAATCGCAGTGATCAAAGCGGATCAACCCAGCATGGTTCGTGGAGCCACGAGACACGATCGCCGGCCGAGGACGTGGCTAGGTCCCTCACTCGGCGGAGTTCTTCTTCTCGGGCTCCTCGCCCTTCTGCTTCAACATCTGCTCGACCAGTTGCAAACTCGCCTGCCGCCGCCTCATCTCCGAGTTGAGGCCGAAGACGCCAGTGACGACGACTTGCTCCCCGGGTTTGACGCCACTGGTGATCTCGAGCCGTTGATCGTCCGTGTCCGCGCCCCAGGTGACGGTTCGGCCCTCGAACGACGTTGGGCCGACTCGCACGAACGCGGTGCCGAGCTTGACTTGTCCATCCGGGCCATCGCGCGTCTCGCCCGTCACCAGGACCGCATCACGCGGCACCAGCACGCGATCGTCGGACGGACGAGCCCCGAACGTCACGTCGGCATCCATTCCCGGCCGCAGGAGCAACTCGGGGTTGTCGAACTCCAAACGGACCTGGACCTGGCGGGTCGTCTCATCGATCTCGGGATAGATGTAGGTGACGGGCCCCTTCCAACTCCGGTTGGGATGGTACGCGAGCGTGAGCGTCGCCTCGTCGCCGACGCTCACCATCGAGAGCTGCGACTGATAGAGCGGGACGTAGACCCAAACCTTCGAGAGATCGGCGATGCGGTAGAGACGCTGGCCCATCGGAACGTAGCTACCCGCGAAGCTCGGCTTCTCGACAATCCAGCCATCGGCGGGCGACTCGAACGCGACGACCTTTTTCGGTTCACCGAGTTCGCGGATCGCCTCGATCTCCTTCTGGGGCACATCCCAGTACTCGAGCCGTTCTCCCGCGGGCAGCACGTCGCCGCTCGGCGACGCGGCGCCAAGCAGACTGTCGCCCCCCTGCTCTTGCTGCTTCTCCCCTAGGAGGAAGGCTTCCTGCGTCGAGACCAACTCCGGCGAGTAGAACGTGAAGAGCGTCTCCCCCTTGCTGACCCGTTGGCCCACGTAGTTGACCGCTTGCGACTCGATCCAACCGGAGATCTTGAGCGTCACGTCGGTGATCGTCGGCTCGGCGTAGGCGACGATTCCCGTCGAGCGAAGACTCTCCGTCGAGACGACCTTCTCGGCCTTCGCGAGTCGGAGCCCCAAGTTTTGGATCTGCGGCGCGCCGAGATGGACGCTGTTGCCCGACCCCATTTGATCGGCGTAGACCGGGACGAGCTTCATGCCCATGGGGCCCTTCCCAGGTGACAGTGACACGACACCGGGATTCATCGGCGAGGTCCAGTAGGCGACCTTCTTGCCCGAGGCATCCTCCGTCGCCGCCGCGGGCTCCTCGGAAAAGTCGGCGATCACCTTCGGGATGACGTAGAGACGGACCACGCTCCCCAGAGAGAGTCCAAGGATCGCGAGGATCGCCAAGCCGACGCCGCGCAGCGTCATCAGGACGACACGTTTCACTTCGCCGCCCCTTTCCGCATCGCCGGCATCGAGCCCGACTTTCCCCCCATCGTCCCTTTCGGATCGTTCGTCATTTCATCGAGTTCGCGCCAGAGGGGCGAGGGGACGAAGTTTCGGTTGACCGCGCGTAACCTGACCTCGGCGTCCAGTAGGTAGGTCGGATCGACGATGATCGCCTCCCCCTCGGAGAGCCCGCTTCGAACGACGACGCGCTCTTCGTCGAGCAAGGAACCGGTTTGGATCTCCCGGGGCTCGATCATTCCCCCTCCCGGAGAAACATAGGCGATCCTGCGGGTGCCGGTGTCAATGAACCCGTTGAGGGGAATCGAGAGTCCCTCTCCGAATCGGTCCGGAGCGAGGACGACGGTGACGAAGAGTCCAGGCTTGAGGACATTGTCCGGATTGGCGAACTCGAGCCGGACGCGGAGGGTGCGGCTGACGGGTTCGAGCTCCGGGTAGCGGTAGGTCACCTTTCCCTTCCACGTCCGGTCGGGAAAGGAAGGGGTCGCGAGCGTCGCTTCCTGGCCGACCTTCACGTGGTCGAGATCCTGGGCGCTGATGTAGATGTCGACCCAAACCGTCGACAGATCGGCGAAGCGATAGAGCCGCTCGCCCGCCTCGTGGTAGTCCCCTTCCTTGGTCGACTGGTCGAGGACGTAACCGTTCGTGGGGGAAACGAACGCGATCGCCTTTCGCGGCTTGCCCTCCTGGAGGATTGCGTCGATCTGGTCCTGGGTGATGTCCCAGTAGCGGAGCCGCTGTTTGGAGTTGCTCAAGTTCTGCTTCATCTGGGCGGCGACGACGTCGTCGACCCGCGTGTTCTCCCCGCCGGCGGCTTTGGCGCTGAGGAGCAGTTCTCGTTGCCCCGCGACCAGATCGGGAGAGTAGGCGCTGAAGAGCGGCTCGCCCTTTTTGACTTGCTGGCCCGTGTAGTCGACAGGGACTTGCTCGAGCCAAGCACCGACCTTCAAGCTGTACTCTTGGATAAGCGGCTCCGCGGGATGAATGGTCGCCGGAGCCTTGATCGTCCGTACCAGCGGTCCCTTGGTCACGGGTACCGTCCAGAAACTTCGCTCTTGCAGCACGGGATCGATGCGATGCGGTCCGGTGGGGCCGGGGATTCCCTTGTACACGGGAACGAGCGGCATCCCCATCGCATTCTTACCCGGCTTGTCCGAACGCTCTTGAGGATTCGATGGGGAAGTCCAGTAGAGAATCTCGCGATCCCGTGGCGCCGGCAAGAGGGCCTGGAGGCCCCCGACGATGGGGGAGCCGGCAAGGATGCCGATCACGATCGCCGCGAGAAAGACGATCCAGCCCAAACTCCGCGTGGCCGGACCATCCGTCCCGGATCGGGTGGCACTTTCTCCGGAGGTGTCGTCGGTCGTTCGCGGATCGGGTGCCGGATGACTTTCCATGCGGCCTGTTGTATCACGTCGTCCGCTTGGTGTCGTCACCCAGTCGCCGACAAATATCGCGCCGGGGGTGAAACCGTGGGAATCCGAGGCGAGGGACGGCCTCCGATCCGTGATGGTCGAGGCCAGGCCTTGGCACGCTAGAAAAAGTGAACAGCTAGCATCTCCATTGGCAAGCCCATCGCGTGAAAACATGCCCACGGCAAGCGTGATTCCAGCATGCCCACGGCAAGCGTGATTCCAGCATGCCCACGGCAAGCGTGATTCCAGCATGCCCACGGCAAGCGTGATTCCAGCATGCCCACGGCAAGCGTGATTCCAGCATGCCCACGGCAAGCGTGATTCCAGCATGCCCACGGCAAGCGTGATTCCAGCATGCCCACGGCAAGCGTGGGCATGGGCACCCGAGGGATCTTCTACAGTGGCGAGCCGATCAGTTGGTGCACTAGTCGCTGACGACGTTCTTGTTGTCCGGGTTCATCTTGACGGTGATCGTCCCCCCGATCGCGCACCTCAGCTTGTCCGACTCGAGCAGCGCGGGCTGGCCGTTGATGGCGTACATCTTCGAGCCCTTGCTCCACGTGCCGGCGGCAACCGGGACACAGGGTATCTTCGCGCCGTTGGCTTGCAGCGTCAGAATCTTGCAGGTCCCGAAGGAAGGCACGTTCGCGATCGGGATGCAGTCCATGATCGTCGCGACCGTCTTGTCGTTGATCGTCTCGACGTTCTGGCTGGTTACCTTCAGCGGCTTCTGCGTAGACTTTTCCTCTTGATTGCAGGCGCACTTGGCGCCCTCGACGACGATGGGCTTGCCCATGCGGATCTCCTTCGAAGTGAGGGAAAGCCCCTACGTCCGACGCGCCCAACAGCCCGATGTCGACGCGATCCCCTCGCGACTAGAAACTGGTCATGGTTTCGTTGGCCGGGTTCTCGATCACGCTGATCTCGCCTCCAACGCCGCACACCAACTTGTCGGTCTGGACCAGGATGGGAAGCTCATTGGCCGTCCACATCAGCGACCCCGGCATCCACGTACCCACCGGCGCCGGCACGCACGGTTGGGGAACGCCCGAGGCTGCCGCGGTCAATTCGTTGCACGTTCCGAAGGGAGTGATGTTCACGTCCGGAGCGCAATCGGCGATCGTGGCGACCGGCATCGCGTTGATGGTCTTGAACTCCTGGCTGGTCACTGTCAACGGAGTTGGTACGGTGCCCATCGTGCACGCGCACACGGCGGTTTCGACGACAATGGGTTCGCCCATCGTTGCGTTCCTCTCTCGTTTCCAGGCGGCGACGATGCTCCTGTCGTCGTCGCGACTCTTGTTTCTCGTGACTCGTTCCTCCGCGAACCAAGCTCGGAGATCGGTCGCGAATCACGTACAAGTCTACAGATAGTACGGATGTGAGACGACGCTTGAGAGTTGGCTTCGCGAACGAATGTCGTCCCCGTCGCCAACAACGGACCACCGTGGCGCTCGGCTTCACTCTGCTTCGGAACTTGGTTATCACAAGGAGAGCCCTGTCCCCGCACCCGGACCATCGGAAGCGATCACCATGAGAGACACCATTCTCGACCAGATCCAGCTGAGGTCGGCCCTCGCCCCCGACCTCCTTCGCGTTCGCGAGTTGCGGGCGAGCGAGGCCCTTTCCGAACTCTTCGCGATCGAACTCGACCTCGAAGCGGACCTGGAAGCCAAGATCCCCTTCGATCAGCTCCTCGCGAAACCGGTCTCGATCTCCCTCGAGTCCGACGTTAGCCAGGGGGCCGCTTCCAAGCCACCGCGGCACTTTCACGGAATCGTCTCGCGTTTCACGCAGCTCAACAGCGATTCGCGATGGTCCCATTACCGGATGCGGGTCTCTCCCTCGCTCTGGTTTCTCACCAAGCGAACCAACTGCCGCGTCTTCCAGCAGAAGTCCGTCGTCGAGATTCTTCAGGAGTTTCTGGACGACATCCCGACCCGCTTTGACTTGCAGCGGAACTATCACCAGCACAACTACTGCGTTCAGTACGGCGAAACCGACTTCGCCTTCATCAGCCGCTTGATGGAGGAAGAGGGGATCTTCTACTACTTCACGCACGAGGCCGATCGCCACCTCCTGCATATCGCCGACTCGTCGCCGACCAACCCCAGTGTGCCGTTTGACAAGAGGGTTCGGTTCGATGCCAACCGTGGCGGGGTTCGCGAGGATGAGCCCATCTTCTCGTGGCAAGTGACGCAAGAGGTCGCCTCCTCGCAGTATGAAGTCTGGGATCACAACTTCGAGTTGCCCAGCCACCACCTCGAGGCGAACGCGACACCGCCCGCGTCGGTCCTCGCGGGAAAGACGCCCCATCCCCTCCAAATGGGCTCGCAGCACCATCTGAGCGTCTTCGACTTCCCCGGCGCCTTCGGTCACCGCTTCGACGGCATCGGCCCGGAAGGGTCCGCGCAGTGGGACGATCTCCAGAAGGTCTTTCAGCAGAACCAGCAGACCGCCCAGATTCGGATGGAGGAACAGGTCGCCTCGAGCCTGCTCATCGAGGGCGCGAGCGTCTGTCGGCGACTCAACCCCGGTCTTCAGTTCGAACTGACTCACCATCAACGCGGGAACGGAACCTACTTGGTCAAACGCGTGCTGCACCGCATGCGGGTTCCCGACTTCGCCTCCGGTGACGACTCGAGCATCGCCTACGAGAACACGTTCGAATGCTTGCCGCACAACCTCCCTTTCCGGGCGCCTCGTCAAACACCGAGACCGCGAATCTCCGGCACCCAGTCCGCGACCGTCGTCGGCCCCAAGGGGGAAGAGATCTTCACGGACCGCTATGGACGCATCAAAGTCCAGTTCCGTTGGGATCGCTACGGCCAGTCCGACGAGCGAAGCTCGTGCTGGGTCCGCGTCGGGTACAACTGGGCGGGCGGACGGTTCGGTCAAGTCCACATTCCGCGCATCGGCCAGGAAGTCCTCATCGCCTTCCTCGAAGGGGATCCGGACGCTCCCATCGTCGTGGGCAACGTCTACAACGCCGACCAGATGCCCCCCTTCGACCTTCCCGAGGACAAGAACGTCAGCGGCATCAAGACCCGCT
Organism: Kolteria novifilia; assembly: GCA_007748055.1. GTDB lineage: Bacteria > Planctomycetota > Planctomycetia > Kolteriales > Kolteriaceae > Kolteria > Kolteria novifilia. The sequence continues at coordinate 5,027,798 of CP036279.1, forward strand.
CGCGATCCGGTTCCCAGAACGACTTTCACGGACTCGCGTTCGACGACACCCAGGGGCATGAGCTCATCCAGTTTCGCTCGCAGCGTGACATGATCACCGAGGTGAGGCACAATCACTCGCTCACCGTCCCCAACCAACAGATCACGAGACTTGGCGGTTACTCCAAGCACATCGTTGGCGGCGGTGGATTGTCCTCTCCCCCGTCGTCCAGCGACTCGAGCGATGGTTCCGGCGACGGGAGCGGCGTCGTCTCCGATTGGCCCCGACTGCGTGATCAGTCGGTCGCCGCGGTCCTGCTCCAGAACGTCATCGGCGGGCTCTACGACGGTATCATCGGCATCCACGAGGAAGGGGTCACCGGCCGCCACAACGAGATCTGGCTCGATCCGGTGCAACTGATGCTCAGTTGCTCGCCCTCGGCCAATCCGCTCAAGCTCAGCATCGGCGGTCTGCTCGGGCACTCCGAGTGGAACATGGGGGGCGAGTGCAACATCACCTACGGAACCAAGGTCGAAATCCACCGCGGCCCGTTGTTCGAGTTCCATCCCGACAACAAGTTCGGCATGAGTTCCGACTGGAAGGTGATCCTGATCGCGATGAGTTCGCTAGTCGCGGCGGGGAGTATGCTGGCGCTGTCGATCCTGCCGACCATCGACCAGCACGACCTGCCCTGGTCGAGCGAGGATGAGAAGACCATCTGCTACGCGTTGTGGCTCGCCAAGATCCTCGGACAATGGCTGACGACGCTTGTCGAGGCGACCTTCTGCGAGCTCAATAACGATTTTGAGATCCTCGAGGGGATCGAACGACGGCTTGATGGCCTGGGGGACGTCATCAACTATTGTGCGAGCCACATTCAAGTCGCCGCGGCGGTCACCGCCGCGACCGGTCCCATCAGCAGCACGCTCAACACCATCGAATCGGATGTCAGGCAACTCGACATCATTCAGGGTGCGTGCGTCAACGGACTGGCTCGTTTGGCGGACATCGCCACCCACGGGCAGCGTATCGAGGAGGGCAACTACAGCATGAGCACCTCCAACGGCAACATCTATCTCAGCGCCAGCAACTCCGCTTGGCCACAACTACCGATGATGCCGATCTTCGTCCTCGGCGACGAGCCGGAGATCCCGGTGATCGACGAAGTTCCCGAGGTCGACGTCGACGCGGACCTGACCGGCACCGGGAACATCGAACTCGAAGCCGGGTCCAACTCCGCGAATGGCACGATTTCGCTCACCGCGGGCGCCTCGCTCAACTTCCGAACCAGCATGGCCAACATGTACCTCGGAGCGAGCGTTCCCCTCGTGCTCGACGATGTCGTCGACGAGGACCCTTCGCCGATCGGAGCGTTCACCGTCCAAGTCGATTCCGCGGACGGAAGCGTCACCTTTGGAGCGGGGGAAGGCGCCTCGATGTCCTTGGACTCGAGTCCCGCCGGGGGAGCGTTCTCACTGACGACCGCGAGCATTCTCGACGACGAAGTGGGCGTGATCACGATCAGCCCGCTATCGTACAAGTGCCAGGTCGGCTCGTTCCCCTGTTCGGTCATGACGATGAACCCACTCGCAACCTCGTTGGGGTTCGCCGCCGATGGGCTCACACCGCCGATCTCGGGCATCACCATCTCCGAGCCGACGGTCTTGTTGCGAGCGGGAGAGAATACCATCGCGATCACGGAGGCGGGGATCGTCTTGACGGTGGGAGGCACCGCCGTCACGCTGTCCGCGGCGAGCCTCACGAACTTGTCGCCGCTGATCAACGGACTCGAGTAGGCGGCGATCACGACGATTTGGAACAACGAACGGGAACCCCATGAGCACCGACGTGTCGAACTCTCTCGATGGTCCCTCCGCGGTCACGGAACTTGGCGACCTCCGCGACGAGCCATCGTTGACGATCACCGCGAAGCCTATCCTCGAACGGTGTCCCGATGCCGACGTGTTGCTCGAGGAACTCGTCGCCAACAATCTCATCGGTGACGCGATTCGGGCGCTGGCGATGCTGCTTCCCGTTCGCCAAGCCGTCTGGTGGGCGGTCCTCTGCTGTTGGGAAAGCGTGGAGAGAAAGCCGACCGAAGCGGAGCATCGACTGTTCGCGGCGGCGTTCCATTGGCTAAGGACTCCCGGCGAGGGCGCTCGACAAGAGGTCGGCCTGTCGCTCGCCGATCTCTCGCGTGAGGCGGCGTGTCATCGCTGTGGTCGGGCGATCGCCATGGCGGGCTCGGCCAAAGGACCGGACCAACCGATCGTTCCCCGAGACGGCAAGCGAGCCGCGACGCTCTGCGCCGCCACGGTCTTTCTCGCATTCGCCACGGCCCAAGCCAAGAATCGCCATGTCGTCCTTCGGCAGTTTCTCGATGTCGGACTCGACGTTCGCGACGGAAAGCTTTCGTGGGAACTCCCGGAATCACCATCGACTACCGAATAGGATCCATGATCCATGACCGCGTTCGATCCCCAGCAACTCAAGAAGATGCTCGACAATCCGCAGTCCGTCTCGGAATTCATCAAGGATCCCAAGGCCGCGGTGCAACAACTGCTCGACAACCTCGAGCATGTTTCACGGGCCTATGGCGTGATGCAGGAGAAGATCACCGACGCGGCCACCAAGGCGAAGGTCGATGCCTGCGCGGCCCAGATCGCCGAAGCACGCGAGAAGCTACCGGGGCTGACGCGTCAGTTCTTCGAGTACCAGGACTCCAAGAACAAGGAGAAGTCGCAACGAGTCGACAGCCTCAAGCAGCGTCTCGAGGAAGCTCACGCTCGCGCGGATGAGCTGAAGCGGAAGATCAAGGAACCCCTTCCCGAGCAGAAGCGGGCCGAGACTCCCAGTCTACCGCGCCTCGGGGAACCGCTTCGGACGAGCTTTCTCGAGTATTTTGGCCCCCACCCGATCATCAAAGGGTTTCGCGCCTCGATGAGCGGCAACGCCTCGTTCGCCGATTGGGCGTGGTCGGCGGTCACTCCGGGACTGGCGTCCGGTGAGCCGAAACCGGAAGAGCCAGTAGATCCCCCGGATCAAACGACCACCGCGCCAAACGACAGTGGCTTCACTCGCATGGAGAGCTGGCTCACCGATTCGGCGTTCGGCCCGAGCAACTTCGATGACGTCGTCGCGGCCCAGGACAAAGGCGTCGCCAGCGATAGCTCCCTGTGGAATTCCGTCGTCGTTTCCTCCCTGTCGAGCGTGACTCCCCTTCCCTCGAACGCCGGGGACACGAACGACTCAGCAACCTTCAAGGGAAAGGGCTCCCCCTCCAGCGACGAACGCGACGATGAGCAGGAGGGAAGGAAACGCTTCGAGAGCTGGATCCAAGAGACACTTCCCGACGAGGACGACGACGCTTCTTCGTCTTCGTGACGCGGATGTGAGTGCAAGCGTCCGCGTCGCGATTGACGGCTCTCCTAGAGTGGCATGACCGATGACCATCCCTGGAGAGACCACGTCATGCCCTCGCCGACCTCGGACTGGCTCGCTTGGATCGTCCTTCTCATCGCGGCCCTCTCGTTTGTCGTCCTTGGCGTCTTGGGCCTTTGGCGACCCGAACACCTCCTCGAACCGTTCGACTTGCCTGCGCGAACGACCACCGCACGCCAAGAGATTCGGGCGATGTACGGCGGGCTGATGTTCTCGTTCGCGGCGATCATCTTCTGGGGAATGGGGTCGTCCCACGCACGCTTGTTCGCGCTTGTCCTGCTGGCGGTGTCGCTGTTGGGACTCCTTCTCGGGCGCGGCATCAACCTCGCGCTCGAAGGTCGACCGAGTTCCCTCGCGATCGGGATCGCCCTCTTCGAGTTCGTGATGCTCGCGTTGAGCGGCCTGGCTCTCTTTCTTCTCGAGCGTCCTTCCACCGGCTCACCCGGATGACCGGTCGCCCCACCATGGCGCGATCACTCGTCGGTTGCCGTCGGCTCGAGCCCGGCCCCGTCGGTGATCCCGGGAATCGACCGCCGCAGCACCACCACGTCGATCACGAAGACCGTCACCGGCGTCGCGAGCAAAATCCCCCAGACCCCGAACAGAAAGCCGCCGATCGTCAACACCGAAACACTCGTCACCGGATGAAGGTGCAAGAGGTTCCCCACGATTCTGGGATTGAGAAAACACCCCTCGAAGAACTGCACCGCCGCGATCGCGATGAACGCCTCGGCGCCCAGTAGGAGCGAGCCGTCTGTTTGCAGCGTCGCCGACAACGTGACCGGGATGCTCGCCAACAAGATCCCGACCACCGGGATCAGACTGCACACGAAGATCAGCGACACGAGAAAGAAGAGATTGCTCACCCCCAACAGCCAAAGGGTGACAAGCGACAAGAGTGAGTTGGCCAGCGCCACCAGCGCCTGCACCTCGAACGTCCGCCCGAGCAGACGACAGAAGATCGACAGCGCCGGAGCGTACTCGCGGTAGAAGTCGCGCAGCGAGCTGTCGGAGAGACAGCGGACACTCTTCACGAGGTTCTTCCAATCGAGGGTCACGAAGAAGGCGAGCATGATCGCGGTCAACAGTTCGATCGGAAGGACGACCGCCGCCTGCAGCGCCTCTTGCGACCACCCACCGAGACTCCCCAACAGCTTCGACCCATCGAGGCGGAGGTAGCGCTGAATCGAGATTGCCAACGGGTTGCTCTTCCACCACTGCTGCGCCAAGCGGCTCTCGGTCTCCTGGCGAAAATCGGCTTCGATCAGCGGCCGGGCGTCGGGACTGTCGGCGATCGTCTCCTGGAAGGTCTTCTGAAACGCCGCCCGTCCCTTCCCATAGGCTTCCTCGAGTTTCTCGAAGTCGGCGAACGAGTAGGGAAACTCCCTCGGGTTCTGACGACGCTCGGCCTCGTAGACGGTTTCGAAGTCCTTGCGATACGCGGGCGACGACCGTAGCGCTCGCATTCGCCTCGAAATCGTCTGTTGCTCCCATTCCTGCTTCCAGCGCGCGAGTTGGTCCGGCTTCGACTTGATCTCCTGGGCGATCGCCTCTTCGATCTGGGCGTCGCGCGTCGTCGGGCTAACCCGGGGAGAAGAGGATCGTTCGGGATGCTTGTCGCTCCAGCGAGCGAGGTAGTCGTCGCGCTTCGCCGCCAAGAGCTTGGGCGCGACCGTGTTGGCGAGCCACTGATCGAACGAGGCGGAGCTCTTCCCGCCGGAAGCCATCTCCGTCCTTAGCGACTTGAGCGTCGCGTCGTGATAGGTGGTTTCGAAGTCCGCCTGCACCGCCGAGAGCTGACTGCCGAAGGAACGATAAGCGCCGAGCCCGAGTTGATCATCCTTCTGGAACTCGGCAAGCGCCTCCTCGTAGCGTTTCTCCCCAGGCTTTCCGTAGTGCTCCCAGAAACTGAGCGACCCAACCGTGTTGCTCAGCAAGCTATCAAATGCCTGCTCGGGACGAAGCTGCTGCATCCGAATGAGCAACGTCTGTCCCTGTTGATAGAGCTTCGGCCCCAGCAGACTGCCGATCATGAACAGGACCAGCGTGATGATCGCGAACGCGGCGAGCGTCAGCAGCCGATCGATCCAGACGCCATGAACGTCGCGTGGCAAGCGTCCCTGCATCGCCTCGACGAGCCGCCGGACAAAGTAGCTGAGCAGCACCGTCATGAAGATCAACAGGATCAAGCTGCGCAGCACATACAGCGCCGCGAAGAAGGGAGCCCACAAGAGGATCTTGTCCCAGGGAATGCGCCTCACCAGCGCCGTATTGCTCGGTGCTTGTTCGCTCGTGGCGCCGACATCCACCATGTCGCTTCGTCTCCTCTTGCTCACCTGGCACGAATGCAACGCGCGCTCCAATGATCCTCGCGGGTCATCGAATTCAGCACCGGCTGTTGCTCCAACGTCAGGCTGTTCTACGATGAACGCGACGGTGCGTCGTGGGCCAGATCAGCAATGGCGGTGATGGCGACCTTCACCAAGTACCAGGCTCCCCGGTCGGGGCGCCATCCACCGCTCTCGCGTGGGCATGCTTGAAACACGCACGCTCGGGCATGCCGGGAACAGCGGCCGCGAACGTCTCTTGCCGAGGAGCAACAACGTGACCTCTTCGCCCACCTCGGTCGCGACTCGTGCCGCGGTTCCCTCGCTGTTGATTCTCGCGTACATGTCCGCCGTCGGTCCTTTCGGTGACACCGAATACACCCCCTCCCTACCAAGAATCGCTCGCGAGCTTCACGTCACCTACGGCACCGCCCAGTTGACGATGAGTTCCTACCTACTCGGCTACGCTCTTAGCCAACTGCTCTACGGCCCCTTTTCGGACCGGTTCGGACGTAAGCCGATCATGCTTTTCGGAGCCGTCATGTTTCTGATCGGCTCGATCATTTGCGCGATGAGCCCGACGATTCGCATGCTGATCGGGGGCCGCTTCGTCCAATCGATTGGAGCCTGCGCGGGAGGAGTCATCGTCAATGCCGCGGTGCGCGACGCCTTCGCGCCGGCCGAGCGGGCGCGCATGCTGATGAAGGTCGATGTCGTCTTCGCTTTGGCCCCCGGGCTCGGACCGGTCGCGGGAGCGTTCATCGACAACTACTTCGGGTGGCAAGCGAACTTCATGTTGCTCGCGCTCATGGGGGCGATCCTCCTATTGGCGACGGCCCTTTTCTTTCCGGAGACCAACCACAACAAGAACATGTCCGCGATTACGCCCAGTCGCATCGCGGGCAATTACCTGATCGTGATCGAGAACGGCCGCTTTCTCTACCACGGCACCCTCCTGGGCATCGCCGTCGCGGTGATGTACTGCTGCCTGGTCGAGGCCCCCTCCCTCGTCATGGACACCTTGGGACTCCCGTCGAGTTGGTTCGCCGTCGTCGCCGCGACGCTCGTGGTGTCGTTCATGGTGGGGACGCTTGCGTGCGGTCTTCTCGAACGAAGGCTTCGCGTCGAGTCACGCATCCTGATCGGCTATTTGATCATGATGGCGGGCACGATCTGGATGGTGGTGGTGGCGTTTGGTGGGTTCGTCACTTTCTGGCACATGATGGTGCCGATCATGGTGGTCTTCACCGGAATCGCGTTCGTCCTTCCCTTGGCCGCGGCTCAAGCGATGGCGCCCTTTCGCGATGTCGCCGGTTCGGCCTCGGCGATGCTGGGATTCCTGGAGATGGGGATCCCTTCCCTGGGCACCTTTGGCGTGAGCGTGCTCAACGAGTCGCCCGCCAAGGACATGGCGGTCTCGTTTCTCGTCCTCTGCGGAGTCGCCCTGATCTTGATCGCGTTCGGCTCGTTGCTCGAGGCCCGAGGCGTCACGCTTGAATCAGCTCCCGAGGAGTAGTGGACTCGATCGCCGGTCCCGGTTCCACCATGCACGACATCTCCGACAACTCGCGATGGTTGAGTTCCACAAAGTACAAGCAGTTCGCCGGCTGAAACAGCTCCGCACTCTCCTGAAGCGGACACTGGCCCGCGTCCTCCATCATGCCGTGACAACAGTTCCCAGTCGGGTTGAGGGGACACTGGGGACGGATCAATGGAAGACAACGGGGCATGGCTGCATCTCCTGGTCAGACAGAATGTGGGTGAGCTACGCGACCGAGTGACGCTCGAAGACTTGGCCGCAACTCAGTCTATCCCTCTACCCGCCAACGAGGAGCACCGAATACTTGATTCCGACCATTTAACACAAAATGGATCCCATGAGCTAATTCGTGCTGCACATCTTGACTTCACTACATCGTCCCAAGAACCAGGACACTTCGGTCGACGATACCACCTCCCCTACCTTCAGACAGAAGGCAAGGTCGTCGCACATGCGGCAATCGGCGAAAGGGATCATCCCTGACTCGTCGACCCACGAGCGATCACGCGCCCACTTGCTTTGGTCGAACAACCTTCTGGGTTGTCACTTCGAAGATGGGGGACAAAGGGATGAGATGTCCGGCGACATGGGAGGGGAATGGTAACCTAGGCTTCGTCTCAAAAGTTGATCGTTGGTCCGAGGCTCAGCGAGTTGGTGCGGGACGAGGAGGGCGAAGCAGGCGAATCCACTGGATTCGTCGATGCAGCCCGACAAAGTCCCGCGCCGACGCAGCCAGCCGAAGCCAGAGCCGACTTTTGAGACGGAGCCTAGTCTACTCGGTCGCCGGCGGCCTCTCGTCCCGAGCGGATCTGTCGAATGGGAGCCAGTCCTCAGGTTTCACGAGGTACGTGCACTCAATCGGGTGAACCACTTCATCATCATCCTGACACGGGCACTGGCCGGATTCGTCCATCATGGCGTGACAACAGAAACCGTCCGGATGGTAAGGACACTTGGGACGGGTTAAAGGAAGGCGACGGAGCATGGTCGCAACTCCTTGGGAAGTGAACGCGGGGCGTTCCGCGTGGCAGAGGAGAACTAGTCATCCCGCACCAATGGTAGTCTACTCCCGCCTTTCGTGAGGAAAAGCAAGAATCGCCCGCTCTCATCGAATCCACATGAAACGGACCTCAAAGCCCCAATTCCGTTATCCCACGAGCCACGACTCCACCCATACATGAACCCACTCTACTTCTTTTGCGCGAACCCTCCCCCTCCCCTCCAAATGACCATCACGACTTCCTCAGGCATGCGTCGAGGTAGTCACGCGAGCGGTTGATCTCCGCGGTGATGGCGGAGGCCGACTCGAGGATCGGCACCCCGCGCGGAACCGGGTGCATGAAGATCTCCGTGTATCCCCCGTAGTCGATCGCTCGCAACGCTTCGAGGATCGGCTTGAAGTCGAGCGGTCCCCGGCCAGGCATCTGCAACAGTTCACGTTCCTTGGGTAACTTCTTCTTCGACCCCATCCCATGCTGTTGGGCGTAGAAGAACTTCACCGCCGGCCCCGACTCCCTCACGAGATTCGCGATCAGCTCGCTCTCCTGCGAGAGATGGTGGGGGGCGAACGCGATGCCAAGCGCCGGCGACGAAACCATCTCGGCGAACCAACGAATCGAATCGGGCGACTCGATGAGACTGTTCGCGTGGTTCTCGACCGCGATGGTGCAGCCCCGCTCTTCCGCTTCCGCCACGTGCGGCTTCAACTGATCGACGAAGGCGCGCACCGCCCGCTTGAGTTCGCCACCCTCGAGCCCGCGCGGTCCGCGAGCTCCACAGACCAACACGACGTTTTCGCCGAGTGACGACGCGAACCGCATCTCCTTCCGCAACCCCAGCGGCCCCAAGCGATAGCAAGCGATCCCGCCGAGCCGGACCTCGTGCGCCTCGAGCATCTTCCGAAACTGCTCGACTCCGAGCGTGTCGACTTCCTCGCGCTGGGTGCCATGAACTCTCGGCCACAGATCGATGGCGTCGGCACCGGTCTTGTGAACTTCGGGAAGTATCGCTGACAGCGGCATGTCGCCGTACATTGCCGAGGCGAGGATGTAGCGGAGCCGGAACGTCGCGTTGGGCCGATCGGCGTCCCCCAACGCCGTCGAGGCCATCCCGACGGCTCCCGCGAGGGCACCTTGGCAAAAGGCGCGTCGAGTCGTCGTTGGCGTGGTCATCGTGGGACTCCTTTGGTGGTGAGCGAAGTGGTGGGTCGGCCCTCTTCCAGGAATGGGACCGCCAGGTGCATCGGCTCCTCGGCCCCGGGTCTGAGAATCGGCTCGGGCGAGTACTGCGTCACGTAGGCCCGGCGTGGCTTGTCGGTGGCGTTGGGGCCGCTGCGATGAAACACCAGCGAGCTGAAGACGATGAGGCTTCCCTCCGGCACGATCGCGGGCACGCCTTGTTCCTTGCCAAAGTAGCCAACCTTGTCCCCGGTCTGGGGATCGCGAACGTGCTCGACCAACGACCGGATTCCAACCGTCGAGTAGGGAAGTACATACGCGGTCCCGTTGTCGACGGTCATTTCATCCACCGCCGCCCAGACCGTGACGTAGGGTCGGTGCGGAAACCCAAGATAGCCTCCGTCCTGGTGCCACGAGAACGCGATGCCCCGCTCGGCCATCTTGACGACGTACTGATCGTAGAAGAGAAACGCGCGATCCCCGATCGTCGCCCGGCACACCTCGGCCATCAGTTCGGAGAAGACATAGTCCGCCAGCCGCGGGGCGCGGTCGTACTTCTTGGCGATATGGTAGCGTTTGCCCCGATGGCTGATGTGGAGGTGGTCCGTCCCCAGCCGATCCATCTCCTCGTGCATCGCGTCGATGAGGTAGTCACACGCCTCCCGCAGGATGGTGAGCATCTCCTCCGAAATGACCGATTCGAGGATGAAGTAACCCTCGTCGCGGTACTGTTGTCGCTGCTGTTCGGAAATCATCATCATGTCTCCGTCGCTCCGCTCGCATCGAGATGCCGAGCAATTGAAAGCCCCCCCGGCATCAAGATGTGGCTGGGTGCCATGCTCACGCTTGCGTGGGCATGCCAAAAGAACTCACGCTTGCGTGGGCATGCCAAAAGAACTCACGCTTGCGTGGGCATGCCAAAAGAACTCACGCTTGCGTGGGCATGCTGACAGGACTCACGCTTCTAGGGTGCCCCTGGCTGCTGGTCAGCCAGTGCATCTGTCGACCCGGTGGATAGGCCGAGCCGCACACAGCACGTCAACCGATCTCGAAACCCTTGCGCTGCTCGCGCGAGAGCATCGCGTTGGCCTGACTGTCGTCGACAAATCGCTCGTTCTCGGGATCCCAGTCGAGCGGACGGCCGAGCTTCATCGCGATGTTCGCCAAGTGGCAACTGCTCACGCTGCGGTGCTGGCTGACAACGTCGGAAATGGGCTGCTGGCGACTGCGAATCGAGTCGAAGAAGTTGCGCATGTGGTTCTCGATCGACTCGAGCTTGCCGATCTTCGGCTGGAACGAAAGATCGTGGGAGTAGAGCTTGTAATTCTCCCTCGGGATCGGGTCTACTTCGAGTAGCTCGGCGGGGTTGCTCTTGATGCTGCCGCGGGTGACGAAAAGTTCGCCGCGCTCCCCGATGAAGCGAACGCCGATCGTTCCCTTGCTCCGGATCTCCATCGTGACGTCGTTGGGAAAGGTGAGCAGGGCGCTGTAGTTCGTCGGGACGTTGTAGCCATTCTCGACGTTCGGGTAGGTCGCCTTGGCCTCAATGCGTTTGGGTCCCGACCGATCGGCCCCGATGCCCCATTGGGCGATATCGATGTGGTGGGCACCCCAATCGGTCATCCTTCCGCCTGAGTACTCCTCCCACCAGCGAAAGGTGTAGTGACCGCGCTGCTCGCAGTAGGGGACTTCCGGGGCCTGTCCCAGCCAGAGATCCCAGTTGATGTGTTCCGGCTTGGGGACATTGGCGAACGGGCCGCCGGTGGGATTGTCGCTGATGGTAACGATGACCTTTTCCAGTTTGCCGAGTCGGCCGGCTCGGACCATTTCGACCGCTTGGCGAAAGCGGACATCGCTGCGCTGCCAGGTTCCGACTTGGACGACGCGTCCGGTCTCCTCGACGGCTTTGGTGAGATGCTTGCCCTCGTCGATCGTCAACGTCAGCGGCTTCTCGCAGTAGACGTCCTTCCCGGCGCGGCACGCGTCGATGACCATCTTCGTGTGCCAGTGGTCGGGAGTCCCGATCAGCACGACGTCGATGTCGTCCCGATCGAGCAGATCGCGGTAGTCCTCATAAATTTTGGCCCGGCTGCCGAAACAGGCCCGCGCCTGTTCCCGAACATGGCGATCGACATCGCACAGCGCGACCAAGTCGCCGTAGGGAAGGGCCTTCTCCGAGATGACCGAGCCTTGATAGCGCAGGCCAATCGACCCGATGCGGGCGCGTTCATTGGCCCCCTTCGCGGCTCCGTCGGCGGAAGCCGCATCGGAACTCGAACTGAAGACGGTGGGAAGGAGCCCCGCCGAAACGAGACCCGTTCCGGTTCGCCCGAGAAAGTCGCGACGTTTGAGATTCATGATCGATTCCTTTGGAGAGGGAGAAAGCCCGGCTCCCCACAGCCGGCTCAACGAACGTGGAGCGGCAAAAGGCATCCACGCGTCGATCATGACGATAAGGTCCAAACCGGTCCGTTCGCATGCCGCTTTTGCGTAACGCCGTGCTGACTTTGCGGCACCACAAGGACCCAAAACGGCGCGAATCGGGGCCAGATTTGACGAAAACGGTCCCAGATCGGTCGAGAAAGCGACCAAAAGCGCGCGGAAAATCAGCGAGTCTGGGTCAAAGAGTGCTCGTCCAGAGTTGGAATTAGGACCAGGTTATCGCCGCGTCGAGGTCGCTACGTCGACCATGGCGACCACAACCGTCCAACGCGAGATCGAAACACGGGGAACCCGAAAGTGATTCGTTTGAGCCAACAGCTTGAAAGGAATGGGGATGACGCGCATCACGTGGACCATTCCGGTCTCAGTGGAAAAATGACCGCCAAACACCCTCATATGAAATGACTTACGACAACACCAACAAAACTGGTCTTGTTGAAGCGGTGGCAAACAGTTACAGCCATTGTCTAACGATTAACCAAACTCTAACAATTATCGCAGCGGGGAGGAGATGACTTTTCGAGGAGTCTTTGTACCCGTGCCTCAAAGATGAGCACACACCGTCTGTATCCAAGCTTCCACACGCTATTTCCGGATCCCGGAAGAAAAGACTCATTCGACTCAAGTAGGAATGACGATCCCTACGCTGAGCCATTCTTGAATCTTCGCTGAACCAACCATGCGGCAGGGTTGGCCGGCGTCGTCAAGCGTCCCGTGTGATCAACTGGTAGCCCTCGGTCCAATCTCGCTTCCGTCACGAGTGCGTGGACTGACCAAATGCAGAACTCAAGGAAGAAATGGCCCCTCACCCATTCACTCTTCGCGCCATCCGTTCGCGCAAGCCGCGCTCGCTCTATCTCCTCGTCAGCGGGGCATTTGCATCCCATTCTCCCTACTTGAGACTCGCATCGATGTTCGCTCGCGAGTGATCGGCCCACCTGGCGAGATCCGCATCGCGCACGCGATCGCCGTCTCGCCCCAACGCCGAAGATGAGAATATCGCAACCGTTTTCGAGTCTCAGCGCCACTACACCCTTTAGACCCGCATCAAGCATCAGCTCCGTGCTTCGGAGAAACGCGACGCCCGTCGACCACAAGGAGGAGAGTTGTCCATGGCCCCCCAAAAGAAGCGTCTCACCAAGAAGAGCAAGGGTTTCAAGCCTCAGATCATGAGTCTTGAGGCACGACTCCTACTCGCCGCCGACATTCCGGGCACCCCGGGCGACGACGTCATTCCCGACTCGATCGGCGAGTTCATCATCATCGGCGACGACAACACGATCGATGCCGGTGACGGCAACGATCTGGTCTTCGGCCTTGGCGGCAACGACACCATCGACGGCGGTGACGGCAACGACGCTCTCGCCGGTGGCGAGGGCGATGACGTCATCGACGGTGGGGCCGGCAACGACGCCATTGGCGGAGGTGATGACAACGACTCGGTCGTCGGCGGCAGCGGCAACGACATCGTCGGCGGCGGCGACGGCAACGACACCGTCGAGGGTGGCACCGGCGAGGACGCCGTTGGCGGTGGGGACGGCGACGACCTCGTGCTCGGTGGCGACGACAACGACATCGTCAACGGCGACGACGGCAATGACTCCCTCGACGGCGGCAGCGGCGACGACCTCGTCTTGGGCGGCGACGGAGATGACTCGATCGTCGCCGGTGACGGGGACGACTCCGTCTTTGGTGGCGGCGACGACGATACCTTCTACATCACCGATCCGGTCGACGGCGACGACCTCATCGATGGTGGCAAGGGCAAGGACACCGTGACCACCGAGGACGGTACCGGTGATCTCGAGGTCAACGTCTTCGACACCACCAACGGCAACGTCTCGGACGTCGAGGTCATCGAAGCCGACAACATCGTCGGGACGGACGACGCCGACCACATCGACATCTCCAAGATCGCCAAGACCACGATCACCACCATCGATGGTCTCGGTAGCGACGACATGCTCATCGGCAACGATGAGGCCAACGACATCGACGGCAACGACGGCGACGACACCCTCCGCGGTAGGGACGGCGACGACACCCTCGACGGCGGTGCCGGCAACGACCTTATTCGCGGCAACGGCGGCAACGACGTCGTCTACGCCGACGCCGGCGACGACGTCAACGGTGGCGGCGGCGACGACGTCTTGAATCTGCACCTCACCATCGACGACATCGTCAAGATCGCCCAGGGTGGCGAGCTCGACGAGTTCCTCAACTACGTCTTCGATCCGACTCCCGGCGACGCGGTCCTCGACCTCGATGATTCGATCGGCCTCAAGGCCAAGAACTTCGAGGAGGTGAATCTCTTCATCGAAGGCATCGACAACATCATCGTCGGCACCAGCGGCAAGGACGAGCTTGGCGTCGGCGACTACAAGCGCGTCGACGGCACGGTGATGGACAACTCGCCGCAGAACGACTTGATCATCGCCTTCGGTGGCAACGACGTCATCGATGGTGGCGGCGGCAACGACGTCATCATCGGCGGCGACGGCAACGACACCATCGTCGGCGGCGACGGCAACGACCTCATCCTCGGCGGGGACGGCCACGACAGCGTCGACGGCGGCGAAGGCAAGGACACCATCTACGTCGGGCTCGGCAACGACACCGTCGACGGCGGCGCCGGTCGGGACACCTTCATCGCCGACGACGTCATCAACGACAAGGACTTCATCGATGGTGGTGCCGACAAGGACACCTTCACCACCTTCGACGGCTCCGGCGATCTCGTCTTCAAGCACTTCGACACCACTGGCGGCAACGTCAAGAACCTCGAGGACATCGTCGCGGACAACATCGTCGGGACCAAGGGTGCCGACATCATCGATCTCAAGAACATCGACAAGCTGACCGTCGACGCGATCAGCGGTGATGCCGGCAACGACGAGATCGTCGGCAACGACCAAGCCAACGTCATCAACGGCGACGCCGGCAACGACAACATCGATGGCGGCGAGGGCAACGACACCATCGACGGTGGCGACGGCAACGACAGCGTCGACGGCGGCAACGGCAAGGACACCATCCACGTCGGCGACGGCAACGAGACCGTCAAGGGCGGCGCCGGCAACGACACCTTCATCGTCGATGACGGAGCCATCATCGACGCCAACGACTCGATCGACGGCGGCGCCGACAACGACGTCTTCCAGTCGACCAGCGACACCAAGGACCTGACCTTCAAGGTCTTCGACACCACCGGCGGCAACGTCAAGGGCATCGAGACCGTCAAGGCGGCCAACATCCTCGGCACCAGCGGTGGCGACACCATCGACCTCTCGGGGATCAACAACCTCGACGTCGACGAGATCAACGGTGATGGCGGCAGTGACTACATCGCCGGCAACGACCAAGCCAACGACATCGATGGCGGCGACGGCAACGACACCATCAAGGGCAACGGCGGCAACGACACCATCACCGGTGGCGCCGGCAACGACACCATCGACGCCGGCGACGGCAACGACAGCGTCGACGGCGGAGGCAATAACGACTCGATCAAGGGTGGTGAAGGCAACGACACCATCGACGGTGGCGACGGCAACGACAGCGTCGACGGCGGCAACGGCAAGGACACCATCCACGTCGGCGACGGCAACGAGACCGTCAAGGGCGGCGCCGGCAACGACACCTTCATCGTCGATGACGGAGCCATCATCGACGCCAACGACTCGATCGACGGCGGCGCCGACAACGACGTCTTCCAGTCGACCAGCGACACCAAGGACTTGACCTTCAAGGTCTTCGACACCACCGGCGGCAACGTCAAGGGCATCGAGACCGTCAAGGCGGCCAACATCCTCGGCACCAGCGGTGGCGACACCATCGACCTCTCGGGGATCAACAACCTCGACGTCGACGAGATCAACGGTGATGGCGGCAGTGACTACATCGCCGGCAACGACCAAGCCAACGACATCGATGGCGGCGACGGCAATGACACCATCAAGGGCAACGGCGGCAACGACACCATCACCGGTGGCGCCGGCAACGACACCATCGACGCCGGCGACGGCAACGACAGCGTCGACGGCGGAGGCAATAACGACTCGATCAAGGGTGGTGAAGGCAACGACACCATCGACGGTGGCGACGGCAACGACAGCGTCGACGGCGGCAACGGCAAGGACACCATCCACGTCGGCGACGGCAACGAGACCGTCAAGGGCGGCGCCGGCAACGACACCTTCATCGTCGATGACGGAGCCATCATCGACGTCAACGACTCGATCGACGGCGGCGCCGACAACGACGTCTTCCAGTCGACCAGCGACACCAAGGACTTGACCTTCAAGGTCTTCGACACCACCGGCGGCAACGTCAAGGGCATCGAGACCGTCAAGGCGGCCAACATCCTCGGCACCAGCGGTGGCGACACCATCGACCTCTCGGGGATCAACAACCTCGACGTCGACGAGATCAACGGTGATGGCGGCAGTGACTACATCGCCGGCAACGACCAAGCCAACGACATCGATGGCGGCGACGGCAACGACACCATCAAGGGCAACGGCGGCAACGACACCATCACCGGTGGCGCCGGCAACGACACCATCGACGCCGGCGACGGCAACGACGACATCGACGGTGGGGCCGGCAACGACACCATCAAGGGTGGTGACGGCAACGATACCATCACCGGCGGCACCCAGAACGACACCATCGATGCCGGTGACGGCAAGGACACCGTCGAGGGTGGCGACGGCAACGACTCCATCAAGGGTGGCGACGGCAACGACACCATCGCCGGCGGCGACGGCAACGACTCCATCGATGGTGGTAACGACAACGACACCCTCTATGTCGGCGACGGCAACGAGACCGTCAAGGGCGGCAACGGCAACGACACCCTCACCGTCGAGGATGGCGTCACCATCAACGCCAACGACGTGATCGATGGTGGTTCCGGGACCGATGTCGTCAACCAGGCCAGTGGCGGCGATCTGGTCGTCAACACCTTCGACTCCACCGGCGGCAACGTCAAGGGCATCGAGACCGTCAACGCGGCCAACATCACCGGCACTAGCGCCGGAGACACCATCGACGTCTCGGGCATCGCCAACGTCAACGTCGGGGCCATCCTCGGCCTCGGGGGCAGCGACATCATCGTCGGCAACGACCAAGCCAACGACATCGATGGCGGCGACGGCAACGACACCATCGACGGCAAGGGTGGCAACGACACCCTCACCGGCGGCACGGGCAACGACGACATCGATGGTGGCGATGGCAACGACGACATCGACGGCGGCGACGGTAACGACAACCTCTCCGGCGGCGACGGCAACGACACCGTCGACGGTGGCGACGGCAACGACTCGATCGCTGGCGGCGACGGCAACGACCTGCTCGACGGTGGCGAGAACAACGACAGCGTCGACGGCGGCGACGGTAGCGACACCATCCACGTCGGCGACGACAACGAAACCGCCAAGGGCGGCGCCGGCAACGACACCTTCATCGTCGGCGATGGCGTCACCATTGACAGCAAGGACTCGATCGACGGCGGCGCCGATAGCGACACCGTCAAGTCCTTCGACGACGGCGACCTGACATTCAACGTCTTCGACACCACCAGCGGCAACGTCAAGAACATCGAGACGATCAAGGCGCCCACGATTCACGGCACCGCCGGATCCGACACCATCGATCTTTCGGGCGTTGCCAGCCTCAAGGTCAATCTCATGGAAGGTCTCGGCGGCAACGACTTCCTCGCCGGCAACGACCAAGCCAACGACATTCGCGGTGGGGACGGCAACGACACTATCGAGGGCAACGGTGGCAACGACTCCATCAGCGGCGGCATCGGCAACGACGCGATCGACGGCGGCGACGGCAACGACACCATCGATGGCGATGCCGGCAACGACAGCGTCGACGGTGGCGCCGGCAACGACACCATCGCGATCGGCGACGGCAAGGAGACCGTCGAGGGTGGCGCGGGCAACGACACCTTCGTCGTCGACGATGGCGTCACCATCGACGGTAACGACAACATCGACGGCGGCGCCGACAGCGATACCGTCACGTCGACCAGCGACACCAAGGACCTGACCTTCAAGGTCTTCGACACCACCGGCGGCAACGTCAAGGGCATCGAGACCGTCAACGCGGCCAACATCCTTGGCACCAGCGCCGGCGACACCATCGATCTCTCCGGCATCTCCAACCTCGACGTCGCGACCATCGACGGCAAGGCGGGTAGCGACTTCATCGCCGGCAACGATCAAGCCAACGACATCCTCGGGGGCGACGGCAACGACACCATCGACGGCAACGGCGGCCACGACACCATCGATGGCGGGACCGGCAACGACCTGATCGACGGCGGCGACGGTAACGACTCGATCCTCGGCGGCGAGGGCAACGACACCCTCGATGGGGGCGACGGCAACGACACCCTCGACGGCAATGCGGGCAACGACAGCGTCCTCGCCGGTGACGGCAAGGACACCATCGCCATCGGCGACGGCAACGAGACCGTCAAGGGTGGTGACGGCAACGACACCTTCATCGTCGACGATGGCGTCACCATCGACGCCAACGACTTCATTGACGGTGGCGCCGACAGCGATGCCGTCGAATCGGGTTCGGGCTCCGGCGAGCTGATCTTCAAGGTCTTCGACACCACCGGCGGCAACGTCAAGGGCATCGAGACCGTCGAGGCCACCACCATCAACGGCACCAGCGGCGCCGACACCATCGACCTCTCCGGAGTCAACGACGTCGATGTCGACGCGATCAACGGCCTTGGTGGCAGCGACACCATCATCGGCAACGATCAAGCCAACAACATCGACGGTGGAACTGGCAACGACACCATCAAGGCCGGCGGCGGCCACGACACCATCGCCGGTGGCGACGGCAGTGACGACATCGATGCCGGCGACGGCAACGACAGCGTCGACGGTGGGAGCGGCAACGACACCATCAAGGCCGGCGACGGCAAGGATTCTGTCGATGGCGGCACCGGCAACGACGTCATTGTCGGTGGCGACGGCGATGACCACCTCGACGGCGGCGACGGCAATGACAGCGTCGACGGCGGCAACGGAAAGGACACCATCGCGATCGGCGACGGCAACGAGACCGTCAAGGGTGGCGCCGGCAACGACACCTTCATCGTCGATGACGGCGTCACCATCGACGCCAACGATTCGATCGACGGCGGTTCGGACAATGACGTGGTCGAATCGGGTTCGGGCTCCGGCGAGCTGATCTTTAAGGTCTTCGACACCACCGGCGGCAACGTCAAGGGCATCGAGACCGTCGAGGCCACCACCATCAACGGCACCAGCGGCGCCGACACCATC
Source organism: Kolteria novifilia (assembly GCA_007748055.1). Lineage (GTDB taxonomy): Bacteria > Planctomycetota > Planctomycetia > Kolteriales > Kolteriaceae > Kolteria > Kolteria novifilia. The sequence continues at coordinate 5,047,026 of CP036279.1, forward strand.
GACCTCTCCGGGGTCAACAACGTCGACACCGCCGCGATCCTGGGACTCGGTGGCAGCGACTATCTCGCCGGCAACGACCAGGCTAACAACATCGACGGCGGCGCCGGCAACGACACCATCAAGGGCAACGGCGGCAACGACACCCTCACCGGTGGCGACGGCAACGATGACATCGACGCCGGCGCGGGCAACGACACCGTCACCGGCAACGCGGGCAACGACACCATCAAGGGTGGTGACGGCAACGACTCGATCGACGGCGGCTCGGGCAAGGACTCCATCGACGGCGGCCTCGGCAACGACTCGATCGATGGCGGGCTTAGCGACGACATCATCAAGGGAGGTGACGGCAACGACACTCTCGACGGCGCCGGCGGCAACGACAGCGTCGACGGCGGCTCGGGCAAGGACACCATCGCCATCGGTGACGGCAACGAGACCGTCAAGGGCGGTGCCGGCAACGACACCTTCATCGTCGACGACGGCGTCACCATCAACGGCAACGACTCCATCGACGGCGGCGCCGACAACGACGTCGTCAAGTCGGGCTCCGGCTCCGGCGAGTTGATCTTCAACGTCTTCGACACCACCGGCGGCAACGTCAAGGGCATCGAGACGGTCCAAGCCACCACCATCAACGGCACCGGTGGCGCCGATGTCATCGACCTCTCCGCGGTCGCCTCGGTCGCGGTCTCGGCCATCCTCGGCCATGGCGGCAACGACTATCTCGCCGGCAACGACCAGGCCAACAACATCGACGGCGGCGACGGAAACGACACCATCAAGGGCAACGGCGGCGACGACACCCTCGCGGGTGGGTCCGGCAACGATGACATCGACGGCGGCGACGGCAACGACTCGATCAGCGGTGGCGATGGCCACGACACCATCACCGCGGGCGACGGCAAGGACACTGTCACCGGCGGCGCCGGCAACGATGACATCGACGGCGGCGACGGCAACGACTCCATCGACGGCGGCACCGGCGACGACACCATCTCCGGTGCCGACGGTAACGACACCCTCGACGGGAGCGCGGGCAACGACAGCGTTCGCGGCGGCGACGGCAACGACACCATCCACGTCGGCGACGGCGACGAGACCGTCAAGGGTGGCGATGGCAACGACACCTTCATCGTCGACGACGGCGCCACGATCGACGCCAACGACTCGATCGACGGTGGGGCGGACAACGATGTCGTCAAGTCGGGCTTCGGCTCCGGCGAACTGATCTTCAACGTCTTCGACACCACCGGCGGCAACGTCAAGGGCATCGAGACGGTCCAAGCCACCACCATCAACGGCACCGGCGGCGCCGATGTCATCGACCTCTCGGAGGTCGCCAACGTCAGCACCTCGGCCATCATGGGACTTGGCGGCGACGACTCCATCGTCGGCAACGACCAAGCCAACTACATCGACGGTGGCGACGGAAACGACACCCTCAAGGGCAAGGGTGGCAACGACACCATCCTCGGCGGCATCGGCGGTGACGACATCGACGGCGGCGATGGCAACGACTCCATCAACGGTGGTGACGGCGACGACACCATCAGCGCCGGCGACGGCAAGGACACTGTCGACGGCGGTGCCGGCAGTGACGTCATCGACGGCGGCGATGGCAACGACTCCATCAACAGCGGCGACGGCGACGACACCATCAAGGGCAAGGAAGGCAACGATACCTTGAATGGTGGCGAGGGCGACGACAGTGTCGAGGGTGGCGACGGCAAGGACACCATCTACGTCGGCGACGACAACGAAACAGTCAAGGGTGGGTCCGGTAACGACACCTTCATCATCGAGGACGGCGCGATCGTCGACGGGGCCGACCTCATCGACGGCGGTTCCGACAGCGATACCGTCAAATCCTTCGACGACGGCGTCCTGACCTTCAACGTCTTCGACACCACCAGCGGCAACGTCACCGGCATCGAGACCGTCAAGGCCACGATCATCAACGGCACCACCGGCGACGATCTCATCGACGTCTCCAATGTCGACAACGTTACCGCCAGCTCGATCAACGGCCTGGAGGGCAATGACGAGCTCATTGGCAACGCCCAGAAGAACGTCATCAACGGCGGCGACGGCGACGACACCATCAAGGGCAAGGATGGCAACGATACCTTGAATGGTGGCGAGGGCGACGACAGTGTCGAGGGTGGCGACGGCAAGGACACCATCTACGTCGGCGACGACAACGAAACAGTCAAGGGTGGGTCCGGTAACGACACCTTCATCATCGAGGACGGCGCGATCGTCGACGGGGCCGACCTCATCGACGGCGGTTCCGACAGCGATACCGTCAAATCCTTCGACGACGGCGTCCTGACCTTCAACGTCTTCGACACCACCAGCGGCAACGTCTCGGGCATCGAGACCGTCAAGGCCACGATCATCAACGGCACCGCCGGCGACGATCACATCGACCTGTGCAACGTCGACAATATCACGGCCAGCTCGATCAACGGACTGGACGGCGACGACTTCCTTGCCGGCAACGCCCAGAAGAACGTCATCAACGGCGGCGACGGCGACGACACCATCAAGGGCAAGGATGGCAACGACACCCTCGATGGCGGGCTCGGCGATGACTCGATCACCGGCGGCGAGGGCAACGACACCCTGACCGGCGGCGACGGTAGCGATACCCTCGACGGCGGCCTAGGCAACGACACCGCCACGGGCGGAGACGGCAACGATCGCATCGCGGTCGGCGAAGGGAACGATACCGTCTTCGGCAATGCCGGGGACGACACCTTCGTCGCCACGGGCGTGATCGACGCGGCCGACGTCATTGACGGCGGCGACGACGTCGACACCGTGACCACCCCGAACGGTGACGGAACCTTGACGCTGCATCACTTCGACACCACGGAGGGCAACGTCACCAGCATCGAGCAGATCGTCGCCGACAACATCGACGGCACCGACGAAGACGACCTGATCGACGTCAGCAACGTCTTCAACCTCAACGGCGCTCCGATCCACGGCCGTGACGGCAACGACGTCCTCCACGGCAATGGCCAGGGTAACAACATCCACGGGGGCGACGGCAACGACTCGATCGTCGGCAACTCCGGCGACGACACCATCAATGGTGGCGCCGGCGACGACAGCCTTCGTGGCAACTCCGGCGACGACCGCTTCTACGTCGGCGACGGAAAGGACACCGCGGTCGGAGGGTCCGGTGACGACTCCTTCCGCATCAACGGTTACTTCAACCAGAACGACTCCATCAACGGGGGGAGCGGCACCGACACGGTCACGACCGAAAGTGGTAGCGGCGCCCTCGAACTCCATCACTTCGATACCACCGACGGCAACGTCACCAGCATCGAGGAAATCGACGCCGACAGCATCGAGGGTACCGCCAACGGTGACCTGATCGACTTGGCCAATGTCGACGACATCGGTGGAGCCCCGATCAACGGCAACAGCGGCGACGATGTGATCGGCGGCAACGCCCAGGACAACCTCATCGACGGTGGTCCCGGCAACGACACCCTCGCCGGACACGGCGGTTCCGACACGCTGATCGGTGGCGTCGGCGACGACACCATCTATGTCGACAGCGCCGGCGACGTGGCCGACGGCGGCACTGGCAACAATACGATCATCGTGCTCGGTGGTGACGCGGTCGATGGGATCTCCAACCCGCTCGACGTCCTCAACGGCTTGGCGCCGCGAAGCCAGGAGTTCGGCGACATCGCCTTCAGCGCGAATCTGGTCACCTTCGATGCCGAGAGTCCCTACGTCTTCGAGTACGGGCTACTCGACATCCAACAAGTGACCGTCGATGGCCAAGTCCTCATCACCGAGGGGGCAACCATCGACTTCACCAACCTCACCGGTCGCCAGTTCGAAATCATGACCGAGTGGGTCCTCATCGACAACGATGGCGCCGACGCGATCGTCGGCCAATTCGCCGGCATCGCCGAGGGCCAGTTGATCCACGTCGAAGGCGGAATCCTCCAGGCCAGCTACACGATGGGCGACGGCAACGATTTCGGCGTCAAGGTGATCGCCTCGTACATGACCGATCTCCGGTCCGAGAGCATCGCTCAACACGCGTTCATCTACCGCAACGGCCAGGTCATCCTCTCCGGAGCGTTGGGCGAGGGCTTCGACAACCAGCACTTCGCCATCTTCGGCTTCGGCACCACCGGCGACCAAGCTCAGATCCTCGACGACGGCCGCGTCCTGCTCTACCGCGAATCGACTGGGCAGATCATCATCTCCCAGACCGCCCTCGGAGCGTCGTTCGATCCTCGCCTCTTCACGGTGATCGACACGGGCCTCACCGGCAAGCAACTCGTGTTTGGTGACTGGGACCTCGACGGTTCCAAGACGATCGCTCTTGTCGATCGCACCACGGGCGTGACTCATGTCGACGACAACGGCGACATGCAGATCGACCTCAACAGCGGGGACTACACCGTCAATCTCCCGCCGGGCGGCCAAGTGGCGAGCTATCAGTTCTCGGCGGATGTCGGTGGCGTCGCGGTCTACGCGGGTGGCTTCGTCCATCTGTTCGCTCAGCCGTTCGTAACCGGTTTCACGACCGACTCTCCCGACGCGACCTTCCAGTATGGGCTTGGCGACACCGATCACTTCTCGGTGGTCAACGCCACGGAGGATGGATTGCTCAACAACGTCGTCGTCTCGCGAGGCATGGACCACTCAATCGCGACCGAGGCCAATGGCGGGGGCGTGATCACCAACCAGTTCGGCAACCCCGGTGATCGGTTCGGCTCGGTGCACGAGAACGTGATCGACTCGATCTTCTCGAGCCTTCCGAATGTCCAGAGCCCGTGATCGGCCGATCGCTCGTTCCTGGAGCGATCGCACGGCACAACTGACCCAGCGCATCCCCGGAGCCCTTGTTGGCTTCGGGGATGTTCTCGTTGATGGGGTTGCACGGGGATCGGGTGGAAGAAATCGCGGAACCATCAGCAAGGTGACACGATCGATCACCGTTGAGCGCTCGGGTGCCTGCTCACGCTCGCGTGGCATGCTGGTATCGCTCGCGAAGAGTCCAACGCGCCCAAGACGATTAAGCCAGATGGCTCGCGAAGCCACTCGCCCAATAGCACCCGCACTTGGTTGGCATGGACGCTGACGCAAGCTTTCCGAAGGAACGCGTTTCCGCTCCGTGCTCTGTCAGATCCAAGAGCTTGGGCGCCGCTGGCTGCTTGTCAGCCAGTGAGAACGAGTGACGTCACCGGCAACCCGAAGTTGGACGTTTGACTGTGCACGAGTGACGATCTCTCCTTGCGCTTCCCGTGCTCGCCATCCTCACGCGGGCTCGCTGCGCCGATGAACGAGCAGATAGACGCAGGGCACGAGAAAAAGCGTCAACGCCGTCGAGACAATGATCCCGCCGGAGAGGGCGCGGGCGAGTGGAATCATCGCCTCGTTCCCAGGAGCCCAAGGAAACGTGAACGGCAACAGTGACGCGACCAGCGTGAGCGACGTCATCAAGATCGGCCGGAGCCGCACTTGGGCCGCGGCCAACGCCGCTTCGCGAGCGGACCCGCCGTGGGAACGATGCAGGTTGGCGAACTCGACCAACAGGATCGAGTTGTTGACCACCACCCCGATCATCATCAACGTTCCGATCAACGACTGGATGTTCAAGGTCGTGCCGGTCAAAAACAGGACCAAGATCACGCCGCCGAGCCCCAAGGGGACCGCGAGGATGATGATCAAGGGATCGACAAACGACCGGAACTGTGCCATCAACACCAAGTAGACCAACACGCCGGCGATTACCAGTCCCCATCCGAGCAACCGCATCCCGCCGCGCATCGTCTCGATCGGCCCACGAAGCGTCGCGGTCACGCCGTTCTCGAACTCGAGGTTGGCCAGCTCCCGCTCGACATCGCGTGCCACCGCCCCCATGTCGCGGCCGGAGATATTGACCAGGACATCGTTAACGCGAGAGATGTTGTAGTGGGCGATCTCCCCGGGAATTGTCACCCGGTTCACCGTCGCGATATTCGAGAGCGGGATCGTGATCGGCCCATCGGACGTACTGAGCGACAGCGGGATGTTCCGAATCTCGTCCAACGAATCGAACTCGTTCGAGGCGTACTGCACGCCCATGAAGAAGTCGACACCCGACTTCGGGTCGATCCAGATTGTCGGGGAATAGCCGACGCTCGAACCGAGAGCGGTCAGGATCGCTTGGGCAATCTCCTCCTGATCCAACCCGAGGTACTTCGCTCGCGTCCGATCGACCTGCACGTCCAACTGCGGATAGTCGAGCGACTGAGCGATCTGCACATCGGCGGTGCCGGGGATCCGCTTGACGACCTCGGCCACTTCCTCCGCGGCGCGACGGCACTGCTCGAGCGTTCCCGCGGCGATCTGAACACTGATCGGCGTCGGCACCCCGCGGTTGAGCGCCATGTTCACGATCCCGCCGGACGCGAAGAGAAACTCCTCGAGGGGATAGCGCTCCGCGAGCAGCGGCCGAAGCCTCTCGATGTAGTGATCGGTTCCGGTCGACCGCCCCTCTTGCTTGAGGTTCACGATGATGTACGCGGTGTCCGGACCGGAGTTGGAACTGAGAATCGTCGAGAACCCGGCCCCCTTCCCCACCGGCAACCCAATGTTGGCGATGAGCGTGTCGATCTCCTCTTCGGGAATGACCTCCTTGATCGTTTCCTCGATCCGCTCGACCAGGCGTTCGGTCTCGAGCAGGTCGGTTCCCGGGAGCGTCTTGACGCGGATCTCGAAGGTTCCCGAATCGACGTTGGGAAAGAGCTCCGATCCGATCAGGGGCCAGAGCAAAAACGATGCCCCCACGCCGCCGACGATGATCAGGACCGTCAGGATCGGCGCGGCGAGCGTTCCGTTGAGTAGTCGGCCATAGAGTCCCTTGGGTACCGTTTCGCCAACGGTGAGTGACTCACTCTCGTCGGTATGTTCCTCGCCCTTGCGAAGCCGAATGAAGGAAGCGCAGAATGCGGGGACGACCGTCAACGCGAGAAAATAGGAGGCTCCAATGGTGAAACAGGCCGCGAGCGCCAGCGGCTCGAAGAGATACTTGATCATCCCCGTGAGAAAGACCGCGGGCAGAAAGACCGCGAGCGTGGTGATGGTTCCGGCAAGGATCGCTCCGGAGACCTCGCGCGTCCCCTCGAGTGCCGCTTGGGCGGCGGGCTTCCCCAACCGTTGATGGCGAATGATGTTCTCGGTCACCACGATCGCGGCGTCGACGACCGTCCCCATCGCCAAGGCGATTCCGCCCAGGGTCATGACGTTGATCGTCTGTCCGGTGAAGGAGAAGCCAAGCGTTCCGATCAGGATCGACAGGACGATCGAGGCGACGATGACCAGGGCCGGCAGAAAACGCCGCAGAAAGACGACGACGACCGCGGCGACCAGCACCGCGCCGAGTCCGACCTGGGAGAAGAGATTGTCCAACGCGTTGCGGATGTAGCGCGATTGATCCGAGACGAGCGTGACCTCCGTCGCCTCGGGAATGTCGCCCCGCGCCTTCATCTTGGGAATCTCGTCCGCCAAGCCCGCGCGGATGCGATCGACGACCGCGATCGTGTTTTCGCCCGGTTCGCGCAGCAGCGGGCAATAGACGCTTCGTCGACCATTGACGCGAACGACGTTGTACTGCAGCGCCGAGTCATCGACCGCCTCGCCCACGTCGCGAATGAAAATTGGCCGACCGTCTCGGACCGCGATCGGAATCGAGTCGATCTCCTCGGTCGTCGGCAGCGTGTTGCGAGGATGGATCTGGTAGTCGGTCCCTCCCATCCGCGCGGTGCCGGCAGCGAGGACGAGGTTCGACTTGCGCAGCGCCTCGACGACGTCGGTCGTGCTGAGATGGAGCGCCTGCAGCTTCTGCGGATCGACGTAGATCATCATCTGACGGAACTTGCCGCCGAAGGGATGCGGGATCTGCACTCCCTTGAGGCCGCCCATCTTGTTTCGCACGGCGTAGTAGCCGATGGTGTAGAGTTTCTGCTCGCTGAGCCCCTCGCCCGAGATCGCCGCGAGGGCGACCGGAAGGTTGGCTGGCTCGCTGCGCAGGGTGAAGGGCCACTCGATGCCGGGGGGCAAGTGAAACATGTCACTGGCCTCGAGGTTGACGATGTCGTTCATCGCCGAACTCGGGTCGGTGCCGGGTTGAAAGAAGACCTTGATGACCGAGGCCCCAGGGACGGTGCGCGACTCTTGGTGCTCGATCTTGCCCGCGAGGGTCAACGCCCGCTCGACGCGCGAGGTGACCGACTTCTCCATGTCGAGCGTCGGCAAGCCGGGATAGGAGAAGAAACTCACCACCACCGGCTCCTTGAAGTCCGGCAGCAAGTCGACCGTGATCCCAGGGATGACCGCCGCCCCCAGAAGGCAAAGGGCCAGCGCCACCGCGAGGATCGCATAGCGATTGTTGAGCGAAAAGTTAATCAGGCCCATGGCGTGAGCTTTCGTGGCTGGATGAGAGGCTGGAGGCGTCGCGGGATCAGTTCTCGAGGCGTCTCACTCGTTGCCCGTCGGTGAATCGCTTCAGGTGGGCATCGATGACCTGGGCGTCCTTCTCAACACCCGAGACAATTTGAATCGTCTGACCATCGTCGTGGCCCGTCGTCACCTCGGCGATGCTGACCGTCTCGTCGTCACCGACGACGTAGACGTAGGCTTGCCCCTGCTCGCTGAAGCGGACCGCCCGGGCCGGAAGCACGTTGGCCGAGGCTCGGGACTCGAGGGTGATCGTCGCCTGGCCGAAGAGGCCGGGAATGAGTTTGCGCCTCGGGTTGGGAACCTCCACTTCAACCAACATCGTCCGGGTACTCGGGTCGAGCGCGTGTGCCAAGCGGGTGACGCTGGCGTCGATCGCCTTCTCGCCGGAGAACGAGGGAAAGGTCAGTGTCACCGGGTCGCCCGGATTGACGAACGCCGCCTCCGCCTCGGGGACGGGGACGTGGACCCGAACGCGGTCGACTTGGCTGATGACGAAGAGCGGCTTGCCCTTGCGATCGTCCTGGTTGACCGTCACCAAGTCGCCGGGATCGATGGTTCGCTCGGTGACGATACCGTCGAAAGGTGCACGGATGGTCGCATAGCCGATCAGGACGTCGATTTCCTTGCGCTGGCTCTCGGAGATCGCCGTTTCCGACCGAGCGGCTTGCAGGTCGGCTTGCGCGGAGAGTTCGTTCGCCTTGGCGACGCCGACGTCGGCCCGCGCGGCTTCGATCGCGGAGGTCACCGCCTTGAGACTCGCTCGATCACCGTCGCGCTTCTTTCGCGACTCGTCGAGCATACGGCTTTCGAGCGACTGCCGTTTGACGAGGTCGTCGATGCGGGTGAACTCCGCGTCCGCCGCCGCGAGATGGGCTTTCGCCCGGTGAACCTCTGACTCGGCTTGCCCGAGGCGCGACTCGGCCGACTTCACGTTGGCCTGTGCCAAGGTCACCCCGGCGGTCGCTTGTTGCTCGCGAGCCTGGTTGCGGGCGATCCGAGCATCGATGATGTTGCGCTGCTCAAGCATCTCCGGAACATCGACGATCGCGAGCACGTCCCCCGCACCCACGACATCTCCGATATCGGCCTCGAGATCGGCGACATAGCCGGAGACGCGCGGCCGGATCTCGGCGCGAAAGTAGGGATAGACCGTCGCCGGTTGGGTCGTCGTGCGAGGAATCGCGCGTTCGGTGACGGAGACGGTTCTGACCGGGATCGGCTTCGGTTCGGTCTTCGTCGACGCCGTGGGAGACGATTGGGCGGCACAGCCGGAGACGCTGGCGAGGAGCAAGATCGCGAGCGGGCATCCAACCGGCCGGGAGAGACCAGCGATGTTCATAGGGAGTCGTATCCGCGGAAAGAGGTTGTTGTGAGGATCGCTAGTCTACAAGCGAAAGGACGGCACCGCAACCGAACCATTCGTAGGAACGGTGCTCGCTCCCTCACGCCGCGACGGCCGAGAAGATAGAGAAACTAGGCAACCGTCAGCGAATCTGCCGGCCGCGGGATGGCCCTCCTCCCTGCAAGACCGCTACTTTCGGCATCGCCCTTGCCACCCTTCGCCGATGAGAGGGGAAGTGCGACCACCGCGAGATCGAGGAGGGGTGATGCGAAAGGCTGCGCTCGACAAATGGTTCCTCATCGGCTTGATTGGAGCGGCCGGCTGCGCGAAGCCCCACGTCGCCGCCTGGCACCAGGATGAGCGACAAGTGACAGCCCCGATTGAGTCGCTTGCCACCGACGAACGCCTCGACGCCCAAGTGCATCCCGTCCGGTACACCCCTTCGAGCCCAGATCGGCCCTCCCTCGACGAAAGCACCGTTGCAACCACCACTCCAAAGGTCGACGAACCGGCAACGCCCCCCCACCTGCTGCCCATCCAGGCGGAAGTACCGATGGTTGAAGAAGCCACCCCGCAACCATTCGACTCGGAGTTGGACTTCGGCCCCACGGTCCCCGGCGCGGGAACGATCCCAGGGGAGCCGTTCGCGATCAACCTTCCGACGGCAATGGCCCACGTGAGCGGCGGACACCCCATCGTCGGCACGACGCAGTGGCAGGTTCGGGAAGCCTACGCTCGACTCGCCCAGGCCCGCGTCCTCTGGTTGCCGACGATCCAACCCGGGTTCAGCTTCAACGTCCACGACGGCAATCTGCAAACGAGCGAAGGCGAGATCATCGACGTCAATCGCGACGCGTTCCAAGCCGGCTTGGGATCGGGGGCGACCGGGGCCGGAACGACGACCTTCCCCGGCTTGCTGTCGGAGTTCCACGTCGCCGACGCGATCTTCCTCCCCCGTATCGCGGCCCGCAACGCGTGCGCCCTGGAGCACGGGGCCGATGCGACGGTCAACGAACACCTCCTTGGTGTCGCGCTGGCGTATCTTCAACTACAGCGAGCCGAACAAGATCGACGGATTGTTGAGGAGACCCACGACCACACCGCGACGCTCTCGAAGCTGACCCACGACTTCGCGGCCGCCGGCCAGGGGCTACGGGCCGATGCCGATCGACTGCAAACCGAGTTGACGCTCGTGAAGAGCCGACTGGTCGGGGCGAGCGAACAAACCGAAGTCGCCGCCGCCGATCTGGCCGAAGCGATCAGCCTCGACAACAACCGCCGACTGCTGCTAATGGAGCCGACGATCGTTCCGCTCGACTTGGTGCCGGGTGAACTCGACGAAGCGAGCCTCATCAGCGAGGGGCTTTCCAACCGACCGGAGCTCAAGGAGTCGCAAGCGCTCGTCGCGGCGGCATGCGAGGAGTTTCGACGGCAGAAAGCGGCCCCCTTCGTGCCGAGTCTTCTTCTTGGCTTCAGCCCCGGAGTCTTCGGGGGTGGCCGTAGCGGCACGCTCGCCAACATCGACAACCGCGCCGACTTCGACGCCGTCGCTTTTTGGCAGGTGCGGCAACTCGGGCTTGGCGAGAAGTTCGCCCGGCGCGAGTCCAAGGCGCGCGTGCAACAGGCCCGATACGAAGTCGTCGGGGTGATGGACCAAGTCGCCCGGCAGATTCGAACGGCCCGCACGCAAGTCGTCCATCGCAAGCGGCAGATCGAGATCACCAAGCAAGCGATCACGTCGGCCGAGGCCTCCTTTGAGCGAAACCTGGCGCGTATTCGCGATGGTCAGGGGCTTCCGCTGGAGGTGTTGCAGTCGGTTCAAGCGTTGGAAAGCGCTCGCCGTGCGTATTTGAACGCGGTGATCGACTACAACCGGGCCCAGTTCACGCTCCAATGGGCTCTCGGCTGGCCCGTCCACCACGTCAATCCCGGCGAAGGCTAAGTTGACATCGAAGCGACACTGACTCCTCGTCAGCCAGTGAGAACGAATTACCTCAACGGCAACCCGAAGTGAAACATTCGACAGTTTACTAGAACTCCACCACCTCAAGGTCGTTCGCGTAGCGGGTGTCGGGGACGAACGCGGAGACTTGCCGCTCGATCGTCGTGAGGATGTCCTGCCCGACGACGGGACTGGGATGGATTAAGAGAAGATGGTCGATGCCCGCGTTGCGGGCGAAGGCGCCGACGGCGCTGGAGCAGGAATGCCCCGTCGTCGTCGCCGCCTCCTCGAAGCCATCGGTGAAGTAACATTCGTGCAGCATGAGTTTCACGCCCCGAACGAACGCGACCTTCTCCTCGTTGTCCGGATCGGCGTTGGTATCGGAGACGTACGCGAAGGAAGTCGCGGGGCCATCGAAGCGGTAGGCGAGGGACGTCCCCGGATGATCGGGCTGCAACATCCAACGAATCGTCCAGTCCCCGACCGTCGTCTCCTGGGCAATGGGCCGTAGCTCGTGCTCGAACGGGACCGGAAAGAGATACTGATCAAAGAGCTTTTCGCCCACGGCATTCAAGTGAGTCTGCTTCCCGTGGACGGTGATCCTTTCGATCCCCTTCCCACGGAGGACGTCGTTGATGTACGTCAACCCTTGGCAGTGATCGAGATGGACGTGCGTAAGGAAGATGTTGATCGACGACGTCGCGATTCGATCGCGAACACGAAAGAACGATGTCCCCGCGTCGAGAATGACTCCATCCTCGGGGAGCATGAAGCAGGCAGTATGTCGTGTGTCGCTCGGGTGATACCCGCCGGTCCCGAGAAGATGGAGTTCGCTCAACGCCTCGTCCTCCGTGCGTACGCACAGGATTATCGGTGAGGCATTCCCCTCTTTCAACTACTCAATGGCTATTTGAAGACCTTCACCGAAGAGTCATGACGAGTGTCAGCGACTCGACAAGACGCCCACGCGGTGGGCCAACGAGCGTCTCGCCGCGCCACGCCGTTCGAGTGGCCCCAGTTGTCACTGGCTGGCAAGCAGCCGGTGGCACACCTTTGGGATCGATATCGGCAAGGGCCCGGTGGCACTCTTCGCCAGAACCGATCGCCGTGACTGAGCGAATCGGAGCTTGTCCGGGTCGCAAGCGAGATCACTCTTCTAAGTCGCCTGGCTCCGGCTCATCCTCGAGGAACTGATAGAGCGGGCTTCCCGGCTCGTCGCTGACTCGCCACGGCACGCCCTTCCACATGTAGAGCTTTCGCTGCTCCTCAAGATTGAACGGCCTGGCACCGACGCGGCCGAAGACCGCGATCTGGTTGCCACTCTCGTCGACGGCCCGGTCGCGATCGACCCCGCGGCTGATGCTGTAGGCATGGCCGCCACCGGGGATCTTGAACTTCGCGATCAGTTTCGGCTCGGGGCGAGGGCTGAAGCCGTAGTGCCCCTTCGACTCGGCGCCGACGAGCTCGAGCACGGCGAGCCCCTTCTTCCCATCGGCCACGTACGCGTAGAGGCTCACGTATGTCGATCCGAGCTGGATGTCGTTGACGTCACAGAGGTACCCGTCGGCGTTGTAGACCTGGTCGATCACCGGCACGTCGGCCCGCTCGATGTTGAGGATGACAATTCCCTCATGTCCGGCCGCGACGTAAGCGTAGGTTCGCGCCAGGTAGATGTTGCGAGCATCGTGCATCTCCAACGCGTTGACGAGGAACGGGTGGGCGGGCTCGGTGATGTCGAGCACCTTGACCCCTTCCTCGTCGCAGACGTAGGCGTAGCGGAACTGGGCCTTGATCGCGCGAGGCTTCACGAGCCCCTCGCCCAAGACCGCGGTCACGCAGGGCTTCAGGGGATCCTGAAGATCGACGACGACCAGTCCGGCATCGCAGCCGATGTAGGCGTAAGTACCGATGATTGAGATCGTCCGAGCACCGTTGAGGATTCCGTCCGGATTGAAGGTGCACGCCCGCTTGAGGAAGTTGTTGACCGGGTTGCCGTCGAGCAACGTACCGGCGCCTACCATGATCAACCCTTCGTACTTGTCGATGACGTAGAGGTAGGCGTAGAGCGCCGCGACCGGCGACTCCTCGTTGTCGGGATTCTGCTTCCGGGTCGGATCGGGAGCGAGCGTCGCGGGTGTCGCGAACCCGGTGCAGTACTTAGTCTTCACGTAGAGACGCTGCCCCAGCGGCGAGACCGGCGCCGAGGTGATTCGCTCCGAGAAGGCCTTGTCCTCGATGAAGGCGATGTCGAAGACGCGGAAACCACCCTTCCCGCAGGCGGCGTAGACGTACTCGCCGCGCTGCTGGACCTGCTTGACCTCGACCTTGCGGAAGGGGTTGGTGATGTTCTGCGCGATATCCTTGCCGGGATGCTCGTGGTAGTACTGCAACTCGCCATGATGCTCGAGATGCTTCTTGTAGTAGTCCGGGAACGCGAGGCTTTGCAGTCGACTTCCGATGACGGCCTGCGGTTCTTTTTGCTCGGTGACTTGGACCGCGAAGAGTCCATGATCGCCGCAGCCGACCCAGCAATACTTGCCGATGAAGTTGACCCAGCCGGTGCCGTGCATCAGGAGCTGCGCCATGATGGCGTTGTTGTCATCGTTCTCGGAGAGATGGCAATCGGTGCAGCGTTTGGTGCCATCCTTGCCGCGAACGGTGTGCGGCGAATTGGTGCTGAAGGCGATGCCGCTCATGCCGTCGGCGGAGATCGTCTGCTGCTGGTTGTAGATGCCTTCCCGCTTCGCGTTGTAGGAGGAGACGAAGATCGCACAGGCCGACCGAGCCGGCGAGACCCGGTTTCCGGTCGCGGTCCCATCCTTGGCCAGCATGTAGACATCGTCGCGCAGCGTCTGGAAGTTGTAGGCGGTGTAGTTGCGGGTGACGTCGCCTTTGTTGTGCAGATGCGGCATCTTGAGATTCGCCTTCTGCGGCAAATGGCACCCGAAGCAGCTCGGGTTCCAGGACGAATGGCACGAGGCACAACTAACCATGTCATTCGAGTGGGCACATTCGGCCTCGTTCGCCCCCAGCTTGCCCCAAACCATCTGCCCTTGCCCGTTCATGCGGACGGTCTTGGCCAAGTGAGCGCGTTCGTTGTAGTTCTCGCTCTTCGGATCGACGGTGTCCTTGACCTGGGAGATCTCCCAGGAGGTTCCCTTCTCGACCATCGAGTGCTGGATGAGTTTCTTTCCACGCCATTCGAAGCGAGGTTTGCCGAAAGGCGTGCGCAGGGCGGCGAGATTCCGACCTCCCTCGGCCGCGGCCGGTCCACTCGTCAGCAGCGTCGGTCGCTTGGAGACAGTGCCGTGACAGTCCCTACAGGTGATCTCGATGGCGGCGCGGACCTCGCCGTAGAGCTTCGTGTCACCGTGAACGTCCTGGGAGAAGTGACAGTCGATGCAGTGCATGCCCTTCTCGAGATGGACGTCCATGAAGTGGACCGGGATGCCGGAACGCTGCTTGCCGTGGACTCTCTCCTCGGGGGTCGCGGGGGCCATCGCGGCCTGAAGAACCTCCGGCGTGACGTCTTCGATCGGATTGTTCTCGTAGTCGAGCAGGACGCCGTCGCGGCGTTTCTTGAAGACCGCTCGATAGACCCAACCGTGCCCGTGGAAGTCGGCGAACTGCGTCTTGTCGAGCTTCGGATTGAGTTCGTAAACCCGTTCGAGGAACTCCGGATCGGACCAGAGCCCCTGCATGGAGCATTCGTTGGGATTCGACATCCGCATCCGCGCCGCCTCTTCCGCCGTGGGATAGCGCTGCTTCTCGGGATACATGAACTCGCCGTTGGTCTCCAAGTCCCACCACATGAAGCCGAGGTAGCTATTGAGGACCGTTGTTCCCGGGTGCATGTGGCAGACGATACATTGGCTGCTCGGAATCGAGAGCGTGAACTTGTGGCGGATCGGGTGTCCCGACTGGTTCTTGGGAATCGTCGGATCGGGCGAGTAGGAGTGCCCGAGGTGACCGGCCCACGCGTAGGGACCGGAGTTCACCGGCGAGCGATCGTTCGCATAGATGACGTGGCACGCGGTGCAACCACTGGAACGATAGTCACCGGGATGGTCGTTGGTTCCCAGGAAGTTGAGCGTCGGATCGAGCAAACGCGTCTTGTTGAGACTCACCCAGACCGGATCGGTGCGGTTGAGGGTTCCGAGACCGCGCGTACTCAAGCGGGTTCGCGGTCGGCCGGTCTCTTCCCGTCGTTCGGGAATCCCGACTTCGGGTTGAAAACGTCCCCCACGCTCGAAGATGCGCAGGATGTTGCCCGGTTGGGAGACTTCGAAGTGCGCCAACGGATCGAGAAAGGGAACCACCCCCTTTTTGACGATCTCCTCGTCGGTCGGGGGAGGAACGGTCTGGATCCGGAGAGCTTCGCCGTGAGTGCTGTAGGCCTCCCCGAAACGGGCTCGTTTGTTCGGGTAAGCACCGTTGTTGTAGAGAGCCGCTCCCCAAAGCATGCAACCGTTGGTCATCATGCTCTTGCGGACCTGCAGCGTCTCCTTGGGATGGCAGTTGAGCGTACCGCATGCCACGTGAGCGACGCGCAAGTCACCGGGGTTCACGAAACGGATAAAGTCGGGCGACTCGTTGTTGAGCAAGGTGTACGAGCGTTGGGGGTTCGCCGAGGTACGCCACGCTTCGGGAAATCGCGGATGGACGTGAGCTTGCACATAGTCCGTGGTCGACGCGTCGCCACCATGGCAGTCGGTACAACCCAGGTTGACCGTTGTCTTGCTGTGAGGTTCCTCGATCCCCTTGTGGCAGTGCAGACAGCCGACACTTTTGGTCTGGGCAACCTCCGCGGTCTGCCGCATCAAGTCGATCTCGGCGTGAGCTGGCGGATAGGGATTCCCCGCAAGCGGTGGCTCTTCGGAAACGGGCGGCTCGTCCGGAAACGTCGGCGTCGAGACGACCTCCTCGACCTCCTCGACTTCCTCCGCGACCGCTTGGCGATCGGTGACCGTGTCGACGGCCAGCATCACGGTGACCATGATGACGGAGGCGAGCGCGATTGCGTAGCAGAGATACAATCGACGACGAATGGCAGGGCGGGTCACGCCAGCTTACCTCCCGGAAGGCACAAAGGTTGGCTCGCTTGTTCACCATCACGTTGAGGCGAATCAGCAGGGCGCGAGACGAAGACCGACGGTCACGACGAGGTTGCGGGCAACCTCGAGAAGCGATCGCGCGGTCGCGTCAAACTTCAGCGAAACGGTCAAAGCACGACCAAACGGCTAGGAAGAGGGCATTCCCCCCCACTCCGCGCGTCACACTCAAACAGTTTCCCCCAACAGTGTCAAGAGACATGTCGGAAGTTGACCATGGCCACATTGGAGAGAGAGAAAACCTAGGCAAGCAGGGAGGCGAGCCTCCGAAGAGGCGAAGGGAAGTTAGTACAAGAGTTCGAGTTGCATGAAGCCTTGCATGAAGGTGCTGATCGAGCCATCGAAATTTTCGTAGATGTCCCGGAAGCCGTCCCACGGGAAGAGCCCCGCGATCCCGGCGACCAAGATGACGTTGTTGTTGAGCAGCGGCCGGTACTCGGCACCCAGACTGACATCGACGCCGATACCGTTGGCAATTTGGTCTTGGAAGAGAAACTGGCGAAGTACCTCCGTCGAGTCAAACCAGAGGCAGTTGGTATTCTGGATAAAGCGGAGCTTCGGGGTCGCCTCGACGTCGAAGCCGACGTTGTAGAGGAACAGGCCCGGGTTGACGAAGTTCGGTTGTCCTTGAACCTTGCTCGAACGCAAGTCGGGAACAAGGCTGAAACGCTGCACGAGATTCACGCCCTGCAGTGGAATCCCCTGGCGATTCCAGTAGCTGAACTCGCCACCCGCGAAGGCGGGATTGTCGTTGATCGAGTCGAAGCCGGTCGCCTCTTGGTCGTTGATGTCGTGATCGCCGGAGTACCAAAGAAACGACGATCGGAACCGGAACCAGTCCCGGTCGTAAGAAGCTTCCAACGCGAACATCTGGGCGTTGATCGACTGCGGCTGTCCGCCGAGCGGATTGAGACTGTCGCGACCGAGAGCCCAGTAGAAGGAGTGGCTGAGGTTGTAGCGGCCGATGTGGCCATCCCCATTCCATCCGAGGTAGTACGACTCGACCTGGTGGGGCGTGAAGACGCCGACGGGGTCGGGACGCGCAAGCCGCTGGTTGTTGTCGAAGACGAAGCTCGGCTGGTCCTTGTCGTAGAGAAAGCTGAACTGCGTCGTATAGCCGGGAACGAAGGTGTCCTCACGATAGTAGTTCATGATGACGGTGTTCTTGTTGCGGTCGTGGAAGGTATTGAGCTCGCTGTTGATGTCCTTGTCGGTCTGGTCGAACCAAAGGATGTTGAACTGGGTACGCGATGCCTTCCCGGTCCCGAAGAGTCGCACGCCGCGATTGACGTCGACGAACATGAAGCCGCGAAAGTCGGAGTTGAAGAACTGCGACCCGGCGCGAACCGACATGAAGTCGTAGTGCGGGCTGAGGTCGGAGATCTTCATCTCGAAGAACCATTCCTCGAGCGACGTCCAGGTCCGCGAGCGGGTGGTGCCGTTGAGGACGTTCGGATTGACGATGGCGAGTTCTTCGA
The DNA here is from genome assembly GCA_007748055.1 of Kolteria novifilia. Classification (GTDB taxonomy): domain Bacteria; phylum Planctomycetota; class Planctomycetia; order Kolteriales; family Kolteriaceae; genus Kolteria; species Kolteria novifilia. Next base: position 5,065,386 of record CP036279.1, read on the forward strand.
GGTCGAGATGGTTGACGTTGAAGACCGGCGCGATGCGGACCGCCCAGTCGATCGGCTTGAAGACCGCGGTGTCGCCGTGAAAGAGATCGAACTGGAGGCGGAAGAACTGCGTGTAGAAGAACTGCTCGGGTCGGCCGAAGAACTCTTCCTCGAAGGGTCGCGCGGTGCTCTCGAAGGGGGTCGTCGGGTTGGGCAGCCCGCGTCCCTCGGCGATCGCGAGCGTCGCCGCGGTGATATTGAGGAAGGTCTGTTCACCGATGATCGGGTAGTCGCCCTTGAGCACGTTTTGGTTGAACGGATCCCACCAGTGCCCGAGCGTGTAGGGGTAGTCTTCGTCGAACGGATGGGCTCGGTCGTACCGATCCCACGCCGGAAAGCCCTCGCGCCAACGGTCGGTCACCGGCACGAAGTGGCTGTTCTCCTGAAACTCGCCGGGAATGATACCACTGGGCCCCGTGAATCCGAGGGGCGGGTCCATCGGCGTTCGCAGCAGCACCGATCCATCCTCGTAGGGATCGGCCGGCGGCCGGGAAGGTGTCGATTCGCGGAAGGGTCGGCGCAGGACTTCGGGTCGGATCGCGTCGGTCGATGCCGATTCCTGGGCGACTTCGGTGTCGGCGACACTCGTCAGCGGTGGGAACGCCGTCTGCATTCCTGGGGCGACGAAGTGCTGAATCGTTTCCGCGGAGGTCTCTTGGTCGCTGGCGCCGAGCGTGACCTCTGGCGAAACTTCGAGCAGGTCGATGCCCACTTCCGTGGGAAGGGGTAGTTCCGCGACGGGCAAGACGGGGCCAGGGGCCACGTCAGGATTGACCCCGTTCGTCCATCCCTGCGCATCGCGGGCGAACGTCTCTGGTGGCGGCGCGGCGGGGGGCATCTCCGCGAGGGTTGAATCGATCCGACCCTCGAGACGTTGGCGCGACTCTTCCTTCTGGACCTGGTCGCCGCTCGCGGCAACGGGCTCCATCGAGAACAGAAGCGCAACAGCGGCCCCGAACGCGAGTGGTCCGAGCTTCGTGATTCGGAACTTCACTGGCTTGTTCCAGCTAGTTTAGTTTGCGACGACTCGCGAAGACCGGGTCATCCGTCGGCTTTCATGCGACTCCAACGAAACTCCATCCGACGGCAGAAACGTGACCCAAACTGTTCACCGACTTCACGCACTAGACTGTAGATCGGTCAGGACTCGACAGATCGTGAGGTTTTTTCCGTTTGTGACGGCTGTTTGGATTCCAAAGGTCGACCGGCCTTCGTAGACTTCGCAGTTTGTGCCGTTCATCCTAAGAATTCCTCAATTGCCAACCCTTTGGTAACCGAATGTCCAAAGAGTTAGCGTCCATCTCAAGCGATTCACTCCATGGTGCCCCCCCGTGATGGTCGATGTCTCTAGGAAGTCACGCGTCGCGCCCGTTGGTATCCATGCTGACGATCTGATTCGAGGTCAACGATGTCACAATCGCGCCCCTTGCCCTCCCCCGCGAGGAAAGGACCGTCCAGAAGAGACCTCCGTCTCGAGGCGCTCGAGGATCGAACGGTGATGGATGCCTCCTTCGCCTTCGACGCGGGCATCCTCCACATCACCGGATCCGAGAACGCCGACGAGATCACCGTCGGACGCGTCGGGGCCGAGATCGTCATTCTCGACCGGGTCGTCGAAGTCGGACGGGTCGCCAGCCTCCCCGTCGAGCAGATTCGCGTCGACGCGGGTGGAGGGGACGACCTCATCGTCGTCGGGTTGGGCGTCGAGCAACCAACCGTCCTCTTCGGAGGATCGGGCAGCGACGTCATCATCAACGACGGCGGAACCTCCCAAATCCATGGCGGAGATGGAGACGACACCCTCATGGGTGGGGAGGCCGCCGATGCCATCTTCGGTGGCGCCGGGGACGACTCGATTGACGGCGGCGCCGGCAAGGACATCCTTCGCGGCGGCGACGGCAATGACATCGTCCAAGGCGGTTTTGGCACCGATCGCGTCGAAGGCAACGCCGGCGACGACCAACTCTTCGGCAACGAAGGGGTCGATCAGCTCTTCGGAGGACTGGGCAATGACGTCCTCGATGGCGGCGCCAACAACGACGCCTTGTATGGGGACGCCGGTGATGACTCCTTCTTGCGTGGAGGAGGCAACGACGCGATCGTCGGCGGCATTGGGGAGGACTTCGACGTCGATCAAGGGATCGTGATCGAAGACGAGATGCCCGTCCTGGGCAATCTCGCGCTCGGAGCCAACGAGGAATCGGTCGAGACGCTCACCGCCGCGGAAGTTGAGACGCTCCTTCAGCGTGCATCGGCGGCGACATCCAGCAATGACGCCATCATCGTCGTCGTCGATCGGGTCGGTCGTATCCTCGGTGTCCAGATCGAGGACGGCGTCGCGCCCCAGTTCCAAGTCACGGGCGATGCCCAAGTCTTCGCCGTGGATGGGGCGGTCGCGAAAGCCCGAACTGGCGCCTTCTTCGCCAACAACGGAGCGCCGCTGACATCGCGAACTGTCGAATTCATCAGCCAAACCACGATCACGCAGCGTGAAATCGAGAGCAACCCGAGCGTTGCCGATCCGCTGAGCCGCGGACCGGGCTTCGTCGCTCCCCAGGGTATCGGGGGCCACTTCCCGCCCGACATCGATTTCACCCCTCACGCGGCCCTCTTCGCCATCGAACATACCAATCGCGACAGCGCGATCCAATCGGGTGTCGATGGCATCATCGGCACGGCGGATGACGCGATCCTCGACGGTGTCTTTAACTCCGAATCACTTCCCGGTGGCTTGAGTCCGGCGGTGCTTCCCTTCCCCGAGTCGTTCGGCGGACCGGGGTATGTCTCGCGCGGCATCGCGACCCTGCCTGGCGGCATCCCGCTCTTCAAGGAGCGCCAGGACGGCTCGGGTAGACTCGATCTCGTCGGCGGTATCGGCGTCTTCTTCCCGGGAGAGACCGGGTTCGCGAGCGAGGAAAACTCGGCGCTGAGCACCGACTTCGATCCCTCCAAACCCGACCGCTCCCTCGAGGCCGAGTACATCGCGTTTGTCGCCGCGGGGGGCAGCAGCGGTGGAAACGCCTCCTTCTCGGGACCGGTCGGCAACGCGCCGGCGCTGCCGAACTTCGATCTTCCCTTCGGCCGCATCGACCTCGACGGCATCACCCTGCCGGTCTACGGACCGGGGAATCCGTTCGAAGGCGTTCAACAACTCGTCGACTTTGGACTGTCGCTTGGCACCGGTAGCGTCAACGGCGTCACCCTCGCCGCCGCCGATGGCCAGCTCGCTCCGGTCGGGTGGCTGATCGGTCCGCGCGACGCGCCCGATGGCTCGATCTCCGCGGCCGAAGTCCAAGCGATCATCGAACAGGGAATCAACCAAGCGACTCTGACCAGGGCCGGCATTCGGCTACCACTTGGCTCGACGGCGGCGATGGTCCTTTCCGTTTCCGACACCGACGGCAACGTCCTTGGGCTCTTCCGCATGCCCGACGCCACGATCTTCTCGATCGATGTCGCAGTCGCCAAGTCGCGCAACACGGCCTATTACGCCGATCCGGCCGCGCTTCAGCCCATCGACCAGATTCCGGGAGTCGCACCGGGCGTGGCCTTCTCCAACAGGACGATTCGCTTCTTGGCCGAACCCCAGTTCCCCTCGGGGATCGACGGCAACCCGCCCCCCTTCTCGATTCTCACCGATGGGGGCGTCGATCCGGAGACCGGAGCCTCGATCGGGCCGCCCATGTCCGCCGACGACTTCACGTCGGTGATGGGCCATGACGCCTTCTTCCCGAACACGAACTTCCGCGACCCGGACAACATCGCCAACCAGAACGGGATCGTCTTCTTTCCGGGAAGCACGGCCATCTTCAAGAATGGCCAACTCGTCGGCGGGTTGGGGGTCAGCGGTGACGGCGTGGAGCAGGACGATGTCGTCACGTTCGTGGGCGCCCAGGGCTTCATGCCCCCGACGAATCAACGGCCGGACGAGTCATTCTTCCAGGACGTTCGCCTGCCCTACCTCAAGTTCAACCGGAATCCGAACCGATTGTAAAGATAGGCAACCCCGCAAGGACGAACTTGGCGGCGAAAGGCTCCCTTATGAGACGTCCATTGACATACTGTCTGTCCCTCACGCTCCTGCTCGCGGGGTCGGCACTCGGTTCTCAGCACGAGAAGCACAAACAGAAGACGCTCCCGAAACGACAGGCCAAGCAAGCCTGCGCCCACACGCAACGCCGTGCGGGTTGCCCGCAGAACGTCGCATGCTATGCGAAGATCCCCTATCGATACGGTTATCGGGGAGGTTGGGTCGGCGGCGGAGCCCCTCGGTTCTGTCGTCGCCGTCCCGCGAGTCCCTGTGAAGGAACGTGGGGACAGGACTACAACGGGATTTGCCGCAAGCGGAGCATCTTCCTCGGCTGGTTCTGCAAACCGCACTACCAGGCAGGTCTCGGCTCCTACGAGTCCGAAGGTGGCCCTCACGTCCCGATGCCACCCGTTCTCAAGGAGTTCTAGGCTTCGACTCAAGAATTGATCGTCGGCACGAGGATCACTCAGCGAGTGGGTGCGGGACGAGAAAGGCGAAGCCAAGACCGTCAAGGTCTTGGCGCCCATGACTCAAGGCGAATCCGCGGGATCGGACCAGGGCGCCAAGCTACCTTGTAGCGCTTGGCTTGATCTAGCCCGACAAAGTCCCGCGCCGACGTAGCCAGCCAAAGCCAGAGTCGACTCTTGAGGCGAATTCTAGTCGACGGCCGAAGCCGCTATCGCTGGAACATCACGCGAAGAAACAACCCGTCGATCGTCAGGTCGCTCGATTCCTCGACGACTTTGCCGACGTTGATGTCGTCCGTGAAGGACGGCTGTCGATTGAGACCGAACCAATTGACGATCTCGTAGCCGAGCCGCACCTGGGCGTGCTTCCACGTCCAGGCGATGCCGACCGCTAGTTCGCCGATCGGAACGACTTGGTCGTAGTCCTGTTCGAAAGTCACCACGGTCATCTGACCGTCGTTGGCGGTCTCATTCCACTGAGTCTTGGTATCGCCGACGAGAAGCGAAGCCCCCGCCCTTCCAAACAAGGAGAGAGCCGCTCCTTCGAATGGGCGAAAATCTCCCTCGCCAGCCAAACGAAGTCCGCCGCCGCGAAAACGACTGGGTACCGAGACCTGGGTCCGGTTGAAGTTCTGCCCATCGTAGAGCGTGTCGAAACGCTGATCGATGATCCCCACGCGACCGCCGGCAATGAGCCTGGTCTGCAACGTGTCCTGAATGGTGGCGAAGGCACGCGACCACTCGAGATCGATCACGTCGTAGTCGAGACTAGCGGTGGAACTGGCGAAATTGGCGAAGGGAGTACTCGTCGGGTGAGCCAACGTCGCGATCACCCGTTCTCCCGGCTGGGCGCTGACGCTCCCCTTCGCCGACGAGTGAAGATACGTGTAGAAGACTCCCAACCGACTCGCACGACTTCCACTCGTCAGGCCACCGCCGATACGCAAGCCGCTGTTGGCCGGAAGCGAGAGGTCGATCAACTCACCATTCGGAGCATTGATGGCAATGTTCTGATCGAGGATCGCATAGTCCAGGTTTAGACGCCGCGGTTTCAGAAAGAGGTAGTCGGCCTCCACGAACCACGACGGTCTCCCACCCGGGCAACGGTCGATCAACGTCGCGTCGTGCGAATCGACCACGTGAACCGTTTGGTCCGTGAACTCCGTGGAAATGTATTCGGCGTCCGCCGGCGTCGCGGGCACCTGGACCTGGGCGCTCGCGTCGCTCGCAAAGCAAGTGAACAGCGCGAAGGCTCCCAACCATCGACCGATCTGTCGTCGCATTCTCATGGACCTTTCCCCACGGAGAACCGTAGCGGTGTCTCGACACCGGGCCTGGCTTGGCTATCGACGTCCACCCCCAAACAGGGACGCCACCGACGTCGAGAAGGAGGGTTCGTCCCCCCTCCTCGCCCTGTGCGTGTTTTCTTGGAAGTGCGCCGGATAGCAGCATCCGACCGATGAATCAACCTCAACTCAGGACTCGAGGGGCGGTGGCGTCACTAGGCGTCGTCTCAAGAGTAGATCGTTGGCCCGAGGCTCAGCGAGTCGAGGCATCCCGACAGAGTCCCGCGCCAACGTAGCCAGAGCCAACGTTTGGGACGGAGCCTAGTACACCGTCAAACGTCTAACTTCGGGTTGCCGGTGACGTAACTCGTTCTCACTGGCTGACAAGCAGCCAGTGGCACCCGAACACTAGGTCTTGACGGGGAACTTGTCCCTCTCTCGGCGGGAGACGAGACGACGCCTCCCTTCGACGGGTGTCGACATCCGCCATGGGAAGCGGGGAAGACTTGCGAACCGAAGCGGTCTTGCGAGAACACGATCCGATCCCGGCTGGGAAAGGTGCCGGGACATCCATCAGAATTGGTATGCTTTAGCTAGCGTCTCCAAATCCAATGCGGCGAGACCGATCTTGTTTCATGCCAGGCCATGGCAATGGACGAATCAACTTCCATGTACCAAGATCGCGCGAGTATCGAACGACTTGCCTCCCCCGCCCAAGGGTCGCTCTGGCGCCTGCTGGCCGCCTTGGCCGTCTTGGGCACGGGTATCGCCGTCGTGGTCGGTGGCCATCGCGTCGCCCGATCGGAAGTCCCGGCCGTTGAGTCCACGCCCATTCCCCAGTTCATCGGCGTCGACTCTTGTGCCTCGGCGTCCTGCCACGGTGATGTCGGTTCCGCGGCCGACAGCTCCTGCGCCTACACCACGTGGGCCAGCAACGATCCGCACGCGCGAGCCTATCAGGTGCTGTTCAACGAACGCTCTCAACAGATGCTCTCGCGATTGGGCATCGCCGTCGACGACACCGCATCGCCCGCGTACTTCCAGGCATTGCGTGAACAACGGTGCCTCTATTGCCACGGCACCGCGACTCCAAGCGATGGTGGCGTCGAGCCCGACGAGGCGATCGTCAGCCAGGGCGTCGGATGCGAAATGTGTCACGGTCCCGCACGGCAATGGCTGCTCCCACATTTTCAGGATCCTCATTGGAGCGACCGCGGCCCCGCCGAAAAGTCGCGATTGGGGATGGTCGACATGGCCAACTTGCCGCTTCGCGTGCGAACATGCACCAAGTGCCACGTGGGCGCCAGCGGCATGGACGTCAACCACGACCTCATCGCCGCGGGCCATCCTCGCTTGACGTTCGAAGCGGCCGCATACCACGCGCTGTGGCCAAAGCACTGGGATTACGCGGAGCAGCGACTCGCCGACCCGGGCTTGCCGACCCAACTCTGGAAGATCGGCCAGCAACAGTCGGCCGTCGCCGCGACGGAGCTGCTGCACCAGCGTGCCCAGCATGCCGCTGATGGCGGAACCTGGCCCGAACTGGCGGAGTACGACTGTTACGCCTGTCATCACAGTTTGGCGGACCAAGCCTGGCGAAAGCGACGCTACGAGTCCGAAGGCCTGACCGGTGGGCTCCCCTGGAACGAATGGTACACGGCCATGCTCCCGTCGCTTGCGACCGGGACGGCTTCTCCACAAGCTCACGCGGCGCTGAACTCCCTGAAGAAGCTGCGAAACGCGATGACCAAGGGGGACTATCCCACGCCGTCGGCCCAGCAAGTTGCCGACACTTCGCGCGAGGCACTCAACCGTCTTCAGGATTGGATCGCGTCCGAAGCGGCGGCCCCAGTCGTCACCGGCGAGTTGATCGCCGCGGTGGGCGAGTCGGGACCGACGAGCGATCTCGGAACTTGGGACGCGATGACGCAACGTTATCTCGCCCTCGTCGCCTTGGCCGATGGAGCGCGCGTCCCATTGTCGGATCCCGTGTATGAGGATCTGCGAAAGCTGCGGAAATTGCTCACTTTTCCGACGGTTCGCGAGTCTATCGACCAAAAACGACGAACGATTGATTACGATAGTCCAGCAACGTTCGAACCTCGAGATGTCCAGCAACTGCTCGAGAAGATCGAGAGCCGACTAATAGCCAACGACGCGAACGAGCCATGAAACAAGCCTCTCTCTTCCGACTGCGACTGATGCTCCTTGCGGCCCTGCTCTGCTCGGCGGGAGTCGTCTTCGAAAACCAACTCCTGGGAAGCGACCCACCGGCGCGTCTGGAACTCACCGCGCCCGCCTACCATCCCGAGGACAAGTTCCTCGGCGTCAAGGAGTGCCACCTTTGTCATCGCCGCGGGGCGGAAGACAATGCGTGGGTTCGCCTCGACGAAGTTCATCGTTGGGAGTCGATGGACCGGCATTCCCAAGCCTACAAGACGCTCGAGTCGGAACGTTCGGCGACGATGATCGAGATCCTTCGTCGCTCGGATCGAGGCTGGTCGGACAAGCCGGCCTACCAGCAAGATCGCTGCCTGAATTGTCACGCCCTCAACTGTCCGGTGGAACTCCGCGGGGAGCGTTTCGAGATCAGCAACGGCATTGGCTGCGGCGCGTGCCATGGTCCGTCGGAGCGTTGGTTGATTCAACACCACCGCACCAACTGGCGCACCGAATCGGAAGAGAAGAAGCAGAGTCTCGGCATGATTCCGCTTCAGAACCCGGCGGTGAAGACGAAGCTCTGCCTCTCTTGTCACCTCGGCAATACGGCTGAGGGCAAGGTCGTCACTCACGAGATGTACGCGGCCGGGCACCCCATTCTGCCCGGGTTTGAAGTGGAGACCTACAGCGATCTCGAGCCGCCCCACTGGAGAACGCTTCACCAGAAGCTACTCGAACTGGGCGCCGACGACGAGAAGGAACGCGAGCAGATCGAGAAGGTGATCAAGGCTCGGAACAAGGACTTCGCCGACTACGAACGAGCGACGACGGTTCTCGTTGGGGGAGTGATCGGGCTGCGTCAGACCGTGATGCTCTTGGGAACTCAAGCCCATCTCGCCGACGAGGCGCTGCATCGTCCGAAGAAAGATGGCGTGTCGAGCGACATGCCCGCCTGGCCCCGACTCGCCCAGTTCGACTGCGCGGCCTGCCACCACGACCTACGCCAGCCGAGTTGGCGCATCCGTCGCGGCTTCACCGGCAAGCCGGGACGCCCGGGCATCCGACAGTGGCCGACGGCGCTTACCAAACTCGCCATCGTTCACCTCGGCCGGACTCCGGACGAGGCCGATGAGGAGATCGCCAAGGGACTCAAACCCCTGCGAGAGGCACTCGACCAGCAGCCCTTCGGCCGACCCGAACGGATCGCCGCCGCCGCGGACACCGTCCTGGCTTGGGCCGACCAGTTGCTCAAGGAAATCAACGCGAAGAAACTCGACGACGCTGCCGCCGAACGGCTCTTGAGCGAGATCTGCCTCCTTGGCGGCAAGGAAATTCTCGACTTCGACTCGGCACGGCAGTTGGCGTGGGCCTATCGAGTGACATCCGAGGAAATGGCTCAGCGAAGCCGCATGGAGCCGACCTCGGCAGAGAGTTCGATCCTCGCGCAACTCAACAAGGAACTCTACTTGGGACTTGCTCCCGGTCGGGAACGCAAGCAAACCGCCATCGAGGCGAAAGAGTGGGCGACCGACTACGCCACTCGTCTCCAGGCCAGAATGGACTACGACCCCGAGCGAGTTCAGAAGCTCTTCGCCCGCCTAGCAGCCCGTTGATCTATTCGCTGCCCACTCGTGCGGGAGTGTGCTGAATCAGGGGCGTTTTCGGCATGCCCCCACGTCCAGCGTGGGCATGGCACCCAACGTTTCTTGGGCAATGAATTAGCCAATCAGGACACTAGAAGCGATCGTCGTTTCGGCCAAGCCGGACCAACCGTCGAAGTAATCAGTCGTTCGATGTCTTCGGCGGTTCGAACGTTCGCGGGCTGTCGAATCCATCGGGGACGACGAGCCGTTTCCCCAACTTCCGCAACCGTTCGGCGAGCGCCGGATCGCTTCCGCCCATCTCTCGCAGCGCCTGATAGAGAATGGCTCCGCTCAGGAAACGTTGCAACGCGGCATCCCAACTCCCGTCGGAGTCATCCTCCAGCACGGCTTCGAGCAACGCCTCGACATCGTCGCGCGTCAACGATTCGTCATGGCTCCGCTGGATGCGATCGAGCCAATCGGGCAACGCCTCCGCCACCGAGCGTGCCGTGGTCGCGATCGCATGACGCTCGGCGACCGGGGTGGACATCTTCCGTGACAAGTCGGCGAGCGAGTTGGCGATCGAGCGTTTTGGCGGCAATGCCGCGGACTTGGCGAGCCTCGAAAGCTGCCCCGTGTAGAAGTCGTTCCAAGGCATCATTCCCGCCGACGATCGCTGCCGACGCCAACGTTGATCCTGAAGGTCATGATGGCAAGCGTAGCAGTCGTATTCGGCGAGTTCCGGCCAAGGCCGCGACTCGTCCTCGGCGCGTTGGGCGAGCATCTCGAGCGCCGCCTCCGGAACGACCACTTGGCCGGTCAGCCAAAGATCGGCAAGATCGGCTCCCTTCTCCGCCGGCCAGTGCCGCGCCAACGACTCGTGGTAGGACGCCGCTTCGAACAGGAGCCTAGGGTGGCCCGCGGCGATGAGGTCGTGATTGACCTCTCGATTACCCAGCGAGACGTGGCAACTCGCGCAAAGCTGGAGCCGAACCGTCAAATTGTCGGTGTCGATCATGCCGAGTTCGGCCTTCTTTTTCTGAATCTCTTCAGTGTCGTACCGCGATGACCAGCCGACGTGGGACTTCACCCACTTCTCCGCCGGCCCGTGGCACGACTCACAGCCGACCCCGTCGCTGAGGAGAAACCGCTCGCCGCGCTGACTCTTGGGAACGTAGGTCGCGTGGCACTCGAGACAGAGCCCGACGCGAGTGGCCGGCTTGGTGAAGCCCAACCGCTGGACAATCTGTCGCGAGAGCTTGCTCTTGAGGACGTCGTATGCTCGCGAGTGTGGATCGGCATGTGCCCAGGTCGTGTACTCGCAACCCGGTTCTCCAATGTCGCCGACGTCTCCGTGACACGGCTGGGCCGAACAGCTCGACACCCCTAGGTAGAGGGGCCCCGCCTTGGCCACCGAGCCGTCGTGTGGGCTGGAGGGCGTGGACTCCACATCGGCGCTTCGCACCACTCCCACCGTGAGCGCGATGGCGATCGACACGCCGACGACGGACCATCGGATCGTTCGGCGCTGCTCGAAGGTTCGCCATTGGCGAGGATGGGAAGAGTTCACGGCTGATCCGACGTTGATGTGGGGACTCGCGTTGGTTCGACGTTGTCGCTATCGTAGCGGCCATCCATGATCGCCTCAATCAGCATCCGTCCATCGGACCGCATCGACTTGCTCTCGGCGTGAACGTGATAGCCATGACACGACACGCACGAATCGCGCACCCGACGCGCGAAACCCGACTCGCCGTGACACGTCCGGCAGTTGTCGATCGCCGGCATCAAGACGTCGGCGGCCGAATGACTCTCCCCCACCGACTGATGACAGTCCTGGCAGCGCAGGAAACGATGGCTGTCGTGATCGAAGTCGCTCTTGGGGAGCCAGGTATCGGGGATGTTGACGTCGACCACCCGCCAAATCGGCCATGGCTTCGTCGGAGATTGCTCCGTGGAGGCCCCGTCCGAGGGTTCCTCGCTCTTCCCGCCCACCATCTCGACGTCTTCATCCAGGGGCGGTGTGAAGTCGAAGCTGTTCCGCCGCCACCGCGCGGGCAGTTCCGCCAGTTCCTCCGATGTCTCGACGACGACGTGGCAGTAGCGGCAGCCTCCCCCTCGACCGGCGAGCATGCGTTTGGCCTGATCGAGAGACGTCGTCGGCGTGGATGGGGCGGGCGACGAGTCCGAACCGGAAAGTCGGCCGAGAGCGTCCGCGACGACATCATCGACTCGACGACGGCTGGCGGAACGGTCGAACCGAGGCCCATCGTCGGTCGCGCTCCACTCGTCCTCGATGGAGTCGGCATACTTCGCTTGCAAGAAGCCCACGACGAGGTCCGGCGAGCCGTGAGGAACCGTCTCTCCCGGAAACCGCGCTCGATCGAACTCGAGGGCGTTGCGATGACACGCGGCGCAGTCGCGTTCGTAGCTGATCGGGAGAAAGCCCTTACCCGATTCCTCCGGCACGTGGCAGGAACGGCACGTGAGCCCCTCTTGCAATCCCGACGCCCCGAGAAAGAGCGCGAGCTTCTCCGGATCCTTCGGCATGTGGGCGGAGTGGCTGAAGAAGAGAGCGCCCGGATCGGTCGCCTGATCGCCGTCGCGATGGATCGCGAAGGGAGGATGCGTCTCGAAATCGACGACGCTGTTGGCGAGCGTCGTCTCGGGATGGATCGCGCTGAGATTGGCGTGGCATCCGGTGCAGTGGTTGTCGGAGACGTCGATCAGGGCCGCCATGCCCTCGTGTTCCTGATGGCACGTCGCGCAGTGCGGGTTCAAGCGCACATCCGTCGAACGTTGGCCGGCGAAGTGATCGCCAACATCGTGACAGTGGCGACATCGCGCATCAGAGGTCGAGGGACTGGTGGACGAGTCGAGTTGCATCGTCAGCAAGCGTGCGAACGGCATGAAGGAGCGATCGTGGCAAGCTTGGCAGTCGTTCTCGAACATCGCGTGAGGCTCGGTGACCGGACCGGCTTCGAACGCGGAGTAGTCCCCCACCGCCATCAAGGCGACCATCAAGGCGCAGGTGACGACGAGTAGGAGCATGCCCAACCGGAAACGCAGTTGCCGCCAGGGAGGAGTCTCCCGGACATACGTGATGTCGATTCGCTGCAGGATCGGTTTCGTCCCGCGTTCAATGGTCATCGATTACTCCGACACCAACGATCTGAGAGCCGACGCGAGTCTCAGTAGTACCCGGCCGTGATCACGTGAGCGACAATCAACACATACAAGCCGACCGAAAGCGGCACATGGAGGAGCAACCACTGCTGCATCCACGATTGCAACCGCGCCTGTTCGGCCAACTGGCGCCGCAGATCGGCAAAGTCTTCGAGTTTCTCCACGAGATGATGAAGCGGACCGGTCGCGGCGACTTGTGCGTGAAGGCGACCGAACGCGTTGATCACCGTCAGGCAGCGCCGCGGACTGCGCGACATTTTCTCGGGACCGAGGAAGCGTCGCAGTTCTTCCGTGTAAAACGACCGCACCGAGTCGCTTCCGGGAGCTCCCTCGATGACGTCCGGTTCGACATACTCTTCCGCGTCGGTCTCGGGCGGAATCGCTTCGCTCACGTAGACGCGCTGCTTCAAGTCATCGAACTCGGTTTTCCCGACGACCAAGACATCGGTGGCCATCTTCGCTTTGGGGATGGGTTCGCCCTTCTTCGGCCGCGGGCCACGTAGTTTCGTCCACCGTCGCTCGAGCAGCGGTGACGGTTCGCATTCGATGGGACCGCAGAGAGCCGAGACCTGGACATCGGCCTCGGCTTGGATGACCGCGCACACGTGCGGGATCTGTTCGTAGATCGTTTCGCGGGCGACGCGATCGGTCATGCCACGCGGCAGAGCGTGCTGTACCAGAACACCGAAGATGCCACTGAGCATGACGATGCCGTAGCAGATCCAAAGCGCGATCTCCAGCGGTCCTCCCAGACCGAACCCGGCATGAAAGAGCAGCAAGGGAAAGGTCAACAGGCCAAGCCAAATGTGGGCTCGGAGCCAAGTCTGGGCCCGGCCCAGTGCCAAACGGGGAAACCTCTTGCGAAGGTTCAAGAGGCCGAGAAAGACCATCAGCGCGGTCGCCAGCACGCCGTAAACCATGCCCGGTCCGGAGCCGCCCGTCGGACCGTTGACGGCCAGCAAGGCATAGGGGACGTAGGTCGCGGTCGCGAGTGCCGTCAGGACGACAACCGTGATGATCCAGTTTCGATGGGTCGAGTCGAGGAGCATGCTCTCACGTCCAAGGCCGCGACGTCATTCGCCAGCGGCGGTATCGATTCATGCGAGGTTCCGCCTTCTGGCGACGGTGCATCTTCTCCGTCCGCGGTGGCGACCGGCTCAGAACCGAGTCACTCCATCGAGACGTCGCGCCGCGTCGTGAGGACACATGCTAACGCACGCCGGGCCAGTCGGCAGCGTGGAGCACAAGTCGCAGACCACCGCCCGATGGCTCACTTCCTTGACCTCGCGGGAAACGGACGTCGCTTCCTGCTGTTGCCTGCGCTCCGAGGGGAGAATCTCATGCATTTGTATGGAGTCGTAGGGACATTGCTCCGCGCAAAGTTTGCAGCCGATACACCAATTCTCGATGATGATCTCGCCATTGCCCCCGCGCGTGATCGAACCAACCGGGCAGCCGATCATGCAGACCGGATCGCGGCAGCTCCGGCAAGTCGCCGGGCTGAGGTAGCGGTTCTCGAAACGAGGGCCGTCCAAAAAAAGACGCGTCCGGCCGTCATCGTGGGTGTTCTTGCAGGCGGAAACACAGTCCCCGCAGCGGACACAGCGATCGAGATCGATCAACATGAGCTGCTGGCCCTGAAAGAACCCAAGCTCATGATAGCGGGGCGACGCGCTCGGCATCTCCGCTTGCCAACCACGCATCGCCGTGGTCTCGGTGTTGGAGCGCCGCCCCTCGGCGATCTTCTCCACCTCCGCCCGCACCGCGGGCGAATGGCTGAGAATTCGCTGAAAGTCGTCTCGACGGATCCGCACCAACTCGACGCGGCTGGCGAGATACTTCTTGTACTCGGCGATCTTGCGATCGAAGTCCGCCGGGTGATCGTAAGCGACGCAACTGGCGGTACGCGGAGCGTCGTCGATCACCCCAAGTTCCCCGATGCACTCTCCACGCGAGCGGTAAGCCAGCGTGACCGGCACCGTCGGCTGCGGCACCGCTTCGGGAAAGAGGCTCGCCACCAGGTGTCGCCCCAAGAGGCGGTGCTGGAGAGGCGACATCGACGCGACCTTGATGACACCGTTGTCGGCCCTCGGGAACTCGCCGGTGATGGTCTCGTCGATGAGCCGATGGAAGTAGGTCCCTCGCTCCTGCAGGAACTGATGGAGGGCCGTGTTCGCCTCCTTGGTAAGCGTCCTCGACTCTTCTCCCTTGAGCAGATCGGCACGACCGGCTTCGGAGAGAAAACTCCATCCAAAATACGTGACGTTCGTCATGAGGCGGTTGAGCGCCCCGACCATGTCCGACTTGACGGCCACGTCGCTGGCTTTGCCCTCCTCGATCGCTTGCCGCGTCGAGTCCGAAAGCCATGCCCAAAGGAGCGAGCGTGGATCATCGGGCTCAGCACTGGCTCGGTGCACCCGTTGAAAGAGCAGTTTCCAGCGGTCCGGAGCGATCGACTCACGATCGAGCAGGATGCCCTTGATCACGGCCACCGTGCCACGACGAATCACGTAGACCGAGTCGGCTTTCTCGAACTCGTCGAAGAGGACGTCACCCGGTTCGATGAAGATGAGTTCCGCGACCGACTGAACCATCTTGTACTGATCGCTCGAAAGTTTGGAAAAGAGCGGTTCGCGTCGGAGGTGGATCTCGAAGACGCGGTCCTTGTACTTTTGCTCGGCTTTGTCCTGATAGTTTCGATCGGAGACAATCTTGTCCATGATGCTTCGGACCATCTCGAGCATGTAGCAGTCGCGTGACGCGATCACCGTGGCCGATCGCGGAACGCGGCCCAGACAGCTCGACTCGCCGAAAATCTCCCCTTCGTACATCGGGGCGATGCCGGTGATGGCATTGATGTCGGTGGGGCCGTCATTGGGAATAAATTCCGGGATCGGCCGCTCGGCCGCGCGGCGCGAGCCAAAGAGCGCGGCTCCGATGCGATCCCAAATGCCCTCCGGTCGCGGCTCCGGCCTCAAGTTCCCGGTGTCGAGATGCGCGAACGCGCTGTGGCGTTCATCGCGGGCGATCTCCCCGTCGAGGCCGGCGAGCATCTCGATTCGTTTCGCCAGCGCGTCGACCTCGGCGCGCAGTTCCGCGTCGTCGGGATTCGACTCGAGTTGGGCATTTCGAAAGGCATGGAGGTCTTCCGTCGACAGGATGTAGAAGGCCGTCGAACCGGTTTCCCCCTGTTCGCAAACGACATCCCCCGGGCGATAGCGCCGAAGCACCCATGTTCCCGGATACTTGTCGAAGCTCGGCACCTTCTTAAGCATTTGGAAGAGCGAGAAGAATGGAAGCACCGATGCGTCTGGGTGCTCGTCTCCCTCCTTGGGATCGAGTTCGGCGACAGGCATGACGACTGCCACGGTTTGGTACCTCCTCGTGACGAACTCAATTCCCGGGGTTCGCGGATCAAACCCGGAGCTCTCGCCGCTCCACGCTCCCAGCAACGAGTGTGGTGCTCAAAGGCGCCCTGATCGCTCCACAAAAAGCTCGAGCTTGTGAGCGGGAGCCATTCCCGATTAAGCTACGGTCCGGCATTCATCTTCGCAACATAGGAAGCGTCAAGAATATGGCATCACCGCAAAAACGCGTCGTCATCCTGGGTGGCGGCTTCGCGGGCGTCTACACCGCCATGTACTTGGAAAGGGCGCTCCCCAAATCGATGCGGGATCAAGTCGAGATCTCCCTGGTCAGCAGGGAGAACTACATCGTCTTCCAACCCCTTCTGCCCGAGGTCGTTTCCGGCTCCATCGAGCTGCTCCACGCCATCTCGCCCATTCGACGACTCGTCCGTCAGACTCGGCTCTACAGCCGTGAGATCCAAAACATCGACCTCGACGAGAAGACCATCCACCTCTTTCCCGGCTGTCGCCCACAGACCGCGACGATCCGCTACGACCACCTCGTGATCGGTTTGGGAACTCAACTCGACTACTCGAGAGTTCCGGGGATGCGTGAACACTCCATCCCCTTTCGCTACTTGGGGGATGCACTGCGACTACGGAACCATCTCGTCAATACACTTGAGGAAGCCGACAACGAGACCGATCCAGAAAACCGTCGGGAACTGCTGACCTTCGTGGTCGCGGGAGGCGGATTCTCCGGCGTCGAATGTATCGCGGAAATGAACGATCTGCTCCGCTCCGCGATCAAGGCCTACCGCAACATTCAAGAGGACGATCTCACGTTCATTCTTCTCCAAAGCGGTGACCGTATCCTACCGGAAATGGAAGAGGATCTGGCGGGCTTCGCCCATCGGATTCTCCAAAACCGTGGCGTGGAGATCAGACTCCGCACCCGAATGACCGCCGTCACCGCGACCAGCGCTCTCAGTCGAGCCAAGGATAGCGACCAGACCGAGGCGATTCCAACCAGGACCGTGGTCGCGACCGTGCCATCGGGACCGCATCCTCTTCTCGCGGAACTCGATTGTGAAAAGCGGCGTGGACGAATCGCGGTCGATCGCCAACTCCGCCTACTCCATCGGGAGGGAGTGTGGGCGGTTGGGGATTGCGCCTTTATTCCGACCACCGATCGCTACGATGACGAGTCCGATCCCGGTTCTCCTCCAACGGCCCAACACGCCCTTCGTCAGGCGAAGACATGCGCCCAGAACATCGCCGCGTCCCTCCAGGGGAAGGAACTGAAGACGTTCTCCTTCGCGGGGTTGGGAAAACTCGGGTCCCTTGGGCGCATGAGCGCGGTCGCCAGTGTGATGGGCGTGAAGGTGTCGGGAGTCCTGGCGTGGATCCTCTGGCGCGCCATCTACGTGTCGAAGATGCCCGGACTCGACCGCAAGATTCGCGTCCTCTTCGATTGGCTGCTCGACTGGATGTTGCCTCGGGACATCGCCGAGCTGCGGATCTTTCAACCCGACTCGGTCATCCGAGAGCACTTCGAACGGGGCCAATTCGTCTTCGACCAGGGCGATTTCGGAGACAAAGTCTACTTCATCGTCGACGGCAAGGCCGAAATTATCATCGACGGAAAGGTGATCGACACGCTCGAGACCGGCCAGACGTTCGGCGAGATCGCCCTCTACCAAGATCAACCGCGACGAGCGGCCGTCCGTGCCGCCACCCCCCTGGACTGCGTCACCGTCTCGCGAGCCGCGTTCGAGAATCTACTCGCCCACGTGCCGGGCGTTGCCGACGCGATCTCGACGATCGTCAAATCGCGCCTCGACGGTCCCAAGTCGGCGGAAGCCGCCATTGGAACGACGGAACCATGAAGTTTCGCCGGGAGAAGGCTCGGCCCATGGCCTCGATTTCGCGCGAGCGCCAATGAAGGCCACCAAGATGATGACAACGCCGCGACCTTGGATAGACAAGGAGCATGACGGCGAAGGTTTCTGAGATCCGTGGGTGGAATCACTTCCGATGCTCATTGTGAAGGTGACCAGCGACAGCATCCCGGGAGAAGTGTCGGTCCAGCATGCCGGCCCGATCGTTCTCGGACGGCGCCGAGCCAAGGACCCGGTTCCTCCGCTCGCGCGGACCTTCGTCCGAGAGGGGAAAGAAGCCCGGGTCATCATCTCGAATCGAACCGAGATTTCACGGACGCATTTGGTTCTACGCTTTCGCGACCCTGGTCGGGCAACGCTGCTCAACGCTGGCGTCCTCGCCGTCCTGATCCGCGAGGAGGGAGGGCGTCCCACCCATCGAGAGATCGAGTCGGGTCGGCAGATCGACATCGCCCTTCCGGCCCGGCTGCAGTTGCTCGATTCCCACATCACCGTCGAAGCGGAAACCGAAGACGACGAATCGGAAACGTCGAGTTTTCGGCCGGAAGCGACGCGAATCCCGTTCAGTCCCGGCGCCACGCTGGGCCAATCGGTCGGAAAGTTGCTCAGCAACCACGCCAGGACGCTCGAGCCAATTGGCCGGGAAGAAGACCTCCGTCGGCAACTCAATCGCATTTTGGACATGGTCGAGAACTTCGCGGATCCGCCGCAACTCTTCGCATCGGCCGCCAAGGCGGTGGAAGAGGAAGTCGACGTCGACTTCGCCCAGGTCGTGCTTTGGCATGCCGATCGAAGCGACTGGGAATTCACCAGAACGGAAGAGGACCTTCCCACGCCGAGCCAGACCGTGCTCAACCGAGCCCGCGAGAGTGGCCGGCTCATCAGCGAATCCGTTCCCTCGGCTGTCGGCTCCCAACAGAGCATGGCCGCGATGGACTGGTTTCTGGTCGCTCCCCTCTTGGACTCCAAGGGGACGGTCATCGGCGTGCTCTACTCGGATCGACGACGCTCCGGCGAGGGGATCGACGAGGGAACCTGTAGCTACGTGACGGGCATCGCCAGTATCGTCTCCACGGCGCTCGAAGTCATTCGCACCAAGGAGCGTTCGGCGGAGAATCGCGCTCGCTTCGAGCAGTTCTTCACCAAGGACTTGGCCGTCGAACTCGACAACAATCCGGAGATCCTCGATGGACAGGATCTCGACGAGGTGACATTTCTCTTTTGCGACATCCGCGGATCGAGTCGCATCTGCGAAAGACTCGACGACGCCAAGGGAACGATCGACTGGATCCGCGACATCATGACGGCGTTCTCCAACATCATCATGGGTTACGGCGGCGTCGTGGCCGATTTTCGCGGCGACGAGGTCCTCGCGATGTGGGGTGCCCCCAAGGGACGAGACGACGACGCTCGTCGGGCCTGCCTGGCCGCGACCGAAATCCTGCTCAGTCTCAAGGGACTCAATCGCGATTGGTACGACCTGGTCAAGGAAGAGCTCCGCGTCGGCATTGGTCTGAACACCGGACGAGCCCGGGTTGGCAACATCGGTTCCCGCCGGAAGGTTCAGTACGGACCAGTCGGTGACTCCGTCAATCGGGCGAGCCGGGTTCAGGGAGCCACCAAGTTTTGGGATGTTCCGCTCCTGGTGACCGACGCGACGCTGCGCAGCGCCGGCCTTCTTGGCGACTCCCGCACCGCGCTTCCGGGAGAGGAAAAGTCTCCGGCTCTCTATTGGCGACGTCTCGGCGCCGTTCGGGTCGTCAACATCTCTCAACCAATCAATCTCTTTGAGCTCTCCGGGGACGAAAGCGAACCCTGGTTGGTCCACGCGACCGACTACGAAGCCGCGCTGACCGACTTCGAAGAGCAACGACCGATCGCGGCGATCGCCAAGCTCGCGCGCATCCTGGCGGACATTCCCGAGGACGGTCCCGCGGGGGTGCTCCTCTCCCGATGCGCTCGGGCCATCGAGGAATCGTCGGGACAACCCTACGACCCCGTCTGGACGCTCACCGGCAAATAGATCGTCGCGGTCGACTGAAGATGGGCGCGTGCGGGATCTCGTACAAGAATGGCCCCATCAGCGGAACCAGTACCCCAGGAATGAAACAGAAGAAGGTCGGAATCACCAGCATGTAGGCGATGGTCGGCGCGAACGCGTGCGCCTTCTCGCGACGCTGCAACCGAACCTCGTCGGTTTGGTCCCGAGCGATCGGCATCCCCGTCCTTCATCGGCTCATGCGTCACAAGTCGATGCAGACGACGATACAGATCACGATGGACGACTACCCGAATGTCGATGACGGGTTCTATGACGCCATGGAGGAGTTGGTCTGCCGTGACACACCAGGTAGTTCAGAGACGGCGATTTGACATAAGTCGAGCGGACGGGGAGGGATTCGAACCCCCGGTCCCTTGCGGGACGCCGGTTTTCAAGACCGGTGCAATCAGCCAGACTCTGCCACCCGTCCAAGATGGGAAATGGCCCGAAGCCATTGTCGGTCAGGGAGTTCAGTGTACGTGCCCTCAAGCGGTTTGGCAATGAGCACCGGGTCGGTTGACCAGGGGCACGACGAGTAGCTTCCCAAGCGGATCGACCTGGGTTTCAGTGACTTGACCAGAGATCCGTCCGAACGCGAGTCGAGAAGCGACCGGCGGGGACGATCGACTTGGGAAAGCGGAGAACGCTACCACGTCTCACGGTTGGCCGCCCGGTGTTCATCGCCTTTCCACACGGGAGTTCTTTTGCTAAGACTTCTCCACGACAATTTGCCCACCGGCAAACTCTTGGCACACTTCCCTAGCGATCATCGACTGGGTCATCTCGAGTCTGACCACCATCATCTCGCCCTCTGACCGAATCGACGTAGACAAATTCGTCCAGTTCGCCAACGAAGGATGAAGACGCCCCTGCATCGATACGACGATGGTGTGAACATTCGGTGAATTCGCCTCCGAATATCGCTGACGACATTGTCGTTCCGACAAGGCCACGATTCAATTGACCTCCATGAGATCGGAGTAACTGTTCGCAGCTCCAGCGAACGGATCGTTATTGCCAGCAGTTTGATCGTTGCTAACCGAGACGATCTTCTCCGTCGATCCGCTCGGCCCACGTACTGCTCGTGGAGAATCACCAAGAGCCGATTCACCGTACGTTTCACCACCATTTGGACGTCCCATATCGGCGTTCAGGGAGCAAGGTGGGCGATGACACGGGGAGAATCCACAACAGAGTCCTGACGAATCGTCGCAAGGCGTGCGGCGAATCGACCTCGCTTCGCCGAAGACCCCTCCGAACGCTGAAGCGTTTCGAACCGCCCGTCGAGGCCGAAAGGATCCTCGCGACCACGGATGACTTGAACACGACTCGGGTCGACGGAGTCATGACGACTCCTATTGGCAACGGAACGTTCCAAGCAAGCGCCCCCTCGCTCTTCTGGAGCTCCCATGAATTCCACGTTCCCCACGAGAACGCGTGTCGGGTCCACCAACGGGAGGAGCCGACTGGTGTTCGCCACGACCGTCGGGATCCTTCTCGCCGGAGTTGGTGTTCGATTCGCGATGCCTCCGACCGCGGAGGTCCGTGGAGAGTCCTCGATCGATGCTCTCGTCTCGACACCGACGGCAATCACCTGCTTGGGGAGAATTGTTCCGGGTGATGGGATCATCGACGTGGGAGCGATCCCCCCGGCCATCGTCGACAAGCTGGTCGTCCAGGAGGGAAGCATCGTCGCTCAGGATGACGTCCTAGCTTTCCTGGAACGACACGAGGAAGCTCTCGCGGCCGTCGCCAATGCCCGAGCCGAGTATGAGGGCGCGAAGGAATTGCTTGCCGCTCGCATCGCGGTCGCCGAGTCGGAGCTCGCGTCGAGTACCGTGTCACTCGAACGCATCGAAACGGTCGTTCCCCTCGAGATTCGCATCGCCAGGGAGCAGCGTGATCTCAAGCAGGTCGAGCACAAGGATGCCGACCTCAGCTTTCAACGGGCCATGTCGCTGCATCGTTCGCGCACGATGTCCAAGGAGGAGTTCGAAAAGTCCGAACTAGCTCGAGCGGTCAAAGCGCAGGAGCTCCTCATCAGCGAGCACTCGCTGACTCTCGTCGAGAAGGACCAAGAAGTTCAGCGGACCGAGGCGATGTCGGTGCTGGAGTCCCGTCGAGCGAAACTCGCGGAAGCGCGCGCGTCGGTCAATCTGGCGGCGCTCGAGGCAAGAGTGAAACTCGCCGAGGCCCGACTCGAACGGACGATCGTCCGGTCCCCTACGGCGGGTTGCGTGCTCCGCATCAACTGCTTCGGCGGTGAGTCGGTCGATGGTCGCCCTCTCCTACAGATCGGAGAGGTCGATCGGGCCTATGTCGTCGCCGAGGTCTACGAAACCGATGCCAAGCACTTGAATATTGGGCAGAAAGCACGAATCGTCAGCGACGCACTTTCGGAAGAGTTGACCGGTCGCATCGAACGGATCTCGTCGCTCATTCACAAAAACGACGTGCTCGACATCGATCCGACCGCGCCAACCGACTCGCGGGTGATCGAAGCGTGGATTCGACTCGAAGATCCCACGACCGCCCTGAAGCTGATCCACCTACAAGTCGACGTCACGATTGAACGAGATGCCTGAATGCGGACGCCGCTCACCTGGCTGAACCTGCAACAACACAAGGCGCGACTGGCCGTCACGGCTCTCGGGCTCAGCTTGGCGACCACACTGCTCTTCGTGCATCTTGGCATCTTCCACGGCATGACTCACAACGCGGTTCGTCTCTACTCCGCGCTCGACTTCGACCTGGCGTTGGTCTCGTCGCGATACAGTTGGCAACTCGAACCCGACCGATTCTCCGTCCGACGCCTTCACTACCTGCGTCGCTACGACGCGATCGACTCGGTCGAGCCGGTGCGGGTTCGGTCGGGTCTCTTTCGCAACATTCAGGAAGGGACGAGCCACTTCACCCTTATCGTCGGGATCGATCCGAACGCGGACACGTTTCGCGAAGCGGAACTCAACGAGCGAGCCTCACTCGTCCGCGATGACCGGTCGCTGCTCATGGACTCGCTGTCGATGAACGTCTACGGCGACTGGGGAGTCGGTAGCCGCCCCGAAGTCATCGGACAACGCTGCCGGATCGTGGGCGACTTGGAGATCGGTCCGGGAATCGTCGCGCCAGGTCTCGCGGTGGTCAGCCACCAAACGTACGATCAACTCTTCGGCCGCGAGAACGTCGGCACGGCGACGCTCGGCTTGATCCGGCTGGCCGACAGGGCGGACCCCGAACGAGTCGCCGCGTTGATGAACGCCGACCTTCCCAAGGACGTTCGAGTCCTTACCCGTACCGACTTGGAGCATCGCGAACGTCACCACCTACTCTTTGTCCGCCCGGTGGGCGTGATCTTCGGCAGCAACGTGGTGATCGCGCTCGCGCTCGCCGTCATCGTGATCTATCAAGTCCTTTGCACCGAGGTCTCCAACCGACTTCGCGAGTTCGCCACGATTCACGCCCTGGGCTATTCCCTGGGATTCGTGCGCGGCGTCGTCTTGAGACAGACGGCGTTCATCCTTGTCGTCTCGTTCATTCCCGCGGTCACCGTGTCGGTCCTCCTCTACAAAGTCCTCGAAGAGATGTCGAGGATGCCGATCGTGATGACCGCGGAGCGCCTACTATTCGTGGCATCATTGTTGGCCGGTACGTCGTTCCTGGCCGCCCTGGCGGCGACGACACGTCTGCGGCGTCTCGAGCCGGCGGAGCTTTTCTGAGGGTTGACCATGCGGACTTCCGAGGTGCTTGCCTCCAAAGACGATGCCGTCACGCTCGACTCAACCGCCGAGCGGACGACGGAGGCGAACGAGGATGCCGGCGAACGACCTGCCGGGAGCCAGGTCGTTCGCGCTCGCGAAATCCACTACGACTACGTCTCCGGAGGCGGCTCCCTACCCGTGCTCAACGGTCTCTCACTCGACATCGCCGAGAGCGAAATCGTGATGCTCACGGGCCCATCGGGTTCTGGCAAAACGACGTTGCTCACCCTGATCGGAGCCCTGAGAACGATCCAGCGCGGATCGCTCGAAGTCCTGGGGAAAGAGTTGGCATGCGCGAGCGGCGCCGATCGTTTGACTCTCCGGCGCGAGATCGGATTTGTCTTTCAGACGCACAACCTGCTCGACGCGCTCACCGCCTCGCAGAACGTCTCCCTGGCTCTCGAGCTCAAGAGCGTTTGCCGGGAGAATCGCGACAAAGCGGCCGACGCTCTCACGAAGGTTGGCCTTGGGCACCGCCTCGGTCATCGCCCCAACGCCATGTCAATCGGCGAATGCCAACGGGTCTCGATCGCGCGGGCGATCGTGAACCGCCCGCGATTGCTACTCGCCGATGAGCCGACCGCGGCGCTCGACAACAAGTCGACCGAACGGATGCTGGCGATGTTTCGCGATCTGGTCGACGCCGAGGGCTGCTCGATGATCGCGGTCACCCACGACCCTCGAACGATGGACGTCGCCGATCGGATCATCGCGATGGACGACGGCCGGCTTCATCCCGGCACGCCGTTGTAAGGGAACCTTGGGGACCGGGACGTCGCGACACGGTGACCGCGCCCGCCGGCTCAATCGACAGGAACCGACCTCTCGACGGTCACATTGGCACTGGGAAATCGTTGTGAAACCCGTCGCTACAAGTCCGAAGTCCGAGTCGACGCGCTCGCGCCCCGATGGACACCCCGGTCTAGGAGGGTGTCGCACGCCCGTCAGCGTGCTGATGTTGCTCGCGCATCCCCGGCGCGTGGCCGTCTCGATCTCCGTGATCGCATTCTGTTCACTGCTGATGTTCAGTCAGCTCGGGTTCATGCTGGGCTTGTTCGACTCGATGTCGCGGTTAATCGTCTCCTTCTCCGGTGATCTGGTCGTTCGGAGTAAGGCTCGGCACAACTTGGGCGTCGGGATCACCTTCCCCCGCGCGCGACTACAACAAGCGCTCATGCTTCCCGAAGTCAGCGCGGTGCATCCGATTCAACTTGAATCGTGGGGAACCTGGCGGAGCGTCGGGACGAAACTCAATCGAACAATCCGAGTGATTGGCGCCAACGTCAACGAAGGTGCGATCGAGCTTCCCGGTTTGGAGGCCGCCGCGAGTCAACTTCGAAAGAGCAACACGGCAAGCTTCGACAAGCTATCGCGTCACTTCTTCGGAGACGTATCACCAGGAACGATGGCGGAACTCAATGGTCAACGCGTCGAGGTGGTCGGCAACTTCACCCTCGGACCCGACTTTCAGTTCGACGGCAATCTCGTCATGCACGAAAGCAACTTCTTTCGCTACTTCCCCGAACAGAGTCCGCAACGCGTTCATCTCGGGGCGATTGACCTCCGCGAGGGCGCGTCGCCGTCGCAAGTCAAAGAACGCATCATCAAGTCGCTTCCCGGAGACATCGATGTTCTCACCAAGGAGGAGTTAGCTCACGCCGAGCACCGTCACTGGATGAAGAACACCTCCGCCGGGCAAATCTTTCTGGTGAGCCTCTTCGTGGCGTTCGTGGTCGGGATACTCCTGAGCTACCAAGTCATCCACAACGAGGTGAAGGACAACATCAAGCAGTTCGCCATGCTCAGAGCGATCGGCTACTCCAATCTCTACATCGCCAGCGTCGTCCTGACGCAAGCATTGTTCTTCGGCGTCGCCGGACTCATTCCGGGAGCCCTACTGGGATCGCTTCTGTTCCAAACGCTCGAAGAAACGTCTCGCCTTTCGATCCAGGTGACTCCAGAGCGAGTCCTTCTGGTTTCGATCCTGACGATCGCGATGTGCCTGCTCGCATCGGTGGCCGCGGTCCGCCGAGTCTTGGTGGTCGATCCGGTCGAGCTCTATCACTGATCCCAAGGGGAGTTCTCTCTTGGCGGGGGATCGGGGCTCAGCCAGGTTCGCCGACCGCGGTCCACTGTTGGGCGCGGTGGCTCGCCAGAATCGCTTCACACAACTGCACCTCTCGGTGTCCATCGGCAAAGGTCGGATACGTCGCAGGCTCGTCGACGCCCCCCTCGGCGATGGTGTCGTAGAAGGCTCGAAAACACTGCTTGAACGAGTCGGCGTATCCCTCGTTGTGACCTCCCGGGTAAGCCGCGGCCGCTTGGGCGGGTCCCGTCAGAAGTGCCGGATCGCGAAGGAGCTCCTCGTTGGGTCGATCGCAATGTCCGATCCAGAGCTGGTTCGGTCGTTCGCTATTCCACGCGAGCGTTTCGTGGGAACCGGCGATCTCAAAACGCAGGCAGTTCTTGCGCCCTGGAGCGACTTGCGAGACGTGCATGCAACCTCGCGCGCCGCCTCGGAAGCGAAGCAGAACCGCTCCATAGTCCTCGGTCGTGACCGACACCGGTTCGGTCGCCTCTTGCTTGGCCCCGCCGCTGAAGGACTCGACCTCCCCGCTCGGACGGTACCTCACCGGATGAACCGTCTTCAGGTCCGCGAGGACCGCTTCGACCTCCAGGCCGGTCATCGACTGGACCAGATCGAGCCAGTGGGTCCCAATGTCGGCGATCGCTCGCAATTCCCCGTTTTCCCGCGCCAGCACGCGCCAGTTGTAGTCGGTCGCGAGCGTCAGCCACTCTTGCACATAGCTACCGGTAACGTGAACGACGTCACCGAGCGTGCCGCGACGAATTCGCTGACCAACCTCAAGACAAAGCGGGTAGAAGCGGAGGTTGTAATTGACGCCCGCGGCGAGTTGGGAATGCTCGCTGGCAACACGAACCAGTTCTGCGGATTCGGCCGACGTCATGGCCAGCGGCTTCTCGCACATCACGTGCTTGCCGGCGAGCAGGGCACTCTTGGCCATCGGGAAATGCCAACGGTTTGGCGTACCGATGTGGACGCTGTGGACCTCTTCGTCGGCGAGCACGTCCTCGTACGAATCGTACGCGCGAGATAGACCGAACTCCTCCGCCGCGGCTTTCGACTTGGCCGGACTCGATCCGCACACGCCGACGATCGTGACACCGATACGCCGTAGGGCCTCCACATGGACCCAGCCCATGAAGCCCGTTCCCACCACGGCGACGCCAATTCGGTCTCTTGTCACGTGTTTTTCCTCGTTGGTGCGGGATCTTGCCGTATCAACGGTGTTCTCCGGGTGCCCACGGCCAATATGGGAATGGCACCCAGAAGCTCTTGCGCAATGAGCGAACCAATCAGTGCTCTAGCGTGCCGTCCAACCACCATCGACGACGAGCATGCTCCCCGTCGTATAGCTGGCGGCGTCGCTGGCCAAGTAGATCGCCGCTCCCTGAATCTCCTCCAACCGCCCCCAGCGATTGAGCGCGACGGCCCCGACGATAAACTTCTTCGCCTCCTCGGAATCGGCGATCGGCTCGTTCATCGGCGTGAGAAAAGGTCCGGGGCAAATGGCATTGACCACGATGCCGTCCTCGGCCAACTCGAGCGCGAGCGCGCGGGTCAGTTGGACGACAGCACCCTTGCTCGTCGCGTAAGGCGTTCGATTGGCGAGCCCCACCAACCCCAAGGTGCTCGCGAGGTTGATGATCCTGCCGTGCCCGGACTTCTTCAGATGTGGTAACGCCGCTCGGCACGTCAGCCAGATGCCGTCGACGTTGATCTGTTGGACCTGACGAAACTCGTCGAGGGATAGCTCGTCGATCGGCCCACGGATGTTGATCCCCGCGTTGTTGATCAGGATATCCAGCCGCCCGAATCGCTCGTCGACGCGCTGGACGAGTTGCTCCACTTCCTCGGGACTAGAAACGTCCGCACGGAGGCCCATCGTGTCCACCCCGTGGCGTTGGGCAATCTCCTTGGCCGCCGCTTCGGCTTCGTCCAGATGACGGCTGATTAGCGCGACCTTGGCTCCCGCGGACGCGAGCCCATCGGCCATCGCCTGCCCCAACCCTTTCGAGCCCCCCGTGACCAGGGCGACTCGGTCGGTCAACTTGAAGAGATCGATGCCCGGAAGCGAACGGATTGAATGACTCACTGCGGCTCCAATGTTTGGTGGTTCGTGATGGTTCGACCGACAACGAATCGTTCTCGGTGATCAAGATCGCGACAGAGGTCGCCGAGTGGCCGTGAATTCCAATCGTCTCGATTGGGCCGGCTGGCTCGCAATCACATGGAGAGTCCAGGGCCGAACGCGAGGGGCCCAAGAAAGCGCGGCGACGTGGTGCCGATGCGGCAACCGTCGCCATCAGTTCGCGTCGCTTGCCACGGCGGGGCTCTTCGTCAAATAGGGCTCAACGAGTTCGTCCCAGAGATCATAGCCCGTGGGACTCAGGTGCAGCCCATCCTTTGCGAAGAGTTCCGGACGGGGGTGCCCCTCCTTGTCGAGCATCGGCTTGAAGATGTCGAGGTACTCGAAGTAGTCCTTGCCGTTGGCCTGCCGCATCACCAGCTTGTTGGCGGCGCTCACCTTGTCGACCAAGTTCCACCGTTTGATGGAGGGCTTGATCGCGACGAAGACGATCGTCGTCTTCGGCAGCGCGGCGTGAACCTTCTCGACCAGCGTCTCCACGTTCTCCGCGATCTTCTCCGGGGTCACGCCGGCCGCGACATCGTTGTCACCCGCGTAGATCACCACCACGCTCGGCTCATACGGCAGGATGACGCGATCGGCATAGCGCAGCGAGTCGCTGACTTGCGAACCACCAAAGCCGCGATTGATCACCTTGTACCCCGGAAACGACTCGTCCAAGGGCCAGCGAACGATACTGGAACTACCGACGAAGAGATTGGCTCCCTTGGGAGGCGGCTCCGCGCGGTCCGCCTTTTCGAACTTCTGGATCGCCGGCTCCCAACGATCCTGCTTCGCCTCCTTCGCGGTCTGCGTCGCATTCGGCTGGCCAACGAGAAACATGGTGACGGCGAACGAGAACAAGGCAGCGATGGCAAGACCTCCCTGTCGCTGAAGGTGATGGCGGAACCGCGAAGACGATCCATGTTTTAGGGGAAGAGGTGTCGAGAGGACAACACGCGCGATCGGGGATGATTAGTCGACCAGGGCGAAGGTGAGCTCGTTGGTCTCTCCCGGAACGACGGTCGCCGTTAACTGCGACTCCTCGGCGTTGCCGTATCGTTCGGGAATCATGGACTTCCCAGGAATGACGCCGCCGTCGTCGGTCATCCCTGGTGGCTCGGCCCATGACTGAATCGCGACGACATACTCGCCCGGGGGAACTCCGTCGACGCCCTTGAAGACCTGAAGAGTGAACCGCCCGCTAGAACCGATTTTGCCCGTCGCCACGTTGCCACTACCGCTGGCTGCCGTCGGCATGAAACTGATGATGCCGGAAGTGAGCGGCTCCCCCTTGTAGGTAACGGTTCCTCGAACGGGGGCCAGCTCGATATCGACCGTGGGACGGCTCGAACATCCAAGGAATCCAGCGCAAAGAAGCGGAAGAACCGCCAGGACACCGGGTCGACCAGAGCGCCCAAGGCGCGAGAAATGGTGGTTCACTCGCTCATCCTCTTCCAAGGAAAGTGCTACGGCGCCTCGACGATATTCCCGTCGTTCCTGTCACCGAGCAAACAGTAGACATTGAAGTCGATCGCATCGGAGATGAACTTCACCGAGGAATCGGCCATGACGAAGTGCCCCCCGCCGGGGTGGTGGCTCGAGAAACCAGCGTTCTGGCGATAGAGAGAGGTGTTCCCTGGGTCCGCGGAAGGGGAATTGAGTCGCTGCGCCATGTACGCCGCGGGGAAGATCGTCGAGAAGGCCCCTCCGTGCCGGGTCAGCTCGGCGTTGCGTTCCCCAAGGAGAAACGTCTTGCTGAGTCCATCGCTCACGTCGGCGTTTCGAATCCGCGAGATTCCCCGCAGCGCGAAGATACCGGGTTGGTCGCTGTTGTACTCGTGCGAGCACTGCCAAATGTTCGCGGTCGTGCTGCAAAACGAGTTGAGCGAAGGGCAGTCGGGCGTCGTATTGTCCGGCCGCGAGGTTCCCGCCGAAACGACGTAGTGAAGCCCCTGCTGCTCCGTTGGACCGCAGCAGTAGACCGCATTGTCCACCGTTGTCGTCGAGTCGGCGTAGGGATTGCTCGGGCAGGTGATGAAGGAGAACTTCTGGCTGGTGAGCAGTTGGGCGTTCCCTGTCTGGGAATTGTTCTGATCGAAGTCAATTCGGTCGAAAACTTGCTGTTTTTCGACGTAGGGAAGGATGAATTCGACCCAATTGTGCGCTCGATTGTTCGGAATGGGGACTGCCGACGCGGGACAAGTCGCGTTGGAGCTTCCGGTCGCCCACGTGCTGGTAAACGGATAGACGCCGTGACTCTCGACGTAGTTCTGCATCGCGATGCCGAGCTGGCGCATCCGACTGGAGCACTGGGTGCGCCGAGCCGATTCGCGCGCCTGCTGCACCGCGGGCAAGAGGAGCGCGACGAGAACTCCAATGATCGCGATCACCACCAAGAGTTCCACCAAAGTGAACCCCAGTCCGTTCGTCGTTCGCCGCATCCTCATCGTCGATTCCCCCCAGTTCAATCGGCTCCAAACGGACTCGGCCGACGTGCCCCCCACGTCGGCCGACAAACGATTCATCGCCAACGACGGCACCCGTCGACGCTTCGCCATCGCCAATCCAGACCATCCGCACGGAAGTGCTCTGGCTGTCGGTCATTGAGTCGTTCGAGAAGAAGGGAAGCCGGCCCATCAACTTCCCCGTACCTTAGAAAGATAAAGCATCGATCAACATTCGACCAATGCAATTCTCGACGCAAATCTCACGACGCTGAAGTGAGCCCTTCAACGCGAGAATGGAGTCCCACCATCAGCTCACGATCAAGTTCCATGGAAACCACTCGAGCGTCGCTACCCATTCACGTTCGAACGCTCACCGGTCTGGAGCCGGTCCTCGCGAAGGAACTCGCCACCGTCGGCGCCCGCGATCTCTCGGTCCACAACCGGCTCGTCCGTTGCACCGGGGACCGGGAAATCCTTTACCAGGCGAACCTTTGGTGCCGTACCGCGATCCGGGTTCTGCAACCGATTCACACCTTTCGCACCACCGACGAGAGCTCCCTCTACGATGGATTCCGCGAGGTCGACTGGCGGGACCACCTCGTCGAGGAAGCGACACTCGCTGTCGACGCGATTGTCCACAACAGTTTCTGCACCCACTCGCTCTACGCCGCCCAGCTCGCCAAGGACGCGATCGTCGACCAATTCCGCGATCGTTCGGGGAACAGACCGAGCGTCGATCTCAAGAACCCGACCCTCCGCATCGGGCTCTATCTGGTCAACAACGAAGCGACCATCTACCTCGATGCGTCGGGCGAATCGCTCCACAAGCGTGGCTACCGACTGGCGACCTCCGAAGCCCCGCTCAACGAGGTCCTCGCCGCCGGCATCGTCGCGCTGTCCGAATGGCAACCTCCCGCCAACTTCGTCGACCTCATGTGCGGATCGGGAACCTTCCTGATCGAGGCCGCGCTCCAGGCACGCAACATCGCGCCGGGGCTTTCACGGTCCTCCTTCGGATTTGAACGCTGGCCCAACCACGACGTCGCGCTTTGGAAGCGGATCAAGGAGGAGGCTCGCGACGCGATTCGGCCCTCCTGCGACGCCATGCTCCTCGGGCGCGACCGCGACGCAGAGATGATCCAGCGGGCTCGGAGCAACGCCCTTCGGGCCGGGGTCGACGACGACATCCGTTTCGAAGTCGCGGATCTTCACGACGCCAGCGCCCCCCGTTCGCGTCCCGACGGCCCCCCGGGGATCGTCGTGATGAACCCACCCTACGACGAGCGGCTCAAAATCGCCCGGGCATCGGCCCTCTACCGCCGGATCGGCGACGTGCTTAAACAGGGCTTCGGAGGTGATGTCGCGTTCCTCCTGACCGGGAATCTCGAAGCCGCCAAGCACGTCGGCCTGCGAACTTCCAAACGAGTCGTCCTCTACAACGGGCCGATCGAGTGCCGGCTTCTCCGCTATGAATTGCGAGCCCCGAAGAGAAAGGAGCCGCCCGAGCCGATCCAAGCGACCGACGACGCCGGCGACGCGCCGAAGCCTCCTCGCGTGATCGATCGCTGGCAGCCGCAGCTCGAGATGTTCGCCAACCGTCTGCGGAAGATGGCGAAACACTGGGGAAAGTGGGCTCGCCGACAGGGCATCACGTGCTACCGCGTCTACGACCGCGATCTTCCGGAGACACCGCTCGCGATCGACCTCTACGATGGTCGCGTCCACGTCTCGGAGTTCGAACGTCCCCACGACCGCTCTGACTTCGAGCAGGATCGTTGGCTCGACCAGATCCTCGAACTGATCGCCTCGGTCTTCGACGTCGCCAGCGACAAGATCTTCGTCAAGGAGCGTCAACGCCAACGCGGCAGCAGTCAGTACCGTCGTCAGGCCGAAACGGGCAACACCTTCATCGTCACGGAGAACGACCTCCGCTTTCGCGTCAATCTCACCGACTATCTCGACACGGGGCTCTTTCTCGATCACCGCGAGGCACGGAAGATGATCCGTGAGCGATCAAGCGACTGCCGGGTGCTCAACCTCTTCGGCTACACCGGCTCGTTCACGGTCTACGCGGCCGCCGGCGGAGCGCGAACCACGACGACGGTCGACCTTTCGGAAACCTACCTCCGCTGGGCGAAAGAGAACCTCGTCGCCAATGGGCTCGAAGGGGATCGGCACCAGTTTGTGCGCGACGACGCGATGGGATTCCTAGGGGGACTCGCTCGGCGCGAGCGACAGATCTACGACCTGATCGTCGTCGACCCGCCCACCTTCTCCAACAGCAAGAGGGCGCGGACCGACTTCGACATCCGCCGCGATCATCCAGAACTGCTGAACTTGGCGCTCGAGCGGCTCCAGTCTTCCGGAGCGGTCTTCTTCTCGACCAACTGCCGCAAATTCCAGCTCGATGAAGCCAGCATCCAGGCGACGGGCATTCGCGAAATCACCGGCCAAACCGTCCCGCCCGACTTCCAGCGAAAACGCCCCCACCGAAGTTGGTGGATCACCAAGAACGTCACCTGATCACGGCAGCCTTCGAGGATCTTCGGTCGCCTGGCGTCCGTCGACGCGTGGTCACTCGCCGATCGTGGGAAAGTGGACGACCGAGAGCTGCATCGGCAGTTCGTCGACGCACGCTCTCGGCTCGGGGAGTGCGTTAACCGGAACCACGCCGCCCTCGTCTTCCATCTTGTTGTAAGTGTCGATACTGGGAACGATCCCCGTCACCTCGAAGGCGTCGATCACGTAGGGAATCCCGTTGGATCCCAACGCGGACGGCCTCGACATGACGTGAAAGTGAAGGTGCGGCGCGCTCGTGTTTCCGGTGTTGCCTACCTGGGCGATCACCTCGCCACGCTTGACCCGCTGGCCCGACTTGACCCTCAAGCTCCCGGGCTTGAGGTGAGCGTAGAGAGCGAACGGACCGTTGGCAAGCTTGAGAATGATGTGGTTGCCGTCGATCTCCTCGGGAGGCAGTTTGCCAGGTAGCCCACCCGGAACCTGGTTCTGGAACTCGTCGACCGCGGCCACCACTTCCGCGTCGGCGACGGCGAAGACTCGCTTGCCATAGCAGGAATAGCTCTCGACCTTCTGGAGGTCGCCACTCGATGTCCGGTGCTGATCGTTGAGCTGTTCCCAGTCGATCGCGAACCGTTGAGCGAGATAGAGGTGTCCATTGAGCCCCATCAACGCCCGACGATGAGTCAGTGATTCGCAACAACTATCGACCGCGACCCAACGTTCCCCTTCGAGCGGAGGCCCGAGCGTGATCACGTCATCGGAAACCTCGCTCTCGCCCCCCTTCTCCGTGATCGTTCCCTTCTCCGATCCAATGGTCAACTCGTGCTCGATCTGCTTGGGAACACTGCCGGGAGCGAATGACAAGTGCATCCATACCACCGCCATCTGATGAGCTCCGATCACCGATACGGGATCGCGACCACCGAGCAGCGACGTGATGGCGGCAAGCTTCTCGCCGACGTAGGTCGCGATCTCTTTCCCGTCTCCCGTCAACACCGCCAA
The DNA here is from genome assembly GCA_007748055.1 of Kolteria novifilia. GTDB lineage: Bacteria > Planctomycetota > Planctomycetia > Kolteriales > Kolteriaceae > Kolteria > Kolteria novifilia. The sequence continues at coordinate 5,099,367 of CP036279.1, forward strand.
CCGTTCGAGGTTGCACGTGATCGGACTCGCGTTGGCCAGTTTCAGTTCGTAGACGACATGGAATCGACCATCGGACCCCTTCACCGCGATCGGCGGCTTCATCACCTTCATCGCCACGGGAGTGAATTGGATCGACTCCTCACTCGACTCGCCCCGAGACATCGACGCGCCTATCCCCAGAGTCAGGAGCCCGGCGGCGATAGGCAACACGTTGCAGTTCATCGTTCGTCCTCACGTTGACGCTGTTTCGTTCGTCGACTCGATCAGTCGCCTTGATACTAACCCGCGAAGCAAAGGGGAGAAGGGACGATGCGATTGGTTCCCGCGTCGTCATGTTCGCCACCGACCATGGCAAGAGACCTCCCGAACGTCCTCGGCGAGTCGCCCCCCCTAACAGGCGTTATGCGATTCGCTGCCGGAATCACCCAACGGGCAGGTTGAGTTGGGAGGCCGTTGATCTAATCGGGCCAAGGCGAGAACAAGGAATCGTGGCCAAGATCAAAGAGTAATAGCGCAGGCGAATCCGTCGATTCGTCGAGGTTTTCCGACGCCGAGATTGGTCAATAGGACCGTTCGCAGCTGGCGGCGATTGGATCAACGGGCTGCTGGACCGGCTCACTCTCGGTGCCACAATACTGACACTCCGCATCATCCAGAGCGACGAGAGCGTCATCGGCGATATAGCGGAAGATGTTGCCCATGGTCCCCTCACTCTCCAAGCACCTTTACCAGCACCCGTTTCGGGCGTTTGCCGTCGAACTCGCCGTAGAAGATCTGTTCCCAGGGGCCGAAGTCGAGCTTGCCAGCGGTGATCGCGACGACGACCTCGCGGCCCATGATCTGACGTTTGTGGTGGGCGTCGGCGTTGTCCTCGCCGGTGCGGTTGTGGTGGTACTTGTCGGGCGACGGGTCGAAGGGGGCGAGTTCCTCGAGCCACTTCTTGTAGTCGCGGTGCAGCCCCGGCTCGTCGTCGTTGATGAAGACGCTCGCGGTGATGTGCATCGCGTTGACGAGGCAAAGGCCCTCCTGCACGCCGCTCTCGGCAACGATCTCGCGGACCTGCGGCGTGATGTTGAGAAAGTCCATCCGCTCGGGGATGGTGAACGTGAGATGACGCGTCGTCGATTTCATGGGATGCCCCCCGGCGTGGTGATCTGTGTCCTGTGTCCTTGAAAACGTCTTCGTCCCAGAGCCGGGGAGATGCCCCAGGCTACGACACGGTCAAGACATGGTAGGTCAAGACCCGCCCTACGAACTTACTCCCGCAATGGGAACGATGCCCCAGCCGACTCGGAAGACCGTAGGTCAGGCCATTGCCTGACACGAATGGCTGTCGGCACCCAACGCATTTTGACTGAGGGCCATCATATGGGACCTTGGACTCAGCCCCACCCTACTCCTGAGTTGCTATGCTCAAGGTGGGAGCGGCGTGATGCAACGTCGTGGGGGAAGGGCCGGGAGAACGACCATGGACCGTGAGCGGATGATCGGGGAATTGACCAACGGGTCGTGGGACGTGATCGTCATCGGCGGCGGTGCGTCGGGACTTGGGGCGGCGGTCGATGCCCAAGCACGCGGGTTTCGCACGCTGCTGCTCGAACAGGCCGACTTCGCCAAGGGGACCTCGAGCCGGAGCACCAAACTCGTCCACGGCGGCGTCCGCTACCTCAAGCAGGGAGACATCTCGCTCGTCAACGAGGCCCTCTACGAACGCGGCCTGCTCTGCCACAACGCCGCGCACTTGGTCCACGATCTCGCGTTCGTTGTCCCGATCTACCACTGGTGGCAAGGCCCCTTCTATGGGATCGGCCTGAAGCTCTACGACATGCTCGCGGGGAAACTCAACATCGCCCACTCGCGGCATCTCGGCCACGAGGAGACCCTGCGGCGAATCCCCAACATCGAACAGAAACACCTTCAAGGGGGCATCATGTATCACGATGCCCAGTTCGATGATGCCCGGCTATCGACCACGCTCGCCCGGACCGCGGCCGATCTCGGCGCGACGGTGCTCAACTACGTCCGCGTCGACGAGTTGATCAAGGACAACGGCATGGTCGCCGGCGTGCGGGCGATCGACACCGAGACCGACACCAGCTACGAACTGCGAAGCAAAGTCGTCATCAACGCGACCGGGATCTTCGCCGACCGGGTGCGGGCGATGGACGACACCGTCGCCGAGCCGGTGATCTCCCCGAGCCAGGGCGTCCATATCGTCCTCGACAAGTCGTTTCAGCCGACCGACACCGCGATCATGGTGCCGCAGACCGATGACGGCCGCGTCCTCTTTGTCATTCCGTGGCACGAACGCGTGCTGGTCGGCACGACCGACACCGCGATGGAGACCCCCGAACTCGAACCGACCGCGACGAAGCAGGAGGTCGAGTTCATCCTTCGCAACGCCGCACGGTACTTGCAACGAGACCCGAGCGAGTCGGACATCCTGAGCATTTTTGCCGGGCAACGGCCGCTGGTTCATCCGGGCGGGGCCAAGTCGGCGACCGCGAAGATCTCACGCGAGCATCTGGTGGAGATTTCGCCGTCGGGGCTGGTGTCGATCATGGGCGGGAAGTGGACGACCTACCGCCGGATGGCCGAAGACACGATCAATCACGCGATCACGGTAGCCGGCCTGCCCGATCGTCCGAGCAAGACGAAGGATCTCAAGTTGCACGGCTGGATGAGTCGCGACGACACCGCCCTGCCCCGAGCGGGTCATTTGCAGATGTACGGGGCCGAGGCCGCCGAGGTGATGACGTTTCTCGAGGAGGGGACACGGAAGGAGCTTCTGCATCCGCGCTTGCCGTACGCGGAGGGGCAAGTGACGTGGGCAGCTCGGCACGAGTTGGCGCGGACGCTCGAGGATGTCCTCGCGCGGCGGACGCGAAGTCTTCTGCTCGACGCCCGGGCCTCGATCGACGCCGCTCCCCGTGCGGCGGCGCTCTTGGCGGAAGAGCTCGGTCGCGATCAGGACTGGATCGACGAGCAAGTGACGAGCTACGGCGAGCTGGCCAAGGGATATCTGCCGGGATGAGTCTCTTCGTAGGTCTTGCCATTGCCTGACGCGAACGGCTTTCCGTCTTCAAGAGTCAGGCAATAGCCTGACCTACGGGGAGAGTGTTGGGGTGGCCCCGATTGCTTGCCAATCGGGGTGGCGCAGCCACAAGAGGCCCTTTGGACGCTATCGTTCTCTCTGGCGGAAGACCCTCTCTCTGGAGGACTCTTGCTCGCGTTGCACGCCAAGGGTGACGACTAACCTGGGCCACCCAAGAGCGCGCCTAGAGTCAGGCAATAGCCTGACCTACGGGGAGAGTGTTGGGGTGGCCCCGATTGCTTGCCAATCGGGGTGGCGCAGCCACAAGAGGCCCTTTGGACGTTATTGTTCTCTCTGGCGGAAGACCATCTCTCTGGAGGACTCTTGCTCGCGTTGCACGCCAAGGGTGACAAGCAACCTGGGCCGCCCAAGAGTGCGCCGAGAGTCAGGCAATAGCCTGACCTACGGGGAGAGTGTTGGGGTGGCCCCGATTGCTTGCCAATCGGGGTGGCGCAGCCACAAGAGGCCCTTTGGACGCTATCGTTCTCTCTGGCGGAAGACCATCTCTCTGGAGGACTCTTGCTCGCGTTGCACGCCAAGGGTGACAAGCAACCTGGGCCGCCCAAGAGTGCGCCGAGAGTCAGGCAATAGCCTGACCTACGGGGAGAGTGACCTCTGTGGTTCCCAGCGGACTAGGTTTGACGCGTCGTCGGAAGCATGGCGGGGGTGAGGGTCACGGTGAGTGGCTTGAGCCTGATGGTGCCGGAGGGGATGAACTTGTCGCGAAGGCGCAGAACGGGCGTCTCGACCAGATGGGAGGCGAGGATGCCGATCGCGATGCTCACGACGGTCACGAAGAGCATCGTCTCCAGCGGAGGCATTTCCCAAAGGAGCCGGGAGGGACGAACGATCCATTCGATCACCGGCAGGTGCCAAAGATAGATCGAGTAGGAGTGCTTGCCGACATACCCGAGCGAGCGCATCGGCAGCATGGACGAGATGCCGTTCGTGACCAGCGCCATCAGGATGAGACCGCAGGCCAAATAGAAGACGGTTAGGCCCACGGTGTGAATCGCCGGTGTCGACTCGATCGGCCAGAGGAACGCGGGCGTCAAGAGGACCGCGCCAAGCAGGACGAGCTGGGAGCGTCGCCCAACAAAGATCGCCTCGATCCGTTCGCGATGGAACTGCCAAAAATAAGAAAGCAAAACGCCAAACCCGAGGGCATCGACCCGCAAGTGGGTCAGCGAACTATTGTGCTTCCAGTAGACGCTCCAGTTCGCCAGGCGAAGCAGCAAGATGAGACCCGCGAGCGTGAACAAGATGCGCGGAAGGGCCATTAAGGGCGAGGGCGTTTGCTGCGAGAGCAGCACCCCGACGAGCAACGCGAGCCCGAGATAGAAGTGTTCCTCCACCGCCAGCGACCAGGTGTGGTGCCAGAGCCCGCCCATGTAGTTTTGCAGGAAGAAGACCTCGCCGGTGATCTCGCTCCAGCCAATCGCGGGGTTTTGCGCCACCAGCAGCGGTCCAGTGATGGCGAGGAAGAAGAAGAACGCGGGGTAGATTTTCAGCCCACGACGGATGAGAAAGCGGGGGATATTGACGCACCCTTCGCGTTCGAATTCGCGAAAGAGGAGCCCCGAGACCAGAAAGCCGCTCAGCACGAAGAAAAGATCGACGCCGATCCAACCACCTCGCTGCCACGCGCTGGAGAGCACCGTCATCCCGTCCTTCACGTAGACGTGTCGCCCGATCACGAGCAGGACAGCGACGGCGCGCAGGACGTCGAGCGCGAGCATTCGTTCCGATGGTCGCATGGAGTGAAAGGTATCCGCGGAGGAGGACGGCGCGTGCTGAACCGGAGAACTATACCTTCCAAACCGGCAGGTGGCGCGTCGCTCGACGGTTTCCCGAACCGCTCGGCGACCACCATTCCAGGAGTAATGGAATAGCCGCGGTAATTCGGCACACCTTCATCGCTCGCGAGAGGGCCTATCGCGTGAGGATCAGCCCCAGAATCCCGGTTGCCACGACATAGTAGATCGTCGGCAAGATGGTCTTGCGGAGGGTAACTCCTTCCTGCCCCAAAAGCCCGACGGTGGCGCTGGCCGCGACGACGTTGTGAATCGCGATCATGTTGCCCGCGGCGGCGCCGACGGCTTGAAGAGCGACGATGGTGCTGCCGGAACGGCCGAGTCCTTCGGCAACCCCTTGTTGGAACTGGGCGAACATCGCGTTGCTGACGGTGTTGCTGCCGGCGATGAAGGCTCCGAGGGCTCCGATCCACGACGCGAAGAAAGGCCAGATCGCGCCGACGTGATCGGCCACCCACTGGGCCATGACCAGAGGCATGCTCGGCAAGCCGGCTCCGTTGATGTTGGAGAGAAGGTAGATCTGGACCATCGGCACCGTGAAGACGAGGACAAACCCAGCGGCGAGGAGGGTCTTGGCAGCGGCTCCGGTGGCGCGAGCGATGTCCGCAACCCGCATGCGGTGCAGAAAGAACGTGATCCCCGCGACGAAGAGCAAGATCGCTCCAGGCAGATAGAGCGGCGCGGTGCCGGCGTCGATATCGGTACCTAGGACATGCTTCCACGTGATGCCGAAGGACTTGAGCCAGGCGCCAACGCCAAGTTGCGGTAGCCGGGTTAGGACCAGAACGACCGCAACCAGAACATAGGGAAGCCAGGCCAAACGCAGCGACATCGTCTTCTCGGCGGGAGCTTCCAGGGCCTTCAAGTCGATCGTGCCGAACCATTCCTTGGGCCACTGCTCGGAAGGCTCGAAATCCCAGACCTCCGCGGGCAGAAGGAATCGAGCTCGCGCGGCGCGGGTGACGACAAAAAGCCCGACCATCGCGCCTAGGAGCGAGGGGAATTCCGGTCCAAGGAAGTAGGCGGCCAAGACGTAGGGGACGGTGAAGGAAACGCCGCCGAAGAGCGCGAACTTCCAGATCGAGAGCCCTTCGGTCCAAGAGCGGCGCGGGCCGAAGAAGCGAGTGAGCATCACGACCATCAGAAAGGGCATAAAGCTGCCGACGATCGCGTGGATGCAAGCGGCTTTGATGGTGACTTGCCGGAGGTAGGAGGCCTGGTCGAGGCTATTGGCGGCGAAGTAGCTCGAGAGGGCCTCCCAGTTCATGTTCTGCCCGATGCCGACGAGGATGGGCGTGCCGGCGGCTCCAAAGGTGACCGCGGTTGACTGAACCATCAAGCCGATCATGACGGCGGCGGCCGCGGGAAACCCGAGCGCGACGAGTAGAGGGGCGGCGATCGCCGCGGGAGTGCCGAAGCCGGCGGCGCCCTCGATGAACGAACCAAAAAGCCACGCGACAATGACGACTTGGACGCGCCGATCGTCGCTAATTTGATGAAAACCGCGCCGAATCGTGCTAATGGCGCCCGATTCCTCGAGTGTATTGACCAAAAAGATGGCGCCAAAGACGATAAAGAGGATGTTGAAGGTGACAAAGAGGCCCTTGATCGACGCCGCCGCGATCCGGACTTCGTCGACGTGCCAGAAGAGCCCCGCCACCAGCGCGGCCGCGACATAGACCAGCGGCATCGCCCAGCGAGCGGGAACCCGAAAGCCTACCAGCAACACGCCTCCCAAAAGGATGGGAAAGACCGCCAAGAACGCTTGGAGCGTCACCTGTTCCTCGCCAATACCGGACCAATGGTGTGGATGAGAAGTCACTATCCCTACCGCGAAGTTTCGCGGGACGCAAGCGTCGATTGGCCAGGAGGCCGAAACGCCCTTCAAATAGGCGGCCAGCGGCGCATCGCGGATTCGTCGTTAGTAGAGCGTGACAATTCCTTGGGCAACGGATACACTCCGGAGGGCCTGGGCAGTTGAACTCCTCGTCCGAGGAGTGTTGGGGATACCGCCTTTTCTTCCGACCCTGCCCTTCCATCCATTCACCGGCGAGGCCACTTCCGCGCGCCCCGCCAACCCGTCGCAGAGGGGAACAGCATGCGCCGCTCGAACGTCGAACGTATGGGATTCACGTTGGTCGAACTGCTGGTGGTCATCGCGATCATCGGCATTCTCGTCGCCCTTCTCTTGCCCGCGGTGCAGCAAGCCCGCGAAGCGGCACGAGCCACGCAATGCCGATCGCGACTCAAGCAGATTGGCGTCGCGCTGCACAACTATCACGACTCCCACGGGCAGTTTCCGCCGGGACAGATCGGACAAGTCCACCCGAGATCGGGCAACCCCTGCTTTCCCGGCAGCGGAACGGCCAACAAGACAGCCTTTGCGCCGTGGACGGTGCTGATTCTTCCCTTCCTCGATGAGCAAGCCCGTTTCGAGAAGTTCAACTACTCCCAGCGATTCAGCCTCTCGGAGGCTGACACCGGCAGCACGACCAACCACGCCCTATGGGCGATTCCCATGGAGAAGCTTCGTTGCCCCTCGGTGCCGCTCAGTCTCTCCAAGCCCTACTCGTCGCACTACTTCGGCGTTCAAGGAGGAGGCATCAACACCGCGGGCAACTTCTTCTGCCGGGCCTCCAACGATTCCCTGCGCGGCTTTGATCTCAACGGCATCATGATCATCAACGGCAGCATCTCGCTAGCGGACGTGCAAGACGGAGCGTCGAAAGTCTTCGCGGTGGGAGAGACGATCTACCAAACCTGGTCACGCACGGACAACAAGAACTTTGGGTGGGCGTCCTCAAGCAACCTCACGGAGGAATGGGCATTCCCGACCAATCTCGCTTCCACGCGGACTTCGAACAACGCTCTCCCCGCGGATGGGCACAGCAACCAATCACGCGGGTTCGGCAGCCATCACCCAGGCGGAGCGCATTTCATGATGGGCGATGGCTCGGTTCGCTTCGTTGGCGACGCGGTCGATTTTCAGACCTTCCGCAAGACCGCCATCCGCAATGACGGCGAACCGCTCGAGAGCTTGTAGAAAGGCATCGAGCCGGCGCGGCGGCAAGACGCTCCAACGGACCACCGTGCGGAAGCGAGCCGAATCAACGGTCTTTTCCGCATGCCCACGGCGAGCGTGGGTCTTTTCCGCATGCCCACGGCGAGCGTGGGTCTTTTCCGCATGCCCACGGCGAGCGTGGGTCTTTTCCGCATGCCCACGGCGAGCGTGGGTCTTTTCCGCATGCCCACGGCGAGCGTGGGTCTTTTCCGCATGCCCACGGCGAGCGTGGGTCTTTTCCGCATGCCCACGGCGAGCGTGGGTCTTTTCCGCATGCCCACGGCGAGCGTGGGTCTTTTCCGCATGCCCACGGCGAGCGTGGGTCTTTTCCGCATGCCCACGGCGAGCGTGGGTCTTTTCCGCATGCCCACGGCGAGCGTGGGTCTTTTCCGCATGCCCACGGCGAGAGTCTCTTGAGCAATGACTAAATACTAGGAGAGCTTTTGGCGAGTGGTCGCCCACATCGAATTGCGGTCGGGATCCTGGGGATCGAGTTCATCCTCGCGGTCAGCGATCGTTCGCTGGGCTTTCGCGAGCGCCGAGGTCAATAGCCGGATGAGCCCCAACGCCACCTCCGAGCGTTCCTGGATCAAATCGATGAAGTCATCGCGGTTGATCTTTAGGTAGGAGACGTCGGTCTGCGCGATGGCCGAGTGCTGCGTCGTCTCGATGCGAAGAATCGAGAGCCCGAAGATGTCTCCCTTGCCCCGCACGGAGATCTCGCGATCGGACATGGTGAGCACGACGCTCCCCGAGGTAATCAAATAGAGCTCCTCGCGACTCTCCCCCTCGCGAAGAATGACCGTCCCCGCGGGATAACTTCCCTCAAGAGCGATCTCGGCGATGTAGACGAGCAGTTTGCCATCCAATTCGCGAAAGACCTCGTTGGCCTTGAGCAGAATCACTTTCTCGATGGTCGAGAGCATGCGTTCCTCCGTCAAAGGACTCGTCGGGGAACAGTGTTCGCCGACGAAGAGTTGAGCCACTTCCAACCACGAGGGACTCGATTCGGTCAGGCACGTCAGCATGACCAACGTGAAGTCGGCCGCGCTGCGGACCAGTTCGTCGTCGTCGTGCCGCAGGCGCTCGACATCGTCCCGCAACTCCGAGAGATGCTTGCGTCCTACTTGCAAGCAGGCCGTCGCGCGAACCCACGCGTTTTCGTGCTGCATCAGGATGCGGAGCCAAGTCTCCGCGTCGTGATGTTCGAGAGCGTAGAGCTGCTTGCCGATCGCGACCTTCTTCTCATCGCTTACGGGATCGAGGATGCCTAGCAACGCGGTCCGTTCCGCCTTGCCGATTGTATTGTCGAGTAGTTCGAGAGCGTACTCGCGATCCTTGGGGTTGATGCCACCGAGGCTATGCCGAATCGAGGCCAGATCGAGCTGCGGATAGAGAATACCGATGAGCGTCAGGATTCGCGACGTGATCCGAGCTCGTTCCTCCAGAAGTGAGTCCTGAAGCAGCGACTCCTCGAGTAACTCCCGCAATTCCAGAACAATCGTTGTCTGTTGGAAGTAGCACCGCAGTTGCTGTTGGCACCGAGTTTCGATGCGGTCGTGGTCCAGTTCGAAGTCGGGATGGGCATGGACGATCTTCTCGAGTCCGGCGTAGACCGAGGCGCGGACGAGGTCGTCGGCATCGTCGAAGTGCTTCATCAAAATCTCGGCGGCCAGTTCCGGTGCGGACCGGGCACCGATCGTCCCGATGATTCGAGGGAGAGCGAGTCGTCGCTTGGGAAACTCCTCCGACTGATCGAGAAAGTGTCCCAGCGGCGTGATGACCTCGGCATCGTACTCGGCCAGAGCGTCGGCGGCGCTGCGCGACACGTGGGAGCGATCGAGGTTGGTGACCAAGGGAGCGATCAAGTGATGGCTACGCATTTGACGCGAGGCCCGAATCGCCTCGAGGACGACGTCGCGGTCCTCATCCTCCAGCAGAATGCGTAGCGAACCGTGAAAGTGGCGGACCTTCAACCGGCCGAGCACCTCGGCGGCCGACTTGCGGACCAGCGGATCCGAATCGCGAAACATCCGCTTGAGTTCCTCGGCGGCGGCGAGAATTCCGTCGAGTCCTCCGCAGCGAATCAGGCTCGCGATCGCGGCCCCTTTCACCTCGGGATTGGGATCGAACTGGTAGTCGTGAACGAATGCCATGTCCGAGTCGGAGGACTGGTTGATCTCGCAGTAGGCGGAGATCGCCGCGGCGCGAACGCTCGGCTCCTCGTCCTCGAGCGACAGGCGCACGGTCGGCGCGAAGCGCGGATCGCCGGTGCGTCCAAGATAGACGAGCGCCTTGCGACGCAGCCAGGTGCTCTTCTTCTTAAGGAGGTGGAGCACGAGCGCGTCGCGGCGCGGTCCGGGAGCGACTTCATCAATGAACTCGAGAGCCGCCGCGGCGGCGTACTCGTCCTCGCCTTTGAGGATCTCCTCGTAGACGTTCAGAGCAGCCGCATCGCCCAGGATGGGACGTTCGCGCTCCTCGTCCGAGGGCATGACCGAGAGCCGGGCCTCGAGAGTCTTGACGTAGCGACGATGACTGACCAGGGCCGCCAAGGTCCAAGCGGCCGCCAAGCCGATCGTCGCGTACGAGAGATCGCGCGCGGGTATCTTCCCCTCGATCAACAACAGCGCGACGCCCGAACAGCCGACGGCCAACGGGTTGACGATCCCGTCGACGATCGCTTTGATGCGACGGCGCATCGCCTCGCCGATCGGTTGATAGAGCATCTGTTTGCACATCGACGTGATCGCGAAGCGCAGGGTGTTCTCCATCCGCTGAAGTGTCGCGGCCCAAAGAACGATGCGATGGGGCGCCGCCAGCAGAATCGTGAGCGAACAGCCGATGAGATAGAGCGGCTCGATCGTCAATGAGGCCTGGATCCCCAGCCGTGACACCAAGCGACTCGTCACGAAGAACTGCAGGAAGATCTCCAGAAGCCCCATCACGATCAGCAACAGGCTGAAGTAGCGAGCCAAGTGATCGGCTTGCCCTTCAAAGGTGTTCGCGGCGCTGATCTTCCATTGGTAGTCGACAATCGCCACCGCGGCGGTCGTGAAACCGATCATCGCCGCGATCGCGATCCCGAGTCGACGACTGTGAATGTTGTGTCCGCTCCGTTGCTGTTGGATATGAGAAGAGCTGCGACGCTCCCGTTTTGTCGGATCGTTGGAGTCATCCAGTCCCTGGACATAGGCCTGTCGCAGCGAAGAGACCAAAAGGATGCAGATGACGAAGAGCCCGGACGCCACCAAGAGGAAGTTCTGAATCCCGAGCGTGGTGACGGTCGCGCCCATGATGGCGCCGAAGAGGACTTGGCCACACGCCCCTCCCGCGCCGACCATGGCGTAGAGTCGTCGCCCCTGCCGGGACGTGAACATCTCCCCCGCGAAGGTCCAGAATTGCAACACGCTGATCGTCACCGCCACTTCCGCGAAGACGTACAGCGCCGCCAGGACCCAAAAGTTCGCCTCGTGAATCTCGAAGATGACCCAAAAACCCGCGGTCGCGAGAAGAAAGAGCGAAAAGGAGACGACGATCAGCCGATCAAGTCTTACCCGCGAGGCCGCGTTGGCGTAGACGAGCGTGTTGAAGGACTCGAAGACCGCGAGGGTGATGTACATGTAGGGAAGATAGCGGGCGTCGAGGTTCTTCAAGAAGAGTGTGAACGCGACTGTTCGGGTCGTCGTGACCGTCGCTCCCACCACGCACATGTACAAGAAGAAGAGCTGAAAGAACCTCTTCTGCTCTTCGGCACGGACGCTCAGCAGCCTCTCGATCGAGAAGAGCACGCGGAGCCTTTCCTTCCTCGGGCGGGAACGTCGAGCCGGACTGTCCCGGTGACAGCCTACCGGCTTCCTTCGATGACGATGCTAAATCGACGCCCCGAATTCAAGCAATCCGTCCGGGATCCCGACAAACGTCGCAAGCCAAGATCGAAAGCCGTCTCTATAACCGCTGGATGAGTCCGCCCGAACGATCGGGCGTCGATTCATCGTTGGCACCGAACTAGCGATGTTGTCCAAGGGAGAACAGCAATGTCGAGGGGGAACCGAAACATGCGATCGATCGTGACGAAGGCGTGCGTCCTGGCCGGACTGGGACTAATGATGGCGGGCCCGAGCTGGGCCGAGAAGACCTCGGCGCCCAACACGCTCTCCGAGAAGGAGAAGCAAGAGGGCTGGAAGCTTCTCTTCGACGGCAAGACGCTCGAGGGATGGACGGGCTTTCGCGCCGACAAGCCGGGCAAGGGCTGGAAGGTCGTCGACGGCACCATCGCCCGTGTCGAGAAGGGAGCCGGTGACATCATGACGGCAGAGCCCTACGCCAGTTTCGAGCTCTCGCTCGACTACAAGATCTCGCCCAAGGGCAACAGCGGACTGATGTACCACGTCACCAAGGAGGAAGCGACGCCCTGGCGCACCGGCCCGGAGATTCAGATCCAGGACAACGACGGCTACGATCCCCAGAAGGCGGGATGGCTCTACCAGCTCTATTCCTCCGAGGTTGACGCGACCAAGCCGCCGGGAGAGTGGAACAACTTGCGCGTCCTGATCACGCCCGAGAAGTGCGCGACCTACATGAATGGCGTCAAGTACTACGAGTACGTCAAGGGAAGTGACGACTGGGACCAGCGCGTCGCCAAGAGCAAGTTCAACCAGTTCCCCAAATTCGGCAAGGCGACGTCCGGCTACATCTGCCTGCAGGATCACGGCAATCCGGTCGAGTTTCGCAACATCAAGATCCGCCCCATCTCCTCGGGCAAGTAGGGAATTGTTCTTTCTGTTCGTGTCCTGATTGTGCCCTTGCTCGCCCTCGCGTGACACCTGGGCACCATGCCCACGCAAGCGAGAGCCTCGGGGCTTCCAGCTCATTTCCACCCATTCCCCTGGGGACGATCGCCCTCCATCCCCCAGGGGCTGTGGTGGAACTATGATCGTTCGGCGGCACCGAGCCCAAACTCTTTGGACAGTTGACGGACCAGACGCATCGCTTCCTCGACGTGCTTGGTCGCGGAGAACTGGGAGACGAAGAGGTGGCGCACGACGCCCGCGGGGTCAATGACGTAAGTGACGCGTCCCGGCAATAGCCCCATCGTCCTCGGAACTCCGAAGAGCTTTCGCAGCGCCCCATCCCTGTCCGCCAAGAGCACGAAGGGGAGCCGATGACGTTGGGCGAAGCTTCGGTGACTCTCGTCGCCATCGGAACTGACGCCGATCACCACCGCCCCCTCTTCGAGGAACGACTCGAAGGCATCGCGAAACGCACATGCCTCCCGCGTGCAAACCGGAGTATCATCCTTGGGGTAAAAGAAGAGCACGACAATCTTCTCACCGGCGTAGTCGGCGAGTGCGACTTGCTCCCCGGCGTGAGACGTCATCGAGAAGTCGGGAGCGTGATCGCCAACGGAGACCTTCACCATCTCTTCATCCTTTGCTCGTGACCACCTGCTATGACTCACTCTAGAAGGATTTGGCCGCTTCTCGCGATTTCTCCCGCGATCGGCTCGCCGACGATCCACCTCGTCAGAAGAAAGGGACCGCACTTGAGCGCGCTGAGCCAACGGGCCGGTATGAGCCTGCTACTGTTCGTTTCCATGATGATCCTTGGATGCGGAAAGTCGACGCCACCGGTCACCGAGAAACGCGATTCCCAAACCGGACCGGTCACGATCGCCGGCTCAACGAGTATTCTGCCGCTGATCGAAGCTTGCATCGGCGACTTCCGCAAGGAGTTTCCGACCTGGCACGACGTCTCTCCCAAACTCACCAACCAACCGACCCTCATCGAGACCGTCGGAGGGGGTTCGGGGTTTGGGATCAGTTCGGTCAAGAGCGGCCTGGTCCAGATCGGCATGGTCGCCCGTCCACTCACCGAGGCCGATCGTCGCGAGTTGAAGGAGTGCGACATCCAACTGGTTGGCATCGACGCGGTGGTCCTGGCGGCTCGAGAAGACAACCCCCTGTTCGCCAGCAACGCGGACGTCACGCTGGAGCAGCTTCGTGGGCTTCTGTTGGGAAAGTGGAAGACCTACCGAGAGATGAACCCCGCGCTTCCCGACAAGCCCATCAAGATTGTCTGCCGCGACGAGGGAGCCGGGACAACGGGGTTGGTGGAGTCGCTGGTTCTCCAGGACAAACAGATCGAGGCCTGCGCGAGCGTCATGGAGAGCGAGGGGGCGTTGGTTCAAGAGTTGGCCACGGATCGCTACGCGATGGGCTGCACGACGCTCCGCGAGGCGGGGCTTTCTCCCAAGGTCAGTGCCTTCGCCATTGATGGAATCGCCCCCACCAACAACGATGTCGCCAATGGGAAGTACCCACTCTTGCAACCGCTCTATCTGGTCACGAAGAAACCCGTCGCCCCCGCGGTCGAAGCCTTCACGTCCTTCGTCATGAATCGCGAACAAGAGACGATCGAAGCGGCGGGGTTCGTGCCCGTCCGCAATCCCCCGGCTTCCACTCCATCCCCCGCGAGCGAGTCGGGCACCGAGTAGCGTTTCGGCCCTCGGTCGTCGTTGCCATCCGATCTCGATGAATCACACGCGGGTCGCTGGTGCCATGCCCACGCTCGTCGTGGGCATGCTCAAGTGACCCACGCTCGTCGTGGGCATGCTCAAGTGACCCACGCTCGTCGTGGGCATGCTCAAGTGACCCACGCTCGTCGTGAGGATGCGGGAGACGCCTGTGATCGGGGCAATTTCCCGCGCGATCGCAGGGCCGAGCTTTCATGAACGAACTTGCCAATCAGGACACTAGCAGGCCGTTAAGACAAGCGGGCCAAGTCGAGGACGAAGCATCTCGGCCGAGAACAAGGAAGAAACGCAGGCGAATCCGTAGATTCGTCGAGATTTCTTCGACACGGAGATTGGTCGAGAGAACCGTTCGCAGGCGGCGCCGAATCGATCAACGGTCTGCTAGGCTCCGTCTCAAAACTCGGCTCTGGCTGCTGGTCGGCCAGTGAGAAGTGGTCGTGGGTTCACAACCCAACATCTAGCGTTTGACGCAGCACTGGTGCCCTGCTCCCACTTGAAGTTGGTGTTCGTGCAACCCTATCCCTTTGGCACTGGCTGACAAGCAGCCAGTGGCACCCCAAAACCTAGATGGACCAGTGCGCTAGTGGCACCCGAATGTGCTCATGAACCAGGGCGCTAGTGCGCGACGGTTTGGGCATCGGGGGCCCGATTCCCGTAGCTTTCGCGAATGAGTAGGGAAACCAGGAAGGCCAAACCCATCGCGATCGGCAGCACCGACAGGGCGAACTGGAAGTCCGACGGCGCGTAGACCGCGCCCCCACCTTCGTCGATCGCGGTTCCGTTCATCTCGAGCAAGATCCCGATGATGGGCTGGAAAAAGGCTCCGCCGAGGTTCGACACCATGTTGGCGAACCCGATCGCCGCTCCGGCTCGCTTTCCGGGATTGATGTCGCAGATGACCGCGAAGACGAGCACCTGACCCGCCGAAAAGACCCCGAAGAGGAACATCAGCAGGTACATCGCCACGAAGGGGATGCCGGGAACGTAGAGGACGACGAGGATGTCGATGGTCGCCAGGAACGAGGTGACGATCATCAGCATCCGACGACGCTGGATGTAGTCCGACAGGAGGCCGAGCGAGGGGCCGCCGACCGCCCAGCCGACGTAGACCATCGACGTCGCCTCGGCCGCGGCCGTCTTCTCGACCCCGAACGTCGCCTGAAAAAATGGAACCGCCCAAAGTCCGGCGAACGCGAGCGTCGGCATGAGCTTGAATCCGCCGTACGCGGCCGCGAGCCAGTTCTGGGGCACCGTGAGGACGGTCCCCAAGTTCTTCATCAAGTCGCCAAGCTTCATGGCGCTGCGGGCATGATCGTGATGCGGCTTGCGAGCCGGATGTCCCTTCGGAGGAGAGTCCCGGACGAAGCAGAAGACGAGAAACCCGAGCAGCAGGCCAAGCGCGGCCCAACTGTACATCGACGCACGCCAACCGATCTCGCCAACGAGCTCGGCCAACGCCGCCTCGCCACTGATCGCCCCGAACATTCCGACCATCGTCGTCATGCCCGAGAGCAGCGCGATGCGCTTGGGAGGGAACCAGTTGGAAGCTAAGAAGATCGTTCCCACGAAGGCGAACGCGGACCCGAAGCCCATCATGACGCGTGAGAACTCGGCGACGCCGACGCTGCTGGTATAGCCGAAGACGAGGGAACCGAGGGCACAGATCAGGGTCGCCATCGTGAGCAGTCGACGGGCGCCGAAGCGGTCCATCATCAGTCCGACGGGGATCTGCATCGCCGCGTACGCGTAGAAGTAGTACGCGGACAGATTGCCAAGCTCGGCCGCTTTGACGTTGAAGGTGGTCTCGAGTTGTTCGACCATCACGCTGGGAGAGACGCGCAGGAAGTACTCGTAGCTGTAGAAGGTGACCGCGAACGCGAAGACGACCCAGGAGAGCAGCATGTAGCGTTGATGGCTGGAATGCTGCGAGTGGGAAGGATGGTCTTCGAGGTTGGAAACGTCAACGTCGGCGGATTCGAGCGAAGAGGCCATTAAAAACTCCCGCGGTGGCGGTTGGCAGTCCTAATCTGCTTGGGAGCCCTAGCGGGGTCAAGAACCGCTGCGGGGGTTTACCATTTCTTCACATTCCCGGACGCGGCTTCAGCATCCGGGAGAAGCAGATTTTCAAGCTTTCTACTGACTTGAAGGCTTCGGAAAACGAATTAAGAAGGAGAGGGACAGAATTGCCCCTCCGATCGGCCAAGCGACACGCGGGAGACGGACAGACCAATGCCACCAGCCGGCCAACTCACCAGCATGAACGTCTGCCCCATGGTGACCGGGGTCGTCCCACACGTGGGTGGCGCGGTGGTCGGTCCGGGAGCTCCCACGATCCTCGTTTGCGGGCTCTGCGCCTCGACCATGGCGGACATGGCCATCTGCGTCGGCCCCCCCGCGACGATCGCCGAAGGGGAACCGACGGTCCTTTTCGAAGGTCGTCCCGCCGCCGTCGTCGGGTTGAGTTTGACCGATCACGGCGGGGACATCGTCGGCCCTGGCGCGATCACCGTCGAGATCGCGTAGCGATCACCCAGCCCGCGACGCTCTACTTGTCGGCCTTCTCGATCTTTCCCCAGAGGCTGCCGCCGACGTCGCCGTGCGACCAGACCCCCGCGTAGCGATCCTCGAAGATCATCACCCGCGCCGAGTAGGTCCCCAGCCCGGGCACGTTCAATTCGTCGAGCGTGATCACCGGCGTGTTGCCCGCCCAAAGCACGCGCAGCGTGAGCGGGACCGCGATGTCCTTGTCGCCGTACTGGATCCGGGCGATGAAGATGAAACGGTCGCCCTCACCGCGGTCCACCTTGGTGATGGTGTACTTTTCCGGGGCGGCGGATTTCTTCACCTCGCCTCCGGGGCCCTCCATCGTGTAGTGCCCCACCAAGGTCGCTCCCGACAGTTTCTCCTGAAACGCCTTCTGCATCGCCGCGAGGTCGGGCTTGTCCTCGGCCTTCGGACCGGCCAGCGATACGCCAACACCCACGAAGCACAGCAGCGCACACGAGTACAAGAGTCTCACGTCAAGTCCCCTTCCGGTCAGGGCACCTCTGGCAGTTCCCACTTGTCGATCCCTACGCGCCGGAACGTTCACGGTCGTCGCGCCCTGACGTTGTTCGCTCCCGTGAACTCCCGGTGTCGTGATTATGAGGAAGCAAGGGACCATCTTCCATACGCGGGCCCTTGACGACGCGCCGCGCTTCCAGTTTCTTGACGCTATCGCGACGGGACGACATGGGAACCAACCGAGGTCGGTCGCGAGGGCACCCGCAACTCGAACTGGAAAGAGCACCGAGAGATGAAACACACGATCTGGGCCTGGTTGGCCGTCAGTCTGTTCTCACTCCCATCCGGCTGGGCCAGCGCCGGCACCATCGAAACGATCGCCGGCACGGGAAAGAAAGCCCCTGACAGTTCCGAAGGCCAGGCCCTCGAGATCAACATCCATCAGCCGTTCGGCGTCCTGCCGGGCCCCGATGGTGACCTCTACGTCGTCGAGCGGGGCGACCACCGCATTCTGCGCATCAATCGCGAGACCGGAAAAGTCCGCTGCATCGCGGGAACGGGAGAGAATGGCTACGAGGGAGACGGCGGGCCCGCGGTGAGGGCCAAACTCTCCGATCCGCACGAGATTCGCTTCGACAGCGACGGTAACCTCTACATCTCCGAACGCCAGAGCCACGTCATCCGACGGATCGACCATCGGACCGGCGTGATCAGCACCTTCGCGGGCAATGGAACACCTGGCACCAAGGGTGACGGCGGCCCCGCCAACGAGGCCCAGCTTAAGCAACCCCACAGCATGGCGTTTGATTCCGAGGGCAACCTCTACATCGCCGACACGGGCAACCATTTGGTGCGGCGCGTCGACGCGAAGACGGGAAAGATCGAAACCATTCTCGGCACGGGCAAGCGTAAATTCCCCAAGGATGGCGCGCCGGCCAAGGGTCAACCGATCAACGGCCCGCGAGCGGTGGAAGTCGGCGGCAAGAACTTGTGGCTCGCCCTGCGGGAGGGCAATCGCGTCTACAAGTACGACCTCGACGACAAGACGATTCACCATGTCGCCGGCACCGGCAAGGGGGGACACGGCGGTGATGACGGACCGGCTCTCAAGTCGCAAGTCGCCGCTCCCAAGGGCATCGCGATCGGCCCCAACGGCAAGATCTACCTCGCCGACAGTAGCAACGACATGATTCGCGTGATCAATCCCGACGCGGAGACGATTCACCGCGTCGCGGGTCTTCCCCCGCAAAAGGGCGATCCCAAACGCAAGAAGTCGCGCGGCTACAACGGTGACGGGATCGATCCGCGAGAGGCGAAGCTCAACAATCCGCATGGGATCTTCGTGGGAGCCGACGGGACGATCTACATCGGCGATAGCGACAACCATCGCGTGCGCATCATTCGTCCGACATTGGCCGATTCACAGCGCTAACGTCCTGATTGTTCCGTCCGTTGGACATACACTCTTGGGTGCCATGCCTACGCTCGCCGTGGGCATGGTTTCCCACTACCCCTCTGAGCATACCGCCGCTTGACACTATTCGAGACCGTAGCCGTCGCGAACCGCCTCCACGGCATGACGCAGGGCACGCTCGGCGAGAGCATTGACGAAGGTCTGACGATCGGCTTCCGGAGCGTTCGGATCGGGGCGTTCGATCGGCAACGGTTCCTCGACTCCAAGGTTGATCCGGCGACTCTCCGCTTGAAATGCCTTCGCGATGAACTGGGAAATCGAGATATGGGACGTCGCCGCGGCCTCGCGCACCGCGAGCCATAGCTCGGGGCTCACCTCGAAGCTCTCCGGATCGATATCGGGCTCTTGGGCCGATGGGTCGGAAGCGTCCATGCCGATGATCGTACCGACATTGGACTCTCCGATGCGACCCAATTCCGCCGCTGACGGCAACTTCTTCCTCCAGCGGGAGCGAGGCGAACCGAGACTCAGACGGAGCCTAGAACTCCACCGCGATCCCTTTCGCCTTGGCGAGGCGATAGACACTGTCGAAGACGCCGGCCACGTCCCAGGGCTTTTCCGGCGGGTCGCCGCGGAACTCGCGGTAGGCACGCTCAACATTGAAGTAAAGCCGCGCGGGACACTTCCACCCCGCCGAGGGACCGAAGTCGATCCGCTTGGCGGCCTCGAGGGTCGAGCGACCCGCCTCGAAGTGCGGCCGAGCCTCCTCCTGAACGTAGACGAGGTAGTCCTTGAGCTCTCTCGGTCCTTCCAGTCCGCAGAGGGGTCCATGGCCGGGAACGATGACGTCGGGCCGCAGGTCGATCAACAAATCGAGCGCCCTTAGCCAGTTTGCGTGAGTCCCAAACCAGCCGGCCGGCGTGCACCCGCGAAAGAGGACGTCACCCGCGAACACGACGTTCTCCGAGGGAACGTGAACGATGACATCGCCACGTTGGTGCGCTGGCCCGACATGATAGAGATGGACCTCGAGCCCATCCAGGTTGAGATCGAGCCGCTCGTCGAACAACGTCGTCGGCGGAACGACGTGGACTCCCTCGAAGTCGTAGTCCTCCCGCAACTGGTCGCCCAATGCCAGCAACGAGGGTCGAAGTCTCTTGAGAAGCCAACGCGACAGTCCGCCCTTGACGGCTCGCTGCAACCGCACCAGCAGCGCCGGGTCGGCGACCTCCTTCATGCGCTCCGGGAGCGAGCGATGACCGATGATCTCCGCGCCTTCGAAGAGTTGATTGCCCCAGACGTGATCGCAATCCTCGTGAGTATTGACGACCTTTTCGGGCTCGCCGCGCCAAATGTCGCTGAAGAGCTCGATCATCCGCCGCGCGTGGCCGAGATCGGACTGCGTGTCGACCACGACAACTCCGCCGGCATTGATTAGACCGGAGTTGGAGTCACAAAGCCGGTTGCTCTCGTTGATGACGGCGAAACAGTTCGGGCTCACCTGCTCCAACTTCATCGTGTCTCATCCCCATCGCCAGCTTCAATCCAAATGAGAAGCCCGGCACGTTCGCCGGCAACGGAAACGATAGGGAGGTGAGCACCGGTTTTCGATCGAGGGAGGATCCCGGCCGAGTGGAGGCGTGGCTCGCTACTTGCTGGAGGTGAGTTCGAAGTCGATTGTGTTCTGGCCCATGGAGACCGTCTCGACGAGATTCGACTGCTCGTTGTAGGTCGCGGGAACGGTCTCCGGCCGATCGACGCCCTGGCCTTCGGAAGCCGTCGTTTTGGTTCCGATCTGGACTTGATGATCGCCAACGACGGCCCCGCTGCGTCGAGCCGTGAATTGGAGTTCGTAGCGCCCCTCCATGTCGGTTTGGCCGTAGGAGGAGAGGCCACTCTCGGGCGTGAAGATGACCCAGGCGTTGTGGAGCGGTCGGCCATCGAGCGTCACGATTCCCGCAACGTCTCCCAACTTGGGCCCCTCGGGCTCACTGGAACAGGCCGAGAGCAGACCCAGGCCGCACAAGGCGACGGCGGTTCGAACGAACTGGCGGTTCACGGAGATTCCTCTAAGGATCGCGGAGTCGTCAAAGGGCGGCCCTTGATCTTGGCAGCCCGTTGATTTCGCTAGTGACTTGAATCAACAGGCTGCTAGAAGTCCCCGACGATCTGACCGTCGTTGATGCTGCCCAGCTTCTGCCAGACACCGAACGCGGTCGGGGGGGAACTCGCCGAGTGAGGTCGCGAGTTGACGTTCTCACTGAGGTAGCGGACCGAACCGTCGGCGAAGACGAACTGCGCCCCTCCCTCGTGCAAGCTGCTGAAGGCGAACGGATCGCCGCCGTTGATCCGCCGGGAGTCCGCGCCGTTGGCATGCTCGGTCGTCATCAACATGTTGGCGCGATCGATGTCGGGGTTCTGTGAACCGTCAAACGCTGACTTGCCGACCCAGACGGCTCCATGATGGAAGGGAACGACATTGTTGACGGTGCGTCCCGACTCGCGTTCGCCCAGGGCGATGGTAAAACTACTTCCGTCCGAGATATCGGCGATGCGTGTCGAACTGACCCGGCGGAAAATACCGTTACCCGTATCGCTGGGAACCGGCTTGCTGTTGTAGCCCACCCATTTCGTTCCGATGCAACCGATATAATTGGAGGTCGCCATTTGTACGTCCTGGTCGCTGCAAGAGCCTCCGAACTTCTGGTTGGGAAGTCGGGTATTCAGGTTGGCTCCCGTGTCGGAAGGGCACCGAAAGACCGAGAGCTGCGTCTTGCCGAACTGACGATGATCGGAGTTGGAGCAAGGATCGAAGCGGACATTGCCCACGTTCAAGCGATCGTAGATCTCTTGCTTGTCGACGTACGGCAGCAGGAGACTCGACCAACCCCAGCCGAGGTACTGCGAGGTATTCGACGTCGACCCGTTGCCGGAGAGATAGCCGATCGGGAACATACCGAAGGTCTGATGGTAGTTGTGCAGCGCCCGTCCGAGCTGGTTGAGGTTGTTCTTGCACTGCGCCCTTCGTGCCGCCTCGCGAGCCTGCTGAACCGCGGGCAACAACAGCGCCACCAAGACTCCGATAATCGCGATCACCACCAACAGTTCAACGAGGGTGAAACCTCGACGTGAATTCTTCACGGCTTCCCCAATCAGATATGCAGTCCCCCTTATCCCCATTACAGAGAATGCGATAGACCGACGAAGAAATCAACACCTAAAGTCGCCTGAATGAACCAGAACTCCCGCCGGCCCGCGGCACGAGTGGCGTCAGTTCGCGCCGACGAAAGTTCCGCCTTCGAAGAACCCGTAGGCGAAGAAGTCATCGACCGTCTCCAGCGTAAGGCTGTCGACCAGAACGGCCTGGGCTTCTTCTCCCGGGCCTTGCGTCGCGAGGTAGTCGAGCCGGCCGTCGCCGGTGAAATCGAAGAGGGCGACGCGAGCGCCGCCGATCCCGCCGTCATCGAAAGCCAAGAACGACGCGAGTTGGTTCTCAACGTTGCTCCCATCGAACGCACGCAGATGAGGGGCGGCCAAGGTTCCCGGCCCGGTGACGATGTCGGCGCGTCCATCCCCGTTGACGTCCCCCGCGGAGACAAAGACGCCGCCGCGAAAGCTCTCGTCGTAGGCGAAGAAATTGGCCGCCAGGCTGAGATCCCGCTCGAAAGCCCGCACATGGGGGGCAGCTCCTTCGCCTGGCGCGGTGATGATCTCTTCGGTACCATCGCCATCGAGGTCGCCGGCCGCGACGCGCACGCCACCGAGAAAACTCGCGTCGTACGCGAAGAAGCTCCCCACGTCGCCGGGGATCTGACTCGCCCCCTGCTCCGCGTCGAAGACCCGCACATGCGGACGGGCGCTGTTCCCAGAACCGGTGATGACTTCCTCGAGCCCGTCGCCGTCGACATCTCCCGCCGCGACGAAGACGCCTCCTTGGAAGGTCTCGTCATACGCAAACCAACTGGCCAACAAGGCGGATTCGTCGATCCGGCCGCTCTCACTGACCTGGTCGAGCTTCGTCCCATCGACAACGACAACGTGCGGACCGGCGCCCGCCCCGGCGGAAGCGATGATATCGTCGACCCCATCGCCGTTGACGTCTCCCACCGCGACGCGCACGCCACCCTGGAAGCTGGGATCGAACGCGTAGAACTGACTGATCGACGTGCCGTTGGAGTCGTAGACGTTCACGTGTGGGCCGGCGCCGGCGTCCGTCCCCGTGGCGAAGGCCGGTCGAGGGATCGCTGGATCGCCGTCGGCGGTCAGGGGCTGCAGGACGATGAGGAATTTCGCATTGGGATTGGTGCTCGCTTGATAGAAGGGAGCGACGTCGAACTGAATCGGGGCACTGCCGAGGGCATTGGCGTCACCCTGCTGATAGGGCCGTCCGGCAATCCCGAGGGTGCGGGCATCGGCGTTCCAGTTGCTGCCCACGTTGGACGTCACGAACGTCTGGAACTTGTCGGCGACCTTGATACTGGGAATTGCCGACCCGAAACCGTTGCCGAGCGACGACCAGACCGGACTGCCATTCTGATTGGTGATGGTCCACGGCTGCCAATCATAGGAAAGGGTCGCGGCCCACTCGTAGCCGTTGCCCGTTCCCTCGTCGACGTAGAGCGACGCGTTGTAGAGCACGTCGACGATGTCGGAACTCTGCTCGGCGATGGGAAAGCTGTTGGCCGACTTCAGTTCCGCCCGATAGGTCAGGTTGCCCGTGTCGGTATCATTGAAGGTCGCCGCGTTGAACATGTAGGGCTTGTTGGCCTGACCGCCCGGCTCGGTGCTTCCCTGGAGGCCCAACGGTCCTTGCCCGTTGTTGGCGTCGCTCCAGACCATCGCGGTAGCGGTCGTGTCACCGAGAAGTCCCAACCAGCCATCGTTCGGCCTTGGACGCAGGTTCTGGGCATAGGAGTTGTCCCAGACCGTGTAGTTGTCGAACGACTGCCAAACACCCGCTTCTCCGGGAAGGTAGGCGTTCTGTGCGTAGTATGCCTCCCCGAAGGGAAAGTTGGTCGCCACCGACGGGATCACTTCGCCCGTGAGATTGAGCACCGTGAAGCGTTGACTACCGTCCCACGTCTGGGTCACGAGCGGATAGGCGGCATCCGCGGTCGTGTTGTAGGGAATCTCCACCGAACCATCGGAACGGACATAGAGTCCGGACGTATTGTTGAGAAGGTTCCAAGCGCCCCAAGCCGTGTAGTAGCGCACGAGGTTGCTCTGAAATCCGGGCTTCGGATTGAACGGCATGTAGATGCCATTCTCCAACCATGTCGGCGAGGGAAACGGGTACGAATCCGGAATCTCGTTGAAGAGGTAGTGGTGCAGTCCCGGGTTCGTGGGATTGGTCGGATCCGCGGGCGGATCGTTCTGGTTGAATCCGTGCTGCCCAGTGAGGAGGTTGTACCAGTAATTGACCGGATCGCCCTCTTGAACCAACGTGGTCGTGTTGCTCACTTGGCCGCCGGTCTCGTTGAGGTTCTGGTAGATGATCGACTGGTTCGCGAATCGGGGATCCGACGCCCAGCCGTACGGTTCCAGATGGCGTGCCGGCAGACTGATCGGCGGTTCGGGCAGTGCGAACTGGGTGTCGGGGTATTGATCGAGGTTCCAGTAGACGTTGCTGGTTAACCCGCCATGCGCTCCCGACGCGTCGGGAAGGTTCGGGATGTAGTACGCGAGTCGGCCGTCGCTGCCGTTGTTCGGATTGGTCGAGAGGACGACTTGCTCGTTGGTGTAGGGACTAGGGGCCGCCGCCGTTCCGAGGGACGAGGCGTTACCGCCGTTGATCGTCGCGGGCGGTGTCGCGGGAAAGTCGTACTGGGCGGTGTTGATCGTCGCGGGATAGTACTCGCTGGTGTTTTGGTACGCGTAGTCGATCGACATGTTCTCGGGCACCGCACTGTAGACGGTGTAGGTCGTGCTACCGAAATCGATCGTTGGGTTCGACGTGAGCGTGTAGAGATCGTAGGTGACGTCACCAGAGGTTTTCTGCGATCCGGTCGAAATCACCGGATTGTCGATCAGTGTCCCGTCCGCGTTGAGGGTTCGATTCCCCTGGGTATCAAAGCCCTGGTAGAAGGTGTCGTAAGTGAACGGAACACTTCCCCACGAGGATTGCGTGTTCTGCGGGATCGGGAAGGCTCCGACGTTCGGGTAGGTGAAAGGAACGATCCGATCCTCGAGTGTCTCAAACTGGAAAGGGCGAAGTCGTCGACTGGACGGTTGGCGAAGTAGAGGAGACATGCGAAAGTTCTCTCGAAGGTTGGTGCGTCATTCAAGTGAGAAACGAGGCATCGCGAGGCATGGTTCTTCGATCGAAATCGAGGCGGGCCATGGAGCCGTTCGCGTGCCCAGTCCGGAAAGCGGGGTGTTCGTCGCCCTGGCCCCATCGTCCAAGCCACTCGCGCGTCGACATCTCGTCAGCGAGCCAGTTGCGGGCTCGGGCGTTTGCCCCTGGGAAGACTCTTCCCCTGGAGCTTCCCAAATTTCGATGCTACCAGAATGAAGCCGATCGCAACAACGGCAAGATCACGCGATGACGGCGTCATTTGGGGAAAGGTCCGAAGATCTGCCTGTGTCGACCCACGTTTCGACTTGCACCCCTGAGCCGGTACGACCATCATTCGAGGGAAGTTCCCGCAACCGCAAGAGATGGTCCCACCTTCCGTACACCATGCCGACCCCATTCGAGGCGATCCCATGCTCCGGCTCACGACGTTAGCGTTCGTTCTTTCCTCACTCCTCTCGGCCAGTTCCCTTGCGGAGTCGGCGCAAGTGACTTTTCGCCAACCCGACGCGAAGGCCTTTCCGAACCTCTTCGTCTGGACCGACACCTGCAACACCTACGTCCTCCGCGACGGCAATGCGGCGCTGCTTGTCGACTTGGGCGACGGTAGCGTCCTCGAGCATCTCTCCGAGATTGGTGTCAAGAGAGTCGAGTGGATCCTATTCACGCATCACCACCGGGAACAGTGCCAGGGAATCGGCGCGGTCGATCGCTCGGAGACGAAGATCGCCGCCCCCTTCCTGGAACAAGAGATCTTCGAGAACCCGACGTCGTTTCGAAAGTGGTACCCGACGCTCAACGACAAGTTCTCCGTCTACGGCGCCAGCTATGTCCGCCCCCACCGCGAACCGATCTCGCTCGATCGCGTGTTGAAGGAGGACGAGACCTTCACGTGGCGCGGCTACCAGATCGACTGCCTCTCCACGCCAGGCCATTCGCCGGGCTCGATGACCTACCTGCTTCGCCAGGGTGACAAGCTCGCGGCCTTCTCCGGAGATCTAATTCACCAGGGTTCCCGCATGGTCACTTGGTTCGACACCGAATGGGACTACGGCTTCGCGGACGGCATCAACAAACTGATCGAATCGGTCACGCTCGTGTCGAAGAGGGAGCCCGATCTGCTCCTACCTTCGCACGGTCCCCCGATTGTCGAATCGAAGCAGGAACTGAAAGCCTACCACGACAAGCTTTGGACCTTTCGCAAGAGCTACCTCCGAGGTTACCCGGTCTTCGACGCGACCGAGCAAGAGCGTGACCCGATCTCCAAACCAACCAAAGTGCCGATGATCAATCAGGTCACGCCGCACCTCTACAAACTCAGCCACCTGACGAAGAGCCGCAACTTCGCCATCATCGTCGCCGACAGCGGCCATGCCTTGGTCCTCGACTGCGGTCTCATTCCGGAATCGAAGCTCGAGGAGATCATCGTCGGCATGCGTGCCCACATGGGCCTCAAACACGTCGACGCCTTCTGGATCTCCCACATGCACGGCGACCACTTCCTCCTCGGGCCCGCGCTCAAGCGGATGTTCAATTCGCAAGCGTGGACGCTCGACACGATCGTCGACAAGTGCGAGCACCCGCGACGTTACGACTACGCCGCCCTCGTCTCCGCGTACGGCAACGGATTTGACGGCATGAAGATCGACAAGGGATTCAAGGACGGCGAGACGATCGAGTGGGAGGGCTACACGATCCATGTCGATTGGATGCCCGGCCAAACCGAGTTCGGCTGTTGCCTCTGGCTCGACATCGACGGCAAGCGCATCGCGTTCACCGGCGACAATCTCTTTGGCAGCCCCGCCGACCCCAAGCAGAACGGGCACGAGTGCATCGTCGCCCGCAACAGCTCGATCTTCGAGGAAGGCTACATCTACGGCAGCCGCTACCTCAAGGAACTCGAGCCCGACATCGTGATGGGAAGTCACTCCTATGCGATGCCCGATCCGGCGAAGTTCCTCGAGCGCTATCATGACTGGTCGAAGGAAATCGTCGAGATCTATAAGGAACTTCTACCCGAGGAGGACTATGAGTACCTCTACGATCCCTATTGGGTCTCGGCGTATCCCTATCGGGTCGACCTCGCCAACGAGGAGACTCAGACCGTCCAGATCACGGTCCGCAACTTTCGCTCGATGCCTCAGCGACACCGGGTGGAGCTACAACTCCCCAAGGGGATCACCGCCAAGCCCGCGATCCTTGACGGATTGGTCGGCCCCGAGCGTCGTCGGACCTACGACATCGAGCTTACGGTCGATCGCGACCAAGCCGCTCCCGGTCTCCAGATCGTTCCCTTCGACATCACACTCGACGGCAAACGGTACGGCCAGTGGTTCGACTTCCTCCTGCGCACGACCGAGGAGTGAGAAGTTGCCTCTTCGCAATTCCCAACTCATGTGAACGCGGTCCCGGCTCACGACGTTGACGTAGCCTCGCGCGGGGTGCCATGCCCACGGTCGCGTGGCATGCTGAGAAGTTCTCGAGGCCGAGGAAACTTCCCGTCGTGAGTAAGGCGGCCTCAGGATCCGCCCCGTCGCTTGACGATGGCTGGTAACTCTCCCATCCCTACGCCCACAACCGGCGATCGAGTCGGCGGAGTTGGATCGCCTCGGCCAAGTGGTACTCGGCGATCGCGTTGCTTCCTTCCAGATCGGCGATCGTCCGCGCGACACGTAAGACGCGGTCGTGGGCTCGAATCGAAAGCCCCAGTTCCTCGACGGCGCGTCGCAATAACTTCTCGCCCGTCGCGTCGAGGGAACAGAAGCTCCGAATTTGCTTTCCCGACATGCGGCCGTTGAGCATCAGCGGATCCCCGTCGAACCGCTCGTGTTGGCGTTCGCGGGCCTGAAGAGCCTGTTCGCGCAGCGGCGTGCTGGGCGTTCCGCTGCCGTCGCCACGCAGTTCCTCGAGTTCGATGACCGGAATCTCGAGATGAATGTCGATCCGGTCCAGGAGCGGTCCGCTGATCTTGCCGAGGTAACGGTCCACCGCAATGGGCGTGCAACGGCACTCCCGCTTCGGGTCCGTCATGTAGCCGCAGGGACAGGGGTTCATCGCGGCGACGAGGAGAAAGTCGGCCGGAAACTCGACCTTCGCGGTGGCCCGGGTGATTGTCACCGACCCAGCCTCGAGCGGCTGACGCAAGACCTCGAGCGTTCGCCGCGAGAACTCGGGAAACTCGTCCAGGAAGAGGACGCCGTGGTGGGCGAGACTGATCTCTCCCGGCGTCGGGTTGCTCCCACCACCGATCATGCCGGCTTCACTGGAGGTATGATGCGGTTCGCGAAAGGGACGCGTCGTCCGCAGCGGTTGGTCGGCGGTCGCTCCAACCGCGCTGTAGATCCGAGTCGTTTCCAGACTCTCGGTCAACGTCAACGGCGGCAGGATCGTGGGAAGTCGCTTCGCGAGCATCGTCTTGCCCGTGCCCGGTGGACCGATGAGCAGGCAGTTGTGCTTTCCCGCGGCGGCGATGAGCAGGGCGCGTTTGCCAGCCTCCTGCCCTTTGACGTCCGAGAAGTCGATCGAGTGCTGGCTCTGTTCGCGAAAGAACCTCTCGACATCGACGACCGCCGGCTCGAAGTCGAGTTCCCCCGCGAGCAGATTGACGGCCTCGGACAAACTACCGACCGGATAGACGTCGATCCCCTCGACAACCGCGGCCTCATGGCCGTTGGCCGAGGGAAGCAGCAAGCGGCGACATCCCTGGCGACGGGCCGCCATCGCGATGCTCAGCGCTCCCTTGATCGGCCGGGTCGCGCCGTCGAGGGCCAACTCGCCAGCGACCGCCGTGTCGGCAAAGACGTCAGGCGTCACCTGCCCCGTCGCGGCCAGGAGACCCAGAGCGATCGGCAGATCGAGCGCGGCGGCGTCCTTGCGAAGATCGGCCGGCGCGAGGTTGATCACGACGCGGTTCTTCGGCTTGCGGTAGCCACTGTTGAGCGTCGCCCGCTCGATGCGATGAATACTCTCGCGGACCGACGCCTCGGCGAGCCCGACAAGGATCGTCGCCGGCAGTCCCGTGGAAGCCACATCGATCTCGGCCTCGACCGGGAGGGCTTCGATCCCGACGAGTGTGAAGGTTCTCAATTTGGCAAGGGCCATGGTGGATCGTCGCATCCTCCAGAAAGAAGCCCGCGGCAAAGACTAGGCTATGCGTTCGCGAGCGACAACCCAACATGCCCGATGGGAGAAACGTACCAATCTAGGGCGAGCGGCGATCCATTTGATTAACCTGAGAGGGTGATCGCGGGGTTTGTCGCTCGTGTCATTTCCGATCGGTCGCACCAGTTCGCAAGTGGGGAACGCTGTATGTCGACGGCACATCGAGCACACACCATGATCAGTCATGGGTTCTGGAAGGCGCAAGGATTGATGGTCGCCGCCGAACTCGGAATCGCCGACCACCTCGCCGACGGCCCCGCGACGGTCTCCCTACTCGCCGAGAAGTGCGCGTGCGACGCGGGGGCTCTCTACCGACTCCTCCGGGCACTGGCCAGCGACGGCTTCTTCGAGGAGACCGAGTCGGGTGCGTTTCGCAACACGGATGATTCCGAAGTCCTTCGCAGCGATCACCCGCAATCGGTGCGGGCGCTCGGCATGATGGTCCGGCGTCTCGAGTATCCGACGTGGGTCCACCTCTTGGACTCGATCAAGACCGGCAAAACCGCCTTCAACGAGATCCACGGCAAGGGGCTCTTCGACTACCTCGCGGAGCATCCCGAGGAAGCGGACATTTTCGACCAAGCGATGACCGCCGTTCACGGCCAAGAGTCGCCGGCGATCGCGTCGGCCTACGACTTTTCGGCGACGACGTCGCTCATGGATGTTGGTGGTGGCAACGGAACGATGCTGAAGGTCATCCTTGAAACCCATCCGCATCTACAAGGGATCTTGTTCGACCTTCCGCATGTCGTTGAGCGAGCGCGTCCGACGCTAACCGCATCGCCGGTCGGGCAACGCGTTGCCTACCAGCCGGGTAGTTTCTTCGACCCCATTCCCGGTTCGCCCGACGCGATGATCATGCGGCAGATCATTCACGATTGGACAGATGAGCCGAGCATCCAGATCCTTCGAAATTGCCGAGAGGCCGTCGCCCCCGAGGGAAAGGTTCTCGTCGTCGAGCAAGTCGTGCCCGATGGCAACACGCCGCACCCGGTCAAATGGCTCGATGTCGATATGCTGGTCTACGTCAACGGGCAAGAACGTACCGAACAGGAGTATCGGCAACTCTTCGAGAAGGCGGGGTTGGCGCTGGAGCGGATCATCTCCGCGGGTAGGTTTGAGATCCTCGAAGGCAAACCCGCGGCGGATGGCTAAACGGATCGGGTGGATCGAGAGCGACGGAGGCGCGTCCGCTCTCAGTAGATGACCGCGATCGCCTTGGCGGGCTCTTCGCGAACGACTTTGCCGTCCTTGTAGAACCGCCGCTGCTGAACAATCACCTCGAGGTTGCGGTTTCCCCGCAGCGTTCCGGCCGACGAGGGCCACATCCCACCACGACGACGATGCTGGACCACCGCTCCCTGGAGGGAGAAGGTCTGGTCCTCCCCGAGCGAGAGCACCTGACGGGTGAGATTGGAGAGTCGTCCCTCCTCGACCCACGTGAAGAGATGCGGACCGTCGGGGACTTCCTTCAGACCGACTCGCGAGTTGTTGGAGAAGATCGACAAGGCGCGAAGGTTGTTTCGATCGACTTCGTCGCCATCGACGAACTGGACGTTGGCTTGGACCACCGCGGTGATGGTGTATCGCGGACGGAGTTGGTCAATGCTCCCCAGGATACGCTTCGATCCGGCTTCCCGGATGACACTCGCGTTGCCGACATCCCACGTCACTTCCGAGGTCGACCCGCGCGGCTTGACGACGAGCGTGTTGGCATCCTCAGCGCGAACGATGGTCGCGGTCACGACATCGTAGAGACGATAGAAACCTTGGGGACGGCCCTGATTGCCATAGGTGGCCGCGATCGCATCACCAGTCGGCGAAAGGGCCTTGCCCCCGAGTTGATTGACCATCCGCTGCCCGTTGCGGTAGAGGAATTGGTCCTGGTCATCGGAGCGACGCCCCCCGTCGGAGAAGAGCCGCTTGCCCGAACGGGTGTACTCTGATTCTCCATTCTTGTAGAGGCGTTCGACGAAGCCCGCCGCGTTCTTGGTGTTGCCGATCCCATCGCCCGAGTATCGCTTGGTGGCATTGGGGTGAAGCTTGGCGCCCTCTTGATCGATGCGAGCCTGCCCATTGTCGTAAAGGGCTCTGGCACCGGAGAAGTTCTTCGTTCCCGAACCGACGACAAGCTCACCATCGGCGTTGACCGGCAGCGACGCGTTGGCGTCGACGTCCGTTCCCACCGGCGCGACTCCCCCTCCGGAGAGCTTCTTTCGGCCATCGCGAAAGAGGGCCGCTCCCGAGTTGGCGGCGCGAGCGCTCCCATTGGCGTAGAGAGGTTGCCCCGAGTCGGCGAACATCCGGCGGCCGTTCGAATGGAGACGGTTGCCGACGGCATCGACCCGCGGTCGTCCGTTGGAGTAGAGCGGAACGCCGGTCGTGGAGAACTTGGGAGAGCCGTTCGGATAGACTTCGCGTCCCTTGTCGTCGACGCGTGGGCTGCCGTTGGAGTAGAACTCGGACTCCTGCTCCTCGATGTCACGCAGGACTTCATCGAGAGTGAGGCCCTTGCCCTTGGGAGCCAAGTGCCCCGTCCCCAGATAGGCGCCGGTGCGCGGGCCGGCGTTTGGGTTCGCGAAGGAGTCGTACTTCGCGCGCGACTTGCCGTAGGTGGAGCCGGCCGTTCCCGAGTAGGGGTTTCCTCCCTGGCTTCCCGCGTACGACCGCGAGTAACGATTGGTACCATTCTTCGACGTGCCGTAGTTCTTGAGAGCTCCGCTGGAGTGATACTTGTCGAGTTGCCACGGATTGGCCCCCCGCCGGTTGCCGGGCAATTGGACCCCGCCGGTCGCCAACTGAGCGGGACGACCGGGCCCGTATTGGGGAACGCCGCGCTGTAGTCCCGGCAGAAGTTGACGAAGGGAATCGGTCTTCACCGTCGTCTCGATCATCCCCGTCTTGGTGTTGCGAATGATAAAGAAGTCGCGGCCGTTGTTCGGCCCTGGCTCGAAGCTGAACTTGTCGCGTTCGGCGACGTCGATGTACTTGCTGGCGTCGAAGGCCTTGTTGCCGAAGTCGCGAACCCTGAACTCCGACTGAAGCGGTTCCCCACCAACGGTGTCGTTGACCGCCTTGGTCAGCGCGTTGACCAGCGACTTGCCACTAAGCTTCGACGTCACCAAGACATCGCGATTGGGAACGGTGACGCCGTAGGTGTTCTGAAACTCCTCGACGATCAGTTCGAGTTCGCTCTCGGCGATCGTCTTGTCACCGAAGCCGGCGATCTGCTTGACGAAGGTTTCGATTTGATCCTTGTCGACAAAGTTCCGGTCGGCGGCCCGCAGGTTGTAGGGGTTGCTGCCCCGAGTGCGGTGGGCGTAGGGATTGGCTCGGCGCGCCCCCTTGGAATAGGCGTTGTTGCCACCCTCCTGGGAGTAGAGGTCTTCCTGCTGAGCCATCGCCAACGAGGGCAACAAGAGGAGGGACATGCAGGCTGCCAAGATTCCGCGGTAACCGAATTCGTTGGCTCGCGTCATGATGTGTCTCATGCTGTCCACTGCCTCCATTGTTTCTCACCGGCTGTCGAGCAGTCAGTGGCACCCGAACACTCCAAGGCTCGCAAATGACTAGCCGTCGAACGCCGACTTCGTCTCGGGCTCGGGGACCATCACATCATCCATCACTTGGCCATCGCGCATGCGAACGATTCGTTTGGCGCGAAACGCCACTTCGTCTTCGTGAGTGACGAGCACGATCGTCTTGCCCATTTGATTGAGCCGGGCGAGCAGTTCCATAATTTCTTCGCTGGTCGCACTATCGAGGTTTCCCGTCGGTTCGTCGGCAAGAATGAAGGCCGGGTCGCATGCGAGCGCTCGGGCGATCCCGACGCGCTGTTGCTGACCACCGGAGAGTTGAAACGGACGGTGATCCAGGCGATGCCCTAGTCCCACCATCTCAATCAACTCGACCACGTGCTCGCGTGTCTCGGCGCCGACACGGCCCTGATAGTAGAGAGGAACCTCGATGTTCTCGACGACCGTCAATTGAGGAATCAGGTTGTACGACTGGAAAATGAAGCCGATGGCACGGCTACGAATCTCGGAAAGCTCGTTATCGTCCAGTTGAGCGACGTCCTGCCCGTCGAGCAAGTAACGTCCCGACGTGGGGCGATCGAGACAGCCGAGCAAGTTGAGCATGGTCGACTTGCCCGAGCCGGACGCTCCCATGATGGCGACATAGTCACCAGCGCAGAACGTCAGATCGATTCCGCGGAGGGCGGAGACCTTCACGTCACCTAGGTCGTAGACCTTGTGGACATCCTCGAGTTTGGCGACTTCCCGTGCCATCGCGATCCTTTGGCCATTTCCTGACGGTCGGCTCGTCGCGCCAATGGCGCATACCGACGGCGCGTTCCTCTTAGAGAGTATACCCCATGGGACAACCCGAAGGACGCGGTCGGGGTGCCGGGGATGGCGCGAGCGGTCCGACCAAGCCGGGTATTCGCTACGATCGACGCTCGGCGCATGAACAAGCCTCCCCTAACCAACGGCTAGAAGAGGCTTTACAGCTCGAATTGCTCCACCGACTTTCGGCCGAGTCGCGTGGTCGACGCCGACAGCCGGAACCTAGCTCATCAATCTCTTGTACCGCTCGACGAACTCTTCGGGAGTCGTTTTGGCGATCTGGGCAAAGGCATCAATTCGACCCGGAACGGTCAGGTCGCTCTTCTCAAGCCGGATCATGTACTTGCGGGCGACGTGGTAGGATTCGCCGTTGACGTCGACCAATCGCGGGCGAGGACGGCCGGTTTCCGGATCGGCGAGATCCTCGAACTTGATCGGGACCATGAGTCCACCCTGGAAGGTGACCAAGGCCCCCGACCCGCCGTCGAGTAGAAAGCGGACCGCACCGTAGCCCAAGTCGCGGGTGTATTCCCGGTCGAACGGAATCGGATCGGCACAGCGTAGCTCATAGCCGAGATTCTTGGAAACGATCGTCACGCTTCCGCCGCGAGCCCTGAATCGGCGGCGGATCTCGTCGCGAACCGCGGCGCCGAAGTCGATGTCGGCGAGCTTGATATGACCGTGGGCATCGCGTTCGACGTCATCGGCATCGAAGACCTCGTCGCGGTGCTCGGGAGACATTCTCTCGACGAGGCCTTCCGCGAGGACCGCCACGCCGTGGTCGCGGCCCAAATGCAGTCGCTTGATCATGGAGCCTTCGATGATGTCGCAGACCTCACCGAGGGTCACGTCCCGATCGCCAAACTCTTCGGGAATGACGGTGAGCGGCGCGGCGGCGGCCTTTCCGATCCCGAGGGCCAGGTGTCCGGCGGTCCGCCCCATCGCGACCACCACGTACCAGCGGCAAGCGGTCTTCGCGTCGACGGTCAGGTTCCTAACCACTTCCGCGCCGAGATGGCGAGCGGTTTCGAAGCCAAAGGTCGGAATCGACGGCGGCAGCGGCAAGTCATTGTCGATCGTCTTGGGAACGTGGGCCATGGCGATCTTGCCCTGAGCAGCCTCGCAAACCTTACTCGCGGAGTACGCGGTGTCATCACCACCGATGGTGAGCAGGTAGCTGACGTTCAGCTCCTCGAGGGCCTTCAGGACGCTTCCCATCGTTTCGGGGTTCTTCGTGGGGTTCGCCCGGCTCGTGCGGAGGATCGATCCTCCCTGAAAATGGATGCGAGAGACGTCGTCGATGGTCAGACGACGAACGCGGTCCGTACGTCCCGCCATCAAGTGTTCGTAACCCTCGAGAATCCCCATGACCTCGAGGCCGTTGTTGCGGGCTTCGATGGTCGCGGCCGCGATCACCCCATTGATGCCTGGGGCGGGACCGCCTCCGACGAGAATTCCGAGGACTTTACGATCAGGCGACATGGGCACCTCGCGGGCTGGTGGACATCGGCAAACGTTCGATGGATCGGCGGCGGCCGGGTGAGTTCCCGAAAAGCCAATCCAATCGCCGGAGTTCTAACCATTCCACCTTCAAGCGACAAGGTTGCCCGCCAAGGACGTTCGTGGTTTCCTCACATTCCCCACAAGGAACCAAACAACTCATCCTATTACCAGAAAGCAACTTAAGACGCCAACCACCACTCGCTCGGGGTCCTAGCTCCAGGGGATCCGGTAGAGCATCACATAGACGACAACACCGGTCACCGAAACGTACAGCCAGATCGGAAGGGTCCACCGAGCCAGCCCACGATGTCGGTCAATTTGCCCACGGAACGCCCAGAGAAACGTCAGGAAAATCATCGGGAGCATGACGATCGCGAGGATGATATGGGGCACCAGAACAGCGAAGTAGATCGTCCGCCAAACCCCGGTCCCCGGGAAGGACGTCGACAAATGATTGACGTGGTACACGAGGTAGCACGACAGGAACAACGCCGAAACGACGAGCGCCGCGATCATGCAGTTGCGATGGGCGATGATCCGCTTCTGCTTGATCAACACCCACCCGACAGCCAGCAAGACGGCCGCGATGGCGTTAAGCGTCGCGTTGACGGCGGGCAATGACTCGATCATGGATTCTCCTCGTCCCGCAACGCGCCAACCTTGCGTTTGAGAAGGTCGATCGCGGCGGGATCGCGCGTATCAAAATAGCCTCGTAGGTGCCCTTGCCCGTCGACGACCGCCAAGCGGGTTGTGTGACTGACCAGTTCGCCGGGCAAACGTTTCGGATCGGGATTCTCCGCCACGCCCACCTTGAATCCGTCTCGGATGAGGGAGTAAACCGGATCGCGCTCGCCGGTCAAGAACCACCAACGCTCGGGGTCCGCCTTGAAGTTGCTCGCGTACTGCCGAAGGACCTCCGGTTTGTCGTAGCGTGGATCGACCGAAATCGAGATGAACTGGACGTCGCTCGGCAACTCCTGCCGAAGCTGGGCCATGACGCCGGTCACCATGGGACAACTCTCATGGCAGCGGGTGAAGATGAATCCCACCACCGCGACACGTCCGGCCAGGTCCTTCTCCGTGATCGTCCTCCCGTCGCGTTCGGTCAGCGCGAAGGGCGGAACCGTTCCGA
Source organism: Kolteria novifilia (assembly GCA_007748055.1). Classification (GTDB taxonomy): domain Bacteria; phylum Planctomycetota; class Planctomycetia; order Kolteriales; family Kolteriaceae; genus Kolteria; species Kolteria novifilia. The sequence continues at coordinate 5,135,722 of CP036279.1, forward strand.
ACTCCTTGGGAAGATTCGCCGCCGCCGGCAACGACGACGGTTTGGGAGCGTTGACGATCAGCACGATCAAGCCACCCGCCACCATCGCGAACAGAGCGTAGCGGATGATGGCGAACGTACGTGACGACATGACAAGATCCCGGTCAACAAGAGGCGGCGAGAAGCGCTTCGGCGGCGTCAGACGGCCATCAGGCCCCCTTGGACGCGACGCGACTGACGGTCCACGTCGCCAGCCAAAACATGATCGCGGCGAAGCAAACGCTCACCAGGACACATAGGCCCAGCGACGGCAGAGTGGCCAACGTGTCCGACGCGGGGCGGCCCCAGTCCAGGATGCGCCGCAGTCCCGCGACCCCGTAGCTGACGGGGTTCAATCGAATCACCCAAGCGAGCCAGAGGGGCGCCCCCTCGGCCGGGAAGAAGGCTCCCGAGAGCAGCCAAAGCGGGAAAAGCAGGAGCGTCATCATCGCGTGAAAGCCCTGCACCGAGTCGCTCCGCCAAGCCAGACAGAGCCCCAAGCTCGTCAGCGCGATGCCCAGCACGACGATGTAGAGGGACGCCGCGACGATCATCACCAGCGAGAGCGAGATGCCCGTCAGCGGAGCCAAGAGGAGAAAGATCCACGCCTGAAAGAGTGCGATCAGCGTGCCGCCAAGCACATTGCCCAACGCGATCATCGAGCGCGGAACCGGAGCGATCAGCACTCCCTGCATGAAACCCTCTCTTCGGTCCTGAATGACCGAGATAGTGGCGAAAATCGCCGTGAAGAGGACGACAAGCGTGATGATGCCCGGATAGAAATACTGGCCGAAGGAAACCGCGCCCTCACCCGCGCTTGGCGGCCGAAAGGAGGACTGAAAGCCTGCCCCGAACAAGATCCAAAAGATCAACGGCTGGCCCACCGCTCCCATCACGCGACCGCGTTGGCGGAAAAAGCGAACCAACTCCCGCTGGGCCAACGCCCAAGCCGCCCCAAATCCGAAGACGAGGCCCGACAAATCCTTCGCTCCGGGGAAGACGCTACTCATCTGGCTCCCCCCAAAAACGATGGCCGGTCCGATGAATGAAAACGTCCTCGAGCGTCGGCTTGGACACCGCCATCGATTCGATTTCGCTCGCGGCGCATTGCCCGATCTGTCCGAGCAGCGCGAAGCCCGAATCGCTCTCAATCCGAACGGTGTCGTTGACCACGCTCGCGTCGACTTTCAGTTCGCGATGGAGTTTTGCCGCGAGCCCCGCGGGATCGGCGCCGCGGAGCGTCACCACGTCTCCGCCAATTTCCGAGCGTAGCTCGTTGGGGCTCCCCTTCGCGATCAAACGTCCCTGGTGGATGATCCCCACCCGATCGCAACGCTCGGCTTCGTCGAGGAGATGGGTCGTCGTCAGCAGCGTCACGCCTTCGTTTCGAAGATAGGTCAGGTAGACCCACAGATCGCGCCGCGCTCCCGGATCGAGTCCGGTACTCGGCTCGTCGAGGATGAGGAGCTTCGGTTCGTGAAGCATCCCCTTGGCCAGTTCGACACGACGTGCCAAACCGCCGGAGAGCTTCTCCACTCGCTCTCGCCGGCGATCGAGCAGTCCGAGCCGATCGAGCATCTCCTCGGAGCGTCGACGGATCGTCTTGCGATCGAGACCGTGGAGTCGGCCATGGTACGCGAGGTTCTCCTCGACGGTCAGTTTGCCATCGAGGCTAGGATGCTGAAAGACGACTCCGATCTCATGGCGCAGTCGATCGCGATCGTTGGGCAAATCGTACGCGAGAACGCGGACGCGGCCCTGTTGGACGGGAAAGTACGTCGTGAGGATGCGAAATAGCGTGGTCTTGCCACCGCCGTTGGGACCGAGTAGGGCGAAGGACTCGCCTCGTCGGACGTCGAGATCGAGATGGTCGAGGGCTAGCCGCTCGTCGTAGCGATGACAAAGCCCTTGGACGAGGACAGCCGCATCACCGGCACCGGACGAGGGGGTGCGGACCGGGGTCTGCGCCTCCTGCGCCGACGAGTGCGACAAATCTACTTCACCACGGTCATGAGGCTGTAGGGCCATGCGATTTGCGTGTTGATCTGGTAGGCGATATCGGGCAGCAACGCGAAGACGAGAATGATCGCGAGCGCCGATGCCGGAAGCGTCACGAACCAACGCCACATCCCCTCGTAGCGTAGGTGCATGAAGAACCCGAGCACCAGAGCGGCTTTGCACACGGCCACGAGCAAGACAAAGAGCATGTTCGTCACCGGGCCCCACGATCCCTCCATGAAGAGGGTCACGAAGCTGGCCAGCGTTAGAATGCAGAGGTAGCCGAAGACCTCCCAGACACTGAAGTGCTCCCCGGCGCCCGCGTGGTGGGCTTCCGCGACCTCGGCAACCGTTTGCTCATCACTCATCGTTTCGTCTCCGCATCCCAGCAACCGTTCACTCGGGGCGTTCAACCCAGCTCCGTCGAGCCGGCGTTCGACCGAGTTCGTTGACTCGGGACTCCACCGCGTCCGTTATACCAGATAAAGCATCGGGAAGAGAAAGATCCAGACCAAGTCGACGAAGTGCCAATAAAGACCGGCAATCTCGACGTGATCGGCATGCTTGATCGAAAGATTGCCCCTCATCCCGGTCCAGATCAGCGCCGCGAACAGGACCAGTCCCGCGATCACGTGAAGAGCGTGGAATCCGGTAAGCGAGAAGTAGGTCGCCGACCACATCCCGATGCCGGGAATCGAGCCTTCGTGTTCCCAAGCGTTCCAGGGCAGAAAGCCGTGATCGTACTTCTGGTAGTACTCGAACATTTTGATGCCGAGGAAGACGAACCCGAGCCCGAACGTGATCCACATGTTCCGCAGCGCCGTGGCGATCTTCCCATTGGCGATCGCGTTATGGGCGAAGACGACGTGGGCACTGGACCACAACAGGATGAACGTGTTGATCGCGCCCAAGGGCTCGAGCAAGACCTGATTGTGGTGAGGCCACGCGGACCCCGACGCCAACCGGATGACGATGTACGCCCCCAGAAGGCCGGCGAAGAACATCACCTCGGTGCCCAGAAAGAGCCACATCGCGAGCTTGCCGTTGCCAATGGGCAACCCCATGTGCTTGGGCTTCTCGATCGCGATCGATTCGGCCATGGTCGACTCCTACGCTCCCTGCACCAAGTCCAACATCAACAGCGCCATCACCGACGGCAGATAGACAAGCGACGCCCACATGAGCTGACGGGCCCGCTGATCACATTGCCTCATCATGAACGCGACGGAATAAGCAAGATAGTGAATGCCACACGCCAGGGCCGCCCAGAAGTAGAGCGTCCCCGTGAGACCGAAAAGCGTCGGCGCGAGGCTGATCGGCAGCAGTGCCAACGCATACGCCACCGCCTGAACGCCCGTGACCCGTTGTCCCGCCTCGGTCGTCGGAAGCATCTTCAAGCCCGCACCGGCATAGTCGCTTCGGTACAGCCAAGCGATCGCGAAAAAGTGCGGAAACTGCCACAGAAACAGGATCAGAAATAGAATCCAAGCCCGCGGATCGAGCTGACCGGTCATCGCCGTCCAGCCAATCACCGCCGGCAGAGCTCCCGGAATCGCTCCGACGGCCGTATTCAGCGACGAATACCGCTTCAACGGCGTGTACGCCACCACATACAGCAAGTAGCAAACCACCGCCAGGAGAGCCGTGAGCCAGTTGACCGTGGTGGCGAGGAACAACGTTCCGAACAAGCCGAGTCCGGTCCCCAGCGCGAACGCTTCCGCGGGAGAAACCCGACCGGCCGGAATAGGCCGCAGCGCGGTCCGACGCATCAAGGCATCGGATTCGCGCTCGAGCCATTGATTCATCACGCTGGCGCCGGCGGCGACCAATCCCGTCCCAATGATCGCGCTGAGCAGCGTCGCGGAGTCGGGAGCACCTCCCGTCGCGAGAAAGCCGCCAACCGCGACCGTCACCAACACCATCACCGCGATGCGTGGCTTGGTCATCGACGCGTAATCGGCCAGACGAAGGCCGAGAGCGGACCGATCCGCCACCATGGCTGGATCAATGCTCATCCCACAGCCTCCAAGACTCCCGAGGGCGCCCCAGCGTCGGCCGTTGCCTCGAGTGGTTGTAGTTCCGACCAAGTCCGAAGCGTCAACGCGAGCGCCAACCCGAAGATTGCCGAACCGCACAATAAGTGCAGCGTCGTGACCAGTGCCTCTTCGACGGTCGGCGCGGGGCCGACTCCCGGAGCGTGCAACCCAGTCAACGACATCGCGGCGAACCCCAACAGAACCTGGATGCCGACAAAAGCAAGTAGTAGCGATGCGTGCAGCCCGCCAACTCTCCGCAGGTCACCGTCGAGCAGAAACGACATTCCCATCCAAAGAGTCCCCATCAGGATCACTCCACCCAGCACCAGATGAGGAATGAACCCGATCCCTAGATGACGAAGTGTCGCCCCAAGCAAGATCTGCCCAAAGACGCCCACGCACAACACGAGCGTACTCCAGCGCCAGCGAGTCGCCTCTTCGTGCGGAATCTGATTTCCGACGAGCCAGCGTCGCGACGTCAACACCACCAGGCCGCACAACAGCCCGAAGAAGGCCTGCGCGAACCCGCCATGAATGAGGGCTAGGCCCTGACCGAACATCGCGTTGAGCACCACGCGTTGCCCCCCAATGATCCCTTGGAGGAGCACCCCGGCGAGGACCACCAACGTGTAACGGCGAAGCCAACGGCGCTTCTCCGTGGCGAAGACCAGCACCGTCAACGCGAGCGTCAGCGACCCCACCAGCGTCCCGAGCAAGCGGTGGGTGTGCTCTTTCTGAACTCCTGGCGACTCACGTAGCCAATTGTAAAGCCACATGTTCTGACCGAAAGTCGTCGGCCAATCGGGCACCGCCATCCCAACCCCGTAGCTGGTGACCTGCCCGCCCGAAAAGAGCAGCGGTACCGTCGCCAGCAGCGTCGCGATCGCCAAGTAGTGGCTCGCGCGCCTCGAGAAGGTCCAGGAGTCAGTGGAGACCTCGGTCAACGAACAACTCTCCCCGTTGACTTACGCTTGGTGCTCGTCATTGCCGCTGGGTTGCTCGGGCGGAGCCGGTTCCGTGGCAGGCTGATCGAGCTTCGCCTGCGCCTCGAACGCGGCGATGTCCGCGGGAGCCACCCACTGCGGCAGATAGTCGATGTCCTTGACGAGCGGCGAACTGTACTCGTGCGGGCCACGGTAGACGACCGGCACGCTTTCGAAGTTGCCGTGTCCGGGGGGCGACGGCGCAAGCCACTCGAGGCTATTGGCGTGCCACGGGTTTCGCGACGCCTTCGGCCCGTAGAAGAGACTGTAGAAGATGTTCGCGAGGAAGATGAACTGCGCCAGGCCCATGCCGATCGCCGACCAGGTCATGAACTGGTTCATCGGCAACAAGTGCGCCAGGTAGTCGTAGTCGTACGGGTTGGCCAAGCGTCGCGGCATCCCCGCGGCACCGAGCTGGTGCATCGTGAAGAACGTGCCGTTCATGAAGATGAACGACGCCGCGAAGTGAACCTTGCCCCAGAAATCGTTGAGCATCCGCCCGAACATTTTGGGGAACCAGTAGGTGATCCCCGCGAAGATCGAGAAGAGACTGCCGCCCGCGAGCACGTAGTGGAAGTGAGCGACGATGAAGTAGGTGTCGTGAATGTAGATGTCGACCGGTGTGGCCGCCATGAAGATTCCACTCAAGCCACCGATGATGAAGAGCGACACGAAGCCGACCGCGTGCAACATCGGCGTCGAGACATGGAGGTTGCCACCCCAAAGAGTACCCAGCCAGTTGAAGACTTTGATGGCCGAAGGCAGCGCGATGAAGATCGTGGTGACCATGAAGGTCAGCCCCAGCGCGGGGTTCATGCCACTAATGAACATGTGATGGCCCCAAACGACGAAACCGAGGCCGGCGATACCCGCGATCGAGTAGACCATCGGACGATAGCCAAAGATTGGCTTCCGCGCGAAGCATGCGATGATCTCCGACACGATTCCCATGCCCGGAAGGATCATGATGTAGACCGCCGGGTGGGAGTAGAACCAGAAGAGGTGCTGCCACAACAGCGGCGAGGCTCCGCTCCCGGTGATCAACGTGCCATTGACCCACAGGTTCTCGGGGATGAAGAACTGCGTGCCGATCGTACGATCAAAGAGCAACAGGAAGCCGGCCGCCGTGAGCACGGGAAGCGCGAACGCTTGCAGCGTCGCCGTGATCAGGATCGCCCAGACCGACAAGGGAAGGCGGAACATCGTCATGCCGGGAGCCCGCATGTTGATGACGGTGGTCATGTAATTGACCGATCCCATCATCGACGAGACGCCCGCGAAGGTCACGCCCAGAAGCCAAAGCGTCTGGCCCGGTCCGGCCCCCGGAGCGGACGAACCGGCCTTGGTCACCGGATCGATCCAGGTCAGCGAACTGAGCGGCGGGTACGAGGTCCAACCGGCTTGAGCGGCACCACCCTCGACGAAGAAACTCAGGGCGAAGCAGAAGAACGCCGGCCACATGAACCAGTAAGAGAGCATGTTGAGTTTGGGAAACGCCATGTCGTCCGCGCCGATTTGGAGCGGAATCAAGTAGTTGGCGAACGCCCCGACCATGAACGGGATGATGACCAGGAAGATCATCACCGACGCGTGCATGGTGAAGAGCATGTTGTAGAACTCGGGCGAAATCGCGCCTCCCTCGGTGCCAAACAGCAACGGCCCGACGATCGGCATCGTCTGAAAGGGATACGCCAACTGCCAACGGACCCCGAGGGCGAGCAGTCCACCGATCATCAGCCAGAAGAGGCCGCTGAACATGAACTGAATGCCGATAATCTTGTGATCCGTCGAGAAGACGTACTTCTGGATGAAGCTCAATTCGTGCGCGTGGTGGTGATCGTCATGAGCACCGGACGCGTCGATGGAACCCGCCACACTCATCTGCTCGCCTCCTGTTCGGCATGCCGCTCGGCCAACCAAGCGTCAAGTTCTTCCTGTGTTTCGTGGACGATGAGCCGACCCTTCATCTTGTAGTGTCCCCAGCCGCAGAGCTCGGCACACGCCAGATCGAAGTGTCGCTCCAATGGCTTGATCTCGCCGGGAAACGCGTCCTGTAGGATCTCGCGGTTGAGCAGGGTCGACTTGCGACCGCCCAGGGGCGACGCCAGGTGACTCGTCGTCGACGCGGTGAGATTGATTCCCTCGGTCAGTTTGGGATCGCTCAAGTCCTCCGTCGCCAGGATTCCATTGAGTTCCCCAATCATCGCGGAACGAAGTCCGCTCGGAACCGCCGGCTCGAACTCCGCTCCCAACGTCGCGTTCCACGTCACCAAATAGCTCGCGAGCATTGCCCGCGTCTCCGCGGAAAGGTGATCCTTGAGGAATGACGTCAGTGGTGTCTTCGCCTCGTCGATCGCGACGCAGATACGTCCCAATCGCGTCGTGCCATCGACCGCCCGGAAATCGGCGTTGGAAAGCTCGGCGTTCTCGTTCTGATATTCCCGCGTCGTCTTGGTGGCATCGAACCAAACCGGAACACTCAGCCCCGGAACGGCGTCGTGCTTGACCCGAAGGTGCGGCAGAAAGAAGCTGTGCAGCACATCCATCGTCCGCAACTCGATCCGCACCCGCCGATTGACCGGAACGTGCAACTCGTTGGGAACGTGAATATCGTCGGAGGTGTCGTACTGGCCATCGGGCCCAGGATAGACGATCCGCCACTCGAACTGCCGCGCCACGACCCGCGCGATCGGATCGACCCGTGGACCGTTGAATCGAGCCTGGTACCACGCGGGCATCTGGGCGAACGCGATGATGCCAAGGACAAACGCCGGCACAACAGTCCAAATGACTTCCGCGCGGTGGTTGCCGTGCGTGTACTTGCCGCGACCGTCCTTGCTCGCTTGGCCCTTCTCGATGAAGAGGAGCCAGCAGAGAGCGAGTTGGGTGCCGACGAAGACGACCCCGGTGATCGCCAGGATCGCGTAGTACAGAAAGTCGATACTCTTACCGATCGTCGAAACGTTCTCGGGCAGTCCCCAGCCGAGGCTCGGGAAGAGGAGGCTCGCTCCAAAGATCGCCACGACCAGGATCGGGACCGCCAAGAAGAAGTAGGCCCACTTCGACACGGGATGTCTCCCTTGAAAAATTCCCTATGCAAGCGAAGGATCCGACGTCGACCGACTAGTGGTCTTCCGCCTTGGCGTCGTCCTCTGCGGCGTGACTCTCTTCAGCACCGTGACCGTGACCATGTCCCGCGCTCTTTGGCTTCTCTTGCGGAAGTAGGCTCGGTCGGTAGGGAAGCGCACGTACGAAATTGACGATGTCCCAGATCTCCCGAGGCTTGAGGTTGCTGCCGCCGGCGGGCATCTGAGCTCCCGCGATCCCTTGGTGAATACGTCGGAACAAGTCGACCGGCCGACGCCCCCCGCGATACATCCCCAGCAAGAGATTGCGCGGGTAGTTCGGCTGCCCCCAATCGTCGACGTTCTTCTCCCGCATCGACGGATCCATGTCCGCGACGTTGGCTCGACCATCGCGGTTGTGGCACTTGTAGCAAGCCGCCTTGTCGCCGAGATAGAGTTCCTTGCCACGCTGGAGCGAGGCTTCGTACTCTTCGGACTCGACGTTGTAGCTGGGCATCGTTTCATTGGGTTCGATGATGTCGTCCCCGGCCTGCCGCCAGGATTCCTGGACTTCCGCGAGGACCTCCGGAGCCATTTCCGCCAGTTCCTTGTTGAACTGAGCGACCGACTGTTGCACTTCCGCGCCCGAAACGCCCTCGGCGTACATCTGACGCACGTTGGGGCCTTCCGTCGCGTAGTACTGCAACAGCTTCCGCTCGAACTCACCCCGCATCGACAGGAAGATCACGTAGTCGACCAGTTCGTTGAGTTGCTTCTCAGGCATGAGCCGGAAGGGAGGCATCGACGTTCCGATCGCCCCTTCCTTGAGGATGAGAAGAAGATCCTCGCGTGTCGGCTTGGCCGTCCGCGTCGTCGACTTCCACTTGAAGACTCCCCGGCGGTAATCGCGTGGACGGGGAAAGAGGAAGGGAGCGGTCGGACCATTGCCGCCACCATTGAGGCCGTGGCAATGGATGCAATGCTTCTGATAGAGCGCCTGACCGTGGATCAAGTTCTGCCACTGTTCGTCGGAAATGGAGAGAAGCCCCGGCTGCTTCGGCGTGCCGAAGTAGTCCACGAGCAGATTCCCCAACTCCTCGCGAATCGCCGGAGGAAGGTCAACTCGTTCGTCCGACTTCTCCCCGATCAGTTCCGCTCGCGTGTACGACGCCAGCGGGTACTGCCCCGGAAGGTTGATACCGCAACCTCCCAGCAGAAGCACGCTTAGACCTGTCAGCCACGTCAACCGTCGGCTCATCCTCGATCGCCTCCAGAAGCGGAATGGGCTACCGCTACCCCGACTCCGAGCAGACCGCTCGAAGAAACCCTCACCATCGGGAACAAGCTGTCCCCGATGTTCATCGTTACCGTGTAGTCGCTCCAGCGATCGATCGGGCCGGAGCGAGGCGTTCGAACTCGATCGTTCGAACCATCACGAACTCTTGCTCAGAGTCCCGTGACCTCGATCTCGCCGAGATCGACTGTCTCGCCAGGTTTGACGGCGATCTTCGCTCCACGCGAACTTCCCTTGCCGCCCGTCTTCGCGTCGATGTACTTCGGATTTCGCATCACCAGGGCGACTTCACCGGCCGGAACGTTCTTGATCTCGAAGGAGCCATCCTTGTCGGTGACGATGAAGTAGGGATGGTCGAAGACCATGCCGTACATGTTCATCCAGCCATGGATGCTGCATTCGATCTTGAGGGGCTGACTCTCCTCCTGCCACTCGAAGACCTGGAACGTGTTCGGCGGCATGTTCGGGTTGGCTTCGTTCTTGCCCGACACGCTCGAGACCTTGACGTTGTGGGCAATCGGCTCGGGATTGAGGACCAGCGTCGGTTGCCCCTCCCGCACCGCGACGGCGTGCGGATAGTACTGGCAGTGAACCTGGTCGATCATGCCCGGAGCCTTGACGTCGGCGAGCTTGACCTTCTTCTCCGCGACGGCTTTGGCCAACTCGCTGATCGGAATGCCGTTCTTTTCCTTGAACGCCGCTTCGTACGCAGCCTTGACCGCCGCGGCATCTTTCGGCATGTCCGGGTGAACGCCCGACGGCTTGCGGACGTAGACGAAGACGTTCTTGATTCCCTTGGTCTCGGGATCGACGACAACCGTCTCGGCCTTGAGCGCGCCTTCTTTCAGGCACCACTCTTTGTCCTTGTTGACGTCCAGATCGGGCATCTTGGGAAGCTCCGGCTTACCCCAGACGAGCCGTCCCTTGATGGTTCCCCATCCGGCGGCGGCATCTCCCGCGGCATCTCCCGCGGGAGCGGCGGCCGGAGCGGCAGTGGTCGGCGCGGCGCCCGGAGCCCCACCCGCGGGCGAGCCCTGTTGGGCGACCACGCGGCGGCGCGGCGTTTCCTCACCGCCACATCCGACGACCAACGCGCAAACACCCAATCCAAGAAGAAGATTCCCCGGAACACGCATTCTCATTGAACATCTCCATTTCCAGCAGCTGCGGTCTTCTTTCCGGCGTCGGCCCGTTGCTCCGTTAGGAGACGGTCGACGACCTCCGAGTAGTTGATCAGTGCATCGCGAACCGCTTTGATCTGCTCGGCACTGCTACCTTTAAAAAGATCTTGGAACTGCGGCTTATCCTTCGGGAAGTTGACCGGCATCCCCGTGTAGGGCACCAGTCGTTTCGGATTCGAGATCCAGCGAATCATCCAATCGGGACGAAGACGCTCGGGAGCTCGCACTAACGCAGGCCCAAGTTCTTCGGGCTTACCGGAGGGCTTGATCCCACCGACGGGGTGACACTTGATGCACAAGTCCTTGTGCGTGATTAGTTTATAAGCATCGACCAAATAGTCAGGGTGGGCGCTGGCCATCTTCGCCAGATAGCTACTGTCCCGCTCGGGAATCTGGATGTATGGATAGGGCGTTTCATCCGCCGCCGCGAAGTAGTTCGCCAGCGCCTCGACATCGCCTCCACGGAAGTTGAACCGAGGCATCCGTAGCGCCACCGATGGCCGAATCGTCACCGGATCTCGAAGGAAGCGGTAGAGCCACGGGGTCTGAACTTTCTCTCCCTCCCGGATGAGCGGGGGCGGAGCCTTCTGCCACGATTTATCGCGAAGGGCGACATCCTGCGTGGCGTCCTTGACGAAGTAGTCGACCAACGCCATCGCGTACGTCCCCGATGAAGGCGGTTCGACGACCGCTCCCTTGGCGTCCAGGGCGTTGGACCCAACCCGGACACGAACGCCGGCGGGAACCGTTTGATCGAGGACCGAAAGCGCCTCCCAAAGCTGAATCGTCACCTTCAGGTTGTCCGGATCCTCGGCATCGTCAGGACTTTCGAGGCCGTAGGGAAGTCCTCGCGCGGTGATCTCCAGACTGGGGTTGCTCTTTGAAACACTCCAAGCCGAATGCCCCGGGAAGTCGTAGCCGGCGGCCAGTTCCTTCTTGCCGATACTCGCAAGGGTTTCCCCTCCCTCTTGATCAAGCTCGAAGGTCCATTCGCCCGGTTCAATGACATGGCAACTGGAGCAGTTGTACTTGTCGAGTAAGTTGCGTCCGTGCACCTCCGCCATCTTCTCGGGAGAAGGGTTGTAGACGTACTTGGCGTTCACTTCCTCGGCGACGAGGCCCAGGACGAAGGTCGCGACCGCCTCCCGCTGCTCGTCGGTAAAGTTGAATCGCGGCATCCGGGAGCGATCCTCCCAGCGGCGAATCTTCTTGAAGTCGTAGCTGCGCGGCTCGCGCAACTTCTGCATCAGGAAGCCTTCCCGCTGGTGATGCCCCAGCGCCCATTGGTAAAAGTCGTTCTTCGAGTAGAAGTGCTCGTCGCCTTCCTTGTGGACCTCTTCCTCGACGTACTCGAGGACGTTTTCGAACGCGAGCATGTGGGGATCCTTCTTCCCCCAGTCCGAAAGCGCGACGCCAATCGGCTTGGCCTTGTCGAAGCCGTCGATGTTGTGACAGCCGAAGCAACCGAGCCGGCCGATGGTCTTCTCGCCCAGCGCCATCAGCTTGTCGTCGGTGGACATGCCGTCGATGCGGGCCCGGACGACTTGCTCGGGATTCCCCTTCTTCTCAAGGGAGAGGAGCAGATCGGTGAGCGCCTGTTCGTCGAGCGAAGGAACCGAGATCTCCTTGGCCCACGTTCCGGGCACCGACAGTAGATAGGCCGCGATGTCCGCCGAGTCTTGCGGCGAGAGCTGCAAGTTCGGCATATAGGTTTCGGGGTTGTAGAAGGTCGGATCGTGAATCCAGGCGACAAGCCACTTCTTCTGCTCGTCGGTCGTGAACTTGGCGGCGATCTCGGAAAGATCGGGGCCGAATTGATTTGGCTTCTTCGCGAACTGCTCGGGAATCTCCTTATGGGAGTGACACGCGACACACCCCTTGGTCAGGAAGAGTCCCTTACCCGCTTCGGCGTTCCCCTTGACGTCGAAACTGGGAACCTCGACCTTCTTGCTCTTGGTCTCGAGGTACTTGGTGATCGCGTGAACTTCGGTGATCGCCAGCGTCGGCAAGTCGTGGGGGTTGTCGAACTCGGTGACCGGCCCGTGGCTGTTGTAGAACGGAACCTCCATGTCGATCTGGTGGTAGTACTGCGGCATCCGCGTCGACGGCCGGAAGGCCTGCGGGTCGCGAACCCACTTCGCGATGAACTCGGGCGTCAGCTTCGAGGTAACGTGCGCGAGCGTCGGGCCGACTTTGCGGTTGGCCTTGAGCTTCTCTTCCTCGGAATCGTTCCACTGGGCCAAGCGAAGATGCGGGCCGAACTGGGTGCCATCCTCCATGAAACCATTGATCTCATGGCAGCCGAAGCAACCGTAGGTGCGGATCGTCTGGTAACCCGAAAGGAGCTTGTCGGCCTCGGGAACCTGGTAGGGATCGTGGTGGCACTTCAGGCAGCTCGACTGCGAGAAGCGCGTCGGGAACATCGGATACTCGTGGAAGTGGTTGAAGAACCAACCGTATTCCTTCGTCCAGCGTTCCCGCTCGGCTTCGTTGTCGGGACTATGCGACGCCCACTCGAACGAGGTCGCGGTTCCCTGCCCCTGATGGCAGATGGTACAGCCGAACTTCTCCACCGGGTGGGGGCTGTTGGCACCGACGAAGAGGTCGAGATTCGGATGCGAGAGATAGGGCGGCTTGATACCCGCCTGCTCGGTGTATCCCGCTTGGTCGATCGCCAAGTGGCACGTCTGGCAGCGATCGAAACGAGTCACCTTCTTGAAGTTGAAGTCGACCGGTAGATCCTCGAGCGCGACCTGCTTAATCTGGAGGGGAGACGCGAAGCCATCGAGGACCGGAGCGGCGCGAATTTCGTCGTAGACGCTCAACTTCGTCGCATCCTTGACGCGTTCGAGCTTGGCGATGTCGCCAGTGAGCTTCTCGACCTCGCCCTGCACTTCGACCACGCCCGACTCGATGGCGCTGAGCGAAGCCTGCTTCTTCTTGACTTCGAGATCCTTGGCGCCGACGAGCTTGTTGACTACCTCGAACTGTTGGCGGGAAGCGGCGAGCTTCTCGGAGACCTCCTCCTTCTTCTCTTCGAGCTTGGCCAGTCGCGGTCCCTGCCCCGCTTCGGCGATCTTCTTGACGACCAAGTCGTAGCTACTGGCGAGTTCGGCGACCTCGGCCTTCTTGAACTGGGCCCGACGATTGAGCTTCGTCTTCTCCAACTCGAGAGCCAAGATCTCTGACTTGAGGCTGTCGACGATCGGCTGCTGCTTGGCCCGTTCGGCTTGAGCCTTCTTGAGCTTGAGTTGGAGATCCTCGAGCTTCTGCTGATCGAGTTGGACCTGCATCTTCACCAAGTCGGCGGCAAGCTTTTCTTGCTTGACGTTGGCGAACTCGCGTTGGTGGGTCTTCCAGGACCGGAAATGGTCCGCTCCCATCATCCAGAGCGTCGCCCCGAAGAGAGCGATCGCCGAGTAGAAGAAGACCAGATGGAGCTTCTTCTGGTCGCGATAGAACTTTTCATCCGCTGGCATGGAGCGCCTTTCGCTCGCTGGTGAACGTAAACCCTTGGGTCCAACTCAGACGTTGAGGAACATCTCTGGAATCGCGATGATGTACTTGAGGTTGAACGCCCAACGAAGAACCATCTTGATGGGGAGGAAGGCCATCATCAGGAAGATGTTCGTCATCACCAGGAACCGAATCAGCCCCATGCGGATGAACATCTCCTTCATGAACGTCTTGGCCATGATGAAGGGAGTAATCAGGAAGTAGCTCAAGACCAGCAAGATGCCGAGCCACTCGCGAGCGAGGATGTTCGACGGCTTGCCCGTGTTCAACAGGTCGAGATACAGTAAGTCCGACAAGTCGATGTTGTTGAGCGCGACGGTCTTATCCGGGTCCCACACTTCATAGAAGCCGAAGAAGTTCCAATTCGGCCCCCGCAGGAACGTCCCGAGCACGATCAGCACGACCCACAGGACCAGAAACCCGAACAGGAACGTGATGATCGCGAAGGGTCGCTCGGCGAAGGTGTAGTAGCCGTTCCCCTTCTTGTTGTAGTCGATGTACGGCATCGCACAGAGACCGATGATGATGTAGGTCGGCAAGACGACGCCCGCGAGCCACGGATCGAAGTAGACCAACATCTCTTGGAGTCCGAGGAAGTACCACGGGGCCTTCGAGGGGTTGGGGATCTTCGTCGTCGACGCCGGCGGCTCGAGCGGAGCCTTCAGGCAAATCGACCAGACCAACAGAAAGACGGTGCAAAGAACCATCGCCAGCATTTCGGTGTAGACGAGATCCGGCCAGGTTAGCACCTTCTCGGCCCCTTCGGCCTCGAGCGGCTTCTTGCCTTCCTTGATGCGATCGTCGTTGATGACCGCTTGGCGGAGGGCGAGCCACGTCGTGAAACCGACGGAGTAAATCAGCATCGTGATCGGCACGTTGTCGGGCTTGGCCACGATCCCGCGAAAGTCGGGATCGGTCATGCTGATCCCGATGAAGAGAAGCGATCCGTTGAGGAGGACCCAGCCCGTGACGTTCTTGGCGAAGATCCGCCGAAAAACGATCAGAGCGATGAAGGCCGCGGTCGAGATGACGAAGTAGTTGACCGGTCCCATGAGACGGTCCATCCAATCGCGGAACGCCTCGCTCAAGACCGGACCGACGCCGTTGAAGAACTCAATCGACGTGCCGAGCATGTAGGTCGTCAGCAGCGACCAAACCAAGGGAAAAGCGGCCAAACGAACCTTGGAAACCGGCTCGTTGGCACCTTTCCACTTCTCTTGGAAGCCCTTGTCCGTCCACAGACGAACGCAGTAGTAGGCGTTGAGGAGGCCAAGCACCAGGAAGTAGAGGCCAAGCCCCCTAGAGATATCCGGGCTCAGCTCGGTTCCGTGACCCACGCTCGATCCCTTTCCTACCAGAAGCACCGCGGCGGCCTACGATGACCGCCCATCCGTCGGAGAATGCCCCTCGTTACAGCGGGCCGCTGATATTTCCATCCTTGCGGATTCGCCAGAAGTGAATCGCGATCAGGGTCGCGACCACGATCGGAATGGCGACACAATGTAGGACGTAGAACCGCAACAGTGTCCCCTCGCCGACGCTCCGTCCCGCGAGCAGCAGGAAACGAGCATCGCCGCCGGAGTGAATGAGCGGTACGTCACCGATCGTTAAGAGTTTCGCACCGGGGCCCTCGTAGCCGACAAATGGCGTCGCTCGGGCCATGTTGCTGCCGACGGTGATCGCCCAGATCGCGAGTTGGTCCCACGGCAGCAGGTACCCCGTGAAGCTCAGCAGCAGCGTCAACACCAGCAGGATCGTCCCGATCACCCAGTTGAACTCGCGGGGGGGCTTGTAACTGCCTGTAAGGAAGACGCGATACATATGCAGCCAGATACATATCACCATCGCGTGAGCACCCCAGCGATGGAGTTCCCGAAGAATCCCGAGCGTGGTGACGTCACGCAAGCTCAGGATGTCGAGAAAGGCGTGTTCGAGGGTCGGACGGTAGTAGAACATCAGCAAAACGCCGGTGACCGTCTCGACGAGGAACAGAAAGAACGTAATTCCCCCCATGCACCAGGTGTAGCTCAGAGCGATCCCGCTCTTGCGTACCGACACTGGATGCAAGTGAAGGAAGAAGTTCGTCAACATCACCACGATGCGGTTACGTCGATCGACGGGAGCCGCATGGCGAAAGATGCTGCGCCAAATCTGTGAATTCTTGATATCGTCCGCTAGCGACATGCCCCACCCTTAGCCTGCGTCCGACTGGTCGGCACCGACTCTCCGTTACCCCATCCGAATGAAGGACTCGGAATCGCCCCATTGGCCGAGTTCGTACTGAAATTTTTTGCTCTTATCGACGACGACGATCCCGTCGACCTCGGAGATGGCAAAACGTTCCAGTGGACGCGGCGCGGGGCCCTCGAAGTTGATGCCCGTCTTGTAGAAACCACTACCGTGGCAGGGGCATTTGAATTTCTGGTCCGCCTCGAGCCAACTCGGCGTGCAACCCAGGTGGGTGCAAACCGTCGAGAGCGCGATGAGTTTCTGGGGAGCCTCGTCGTCGAGATAGACGAGCCAGACCTGAAACTCTTCCTTCCACTGCGTGTTGACTTTTCCGGGCTCGAACGCGTACGGCGGCTCGGTCCGAAATTGGGAAGGCGGCTCGGCCAAGACGTTGGGAAAGAGAAACCGGGTCGTCCCCAAAACCATGCCGGTCAGCGAAAGCGTGAAGAGCGTCCACGCCATGCCGATCGCGGTAAAGAGGAAGAAGCGGCGTTCGTCCTTCTTCTTTTTCTTGGCGGGCGCCCGCTTGGGCGCGGCCTTCTTTTTCACCGGCGCCTTCTTCTTCACCGCGGGCGCGGGCTTATCGGTCTTCTCCGCGGCGACCTTCTTCTCGGGGGCCGTGGGGGAGTCCTTGGGCGCATCAGCCGGCTTGGGCTGTTCGGATGCCGAACCGGGACTGGTATTGGAATGGGCTTCGTCGCTCATAAAGTACGCTGCCGTCAATTTGTATTTGGAGAAACGCGGACATGCACGAACGGCTCAACGAGCCGTTGCACTATCGCTGCCAGAGGAAAAGTAGGCAGACCCCGCGTTCTACTACTACCGCCTACCGAGATGATAACGAACCTGGCGCTGAATTCACTCCCATTCGTGCAATTTTTCACAATGTGGAGGTCGATCGCCAGGGAAGGCCCCTCAGTAATTCGCGACGCGCGAGTTGCCGCTGCGTCCCAAAGCCTCGAGACCCGACTTCGCCCCCCCCATTAATAGCGAAATATCGCTTCCCAACGCCAAGAACCGCCAGCCCTGTTCCAGACGCATTTCCACCGCGGACGCGTCGAAACAGTGGATCCCCGCCGCGATCCCGTGTCGCTGACACGCGGCGAGAATTCGGCTCAAGGCCTCTTCGAACGCGTCGGGAGTCGGATCGGCGCCCGACGCGTCACGCATGCTGGCTCGCAGATCGTTCGGGCCGACGAACATCGCGTCGATCCCCTCGACCGAGAAGATCTCGTCGGCCTTTTCCACAGCGTCGATGTGCTCGCACTGAAGGACGACCAAAATCTCGTCGTTCGCTCGCTTGTAGTACTCCGCCGGAGGCGCCGCGAAGTTCATCGCGTGCATGACCCCGCCAAGACTACGGTTGCCCACCGGCGGGTACTTCATGGCCGCCACGCACGCCTCGGCCTCCTCGCGAGACATCGTCATCGGCGACACCACCCCGAATCCGCCACCATCGAGCACCCGCTTGATGTGGTCGTGACGTCCCGCAGGGACGCGCGCCAGGGGGATTCCCCCGGCGTCGGCGATCGAGCCAAAAATCGTCGAGGCCGTCTCCCAGTCGACGGGCGAATGCTCGATGTCGAGGGTCAGCCAGTCGAAGTCGAGCCGGACAAGCGCCCGGGCCGCGATGGGACTGGCGAGCGAGAGCCAGGTTCCGATCGACTCTTTCCCCTCACGAAGACGTTGTTTGACCGGATTGACTCTCATCGGCGTGGCCCTCGCTACGATCGAATGGAACCTCTTTTCGGGACGTATCCTTCTGGATGTAGCGTCTTGGAGCCGCCCTTTCCACACCGGAAGCCTTAAAGCGGAGTCGTCATGTCCATTCGGACGTCCTAGGATGGAATCCATATCGTCGGGTCGGACGTATCATCTTCGGCAAGTCGTCTCGCGTCTTGCAAACAAGGTATCCACTGTCATGCCACCTATCCTGGACCTGCTGCTCCTCCTGGTGATCGCCGGGGTTTGTGGTAGCATTGCCCAAGCGCTTGTCGGCGTGAGCCGAGGAGGCTGCCTGGTCGCGATCGCCCTTGGTTTTGTCGGCGCGGTGTTAGGTCGGTGGCTAGCCGATGCGCTCAATCTCCCCGAGATCGCCGAAATTGGCGGGTTCCCGGTAGTTTGGTCCATCATCGGAGCGAGCCTTTTCGTGGCCGTGCTCAGCCTGATTGCGGGAAGACGACGTCGCTAGTTGGGAACAGAGCATGGTCTTGGCCAGCCCCAAGGACGAACACGAGTTCCCGCCAGCCGACCCCCGCGTTCATTCCGCTCCGCAAACGATGCTCGCGGTGGTGGTGGGTGCCATCCTCGTCGTGGGGGTCGGCTACCTCGACCACAAGACCGACGAACGCTTGGCGTTCGAGATCTTCTATTTGCCCGTCGTCCTATGGGCGAGCTGGTATGGCGGGTTCATCGCGGGGCTCGTCGCCGCGGTCTCCAGTGCCGGGACTTGGGCGTTGAATAACTGGTTCGATCGCCCGGCTCCCCTGTCGGAGTTACTGCTCTTCTGGAACGTCTCCGTCCGACTCATCTACTTCGCCATCTTCGCCTTCATGACGGCGCGGCTTCGAGGAGCGATGGAACTCAATCGCGCCCTCTCTCGGACCGACTCCCTGACGGGACTGGCCAATCACAAGTCCTTCGTTGAGCAAACCAACCGGGAATTGGTCCTCTCGCGGCGTCACAAGCGACCGATGACATTGGCGTACATCGATTGCGATCACTTCAAGGTTGTCAACGACACCATGGGACACGCCGCCGGCGACACGGTGCTCCAAACGATTGGCAAGACCATGCTCGCGACGGTACGTGAGTCCGACGTCCCCGCCCGGTTGGGAGGCGACGAGTTTGCCGTTCTCCTTCCGGAAACCAACGCGGCGAATGCCCGTTCGGTCGTGGAGAGGCTGAGAGAGCAGCTCTTGGAGATGATGAAAGACAACGACTGGCCCATCACCTTCAGCATCGGCGTGGTGACCTTTCCCACGCCGCCGGAGTCATGCACGGCGATGACCCGAACCGCCGACAAGGTGATGTACACCGTCAAGCACGGCTCGAAAGACGACGTCGCCTACGCCGTCGCGGAGTAGCGGGCCGGCCCCGTCAGTCGTCGGGACGTTCCTCCGAATCGGGAGCCAACGACACGTCGACGACTTCACGCACCTCGACGTCCGCCCGAAAGAAGCTCGCTCTCTTGTAGCCCGCCATTCGGGCGATCACGACCTCGGGAATTTGAGCGATCCTGGAGTTGTAGCGTTCGACGGCGTCGTTGTGGCCGTCGCGCATCAGGGCGATTTCGTTTTCCATGGTCACCAGCGACGCCATCAGCTTTCGCATGAGCGTGTTGGCCTTGAGGTCCGGGTATGCCTCCCGCAGCGCGATCAGCCGGTCAGCCACGGCATTACCGGCCTCGGCGACCTGCTCGTGAAAGTCATGCCCCACCTCGGCGCCCGCCCCCTTCTCGGTCCGCAGCTTCGCGACTAGTTCCTGAAGTCCTCGCTCATACTGCGAGTACTCCTTCGCCACGCGCTCGAGGTTCGGCACCAGATCAAAACGCTTCTTCAGCGCGACGTCGATATTGCTCCAGGCACGATCGACTCGCTGCCGGAGAAAGACCAGATCGTTGAACAAAAAGACGGCCAGGAGAAGGAAGAGATACATCATCGCCGCCAGGGCCGACCAAAGATAGTCGATCGGTCCGAAAACGCCGACCGAACAGAAGAACTGCATCGCCGCGAAGAGCACCAGATCGAGCCCGAAGGTCATGTACATCAAGCCCCAGCGGGACTTGCGGATCATCACCTCATGTTCGCTCAACGTCGACAGGATAAAGGGGAGGTCGCTGGGTCCGCGAACCATGTGCAAGCGATCGCCCGTCTCCGGATCGACCTCCGCGCTCCCGAGGGCGTAGACCGGTTCGCCCGGCTCGATCCGATGCTCGGTATAATGGAGTTTTCCCTGACGACGCGTCAGCGTGGTGCGATGGAAGACCTCCGCGCCTTCGGGTTCGATCGGAAAGACACCGTCCTGGTCGCGACAGTAAAGAGTTGCCCAGTCCTTGCGATCCTCGATCGTCTTCCAACTGGAGTTCTTTCCGCTCTTCACCTTCTCCTTGACGGTGTAGTGGTACCAATAGCAGGGAAGCTCCGACAGCGGTCCATGGACGAGCGGCACCGGCAGGTCCAAGTCGGCAACGCCCGTCACTTCGGCCAGCCCGAAGGTCACCCCCGCCGACTTCGAGGTCGGCACGTTCTCGATCAGGCGCTTCGTCTTCAGCAGTCGGAACCCGAGGTAGGTCAAGACCACCGATCCAACAAACCCGACGACGATCAACACGACCACCACCACCGTGATGCCGAAGCGGACGGTGTGGAACGTGCTTTCGAGCTTCCGCAGTTCCTCCTGGCTTCGTGCCGAGACCACCAGCGGGGGCGGAAAGTGAATGCCGTTGTAGGACGCCAACATCCAGTCGGGAAAACGCTGGGACATCGCATGGGAACGGTCGATCGCACGATTGACGTCGATCCGGATGCGATTGAGCCGTTGGCGTAGCCGCGCCGGAAGCGATTGAAACCGCGGCTCGTCGAGATCGACCACCTTGTCCCAGGAACCGTTCCAAGGAAGCTGGGCCTGCGTCAACGACAGCTTGAATTCCTCATGCGCCGTCTCGAGCATGCGTTCGACCCGCTTTCTCGCACCCCGAAGATCGGCGACCATCATCGTCGTCCCTTGGTAGACGAGGACGCTCGAGACCGTCACCGCCGTCAACGTCAGGTAAAGGAAGATCTGATGGCAGTTGAGAAAGGTGAGGAAGAAGTAGACCGCGAACGAGAGGAAACAGAGCCCGATCCAGCTCTCGTAGAAGCTCTCCGTTGCCAACCAGCGTCGAGCGGTTTCCTCGGTGCCGACGCCAATCTTGGGAGTGTACTGTCCCTTTTGTAGGAACCCGACTTGGCACTGCGGCTGACCGTTGGGACGAAAGGCATAGCCAACGACGTAGGCCTCGGAGTCCGGAAGCAGCATCGCCTCGGTGTAGCGCAAGTCGCCGACGCGTTCGACCTTGGTCTTGTTGGTATCCCAGTCGACACCCGAAGAGGGCTTGACGAGGATTCGGCCGGTCGCGTCGACCAGAAAAAACGACCCAACCGCTCGTTTGCGACTCTCGATCGTCTCCCAACTCTCGTCACCGTCGCTGTCCTCGGTCCGGCGTTCGACGGTGTAGTGATAGTAGAGGCAAGCGGTGCTCGAGCGCGGCGACGAAAGCGGCTCGCCGTTGAGGACCAACTTTCCCCCGAGATCGACCTCGCCCGGCATCACTGCCATGACGACGGTCCGCGGCAGTCGTTCCCATTCACGGATTTTCTGGATGTTGCCGAACCCGGCCGCGGAGATGACAAGTCCAAGTACCAGACACAACACGAAGCCGACGAGCCGCAGAAACCTCCACATCGTCGCGATATCCCTCCCTGTACGCCAACGACCGCATCCGATTGCTCATCAGAGTCCGAGATGGTGACCGGACAATTGCTGCGGCCCCTCCGCGGTGATCAAGTAGTTGTGCTCGAAACGCATTCCGCCGACCTCCTCGGAATAGAGCCCCGGCTCGAGGGTCACGATATCCCCTTCCAGCAGGGTGTCCAAGCTACCGCCGACCAGGAAGGGTGCGTCGGGGTGCCCCAGGCCCAGCCCGTGCCCCGTGTGGTGGGGGAAGAGCTCCAAAAGGCCCTTCTCCTCGAAGCTCGCTTCGACGGCCCGGTGAATCTCCTGGCAGGAGGTTCCCGGCTTGAGCATCGCCTCGGCGAGACGCATCGCTTCAAGACAGGCATCGCAGCGGCGCTGTTGCTCGGTGGTCGGCGTTCCCTCGCAGATCCATGCGTTGGCGAAGTCACCGCGATAGCCGTCAACGACAACCGAGCAGTCGAGCAGGAGCATGTCCCCCTTCTCGATCACCCGGTGAGTCGGTGGTCCCCCGACTTCCGCGGTTCGCGGTCCGCTGACAAAGTCGCCGTAGAGGATGACGGGCTCCCCCGCCTCCTTGATGGCCGCGTTGAGCACGACCTGGTAGAAGTCCTGCTCGGTCATCCCCGCACGCACATTCTCCCGGGCCGCGGCGAACCCCGCCGTCCCCGCATCCATGGCTCGCTGGATGAGGACCAACTCATCGGGATCTTTCTGTCGTTTGAGCCGATGGAGAACGGGATCGATGTCGTACCAGCGGATTCCCTGCCGTTCCGACGAGACGCCGTGGACCACCGCGGTCGGGGTGACAGTCGCTTCGAAACCAAAGACCGAACCGCTGCACTGCTTGAGCCGTTCGAGGGCGTTCTCGAAGAGCAGCGCCTGTCGGTGCGGCGCGGTGGTGCTACAGTCGTACCAAGTGTGCGCCACGACTTCATCGACGTGCGCGGCGTCGGCGTAGACGTCGAGAACGTTGTCGGTGACGAGAATCGACTCGCCCTCCCGACCCAGGATCAGCACCGCGCCGGCGCCATTGGAACGAAAGGAGAAGGGAGACGCGTAGAATCCCGTGAGGTAGTTCAAATGACGCGGATCACTGACGAGGATCCAATCGGGTTTCTCCTCAAGCTGGTCCCACAACCGCTGCCGCCGTTGACGACACCCTTCCGCTGTCAACATCACGCGCCTCCTTTGACACAGTTCGCCCTCGAAACCGCAATCTTGGTCGCTCGCCGAATCATTCCCTCGGGGGCCTTCGAGCACGCGATTCCCAAGTTGCTGGCGTCAGGATACGGAAATGCCGCCAGCGGCGAAATCTCCCCAATGATGTCACGACAACCTCCCTTCCCCCCACCGAATCGAACTGGCATAGTAGAAAACACGACCATGACAGCGACCGCGGACGCTCCGCCCCGCCGTCCGAGTTTGACGTGGATTTCCCTCACGCAAGGCAACGAGATGACCGAGGAACCCGGGAAGCCTACCTACCCGTGGTGGATGACACTGGCACTCTTTCTGCTCACCGCGCTGGTTGCGGGCGCGACGGTCGCCGGCCCCGGCATCTCCTGGGACGAACCCGCCTACCGCGATAGCCAGATCGGACTCCAGAATTGGTTCGGCGAAATGGTCCAAGGCGACGTCTCGCTGGCAACCTCTTTTTCCTCGGAGTCGATCGACCACTACTGGGTCTTCAACCGATTTGGCAGCAACTTCCACCCACCCATGGCGAGCTACCTCCATCTGCTCACCTACTGGCCCATGCACAACATCTGGGACGACATCTCCTCCCGGCGCCTCGCGGGCGCGATCGAATTCGCCCTCGTCGTCGCGATGCTTGGGCACTGGGTGGGCCGCACCTACGGCTGGCCGGCGGGGCTCTTCGCCGCGCTTTCCCTGGCGACGCTGCCACGACTGCTGGGGCATGCCCACGTCATCGGCACCGACATGGCGTTGCTTCTCTTCTGGATCACGACCGCCTGGCTCTTTCTCGGAGCTCTCGCCCGACGATCGCTCCAGTGGCTCTTCGCCACCAGCCTCGCGTGCCTCTTTCTGGTGAAGGCCAGCGGTGTCGTCGTGCTGGTGCCGGTCATTCTTTGGTTCGGGATCACGGTCGTAGCGCGCTCGCCGTGGCGCATGCTGGGACGTTGGCTCCTCTGGACTTCGCTGATCGCCGCTCCCTTGGTTCCTCTCGGGTACAGTCTTCTCGCCGGTCCCGATCGTCTAGGAATCCCGCCGTCGTGGCAGCGCGGCTTCCTCCTCGGCCCGCTCATGGCCCTCGTGTTCTTCTGGTCGAGCCAACGTCGATCGCGCAAGGCTTGGAACATCGCTCTGGAACTCCCATGGATGACGATGGCGGTGACGCCGCTGGTCGTGATCGCGCTGAACCCGACCTGGTGGCACGACACCATCCCCAAGTTCGCTTCCTACGTCGACCTGAACCTCCACCGGCAGGATCATCTCCCGCCAATCGCGATCTTCTACCTCGGCGAGCAGTACAACTATTCGCTGCCTTGGCACAACGCCTTCGTGTTGATGGCGGTGACGATTCCGTTCGGGACGCTCGCCCTAGGCCTGGCGGGAGTCGTCAGAGGATTCCTCCATGCGCGAGTCGACTTGCTGCCGATCTATTTTTTCCTGCAAATGATGACCCTTCCCCTCTTCCGCATGTTGCCGACGCCGGCCCATGATGGCGTTCGTCTCTTCTTGCCGACCTTCTTCTTTTTCGCGGCCTTTGCGGGACTGGGCGCGACGTGGCTCGCCGATCGCGTCGCCCGTCGCCACATCGCGTGGATGCTCCTCTTGCTGATCGGACCGGGCTGGGCCGCCGTCGACTGGGTTCGCATTCACCCCTATGAACTGAGCTACTACAACGTCGGGCTTCGGGGTGCGATGGACTGGGGACTTGAGCCGACGTACTGGTACGACGCGGTCACGCCCGCAATCCTCGACGACGTCAATCACGACCTGCCCGAGAACGCGACGGTGCTCGTCCATCTCGACCCGCTCATCAACCCGGAGGTCTTCTTCGAACTCCAGTCCCTTGGTCGGCTGCGGGGCGACATCCAACTCAATCCCAACCCGATTGAGGGCTTCGCGTGGGCGTGGCTGCTGACCCACTCGTCCAAAGCGACGGCATTTACCCGTTTGCTCTACGCCTGCGAACCTTGGTACGAGTCGGGTCCGAGCGGCGTGCGACTCTTCTCGGTCGTCGACCCGAACGCGTTGGCGCTCGCTTGGGCGATTCACGTCTTTGCCGTCGACGAGGACCGCGCGACCAAGGGAGGTCAACTCATTCTCAATGAGGCGGCCTTCTCGGGGGATGGCGAATCGCTCGCCCGAGCCGCCGATCTCATCAATCAACACCGCGAGCAAGCGATCGAGCACCTTGACGACGAGTCGGCCGCCACCCGTTCGTTGGTCAAGCGGGTGATCGTTGGCGGAACGCTCCATCCCAATGTCACGCGAATCCTCGATCACGCCCCCTGGGCCCTCGACGAGGCGACCCGAATCCTCGCAACCCGCCCCCAAGACGTCCGGCGCGTCCTCACCTACCCCGGCTATCTCCTTCCCGAGCGGTTCGGAGGCTATCTCCAACCCCGCCCCGAAACGATGTCTCGTGAAAGCACCGACGATTGAGTAGGCGGCCGCCACTCCATCCAAGGGGCTCGCTTCACACATCTCGCGCGACATCTTTTCCCGAAACCGTTTTGATTCCCGCGATGGAAGGATTATGCTTGCGGCCAAGACGCGGGTTCCCACCGGAGACCATCAACCACTCCCGCCTAGTGATCGAGCAAGTGTCTCGACCCCAAGACCGGCACCGCGCCGGAACGGGCTTGGCCACGACCAGCCCCAACGATTGTTCACGAAATGGAGATAGCTCGTCATGGAGACCACCACCATGCACCGTCCGCTCGTGCTCGCCGCGCTCATGGCGATGTCAACATCCGTCTGCCTCGCCGACGCGAAGCAGAACGTCCCCCCCAAGGGCTACAGCGCCCTCTTCAACGGCAAGGATCTTTCCGGCTGGCAGGGCCGTCCCCACTTCGATCCGGCCAAATGGGCCGCGCTGAGCGAGGACGAGCGCGCCGCCAAGCAAAAGGAATTCGACGAGGACATGAAGAAGCATTGGCGCGTCGAGAATGGCGTGTTGATCAATGACGGCAAGGGCGTCTACCTGACGACCGACAAGGACTACGGCAACTACGAACTGCTCATCGACTGGAAGATGGTGCCCAAGGGAGATAGCGGCGTCTATCTTCGCGGCTCACCCCAAGTGCAGATCTGGGACACTACCCAGGAAGGGGGCAAGTGGAAGATCAAGGCCGACAAGGGCTCCGGCGGCCTCTTCAACAACAAGACCGCTCCGAGCGATCCGCTCGTCCACGCCGACAAGCCGATCGGCGAGTGGAACAACTTCCGCATCAAGATCGTTGACGACAAAGTCTCGGTTTGGCTCAACGACAAGTTGGTCGTCGACGACGCGACGATGGAGAACTACTGGGACAAGGACCGCAAGACGCCCCTCTATGAGACCGGCCCGATCCAGCTCCAGACTCACGGCGGCGAAATGCAGTGGAAGAACATCTTCCTCAAGCCACTCCCCCCGACCAAGTCCTAACAAACGCGACATTCTCTCTCGGGCTGGGGTCATCTTGAACCCCAGCCACCTCTCTTGAATCGACACGTCACATCACAACGCACTCGGGGTGGACGACACCCCCACCCACGAAACGTGTCGACGTCATCCGCGACACAGCCTGCCGCGATCCCATTTCCCTGTTCAAGAAATAGAAAACGAGCACGTCCCGCGTGGGAACGTGCTCGCTCGTGTTGCTCAACATGGCTGAATCGACCTGCGAAGTCGAACCGTCGTTAGGAGTTGATCTCCGGCACGACGAACGGCTTGCGGTAGTT
The DNA here is from genome assembly GCA_007748055.1 of Kolteria novifilia. Taxonomy (GTDB): domain Bacteria; phylum Planctomycetota; class Planctomycetia; order Kolteriales; family Kolteriaceae; genus Kolteria; species Kolteria novifilia. The sequence goes on from CP036279.1 coordinate 5,162,413, forward strand.
GCGGGTCAGCAACTCGTTGGCTTCATCGTTGTTGGTGAAGCGTTCGGTCTTCGGATCCATCTCAAGCATCGGGCCCGCGGTGATCGACGCGGTCTCGACATCGACGCCGTTGGCTTCGAGGTGCTTGGCCATCCGATCGAACGACTCCGCGAAGAGGGCGTTGTCCTTGATCTGAGCGGCGATCTGATCGGCCGACATCTTCGAACCCATCTGGTGCGAGATGGCACCCGTATGGCACAGGGCGCTCGAAAGGTGGCCGTCGAGGATTTCGGCGTTCAGGTCCGACTTCTTGCGCGAGCGAACGGCGCTGATGAAGTTCTTGAAGTGATTGCCACCACCACTCCACTTCTCGATTTCCTTGCCGTTGTTGTCGTAGGCCTTCACGCTGGTGTAGGAAGGAATGACGACGTAGCCGTCCTCGCACTGGACGATGACGCCGACGCGGGAACCGCGGTAGTTGTCCATCGGCTTCCAGCCGCTCTTCTGAGCTTCCTTCGACGTCGGCAAGCCGCGCGTCTCGAAGATCAGCGGAGCGTTCTTGTAACCGTGATATACCGTCTGGGTGTTCGGCGTATTGCCGGCATCCTCGTAGCCAAGGCGACCGCCGAGACTGAAGATGACCGGCGAGAGTTCATCCTCTCCGAGGAACCAGCGGGCGATGTCCATCTGGTGGATGCCCTGGTTGCCCATGTCGCCGTTGCCGGTGTTGAAGTCCCAGTGCCAATCGTAGTGGAGCTTCGGACGGTAGAGATCGACCTTCGCCGCCGGTCCGCACCAGAGGTCGTAGTCGATGGAGTCCGAGATGTCGAGCGGCTTGTCGAGCTTGCCGATGCTCTTGCGCGGCTTGTAGCAGGTGCCGACCGCGTACTGGATCTTTCCGAGCTTGCCCGCTTGAACGAACTCGGCGGCTTCCTTCAAGCTGGGGCTCGAACGTGACTGCGTGCCGGTCTGGATGATGCGATCGTACTTGCGAGCGGCGTTGACGAGTTGGCGACCTTCCCACACGTTGTGGGAGACCGGCTTCTCGACGTAGACGTCCTTGCCCGCCTGAGCGGCCCAGATGCTCTGAATGGCGTGCTGGTGATTCGGGGTCGCCAGAGAAACGGCATCAATGTCGTCGCGTTCGAGCAGTTTGCGAAGATCCTTGACCCGATCGACCTTGAGATCGTACTTCTTCTCGAACGACTTGGCGCGACCGTTGAGGACGTCCTCATCGACATCGCACAGGGCGACGACGCGGACATTGTCCTGTCCTTGGTGGCCGGCGATGTGAGAAGTACCCCGGCCCTTGATGCCGACGCACGCGATCCGAATTTCTTCATTCGGGCTTCCGGCCCGGAGAATATTCGGGAAGCCAATGGCTGCCGTCGCCAGCGCGGACGATTTGACAAAGTCTCGACGATTCATTCCCATGGACGTTCACTCCTCACTTTCTGTCGCGTTAGGCAGGTTTGTACCGGTGGGACGTAACTCCTTAGGTTACCGAGTGTAGCAGGCACTTAAGACCACCACAAGGCCCGGCAAGCCTAGAATAACCTCGGTAAAACGGCCGTGAGATCGTGCTTTATTTCACGAAGTCGCAGAACAACCGTTGGAGCAACGGCGAATCGGCCCCTCCGCTCGAGAGCGATCCGGGGACCAACGACGCCTCGCGGTCGGAAAAAGTTCGCAAGGACTGGTTGTCCCGGCCTCGATCTCCGCCCACGAATGGCCGCCTCTCGACCTGCTACGGAAAGGTCGGACGATGATTCGAAAGCATCCACGAACGTCCATCGATGACCGCGTCATGTCGATCGGTCGCGACATCTTCAACCACGTCAACACCGCCGGACCCACCTTTCTCAGCCCGAAGTGGTGGGATGACTGGATCATGCAGTGGTCGATGGCCGACGAAGCGGTCAAAGTGCAGATGTTTCGCTTCATCGACGTTCTTCCCATGCTCGACTCCTGCGACTCGGTCGCCGAGCACGTGCAAGCGTATTTCGACGATCCGGCCGGCACCTATCCCTTCCTCGTCCGACTCGGGGCTCAGATCTCCGATCCCGGAACCATGCACGGCGCCGTCCTCGCCCGGGTCATTCGCCAGAACGCGACCCGGTTGGCCAAGCGGTTCATCGCCGGCACCACGCCTCAAGAGGTGCTAACCGCGGTCGAGCTTCTGCGGCAAGACGGCATGGCCTTCACCATGGACCTTCTCGGCGAGGCAACCGTCACCGAACAAGAGGCGGATGCTTATCTCGAACAATACCTCGAGCTGCTCGCCACCCTCGGGCCGAAAGCCGCTCTGTGGCCGGAAGTCCCGCGGCTCGATCGCGATCATCAAGGGCCGATCCCGAAGATCAACCTCTCCGTCAAAGTGACCGGCCTTTACAGCCAGTTCGATCCCATTGACCCGGCGGGCACGACGAAGCATGTCGCGGCTCGCCTTCGCGAGATCTTCCGCGCCGCGCGGCGCCACCACGCGGCCATCAACGTCGACATGGAGCAGTACGCGACCAAGGACCTGACGCTTCGCATCGTTCGCGAACTCCTCGACGAGCCGGAATTCCGCGACTGGCCCGACTGCGGCATCGCGATCCAGGCCTACCTTCGCGACACCGAGCAGGATCTTCGCGATCTCGATGAGTGGGTGCGGAAGCGAGGAACCCCCATTGGAATCCGGCTCGTGAAAGGGGCCTATTGGGACTACGAAACCGTCTCGGCTCGCCAGAACCGCTGGCCGATCCCGGTCTATACGAACAAGTGGGAGAGCGATGCCTGCTTCGAGCGCTGCACGTCGTTTCTCCTCTCCCGCTACGAACGGCTTCGCCCCGCGATCGCCAGCCACAACGTTCGCTCGCTCGCCCATGCGTTGGCCCTGGCCGAGCACGAAGAGCTTCCGCCCGGCAGCTTTGAACTTCAGATGCTCTACGGGATGGGGGATGAACTAAAGGAGGCGATCCTCGAGCGCGATTTGCGGCTGCGGATCTACACTCCCTTCGGCAAACTCCTGCCCGGGATGGCGTACCTCGTTCGCCGGCTACTCGAAAACACCTCCAACACCTCGTTTCTGCGCGCGACCTTCACCGAGCACGCCGCCGTCGAACAGCTTCTCATGAAACCCGGTCCCAAGCCCCTCAGTCGAGAGGATCGAACCATCATGCACACGGCTCCCAGAGAAACTCTCGCCCCCTTCACCAACGAGGCTCTCTCCGACTTCAGCCAACCCGCCGCTCGCGAGTCGATGGAGATAGCCCTGAGCGACGTCCGCCAGCAATTCGGGCGCAAGGATCCTCTCTGGATCGGCGGCGAGGACGTCTTGACGGAAGAATGGCTCGAGTCGGTCAACCCGTCCGATCCGGTCCTCATCGTCGGCCGCGTTCCCAAGGCGACGACCGACCACGCCGACCGAGCCGTCGCCGCCGCGAAGGAAGCCTTTCCCCTATGGCGAAGAACCTCCGTCTGGCGAAGGGTCGACGTCCTCTTCCAAGCGGCCAAGCGGATGCGCGAGCGCCGCTTCGAACTCGCCGCGTGGATGGTCTACGAGAGTGGAAAGCAATGGCGTGAGGCCGATGCCGATGTCGCCGAGGCGATCGACTTTTGCGAGTTCTATGCCCGCTCAATGCTCGAACTGAGCGGCGTCCGCGAACGGAACCTGCCGGGCGAACGCAACGACTACTTTTACACCGCACGCGGCGTCACCGCCGTGATCTCGCCGTGGAATTTCCCGCTGGCGATTCTTTGCGGGATGACGATGGCCCCGCTGGTCTGCGGCAACCCGGTGATCCTCAAGCCAGCCGAGCAGTCGTCGGTCATCGCCGCCCGTCTCGTCGAGATCCTTCGCGGCCTCGATCTGCCGCCGGGCGTGGTCAACTTCGTACCCGGACTGGGCGAAGAGGTCGGCAGGCACCTGGTGCGTCATCCCGACGTCTCGATCATCACCTTCACCGGATCGGTCCCCGTCGGTCTCGACATCAACCAAGCCGCGGCGGAGGTCCCTCCCGAGCAACGTCACGTCAAGCACGTCGTCGCGGAGATGGGGGGCAAGAACGCCATCATCGTCGACAACGACGCCGATCCCGACGAAGCGATCCGCGGAGTGGTCGAAAGCGCGTTCGGCTTTCAGGGCCAAAAGTGCTCGGCATGCTCGCGAGTCATCGTGCTCGGCGGGATCTATGAAGCCTTCAAATCGAGACTCACCGACGCAGTCGGAAGTCTCACCCTCGGGCCGCCGGAGGATCCGGGCTACGCCGTCGGTCCGGTCATCGACCAAGAGGCCTTCGTGCGGCTCCAGCAACAGATCGAGCAAGCCACCCACGAGGCGACTCTCTTGGCCAACGTCGACCCCGGCGCGCTCAAGGATCGCGGCTTCTTCGTCGGCCCGCATCTCTTCGAAGAGGAGCCCGACCAAGCGGCGACCTCCCTGCTCGGCCAGACGGAACTCTTCGGCCCCGTTCTCGCGATCTACCGTGCCGACGACTTGGACCACGCCCTTCGACTCGCCAACGCAACGCGCTACGCCCTCACCGGGGGCGTCTATTCACGCAATCCGCGGACAATCGCCCGCGTTCGTGAGGAGCTGGAGGTCGGCAATCTCTACATCAACCGCAAGATCTCCGGGGCCTTCGTCGATCTCCAGCCCTTCGGCGGCTTCAAGCTCTCCGGCATCGGCGCCAAAGCCGGCGGCCCCGACTACCTCAAGCAATTCCTCATGCCCCGCACGATCACCGAAAACACGCTGCGCCGTGGATTCGCTCCCGAGACGGAAGATGGGTGATGCGTCCCAGACTTGCCCGCGTTACCATGTCCAAGACAAAGCTGGCAGGCAATGGCCTGCCCTACCGGGGCCGCTGTTGAGGGGAACAACAGGTGGAAAGAAAACGTCTTTGGGGAATCGGTCAAATCGCCGTGCTCGCGGCGTACTTGGCGCTGGGAATGCCGACGACCTTCGCCCAGGCGGCGGAGGAGAAGTCGCCGAACATCGTGCTGATCCTGACCGATGATCAGGGGTGGAGCCAGCTCTCGACCACGATGGATCCGCGCCGACCCGAGGCCGCGTCGAAGTACCTCGAAACGCCGAACATGGCGAAGCTCATTAACAACGGCATGCGATTCACCAGCGGCTATTCGCCGGCGCCGCTTTGCACGCCGACGCGGCGCTGCATTCTCTGCGGAACCAGCGCGGCACGCAGCGGATCGGAGTTCGTCAGCAAGTGGGTTCCCGCCGATCACTTGACCATTCCGAACGCCCTCAAGGCGGCCAATCCGAACTATCGCTGCGCCCACTTCGGCAAATGGGGCGAGCGAATGATCTCGACGCCCGAACAGTGTGGCTACGACGTCAGCGATGGCGAAACCGGCAACGTTACCGGGGGCATGCCCAACTCGCTGGGCGTCAAGGGTGGCCATAACGACGGCCCGCCGCACTTCATCGACAACGAGGACGCGAAGCGGACCAACAGCGTCACCGACCGCGCCATCGCCTTCATGAAGAAGGAGGTCGCCGAGAAGCATCCCTTCTACGTGCAGGTCAGCTACTACGCCGTGCATCTCTCGGTCGTCGCCAGCGAGAAGAACATCAAGAAGTACGAGGACAAGGGGACGCCCGATCGAGGCTACACCGCCGCGTGGGCCGCGATGATGGAAGAGATGGACGACGGCGTCGGACGGATTCTCACCGCGATCGACAAACTCGGCATCGAGGACAACACCTACGTCTTCTTCACCGCCGACAACGGTGGGCGTGGGACCGTTCCCGGGGGCGACAAGGGCAGGCAAGCGACCAATTTCCCGCTGACGGGCTCCAAGCACAGCCTGAACGAAGGAGGGATCCGCGTTCCCTTCCTCGTCGTGGGTCCGGGCATCGCGCCGGGCTCGGTCTGTGACACGCCGGTCGTCGGTTACGACTTCCTGCCGACCTTCCGCGAACTCGCCGGCGGTAAGGGTAAGGTCTCGGATGAAGTCGACGGCGTCAGCATCGCCCCCTTGCTCGACAACCCGAAGACCAAGCTCGATCGTCCGCAAGGCGCCCTCTTCTTCCACCGACCCGGGCGACTCTCGTCGGCGGTGCGTCAGGGCGACGACAAGTTGATGGTCACTTGGAACCGCAATGGCAAGGTGACCTCGCGGGAACTCTACCGCGTCGGCGCCGATCCTCGCGAGGAGGGCCACGAGGTAACCGCCGACAATGCCAAGCGTGCCACCGAACTCGAAGGCATCCTGAAGGAATACCTCACCGAGGTCAACGCGGAGACCCCACAGGACATGCCCCAGAAGAAACGCCGGAAGCGGGCTCAAAAGAAGCCGGTTCCTCAGACGTAAATGACTGCTAGACCCTGTCTGAAAACGGAATCGTTGTCCCGAAACGAAGCGAGTCGGCGTCCGACGCGAAGAGCGAAGCAGGCCAATCCGCTGGATTCGTCGATGCAGCTCGACAAAGTCGGGGGACGAACGCAGCCCGTCGAAGACAGATCAACGTTTTCAGGCGGACCACTAGTGTCCTCATTGGCAAGTTCGTGGCACGAAATATCGGACAGACTGCCCAATGAGAGGCGTTTCCCGCATGCCCACGGCGAGCGGGGGCATGGCACCCAAGAGCTTTTCGGCAACGACCCTACCAACCAGAAGCCTAGGGTGGGGCTTGACCCACCAAGACAATACGTCGCGTTCCGCTCCATGAAAATTGCCCCAACGTCGTGGCAGGCAATGGCCTGCCCTACGGGGAGATCCTCCGACATCGTGGCGAGTATTCGTCTGCCGTGGGGGAGGACTGTCCCACTGACGCGCGGCGTTCCAACCTCAGTCAAATGCGGTCTTGGGGCGAAGCCCGGTTCCTGGCGGGTGGCGACGACCGCCTCAATCCGACGCGTGACCGCAATCGGCAAAGCCGGCGCAATCCGCAAATCGCCAACGAATCCCACGATCCTCCTTTCGGCGGGCCGCGAGCGGCGATTTCGCGGTTCCTCCCCTTTACTCTTCGTCTCCAAGACACGAAATTTAGAGAGGAAGGAACTGCATGGGCGCCTCAAAAGAACAAGCATCCACGTCCGACACCGCCGAGGAGAACCTCGACGCGCCGCTCTCCACTTTTGAAAAGTGGAAACAGCGAGGCCGCGCCGTTCTCTCGACGGCTCTCTTGATCATCCCGGCCACCCTCCTCTACTTCGGGCTCGGCAAAGTCGATCAATTCCTCAAGCGACAACTCGCCGCGAGCAGTCAGGCCTCGCTCGGCTGGAACGACATCGACGTCACCCCGACGGCCGCGTGGATCATTCCCGACGTCGCTACCGATCGCCTAAAGGAAGCCGGGCTCGACTGGAACAAGCCGGTATCGCTGACCGACCCGACACTGATCCCGCGCATCGGGGACGCGTTCCGCGAGTCGCCGTGGGTCGAGACGGTCTCGGTTCGCATCGAGGAGCGCAAGGTTCTCGTCGAGGTCGGCTACCGTCGTCCAATCCTTTTCGTGCCGTGGAAGAAGAACGAGCGCGGCGAGATTCGCGGCGTCTATGTCGACGCGACCGGCACGCACCTTCCCCCGCAAGAGGCCTCCGAAGGCTACCTGCGGCGCTCCTTCTCCTACGTCGGCCAAGTCGTCGGCTTCATCCCCAAGCATGGCGAGAAGTTCTCCGACCCGCGCGTCGCCCAGGCGGCGGGGCTCGCCGAGATGCTCCGCCCGCACCAGGAAGAGCTCAACCTCGCTCGCATCGTCCCCCTTTCGGGACCGGGTGAGGAGTTCCAGTGCTCCCTGGTGACCTATGATGGCCGGCAGATTCTCTGGGGTGAGTTCAACGCGACCCAACAAGGCTCCCTCGAAGCGCGGCAGAAGTTGGTGCAGCTCCACGAGCAACTCTCGCGCCGCGCCGGCTCGCGCCCCGCCTCGGTGATCGACCTTCGTCATCTCGATCGCACGACCGAGGCCAGGAAAGAGATCGCGTTTGGACCGATTCCCAACAGAACCTAGAATGAGGTCTTGGTGATCGCCAGGTATCGACGCGCTTCGACCATCAGGCAATGGCGCGTCCAACGCCGCGAGGCCTAGGCGTTCCGTCGCGGTGCCCAGGTGACGGCGTCGCGTCCCCCGTTCACGTTCCATCCCGTCAGAAGGCCCAGGATGAAGGGACTCCACTTCACGCTCCCTCCAAACGCTGGGATCGAGCCGGAGCGATTCCAGCACGGCTACGTCACCGGTCTGGATCGATCTCCGATGTCGCTCCACGTCGAGATGGTCAACGGCATCGCCTCGGTCTATCGAGCGACCAGCGAGAGCGGCAGCCTCCACCTTCCCTGGGAAATCGATCGCTTCGGCGAAATCGTCGTTCAATCGACAAGCCTAATGGAGCGTGAGGAGCCCTACCGTCTCTCGCTGGAACTGGCCCGCGGCCAGCTCAACAAGATGCGCAACCAGCATGTCGATTGGGCCGGGCACGGACTAAAGGTCTCCGACGCCGTCCAGGACTCGATGCAGCGCTCGAGCCAGTCCTTTCGCAACGCCTTCCAAGCGAAGAGCGAGGAGGAACGCGAGGCCGCGGCCACCGATGCGCTTTCCGGGGCGATTTGGGCCGCGGAGGGCATGACCGAGGGTTATGCCCGTCGGGCGACCCGGACCCGAGTCCGCGATCGCGGACCAATCAAGGCCACCCTGGCGTGCATGTTCGACGACGGACTCTTCGATGTCGATCCCGGGCCCTTCCGCTCCGCCTTCAACCACGTCCAGATCCCTCTTCGCTGGGCCGAGTGCGAGCCCGAGCACGGTCAATTCGATTGGTCGACGCTCGACCGGCAAATCGGCTGGTGCGAGGAACATGGTCTCGAGATCACGCTCGGCCCCCTGATCGACTTTCACGAGAGTCGACTTCCCGGCTGGCTGTCGAACTACGAACAGAACGTCGAGCTGATGGCGACCCTGATGCTCGATTTGGTCGAGACCTGCATGGCTCGCTACAAAGGGCGAATCGCGTGCTGGGAAACGACCGCTCGCACCAACATCGCCGGCACGTTGCGTCTCAATGAAGATCAGATGCTTTGGATCACGCGCCGCTTGTCCGAGGTCGGTAAGTCGATCGATCCCGACGCGGCGTTGACCGCGACGATCTGCCAGCCATGGGGCGAGTATTTTGTCCGGCAGGATCAGCGTTTCAGCCCTGGCTACTTCGCGGACAGCCTTTACCGGCTGAAACTTCCGCTGAGCACGCTGACGTTCGAGATCGCGATGGGCTACGCTCCCGACGGAAGCTTCTGCCGCTCCCTGCTCGATGTCTCCCAGTTGATGGATTCGCTTCACGAAGTGTGTGGTCGACTGCGAGTGCGTCTCGTCTTTCCTTCTCAAGCAATCAAGGACGGCCCCGTCACGACGTCGGCGGGGCGTTGGCGTGGAGAGTTCTCCGAGGCCATTCAGGCGGAATGGGCGGAAAAGGTCACACTTGTCGGTCTCGCCAAGCCCTTTGTCGATGGAATCACCTGGGGCATGTATCATGATGCGCACGCGATGGATTGGCCCCACGGCGGACTGATCGACCGAGAGGGCCAACCGAAACCAGCGCTCGAACGACTGACGACGATTCGTGGATCGCTTTTGCGGTGAGCAGCAACAACAAACGCCTGATGCACGTTCACGAGTTCCTCGACCTCGTCGTCAAGAGTCACGTCGTCGATGAGAAAGTCCTTGAGGATGCCCTGCTGGCGGCTCCCGAAGTGGTCGGCGGCACGCTCGAGCAAGTCGCTCGCTGGCTCATTTCGAAGCGATTCCTGACTCCCTTTCAGATCAAGACGATTCGCCAACGCAACGTTCGCGGTTTGGTCATCGACGGCTACATCATCCTCGACTACCTCGGCAAGGGCGGGACGGGGGTGGTCTACCTCGCGCGATCTCCCAAGGGCGATCTCCAGGCCCTGAAAGTCCTCCCCATCAGCAAGCAGACCAGCGAACGAACGATCCTGCGCTTCCGTCGCGAGATTGCCCTGAGCCAATTCCTCAGTCATCCGGGCATCGCGGCCGCCTATGAAGCGGGCGAGACCAAGCACGTCCACTATCTCGCGATGGAGTACGCGCGCGGCGACACGCTCTATCGCTTGATCCGCCGGACCGGTCCCGCGAGTCCGATCGAGGCGTGCCGCTGGATCAGTCAGGTCGCCGGAGCTCTTCACTACGCCCACCAGATGGGTGTGATTCATCGCGACTTGAAGCCGTCGAACGTCATCATCGGGCCGAAGGGACGCACGAAGTTGCTCGACCTCGGCCTGGCCCGCTGGATCAAGGACGACGAGAACGAGGATCGCGTCGTCGGCGTCCGACGCATCGTTGGCTCCTTCGACTATATCGCCCCCGAGCAGGCGGCCGACTCCTCGATGGCCGACGCCCGCAGCGATGTCTACGGGCTGGGGTGCTTGCTCTACTTTTCCCTCTCGGGCAAGCCCCCTTTCCATCACGTCAAGGAACGCAAAGCCAAGATCGCCCACCATCGCCGCATCCACGCCGAACCGCTCACGCATCAACGCAGCGAAGTCCCCGGCGGACTCGATCGCGACATCTCCTGTATGCTCGCCAAGGATCCCTCCGATCGCTTTGGCAGCGCCGGAGAAGTGCGGGCGGTCCTGCTCGAGTGGATTGACGCTCTCGAACGGGGCCAAACCGAGGGAGAAGCCGGCATCCCCGAAGCGGAGCCCGACTTTTGGGATCTCGACCACATGCTCGAGATGGAGGAGGAACTCCCCTCCGATCTCGACTCTCCGGACGAGCCGATTCCGCTCGACGAGGACGGCATGCCGACCTGATCGGCACCTCCCCCAAAGCCCCCACCCGTGCCAATCGCCGGGCATTTCCGTATCCATGTGCAGAATATTCATCACGTGACGTTTCTCCTCTCGTGAAAGGAAATTCGCGATCACGACGGCACGAGCCAGGGCGGAAGTCCGGCTGGTTGGAACCAACGTCGAGACGCATTTTCGCGAGATGGAGTTGTTGGCGAGCACCGCCAGAGAGGACGGACAGAGACGATGCGTTGCCTTGTCACCGGCGCCACCGGATTCCTGGGGGGACACGTTGCCGAGACGCTCAGTCAGCGCGGCGACCAAGTGCGAACCATCGCCCGCTCCACCAGCGACACCTCCCTTCTGAACCAGTGGAACGTCGAAGTCGTCGAGGGCGACATGACCGATCCCGACGTCCTCGCCAAGGCATGCGACGGCGTCGACGCGGTCATCCACTGCGCCGCCAAGGTCGGCGACTGGGGCCCTCTCGACGAGTACCGACGCGTTAACGTCGAAGGAGTCGACCGGCTCTTCGACGCGGTCGCCGGACGCGAACTCAAGCGTTTCGTTCTGGTCAGCTCGCTCGGCGTCTACGAAGCCCGCGACCATCAGGGGACCGACGAAACCGCGCCGATGGCCGAGAAACACATCGATGCCTACACCCAGACCAAGGCCGAGTCCGAGACGTTGGCTCGCGAACGGGCCACCAAGGATGGGACGCCGCTGACCGTCATTCGGCCCGGATTCATCTACGGCCCGCGCGACCGAACCGTGATGCCGCGAATCCTCAAGAACCTCAAACGCAAGCTCGTCAGCTACTTCGGCAGCAAGGAGAAGGTCCTCAACAACGTCTACGTCGGCAACGTCGTCGAGGCGATTCTCCTGGCCCTCGACAAACCCGAAGCGGTCGGGCAAGTCTACAACGTCACCGACGACAAGTGCGTCACCAAGCAGGTCTTCTTCGAGACGATCGCCGAGATGGCCGGGCTGCCGAAGCCATCCGCGACCTATCCGCTCTGGTTCGCCAAAGGGGTCACCGGCGCCTTCGAGGGAGCGGGCCGAGTCTTCGGATTCGCCCCAGTCCTCAACAGCGCCCGGCTGAAGTTCATGGGACTGAACCTCGACTACAGCATCCAGAAGGCTCGCGAAGAGCTCGGCTACACCCCGTCGACCGAGTTCCAGGAGGGGATGCGCCGGACCATCGACTGGCTCCGTCAAGAGGGCCACGTCGAGTCGACTCCGAAGGCCGCCAGCGAGCCCCAACCCTCGTAGAGAACTCGGCCAACGGATCGATCCACCACAATCCGAGACTAGGACGCGAACCCCTTCTTTCTCCCGTGTCCCTACTCCTTACAATGAAAGGGTGCGGCCGAGGGAGTCGGCGTCGAATCAATCAACGGGCCGCGAGTGCTCCCTCAAGTTCTGATGGTTCGGTGCCACTGGCTGCTTGTCAGCCAGTGCCAAGGGGGGTAAGGCTACTCCCGCACGAACGTCAAGTCGGAACAGAGCACTCGTGACCTACTTGGAGAGTCAACAAACCAAGAGCCTCTTGGGTGCCCTGCCCACGCTTGCCGTGGGCACGACCGAAAGAAGCACGCTTGCCGTGGGCACGACCGAAAGAAGCACGCTTGCCGTGGGCACGACCGACAGAAGCACGCTTGCCGTGGGCACGACCGAAAGAAGCACGCTTGCCGTGGGCACGACCGAAAGAAGCACGCTTGCCGTGGGCATACTCGATAAAGTCACGCTCCCCCTTGGGCATGCGGGTCACGTCAGTGATTCATCGAACCGCCTCGCCATCGGGGGAAGAGATTTCATGCAACGAACTTGCCAATCAGGACAATAGTTAATGGCGAAGGATCGTGTGGTCGTGGCCATGAGCGGCGGAGTGGACAGCTCCGTCGCCGCCGCCCTCCTGGTCGAGCAAGGCTACGAGGTGATCGGCCTCTTCATGCGCACCGGGGCCTCGGACGAAGAAACCGCTGCCCCTTCCTGCGACGACCAACCAAAGAAGATCCGCGGATGCTGTAGCGCAATCGACGCCGGCGACGCCCAACGTGTCGCCGATCGACTCGACGTCCCCTTCTACGCGCTCAATTTCAAGGACGACTTCGACCGCATCAAGGACTACTTTGTTGACGAGTATTCCCAGGGCCGCACTCCCAATCCCTGCGTCGTTTGCAACTCTTGGCTCAAGTTCGGCAAGCTCTGGGAGTACGCCGAGGCGGTCGGAGCCAATCAGATCGCCACGGGGCACTACGCGCGAGTCGTTCCAGGGGAGAACGGACCCGAGCTGCACCGCGCCGTCGACACGAGCAAGGATCAGTCGTACTTCCTCTTCGGCCTGAGGCAGGAGATCCTGCGAGGGGTCCGCTTTCCGCTCGGCGACTTGACCAAGCCCGAAGTGCGGGAGATCGCCCGCAAGCTCGAGTTGGGCGTCCACACCAAGCCGGAGAGCCAAGAGATCTGTTTCGTCCCCAGCGGCGACTACAAGGAATTTATCGCCGGCCATCGTCCCGACGCTCTTGGCACCCCAGGGGAGATCGTGGACCAGGACGGCCAGTCGCTCGGCACCCATCAGGGCCTCAGTCGCTACACGATCGGTCAACGCAAGGGGCTCGGCATCGCGGTCGGCGAGCCGCGCTATGTGCTCGAAATCGATCCCCAACAGAACCAATTGGTCATCGGACCGGAACAGCTCTTGCAAAGACGGGAGTTTCAGGTCGAACGGGTAAACTGGCTCATTTCCGAAGTTCCGCAAGCCCCTCTTGTCTGCGACGTGAAGATCCGTTACCTACACCGTCCGGCGACGGCGACGATCCGGGCTCTGCCCGATGGCTGTGCTTCGGTTTGTTACGACGAACCACAGTCGGCGATCACGCCGGGACAGGCGGCCGTCTTTTATCAGGGCGATCGGCTCGTCGGAGGCGGCTGGATCGCGGACCGTTGATCACGATGTCGTCGAGTTCCCCGCGCCGTTTCTCAGCGCGTTTCGGTATAGTAAATGGGCAAGCGACACAACGTCGCCTAGATACACAAGTTAGCAGGCTGTCGACGTCCGCCGAGATGGAGCGACGTGGCGATCGGCAAGGGTTGAACTCGAGTGTCCTCCTTTTGGATGGGCAATGTCGATCCAAGACGTCTCGGCCAGTTGTTAGGTCGCGGAGAAGAGCCAACCTCGTCGATGCTCTTCGGGCCGCGTGATATCGTTCAAATCGACAAAGGTTCTGTATGTCGACCTATCGCGTCTATTCCCGCGACACAATCGGCGACATCGTCATGGCGGACTTCAAGACGCTCAAGGAACTCCTCGACGTCTACGAGCAAGTCGGCGTGGAGGAGGAGAGTTACACGATGCGCCTGCATGGTGAGCCGATCCTCGACGGCTTGGTCGGTCCCATGTCGGAAGGGAAGACGATCGTCCGCTACGAGACGCCCGAAGTCTTCATCTCCATGACCGAACAGTGGGCCAGCGAACGGCGCAACGGTCGCAAGGGCCGTCGCTAGCCTCTCCCAACGGTTCCCTCTTTGCCATGAACCAGCCAACGACTCTCGGCTTCGACCTCGGCAACTCACGCATCAAAGCCGCCTGGCTGAGCGACGACGAGCTTGCCCCCTGCCCTGGCTTTCCGCTCGACTCCGCCGACGAACTCCGATCCGCGCTGCGTTCCCTCATCGAGCATCGTCGCCCCGGCCGCGTCGCCCTCGCCAGCACCGATCCGGCCAAGGCCGACCGCCTCCTCGCGCAACTCCACGCTCACGGCCTCTCGGCGAGCATCGACTTGCGCCTCGGACAAGCACTCTTTGACGCGGGCTTGGTAAAGCACCGACTCCGAACGCCGGAGACCACCGGCGTCGACCGCGCGCTTGCCGTGCTCGCGGCGACGAAGCGTTTCCCAAACGAGGCCAGTCTTGTCGTCGACGCGGGAACGGCGATGACCGTCAACGCCATTGACGCTGAGCAAACCTTCCTTGGCGGAGCGATCATTCCCGGCTTCGGGCTCATGAGCCGAACGCTCACCGAGGGGACCGCGGCCCTTCCCGAGATCGACCTCGAAAGCCGTCCCGACTGCCTCGGCGACTCGACGATCAGCGCCATGCGTTCGGGCATCTACTACGCGGCCGTCGGTGCCGTCGATCGCCTCCTCGAGGAGCTGCGCGAGACCCGTTCGCTCGGAGCCACTCCCCCCGTCCTCGTCACGGGCGGCAACGCGAAGCTCCTTTCCCAAGGATTGCGAACCGAGCACATGCTGGCCCCACACCTCGTCCTCGAAGGCTTGCGTCACGTCGCGTCACATTGGCCGGCCACGTCATGAGCGAACCCGACGCGACGATCACCGCTCGATTGACCTCCCCGACACACGCCGCGTTGGCGACGATCGGCGTTCTCGGCCCCGGCGCTCTCGCCATCGCCCAACGTCTCTTCCGACGCCGTGTCGACTGGAACGACACCCCTCTCGACCAGCCCCTCTACGGCGACTTCGGCGACCGCATCGTCGATGACGTCGTCCTCCACCTCGTCGCGCGTGCCCCCATCCCCGAGTTCGTCGTGCACTGTCATGGCGGGCCCGCGATGGTGCGGTCGCTACTCGTCGACATCGAAAAGCAAGGCGCTCACCTCGTCGACTGGCGAGCCTATCTCGCCCATCAGGGGAAGTCGGCCATCCAGATCGAGGCGGCCGAAGCGATGAGCCGGACCATCTCGTGGCGGTCCACCGCGATCCTGCTCGACCAGTCGCGGGGTCTGCTCGACGAGGCTTTTCGCGGCATCGAAGAGAACCCCACGCGAGACGCGATCGACGCCCTCACGCGCTGGGCTCCCCTGGGCAGACACCTCGTCGATCCTTGGCGCGTCGTCCTCTTCGGCCAACCGAACGTCGGGAAGAGCAGCTTGCTCAACGCGCTGGCGGGTTTTGATCGAGCCATTGTCACCGTCATCGAGGGGACGACTCGCGACCTCCTTCACGCCACGATCGCTCTCGATGGCTGGTCGGTTGAACTGATCGACGGAGCGGGCCTCCGGGACGACGCCGGCGAGATCGAACGCGAAGGACAACGGCGCCTGACCGCCCTACTCGACGAAGCCGACCTCGCGATCCAAGTCGTCGATCTCTCAAAGCCCGTCGATCCCAACGACGTGGTCCTCGCCGATCGTCACCAACCGCCACTGCTCATCGGCAACAAAGTCGACCTCACGACCGAGAGCGAGCATCGTTCCGCGTTCGCCACTTCGTGGAGTCGCGGGGAAACGCGACTTATCCCTTGTTCCGCCGTGACCGGTGAAGGGCTCGCCCAACTCACCCCCGCGATCGTCGCGTCTCTCATCCCCGAGATCCCCCCACCCCACACGCCGGTCCCCTTCACCATGCGCCAGCTCGATTGGCTCGCCGCTCAACGAGCCCGCATCACCTAGGGACAACACGTCGTGCCAACGATCGTTCGATTCCAACGGTGAATCGGGTGCCATGCCCACGCGTCTTCGGGTGGGCATGCCAACGAGCGACCACGACCGTCTTCATCGGCAGGCATTGGCCGCCCGACGAGATGATGCAGGCTAAGGACTTGGTTTCAGATACGCCGAAAGATCGACGGGGTTCTCCTCCTCGAAGTGATCGAACCCGTAGTGGCCGCCGCTGCGCGTGTCGTGTCTCCGGGACGCATCGATGTCGGCCAACTCGGCGGTCTTCATCCGGACGCGAATCTCCGCCTGGAGCCACTCATGGCACAACGCTCCATCGTCAACGGCGTGGACCGACGCGAACTCCTCGATGGTGCGATCCCAGACCACCAGGTAGGGAAACGACGCGTAGGGTTCGAACGGGGACGCGACCCAGAGGGTTTCGCACTCGAGACACCGCAGCAGGCGAATCCACCTGCCCACCCAGACCTCGGGCAATTCGGGGATGTCCGTCCGCGGTCCCCAGACCCGCTTGCGATCAGATCGACAGGTCATGCACATGCGAAGTGGTCCCATCGTAGCCCGCCAGTGACGCCCGCTGTTCGGTCGCCCGCCCTCTCGGAACTTATTTGACCAGGAACGGCAATACCACCGGGAAACCGGAGCGATTCTACGCTATCATCGGTCTTTGCGCGGGATCCCCGCGACGGCTCGTCACGGAATGACGGCCTGTCCGATCCCACCCACCGCGCGAGCGTAGGGAAAGCGCTCAATCATTCACCCCAAAGTTGGAGAGTTTCCCCCATGACAAAGCGTTCACCGACGCGTCGCGACTTTCTCAAGACGGCCGCCGCCGGCACCACGGCAGCCTTCTCCCCGTACTTCTTCTCGCAACCCCGTTCGCTCGCCGACGAGATCAAGTCGAAGAACGACCGCATGAACGTCGGCCTGATCGGTTCGGGCGGCATCGCTCACGCCAACATGAACGCCGCGAAGGACTGGCTCGATATCGTCGCCATCGCCGACGTCGACAAGAGTCACCGCGAGGCCTTCAACAAGAAGTTCGCCGGTGGTAAGGCCGCACTCACCGAAGACTACCGCGACGTCATCGAACGTGACGATGTCGACGTCATTCACGTCGCCACCCCCGATCACTGGCACACCAAGCCGGTCGTCGAAGCGATGCTCGCCGGCAAGGACGTCTACTGCGAAAAGCCCCTCACGCTCACCATCGACGAGGGCAAGATCATCCGGAAGATCCAAAAGCAGACCGGCCGCGTCGTTCAAGTCGGCACCCAACAACGCAGCCAATTCAACCTCTTCACCAAGGCGATGGCGATGGTCGCCGACGGTCGTCTCGGTCAACTCAAGCAGGTCCAGGCGGCGATCGGCGGTGGCCCGACCTGTGATGCTCTGCCCGTGGCCGAAGTTCCCGACGGATTCAACTGGGATCGTTGGGTTGGCCCGACGCTGGAAGTCGACTTCCTCCTCAAGGAAGCCAAACCAAGACCCGACACCAACGGCCACTACAACTTCCGCTGGTGGTACGCCTTCTCCGGCGGCCGGCTCACCGACTGGGGCGCCCACCACGTCGACATCTGCAACTGGGCCCTGAAGCTCAACGACCAGAGCGACGGCCCCACGCGCATCGAGGGGACCGCGACGCACCCCGTCGAGTTCAAAGACGGCTATCCCGTCGAGAAGGACCGTTACAACACCGCGACCAAGTTCCTCTTCACCGTGAGTTACCCCAGCGGAGCGGAGATGATCATCCGCGACGACACCGAGAACGGCGTCAAGCTCGTCGGCGACAAGGGCGAGATCTTCGTCAGTCGACGCAAGCTCGTCGGCAAACCGGTCGACGAGCTCAAGGACAACCCGCTGCCCGAGGACGCGATCGCCAAGGTCTACCGCGGGATGCCGATGGAGGGGGATGGTCGCAAGGCGCACTGGGCCAACTTCCTGCACTGTGTCCGCGAGCGGCAGATGCCGATCTCCGACGTTCACAGCCACATGCAGATGCTCAACGTCTGCCATCTCGCCGGCATCTCCGCCCGGCTCAACAATCGTCCGCTACAGTGGGACGACGCCCAGGAAGTGATCGTCGGCGACGAGCAAGCCAACAGCTTCCTCTCCCGCCCCTACCGCAAGGGCTACGAGATCGAGGTGTAGTATCCGAGAGGTCAGGCGATCTGCCTGACACCGCCTCTCGGGTGACTCGGCCCCTCGTAGGTCAGGCGATCTGCCTGACATTCGCCTCTCGGGTGACACGGCCCCTCGTAGGTCAGGCGATCTGCCTGACACCGCCTCTCGGGTGACACGGCCCCTCGTAGGTCAGGCTATCTGCCTGACATTCGCCAATCGGGTGTCCCTCTCCCCATGGGAGAGGGGTTAGGGGTGAGGGGGCTTTTCCGCGAAGAACCGCCGGGTCGCACAGGCTGCTTGCCAAGCGAAGTGGCGTAGGGTGGTTCTTGACCAACCATCAATGGCAAATGCAACGCCCCCCCGACGAACCGATCGCCACTTCCCGCCATCGCTTCCTAGCCGCATCGCGGCGCCATCGCGTAGCCTGGTACGTCAGTGCCAGGAATACGTCACCACGACCATCCCGAGCCCTGAAGGGGCGACACTTCGCCCGTGTTCTCGGACGATGCCGTCCCTTCGGGACTCCGAGCCCATTGGTACTCATTTACCTATGGCTCACGCCACAGGCTACGTGCTGCCGCCGCATTCGCGGCTGATGATCCTGGACAACCTCGCTCGGTGAAACGGGTACATTCCCGATGGTGGTGAGTCCACCGCACCCATGGCAGGCAATGGCCTGCCCTACGAAGAATCGACGATCGATGCCCTTCAAGAAACGCAACATGCCCACACGAAGTCGCGTGGGCATGAAGGATGTTGACGATGTCCGGTATCGTGCGAGCGCGAAACTCGCGGCGGCGGTTTAGCGGAGAAACGTCTCGCTCTTGCGGGCGCTGCGGCTCAAGTTCTCGACCGTGACGTAACGGTAGAGCGTGCTCATCAGCTCCGAGGGAAGCTCGGGGCCGAAGCCCACGTAGTTGCCGCGGAGATAGCCGGCGGCGTCGATGATGATCGTGTGCGGACGAGCGTCGACGCCGTAGGAGGAGTCGATCACCGGACCGGAGGCGACGACGTAGTCGCCGGGCACGTTCTCGTGCATCGCCTTGACCGTCGTGGCGTTGACCTCATTGGCGATCGCGACCAGAAGAATCCCCTGATCCCCCTGAGCCTTGACCGACTCGACCGCCAGCGAGAGGGCTCCGAGCGAGAGGTCCGAATCGGGATCGACGAAGACCAGGACCAGCGGGGTTCCCTTCATCTTGCGAACCGAGAGCGACTCGTCGGTTTCCGCGTTGCGAACGACGAGGCTCTTGGCCTTGGATCCGATCTTCGCGACACTGCGGCGGCGTGAGCGGACCGAAAGGGTGACCGGGTCGGTCTCCTCGAGGGCCATCGTCGCCCGCTGCTTCAGGGCCGCGATCGCGGGTCGATACGGGGTTTTGTTGACGTTGTTCATGACACTTTCGAGCTTCGAACGGACGGTCTCGATTTTGCGGCGGGAAGCGGGACCGGCGGCGGCGATGTTTCGATCGAGTTCGCGTTGAGCCTCGAAGCCGGCGACGAGGTCGGCTTGGCGGTCCTGGAAAATCGGGCCGTGATAGCGTAGTTTGCTGATTGCGTCGTAGTGGACCTCGATGCGGCGCGACGGTTCGCGGTCGGCGGGCTTGCGAACCTCGAAGAGCCGTTCGATCCGCTCGGTGAACCCGGTCTTGGGGTCGATCCACGCGGTGGTCTTGCTACGCCAAGCGGTCAAGCCGACGTCACGTTTGCTCCAGTTTCCCGACTCCTGACGCATTTTGACTTTGACGCAGGGGATGCCGCGAACGCTTTCCTGGCCATGGACCTGGTAGCGAATCAGCGGCTGTCCGGGACGGCGGGTGACCCAACGTTCGCCCTTTTTGATGGGGCGTTTGGGCATTTCGACGAGAAATCCGAGCTCCCAGGGGGCCATGCCCTCGGAAGGGAGCAGGACGTTGGCGTCGTTGGTCGCCCACGTCGCCAGCCCGTTGAGATCGATCTTGACCATGTCGAAGTGGACGCTTCGGAACTGTTGTGTTTCGCCGGCTCTGGGCGAGGAGAGGATCTGATCGGGCATCTTCGTGACGGTGTAGCTCGCGGCCTGGGCGATGCCCGAGGCGTTCAGATCGAGGACCAAAAGCGAAGTTTCGAGCTGAACCGGCTGTTGGTAAGTCGCCCCAGCCGTGCCGAATCCCGATTCGACAATCGAGCCCTTATAGGAGACCTCTTGACCGACGAGCCATCGAGCCCGGATGGTCCATTGTTCGCCGCCAGCCGCGATCACCAACCCAAGTGCCATGCACGCGAGTGTATTCATCACCGTCAACCATCCTTGGTCTAATGTGGATTCCTGCCCGCCGGCGCGCACTATAGCGGCCCCAAGGTCTAACACAATTGACATTTGCGGCTTCAAAAAATGACTAAAGTTGGGCCGATCCGTCGCCGAAAGGGGCGCCTTTTCGTCCGTTTTGGACCGATTTGGCGCCAAAACGCACCAAAACGGCGCCAATCGAGCACTCGTTCACCCCGCTCGCCATCAAAATAGACAACCCAGCCATTGCAGGAATCCACGGCAGCATACGCAAGATGGAGGACATGGCTCACAGCAGCCACGGCGGCTCGCTCGTCGGAGATGCTCGCAAGCGACCACTTGCTTTCTCGTGACATCATTCTGGACTAAGAGGCCCCGGAAAGGTTTGACGCCGACCCGAAGCCCGGATAGTCTCTTAGTGTGCCACGGGAACGAAGTCGCTCGCGCCACCTACCCAACATCCTCGCGCCCAACGACTTGACGGCACAACCAGACTCCCCAGAAGCCCCGCCAACCGCCATGGTTGGCCCCGCCTTGCGAACCGGAGAGAAGCATGATCCGACGTGTCCGCTTCGTCGCGCCGATTCCCTTGCTCGCCCTCGTGCTGGCGCCAATGTCGGTCATCCAAGCGGCCTCCGCGAAGGACTTCACCGTCAGTCCCGCGGAAGTCGATCGAGCCACCCCCTTCGACCAGGTCCAGATCCAAGTGACCGACTCGACGGGCCCCACCGACCTGACGCGCAACTGCTCCTACGAGAGCCTGACGCCCAAGATCCTCTCGGTCGATTCGCTCGGCCGCGTCCGCTTTCTCGGCCCGGGAAACGGTCGGGTTCGGGTCGCTCACGGTAGCAAGACCAAGGAAGTCCCCTTCACCGTCGTCGATCCCAAGGAAGGCACCCCCATCAGCTTTGCCGAGGACATTCAGCCAATCCTCACCAAGGCGGGCTGTAACCAAGGGGCCTGCCACGCGTCGCAGTTCGGCCAGGGAGGCTTGATCCTGTCGCTCTTCGGCTACGCCCCCAAGCAAGACCATCGCCAGCTTGTCGAAGAATGGTTCGGACGCCGAGTCTCGCGCGCTCGACCCGACCAGAGTCTCGTCCTGCTCAAGGCAACCGCCACCGTACCGCATAAGGGTGGTCCCCGCTTCGAGGTCGGTTCGCTCGACTACCAAACGCTCCTCGCCTGGATCGACCAGGGAACGCCCGGCCCAACCAAGGAAGCCAACGTGATCGACCTCGAGCTTCTTCCGAAGGAGCGCCCCTACCGGGAGAACCAGACCCAGCAGCTCCGCGTCGTTGCCCATTACAGCGACGGCTCGGTCCGCGACGTGACCCATCGCGCCAAGTACGACAGCATGGGCGAAGGGGTCGCGACGGTCGACTCGAGCGGGCTGATCACTTGCGTCGGCAAGGGCCTCGCCCCCGTCATGGTTCGTTACCAGGGACAGGCGAAGGTCACCCACGTCCTTTGTCCCCATGCCGACTCCATCGACTTGGCCGGCTTCGAGCCGAACAACTTCGTCGACGAGAAAGTCGTCGACCGCTGGAAGCAGTTGGGCCTCTCCCCCTCGGGCCTCTGTAGTGACGAAGTCTTCCTCCGCCGGGCGTTTCTCGACGCGACCGGAACCCTTCCCTCCACCGAGAAAGTCGCGAGCTTCCTCGCCTCGACCGACCCGAAGAAGCGCGAACATCTCGTCGACGAACTTCTCGGCACCGGCGACTTCGCCACCGCGGGCAGCCCCTACGTCGAGGAGTGGAGTGCCTACTGGGCGCTCAAGTGGGGCGATCTGCTTCGCGTCAACCGCAACTCGATCGGTGATGGCGGCATGTGGGCCTTTCACCACTGGATTCGTGACGCCCTGCGGCAAAACATGCCGGTCGACCAGTTCGTCCGCGAGATCATCTCGGCCCAAGGGTCGATCTTCGACAATGGACCGGCCAACTACTTCAAGATCGCCACCAAACCGGAAGATCTCGCCGAGACGACGGTCCAAGTCTTCCTCGGCGTACGGCTGCAGTGCGCTCGCTGCCACCACCACCCCTTCGAGGAGTACAGCCAAGCCGACTACTACGGGCTCGCCGCCTTCTTCACCCGAGTCCGGACGAAAAACAGTGTCGCCTTCGGCGCTCGTGACGGCGACATCGTCGTGATGCTTCGTGACAAGGGCTCGATTCGTCATCCGCGAACCCGTGAGACGATGTCCCCGACGCCGCTCAAAGGCGAATCGATGACGATCGATCCTTCCGTCGATCCGCGCCGGCCGCTCGCGAATTGGATCACCTCGAAGGAGAACCGCCTCTTCGCCCGCAACGTCGTCAACCGGATCTGGGGCTACCTGATGGGCAGCGGGTTGGTCGAGCCGATCGACGACATGCGAGAGACGAACCCCGCGTCGAACCCCGCGTTGCTTGACGCCCTGGCCGATCACTTCGTTGAGAGCGACTTCAATCTGAAGGAGCTGATGCGGGCCATCATGGTCTCGAAGGCCTACCAGCTCGACTCGACGCCGCGGCCCGAGAATGTCAATCAGGATCGCTACTACACCCACTACAACGTGAAGAGGCTCCCCGCGGAGGCCCTCTTTGACGCGGTCGACTTCGCCTGCGGGACGAAGGAGACTTTCCGAGGCGTGCCACGAAACGTCCGGGCGATCGAGCTACCCGATCCGAACTTCGCCTCCTATTTCCTCGACACAATGGGCCGGCCCAAGCGAGCGGTCGCGTGCGAGTGCGAGCGAACCGGCGAGCCGAACCTCGCCCAAGTGCTTCACATCGCCAACGGCGACGTCGTCAATCGCAAGCTCGGCGACAAGAAGGGCCGCATCGCCGAACTCCTTAAAGTCGACGATGACCAAGCAATCGACACGATGTATCTCGTGACACTCTCCCGTCATTCAACGAAGGAGGAGTTGTCCCGTTGCAAGAAGGTCATCACCAACGCCCCGGATCGACGTCTCGGCCTTGAGGATGTCCTCTGGGCCCTGCTCAACAGCCGCGAGTTCCTCTTCAACCACTAAGTAAGTCGGACCGGTGACCCACGGCGTGAGACAAGTGACATCGCTTGCTCCCGTAGGTCAGGCCATTGCCTGACATGGGCCCACGACCGGATCCAAGGTAACGACACCAGGCCGGAATTCGACCATCCGCCAAGACTTCGCCAACCCCGTCAGGCAATGGCCTGACCTACGGAAAAAACTCGTCGGGTGGATCTCGACCCACCCCATGAAATCGACGTTCGGCGTGAACACGCCGCGGAGCCGCATCATGAGACAGCCCCTGATCATCGCGATCGCCACCCTGCTCTCCTTCACCGGAGGCCTCGTGGCTGACGGAGCCAAGAAGCCAAGCGACGCGAAGGTCAGCTTTAAACGCGACATCGCCCCGATCTTCGCGAAGCACTGCGTCGGCTGCCACAATCCCGACAAGGCCGAGGGAGGCTACGACATGAGCACCTTCGCCGCGATCATGAAGGGCGGCAAGAAGGGCAAGGAGGTCCTCCCGGGCGAGCCTTACGAAAGCCGACTCGTCCTCATGATGTACGGCGACGAGACGCCCGAAATGCCTCAGGAAGCCGACCTCCTTCCCGAGAAGGTCGTCGCCAAGGTCGACCGTTGGGTCAAGCAAGGTGCTGCCTTCGACGGCCCCGATCCGACGATGTCGCTCAGCCGACTGCTTGAGCCAAGCGACGATCTCGCCAATCTCGATCTCTCGAAGCCGGTGGCGACCACCGCCCTGGCCCTGCGACCGGATGGCAAACAGCTCGCCGTTGGCGGCTTGCACGGCATCACCCTTTGGGAAGTCCCCTCGGGAAAGTATCTCGGCCGGTTCCCGACCGACGGCGAACGGATCTTCTCGCTGGAGTACAGCGCCGACGGCAAGCAGTTACTCCACTCGGGAGGCACCCCAGGACGCGTCGGCGAAGTGATCCTTTGGGACGTCGCCAAGCGAAAGCTCATCAAACGGCTGCACGACGGCGATGACGTCATCTTCGCGACGGCACTCCGCCCTGACGGCAAAGAAGTGGCGGTCGGAGAGACGACCGGAAAACTGCGACTCTTCCGCACGGCCGACGGCAAGCAGCTCCGTGAAGTGAAACCGCACAACGACTGGATCCTCGACGTCGCCTACTCGCCCGACGGCAAGTTCCTGCTCACCGGGGCTCGCGACAAGACCGCCCAACTCTGGGACGCCAAGAAAGGCGAGCTGCTCTCGGTCTACTCCGATCAGGGGGAAGGCGTTTTCGGCGTCGGCTTCAGCGGCGATGGCAAGCAAGCCTTCTCGACGGGGATCAACCGCCGCTTGCACACCTGGGACGCGACCAAGGGGGGCAAGCAGGTTCGGGCCGAGTCGGCGGGCGGGGAGATCTATTCCCTGGCGACCACGGCCGACGGCAAGCTCGTCTTCACCTCCGGGAGCGACCGCTTGGTCAAGTCTTGGGATACCGCCAGCGGCAAGGCGCAGAAGACGTTCAAAGGTCACGCGACCCCGGTCTACTCCGTCGCGGTGAGTCGTGACGGCAAGACTCTCGCCTCCGGCGACGCGAAGGGAGAGGTTCGCCTCTGGGACGCCAGCACCGCCAAGGAGACGCTCAAGTTCGTCGCCGTGCCGCCGAAGGAAGAGAAGGCGGAGAAATAGGCGAGGCCACCACAAGCCTCTGTTGGGATCTGGCCGTCATATCACCACTCAGGCCAGCCCAGGTTGATTCAACCTGGGCCGACGCCGTCGGCAAGACGTCTCGGGAACGATGATGTTGAGAGCCGATGGATCTCGTCTGGATCGGTCGCGAAGCAACCGGGGCTTGCCAGAAGCTAGAAATCGGAAGAAGAAGCCCCCTCTTACTCCCCCTTGGACAAGGCCTAACTCCCCCTTGGACATGGGTGAGCAACAAGAGTGCCCCTTGGACAAGGGGTGACTACAACAGGGGGGGTCTTCCTTCTTCCTCTCACTCAGGTCCGGCAAGAAGTCGCGGACTCCGTGCCGAGTCAACCGACACCGCGTACCTGCTGGCCGTTGGCAAACGACGCGCTTCGTTCGCACCAGTCCACTCTGGGAATTATCATTTCGATACTCTTTCCGGGAGTCCTTTGACGGGCGACACAATTCTCTCATTTCAGTACAGGTTAAATACCGACTCTCCGATTGCGACAGATTCCCTATTCCGGCAATCAGTTCGGCACGGCGATCCGACTTCCCTTGGCTGACATCGCCGATGAA
Organism: Kolteria novifilia; assembly: GCA_007748055.1. Classification (GTDB taxonomy): domain Bacteria; phylum Planctomycetota; class Planctomycetia; order Kolteriales; family Kolteriaceae; genus Kolteria; species Kolteria novifilia. The sequence goes on from CP036279.1 coordinate 5,188,166, forward strand.
CTCCAGGGACACTCGCTGAGCGAACCCACTCGTCGGCAACTCCTACCCTGACACAACGCCCCAACCACCCACCAACAACCTATCATATTATCAGCATTCATCTTACGAACAAGTAACCCAAGAGGCCCTGGGCGAAGTCCAGGGTTCACCCCATACGACTCGACTCCGAAGGAAGTCCTGCTCCGTGGCAAAGAGCGAGAAGGCTCTGCTCACCACCAAGCTCCAAAAGCATGGTCCCAACAATGCTCTTCTTGCATCTCAATAGCTATTCAAATGCCCTTTCTGGCATAGCGTTTGCGTCCACTCCTCACAGCCGCTAATTCCATTACCACTTGGATGAACAAACCAATGCTTAGCTCCTTCACCTCGAAGCGTCGCCCTCAGCATCGCATTGCTTCAACCAAGAGGGCCTTCTTCCCTTCGCCCGCTCGGCGGCAGTTCCCTTCGTTCGATTGTCTCGAGGACCGTCTCGCTCCGGCGGCCGACCCGATCACCAGCATTTCCGCGATCGGTGATACCTTCATTGGAGATGCCGTCGAGTTCAGCGTCACGTTCGACAACCAGCCCAACGCTGATCCGGGCTCCGACGTCGGCTACGGCCCCTTTGTCGACATCTTTCTTCCAACTTCGGGTGGCGATGGGGACGGCGACGGGCTCTCCTTCGACACGGCGACCTACCTAGGAACCGACATCACGACGTTCACGTTCACCTACGACGGTGTCAATCGGATCGAACACCCACTCGCCACGAACCCGGATGGATCACCGCTCGAGATCGATCCGAGCTCGTTCGGCTACCAGGAGGGGGACCAGTTCGTGGTCCTCCAACTCCCCTTCGGCAGCTTCACTGGCGATCAACCGCCGGCGCCGATCGTCGTCTCGGCTCAACTGAGTGAACTCGCGAACTTGAACACTCCCTTGGAAGTCGGGACGCGCGGCGGTTTTCAGTTCGGACTCGATCCGCTCGACAACCCGGCGACCGATTCGACCATCGCCGCCGACACCCTCGCCACGTCGACCGTCAACCCGACCATCATCACCCTCACCAAGTCGAACGACGCGCCCGAAAGCGAAACGGCGACCGGACCGAACTTTCCGCGTCGTTTCCGTCTGGACGTCGATATCGCCGACGGACAAACCCTCGGCGTCGCGGGCGATCCCAGCAACGACTTCGTCCTGACCGACTATCTGCCCAATAACATCCAGTACTTGCGAGTGGTCGACGGTTCGCCCGGCTACTCGGTCGACCAGGAACCTTCCCTGACCGGACCGTCGTCCGCCCCCGACAACGAGTTGATCGTCTCCTGGGACAGCATCAACTCGGACGTCTTCGTCGAGTTCGAGTTCTACGTGCCACTCGAGGACGCCAATGGCGATCGGGTCTTGTCGCCGACGACCGGCGCGAGCAACATCTCCGAGAACGAGGCCGAAGCCGAGGGCCTTTGGACCCCGATTGACACCGACGACGCCCCCGAGGTCGCGACCGCGACCGACACCGATACGTTGGTCGATCGCTCCATCGCTATTCAAAAGACCTCCAGCATCGTGGTCGACAACGGGGTCGAGGGCCTGAGCCCGACCGATGTCCTCGAGTACACGATCCGCTTTCAGGTCTCCGACTACTTCGCGTTCGACGATGTTCAGATCATCGACACGCTCACCGATGGGCAAACCCTCGACATGAGCTTCGCTCCCGTGCTCACCTACATCGAACATGGTGACAGCGACACCCAGGCCTTCGATCAATCGGACCCGACCGTCGTCAATACCAACGGCGACATCGAGACGACCTACGCCAACTACGTCGTCAACGAGCGATTTGGATCGAACCCCGGCTCCGATGGCGCGACGGAGATCACCTTCGACGTCGCCGGCCTTCTCGGATCCGGCGCGTTCGCCACGCACGACAGTCGGCTTCTGGGCGGCTTGATTCCGACCACGGGCGTCGGCGCCGGCAACGAGCCGGACGATGCCGACTTCGACGCTGGCGCCACCACCGGCGTGCTGACCTTCCGCTCCATCGTCAACGAGGCCTACCGCATCGACTTCCCGTCCGGCGACGCGCCGCTCGACTCCGGCGACCGGATCGGCAACGACGTCACCATCGAGGGGGATGTCCTCGACAACGAGGACGCGACCACCCCGACCGGAGGCACCGCGGTCGATACCAGTAGCGTCGAGTTGACGATCGTCGATGGCGCGCTCACCAAGAAGATCTACGCTCACCAGGACTCCAACGCGGCTTCGCCGGTGATCCTGCCCGCCGGCTACTCCGATCCGGAGGAGGCCGATCCGTCGACGCTCTACGTCGTCAAACCGGGCGATCTGCTCACCTACCGTCTGACCGCGACGATGTCGATCACCGATGTCGAGCAATTGACACTCGAGGACTTCCTGCCGCTGCCGATTTTCGACGCCACGAGCATCTCGACTACGTTCGATGCTTCCGTCGACGCCATCGTTCCCGGCGAAGGCCAAGCCAAGTATGGTCCACTCGACACGTTCAGTGAGATCTACGACCGCGACCCGGGCGCCGGGGTCATCAATACCCCGGAGATCGTCATCGATCCCCTGGCCAACAGCGTGTCGTTCGTCTTCGGCGACTTCAACACCGACGATCTCGAGCCCCGCGTCGTCGACATCCTCTTCACCGTGAGGGTGAGCGAGGATCCCTTCGCCGACAACCTCGCCCTCACCAACCAGGTACAGCGCAGCGAGCAAACCACCCAGGAGGAGACGCTCACCTCGACCGACATCATCCAGGTGACGTTGTCCGAACCGGACGTCGAGATCACCAAGGGCATCGTCTCCTCGTCGAAGGCGTCGGCCGAGTACAGCTTGCCGCAAGTCGGCCCCAGCGGGGTGACCTGGGCCGATCCCGGAACCAGCGGCACGCCGTTCACCAACACCGTCCACTCCGACGGACTCGCCGCGGCGCCCGTCGACAGCGACATCAGCGATCTCGATGCCGGCGACTTGGTTCGCTTCGCCATCGTCGTCGAGAACCAAGGTTCCTCCACCAACGGCGCCTTCGACGTCACGATCGCCGACACCTTGCCCACCGGCTTCGAAGTTCCCCCGGGCGGACTCAACTTCTCCGTCGTCGACGGTGCCGGCAATCCGCTCGCGTTCACCGAACTCGATGGCGGCAGCGGTCAGGGGCTCGACCTCTTTGGCAGCGGCATCCGGCTCGACGACGGCTCCGCCGGCAGCCTTGCCGGCGCCGATCCGACCAGTGGTCGGAACATCGCGGTGATCACCTACGACCTTCGGGTCGCCGATGTCGCCGAGGTCGAGTCGGTCCTGACCAACACCGCCACTTTGGCGAACTACGCGGGCGTCGAGAGCGGCCCCAACCACGTCCCCGATGGACGCAGTGACGACGCGACCGCCGACACCACTTCTCCAGAACTCACCAAGACGGTGATCGCCACCAACCGGACCGAGACCGACGCCTCGCAGCACGATCCGTCACTCGGGGATGTCGCGGTCGGCGAGGAAGTGACCTACGAGTTGGTCGTCACGCTGCCCGAAGGGACGAGTCCCAGCCTGGTCGTCACGGACCAACTCCCCTTCACACCCGGCGACGAAGGGGTGCTCGAGTACGTCTCCGCGAGTGTCGTCTCGGTCGGTGCCAACATCGCCGCGACCAATCCAAACCCCGTCGCCGTGCTGAGTGACGCGAGCTCCGACGGCTTGATCGACACGATCGAGTTCGACTTCGGCAGCACGGTCAACACCTTCGACAATGTCGCCGACGCCAACGACCAGATCGTCATCCACGTCACCGCCCTGCTCGTCGACGTCTCGCAGAACAGCGACGGCGACGTGCTCGTCAACGAGGGAACGCTCGACTACGGCAATGGCACGACCACCGCGACCGCCAGCATCGACGTGGTCGAGCCGGAGCTGCAAATCACCAAAACCGCCGACGTCTCCAGTGCCGACGCCGGCGACACCATCACCTATACCCTGGACATCCATCACCACAGTGGCTCGACGCTCGATGCCTACGACCTGGTGGTCGAGGACTTGATCGACGATCCGAACCTCATCCTCGTCTCGGGTTCGGTCACCACCGACCGTGGCGTGATCGTCATCGGCAACGGCCCTTCGGACACGACGATTCAAGTTGACGTGCCCCAACTCGACCTCGGCGACACCATCCAGATCACCTATGAAGTGACCGTCGGCCCCGGAGCCCAGCCGGGCGTCATCCTCGAGAACACCGCGACGCTCGACTGGGACAACCTCTCCGGACCAGGCGGTCGCTCGGGGAATTCGCAGAACACCGAGGAGGTCAGCGGCGCCACGCCCGAGCTAGAGAAGACCGTCGTCGCCACGTCCGTCTCCAACACCGCTCAAGGTGAGAACGATCCGAGCATCGAAGACCTCGCGATCGGCGAGACCGTCACCTACCGGATCGTCGCGACGATCCCCGAGGGAACCGACAGCAACGTCACCATCCAGGACGTTCTGCCGAGTTCCGCCGGCCTGCTCGAGTTCGCCTCGCTCAGTCCTCTTTCGGTGACGATCGTCTCGATCGGTGCGAACCTGGTGGCCGACAACCCGAACCCGACGCCAACGCTGTCGACAACCAATCGGGCCGACGACACCGTCCGTTGGTCCTTCGGAAACATCATCAACAATCCGGACCAACAAGTCACCGACGATGACCGCATCATCCTCGAGGTGACCGCGATCGTCGTCGACGACGCCGCCAACCAGGGTGGTGTCGTCCTCGTCAACACGGCGTCCTACACCAACGACTTTGCCACCATCGACGCCTCCGCCGAGGTCGAGATCGTCGCGCCGCTCCTCAACCTGGCCAAGACGGGCGACCGGACCGAGACCGATGCCGGCGACGTCGTCACCTACACCTTGACGCTCGACCACGCCGACGCGTCGACGCAGGACGCCTTCGACGTCCGCATCACCGACCTGCTTTCCGATCCGGGACTCACGCTCGTGGCCGGTTCGGTCACGACGTCCGCCGGAACGATCAACCAAGGAAACAACGGCGGCGATACCGCGATCAAGGTCCTCGTCGACGAACTCCTTCTTGGAGAAACAGTCACCATCACCTACGAGGCGGTCGTCGCCAATTCCGTCCAGCCCGGTCAAACGATCACCAATGACGCCGACGTCGCCTGGTTCTCCATCTCCGGTGGCGGACGTCAAGGAGACGCGACCGACAGCCACAGTGTCGACGCGGCTGGCGTCGAGTTCACCAAATCGGTCTTCTCCACATCGCTGACCGAAACGGGCCAGGGCCAACACGACCCGAGTATCGAGGATGTCGCCGTCGGCGAAGAGGTCACCTTTGAACTCGTCGTGACGCTCCCCGAGGGAATGATCGACGATGTCACCATCACCGATCTCTTGCCTTCGGCTCCCGGCGTGCTCGAGTTCGTCTCCGCGAGTGTCGTCCGCGTCGGCAGCCAGCTCGGCCCCGATGTCAGCGGCACCGCCTTCGTGCTCTCGACGACCAATCGCACCGACGACACCATCACTTGGGACTTCGGCGACCTCGTCAACACGCCCGACAACGTCAGTGATCCCGAGGACCAGATCGTCCTGCACGTCACCGCCCTCGTCGCCAATGATCCGTCCAACGCCGACGGCGACCAACTGACCAACACCGCCACCTACGCCGACGCGCTGACCAGCGCGGTCGACACCGCCGACGTCGAAGTGGTCGAACCGAAACTGCACATCGACAAGACGTCGACCGTCACCCTCGCCGATGCCGGCGACATCGTGACCTATGAAGTGACGATCAGCCATACGGCAGCGTCGAGCTCCGCCGCCTACGACTTGACCATCATCGACGACTTGCTCGCCTCGCAAGGGACCGACAAGCTCAACCTCGTCGCCGGCTCGGTCACCACCTCGCAAGGCACCATCCAAACCGGCAACGGTGTCGGCGACGGGACCATCGAAATCGCCGTGCCCGTCTACGAACTTGGCGACGCCCCGATCGTCATCACCTACCAGGCTCAACTGAACAACTCGGTCAACCCCGCCGGGGACACGGTGGTCAACACCGCCGAAGTCGGTTACGCCAGCACTCCCGACGCCAACGGTCGAACCGACAACTCCGACGACAACCACACGATCAGCATCCCCCAGACCACGGTCCAGATCGCCAAAGCCGTCTTCTCCACCTCCGCGACGGAAACCGACTCGAGCCGGTTCGACCCGGCCATCCCCGACGTCACGATCGGTGAAGTCGTCACCTACCGCGTGACCACCACGTTGCCACACGGCACTTACGCCAATCCGGTGATCATCGCCGATCTCTTGCCAAGTCTCTTCTCGATCGTCGATGTCGCGAGCGACGTCCGGGTCGTCAGCGTCGGCGACGCCATCACGCTGTCGGCACCGATCGACATCGTCGGCGACGACACCAACATCGACGGCTTCACCGATTCCTTCATCGCCACCATCCAGGTCGACTCGGTCGACGCCCTCACCCCCGGACGTCCCATCGACGATGACCAGATCGTCTTCGAGATCGACGCGTTGGTCCTCGACGTCGTCGCCAACGCCGACGGTGACCTCAAAACCAACGAAGCAACCGTCGAGTTCGCCGGGACCTCCGACAGCGCCACCGCCGACGTCGAGATCGTCGAACCCAACCTCGACCTCGAGAAGATCGTCACCAGCACCACCGGCGATGGTGTCATCGACTACCAGATCACCTTCGTCAACACTGGGGAGATGGCGGCTTACGACGTCTTGCTCACCGACTTGATGCCGGCCGGACTCACCCTCGATCCAGCAAGCGTCACCGTCTCCACCCAGGGCGGCGTCACCACGCCCGACGTCAACGCCGACCCGAGTCAGTTCACCGTCGCCATCGCCGAGGTGCCGCTCAACGGGATGGTCACGATCGACTTCACCACGACCGTCGCCAACGGCACCGTTCCCGTCAACAACGCCAACTTGGTCTACTCCAATCTCTCCGGTGCCGAAGCCAACGAACGCGAATACAACACCGCCGACGATGTCGCCGTCGCCGCGATCGGCGACACCATTTTCCTCGATCGCGACGGCGACCAGGTCCAGGATGCCGACGAGCCCGGCATCGCGGGGGTCACCGTCACCCTCGTCGACCCCGGCCCCAACGGAACCTTCGGCGACGGCGACGACATCTCCGTCGTCACCACGACCGACGCGAACGGGGAATACTCCTTCGTCGGTCTGCCCGCCGGCGACTACCGCGTCACGCCGAGCGGTCTTCCGGCCGGACTGACCCAGACCTTTGAGATTGACGATCCCGGTCCCGCGAATCTCGACGGCACCTCGGAGATCACCTTCGCCGCCGACACTATCCGAGGCGATGTCGACTTCGGTTACCAGGGAGCCGCCTCCGTCGGCGACTACGTTTGGTTCGACTTTGATGGCGACGGCGTCCAAGACGGCGACGAACCCGGACTCGCGAATGTCGTGGTCGAGTTGGTTTGGACCCAGTCGGACGGTTCGACCTTCACCTTCGAAACGACCACCGATGCAGACGGCGGCTACCTTTTCGACAACCTCCCCGCGGGACAGTACACCGTGCGGGTCGCTCCGACCACGCTTCCCGCCGACCTCGACGTTCCCAGTGCCGACCCCGATGGCGGCGATGACCATGAAGCGTCCTTCGTCCTCGCCGCCGACGAGGAGAACCTCGACCAGGACTTTGGCTATGTCGGTCCTTTCACCCTCGGCGACTTTGTCTGGAACGACCTCAATGGGGACGGCATTCAAGACGCGGGCGAACCGGGACTCGCGGGCATCGACGTCGAGGTGCGGTTCGCGGGCCTCGATGGAATCCTCAACACCGCCGACGACCTCGTCCGTTCAACCACGACACTCCCCGACGGCTCCTACGAGTTCATCGACCTCGTCCCCGGAGACTACGTCATCGAGATCGACGCCAGCGACCTGCCTGGCGGCATGACTCCGACCGCCGACACCGACGACGCCGCCGCGGTGATCGACGGCATCGCCAACATCACCCTCGCGACCGATCGCACCGACATCGACTTCGGCTTCACCGGCACCGGCAGCATTGGCGACTTCCTCTGGAACGACGTCAATGGCGACGGCATCCAAGACAGCGGTGAACCGGGACTACCCGGCGTCACCATCGACCTGAGTTGGGCCGGCCAAGACGGCATCCAGGGCAATGATGACGATGTCGTCTTCCAAACCACGACCGACCAGAACGGCAACTACACATTCACCAACCTGCCCGAGGGCAACTACGTCGTCGATGTCGACGAGGCGACCCTCCCCGGCAACCTTGGACTCACCACCGCCAGCGATCCGGTGACCGTCGATCTCACCCCCGGCGAGGGCTACACCGACGCCGACTTCGGCTACATCGGTGACGTCACCATCGGCGATCGCGTCTGGCACGACCGCGATGGCGACGGTATCGAGGACGCCGACGAGACCGGACTGCCCGGCGTCACCGTGAGTCTCACCTGGTTCGGCGCCGACGGCGTTCTGGGCGGTGGCGACGACACCACCTACGAGCGGATCACCGACGCCGATGGCAACTACCTCTTCGACGGACTCCCCGAGGGCGACTTCCAAGTCTCCGTCGACGCCTCCTCGCTCCCGGCCGACCTCGCGCTCACGACCAGCAACGACCCGAGCCTCCTCTCCCTCTCAGCCGGCGGCTCCGACCTTGACGTCGACTTCGGTTACCAGGGTGCCGCCTCCATCGGCGACTTCCTCTGGTTCGACTTCAACGCCGACGGCATCCAAGACGCCGGAGAGCCGGGCATCCCGAACGTCGCTGTCTCGATCGAGTGGACCAAGAGCGACGGCTCGACCTTCACCTTCGAAACGACCACCGACGCCGACGGCGGCTACCTGGTCGACAACCTTGTCGAAGGCGACTACACCGTCACCATCGACACCACGACACTGCCCTCCGGGCTGAGCGTCATCACCGCCGATCCCAATGGTGGTGACGACAGTGTCTCGGCGCTGACGTTGGCCTCCAACGTAGACAACCTCGATCAGGACTTCGGCTATTCCGGCACCCTCTCGATCGGCGACTTCGTCTGGTACGACCTCAACGGGGACGGCATTCAAGACACGGGCGAACCGGGACTCGCGGGCATTACCGTCGACCTCGTCTTCACCGGCTTCGACGGCATCCTCGGTAACGCCGACGACGTCCTCATCACGACGACCACCGACGCCAACGGTAACTATTCCTTTGAGAACCTGCCCGAAGGCGACTACGAGATCACGGTCGACGCCAGCGACCTGCCTGGCGGCATGACTCCGACCGCCGACACCGACGACGCCGCCGCGGTGATCGACGGCATCGCCAACATCACCCTCGCGACCGATCGCACCGACATCGACTTCGGCTTCACCGGCACCGGCAGCATTGGCGACTTCCTCTGGAACGACGTCAATGGCGACGGCATCCAAGACAGCGGTGAACCGGGACTACCCGGCGTCACCATCGACCTGAGTTGGGCCGGCCAAGACGGCATCCAGGGCAATGATGACGATGTCGTCTTCCAAACCACGACCGACCAGAACGGCAACTACACATTCACCAACCTGCCCGAGGGCAACTACGTCGTCGATGTCGACGAGGCGACCCTCCCCGGCAACCTTGGACTCACCACCGCCAGCGATCCGGTGACCATCGATCTCACCCCCGGCGAGGGCTACACCGACGCCGACTTCGGCTACATCGGTGACGTCACCATCGGCGATCGCGTCTGGCACGACCGCGATGGCGACGGTATCGAGGACGCCGACGAGACCGGACTGCCCGGCGTCACCGTGAGTCTCACCTGGTTCGGCGCCGACGGCGTTCTGGGCGGTGGCGACGACACCACCTACGAGCGGATCACCGACGCCGATGGCAACTACCTCTTCGACGGACTCCCCGAGGGCGACTTCCAAGTCTCCGTCGACGCCTCCTCGCTCCCGGCCGACCTCGCGCTCACGACCAGCAACGACCCGAGCCTCCTCTCCCTCTCAGCCGGCGGCGACGACCTTGACGTCGACTTCGGTTACCAGGGTGCCGCCTCCATCGGCGACTTCCTCTGGTTCGACTTCAACGCCGACGGCATCCAAGACGCCGGAGAGCCGGGCATCCCGAACGTCGCTGTCTCGATCGAGTGGACCAAGAGCGACGGCTCGACCTTCACCTTCGAAACGACCACCGACGCCGACGGCGGCTACCTGGTCGACAACCTTGTCGAAGGCGACTACACCGTCACCATCGACACCACGACACTGCCCGCCGACTTGCAGGTGCCCAGCTTCGATCCCGACGGCGGCGACGACAACCAATCGTCACTCTCGATCGGCTCGCAAGAGGAGAACCTCGACCAGGACTTTGGCTACCTCGGCCCCTATACCCTGGGTGACTCCGTCTGGTTCGACGTCAACGGCGATGGCGTCCAGGATGCTGATGAGCCGGGACTCGCGGGCATTGGCATCGAACTCGTCTACGCCGGCTTCGACGGCATCCTCGGCAACGACGACGACCTGACGCTGTCGACCACGACCGATTCCGAGGGCAACTACCTCTTTGAAGGGCTTACCTCGGGCAAGTACCAGATCATCGTTCAGACGGCCGATCTTCCCCTTGGCGTGGAAGTCACCGCCGACACCGACGACTCGGCAGTCGCTCTCGACGGCATCGCCAACATCACCCTCGCGACCGATCGCACCGACATCGATTTCGGCTTCACCGGCACCCGCAGCATTGGCGACTTCGTCTGGCTCGACATCAACGGCGACGGCAACCAAGACGACGGGGAACCGGGCATCTCCGGCGTGTCGGTCGATCTCGTCTTCGTCGGCCAGGACGGTACTTTCGGCACGGCCGATGACGTCTCCTACCGGACGACGACCGACCAGGAAGGGAGCTACCTCTTCGACCAACTCGCCGCTGGAGACTTCCGCGTCGAGGTCGTCAGCTCGAGTCTTCCCGATGGTGTCACACTCACGACGAACAACGAACCCCTCCGCGTCGACCTCGAGGCGGGAGAGGACTACCTCGCGGCCGATTTCGGCTTTCAGGGCGAGGGCGCGATCGGCGACTTCGTCTGGCTCGATCGGAACGGAGACGGGATCCAAGATCCCCAGGAACCGGGCCTGCCCGGCGTGGTCGTCGAACTGGTCTGGTTCGGCGCCGACGGGATCGCCGGCAGTGGGGACGACGCCACGTTCGAGCTATCGACCGGTCCCGGCGGCGAGTACACCTTCACCGGCCTGCCCGAGGGTGACTACCGCGTCGCGATCGACGCGACCACTCTGCCAGCCGGGGTGACGCTGACGACCGCCAACGACCCGACGGAACTGACGCTTCCCGCCGGGACGATCAATCGCGACGTCGACTTCGGCTACCAAGGCCAAGGGATCGTGGGCGACGTCATCTGGTTCGACGTCGATGGCGATGGAATCCAGGATGCGGGCGAACCCGGCTTGGCCGATGTCCCGGTCACGCTGGAGTGGACGATGTCGGACGGGTCGACCTTCGTCTTTGAAACCACGACCGACGCCGATGGGCAATACGTCTTTGATGGCTTGGTCGAAGGTGACTATGTTGTTCGCGTTGACGCTCAGAGCTTGCCGACCGGCATCAGCGACCCGACGGCCGATCCCGACGGCGGGGTTACCCACGAGTCGCGACTCACGCTGCGGGTCGGCCAAAGCGACTTGGACCAGGACTTTGGCTACACCGGCGGCGGATCCATCGGCGATCTCGTCTGGGTCGACACCAACGCCGACGGCATCGTCTCGGCGAACGAGACCGGACTGGGTGGCGTCGACATCACCCTGCGATGGAGTGGCTTCGACAACGTTCTGGGGACCGATGATGACACGATCTTAACCACCACGACCGACGCCCAGGGCGCGTATCAGTTCGACAACCTCGCTCCGGGCGTCTACAGCATCGTCGTCGACCTCGAGACGGTCCCAGCGACGATGTCGGCGACCTACGATCTCACCGGGCCGGTCGACGGCGAAGCTCAGATCACGCTCCAAAACGGCGAGAGCAACCTCGTCGTCGACTTTGGCTTCGCCGAGGAGATCGTCGAGCTTCCCACGCCAACGCCGCTTGAGCCAGGCCTTCCAACACCTGTCGCTCCCGAGAATCCGACGCCAGTGGTTCCGGGAACTCCGACGCCAATCATCCCGCCCACGCCGCTGGTTCCGGGCAATCCGTCGACGCCGACGCCGGTCTTCCCAACGGGCACGCCCGACCTTCCGGTGGGGATTGTGGCGACGCCGCCCACGGTGGCGCGAACGGAGACATTCGTGGCGCGTCGCGATCGTTTCCGCTCCGCGGACGACCTTCGCGGGACGGCCAAGCTCTCGGGATATGTCTACGTCGATCTGAATAAGGATGGACAACGCGACGCCGACGAGCCGGGCATCGCGGGCGTGCAACTCGTCCTCAACGGCAGCGCGATCCGCACCGCGGTCACCGATCAGGACGGCCGCTTCACGTTCCAGGACTTGCCCGCCGGCGATTTCCGCCTTCGGGAACTTCAGCCGAGTGGCTACGTCGACGGAAAGGACCGCATCGGTGATCAAGGGGGTAAGGACGATGGCGGCGATACCCTGCTCGACATCAGCCTGCGTCAAGGCCAACACGGGCAGTACAACAACTTCGGGGAGTTCGAACCCGATCGGTTCGTGAACGCTTCGGACGTCAACTTCCGCATGCAGGGCGTCGGCACGGAGCCGACCACCGAGGCCGCCGAGGAAGGCGAAGGGTCGTCCAAGAGCGAGTCGGGCGAGAAGCCCTCCAACGAGGACACTCCCCAGGATGCGAGCGATCCTCAGGAGACCATCGACTCGACGGGCGAGCCGACCAACGAGCAAGAGAGTCCAACTTCAGATGACACCGATTTGTCACTGCGATGGCCGGAACTCAACGCGTTCGACTTCGACGAGGAACTCTCGACCGCGCTCACCGACATCGTCATGGGCGAAGATGACTCTGAAGGCCTTTCTCCCAGCGGCACGCTCGCGCTGTGCGTCGCCGGCTTGGCCACGCTTCACGCCCGCAATGGAATGAAGAAAAAGGACGAGTCCTCGAAGACGTCGATCTAGCCGCGACGCTCCGTGGAACAAAGACGATCCGACGTGTCGAGAAATTGTTCTGTTTGGAGGAATTTCGGAGAGGAATCGGACCTTATTCGCTCGAAAGATGCGTTCTCTTGTCGATTTCGATCCCAAATCGGGGAGTCCGCTTGTCCCCAAACGGCTCCCTCCACATCGAATCCGGCGCCGCCGACCAAGAAGTGGCGAGTAGCCATTCGGAATCTCACCGCGAGTTGCTACGATCGCGGGTTGGACGGGATTCCGAACGGCGGGCAACGAGATCCGGCCTAGCCGACTTGCTTGCAGCTATTGACCTCTTCGAGCGAGTTTTCCTTAGGGCCGAATAGGGCGGCCAACTCGCGGGCCTTCGCGGCAAGACTCGGCGCGTCGATGCCGACTTCGGCAAGCTGCTCCTTGCGTTCGGCATGGAGAATCCAATCATCGGGGATGCCGCAGCGATAGACGTGGTTCGCGGCGATTCCCTCTTCGCAGGCCGCCTCGAGCACCGCGCTGCCGAAGCCGCCGACAACGGTCCCTTCCTCGACCGTCATGACGAACGGCAACTCGGAAACCGCCTTGAGAATGGTCCGCTTATCGAGTGGCTTGATGAAGCGGGCGTTGATGACACCGACGTCGAAGCCCTCCTCGCGAAGGATCTCCGCCGCCTCGACCGCCTCGCCGAACATCGAGCCGATGGCGATGATGCAGCCATCGGTTCCCCACTCGTAGACCTCTGCCTGGCCCATTTCGATCGGGCACGCGGCTCGCTCGATCTGCGCCGGGGCGGCCTTGGGATACCGCAGCGATACCGGGCAATCCTGTTTCAGGGCGAATTCGAGCATCGGCTGAACGTCGGACGCGTCCCCGGGGGCCATGACGACCATGTTCGGGAAGATCCGCATGTAGGGGATGTCGAAGGTACCGTGGTGCGTCGGCCCGTCGGGACCGGTGAAGCCCGCGCGGTCGAGACAGAAGGTGACCGGGAGATTCTGCAGCGCGACCTCTTGGAAGATCTGGTCGAAGGACCGCTGCAGGAAGGTCGAGTAGATCGCCACGATCGGCCGGGCGCCGACCTTCGCCATGCCGGCGGCGAACGCCACGGCGTGCGATTCGCAGATGCCGGTGTCGAAGAACTGGTCGGGGAACTCCTCGCGCGAGCGTTCGAGCTTGTTGCCCTGGCACATCGCCGCGGTCATCACGCAGACCTTCTTGTCGGACGCGAGTTGCTCGCGGATTGCGTCGCTGACGAGGTTGGTGAAGTTGACCGACTTCGACTTGCGGAGCGAGATGACCCCGTTCTCGACCTTCTCGAAGACCGGCGGCGTGTGGAACGTCACCGGATCCTCGCTGGCCGAGGCGATGCCGTGCCCCTTTTCGGTCAGCACGTGCAGCAGCGTCGGGCCGGGCTGCTCCTTAACCATCTGTAGGTATTCGCGGAGCGTCTTGATGTCGTGGCCGTCGACCGGACCGACGTACTGGAAGCCAAGCTGCTCGAAGAGCATACCGCCGTAGACGCCCGCCTTGACCATGTCCTTGAGCGAGGTCCAAGCCCGTTCGAAGGAATGGCCGACGAGCGGCAACTTGTGCAGCGCCTCGTCGAGTTGACACTTGACGTCGTGAAACATCGGGGCCATGCGGGCCTTGTCGAGCGACTTGGCGACCCCCCCGACGCGCGGGCAAATCGACATCTGGTTGTCATTGAGGACCACGACCAACTCGCGGTTGAGTTCCGCGGCGTTGTTCATCGCCTCGTAGACGATCCCCGAGGGGAAGGCGCCGTCGCCGATGACCGCGACCGACTTGCGTTCGGGGCGTCCCATCAACTCATCGCCCATCTTCAATCCCAGCGCGGTCGAGACGCTGCAGCCGGCGTGGCCGGTCATGAAGAGGTCGTAGGGACTCTCGTCGGGATTGGGGTAACCCATGAGGCCGCCTCGAGTACGGATCGAGGCGAACTGCTCGTGACGGCCGGTGATCAGTTTGTGGGGATAGATCTGGTGACCGGTGTCCCAGATCAAGCGATCGCGGGCGAAGTCGAAGGTCAAGTGCAGCGCGAGCGTCAACTCGACGACGCCGAGGTTGCTCGCGAAGTGGACCGATCGAGATTCGAGCGGCTGGCAGAGGGTTTCGCGAATCTCCTGTGCGAGAGAGCACAGCTCGTCATCCGTGAGCGTTCGAAGATCCGCCGGTGACTCAATCCTTGAGAGCAATGAACCCATCAATGATCCCTTTCCACAATGAAATCAGCCAGCGAGGCGAGCCGATGCCCGGCCGGCCCCAAGGGTGCGAGGTGCTCCCGCGCTTCGCGAACGAGTACTCTGGCTCGATCTCGACTTTCGTCCACCCCCAACAGGGAGGGATATGTTCGTTTTCCGGCCGCGGAGTCCTTCCCGACCTCTTTGCCGACCGCCTCGGCACTTCCCTCGACATCGAGCAAATCGTCGGCGATCTGGAACGCCAACCCGATGCGCTGTCCGTAGGCCGTCAGTCCATCCAATCGCTCTTGATCGGTTCCGGAGACCAGTCCCCCCAAACGTAGGCAAACCGTCAGCAACGCACCGGTTTTTCTCGAATGCAGCGACTCGAGCCAGTCGAGCGTCCCCTCCCCCTCGGGCGGATGCAGATCGTCCACTTGCCCCCCGACCATGCCCGGCGCCCCGGCCGCGTGGGCCAGCTCCGCCACGCACTTGCCGGCGACCACCGGCGGCTCGATCGTCGCCAGCAACCCGAAGGCCTGCGTCAACAAGGCGTCACCCGCCAAGATCGCGGTCGCTTCGTCGAACTGACGATGGCATGTCGGACGCCCGCGACGCAGGTCGTCGTCGTCCATCGCGGGCAGATCGTCGTGAATCAGTGAATACGTGTGAATCATTTCGACCGCGCAAGCGGCCGGCATCGCCTTGTCCAGCGCCCCCATGCAAGCATCGGCGGCCAACAGCACCAGCAGCGGTCGTAGCCGCTTCCCGCCCGCGAAAAGGCTATATCGCATCGCCTCGCGAAGCAATCCCGGCGCCTGGTAGTCCTCCCCCAGGTACCGATCAAGCGCGTGGTCGACCCGCTCGCTCCAAGAACGCATCAAGTCGGCAAGTGAGTCTGTCGCCACTTTCATGTCTTCATCTCGATGAGCCAAGCCCGGCGGGCGGTTCCCTGTCGGGGAGCAACCCATGGCCGATGGTTCGCCGAGCCCAACGCTCGTCGAAGTGGTTCAGAGAGACCAATGCCCTCCGAAGTGCACCGACAAGTCCACCACTCGCCGACGCGACCATGAAGTTACTGTGCCGAGGTGGGGCAAAGCGACCCTATTTTTACGGCTTGAACTCTGGGCGACAATCGCAATCCTTTCTTCCGCATCGACTTCGAGCGGTCCTGTGACTCCTTTGACTGACCCTCTCCCCTCCTATTCTATGCAACCGATACGACCGTTAGACTGCCGGCCGTCCCGCCACCTTGTATCCCTAAGCCCTTTTGCCAACGTGCGATGCCCTTCCGCGCGGAAAAGTTTCTCCATCCTGTCCGCTCTCGTCGCTCCACCCGGCGCGATTCGCCCAGATCGACGTCTTTACCGAAGCTGCGCGGGCCTCTCGACCGATAAGCCCGAGGAGGCTCCGCGCGGAGGCGATTTCCCAAGCGATTTCCTCCCCCGCGCTGGTTTTCAACAGCGGAGGCCATGGACACGGCCTCCCAGGCACGACCATTGAGGGTAGAGTGCACGATCAGATTCGCCACGAAGAGACTCGCGAGATCGCTCCGGAACGCTCCCCACAGCAGCCCCCTACCGCGATCGAACTCCACGTCCGCTCGTTCGATGACGACACGGCCCTTGACCCCGCGACCGCCAACCCGACGCTCCCGCGACCGAACTCTCCCGGCGAGATCGCTCCGCCGGACATCTCGACCCTTTCCATGCCGAGTGTCCTCTTGCACCGGCAGCGGCTGGCGCGGCCTCCGGTCAACGTCTCAACCCTTCGCTTCGCCCAGGGCATGGTCCAAAAGCACGCGGCCACGAAGGACGAGGATCGCCCCAAGCGGCCCTCGAAGCCGAGCCCCAAACTGCCGCGCTCGGCGCCGCCGGACGGCCTGCCACTGCGGGACAGGCTGCAATCGGTGTTGCAGCCGCCGCTGAACGTCTTGCTCTCGGACAACCGGCTCTGGCTTCCGTTTGAGCCCTTCCCCTACCAGTACGAGGGGATCAACTTCCTCTCCCAAGCCTGGTCGGCGATCCTCGCGGACGAGATGGGACTGGGCAAAACGATGCAGACC
Organism: Kolteria novifilia; assembly: GCA_007748055.1. Classification (GTDB taxonomy): domain Bacteria; phylum Planctomycetota; class Planctomycetia; order Kolteriales; family Kolteriaceae; genus Kolteria; species Kolteria novifilia. Next base: position 5,205,518 of record CP036279.1, read on the forward strand.
ATTCTCGCAATGAGACTTCTCCTTCGCAGTGGCTCGGTCACCTCCGTCCTGCTCGTCTGCCCCAAGCCGCTCGTGACCAACTGGCTGCGCGAGTTCGCCCTCTGGGCCGAGGAACTGCCGATCCTGACGGTCTCCGGCAGCACCGCCAAACGCCGCAACGCCTGGATTCACGACCGCACCCCGATCAAGATCACCAACTACGAGAGCTTGACGCGCGACGAGGATCTCTTCCGTGAGGGTTACGCACAGTTCGACGTCGTGGTTCTCGACGAGGCGCAGCGGATCAAGAACATCGACTCGAAGACCTCGCGCATCGTCCGCTCGATTCGCCGCAAGCGTAGCTGGGCCCTCACCGGGACTCCGGTCGAGAATCAGGCCAGCGACCTGGCGAGCCTGCTCGACTTTGTCCACCAGCGGCCTTGCATGCTCGATCGTAACGACCTCCTGCGCGACGCGGTCGGGGCGGTTCTCCTGCGCCGCACCAAGGAGATGGTGCACGAGGACATGCCCAAATGCCTCGTCCGCGATACCTACGTCGACCTGACACCCGCGCAGCGCAGCCGGTACGAGGAAGCCGAAAAGGAGGGAGTCTTCAAGCTCAACGATCTCGGCGAGGAGGTGACGATCGAGCACGTCTTCGACCTGATCCGCCGGCTCAAGCAGATCTGTAACTACGACCCGGTCACCCGCGACAGCGCCAAGGCGCAGACCGTCAAAGCCGACATGGAGGAGATCGCCGCGTCAGGCCGCAAGGCGATTCTCTTTTCGCAATGGGTCGAGACGATCGACTGGCTCGAGGAGGAACTCGCCGCCTACAACCCGATGGTCTATCACGGCAAGATCCCCAGCAGCCAGCGCGACGGCGTCCTGACCGAGTTCAAGGAGAGCGACGACCGCCCGCTGCTGATGCTCAGCTACGGCACCGGGGCGGTCGGGCTGAACTTGCAATTCACCAACTACGTCTTTCTCTTTGACCGTTGGTGGAACCCCGCCATCGAGGACCAAGCGATCAACCGCGCCCACCGCGTCGGCCAGAAAGCCCCGGTCTTCGTTTCCCGCTTCATCACCCCCGACACGATCGAATCGCGCATCGCGATGGTCCTCGAGAAGAAGCGAGAACTCTTCTCCTTCCTCATCGACGACCACGAACCCGTCGGGGATACCGGGCTTTCGCGCGAGGATGTTTTCGGGTTGTTCGATTTGAAGATCGGCGGGTAGACGTTTCTTGGGGAAGATCGACGTTGTGGAGATGGCCAAACGTCGAATGCATTGCGCGGGTGGCCCAGATTGCTCGTCAATCTGGGCATGCGAAGCATGCAAGAGGCCCTTGGCAGGTGGCCCAGATTGCTCGCCAATCTGGGTACGCGTAGCGTACAAGAGGCCCCAAACAAGGTTCAACATCAATCGTCAATTGGCCGCGTCATCCGAAGGACTCTTGTGGCTGCGCCACCTCGGTTGACAAGCAACCGAGGCCACCCCGGACAAAGGAAGAAGCACACCATCCTACTCACACGCCAAGCCCGCCTGGAAAGCTTGGCGGGTGGCCCAGATTGCTCGCCAATCTGGGTACGCGCAGCGTACAAGAGGCGGGTGGCCCAGATTGCTCGCCAATCTGGGTACGCGTAGCGTACAAGAGGTGGGTGGCCCAGATTGCTCGCCAATCTGGGTACGCGTAGCGTACAAGAGGCCCCAAACAAGGTTCAACATCAATCGTCAATTGGCCGCGTCATCCGAAGGTCTCTTGTGGCTGCGCCACCTCGGTTGACAAGCAACCGAGGCCACCCCGGACGAAGGAAGAAGCACACCATCCTACTCACACGCCAAGCCCGCCTGGAAAGCTTGGCGGGTGGCCCAGATTGCTCGCCAATCTGGGTACGCGTAGCGTACAAGAGGCCCTTGGCAGGGTTCATCATCAATCGTCAATTGGCCGCGTCATCCGAAGGCCTCTTGTGGCTGCGCCACCTCGGTTGACAAGCAACCGAGGCCACCCCGGACAAAGGAAGAAGCACACCATCCTACTCACACGCCAAGCCCGCCTGGAAAGCTTGGCGGGTGGCCCAGATTGCTCGCCAATCTGGGTACGCGAAGCATGCAAGAGGCCCTTGGCAGGTGGCCCAGATTGCTCGCCAATCTGGGTACGCGTAGCGTACAAGAGGCCCTTGGCAGGGTTCATCATCAATCGTCAATTGGCCGCGTCATCCGAAGGTCTCTTGTGGCTGCGCCACCTCGGTTGACAAGCAACCGAGGCTAACCAAAGAGTGTCGGTATGGGGCCGGATTCGTTGCTGACTTACGTCCCCTTCTTCTCTAGCGGAGTCAGTTCGATCTTGCGGACGAGCATCTCGGCGCCTTCGGTTTGGATGAGGATACGGCCCTTCGACAGGGCGAAGTTGGTGCCCTTGTTGACGACCTTGCCGTTGACGATGTTGGTCACCGAATTGCCGTCGCAGATCACTTCGACGCGGGTCCACTCGCCGAGCGGACTCTCGACGTCCTGCGAGCCGCGAAAGCCGACGACATCCTTCCATTCGGGGTCGCGGCCGTACCAGTTGATGCGGCCGGTGGTGATCCGCTGCTCGGGAGCCCCGGGCGTGTAATACCACTGCCCGCCGCGTTTCTCGACCTCGAAGTCGCCGTGATGCTTGAACGGCTTGCCCTCGTCGTCGAGGCCGGGGACCAGGATGAAGTCGCCGGTCCCCCCTTCGATGATCTGGCACTCGACCGAGGTCATCCACGGGCCCGGACCGTGCGGTCCGACGCAGTGCAGCAGGATGCCGTTGTCGCGCGATTTGCCCTTGCGTTTGCCGAAGGTCGGGCCAGTGAACTTGTACTCGACGACGAGGCGGTAGTTGTCGTACTCCTTGTCGGTGTACATGCCGCCGTAGTACGCGAGGCCCTCCTTGCCGCCGGCGATCTTGAGGATGCCGTCCTCGACGGCGAAGATGCCGGGATTCTCGTGGCCTGTCTGAACGGTGTAAGTCCCCCAGCCATCGAGGTTTTTGCGATTGAAGAGCTGGATCGGCTCGGAGGAATCGGCCACGGGGGGAGCGGCGAGCAGTGCCGCGAGCAAGAGCGAGGACATTGGGGGACGTCTCCTTGAGTCTTCGAGTCGGTGGGTCCGCCGGCGGCGCCACGCGACGCGGCCAGGGGGGGAACGCTCGGGTAGGTAGCGACGCGGTCTCCGCGTGGCTCGTCCCTAGTCTACGGATGATGCCACGAGACATCACGAACATTCTTGTCAGGAGTGTGGGAAGAGGCCGTCAAATGCCACCCGCTCGCGGCGGCTCCCTGCCCGCTCAAACCGGATTCGCCATTGGTTGCCCCTCGATTCAGGGGCTCGGATCGAGAAGCGACCAGGAGACGCGACGGCGGGGAACGCTAGAATGAATCCAGCGAGGCAATGCTCGGCACGAGGCCCCACCGCGAATTCGACTGGACAATTCTTGCCGGTCGGTTATCCGCCCTCCATAAGTTCGGGAGCATGGTTTCGCGCGATCGTCAGTGGTCCACCTCATGTGGGGTGAACGTCCCGCTGCGTGGATCGATGCCCCGACGTTCTCGCTTTCCCGAGGGAACCCGTTCGATGTCGTATTCCCCCGTTCGCGTAGGCTGGTACGGAAGGACTCTCTCCCGAGGGTGGGCGATGCTGCCTTGGCATCATCCCGAGGAGATCGCCAACGGGCTGACCCACGGCTTGGGGCTGCTACTGAGCCTGGTCGGCGGAACCGCGATGCTCCGCGTCGTGCTGAGCGAGGGAACTCCCTGGAAGATCGTCGGCTGCGGCATCTACGTCGGAGCCCTGATCGCGGTCTACCTCGCCTCGACCGTCTCGCACCTCGCGCAGGAACCAGGATTTAAGGACACGTGGCGCCGGATCGACCAAGCGGTGATCTACCTGCTCGTCGTCGGGACGTACACGCCATTCGCGTTGGCGTACCTCTGCTTCGGCTGGTGGTGGCTGCTCTTCGGGACGCTTTGGGCAATCGCGCTTTTCGGGTTCGTGACGAAACTCGGGGCACATCATCGCCTCGAGTCGGTCCACGTCTGGAGCTACGTGATGCTGGGGTGGCTGCCGCTGATCGAGATCGGTCCGATCCTCAGCCAGCTACCCCCCGAGAGCTTTCAAATGGTGCTCGTGGGGGGCGTCTTCTACACGGCGGGAACGTTCTTTCTCGTCCTCGACCACCGCGTCCCGTTCTTTCACTCGGTGTGGCATCTCTTCGTGATCGCCGGGAGCGTGACGCACTATCTCGCCCTGATGCAATACGTCGTTCCGCTCCAGGCGTGAGCCACGGTTGTCTTCCCAGAGAGGTGGGTCACGGCCCACCCGACGGGAGCGCGGTCGAGTCAGCCGATCGAGGCGCGGAGCTTGTTGATCAGCGGCGGGATCGCGCGGTAGGGATCCTCCGACGCCTCGTACTCGAGGGCGAGCCAGCCACTGTAGTTGGCATCCTGAATGATCCGCATGCACTTGGAGAGGTATTCGGCCTCGCCCCCCATGTGCTTCTGGGTGTGCCGGCTGACTTTGAACTGAACGTTGACGGCATAGGGAGCGATCGCCGCCAAGTCGTCGTACGGGGCAGGATTGCGGGCGAAGTTGCCAGTGTCGAGGTTCACGCCGAACCAGGGTGACTTTACCTGCTTGACGATCTTGAGCATGTCTTCCGAGGTGGCGGTGATGCCGCCGTGGTTCTCCAGCGCGAGGAAGACGCCCTTCTTCGCGGCATGTTCGCAGCACTCCTCGATCCCCTCGACGCAGCGTCCGATCGCCTCGTCCTTGGAGCTCCCCTTGGGCACATTGCCCGCGAAGATCCGAATTGCCGGACAGCCGAGCATCGCGTAGTGATCGACCCATTGCTTGGTGTGGGCGATGTCCTGCTTGCGTTTTTCGCCGTCGGGCTGGCAAAAGTCGTTGCGGATCGCGCCGCCGGAGACGCCTAGGCCATTGACGAACGCGCGCCGCTTGAGCGATCCCAGGTAATCGTTGGTGATCTCCTTGGCGAAGTAGTAGGAGGTCAGTTCGGTGCCGTCGAGGCGGAGACTCGAGCAATAGTCGATGAACCCGAGCAAATCGAGCGACGGCGTTCCACCCTTGGGAGCGAGCTGGTTGCGGAAGGAGTAAGCGGCCAGGCTCAGCTTGACGACCGACTTGCCGACGCGTTTGATCGGCTCGATGCCCAAGGCGTCCTCCGGCCGCAAGAGTGACGCTGTTCCGATAGCTCCCAGAGTGTTCGCCATGAGGTGGCGACGGCTAATCGTGTTCATCGAGAATCATGCTCCTTGTGGGATCGGCATCGATCGTGGTCCCTCTTTCTCTAGCGGGTTGGCCAAAGTCCGGCAAATGCTCCCCCCTCCGGCACGTCGGTCCAACTGACCGGAATTGGATCCCGAGCCCCACCAACACCTCGGATGTGATAGGATCGTCTTGGACGCGCCGCCTGCCCCCACGTCACCCGACGGGAGGGTGGTCATGACGGCCGTCGGGCGCGTCCAGGGTCGATGTTCTTCTCCTAACCGTGATCGAAGCGTGAGCATACCTTCAGCAGCCATTCCTCGCCGTGATTACTTGATCGTCCTGTGCCTAGCGTTCGCCTCGACGCTTCCCTTCCTCAACAAGGCATTCCATATCGACGACGTCCTCTACCTGAGGGTCGCCGGGCAGATCGTCAAGGATCCTCTCGATCCCTTCGGCGGACGGAGCCACGACAACAGGGTTCTCTGGGATGCCAAGGACGGCCAGCCCGCGACGCTCTTCGAGATCGACTACAACCCGCCGCTTTGGAAATATGTCCTCGCGACGATCATCGGCCTCTTTGGGATCGAGGAGTGGAAGCTTCACCTGGCGCAAAGCGTCGCGGTCTGTTTCGCCGGGTTTGGCCTCTATCATCTTTCGCGACGACTGACGTCCCACCCCTTATGGGCAACGGCGATGATCCTCTTCGGTCCCTTCTTCCTGCCAGGGCAGAACCTAATGCTCGAAGGCCCCCTGCTCTGCTTCTGGAGTTGGTCGTTGGTCTTCGCTTGGAAGTCGTGGGACACGGATCGACTGGGACCGGCCTGGCTCGCGGGCCTCTTCGCCGGGTTGGCGTTGATGACGAAGTACACCGCCGGCCTGCTTTGGCCACTGCTCGTCATCGGGGCCCTGGGCTTTCGTCGACCGCGGGCGCTCGTGGCGCTCATTCCTCCAGTGCTCATGCTGTCGGCGTGGTCGCTGCACAACATCCTCTTTCACGGCGAGCCTCACCTCAGTTCCCACGGCATGGTCTTCCGTCCCGAGTTGTGGGGGCCGAGGCTCTTGGTGATTCTCCGTTCAACGGGCGCCGTCACCGTCTTCGGTCCCGTGGTCGCCATCGTTCTTGTGCAGCGAGGACGCTGGGGGTGGTTGGCACTGGTGGGATGCCTGCTGGCCGCGGGGGCGGCTGCGTGGGGGGACCTTCTCTACGTCAGTCGCGAAACCGCTCGCGAGGCGCTCTTCCAGATCGACTTCGTCAAGTCGGTGCACGTGGTGCTCTTCACCTTCCACGGGGTGTTGAGTCTCCTTGGCATCGCGGTCGTCTTCCTCGGTTCGCGGCTGGGGAAGGATCGGCCCTGGAGGTTCGACGAGGAGGCGTTTCTCTCCCTTTGGATCTTGATGATGCTCCTCTTCAACATTACCTCGGTCCCGTTCAACGCCGTACGTCATCTGCTGCTCTTCTTCGTGCCGCTGGTCTTCCTCCTCGCGCGACTACTCGAGGGAATGTGGGCTGAGGGGCGTTGGCGCCTCGCCCTCCTGAGTGGTTCGGCCCTGCTCGCGTTGGCGATCGCGATCGGGGATGCCGAGATCGCCGGGGCCTATCGTCGGACCGCCATCGACACGGTCCGTCCCAGGACGATGGCCGGGATCAAGACGTGGGCGACCGGCAACTGGGGATTCCTGTACTACAGTGTTCGCGAGGGGGCCAATCCTCTCTTCGCCCACCCCGAAGAGTACGGCCTTGGTCGGCCTGCGCCCGGCGATGTCGTCGTTCATCCGCGGCTGATCACGTGGTCGATCTTTCCTCCCTCGGACGACTTCCCCGCTCTTGAGGTGGTCGAACATCGGCCTTTGCAACTCCACTGGCCACTGCGCACTCTCTTCCCGGCGGTCAACTACTACGCCATCGACACCTACGCCCTGCCGTGGCAGATCCCGTTGGTCTCCACCGGGCCGGAGGAAGATGTCCCCTTCGAGTTCGCTCCACTCGATGACATCATCATCTATTCGATTCGCGGGGGGATCATCAACATCGACAACTCCCAGTAGCGGCCGGGCGCCGTTTGGGATGGCTCCCGTCGATACTGGCGTTCGGTGCCCGCGCCACTAGGATGAGCCCCAACGACGCGTCGCACGGCGTACGACGGTGTCGCTTCCCACGAAAGGCATTGGTGTGGTCTTCTCCGCGATCTTCTACTGCTTGGTCTTCGCGTTCGTCGGCGCCATTCTCGAAAAGGTGCTGGACGAGAAACCGAAGTCGAAAGCGAAGAGCCGACGCCGCTTCCTGTCGTCCTACGTCTTGGTGGGTGGGCTATTCGGACTCGGCGCAGGGTTTCTAAAGGGCTGGTCCAAGGAGATGCGCGAGCGGCAAGAGACCGACGAAGGCCCGTGAGCCCTCTCGCCGTTGGGGCCCTCGAAGCCGAGCAACTGGCGCCACGCAAGCCCGGTCACGACGCGGGTTGAAAGTGCCGCGATGCCGGCCCCCTGCGGATGTGCGGCACTTCGACCGAGCGACGCAAAAAGGACGAGCGTGACGATAGAATCCAATTTTTCGGGCACTGACTGACAAGCAGCCTGCGGCACCCAGTGTCAGAGAGATGGGCACGTTGGCAATGCCCGATTCCTCTCACTGGCTGACAAGCAGCCAGTGGCACCCAGTGAACAAGAGGAAGGATTGAGACGCGAAGAGGCCGAAGGGCTAGCTCTTCGGCTTCTCGGCCTTGCGGTCGAGTTGCGAGGGGGGTGGATCCAAGCTCGCTTGGTGATCCTTCACGAGTTGGTCGATGCGCGAGAGAATCTCGGGATTCTTCGCCGAGATATCGTGCTGCTCGGACGGGTCATGCCCCAAGTGATAGAGCTGCGGTGGATCGTGGCGTTCGAGTTTGCGGGCGGTCTTGCCGTAGGCTCCCTGCGTGATGTAGTGAGCCTTGTGATCGCCAAGGCGAACCGCGTAAAGTTCGTTGCGCCGGTAGAAGAACATGTGATCGCGCTTGCTCGGCCCCGTTCCTTCCAGCATCGGGACCATGCTGAACCCGTCGTAGCTCCGGTCCTGGGGAAGCTTGGCTCCCGTCAGTTCCGCCACCGTCGGCAAGAGATCGAGCGTCGAGGCGAGCTCATGATTGACGCTTCCCGCCTTGACCGTTCCGGGCCACCACGCCAGAGCAGGCACCCGCATGCCCCCTTCGTAGGTGCAACCCTTTCCCTCACGCAAGAGCCCCGCCGAGCCCCCTTCGAGCATCTTGATCAACCACGGACCGTTGTCACTGGTGAAGAAGACGAGCGTCTTCTCCGCAAGCCCCTCCTGCCTGAGCGTGTCGAGAATCTTTCCGACCGACCAATCGATCTCCTCGACGACGTCGCCGTAGAGACCGCGACGACTCTTTCCCTTGAAGTCCTTCGAGGCGTAGAGGGGAACATGCGGGAAGGTCTGGGCATAGTAGATGAAGAAGGAATCGTCCTTCTTCTCCTTGATGTAGGAGACGACCTTCTCGGTATACCGCTTGGTCAGCGTCGTCTGATCGACGGGCGCTTCGAGAACCGTTTCGTTTTCCATCAGGGGCAGCGGCGGATCGCCCCGCTTTTCGACCTCCATGTCGTTGCTGTAGGGAATGCCGAAGTACTGATCGAAGCCATGGCTCGTCGGGAGGTACTCGGGGTGATGCCCGAGATGCCACTTGCCGACGCAGAGCGTTTCGTAACCGACTTGCTTGAGGGCACGGGCGATCGTCACTTCGCTCTGCTGCAATCCTCCGGGTGAGTTGGGAAAGAGGACCCGGCGGTTGCCCCACATGCCGTTGCGGATGGGAAGTCGGCCGGTCATCAGCGCCGCGCGGCTCGGCGTGCAGACCGAACAGGCGCTGTAGAAGTCGGTGAACTTCATCCCTTGCGCCGCCATCTGGTCGAGGTTGGGTGTCGCGATGGTCGGATGGCCGTAGCAGCCCAGATCCCCGTAGCCGAGATCGTCGGTGAAGATGATGACGACGTTGGGCTCGTCTTGGTTGGTCGCGGAGTTGTCGGTTTGTTGCTGCATGACCGTCGTGGCGAGCAGCGCGAGCATGACGTGGCTGATGATCGAGTCCCCCATTCAGACGTTGAAACTGGTGGCGACCATGGATGAAGGCCGCTTCGAGCCCCAGCATAGGGCATCCGGGGTGCTGTTGGCTACTCGATCTCGGGCATGCTCGAGGGAGCCGTCTCCATGACGGTCGCTTCGCCACGGAGCTTGACGTAGGCGGTGGTCAGCGTGGTGAAACAGAGGGGCAAGGTGTAGAAGAGGCCGACCCCGCACGCGAGCGCTCCGACGAATCCCAATCCGAGCATGTAGAGAAAGATGATGACCATCGCGCCGTAGTTGCCCTTGGTCAGTTCGTTGGCGCGTTTGAGCGCCTCGATCCCCTGCGGCTTTTCGTCGATCACGATGTAGAGAAAGGGCCAGAAGACGAGGGTCACCATGAAGGAGAAGAACATTGCCGCCAGCGCCAGTGGGATCAGCAAGATCGGAACGAACGAACAGAGGGCGATCACGATTCCCAGAATCCCGAAGGCGATGTAGATCACGATCATGTTGACGAGCGCGGTGAGGTAGTACTTTCCACCGGAGAACAACTCGCCGATGTCGGTGCGTTCTCCGCGAACGACCTTGAGCAGCATCAAGTCCAACCCCAGGTAGAAAAAGAGCATGATCAGCGTTTGAATCAAGCCCCAAACGCCGCGTCCGACAGCGAATTGGCGAAGCGGAGGCGCGGCGGCGGGCACGCCGAGCAACATCCCGATCAGGAGAGTTAAGAGGCCCGCGCCCAAGCAGATCGAGAGACGTTTGTTGTAGATCTCCCAAGAGGTGGAGATCACGTCACCGGCTCGAAGCGTGTTCTGGGAAAAGGGTTCGGCGGACATCGCGGTGGCTCCTGCGAGGGGCGAGTCATTCCGCGAGCCATCATGCGGGCACCGTGGCCGAAGTCAATATCCCGCCGATCACTTCCACATCCCTTCGTCGGCGAAGGGGTGAAAGCCTCCCTTGTCCTTCGGCTTGGGACGACTCTTGATGATCGACGTCGCCAAACCGAGATCGCGGCCGGTCGTGATCTTGATGTTGGTCGCGCCTCCCTCGACCATCGTCACCGGCGTGCCCAAGGCCTCGACCAGCATCGCGTCGTCGGTCACGGGAACGGTCACCTTGTCCCGATGGGCGTAGGCATCCAGCAGCGTTTGCCGCTTGAAGGCCTGCGGCGTCTGGGTCAGCCAAAGCCCCTCGCGCGGCAGCGTTTCGGTGACCACCCGGTCGTTGTCGACGCGTTTGAGCGTGTCGGCGAGCGGCACCCCCAGCGACGCCGCGCCGGTCTCTTCCACCGCCTCCATCAGCCGCTCGACCATCTCGTCCTCCAGGCAAGGACGCGCGGCATCGTGAATCAGGATGTAGTCGACGTCGGGCTTGCAGGCGAGCAGGCACTTCTCGACGGTGTCGTAGCGTTCCTCCCCACCTTCGATGACCTTGGCGTTGGGCAGAAAGGCGACATTGGCGCGATAGCGTCGGTCGAAGACTTCGCGGTCATCCGGCGAGATCGCGATCAGGATCTGCGCGAATTCCTCGCGAATCGAGAACCGCTCGAGACTGTGCAGCCACACCGCCCGCCCATTGAGGTCGGCGAAGGTCTTCTTCTCCTTGCCCTTGAACCGACTCGACTTGCCTGCCGCCAAGAGAAAGACCGCGTAGCTCGCCATCAATACCACTCCGACTCGTTTCTATCTCGCCATGCTCTTGCGGCACCTCCCTCCCGACCCACCATCGGAAGATCTCGCCGCGATGATCCGCAAATATCCTGCTTGGTCAATTCATTGCCCAAAAGACGCTTGGGTGCCATGCCCACGCCCGCCGTGGGCATGCTTGGGAAAACCACGCCCGCCGTGGGCATGCTTGGGAAAACCACGCCCGCCGTGGGCAGGCGGGAGACGCCTCTGATTCGATACCCTCCCGCACGATCTGGGAACGTGGTTTCATGGCACGAACTTGCCAATCAGGACACTGGGACTTCGATGGACAAGGACACTAAAGGAATGTCTGCAAAATTCCGTCCGCCAAGGGAAGCCCCTCGCGCGTCAACCGGAGCCGTTCCCCGTCGTCGGCGAGGAGGCCCATCGAGACGAACTCGGGCAATCGCTCCCCCGTCAGTTCGTCGAGCGAGTACCCGGTCTGCCGCTCGAAGACGGTTCGCTCGACCCCGTCGAGCCGCCGCAAGTTCACAATGAGGGTCTCGCGTGCCTTGGGCTCCGGCTCGAGTCGCTCTCGCTGCGAGATCGGCGAGCGGCCTTGGGAACAGCGATCGATATACGCGTCGAGTTCGCGTGTGTTGAGAGTGCGTTCCCCGTCGACGTACGCGGCCGCCCCCGTGCCGAAGCCGTAGTAGGCCGCGTTGGCCCAGTAAATCAGGTTGTGCTCGCAACGCCAGGCTTCTTCGCCCTCGGCGGGCGCCGGCATCGCGAAGTTGGAGACTTCGTAGTGATCCCAACCCGCGGCGGTCGTTCGGTCGATGACATGGTCGAACATTTGGCGTTCGAGTTCCTCATCCACCGGTTGGACGATCCCCAGACGCCGCTCCTTCCAGAGCTTGGTCCCCTTCTCGTAGGTCAACCCATACGCCGAAAGATGCCTTAGCGGCAGCGTGAAGGCTCGCTCGAGGTCCGACTTCCAGTTCTCCAGCGTTTGGCCCGGGACGCCGAAGATGAGGTCGATCGACACGTTGGTGATGCCGACATCGCCGAGCAAGCCAACCGCCCGCCCGACCGATTCCGGGTCGTGATCGCGTTCGAGTGCCCGGAGCATGCGCGGCTCGAACGACTGGGCCCCCAAGCTGACGCGGTTGACGCCGTGGCGGGCGAGCACGTCGACCTTGGCCTCGGTCAGCGTGTTGGGGTTGGCCTCCACCGTGAACTCCGCAAGTGACTGGACGGGAAACCAGCGATTGGTCAATTCGAGAAGCCGGTCGAGTTGGTCGGGTTCCAAGTAGGTTGGCGTGCCCCCCCCGATGAAGATCGTCCGCAGGCTCTTGGGGCCGTCGAGGATCGCTGCCATCTCGGCCGCGAGGGCATCGAGGTAATCGTCGCGGCGGTCATCTCGACCGGTGACACTGGCGAAGTCACAGTAGCCGCACTGATGGGCGCAGAACGGCACGTGCAGGTAGGCCGCCTTGGGGACAAAGTGAGTTGCTCCGGTCGCGGCATCCCGAGAGTCAGCGGCGGGTGGTCGCGATGCTTGTGTCGTGTTGTCGATCCCTTGGTCCATGTCAATCACCGGCGATTTCCTGATGCCCTTGCTGCGGCGTCAACCAGCAAGCCCACCTCTATGGTGTCACAACCCGCTTGCCCACCTCTATGGTGTGGGCATGGCACCCCGATTTGGGATAGGACTGTGCTCGAGTGAGTCAGGTGCACTGTCTCAGTCCCTCATACAGAGCGATCCCGACCGACGTCGCTAGGTTTAGACTACGAACGCGCTCATCGAGGATGGGAATCCGCCAGCATCGCTCGGTCTGGCGCAGGAGACTCGGCGGCAGGCCACGGGTCTCGCAGCCGAACACCAGGATCGACTCGGGGAGGTAACTCGCCTCGGTGTAAAGACGTTCCGCTCGGGCGGAGAAGAAATAGACCGGGGCCGCCGGCAACACCTCTTGGCAGCTCGGCCAATCGACGTGTGTTTGGACTTCGACCAGCGGGCTATAGTCGAGCCCCGCGCGCTTGAGCCGACGATCGTCGAGACGAAACCCGAGCCTCCCCACCAGATGAAGCGACGAGCCGGTCGCGGCGCAGAGCCTGGTGATCGCCCCCGTGTTCGCGGGGATCTCCGGTTCAATCAGTACGACATGAAAATTCGCCATCATCTGCCCAAACGATCGTTCGTCGCCCCGAGAATCGCGAGTTTCCTTCCGACGGGGAACTCACTGATGCCGATCAGATGGTAGGCTCCCCCAGGAGAGCGTGCGCCGGTCGCCCCGCGACACCTCTCGCACCATTCCTATGAGAGCCTGCCGTTCGGCGATGACTCCCTCCCGATCGAAACCACGGCTCGGAAGACGCACGCATGGAATCGACGCGCGATCTGAAACGGGACCTTCTCGGGGTTCTCTTCTCCCTGGCGACGCTCTTCATCGGTGCCAGCCTCACCAGTTACGATCCGGCCGACCCGCCGTCGACGATCGTCTATCCACTCAACGAATCGGTGGAGAACTGGTGCGGTCCGCTGGGAGCCTCCTTGGCGTGGCACTCGGTCGACTGGTTCGGCCCCGCCGCCTTCGGGTTGTGCCTCTTGACGACCCTCTTCGCGGTCGGTTGTTTCCGGCGTCATTCGATCGTCGACCTCGCCCGGCGTGCCTCGGGCGTCATTCTCTGCATGATTGTCGTCGCCGCGTTCCTTTCCCGGACCGGCTCAACGCCACCCTGGCTCTCGGTCGCGGGCAACGGAGGCATGGTCGGGCTGTTGCTCGGACGGATGCTGGAGGAGAACGTTTCGCTCGTCGGCTCGCTGATGATTCTCGGCATCGCCCTCTTGTGCGGCTTGATGCTCGCGTGTGATCAGCTCGTCATGATGGGCGGCCACTGGCTGCGCACGACGGGCTTGGGCCTGCTTCAGCTCGGCCAACGGCTGCTCGCGGGCATCGCGTTCCGGTTCCTCTTGATCGCGCGTGGCTTGGTCATGCTCCTCTTGGATCGGCTCGCCCGACTTCGCCCATCGCTGGGAACGCCCAAGTCGGCGAGCACGGGCCAAGCGGCCTTCACCCCGGCCGTCGCCGCCCCAACCAACGCGGCGCCGCAAGAGGGGACCGTCGCGAAGACTCCCTCGACTTGGATGAAGCCCAAGGAGTCCAAACCGGTCACCTCGACGTTGGCGAGTCTGCTGAGCTTCTCGACGGCGGAGAACTCGCTCCCCGACCTGGCGATCCTCGACGAACCCGAATCGGTCGACGAGTCCAAACGCGACGAAACCGTCCTCGCCCAGGGCGAGATGCTCAAGAGTGTCTTTGCCGAGTTCAACATGGAGATTGAGGTCGTCGAGTGGCATACCGGCCCGGTCATCACGCAGTTCGAGATCGCGCTACCGCCGGGACTTCGCACCAGCAAGGTGAAGGGGCTCTCCGACGACGTCGCGCGAGCGATGAAAGCGACCACCGTCCGCATCGTCGCGCCGATCCCTGGGAAGAACACCGTCGGCGTCGAGGTCCCCAACGAGGACCGCGTCACCGTTCGCATCCGGGCGTTGATCGAAGAGACGACGGCCGCAAGCAACAAGATGCGACTGCCTCTCTTCATCGGCGAGGACGTCAAGGGCGACGCACTGGTCTATGACCTCGCGAAGATGCCTCACCTGTTGATCGCCGGCCGAACCGGCACGGGTAAGTCGGTCTGTCTCAACGCGTTGATTTTGAGCATCCTCCTGACGCGCACGCCCGAGCAAGTCCGCTTGCTCATGATCGATCCGAAGATGGTCGAGTTGTCGCTCTACAAGGACATTCCGCATCTGATGCACCCGGTTGTCACCGACATGAAGAAGGCCGAAGCCCTTCTCGGGTGGGCGGTCGACAAGATGGAAGAGCGCTACACGCTCCTCTCGAGCGTCGGCGTCCGTCACATCGATGGCTACAACAAGCTGACGCCGGAGGAACGACTCCAGCGCGTCGGGCCCCTCGACGACGACTCGCCGACACGGCTGCCGGATCATCTGCCGTACATTCTCATCTTCGCGGACGAGATGGCCGACCTGATGATGACGGCGCCGAAAGAGGTCGAGTCGCACATCATCCGGCTCGCCCAAAAATCGCGTGCGGTCGGCATCCACCTCATCCTCGCGACGCAAAAGCCGACGGTCGACGTCATCACCGGCCTCATCAAGTCGAACCTCCCCGCGCGAATCGCATTCCAAGTCGCTTCCCGCAGCGACAGCCGGGTCGTCCTCGACGAGATGGGGGCCGACAAACTGCTGGGCAACGGCGACATGCTCTTCCTCGTTCCCGGCACCAGCAACCTCATGCGAGCTCAGGGAACGTTCGTCAGCGACGACGAAGTGACCCGCGTGGTCGAGTTCCTCAAACAGCAGCCGACGCCCGAGAATGGCGAAGGCCCGATCGATCTCGACGCCCGCACCGACGAACCGATCGACACCGGCGAAGTTCAGAATCTCTCCGATCGCGACCCGCTCTACGAGCAGGCGGTTGACGTCATCATCAACGCCCAGCGGGGAAGCGTGAGTCTGCTCCAACGGGCGCTGGGAATCGGCTACGGCCGCGGCGCTCGACTCATCGACTTCATGGCCGAAGATGGCATCGTCGGGGAATACAACGGATCGCAAGCTCGCGAGGTCCTCTACTCCCCTGAGGACTGGGCCCAGGCTCGTGAACATCTCTTCAGCAACGCCGGATGAACCGGTGCACGCCGCCATTCTCGGCGCATAAGATGACGGGATGAAACCCACGAAACGATTGAGACAACTTCTGGCCCAGCCCGCGTTGATCCGCGCTCCGGGAGTTCATGATGCCTTCAGCGCTCGCGTCGCGGTCCAAGCCGGGGCCGAGTGCCTTTTCCTCGGTGGCTTCGGAGCGACGGCGAGCACCCTCGGCATGCCCGATCTGAGTCTGTTGACGATGACGGAGATGGCCGAAGCGATTCGTCGGGCCTGTGGCGCGATCGACGTTCCCCTGATTGGCGACGCCGATACCGGCTACGGAGATCGCCATCAGATCGCCCGCACCGTTCGCGAGTTCGAACGGGCCGGAGCCGCGGGACTGCTGATCGAGGACCAAGTCTTCCCCAAGCGATGTGGTCACTTTCCCGGCAAGCAGATCGTTTCCATCGAGGAAATGCTCGAGCGGCTCGATGCCGCCCTGCAAGCTCGCGGCGACGATGACTTCGTGATCATCGCGCGCACCGACGCCCGTGCGGTCGATGGTCTTGACCTGGCGATCATGCGCGGGCAGCGGTTCGCCGAGGCGGGGGCCGACATGGTCTTCGTCGAGGCTCCCAAAACGGCCGAAGAACTTCGCCGCGTCGCCAGCGAGATCGATCGGCCGCAGTTGGCTAACATGCTCACCGGTGGCCAAACACCGATCCTCGCCGCGGATGAACTCGAGCAGCTCGGTTTTCGCATCGCGGCCTATCCGGTGGAGAGCCTCATGGTTTCGGCTTGGGCGATCGACCGCATGGTCAAAACGCTCCTCAGGGAGGGCCGCATCGATGGGCTTACCGACGAAATGCTCAGTTTCGCCGAACTGAAGGATCTGCTTGGGATCGAGACATTCCTTCGCGGGCGCTAGTGGCCGATGTACGACCTCACCCTTCCCATCGATGACCGACTCCCAATCTACCCGGGCGATCCCGCCCCACGTTTGGAGCGCGTCACCTCGATTGACCGAGGGGATCATCTCAATCTGTCGAGCCTCTCCACCGGCTGCCATGTCGGAACCCACTTGGATGTCCCGCTGCACTTTCTCGCGAGTGGGGAGGATGTGGCGTCGCTCGCGGCCGACCGTCTCATCGGCAAGGCTCGCGTTGTCGACATCGCCGCCGAAGAGGCAATCGCTCGTCACCATCTCGAACCGCTCGGGTTGCCGCGCCGGACGCACTTGCTCTTCCGAACTCCGTCGGGGCACATGCTCCATCAACCGGCGTTTCGCGCCGACTACGTCTGCATGGCTCCCGCCGCGGCGAAGTACTTGCTGGAACTCGAGCCGCTCTCGATCGGTATCGACACCTATAGTCTCGACCCGGCCGACTCGACGACGTTTCCCGCTCACCGAACGCTTGCGGAACGAGGGGTTCCGGTCGTTGTCTGTCTCGATCTTCAGCGGGTACCGAGCGGGGACTACCTCTACGCCTGCCTCCCCCTTCGCCTTCCCGGCGCCGACGGCTCTCCCGTCCGGGCGGTCCTCTTCGAGAAGGAGGAATGGTTGGCCCTCGCGTCCGACGAGCATCAAGCCTGATGCCCCCGACGTGAAAATAACGGCCACGAGAATTGAACAATGACTCTCCTTGTCGCACCGGATTGCCGTACAAGAGTGGAGAGGCGGCGGTTGCTTCGTCCGGCTCACGGCGCAAGATGAACTCGATAGGATCGCGAGCGGCCCACTTCAGCGGAGAGGCACTTCATGACGGAACCATTTCGTGTCGCCGGCGTGCAAATGGATGTGGAGATCGGTCAACCGAGAGCAAACTGCGAACGCATCGAGGCCTTTCTCGCCGAAACCGCCGTCGAGGACGTCAGCCTGACGGTCTTCCCCGAGTGCTCCATTTCCGGCTACTGCTTCGAGGATCTCGACGAAGCCAAAGAGGTCGCCGAGCCCATCGGCGGGCCATCGACCGAGCGTCTCGTCGCCGCGTGCGCGAAGCATGGCTCGCATGCGATCGTCGGCCTCTTGGAGCGTCAGGGCGACGAGGTCTACAACAGTTGCTGCCTTCTCGGCCCCCAAGGAGTGGTCGCGACCTATCGCAAGACCCACCTCCCCCACCTGGGCATCGATCGGTTCACCACGCCGGGAGAAGGCCCCTTCGAATGTCACGAGATCCGCGACATCAAGGTCGGCATGCACATCTGCTACGATGCGCGTTTCCCCGAAGTCTGCCGGGCGCTGGCCCTTTCGGGGTCGGACTTGGTCGTCCTGCCGACGAACTGGCCCGCCGAGTCGGTCAACACCTCGGGCGTCTTGCCCGCGGCTCGTTCGTTCGAAAACAAGGTCTACTTTCTGGCGGTCAACCGGATCGGTCACGAGCGGGGAACCCACTTTCCCGGCCGAAGCATCTTTTGCGATCCCTGGGGAAACACGCTGGCCCGGGCCGAAGAGGACCGCGAGGAGATCCTCATCGCCGAGGTCGATCCCGCCAAGGCTCGCGAGAAGAACCTGGTGCGACGGCCCGGCACCTACGAGTTGCACCTCTTTAACGATCGGCGCCCCGACCTCTATGGAGCGTTGACGAAAGAGGATTGAGGCTCAGCCGTCCGGGGCGGTCTCTACCGCGATCCACTGCAGAAAGGCGGGGTTTCCCCCTTGGATGGGAACCGCCACGATGCAAGGACAGGCATAGGAGTGAAGCGACTTGACCTTCTCGATGAGGTCCGCGAGTTGCTCGCTGGTCGTCTTCGCCAAGAGGACGACCTCCTTGTCCTCCTGGATCTTGCCCTCCCAACGGTAGATCGACGTCATCGGCTCGATCATGTTGACGCACGCGGCGAGCCGCTCTTGCACGAGGGCCTGGCCGATGGTGCGTGCTTCCTCGCGCTCTCCCGTCGTCATGTAGACGAGCATCGCCGTCATGATCGTGTCTCCCGTTCGATGGGGCGTGTCCCCGGTTCGTCCGAACTGGCCTCCGGCTCGCCAATTTCAACCCCGATGAGTGTCACGTCGTCGCTCAGCTCCTCGCATTGGGTCCACTCCTTGATCCGGCGTTCGAGGACGTTCAGGCTCTCGGCCAAGGGGACTTCACGACATTCCTCAAGCGTTTCGAGCAAACGAGCCGTCGCGAACATCTCCCTGTCGGGAGTCATCGCCTCGGTCACGCCGTCGGAATAGAGGTAGAGGCGATCGCCCGGCTCGAATTCGATCTCATGATCCTGATACTTCGCTTCGGTGATCATGCCGACCGGAAAGGAGGGATGTTCGAGAACTCGACATTTCCCCGATCGTGGAATAAGCGCCGGCCCCGGATGCCCGGTCGTGACGAATCGGAAGCGGCGCGTGCGCCAACTGATCACGCCGTAGACCATCGTGAAGTAGTGCTTCGTCATCGGATCCCAGGCGAAGCGTTGATTCAAGGCGACCGCCACTTCCGAAGGCTCGAGAAAGCTCTTGGCGAAGGCGTCGTATTTTTGCCGCAGCAGGACCGATCCGGGATTCTGAATCGGGGACATGATTCGGCTCAAGGTGACCGACAACAGCGCGGCGGGAACGCCGTGGCCACTAACGTCGAGCACGTAGAGTCCGACGTGCTCCTCGTCGAGCGGAAAGATGTTGAGAATGTCCCCCGCCAATTCATCGCACGGGAGAAACGAGTAGGCGAATGACAGGCCCATGACATTGGGAAGGATCTTGGGCAGCAACGCCTGCTGGGCTCTGGCCCCGGCCTCGAGATCGGCTTTCATTTTCCGATTCGCGACCGAGATCTCCGAGTTGAGCGACTCGAGTTGCTCGGTACGATGCGCGAGGTTGTGCTCGAGCTGCAAGATGCGCTCGGCGACCCGCAGACGCACCCGCAGTTCTTCCTGGTCGAAGGGTTTGCTGAGGTAGTCGTCGGCGCCCGCCTCCAGGCCGGTGATCAATGCGTCCCGGTCCGATTTCGCGGTCAGTAGCAGGATGAAGGTGTAGAAGATCGATTGCCGATCGCGAATCCGCCGAATCAGTTCGAGTCCATCGACCTCGGGCATCATCCAATCGGTGATGACGCAAGGGATCGCGTCCGCCTCGAGGCAGTCGAGGGCGCGCTGGCCATCCTCGGCCTCGAGCACGTCATGCCCCCAACCCGCGAGAAAGTGCCGCAAGAGCGCCCGTGTCGCGGGATCGTCCTCGGCGATGAGAATCCGCATCGCTTCCGCCTAATCTTGGTTCTCGCCCCAGAGTCTGTCCGTCGCGGGGAGCAGCCACCGCGCGCGACGCCAACACGATCGAGTTCGAAGAGAGGATCCCCCGCGACGGGATCTCTCCCGAGACCGCATTATCATAACCGCGGCCCCACCCGGTCAATCGTTCGCCAGGATCTCTCGCAGGGCGATGTGGACGGGGCCGAGGTTTCCGCCATAGTTGCCGGCCGAGATCGCGACGACACCCTCGACGCACGCGGCCTTGACCCCCACCCGCGTCGCCTCCACCACCGCCTCCTCGCTCAGCCCGTCGATCACCACTTCGTACACGGCGTGAACGTCGTCCGGAAGGGCGCTCGCGACAGTCGCCCGAAGGGTTGGGCAATAGGCATCGTTGGTGCTCGCACGCAACTTCTTGTACTTGCTGCCGACCTTGCTGCCGGAGCGGACCACCCCGCCTGGAAAGGGACAGATGACGTCGGGGAGCGTGGCGATCGCCTCGACGGCTTGGCGCGCGGCGCCAAGTGTCTGACGCTGGGTGCGTCCAAGGATCAGGAAGTTGCCCCCGCCGACTCCCTTGCTCGTTCCGAGTGTCTCCTCGCAGAGGAACTCGCCATCCATGACGGGCACTCGCCAGTAGCGGCGTCCCTCCAAGAGCTTGCTGATCTGGTAGCCGTCGCCGAAGTAGCGAAGGGCACCGCCGACCTCGATTCGTTTCTCCGCGGCAGGCATCCCGTCGAAGCACGCGGTGGAGGGGCATGTCATCAGCGTTTGCCCCACGCGATTGACCACCGCCTTCTGAACGCCGTCGCGACTGAAGCCGAAGAAGAGCAGCGATACACCGCAACGTCCGTCGGGGGTCTCCTCGGGCGTCAGCCAACGTTCGATCCCGGCCTCCGCGTCGCAACCGATGACCGAGGTGGCGTAGCCCGTCGACTCGCGGGCGGCGACCTCGACCCAATACGCATCGGCGGCGGTGACGAGGAGACGACTCGCCGTCATCGGGAACGCCTCGGCGAACTCGTCGACAATCGTCGTGTTGTTGATCTTCATCCAGTCTCTCTCGAGTTTTCAGCATCCCGGTTGGGCAAAGACTCAGCGAGTCCGCTCCGTCACCGTTCCATTGGCTCGTCGCCAGCCCCCGGGTCCTTTGTCACTGGCTGAAAAAAAGCCGGTGGCTCTCTAAAGGAACGATGGAGCATGTGCTAGTAATCTCCGGGAATCGCCACCGACCGAGGGGGCTCGCGCGGTTGCGAGTCCCGCAACCGTCGAAGAACCTCCTGGAGCGCCCGCCGAGCATCGGCAGGATCGATCGCGCCCGGGTCGTCAAACGGTAGACCGACGTTCGCGCGAATGATCTTGGACGGCTTGCTTTCGACTTCACTAGAAGATTCGTCGGGCGAATCACTCGAAGGCTCCGTTTTCACGAGGCTCGGGGGAGGCGGAAGCCGGGAGGAGCGTTCGCCCGCGGAAAGGTCGTCACTCTCCTCTCCTTGCTCGCTTCGCTCCCGCAACTGTTTCGCAACTTCGAGATTGTGGCGAATGGCGCCGACCGACAGCAGCTTCGTCGGTGCTCGGTCGAGGGCGTTGCGGTAGGCCTCGACGGCGAACCGCGCGTGCCGATCCGCGATGGGCGGCGACTCGCGGTGTTCGAGAGCCAACTGAACCGAAGCGTTGCCGAGCCCGAACCACGCGAGCGCCGTCCCCTGATGATCCGCTTGAGCGAGAGCGCGAAAGAGTTCGGCTGCCATTGCGATGTCACCCGAAAGGTAGGCGACGCGCGCGGCTTCGTAGCGTTTCCGCCATCCCCAACCCGGCTCGTCCGCGGGAAGCGACACGACGCAGCAAAGTAGGATCGTCGTCATGAGATCGCGTCCCCATCGACCGTCACCGGAACCGTCGAACGCTTCAAGGCCCAATCGACATTGATGCCGCGAAGCGCCGTCGCCGTCAACGCCGCCAAGAGTGCCGGCCAGACGAACCAGCCCCCGCGGTCGATCCGTCGATCGCTGGCGAGCGCTGTTTCGACGAGTTCCATCTTCGGCATGAGACGCTCGGCGACGATCGCGCCGAGGTCGATCTCGTGCTGCCCCGCGGGGACGTACAAGCCGCCGGTTTCACGGGCGGCGGCGTGGAGGGCCGCCCGTCGAAGGGGGTGACGCGCGGGATCCGAAGTCTGTTGGAGCTTCTCATCGCCGACGCCAATCGTCATCGCCACCAATCCCGCCTCGCGTGCCGCGCGGAGATAGGCGGCGTCGATCGAGGGCTCCCCCCCATCGGAAACAATCACCACCGCCTCGGGCGTTTGGGGCCGCCCGCTCTTGTGACGCGCGAGCCAATTGAGTGCCCCTTGCCAGCGGGACCCGCTCGGCGGCGCCGAGTCGATCGAGAGTTCTTCGATCTTCGTTCGCAGAGCGTCGCGATCGGTCGTCGGCGGCGAGGTCAGTACGACACCTCCACGGACCGCCAACAGTCCAACGGGAAGCCCCGGCAAGGACTGGGCGACTCGCTCGAGGATCACCTTGCCGCGTTCGAGTCGGTTCGGCGCGACATCAGGGGTGAGCATGCTCCGGCTCACGTCGAGAACGAGCCAGACCCTTCCCTGCGTTCGAAAGGCGGTTCGCCTCTCGACACCCCAGCGTGGCCCCAGCAGAGAAACGAGGAGCATCATCACCGAAAAGAGGAGCAATCCCGACCGGAGGGACTCGCCGCGCGTTGCCATCAGTGCTTCTGGAGTCGTCGCGAGAGATGCTGTCCAGGGGCGAAGAAGAAGCAAGAGCACTCCGAACGCCGCCAAGACTCCGAGAAACCGGTCCGGAGTGAGCTCGGAGAAGGTCACTTGCCTGGCTCATTGTTGACCTGTCCCATCGCGAGGCTCATTTTCTCGTAGGCGAGGTCGACGGCGTCGTCGAACTTGACGCCGGGGTTGGCCACGACGGTCAGGGCTCCCTTGTAGCCGACATCGTGGAGAGCTTGAAAGATCGGGGTGTACTTCATCGAGCCGGTGCCGGGGATGCGGTACTCGACGACCGGTTTGGTCGGCTCGCTCGCCGTGGTTGGCGGCTGCTCGCTCTTGGTCGCGCCGGCCTCTCCCGTCTTGCCCTCCTTGGGCGGTTCGACGGGAAGCAAAACAAAGTCGCGAAGCACCACGTGGCGGATTCGCTTCCCAAAGCGTTTGACGAACGCCACGGGATCGCCCCCCTCGATCGCCAAGAGCGAGGGATCGAAGTTCACGCCGAAGTCCTCGGACGCGACCGCTCCGAAGAACTCCTCGAGATCATCAGGCCGTTTGTTGAGCCAGTGCGTCGACTTCCCATCGACCGCCAGCGCGACGTGACGCGATGAGCCGACGCGGGTCGCTTCGGTGATGCTGTTGACGACGACTTGCCAAGCGTCCTTCCCGGCGGGAACCTCTACCGGGACCGAAAACGAGACGATCTCCGCGCCGAGATCTGAAGCGAGATCGACCGCGTCCTTCAAGTTGGGAATCTTGTTGTCCGGGGTGGGAGCGGGCTCGTCGCCCTGCGCGTTGACCGCGGCGACATGCATCCGCAGACGCTCGACCGTCCCGCGAATCAGCCGGCGGCGCTCCGGCGTGAAGGCCCGCGGATTGCTCGTGGCGTCAGGCGTACCGGCGACGTCAATGCCCCCGTAACCTGCCTTGGCGATTCGCTCGAGACAGGCGACGATGGGAAAGTCCTGCACGTCGATGTAGGCATGCGTGTCGAACGCGAGCCGCACGTGCTTACCTCTTGCTAGAAGTTGACTGGCTGAGAATGAATTGATCCGTCCCGCGACGAGCACTCGGCAGCCGCTGGCTAGCAGCCCGTTGACCAAACGACCGTGAGCCAACTCCTGGCGAAGAAGTGCAGCTCAATCCGAACACATCACGAGGGCGGATCTTTCCCAGCCTCAATTCTACCCAGCGTCCCCGGCCGAGCAAGCACTTGTTTGCATCGCCAATTGGTCCAGCACGTCGGCCTGATGGCGTGATCGCGCCCTGCCCATCCCCTGCACTCCTCCCCATAACTGCCAGCCCGCCATCCCCCTCGAATCACCCAATCCCCGCAAAACTCTCCTCCCACGAAGACCGTGATCTCAATCGGGAGCCGATCCGACGGAGAGGCCACGAGCAGCGAGGTGCTGAAGAAACGCGTCAGCGTCCGTGAATAGCTCGGCGTCAAGCCCGTGGCGACAGGCCGCGTCGATGTTCTCCTGCTTGTCATCAACGAAGAAGCACTCCCCCGGAACACAGCCGATTCGCTCGAGAGCCACTTCGTAGATGCGCGATTCGGGTTTGGCGGCTCCGACCTCGTAGGAGAGCACGAGATCGTCGAACGGGGCAAGAACGTCGAACCGCTCGCGGATGAAGTCGACATGCCAGGCGCAAGTATTGGAAAGGAGTACGAGTCGAAGGCCCGCTTGCTTGATATGACCCGCGATCGCTTCCATGCGGGAAACGGCCCAGAAGATGTCGGAGATCGCGAGTTTGACCTCTTCCCGTTTGAGACGACGATCGGCCATGCCTTCGATCCAGCGGTGAATTTCTCCCCCGCCGACTTGGCCACGTTCGAATTGTCCCGGCAAGGGGGATTCGAGAAACCAGCGACTCGCCTCGTCACCACTCGCGCCGCAAAGAGCACCGACCTGGTCAAACATCTTCTCGTGCGAGAACCGAATCATCACATTGCCAAGATCGAACAACATGGTCCGAATCACTCGATTCCTCCGATTGAAGCCCGCGAAGGCTCCGTTTGCTCTTGCAACGAATTCGCCCTTGAACCAACGATACGGGTCGTCTGGTCCCTTGGCGGTCCTCCGGCGACGGTCTCCACCGACCGACGTCATCCCGCCCCTTACAGGAATGGATACCCTCTTGATCCTCGTCAACGAGACATTCGGGTCGTTCCGACCGTTTCGCCGCTCCAGGTCGCGACCGCGAACGTTCGGTGCCGAGGAGGAATAGCAAGCCGATGCGACTGCTCGTCCCGCGCGATATTGATGGGTTCTTTGGTCTCTTCGTCGACAACTTGGTCCAGTTGCTGCTCATCGTTCAGCTAACCACGATCCTGTGCGGCATGTCGGGCGATCAGAGTCACTTCGTCTATCAGCGTATTCTCCCCGGCGCGGCGGTCTCCATCCTCCTGGGCAACATTTTCTATGCTTGGCAGGCCCATCGGCTCGCGGGTCGAACCGGCCGCAAGGATGTGACCGCCCTGCCCTACGGCATCAACACCGTCTCGCTGCTGATCTTCGTCTTCTTCGTCATGGTTCCGGTCTATCAGGAGACCAAGAGCGCCGAGGCCGCTTGGCGAGCGGGACTGATCGCGTGCCTGGGGAGCGGGCTGATCGAGTTTGTCGGCTCGTTCTTCGCGGAACGGATCCGAAAATCGACGCCTCGCGCCGCGCTGCTCTCGACGCTGGCGGGAATCGCGATCGGCTTCATTGCGATGAGTTTCGCCCTGCAGATCTGGACGCGTCCCATCGTCGCGTTGGCCCCTCTGGCGATCGTCTTGGTCACCTACTTCAGCAACGTTCGTCTGCCACTCGGTCTTCCCGGCGGCTTTCTGGCGATCGTGGTCGGAACCGCGATCGGCTGGGGCGTCACCGCTCTGGGCTGGCTCTTCCCGGACGCGACGCCGCTCTCGATTGTCCCCAGCGCGGCCCTCTCCCCCGAAGCGGTCGCCCACGCCTGGGAACAACGGGCCTGGACCTGGCCGCACTGGTGGGGCAATGAGGTCATGGACCTGCTCAAGTCGCCCGCCGAATGGCTTGGCTACCTCACCGTGATCGTGCCGATGGGCATCTTCAACGTCATCGGCAGTCTCCAGAACATCGAATCGGCCGAGGCGGCCGGCGACCCTTACGACACCCGATCCTCTCTCGCGGTCAACGGCATCGGGACGATCATCGCCGCCCTCTTCGGAAGTTGTTTTCCGACCACCATCTATATCGGGCATCCGGGCTGGAAGGGACTGGGCGCCCGGGCGGGTTATTCGACCCTCAATGGATTGGCGATCACGCTGATCTGTTTCACCGGAACCGTCGCTCTGGTTCAGTCGATCGTGCCCATGGAGGCGGCGGTGGCGATCGTTCTTTGGATCGGCATCGTCATCACGGCGCAAGCGTTCCAATCGACGCCCTACAACCACGCTCCCGCCGTGGCGTTGGGACTCTTCCCGGCGATCGCCGCTTGGGGAGCCACCGTCACCTACGGGGCGTTTATGAGTGCGGGAGGCAAGACGCTCCAGGAGTTTCTCACCGCCTCGCCGACGGGCGAGCTCAACGGCTATCTCCTTCAAGGTCTGCTGGTCACCGAGCGTGGCTACATCTTCACCTGCATGATCATCGCGGCCATCTCCGCCTGCCTTGTCGATCGCGCCTTCCGGCAAGCCGCGATCTGGTCGGTCATCGCCGCGGTTCTGACCCTCACGGGCATGATGCACGCCTACCAGCTCTCCGGGAACGTGATCGACTACCTGCTGCTCGGAACGTCGGCCGCCGACGGGGCGCTCACCTACCGCGCCTACGACGTCGCGATTGGCTACGTGACGATGGCGATCATCTTCTTTTGGTTCAGCGCGACCAACAAGAGTATCGAGGCGACGAGCGCGACTTCTCCCCACGACGGGCCCCCAGGCGAAGCTCCCGCGCGCCTCGACAATTCATCCACCGGCACCACGGAAGGAACCGATCCATGATTGTCGTCACCGGAGGAACGGGCTTTATCGGGTCGAACCTCGTCGCCGCCCTTGAGGAACAGGAGGTCGGCGAGATCGCGGTCGTCGACAGTTTCGGGGTCGGCGATCGCTGGAAGAATCTCGCGAAGCGCGAGTTGGCCGCCGTCGTCGCTCCCAGCGCCTGCATCGACTACCTGAACGCCAATAAGCAGAAGGTCGAGATGATCTTCCACATGGGCGCCATCTCGTCGACGACCGAGCAAGACGTCGATTTGATCATCGCCAACAACTTCACCTTCAGCCTCGCCCTTTGGCACTGGTGTGCCCGCAACCAGGTCCGCTTCGTCTACGCCTCCTCGGCGGCGACGTACGGCGATGGCTCTCGAGGATTTCGCGACGATCAGACTCCCGACGCGCTGGCCCAACTGCGTCCTCTGAACGCCTACGGTTGGAGCAAGCACCTCTTCGATCGCCGAATCATCCGTCTCGCGAGCGAGGGGACCAAGCCTCCCCAGTGGGCCGGGTTGAAGTTCTTCAATGTCTACGGACCCAACGAATACCACAAGGGGGACATGAAGAGCGTCGTCGCCAAGTCGTACCCTGTCGCGGCGAAGGGGGAGACGGTCCGGCTCTTCAAATCGCACCATCCCGAGTTCGCCGACGGAGGGCAATTGCGCGATTTCGTCTCGGTCAACGACTGCGTGAACGTGATGTCGTGGCTGCGGGAGCATTCCGACGTCAACGGAATCTTCAACCTCGGCACGGGAAAGGCGCGTAGTTTCGCCGATCTGGTCCGCGCGGTCTTCTCGGCCCTGGGCCGCGAGCCTCAAATCGAGTACATCGATATGCCCGAGAACCTACGGGATCGGTATCAGTACTACACGCAAGCTGAAATGAGCCGATTGACGCAGGCGGGATACGACCGGGCGTTCCTGAGTCTCGAAGATGGTGTCGCGGACTACGTCAAACGGTACCTCAGCCAAATGGACCCCTACCGCTAGTCGGAGCGGTCGCGTCGCGCCCAAACTGGCCAATAGCTTGGATTCTCCGCTATTTGCTGCTATAGTTGTGCAAAGCATTCGGCTGCCTGATCCAGTACCCCTCATACTGGAAACAGATGATCGCGAGTCGTGGCGCAGGGAGGTGATCGATCGCGGTGGACCACCCGCCATTACTCCGCCGCGTCCCTGGGGTTTCAACGACACTGGCTCATCAGATGAGTAGTCCCCTACGGATCCTTGAGCAACCATGACAAGATCATCCTCTGGACAGATCTCCTTGGCGGAGCAATCGGAGTCACGGTATCGCCGTCCGAAGCAAAGCGCCGCCCCCTCACTATCCCAGCTCGTGTCGAAGATCGACACGGTCTCCAGCCTGCCTGAAGTGATGACCCGAATCCTGGGCGTCGTGAACGACGATTCCGCGTCGGTGGCCGACCTGAAGGACGTGGTCGAGGGAGATCCCTCCCTCACCAGCCGGGTGCTTCGGACCGTCAACTCGGCGGCTTACGGTCTGCGAAATCGCGTGGAGAGCATTCACCAAGCGATCGGTTTTCTCGGCTTTCGCGAGGTTCGCAATCTCGCGGTCACCGGGTCGGTCGCGGAGATTTTCCGCGAGGAGATGGTGATCGGCCGCTACCATCGCCGCGGACTCTGGAAACACCTGATCAGCACCGCCGTCGTCGGGCGCATGGTTGCACTGCGTTGCGGCCTTCCCAATTTTGATGAAGTCTTCATGGGCGGGCTGCTACACGACTTGGGTATCATTCTACTTGACCAACATCTCCACGAGGAGTTTGTCAACGTTGTCACCGAGGTGAAAGACGATGACGTTCACTACCTCGTCGAACGGGAAATGTTGGGATTCGATCACATGCAGTTCGGCGCTCTGGTCGCCGAGAGTTGGAAGCTTCCACCGAGCACCGTCGCGGTCATTCGCTTCCACCACGAATCGGAAAAGGCACCCAAGGAACACCAGAAGGTCGTCTTCTGTGTTCAAGTGGCCGACTTTCTCTGTCACAAGAAAGAGATCGCCTCAATTCCCGACGGCGCGCGCATCGCCCCGAGTGGTGAAGTCTTTTCCGCGATCGGACTGGGACGCGAGGATGTTACCGTCGTCTGGCAAGACATCGAGCCCGAACTGGAACGGCATCGGATGCTGATGGAGATTTGACGGAGCCGGAGCTTGGAAACCCTAAGCACGCTACTTTCGGACATCTTCGGTTCCGGCTCGACCGAGTGCGAAGCCGACACCCTGCTACGACCTCTCTTCGTCAAGCTCCGCGGATTCGGTGTCGCCGACATCTGGGTGGTCGACCACACCGGTAGTGTCCTCGCAAATCAACACGTCGACAAATCAACGCCGCCCGTTCCCGAATGGTTGGACGTGAAGGACACCTTCGCGGCAACGGATCTCCCGGACGACGGCGCCCTCTTTCAGCTCCGACTTGCCAAGGAGACCGGCAAGAGCGGCCTCTTGATTGGCCAGCTCGTCGAGGGAACGGGCACGTCAGGACTCGCGAAGCTCCGGGAGGATCTTCCTTGGCTTCGCCTCGCCAGCAACTACGTCTACCAAACGCTAACCCGACAAGCCGAACTCCGCGAGGAACGGACGCGGATCGACCAATTCACCCGAGAACATGAGGCGTTTCGGGCCGATCACGAACGCATCGTCTTGGCGAACCTCCGCGAGCGCGACGCCCGGCTCAAGGAACAACAGTCCTATCTCGAACGGCTCGAGCAGGAGGTCCAGAACCGGACCAAGGAGCTTCGCAAGCACGCCCTGCAATTGGAAGTCGCCAACCAAGCCCTCGAACGGGCCAACCAGGAACTAGAGATCGAGGTCCGAGAACGCCAGCGAATCGAGGAGCAACTCAGGGCGGCTCGCGAGACGGCCGAAGATGCCAACCGCTCCAAGAGCGAGTTCCTCGCAAACATGAGCCACGAGATCCGAACGCCGATGACGTCGGTCTTGGGGTTCACCGACGTCTTGCTCGAGGATCCCTATATCCAGGAAGCCCCCTCGGAGCGCCTTCACGATTTGCGGACGATCAAGCGAAACGCCGAATACCTGCTCGAGATCGTCAACGACATCCTCGACCTCTCCAAGATCGAAGCGGGCCAGCTCAACATCGAGCGGATCTCCTGCCATCCCGCGCAGATCGTCGCCGAGATCGGGTCGCTGATGCGCGTCCGAGCGGAAATGAAGGGCCTCCTGCTTAGAATCGCCTACATCGGCAAGATCCCCGATATCATTTGCACCGACCCGACGCGGCTGCGTCAGATTCTCATCAATCTGATCGGCAACGCGGTCAAGTTCACCGAAGCCGGAACGATTCACTGCTCCGTTGAGCTCGACGCGCCCGCCGCGAACGAGCCGATGCTGAGGTTCACCGTCAAGGACACCGGCATCGGCATGACCGCGAAGCAAGTCCAGCGACTCTTCCGCCCCTTCTCGCAAGCCGATACGTCGACAACAAGGCGTTTCGGGGGAACGGGGCTCGGATTGACCATCAGCCGTCGACTGGCTCAGGGGCTCGGTGGCGACATCAGCGTCGTGTCGACTCCCGGGCGGGGCAGCACCTTCATGGTCAGTGTCGCCACCGGTCCGCTCGATGGTGTCGGCATGATCGATCTCGGTTCCCTCTGCGACGTCGCCGACCGGAAACAGGTGGCGGGCAATACCAACGCACCGCAGGCCAAGCTCAAGAGTCGCCGAATCCTGGTCGCCGAGGATGGCGTCGACAATCAGCGACTGATCAAGTTCCATCTCGTGCGTGCCGGCGCGGAGATCGACCTGGTCGACAACGGCAAAGCGGCCGTCGACTTCGCGCTCGAGGCCAAGCGCGTCGGCCGACCCTACGACGTCGTGATCATGGACATGCAGATGCCGATGATGGACGGTTACCAAGCGACTCGCGAACTACGTTCCCAGGGCTACGAACATCCCATCATCGCCCTGACCGCCCACGCCATGACCGGCGATCGCGAGAAGTGCCTTGAAGCCGGTTGCGACGACTTCGCCTCGAAACCGATCGACCGCAAGCGGCTGATCGAGCAGCTCCATCGCCAAACCACCTCGATGCCCAGTCCGATCGCTTCCAACAGCCCTTAGACAGACCGTCGAACTATTCGTTCGTTGTGGTGGCATGTCCTCGCTCGAGGGCGTAGCATGGCCGACGAGCATCACCCACCCAGCTCGCCGAGTCGAGCCCGCCGGACAAGACGCGACCGAGGCGACCCGTGGTCGACCTCACCTCGGCGGACATCACCAAAGGACATCACCATGAAACACCTGCCGTCGATCACCCTGATCGCCCTGTCGATCGTCTCCTCCGCGTCCATGCTGCAAGCGGGGCCCCCGCCGGGGCTCGTGGCGCCGGGCGGGGAAGTCAAGAAACTCGCCGATGGCTTCCTCTTCACCGAGGGGCCCGCGGCCGACGTTCAAGGCAATGTCTACTTCACCGACATCCCGAATCAGCGGATTCACCTCTGGAGCACCGACGGCAAACTCTCCACCTTCACCGATCAGTCCGGACGAGCCAACGGTCTCTACTTCGACAAGCAGGGTAACTTGATCGCGTGCCAGGGCGCCGCTCCGGGAGGCAAGCGACGGGTCGCGAAGTACGGCTCCTCCGCCGACGACGTCAGCATTGTCGACGAGTACGCCGGCAAGAGGCTCAACAGCCCCAACGATCTGTGGATCGATCCCAAGGGGGGCATCTACTTCACCGATCCACGCTACGGCGATCGCGAGGACCTGCAACAAGATGGGGAACACGTCTACTACATCGCTCCGGGAGCGAAG
Organism: Kolteria novifilia; assembly: GCA_007748055.1. Taxonomy (GTDB): domain Bacteria; phylum Planctomycetota; class Planctomycetia; order Kolteriales; family Kolteriaceae; genus Kolteria; species Kolteria novifilia. The sequence goes on from CP036279.1 coordinate 5,236,784, forward strand.
GAGGTGAAGCGCGTCGTCGACGATCATGTTCGTCCCAACGGCATCGTCGGAACCCCCGATGGAAAGACGCTCTACATCACCGACAACGGCGGCAAAAAGACCTATCGCTACTCGATCAACGCCGACGGAACGCTGGGCGACAAGAAAGAGTTCTGTCCGGAAGGGGCCGACGGCATGACGTTGGACGAGAAAGGCAATCTCTACCTGACGACCAAGGTCGTTTCGATCTACAATCCCGCCGGCAAGCGCATCGGCGAGATCGTCGTTCCCGAGCACCCGGCCAACGTGACCTTCGGCGGCCCCGACGGTAAGACGCTCTTCATCACCGCCCGTAAGGGACTCTACGCCATCCCGATGGCCGTCCAAGGAGCGCTTCAGGCCGGCAAGGCCGGTTCCTAGTCCTCCGATCCGGGAAACTCGCGAATCATCTCACAACGCAATGCGTGACCGATCCGAGTGCCACTGGTTTGGGTGCCACTGGTTTGGGTGCCATGCCCACGCCTGCGTGGGCATGCTGAAGAGTCTCACGCCTGCGTGGGCATGCTGAAGAGTCTCACGCCTGCGTGGGCATGCTTGAAAAGATCACGCCTGCGTGGGCATGCTGAAGAGTCTCACGCCTGCGTGGTCATGCTTGAAATTCCACGCTCGCGGAGACGCACGCTTTCGAGAACAAGAAGGAACGCAAAAGGGCCGGCACGACCAACGTCGACCGGCCCTCCTAGCTATCTTGAGTTGACCGATTGCCCTCGGAGCCACCTAGCCCGATTCGCGGCTGCCGTTGTCGCAGATACAGGTGCAGATCCGCTTGCCCTTGTAGGCCGGGTCATTCGCGAGCTTGGCAATCGCCGCCAGGTTCGCCGCCGAGGTCAATCCCGTCGGAATCCCCTCGAGGCGACCAACTTTGCTCTGCCAGGCGGCGGCATCGTCGTTGGAGACCTTCATGGTGCGATCGAGCAGATCGCGATCGACGTTCTTCGCGACGAATCCCACACCGATGCCGTGCATCTGATGCGGGGAATGCTCGCCGCCGGAGAGCGCCGCGGAAGCCTCGGGCTCGACGGCGATCACCTCGATGTTGGGATTCTTCTCTTTCAGATACTTGCCCACTCCGGAGAGCGATCCGCCCGATCCGACGCCAAGCACGAGGACGTCGACCTTGCCGTTGGCGTCTTCCCAGAGCTCCGGGCCCAAGGTGTCGTGGTAGGCCTGCATGCTGACCGGATCGGAGAACTGGTCGGCGAACCACGAGTTGGGCGTCTTCTCGGCAATCGCCGCCGCCTTCTCGTGGGCACCCTTCATGCCTTCGGCGGCCGGCGTGGCGACGACATCGGCGCCAAGCTGCTGTAGTGTCGCAACCACTTTCGGCGAGACGTTGTCCGGAATCACGATCGTCGTCGGGATCGACTCCGCGGCGCAGACCGACGCCAGCGCGATGCCGAAGGGACCCGCCGACGCGGCGACGACACGGGGATCGGACGAGAGCTTTCCTCCCTTGCGGGCCGAGTCGATCATCGACCGGGCGATCCGGTCCTTGTGACTGCCGGTCGGGTTCATCGTCTCCATCTTGGCCAGGACTTGCGGCCCCTGCTCGGGAAACGCGCGGGACAAGTGGACCAAGGGCGTCTTGCCGCTGGCTTGGCTTCCGTGAGCGATCGTGTTCGCGGACTGCCCATCCTGCTGCTCTTGGGCCAACGCCGTGCCGGTGGCACTCGCTCCGACGACACTCGCCGTCGCCGACCACTGAAGAAACGCCCGTCTTGAAGTCGCCATGCCTTGTCACCTTCTTCGGGGGGATAGAGTGTTACGACAACTCTCGACCGCCATCGCCAAGGAGAAACGCTCTCGGTCAGTGGCGTGGAGGAATCAACCTGTCCTGGCGAGGATACTGAGTTGTGAAGCGGTAGGAGTGAAGTCTTCGTGAAGTCCCCGGTCAGCATGGCGCCGAGAGAATGACGCGTCGAACGGAGCGGCTCGCCCTCCACAATATTCACCAAATCTTCATGAAATACTTACCCGATCCCCCTAGTCATCCCAGCGGGCCAACTGCACGATTCAATCCCAGCATCCCAAGGGGAACTGCACATGAGAAAAGTGCGCGAACAACGTCGCCGTTCATTTGAAGTGGAACGACTCGAAGAGCGTGCCGTGCCGAATGCGGATCTGCCGGTCGCTCCGGAGGCTTTCCTTGCGTCGAGCACCGAAGTCAACGAACTCGACTTCATCCCGGGGACGGTCAACTTCGGGTTCTCTGCCTTCCTGGAGGCCGAATCGGGTTTCTTCATCGATGGACGGCAAGTCCTTCCCGACGGGCAAGGAAACTTTCCGTTCAATCGGGTCGCGGACTACGAGGGCGATGGCGACCTCGATCTGTTCGTGGTGGCGGGGGCCGTGGACGATCCGGGTCCCTATGCGGACGTCTCGAGCGTTCACATCTACGACTATCAGTCGGTCCTTGGCGGCATCCCCGAAGAGTTGGCGAGCATTCCTGTCTTCGAAGGCTACCAAGGCGGCTTCTCCGACTTCACGATCCTTCAGTACGATACCGACGAAGAGTTGGAACTCGCTTTCGTCGCCGGCGATCCGACCGTCGAGCGCCACTTGCTGATCGCGGAACTCAGTGACGACGGCGAACTCACTCCCGAATATAGCGACATTCCGTTTCCCGGTTTTCGCGGTCGGGTTCTGCTCGCGACGGGTCCGGAACTGATCGCTCCCGACGGATCGACCCTCCCGCAAGAACTCTTCGTGACCGCCGATGCCGAGCAGCTCGACGGTGACCACTACATTCACACGCAGGTCATCGAACAGGGAGCGGTAGTCCAGAACTGGGTTGCCGACACCGGCGCCAACAATTTGACGGGGACCGGCGTCTACGATTTGACCGGAACGGGTACGCCCGTCCTCATCACCTACTTCGCCCCAACCGATGGCTCGACCCCCTTCGCGCGGGCCTTTGAACCCGACGGCACCGAAACGACGTTCCCCTTACTCGATTCGACGCCGGTCAATGCCGCGCTCGAGGACGCGTTGGGAGCGACGGGCACGATCGGCGAGATGGTCGCCTACTTGCGAATCCGTTCGATCGACACCGAGGATCCGACCCTCTTCGCAGGCGAAGTCGCCATGCTTCAGGAGGGAGCGACCAACCCCGATCGGTATCTCACCGTCTTCGCGCTAAACCCCTTGGATCCCTCGGCGCCGGAGGTCCTCCAACTCGTTCAAACCGCCGTCGGCTAATCGAACGACTGTCGCCAACCTCGGAGACCGACAAGGGCATGGATTCCTGTCGGTCTCCTTCGCCGGAATCACCCGGTGATGCCCGATCACTTCGACGAATTCACTAGATCTTCAACTCGCTCATCCACGCCACTTCTACGGTAGTACCGAACGAACCTCCTACCGCTCCCGCGCGCCCCAGGGCGATTATCAACCCTCATGCATGGAGACAGCTAGCGTGGTCCAAAAACCAGACATGCGCCCTTCGAACCGAGCCATCGCATCCCCGTTATCACTCGAACAGCTCGAGGATCGCTACGTACCGGCGACCGACCTGGGGGTGGAGCCGCCGAGCACGAGTGAAGAGACTTTCATCGACGTCGACCACTACCTGGCGGCGGGACGGGAAGGGACCATTGAGGTCGTCGATGTCGTCGAAACGAATCTGAAAGGACTGAGACAGGTACTCCCCTATGGTGACCGGACCCGGCCACTGACCGAAGAGGCCGATATCGATGGCGATGGCGATCTGGAACTCGTCGTCGCCCCGATGTTCCACTTCGAGCGCGAGTTCGTTGGCCAAGCCGAATCGCGCGTGTGGGTGTACGACTACGAACGCCTCCTCGCTGGCCAGACCGACCCCGAGTTGTCGTTCGTCATGTTCTCCGGCTACCGTGGTGGCGCGTCCGGCTTGGAAGTACTCGACGTCGACGGCGACGGCACGGAAGAGATCGCGTTCGTCGCGGGTGGCCGCGACACGCAACGTCACCTGAAAATCGTCAAACTCTTTCCCGAAGGGCCCGAGGAACAGTTCAGCCAGATCCTCTTTCCCGGCTTCGAGGGACTCGTTCGACTCGTGGGCCATCCAGGAGTTCCAACCGAGCCTACCGACCACCCCGCCCCGCTTTGGGCCATGGCGGAAGTCTTGGATCCATCCGGCGAGGGCGTGCTCTATTCTCACTCGCAACAGTTTGTTCAGGGAGCCATGACCCAGAACTGGATCACTCCCGTCAACAGCCTCTTGACCGATCCGGTCCGCCTCAACGACGCGTACGTGAGTGATCCCGATCGCGACGGTCAACTCGACTTGATTCAGGTCTTCGTCGACGAGACCTCGCCGCAAAGAAGCTTTCCGCTGGCCTTCCAACCCGACGGCACCGCCTTGGACGCCCCGACGTCTGACAACATCGATCGGGTCTTCGCTCAACTCGACGCGGAGATCGAGGAGCGCCTTCCCCCGGAACGGCGCTCGGGGTCGCTTCGCCGGATTCAGCGTCTCTCCGACGACGTGATCGCGGCGACGGTCGCCGTCCGCCTCGGGGACTCGACGTTCGCCCGCTATGCGATGCTGTTCGATCTCAACCTCGCCGAAGCGGCTCCCATTCCGGAGGTGACGCTCTTCGAACGTTTCCTCTGAGCAGTTCAACCTCCCCGGCGAATTCACGAGAACTTCAACTCCGCTGGCCAATCCGCCAGTACTGTAGTTTCGAGTAACTTTCCTTCCGTCCCGACGAGCCGACAAGCTCTCGTTCACCCTCAATGCATGGAGACGACTAGCGTGGTCCAAGAGCTACACGTTCGGCGTTCGAACCGAACCAAGAGTTCGTCCTTGTCCCTCGAACACCTCGAAGATCGCTACGTGCCGGCCACCGACATCGGCATTGACATCGAGCCGCCGGTCGCGGCCCAAGAGGGCTTCGTCGACTTCGAGCACTACTTCGCCCCCGGCGATCAAGGCACCGTCGAGGTCGTCGATGTCAATGCGGCGACACTTAACGGCCTGCGTCAAGTCCTGCCCTACGGGGATCACACCATTCCGATCCCCGATGTCGCGGACATCGATGGCGACGGCAGACTCGAAGTCGTCGTCGTTCCGCTGTCGACCCACCACGAGGAGTTCGTCGGCCAGGACGACGCCCGCGCGTGGATCTACGACTACGAGAGCCTTGCCGCCGGCTCCGCCGATCCGGAAGCCTCCTTCGTTCTCTACGAGGGCTATCGTGGCGGCGTCGTCGGCTTTGAACTCTTCGACTTTGACGGCGATGGGACCGAGGAGATCGCGGTCGTCGCCGGCAATGCGGGCGTCGTGCGACACCTGAAAGTCTTCTCGTTCCAGGGCGGCGTTCCCTTGGAACTCCTCAGCACCAATCCCTTCGGCGACTATCAGGGAATCGTCCGACTCACGGCGGTCGAACAAGTCGAGCCGACCGGCGAAGCGGCTCCCCTCTGGGTCACCGCCGATGTCACCGAAGACGTCGATGGAGCATTCGTCACCCTCTACACCGACTCGGTGGAGATCACCGAGGGAGTCGTGACCAACCGCTGGCTCGCGGAACTCGACGCACCGCTCCTGCTCACCGATACCTACGTCAGCGATCCCAACCGCGATGGCGTCAACGATCTGGTTCAGGTCTTCCTCAGTGACGAGACCGATCCGCTCTCGAGCATGCCGCTGGCGTACCAACCTAACGGCACGCCCCTGACCGCCGCGGAGACCGCCAACCTCGATCAAGTCTTCGCACTGTTGGATGCTGAAATCGAGACTCGGCTGGGATCCGCGCTGGAGCGAATGAACCTCCGCCACATCGAATTGGTCGCCAACGACGTGATCGCGATCACGGTCCCCGCTCGTTTTGAAGGGGACGAGGTCGGGCGCTTCGCGATGCTGCTAAACTTGAATCTCGCCGAACCGATTCCGGTTCCCGAGATCACCCTGTTCGAACGTTACATCTAACTTGTCGTCGCTTGAAGCGACGATCAAGAAAAGGGAAACGGGAGCAACCGCCAAGAGGGGCTGCTCCCGTTTCGTTGTTTGAAGTAGTGGCGATGACGATCAAGCGGTCGCGGAAGTCCCGGCGAGCTTCGCCTTGACGTACTCGCGATTCATCGTGTGGATGTTCATGATGCTGATCTGCTTGGGGCAGACCGCTTCGCACTCCTGATAGTTCGTGCAGTTGCCGAATCCGGCGTCATCCATCGCCTTGACCATGTTGACGACGCGCTGATGGCGTTCCGGCTCGCCCTGGGGCAAGTGGGTGAACTGCGAGACCTTGGCCGAGGTGAAGAGCATCGCGGAGGCATTCTTGCAGGCCGCGACGCACGCCCCACAGCCGATGCACGCCGCCGCGTCGAATGCCTCTTCCGCCTCGTCCTTGGCGATGGGAAGGGCGTTGGCGTCGGGAGCGCCTCCCGTGCCCACCGAAACGTACCCGCCCGCCTCGATGATGCGTTCGAAGCCCGAACGATCGACGACCAGGTCCTTGATGACCGGAAAGGCGCGGGCGCGGAACGGTTCAATGACGATCGTGTCGCCGTCGTCAAAACTGCGCATGTGCAGTTGGCACGTCGTCGTGTTCTCCGGTCCATGGGCCACGCCGTTGATGTGGAGCGAACACGCTCCGCAGATGCCCTCGCGGCAGTCGTGATCGAACGCGATCGGCTCCTCGCCCTTCTCGATCAACTCCTCGTTGAGGATGTCGAGCATTTCGAGGAACGAGGTGTCTTCGGTGATGCCGGAGACCTTGTGGGTCTCCATGCGCCCCTGCTTCTTGGGTCCCTCTTGGCGCCAGACCATCACGGTGAAGTTCATTACTTGTAACTCCTGGTAGCCAACTTGACCGACTCGAAGCTGAGGGGTTCCTTGTGGAGGTGGGGAGACTTGTTCTCTCCCTTGTGCTCCCAGCAGCTCACGTAGCAGAAATCGTCGTCGTTTCGCTTCGCCTCGCCTTCCTGGGTTTGGAACTCCTCACGGAAGTGAGCGCCGCACGACTCCTTGCGATCGAGAGCGTCGTGGCAGAGCAACTCGGCGAACTCCAGGAAGTCCGCGACCCGACCCGCCTTCTCGAGCGAGACGTTGTAGTCGTCGGCGCCGCCGAGGACGCGAACGTTCTCCCAGAACTCCTGCCGCAAGGGAGGAATGAGTTCGAGGGCCTTCTTCAGCCCCGCCTCGTTCCGCGCCATGCCACAGTATTCCCACATGATCTTGCCGAGTTCGCGGTGGAAGGAGTCGACCGTCCGCGACCCGTTAACGCTCAGGAGTCGCGTCACCCGCTCGCGCGCGGCTCGTTCGGTCTCCTTGAACTCGGCCTGGTCGGTGTCGACACTCGTCTTCGGCTGCTTGGCGAGAAAATTACCGAGCGTGTAGGGAATGACGAAGTAACCGTCCGCGAGCCCCTGCATGAGGGCACTGGCCCCAAGCCGGTTGGCGCCGTGGTCGGAGAAGTTGGCTTCTCCCAACACGAAGAGTCCCGGGATCGTGCTCATGAGGTTGTAGTCGACCCAGACGCCACCCATCGTGTAGTGCAGCGCGGGGAAGATCCGCATCGGCGACTGATAGGGATCCTCGCCGGTGATGCGCTGATACATGTCGAAGAGGTTGCCGTACTTTCGCGAGATGACATCTTGGCCATCGCGGGCGATCGCGTCGCGGAAGTCGAGATAGACCCCCAAGCCGGTCGGCCCGACGCCCCGTCCCTCGTCGCAGACCTCCTTGGCGCTACGCGAGGAGATGTCGCGCGGTGCGAGGTTCCCGTAGCTCGGATACTTGCGTTCGAGGTAGTAATCGCGTTCGTCGTCGGGGATCTCGTTGGCCGGCCGCTTGTCCTCGGTCGACTTGGGCACCCAGACGCGACCGTCGTTACGGAGCGACTCGGACATGAGGGTGAGCTTCGACTGATGCTCGCCCGAGACCGGAATGCACGTCGGATGGATCTGCGTGAAGCAGGGTCCGGCGAAGAACGCACCTCGCTTGTGCGCCCGGTAGGCCGCGGTGACGTTGCAGCCCTTCGCGTTGGTCGAAAGATAGAAGACGTTGGCGTAGCCCCCCGTACACAAAAGCACGGCGTCGGCGGCCCACGATTCGATCTTGCCCGTAACCAAGTTGCGGGTCACGATGCCGCGGGCCTGGCCGTCGACGACGACCAGATCGAGCATCTCGGTGCGCGAGTGCATCTTGACTTTGCCGGCGTGGATCTGCCGAGCGAGCGCCTGGTAGGCCCCGAGCAGAAGTTGCTGACCGGTCTGGCCACGAGCGTAGAAGGTTCGCGAGACCTGGGCACCGCCAAAGGAGCGGTTGTCGAGCCAGCCGCCATATTCGCGAGCGAAGGGAACGCCCTGAGCGACGCACTGGTCGATGATACTGGTGCTCACTTCCGCCAAGCGATAGACGTTCGCCTCGCGCGAGCGGAAGTCGCCACCCTTGATGGTGTCGTAGAAGAGCCGATAGACCGAGTCGTTGTCGTTCTGATAGTTCTTGGCGGCGTTGATACCACCTTGAGCCGCGATGCTATGGGCGCGGCGCGGGCTGTCGTTGTAGCAGAAGGCCGTGATGCTGTAGCCCAGCTCGGCGAGACTCGCGGCCGCCGACGCGCCGGCCAACCCGGTCCCGACGACGATGATGTGGTACTTGCGTTTGTTGTTGGGACTGACGAGTTTCATGTCCCGCTTGTAGTCACGCCACTTGGTTTCCAGTGGCCCGGAGGGAACTTTGGAGTCGAGCTTCATGACTGGTCTCCCCTCCGCCCGGCTGGATCGGGCATCACATCGATCATGTTCGTTTCCATCTCCTCGAGAGCCTGTTGCTCGATCACCGAATCGGGGAGTCGAAGATTGCCGGTCAGGACCGCCAGCGGGATGGTGATGTAGCCGAAGCAGATCACCGTCGCGACGATGGGCCCGACCTTCTCGATGTATCCGCGAAAGCGAGTGGCGGTCCATCCGAACGTTTCAAAAACACTAGTCATCGCGTGCGACAAGTGCAGGGCCAGAAAGACCTGCGCGAGAATGTAGATCGCGGAGACGCCGCCGGTTTGGAAGCCTTGCACGACCATCGTGTAGACGTCGGTGACCTCCTTGCCCTTGAGGTCGGTCGTGTAAATGTGCTCGGGGGGCGGAACGGCGTGGAAGGTGAATTGGAGCAAGTGATAGACGACGAAGAGAAGGATCATCAGGCCGGTAAAGAGCATGTGCCGCGAAGCGAAGTCGGCCCGGAGCGTCTCCTCCTGAAAGTACTTGTCGGGCCGTGCCTCTCGGTTCTGGCGGTACAGCTCCAGTCCGAGGTAGATGTGCACCAGGAAGATCGACAGGATGACCAGGCGTGCCGGCCAAACGACGTACGGCATCTCCTTGAGTTTCAGCGCGTACGCGTTCAGCGCGTCCGGACCGGCGTAGATCAGCAAGTTTCCCGCTAAGTGGCCGACCACAAAAAGAAAAAGACCGATGCCGGTGACAGCCATCACCAGCTTCCGGCCGACCGATGTCGTCGCCAGCATCCTTTAGTGACCCCTTACGCTATAGGCTGGGCGGACCCGCGGGAGATCGTCGGAGATCTTCCAGGCAACAGGGACAGTGAACCGCTTGCCATGGCAAGCCAATGGGAACTCAAGCGGTAGGCCTTGCTCGTCCGGTACCCGCCCGTACGTTCGACGACCCCGTCCTCCCACGGCCCAGGTGTCGAACCAAAGACAGTACCTTCGCTATACGAATGATATAGCTTTGGTCGAGAAAGGTGAGCCAACTTGCCCTGAATCGCCACGAATCCGCAAGAGAGTCGCGCCAAGCTCGGCCGCCGTTGGACTTCCTTGGGTGCCATGCCCACGCTTGCGTGGGCATGCTTGGAGGGATGACGCTTGCGTGGGCATGCTTGGAAGGATGACGCTCGTCGTGGGCATGCTTGGAAGGATGACGCTCGCGCGAGCGTCCATTGATTCGGCACGCTCCCTCACGATGGGAAACCGGGAGGAACAACTCGGACTTGCGCCATCGCGACCCAATGTGCTGATTGGTAGGTTCGCTTCATGAAAGCTAAATCTTCATCCCGTGCGGAAGATTGCCCCATCACAAGCGGTTCCCGCATGGCCACGGCGCGCGGGCATGGCACCCAAAGGTCTCTTTGGCAATGAATGAACCAGCTAGGACACTAGCGGACCAGTGTCGAGTTCCGAAGTGACCGCTCCGAGAGCCCTCGGTTCGAGGAACTCACGCGGACACCTCCCCGCGATCCCGAACGCGGCCCGGGCGTCACCACGTCGAGAATGCTCGGCCGACCCGATTCGTTCGCGAAGGTCCCCTCGCACTCGACGACCTTCTCCGCGTACTCCGGGCAGTAACGACGCAACGTCTCGTGCAACTCCCGCAAGCGGTAGTGCGGCACCGCGGGGAAAAGGTGATGGGTCAGGTGGATGTCCTGCCCGTAGACGAAGACCGCCCAGCGCGTGAGCGGGTCGCAGAAAAAGACACGCGAGTTGGTCAGGCGTCCCCGATCGGCGTTGGCGTGCTGGTAGACATCGCGCAGCAACATGAAGTACGCGAACGAGGTCACCAAAGGCACGTACCACAACAGGACGAGCCACCCACCCCAATTCCTACCCGTGAGATAGCCGAGCCACGCGAACGCGGACACCAGCCCCGTCATATAAGCGAGCCGCATGCACGCGGTCACCTTGCTCGAAGAGACCGACTTGATCGGCGCGACGAAAAAGGCCCGCTCGGGAAAGAGCCAAGCGGCGCCCGTCCCCACGAGCAAGAAAACGGCCGGCACCAGCGCCAGGAGCCAGGAAGATGGGGAGTAGGCATTGATAATCCCCAGGACAACGATCAGACTGACGACGTAGAGCACGCCGAGGACCGATGTCAGCCGGATATTGACCACGACTTCCTGCTTCGCCTTGCCCCGGTCGGCGTAGGGATTGCGCCCGCCGCCAAGAACGGAGAGTTGGAGCACATCCCACAGGTACACGAGCAGAAACGTCGGCAGAAAGAAGCGGAAGTAGTAGTTGAAGACAAAATCGCTCCGCGACATCGGGAACCGATCCATCATCTTCGAACGGCCGATGTTCGCCAGATCGGGATCCCGCTCCCAATCGTTGGTGAATTGGTGGTGGGCGAGGTGCACCAAGCGATATTGATGCGTTGTCGCGAGTATGGGAAACATGCAGAGGAAGTCGGACGCGAGTTCGTTGAGCCAACGGTTCCTAAAGAGCACGTAGTGCGAGGCTTCATGACCGAGACCCGCGAATCGATGTTGAACGCCGCCGATCGCCACGATCGCCAAGAGGACCACCGGGACGTCCCATAGCCAGTGCATCCCGTGAACGATCCGGTTCTCGTGAAACGCGATCGTGAAGAGCACAATCGCGGCGAGCGTCAAATAGTCGACGAGTAAGTAGCCGAAGTTGGTGATGTTGTCCGGCTCGCGCAGCGGAGCGATCCGCCGATGCAACTCGCGACTTTTCAGCTTCAATCCTGACCGAGCGGTTCCCATGAGGTCACTTGTGTCGAAAGAAACCACGCGGCGGACCGTCTTCCATCATCCCCGTGGGTTAACTCGTGTTCCCCGCGACTTCCGGTGCGAGGGCCCAAGATACTGCCGAACGACGGTGGCTCCTGGAAATTCTTCGCCGCCCTTGGCCTCGAGCCAAGTCTCCCGGCGGGCGATCGCGTTGATCCCGCGATCGTCGTCCCCAGACTCCCTGGTCGACACTCGACGCAATCACCGTGCCAAGCAGAAGATCGGCCCCGTGAACCGGTCGTAATGGATACTCCGCTCTGGCGGGCACCGATTGACCTGCTTCGTCGCGGAAGCGACTCACTGGGGTCTCTCTATCGCCAATACTAGGTAAGATAGGAAGCCTGGGTGAAGCGATAATTCGCGGCCCACGCGTGGAAAGGATGACGAATCGTGTGTGGAATTGCCGGCTTTGTCAATTTGGAAGGTGATCGGCCCATCGAGGTCGACATGATCGAACGCATGGCCGAGGCGATCGAGCATCGCGGCCCCGACGAAGACGGCTTTCTCGTCGAACCGAACCTCGCCCTCGCCAATCGACGCTTGAGCATCGTCGGTCTCGCCGACGGCCGCCAACCGATCTTCAACGAGGACGAATCGATCGGGGTCGTCTTCAACGGCGAGTTCTTTGACTACCCCGAGAAACGAGCCTGGCTCGAAGACCGCGGTCACGTGTTCCGCACCAACTGCGACACCGAACTACTCGTGCATCTCTGGGAGGAGTTCGGCGAAGGACTCTTCGACCACCTCCGCGGTCAGTACGCGTTCGCCCTCTACGACCGGCGTCAGAAGATCCTGATCCTCGGTCGCGACCGCATCGGCATCTGCCCGCTCCACTGGGCCAAGCGCGGCAACCGGCTCTACTTCGGTTCGGAGATCAAGTCGATTCTCGCCTCCGGCGAGGTCACGCCCGAAGCCGATCCCCGCGGCCTCGATCACATCATGACCTTTTTCGCGATGGGAACCCGGCGTACCGCCTTCAAGGAGATCAGTGCGGTTTTGCCGGGAAGTTATTTGAAGATCTCGCTCGCCGGCGATGGACCCGCCGAGATCCGCGAGCACATTCACTGGGAACTCGACTTCCCCGATCGCGGCGAGGAATACGACCCGCGCGACGACAACCGCTTGGTGGACGAGTTTAGCGAAATCTTCTTCCGAGCGGTCGACCAACGACTGCGAGCCGACGTTCCGGTCGTGGGCTATCTCAGTGGCGGGGTCGACTCGACCACGGTGATGGCGACCGCCGCGAAGATCCGTGGTGCCGCGGTCCCCGCGTTCACCATCCGCATTCCGACGCCCGGTCTCGACGAAACCGACCGCGCCCTGCTCGCGGCTCGCACGATCGGCGCCGACCCGACAATCCTTACCTGCGGCAGCGAAGAGATCGCCGCGGCCTACCCGAAACTCGTCCTCGCCTCGGAAAGCCCGGTGATGGACACTTCCTGCGCCGCGCTTTATTGCCTCGCGGGCGAAGTCCGCCGTCAGGGCTACAAAGCGACGATCACCGGCGAGGGAGCCGACGAAGCCTTCGCGGGCTATCCCTGGTTCAAGACCAACCGCTTGCTCAACTTCCTTGATGGTCAGCGCATCAAGCCGAGCAATCTGGTCCGACGCGCCTATCTCCGGCTCACCGCCAAGCACATCCCCTGGGCCAACGCCCAACGGATCCAATCGATCGTCGGAGGCCCCCACGCGGCGCTCGACCTTTACGGCTTGGTCAGTCTCTCGCGCAGTCGCTTCTACTCCAGCGACATGTTCGAGCAACTCAATGGGCATATCGCTTACGAAGATATCCCGATGAACCTGGGACGCATCAAGCGTTGGCATCCGCTCAACCAGTCGCTCTATCTCGGCTACAAGGTCATGCTCCCTGGGCTGCTGATGAACCACAAGGGCGACCGGCCGGCGATGCACAACTCGATCGAGGCACGGTTTCCCTTCCTGGACGAAGAGGTCATCTCCTTCTGTTCACGGCTTCATCCTCGCTACAAACTGAAAGGACTGCGGCGCGACAAGCACTTGCTGCGACTCTTCGCCTCGCGGATGCTTCCCCCGGAGATCGCCGATCGCCCCAAAGCGATGTTCCGAGCCCCCTTCGCCAACACGTTCTTCGAGAATCCGCCCGCGTTCGCCAATCAACTGCTCAGCGAGGAGTCACTTCGTCGGACCGGCTACTTCGACCCCAAAAGTGTCCTGGAGTACCGCAACAGCTACCAGACCTACGGCTGGGGATCGGGCAGGCGGCTCACGCTCGAGATGGGACTCACCGGCGTGATGGGCATTCAGCTCTGGCACCACCTCTTCCTCGGGGGCGGGCTGTGCGATTTGCCGACATGGACCGCACCAACTCCCGCCGCATCGATGGCCCACTAGACTCGGTCAAAACCGGCGGATCTGGCCGTCAATCCGCCAGCGGCAAAACGTTGGAGAATCAACAGCTCGAGCGACAAACGCTGACGCGGCACGAGATGTTCGCCCGCGAAAGTAGACGAACGCCGCAAGCGATCGCTTCGCCGACGAGCGTCCTGCCGCCAAGATAGCGACGAATCAGCATCGAACTGCCCAGGTGACTCAGGATCACTAGCGAGCCGCCCACTATCGGCGATTCCGCCGCGGAGCCGTCGAACGGGAAGTGCGCGAGCAGCCCGCGCGAGAGCAATTGGGCCGCGATTCCCGCGAGTCCCCCAACGCCCCAAGCGGCCCAGAGTCTGCGGGTACAAGCTATCCGACGCTGAGAAGAGCCGCTCACGACGCGTTCCCGAAGAGGGGCAATGGTTCGTATGAAGCCGCGCGAGCCAGACGTCGACGATTGACTAGTGGCGTCGCGAGGCCAAGGCCGGAGTGCCCGGCCGAAAGCTAGGCAATCTAGGCAACCACATTCTTGATGGGATTTGGCCGTTAGAACCGGAAAAGGGAGCGTTTCGGCGCCTTTTTGGAAAGAAACGTCGTCTGAATCGACGGAATGTGTCACGAATCGCTCCCAACGCGTCCCGTTTCCTTGCCGAATCCCCAAACGCTGGGAATACTTTGGGCGAACGCGATGCCCTCGCCCGCGAGTCGGCCCGAAGGCGCATCGGTTCCTCTCGGACTCAGCGTCGTTTCATTGGGAGTTGATCATCGATGTGTGGAATCGCTGGCGTCGTCGAACTCAAGGGGCAGCAGCCCGTCGAGCGAAGCATCATCGAACGGATGGCTCAAGCGATCTTCCACCGCGGTCCCGATGAGGACGGTTACTACATCGACCACGGCATGGCGCTGACCAATCGCCGCCTCAGCATCGTCGGTCTCGCCGACGGTCAGCAACCAATCTTCAACGAGGATAAGAGCGTCGTCGTCGTCTTCAACGGCGAACTGTTCGACTACGTCGAGCGCCGCGAGGAACTGATCAAACGCGGCCACACCTTCCGCACCTCCTGCGACACCGAAATCCTGGTCCATCTCTGGGAGGAACTCGGCGAGGAGATGTTCGCGACCCTCCGGGGCCAATACGGCATTGCGATCTACGACATGAAGCGGCGACTGCTCGTGCTCGCCCGCGATCGCGTCGGGATCTGCCCGCTGCACTGGGCCAAACGCGGCGACCGGCTCTACTTCGGTTCCGAGGTCAAGGCGATCCTAGCCTCCGGCGAGGTCGCGCCCGAGGTCGACCCTCGCGGCATCGACCACATCATGACGATGTTCGGCATCCCGACCCGACGCACCGTCTTCAAGGACATCAGCGCGCTACTTCCCGGCAGTTTCGTCAAGATTCAGTTCCGGGAAAACGATCAGCCGGCCGACATCAGCGAGCACATCTACTGGGATCTCGACTTCCCCGACCAGGGAGACGAGTACGAATCGCCCAATCTCGTCGAGGAGTTCCGCGACAAGTTTCGCGAAGCGACCGAGATCCGGCTGCGAGCCGATGTCCCCGTCGTCAGCTATTTAAGTGGCGGCATCGACTCGGCGACCGTCGCGTCGATGAGTTCCAAGATCCTCGGCTCGCCGATCCCGAGCTTCACCGTTCAGATTGCCGATCCGCGCTTCGACGAGACGAAAGCCGCTCTGCTCAACGCCAAGGCGATCGGCTGCAACCCGACGATCGCGCGTTGCGATAGCCAGGCGATCTACGATACCTACCCTCTTCTGGTGCAGGCCGCCGACTCCCCCGTCGTCGACACCGCGTGCGCGACCCTCTACCGCTTGGCGGGCGAAGTCCGAAAACAGGGCTACAAAGTCGCCCTCACCGGCGAGGGGGCCGACGAGGCCCTTGCCGGCTACCCGTGGTTCAAGGTCAACCGACTCATTCGCTTGCTCGACGTCGGCTGCACCTGCCCCAGTGACGCGATTCGCTACAGCGTCATGAAGTGGATCAACGGCGACGGCTCGTGGAGAGAGTTCAAGGAGTTCAAACGACTCCTCGGCGGCCCCCAAGCCCAGGCCGACTTCTACATGCTCATCGGCCAGGGTCGTCACTTTTTCTACTCCCGGGAGATGATCGAACGACTCGACGGCCATCTGGCGTTCGAGGATCTCGAGATCAACCGCGAACGGATGAAGCGTTGGCATCCGCTGAACCAGTCGCTCTACCTCGGCTACAAGACGATCCTGCCCGGGCTCCTGATCAATCACAAGGGCGACCGCGTCGCGATGGCCAACTCGGTCGAGACTCGCTATCCGTTCCTCGACGAGAAGGTCGTCGAGTTCCTGGCGAAGGTCCATCCGCGATGGAAGCTTCGCGGCCTAACCCGGGACAAGTATCTCTTGCGCCGCATGGGCGAGGGGATCTTGCCCGACTCGGTGGTCCATCGTCGCAAAGCGATGTTCCGGGCTCCGCTGGCCGATACCTTCCTGCTCGATCCGCCTAGCTACGTCGACGAGCTGCTTAGCGAGGAATCGCTCAAACGAACGGGACTATTCGATGTAGAAAAGGTGTTGCGTTACCGCAAGACCTACCGAAGTTACCGAATACGACGGGGAACTCGGCTCTCTCTTGAGATGGGACTCACGGCAGTGATGGCAACCCAGCTCTGGCATCATACTTATTTAGGCGGGGGGCTCTGCGGACTGCCGACATGGGACCCGCAAGCGACCAGGTCGGTCCAGCCGATCGGCGTTTAGCCGACGCTGGAGTTCCGCCCTGGAGTCCTTGTCCGACACTGGTACGTGTGAATCAATCGTGACGGCTGTTCCTGGGCCGGAGAATCCTACTAACGTCTTTCGGTCCATGACGTTGGGCGCCCGCGGAACGGAAGTTCGACGCAACCTTGTCCCCCCAAGCCTTCTCCCTCGAGAGGGATCGCGAAAGGAACCATTGGTGCCGGTAACGATCGAGGCGGATAACATCATTCGGGGATTCGGAACGGGGGACCTGCGAACCATCGCGGTTCGAGGCGTTTCGATCACCCTCGAAGCGGGCCAAATGACGTTGCTCATGGGCCCTTCCGGTTCGGGCAAGTCGACCCTCTTGGCGATTCTCTCGGGGCTTCTTCACCCAGACGAGGGTCGTGTCTCTGCGCTTGATGCCGATATTTGGAAGATGTCCGATTACCAGCGCGAAGCCTTTCGGCGCCGGTATTGCGGGTTCATCTTCCAGGGATACAACCTCTTTCCGGCCCTAACGGCGCAGCAGCAATTAGAGATCGTGTTACAATGGGGCGGCAATGTCCCAAAGAAGCAGGCAGCCTCGATGGCGCTTCAAACGCTTGCTTCACTCGACCTTCGTGATAAGGCACATTTGCGGCCCGCGGAGCTTTCTGGAGGAGAAAAGCAGCGCGTGGCGGTCGCTCGAGCATTGGTCAAGGAACCCTCGTTGGTCTTCGCCGACGAGCCGACCTCGGCCCTGGACTGGGAGCATGGTCGCCAAGTGGTCGACCTGCTCCACGAAGCGGCTCACAAACGCGACGCGACGATTCTGGTCGTTTCTCACGATCCGCGGTTGATACCTCTTGCCGATCGAGTGCTGAATCTCGAAGACGGCAAACTCTGGGACGGCGACGAACCCACACCCGCGATCTGACGCGAACACGTCGGATCCCCCCGATGCTCCGAGCGTCGGGACCTAGCGCCGACGCCGCAAGGGTCGGCAACGAACCGACGCCGCAAGGGTCGGCAACGACCGACGCCGCAAGGGTCGGCAACGGACTCGGACGACGAATCTCGTTCGCCTCCGACAACGGAACAACGCTCAGCATGAAGGATGCATGGCGCATGCGCAACGCCTCGAAACTCTTTCTCGTCGCCGGAATTGCCGGCGTCGCGGCCATCTCCTTCGGCCTCTCACGCTCCGAGGACATTCGCTCCTTCGTCGCCCAAACCGCTCGCGCCGACAACCAATCGGGTGGTCGCTACGCTCCCAACAATCCCGATTCCAACGCGCCGGGTCCTCCCTCGGCCAAGAACATCCGCGTCGTCGCCTTTGGAAACGTCGACGTGCTCGCGGGAACGACTCCGCTGAACGTCCCCTCGATCGGCCAAGTCGAGAAAATCTTTGTCAGGGAAGGCCAGCAGGTCAAAAAAGGCGATCCGCTGGTCCAGCTCAATATTGACGCCGCCAAAGCGACCCTGCTCCGGGCCAAAGCCGCCGTGACCGAAGCGAAGGTTCAACTCTCCGAGGCCAAGCAGGCCCCCGCGAATCACGGACTGCTTGTCGAATTGCAGCAACAAGCGATCATCGCCGCGCAAGCCCAGCAGGACGCGCAAGCAAGCCAAGTCGAGAAGCTTAAGAACCTCGTCAAGGACGAAGCCTTCAGCCAGGAGAACTACAACGGGGCCAAGTCGCAGCTTCGCCAGCTCGAGTCGGCCACCCGCGCCGAGGAACTGAAGCTCAAGCAGCTCCGGCTCCTCAACCCCGAGGACAAGGTCTCCCTGGCCGAGGCCGCTCTCTCGGCCGCCGACGCGAACGTGACCCTCGCCCAAGTCAACTTGGACAACCAGACACTGACCGCTCCCGAGGACGGAGCGATCCTCCGGGTGCAAGTCTCCGTCGGCCAGATCCTCGGGAAGAATCAAACGCAACCGAACATCTGGTTCTGCCCCGACGGCAAGCGGATCGTTCGGGTGCAAGTCAATCAAGAGTTCGCCAACCGCGTTCACACTGGCATGAAGGCGGAAGTCTTCGACGACGACAATCGCAACGCGAGTTGGACCGGGACCCTCACCCGCGTCTCTGACTGGATCGGGCCGAAACGGACGATCCTACCCGATCTGTTCCAAACCGACGACGCACGAACGCTCGAGTGCATCGTCACGCTCGACGACAACCAGCCCGAGGTCCGTATCGGCATGAAGATGCGGGTCGAACTCTGGACGCCTGATGCCGAAACGCTGGCCGGAAGCAGCCCTCGCGGCGGAACGAGCACGAAGAAATAACCCCTCGCTTCGACGTGGAGTGTCATGCAGTACGCGCTGCGCACGATTTGGTTCGAACGTAAACGCTTCATCCCGGGCATCGTCGCCGTCGCCTTCAGTGCGGTCTTGATCGCACTGCAGACCGGCATCCTCCTGGGACTCATTGGCGTGGTCAGCGTTCCGATCGTCAATTCCAAAGCCCAGATCTGGATTGGCTACAAGGACACCCTCTCGGTCGACCTTGGCCGGCCCATCCCGACGCGCTACGCCGAGTACGTCTGGGCCAACCCCAACATCGAAACCGTCAACGAGTACGTTCAGTCCTTCACCTTTTGGACGACCACCAGCGGACAGAACGAACTGGCGATCGTGATGGGAACGAACGTCTCACCCGAGAGCATCGGCCCGGTCGACCAGCTCGATCCGGAGGAACTCGTCTACTTGACCGAACCGGGCTCGATCGTCGTCGACCGAAACGACGCCGACCGGCTCGAGGCGAGCGAACTCGGTTCGACCGGCGAGTCGTTCGGACGCCGGCTTCGCATCGTCGGCTTCGTCCCCGACATGGGGAGCATCTCCGGCCCCTACCTGCTCTGTTCGCTCAGCACCGCCCGCATGATCCTGCGGATGCCCGAGGACAAGACGACGTACTTGCTCGCGACCGTCAAGGATCCGACCAAAGTCGATCAAGTGATCGATGAACTCAACGCCGCCTTTCCCGACTTCACCGCCTTCGAGGCCGAGCGGTTTTCCACCCGGTCGAAGATGCACTGGTTGACGAAGACCAAGGCGGGGATCGCGATCGGCTTCGTCGCTCTCTTGGGACTCGCCGTCGGCGCGTCGGTGACGAGCCAGACGCTCTACGCGGCGACCGTCGCTTCGATCCGGGAACTCGCGGTGCTTCGAGCCCTCGGCATCCCCGGTTGGCGGATCTCGGTCTACGTACTACAGCAGGCGATCATCGTCGGGATTCTCGGCCTGGTGACCTCCGGGCCGGTCGCGTACGCGTTGGCTCAACTGGCTCGTCGTTTGGGAACGCACGCCACGCTGCCGACTTGGCTGATCACGAGCACCATCGTCGTGACGCTGACGATGTCGCTCTTCTCCGGGTTGATCGCGCTGCGCTCACTCAAGCACGCCGAACCCGCCTCGCTCTTGAGGTAGACGCACTTCTGCTCCCCCTTGTCCAAGGGGGAGATAGAGGGGGTCTTCTCGCTCCCCCGTTGTCAAACCAAGGGCGCCAACCCTGGTGGGTTCGGCCGGGGAGATAGGACTACCGTCGCCCCTTCGGGGCTCGATCCGAATCCTCTCCATTCCAGGGGTTTCACCCCTGGCTAGTGACCGGCGCCGCTTCGCGGCTGAACTCAGACACTGCGGAAGTTGCGATCATCTGGCAGTCGCTCTCGACCATCGGTTCGGGAATCTTGCTCCCTTCACGAACCCAGATTGACGAGACTACCGTCGCCCCTTCGGGGCTCGATCCGAATCCTCTCCATTCCAGGGGTTTCACCCCTGGCTAGTGACCGGCGCCGCTTCGCGGCTGAACTCAGACACTGCGGAAGTTGCGATCATCTGGCAGTCGCTCTCGACCATCGGTTCGGGAATCTTGCTCCCTTCACGAACCCAGATTGACCTACGGAACGAATTTGCCGAGCTTGGCTTATCGGTGGAAGGGGATTCACCATCTCACTCCCTGCGTCGCCCATCGAGAGATGAACCTACCGACGAGACCGACCCCCCCTCTTTCCCCCCTTGGACAAGGGGGGAAAAATGAGGCTCACCCCTTGGACAAGGGGGGGAAAATGAGGCTCACCCCTTGGACAAGGGGGGGAAAATGAGGCTCACCCCTTGGACAAGGGGGGATGTCGTTGGTGACTCCCCTTGGACAAGGGAGATGTCGTTGTTGCTCTCGTTCGGCAAGGCCGGACGCTGGCAAAGAAGGGCAAGCCTCCAATTGCAAACGGCCAACCTTGGTTGGAGCCGTTCCCCTACGTGGCGTTGCCGAGCGTCTGGGTGATGCCGCCGTCGATCTCGATGACTTGACCGCAAACGAAGTCCGAAGCGGGCGACGCGAGAAAGAGTGCCAAGTCGGCGATCTCGACCGGCTCGCCGAAACGCCCCATCGGAATCCGATCGAGCATTGGACCACTCTTCGCGGGGTCGCTCCAGACCTGCTTGCCCATGTCGGTCATCACAACCGTCGGGGCGATGACGTTGGCTTGGATGTTGTGACGGGACCACTCGGCGACCATCACCGCGTTGAGCATCTGTAGTCCACCCTTGGAGGCGCAATAGGCGCCATGGTTCGGCAACCCACGAACACCCGCGACCGACGAGATGCTGACAATCTTGCCACTCCCTTGTTCGATCATCCTCGGAGCCAACTCGCGTGCGAGAAGAAAGGGAGCCCTCAGGTTGATCGCCATCGTCTCGTCCCAATGGTCGATCGTCGCCTCGCGTAGCGATTCGAGGTGAACGATGCCCGCGTTGTTGACGAGGATGTCGATCGCGCCGAAGTGCTCGAGCGCCGTGGACGCCGCTTCGCGCGGACCTTCCGTCGTGCCGAGATCGGCGGCGATCACCAATGCCTGGCGGCCCCCAGCCTCCACCGTCGCTTTGGTCTGGTGGAGGCCTTCTTCATCACGGGCGACGAGGGCGACATCGGCGCCGGCCTCGGCGAAGAGGGTCGCGATCTGGGCGCCCAAGCCACGAGAGGCTCCCGTGACGAGCGCCCGTTTTCCGATGAGGGAGTGCCGCTCGACGTAGTTGGCCATGCCGCCGTTTCCCTACCTCAAGGTGGTTGTGGTGGGTCAAGCCCCACCCTGCTCCCCGACTAGGCATCGTCTCAAAAGTCGGCTCTAGCTTCGGCTGGCTACGTCGGCGCGGGACTTTGTCGGTCTGCATCGACGAATCCAGCGGACTCGCCTGCTTCGCCCTTCTCTTCCCGCACCAACTCGCTGAGCCTCGGGCAAGCGATCTACTTTGGAAACGATGCCTCGTGCCGCGTCAAACGCTCGATTTCGGGTTGTGAACCAACGATCACTTCTCACTGGCTGACCAGCAGCCAGTACCACCCGAACTCTTGGATCTGGCAAAGCACTACTTGCTCGAACCCTTTTTGAGTTCCTTGACCGCATCCACGACGTCGGCCGGCTCGGCCCGCGCGCTGTAGTCGGCGTTCAGATAGGCGTGATGGATCTTCCCATCTTGACCGATCACGTAGGTCGCCGGGAGTGGCAGTTCGTTGGAGTCGTCGCCGTTCTGCTCCTGGAGCTTGACGAACTTGTCGTAAATCGTCGCGACGTCCTCGGGCAGCTTGAAGACGATGCCGTAGTCCTCGGCGACTTTGTTGCCCAAATCGCTGACGACGTCGAACTGGAGTTCCTGCTTCTCCTTGGTCGAGAGCGACTTGTCAGGCAGTTGCGGCGAGATCGCGATCAGCGTCGCGCCTTGCTCTTCGAATTCGGGCAGCGCCTTCTGCATCGCACGCAGTTGCAAGTTGCAGTATGGGCACCAACCGCCGCGGTACCACTGCAACACGACCGGGCCCTTCTTGAGCTGTTCGGAGAGCCGGACCTTCTCGCCGGCGGCGTTGGTCAGCTCGAAGTCGGGAGCGGCATCACCCGCTCTCTTGGCATTTTTCTCGATGCCGGTGGCGCGAACCTTGTCGACGCCATCCTTGAAGGCCTTGAGGACTTCCGGGGGCATGCGCTTGCCAGCTTGCTGCTTCAGCGTCTGGAGCTGCTGCTGGAGCGACGCATCGCCCGAGGAAGCCTCCTGCGCCGCCGCGGGCACTCCACCACCGACCGCCACCAGTCCAACACCCAAGAGAGACGTCATGAGAAACGATCGCATCGGCTCACTCCTTCGCGAAATCGACCCCGATTTATTGACTCTTCGGTCATTATTTACGGGAAGCGACCGACCCGGCAAGAGCGACGTCCCTCGGAGATCGCTTCCTCGTCGCGGTGCTTCATCATCTCTTCAAACTGCTCGCGAGGCGTCAGCAAGCTCAGGATGATGCCCAAACCGTCGTTGGGAATCGAACGATCCCCTTCGCGGACGGGCATCGGGATGAGGTTGAGCACTCCCCCCACCGTCGCCGCCAACGCCAAACTCTGGAGCGTGATGACCCATGCGTCCGTCGACGATCGCAACAGGTCCGCGCCCAGGATCGCGTAGATCACCGCCACTAGCAGCAACTCGACGCCCGGGCCCGCGAAGTAGATCAACGCGTTCTCGACGTTGGGCTGGCGAATGCGGGTTGGCACGGTGCGGACGAACCCGACCAGCGGGATCATGCGCAGTTCGACCGAGGTCCCTCCAATGGTCCATTGCCCAAGGACACTTCCCATGCCGACGACCGTTTTGAGGACACGCCACCCGAGCGCGTGCGCGACGACGGCGTGGGCGGCCTCGTGAAGCGCCACCAGCGGCATCCAGAAAAGGAGAAAGAGCAGAGCGGTCAGCTTGATCGGTTGAAAATTGACCGCGATGTCGGCGACGAAGAAACCGAGGAGGATCAGCGAGAAGACAACGAGCATCCAGCGCTCGCTCGACGTGGCGGGGGGCTTCTCGTCGTTGGCGTCGAATCGTTCCGGCATGGGCGTCGTCGGCCTCCTCACGATTTGCGTCCTCGGGGTGATGCTATCGAATCGGCTCCTTGTTTCCTTGGGGGCCTTGGCGACGCTGGCGTGGCGGTAGCGATTCGAACGATTCTCCGGCCGGCGCGTGATCTTCCCGCAGGGTTTTCCACGGTCGCCCCGCCGCCGACAGTTCGCCCTGCTTGCACCCCTCGACCAGCTTCCATGGCCGTCACGGCCTCACCTCGAGTTTGCCGGAAGAGTGCCAGTCCTTGCGAAGGACGCTAAATGAGCGCGGCGCACTTGGCCGATGAGGGATGGGGCCGGGGAATGCTCGGCCAACCGATCAGGCTCGCGCCAGAGCTGCATGTCCGCTCGCGAGCTCGAAATCACGATCAACGGATAGAGGTGGTTCAACCAACCGCCAACAACATCAAGGACGGAGCCGGAGCGATGCACCCGATTGCCCTTCTGCTGCTCATCATGCTCGGAACCCTCGGATTGACCGCGCTGGCGGGGTTGGCGTGCCGGTCGCTGTATGAAGTTCCCGTTTGGCGTCGCCGGGCCCCTCTTCCCTAGTGTTCTGATCCCACTTGAGATTGGCGTTCGTGCAACCCAAACGCTTTGTCACTGGCTGATAAGCAGCCAGTGGCCCCCCAAGACTTCGATGGACCCGTGCACTAGTGCATCATCCATTCTTAATTTAATTTTTGGGTAGAGTCGGGCCAGTTTGGTGCGTGCTTCGTCGATTTGTAGTTGCCAGTCGACGCCGCGCTGCTTCTGGTTGGTCTGATCGGACCAAGCCCCGATTTCGTCTCGTAATTCGTCGAGTTCGCCGACGCGTCGACCGGTCAGACACTGTCGTGTCATCGCGCTCAGTTCGCATTCGGCGACGTTTAGCCAGCTCCCATGCTTCGGAGTGTAGACGAACGTGATTCGCTTGACATAGGCACGTGCCACGGCAGGCTCAAACAACTCGTAGAACGCTCCCTTGGTGTGGGTGTTTAGGTTGTCGAGAACCAGCGTCACTTGCTGGCAATCGGCGTAGCGAGTGTCGAGCAGTTGCGCGACCTCTTGCGCCCAATCAACCTTGGTGCGTTGCGACCTGGCCGTCGCTTGGCGAAAACCTGAAAGCGGCTCGCTGAACATGAAGATGCTCGCCGTTCCGTTTCGTTCATACTCGTAATCGACTCGCTTGGGATGGTCCTTGGCAGCTTCAATCGGCTGCCTTGTTTCTTTGATCAGCTGGACCGGTTGCTCGTCCATGCAAATGACCGGATGGTCTGCATCGTAGGGTCTTTCATAGGTTTCGAGGACTTCCTCCATGCAAGCGACGAACTCAGCGTCGTTCTCGGGGGGGATCACCCAATAGTCGATCATACGCTTGGTCATGCGATTTTTTTTAGCGTCTTGCGAACGGTCTCGGGACAAATGGATTCCACTACCTCTAGTTTAACCAATTGATCGGCAAGCAGTTGCAGCGTCCACTTGCCGTATCCCTTGGGCGGCTCTCCCAGACGCATGGCGATTAGTCTTGCTTCGGCCTGCCCGTCGAGCTTCGGCGGAGTCGGTGGCTTCTCGCGTCTCATTCCATCCAATGCCAACGCAAAACTCTCGGTGACTAGGCGTTTGCGTAGATTCTCAACGGTCTGGACACGACAACCAAAAGCCTCGGCAATTCTCTCATCCGTCCACGCCGGACCGTTGGCGTCTGTCTTCAAGAGCATTTGTGCCCGTCGAACCTTCTGGGAGGAGCCTTTGAGCTTCTTGATGACCGCGTGACAAGTTGCGCGTTCCTCTTCCGTGAGGCGAACGATGTACTTCTTGTTCATTGGGAAACCTCCGTGCTTTCCAGGAAGCAGCAAGTTTCCTCGAACAGAAGCAATCAACCAACCCGAAATCCTAGGATAGATGAACCACTAGGCTTCGTTTCAAAAAGTAGGTCGTCGGCCCGAGACTCAGCCAATCGGTGCGGGTCGAGGAGGGCGAAGCAGGCGAATCCGCTGGATTTCGTCGATGCAGCCCGACAAAGTCCCGTGCCGATGCAGCGAGTCGAAGCCAGAGCCGAGTTTTGAGACGGAGCCTAGTGTTCCCGATCGGCAAGCTCGCGACACAAACCCACGCTCGCCCCTGTTGCGGGGGAGCTTTCCAATTCATTATCGTTTCCCGCATGCCCACGCCGAGCGTGGGACTTTCCCCATGTTTCTCCTGGCCATGACTCAACCAGTCAGAAGACGAAACGCCCCTCTCCCAGGATCCCTGGCGCCGCTGGAAAACTCGCCCGCCGGGGAGAACCGTTTGTAATTTTTTCCTGTCACTTCTCGATCCCGCCTCAACAAGTGGGCCCAACTACCCACACGCTGTTTGACGTACTGGTATAGACTGAATGAGGGCCTGGTGGTACGTCGCGCGTGTTCCACGCGATCAGGAACGTACCCGCCGAGACTCTTGCCAAGCAATTCGACGCCGTTCCCGAGGGATGGACCGATCGCGTGTCGATCTCCCGTTGGGGTACCGTATCATTCACTCATAGGAGACGACGATCCATGTCGAGCGGAGTCCTGTCTCCCCAGAAGGTCGCCCGCGACGGTGACAAAGGTCCGCGTCGCATCATCGCGATCGGCGACATCCACGGTTGCATCCACGCCCTCGAGACGCTCCTGGAGTTGATCGCGCCGACACACGACGACCAGATCATCGTCCTCGGCGATTTCATCGACCAGGGACGCGACAGCGCCGCAGTGATCGATCGCTTGATCGCGCTCGAAGCGACGACGAACCTGACGTGCCTGATGGGCAACCACGAAGAGATGTTTCTCGCGGCCCTCGAGAGTGAGCGTGCGCTGCGCGTCTGGGAGGAAGCCGGCGGAGCCGCGACGCTTATTTCCTACCGTTTTGGGGCCCGAATCTCGACGGTTCCCGACGAACACATCGCGTTTGTCCGCCGTTGTCAGGACTTCGCCGAGAGCGATCGTCACTTCTTCGTCCACGCCCGCTACGAACCCGATTTGCCGCTCGCCGAGCAGCCGGCATACGCCCTGCGATGGTCGCTGCTGGAAGAACCCTATCCCGGACCGCACATGTCCGGGAAGACGGCGTTGTGTGGACATACCGAACAGCGCCGTGGGGATATTCTGGACCTTGGACACGTGATCTGTCTCGATACCTTCTGCCACGGACACGGCTGGCTCAGCGCCATGGATGTCGTCAGTGGGGAGGTTTGGCAGGTGAACCGTTGGGGAGTTCCACGCGAAGCCCGCATCGTCGCGGCCGGCTAGGTCACGTCGCCCCTTCTTTCTGCCTCTCATCGCCGCCCCGGCTCCTTTCGCGACCAGCGGGCCGGGCATTCCCCCCAGTCTCCCAATGGTCACAAGAGCGCCGAAGTACGCAATCCCGCCGAATCGAGGTTGTACCGTTTTCCCACGGCAGCGATACGTGGTACGAAACGTGCTCATATTGGGAGCCGACCGAGCAACATTTCAATTCCAAGGGGAGGTGACGCGTGCGAACGACCGCATTGATGCTTTTGGGAATGACGGCTACCATCGCGATGGCGCAACAACGTGTGCCGGCTCCGGGAAGTCAAGTCTCCTTTCCGGCCCAGGTCTCGCTCAACATCGGCGATCAACCGATGCCGCTCGACCTGACCGGAACCGCCACCCGGACGAAGCTCGTCTTCAACGTCTATGCGATGGGAAGCTACGTCACCAAGGACTCGCAGGTCCGTTCCGCCGACGAGTTGGCCTCGATCAACGAGCCCAAGGCGCTGCACTTGGTCCTGGAACGCAACGTCGCCGGATCGACGATGGCCCAGGCGGTGAAGAGATCCATCCGGGCCAACTACCCCCGCGGGTTCGATCGGGAGGTCAAGCAGTTGGTCGACTTCA
This sequence comes from Kolteria novifilia, assembly GCA_007748055.1. Lineage (GTDB taxonomy): Bacteria > Planctomycetota > Planctomycetia > Kolteriales > Kolteriaceae > Kolteria > Kolteria novifilia. Next base: position 5,264,083 of record CP036279.1, read on the forward strand.
TGACCTCGCGTTCGGTCAAGCAAGGGGACAACGTTTGGATCATCCATCGCCCGGGCATCGGCTTGGAGATCAGCATGGGCAAGAGCGGGCGAACGCTCATTCCCAACGAGAAGTTCTCCAAGACGATCTGGGACATCTATCTCGGCCCCAAGAACATGGGGGCGCACATCAAGAGTGGGTTGACGTCGCGTCTCTGAGAGTCGCTTGGGGAGTGGTCACGAAGCTCGTTTGAGATGGCGATCAAGCAAGTGGCGGGAACCGACGACGCCGCGAAGTAGCCAGTAGCGAAGACGGTGCTGGTCGAGCGTTGTGGCGCGGCGGAGGTGTTCGAGGGATCGTCCGGTGTTGCCGTTGCGCCAACATTCCTTTCCGACTTGGAACTCGCAGATCGCGCGAGCCTCGTCGACCACGCGATCGCCGAGTTGACGACGCAAGATCTCGTCGAGTCGTCCCAGCAATCGAGCGTGATCGACTGGATTGTCGCCGTGAGAGGAGAGCGTGTCGTGAGCGACGATAGCGACATCCTCGTGCACGCAGCCGAAGGAGGTTTCCATCGCCGTTCGGACGAGGAACTCCTGCCAGTCGTCGCGAACGGGATCGTCGCCGGCGAACGTCCGCTCCATGAGCGTGCGACGGCGCGTCACGAAGGTGGACGGGGAGATCACCAGATCGCGTTTCACGATCGACTCGAGCACATCCCCATGCGGCTGACACATCCCTTCGGAGGGCGTGAAGCAGCCTCCCTCGTGGCGGACGACCGATCGGCCGTAGGCGACTTCGAGGTTGGGGCGATGCTCGAAGAGGTTGAGCATGTTCACGTAGGCCGAGGGAAGCAACTCGTCGCGGGCATCCAGGAACGTGATCAGTTCGCCCCGGGCTCGCTGAATGCCCAACCATCGCGCTTCCGCGTCATCGGCGCCGAGAGCCTCGAGACAAACGATCTCGATGCCGCTATCGCAACCCTTGGTCAAGTCCGCGAAGGGAGCGTCGCCGTGGCGGGCGCATTCGATGACAATGACTTCTTTCGGGGGATACAATTGGCGCTGTACGCTGCGTAATGCCCGTCGCAACAGTTCCGGGGCATCTCGGTAAATGACAACGGTACTGAACATACGATCGTTGCTTGCCAATCACGCTGCGTCCGACAACGAGCCCGCCGAGCGAAAACGACGGTTGCCGAGCCGTGGGAGAAACGACGAACCCAACAGGGCAGTTCCACCACGAGCGGGCTTTCCGGAAGGTCGCATTCGGCGACGATCGGACGAGCCTGCCCGTCGTACCTAGGTTCGGCCTCTTTGGGCCTCCGGCTTCGGGCGAAATCGCCGAACAAGCGTGAAGGTTCACTTGCCAACGCCGGTTTAACCGGAAATGGGAACCAATCTGTGTGAATTGGGACGAATCATGACAATTGCGTTGATTGGGCTACTTTTGCTCGCGGCCTCGGACGAGACCCACGGGACGACGACCCAGGTGATCTACGTCAACAATCGCTCCGGCGACGACCGGTTCAACGGACGGTCTCCCGAGCGTCAGCCCAATGGCAGCGGCCCGCTCAAGTCGATCAACGCCGCGATTCGCCAATCGTCGCACGGCGGCCGCATCGTCGTCGTGCCGACCGACTCCCCCTACGACGAGCAGGTCGTCGTCCACGGAGCTAGGCTGCATGGATTCTCCTCGCAACCGCTCGTCATCGACGGGGGCGGCGCGACGATTTCCGGCCGACGCTCCTTTCACCCCGACTCGTGGGATCGCATCGCCCCCGGCTCCTTCGTCCGCCACGGGTCGCGCGATAGCTCCGGAACGCTCATCATCGACGGCAAGCTCCAGGAACCGGTTCCCAATCCGATCAACGGCGCGAAACCCGCGATCAATCCGGGAGAGCACGCCTTCTGGTTCGGGCGGTACTACCTCCGCCTCGAGCCCGAGACCGACATCTCCAAGCTCGATATCGACGAGTGCCGTCGCGGCGCGGGCATGGCGATCATCCACGCGTCGCACGTCACCGTTCGCAACTTCGCCTTTGACGGATTCGGCTTTGACGGCGCCCAGGTCTACGGACCCGCCGAGGCGGTCATCTTCAAGGACTGCAAGTTCCTCGACAACGCCGACTCGGGACTCACGGTTCGCAACGACGCCTCGGTCGTTCTCGACAACTGTCAGATCGCGGGGAACGGCGCCAGCGGACTGAACGTGCTGAACTTCTCCGACGTCGACTTGGCCGACTCCGCCTTCGAGGAGAATCTGGTCAATCGGTCGGTCGACGCGACCAGTCGAATCAAGGACCTCGGTGGTGAGTTCGACGCGAAGGCCGCCGCGAGCGCGGGTTCTCCGAAAAAGCCCCGAGCGAAGCCGTCGGCGCCGGCCGCGACGAGTCCTCCCGCCAAAGCCGCCCCCGTGAAACCAAAGGCCTCGTCACTCTTCGATTGACCGAGGAGCAAAGGCCTCGTCACTCTTCGATTGACCGAGGAGCAAAGGCCTCGTCACTCTTCGATTGACCGAGGAGCAAAGGCTCCCATCTCTTCCCGCCGGTGGGGATTCGCCACGGAATCCCCGAGTCTTCCACGCGATTCATTCTTAAAACAACGATTTGGCGAGGAATCCGCAGCCGGACGTGATGGGATCGCGAAGCGAATGATAACGGCCGAGGAGATGCTGGGACCAGGTGGACGCATCGCGCGTCGTCTGGAGAGCTACGAGCCCCGCTCCGAGCAGTTGGCGATGGCTACCGCCGTGGAGAAGGCGATCGCCGACGAGCGTCCGCTGATGGTCGAAGCCGGCACCGGGGTCGGCAAGAGCTTCGCCTATCTCGTCCCCGCCCTCGCCGCCGCGACGGCCAAAGATTCCAAACGCGTCGTTATCTCCACCAACACCATCAGCCTTCAAGAGCAGCTCATCAAGAAGGACATTCCGTTCCTTCGCAGCCTTTGGCCCGACGAGTTCTCCGCCGTGTTGGTCAAGGGCCGTTCCAACTACATCTCGCTCAGGCGGCTTCAGATCGCCAAGGAACGAGCGAGCGGACTGCTCTTCGAGGAAGAAGCCCACTTGCAGCTTCGTCAGATTGGCCAGTGGGCCGAGGACTCGCGCGACGGAAGCCTCAGCGACCTCGGCTTTCAGCCCCTGCCGACCGTCTGGGACGAAGTGCAAAGCGATCACGGCAACTGCCTGGGACGCTCTTGCCCCGAACACGAGCGGTGCTTCTACTACTCCGCCCGGCGACGCGTCTGGGGGGCCAATATCCTCGTCGTCAACCACAGCCTCTTCTTCAGCGACCTGGCCCTGCGTGAGCAAGGCGTCTCGATCCTCCCCGACTACAAGATCGCGATCTTCGACGAAGGTCACACGCTCGAGGAGTCCGCCGCGGGGCACATGGGCCTCACCATCACCAATCGCTCGATCGCCTACACGCTCAATCGCATCTACAACGAACGGACCCAAAAGGGGGTCGCGGTCCACTACGACTTCCCCGCGATCCGCGAGCTCTCCCAACGCGTCCGCTACGTGACCGAGGACTTCTTCAGCGCGATCGCCGAGTGGCTGCTGCGCTACGGTTCGCAGAACGGTCGCGTCCGCACCAAGGGAATCGTCGCCAACCAACTGACCGAACAGTTGCTCGAACTCGGGCGTGGGCTCGCGATGCAGGCCGACAGTATCGTCCGCGAGACCGAACGGATCGAGTTCGTCGCACTCTCCAATCGCTGCAAGGCGCTCGGCCAGTCGATCCAGTCGTGGCTCGAACAAGAGCTCGACGGCTTCGTCTACTGGCTGGAGTCTCGGTCGCGCGGCAATATCGCGATGGTGTGCGCCCCGGTCGATGTCGGCTCGCGACTGCACCAGCAGATCTGGACGAGCGTCCCGACCCCGATCGTCACCAGCGCGACCTTGGGCGCCGGCGGCAGTCAGGGACTCGCATTCATGCGCGATCGGCTCGGCTTTCTCGACGGCAACGAGCTCGAACTCGGCAGCCCATTCGACTACGAGCACCAAGCCCGGCTCGTCCTCGTCTCGCAGATGCCCGATCCCTCGAGCGAATCGGCCCGTTTCGAGGAAGAGTCGCTACGGCTGATCCGCTACTTCACCGAACGATCCGAGGGCAACGCGTTCGTCCTTTTCACGAGTCACCGCGCATTGCGAAGCGCCGCCGAGCAGCTTCGTGCTTGGTTCGCCCATCGGCGTTTGCCCCTCTTTTCGCAGTCCGACGGGATGCCGCGTGGCCGGATGCTCGAGGAATTTCGCCGGACGCCGGGAGCGGTCCTCTTCGGGACCGACAGCTTCTGGCAAGGGGTCGACGTTCCCGGCGACGCACTGCGTAGCGTGATCATCACGCGCCTCCCCTTCTCCGTTCCCGACCGACCGATCATCGAAGCTCGACTCGACGCGATCCGCGAACGGGGCGGCAATCCGTTTCGGGAGTATTCCCTTCCGGAAGCGGTGATCAAGTTCAAGCAGGGATTTGGTCGGCTGATCCGCACCAAGAGCGACAGCGGCGAAGTGGTCGTGCTCGACTCGCGGATCTTGACCAAGCAGTACGGGGGGCTCTTTCTCGACGCCTTGCCGGACTGTCCGCGAGAGATCGTCTCCCGCCAGCAACTAGGCGGTCGCGGCTCGTCGTGATCGCCTTCGATTCATCAAGATCCGTCTTGAGTAAGTATTGGGTGCCTCTTGGGTGCCATGCTCACGCGTCGCGTGGGCATGTTCGAAGGGATCACGCGTCGCGTGGGCATGTGGTACACGCTCGGCAACATCATCGTCGACCCTTCAGATACTGGCTGACAAGGAGCCAGTGGCACCCTTGAGGCAGTCGGGAAGAAGGGCGAGCGACGAGTCAACGAAGGCGAACCCGCCTCGACGCCAATGCCTTCGCCGTCACCACGGGTTCTGCATCAAGGTCACGATCTGGTCGGCGATGTTCTCGATCGCGATTTGATCGGCGGTCGCGTTCGATTGGGCGGTGTCGATGGCGAAGGCCCCGATCGCCTGGAGCGTCAACGACTGCGGCGCGTTGATCGTTCCCTCGGCGATGACGTTGCCGGTCGTGTTGTCGATCCACGTCACCTGGACCGTCACGTTCATCACGCCACCACGAGGATTGTCGAACGCATCCTCACCGTAGGGGCTCTTAAAGAAGGAGGTGATGCGACCCCGCAGGAGCGTGTCGGCATCCCCGGAGTCGACAACCTTGAACGGCGTTTGACTCTCGATCGACTGCATGACGCGCTCGGTGAGCGGGAACTCCAAGTCACGCCGCAGCCCATCCGACGTGAAGATCGGCACCGCGACGGTGCGGACGTTCTGCGGATAGAGTCCCCGGGTCGTGTAGCCGCAACCCGAGCACACCAGGAACGTGCCGGCGAGCAACAGCGACACCAGGGGCGCCCCTCGCCAGCAGTGGTTCATCGTTCGATCCGTGCGAGCCGTCATCATGCCCATCGGCAAGCGATTCCTTCCTGCACTCTCTGCTCAGAATCCGTCGAAGAGATTCGGCACCGACAGTCCCCGCGAGGGTTTGGCCGGCTCCGCCTTCTTCTCGTCGGCGGCGTTCTCGAGCACTTCCTCGGCCGCGGCCTCGGCGATGCTGCCCGGTTCCTGATCCGCCCGACGGGCCTCCGCGACCTCCTCCTTGGAGGAACCACCCGGAAGGATGGACGCCAAGCGTCCCATCATGCTCGGTCCCGGTTGGCTCGCTTCGCCCTCGATCCGGGCGATCTCGGTTCGGGCCCGCTCCCCCCAGTCGGTGGTGCGGTACTTGTCGTTGACGAGGTGGTAGTAGTAAAGGGCCGAGACCGGCTTGCCCATCCGCTCGTACTGCTGAGCGGTCACGAACTCGCGTTTGGCCAGTTCCAGTTCGATGGCGCGTAGGTCACGTTCCAAGCGATCGCGTTGTTCGGCGGTCAGCTCGAGCGACCGCGTCAGGGCCGCTTTCGTCAACCGGTGGGCGTCCTTGAGGTCGGCCCCGTCGTAGTCCGGACCGGCATAGTTGAGCATGTACGACTTGGCCCCGAGGGCCGCCGCGCGAACGGCGTGCTCGCTCTTGGGTTGGTCGGTCAGCACCTGCTCGTAGTAGGTCGCCGCGATGAAGTAGTCCTCGTTAACGAACGAGTGATTCGCCGCCCACATGACCGCGTCGTCGGTCTGGGGACCGAACGGATCGTACTGCTGTACCGCCTCGATCGCCTCGAGCGCCCGTCCCTCGGTATCGAGGAAGGGCCGGCTGCGATCGAAGAAGTTGACCGTTCGGGAGAACTTGTTGCGGGCGGGCTTCTTTCCCTGCGCGACCAGTCGCGAGTCCTCGAGCCAGGTGTACGAGATGTCCGAGAGACGCTGGACCGCCAACGGCAAGTGGCGGGTCGTCGGGAACTTGGTCAGAAGCGCGACGTAGGTGTCCTGGGCCTTGGGCAACCGCTTGCGAGCGTACTCGGACTCGGCCCGCATGAAGAGGGCGTCCTCCTCGATCGGCGTATCCTTGTACTTCTTGGCGATCGCCTTGAACTTGCCCGCGGCGCTGGAGAACTTCTTGTCGCGGAAGAGTTGTTCGGCCTCGGCATACTCGGCGCGAGGGTTGTCGTCATCATCGCCGCCGAAGAACCAGTACTTGCCGCCGGAGTCGCGTTCGATGGTCTGCACGTTCGACTTGCTCTTCGAGGAGCGTCCCGGAATCCAGCCGAGGTAGCGTCCGACGCCTTTGGCGACCCGGTTGTCGTTCTCCCGGACCGAAGCACCGTGACGACGTCGGTGGCTGTTGAAGGCACGCTCGGCGCCGGGGACATCCTCCGCGTCGAAGACGGGCTCTTGCTCGATCTCGACCGCTTCGCCGGCGACTTCGTCGATCGATTCCTGGGCGAGCTTCTCCTCGGATTCGTCGGAGATGCTCGGCTCGGCGCCGGGATCATCGACCTCCTTCTCGTCGGCATCGCCCTTGCCCATCATGCGGCTGACGAAACCGAACAGGCGGTCCTCCCGCTCGATGTCGGTCTTTCCCGCCCCTTGTTGGCGGTCTCGACCCGTTTTGCCCGCCAACGCCAACGAGGGCGTCACGATCAACGATGCGACCAACAGGCACAGTCCCCACCTCCTCGCGGAGGAAGAAGAATCCACATGCCCACCACGGCGCAACAGTACGACGGCCAACTTCACGATTGAAACTCCCCGTGCCCTGCGTCCGACTCGTCGGAGGGCGTTCCTTCGCCCCGAAAGTCCTCTCGGGATCCCCCGCGAGAACCGCTCTGGTCTCTTCTCGATCGGCCGAATGCCCCCACCTTCATGAGGCGTCGAGCATCGCGACCATCTTCGGCATCCGTCCCAAGTGCGTGGCGACCGTCGCGAGGAGCAGACGCCACATCTCGTCCCGACCGCGTTGACTCGGTACCAGACGCTCGGCGGCTTCCGTCTCCCCCGAATACACCCGCAACGCCTGAACCGTCGCCCCTTGAATCGTCATGCAGCCGCTTCGATTCCTCGCCTCGTCGGGATGGACGAGTCCTCCCGCGGCCACGCTGTAAGCCATGCGTTCCGACAGTCCCACTTCCGCGCCCGAGATCGAGCAGTGAGTCAGAATCGGAGCGTATCCCAGTTCCTTCAGCAGCTTGAGCTGGAACCGGATCAGCGTGAGTTGCCGATCCTCCCCCTGCCCGAGCCGCCGCAAGGTTTCCACGCTCGAGTCGTACAAGACCGGGTGCGCGTCGTGGCGCCCCGTCAGCCCATTGAGCACTTCCGCGATGAAGTAACCCGCGTAAAGTGCCCCGAGGTTCCGACGGAGTCCGTCGAAACGCTCCAAGAGCTTCGCTTCGGTCAAGAGATCCAACTCAGCGGTGGTTTTGCGTCGAACGCATATACGACAGACGGAAAGTAGGTCAAGAGCAACCTCGAAACTGCTCTTGAGACGACGAGCCCCCTTCGCCATCACGCTCAGCTTGCCGAGATCGCGGGAAAAGAGGGTCACGACCTTGCTGGTTTCGCTAAAGTCGACCGAACGGATCACGAACGCATCGGTCTGATCGCTGATCATGGCGTGTCAACCGGGAAAGAAGTGGATGCATGCCTCGGGGCGTTGTCCCCGAGGGAGAAGGAAACCGAACACGAGTGTCCCCGTTGGTTCACTCACTGCCTAGTGGTCTGTTCCAACTCGAAGTGGTGTTGGTGTGCCCCCAACCCTTCGGCACTGGCTGACCAGCAGCCATTGGCACCCTAACACTTCGATGGACCAGTGCACTAGCCGGTCGGTTGGGAGCGTTTGACCTTGCCGTCCTCGGTGATGCGTTCGACGCGGACGCGCCGGATCATTCGGCGGCGGATTTCCAGGACGGTGAAGACCGCCTGCGTGTTGCGAACCGATTCCCCCTTGATGGGAACGTGGCCCAGCAACTCGAGCACGTAACCACCGAGGGTGTCGAAGTCCTGGTCCTCGGGGATGTTCACTTCGAGGATCTCGTTGACCTCGTCGACATGCAAACTCGCGTCGATCTCGAGCACGTCGTCGCTGATTCGGTGGACGCTGGGAATCTCGGCGGGATCGTACTCGTCGGCGATCTCGCCCACGATCTCCTCGAGGATGTCCTCGATCGTCACCAAGCCGGCGACGCCACCATACTCATCGTGCACGATCGCCAGATGCAGCCGCTCGCGCTGGAACTCTCGCAAGAGCAGATCGACTTGCTTGGTCTCCTGGACGTAAGCGGGCTGACGCAACTCGAGCGAGTCGATCCGCTGCGACTTGGCCCCTTCATCGGAGAGATGCGGCAGGAGGTCCTTGGCGTGGATGATCCCGACGATGTCGTCGCGACTGGCCCCAAAGACTGGAATTCGGGAGTGCCCCTTCTCCGAGATGAGCTGCCGCGCCTCCTCGATCGTCCCCGACTGTGGCAGCATCACCATCGACGTCCGCGGCGTCATGACTTCCGAGACCGCCAACTCGTGCAGCTCGATCAAACCCTCGATCATGTCCGCGGCGTTCTCGGCGAGTACCATCCCGTCGCGTTCCCCCTCGTTGACGACGGTGAGGATCTCCTCGTGCAGCGGCGTGATCGTTTCATCGTTGACGCCGCCGAACCAGCGGCACAAGCGATCGCACAGCCGCCCCGTCACGACGATCGGCCACATCATCAAGCGACACGCCGTCAGCGCGGGCCAGGCGTGGTAGACGATGCGTTCCGCGTAGAGCTCCCCCAGCGGCCGCGCCAACAGAAGGTCGAACGTGACGAAGGCGAGCCAAAGACCGAACATACCGACGATCAATAACCAACCGGCTTGGATATCGCCTTCCAAGGACATGTCGACCAAGAGCAAGGCGCCTCCCGCGAGGAAGAGCCAGGTCCAGGAATAGATCGCCATGACCGTTTCGTCGTCGAGCGCGAGAATGGTGCTGAACCGCTCGAGGTTGCGATCGGCACAGTATCGCTCCAAGCGAGCTCTCGAAAAATGATGAAGGGCGAACGCCGAGAGTCGCAAGGCGACGATGGCAATGATGAGTACGACAAGCAAGATCAGGTTGGCCATGCGTCCTTATTCCGGGAGGGAATGATGTCCCTTGTTGTTCGTCGGCAGCGACGACGAGCGAGACCCGTCGCGACCGGTCTTTTCATGATAGGCGTGGAGCAACGACTGTTGCCGTTCGCTCATGGCCGCCGCGTCCGATTCCTCGTGATCGTCGTAGCCGCACAAGTGCAAGATACCGTGGACGACGTAGAGGCCCAGTTCCATGAACGCGGACCAATCGTAGTCCTCCGACGAGCGACGGGCGTAGTCGGTGTTGACGACCAGTTCGCCGTGAAGCGGCTCGCCCGGCTCCGAGAGCGGAAAGGTGATCACGTCGGTCGGAAAATCGTGCTCAAGGTAGCGCCGGTTGAGATCCCAACTCTCTTGGTCTCCCACCAGCGCGATGCTGATTTCCGCCGCCGAGACCTCCTGGGCCTCCAAGACGTGCTGAGCCAGTCCGACAAACCACTGGTCATCGACGCCAAGCGAATCTTGACGATCGGCGATATCGACGTTGATCATCCGCCTCTCTCGTGTCGGCGCGGCGATCGAATCGACACGTTCGCCCCTCTGTGCTACTCAATGCCCTTCCTTGCCGGAAGGTTAACTCGCATTCCGATCGCGATCGGGATACTTGATCCGTCCATGGTACACCGCGATGAGGGACTTGGTGAGACTGTCCTCAATCATTTTCACTTCTTCGAGCGTCAACCCCGACTCGCTGAGTTGCCCATCGAGCAACCGTTTGAGGGCCAAACTGTGGACCAGCTTCTCGATCCGCGCGGGGGTCGGTTCGCTCAGGGCCCGGCTCGCGCTCTCGACGCAGTCCGAAAGCATGAGCACCGCTGCCTCTTTGTGCTGCGGCTTCGGCCCCGGATAGCGGAACGAGGACTCCTCGACGGTCTCGTCGGCGGTGTCGGACGCCTGCATCTCCCGAGTCGCTTCATGATAGAAGTAATCGACGAGCGTGGTGCCGTGATGTTGCTCGATCATGTCAAGAATGGGCTGCGGCAAATGGTGCTGCCGACCGAGGTCGGCGCCGTCCTTGACGTGGCCGATGATGATCAGCGTGCTCATCGCGGGCGCGAGCTGATCGTGGCGGTTGCGTTCGTCGGCCTGTTTGTTCTCGATGAAGTACTGCGGCTTGAGCATCTTGCCGACATCGTGGAACATCGCCCCGACGCGGACCAACAGCGAGTTGCACCCGATCTTCTTCGCGGCGGTCTCGGCGATGATCGAGACCGTCACGCTGTGATTGTAGGTGCCGGGAGCCCGCTGCACGAGTTGCTGCAAGAGCGGATGGCTCGTGTCGGCCAGTTCGATCAAACTGATGTCGGTGACGATGCCGAAGACCGACTCGATGAAGGGCAGACTGCCCGTCATCAAGAACCCGGCGATCAGTCCGCAACCGAACCGCCGCGCCGCGTCTTCGAGCATCAACGGCCAGGGCTGGTTGACCAGCAAGTCCATCGACACCGAGAGTAGCGCGTAGGAGATCCCCGCGATGAAGCCGACCTTGATCAGCTTCGTCCGCGAACGGACCGAGTCGAGGGCGAGAATACCCGCCGAGGTCCCGCCGACCATGACGACGAACTGCGTCATCGGATGACTGACCGTCACCGAAACCAGCAGCGACAGCGAGAATCCGACGACGAGCGCCAGCCCCCGGTTGTACGCGATCGCGAGCAAGAGTGACGTCACCGCGATCGGTAGGATCTCTCCTTCGTACGGGGCGGTGCTTAGGAGTCTGGCGAAGAGGACCGTCGACATGAAGAGCCCGCACAAGAGCGCCAACCGACTCGGCTCGCGGATGATCCGCTCTTCGTAGCTCCAAAGGTAGAACGCGGTCGTCACCACCAGCGCCAGGACAATGAGTATCTGGCCGAGGAAGTGCAACGCCTTGCGGTAGATCGACGTCGTCCGCATGAACTCGACATGCTCGGCCCGCAGGAACCGAAGCTGCACGTCGTTGATCGTCGCTCCCTGCGGCACCACCAGGTAGCCCTTGGGATACTCGTCGAGCACCTCCGGCACGCCCTCGCGGGCACGCTTGGCGGCATCATCGGTGCGGGCCGCGTCGTAGACCAAGTTCGCGTTGAGCGTCGGGACGATAAGGTTGAACAGCGTGTCGGCGATGTCGCCGTTGTCGCTGGGCCACTCCTCTTCGAGCAGCTTGTGCAGTCGGCCGTCGGGCTTGATCCACTCCTGCTTGAGCACATCCTTGCGATTGATGAAAGAGGTACGCTCGGAGTTGTCGACGCTGAACCGATGCACGGAGATCACCGTCGCGTTGCGTTTGCCCTCGGGGGGAAGTGTCGTCTCGTCGAGCACCCCTTCACTCAGGAAAGGCTCGAAGACCTTGTCGAGCTTCATCTCGACGTTGAACAGCGCGTGCCGATCGGGCACGAGGGTGCGGAGGCTCTTGAACTGATCGAGGCCGAGGTTCCATTCCGACCGCTCCGCCCCGAGCTTCTCGTAGTCCGACTGCGACGCGACCGCATCGAGCAACTCGAAGAGCTCTTCCTTCAGGTCGATGTAGGGGGTCGGGTTGAGAATGAACTCGAGCGCCGTCTCGCTGGCGGCCGCCTCGCGTTCGTTGCGGGTCTTCGTCTCGTTGGCGATCTTCAGACCGGTCTTGAGGCGGATCTCGCGTTCGGCGCGATCGCCGGCGCGGAAGGGGAATGGGATTCCGCCGTAGCTCACCAACACCGACGTCCCAACGACGGTCAGCGCGCCGATGAGTAGCTGGAGCAAATACTTGCTCAAGCCACGCTCGGGACGTGAATTCGTCTTCTTGAGACGCGATGACTCCCCGCGACTGGTCGGGCGACGCTTGCGTCCGAAGGAGAAAAGGCGACCTAACATCACTCGGGTCCCGAGCGCGACGCGCTCCCTGGACCCAATGGCTCCTATTGGCCTTGAGGCTCCGGCCCGGGCGACTCGGAACCTTCCGAATCCCCTTCCGTCAACTCATAGGCGTTCACGATTGCCTGGACCAAGGGGTGACGGACGATGTCCCCCTTGTCCATTCGCACCAGCGCGACCCCATCGAGCGTTCCTAGACGATGCACCGCGTCGGAGAGACCGTTGGTCGTCCCCATCGGCAGGTCAACTTGGGTCACGTCCCCCGTGACGACCGCTTTGGACTCGTTGCCGAGCCGCGTGAGGAACATTTTCATCTGGGGAATCGTCGAGTTCTGGGCCTCGTCGAGAATCACGAACGACTCGTTGAGCGTTCGTCCCCTCATGAATGCTAGTGGCACGACCTCGACCACCTCATTATCGAGGTAGGAACGCACCTGGTGGAAGTCCAGCATATCCCGCAGCGCATCGAGTAGCGGCCGCAAGTAGGGATGGACCTTCGCCTCCATGTCGCCGGGGAGAAACCCGAGCTTCTCGCCCGCCTCCACTGCCGGTCGCGCCAGGATGATCCGCTTGATCTGCCCTTGGTGCAGCGCCTCGAGGGCCGCCGCGACCGCGAGGAACGACTTTCCCGTTCCGGCCGGGCCGATGCAGAAGGTCAGATCGTGTTCGCGCATCGCCTCGATGAACTGACTCTGCCCCGCGGTACGGGCCCAAAGGCGTCGCATCGGGCCGACGATCTCGCGCGCCGCCGGCTTGCGGTTGCTCCCGGAAGCCCCTTCGGCATAGACCGCGCTGCTCAAATAGAACCGCAGATCGTCGACGGAGAGATGTCGAGTCCGCTTGTAGCGGGAGCGCATCTGGTCGAAGATCTTTCGAGCCAGATCTACTTGCTCCTCGGTCCCGTGCAAACTGATCGTCTCGCCGCGGGCGACGACCTTGACCCCGAGCGCTTCTCGCAGCAGCCGCAAATGGGCATCGCCGTTGCCCAAGAGCGCCAGCGCCTCGTCACGTTCGATGTTGTCGAGTGTTAGTTGTGCCATGCTCTCGTTGGGTGTGGACCTCCGCGACGGGACTACTGAATCCCGATCAGGAAAAGGTAGGCCAGCGGGCCGGTAAAGAGAACCGAATCAATCACGTCGAGCACTCCTCCGAACCCGGGAATGTGCGACGACGCATCCTTGTGTTGGCATTCGCGTTTGATCAGCGACTCCATGAGATCTCCCACGGGGGCGGCAGCGCCAAGGGCCAAGCCGAACCCCAGGGCGGAGAAGGGATCGAGCACCTCCACGCCCATGATCCATTTTCCCACGGCAGCCACGACAAATGCAATAGCGACGGCGGCCACCACGCCTCCCGCCGCTCCTTCCCAGGTCTTCGCAGGGCTCAACCGAGGCGACAATTTCGTCCGCCCCAAGTAGCGACCCGTGAAGTAAGCACCGATGTCACAACACTTTGGGGTGAACACCGCCAGCGTGACCGCGAGCGCCCCCGCGATCGGGCCTCCCGGATGCCAGCGAAGCTCCGCGATGAAAACGCCAAGGAATCCGATGTAGAAAAGCGAGAAGACATGCCCCGCGATGACGATCAGCGAGTTGCCGGGTTCGCGATACTCCCACGCCGAGATCAACAGCGCCGCCATCGACAAGAAGACGAAGAGGAACGCCGCGACCACGATGGTGGATGTCCCCCCCGGTCCCAGCCAAGGGGTGAGCCAGGCCGAGCCGATGATCAGCAAGCAGCCGGTGATCACGAACCAGGGCTTGACCGCCACCGGCACACATTGCATCATCTGCGCCAGTTCACGGGCGGCGAACCACGTCGCCAGCAGCGCCACGACGCCGAGCAGCGGGTAGTACGGGGCAAGGAGGTTGTCGACCGCCAGCATCGCCAAGACGCCACACGTCATCAACAGCCCGAAGAGCAAGCGGTGATTCAACATCCGTCAACGTGCCCAGGCCCGACGCATGCGCAGGCGCTGCTTTTGAGATCCGTCCGTCGGCCGATCACCACGCCGGCCGACCATTGATACCATCAAATGAGTGCAGCCAGTTCTACGGCAACCCGTCGGCAAGGCGAGCCCTTCTCCATTTCCTCGCGACGCTTGCCGGGGAAAATGGAAATCCCACCTCGATGCCCTCACGCGAGAATCGACGCCAGAAGTCTCTTTCTCGCCATTGGGAACGACACCGACAAGAGGGACGTCAACTCTCCTGGATTCACTCTAGCGAAGAAAGGGAAATGACCGAGGCTGGCATCAGCATGATACGAACGATCACACGCCGAGCGCCTCGTGCCGGATGTCACTAGTCGTGGGCATGCCGGGGACGCTTCTCATTCTCATTCGAATAACCGTTCGCACAAGGCATCGACTCGAAAGTCGACCGTTGCCCCAAGTCGCGACGCCGACGACGCGTCACCCGTTGAGGCCACCGTAGCGGCGTTCCCGACGGGCGAAGTCGACAAGTGACTGCTGCAAGTGCTCCTCGGCGAACTCCGGCCAACAGACACTCGCGACCCAAATTTCGGCGTAGGAGATCTGCCAGAGCAGAAAGTTACTCACCCGCTGCTCCCCCGCGGTCCGAATCAACAGGTCCGGATCGGGCATGTCCCGCGTGTAGAGCGCTTCCGCGATGATCGTCTCGTCAACATCCTCGGGATCGAGCTGCCCGTCGCGGGCACGTCGGCTCAATTCGCGGACGGCGTCGACGATCTCCGCTCGGCCGCCGTAGTTGATCGCCAGGCAGAGCACCATGCCGTCGTTGTCGCGGCTCATCTCCAGCGTGCGGTTCATCTCGTCGATCACCTCGGGAGGAAGGCCCTCCCGGCGACCGATCACTTGCAACCGGACGTTGTTCTTCATGATGGTGTCGCGTTCGTCGATCAGGTAGCGACGAAGCAGTTCCATCAGAAGGTCGAGTTCGAGCCGCGGCCGTTTCCAGTTCTCTTGCGACAGGCAGTAAAGCGTCAATTGGCCGATCCCCAATCGGCAGCACTCCTCCACCGTCCGGCGGACACTACCGACGCCTCGCCGATGCCCCTCGATCCGGGGCAAGCCGCGCTGTTGGGCCCATCGACCATTTCCATCCATGATCACCGCGATGTGTCGCGGCAGGCTCTCCGGCTCCAAGCCCAAACGCTCGAGTGTTTGTTCCTGGGATTCCGACTCCGTTGCAGGCACCCAAATCTCCTTCGGGATTCCATCTCGTCCCACGGTCATCGTTGACGATCGCCGATCAGCCGTCGTCGTCCATCTAGGCCTACGTGTCAGGCACTAAGGTTCCCCTCTCCCCCTGTGGGAGAGTCAGCCTCTTGTTCCCCTCTCCCCGTGGGAGAGTCAGCCTCTTGTTCCCCTCTCCCCGTGGGAGAGTCAGCCTCTTGTTCCCCTCTCCCCGTGGGAGAGGGGTTAGGGGTGAGGGGGCTTCTCTTAAACCAATCACCCGGCAATCCCGTGCGTTCCATCCCCTCACCCGGCTTGCTTCGCTCGCCGACCTCTCCCCGCGGGAGAGGTAAGGAATGCCTGACCTACGCGATCCCGGTGCGAACGTCTGATCGGAGGAGCAAACACTCCCCGCATGCCCACGCAAGAGGGGGCATGGCACCCAGCCTCTTGTTCCCCTCTCCCTGTGGGAGAGTCAGCCTCTTGTTCCCCTCTCTCCCCGTGGGAGAGTCAGCCTCTTGTTCCCCTCTCCCCGTGGGAGAGGGGTTAGGGGTGAGGGGGCTTCTCTTAAACCAATCACCCGGCAATCCCGTGCGTTCCATCCCCTCACCCGGCTTGCTTCGCTCGCCGACCTCTCCCCGCGGGAGAGGTAAGGAATGCCTGACCTACGCGATCCTGGTGCGAACGTCTGATCGGAGGAGCAAACACTCCCCGCATGCCCACGCAAGAGGGGGCATGGCACCCAGCCTCTTGTTCCCCTCTCCCCGTGGGAGAGTCAGCCTCTTGTTCCCCTCTCCCCGTGGGAGAGGGGTTAGGGGTGAGGGGGCTTCACTTAAACCAATCACCCGGCAATCCCGTGCGTTCCGTCCCCTCACCCGGCTTGCTTCGCTCGCCGACCTCTCCCCGCGGGAGAGGTGAGGAATGCCTGACCTACGCGATCCCGGTGCGAACGTCTGATCGGAGGAGCAAACACTCCCCGCATGCCCACGCAAGAGGGGGCATGACACCCGGAAGACATCGAGGTGAAAACACCTCGGCGCTTGGTCGGCGAATTTACCCATTAGAATGTTAGTCGATGTGGATCGTCTCGCGACGGGCGGGGCCGACCGAGCAGAGGGCGATCGGAACGCCGACTTCCTCGGAAATCGCGTCGAGGTAGGCTCGGGCCTCTTTCGGCAGGTCGCTGAGCTCGCGGCACTCGCGGATGTCTTTCTTCCAGCCGGGTAGCGTCCGGAAGATCGGCCGGCAGCGAGCCAAGCGATCGAGCGGCACCGCGAATTCGCGCGTCCGTTCGCCATCGATCTCGTACGCCTCACAGATGGAGATCTCATCCATTTTGCTCAGCACGTCCAGCAACATGACCGCGAGAACATCGCAGCCGTTGAGCAACGCCGTGTAGCGGGCGGCGACCGCGTCGAACCATCCGCAGCGGCGCGGACGGCCGGTCACGGTTCCGAACTCGCGGCCCTCGACCCGGATGTGCTCGCCCTTCTCGTCGAGCAGTTCCGTCGGGAAAGGCCCACCTCCCACCCGCGTCGTGTAGGCCTTGACGATCCCAATGATACGATCGACCCGGCGAACCGGGACACCGCAGCCGCTCGACAGTCCGCAGACCGAACTGTTCGAGCTGGTGACATAGGGATAGCTTCCGTGATCGATGTCCAGCAGCGTCCCCTGGGCACCCTCGAAGAGGATACTCTTGCCCGCGTCGAGCGACCGTTGCAGCGACCAGAACGTATCAGTGACGTAGGGCTCGAGAAAGCGAGCCGCTTCGCTATAGTCCTCGACGATCTTGTCGACTTCGAGCGGTTCGATGTCGCTCGTGTGCGCTCGCAGCAACTTGTTCTTGTACGGAACGATGTCCACGAGGCGTTCGCGCAAGCGATCGGAAGAAACGAAATCGCCCATCCGTACGCTGTGAATCCGTAGCGCCTTGTCGGCGTAGCACGGGCCGATGCCGCGACCGGTGGTGCCGATCGCCGACTTGCCCGCCTCGACCTCGAGCAGTCGTTCGTACGCGGTGTGATAGGGAAGAATGACGTGGGCCCGGTCGCTGATCTGCAGCCGACCGTCAATCTCGACGTCTTTCTCTTGGAGTTGGGTGATCTCGCTGACCAGCGACGGGGGGTGAATCGCGACCCCATTGCCGATGACACATTCCTTGCCCGGCTCGATCATGCCGGAGGGAACCAGCGACAGCTTGTAGGTCTTCTCGCCGACCACCACCGTGTGCCCGGCGTTGGCCCCTCCGTTGAAGCGGACCACCATGTCGTGCTTGGCGGTCAAGAGGTCGACGACCTTGCCCTTGGCCTCATCGCCCCATTGCAGTCCTACGACGCATGTCGTGGCCATCTGGCTATCTCGCGTTTCCTCGGCAAGTCATGTCCCGCTTGCGCGCCGCATCCATCATCTCGATGAATTCGCCGAACAAGTACGCACTATCGTGAGGTCCCGAACTCGCTTCCGGATGGTACTGGACCGAAAAGACCGGAAGGGTCTTGTGACGGAGCCCCTCGAGAGTTTGATCGTTGAGATTGATGTGGGTCGCCTCCACCTCCGAGGGGAGCGTGGCGGCGTCGACCGCGAATCCATGATTCTGTGTCGTGATCTCCACCCGGCCCGACCGCTGGTTCAGCACCGGCTGGTTCGCCCCGCGGTGCCCGAACTTCAGCTTGAAGGTCTTGGCGCCGAGCGACAGCGCGAGCAACTGGTGGCCCAGGCAGATGCCGAAGATCGGCACCTCGCCCATGAGCTTCTGAAGCGTTTCGACACCGTAGGTCACTGGTTCGGGATCGCCCGGGCCGTTGGAGACGAAGATGCCATCGGGTTCAAGCGCGAGAATCTCGTCGACCGGCGTGGTGCCGGGAACCACGGTCACGGCGCAGCCCGACTCGCTGAGGCATCGAGCGATGTTCCACTTCATCCCGAAGTCGAGGGCGACGACCCGGTAGGGAGCTCCCGACTCGGCCGTCGAGCCGCTTGGCTTGATGAATTGCCACTCGCCACTCTGGGTCGTCCACTGCGAGACGCCCTCGGTCATCACCTCGCGGGCCAAATCGCGACCGACGAGGCCTCGGCTCTCGCGGGCTTTGGCCACGAGGCTGGCGTCATCCAGATCGACCGTCGAGAGGATGGACTTCATGGCGCCCTGGCGGCGGATCCGCAACACGAGCGTTCTCGTGTCGATTCCCTGCACGCCAATCACCCCATGTTCGGCGAGGTAGTCCTCAAGCCGCTGATCGTGCCGATAGTTACTCGGACGCTTCGCGAGCTCTCGGACCACGAATCCGCTGAGAAAAGGCCTCGGCGACTCCACGTCGTCACGATTGACGCCGTAGTTGCCGATCTGCGGATAGGTCATAGTGACGATCTGACCGTGATAGGAGGGATCGGTCAGGATTTCCTGATAACCAGTCATCGAAGTGTTGAAGACGGCTTCTCCGAGAGTTTCGCCCTCGGCACCGAAGGACTCTCCCGTGAGCACAGTTCCGTCTTCAAGCGCGAGCTTTGCTACCGCCATCGCGAACGAACGTCCCTCCCGACGCGGGCGACCATCCAAGTTGGTGAAAGCGTTGCGGGCGCCGCGACCATCCGGGATGTTCTATGAATCATCACCCCCTGGAACACCGGAATCCTAGGCGAGAGGATCCCGATTCGGGCGACGGGGTAAGGAAAGGGACGATGCGACTACATGCTGATGCCGTTCTCGATCACGCCGAGGCAGCGAACACGTCGTCGCTTGAGCGATTGCAGCGATTCGGAAAGGCAGGAGCCGGACTGCTTCGACGGGCGGCTGACCAAGAGCGCCGCATCGATGCTCGGGACGCTGAGCGCGGGGTTGGGCTCGTCCAGCAACGCCCCCACGTCCATCACGACCAGATCGAACTGCTGGCGCAGTTGCGCCATCGTGTTCCACCAGCGTGGCTCACCGATCAATTGCGATGGAGACTCCAGCCTCTTACCCAACGTCAGCAGGGTGATCGGCGGGTCGTCGAGTCCGATCAGAGCGTCCCGAAGAGGGCACGATGACTCGACCAGTCGCTCCAAGCCCGCCCGCCGAGGAAGTTGAAGTCGATCCGCGAGAGAAGGCTGCGAAAAGTCGGCATCCATCAAGAGGACATTTCGCCCCGTGTGATGGACCAAAGCCCAAGACAGCGCGATCGCGACACTGGTGCTGCCCGTTCGCCGGCGGGTTCCCGACACGATCAGCGTCCGTACCGCGTCGGCCGCGCAACCCCGTTCCAAGCATCTGGTGAGCGAGCGCCACTGAGGGGCGTACTCCCGCAAGATTCGCCGGACGATCGGTGGTACCATGGCGGAACGCAGCATCGTCGACGGCCTCACCCGCGACTCGGTCGCGACCATCGACCCAAGCGGGTTGCTCGTGGCGGGACGCAAGATCGGCTCGACAACCACCGCCGGTTCCGGCCTCGAGGGTGGCGTGATCGCCAGAGTGATTTCAGCCGTTTCAGGGTCATGGGAAGGGACTTCCGGCGTTTCCGGAGTCTTCCCCGCGTGAATCGGCTCCCAATGGGGCTTGGCGTGAGGCCAAGCATAGTCGCGCAACTGGTCGAGCCGCTGACGCCAATCGTCGGAAGGTGTTTCTGTCGAAGAAGTAATGACTGACACGCCGTCCTCCGCGCTAGCGTCCAGGCCGCGCCGGAGCCCCTGCGAGGGGGACCGGGAGCGTGTAGACAGGGTCGAGATTCACGGGAGGATTGATCGTCTCAACCTCTTCCAGAGAAACGACTTGCGAGATGATCGCTGGATGCGATCGCGATAGCCGCGTCGGGAGGGTCAACTCCGACGCCCGCGCATTGAGAGGTACCGAGAACGACATGGGTGGCGAAATAACATGCCAAACGACCATCGCCGCCAAGGAAATCAGCGGGGCCGCGGCGATCATGCCCGCCACCGGGAGAAAGAGGGCTCGCCCCCACGCCCGGAGAACCCGGCCCGCTCGGCGATGGGTGCGAGGCATCTGGCGGATGCGAAGAACCGTCGGCGGAACTCCTTGCCAGTCCTCAGGATGCGTTGTCCGACTCATCCGGATTGCCCCTGAGCCCCAGCCACCAGCGAAGACACGCGCCCGCGCCGCCGACCAACATCCTCAGGAAGCGCATCGCGCGCCTCAGGGGACCGAATTGGACGGCTACGGAGCGTTATCGGCGCGAAATCGAACCAAAATCGATTCAAAATGAACCGATTCTGACGAGTTTGGCGGCTAATCGGATGAGCATCGACCCGAAATCGATCCGATCACCACCTTCGATGAAGGTAGGGGCTGATGCGATTGGTCGAGCTGGCGTTGGCGTTGGCATCGAGAAAGATTTGGCGCGACTCGTCGGAGCACCCGCCGGCCTGCTGGCCCTCGAGCTGCCTCCAGAGATCGATTGAGCCAGGGAACTTGCGGTAGAGCATGTCGCGAGCTTGCTCGAAGTCGTCCATCGACCAAGCCGCGAGCTTGTGGATCCGCTCCCAAGCGTCGCGGGAGAAGCGGGCGAGGAGGTTCTCGGCCTGAAAGCTCTGCACCGGCTTGTCGCCGTCGCCGTAGATTGAGATGCGAAGTCGCGGCTGACCGGCCAAGGTCCACAGCGTCGGTTCGTCGTCGGCGTACTCGTTGATCCACGTTTCGTAGAGCGCCCGCGGACCGATCCGAAAGAGAACCGGGACCAGCGCGACCACGCCACCGGACGGGGTGGGTCTGACGCGAAAGAGGCCGGCGCGGACCTCGAAATCGGGGTGCTTTCCGTAACGTTCGATCGTCCCGCATTCTTCCCGGATCATCCAATGGACTTCCCAGGATCCGTCGGCGTGGTGCGTCCGATCGTAGAGCGCCGTTCCGACAGGCAATCGCCGCAGGACTTGGACGGGGTCCACGTTCATCCCTGAGCCTCCTTCAAGGGCCGGTCCTCAAGGACGACCGCCTCGACGACGGGCGTCAGTTGAAGTCGCAGCACTTCCGTGATCTTGGCGGCGGTCGCCAACTTGAGGTCGCGTTCGCCGCTCACGAAGCGGTAGAGGAGTTCCGGCTTGATGCCGGCAGCCTTGGCGATGGCGTACTGCGTCATGCCCGAAGCTTCGGCACTCTCGATCGCGTTCAAGAGTTGCCCGGACAGGGACGCCGGATCGACGTCCCGGCGCTTTTTATCCTTCTTTTTCTTCTCTTTCTTGGACGCCACCCAGCTCTCCTCGTCGCTACAAGGGATGACCTCAGACCGCGGCCACGCGTCGGGTCACCTCTCGTTTTTCTATATGCCCAAAGGCATTCCATGTCAATCGGGGCATACATCGCTTACCCTATCCCGTTGCCGCCGCTGCGGTTCGGATCGGCTCGAGGGCCCCCTTTTCGGGGAGGACACCTCCTCGCGTCCGGCCAAGGGACCGCCCAGGATCTTGCGGCCTGTTCCTCAACGCAACGTGGCGCCCAGGATCTTGCGTGCGGTTCCTTAGCGCAACGTGGCCAGGTCCCTCCCGTCGCCTCGTCGCCCCGCGACTGATTGCTCGTGACATCACCTCTTTCGGCCCGATCGCGAACCTGGTACACTTGGGAACTCAAGCGGGATTCCGCGATCCCCCGTTCGGCCCCGACTCCCCAAGAGTCCTCCTCCGGGCCGCGCCGGTTCGTCGCGGCATCTCCCCGGCCGTCGTCCATTGCTCGGGCGACGAGCGCTGTTGGTCCCACCAAGGTAACCACGACGTCGAGACAGGCTCGAGTCTTCAGGAGACATGACCGTGAGCGATGAGATCGTCCGCAGAGACTTCACCAAACTGGGAACCGCCGCCGCGATCGGCTTGGCCACGTCGACGGTGAACACCGCCCGCGCCGCCGCCAACGATCGTGTCCGGCTCGGCATCATCGGTGTCGGCAATCGTGGCGGCCAGCTCATCGACGCCTTCCTCCCCCACGACGACTGCGAATTCGTCGCGATCTCCGACGTCTACAAGCCCTACCTCGCCAAGACTGCCGAGAAGCTCGGGGGCAAGGTCGATCAGTACGAGGACTATCGCAAGATCCTCGACCGCAAGGACATCGACGCGGTCATCGTCGCGACCCCCGACCACTGGCACGCCCTGCAAACCATCGAGGCGGCCGACGCCGGCAAGGATATCTACGTCGAAAAGCCCCTCTCCTCGACCATCGTCGAGGGCCGCAAAATGGTCGACGCGGTCAACAAGAAGAAGCGGGTCGGCCAAGTCGGACTGCATCGCCGCTCGATCCCCTCCTTCCACCAACTCGCCAAGGAGATCCAGGACGGCCGCGTCGGCAAAGTCACCGTTACCCGGGCCTACCGCATTAGCAACATGGCCCCCAACGGCATCGGGCACGCCAAGAAGGAGAACGCCCCGGCCGATTTGAACTGGGACGCTTGGGTCGGCCCCCGCGCCGAGCAGGCCTACCAGGACAACATCGCCCCCTACAAGTTCCGCTGGTGGCTCGGTTACTCCTCGCAAATGGGCAACTGGGGCGTCCATTACTTCGACGCCCTCCGCTGGATGCTCGGCGAAGCCGCCCCGAAGTCGGTCGTCGCCCTCGGTGGCCGCTACGCCGTTGACGACGATCGCACCATTCCCGACACCGCCGAGGCAGTCTTCGAACTCCCCGGCGGCAGCTTGCTGATCTTCGGCCAGTACGAGGCGAGCGGAAACCCGATCTTCCCCACCGGCGAAATGGAACTGCGCGGTACCCAGGGCACGGTCTACGCCTCCGGCAACGGCTACGAGATCCTGACCGAGCGCCCCGGCCAGTTCCAAGCGAAGGGACGTCGCGGCAAAGCCAGCCGGGTGCAGGCGAAGCTACCCAATCACGAGGCGACTAGCGCTCACGCCCGCAACTTCCTCGACTGCATTAAGACGCGCGACGAGACCCACTGCCCGCTTGAGGAAGGACACCGCTCGACGATCTTCGCCCACTTGGCGAACATCGCGTTGGCCACCGGCCAGAAGCTCGACTGGGACGCCGAGAACGAGCGTTTCACCAACAGCCCCGAGGCCAACGAACTCCTCGAATACGAGTACCGTTCGCCCTACAAGCTCCCGACGGTGTAACGACGTCGTTCGGTGCGATTCCGAACATTATTGGGTAGGATGGGCCTCTACCGTCCCCCCTTGTCCAAGGGGAAGCCTCTACGGTCCCCCCTTGTCCAAGGGGGGAAAGAGGGGGGTCGGCTTTGTCTTTCGATGCCCGAATCGAGACGGCGGTCAAACGTCGGAAGAGCCCCCACTAACTCCCCCTTGGACAAGGGGGAGAAATTAGGATTGTCCCATCGACAACAGGGAGGCATCGCCAACCCGTTCGCGAACCGCTCAAGGCGCTCCGTTGTCCAATCTTTTGGCTAGCCCCGGTTGCTCCGCTACCGGGGCGTGCGCCGCACGCAAGGAGCTCCAATCATCCCTCCTTGTCGACCAAGGAATGGCGTGTCTTTTAGCCGCGAACGCGGCGGCAGCACGTAGCCTGGTACGTTAGTGCCAGGACCATGTCACCGTCCTAATCCCGAGCCCTGAAGGGGCGACACTCTTTGACTGGCCCTTCCCCGCTGTCGCCCCTTCAGGGCTCGGCATCTTTTCGACGCACGATTCCTGCGGCTCACGCCGCAGGCTACGTGCTGCCATCGCTTCGCGACTGATCATCGTCGACAACCAGTAACGAACAGCGAAAGTCCACCCTCGTCAGGCAATGGCCTGACCTACCAATGGGGACTCTTGTGGCTGCACCACCCCAATGGGCAATCAATTCCGAGTCTCCCGAGCGATGGATCGTGCCAACCTCTTGAGCCGCGAACGCGGCGGCAGCACGTAGCCTGGTACGTTAGTGCCAGGACCATGTCGCCGTCCTAATCCCGAGCCCTGAAGGGGCGACACTCTTTGACTGGCCCTTCCCCGCTGTCGCCCCTTCAGGGCTCGGCCTCTTTTCGACGCACGAGTCCTGCGGCTCACGCCGCAGGCTACGTGCTGCCGTCGCTTCGCGACTGATCATCGTCGACAACCAGTAACGAACAGCGAAAGTCCACCCTCGTCAGGCAATGGCCTGACCTACCAATGGGGACTCTTGTGGCTGCACCACCCCAATGGGCAATCAATTCCGAGTCTCCCGAGCGATGGATCGTGCCAACCTCTTGAGCCGCGAACGCGGCGGCAGCACGTAGCCTGGTACGTTAGTGCCAGGACCATGTCGCCGTCCTAATCCCGAGCCCTGAAGGGGCGACACTCTTTGACTGGCCCTTCCCCGCTGTCGCCCCTTCAGGGCTCGGCCTCTTTTCGACGCACGAGTCCTGCGGCTCACGCCGCAGGCTACGTGCTGCCGTCGCTTCGCGACTGATCATCGTCGACAACCAGTAACGAACAGCGAAAGTCCACCCTCGTCAGGCAATGGCCTGACCTACCAATGGGGACTCTTGTGGCTGCACCACCCCAATGGGCAATCAATTCCGAGTCTCCCGAGCGATGGATCGTGCCAACCTCTTGAGCCGCGAACGCGGCGGCAGCACGTAGCCTGGTACGTTAGTGCCAGGACCATGTCGCC
Source organism: Kolteria novifilia (assembly GCA_007748055.1). Lineage (GTDB taxonomy): Bacteria > Planctomycetota > Planctomycetia > Kolteriales > Kolteriaceae > Kolteria > Kolteria novifilia. The sequence goes on from CP036279.1 coordinate 5,289,096, forward strand.
GTCCTAATCCCGAGCCCTGAAGGGGCGACACTCTTTGACTGGCCCTTCCCCGCTGTCGCCCCTTCAGGGCTCGGCCTCTTTTCGACGCACGAGTCCTGCGGCTCACGCCGCAGGCTACGTGCTGCCGTCGCTTCGCGACTGATCATCGTCGACAACCAGTAACGAACAGCGAAAGTCCACCCTCGTCAGGCAATGGCCTGACCTACCAATGGGGACTCTTGTGGCTGCGCCCCCCCGATTGGCAAGCAATCGGGGCCACCCGGAGTCCGGAAAACGTCGCTCACCCCGCATGCCCACGCAAATCCGTCGATCCACTCCTGCATGCCCACGGAAACCCGTGGGCATGGCACCCAAGACCGATCACATCTCAACGACCTACTCCGCAGCCGGCGGTTCCGCCTCCTCGCGGACCGCTTCGTCGCGAACCATGATCGGAATCCCGTCTCTGATGGGAAAGAGGAGCCCGCAGCCGCAGCGAAGACCCGCCTCGACGCGTTCGAGCTTCCCCTTGCAGACGGGGCATTGCAGCACGTCGAGTAGCATTTGGTCGATGGCTTCCGGGGGATGCACAAGACTCTCCTTGGCCGTTCTCGGCCCTAGGCGCGGTGGCGGTTGTCGGGAATTGGGTGGGTCTCCCCTCCCCGGCTGATTATCAAGAACTCCGTGGCGACCCGCAACGGAGCGTGTCGCACGAATACAAGACAGGTGCATCAACGCGAGGGTAGCCTCCAATTGCTCCCCCTTGGACAAGGGGGGACGGAAGAGACGATCCCCTTGTCCAAGCGGGAGCAATAAGAGTGCCCCGTCCGCCCCTGTCTTGTTCTGTTTCCGTGACTCCGCTAGAGTCGGCACCGCGCCGGCGGACCCGGTCCGCGCATCGCGAGGCAACACCGGCTCGATGGGAGCCCCCTGAGCATTGGGAGTGGCATTGGTGGCGAACGAGGATTCTCCGAAAAAAAGACTGCTGACCGGCGATCGGCCTACGGGAAAACTGCACCTTGGGCACTACGTCGGCAGCCTCGCCAACCGAGTGAAGCTCCAAGACGAGTACGATTGCTACATCCTGCTCGCCGATCTGCACATGCTCACCACCAAGCCTCAAAAAGAGGCGATCGACGAGCTCCGCGACAACATCCGTGAGATCGTCCTCGACTACCTCGCCGTCGGCATCGATCCCACGAAAGCGACCTTCTACCTCCAGTCGGCGATCCACGCCGTCTACGAAATGAACCTCGTCTTCGAAATGCTGGTCACCCTGCCCAGACTCGCACGCCTGCCCAGCATCAAAGACATGGCGCGGGCGGCGAAGTTCGACGAGGAAGCCGTGCCGTTCGGGCTGATCGGCTATCCCGTCCTGCAGGCGGCCGACATCCTCATGCCCCGGGCCCACATCGTCCCGGTCGGCAAGGACAACGAAGCCCATATCGAGATCACCCGGGAGATCGCCCGACGCTTCAACTTCCTCTACGGCGAGACCTTCCCCGAGCCCGAGTCGATCATCGGCGATATTCCGACGCTGCCGGGTACCGACGGCAAGTCGAAGATGAGCAAGAGCTTGAACAACGCGATCTTCCTCTCCGACGACGACGCCACCGTCGCGAAGAAGATCAAGACCGCCTACACCGACCCCAACCGGATCAGCGCCGATGTTCCCGGCAACGTCGAGGGCAATCCGATCTTCGCCTACCACGACGCCTTCAACACCGATAAGAGCGAGGTCAACGACCTGAAGGATCGCTACCGCCGGGGAGCGGTCGGCGACGTCGAGGTCAAGGAGAAGTGCATCGCCGCGGTCAATGGGTTCCTCGATCCGGTCCGCAAGCGCCGCGCCGAATACGAGCGCGACAGCGGGCTCGTCGAGCAGATCCTCTACGAGGGAACGCTCAAGACCCAGGAGATCGCCAACGAGACGCTCAAGGAAATGAAGAAAGCCATGGGGCTTGCAGGCATCTGGAATCGCATCAGTCGGAAGGCCCGAGATCGCATCAAGAAGAGCGAAACCGCATGATCCCAGGGAGGGGAGAAACGGATGGCCATGGACAGGCTTGATGGCGCGCCCGAGGACCAGCAGCGCGCCCAACGCGAGGAACAGGCCCCTTACGCCAATCGGCGAACCAAGGGGATGACCGGCATCATCGTCATTCCGGCACGGCGGGCGTCGACCCGTTTGCCCGAAAAGCTTCTGCTTCGCGACACCGGCAAACCGCTCCTGCATCACGCGATCGACCGCGCCCGCGAGGCGGTCGAACAGTCGGGGGGACTCTTCGCCGATATCGTGGTCGCGTACGACGACGAGGAACTCGGCGAGATCGCTCGCGGCGCCGGTGTCCGCTCGATCCGGACCAGCGACCGGCACGAATGCGGAACCACGCGCATCGCCGAGGCGGTGGAAGAATTGAGCCGTGACCGCCGGGTCGACGTTGTCGTCAACCTGCAAGCGGACGAGCCCGAAATTGAGCCGGAAGCCCTTCGCTGCGTCGCCGAGGAGTTGGTGCGCGATCGCTGGGCCGACATGGCGACATTGGCAATCCCGATGCCGCCGGGCACCGAGGAAGGGATGAACAATCCCAACGCGGTCAAGGTCGCGCTCGACACGCAGGGACGAGCGGTCTATTTCTCGCGGGCTCCCATCCCCTATCGGCGCAACGCTCCCCTCGAGGGGGAAGCTCTTTGGCACCACCACCTGGGGATCTATGCGTACCGCTACTCGTTCTTGAAGGAGTTCGCCGCCCTTCCCGTCTGTCCGTTGGAACGGATCGAGGGGCTTGAGCAATTGCGAGCGCTCAATGCGGGCCGCCGGATTCGCGTCGGCCAGGTCCCCGCCAGTTGGGCCGGCAAGGGAATCGACACCGTCGACGACTATCGCGCCTTCGTCAACCGCATGGCGGCGTAGCAAGACACGATCGGCAGCGCTCCCCGGAAGACCGTCGTGGTCCATCGAGGCCTAGCTGCCCGTTGATCTATTCGCTGTCGGCTACGCTTAAATCAACGGACTGCCAAGTGTCGGGCTCTTCAGGGTGCCCCTCTCCCCGCGGGAGAACCGTTGGGGCGAGGGGTGGGCCGTCCGCGAACGAGCCTTGATTTTCCAAGCCGGAGTCTCCCTCACCCGACTCGCTTCGCTCGCCGACCTCTGCCCAAGGAGAGGTGAGGAATTCCTGACACTTCGAGGTAGACGGACCAGATAGGCCAGACCATTGCCTGACGCGGCCACCATTCGGCAATCGTGTTGGGTCAAGACCCAACCTACCTCGGCGTTGCCCCTCGCGACGGACCGACGTCAAACTTCCCGGGGGGGCGGGCTAGCGAGCGATCTCTCGACGCGTTAGGCTAGAAACTAGCGCAAGGAGATTGCCAACCATGGTCGATGTAAATCGGGACGCAGCCGAAAGCTCCGCCGGGGCCGCTGTTGACACCGAGATTGTGAATAAACCTCGCAAAGCCCCTCTCTACGCCCTGATCTTGGAGAACGACGATCATCACTCGTTCGACTACGTGACGCGTATCTTGCAGCAGATCTGCGGTCATTCGGCCACGAAGGCCTACCAATTGACGCTCGAGGCCCACAATTCGGGCCGGTCGCTCATCTGGTCGGGGGCCCTCGAAGTCGCCGAGCTCAAGCGCGATCAGATCCGCTCGTTCGGGCCCGATCTGTTCGGCCCCAAGCCGGTCAAGTTCCCGCTCGGCGTCGCGATCGAGGAACTCCCCGCGTCGTAGCGTCCAGGCGACGATTTCGTTATCACGTCAACTCAAGGGTGCGATACTCGGTTTGTGTGGGGATGACTTCGATTGACGAACGGTTCCCACATGCCGGCGCAAGGGTCGGTCCTCGTTGCCGTCACGACCAGCACACGACGCTCTACGCCAGGAAATTCGTCTTGCGGAGCAGCCATTCGAGCGAAAGCGTCAGGGCCAACGCGAGCATCACCCAAACGCGATCCCAGAGCGGTCGAGGCGGACTGGTGGAGATGACGGTCTCCGTGCGATCCTCGAAGAGTTCGGGAATCGCTCCAAGCTGCTGGAGTTCGTAGAGCCGTCCTCCGGTCTCGCTCGCCAACGACGCCATCAGCGTCCGATCGGCGCGCAGATCCGCGAACTCCCGCTCGGGGAGGACGACTTCGATCCGCTGACTTGCCGCCTCATCGGAGCCTGGAACGAGGATCTCGAGCCGGTGCTCCCCCACCCCTTGCGGACTGAAGAGCCCCGCGTATTGTCCCGGATGATCGGGGTCGGCCTTGAGGGACATCTCGGTGACGTTGCCGCCCGGCCCGACGATCGAGAGTGGCACCTGTTCGAGGGCGAGCGGCGAGTAGTCGCTGTCGAGCAAATGGACCCGCACTTCGATCGGCTCGCCAAGACGATAGCGGTCGGCATCCAAGAGAAAGGAGACCCGCCCCGTCCCGCGCAAGAGCCTCCCCTGGCTGGTCTGGCGAACGAGCTGGATCCAGAAGTGGTCGTAAGCGTCCTGGCTGAGACTCCGCACGCGCCAGGTTTCGCCGCTGCCGATGAAGAAGACCCTTCCCGCCCCGTAGAACTGGTGGACGAAGAAGGCCGGGATGAGCGATCCCGACTGCAACTCGGGGTTGGCGTGTTCGGCGAGGACCGTCGCCCCCGCCTTGACGCTAATCGTCGGGTAGCTCCAGTAGACGCCTGGCGATTCCTTCCACAGTTCCTGATCCTTCTCCGGGTCGTCGGCGAGCCGGATCATCGGGCTCTGCACCCCTTCGGAGGTCGGGCTGATCGGCCACGGTTCACGGACCGCCGACCCCAGCACGTTGCTCGTGAGGACTTCCTTGAGCACGACGGGCAAGAGTTGGCGGACGTCGGCAAGCTCCCGATCGCGGACGACGCTCGGCATGTGAATCAACCCCGCGACGACAATCAGCCCTCCGGCCTGCCGCGAGACCCACTCCTCCAGGACGCGGCGTCCGCCGGCGCCCATCGCCTCCCAATCGGGATCGAGAGCGATGATGACATCCTGCCCGAAGAGGTTCTCGCGATCGCTGGGGAAGCTCGCGAGCATTTCGTCGGCCTCCTGCGCCGCCCCGGGCATGGCGCTCTGAAGCAGGACCGTCAGCTCGATGGTCTTGTCGCGATAAAGGAGGTTGCGTAGGAAGCGATACTCCCGCGACGGGCCGCTCGCCAGGAGGAGGACCTTGGTCTTGCGACTGAGGACTTCGAGCGTCGCGCTGGCGGCATTGTCGTCGGTCCTCGGCTCCCGGGGGTCGATGTCGGTTCGCACCGTCAGACGCCAGTTGCCGGTCTCCTCGGGAAGATACGTGAAGCGGACGTTCGCGGGCGAGCCATCCTCGGGCAGCCGAACATCGCGGCGATCGACGACGGTCGGCTTGGCGTTCTCGGCGGTCGACGCCAGCTCGAAGCGAACCGGGAGGGTCTGCCCCTCGAGCCCCGTTCCCTGGACGAAGGCATCGACCTTGATCTCGTCGCCCCGAAAGGCCCTCGCCGGCAGACGTAGTTCGGCGATCCGGATGTTGATCGGGGCCTGTTCGCTTCCAACCGGCACCGAGGCAATCGGAACCTTCCACTGCTTGGCCAATTCGATCGCCGGCTCGATCGTGCCCCCGGCATTGTTCCGCCCATCGGAGAGAACCACCACCCCGGCGAGCGGCTTGGTGATCTCTCGGCGGAAGAGTTCCGTGAGCGAGTCGCCCAGCCGCGTCGCGTCGCTGGTCGGAACGAGGAGGTCCTTCCAAGCGACCTTTGTCGTGGGCTCGGCGCTGTCGTCCTCGCGCTGGCGGGGGAACTCGGACGATGGTTCGAGCGTCGCCCCGAAGGTATGGAGGCCGACATCGTGCTGTCGGCGCAGGTCGGCGAGGAGCGAACTCTCCGAGAGCGCCGCGACCAAGCGATCGGCGCGCGAGGGACGCTGGGCGAGGGACGATTCGTCGACATCCTCGATCGTCATGCTCAACGAAGTATCGGCGAGAAGTACGACGCGCGAGGGCCGCTCGAGCGAGGTCTCCGTCCGCACCCGCGGATCGAGAAAGATCCACCCCAAGAGCACCAGCGTCGCGCAGCGCAGCAGTGGAAGGATCACCCGCAGTGGCCGGGAAAGCTCCCTCGTGTCGCGCCGATAGAAGAACCAAGCCGCCGCGCAGAGCCCAACGATCAAGCACCCCACGAGGAACCAATCCAAGGGATTCTGGATGCGTCCGAATTCAAAGATGATGTCGTCTTGAGTCACGAGCGATTCATCTCGCGGCTGGGGTCATCAGTCATGGTCCACACTCGTCGTGGTGCGTTTTCGTCTACGTGTCGAACTCTTAAGTTCCCCTCTCCCACGGGGAGAGAAAGCCTCTTTTTCCCCTCTCCCACGGGGAGACAAAGCCTCTTGTTCCCCTCTCCCACGGGGAGACAAAGCCTCTTGTTCCCCTCTCCCACGGGGAGACAAAGCCTCTTGTTCCCCTCTCCCACGGGGAGACAAAGCCTCTTGTTCCCCTCTCCCACGGGGAGACAAAGCCTCTTGTTCCCCTCTCCCACGGGGAGACAAAGCCTCTTGTTCCCCTCTCCCACGGGGAGACAAAGCCTCTTGTTCCCCTCTCCCACGGGGAGACAAAGCCTCTTGTTCCCCTCTCCCACGGGGAGACAAAGCCTCTTGTTCCCCTCTCCCACGGGGAGACAAAGCCTCTTGTTCCCCTCTCCCACGGGGAGACAAAGCCTCTTGTTCCCCTCTCCCACGGGGAGAGGGGTTAGGGGTGAGGGGGCTCTGTTCCAACTAACCGCCTCGTTCTTCAAAGCGTTTCGTCCCCTCACCCGCCTCACCCGCCTCGCCCGCCTCGCTTCGCTCGCCGACCTCTCCCCATGGGAGAGGTGAAGCCCGCCAGGGTCGCTTGGTGCTCCCGGCGCGTAGAGGTGAGGAAGACCTGATATACAGTCGCGAACGCCAACTCCTCCCCTCCCACGTCCTCGTCGCCATTCGTTGGGCGATGGTCCACCTATCACCCACCTCCGTCACTTCAAATGGTAGCTCAGCCGGTAGGCGAGCCATTGTTCGAAGAAGAGCATCAACACCAGAATCAACAAGATCACGTCGCGCGGCTCGAACGCTCCTTCGTCGGCATCGGCCCGAAAATCGCTCGGCAGAAAGTAGTGGTGTTCGATCCCTTGGAGCAACTCCCGGCGAGCCTCCGCCGTCAACTTGGCGAGTTTCCCCTCGGCCGGGTCGACGTTGATCGCCTTGGCCACAATCTCCTCGGAACCATCGGTACGGGTGCGGGTCAGTCGGTAGATCCCCGCCACCTCGGTCTGATCGAGCGTCACCGTCGCCGCCAACCCGGTGCGCTCCGCGTCGACCTCGAGCGTTCGCGCGGCCCCATCACCTCGGGAGGGAATCGTAAACGTCGCGGCGGGCCGATAGAGCGCCGTGTCAAGATCGACCTGCCAAGGGACTCCGACGCGGGCCTCGGGCCCCTCGATCGCCGGGGTCGCGAGATGACGCTGAAGCTCCAGCATCGCGACCACAAAGCTTGGGTTGCGGGCCCACGTGTTCCACGACGGCTCGACCGTGCTTAGAAAGAGCATCACCCGGCCACGTCCAAGCGTCGATTCAACGACCAGCGGATCGCCCTCGCTCGTCGAGGCGACGATGCTCTCCTCATCGCGGGCGGCCTCTTCATCGCTCAGCGTGAAGTATCGCTGAAAGCGGACAGCGTCGAGGAACGGATTGCGTTCCCCCTCGAAGACCCTGAAGACCGGATGCGACTGCCACGCGAGGCCGACACCTAGCTCGTTCTCATCCGAAACATCGCGCACCGGCCCCAGCGCGGCGGGAAGGAACCCTCCCTCGGCAGCAAGTTGAGCGTTGTAGCTGTCGACGGAGATTTGCTCTCCGAGAAAGATCCCCAAACCACCACCATCCTTGACGAAGTCGACGATCGCCTCGGATGCCTTGCCGTCAAGTTGCGGAACATTCACCAGGTAAACGGCCCGAAATTCCGCGAGGTCGACGCCGGTTGGGAACTCCGGCCCATGGATCGTCGCGACAAGGCCCGTGTTCACTCCGCCGCCGGGAGCCAACGCAAACGAGAGGAAGCGAGCACCAAGTCGCCGGGCGTCGCCAGCGACGATCAGGACGGGAATCGACGGTTCGAGGTCGAAGGCGAGCCAACGCTTGTTGTCCGTCGCGAGCGCATCCTCTTCGAGCGAGACCTGCAACCGATGACGTCCGATCTCGTTGGCCCGGACCGGAAACGTCACCCGCGCCGACTGTCCCGATTCGATCCGCTCGATGGTCTGGGCGGGTAGCGGCGAGTCGTTAAGGCGCGGATGAACCCGGACACGCTCGACGGCATCGGGACCGTCGTTGTGAACCTCGACCGCGACGTCGAAGGGGAGCTCGGCGGCAGCCGATCCGAGGCTCGCCGAGAGCCGTTCGACCGTCAGGTTGGGACTCGCTTGGGACGCGACATCGAGCAAGTAGAGTTCCGTCTGATTCTCGCTCAGCTTCCGAAGCGACTTGACCAGATCTCCCTCCTCGCCCCAGTCCTTGGCCCGGTAGTCCGACACGAGGTAGACGCTGCGCTGCGAGGCATCATTGGCCGCCAAGAGCGAGGCCGCTTGCGCCACCCCGTCACCGGGAGGCGTCGCCAAATCGCTCGGCTCCCAGGACTCGGACAACTGCCCGAAGCGATCGACCAACGGACGATCAAGCGGCGCTCCGGCGATCTCCGGTTCGTTCCGTTGCGACGTCCGCAGGATGGTCACGAACTGCTTGCCGGGCTGATCGGCGAGTCCGGTGAGGAGCAGCCGGGTCATGCGGAGCCCTTCCCCGAAACCGGTCGTTGTGCCGAGCCGCTGGCCCATGCTGAAGGAGTCATCGATCACGATCACATGCTCGGACCGCTGCCCCGCCGCGATCAGGGACCAGAGTCGTTCACCGGCCAGCGGACGCGCCAGCAAGACGACGACGCCAAGGATCAGCAGGCATCGCAAGAGCAAGAGCAGAAACTGTTCGAAGAAGATGCGGCGCCGATTGCGGCGTTGGCTGTCAAGCAAGAACTCCATCGCCGCCCAGGAGACCCGGCGGAAGTTGAGCCGGTGTAGCAAGTGGATGATGATCGGCGCCGCGATCAGGGCGGCCCCGGCCATGAAGGCGGGATTGACGAACCAGGACGAGAGCATCAGGCACGGATCCTCTCGTGGAGCAATCGGGCGAGCACGGCGTCGATCGGCTCACTCGTCCTCGTGAGACGGTAATCGACCCCCGTCTGGCCGGCGAGCCGCCTCAAGTCGCCAAGGTAGCGTTCGAGCGACTCCAAGTAGTCCTCGCGCAGGGCCCTGGGATCGCACGTCAGTTGTGCCGCTTCCTCGAGGCCGACGAAACGGGTCATCCCCTTGAAGGTGAACTCCATCTCGTCCTCGTGCAGAAGGTGGAAGACGATGACGTCGTGCCGACGCTGACGCAGCATCCGCAGGCTCTTGAGCACGCTTTCCCGGTCGGCCAGGAGATCGGAGATGAGCACGACCATACCGGGCCGCGACTGCGACTCGGAGACCCGGCGCATGATCGCTTCGAGATCGGTCTTCTTCTTCGGCGACTCGACGTGCAGGGCGTGGAGAATCGTCTGCAGGTGCGTCGTCGGATTGCGATGGGGGACCTCGGCGCGAATCTCTTGATCGAACGTCACCAGCCCGACCGAGTCCGACTGCCGCAGCAGCAGATACGACACCGCGGCCGCCAGCAGCGAGGCGTACGAGTGCTTGTGGGTCTCGCCTGTGCCGTAGTCCATCGAGGCGCTGGCGTCGAGCAAGATCGTCGCCCGGAGGTTGGTCTCCTCGACGAACTCCTTGATGTAGAGTCGGTCCTGTTTCGCCCAGACCTTCCAGTCGAGGTGCCGCAAGTCGTCACCGGGGGTGTATTCGCGGTGCTGCGCGAACTCGACGCTCTGCCCTTTCAGGGCGCTGCGATGTCGACCGCTCATGAGTCCTTCGACGATCTGCCGGGCACGCAGTTCGAGGGAACTGACGCGCGAGGCGACCTCAGGATCCAAGTAGCGCCGCGAATCGTTGGTCACTTTCGAGGTCCGCTTCTTGAGCCGGCGTTTCGTCAATCAACCGCTGAACGACGCGATCGGGCGTGATCCCTTCCGAGTTGGCCGCGAAGCTCGTCACCAGCCGGTGGCGAAGGACCGGAGCGGCGAGGGCGGCGATGTCCTCCGTGGAGACATGGCGCCGTCCCTTGAGCAGCGCCCTTGCCTTGGCCCCGAGGATGAGGAACTGCACGCTTCGCGGTCCCGCGCCCCAAGTGAGCCACTCGTCGACGAAGTCGGGAACACCGACCTCGCCAACTCGCGTCTGTCGGACCAGGGCGAGGGTGAACTTGATGACGTGATCGGTCACCGGGACACGGCGGACGATCTCTTGCAGTTCGAGGATCTCCTCGCAGGAGAGAACCGGGTCGACCTCGCTGAGGGTGGTGGTCGTCGTTCGCCGGGCGATGTCGAATTCCTCGCCGAAGCTGGGGTAGCGGACCGCGATTTTGAACATGAAGCGGTCCTGCTGCGCTTCAGGCAGCGGATAGGTTCCTTCCTGCTCGATCGGGTTCTGCGTCGCGAGGACGAAGAAGGGGTTCGGCAACTTGTGCTGCACCCGCCCGACCGTCACTTGGTGTTCCTGCATCGCCTCGAGCAAGGCCGCTTGGGTCTTCGGCGGGGTGCGGTTGATTTCGTCGGCGAGGACCGCGTTGGCGAAGATCGGCCCCTGGAGAAAGCGAAACTCCCGCATCCCGGTGCTGCGGTTTTCCTCAATCACTTCGGTTCCGGTGATATCCGCCGGCATCAGGTCGGGGGTGAACTGGATCCGGCTGAACGACAGCGAGAGGGAACGCGAGAGCGTGCTGATGATGAGGGTCTTCGCGAGCCCAGGCACCCCTTCGAGGATGCAGTGGCCGCGGCAGAAAAGGGAGATGAGCAGCAGTTCGATCACCTCTTCCTGGCCGACGATGACGCGATTAATCTGCTCGCGCAGCTTGGCGTAGGCGCTGGTCAGTTGCTCGGCGGCCCGCATGTCGTCGGCGCCGAGATCCGTATCGTTCAAGGTCGTCTCCTGAACCCTTCTGGGCGATTCGGTCACTCCGAATCCGATATCGTACACCTGGTGCTGAAATGAGGCGAGCCGATTCCGAGGTCGTCGACGGCTCCTTCCCCTTCTGGATAGCTCCGCCACCGAGTTCGGGCCAGTACCGGTTGCTCCGCGACTGACCTCTCGGCAAGCACCGGTTGCTCCGCTACCGACCTCTCGGCCAGCACCGGTTGCTCCGCCACCGACCTCTCGGCAAGCACCGGTTGCTCCGCCACCGACCTCTCGGCCAGCACCGGTTGCTCCGCTACTGACCTCTCGGCCAGCACCGGTTGCTCCGCTACTGACCTCTCGGCCAGCACCGGTTGCTCCGCTACCGGTGCGGCAACGCCGCAAGAAGTCTCGGATGACGCCGCCATTGGCCGATCGATGAGACTCCTCCCGAGGCCTCTTGCCGACTCCGTCGGCCCAGGTTGAATCAACCTGGGCTAGCCCGGAATGGGAAGCGGACGCAAGAAGTCTCGGATGACGCCGCCATTGGCCGATCGATGAGACTCTTCCCGAGGCCCTCGTGCCGACTGACCTCTCGGCAAGCACCGGTTGCTCCGCTACCGGTGCGGCAACGCCGCAAGAAGTCTCGGATGACGCCACCATTGGCCGATCGATGAGACTCTTCCCGAGGGCCTCTTGCCGACTCCGTCGGCCCAGGTTGAATCAACCTGGGCTAGCCCGGAACGGGAAGCGGCCGCAAGAAGTCTCAAATGACGCCACCATTGGCCGATCGATGAGACTCCTCCCGAGGGCCTCGTGCCGACTGACCTTTCGGCAAGCACCGGTTGCTCCGCTAACCGGTATCGTAAAACCACACGCGGCATCGGATGAGCCGAGCAAGGAGACCGCTGGCGCTGGTTCCACACTCTTCTCTCGACTCACTCAACGCCTCTGGTTGCCCCCTTGGACCCCGCATGTATACTTGCCTCTTCGGGCAGGAACGAGAACCACCAGCATCCAGCGGGTGCGATCTGACGAGTACCAGCATGAGTTTCTCACGCGAACAAGTCGACAAAGTCGCCCTCCTCAGCCGACTCGAATTGACCGACGAGGAGAAAGATCGGATCAGCCAACAACTCGGCTCAATCCTCGACTACATCGAACAACTCGGCGAACTTGACACCGAGGGCGTCGAGCCATTGGCTCACTGCCTGCCGATCCAGAACGTCTTTCGCGAGGACGTCGTCGAGGAGAGTCTTTCGATCGACGAAGCGCTAGGCAACGCGCCCAAGCGTCGCGACGAGTTCTTCGCCGTCCCGCCCCCCATCGAAAAGTAAGTCGCGCCGCGGAAGGAAACGATGACCCTCATTCAGGAATCCGCCACGCGCCTGGTCGACCAGCTCCGCGCGGGCGATGTCAGCGCCGAGGCTGTTACCAGGGCTTTCTGCGACCGCATTGAGGCGGTCGACGACAAGGTCAAGGCCTTTCTTCACTACGATCGCGACGCCGCGCTCGACCAAGCCCGGGCCATCGACAAGAAGCGTCAGAGCGGCGCCAGTGTCGGGAGACTCGCCGGCCTGCCGATCGCCGTCAAGGACATCCTCTGCGCCAAGGGGATGCCGACGACGTGCGCGAGCAAGATGCTCGAAACATTCGTCCCGCCCTACGACGCCCACGTGATCGGCCGGCTGCGTGAAGAAGATGCCGTCTTCCTCGGACGCGTCAATATGGACGAGTTCGCGATGGGCTCTTCCACCGAAAACAGCGCGGTCGCCTCGACACGCAATCCCTGGAACACCGACTGCGTGCCCGGCGGTTCCAGTGGCGGCTCCGCGGCGGCTGTGGCGGCGTGCGAAGCCCCGATCTCGCTTGGCACCGACACCGGCGGCAGCATCCGCCAACCGGCCAGCTACTGCGGCATCGTCGGGCTCAAGCCGACCTATGGCCGCGTCTCGCGCTATGGATTGATCGCCTTCGCCAGCTCGCTCGATCAGATCGGCCCGATGGCCCGAACCGTCGATGATGCCGCGCTCCTGCTCGAATGCATCGCGGGCCACGACCGTCACGACGCCACGTCGGCCAACGAGCCGGTCCCGGAGTACACCAAGGAGATCACCGCGCCGATCAAGGGCCTCAAGGTTGGCATCGTTCCGGATCACTTCGGCGAAGGGCTCGATCCGGAGGTCGAATCCGCCGTCCGTGCCTCGCTCGATGTCCTCAAGGATCAGGGTGCCGAACTCGTCGAGATCGACCTACCCCACAAGAAGTACGGAATCGCGGCCTACTACTTGGTCGCGACCGCCGAGGCCTCAAGCAACCTGGCTCGCTACGACGGCGTCCACTACGGCTTCCGGGCGGAGAACTTCGACGGCCTGATCGACATGTACTGCAAGACCCGCGGTCAGGGCTTCGGCGATGAGGTCAAACGCCGGATCATGCTCGGGACCTTCGCTCTTTCGGCCGGGTATCGCGACGCCTACTACATCAAGGCTCTCCAGGTTCGCCGGCTGATCAAGAACGACTTCGACGCCGCGTTCGCGACCGTCGATGTGATCTGCGCCCCGACGGCGCCGACGCCCGCGTTCAAGATTGGCGAAAAGACCGACGATCCGCTGTCGATGTACTTGAGCGACATCTACACCGTCAGCACGAATCTCGCGGGGATCTGCGGCTTGAACGTTCCGTGTGGTTTCTCGAAGGCGGGCTTGCCGATCGGCCTGCAGATCCAGTCGCCCCCCTTCGGCGAGACCGTCGCGATGCGCGTCGGCCGGGCTTATCAGCAAGCGACCGACTGGCACACCAAGACGCCGAGTCTGTAGGCCCGTAGGGTGGGTCTCGACCCACCATCAAGGTCGACCAGGAAGAAAGAAACCACCGAGGTCGCGGAGAACACAGAGACAGTTGAGAGCGTTCGACCGCGGAAACCCTCTCCGCGAGGGAGAAGGTGACGAGCGACGCAAGTCGGGTGAAGGGTCCAGAGCAGGCAAATGGTGGGTCAAGACCCACCCTACTTGAGACAGAAACATCGCCATGAGCAAACCGTACAAGATCCTGATCGGCCTGGAAGTTCACGCTCAGCTTCAGACCAACACGAAGCTCTTCTCGGGGATGCCGACCACCTTCGGCATGCGGCCGAACTCGCAGACCAGCCCGCTGTGCATCGGCATGCCCGGAACGCTGCCGGTGATGAATAAGCGGGCGTTCGAACTGGCGATGAAGGCGGGACTCGCGTTCGACTGCACCCTCTCGCGATTCACCAAGTGGGATCGCAAGCAGTACTACTACCCCGACCTGCCCAAGGGCTATCAGATCAGCCAGTACGACCTCCCCTTCGCCGAGGGGGGCGCGGTCGACATCACCATCGAGGAAGGGACCAAACGCGTCCGGCTCATCCGCGTCCACCTCGAGGAAGACGCCGGCAAGAACACCCACTCGGACAAGAAGGGGGGCGATTCGCTCGTCGACCTCAACCGCGCCGGTGTGCCGCTGATCGAGATCGTCTCCGAGCCCGACATGGAGACTCCCGAGGAAGCCAAGGCCTACCTCGAAACGGTGCGGACGCTACTTCGCGACCTGGAGGTCTCCGACTGCGAGATGCAGGAGGGAAGTCTCCGCTGCGACGCGAACGTCAACCTCCACATCACCAAGCCCGACGGCACGATCGCCAAGACGCCGATCGTCGAGATCAAGAACATGAACTCGATCCGCGCCGTCGAGCGGGCCCTCTACTACGAGGCCGATCGCCAGTACGAACTGTGGCAGCAGGATGGTAAGGTCATGGGCGAGGCCCCGAAGCAGACGCGTGGATGGGACGATGCCCGTGGCGTGACCATCCCGCAGCGTGAGAAGGAGGAAGCCTCCGACTACCGCTACTTCCCCGAGCCTGACCTGGTGCCGATCGTCATTGACGACGCTTGGATCGAGCGCATCAAGGCGGAGATGGGCGAGACGTCGGGCGATCGCATCGAACGCTACAAGAGCGAGTACGGGCTCTCGGACTACAACGCCGATGTCCTCGTGACCAAGGGACGGGCGGTGTCGGACTACTTCGAAGAACTGCTCGCGCAGAAGGTCGAGCCGAAGGCCGCCGCGAACTGGACGATCAACGACGTCCTCTCGCACGCCGTCGGTCGGGTCAAGACGATCGACGACCTCAACCCCGCCCCGAAGGAACTCGCCGAGTTGATCGGCATGGTGAAGGGGAAGAAGCTCAACCTCAACGACGCCCGCGAGAAGGTGCTGCCCGCGATGGTCGAGTCGGGCAAGTCGGCGCCGGAGATTTCCAAGGAGTTGGGACTCGAGGTCGTCCTCGACACCGGCGCGATTGACGCGGTCTGCGACGAGGTGATCAACGATCCGAAGATGGCCAAGTCAGTCGACGACTTCAAGGGGGGCAAGGAGAAGGCCTTCGGAGCGCTGATGGGCCAAGTCATGCGCCGCTCGCAAGGCAAGTTCCCGCCCGACATGGTCACCAAGACCCTACGAGAAAAACTCACTTCCTAGCGATCGGCCTGTCCTTCGACGTGGGATGCCTTCCCGTAGGTCAGGCTATTGCCTGACACGAATGCCGGATCGTTCTGCTAGTAGCCATCCATTCCGCATGCCCACGCAAGCGATGTTTCCTTTTGAATGCCCACGCAAGCGATGCTTCCTTTTGAATGCCCACGCAAGCGTGGGCATTTCGGCACCCAGAGTCATGCTTTGGGAGTCTCTTTTCGCTCGTCGGTAGACTCCTCGCTCGGCGCGTCGTCGGCATCCTTGCGTTCCTCGAGCGAGGCGACGACTTCGTAACTTTGCACGTCGACCTCGGCGCGTCCGGAGGTGATGTACTGAATCATCTCCGCCCCTTCCGTTTGCCAGAGAGGGCTCGCTTGGCACGCCTCGTGAGCGGCGAGGTTCTGCCACTGAATGTACGAAAGAACCTCGGTTCCATCGTGGCTTCGGTGCTGATGGCAGGAGATGAACCCGGGGAACTTCGAGAAGATGCCGATCGTGCGATAGCTCAACTCGAGGAAGGGCTGCTGATCCTCCGGCGGCATGCGGACCCGCACCATCACCGTGAACAGATTGTCGTCACACGAAATCGACCCCATGATCATTCCTCTCACTGAGCCCATTTGGTTGTCGCCGCGTTCCGGTCTTGGCGTACGATTTTCGCCTCACATCATGAACGTTTCTCGAGGTAGCCCAAGGATCTGGCTCCCCAATCGGGTAGGCTACGCGAGATTCCGCCACCGTCCGGAAGAACCGGAGATTGACCGAGGGAGCTTTGTCGACTAGCATCACGTCATTGACCCGCCTCCGGTGACCTACCCTCCAAAACGAGAGTGATTTCATGAGACATCATCGCGACTTTTTCCTCATCGCCCTCCTCGTCCCGATGACCCTCTCGGCTTGGGCGTCCGCTGAGGACTCAGCCGACTCCGCCCCACCGGTGGCGCTGGACGCCGCCAAGTTCGCGAGCGTACAGGATGCCCTCGACGCGGTTCCGCGCAGTGGCGGGATCGTCCGGCTCCCCCCCGGAACGATCTTGCTCGACAAGCCGCTCGAGATCAAAACCGGCGACACCTGGCTCGCCGGCTCGGGCGCCTCGACGCACCTGAAGAACGTCAACGAGGAGGGACTCCCCGCGATTCGGATCGCTTTCCCGGGAGCGTCCGCCACCAGCAAGACCCCATCGAAGGATCGACTCTGGCGCGTGCAACTCAGCGACCTGCGAATCACCGGCAATCCCAAGAGCGGCCACGGCATCGAAGCCTACTACATCGAGGAAATCTTTCTTCACGGCATCACCGTCAGTCATCACGGTAGGGACGGCATCCATCTCTACGACTGCTACGAGGATCCCCGGGTGAGCGATAGCCTGATCACCTACAACAAGGATCACGGCCTCTACCTCCACGGCAACCACGACATCGTCGTTTCGGGGAACCACTTCGAGGAGAATGGCACCGCGACCCGCTGCGTCGACGGCTTCAACCTCTGCATGACCGGCAACAACATCGACGATCACCTCGGCGACGGGATCGTTATCGAGGACACTTACGGCTCGGTTGTCTCAGGGAACATGATCGAGGAGTGCAAGGGCACGGGCGTCGTCCTCGATCGCGACTGCTACGGAATCACCCTCTCGGCCAACGTCGTCGCCCACAACTTCGGCGGAGGCATCGACCTCCGCGACGCCCACGGCTGTGCCGTCAGCGCCAACACCTTCACCATCGACAAAGGCTTCGGCCTCTCGATCGGACCGGGAAGCGGCCGACTCACCGTCACGGGCAACAACTTCTCCGACACCTATGTCGGCGGCAAGCTCAAGCGGACGGGAAGCAACAAGAACGAATCGGACATGAACGAGGCCGCCGGCATCCTCCTCGACGGCGTCCACGATATCGCGATCGTCGGAAATCTCTTCGCGGGTCTCGTCACCCAGCCGGTCACCGAGGGCGCGACCAAGTCCGAAGGCATCCTCTTCGAGAACAATGTCGTCGTGGGAACATCGGCGAAGAAGGCGACGCCGCGGAAGTAGTCCGGCGAGTTCTTCGATGCGCTCCGCTGAGGATGCTTACTTCGCTCGCTTCGTCTCCGATGCGGGTTTGCCGGCGCCGACCGACTCGTCGTAGAAGCGAGCGAGGTCCTTCTTGAGCTTCTTCAGCGACGGTTCATGAACGTACATCATGTGCCCGGCCTCGTAGGTCTCGATCACGAAGTTCTCGCGAAGCTCCTTCGGGAGACCGAGATGGCCCAGGGAGTGCTTCATCCCCAGGACCGGAGTCGCCAGATCGAAGTAGCCGCACGCGGCGAAGACCTTGAGCGACGGGTTCTTCGCGATCGCGGTCGCCAGCGCGTCGGTCGCGGCGACGTAGCGGTTGCGGAAGTCGTCGTAGTTCCACGCCAACGGCTTGATGACTTCGTAGGGAATCTCCTGGTCGACCTTGAGTTGGGAACGAAGGTAGTCCTTGATCGTCGACGAAAAGGCTCCGAAGATCGCCGAGGCGCTCGGGTCGTAGTGCCCAAGCGAACCGCTGCCGCGCGTGCCGACAAAGCGGCTGTCGAATCGACCGACCGTCTTTCCCTTCTCCCGCAGGAGCTCTCGACCGAACTGGTACATCGGCAAGCGAAGATTCGCCTCGTCGATCGTCTCGGAGTCGATGCCCGTCAGCCGGGACATCTTCGCGATGATCGACTCGCGATCCTTCTCCGAGAGCGCATCCCCCTTCAGTAGTGCCAACGCGTAGTCATTGAGCGCGAACTCCTCGGCTTCGGCGACGGCCTTGGGAAGACTCGCTTGCAATTTGTCATCGAGTTGGCCATGAAACCAAGCCGTCGCGGTGTACGACGGAAAGAAGGTGACGTAGGGAAGATCGTTCGTCGCCCCAAAGAGGATCGTCTGGAAGTCGAGCACCGCCGAGATCAGGACGATGCCGTTCATCTCCATGTGAAAGCGATCTTGCAGGTACTCGGCGAGGCCCGCCACGCGCAGTCCGCCGTAACTCTCTCCGAGGAGGAACTTCGGCGATAGCCAACGGTTGTTCCGGGTCGTGTAGAGCCGGATGAACTCGCCGACCGACTGCAAGTCTTCGCGGTAGCCGTGAAACTGTTGCCGCTTCTCCCCTTCCTCGGGCCGGCTGAACCCCGTGCTGACCGGATCGACGAAGACGAGGTCGGACTTGTCCAGCAGCGAGTAGGGATTCTCGACCAGTTCGTAGGGAGGCGCCGTCGGCCGCGGTTCGGCGTTCAGCTTCACCCGCACCGGCGCCAGCATGCCCAGATGCAGCCAAACCGACGAGGAGCCCGGCCCCCCGTTGAAACAGAAGGTCAACGGCCGTTGCCGGTCCTCGCCCGCCCCTTTCTTCGCATCCTTGGTGTAGGCGATGAAGAAGATCGACGCCTTCTTCTTGTCGTCCCCTCCCTTGATGGGCAACGAACCGGCGGTGACGGTGTAAGCGATCTCCCGGCCCGCGATCGTCGCGCGATGCTTGGTGACCGAGAGGTCCTCCTTCTGGGTCGTCTCCGGTTTCTTCGGTTTGGGAGACTTCTTCTCCTTGGTCTCTTCCGCCGCCTGGAGGCCCGGAAGGTTAAGTCCAATCATCATCAACAGCCAGAGAGCCAGTCGAACGCGTGCGTTCACGTCGGTACCTCGTTCGTCAGTTGGGATGGGGGCGAACCTCCATCGGCGAGGGTCAAACATCCCACGCTTCGAAATCGTTCGCTCCGTCAGCCCCAAGATCGGGAAATGGTCGGCGAAGAGTTACATGCCTGGGGAACGTTTTAGCGGTTCGTTCCCCCAGTCAAGAGAGGGACGAGCAATCACCTGGCAGCGGCACGGTTCGCGGCTCGCCCACTGGCTCGCGCGTCGGGCGAAACTCGCCGAGCGATGATTCCGTTCGATGGCCTTCTGAAAGAATGGATGATTGCGTCACGAAGTGGGCCTGTTAGACTACACGAACCGACAGGCCCATCGACAATACTTGCGGATGCGTTCGGAGGGAACTTCTCTTCCCGCGGACACGTCCAAACAAGCGACCATGTCCATTTCGTTGAACGAGGGCGACGTCGGGATCCGAGGCCTTCTGTTGAAGCCACTCGCGTTGGTCGAGCGCTTTCGTGTTCTCGTTCAGCATTAGCTCATGGGGAGACACCCATGTCGGCAAGACGACACCTCCTTCAACGGTCGTTGGCACTGACGGCCCTGATGCTCACTTCGGCCCTTCCCGCGTTCGCCGAGGTCCAGAAGGTTCGTTCCGATGCCGCGGACGCGCAGCGGCTAAGCGAAGAAATCGACGAGCATATCGCCTCCCTTTGGGAAGAGACGAAGGCCGTTCCTTCCGAGCCGGCCGACGACGCCGAGTTCCTGCGCCGCGTCCACCTACACGTGGGCGGTTGCATCCCGTCGATCTCCGAGGTCCGCACGTTTCTCGCCGACCGGAGCCCAGGCAAGCGAGCGCGCGTCGTCGAGGAACTGCTCGACGGTCCCGGCTACGTCGCCAACTTCTCGCTCTTCTGGCGGGAAGTGATGCTTCCCGAGATCGACTCCGACTTTCAGTTTCAACGATTCCGGTTGGGCTTCGAGTTGTGGCTTCAAGAACAGCTTCGCGAGAATACCTCCTACGACGTGCTCGTCCGACGAATCCTTTCCTCCGGATCGGCTTTACCCAACCAACGGGCCCAGGGTTCCTTTCTTCCCGTGAGTTCTCCGCGTGCCTTCTATCAGGTCAAGCAGGGCAAACCCGAGAACCTCGCCGCGGCCACCGCACGCACCTTTCTCGGCGTTCGCATTGAGTGCGCCCAGTGCCACCATCATCCCTTCGACAACTGGAAACAGGATCAGTTCTGGTCCCTCGCCGCCTTCTTCGGCGGTTCGTCGACCAAGGACGGCGAGCGCAAGATCGCGATTCCCGAGACCAAACGCGAAGTGGTCGCCCTCTATCTCGACGGCAGTGCACCCGAGTGGAGCGAGCAGACCGATCCACGACTGACGTTGGCCGACTGGGTCACCTCCCACGAGAACCCCTACTTCGCCCGCGCCGCCGTCAACCGGCTCTGGGGGCACTTCTTTGGCGTCGGCATCGTCGATCCCGTCGACGACTTCTCCGACCTGCATCCGCCCAGTCATCCGGAGATACTCGATCGGCTCGCCGAGGAATTCGTCGCCCACGACTACGATCTGAAGTTTCTGATCCGGGCCATCACCTCGAGCAAGACTTATCAGCTCTCCAGCCGCCGTACCGATCCGTCACAGGACGATCTACGTATCCTGGCTCGGATGCCGATCCAAGGGCTCACCGCCGATCAGATTTATGACAGCCTCTCTCAAGCCACCGGGATGCGGCAAGCTGTTCTTCCCCGAAACGTCGTCTTCTTTGGCGGAGTCGACGGCAGGCGCACGTCGTTTCGCGCGGCCTTCGCCAATGCCAGCGACGCCAAGACCGAGCGGGAGTCGACGATCCTGCAAGCCCTCGCCCTCATGAACGGGCCGTTCACCACACTCGCCACCGATCTCCGCAATAGCCAGACGTTGACGGCCGTGATTCAGTCCCCCTTCTTCACGACCAAGGAGCGGATCGAGACGCTCTACCTCGCAGCCCTCTCGCGCGAGCCCCGTCCCGACGAGCTAAGCCGACTGGTCACCTACGTCGACCAAGCGGGACCGGGAACCAATCGACAAGCGGCATTGGCGGACATCTTCTGGGCCCTGCTCAATAGCAGCGAGTTTCTACTCAATCACTAAGACCGCGCCGGCCGGGAGACACCCTCGGACCGCGATCACGTTGGAGAGCACCACGATGTCAAGAAGTCTCGCACGACGGACCCGACGAGGGGACCTCACCCGGCGCGAGTGGCTGAGTTTTTGCGCCGCGGGGACGCTGGGGGCATCGATGTCTGGCTGGCTTCCGGCGCTCGCGGCCGACGGCTCGCACCATCCCGATCGCAAGCGGGCGTGCATCTTGTTGTGGATGTCGGGCGGCGCCAGTCAGACCGACACGTTTGACATGAAACCGGGGCATGCCAACGGTGGGCCTTTCAAGGAGGTCGCCACCTCCGCCACAGGATTGCGGTTCAGCGAGCACTTGCCGCATCTGGCCAAGATGGCCGAGCACCTCGTCCCGATTCGCTCGATGAAGACCAAGGAGGGCGATCACCTGCGGGCGAGCCAGGTGATGAAGACCGGCTATCCCGCGCAGGGGCCGATCTCCTACCCGACGATGGGCTCGCTGCTGAGTAAGGAACTCGCCTCGCCCGAGGTCGACCTGCCGAGCTTTGTCAGCATCGCCCCCAATCAGTTCTTGGGATCGACGGCCAACAGCCCGGGATTCCTCGGCCCCAAGCATGCGCCCCTCGTCGTCGGCAACGGCGTGCCGATGGTGCAAAATCAGTTCAACGACGCGATGCTCAAGGTGCAGAATCTCGACGCTCCTCGTGGCGTCGACTTGGTTCGAGCGAACGCTCGGCTCGGACTGCTCGATCACCTCGAGGAAGATTTCGCCTCGGTTCGCCCCGGCATCCCGACCAACAGTCACCGCACCGCCTACGAACAAGCGGTGCGCATGATGCGGTCCTCGGCGATCGAAGCGTTCGACCTCGGCAACGAGACGGACCAACTCCGCGACCGCTACGGGCGGAACATCTTCGGGCAAAGTTGCCTGCTCGCCCGACGGCTCGTCGAACGCGGCGTCCCCTTCGTGGAAGTGGCGCTCAATGGTATCAACGGGTCGCAAGCCTTCGGGTGGGATACCCATCGCAACAACTTCGACATCGTCAAGAACCTGTGCGGCGTGCTCGATCCGGCATGGGCCACGCTCATCAACGATCTGAAGACGCACGACCTCCTCGACTCGACGCTCGTCGTCTGGATGGGCGAGTTCGGACGGACGCCGATCATCAACAACGGCAAGGGACGCGACCACTTTCCCGCGGCATGGACGACGGTGCTCGCCGGTGGTGGCGTTCGCGGCGGACAGGCCTACGGCAAGACGAGCAAGGATGGTGGCGGCGTCGTCGAGAACCCCGTCAGCGAAGCCGACCTCATCGCCACCATCTGCCACGCTCTCGGCATCGATCCGATGGACCAGAACATGTCCAACGTCGGTCGCCCCATCCGCATCGCCGATCCCGACGCCAAACCGATCGAGGAGATCCTGTCGTGAGTCCCATCCTCGTTCCCTTGTTCCTGCTTGCCATTCCCGGGGCGTCGTCCGAACCCGAGCCGGGGACGAACGTCTTCTACATCGCGTCGGATCGCCTGCTGACGATTCGCTTCGTCATCACCGACAATGGCCAACCCTATCAGAAGCGATGGGAGACCTATCTCGACGAGCTTTTCGAAGAGCACGACGCCAACAAGGACGGAACCCTGACGGGCAAGGAAAGTGATTTCCTCCCTTCGCGCCGCCTGCTCCAAGCGGTCGGTGTGATTCCCGGCGGCTCTCAACGTTCGGCCTCGCTGTTGATGCAGCGGCCATCGATGCCCAAGACACTGACGCGGGCTCAACTCGGCCGTTACTTCGAGAGACTGGAATTTCGCCCCTTCCGCGTGGCGATCGAATCGGTCGAGCCGACGCAGCCCGCCCAGCCGACTGTCATCAACGGGCAATTCAACCTCCCCGGCGTGGGGGAAGCGTTCTTCCGTCTGGTCGACGTCGACGGCAATCGGAAGTTATCGGAAGAGGAACTTCAAGGAATCGCCCACTCCCTGCGCAAGTTCGATCTCGACCGCGACGAGACGATCGCCATCTCGGAAATGGCACCGCAATCCCAAGTTCAACAACCGGCTCGGATTCGCCGGCGGAACCGATCGGCCTCTCTTCCCCCCTTCGCGAGCCTGGCAACTGGCATCTCCTCGCGCAGTCTCGTGACGCAGATGATGGACAGGTTCGATGGAAGTCAGAATGGCACGATCGACTATGTCCTCGACCAGAAGGAGCTTGGGCTCAGCGACGAAAGGTTCCAAGCGCTCGACAAGGATCGCGATGGACATCTCAATCGACGGGAAGTGACGGCGTTTCTCGAGAACGCCCCGCCCGACCTCGAAGTCTCGATCCGATTGGGAAAACGTCCCGACGAGGTGCCCCTAATGGGATTTCACTCGGAGGACGAGTTGGCGCGGTCCGTTGACGTCTCGGAGACCGAGACGCGCGGAACGTTCAACATCGGCAGCGTCGAGATCGTGGTGGAACTTCAATCGCTCGGCATGCTCGAATCCTCTCCCGAGTCGAAAGCGACCCGCATCAAGTTGGAGCTCGAAAGCACCTTCAAGCAAGCCGACAACGACAGCAACGGCTACATCGACGTCCGAGAGGCCCGCGGCCTGGGCAAGTTCGGACCGCTCTTTCGCGAACTCGACACCGATCGCGATCGCAAGCTGTTCGCCGAGGAGTTCCTCGCGGGAGCGACGCCCGCGATGTCGATCGCAGCGCACAACCTCGTCTTGACGATCTCCGGGGGTGGGCTCGACTTCTTCCGGCTCCTCGACACGACGGCCGACTCGCGCATCACGAGGCGTGAGCTGGGTGCCGTGGCCAGTCGAGCATCGCGTTGGGATCGCAACAACGACGGACAGGTCTCGGCCGACGAGATTCCGAAACAATTCCAAGCGACCATCGGTCTGGTCCACACTGGTCCATCCGTCCCAGCCAATGCCGTCCGGGGGGTGACCGTGGGCGGCATGAGTCGGCCGCAATCGGCGGCGTCCGGCCCCACCTGGTTTCGCAAGATGGACCGCAACGGCGACGGCGATGTCTCGCGCCGAGAGTTCCTTGGCGGCGAAGAGGACTTTCGCCGACTCGACCGCGATGGAGACAACCTTCTCAACGGGGAAGAAGCGACCGCCGAACCCGACGCGGCCCCCGACCCGCTCACCACCCTCAACGATCTCTTCAACAGCCTGTTCGTCAATTAGCTAGTAGGGAAACGATTCGATGTCCAACCTTGGAAGGAGCATCATGGTGACACGAGATGGTCATTGCTCGCCTGGTGGCTGGCTGCCGCTGCTGGCCGTCGGGATGGCGCTCGTCGTGACGGGAAGCCCTCTTGCCCAAGAGAAGAGAGAGACTCCCACGACCCTCATCCATCTCACCGATCCGGATGGCTCCGATCCGAAACCGCTCGCCGACCTGCCGGAGTTCCGCTTTCAGGGCTCGCCCGCGTGGTCACGGGACGGCACGCGCGTCGCGTTCGACGCCTGGCAGCCGCAGTACGGCGAAACCAACAGCGACTCGCAAATCGTCATCGTCGATGCCAATGGGAAGAACCCGCGTGTCCTGATCGACGGGGCGATGCCCAGCTTTTCGCCGCGTGGCAAGCGGATCGCCTTTTCGCGATATTCGCCCAACCGGGGCGTCTGGGTCATGAACGCCGAGGATCCTGAGAAGGAACTCGTTCTCTTGGACGAATCGGGCTGGAGCGCCGACTGGTCACCCGACGGCAAGAGCATCGCGTACACGAAATACGGCAGCAGCGGGGCGAACATCATCGTCTTCGATCTCGTCGAGGGGGACCGCCGCTTTCTCTTCGACGAAGCCCAGTCGCCCTACCGGGGAATCTACTGGAACATCTGCTGGTCACCCGACAGCAAGCGGATTGTCTACCGGGCGATTGGCCAAGACGGCCAGCAGGAGATCGGCGTTGTCAACGCGGAGTCACCGAGTCAGGACTATGTCACGCTGCTCAAGGGGAAGGCCGCCAGCGGCATGGGCTGGAGCCCCGACGGGAAGCGCGTCCTCGTGAGTCGCCGTGATCCGGAGCGGAAGGTGACGCAACTCTACTCGCTCGACGCCGACAAGCCATCGGCGCCGGAGCGACTGAAAGGCCAAGACCCCGAGGCCCATCTCACCGATTTCGCCTTCGCCCCCGACGGAAAGAGTCTCGCGGTGAGCGTCCGCAAGCCGGCGCCGGCGAAGGACAAGGCGAAGAAGTAGACGATCGAGGGCGAAACAGTTGGTCGCGGAGCGGTTCGTCGATGAGCGAGTCCGGCCACTCGCCAGTTCATCGGTTCAGTGCGACGTCAACGTCTTGGCGTCCTCGACATGACCCGGCTTTCGCGTGCCCTCTCCCTCACGCGCGCCGTCACCGAGGTCTTGGCGGCACTGGTCGAGCAACGACTTCAGTTGAGCGACAACGTCGGGATGCTTGGCCGCGACGTTGGTGGTCTCGCCGATGTCGTCGCGCAGGTGGTAGAGTTCGGCCGGCATCGGCTTCGCACGCATCTTATTTCCCCGGTTGACGAAGAGCTTCCAGTCACCGCTGCGAACCGCGTCGAGCTGGTCGCGGTAGTAGTAGAAGTAGGCCTCGTGCGGCGTCTTCGCGCCCGGCTTGCCCGCCAAGAGTGGCCAGATGTCCTTGCCATCGATGATTCGGTCCGACGGCATCATCGCCCCGGTGAGGTCGGCGATCGTCGGCAGCAGGTCCATCGTCGTGGCCATCTCCGAGCACGTCGTCCCGGCGGGAATCTCCCCCGGCCACCACGCGATCATCGGCACCCGATGGCCCCCTTCCCAGGTTCCCCCCTTCCCGCCACGCAGCGGCTTGTTGCTCGCTCCCCAACGGACCGCTCCCCCATTGTCGGAGGTGAAGATCACCAGCGTCCGATCGGCGATGTCGAGCTTCTCGAGCGTGTCCAAGAGGACGCCGGTCGACCAATCGATCTCCTCGACCGCGTCGCCCCAACGACCATTGGCGGACTTGCCGAGAAAGTCCTTCGACGCGGCCTGCGGCGCGTGGGGCATCGTGTGCGGAAAGTAGAGAAAGAAGGGCCCGTCCTTGCGCTCACCGATGAAGCGAACCGCTTCCTCGGTGTAGCGTTTGGTGAGTTCCCCCTGATCGGGTTCGGTCTCGATCACCTTCTCTTGCCGCATCAACGGCAGCGGCGGATAGCCCCGTTCCGGCTTCCAGAGTCCCATGTCATTCGAGAAGGGAATGCCGAAATAGGTGTCGAAGCCTTGCCGGGTCGGTAGGAACTCCGGTTGGTCGCCGAGGTGCCACTTGCCGACGCACGCGGTGGCGTAACCGAGCGGCTTGAGGAGGTCGGCGATCGTGATCTCTTCGGGGTTCAGGCCCCGTTTGTTGCCGGGAAAGAGGACCCACTTCCCCTCATCATTGAGGTGCAGTCCGACTCGTCTCGGGTAGCAGCCGGTCATCAGCGACGAGCGTGACGGCGAACAGACACCACTACTGACGTAGAAGTCGGTGAAGCGACGTCCCTGCTTCGCCATGCGATCGAGATTCGGCGTGCGGTGTTTGGTCGATCCGAACGGACCGATGTCGTTGTAGCCCAGATCGTCGCAGAAGATGATGATGACGTTCGGATGCTCTGGCGCGGCGAAGGCGACTCGCACCCCAAGGAGGAGTCCCGCCAAGACAAAGAGCACGCCCATCGCGCCGGTCCCGATCAATCGCATCACGGATTCCCTCGATACATCTACTCCCCTTGTGCCCTTGCCATCGAACGATCATCGACGCTTGGGTTGAGAGGATGGAAGATTGCCCCCAAGGGCCCGAGTGTAGTCTCGAGCGCTCACGCAAGCAACGATCGACAGGGAGGAAACGCGCCCGGACTCGCGGGCGCGGGGAAGGAGAACTCAAGCGGGAATCAGTTGACCCGCTTGATGAGGCGAAGCTGGCTGCGAGCTCGCGTGAGCTCCTTGGCCTTCATGGTCATCGCCTCCTCGGTGGTGGCGACTTCGGCGTTGACTTCGGCCAAGTGCTTGTTGACGTCTTCGGCGTCGAGATCCTCGACCTTGATCGCCCGGGACGTGAGGATGGTCACGACGTTGGAGCGGACCTGACCGAACCCGCCGTCGACGTAGTAGCGATCGGTCGTGCCGTCCTTGTCGCGGATCCGTAGCTCTCCCGGACCAAGCCGAGCGACCAACGGAGCGCGATTGGGATAGACGCCGACTTCACCATCGAAGGCGGGAAACGCGACGAACGCCGCTTCGCGCTCGAGGACAATCTTTTCGGGCGTGACAACCACGCACTGAACGCGAGCCATGCCGCTTAGTCTCCGTGGATCTTCTTGGCCTTCTCTTCCGCTTCCTCAACGGAGCCGACGTACATGAAGGCCGCTTCGGGCAGATGATCCCACTTGCCCTCGCAGATCTCCTTGAAGCTTCGGATCGTGTCGGCCAGCGGGGTGTACTTGCCGGGGAAGCCAGTGAAGACTTCCGCGACGAAGAAGGGCTGCGACAGGAAGCGTTCGATGCGGCGGGCGCGGTGAACGATCTGCTTGTCCTCTTCGTTCAACTCGTCGACACCCAGAATCGCGATGATGTCCTGAAGTTCGCGGTAACGTTGCAGGATCTTCTGCACCGCGAAGGCGACGTTGTAGTGTTCCTCGCCGACGATATCGGGAGCCAAGACGCGGCTGCTCGAAGCGAGCGGGTCGATGGCCGGGTAGATACCCTTTTCCGAGATCGACCGCTCGAGGTAAATGAACGCGTCGAGGTGGGTGAAGGTGTTGGCCGGAGCCGGGTCGGTCGGGTCGTCGGCCGGCACGTAGACCGCCTGGACCGAGGTGATGGCACCCTTCGACGTCGACGTGATTCGCTCTTGAAGATGGCCCATTTCGGTCGCCAGAGTCGGTTGGTAACCGACCGCACTCGGCATCCGGCCCAAAAGGGCGGAGACTTCCGAGCCGGCTTGCGAGAAGCGGAAAATGTTGTCGATGAAGAGGAGCGTGTCGGCCCCGGTGCTATCGCGGAACCACTCGGCCATCGTCAGCCCAGTGAGCGCGGCACGCAGACGGGCTCCCGGCGGCTCGTTCATCTGACCGAAGACCATGGCGGTCTTGGAGATGACGCTCCGCTCCTCGCCCGAGTCGTCCTTGAACATCGCCTCTTGCATTTCGAGCCAGAGGTCGTTGCCTTCACGAGTCCGCTCGCCGACGCCCGCGAAGACGGAGAAACCACCGTGCTGCTTCGCGATGCGGGAGATAAGCTCGGTCAGGATGACCGTCTTGCCGAGACCGGCACCGCCGAAGAGACCCGCCTTACCACCCCGAACGAACGGAACGAGGAGGTCGACAATCTTGATGCCGGTTTCGAAGAGTTCAGTCGAGGAGGCGAGGTCGACGAGAGCCGGGGGTTCCGCGTGGATGTTGCGGTACTCGTCGGCCTTGATGGGCTCGCCACCGTCGATCGTCTCGCCGAGCATGTTGAAGACTCGGCCGAGCGTTTCGTGACCCACCGGGACGTGAACCGCGGCCCCGGTGTCGACGACCTCCATGCCGCGTGCCAAGCCATCGGTCGAACCGAGAGCGATGCAGCGGACGCGGTTGCCACCGAGATGCTGGTGAACCTCGCCGACGAGGGAGAGGTGACCATTCTTCGTGTCGGTGTCGACTTTGACGGCGTTGTAGATCTGCGGGAGGTGACCTTCCTCGAACTCGGCGTCGAAGGTCGAGCCGATCACCTGAACTACCTTGCCGTGTTGAACTGCCGTTGCCATCTCGTTCTCGCTCGCTGGTCGTTGGGTTGCGTTATTGACGCGTCGCCTCTCTCGAGGCCCGTGGCACTTGTCCTCGTCGCGCGGCGGCGCTACTTAAGGGCCTCGGCCGTGCCGATAATCTCGGACAACTCGCTGGTAATCTGCGACTGTCTGGCCCGGTTGTATCTCATCGTCAGTCGTTTGATCAGGGAGTCGGCGTTTTCGGTCGCTCCCTTCATCGCCACCATCCGCGAGATCTGCTCGCTGACGGCCGCATCGAGAAAACACTTGAAGAGTTGGGCCTTGAACGACGCCGGCACCAACTCCGCGAGAATGTCTTCCGCCGAGGGAAGGAACTCGTACTCGACGGCGCCCTTGCCAGCCACCACCTTCTCAAGCTCCGACGGTTCCTCTTCCTCGTCAATCGCGGACATCGGCAAGAGCGTGACGACTTCCGCTTGCTGGCGTCCCGCACTAATAAAACGCGTGTACGCGACATCGAGCCGGTCGATGCGATGCTCGATGTAGTCGGCCATCAAGCGTTCGGCGATCGGCTCGACTTCGTCGAAGGCCGGCTTGTCGTCGAACTGGAGGTAGCGCTGCGTCATCGGAATCTGCTGATGCGTGAAGTAGCCGATTCCCCGCTTGCCCGCGACCTCCAAGTCGACCGAATGCGACTCGGTCAACTGGCGGTACTCAGCCGTCGCCGAACGCAGAACATTAGCGTTGTACCCACCGCAAAGGCCCCGATTGGAGGTGAGCGTTAACAGGACCGATTTCTCGGTCTTGGGATGCTCCTCAAGCAGCGGGTGATCGGCGGCGGCCCCCGAACGACTGAGGTCGGCGACAAGCTCACCGATCTTGCGCGTGTAAGCTTCCGCCTGGCTGGCGCGATCCATCGCCTTCTTGAAGCGAGCGGTCGCGATCAGTTCCATCGTCCGCGTGATCTTGCGGATGTTGCGGATCGCCTTACGGCGTTTGACAATCGCCCGAGTCTTTGCCATGTCTCTTTATTCGCTCGCGCTACGAACCCACGGTCTGCGTCTCCGAAGTGTGGGCATGCACCCATCGCTTGGAGAACTTCTCGCAAGAGGCCTTCAGGGCCGTTTCGACCTCGTCGGTGATCTTCTTCTGGTTCTCAAGCAGTTTGCGTGCCTCGACTTCTTCATCACGCATGAACTTGATGAACTCTTCTTCCCAACGGTGGACTTCGTTGCGATCAACGGTGTCGAGGTAGCCACGCGTACCGGCGAAGATGACCATGACCTGATCAAAGATGTCGAGCGGCTGATACTGCGGCTGCTTGAGCAACTCGACCATGCGGTAGCCACGATCGAGTTGGCTCTGCGTCGCTTTGTCGAGGTCGGTACCCAATTGGGCGAACGCTTCGAGCGAGCGGAAGGCCGCCATGTCGAGTCGCAAACTACCGGAGACCTTCTTCATCGCCCCAATCTGGGCGTTGCCGCCGACGCGCGAAACCGAGATACCGACGTCGATCGCCGGACGAACACCGGCGAAGAAGAGGTCCGGCACCAGGTAGATCTGACCGTCGGTGATCGAGATCACGTTGGTCGGGATGTACGCGGAGACCTCACCTTCGAGCGTTTCGACGATGGGAAGCGCGGTCATCGAACCGCCGCCGAGTTCGGCGGAGAGCTTCGCCGCCCGCTCAAGAAGGCGCGAGTGGCAATAGAAGATGTCACCCGGATAGGCTTCACGTCCCGGCGGACGACGCACGAGTAGCGACATTTGCCGGTAGGCGGCCGCCTGCTTCGAGAGGTCGTCATAGACACAGAGGGTATCCTGACCCTTTTCGTACATGAAGTACTCGGCCATCGCCGCCCCGGCGTAGGGAGCGAAGTACTGTAGTGGAGCGGGGTCGGACGATCCGGCGACAACCACGATCGTGTAGTCCATCGCGCCGTGGCTCTGAAGCACCTCGATCACCTGGGCGACCGAGGACTCCTTCTGACCGACCGCGACGTAGACGCAGATGCAGTCCTTACCCTTTTGGTTGATGATCGTGTCAATCGCGATCGTCGTCTTGCCCGTTTTTCGGTCACCAATGATCAACTCACGTTGACCGCGACCGATCGGCGTCATGGCGTCGATAGCCTTGATACCGGTTTGCAACGGGACCTTAACCGGTTGCCGTTCGGCGACGCCGGGAGCGTTCGACTCCAGGGCGCGGCGATGCGGGGTCGAGATCGGCCCCTTGCCGTCGAGCGGCTCGCCGATCGCGTTGACGACGCGACCGACCATCGCCTCGCCGACCGGGACTTCGAGGAGAGCTCCGAGAGCCTTGACCGTCATCCCTTCCCGAATGTGGGAGTCCTCACCGAGGACGATGATGCTCACGGAGTTCTCTTCGAGGTTGAAGCAAAGTCCGCGGGTCGCGTGCCCGTCGTCGAACTCGACCATCTCCCCGGCCATGGCGCTGTTGAGCCCAAAGACCCGAGCGATGCCGTCACCGACTTCCATCACGGTGCCGACTTCGGCGACGTCGAGATGCGTTTTGTACTGCTCGATCTCCCGTTGGACGATCGAGGAGATCTCATCCGCCTTGAATCTCATGTGCGTGTCTCGTCAGGATTCGTTCGCGTAACTCTTTCATGTTCGTGCGGACGGAACGGTCGTAGACCGTATCGCCGACGCGGAAGACGAGCCCACCCAGAAGTTCGGGATCGACTTCCACCTTGAGATCGGGTTCAAAGCCGAACTTGGCCTGAACCATCTGCCTCAGCTCTTGCTCTTGATCGTCGTCGAGCGGGACCGCCGAGCGAACCTCGACCGGAACGCGCCCCTGACTTTCGTTCCACAACTCCTCCAGGCGAATCAAGATCGCCCGGACGATCCCCAAGCGATCATTCTCGTTGAGGGTGCGCAGAAAGTTGAGCAGCAGTGGACTGGCCTGCTCGGCGAAGACCTTTTCCACCAACTCCCAGCGTCGTTGACGACTGATCGAGGTGGTTTGAAAAAAGATGTCGAGGTTGGGATGCTTGTCCAGGACGTCATGAACGAGGGATTGAAACTCCTCGTGGAAGTCCTGGGCGATGCCATCCTTGACCGCGAGTTCCCAGACCGCCTTGGCGTAGACCTTAGCGAGTTGCAACTCCTCGGGACTGGGCTGCTTGGAAGCGAAGTCGCTCACGCCACCCTCCCTTCGGACTGTCCAATGTCGGTGATCGCCTCGGCGATCAGACGCCGTTGGTCATCGTGAGAGAGCTTGGCTTGCAAGATCTTCTCCGCCGTCTCGGTTGCCAAGCTCGCGGTCGTTCCCCACAATTCGGCGATCGCGGCCTGCTCGGCCAAACGGATTTCCCGCTGCGAACGATTGCTCATCCGATCGGCTTCCGCTTGGGCACGTTCGAGGAACTCCTTGTGCATTTGTTCGGCGTCAAGCTGCGCTTCAGCGAGAAGTTCCGCCGCCTCGTCGCGGGCCAACGCCTGTCGACGTCGGAGTTCCGCCATGAGCCGCTTGGTTTCCGCCTCCGCCAATTCCGCTTGGTGGAGACTCGCCTCGGTTTGCGTTTGACGTCGCTTGAGAGCGTCGAGGATGGGATTGACGGCCGTCGAGCCGAGCAGACAGGCGAGGATCACGAAGACGACACCTGACCACAGGGCCAAGTCGAGCGCCAGGAGGTAGTCGCCACCGCCGCTACTTGCGAAGAGCATCAAGAGTCGCCCTCCCCGACCAAGTGCTGATACTCATCGGGATTGATGTCCTGACCGATCAGCTTCCCAGCCATTCCCGCGGCCAATCGCGAGGCAGAATCCCGAATCTCGCCAAGGGCGGTCGTTTTCTGGGATTCGATCTCCTCGCGGGCCTCTTGCTGAGCCTTCTCGGTCGATGCCCGAGCTTCGGCGAGCAACGCATCGCTCTCGTGAGCCGCCTTTTCACGGGCTTGCTCCAAGAGCTCGCGTGCTTGCTCGTGCGCCTTTCCAAGTATGTCCTCTTGCTCGTCCAGCAACCGCTGCGCTTCGGCCCGGACCCGTTCCGCCGACGACGCCGCGTCGGCGATCTTTTGCTCGCGCTCGTTCATCGTGCGGAGCACCGGCTTCCAGACCAGTGGCCCCAGGATGAGGTTGAGCACGATGAAGATCAGCACCGTCCACACGAAGAGGTACGGGCTGGGATCGAGAAACTCCGTCATCTCCCCGAGCATGGGCAGATGGGGCTTGCCGTGCAACGTCCGCTGGTGTCCGGCCGAACCGTGGCCCTCGCCACTTTCCTCGGCAGCGCCGCCATGCTCGGCGGCAACTCCCTCTTCGGGAGGGTGCTCCGTCTCCGCGGCCAGGGCGGGCGAGGCCCCGAACAGCAGGAGCGCCATCACGATCCCGCGGATCGAGAGTCGACCGAGCGACCCGCGGTTCGGCAAAGTGTCGGAAAGAAACATGTTGGCCACCATCGTGCCAGAACTACCCAACGCCTTAGGAGAGGGCGATCAAGATACAGACGATCAAGGCGAAGAAGGTAACACCTTCGATCAGAGCCGCCGCGATGATCATCGCCGTCGAGATCTGCGCCGCCACTTCCGGCTGGCGCGCCATGCTCTCGACCGCGCGAGCGCCGATCGTCGAGATGCCGTAAGCGGCTCCCACGATCGTGAGGGCGGCACCGATGCCGGCACCGAACGCGGTGCTCTTGACCAAGCCGGCGAAGCCGCCTTCCTCAACTGATTCCTGGGCCATCGCGGGGGTAGCCATCGCCAAGACGACGACCGCGACAACGAGAAAGATTCCCCATGCTCTCGACATTCTGACCGCTCCTTAACGGACGTCCGATCGTCGACACTGACGACCGGGAAAAATTCTTTACCCTGAAGAAACCAACACTTCCCGACAAGAGTCCCTTCGACGCTCGGCTTAGTGGTGATGACTCACCGCGTCACCGATGAACAGACTCGACAGGAAGGTAAAGATGTACGCTTGAAGAAAAGCGACGAACAGTTCCAGCAAACTGATCGCCACCGTACCCAACACCGACGCGGGCGTCACCAACAGATTCATCAGGCTCGCGCCCGTCATCTCGATGAACCCGAGAATCACGAACAACACGGTGTGCCCCGCCATCATGTTGACGAAGAGACGAAAGGCAAGCATGATCGGCTTGACGGTGTGACCAATGGCTTCGACCGGACCGAGGATAAAGTAGACCGGCCACGGCACTTTCGGGACGATTCCCGCCACGTAGCCGACCGGACCCTTGGCGATGATGCCACTGGTGTGAATGTAAATGAACGTGCACGCCGCCAAGCCGAAAGTACAGCCGAGCGCTCCGGTCGGGGAACCCATCCAAGGGATCATCCCGAAGAGATTCATGCCCAAGATAAAGAAGAAGAGGGACCAGAGGTAGGGAACGTGCTTATCGGCGTCGTGCCCGATGGTGACCCGCGCGATATTGTCGCGAACGTACCCCATCATCGCTTCGATCAAGTTGGCGAGCCATCCCTTGGCATAGCCGTTGCGGCGAAGATTCCATCCCACCACGAACATGAGCAAGAGCATCAGACCGGCGACGACCAGTTCGATGAACATGAACTTGGTCAGACCGGGGAAGTAGAGATCGACATCGGGACCGCCGAAGACCTTCTCGGACGTCCACTCGTGGACGTTGAACGCGCTGTTTCCAGGAAAATGGAACTCATCGCTATCCAGCGAGTGTTCCATCGGATTTACCTGTGAGCCTTCACCGGCCATCGCAGTTCCTTCGGTTACCGCTCGTCCACTGTTGAGAGAGCCAACTGGCCCCGTGCGTCGCGGAAGAGATAGAGCATCCAAGCAACTTCCACGGCCAGAGTCAGCATATAAGTCACGACCAACCAGGCGACAAAACTAAGAGAACGAAACTCCTCGGGAGCGAGAAACAAGAGAAAGATCGTCGCCGACAGCGCGAAAACCATGCGAGCGAACATCGCTCCCAAGGAAGCCGCCATCTGCCACAGCGGACCTCGCGGCGCCGCGATGTAGGTCAGCACCATCGTCACAAGGAGCATCGGAAGGCAAACAAACACCGCGGCGAGCAAACGAACGAGTTCCGAGCCCCCACCCAGAACCCAGACCACCAGCGCGATCACGCCTAGCGCTGGCAGCGCAAGGCTCCACCGCGTGAACGAACAATCGGTTGGCAGTCTTCCGTCAGGAATCATCCCGTTGTTGCTTTGGTGGTAGGTCTCCCTGGCGAGGAGAGACGGTGACGTTGCGAATCAAGTGATAGAGCGAGGCTGCGCCGCCAACGACACACCCTCCGACCAAGACCCAGGGACTCGTCCCGGCGACATGGTCGATCCAGAGCCCGAGCAAGATGTAGGCGACCAACTCGCCGGTGAACTGCGAGGCGTGGGCGAGGTAAGCCATGCCGCCTTGTTTGCGGACCGACTCGGCTCGCTCGTTATCCCCATCCGTTTTTCCGGCCGTGCCACCTCTCCGTCACTAGGCCCACGGAACCCATGGACTTGCTATGCCTCCCAGGAAGGGATGTCAAATGGGTCTTGTGAATTTTTTCTCAAACTCCGGAAGGGCCCGCAAACTCGACCACGCTCGCCGAGCTTGCCCAGAAGGTGGACACGCGAACACCTCTTGGCCGGTGGCAAGCTGAGATGTCGTGGCAAGGCGAAGGGATCGTGTCTATTCCCAATGCAACGCTGGCGACGAATGCAAGGCCGAAGTGACAATTTCGCGTTGACAGTTTGGACACCCAGTTGTTACTATTTCGAACAGTCTGGCGGTCACGAATCAAACTCCCTTCAAGAGGTTCCGCGACCAACCTTCTTACGGTGAATGGATCATTCGCCGGTGGGTCGCCGCGACCAGTAGAAGAGACACATCAGGGCAACCGGACAGCATCCAACCCGTAATGTCATGGATGTCAGGGTTGGGCCTCCACCTTTTTGATCTCAGTAACGGTCAAGGAAGACGTTCAGCAAGCTGCTGGTGACCTTCGAGCGCGCCGTGGGGTCGGTCGCTTGAGCACGAGCACCCATGTGTCGCCCTCCGAAACAGTTACATTGCCGGTCGGAGCCCCGCAATGACCTATGATGAGCTCGAGAACAAATCCAAGGCTGAGCTCGTTGAGCTCGCCAAGACTCACGAGTTACATGGCATTCATAAACAAACGAAGAAGCAGCTTGTCGAGGCGCTAACCGCGGTTGTTAGCAAGTCGCGACGACGGTCGAACTCGGCTGCCTCTTCGTCGAAGCCGTCGACTCCATCGAAAGGCGCCCGGCCCGCCGCGGAGCGAGCGACCAACTCCTCGACGACCGACCTATCGGGTCGGACGAAGAAGGAGCTACTGTCACTCGCCCGTCAGCAAGGTCTCTCGGGAGCGAGCGCCATGTCGAAGGAAGAACTCGCCGAGAGCTTGGCGAAGCGGCAGCGAAAGTCGCCACCACCGGCCAAAAAGCCGGCCGCCGCGGCCAAGGAGCCCGGCAAACGGACGGCCAAACGTCGCAAGAAGTCAAGTGACGTCGTCACCGCGGCCGCCCGCCGGACCAACGGTGCCAGCACTTCCCTCGAGCAACAAGTCGGTCGCTCGAAATACTGTGCCGGCGTCCCGACCCGCGACTTGGCTCGCAACGCCCCCAAGGACATGCCCCAGGGATACGGCCGCGACCGCATCGTCGCGATGGTCCGCGATCCCTATTGGCTGCACGTCTACTGGGAACTGACCCGTCAGGCGGTCGCTCGCACCGAACGGGCCCTCGGCAAGGACTGGTACGGCGCCAAGCCGATCTTGCGACTGCTCGATGTCAGCAGTGAAGACACCACCGGCACGGCCGAGCGACATGTTCGTGACATCGACATTCACGGCGGCGTGAGCAACTGGTACATCGACGTCCAAGATCCGCCCAATTCCTACCGGATCGACATCGGCTACCTGACGCGCAACGGTCGATTCCTGGCCCTGGCGCGTTCGAACGTCGTCACGACACCCGAGGCCGCCGTCAGCGATGAGCTCGACGCGAATTGGTCCTCCGTTCAGGAGCACGCCGAACGCATCTACGCGATGTCGGGTGGTTACAACCCCGACTCCCAGAGTTCGGCCCTCAAGGATCTTTTCGAGGAGCGTCTCCGTCGTCCCATGAGTTCGGGCAGCTTGGTCAACTACAGCTCCGGGGCGTTGGCCTACGAGGAACGCGAGTCGTTCCAGTTCTCCATGGACGCCGAGTTGATCGTCTACGGCCGCAGCGCTCACAACGCCAAGGTCACCCTGCAGGGCCAACCGATCCAGTTGCGGGAGGACGGTACCTTCACGCTGCGGTTCGCGCTGCCCGAAGGACGCCAGATCATCCCCGCGGTCGCCCAAACCGCCGACGGCGCCGAGGAACGGACGATCATTTTGGCCGTCGAACGCAACACCAAGGAACTCGAGCCGATGACCAACGACGGTCAAGACTTCTAGCAGCCCGTTGATCGATTCGCTGCCGGCTGCGAACGGCTCTCTTGACCAATCTCGGCGTTGAAAAACCTCGACGAATCTACCGATTCGCCTGCGTTTTTCCTCCCTGATCTTGGCCAACATGGCTCGTTCTCGCCTTGGCCCGCTTGAATCAACGGACCACTAGGCTTCGTCTCAAAAGTTGATCGTCGGCCCGAGGCACAGCGAGTTGGTGGGGGACGAGGAGGTCGAAACAGGCGAATCCGTTGGATTCGTCGATGCAGACCGACAAAGTCCCGCGGCAACGTAGCCAGCCGAAGCCAGAGCCGACTTTTGAGACGGAGCCTAGTGCTCGGTGGCGAAACCAAACGTTCGAACGCGCCCTCGGTGGTGAGCCGAGGGCGTTTCGCGTTTTTGCCAGCGTTCCGACCCGCCTCCGCTGTCCCTATTGGCCCCTCGCGGGGGCTGTGATCGTGATCTTCTCGTCCGTCACCTGGTACCCATACTTCTTCCCAATCGCCAGCCGCAAGAGATCCTCGACCGAGTTCGCCTCTCCCACGTAGGAGATGCGGTCCCGCGAACTCATGCCCGCCGCCTCGAGTGACTTCTCGTCCAGTTCGACCTCGCGTTCCGCGACTTTCGACAACTGCCGGGCGAAATTCTCCAGGGTGGTGTTTCGCATCGAGACCCGAATGCGCTCGCTTGCGCTGGGTGTCGTCCTTCTTCCCCGGCTCCGAGGTGCCGGCCCCCGGTCGATTGCGACTTGGGTCTCAAGCTGACGCAGCGGCAACCATGACCCCGTCGCCACCAGCGTGGAGCCTTTCGCTTCCAACAAGACTCCTGGGAACATCTGGGAATAGCGCTTCGTCAGTGCTCGTGCCTGCCCTCGAGGCAACCGGATCCGCCGCTCGAGGTTGGGCGATTCCGGCAGATCGACGATGTCGAGCTTCTGCTTGCTCACTTCGAGGGTCCGATCGTTCTGGGCGAGAAGGACCAACAATGCGTCGAGAGGAAGGATGTCTTTCACTTCATCCCCCTCGAGTTTCTCCTCGAGCCCCGACGGCACGGTCAGGGGCAACTCCGAATCCTTGACGATCTGCTCGATTCTCGAACCAACCGTCGCTCCTTGTTCCCAACGGACATCGACCCGGGGAAGGTTGCCGAGCTTTCGGGGCAACTCCTCCTCGAGCAACGCGGCGGCGGTCGCGGCTCGATCGGCGGTTTGTTCGGGAGCGATGTAGACGACATCACCAATGAGCACGGCGTTTCCACCGGCGATCTGGGCCGCCATGTCGAAAACCTTCTCGAGCGGATGGTTCTCGAGTTTGCCGTAGATCGGACAGGCGCGATCGATGCGGCGATCGATCACCAAATTGAGGCCTTGCTGCTTGGCCAACCCGCGAAGCGCTCGTTCAACGGGCTGCTCGCTCCAGTCGACCGTCATGCGCTGGCGCAAGGCCTCATCGCGAGCCCGACCGCTCAGGGGCCCCTCCTCCGCCTGGAGTGTCGCGACGAGCATCAAGCAGCAGAGGAGAGCATGACTCATGGTGTTGGTCCTATCCTAACTAGCGGCGAACGAACGATGCTGACGGCGGGGAGAGTTGCCTCAGGATGGCCTCCGCGCGACGTTCACCCGCAGGGAGAATCCCACGGGTTCGCTCCACAAGCATCGCGGGAGTGGCCCCTTGGAGCTATTCCCCATGGTGCCTATTATGAGTGCAAGGAAATGGGGTCTGCAAACCGGCTTTCTCGACTCTGACGAAATTGGCCGCGCGACGGGCCAATCCTCCTTTCCTGCCGCTGACGGGCGCGTGTTTGGTAGCGAGAGCATGCGACTGGGCGCGTTCGTGGCCTTCTCCCCCAACAACACGGAAGACGACAACCGACCATGGTGATCGACCTCCTAGCTCAACCCGACGGCGCCGCCGTGCGGCAATTGGAACCTTACCACCGCGTCCCCGAGGGGGACTTGCGGGAGCGCATCGGCGCGGCTCGCGAGCGGCTCGGCGACTCGCTGCTGGTTCTCGGCCATCACTACCAAAAGGATGAGGTGATTGAGTTCGCCGATTTGCGTGGCGACAGCCTCAAGCTGAGCCAGTTGGCGGCGGAGAGCCGGGCGTGCCGTCACGTCATCTTCTGCGGCGTCCATTTCATGGCCGAAACGGCCGACATGCTGACCGCCGACGACGTCGAGGTCATCCTTCCCGACATGGCGGCCGGTTGCTCGATGGCGGACATGGCGGACATCGACCAAGTCGAGGCCTGCTGGGAAGAGCTTGGCGAGGTCGTCGACACCAGCGAGATCACGCCGGTCACGTACATCAACTCCACCGCCGCCCTCAAGGCCTTTTGTGGACGTCACGGCGGTGTCGTCTGCACCAGCGGCAATGCCGAGAGGGTTCTCCGTTGGGCGTTCGGGCAACGCAAGCGCGTCCTCTTCTTCCCCGATCAACACCTCGGCCGCAACACCGCCAAAGCGATGGGCGTCCCGCTCTCGCGGATGAAGGTGTGGGACCCCGCGCTTCCCCTAGGCGGAAACAACGAAGGGGAACTCGCCGAGACGACGGTCTATTTGTGGAAGGGTTGGTGTAGCGTTCACCAGATGTTCAAGCCGGAGCACATCGATCTCTTTCGAGG
Source organism: Kolteria novifilia (assembly GCA_007748055.1). Lineage (GTDB taxonomy): Bacteria > Planctomycetota > Planctomycetia > Kolteriales > Kolteriaceae > Kolteria > Kolteria novifilia. Next base: position 5,329,054 of record CP036279.1, read on the forward strand.
CCGTGATCCGGAGATGAAGATCCTGGTTCATCCCGAATGTCCGATGGAGGTCGTCGACCGGGCGGACATCATCGGCAGTACCGAGAGGATCATCAACACGGTCGCTGCCGCCCCCGCCGGCTCGAAGTGGGCGATTGGCACCGAGCTTCATCTCGTCAATCGTCTCAAGCAGGAGCATCCCGAGCAGACGATCCACTTTCTCTCGCCCATGGTGTGCATGTGCGCGACGATGTATCGGATCGATCTTCCCCATCTGTGTTGGGCGATGGAGAACCTCGTCGACGGAGTCGTGGTCAATCGCATCAAGGTCGATGGGGAGACGACCGAAAAGGGCCTTCTCGCCTTGCAACGGATGCTCGATCTCTCCTAGCAGCCCGTTGATCTATTCGCTGCCCGCTTGGATCAACGGACTGCTAGTGCACTGGTCCATCTGACTTTTGGGGGCGTCCCTAACTGCTTGTCAGCCAGTGCCAAAGGGTTGGAGTTGCACCAACGCCAACTTCAAGTTGGAGCGGAGCACTAGCAGGCTTCCAGGATGGTGGCCACGCCCTGCCCTTGGCCGACGCAGAGCGTGACCAAGCCGTATCGAGCCTCCTCGGCCTTCAACCGGTGCAAGAGCGTCGTCGTGATCCGGGCCCCGGTCGCCCCCAAGGGATGCCCCAGGGCGATCGCCCCTCCTCGACGATTGACGCGTTCCTCGTCGATGCCCAAGAGCTTGAGCACCGAAAGGACTTGAGCCGCGAAGGCCTCGTTGATTTCGATCGCCTGCATGTCGTCGAGCGTGAGTCCCGCCCGCTTGAGTGCCTTGGTCACCGCCGGCACCGGGCCGATCCCCATCTCCTCGGGAGCGACCCCCGCGACCGCCATGGCCCGAATCCGAGCCATTGGCTTGAGTCCCAGTTCCTTCGCCCGATCCTCGGACATGACCAACAGCGCCGCGGCACCGACGCTGAGCTGAGAACTGCTCCCCGCAGTCACGGTTCCCGACGCCGGATCGAACGCGGGCGGCAACGCTCCGAGCGCCTCCATGCTCGTTTCGCGGCGAATCCCCTGATCGACGAGGAGTTCGACCTTGCGGCCATCTTCGTCCCGTCCCCAGGTCGGAACGATCTCGCTCTCGAAGTCCCCCTTGTCGGTCGCCTCCCCGGCGAGTTGATGACTTCGCAACGAGAACGCGTCCTGTTGTTCGCGGCCGATGCGATACTTGCGGGCGAGATACTCCGCCGTCAGCCCCATGTGCATGATCCCTTCTCCATGCCCACGAAAGAGCAACGGACTCGGATCGTAGTCCTTGGTCATCGGGATATGCTGCATGTGCTCGACGCCACCGCAGATCTGCACGTCCTCACAGCCGGCGGCGATGCTCATGGCGGCATCGTTGATCGCTTGCAGACTCGAAGCGCAGTTGCGGTTGATCGTGACGCCGCCCGTTTCCACCGGCAAGTCGGCCATCAGTCCGATCACTCGGGCGATGTCGAAGCCTTGCTCCCCTTGCTGCTGAACGCATCCCCAACGGATGTCCTCGACCAGCTTGGGATCGACGCCAGTCCGACGCATGAGTTGCCGAACGAGCCCCGCGGAGAGTTCATCAGCCCGCACATCGCGGAAGTAGCCCTTCTCCGCCGACGCTCGAGCCATCGGCGTCCGGATCGCGTCGATGATGACGGCATGTCGCATTTCGCTGCTCCTCTCTTTGGATCGTGCCCGGAGGGGCCATCACCCGCTCCGCTTGGGCAAGGGGTAAAAGCGGCCACCCGTCCGTGCCAATTCGCGTAGGGTATCGGTCGGCTCGAATCGCTTGCCAAGCCCTTCGAGACGCTCCACGCGAGCGAGGATCTCCCCGGCACCGACGGTGTCGCACCAGCGGAGAATGCCCCCCTTGGTCGGCGGGAAACCGGTTCCCAGAATGAGCCCCATGTCGACGTCGCCCGGTTCGCGAACGATCTCCTCCTCCAGGGCCCGCGTCGCCTCGAGCAACATGGGGAGGAAGAGCCGATCGGTCATTTCCTCGGGCGCGAAGCTCTTCTGAGCGAGTTGGTGCCGCTCGCGAATGGCTTCGACACCGGCATCGGCCGAGGGCTTTCGTTTTCTTCCCTCATGCTTGCGGAAGCCGCGTCCCGTCTTCTGGCCAAGATGGCCCGCCTTGACCAAGTCGGCCAAGACGTCGAGCTTCACCGAACGGTCGGGGTAGGCCTGGTTCATCACGCCCGACGCGTAGAACGCGGTATCGAGTCCCACGACATCGTGCAACAGGAACGGCCCCATCGGCATCCCGAAGGAGGTCGCGCAGCGGTCGACGTCGTCCATCGCCGCCCCTTCGAGCCAGAGCAAGACCGCCTCGCTCAAATAGGGGAACAGGACACGATTGACGAGGAAGCCGGCACAGTCGCGGACCACGATCGGCGTCTTCTTAATCCGCTTGGCCAACGCGACAATGGTCGCGACCGTCTGGTCCGAGGTCTCCTTTCCGCGAATGACTTCGACCAAGGCCATCCGGTCGACCGGATTGAAAAAGTGCATGCCGACGAACCGCTCGGGGCTCGGGGCCGATTCGGCCAGCGTCGAGATCGCGATCGTCGAGGTATTGCTCGCGAGGATGGTGTTCGGCCCCAGGTGCTGCTTCATCCGTTGGTAGAGTTCGCGTTTGACCTCTTCCCGCTCCACCACGGCCTCGATCACGACATCACTGCCGGCGACATTGGCCGGGGTGGTCGAGGTCGACAGGAGCGCGAGGGCCGATGCCATGTCCTCGGGTGTTGCCCGACCAATGCGGATGCGACTGGCGATCACTTCCTGAATCCGGCCGAGTCCAGCTCCGAGAGCTTTCTCCTCGACATCGACCATCGTCGTCGGCAATCCGCGGCGGGCACAGGCGGCGGCGATCCCCGAGCCCATGAGCCCCGCCCCCACGACACCGACTCGTGAAACCTTCTCCGGAATGACCCCTTCCGCATCCACGCCGATGTCTCGTTGAAGCCGCTTGTCCATGAAGAAGATCGCCATCAAATTGGCCGCGATGGGCGATTCGATCAGCCCGAGAAAGGCGTCGCGTTCGACAGCGAACCCTTGGTCGAGATCGCCCTGAGCACCTTCCCGGATCGCTCCCAGAGCCGCGAGGGGAGCCGGGAATTGTCCCTTGGTCTTCTGAAGTACTCCCCCTTCGGCGGTGGCGAACATGAAGGCGGCGGCGTCGGGGCAGAGACGAATCGGCCCACGCCTTTCCTCCCGCCGTTGTTTCCACTCGTCACTCGACCGGAGCATCTCGAGGACGCGAAGTCCTTCGTCGAGCAATCTCTCCGAAGGGACCGCATCGAAAACGATCCCCAACTCGGCGGCGGTCGCCGCGTCGACAGGGTCGCCGGAGCAGATCATCTCGATCGCCTTGGGCGGACCGATCAGCCGCGGCAGACGCTGCGTCCCTCCCCACCCGGGGAGGATTCCCAGCTTTGTCTCGGGCAGTCCGATCGACGTTCCACCGTCGCTGCTGGCGATCCGTTCGTCAAACGCGAGGACGAGTTCCGTCCCGCCGCCCATGCAGGCGCCGTCGATCAACGCGATCGTCGGGAACGGGAGCTTGCTGATTTGGTCGAAGAGCGACTGCCCCAGGGAGGTAAGCTCCTTGATCTCTTTGGGGGTCGCGAGGGGAAGCTGCGCAAGTTCGCGGAGGTCGGCGCCGGCGATGAACTGGCCCGGCTTGCGACTCCGAAAGATCAACCCCTCGAGATCGTCGCGGTCCCGCAGTTGCGAAAGATGTTGGGCGAGTTCGGCGAGCACGGCGCGTGACAAGGTGTTGACCTTGCTGCCGGGAACGTCGAATTCGACGAGCAGCGTGTCATCGGCGGCGTGACTGACGTGAAACGCGGAGGTCATGGATTCCCCCATTCTTTAGGACAGCCGGCCCTGGATCAGAGCGCCGACAGGCATTGGGATGGACATGGCCCTCGGAGAGGCGTTCGATGTGTCGATGAGAAACGGGCCCCAACCCACCTCCCGGAGTGGCGCGACGCCAATGCGACGTCTGTTCTCATTGTACGTTCCAGAGCGCGTTCACGACGGGGAATTGCCACCATGAAGAGGCAGATCGGGGCCGAGCCGCGTCCACTTCAAACGACGTTTCGGTCGCGGTGACAGCAACTTGCGTCAAGTGGCGATTGGCGGCGTTGCAAAAACTCATAAGCCAACGCTGGCAAACGGACAGCCAAGGGGATCGAGAGCGTGGCAGACCCGAATCGAAGTAGCACCAACAACCGCCCACCCAAGCCCAAGGACTCCAAGGGGGATGCCAAACGCGACGCCAATCCCTACGCTGGCGGCGATCAGACTCCGCCCAACTGGCGGTTCTGGATCTGGTACGCGGTCGCGACCCTGCTGCTTCTTTGGTGGTGGCAAGAGTCGTTCCACCAGATGCAAGTCAAGGAAATCCCCTACAGCCAGTTCAAAGCCTACCTCGCCAAGGGCGAAGTGACGAAGGTGGAGATTCGTCCCGAAACGATCTTCGGTCTCGTCATCCCCAAGACGGCCGACAAATCGACGGACGGCGACACCACGAAGAACAAGGACGACAAGACCGCCAAGGGCGACGAAGCCAACAAAGCCGACGAAGCGAAGTCGACCGCCAAGAACACGACAAAACCGCAGCCACCACGCGATCTACCGGCCACCGCCAAGGAAAAGACCGAGAAGACGTCATCCGTCACCGACAAGGAAGCGTCCAAAGAGGCATCCGAGAAACCAGCCTCCAAGACCGATGACAAAACCAAGTCAGCCGCCAAGCCGAAGGAGAAATCGACCGACAGCATCTTCGGCATCAGCCCCCAATCAGAGACCTTCGACGGGAAGAAAGTCGTCCCGGGAGAGTTCGAGTTCGTCACCGTCCGCGTCGACGATCCTCAGCTCGTCGAGGAATTGGAGAAACAGGGCGTCGACTTCGAGGGAGAGCGAACCGGCTTCCTGACCTACTTCCTTTGGTACTGGCTCCTTCCCATCGTCGTGATGCTGCTCATCTGGTCCTTTCTCATCCGCCGCATGGGGATGGCCGGTCAATCGTTGCTCAACGTCACCCAGAGCAAAGCCCGCATGGTGGTCGACCAGCAGACGGGCGTCACCTTTGGGGATGTCGCCGGTTGTGACGAGGCCAAGGCCGAACTGACCGAAGTGGTCGACTTCCTGAGCAATCCCGAACGCTATGAACTGCTGGGAGCGAAGATTCCCAAGGGCGTGCTCCTGGTCGGCCCGCCGGGCACGGGCAAGACGCTGCTCGCTCGCGCCGTGGCGGGAGAGGCGAACGTTCCCTTCTTCCAACTCAGCGGTAGCGACTTCGTTGAGATGTTCGTCGGCGTCGGCGCCGCCCGCGTTCGCGACCTCTTCCAGCAAGGCAAACGCCACGCCCCGTGCATCATCTTTATTGACGAGCTCGACGCCATCGGCCGCCAGCGTGGTGTGCATGTCGGCGCCGTCAACGACGAACGGGAACAGACCCTCAACCAGTTACTCGTCGAGATGGACGGTTTCGACGCCAACGTCGGGGTGATCATTCTCGCGGCCACCAACCGTCCGGAAGTCCTCGATGCGGCCCTCTTGCGGCCCGGACGCTTTGATCGCCAGGTACTCGTCGATGCTCCCGATATCGATGGTCGCGAAGCGATCCTCAAGGTCCATAGCCGAAACAAGAAGATCGCCGAGGATGTCGATCTGCGCCGCGTCGCGCAGGCCACGCCGCGCTATTCCGGTGCCGATCTGGCGAACGTGATGAACGAGGCCGCGCTGCTCGCCGCTCGATTCAACCACGAGGCGATCACGCAAGGCGACTTGCTCGAAGCGGTCGAAAAGGTGCTCGCGGGCCCCGAACGCCGCAGCCGTCGGCTCCTCGAGGAAGAGCGCAAACGCGTCGCCTACCACGAAGCGGGTCATGCCCTCGTCGCCCATTTCCTTCCTCACTCCGACCCGCTACACAAAATCTCGATCGTCCCGCGCGGCAAGGCGGCTCTCGGCTACACCATGCATGTGGCCGCGGACGATCAGTTCCTCATGACCCGCTCGGCGCTAGTCGATCGGATCAAGGGACTGCTCGGTGGTCGCGCGGCCGAACAGGTCGTCTTCGGCGAGGTTTCCACCGGCGCCCAAAACGACCTCGAACGGGCCACCGCGATGGCCCAGCAGATGGTCTGCATGTACGGCATGAGCGAGTCGGTCGGACTCAACCATGTCGCCCAAAAGCAGGGAGCGGAATTCCTCGGCGACGGCGCCTATCAACGCCAGTGCAGCCCAGAGACCTCACGCGAAATCGATGAAGAGATCAAGAGACTCCTCGATCAGTCGTACCACGACGCCGTCCACATCCTCTCCGAGCATCGCGAGCAGCTCGAGAAGGTAAGCCAGTTCCTCCTCGAGAAGGAGACGATGGAGTCGGACGAGTTCATTGAACGGGTCGGCTCCCGTCCGGCCAGCGAGGCGCTCGATCCCGACGAGAGCGACTCCTAGGCTTTGTCAAGACCCAACGTTGGGTGCCACTGGCTGCTTGCCAGCCAATGAGAACGAGTTGTGCCACCGTCAATCCGAGCTTGGACGTTTGACAGTGCAATAGTGCTCTGTTCCAACCTGAAGTTGGTGTGGACCAAACCTATTGGCACTGGCTGATAAGCGGCCAGCGGCACCCGAGATTTCGATGGACCAGTCCACTAGCGATCCGTTGACCTATTCGCTTCCGACGACCAACGGCCCTCTTCAATCAACGGACTGCTAGCCGACTAGCCCCGTCGCCACTCGCCCGAACGTCATCGTGGTGTCGAGCGGCCCAGCTTATGACTTGGGGAAGAGTCGCTTGGGCTCACCCCTTGATCACACCAATCGGCCGCATCCGGGCGACCTTGTTGGAAAGCCCGGCGCGAGCCACAACCTCCACCACCATCGAGACATCCTTGTAGGCGTCGGGCTGTTCCTCCTCGAGCCCCTTGCGGCTGTGCGCCCGCGCGATCACGCCGCGCCCGGCGAGTTCCTTCGCGATGTTTCGCCCGCGCGCCGCCTTGACGCTCGCGGTACGGCTCATCTGTCGTCCCGCCCCGTGGCACGTCGTACCGAAGGTGCGTTCCATGCTGCCGGGAGCGCCGACCAGGACGTAGCTGGCCGTTCCCATATCCCCGGGGATCATGACCGGCTGCCCCACCGACTGGTACTCGTCGGGGAGTTCCGGATGACCGGGCGGGAAGGCGCGGGTCGCTCCCTTTCGGTGAACGCAGACGCGCCGCTTGGTCCCAGGAGCGACATCGTGCTCCTCGAACTTCGCGATGTTGTGGGCGATGTCGTAAACCAGATCCATCCCGAGGTCTTCCCAAGTTCGGTCGAACTGCTCCTCGAACACCTCGCGAACTTGGTGCATCAAGAGATGGCGGTTCCCCCACGCATAATTCGCCGCGGCCCGCATCGCACCCAAGTACCGCTCTCCCTCCTCGCTGACGATCGGCGCGCAAGCAAGCTGCCGATCCGGCAAGTCGATCCCGTACTTTGCCGGGATATCTCGAAAGACGCGAAGCGTGTCATCGCAGACCTGGTAGCCAAGCCCGCGCGAGCCGCTATGGATCATGACGCAGACTTGGCCCTGGAAGAGCCCGAGGGTCGCCGCAACCTTTTCGTCGAAGACGTGGTCGACCACTTGGACCTCGGCGAAGTGATTCCCCGATCCAAGTGATCCGCACTGGGAGGCACCTCGCTGCTTGGCCCGCTGGCTGACAAAGTCGGGCCGAGCCCCCTCGAGACAACCGTTCGCCTCGGTGAAGAGGAGATCGCGCTCACAGCCGATGCCCCGATCGCGCACGAGGTATCCGGGCCCCTTCGCGAGCAGTTGGTCGATTTCCTTTTCGGAGAACCGAAAGCGACTCCCGCGGCCGACCCCGGTCGGAATCGCCTCGAAGAGGGCGTCCACCAGGGGCCGGAGTCGTTTGCCCAGCTTCTTTTCGGTGAGGTGGCTGCGAATGAGCCGCACCCCGCAGTTGATGTCGTACCCGACGCCTCCCGGCGAGATCACTCCTCCGTCGTCGGGATCGGTGGCGCAAACACCGCCGATACAGAATCCGTATCCCCAGTGAATGTCGGGCATGGCGAAGCTTGCCCGCTGAATGCCGGGGAGCGTCGCCACATTGGCGACCTGGTCGGGAGCCTGGTCGTGGCGGAGCTTCTTCATCATCGCGTCATCGGCGAAGATGACCCCATCGACGCGCATCCCCGACTTGTAGCTCTTGGGAATTCGCCAGGAATTGGCGTCAATCTGTTCGAGAGGACCTTCGTAGCCCATCGATCGCGAGTCCTTTCCAAATGCTTTCGTCGAGTTCTAGATGTCGATGATCACTTCGGCGATCCAGCCACTTGGGCCGTGGTCGCAGCGAAGCCCGTGATACGTGATCGCTTTGGCCTCCGCTCCGACCGAATCCCGACGAGGATCGAAGGCAAAAGTTCGGAATTCTCCCCGCACCACACCGCCGACGTCGAGGATGACTTCGACCTCGGCGATCACGAGCCCCTCGGTTTCCGTCAGGAATAGCGCCTCGGTCAGCAGGTCCACCAAAAGAAACTCGGCGGAGTCGGCCTCGAGACGAAATTCGTGCCGATCGGTCGGACTCGACCTCGATCGTTCGGGGTAGACCAGTTCCATCAATCCAAGGATCGCGGTCGCGAGCAAGTCGCTAAGCGTCGCCGCACGGACCCGCAATCCGATGTCCGCCGTGTGATCAAAGAACTCAAATTGACCCATGGCGCTCGAACAATTGAAGGGAGATGGCACAAGACGACGATCCAATGGTGACACCTCGAATCTCCAAGGTTCACCCGTTCCCCACGATCCGAGGCTTGACCGGGGTCGGAAGGGAAAGCTATCCTCTTAGTGTAAACTGTTAGAGTGCCGCCGGATGAAGCATTCTTCCCGGCATGGATGCGACTCTCTCAGGAAATTGCTGGGGAGTGTTTCGGCAACGAAGCGCGAGACATGTCGTTTGTCCCGAAGAGGGGAATTGCTGGTCGCCAGACGACGCGGATTTCTCGTTACCTGCTCAACGGGTTGTTGAACCTTGAACGTTTGCACACGGCAACTCCAAGGACGGAGGCCAATACCATGCGCGCCTTTGGAATCGCGTCGTGACACAGGCATGAAAGCGAAGCTGGTCCCACTTGACGGCGGCAACCCCATCGAACTGGGCAAGCCGATTCTGTTGATCGGACGTCAGGCCTCTTGTGACCTGATGCTCGAACACAAGACCGTTTCGCGCGTCCACTGCATCCTCGTGCTCCGCGAGGTCGACTTGGTGCTCCGCGACTTGGGCAGCACCAACGGATGTCGCGTCAACGGCCAACGCCTCACCGAATCCTGCCTGCTGCACAACGATGTCCTCGCGGTGGGAGCCTTCAAGTATCGGGTACGTCTCGACGAAGACTCGATCGATGACGCCCCCGCTCCCGCCGAGCGACGTTTCGACCCCGGACACACCGAGTGCATGGAAGGAAGTTCCGTCTCTCCTCCGAATGGCTCACACTTTTCCCGACCAACCAACGGGCTCTCTTCCCGCGATGTACGACGCCCCTCCGAGTAGATAGCCTATGATGGCTTCTTCAGCGACGTCGCCGTCGGAGCCTCACGGGCACGGCGCCGCGTCTCACGGTGGGCGCGGTTTCAGCGCCGCGACGAGAACCTGTCCCGAAGCAGTCCGTTCCTTGAAGCGATGCGGGCAGCGAATAGACCAACGGGCTGGTAGTCCTCCCTGTAGCAGGATTGATTCATTGACGGAGATTTTGTCACCAGACGCGGTCGTCTTCGACATGGACGGCTTGATGATCGATACGGAACGACTCTACGTCGACTCCGAACGGGAGATGCTCGAGAAACGAGGACGCGAACTCGACTTCGACAACGTGAACCAAATCATGGGGTTGCCCGGACGGCTCGCGATGGAGCGAATGCGGTCTCTCTATGATTTGGAAGACACTCCCGAGGACCTCCTGCAAGAACTGCGCTCCTTGGTGCAGCACCGTGCCGAGACCGATCTGCGGACCCTCCCGGGGCTCGAGGAGATTCTCGCCCGCCTGGAAGAGTGCGAGATCCCCAAGGCGGTCGCCACCTCGACCAATCGGCCCATGACCGAGGTGTTCCTCGCGAAGATCGGCCTTCGGGATCGTTTCGCTTTCGTTTTGACCGGAGACGACGTAACACATGGCAAGCCCGATCCGGAAATCTACCTGAAAGCGGCCGCGACCTTTGGCTTCGCGCCCGAACGCATCGCCGTCTTGGAAGACAGCATCAACGGATCGACCGCGGCGGCGCGGGCAGGGTGCAAGACGGTGGCGATTCCCAACGAGTTCAGTCGCGACGCGGACTACGAGTGGGTCGACTTGGTCGCGGAGGATCTCCGCGACGAGCGACTCTGGCGGCTCTTGGGAATCCATCGCTCTCGCGATTGTGTCTGTTGACAAGTAGACTGACCGGTTTAGAATTGCTCCGTTTGCGAATTACAGGTATAAGCATTCAAAAAAGACAGCCAATCGAAACGACCTCGAGCGGGAGCCACTCCTCGATGCGAACTCTTTTGACGATCCCTGTCTACAACGAAGAGGGCCAACTCGGCCACGTCCTGGAGCGTTCCTTGCCCTACGCCGAGGACATCCTCGTGGTCGATGACGGTTCGACCGACGGAACCCTCGACATCCTCAAGGATTTCCCCTCGGTCAAGCTCCACCAGCATGCCCAGAACCGGGGATACGGCGCCGCGCTTCGATCGGCATTCGCGTACGGATGCGAGCACGGCTACGACGTCGTTGTCACCATGGACAGCGATGGACAGCACGAGCCCGACCTGATTCCGCGTCTGGTCAAAGCGTCGAAGGATGCCGACATCGTCTCCGGATCGCGCTACCTCGCCACGTTCGACGAGGACACGCCGGCTCCCAAGGATCGACGCCGCATCAATCTCTTGATCACCGATCAGCTCAACGCCTGTCTCGGACTCCAACTGACCGACACCTTTTGCGGCTTCAAGGCCTACACGCGCTCGGCGCTCGAAAAGCTGCACCTCACCGAGGATGGTTATTCGATGCCACTGGAGCTTTGGGTGCAGGCCGCCTGTCACAAACTGACGATCGTCGAGGTCGCCGTCCCCAGGGTCTATCTCGACCCGAGCCGCTCATTCGGGGAAACCCTTGACGACTCCGATGCGCGGATGGAGTACTATCAGCGAACGCTCGATCGCGCGATCGCCGTGGCTCGCCGACGGGTCGGCTGCGGCCTTGAACTTCGTCCCCGTCTGCAAGAAGCGAATCGTTAGCATGCGTCGGCTTAGGCTTCGGGTTCCCCGCGAGGATGGCTCCTTGTTCTGTGTCGCTCCCTTCGAGGGGTGGCCCGAGCAGACCCGATCGAATCAGCAACTCTTGAACCAGTCCGCGAGGATGATCGCGGGCTTGTCCCTCGCGTCCTACCGTCGGCTGGCGCGTGCCGAAGCGCTCGACGCGGCGGCGCGCTACCTGGGCGAATTTGGTCAGAACACTCCCACTCCGTCCGAGGGCCCGTTGGTGGTGACAAGTCACCAGCCGGAACTCTTTCACAACGGCGTATGGATCAAGGCGTTCGGAGCCAGCCGCCTCGCCCAACGGCTTGAAGGCTGTTCGCTCAACGTCCTGATCGACACCGACTTACTCTCCTCGACGGTGGTCCCCATCCCGACGGGAACGGTGGGAGCCACCCTGCTCTCCTTCACTCCCTTCGACGCTTCCGGCCCCGAAGTCCCATACGAGGAACGCACCGTCCTCGACGAGAAGACCTTCTCCCGATTCGGAGAGACGGTCGCCAAGCAGTTGGGATCGCTGGTCGAAAAGCCACTCATCCAAGAGTTCTGGCGACGCGTCGTCCACCATGGCAAGCGGACCGACCGCATCGGCGAGCGTTTCGCCGCCGGAAGACGCGATCTCGAACGAACGATGGATTGCGCAAACCTCGAGGTGCCACTCAGTCGACTCTGCCGGACCAATTCCTTTGGTCGCTTGGCAGCCGAGATGATCCTCAGGGCTCCCGAGGTCGCGCGAACTCACAACCGCCTCTTGCTCGAATACCGTCGACTCAACCACATCAAGAGCCGTCACCATCCTTTCCCGGATCTAGCGATCGAGAAGGACCGAGTCGAGGTTCCGCTCTGGTGCTGGAGCGGCAAACGGCCGCAGCGGAAGCATCTCGTGGTCCGCACCACCGAGGACGCGATCGAGCTTCTCGCCGAGAGTGAGGTCGTCGCAACGCTCCCCAAGGCGGGCGACATCGGGGAACTCGCCGAGGCGATCGCGAAACTCAAGGGCATCAAGCTCCGCCCACGAGCAATCCTCACCACGCTCTTCCTGCGGCTGGGCCTGGCGGACTTTTTCATCCACGGCATCGGAGGCGGCAAATACGACGAACTGACCGACGCCTTTCTGGAGGAGTTTTGGGGCGTCGAGCCTCCCCACTTCGGCATCCTCTCGGGAACGAACCTCTTGCCGGCGGCATCGCAACTCGGCCCCGATCCGCGCCAAGAACTCTCTGCCAGACTGCGTGACATGACCTGGAATCCCGATCGTTTTCTTGACGATCTCTTCCTCGAGCGAGAACCCATCTCGAGTTGGATCGAGCGCAAGTACGAACTGATGGAGCAAAGCGACGGGACGCGACACGAACGGCGTGCTCGCTATCGGGAGTTTCGACAGCTCAATGACCAGCTCCGTCCCTTCATCCAATCGGAGATCGACGACCTCAAGGAACGACTCGACCAGTTGAGCGAGCGTCGCCAGGGGGATGAAGCACTCCGTTCGCGAGAATTTCCCTTTTGCCTACACCCGCGTGGCTCGATCGATAAGCTCTCTTTGGCCCTGGATGCCCGGTTGGTCCCGGCCGCCAGCTAACCAGCTCGAGAGGCGAACGAGCCATGAGCTCCCAGAGTGACAACCAAAGCGATATTCAAAGCGACGACCAAGCGATCAACATCGCGCTCTTCGACATGGATGGAACGCTCGCCGACTACCACGATTCAATGGTGCGCGAACTGGCGCGACTGAGCTGCCCCACCGAACCGGTCATCGATCTCGACCAGAATAGTCCCCCCGACTACCTCCGGGCCCGGATGGACTTGATCAAAGCTCGTCCCGGGTGGTGGTACGGCCTTGAGCCGCTCAAGAGTGGCTTCGACATCCTCCGCGTCGCCGAGAACGTCGGCTTCGACATCCACATCCTCACCAAGGCCCCACGCAATCATTCGCTGGCGTGGAAGGAAAAGGTCGAGTGGTGCTCCCGCCATCTCGGCCCGGACACCAATGTCCACATCACGCAAGATAAAGGAATGGTCTACGGGACCGTCCTTGTCGACGACACGCCGGACTTCATGCTCCGCTGGCTGCGTTGGCGTCCGCGTGGGCTAGGGATCATGCCGGTCGCGTCCTACAACGCCGCCTTCTCCCACCCGAGTGTCATTCGCTACGACGGCACCAACCTTGACGAGGTCGAAGAGGCCCTCCAGCGGGTGAAGCGACGCTGATTCGCCCCGGTGCCGCGAGCGACTGACCGCCTCAACCCTATCCATCGTCATCAAAAGACGTTACGACGTTGCTTCCCAACGATCGCCCCTCAAATCTCGTAGAAATGGTCGTCGGCAAACCCGAACCGACCCATCCCATCGGCTGTCTCATTCTCGGGTGGGGAGCCACTTTCCCCCCGATTGCCCTTTCCGTCGGGCGGGCGAGTTGGAAAAATAGGGATGGAGTGCGATCCATGAACGCCACCGGAGGAACCATCATCAGTACGGAAACCCATCCTCGTTCGCAGACGTTCGTCGAGGCTCGGGAGCGTGCCATTCTCAGTGCGAGAACGGCCCACGACAACCGGGCTCGTGATATCACCATCCTCGAAATGAAGGGTCTTGTCGACTGGGTCGACTACCTCGTGATCGCGACAGGCAACAGTCGCCGTCAGATCATCACGATCGCCGACCGCATTGAGGAGGCTCTCAAGGAAGTCGGCGATGTTCGCCGGGGCATTGAGGGCTACGAACTCGGCAACTGGATCATCCTCGACTACGGCGACATCGTCGTCCACGTCTTCAACGAGGAGAAGCGGGAGTACTACCAGCTCGAACACCTCTGGGCCGACGCCGAGCACATTCCTTGGCAAGCCCCCAAGGCCGACACCGAGTCCCTCGACTGACGGGCATTCCAACCGCTCCCCCTTGTCCAAGGGGGAGAAGGAGGGGCTCTTCAGTGAGCCAACAACGTCCCCGGGTGGCCTCGGTTGCTTGCCAACCGAGGTGGCGCAGCCACAAGAGCCCCAGAACCCAATGATCATCGGACGGAGGGGCGAACCCTCTTCAAAAGCGGCCTCTTGTTCGCTTCGCGAACCCAGATTGGCAAGCAATCTGGGCCACCCATCCGCTCCTCCGACTGCTCCCCCTCTTCCCAAGGGGCATCCCGACCGCTCAACCTTGTCCCAAGGGGGAGAAGGAGGGGGGCTTTCTTCAGGACGATCTAAGTCGTTCCAAGACAGAGCTCTTCGTCTCGATCTTCTTTGCCTCATTGATGTTGCGGCGATTCAAACGTGGTCAAGAGTGGTCAAGGATTCTCATCCGTCGGATCAATCATTGTCACACTGTGTCAATGTAGCGATGTTGCCAGGGTGCCTCCATGCAAGGAGGCCTATCCATGGCCAGTATTCAATTGGAACCGCCGCTCCAGCCGCGGTCGGATAATGTGCTACGAGTCGTGTTGGTTGTACGCATCAGCACCGTGCATCAGGACGCTCGCAGTCTTGAGGATCAAGCGGCGCTGCTACGCCGTTGGGTCCACGATCGGTACGACGGAGAGGTGGAGTTCCGCAAGATCGCAAGCCGCGGCAGCGGTGAGCACCTCGATCGAGTGGAACTAAACGAGTTGGAAGAGACGATCGAGAGTCGCCGATACGATCTGGTCATGGCGGAGGATCTCGGCCGAATCTGCCGACGCACGCGAGCGTTCGAGTTCTGCGAGCTGGCAGAGGACGCGGATGCCCGTTTGATCGCCGTCAACGACAATGTTGATACCGCCGTCGAAGAGTGGCGTCTTGCCGCCGTCTTCTCCGTGTTTCGCCATGAGGGCGACAATCGCAACACCAGCAAGCGGATCCGCCGTACCTTGCGGAATCGGTTTCAACACGGTGGGGTAGTTCAAACACTTCCTTACGGGTACGAGAAATCAAATGGCAGCAGCCTCGATACCGATGTGAGAAAGCGACCCGAGGCCGAATCGGTCTACTCGACTTGGTTCGACAAACTTGAGGATGGGGCTACGTACTCGGAGATTGCCGATTGGCTCAACGAAAACGAGATCCCGACTGGCCAATGGTGTCGTCTCTCCAAGTGGACTCCGCAGATGGTCTCTCGAGTCACGAACAACCCGATCCTAAAAGGTGTTCGGCAACGGAACAAGAAGATCTCGAAGAGGCTCAACAAAACGGGAAGATCGAGGTCGGTGCATGCGCCGATTGACGAGTTGCTTGAGAGAAGCTGTGCCCATCTCGCTTTCATCGAGCCGGAGCGGTATGACCGCACCATCCGCATGCTCAAGAGACGCAATCAGAAGTACTGCCGAGGGCTCAAGGAAGGAGTCGACAGCCGGAAGAACGTACCCAAGAAGCGGACTGTTTGGCCAGGGCAGAGCATCACGTGCGGGATTTGCGGCCGCGGTTTTCACTACGGTGGCAACGGACAGAGCGACCATCTGATCTGCATTGGCTCCAAAGAGTATTGCTGCTGGAACGGAGTATCGTTCTCCGGACCAATGGCCGCGTCCAAGATCTGCGATGCGATTCTCAAAGAGGTGTACAAATTGCCCGATTACGACGAAGCTCAGACGATCGAGCTGCGACGACAGCTTGAGGAGCATCACCGCACTCGAGATGACTCTCGTCGTCGACTTGAACAAGAGCTTCGACAACTGAGGAGGCAGATCGACAATGTCATGTCACTTGTCCGGGAAGGAGGACCACTGCGGTCGCCCCGAGAGGAATTGCGCCGCCTCGAAGACGAGGAGAGCCTGATCAAGGACGAACTCTTCGCCATGAACGGCAAGGAGCGAGATTCCGCCGTGCTCCCTTCCCGAGAATTGATCTTGGCGAACGCGACACGGTGGTGCGTCGAATTGGCACGTGACAGCCCGGAGTTCGCGAGGGTGATGAGAACGCTGATCCCAGACCTTCGAGTCTATCCCGTCCGCTCAATCGACGGAGGCAGGACGGTCGTGAGAGCAGAATTCACCTTGCATCTGTCTAGCGTGCTTCTCGATTGCCATGGCGTCCAATGTCCAGAGTTGCTCCGGATACCAATGGCCGTCGATCTCTTCGATCCGCCGCAGAGAATCTCCTTCATGACGGAGGTCATGCGATTGTGGCATGAGGGGAAGCTCACGGAACGGGAGATCGCTGCACAGCTCGGGATCACTCAGCCCGTCGTCCAGCGAGCTAAAAGACTTGCCCGTTTGCTGCAAGAGATGAGTCTCGACGATCCCTACGGCCGCGTCTTGGATGCCTCAGGATTGGGTAGCAAGTACCGTCGGCATCTTCACCCACGCTACCGGTTCGATCCGCTCATCGAGTGATCGTTCTCGCGTCCGCAAGAATTCGGCTACCCTTCTCGCCCCATGCTTTGACAAGAAGCGTGGGGCGATTGCTTTTGCGCGTCGGCGATCGGCCGCGGCGACGTGGCCATGACGACGGCAAACCGTGGCCGAGATGAAAGGAGGCCAGAAACCGTTTCAGTCACACCAGGACCGTACGATCAGTCCGCGGACTCGTAGCGAGATGATCGGAGAGGAGGTGATGTTGCTGTTGCCATCCTTTGTGTGGTGCTTGTTTCGACACAATCTGACCGACAGCACGAGGAATCGACCATGAGAAGTACTGGACCGCCCTTGGAAGGCGAAGTTCGTTGCGAGGATGTTCGGGTTGCTCTCCGGAAACTCCTTGGCCTCTTGGCAGGTCGAGCAATCGGGAGCAAAGAGCCTTGCGACGTCGCATCGATCAACGAGTCGGTGCATCAGTTCGAGTCACCAGAAGAGACAGGAAACCGGTCTTGCCGACGTCCAGAAGAATTGAGCGACGGCAATCGGTAGAGTTCCTTCGGCAAGTGAACCGCGTCTCGGGACGCAATCATGCGGGTCTGGCTAGCCAAAGGATTTCAAGACGCAATAGGGAAATCCCCAATGCCTATTCCTGGGCGAGGGGATAGTGTCACGGAATGGATGCAGAACTCCCATTCCTTGGAACGGCGTCGATGTCGCGGATGGAAGCCGCTGAGTTGATTGCCGTGCATTGCCGGCGGAGAGCTACCGAGAAGCTTGACGTCCGAAGAAGGCAACTGCACGCCAACGAGTGGATCGCGGCTTCCGCATGGTGTATACGAAAGGATGTAGACGTTCGGCGAGTACCGGGATGACCGGCGCCTGACCGCCAACAACAAGGAGACACAAGCGACTCGATCATGGTGGCTCGGTCGCGGCCACATCGACAATTCGAGCGACGCGCAAGCGTCCGGTTTCTGCTTCTCAGGAAAACGGCCAAACTGGGCCCCCACGGGTCCTTTATCTCACGAGGCAGACACTTGGACCGCGCTCCCCGTACGGGAGCGTCGGCCGAGGTCTGTTCGTGAGTGCCCCTTGGCCGGGGTTCCTGAGAGCAGTGTCTTGGTTCGACGCTCTCGCTTTAAGGGGATCCCATGAACGCTCTCTTCAATAGAAGCTGCTTCTCTCTCGATCGTTCTCGTTCACGATGCCGATTTGGCGCAACGATACTTTGCCTACCTCACGTCATCATCATGTCGCTGCTCGCTGTCGGCGGCTGTGGGAAGCAGACACAACCTGCCCCAAGAAATACCGACGTTGATCCGCCGAGCACATTCCCTCTCAGCCAGCCGCAGCAGGAAGCTCCCGCACTCGCTCGGCTGAATTTCCGCTGGGGCGACGCAACCTCCGAACTGATCGCGATCGTCCAGAGGCTGCCACCGGAAGATCGGCTCGCCGTCGGCCTGGGAGCGTTGGCTACCGGGGTCGACATCTACGGGGCACGTGTCCAGCTGACCAATACGGGCAACGTGCCGCTTCGCATCTTTCCCCAAAACATCCTCATCCATTTCGGCGGCGAGACGACCGAAGTCTATACGTTCCCCCACCAACTCTTTCTCCGCCCAACCATCCTACAGCCGAACGATCAGGTCGAAGGCGTGGTGGCCTACTCGGCGCGGATGGACATCGGGGCGGCCATTCGACTCGGATCGGGAGAGATGTCCTACCGCGACCCAACAATCCTCGTGACCTACGACTGACGGGCAATTCCGCCGTGAGCGTGAACGACTGCCCGTGCCTTGCAAATGAGTTCATTCAACAGGAGAACCGTGTGAGTACGCAAGAGTTCTACGTCAAGAACGGAGCAGAAGTGGACGGTCCCTTCTCTCTCGACCAACTTCGGACCAAGCAGCAAGAAGGGAGGATTGTTCCAGAGACAGAGATCAGCAGAGATCGCGTCCGGTGGAAGCCGGCCGGCGCCGTACGTGGCCTCTTCAAGAGTCAACAGAACGATTCCGAGTCGTCCAATGATGGCTCTTCGCCCAATCCGAAAGAGAAGCCCCAGTGGTGGCTCTCGCTCAATGGTGAGCCTGACGGCCCCTTTACGAGGGAGGCGATCCTCGCTCGAATCGGTGAAACGACGGGAAAGGTGGACCTGCTCGCTTGTCTGTTGGGCGAAAAGGAATGGAAGCCGATCTCGTCGTTCCCGGAGTTCGCACCAGTTGAATTGGAAGGGGTGAACGACGATTCCAACGGGAGTGGCGAGAAACGATGGTGGCTTCACTACAGCGGCCAGACGACCGAACCGCTCTCTCGCGACAGCGTTGAGTCGATATTGTCTTCCCGAAAGGTGCCCTCCGATGCGCTGATCTGCCTCGTCGGCTCGGACTCATGGCTGTCCATTCGTCAAGTGACCGAATTCGCTCGTCTCGTCCCTCCACCGCTACCGTCTCACAGCCATGGCGGAGGAACTGGTGCCAGTGGTCCCGTCGACCGGAGCACCCTTTGGGACCATCCTCTGGTCAACCCTCGGCTTCCTACCATGGCGAACTGGATCTGCATCTACGCGATCGTCGTCTCGCCTGTCCTCTATTGTTTGTGGTGGATCGTCGGCCTCGGTACGTCACCACTCTTTGCGGACGACTCGTGGTTTCGAGGCATGGAGTTCATTTCCCACCTCACGCTCGATCTAGCGTACCTGATCGTTGCCGTCTTCCTTTTCGTTGGAGGCATTCGCCTGAAGAACATTCAGCGATCCGGCGCCTTCCTCACTCGTTGGTGCATTTGGGCGAACATCATTCTCAACATCGGCGGCACCTTGTTGTTCGGGACCCTTGGATTCTTCGCTGGACTCAACGGAGAGCACCATTTCGCTCCGGTAAGCGAATTCGCAACAGTGGGAGACACGGTCTCTGAACTCCTCTTGCCGGTCTACGTGATGGCATTCGTATTCGAGTTATTCGCGCTCGTTTGGATTCACCGACACGAGCAGGAGCTTCCGCTGGAGACGGAGTGAGACTCGTGCGAGCGACGACCCTTTCTTCGTCTCGCATCCTGAACGCATCTCGTCGATGCCGACCGAGACGGGTTCTCCCGAGCCTCATCTGATGCAACCAAGTTTCTCGAAGAGTGAGCGACCGACTCGAATGTCCGACAAGCAACAATCTTCTCGGTGGTACTACGAACGCGAAGGAAAGAAGGAGGGGCCATGTACCTTTGAAGAACTGCGCCGACTTGCGGAGTCAGGAGTGATCTCCGAACGGACCAAGATCGGCAACGCGACCTCCCGTCAATGGATTCGGGCCGGAAACGTGCCAGGACTGCTCGGGAATCGCGAGCACCATGCGAGCAATGAGACGCCGGTTAAGTCGGAGTCAACAACGGGTCCAGCCGACATTGATCTCAAGCCACCTCCACTTCCGATGGAGGAGACAGAGCTCACTCGGAGGAGTTTCTGGGGAGCGGAGTGCTGCGGTTGCGTATCTGCTGTCATCCCAATCATCTTCCCGTTCCTCCTCTACTCGGCTGTCCGGAAGTTGGTCATGTGGTCGATTCGGCCTCGCAAACAAGACCGTTCTCGATAGGCCGAAACGGCGACAAGCGACCTACGGCAACAACAATCAACTGAACACTGCGTTCGACGTGAGAAAGGAGGACATCACGACAGACCCAGCTCTTGTGAACGACAACAACCTCGTTCGAATACTCATCGTCGTCGAGGGCACCAACGATACCGAGTTCCTTCGGCGAATCTCCCAGATGCTTCATCGGCACGACGAGTCGCTTCCCAACCTTCACGATATGGAGAAGAAAGGGGAAGCGATCTTCGTCCCGTTCGGTGGCGGCAACGTGGAAGCCTGGACGAATCGATTGGCACCTCTTGGGAAGCCCGAGTTTCATCTCTTCGATCATGAGCTGCCGCCGGAGACCGACTATCGGCGTGAGGCCGCCGAGCTCATCAATCGACGAGAACGCTGTCGGGCCGTGCTGACGAGAAAGCGGAGCCTCGAGAACTACCTTCACCCGAGTGCGATTCAGGGCGCCGGGGACGTCGAGGTGATGTTCGACGATTTTGATCCCGTCGCGGAGATTGTCGGCCGTCGACTTCTCGAACGAACGCCGACCGAGGAACCTTGGGAGCAGCGTACCCGACGTGCCCGCAACCGTGCTGCTCACCGAGCCAAACGCTGGCTCAATACCACCGTGGCTGACCACATGACCGTCGAGTTACTGAGCGAGAGCGATCCCGACCGCGAGATCGTCTCTTGGATGCGCGTCATCAGCAATCTGACTGAAGCTGGCTAGCAGCCGGGCGATCGCCAGTGCGTCTCCCTTCATCAGGCCATGAGGCGATCCTCAATCCACTTGCCTCTTCATGATTGGGCTCCAGGCCCAGTTGCGCCCACGACAGGATCCATCGCCTCCAGCAATCCTCGCCGTGAACCATCCGATGGCTGCCTAGTTGAGCGGCCAACAAGTTGAAGTCAGACCTGTTCGGCCTCGGTCGCGGAGACACCCGTCTACGCGGTCGGGGCTCTTCTCGTTTTTTACCCCACTAGGAGGAACGTCCGTGGAGCAATCCGCACTTGATCGCGCCGTCGCTCGAGCGACAGGCGAGAGCGTGTCGACCATCAAGCGATTGGGTTTCTTCCTGATCGACTCGGGCGATGGTCTCACCCCCGAAGCCGAGGAACCTGGCCCTCAAGTCATCGACTGGGACGAGTTGAACGCCCTGCGTCACGCGAACAATGAAAGGAGGCCACTCGATGCTCGGATCGCTGGCTAGGAAAGGAGTTGTTGATCGCTGGCTGCTAACCTCGAAGCAGGCCCTCCATGCGTTGAACCGTGACCACTTCCTGAAGTGGCAGTGTCGCGGGTGCCAGCGAATGGGACGACGACGTCACCGGTCCGGATCATGGAGTCGACGGCAACAACGCCGCCGGCGCCTCAGCAGGCAGCAGCGGTAAACCATTCGCCTTTCGTTGATCGCGAGGATGTCAAGGATTGAGTAAAACCGGCGTGACTCGGTTACGAGTCCCCAGGCGCCCGGTCGTCCTCCTGGGACGGCCGGGCGACTCTTTTCTTTTAGCTATCCCGATCAAGCCTTGGTGCCAATCGGAGATCCAGTGGATGCCGTTGAAACGCTTTGGGAGAAACGGATGTCGCTTGCACGGGAGAATTCGACACTCCTCTCAGATTGCCAGGCACCCCTGCGCTGCAAGCAGTACTGGTCGCATTTCTCTCGGACAGTCGACGGTGGTCAACCAATATGATGTGACACAACGGAATCGTTTCTCGAGAAAGCACATTGTTCGCCAGAAGGAGACGTTGGGCGGATTCAGTGGTCGGGAGCGGAGGGAGCTTGGCTTGACGTTTGGAGGTGGAGGAGGCGACTCTTCGGACCTCGCATTCGGCCAGGTCGTTCTCGTCGGGTATGGCGGGACCACCGAGGAAGGTCGGCGGATCCACCTTATGGCGCCGGAGTCGACCCTGGATACGTGTTTGGTAGGCAGCATAGAAGTCAGTGACCGGAACTCCCGGCATCGACGATCCCAGCGTTCGCTCGACGACGTCGTGGTGGTCGATCAGGAAGACCGTGATCGTCCGACTGATGAATAGCCAACACCAGAGTTCTTGCTGTCGATCCGTCAACCGGTCTCTTCGGCATGGTCGCCCGGCGACTGCTCAAGTAGTTGGAGCAACTCCCGCGCTACCGGATCGAACAGGTTGGCAAACCTGCTCGGGTGGGCCAGGCCAGCGGCACGGCTCAGCCGGGCGCCGACGAGTTCCACAGGCAGAGTGATTGGTCCTACCCTGCGAGATGATCCGCATCGCCCCGGCTGTAGACGCTCAGGATGCTTTCCGCGATCCTGCCGTGGAATCGGGGATGTCGAGACCCGCCAGGCCGTGGATGTAACGACGACAAGTACAGCAACCGTAGCAATAGCACCCAGGTTCTGGCTCGGGTCTGTCTGTAACGAACGGTTTGTCGATGCTGCCGGTCGCTTTGAAGTCGCCGCCACAAGTGAGGCTGGAGTCGACTCCGGCCTCGTGAACGACGGCGCTTGTTGACGGCGGTCGAAAATGGCGGCGCTCATTCACGTCTTGTTGCGATTTGGGGAGATGGGGGCTTTGGTCCCGATCGTTCCGGAGTTCGCAAGGAGGCGGAGGAGTGCGAACCGACATGGAGTGGTGGACGGAAGTACGCCGGCGGGTCTTGACCGGCGAGTTGAGTAAGCGAGGAGCGTGCCGCGAGTACGCCATCGATTATTCACTGGCGACGTCAAACGGAACTCGATTGGCTGGGGGGGGAGTGCGTCATCGGAAGGTGCCTGAAGCCTCGATGGCTACGGATTGCCCGGTATGTTGGTTGTGGTGTCAATTGGTTTTGGGTCGACCATAGTGCCTACCGGTAACAACGTCGAGGGTGGTGCCGAGCGATCGAGGCCGAACCCTTATGGTGAATCTGCCGGGCGAGTCACGCGAAAGGCAACGACAAGGCTACAGTGGGACACGGCCCCAGGGCCAGCGCGCAGTTTCGGGGGATTGGGCAATTGAGGAAGGGTTGCGCCAGTGGTGAGCGATGAGTAGAACGTCTTGCAAGGGCCCGAGGGATGGTGAGCATGCAAGGAGAGGTTCTGATGAGCAAGGACGTTCGGGTAACGCTTGAGGATGTCATCACCCACTTTGAAGACTTGGAAGATCCACGCTCGACGATCAATCAGCGTCATCCGTTGGTGAGCGTGGTGGTGATTGCGGTGATGGGCGTTCTCGCGGGGGCGAGCGGCCCGACCGGCATCGCCAAGTGGGCACGCATGAAAAAAGAGTTGCTGCTCGAGACGCTCGAGCTTCCCAACGGCATTCCGGCCAAGGACGTCTTCCGACGGGTCTTGGCGGCGTTGCGACCGGATGCCTTTCAGTCCTGTTTTGTCAGTTGGCTTGAGTCCTTGCGGCAGGCGGCTTGTGAAGAGGGTGCCGTTAGCCAACCGGTCTTCGCCATCGATGGCAAGACGAATCGCCGCAGCCACGACCGCAAACGCGGGCTGGGAGCGTTGCACGCGGTCAGCCTGTGGGCCAGCGAGTTGGGCCTGTCGCTGGGACAAGTCGCCTGCGAGGAGAAATCGAACGAAATCACGGCGATTCCCGAGCTTTTACGGTTGGTCGATCTCCAGGGAGCGATCATCACCATCGACGCGATGGGAACGCAGAAGGCGATCGCGAAGCAGATCGTCGAGGGCGGAGCTGACTACGTCTTGGCAGTCAAGGGTAACCAAGAGAGCCTCGAGACAGCGATCGCCGATACCTTTCTGGCCGAGACCGAAGACGACTTCGCCAGTGGCAAGGTTCGCAAACATGAGACGACCGAAACCGCCCACGGCCGCACGACGACACGAACCTATTATCAAATGCCGGCTCCGCGAAGCCTGGTGGACTCGGCCGCGTGGGCGGGACTTCGGACGATAGGCATGGTCATCGCGGTCTGCCTACGTGACGGGAAAGAGACGGTCGAGATTCGTCGTTACATCAGTAGTCTTGGGATGGGCGTCCAACGGTTCGCCCGCGCCGTCCGCAGCCATTGGGGGATCGAGAATTCCTGCCATTGGATTCTCGACGTCGTCTATCGCGAGGACGATTCACGCATCCGCGATCGTTTCGCCCGTGAGAATTTCGCCTGGCTCGATCGTTTCACGCTCTCTCTACTTAAGCAACATCCAAGCAAGGACAGCATCGCGATGAAACGCCGAAGCTGCGGCTGGAGCGATGACTTCTTGATGGAAGTCCTTACAGGAAAAGCCACTTAGTATGCGCTGGCCCTGGGTTGTCTAGCCGTCTGGAAAACCCTTCCACGGTTTCGGAGAACGGGTATCATCCTATCCCAGGGTGCGCGAAGCGCGACCCTGGGCTTCATTAGTCAATGCCTCCGGCATAGGCCCAGCAAATCGTCAGGCAATGGCCTGACCTACAAGAGCAGAGAACGAGTTTCCTTGATCGTGGGCCAAGGCACTCTCTACGAGCTTGAAGCGATGTCCACCCGCGCCGCTCTCGCGGAACTGCAAACGACCTTCTTCGGCATCGACAAGCCGTGGGGCATCCTCCTCGCCGGGTGCATCGTCTTGACCTACACCGTCATCGGCGGGATGTGGTCGGTCACCGTCACCGACGCGGTGCAAGTCCTCTTCGTCATCGGCGGTTTGATCATCCTCGGTGTCGTCACCTTCGCCGAATTCGGCGACGGCAACCCCGTCGCGGGACTTGGCAACGTCCTCGCGAGCACGCCCCCGGAACGGCTAACACTCCTGCCCAAACCCGGGACGGAAGAGATCCTCGGTTGGGTCGCGATCTGGACGAGTGGGATCCTCGGGTGCCTGCCGGGACAAGATCTCATGCAGCGTGTCTTCTCGGCACGAAGTGGCCGGGGCGCGGCGGCGGCCTGCGTCCTCGCCGGGGTCGCGTACATCAGCGTCGGTTTCATCCCGGTCAGCCTGGGGCTCGCGGCCCACCTTCGCTTTCCGGACAACGTCGAGGGGAGCATCTTGCCGATTCTCGCCGACCAGTTCCTGTCTCCGTTCGTGGCCGTCATCTTCCTTCTGTCGCTCGTGTCGATCATCTCCAACAACCTACTGCCCCGTTGGCTAAATCGCGAAGCGATCGAATCCTCCAAGCTCCGGATGGTGACCATCGACCGGTTGGTGGTCTGCGCGGTCGTGATCGCGGCGATCTCGCTCGCCTTCTCCGGCCGATCGATCTTCGAGCTTCTTGAACAAACGCTTTCGCTCTTGCTGGTGGCGCTGGTCGTCCCGCTGGTGATGGGGGTCTACGGCAAGCCGCGTGGAGAGCTCTCGGCGATTCTCGCCATGCTCTTCGGGGCGGTCGTATGGTTCGGCTGGTCGCTGGGGCAAGACCTGATCGCGGCGCCGGAGATGTTGGACTCGGACCAAGAGACTGGAATAGTATCGCGGTTGGTCGCGATCCCAGCCGCTCTCGTGGGGCTCGCGTCCAGCTTTCTAGGTTACGTTGTCGGCCAAGCGTTCCATCGTCGAAAGGACGTCCATCCATGAACACGATTCGAGAGGTTTTCCCCTATCTGCGGACCCGCGACGCGAAGGCGGCGATCGCGTTCTACACGAAGGCGTTCGGGGCCGTCGAGGATTTTCGCCTCACCGAGCCGGGCGGTCGCATCGGGCACGCGGAGCTGGAGTTCGGCGACGCGACGATCATGGTCTCCGACGAGTATCCGGAGTACGGCATCCACGGACCGAAGGAGTCGGTGCCGACCGGTTCGTGCGTCCATCTGCACGTCGACGACGTCGACGCGATGGTTAAACAAGCGGTCGCCGCGGGGGCGACACTCACCATGGAACCGCAGGATCAGTTCTACGGCGAGCGTGCCGCCAAATTACTCGATCCCTTCGGTCACGAATGGATGCTCGGTTCCCACATCGAAGACGTTTCACCGGAAGAGATGCAGCGACGTTTCGACAAGATGTTCGCGTGAGTCTAGACAACCCCTCCGGGGTTGTTTGTTTCATTGACTCGCAACCCAGGGTGCGCGAAGCGCGACCCTGGGCTTCATTAATGAACGGCGTTGCCGTTCGGAGTGATTAGCGTTGCCGTTCGGAGTGATTAGCGTTGCCGTTCGGAGTGATTAGCGTTGCCGTTCGGAGTGATTAGCGTTGCCGATCAGAGCGAACACCGTTGCCGATCAGAGCGAACACCGTTGCCGATCAGAGCGAACACCGTTGCCGATCAGAGCGAACACCGTTGCCGGTCGAAGTGATCAGTGTTGCCGGCCGGAGTGATTAGCGTTGCCGCGTGAATTCAGCTGTGTTGCCGGTCCGATTGAATTGGTTTGCCGGTAAGAAGAGATATCCAAGTTGCGTGAGAGCGATCCTGGACATTGGAAGCCGAGTTTTGGCCTGACTCATCAGCGGGGACCAACAAGTTAGGAGAACGGCCTGGCCGACATGTGTTGCGACACCTACGCGTTGTCAGGATGACACTACCTGCTCGATCGCAGGTTCTGACGTGGTGATGTGGTGATGTGGTGATGTGGTGATGTGGTGACGTGGTGACGTGGTGACGTGGTGACGTGGTGACGTGGTGACGTGGTGACGTGGTGACGTGGTGACGTGGTGACGTGGTGACGTGGTGACGTGGTGACGTGGTGACGTGGTGACGTGGTGACGTGGTGACGTGGTGACGTGGTGACGTGGTGACGTGGTGACGTGGTGACGTGGTGACGTGGTGACGTGGTGACGTGGTGACGTGGTGACGTGGTGACGTGGTGACGTGGTGACGTGGTGACGTGGTGACGTGGTGACGTGGTGACGTGGTGACGTGGTGACGTGGTGACGTGGTGACGTGGTGACGTGGTGACGTGGTGACGTGGTGACGTGGTGACGTGGTGACGTGGTGACGTGGTGACGTGGTGACGTGGTGACGTGGTGACGTGGTGACGTGGTGACGTGGTGACGTGGTGACGTCAGCGGTGAATCGGTGGCCCAACCGATTCACCTTCTACAACGGCAACGCCGTTATCTATTGAAGCCCAGGGTCGCGCCAGCGCACCCTGGGTACCGGATGATTGAAAATGCCAACCCCGCAGGGGTTGTCTAGCAGCCTGTTGATCTATTCACTGCCGGCTACGATCGGCCGGTTCGATCTCCAACGAAATGCCGTTTGAGAGCCCCTTCCGGGAAGTCGGCTTGGAAGGCCCGTCCAGGGATTGGGAGACCGGGTATCACCTTATCCCAGGGTGCGAGAGGCGCGACTCCGGCATCCCTTGATGATTGGTCAAGGATCACCCAATTGCCAGACAATAGCCTGACCGACGGTCGTTCGACAACACGTCGTCACTAGGTAGGACAGCCACCCTAGCGCGATCGAACGGCCAACCGAGAAGGCCTCTCCCGGTTGGCGACGCGAATTGAAGAACTGGCGAGTCGCACGCCGACGTTAGGAACGAGCGAAGAACTCGTCCGACGTCAGAACGAGCAGCGCGAGATCGCGGAGGCCGACTTGGCGAGCCGTGAGGCCGGGAACCCACGCGGCGAAGTCGCTCTCACCCGGCTCGCGGCCGAGCAGCGACTCGTAAACCCCATCGACCTCATCCTCCATCGCCTCGGCGCTGAAGAGGACCCCTTGAACGATATCGGCACGGGAAACGAGTCCCGCATCGATCTGGGTCGCCAAGTTGGCGATCTCGGCGGGGCCGCCGTCGCGACCGAGAACGTGGGTGAAGAGCGAGCCAACAAACAGCTCACTCGTCGGGTGCAGTTGCTGATACTCGGGGGAGTTGAGAATTCCCGCGATGAAGTCCTCGAAGGGAACACCACCCCGCAGTGCCGCGACCGCGGAAGCGATGTCACTCTCGGAAGCTTCGCGTCCCAGGTGGGTCTCGAAGGCCTCGTCGACGCGAACACCGAGGAACTCCGAGGAATTGAGGAGTCCGCTGGCCACGAGCGCGGGATCGAGGCCGGCATTGAGCTGAGCCACGAGGTTCTGCTGCACTTGAGCTTCCGGGAGTCGGCCAAGCGTCTCCAAGTACATCGACCGGACGAGCGTGTCGAAGTTCGAGGGCCGGGCGTTCTGCTCAACACCAAAGTGGACGGAGAAGACGTCTCCGACCAACGGGCTGCCATCGGCGAGCTCGGTGAAGGACTGCAAGTCGAGACGGTAGATGCCGGGGGCGGTAAAGGTCCAATTGACGTGGTTGTGGGAGCCGGCTTCCGCGAAGTAGCGGTCCTCGGACGCGTCGAGCCCGTCGACGGTGCTCATCCAGAGACTCGGCTCTTCACCGAAGGCGCCGAAGTTGAAGAGCGAGAACTCGCCGGGTCCATCGTAGCCCACCAATTGCAGGCCAATCCAATGCCCCTCCTCAAGCGTCTCACTCGGTTGCCATTCGGCGATGAGTGAAGGGTCGGTATCTTCCGGGACGATGCCGAGGAAGACTTGATTGGGCTGAGGCTCATCCCCGAGTAGGTAGTAGGTTCCGCCCTCGCCCACGCCAACGTGCTGCTGGAAGACCTCCGGGAGATCCATTACCGTCCGCGTATTGGCTCCAGCGAGAACAAACGCTTCGTCCGGGCCAAAGACGACGGCTTCTTCGTGGTCGTGTTCATCTTCCTCGTGGTCGTGTTCATCTTCCTCG
Organism: Kolteria novifilia; assembly: GCA_007748055.1. Taxonomy (GTDB): domain Bacteria; phylum Planctomycetota; class Planctomycetia; order Kolteriales; family Kolteriaceae; genus Kolteria; species Kolteria novifilia. The sequence goes on from CP036279.1 coordinate 5,357,777, forward strand.
TGGTCGTGTTCGTCTTCCACAGAGGCATCAAACTCAGCGCGAAGGCCATTGCTGAAGGTGGGAACACCGTTCTCGACGACGACGTCGGTCAGGAGGTCGACGTGCTCCGCGCGAAGCGGAATCGCGTCGGCCGCCAAGACGGCCGGAACGGCTCGCTCCTCAAGCGTCTCAAGGCCAAGGATCGAAACCGCGTTGGAGGGTTGACGGAAAGGGAAAGGACGTACGTTCTCGCGACCAAGCATGCAGATAGCTCCTTCAGGGGTGAGTGATGGTACGCGCGTCTCGTCGCCCCAACGACGAGTCGGCTGTCAAGATTCGATGTCAGGGAGATTCGTCGGCGTCTTCGGCATCCTCATCGGATGCTGCGGCCGCTAGGATGGCGTCGAGCTGGGCGCTATCATCCCAGGTCCAGACCAACGCCTGATCGCCGTTGGCGATACTTCGGGAGAAGGCGATGTCGGCGCCGAGGGTGAAGAGATCGTCGCTGTCGTAGTCGAGGTAGAAGGTGATGTCGCGACGCACGCCGAGTTCGTCGTAGCCGTCGTTGTTCCAATCACCAGGCAAGGCGACATCGTCCGTCAGTCCGAAGTAGCGCTGCTCATAACTCGTGGGAACGAAGGATTGGACCGACGTGTCGGCGATCACCCATTCGGCGCCGCGGCGAATCGCGAGCTGCTCGAAGGTGACCCCTTCGAGAAAATGACCGATCGTCGCTTCGTCGAAGGGATTGCCAAAAGTCACGCTGACGTCGGCGTCGGTGTAGCGCAGATTGCCGTCGAGATCGAGGCTGAAGCTCGCGCTGGCGGGCCGATGGACGCCGATCTCCTTGAAGCCGTCGCCATCCCAATCGCCGACGATGGGACGATCGCCGCCACCGGGGTTGCCGAAGGCATAGCTTCGGAACAGCTCTGGATTGAAATCGCTCAGTTCGCTGACGTTGACGATCCATTCGGCGGTGCTGGGCCGAAAGACCGCGAGATTGGGCGTGCCGTTCTGGTCGGCATCGAAGACGAAACCGACGTCGCCTGACGCGCCGAACTCAAAGACCTTGCGAATGGAACGATCCTGGTCCCGCAAGTCGTTGGTTCGCAGGTGGAAGTAGCCATCGACATAGAGTCCGACGCCATCCCCCTCGATGACCAGGTCCGGATCGGTGACACCCGGCGTCGACGTGGGAGGTGGACTCGGCGTGGGCGTCGGGGTCGGACTCGGAGTTGGTGTCGGCGTGGGCGACGGTGTCGGTGTTGGCGTGGGATCGGGCGTTGGGTCCGTATCGGGAGTCGGCGTGGGACCGGGATCCGGATCGGGGTCGGAAGCCTCGTCGACGTCGATGGCGAAAATCAGCGTGACCGGCTCGACGGTCTGAGTTAGTTGTCCGTCCGGACCTCCCACGAAGTCGGTCCTTAGATGAAGGTCGATCTCGTAGATCCCCGCTTCGGTAAAGGCCCAGTTGGTGTGCTGATGGCCGCCGACGGGGAACGGGAAGACGTCGTTGTTCGGGTCGATCCCGTCGGCAGTGGTCAAGAAGACGACAGGTGTACCGCCATCGCGCCACAGGGAAAACTCGCCCGGTCCTCTCACCTCGCTGAGGATCGCCTCGATCCAGCGGCCCTCGACTTCACCATTGGGAGTCCATTCGTCGAATCCTCCAGGGGACGAGTCCTCCGCGCTCCACCCAAGCCAGACGGTCTCCGTCGTGAACTGTTGCGGCAGCAAATAGATGTCGCTACCGGCGGTGGCCCCAAGAAAGTCGAACCCGGACGGTACCGTCCTGAGGGCGCGGTCGTCGGTGGAGACGTAAGTGGTCTCCAAGGGCAAGACGCCCGACGAGCCCGAGACGTGGTAGCCGGTGGAGAACGAGCCCCCACCGCCATTGAGTCCGAGATCGACGTGGCCGAGGGGGATCTCGGTCATGTCGAGCAGATCCGCGGGAGTGATCGCGGGAACGACGCGCGACTCCAAGTCCTCGAACCCGAAGCCACGTCGTTTTCCCGTCGTCTCTCGATAGCGTGTCATTGTCGTTCTCCTCCGGAAACGGGAACGCCTTCGTTCTTAGTGCGGCTTGGCGAAGTTTTCGTCGCGGTCCACGAAGCCACGGACGTCGGAGGCCTCGATCGAGCCAACATGGCCGTCGGCGTACAGGTAGTTGGCGGTTCCGTAGAGGTGGGAGTCGCTCTTGCCCCACTCGAAGCGATCAGGGGCGATGTCTTCATTGACCAGAAGCCAGCGGGCATCGGGCGTGGCGGCGCCGTCGAACCAGAGACGCGAATGCGTGTGATCGTTCCACACACTCACCCCTTGCTTGTCGGAGATCGTGAAAACGGTGATCGTGCGGGAAGTCGTTTGAATGTCGTCGAAACGGAGTGCCTGGTCCTCGCCCGCAACACAGATGTACGAGTTGAGGACGTAGCTTGCTCCGCCGTACTCGAGCCGGTCGCGGCCCTTCGGGTCCGCGGGACAGATCATGATCTTTCGGACGTTGGCAATGTAGGGTTCAAGCCGCAGCAGCCACAACTCGTTCGTTCGGGAGGCGGTATGACCCGAGGCGGGGAAGTAGCTGTCGTGGTCGTCGACGAACATCTGCAAGCCAATGCCGATCTGCCGCAAGTTGTTGGCGCAGATCATGCGATCGGAGGCTCGCCGCGCGGAGAAGACCGCGGGCAAGAGCAGCGCCATCAGGATCCCCATGATCGCGATGACAACCAGGACTTCGACGAGGGTGAAGCCCCGACGATCGCCGCCCGGCAGGCGGGTGCAGCGGCGTCCCCCTGACTGTCGACGATCAAATCGACACCTCTCCATGGCGCAATGTCCGGAGCGGGCGCAGAAGTGGTTGATAAGTGCCACCACGATCCATCACTAAGTATGACGACGTAAAAACAACTTTATACTTTGTTATATCGATTCGCCTGATCGCCAAGCCCTCAGCGCCAAGTTCTCAAATTGCGCAATCGGAAATGTGACCCGTTCGTGGCCACCGTCTGGCTGCCATCTGTCAGGGACGGGTGAGAAATGGTGAATTAAGACGCTCTCGGTGCAGGCAACGACACGCTGCGTCCGAGTTGTTGGCAGAACGAGAGGAGAGTTGCCGCGATCATACGGCGGCAGCGCGACAACGCTCCGAAGCGACGGTGTTGAGAAGTGGCACGTTGACGTGTTGGTGGAACCTGCCCCCGTCGCACTGGCTGGCAAGAGGCCAGTGGCACCCGACAGGGTGGAAGAGTGAAGCACGGCGTGGAAGGGGTGAAGCGACTCGACGGAGCGAGCGATCAGCGACGTGGTTGCCGCTACCGCACCTTGGCCTCGAAGCTCACCTCGCCGGTGGCGCCGGGTTCGAGCGAGCCCTTGATCTCCCAGCGCAAGAGGAGCGAGCCGACGTCGTTGTCCTCGGTGGTGAAGTTGGCGTCGCGTTCGGACTTGTTGCTGTCGGGAACGAACTCCAGACGGCCGGTGAGGCTGTCGACGATCACGATATTGTCGATCGGATCATGCCCCTTGTTCGTGTAGCGGATCTTGAAGGTCAGGGTGTCCCCCACCTTGGCGTACTTCGCCGAGACCATCTTCTGGAGGCACAACGGCGAGGGCTGCGGGTTGGGCTCGTCGACGACGTACTCCTCAAGATGCGACGTCGACACGATCTGGTTCGGCCCCTGGAGTATGCCGATCGCCTGGGGGAACTGAACCCCCTTCTCCACCAGCGGACCAACCGTCTCCTTGAGAACATTAGGCTGGACCAAGCCGATCAGTTCGCGAACGCTGAGGAGTCCGCGCTCCTGTTCCCAAACCATCAAGTGCTCGTACTGTTCGAGCATGATCACGTCGATGAAGGCATCGGGAGCCTGCTCGGACGCCAACTCGCTCGGGCGGACCCGCATCTTGAGGAACCAAGGCGGCGTCACCCCACGCTCGGCGTTATCGGTCCAGTACTGAACCATCGCGTCGATCGGTTGGACCCGTTCGACGGGAGCGGTGGTGACCGGAACGTCATACTGCTCGAGTCCCCGAAGCGTGCGGACCTCGACGAACCGCGGCGCGAAGACACAGACTCGATTGGAGCAGACCTTCTGGCAACCAATTGCGTCCTCGTAGTGAGCGAGCGTGTCGGTCGCATCGACCTTGAAGAACTCACACCCCTTCTTGAGCGCCGCTCGCGTGCCGACGTCGCCACCGTCACACAGGAACGAATCGACGTCGGGCAAGAGCTGATAGCGAACACCGGGAATCACGGGCCCTCCGGGAGGACAGACTCCCGGAGCACACCCGCCCGGCGGGCAGTTTCCCGCCCCGCACGCGGGACAGTCGAGCCCCGCTCCTTGGGCGACGGTTTGGTAGTTGACTTGCTGGACCGAAGCCGGCGTCGTCCCTTCGGGCAATGGAGCCCCAAGAGCGAGTTCCCGCTCGGTCGGAACGCGGTTGCCTAGTCGCACGACCATGATGATCTTTCCGAGCGACTTGGCCAGTTCGATCGCTTGATCGCCCGCCATCGTGTTGTAGCGGAGCGGCCGATTGGCTTCGGTCGCCTCCGGCGCCGCGGTCTCGACGCTTTCGAGCACGACGTACTTGGTGACGAGTTGTCCAAGCATCAAACCACGAATATCGTCGTCGTCGATAAGGATCGGGATGCTGATCTTGTCGGCGGGAACGCCGACGGGCCGCCAGGTCTCGCGGACCAGTTTGATGGTACCGTAGAAGGTGCGGTTCTCCGCGAGGTCGAGCTTCGCGATCGCGAAGCGGGTCAACGGCTGAAACGGCAAATGAACCTGCGCCGGCGAGGCGAATGAGTAGCGTTGGCCGCCACCAAAGAAGAGGACTTGCGAACCCTTGGGCCCGATGACCTCGATGCCGAGTGGTCCCTCGCCGGGGACGGGCTTGGGAAGCCCTTGACGTGCCCAATCAGGAACCGCGGGTGGCGGCGCGTAGGCCCTCGGGCCCGCCATCGGCGGAAGTCCACCGCGACAAGAGGGACAATCGCCGGGAGCCGATCCGCGGACGATCGGCTGGTTCGACGGCAACCTGATCTGAGGCCCAGCGGCTTGGAGCGACGAGGCGGTCAACGAGGTCACCATCGTCAGCGCGAGGCGAAGCCCCCACGACGAGACCGATGTTCCGCCCTTGATCGACCTTCTCTTGATGCGACGAGAACTTGCCATGGCCATCGACTCCTCATCTCATACGACGCCGAACAGAGCCTTCGTGGTGGGTCAAGACCCGCCCTACTTGCTCTTGTTCCCCTCTCCCCGTGGGAGAGGGGCTAGGGGTGAGGGGGTTCTCTTCCAACAAACCGCTCGATCACCGAACACGTTTCGTCCCCTCACCCGGCTCGCTTCGCTCGCCGACCTCTCCCACAGGGAGAGGTCAGGAAGAGCCTTCGTGGTGGGTCAAGACCCGCCCGACTTGCTCTTGTTCCCCTCTCCCCGTGGGAGAGGGGCTAGGGGTGAGGGGGTTCTCTTCCAATAAACCGCTCGATCACCGAACACGTTTCGTCCCCTCACACGGCTCGCTTCGCTCGCCGACCTCTCCCACAGGGAGAGGTCAGGAAGAGCCTTCGTGGTGGGTCAAGACCCGCCCGACTTGCTCTTGTTCCCCTCTCCCCGTGGGAGAGGGGCTAGGGGTGAGGGGGTTCTCTTCCAACAAACCGCTCGATCACCGAACACGTTTCGTCCCCTCACACGGCTCGCTTCGCTCGCCGACCTCTCCCACAGGGAGAGGTCAGGAAGAGCCTTCGTGGTGGGTCAAGACCCGCCCCAACTACTGAGCGGAAAGACAAAGGGCGTCCCGACCGGCTCTCCGTGCTGGAGTCGGCGGACGCCCTCATGCCGATCGACTTGTCCTTCCCCTTACTTGACGAGCTTGGGGCTACCCGAGGCGATCTTCGCCCGGCCCTTGGTCGTCGGGGCGGGAGCGGCCGGCGAACCGGTCACGTTCCCATCGGTCGGGAAGTTCGGTCCGGCCGAATCCTTCACTCCCTGCCGCTTGGCGACGGCGAGGCTGACGTTCTTCGAGGCGCCCTTTTGAGTTCCGGGAGCACAATCGGTGCAATCCCCTTGGATCTCCTGCATGCCGTTGAAGGAACCGTCACCGGGCATCACGCCGGTCGCCATCGGCCCAGCTCGGAAGAGGCTCGGGCTGTGCTGCATTTCGAGGTCAACACCACCGAGTCGGATGACCGCGAGGATCGCTCCCCGTTTGTGGGCTTCCTGAATCGGATCGACCCCCGGATCGAGCCGCGTCGAGACAAGGGTTTCGACCCCGGCCATCGCCAGTTCCTGGAACTTGGGATCGGGGAGGTAGATGACCTTCGTCACGAAGTTGCCGGCCTGGACCTGATCGAGGTCGTCATCGCTAAACTCGATCGGAATCGCGTTGTGCGCCAGAAACGCATTGATCTTCATGTTTCCAGGGTAGATCTCGAGCGTCGGGTAGAGCTTGAGATTCGTACGTCCCGGAATGTTCGTCAGCTTTAGACGATAGATCTGCGCCTGCATGAAGTTGTAGCGAGCCGGAGCGATGAGCTGAGGCGGCGTGAATTGGCCGGGAGCTTCCTGCCAGCCGATCATCATCCCCTTGGGGTTGACGAAACGAACTTGGCTGCGGCCGATCACAAAACGGGGTCCGAGATTGCCCGGAGCTCCCATTCCGGGGCCACCCATTCCAGGACCGCCGGGAGGACATCCGGGGCCCATGCCAGGAGGCATTCCACCGCCCATGCCGGGCATGCCGCCCATCATTCCCGGAGGCATTCCGCCCCCCATCATACCGGGGGCCCCCATCATGCCGGCGCCGGGGCCCATCGGGCCTGCGCCCGGTCCGCCCGCGAACTGCATCGGCATGCCGCCGGGAAGTTGCCCGCCCTGGCTCGGCAGAGCCTTGGCGACCTTCTGGTGGCCGAAGGAGTTGTTCCTTCGGAATCCCGCCCCCGCGTTGTATCCGGCCTGCTGGACGGCCGGGTCGTCCATCGGCTCACTCTTGGCTTGTTGGCCAACAGGAACCGCGACGCCATGTCTGCTCGAGCTGGAGGCTTTCTTCTCCGCCGAGTAGGCGCCGTATCCGTAGTCACTGTACTTCTGAGCCGAGCCTGTTCCGAACGGAGACTGGCAGCCGATCAGGCACAGCGTCGATCCAAGAGCGCAAATGATTCGTTTCACTTTTTTCCCCTCGGCTCCGAACAAGTCCGTCCAGGTCCGCGGTGTTTGCACGGATAACCACGGTTCGTCGCCCCGCGTCCGATGCGGGTTTTCTCACCTTTTTCGGATGCGCCGTCTTAGCTATAGTCGGTTTGGAAGGTGTTCGCCCTTCTGGCAAAATGAGGAAAAGCTGTAGATGCGATACTTTCGGACCCTCGGTCTCTGGGCCCTCTTAATTGGGCAAACCACCCATCTTCTCGCCCAGGAGCCCGCAACTCCCCAAGCGGCGCCGCCACAAGAACCGAAGGCGGGGCGCTTCGATCGTCTCGTCCAAGAGGCGGCGGAGAAAATCGATGCGATTGACTACGTATCGGCAACGATGAAGCAGATTGTTCACGTCGGTGATCAAGCCATCATCGCCGAAGGAACCTACAAGATCGGGCCCGACGGACGCGCCCTCACCGAAATGCGCGTCCCGATCGACGATCAGGTCGGAACACGCCTGACGATCAGCAACGGCAAGATCGGCTATCGCTACAGCAAGATCTTCGAGAACGAGACCCTCGAGGAGTTCCAGATGGGGAAAATCCTCCCCCTGCTCGAACAAAAACAGATTCCCCCGATGATCCGTCGCCAGTTCGATTTGCGCATTCCCTCGGTCCATCCGGGAGACATGCTGCGGGGCTATCTCGACACGATCAAGTTCGATGAACTCAAGGAAGAGTCGTTCGGCGGCGATCCGCCACGCGACGTGAAGGTCGTCGAAGGCCAATGGCGGCGCGAGGCCATCTCCGCGGTCACCCAAAATCCCAACGCCAAGGCGATCGAGGACATCAAGGGAACCATCCCCCAGCACGTCCGGCTCTTCCTGGACGCCAAGACGAGCTGGCCGCTACGGGTCGAACTCTTCCGGCGTGACGATCGGGGGGAATTCAAACCCCTCTACGAACTCGAGTACCAGCACGTGGTCATCGGAGAGGAGATTCCCGATGAGGAATTTCAGTTCACGCCGCCAGAAAAGCTCGTCGCCCAGGACATGACGCCCATCATCGTCAGCCAACTCGAGGCGCTGCCGAACAAGAATCAAGCGCAGGCCATTCCCACACCGGGCCCCTCGCCAAGCTCCGTCTCCGCGCCCATCGAGGCTCCGGCTCCGAAGTCCCCATGAGTGGAGACGGTTGCCGGGGATCACGTCGAGATCCACGCGAAAGGTACGTATGAACGCCCGTTCCGAGGCAGCGCCGTCAGCCCGCGCGGCTGGTCGGCCCTCAACCGGATCTGACGCCCGAACGTCGTGGATGATCGAAGCGTGCCTCTACCTCGCGGTGGTGGTCGTCGTCGGCATCGTCTTCTGGCCGATCGTGACGCAGCCATCCGAGGCCCTCTATAGCCCCTATTCGGACATCCTTTCGCAGCACTTACCTTTTCGGCACCTGCTGAGCGCGTCGGTGCGCGAACATCAACGGCTGCCCTTGTGGAACCCGACCTCCTTTGGCGGAATGCCCCTCGTCGGCGATCCCCAAGCGGGGCTCTTCTATCCGCCCAACTGGCTGCACGCACTCCTACCGCCGGAGCACGGGGCCTCCCTCTTCGGCCCGATCATGATGCTTCATCTTGTGATCGGCGGCTGGGGGATGCTCTTCTGGCTGAAAGGTCACCAGATCCCACGCTTCGCGCGGCTCGCCGGAGCGCTCGCGTTCGTCTTTTGCGGCAAGTGGTTCTACCACGTCGTCGTCCCCGGCCACGTCATCTTCCTTCCCTTCGTCTGGGTACCGTGGCAATGTGGCCTGATCGACCACGTCTGCTGCCGGCCATCTGGTTGGCCGACCCGGCGCTGGTCGGCACTGCTCGCGATCGCGACGGGAATGGTTCTACTCGGGGCTCACCCGCAGATCCTCTTCTATTCGCAGTTGATCGTCGCTACCTATTCTCTCTTGGCGTTGTCTCGTTTGTGGGGATCGTGGGAAGAGCTTCGGCGTTCGTTCGGCCATTTGGTTCTCGCCGCGGCGCTGGGATTGCTGCTCGGCGCGGTACAAATCATTCCCGCCTTGGATCTCGTCGTCAGCAACGCCGCGGTCCGTAGCGGAGGACTTCCCTACGACTACGCCGCCCGACGCTCGGCCCACTTCGAGGACGCGCAGAACCTGGTCCTTCCCAGCAAGACACGCAAGACCTGGGAAGAGTCCGTCTACCTCGGTGTCGTCGCGCTCTCCTTGGCCCCCTTCGGCATCCTTTGGCCACGGCGCCGACGGAACTCGATCTTCTTTCTCTGCTGGCTACTCTTCGGGTTCTGGTACGCCCTAGGTTCCAACGGCGGCTTGCACCACTTCCTCTACGCGTACGCTCCCGGCTTCAAGCTCTTTCGCATCCCGACGCGGATGGTCCTCGTCCTTGGCATTCCGCTGGGCTACCTCGCCGCGACCGGATTCGCCGCCCTCACCGCGGACTCGTCCTACCGATGGACGAAACGCATCCTCGCATGGCTCCTATTGGGCTTGGGGGTCTGGGTATACAATCTCGCGCCGACCAAGGAATCAACGATCGCGCTAGCCCTGCTCGCTCTGCCTACTTGCATCACGCTTCCGTGGCCGAGCCGGGCGCGACTAGTCATTGAATGCATCCTGCTCGCGGCGATGGTTTCGGATGTTACCCGGTACACGCTTCCGATGGTCGACTCCCGTCCGCTCGAGGAGATCCTCGGCGAGAACCCGGTCGTGAATCGGCTCGAAGTTCCTCTGGGCGAGCAGCGTGTCCTTCCGATGAACTCGGAGCAAAAGGGCCGCTTCACCTCGCTGCCGATCACCTACTCGAGTCCCGCCGGCATCGAAAGTATCGTCGGATTCAATCCCCTTATTCCGCGTGGCACCTTCGATTTCGTCAATCGGGGACTCTACCGCAACGACGAACGCTGGAGCTACGGTACGGGGCTCGGCATGGTCGAGCTGAACGATCGTCGCTTCCTCGATCTCTTCAACGTTCGCTACATCGTGAGTAACCAACCCTTGGACATTCCGGGGCTGACCCTGCGCGACGAGTGGGACGATCTGGAGATCTATCACTTCTCCTTCCGAACGAAGGGGAAGTCGCTCATGCCCAAGACCTACCTCTACGAGAACACCGAGGCGTTGCCGCGAGCCTATTTGGTCCGTGAGGCCATGGTTGCCGAAGACCCGATCGAGGCCCTGCGGACGATCGACCCGCGCCAGACGGTCGTGGTGGATGAAGGGACCGAGACCGACTCGTTCGCGGGCGACTTCCAAGAGGTCCCACTCGAACACCATCGCGACGAGATCCTGCTCGACGTCGACGCGGGCACGGGGGGCTATCTCGTGATCAACGAGATCTGGTATCCGGGCTGGCAGGCCTACGACAGCGGCGAGGTGATCCCGATCGAACGGGGCAACGGCATCTTCCAGATGTTGCGGCTCGGCCCCGGCGAGCACAAGATCCGGCTCCGCTACCGCCCGACCTCCTACCTTCTCGGCCGTTGGCTCACCCTGGTCGCCCTGCTGGTGACGCTCTCGCTACTCCTCTGGCCAGTGCGTGGAGACGTCACCATCGAGGAGCCCTCCCAATCAGGACGCTGGAACCGGCTGAAAGACAAACAACCGTAGCCGATAGGTCAGGCCATTGCCTGACGCAGCGAGCCCTGGCGTTTCTCCCTTGATTCACATTGGTGGGCAACAACCCCGCCGTGCTTGGCGTCCTGAGGCTCTCCGCCCTACTTCTTCTTCGGTCGGAAGGCGACGAGTCGCTCCTCGTTCGTGGTGAGGTAGGGACCACCAATCAGCTCGACGCAGTAGGGAATCGCGGGAAAGACCGCGTCGAGGCACTCCCGGATCGCTTTCGGCTGTCCCGGCAAGTTGACGATCAGCGAACGACCGCGAATGCCGGCGGTCTGCCGGGAGAGGATCGCCGTCGGCACCTTCTCGAGCGAGACCTTTCGCATCAACTCGCCGAAGCCCGGCATCATCTTCTCGGACACGGCTTCCGTCGCCTCCGGCGTGACATCGCGCTGCGCCGGCCCGGTGCCGCCGGTGGTCACGATCAAGCAACATCCCTTGTCGTCCGCGAACTCGCGCAGCGTCTCTTCGATGAGACCCCGCTCGTCGGCGATGACCACCGCCTCCGGCTCCCAGGGCGAGGAGAGTACCTCGCCCATGTATTCCTTGATTGCGGGACCGCCCCGGTCCTCGTACTCGCCGCGACTTGCTCGGTCGGAGATGGTGACGATGCCGATCCTCGCCGTTGTGCGATCGTTCAACGAAGGCGCCTTTCCATGGATGCTCGGTTGTTGATGGAGTTGTTGTATGGGGCGCGGTGGCCCCCAACCTCCCCGAGGAACGCGATCCGGAGACACGAGGCACGCCGAAAGGATGTGTCCAAACCCCTCGCGCTCGGCTCTTTAGAAGGACATCCCGCGATCCAGGCTTGGGGCCACGCGCGGAATCAACCCGTTTGTCGACTCTTCAGCAGGTGATCGAGCTACCGATGCGCATCCTTTCGTTCCTGTGCCTTTTTGGGCTTCTGACCGGATCATCCGCCGCGACCGGGGAGGAACCCCTCCAGGTGAGCGGCATCTATCCGCACCTGACGGTCTACAACGGGCCGGACGCCAAGGGGCGCTGCAAGGGAAGCGGTGGAGAGTGCGGCATCGGCGCCGTCGTTCCCTGGGCAGGCAAACTGTGGCTCATCACCTACTCGCCTCATTGCCCAAACGGCAGCGCCGACAAGCTCTTCACGATCGACGAGGATCTCGCACTCGAGACTCGTCCCGAAAGCGTCGGCGGAACGCCCGCCGGGCGAATGATCCATCGTGAGACCGAGCAATTGCTCATCGGGCCGTACCTTGTCGACAAGAAGGGAGACGTCCGCGTCATCGACCCGTCAGTCATGCCCGGCCGCATCACCGCGATGGCGCGGCATCTGAGCGATCCCGCCAACAAGGTCTACTACTACGACATGGAGGGGATGCTCTACGAGGCGGACGTCAACTCGCTCGACGTGAAGAAACTCTTCGACAAACCCGTCCCCGGTTGGCACGGCAAGGGGGCCTACACCGCCCAGGGCCGATTCGTCGTCGCCAACAACGGCGAGATGCACGCCGGCGGCCATTCCTACAAGACCCTCCTCGTCGGCGGCTCCCCCAAGTCCCCCGAAGAGATGGGCGTCCTGGCCGAGTGGGACGGCAAGAACTGGAAGATCGTCGAACGCAAGCAGTTCACCGACGTGACCGGTCCCGGCGGCATTGAGGGCAACCCCGACGACGAAAGCCCGCTCTGGTCGATCGGCTGGGACAAACGCTCGGTCATCCTCAAACTACTCGACAAGGGCAAGTGGCTCACCTACCGCCTTCCCAAAGGGACCTACACCTACGACCATCGCGGTGGCTGGTACACCGAGTGGCCGCGAATTCGCGAAGTCCTGCCCGGCAAGATGCTGATGGACATGCACGGCGTCTACTACGACTTCCCCAAGACCTTCTCCGCGACGAACTCCGCCGGGATTCGTCCGCTGTCGAGCCACCTTCGTTACGTCCCGGACTTCTGCGGCTGGAACGGCCAAGTCGTCCTCGCCGCCGACGACACGTCCATGCTGCAAAACCCGATGGCCGGCAAGTCGCAATCGAACCTCTGGTTTGGCACGTGGGAAGACCTGAGCAACTTCGGTCCCCGTATCGGCCAGGGTGGCCCCTGGATCAACGATGTGGTCAAGGCCGGTGAGGCGTCCGATCCCTTCCTCATCGGTGGCTATACTCGCCGTGCGGCGCATCTCAAGCACGACGCCGAGTCGCCGGTTCGCTTTCGCTTCGCGGTCGACCGCAAGGGCAACGGAACCTGGGACGAGTTCGAGAGCGTCGAGGTTCCCGCTGGCGGGTATCGGTTCCACACCTTCCCGGAAGATCTCGATGCCGAATGGATCCGCGTGAGTGCCGACAAGAACGCCAACGCGACGGTCTTCTTTCAGTTGAGCGAGCCGGGCAAGAAGACTGATCCCTCACTCTTCGCCTCGCTCGCCGATGTCGACGAGAGTGCTCCGTTCAACGCGGGCATCATTCGGCCCGGCGGTACCACAAAGAACTTGCAGTACGTCCAGTTCGGAGCCGACGGCAAGAACACCTACGACGCGGTCGATGAAGCCCTGACATTCCTTCGACCAAGTGATGATCGTTCGAAGCAAGTCGAGAGAATCGCCGCCCTCGAGAAGGACTTCAAGGTCGATGAAGCCTCGGTGATCGTCGAGTGGAAAGGAAAACGTTATCGCCTGCCCAAGGGCAACGCGGCCTACGACAAGTCCTTCCCCGCCGGCTGGCCAAGGGGCCAGCGGGAGTGTGTCTCCGAACGGTACCTGGCGAACTGGCACGGGACCTTCTACGAGATCCCGCGTGAGGGAGGGATTCCGAAGATCAAACCGGTGGCGAGCCACAACAAGAAGATCCAGGATTACTGCACGTGGCGCGGCCTGCTCGTGATGAGTGGCACGAAGACCGACGCGATGCCCGATGGGAACTATTTCGGCTCCACCGACGCCGGCCTTTGGTTCGGGCACATCGACGATCTGTGGAAACTCGGAAAACCGGTCGGTCACGGCGGCCCGTGGAAGGCGACCAAGGTCGACGCGGGGGATGCCTCCGATACCTACCTGATGAATGGGTACGATCGCAAGCGACTGGAACTCTCGCACGATCAAGACAAGCCCGTCACTTTCACCGCCGAGGTCAACGTCGCCCACGACGGTTGGACGACGTACGAGACGTTCACGGTTCAGCCCGGGCAAAGGCTCGAACATGCGTTTCCCGAGGCTTTCGGAGCGTACTGGATTCGCTTCACCACCGACAAGCCCTGCGAGGCGACGGTGATGTTGACCTACGAGTAGGTCGCCCACGGAGGATTTGATCGTATCTCAGATAGACGTCCTCGTGGGCAAGGCGTGCTCTTCGCTCTCGACCCTGACGCCCGCGAACCGCTAGAATGCTCTGACCTACCGACACGAAGCCTTCAGCGGACCAGGTGCCATGACACGACGTCTCTTCCTCGCGGTGGCGATCACCCCACTCCTTCTCGGACCAAACCTGTCGACCCAGGCGGCGGAGAAGAAGGAGTGGCCAAACCTCTACGGACCGACGCACGAGTCGATCTCGCCCGAAACCGATCTCCCCCTTCGGTGGTCGGTGTCTGGACCGCCAGTCGTCTGGAAGAGCGAACTCGGATCGGGCTACAGTTCGCCCGTGATCGGCGAAGGCAAGCTCATCATCTACCACCGTGTCGGCGACGAAGACATTGTCGAGTGTCGCGACCCGAAGACCGGCAAGGAACGCTGGAAGTTCTCCCACCCGACCAAGTACGTCGACCAGTACGGCTACAACAATGGCCCGCGTTCGACCCCCATCATCAGCGACGGCCGAGTCGTCACCCTCAATCCGGAAGGCAAACTCCACTGCCTTGATCTCGAGACGGGAAGGAAGATCTGGTTCCGCGACATCAACGATGACTTCGACGTGCCGCAACTCTTCTTCGGCGTCGGCGCCTCGCCGCTGCTCGAGGGGGACAAGCTCATCATCAACGCCGGCGGCAAGGAGACCGGAGCGGGCGTGGTGGCCCTCGACGCGAAGACCGGAAAGACGCTGTGGACCGCGACCGATCAAGGCGCCAGCTACGCCACGCCGATCGCCGCGACGATTCACGGTCAACGCTACGTCTTCGCCTTCACCGAGGCGGGACTGGTGGCTCTCGACCCGGCCGACGGCAAGGTCTTCTGGAGCATTCCCTTTCGGGCGAAGGTCTACGAATCGGTCAACGCCTCCACACCGGTGGTGGTCGATGACTACGTCTTCATCTCGGCGAGCTACAACACCGGAGCGCTTTGCGTGCGCGTCAAGGAGGATCGCACCTTCGAGGAAGTGTGGCGCGATCGGCGAGCGATGGAGAGTCATTTCTCCAACATCCAGGCGGTCGACGGCAAGCTCTATGGCTTCTCCGGCCGCCACGAGGGAAGCTGCGACTTCCGCTGCGTCGACCTCAAGACGGGTGACGTTCATTGGAAGTGGCCGACGGTGCTGGGCCGCGGATCGTCGGTCCGGCTGGGCGATCGGTTTTTGCTCTGGGGGGAGCGGGGGAATCTCGTCACCGTCCCGATCACGCCGACCGGTCCCGTCGAACCGGTCGCGGCCTCGCGCGGGTTGATGCAGTATCCCTGTTGGACGCCGCCCACGATTGTCGACGGCAAGCTCTACCTGCGAAACGAGAAGGAGGTCATCTGCTTCGATCTCGCCGCGAAACCGACCCTCGACGAGAAGAAGTAGCTCTCTCAACCGCCGACAACCAAGTCGGCGCCGATCAGAACTGTTCGATCTTGAGGGGGTTGGCTTCGAGAAACTTGATTGCTTCCTCGCGAGTGAAGACGCCGTCGGTCGCTCCGGCGGCGCGAACGGCGCTGCCCCCTAGGGCGGTGCCATAGCGGAGACATTCCTCCGGCCCACCCCCTTGAAGCAATCCGTAGATGAAGCCGGCGTCGAAGGCATCGCCGCTGCCGACGCCATCGACCACATCGAACGAGAAGCAGTCGCTACGCCAACGGCCGTTGTCGGTCAGGAGGATCGAACCCTCGGAGCCCTGGGTGATGACGACGCAGCCGGCGCCCGCTTCGCGAAAGGCATGGGCTTGCTCGAGCGGGTCCTCGATCCCGGTGATGAACTTCCCCTCATCGTGATTGGGAAGAAAGACATCGGTCGACGGAAGCAGTTCCTTGAGAGCACCGAAGTAGTCTCCCGGCCCTGGGGTAACGACATCTAGTACCGTCACGGCGCCGGCGTTGCGGGCGGTCTCGAAGACCTTGGCTAGCTCGCCCGCCAGGAGGGAGCTGCTCAGGAAAAACCCGCCAACGTAGAGGATCTTCGAACGACAGATTTTCTCGATCGGCATGCGCGCGGCCGTGAAGCAGTCGCTTGCCCCACGGTGATGGATAAACGATCGATCCCGCCCCTTGACGCTGATGACGAGCGACTGACTTGTCAGGACATTCTCGACACAGATTAAATCGTCGACCCCGACGCCGGCCTCGCGAAGAAACTCGCTGGCGAAGCGCCCTGGCGCATCGTCGCCGATGCAGCCGGAGACGTCGGTCGCCACGCCCATCCTCGCAAGGCCGACCGAGACATTGCTCGCACAACCGCCCAACGTTAGATAGCAGCCATCGGTGAGCAGCAGAACTCCAGGATCGGGAAGCTGATCAATGGGGGCCGTGACGTGATCGACAACGACGATGCCCGCACAAACGACATCGACGGCTTGGCTCATGGGACTACCTCTCTCCAAGGTTCACAAAGTCGGGTGAGTGGTTACCTATTCGTTAAGGTCGGCGACGGCATTGAGGAAATATCGAAAATCTTCACTTCGTCGGTAGAAGTCACGATTGTAGAATGAGGCCGGCTCGATTAGGCTAGCTCATGCGCCATCGGCACGTCCTCGCGGGAGCGGTCGCGTGCGACCGTCACGAGCGAGTCATCGTGTCAACCAACGAAGACCAGCAGAGTCTACACGATCCAGATTCATGAAGTGGAAACTTTTTGCTGTCTGGTGCACCACCTCACTCCTCACGGGGTTGGTGGTCGCCGGCGAAGCCGTCAAGGCGGACAGCGAATCAACTCCTGAACCTTCCACGACGGTGTCGGAGATGCCCGCCGACGGGCTTCCCTTGACGACGCCGAACGTCGATCGTCTCATCAAATGGCTGGGCGACCCCGACTTTTCCGTTCGCAACCAAGCTCAACGACGACTGATCGAATTGGGCGCCAGCGTCCAAGCGAAGCTCCAAGCGATCAGCGGAAGTTCGGACACCGAACAGCGTCTGCGGGCCCATGAGATCTTGCGTGAGATTCGTTGGCGCGAGATTTGGAAACCCCGCACCGTCAGTCTCACGCTCGAGGACACGCCGCTGCGGGAGGTCTTCGAACGAATCGTTCAGCAGACCGGATGCCCGATCAACTTCGAGAGTTCCTCCTCCTCGGCCCTCGACCGTCCCATCAGCGTCGACGTCGTCGATGTCCCCTATTGGAAAGCGATCGACCAGTTGAGCCGCCAAGCGGAGATCACCCCGCGCGTCTTCGATGGGATCGAACGTCAAGGGCTGGTGCTCTCTCCCGGCTACCCGGGCGACTTCCCGACCTCCTACCAAGGACCGCTCCGTCTGCAGATGCGGATGCTCGAACGCGACGTCGACCAGACCGTCAATCTGGGCGACCAGAACATGGAGCGGCATGAGCGTTTCAACTTCTCGCTGTTGCTGACGTGGGAACAGCGTTTTCAGCTCTGCCGGTACCAGCCGAACGCGGAGATACTCGAAGCGACATCCGACACTGGCGAGGACCTCCGTCCCATTCGCAGTGGCCCCAAGGGCTGGCTGCATTTGACACGGCGGCAACAATCGCTGGAATACGTGGTACCGCTCAATCCTCCGAAGCAGCCCTGCACCTCGATCCGATCGCTCAAACTCGGGTTGGACTTGGTAGGCTGTGACGAATTTGTCACCTTGAACATCGACGAGTTGCCCTTCGTCTCCGCGAGCAAGAGTGTTTCGGAGAAGGGCTACCAGCTAGAATTCCTGGGCATGGAGGAGACCTCCAAGCATTGGGAGTTGGGGATTCGATTGACGCGTCCAATACCCTACGATCGCCCGAACTCGACGATGATCGCCGATGAGTTCCTACAAGTGATCGGACCGGATGGCACGGTGATCCCTCACTCCGAACGACAAGTTCAGGGAGACGACCTCCAAGCGAGGTATTGGATCCTCGTTCGCAAGAGCCTCGGCCGTCCGACGGGAATCCGCTACCAGATCGCCACGCTACGAAGTCCCCGCAGGATCGAGTTCGTTTTTGACGATGTGAACGTCCCACCAATCGGGCCATAGAGCCCGCATTCCGACGGGCGCTGACGCCCGTACTAAGTGCGCAACCCACATGAAACAAACTCTTGGCGAAACCGGAGTTCAGTCGCTTGACAGCCCATAGGGCGTCGATTAAGCAAGTACGTGCGGTAGGGATCGGCAACGTGGTATCCCATGCCAAGTTGCTGCCGATTTGTCGATTGGGAAAGTGAACGCAAGGTTCACACATTCGTGGGAGGAAAGAATGCGTAGACTGCCCAAGGCAGGTTTCACGCTGGCGGTGAGTGCCGTCGCGGTGGCTGCGATGTTCGTGGCGGTGCCCGAACAGGTTCAAGCTCGCCCCAACTACTTGAAGCAGTTCAAGGCGATGTATGGCGAGAAGTATACGGACAAGTTGACCTGTGCCGTTTGCCATCCCGGTAAGAATAAGAAGGAAAAGAACGCCTACGGCATGGCCGTCGGCAAGGCTCTCGGAGCCAAGAAGGTCAAGGACGTCGGCGAAATCGACGGCGCCATGAAGAAGGCCGGCGGCGAGGAGGCTCCCAGCGGGGGCACCTACGGCGAGCGGATCGAAAAGGGAGAGATGCCCGCGGGCTAAGGGCAAGACTCCAAATTGTGACTCAGTACGGCCGGCCTCCCCGTGAGACCGGCCGTTTTTTTGCCCCCTCGCTAGGACGGGAACCAAGATGATCCAGCAAGACGTTCCCGTGACGCCGAAGGACTCGCGTTCCCTCGAGACACCAATCGTGGTCCTCTCGGATCTGCACCTCGCCCATCCCGCAACCTACTTGAAGAATCCCGAGTTTCTGCGTCCACTTCTCGACGGCGCGCGCACCTTGATCCTCAACGGCGACACCTTCGAACAGCTCAATCTGGCGCGTCGTTCCGAGGCACTCGACAAGGGAAAACAGCTCCTGGAACAGTGCGCCGAGCAAGGGATCTCCACGGTCCTGATCACCGGCAACCACGATCCCCAAGCGTCATCGCTTCATCACCTCGACCTGTTTGGCGGAAGGGTCTTCCTCACGCACGGGGATATGCTGCATCCGGCGATCGCTCCCTGGTCGAGCGACGCGCGCGTGTTGCTCGCGGAGCACCACCGACTCCTTGGCGGCGGACCGGAACCCGACGATCTCGACGAAGCGCTACGCTTGACCAAACGCTCCGCGCTGGTCGGCTCGATCTACGACGACGAGGTCCGCGCGAAAGCCGGGTGGTGGGCGCGGTTCATGTTCGTCGGCCGATTCGCACTACAACCGTGGCGCGTTCCCATGGCTCTCATCTACTGGGCCAACGTTTCCCACTACGCGACCGTCACCCAGCGACGCTTCCGCCCCGACTCGAAGTTGATGCTCATCGGTCACACCCATCGACCGGGAGTTTGGCAACATCACGACTTCACCCTCGTCAACACCGGCAGTTTTCACCCGATGTCCAAGCCACTGCTGGTCCGCATGAACGAAAACGAGGCGGTCGTCCTCTCGACCCGCCGTCGAGGCGACCACTTTGAACCGGGCTCGGTCCTTCACCATGTCCCCATCGCCAGGTGAATTGACACAAGCACTCCGCCCGTGCTGAAGAGAGCGACTTTGACGGCTCGTTCCGCCCAACCCTCAAGATACCGGCGGGGGAACCTTTGATCCGACCAGCCACTTCGAGGACATTGGGAAGACCTTGCCGGTCGTCGGGAGTATACCTTCGAGAAGACGGTACGGCTCCCTCCATCACGCGGACGAACTCTCGCGATCGTTGGATGTCCGAGCACGACCTCGCCACGGGTTTCGCCGTCGCGATGACGAACTTGCCTACGGGAGGAGGAGTGGCGGAGATGGAGCATCAACGGATTCCCTTTCACAAGGGATTGCGCGGCAAGATGTTGCTCTATACCATCCTGCCCATCAGCATCCTGCTGATTACCATCAACGGCTTGACGCTGTCGAAGCTCTTCTCCGTCCTCCGCGCCGACAACGAGGAACTGCTCGCGATGCGCGTCAAGAACATCGCCGACGAAGTGGAGAAGGAGAATCTCGAGGCGATCACGACGGTCAAAGTGATGGCCCTTGCCGAGGAGAACGGACTCTTCGGCAAACGCGAGGAGTCGAAGGCGTTCGCGCGCCAGGTACTCGACGAATTCCCGCAGTTCACCGGCGCCTACTTCGGCTACGAACCCAACGCCGATCAAGATGACCAACAGTACCTCTCGTCGGTCGGCAACCGCGTCGAGGGACTTGGCCCGTCCGGCCGTTTCATCCCCTACTGGTTCCGCGACCACAAGGACAACACGACCATCCGGATCAATCCGCTCGAGGACATGGAAACGAGCCTCTACTACGACGGGGTGCGCAAGAAGTTCCTCTCCGGCTCGGAAGAAAAATACATGGTCACCGAACCGTACGTCTACGAGGGGAAGATGATCGTCGAGCAGACGTTTCCGATCACCAAGGGCGGCAAATTCGTCGGCATCGCCGGCGTCGATGTCGCGCTCGGAGATTTGGACACGTTCTTTGACGACCTCAAGTCACGATGGGACGCCGAGATCCTCGCGATTAGCCGGCTCGGCAAGATCATCTCCGCGACCTCCGATGCGGGCTTGAAGACCCGCCCGGTCGGCGAAACAGTCTATGCGGACATCGTCGACGACGTAATGCGACAAGATGGACGGCCCGTTGCTTGGACCGATCCGGTCACCGGAGAAGCTCTCTTTCTGGCCGGAACACGCGTCCCGACCGGCGATTGGAAGATCATCCTCCAAGTCCCCCAATCGAAAGTGATGACTCCGATCTGGCGTTCGCTCACCAACGCGATCCTTCTCTCAGTCATTGGGGGAGCGGTGACGATCGCTCTTCTGGTCTACGTGGCCAATTCCGTCACCCGTGGCATCAACGACGCCGTCGCCGCTTCCATGCAAGTCGCCACCGGAGACCTCGCGGTCAGACTGCCCGAGAGAACGACGGATGACGAAACCGGACTCCTGCTCACGACCGTCGGTGAGATGGCCAAGAGCCTCGCCGCGGTGGTCGGGAAGGTCAAGGAGGCGACGGTTCGCCTCACCTCGACCGCGACCGAACTCTCCGCGGCCTCGCGCGAGCAGGACCGAACGATCTCGTCGTTTGGCGAATCGACCTCGCGCATCTCCGCCGCCGTCAACGAGATTACCGCCACGAGTCAGGAACTCTTCCACACCGTCAGTCAAGTGACCGACGCCGCCAACGGCACCGCGGGACTTGCCGACGAGGGGCGGGTCGGCATCGAACGCATGGGCACCGCGATGGGACAGCTCGTCGAAGCAACGCGTTCAGTCTCCAGCAAGTTGGGTGTGATCCGCGACAAGGCCGAGCGGATCGACGTCGTCGTCACCACCATCTCCAAAGTCTCCGAACAGACCAACATGCTCTCGGTCAACGCCGCCATCGAAGCCGAGAAAGCGGGCGTTCACGGCACCGGATTCCTGGTCGTCTCCCGAGAGATTCGCCGCATGGCCGACCAAACCGCCGTCGCCACTCTCGATATCGAACGGATGGTTCAGGAGATGCGTGCGGCCGTCTCCGCCGGCGTGATGGAAATGGACAAGTTCACCGTCACCGTTCGCGAGGGAGTCGACGAAATCGAACGGATCAGTCACCAACTCGAACAGATCATCTCCCAGGTGCACGACGTCAGCGGTCGAATCGAAAGCGTCAACGAGGGGATGAGTGCCCAGTCGCGCGGGGCGACGGATATTCGCGACGCGATGCATCAGCTCACCGACGGGGCCAAGCAGTCGGCCGCCTCCCTTGCCGAAGTCCAAAAGGCGGGAAGACACGTGCAAGCGGCGGTCGAAAGCTTGCGCGGGACGGTGGCTCGTTTCAAAGTCTCCACCTAGTGAGCACGCCCCTTGGGGAACGCCGCGGTTGAATCAAATGCGCGATCCTGACAGAATTGACCACAATGCAGGAAGTGCCGTTCCCTGAAGGACTTACAGGATCGTTTATCATGGACGCCCCTCGCGTCACCAAGGATGAGTTTCTCGCCACGCTTGAAAAGAGCAACCTCGTCCCTCCCGACCAGATTCAAAAGGTGCGCAAGCTCTCCTCGGAAAGCACCATGGGCGAGGGCTTGGCCGACGTCCTCGTCGAGCGCCAGCTCCTGACGCGCTGGCAGGCCCAGGAACTGCTCAAGGGAAACACCGCGTTCACTTTTGAACGCTACCGCTACCTCTCCTGTCTCGGCTCCGGTTCGATGGGAACCGTCTACCTCGCCAGGGACCTGGTGCGCAAACGCCAAGTCGCGCTCAAGCTCCTTTCGCCCAGGCTCTACGACAACGCCGAGGCTGTCGGGAGATTTCGTCGAGAGATTGAGATCGTCACGTCGCTGCATCATCCCAATATCATTGCCGCCTACGATGGTGACTGCGTCGGCAAGCGGTTTTATTTGGCGATGGAGTACCTCGATGGCCAAGACCTCGCCAGTTGGCTCACGGAGAAGGGACCGCTCGCGATTCCGCTCGCCTGCGAGTGCCTACGACAAGCGAGCATCGGCCTTCAGTTCGCTCACGATGCGGGCCTGCTTCACCGCGACATCAAACCGGCCAACCTCTTCGTCACCTGGTCGGGTCAGACGGGACGACCGCTCGTCAAGATTCTCGATCTCGGCCTCTCGCTGATCATGAGCGACTCGGGCATGGAACGACTCACGCAATCGGGCCAGATTCTCGGAACTCCCGACTACATCGCCCCTGAAGCGACGCGAAACGCCAAGGCGGCGGACGAACGATCGGAAATCTACAGCCTCGGGTGCACTTTCTTTGAACTCCTGACCGGCAAGCCCCCCTTTCAAGGCAAGAACATGCTCGAGACGATGCTAAAACGTCTCCAGGAGGATGCCCCTGCCCTTCGCACGGTTCGAGCCGATGCTCCCCCCGAACTCGAAGCGATCGTGAACCAGATGCTCCAGCGCGATCCCGAGGAGCGCTATCAGCGACCCGACGACGTCGCCAGTGCCATTTCGCCTTTCTGCCCGCAACGCTGACGTTCTCCATCCGGCCCCGAACCCTCGGCTCTACGCCAAATGCGCTCATTCCGACGGTTCATTCCCGATGACACTCGTGCACGTTCCCCTCCTGACCGCGATGCACCATTTCCCATTTCGTTGACGGTCCGCCGCACCACTTCCGCATCTCTTTGGCATGGACGCTCTGCTCCGATCAGGGTTGATCACGGAGACTTCGCGTCAGACGTCCCATGTCGCCATTGCCGATGTCTCCATTCTCTGGGGGAAACCGCCACCATGTTCACGTTCTTTCCGACGAAGTCTTTTCGTAAGTTCCCTTCGGAAACCGGGCATCGCCGTCCCGATCGTCAGCTCGCTCAAAACAACCTCCGCCACTTGCTCGAAACACTCGAGGACCGCGTCGTCCTCGCCGGCGACTTCATCGACATCGATCCGATGGTCGACTTCTCCGTTGGCGACAACTGGGGCTCCGGCTTCACCGCCAACGTCTCGATCGTCAACGAGGAGCCCGAGTCGGTCAGCGACTGGACCATCGAGTTCGATGCTCCCTACGACATCAGCTCGATCTGGAACGCAACCATCGTCAGCGAGGACAACGGCCACTACGTGATCTCCGATGTGGGCTGGAACGAGTCCGTTGCCGCCGGTGGAACGATCTCCTTCGGGTTCGTCGGTGACAACGGGACCATCGCCAACCAGACGGACAACTTCGTCTTCGCGGGAACCGCCGGAGAGTCAACCGGCAACCCGAATCCCGATCCCAACCCGGATCCGAATCCCGATCCCGGAACGCCGAACGACGGCGTGCCCAACACCCCCGCGCTCAGTGTGCTGCGCGACTTCACCAATGGCGGCTACGACGCCACATTCACCCTCTACGCCGGCAACACCGCGACCCACTGGGAACTGCTCGAAAACGGCGAGATCATCCACTCCGAGAATCTCTCGACCGGCTCCATTCCCCAATCGGCCACGGTCCACCTCGACCACGAATACGGTGCCTACGTCTATCAAGTCGTCGTCTCCAACGAGTTCGGCTCGACCGCCAGCGACGAGGTCATCTACATCGCCGGCGAGGCGAGCAAGATCGTCCTTGATGTCGACGGCGACGAGCAGGCTCTCCAGCTCACCGTCGACCAAGGGGTCAGCGAGTTCGACCTGTCGACGTTGGGAAGCGAGTCCTCGACCTACTCCGTCGCCACGAACAACAGCACCATCGCCACTCCCGAGATCGTCGACGGCAGCACGCTTCGTATTGACGCCTTCGATGCCGGGCGCGGGTCGATTCGGATCGAGGACACCACCACCGGCGACGTCCGCTTCGTCGGACTCCGCGTCAGGAACGAGGATGGTTCGCTCCCCGGGATGCCCGACCACGTCGCGGTCGGCTCGGTCAGCGAGGACATCCCCGCCGACCTGCAGTTCTGGCAAGACTTCGGCGAGGGCGACGACCTGACCAACAAGCGCGTCGATGTGCGCTACATCTACCTCAATGGCGGCCCGGTCAACGGTTGGCGGACTTGGCAAGATGGCCAGCGGCTCGAGAGCTTCATTCGCGAGAGCCTCAAGCTTGGCATGATCCCGAGTTTCGTCTACTACAACATCCCCGACGGTGGCGAAAGCTACTACATCAACAACCAGCACCTCAACAGCGTCGAGTACATGCAGGGCTACTTCGAGGACCTCAAGTACGCCCTCGATACGATTCAAGAGATGGTTCCCGACGAGACCGTCAGCTTCATCCTCGAGCCCGACTTCATCGGCTACCTCATGCAGATCGGCCAAGTCCCCGCGGACCAAATCACCGCGATGACCAATGCCGCCTATAGCACGGGTGTCCTCAACGCCGGCGAGGATCCTCAATTCGCCGACAACGTGCAGGGCCTCATTCAGGCAATCAACTATACTATTTCGAAGTACGCTCCCAACGTCGAGTTCGGGTGGCAGTTCAACCTCTGGGCTTCGCCTGGCATCTCCACCGGCATTCCCTCCAACGGCATCATTCACCTGACCGACACGTTGGGGATCGACGCCGGCCGCGAGGCAATCGCGACCGAGACCCGCCACATCGCCGACTACTACATCAACGCCGGCATCTTGAGTTACGGCGCCGACTTCGTCTCGATCGACAAGTACGGCCTCGATGCGGTCGGCTACCAGAGCACCGCGGCCGACGATCCCGCCAGTTCGACTTGGTTCTGGAACAGCGACCACTGGCACAATTACTTGCTCTTCAGTCAGACCTTGCACGAAGAGACCGGACTACCGGTAACGCTCTGGCAACTTCCCGTCGGGCACATCAACTCGAGCCTGGCGTACAATCCCTACGACGAGAGCGGCCTCTTCCCCGACCTCGACAACACCACGCGTCGCTACGAGGATTCCGCCCCGACCTTCTTCTTCGGCGATACCTTCTCGGCAAGCGGAGACCGCTACGAGTACTTCGCCACCAATGAGTCCGGCGACACCGGCCTGACGACCACCGACTCGACCATCACGTGGGCTTCGCACATCGAGGCGGCCCGCGATGCCGGCATCACTTCGATTCTCTTCGGGGCCGGGGTCGGCATCAGCACCGACTCGGTCGGCTCCGATCCGACCGACGACTACTGGTGGATCACCAAGGCCCAGGAATACTACCTCGACCCCGTTCCCCTCGATGAGACCATCGTCGTTCCGGTTGAGCCCTCCCTCTTCGTCAACGACATCACGGTGGTCGAAGGCGACAACGGGACGCACAATGCGATCTTTTCCGTCAGTCTCTCCAGCGCCAGCGACTCCGCGGTGAGCGTCGACTACACGACGACGTCGCTAACCGCGACCGCCGGACAGGACTACGCCGCGACCTCGGGAACACTCACGTTCCAACCGGGGCAGACGAGCCTCACCCTCGCGGTGACGATTCTCAGCGATTCGATCGACGAGGCCAACGAGACCTTCGCTCTCGATCTCTCCAACGCGGCCAATGCGGCGATTGCCGATACGCGGGGCATCGCCACCATCATCGATGACGACGCGACCACCCAACCGGATCCGGTCCTCTCCGTGGGCGACGTCTCGATCGATGAAGGGGACGCCGGCACGACATCCGCCAACTTCGTCGTCTCGCTCGATCGAGCTTCAACCGAAACCGTCACCGTCAACTACGTGACTTCGGGCGGAACCGCGACCCCGGGCTCCGACTTCGTCGCGGCGAGCGGAACGCTCACCTTCCAGCCTGGGGAGACGAGCAAGACCGTCACCATCGACATCTCCGGCGATGGCGACGTCGAGGCGGACGAGACCTTCTCCCTGATCCTGCAAGGCCCCACTAACGCCACGATCGGCGATGGCACCGGTCAAGCGACGATCCTCAACGACGATGTCGTCGTCGAGCCAAATCCGACCGGTGATGTCGTCTTCGAAGTCACCTCCGACTGGAACTCGGGCTTCGGTGGAAAGATCACCATCACCAACTCCGGATCGACTCCGCTCGAGGACTGGGTTCTCGAATTCGACTTCGAGGGGACGATCGGTGCTCACTGGAACGGCGAAGTGATCAGCCATGTGGGCGATCACTACGTCGTCGGCCCGGCGGCCTGGAACGCGACCATCGCTCCCGGCGGCACGGCCAGCTTCGGCTTCAACGGCAGCCGGGCGAGTGCCGACATCGAACCGACGAACTTCATCCTCAACGGGGTTCCCGTGGACGATGACGTCATCATCGACCCGATTCCCGGCGTCATCTCCGTCGACGACGTCGCCACGACCGAAGGCGACAGTGGAACGACCAACGCGGTCTTCACCGTCTCGCTCGCCGAAGCGAGCAATCAAGCCGTGTCGGTCGACTACTCGGCGACCTCCGGTACCGCCACCGCCGGCGCCGACTTCAGCGCCGTCAGCGGGACGATCGTCTTTCAAGTCGGCCAGACGTCGCAAACGGTGCTCGTTCCCATCACCGGGGACGACCTCGTCGAACCGAACGAGACCTTCACGCTCGAACTCTCCAACCCCACCAATGGCACCATCGCCGATGGAATCGGGCTGGGAACGATCACCAACGACGATGAAGTCGTGGTGCCCGATCCCGTGATCTCGGTGGACGATGTCTCCGTGGCCGAAGGCGACTCCGGTACCTCCGCCGCGGTCTTTACCGTGACCCTTGATAGGGCTTCGAGTGATACGATCACCGTCACCTACTCGACGACCGGCGGAACCGCGACCGATGGCAGCGACTTCACGTCCGCTTCCGGCACACTCACCTTCCAACCGGGCGAAACCAGCAAGACCATCTCGATCGATGTCGTCGGAGATACCGATGTCGAAGACGACGAGACCTTCTCGCTCGTCCTCCAGAGTCCCACCAACGCGACCATCGCCGATGGCACGGGGCAAGGAACGATCACCAACGACGACGAGATCGTGGTGCCCGATCCGGACCCGGTGATTTCCGTCGGGGACGTCACCGTGACCGAGGGTGATTCCGGCACCTCCGCCGCGGTCTTCACCGTGACCCTCGATAGGGCCTCGAGCGAAACAGTCACCGTCGCCTACTCGACCTCCGGATCGACCGCGACGATGGGCGTCGACTATACCGGCGCGTCGGGGACCATCACGTTCCTTCCGGGCGAAACCAGCAAAAGCGTCTCGGTCGACATCCTCGGCGACACGGATGTCGAGAACGACGAGACTTTCGCGCTCATTCTGGAGAGCCCCTCCAACGCCACGATCGCCGATGGAATCGGCCAGGGAACGATCGTCAATGATGATGTCGACCCAGATCCAGAGCCGACCGGCGACGTCGTCTTCAACGTCACCACCGACTGGGGAAGCGGATTCGGCGGCCAAATCGTCATCACCAACTCCAGCTCGACGACGCTCCAGAATTGGACGCTTGAGTTCGACTTCGAGGGCACGATCGGCGATCACTGGAGCGGGCAAGTCCTCAGCCAGGTCGGAAACCACTATGTCGTTGGGCCGGCCGCTTGGAACGCGACGATCGAACCCGGCGCTTCGGCGACGTTCGGGTTCAACGGCACCCGCGCCAACGACAGCATCGAGCCGACGAACTTCGTGCTCAACGGCACTCCCGTCGATGGCGGAGACAATGGTGGCGACAACGGCAACCCGAACGGGTCACCGGGACTCAGTATCGACAACGTCCTGATTTCGGAAGGCGACAGCGGCACGAGCGCCGCGAGCTTCACCGTCACGCTCTCCGAGGTGAGCGACGAAGTCGTCAGCGTTAATTTCGCGACCTCCGACGTCTCGGCGACGGCCGGCGTCGACTACATCGCGACCAGTGGCACGCTCACCTTCCAACCGGGCGAGACGACCAAGACGATTGTCGTTGACGTCATCGGAGACCTCGATCGGGAACCGCGCGAGACCTTTCTCGTCGGACTCGCGGGAGTCACAGGAGCGACCCTCGTCGACAGTAGCGGCGTCGGCTCCATCGACGACAACGATCTCCCCGATGACCCCGACGGTGATGGCAAGCGAGTCGTCTCCTACTTCGCGGAGTGGGGCATCTATGGTCGCGACTACCACGTCATGGACGTGCAGGCCGAGGACCTGACGCACCTGATCTACGCGTTCGCGGATATCTCCGACTCGGGCGAAGTCATCCTCTTCGATCAGTGGGCGGCGGTCGATAGGCCCTATCCGGGCGACACCTACGACACGCCGATCAAGGGCAACTTCGGTCAGCTCTTCCAACTCAAGGAGCAGTATCCGCACCTGAAGACGCTGATCGCGATTGGCGGCTGGACGCTCTCGGACAACTTCTCCGACATCGCGGCGACTGACGCCGCCCGCGAGAAGTTCGCGGCCTCGGCGATCGAGTTCATGCTCACGTATGGATTCGACGGCATCGACCTCGACTGGGAATTCCCCGGTGGTGGTGGATTGCCTGGCAACGCCGTCCGCGCCGAGGATGGTGCCAACTACGTCTTGTTGGTGCAGGAGATTCGCGAGCAACTCGACGTGCTGTCGGCGCAGACCGGCAACGAGTACATCCTGACGGCCGCGACTCCTCAGGGTTTCGACAAGATCGAAAACATCGACATCGCCGGCATGGCCGAGTACGTCGACTGGTTCAACATCCTGACCTACGACTATCACGGCGGCGGGTGGGAGACGACCACCGGTCACTTGGCACCGCTCTACGAGAATCCCGACAGCCCGCACGAGGTCGACGACAGGTACAATGTCGACTGGACGATCCAGACCTACCTCGCCACCGGGATCGATCCCGATCAGATCGTGCTGGGCGTTCCGCTCTACTCTCGCTCGTGGGTCGGTGTCTCGAGCGTGGACAATGGTCTCTTCCAGACCGGGACTGGCCCTGGTCCGGGCACCTACTCGGATCAGGACGATGTGTACGACTACTATCATCTCATCGAGTTGCTCGAAACCCAGCCGGAGAACTACACCCGCTACTGGGACGACACCTCCAAGGCGGCGTACATCTACTCACCACTCAATGGAGGGACGTTCATCACCTTCGAGGACATCGAGACGGTCCAGTACAAGATCGACTACGTCTTCGAGTATGACCTGGGAGGCATCATGTTCTGGGAGGCCGATGGTGACGTCCGCGATCCCGATGATCCCAACAACATCACCGCCTACGTCGCCGACCAGCTCATCAGCGCCCCGACGACGTAGTGGTTGCCATTGAGCAACCCAACGGGTGGCGTGCCAGAGCAACACCGTGACCAGTGCTGGCCCGCCACAACATCCCACCAATCGGCGTTCGAGAACTTCGGGCGCCGATCTACTTTTGCGCGATGCTCGCTTTCCGCTGAGCCGCCAACGACGAGAGCATATCGAGAAGCGTCTCGGTGATCTTTCGGGAAGCGTTCTTCTCAACGCGATTGGTCGAGAGCCACGTCTCGTACCCCCCGAGTTCGTGCTGTTCGGGTGTCGGTAAGTAACCATCGGCCCCGTTGGCCAATTCGATCGTGAAGGTCGGCTGTAGCGGACTCCGTTCCTTGATCTCCAGACCGATCTCGACGAAGACCTCGAAGGGGATCGCCACGATCCCAAGATCACCGATGCGCAAGGCTTGAAGCTTGATGTCGCTCGTCTCCGGTTGCTCCGCTAGCGCCAGCGCCTGCCGCGCATATTCTTTGGCCAGATACGGAAGCTTTCTCTTGTCCGTCACGTCGAGTGTCTTCTTGAAGGCAGCAATTTGCTCCGGGGTGATCGCCCGCCGTTTGAGGGTCAACTCACGTTCCGCCATCCCGAGGGACACCCATTGGTGGAACTTGGCACCCCGATAGGCGCGGTACACGGCATCGGCGACCTTGCCCGCCACGATCTGAATTTGCTCGAAGTCTTCTCGAGGCGGCCGCGGATTGCGGTAGTTGAGGTTGTTGATGTCACCACTCGTGCCATTGGAGAGAATGGCCAAGAAGTCCTTCGACGGCCTTAGACCTCGCAAGCGAGTCGGCATCAACCGGGCGAACTCACCGAAGTAGTCAGCCGAGATCTCGCCTCGAGGTGTGCCCCCGACGTAGTGAAGCGAGTAGTTCGCAAGCACTGCCAGCGGTCGACGCTTCGCATCTCGAATCGCCAGCACCGAGATCTCTGGGTCGGTGGGACCGGCGGGATTGATGAGGTCCTTGCTGCCCCCCGGTGGATAGAACTTGACTCGATCGGTGGTCCCCCCGAACGGATCCGGCGGAATCGCGCCCGGCTTCATGAACCAACGACGGTTGAAAACTTCCTCCGGCAACGAATCACTTCCCCAACCGATCTCCGCCGGTTGGCGCCGCTTGTCCGCGGTGACAATCGCTTCGGCAATACCATCGACGAGAACATTGGCATAGGACTCCTGAGATGAAACACTCCTCTTGACGGCTTCGTTCGAACCTTCGTGCCGAATGCGGTAGTAACCGGTGGATGGAGGAGCCGAATGCGTGTGTGTTGCCGAAACCAACATCCAGTTGGTCGGAATCCCAGACGCTTTCGAGGCTTTGCCTTTGGCCCGATCGAGCAGTTCTCGCGGGATGTAGCAACTGTCGACCACCGCGATCGCCATCCGGTTGGTGCCGTCGCTGAGGACGATGGCTCGAACATTGAGCGGATCGTGGGCTCTGTCGGCTTGGCGGAAACTATAGGAGCCGACAAGAGGTATCGGCCACTGCTTCGGCGTGATGTCGGCCACGGCGGTACCTGCGGTGAATTCCCGTGGACCGCCGAACGAGGGAATGGTGAATGCCAATGACGCTAGCGCAGCAAGGATCACCATGGGGTATCGTCGAAACATTGTGGACTCCAACTAGGGAATGGGAGAAGAGCGTCGGCAATCAACTCTCGCTATCGCGCTCTCGTGGCGACTCCGGATGCGGACTTCTTCTGCGCGGCGAGGGATTCGAGCATGTCGAGGAGTGTCTCGGTAATCTTTCGGGAAGCGTTGTACTCCACCTTGTTGGTCCCCAACCATGTCTCGTAGCCACCGAGCTTGTGTTGTTCCGGGGTGGGCAAGTAACCGTCGGCGCCGTTGGCCAGTTCAATCGTGAAGGTGGGATGCAGCGGGCTGCGTTCCTTGATCTCGAGACCGATCTCGACGAAGGTCTCGAACGGGATCGCGACAATTCCCAGCTCGCCGATGCGCAGTGCTTGCAGCTTGATGTCCGAGGTTTCGGCTCGACCAGCCAGGGAGATCGCCCGCCGAGCGTAGGCTTTGGCGAGTCGCGGAAGCTGCTTTTCATCCTCGGTCGCAAGCGTCTTCTTCGCAGCCTCCACTTGCTCCTTGGTGACTTCTCGTCGCTGGAGCGTCAGCTCCCGCTCGGTCATACCCAGCGACACCCAATCGTGGAAGGCCGTGTCGCGGTAGGCTTGAAAGGTCGCGTCCGCGACTTTGGCGGCGACGATCTTCACTTGTTCGAACGGCTCTCTCGGCGGTCGCGGGTTCCGGAAATTGATGTTGTTGATGTCGCCGCTGGTTCCATTGGAAAGTATCGCGACGAAGCCCTTGGTCGGGCGCTGCCCCCGCAGTCGATTCTCCATCAACCGAGCGAACTCCCCGAAGTAGTCGGCGGAGACCATACCACCGGGGATCCCTCCCACATAGTGCAACGAGTAGTTCGCCAAGACCGCGATCGGTCGGCCCTTCTTATCACGAACCGCCAAGACCGATACTTCCGGATCGGTCGGCCCCGCGGGATTGATGAGGTTCTTACTGCCGCGCGGGGGATTCATCTTCACGAGATCGGTCGTTCCCCCGAAGGGGTCGGTCGGGATCGTGCCGTGCTTCATGAACCAGCGGCGGTTGAAGACTTCGTCGGGGACAGCGGAGGAGCTCCAGCCGACTTGAGCCGGTTGCCGATTCTTGTCCGCATTGACGATCGCGGCGGCGATCCCCTCGACGAGATCGTCGACATACGACCGCTGGCTGTCGAGGCTCTTCTCTCCCTTCCCTCCCTTGGAATGATCGTCGACACGATACGCCGCGTTCGCCGGTGGGGCGCTATGGGTGTGCGTGGCGGAAACCAACATCCAACTGGTGGGAATGCCCGACTCCTTGGATGCGATCGCCTTAGCTCGATCGAGGACTTCACGGCCAATCAAGCAGCTATCGACGACGGCGATCGCCATTCGATGCGTTCCGTCGCTCATGACCAGCGCCCGCACGCTCAGCGGATCGTGCGCCTTGTCGGCCAACCGGAAACTGAACGACCCGACCAAGGGGATCGGCCAGTGCTTCGGCGTGATGTCGGCGACCGCCGCCCCAGCCGTCCACGCGGGCGCTTCGGCTCGACCAATGGTCGCGGCGGTCATCGTCGCGAGAGAACAAGCTAGCAACGTCGCGGTGAGTCGTGGCATGTTCGAGGACTCCTGGGGTGCTCGGTGAGCGGGCGGGTCACTTTTTGCTAAGATGGCAGGTGCCATCATGCTACTTTGTTCACGATCGGCAGGTCAAGCACCTCGATCGTGAAATGCCGCCTCGCCCAAACTACTTCCCCGATGGTGTCGCGAACCGTTGCTCCAACCAAGTGAGATCGCCATGCGTTTGAGGATTGCCTCGTTTCTGACTGTCGCCATTGTCCTGGGAATCGGTGCGGGAATCGCCCCGTCGCACGACGCGAACACCCCCTCGAAACCGACCACACTTCAGCAATTCGGACTCGTCGGCGATGGCAAGACCGACGATACCAACGCCATGCAGCGAGCGGTCGACGCCGGCCTGGGCCAGATCCATCTCCCGAAAGGCAATTATCGACTCACCCAACCGATCGTCGTCGATCTCGATCGCGTCGGTCCGACCTCGATCACTTCGGATGCAACCGCGACCATCACAATGGCGGGCCCCGGCCCCGCCCTTCGCTTTCAGGGAACCCACGGCGGGACCGCCGCTCCGAGCACCGTCAAGGCGAACGTCTGGGAGCGGCAGCGGATGCCGCTTGTCGAGGGACTGGAAATCGTCGGCGATCACGCCGAAGCGAACGGAATTGAAGCCGATGGCACGATGCAGATCACGATCACCCGCTGCCTCGTCCGGAAGGTCGTCGACGCGATTCGTCTAACCGGTCGCAACCGCAATGTCATCATCGCCGATTGCCACCTCTACGAGAATCGAGGCGTCGGCGTCTTCATGGACCGGCTCAACCTCCACCAGATCAACATCACCGGCTCGCACGTCAGCTACAACCAACGTGGGGGAATCGTCGCGAAGAAGAGCGAGATCCGAAACCTCCACATTGGTACGTGTGACATCGAAGGTAACATGGGAGGTCGCGACTCCATCCCTTCGGCCAACATCGAGCTCGATTCCACCGACAGCTCCATTGGCGAAGTCGCGATCGTCGGTTGCACGATCCAACACACCCACGATGCTCCCAACTCCGCCAATATTCGCATCAACGGCAAGTCCAACCCCGTCCGCCACACCGACGAACGCCGTCACGGCAACATCACCATCGCCGACAACATCCTCTCCGACGTCCAGATCAACATCGACATTGAGCGTTGCCGCGCGGTGACGATCACCGGCAACACGATGTGGAAGGGCTACGAACGCGACCTCATCGCGCGCCACTGTTCCAACTTGGTGGTTGGCAACAACGTCTTCGACCGCAATCCCCGCTACCACTACGCCGACGGTTCGGGAGCCAAGCACGGGGTCGTCTTCGAGAACTGCTCCAACGCGACGATCATCGGCAATCATATCGCGGGCGTCGGCGACATCGAAGCCGCGATGGTCGCTCGCCGATGCCGCCTTCTCAACATCGTCGGTTGCACGATCGTCGGTTTCGGCAAGTGCGGCTTGTTGCTCGACGACGTCCGAACAAGTCGCGTCTCCGACTGTCTCATCCGCGACGACGAAGCGGAGAACGACGCCATCTCGATCAAGGTCGTCGGAGGTGCGGGCAACATGATCGTGGACAACCTCGTCAGTCACCCCGACACCAGCAAGTAGCTCGGCCGCGATCGCCCATTCCCGATGTCGTGTTGCGTGTGATGCTGACGGAAACGTCCCGCCGTTTGGGCACTTGATTGTCGCGATGGTCGGAGAAACCGTACCCGCGCGCGGAGAAAGATTGCCAGCGTTAGGGTTTTCCCTAATGACAGGAGCGCTCGATTCGCTCAGAATTCGCCCAACATCGGCACGTGGAGCGAATCGATCCCTGGCAGTCCGTTGATCTAGGCGGGCCAAGGCGAGAACGAGCCATGTTGGCCAAGATCAAGGAGGAGAAGCGCAGGCGAATCGGTGGATTCGTCGAGGTTTTCCAACGCCGAGATTGGTCAAAAGAGCCGTTCGCAGCCGACAGCGAATAGAACAACGGGCTGCACGGCGGAAATGGACGACGAAAACCGACATGACCCAAGTCCAACGACAACGGATCGTCTGCTCCAAATGCACGAAGCCCTTTCGCGTCAAGGCGGAATTGGCCGGCCGTCGAGTCAAGTGCCCCATGTGCGACACCAGGCTACTGGTCCCCAAAGAGGCAACTGGTGAGGAATGTCCTCAAGCGGCCAACGCCTCCGAGGCGCCGCCATCAGGCAAGAGCGACAAGGAACTCCTCGCGGAGATCCTCGGAGCCTTTCGGCGCCCCTTCGAAGGGGTGCGTGTCTCGTTCACCTACCGGTTGATGCTGCTCCTGGTCGCGGGATTGGCGCTACTGATCCTCGGCATCTACTTGGCGACGATCGCCGCGGTGGGCTACTTCGGTTACTACCACGCGACCCATCACTACGGCCTGCTCTTCATTCCGTTTCGGTACATTCGGCTCGGCGGCATCTTTCTCTACGGGGCGCCGCTGATCGCGGCGTTCGGCGTGATCGTCGCCCTGGTCAAGCCGATGTTGGCGCGGCCGGCGAGTTCGTCCTCCGGCGTGAAATTGAAGCCACAGGACGCGCCGATGCTCTTCGCCCTCGTCGATCACCTCGCGCGGTGCATCGACGCCCCGCTGCCGACGCGGATCGAAGTCGATTGCAACGTGAACGCCTCGGCGAGCTACGCGACCGGCTGGTGGAACATGGTTCGCGGTGGCGATTTCACCCTCAAGGTCGGCCTTCCCTTGATTGGAGGCTTGACGCTTCGACAACTCGCGGGAATCGTCGCCCACGAACTCGGGCACTTCCGACAGGGCACGGGAACGCGCGTCCGATACTTCGCCCTATCCATCCACTGGTGGCTCTTGATGGCGGGTTATCACCGAGACTCTTGGGACGAAACCCTCGCCGAGCACCGTGAGGACGGCAACTGGTTCGCCGAGATCTTCGTGATCCTGACATGGCCGTGCATCGCGCTGGTGAGGGTCTTTTTCCGCATGCTCGCATTCTTTTCGACGCTCGTCATTTCCGGAATGGCTCGGCAAATGGAGTACGACGCCGATCAATACGAGATTCATGTCTCGGGCAGCAAGACCTTCGGGCGCACTTGTCGAAAGTTACACGAACTCGAATTGGCCCTCGAACTCGTCGCCCGACAACTCCGATCCTCGGAGCATGAGTTCGCGGCCTTGCGTGACCTCCCCGTCCGCATCGTCAATGAGGCGAAGGACCTGCCTGCCCACGAAATCAAACGCGTCCACGCTTACATGGCGGGCGACAACCACGGCTGGTTCGACCTACATCCCTCCCCCAAGCACCGCATTGCTCGCGCGATGGCGGAGGAAGCCCCCGGGATACTCCGGTCGACACTGCCCGCCAGCGTGCTCGTCAAGAACTTCGACAAACTCTCCAAGAGAGCCACCGACAAGATGATGCGCGAGTTGCTCCTTGGATTCGTTTGAATCATCTAACCCAATCATTTGCCATGACACCCGAACTCCTCTCAGGCATACTCAAAGGACGTCAAGTGTGGCCCAAATGACGCGCCCGCGCATCGACTCGGAACCGCGCCGGCTATCTCTTGCAACGTCGATTGTCGGGACATCGGGTGACCACTTATGGGCAAGGCAGTCAAACAACGCATCATCTGCCCAACATGCAAGGCGGTGATCCGCGGCAAGGGAATCGTCCCTGGCAAGGCGTTCGACTGCCCCGCGTGCGCGGCGCCCATCGAAGTCTCCCAGGAGAACGTCGCCCGAGCGGCCTGCGAAAGCACCTCCCCGGCTGACCTCAAGGCCAACGACCCCGAGAAGGAACTACTCGCCGAGATCGTCAAAGGGATCCGCCACCGTAAAGCGACGGAAGCCAAACGCTCCTCAACCACGGGAGTGGCGACGTTGATGTTCCTCCTCTTCGTCGGCTACCTCTTGGGGATCGTGTTGTGTCTCTTCGCGGCGGTCTATTTCCTCTTCGGATCGGAGGTTCTCTCGCTTCCCGGCCGCTTCCCCGTCCAGTTGAATCGGTTGGTCGGCAACGCGCACAGCATCGCGATGATCCTTGTCGGGTTCTTCTTTCATGTGGTGCTGATTGTCTCCGCGGGGGCGGTGGCCCTCGCCATGATCAAGCCACTCTTCGCGCGATCGCGACGAGACAGGACCAAGGTCCGTCTTCGCCCTCAGGATGCTCCGATGCTCTTTGCCTTGGTCGATCACCTGGCGCGGGCGATGGATGCCCCCATTCCCAAGAGGATCGAGGTCGACTGCGGCAGCCGTGTCGAAGCGGGCTACCGTCACGGCTGGTGGAGCATGGTTCGCGGTGACGACTTTACGCTCACGATTGCCCTACCGCTCCTTTTTCACCTTCGCGTACGGCAACTTGTCGTCGAGTTGTCCAACCAGCTCGCCCGCTTTCGCCAAGGGAGCGGGATGCGAACACAGTACTTTTCCCTGTCGATTCATCAGCTCTTCGTCTCGGCGTCGCAGGGTGGAGACGCGTGGGACGAATACTTCGATGGGCTCCTCGACGGCCGCACTCCGTTCGCGCTCGCGTTCTTTCGCGCCGGATTCATGATGATCGCTTTCTTCGCCCGGATCGCCGTCGGGATCGCCCAGCTCTTCTTCTGGGGACTCTCCTTTCTCTCCGGGGCGCTCGTCGGCGGTTTGAGTCGGCAGCTCGAACTCGACGCCGATCGCGACGCGATTCGCCTGGTCGGTAGTCGAGCGTTCGTCGACACACTTTGGGAATTGGAGTTCCTGAGAGAAGCCCAACAACGTGTCTACAAGGAAGTCGCGGGGGGAGCGAGGCACTACGTCGCGCTGCGTGATTTCTCCGGGGAGGTGCTGGAGGAACTCGGAAAACTCCCACCCGAGGTTCGCAAGAGCGTTCGCAAACGCGTCCTCAAGACCGAGTCACGCCATCTCGACGCGCACGCCGCCACCAAGGACCGCATCACCAAAGCCGAAACGATCGACGCGCCCGGCATCGTGAAGACCCGTCTACCGGCCATCACCCTGATCAAGGATTCCGAGCGACTGACCAAGAAGACGACCGACGCCCTGATGAGGTCGGTGCTCGTCCGTCGTTAGCGGACCATTGACCTATTTGCTGCCCGCTCAATTCAACGGACTGCTCGTGTCCAGATTGTCAAGCTCGTCACATTGAGTCTCTTCCCTCAGATCGTGCGAAAGATTGCCGAATCACAGGCGTTCTCCGCATGCCCACGGCGAGCGTGGGCAAGGCACCCAAGCGTCCTTTCGTCGATGAGTTGACCTATCCGGACATTAGCGGGCCATTGATTCGAAATCGGCATGTCCGACCATCCCAAAGCCGGTTATCCTAGGCTCACACGCCGGCAGGATCCCGGAAGAGACCCGCCAACACCTTCCCCAGGAGTCCATGATGAGGAATTTGCTTTCACGAGCCATCACGGCCGTGGCCCTGCTGTCGACCATCGTCCCCTTGGCCCAAGCGGAGAACTGGCCGAGTTGGCGCGGCGACGGCAGCGGCATCTCCAAGGAGAAGGGGCTGCCCACCGAGTGGGATCGGAAGACGAACGTCAACTGGTTCACCAAGCTGCCCGAGCGGGGAAACTCGACCCCAGTCATTTGGGGCGATTGCATCTTCCTCACACAACCGATCTCCGCCGACAATCGACGAACCCTGATGTGTTTCGACAAGAGCACTGGCAAGCTCCTCTGGAATGAGGGGGTCGTCCACACCAAGCCCGACAAGACTCACCAGACCAATCCCCATTGTTCTCCTTCGCCCGTCACCGATGGGGAACGCGTCATCGTTTGGTTCGGCTCCGCGGGAGTTGTCTGTTATGACATGAACGGCAAAGAGTTGTGGCGTCGGGATCTCGGCGATCAGGATCACGTCTGGGGCACCGGCTCCTCGCCGGTTCTCTTCGAGGATCTTTGCATTCTCAACTTCGGCCCCGGCAAGAACGCGTTCGTCGTCGCTCTCGACAAGAAGACGGGCGAGACCGTCTGGAAGGTCGACATCCCAGCGGAAGCGCCCGCCTCCAACGATCAAGAGCTCTCCGACAAACAGCGGCGTGATCGCGATGTGCTGCGTGGATCTTGGGTCACCCCCCTGGTGATCGACGCCGGGGGGCGCAAGGAGTTGATCGTCCACTTCCCGGAGAAGGTCGTCGCGCTCGATCCGTCGACGGGCAAGGAGCTATGGACCTGCGATGGCATTGGACCACTCGCTTACGCCTCTCCGATGTGGGGCAATGGCGTCCTCGTCGCGTGGGGCGGCTACTTTGGTCCTTCCCTTGCGGTTCGCCCCGGGGGTTCCGGCGACGTCACGCAAACGCATCGCCTTTGGCACAAGCCGAAGAGCAAGCTACGGTTGGGCACGGGCGTCATCCGCGACGGGCACATCTACATCAACGACATGAAGGGGATCGCCCAGTGCATCGACCTCGAGACCGGCGACGAGATATGGACCAAACGCCTGCGCGATCCAAAGAGCCAGAAGGGTGACTCCTGGTCCTCGTTCCTCATGGCCGACGGGCTCGTCTACGCACTGAACCAAGCGGGAACGACCTTCGTGCTGGAGGCCTCGCCGGAGTATCGCTTGGTCGCCACCAACCCCTTGGAGGAAGTCACCAACTCGACGGTCGTCGCCTCGGACGGAAGTCTCTTCATTCGTACTCACGAAGGGTTGTGGTCGATCGGCGAAGAATCGCGCAAGAGCGCCAAGTAGCGAAGCCCTCGCACGGCGAACAGGTCAACAGGCCGCGAGTGTCCCGATGGGCACGTTCGTTCCATGAACCCACGTCCACTTTCCGTGCAAGGATATGCCAAATCACAGGCACTTCCCGCTCGCCCGCGGCCAGGGTGGGGATGGCCCCAAGATCCTCTTGCGCGATGAATGGACCAATGAAGCCACAAGCAACTGGAGGAATTGTCTCGCCATAGAGAAGATTGTGGTAAGCTGCGTCTTACGTCACCGGAATCCAATCTCTCGGGAAGTTCGAATGGGGCGCTTCCCACACCGGTGAGTCGTAGGGAAAGGGGAACTCGACCATGGTCAGAGTGCGCAGTGCGTTCACCCTGGTGGAACTGCTTGTCGTCATCGCGATTATCGGCATTTTGGTCGCGTTGCTATTGCCC
The DNA here is from genome assembly GCA_007748055.1 of Kolteria novifilia. Lineage (GTDB taxonomy): Bacteria > Planctomycetota > Planctomycetia > Kolteriales > Kolteriaceae > Kolteria > Kolteria novifilia. The sequence continues at coordinate 5,397,660 of CP036279.1, forward strand.
GCCGTGCAACAGGCGCGCGAGGCGGCTCGGCGTTCACAGTGCCAATCGAATCTCCGACAACAGGGAATCGCCCTGTCGACCTATTCCAGTTCCCACGGTCAGTTCCCTCCCGGATCGATTTTCGGCGCGAACCTCTCCGCGGGCAATCCCTGCCACGGCAACAACAGCAACTCGCGCATCAACTGGGGATCGGCCCCGTGGACGGTATTGATCCTTCCCTTTCTCGACGAACAAGCCCTCTACGATCGGCTGAACTTCGACCTGCCGTTCGACTACCAGGACACATTCGGGCCGCAGGGGCACAACTTCGATCTCGTCTACGGCCGACCGGTGGCCCAATACCGCTGCCCGTCGCATCCGGCGTCGCTGCGTCATCCGGGCAACACTAGTTACATGGGCGTGCAAGGCGGGTTCGACAACGCCACCGATCCATCGGGTTTCTGGTGCCGACCCAACAGCGCCGACAATCGCGGCTACAGCATCAACGGCGTGCTCACGGTCAATGGAAACATCAACGAAGCGAGCATCTCCGACGGCACCTCGAAGGTCTTCATGGTCGGCGAGAGCAAGTACCAACGAAGCACCCACCCATCCCAGGGGCACATCGGTTGGGCGTCGGGCGGACGCGTCGACAGGAACTGGTCCGCCCCCGGCGTGTTGGCTACCGCGATCGAACAAATCAACGGCTATCCCGAGCCTGACCAAACGATCTACCAAACACGAATGTTCGGAAGTTTTCATCCGGGCGGCTGTTACTTTCTCCTCGCCGACGGATCGACGCACTTCATCAACGAGTCAATCGACTTGAACACCTATCGGCAACTGGCGATCCGCAACGATGGTAGTCCGCTGGGTGGACTATCCCAGTAGTCGATGGATTCCGGCCAATTCAAGTTCGTGGGGGCGATCGTCCGATGGGCGGGGGGCCGTGCCCCTCGGACGAAGGAAGAAATGGTGTAGGAGGGGAACGGGGATTATGAAACGCACGTCGCGTGGGTTCACACTCGTCGAGTTGCTGGTCGTCATCGCCATCATCGGGATCTTGGTGGCGCTTCTGCTACCTGCGGTTCAGCAGGCTCGTGAGGCGGCTCGGCGCTCCCAATGCGCCAACAACATGCGACAGCTCGGGATCGCAATTCGGTCCTATGAGGAGAGCCAGGGCGTCTTCCCGCCCAGCGGTGTCAGCGGCTACAGTCTCAACTTCTCGAATCCCACCTCGTGCGCCGGCACTTCCGGGGCAAACGGCACCGATCAGCGAACGGGCGCCCCGTGGACAGTGCAGCTCCTTCCTCAACTCGATGAACAGGCGTTGTGGGATCGCTACGACTTCGATCTCGAGGTGACTCAACAGAACGGCGGTGGATGGCAACTCAACAACGCGAACCAAGCCGTTTGGGATACCAGAGTCGCCAAGTTCAAGTGTCCGAGCGATCCCAATGGCAACACCGGTCAAGGCAACCGCTCGAACTACTTCGGGGTTCAAGGCGGTGGAGCCACATTCACCTGTCAGGCCGGTAGCGATCCGACGCGACGTGGCTACCGCTTCGATGGGACCATCGTCCACAACGGCAGCGTTCGTCCCGCCGACGTGAGCGATGGCCTGTCTCAAGTCTTCCTCCTCGGCGAGACCCGCTATCAAACCTTCAGCCGAACCGATGGCAAGAACTTCAGTTGGGCATCGTCCGACAATTGGACCGGCGGCTGGTGCCAACCGGGCGTGGCGGCGACGGCGATGGAACCGATCAATTCGATCGAAGGCGATTCTCACTCGAATCAAAGCCGGGTCTTCGGCAGCTACCATCCGGGAGGTTGCTTCTTCCTGATGGCGGATGGATCGACCCACTTTGTCAACGAATCGATCGACCGTTTGGTCTATCATCAGTTGGCCATTCGGAACGATGGTCAGCCACTTGGTGGCTTGAGTCAGTAGTTTGAACTGGGGCAACGAGAACTCACGCTCGTGAGTTCGGGGCCGTTCCATCCAAACCGACCAACCAACCTCAAGGGCCCGGGACGTCGCCCGCGTGCGTCGTTTCGTTGGTACCTGCCTCGCGTTGGCCCGTTGGGACGTCGAAGGGATGCGGGCGGTCCCCACAAGAGAAAATCTAGAGGGGAAGAAACGTGCTTAGCACTCGTTCAGGACTCGTGGCGATGGCCATGGTAACGGCCCTTGCCGTTGGCTGTGGGAAGAAACCGGGACCCGATCGCTATGAGATTTCGGGAAACGCCACCTTCAACGGGAAGCCGATTCCCGCCGGCGAAATCTCCTTTTCCCCGAACTCGCAGAAGGGCAACAAAGGTCCGGGAAGCCTAGCCATCATCAAGGACGGCAAGTACCAGACAACCTCGGGTAAGGGGCTCGTCGGTGGGGCGTACGTGGCGCGGGTGATCGGGTTTGACGGCGTCGCCAACGAGATGAGCGAACAGGGGATGCCCATCTTCGAGAGCTTCGAAGTCGAGTTCGAGGCCCCCATGGAATCGACAACCAGGGACTTCGAAGTCCCCGCCTCGGCCGCCTCCGCCAAAGCCAAACGCTGATGCACTGGTCCATCTAAGTTTTGGGTGCCACTGGCTGCTTGTCAACCAGTGAGATGTGATCGTGGGTTCACAACCCGACATCTAGCGGCTGACGCAGCACTAGTCGTCGGAAGCGTTGGCCAACTCCCGCGGAGACGTTCGGCCGAGCGAGAATGGTTTGACGCATGCCCACGCGAGCGTGATTAGACGCATGCCCACGCGAGCGTGGGCGCGGCCCCCAAGAGCATCTTGGCAGCGAGCTACCACGCTGGGCCACCGACCACTAGCGGAAGGCCATGTCGACGATCTTGACCATTTCGTCGGTATCAAAAGCCCGTAGGGTTTCGCCACGAACGTTGCCGATGGCATCGAGTCGCAAGATCAAGGCCGAGGCGGTCGCGTCATTGGCCGCCTCGAAGAGGATCACGCCGTCGTAGGCACCCATGCACCAGTAGATCTGGTCGACTTTCGCTCCCAAATCGGACGCGATGTTGCACAGGTCCTCGACTCGTCCAGGCGTGTTCTTGAGCTCCTCCTCTCCTTGCTCCGCGAAGGTCAGTAGACAAACATACTTGGGCATTTTCCCACGCTCCGTTCTGTATCGTTCCCACCGGTTGCAGCCGCGCCTCGCCCTCGAGTCTCGACGAAGCTACCCGCGGACGCTTCCGCGCGAAGCCCCGAGTCCCGAGTCGGCGTCCCCGGAACCGATTTCCCACTCGTCAGCAAGCATACGGGAATGGATCGGAGGTGGCCGCGATTGCTTCCGGCCCCGGGGCAAGCGGTCCCAGGGCCGCTCGCCGAGGAAAGTCGTCTCACGCAGTGACGGGAACAATGAGTGACGATTCGTCACACCGAAACGATTGGCAGCGAGAGGGTGCCGGCACTGGCGTTCATCAATTCGAGAGGAGTCGGTCCAGTCTCTTCCGCGAGAACCGTGTCGACCAGGTAGTAGAGAAGTTGGCGCAGTTCGAGCGGCTCGACGTCGTCCGCGTAGGCCTCACAGCGAGAGCGTGCCTTGTCGACCAGTTTTCCCGCCCGCCCGAAGACGTTGGTCCGCGAGTAGATGCTTCGGATCAGTTGCGCGTCCTCGGGCGTCCGCTCCGTTTTGTTCAAGAGTGACTGGAGTTGGTCTCGATCCTCATCGCTCCCGGCCTCGAGGGCCAGAGCAAGCAAGAGCGTTGGCCGCATCGCCATCGCGTCTTGACCGACGAGCAACTTGTTGTCGCCGTCCCCTTTCCAGTCCTTGAGGTCGTTGAGGATCTGGAATCCGACGCCCATCTGCCGCGAGAAACCGGTGACGACCTCCTCGAGTTCGCCCACGTCTCCCGCAAGCCGAAGGCCGCCATAGAGCGCCGCCTCGAACGCGGGGGCGGTCTTGAGCGCGTAGATCTTGAGGGCATCCATCGGCGCCAGCGTCTTGTCGGAGGCTGTACGCCAGGCCAACTCCGCTCCCTGCCCCTCGCTGAGCTTGACGTGGGCGTCGGCGAAGCGGTCGAGGATATCGGAGACTTTGACCGGATCGAGCGACTTGGCTTGCTGACTGACCAAGCGATAGCCGAGTCCGAGCAAGTAGTCGCCCACGTTGATCGCGGTGGACGTGTCGAATCGTCGATGGAGCGTCGGCTCCCCGTAGCGGTAGAGGTCGTCGTCCTCGATGTCGTCGTGGATCAGCGAGGCCTTGTGGAACGCCTCGATCGCCATCGCGGTCTGCTTCACCGCCGTCGGCAGTTCCACCGTTTGATCGGCGGGCGTCTCATCCTCCTCTCGTGAGCGCATCATCGCGTCGTAGGCGGCTAGGGTGACGAAGGGGCGAAAGCGTTTTCCCCCTTTGGAGAGGTACTCGCGCCCGATGCGTTCGGTCTCCGCGAGCGGCGCAAAGCCCTTCTTCGCGGCCGCGGTTCGCGTCGCGGGCACGAGGTCATCGAAGTCGCGCTCAAAAAGGTTGCTTGAGGCGCGCAGGAGCGGGACGTAACCCAGCGTCGTGATGGTCGGCTCCGGCTCGTACTGGTCGATGATCTCCATCAACCACTCGAGATCGAACGACGTGTTCTTGCAATCACCAGAGTGCAGCGGCACCGCGTAGGAGGGAACCCCGGCGATCAGGACCTTGTCAATCGCCTTCTCGAGCACGTTGAGGCACGCGACGCCGAGAATCCCGTCGATATACCCCGAGACGATCAGCTTGAGGATGATCGGCGTCCCTTCGGCGACGAGCACCTTGTAGCCAAGCTTCTCGGCCTTGCCTTTGAAGTCCGCGATGCTGCACGCACCACATGTTTCGCACTGAAGGCCGAACTCGTCGTAGTCGGCGGGACAGCCGTCGACGTGCTTGAGACAGTGCGGCAGCAAGAGCATCCGTTTCTCGAACGGTACCGCGAGAAACTGCTCCTTCCAAAATTCGTTGCCGATGAGCACCATCGCGAACCCGAGGTACTTCTCCTCGAGATCGTGCTGCTCGAGCAAGGTCCGCCCAAAGCGCTCGAGCTCATCCTTGGTGAAGGCGCGGCGGCGGTCGACGGTCTTGACGAAGTCTTTCGACGCCTGCTTGAGCGTTTCGCGCACGCTCCGCTCGGGAGGGACGTCCTTGAGATGACTCGTGCTTTGTCGGCGCGGCTTGCGGGGTGCGACTTCGTCCTCGAACTGGTCCACATTCGCGACGGTTGACGACACAGGCACTCTCCTAGGACACGTTCATCGTTTCGGGCAGGCAACGGGAATGGGAAGATGGGCGATCGTCACTCCCGCGACTTTCTCGGCAGGCACGTTCCAGCAGACCAACGCAGAAGATTATGGAATAGAGTTTCTCGAAATACCACAGCTTCGCAAAGTAAAATCCGATCGGAGACGGCTCGTCGAACGAATCCTCCTCGACGCGCCGACACACCCATTCCAATCCACGGCTGATCGCCTGCCCCTTCCTCGATTCCTCAACCACGTTATCGGGAACATCGAGCAGGACCTCAAGCGCCAAGGTGGTCTCTTCCACACTCGGCGGCCCTTCGCCACCTCCCCAACCACCCGACTCGTGCTGATTTCGAATCAGCCAGTCGAACCCGAGGCGAGCCTCTTCCCGATCGAGCAGGTCTAGATCTCGGTACGCAGCGAGGACCCGGCTGGTTCCGTAAGTTGGGTTTTCGTCATCGGGACAGTGCTGGTTGCCGAACCACAGGGGCAGCCAAGAGCCATCCTTCCGCTGCTTGCGGGCGAGATACGTAAGCCCCTTCTCCATCGAACGCTCGATCCGGCGTGTCGTCCGAGCGGGCAAAAACTCGACGCCTCGCCAGACCTGCATCGCTCGAAGCGCGTGGGCGGTCAAATCGGGGGCGCTGCGGTCGAAAGGGAGATATCCCCAACCGCGACAGAACGTCGGCCAACCACCGTCGCGATTCTGCAGATCGAGCAACCACCCGAGTCCGAGGGATACCGCCTGGCCGGTACGTTCGCACCAGGGCAGCTTTCGAAGGGCCAACAGAGCGCCCGGCGTGTCGTCCGCATCCGGCACACCGCCGGGTAGATCCGTCCACGCCCATCCCCCCGGATCGGCGTTCGTGTAGGGATGCACCGTTCGATACTGCTGATCGAGCAACCAATCGCGAACCGCTTCCGCACGCTCGGCCGGGAATTGATCCCCCAGTGAATTAACCGCAAGTGTCGTCACCCACGTGGCGAGGTTCGTGTCAATCGCCCAGCTTCCATCCTCGCGAGCAGACTCGACGAGGAATTCCACTCCTCGACGTACCACCGGGTGATCGACGAGTCCAACGCTGACCAAACTCATCGTCACAAAGCTCGTCAATGGCGTCGCTTCCAGGAAACCGCCATTCGGCGGCTGAATCGACTCCAGGACTCGGAGGGAAGGCTCGATGCTCCGTTGGCGAATCCAACGAAGCGGCCCGCGCGGCGGCGCGTGGTGAAAGCGAGCCTGTCCGACCGCGATCAAGGCGGGAAGAGCGTAGCTGACGACGGGAAGCTTCACCGTCTTGTACAACTGGGCCGGCAATACCGCCAACTCGAAGGGCAGCGCCGCCACCTCGTTCCAGTCGACGAGCCCCGCGAGCGCCGCCTGGGTTAGGATCGGAACGGAGAAGGTGCGATCCTTGCCGTACCGTTTTCGGACCCCTTCCACTTCCCCCATCCGGTCGACATAGTCGCTCCCGGCCTCGACGACGCTGGAGAAACGGTCTACCGCGTCCGCGACATGAAAGGCCGCAACGGCGAGAAATGAGGTCGAAATGTTCGAAAAGCTTCGATTTGTGTCACCCCACCCACCATTTTGGTTCTGATTGGTGGCAAGATACGCCAATCCCGCATCGACCAAAGGAACCAGGCGGGACGCCTCCTCGGGCTGGTTCTGGATGACAAGGTGCAGAGCGGTGACGGCCGTCGCCGTGGAAAGGGAGGAGCTGGCGAGTTCCCCACTGAACGAGCCATTGGGGTGCTGCTCGCTCAAGAGCGACGTACGCGCCCTGTTAGCGCATTGCCGCAGCCGCGAGATGATCTGTGAATCGTACATGTCGCCGGCCAGAGCCTAAAGATCCAGGTTGTCGAGGTCGTCCATCAGGTCGTCTAACTCGTCCCTAGGCCGATCGGCGACCACTGCTTGACGTTTCGGAATCCCGACCGCCATGCCGACGGCGTCGCGCCCATCGGCGACCAATTCGCGATCGCGCTCCTCCACCGCCAACTCGAGCGAGTCGCCCCCTCCAAAGAGCTTCGAGAGGTCAATCTTGACACTACCGACCTCTCCAGCGGCACCGGCGATCGCCGCGGTCTTGTGCTGCGGGAAAATGATCGCATTCTCCGGGCAGACGCGACTGCACGCCGGACAGCCCTTCTTGCAGTTGTCCTGTTGCTCAACTGAAATTCGCTCGATGTCATCCACGCCGTAAACGCCAAAGAGGCAGAAGTCGAGGCACTCCATACAGTTAGTGCAACGGCTGTAGTCAATCACCGGATACCATCGGCGTTTGACCGCCATGGCGTCGTCACCCGGCCGCGCGAAACCCTCCTCGGGGCTCTGAAGGTAACGCGAAAGCGCCTCGGCCTTGGGCTTCCCTTGGATCCAGCTCATCAAATCGACGGTCTGGACCTCGTGCTCCGCGGCGATACGTTTGATCTCTTCGATGTAGGCTTGAGGATCGGACTTGAGTCGCAAGTCGAGGCAATAGATCTTTCGATCGGGGATTTCCCCGGCGCCGATGCCCTGAGGGGCCTCGTGCTCGTCGGCCGCGTCTTCCTCCTCGTCCGGTTTCAGGAGGGTCAGCCCTTCGTGCCCCTTGATTCCCTGGCGATCCAACGTCCAGTGCGCCGCTCGCGGGTAAAGCCAGGACAGGACCACGAGGCTTCCAGGGATCGACCGCAGGAGCATCGTCCCCGAGTGCTTCCCGTCGAGATCGTACAGATGGGGCACAATGGAGAAGTCGACCTGGGGATCCATGATCAACTCGGTTGCGATCGCCTCCTCGAGATGTCGGTGGTGAGGGTTCTTGCTCTGAGATTGAGCGAGAACTACCGTGATCCTTTTTCCCGGCATGCGCAGATTCCAGCAGAAGTCGTTGGCCCGTCGTGGCTACCGGCAACATGGGGGAGCGACCCTGCCGCTAACGCCTGTCAAGCATAGGCTTGTTGTTGACGCCAATCAACCATCCTCCGCCCAAAGGCCCGGTCGTTCCAGGGTCTCCTGACCGTCGCTCTGTCGGTGAGACGCCTCATCCCGGCCCACCGGGTTCGCGCCCCGAGCGAGCCCCCCTCAATGACCCGACGAGGCGTCTTGCCACCCGTCCCTTCATTCAATCTTCAACAGTTGACCGAGGCCATCTTCACCACACCCAAACATCACCCACCAACCATGCACACCACATGTTGGAACGAGAACAACAACCCGACACTTCATTCAAACAAGAACAAACCCGACAACCTACCCAACCGTGACCTACACTCTTTCTAGCCGGAGGAAGCAATCACCCGAGAGTGCCGTCTTTGATGGTTCCAACAGTATTGAAGTCCCCGAGTAGGACGCGTCCCTGAATTTCTGGACGAGCCGAGCCCGTTCCGCTCAAGTAATCAGGGAAACTTGAGTGACTGGGAGGGTTAACCAAATCTTCGCGTTGTTTTGGGGATAATCGATTACCTGACGGAACCATCACCGATTAGAACGACGAGCGGGAAGGGAAAAGTGCTTCCGTTCCCGAAAGCCGACTCATTCTGGGGCTATGCTCTGATGGCTTGTGCGATCCAACCCTAAGTCGTGATCGCCAGGGCATATTCCAGTGAGTCTTCACATGGGAGAACCACGATGTCGCACCAACCGACCGTCAGTTTCCGCATGCGCTTTGAGTGAGAAACGGCAGCGATGTCACGTCGGCCGACGCCGTCCGACGCGCCATCGAACGTGATCGTTTGTGTTTGACTCGCGGTACGCCGCGCCATCCCTCTCTACTCAGGTGCTTGTCTCATGATCGGAAAGACTCCTTTGGCAGCGGAGCTCAACCTCGATCCCGCCGGCATCGAGCAACGCCCCCCCGTCGCCCTACGGCAACCAGTCGACAACGATGCGGGACACGTCGAGTACGCCCCTACCATCGACGCCTGGCGCCCACTCGCCACCAAATCACACCGCCTGCGCGACCAACTTTGGCAAGACGTGCGCACCGTCGCGCCACTCCTCCTGGCCGACGTCTGCTTCGGTGTCACCGCCCTGCTCGCTTCCGCCTGCATCGTCGGTACCGTCTTCCCATTGATGAGCGAGACGCACCTCGTTCGCCAGTTCCTCGCTCTCGCGGTGACGATCGTCCTCGTCTTCCCCTGCATGGGCCTCTATTCCGCCTGCGGCATCAACCCGATCCAGGAACTCCGCCAATGGGTCATCGCCTCGACCGTGGCCTTCGCCTGGCTCCTGTTCGCCAACTCGCTCTTCGGAACCCAAGTCAATCCGAGTGAACTCTGGATGCTTGCCGGCGGCTGGATCATCGCCGTGGCAGGCGCCTTGCCTCTGCGAAGTGTCGTTCGCTCGCAACTCGGCCGACTCTCGTGGTGGGGACGACCCGCCCTGGTCGTCGGAACCGGAGCTCACGCTCGCTCGGTCCTTCACTCCCTGCGCGAGCGGCCCTCCTCCGGACTTCGCCCCCTCGGCATCCTCGACATTGACGGGTCGATGCCCGAACCGCTACGAAACACCGCCGATTACATCGGCTCGCTCACCCAACACGGTCCCGCGGTTGTCGCCGGCCGCAAGACCTCCTGGGCCATCATCGCCATGGCAGGCAGCCCGCAAGCCGAAATCCAACGTTCCATCAACATGTGCTCGAAGCTCCTGCCCAACGTCGTCGTCATCTCCGACTTCGCCGGACCGACCCTCTGGGCGCGTCTGCACGACATGGGCGATGGGCTCGGCCTTCACATTCAGGAACGCCTCCTGCTCCCGTTGCCGCAGTTCTCCAAGCGGATCGCCGACATCCTCTGCGCCTCGCTGATCGGAATCTTCATCCTGCCGCTGTTGGCGGTGATCAGCGTCGCGATCCTGATCGTCTCGCCGGGCCCGATCTTCTATTCGCAGGAACGCATCGGACGCCACGGCAAGCGGTTCCGCATGTGGAAATTCCGCACCATGGTGCCAAACGCCGCCGACCTTTTAAAGGGCTACCTCGATCGCCACCCCGAGCTACGCGACGAGTGGCAGCGCGACCACAAGCTCCGCCGTGACCCCCGCATTCTTCCGGTCATCGGCCATTTGCTCCGCAAGCTCAGTCTCGACGAACTCCCCCAGCTCTGGAACGTCCTCATCGGCGACATGAGTCTCGTCGGCCCCCGACCGATCGTCAGCGCCGAGATCCCCAAATACGGCAGCACCTACTATCTCTACCAAGCCGTCCGTCCCGGCATCACCGGCCTCTGGCAGATCTCCGGCCGCAACAACACGACCTACTCGCGTCGTCTGAACCTCGACACCTTCTACATTCGTAACTGGTCGCCCTGGTTCGACTTCTACATCCTCGTCTGCACCTTTAAAACCGTCCTCCTCCGCGAAGGTGCCTTCTGAACTCTTGATGCGGACCCTCAATTCGAGGGATAATCGCAAGCTCATCGCAGCTCTTGCCGAAACCATGCACTAGAGCTGACCGCCTGGAAGAGGCAACGAACGATCATGAACTCCAACATCGCGTTGGTCCACGAGTGGCTGACGACTTATGCCGGCTCCGAACGAGTCGTCGAACAGATGCTCGCGGTCACCCCGGCGAAACTGCACGTCCTTGTCGATTTCCTCAAGGACGATCGCCCCGAGTTCCTCCGCGATGTCGAGGTGACCACCTCGTTCCTCCAGCGCGTTCCCTTCGCCAGCCGCTTCTACCGGAACCTGCTCCCGCTCATGCCGCTGGCCGTCGAGCAACTCGACTTGCGAGGTTACGACCTCGTCATCTCCTCGCAACACTGCGTCGCGCACGGCGTCTTGACCTCGCCCGACCAGCTCCACCTGTCGTATGTTCACTCCCCGGTTCGCTACGCCTGGGATCTCCAGCACGAATACCTCGCGCAAGCCAACCTGCGTCGCGGCGTCAAGAGCCTCTACGCCCGGGCCCTGCTCCACTACATTCGCCAGTGGGACCGCCTCGCCGCCGATCGCGTCGACTACTTCGCCGCCAACTCAGCCTTCATCGCCCAACGGATCCGGCGCTGTTACCGCCGCAAGGCCCGCGTCATCCACCCGCCGGTCGACGTCGAACGCTTCCTCCCTGGGGAACGGCGCGAGGACTACTACCTCGCCGCGTCGCGAATGGTCCCTTACAAGCGACTCCCGCTGGTGGTCGAGGCCTTCAACACGATGCCCGAGCGGAAGCTCGTCGTCATCGGTGACGGCCCGCAACAGCATCAAGTCGCCGAACTCGCCGGCCCGAATGTCGAGGTCCTCGGGCACCAGCCCCCCGAAGAGCTCTCGCGCTACCTCCGCGAGGCCCGGGCCCTGGTCTTCCCCGCGTGCGAGGACTTCGGCATCCTCCCGGTCGAGGCCCAAGCCTGCGGCACCCCGGTCATCGCCTACGGCGCCGGCGGCTCCCTCGAGACCGTCGTCGACGGCCGCACCGGCATCCACTTCGAGCGGCAGGACGTTTCCTCGATCACCTCGGCGATCGAGCGTTTCGAGTCTCTCGAAGCCCACTTCGAGCCCGACCTGATCCGCAAGCACGCCGAGCGATTCTCGATCGAGCGTTTCCGCCGGGCCTTCTTGCGATTCATCGACCAAGCGACCGAGCGTTTTCATCAGCGCCACTCATCCCAGCGCCGCCGCTCCTCCCAGCGTTCTCGTCTCAAGCCCACCCCGCTCGCCGCGGAGTCGCTGGGATGATTGCAGACGCCTTGCTCAAGGCGCGGGTTCGCCTTGGGGCGCTCGCCGGCGACGAGTTGGTCCAAAAACTCTTTCGCGGCGGCCTCACCGCCCTGATCATCAAGATCGCCTCCGCCGGCCTCTCCTTCCTGATGTTCGTCCTCCTCGCGCGTGCGATGAGCATCGAGGAGTACGGAAAGTTCGCCTTCGGCTTCTCGCTGGCAACGTTTCTCAGCATCGTCGCAAGCTGCGGAATGCAAACCGGCATTCTCCGCTGGTGGCCCGAGCATGAGAGCAAAGGCGAATTAGATGAAGCGAACGCCATTCTCTGTTGGGGCATCAAAATAACAGCGGCGGCAAGCATCGGGGTGGCACTGATACTTCTCCTTACCTCACTTCTCTCTACAACCGTACATGCTTTTCCATGGTACTGCTCGTCAGCTGCCCTACTAATTCCACCGCTTGCCGTGGCAGAATACGTCGCCTGCGCCTTTCGCGCACAAGGTCGTGTATTCTTCGCTCTCGCCCCCCGTGATTTGTTCTGGCGTCTCGGAATATCCGTAGCAGCCGGATTCACCCTCATCAATGGAACAACCCTTGACGCGCCATCCACTCTCAGTATATTAGCGATCCTACTTGTGCTCCTCTTGTCCCTGCAGCTATCTCCTTTGCTACGTCCATATATACACTTTCTCTATTCCACCAGCACCTCATCCCTCCGCTACAAACACCACTGGACCAATGCCTTACCAATGTGGGGCGCAGGCGTAATTGCCGCCGCAACCCAGTATCTAGACGTAGTCCTATTAGGCCTCTTTCTATCTCCCTCTGACACTGGCCCCTATTTCGCCGCGGCGCGGCTCGCAACGCTCCTGAACCTCGTCCTGATGGCGTCAAACATGATTAGCGCACCAACGATCTCGCGTTACTTCCATTCGGGCGATCACGTGTCACTACGACGTTCCCTCCGCTATATTGTCGCCGCAATTGCTATACCAACCACGTCACTCTTCTTCGCATTCGTCGCTTTTGGCGATCAGCTTCTCGAACTCTTCGGATCGGGGTACGCTCACGCTTACATACCATTACTCCTCTTGTCCGCTGGATTCACGGTGAACGCTCTATGCGGCCCCACAGGATATCTACTTCAAATGGCTGGACAAGAATGGACATACTTGCGAATCATGGCCAGTACATATCTTGGCACAATCGCGTTCCAACTTGTTGCAATTCCGTTGTTCGGTATGATCGGCGCTTCTCTTGGAACACTCTTAGGATTCTCCGTCTGGAATCTCTGGTCTCGACACGTTAGCGTTGAACTACTTCGACTTGACCCAACTGTCTACACATTCTTTACCCAGCCCTGCACGCCAAGGAGGAGCCATGCATGACTCCACGCACACGCGCAGTGATTCGAATGTATCCACATATCCGCGTGCCGACGCAACGCTGCCCAACACTTTCCTAATCGGAGCACCGAAGTCAGGCACCACATCACTCTACGAGTATCTTCGGACTCATCCGAACGTGTTTTTCTCGACACCCAAGGAGCCCCAGTTCTGGGCCGCAGACTTCCCACGTGCTATCGAATCAAGCTACTATAGAATCGATTCGATAAGCGACTATTTGGCTCTCTTCAATTCTGCCACCGATGCACACACAGTCAGAGCAGAAGCCACTGTAACATACCTTTACTCAAATGTGGCGGTTGCACGAATCCTTGAATTCAATCCCAACGCCAAATTCATCGTGATGCTACGACACCCCATCGACCTAGTCCATGCTTGGCACAGCGAACTCCTCTACAACGGATACGAGGACCGTCAAAGCCTAGAGGAAGCCTGGCATCTACAAGAACAGAGAGCACAAGGGGCTTGCGTCCCTGCCGCGTGCCCAGTTCCTGCGTTCCTACAGTATGCCCGTATGGGATGCATCGGCGAACAACTGGAGCGCCTTTATGCGACAGTCTCGCAAGATCGCGTTCATGTCATTTGGTTCGACGATTTCGCCAATGACACACGAGCCGAGTATATCAAGACGCTCGCCTTCTTGAACATTCCAGATGATGGCCGGACAAATTTCCAACCATGCAACGCCTCTCGAGAAATGCGATTCTCATTCGTATCCCGACTACTCTTCTCCCCCCCAAAGACACTCCTTCCGGCAACACGCGCCGCACGCCGCGCTTTTCAACATCTCCCGCCATTCACTAGGCGCTTAATTGACGGAGCCCTACGCCCTCAGCGCCAGCGGGAGAAGCTCTCGTCGGCGTTCATCAACACTCTCGAAAACGCGTTTGCTCAAGACACCAAAATACTCTCGGCTGTAACGGGACGACAGTTCCGGGGCCCATCAATCACCCACGTGGGTCGCAACAAATGAACGGCCCTCCCAGCAACGACATACCGTCAATGGCCTCCCTTCGCATTCTCTTCCGGCCAAGCACGGCGTTTGTAGCACCCCTCTTTCTAGGGATCGCCTTCTGGCTGCTTCCCTTACATTCTGGGACGGCGGGCTACATCGAGCGAGCTCCGCTAACAGTTCCAGGGCTTTTGGTCCTCTGTTCTTTCTACTTGGCAATCTATTCTGGTTCCCGGATCGCAAGGCGTCTATTTCGCCTCCCTGAGGAGTATCGCTTTACACCAAGGCCCCGCCTTGAACTCGCGTTCTATTTCACGGTGTCAGCGGCGTCAACGATCGGCGCCCTCGCCAGTTGGGACTCGATCCTATCAAGCGGACTCTCTCTGAAGGCCGTATTCGCGGCACGCGAGGGCAACGAGTTCAAATCGGCGCTCTACAGCCAGTATTCATATCTATTCTCATTGAGATACATGGCACCTGTCTCTGGTGCAATGGCCTTCCTCTTCCTTCTTGGAGGGCGGTTCCGAAGATGGACACCTCTTCACTACCTCAATGCATTCGTACTATTGTCAACGGCATTTATCTCTTCCAGAATGGCGCTCGTTCAAGCCATTTACTACTTTGCCGGCGCATCTATTGTTGGATCTCACCCCCCGCAACTCAAGTCGAAGCATATTATCGTCGCACTCTTGGTGATGGCAATTCTGCTTACAGCCATGACGTACGTACGAAATGCCAATTCATACGAGCGTGAGTTTGGCATTACCTCCCCCATCGAAATGCTCTTTCTCCAAATTCGGCGTTACCTATCGACACCCGTACAGGTATCTCTTGGAGTGTCGAGTTACGCAACGAAAGACCGAGCCGCCTTTAGTTTGCCGGGATGGAAGTACCCCCTCTTGCCAACCTTTCTCCACGACTCTTCACGGAAGACTGACAATTCGGGCGGGGTTTGGGCTCAATGGTATCTCGGCCTAGTCGATTTTGATCCCAGACTCACCACCAACTCAAGCTTTGTGGAACTCTACGGAGACATCCGGTACTGGACTATTCCTTTTATCTTCGCAGTGTCATTTGTCTGGACCGGGATTGCCGGAGTAGTCGCAAGGGACGACTCACGAATAGTTGTCCACTTTGTCATCGTGTACCATTTCGCCGAGCTCTGGCGAAACTTTCATTTTAACAACGGTAACTTTATACTTCAGTTCACTGGATGCGCGTTCGCTCTCTTAGTGAGTTCCTGGGTAGTCAACAGCGTCTTGAGGCTTCGGACAACACACCCAACCTAGTACCCTATCCGCAAAGGTCACCGATATGCCGGAAACGACATCAGTTCCTGACCACTCTTTGCGTGACAACACAGATGCGGTATCACCCAGCAGTCAGGTCGCCAGGACAGAGGCACAACTACAAGACTCTAAGAGACCCCCACAAGATATAGGGAACACTCCACGCGTCCTCTTCGACACGACTTGGGTTCGATGCGGTGGAGGAATCTCTCGTGTTTCCGAAGAGTTGCGCAGTCGGTGGCCACATGTTCAAGACATTGACTCCGGGCCAACAGGTCCGAGCCCATTGAGACCATTCTGGCTTGCGGCCTCACTCTTCCCATACCGTTCTGGAGTTTTTTTCTCACCCGGCTTCATGCCTCCGGCATTCTGCCAGATCCCTTTCGTGTTCATGCTTCACGATCTGCACCATGTAAGCATGATTGACGAGAGTAGCCGAGGGAGACGAGCGTTCTACGAACTGCTTATCAAGCCAAGGGCTCGTTCCGCGGCATCCATCGTCACAGTATCCAACCACAGCAAGTCCGAGATCCTGGCGTGGACTGGTATTGACGAGGAACGAGTAGTGGTTGCCTACAATGGAGTGTCTTCGGAGTTCACTCCTGAGGGCGAGAGGGCTTCAGGTGAGGGTGACTACATACTCTATGTCGGCAATCAGAAGCCACATAAGAACGTGCCAGCACTGATTGACGCTTACTGTCATCTTCCTTCGGACGGGCGCCCAAAGTTGCTGCTCACGGGGAAGCCAACACGTCCAATCCGATGCCAGATCGACAGGCTAAGGTTGACGAACAGCGTCGGGTTTCTTGGGCACGTGTCCGACGAGGGTCTTGCGGCACTGTACCGAGGTGCGCTTCTTCTCGCCATACCATCGCTGAATGAAGGATTTGGATTACCCGCCGTCGAAGCAATGGCTTCTGGTTGCCCTACTGTCTGCTCCAATACCGGGGCGCTACCGGAGATCGTTGGGGATGCAGGGTGCTTCTGCGATCCCTTCAGCAGCGAGAGCATCTCGTCGGCGATGCTTCGCGTTCTGTCCGACAGCAAATTGCGCGAACAGTTGCGTCAGAACGGAATTGAACGGTCGCGGATGTTTAGATGGGATCGTTTTGCCTCTGAGGTATACGAGTCAGTAGTGCGTGCGTTCGAGATAGATTGAATAGATCGAACTTCACTTATCCAAAAGCGCTAAAGTCTAACTTGGTTGAGGATCTAGCGATGAAAGTTGCGAACAGACTACGATCGACCTTCGACGACTTGAATACTCTCGGTGCAAACCAATTCAAGAGCTACATTTCTGGTTCACAGTACATTCGAGCATACGACTTGGTATCCAAGTATCAGAATGGCTCGTCGGTCCTGGACTGGGGAACTGGAGAAGGACATTTTTCAATGTACCTTCTGCGGTCAGGACTTGAAGTTACCGCATTTACTGTTGAAGACAGTTGCAAGCTGTCTCCCCACTTCGAGAATGAATACCCAGAGCGTTATCGACTGGTGTCCGACCCGGAGTGCGTGAAAGGTCTTCCCTTTGACGACTCGGCCTTCGACATGGTCACATCTATCGGAGTGCTCGAGCACGTTCGTGAGACGGGAGGAGAAGAGGCTGACTCTCTTCGCGAAATCCAACGAGTCCTCAAACCAGGTGGCATCTTCCTCTGTTACCACTTCCCCAACAAGTATTCATGGATCGAAGCAATCACAAAACACATTGAAGGAAAGCACAACCATACGTACAAGTACACACGAACCGATATTGAGCAGCTAACCCGCAATGCGAACCTCGATCTCGTTGAGGCGAAACGATACGGTCTCCTTCCCCGGCTGATGTTTCGTTTCGTCCCGAGCTTTATTGGCAACAGCACCTCGGCTGCAAAGGCATTCAATGCTCTTGATAGCGTCGGGTCGAGACTGCTCTCTCCGATCTGCCAGAACTACTACTTCATCGCTAGGAAGCCGTTGAGCACTGAATGAACGAGAATTTAAGTCTCGCGGCCAGCCAGGATTCGGCCCGCAGAACTCTCCTGACTACAATGCCTCGTCGGGCGGAACGGAAACGGGGAAGAGCGTGGGGAGCGGGAGGTGGGGGCGATGACCAAATCACCAGCGGTCGCGATCGTGGGGGCGGGGCTCTCGGGAGTGGCGGGGGCGAGGTGCTTGAGCCGGGCGGGCGTGGAGGTCACCATCGTCGAGAAGAGCCGGGGAATCGGGGGACGGATGGCGACCAGGCGGGCCGAACTCGCCCAGTGGCCGGGGGAGACGCCGCTCGCGTTCGATCACGGGGCCCAATATTTCACCGTCAAGGGGGAGCGCTTCCGACGCGTCGTCGACGAGGCGATCGCCGCCGGCAGGGCCGCGACGTGGGAGGGAACGATCCGCGTCCTCGAGGAGGGGACGGCGCGGCTCCCCGAACAGCCTCTGGATCGCTACGTCGCCACCCCGACGATGAATAGCCTATGCAAACTTCTGGGTGAGGGCCTGAAGGTCCACTCCCGCTTCGAGGTCGCGGCCATCGAACGCGACGCGGGTCGGTGGCGTCTGGTCGCCAAGGATGGACGCGAGCTGCGCGACATGGACGCGGTCATGGTCAGCGCTCCCGCCCCGCAGGCCGCGACGTTGCTGGCCCCCTGCCCCGACCTGGCGCGGCAAGCGACCCGGGTCCGCATGAACGGGTGCTGGGCCCTGATGCTCGCGTACGCCGAGCGACTCCCGGTCGACTTCGACGGAGCGTTCGTCCACGGCTCGCCCCTCTCCTGGATCGCCCGCGATAGCAGCAAGCCGGGCCGCGACCGATCGAGCGAACGCTGGATCGCGCACGGCTCGCCGGAGTGGAGCCAGCGCCATCTGGAACTGGAGAAAGAGGAGATCGTTGAACGACTTCTCCCGATCTTCGCCGACGCGGTGAAGGTTCCCGCGAACACCCCACCAAGTTTCGTTACCGCCCACCGCTGGCGCTACGCCCTTCCCGCCGAGCCGCTGGCCGAGCCCTATCTCTGGGACGACGACGAGCGGCTTGGGGCGTGTGGCGACTGGTGCGACGGGCCGCGCGTCGAGGGGGCCTACCTGAGCGGCCTAAGTCTCGCGGAGCGCCTTCTCGCCTCATTTGACATAAGACCCGGATCTTGAAGGCGTCGGCGGAGCTGACGACCGCTTGACACCTCACGCGATCCAGTCGGCGACTTTCTCCACTTCCGGAAGAAGGACGCCGTCGCTCGAAAGCGGCGGGGATAGCGGCATATCTCGTATCTGTTAGGGCCGGAAGTCTGAAGCGTTCCCGCCCACTTCCTAGGCAGTTTTGGGCGATGGCTCCGGCCGCACGAGGGACTTCCGAAGACGCGAAAGATCCATGTAGTAGCGATTAGGGCATCGAAGCCCGCGCAAGCCGGGGCGTGGAGTTATTGGCACACCACTTGCTTTGCCGTACGGTCTCTCGCAATTGCGCGAGTGGATGTTCATCAATGAAGCTCGAGAGGAGAGCTCATGTGCGGTTACCTCATCGACATGGATGGCGTGATCTATCGTGGCAACCAACTGATTCCCGGCGCGGATCGGTTCATTCACGAACTACGGGAACGGGATGTTCCGTTTCTCTTTCTCACCAACAACAGCCAGCGGACCCGGCGCGACGTCGCGACGAAGCTGAGTCGACTCGGGATGGAGGTTGAAGAGGACCACGTCTTCACCTGCGCCATGGCGACGGCGCGGTTTCTCGCTCGGCAGAAGCCGAATGGGACGGCCTTCGTGATCGGCGAAGGGGGCCTCATGACGGCCCTTCATCGCAACGGTTACTCGATCGTCGACAAGGATCCCGACTATGTCGTCGTCGGCGAAGGAAGAACCTTGAGTTTCGAGATGGTGGAAGCCGCTCTCGAGATGATCCTGGGGGGCGCCAAGCTGATCGCGACCAACCTCGATCCCAACTGCCCGACGCAGACGGGAACGCGACCGGGCTGCGGCGCGATCGTCGCGATGCTGGAAGCGGCGGCGGGGATCAAGGCCTTCAGCGTCGGCAAGCCGAGTCCGGTCATGCTCCGTTCGGCGCGGAAAGAGCTTGGTCTCTCGACGGCACAAACCGTCGTGATCGGCGACACGATGGAGACCGATATCCTCGGCGGCGTCCAGCTCGGCTACAAGACGATCCTGGCCCTCAGTGGTGGGACGCGACTGGAGCAACTCTCGCAGTTCGCCTACCGCCCCGACAAGATCATCGACTCCCTGGCCGATCTCGATCATGACGACCTCCATCGGGAATTCGCCATGACGTTCGCGCCGACGAAGGAACGAGAGCTGCTCCCCCGCCACTACCTTCACCGCGAATTCGCGACGACCTCCCCCTAGTCGCCTCCCGCGCTCACCACGACGGCCAATCGGTCATTCCCAAGCGTCCACCACCCACCAAGCCGCGGAAGCCCTGCGAACGAGGGACTTGCGAGGAATGTCTACGAGGAGCTTGCCGTCGTCGCCCGAGGGCGCCGGAACCACGACACCAACCAGTCGATGCCGCTGACGATCACGACACTGACACCCGCCAGCGGTAGGACACGCAAACAGAGGATCACCGATCCCCACTGCCACCACGACAACCGATAACCCGTTCGCCGCGGAAACCCGCTACGCCCGGCGGGTCGCCGCGACCACCACATCCAAAGCCCCGTCACCGGGAGAGCCGCCAACACAAGGCAAGCGAGAAGCCAGACGATCTTGCTCCGGATGCCCAGGACGCTGCCGACGTGAAGTGGGTAGGTCCAGCCATGGAACCAGTAGGAAGGGTTGTCGGAGAGTCGCCGCGATCCATCGTCTCCGACGACGCCAGGGATGCATGGTTCCCTCACGGCGTCACGACCTCCTCCCATTGCTCGAAGTTGCTCCTTCCACCCACCCAAGTCGGGAAACCTAGCTTCCTGATTGATCAATTCGTTGCCCAGGAAACTCTTGGGTGCCCTGCCCACGCATGTATGGGCGGGTTTCCAAATGACTGGAGTTTCCCGCATGCCCACGCAAGCGTGGCATGACACCCGGCGGAGAAGAGGAAAGCCGTGAGACGTGTAAGAGACTCAAGAAACGATGCCACTCCCCGAACACGAGGTCAGTTCGCGTCGGGGAGCGGCGTTCACCATGGCCGGGGGCCTCACTCCTCGAGCGGGATGTTCCAGTAGGCCTCGTTGAGGAAGTTCGACCAACTGTGGATGCGGATCCGCGTCGCGGAGTAGATCGGCTTCCACGCCGGCCGCTTGGGCAGATGACGGAGCTTCATCCGTGCCTGATCGGGCGTGCGGTCCGCCTTGAGCTTGTTGCACTCGACGCACGCCAGCACGCAGTTCTCCCAACTGGAGACACCTCCCTGGGCCCGCGGAACGACGTGGTCGATCGTCAGCTCCTCGCTGCCGGGTTGAATCCCGCAGTACTGGCACGTGTAGTGGTCCCGCTTGAAGACGTTGCGACGACTGAAGGTCACCTTCGCCGACGGGAAGCCACTGTACTCGGTCAGCGTGATCACCTCCGGCACCCGAAAACAGGCGGTCACCGTGCGGATCACCGGCTCGGACTCCTCCGCCCGAAGCTTGGCCCAATCGGACCAAGAGTAGGTTTGATAGTTCTCGGTGTCGACCACGCGGGCCGAGTCGGACCAAACGAGCACGACGGCCCGAGCCACCGTCGCGACGTTGACCGGCTGCCAGTGTCGGTTGAGCACGAGCGTCGGCCGCTGAAGGACGTTAGCTGCCATCGCACCTCTTCTCCTCTACTGCCCTAGGGAATCGAAACAAACACGGCCCAAACGGGCCAGTTTTCTTCACCCTACGTAATCGATTGCTCGATCGTTCTCCACGATAAGACTCAAAATATCTCGCGATCGTTCGCGCGATTCGCGCCCGAGCCCATGACCTCGCGTCGGGTCGTGACGATGCAGGGCCGCAATCCCCTCGCATTGCGATGCCTCATCCACTACGTTGGCGGCGGTCACCCTGACCCGAAGCGATCGACTCGCGACCGCTTCACTCCCCGTAGACTGGACGGATCACCATGCTCCCGACGACCCGACGCTCGCTGCTTCTCCTCGGCTCGCTTCTCTTCGCGGCCCACCCGACTCACGCCGATGAGTCGGCCACGCTGCCCAAGGCCTACCTCAATGGTAATGGACCAGGATGGAGAACGCTGGGAGAAGAAGATTTCGTGAACGTCAACGGCGAGCCGGCGACGTGGAGTTGGAAGAGCGACGGCACCATCTATTGCACCGGCCAGCCCGTTGGTGTGATTCGTTCGAAGAAACAGATCACCAACTTCGAGCTCGTCGTGACGTGGCGTCATTTGAAGGAGGCGGGTAACTCCGGCGTCTTCGTCTGGGTGCCGCCCGAGTCGCTCGAGGGACTCAAGCCCGGCAAGCTCCCCCACGGCATCGAGGTCCAGGTCCTCGACCTCGGTTACGCCGACAAGTACGTCAAACGCACCGGCAAGAAACCCGACTGGTTCACTTCGCACGGCGACGTCTTTCCCGTCGGCACCTCGACCATGAAGCCCTTCCCCCCCGTCGCCCCCAACGGCGAGCGGAGCTTCCCCTCGAAGAATCTTTCCAAGGGCGTCGGCCAGTGGAACCACTATTACATCCGCGCGATCAACGGCGAAGTGCGTCTCTGGGTCAACGGCGAAGAGGTCTCCGGTGGCACCGACTGCAAGCCCAGCACCGGCTATCTCTGCCTCGAGTCGGAGGGCTCGCCGATCGAATTCCGCGACCTACGCATCAGGGAGTTGCCGTAGAGAAAGGTGACCGAAAGACAGGGTGGTCCTGTAGCCCACCATGGTCCTTACAATAGGCTGCCGAGAACACGTCGAAACAGTGAAGACCGGCAGGCAATCACCTGCCTGAACGGCAACGCCGTTCTCTGACGAAGCCCAGGGTCGCGCTTCGCGCACCCTGGGTACGAGATCGCGGAAAGCCCCAACCCCAGCGGGGTTGTCTCATCGCTTTGATGGCAGGCAATGGCCTGCCCTACGGGACTGCACTACGGGGAATCTCGTCAGCACCTCTCGTTTCGCCTGCCCGAACGGCAACGCCGTTCTCTGACGAAGCCCAGGGTCGCGCTTCGCGCACCCTGGGTACGAGATCGCGGAAAGCCCCAACCCCAGCGGGGTTGTCTCATCGCTTTGATGGCAGGCAATGGCCTGCCCTACGGGACTGCACTACGGGGAATCTCGTCAGCACCTCTCGTTTCACCTGCCCGAACGGCAACGCCGTTCTCTGACGAAGCCCAGGGTCGCGCTTCGCGCACCCTGGGTACGAGATCGCGGAAAGCCCCAACCCCAGCGGGGTTGTCTCATCGCTTTGATGGCAGGCAATGGCCTGCCCTACGGGACGTGGGACAAGAATAAAAGGCTCTATTGCCAAATCTGTGGGTGGTGAGTGTCTTCTCCGTTCCGCTTGGTAGTGGAGGTTACCGCCGTATGCCAAGGGCCGCGTCCGGCTGCTGCTTTGCCTGGTCTTCTCGCTTCGCTCGCCCTGCAGCCTCGCCATCGTGGCTCGGCTTCGGTCGCCCGGCAAAGACTCCTCCTTGGCCGTTGGCGGGGAGGATGTTCCACTGGTCAAGCGGAAAGGAGAGAAGTCGGCAGGAGGCCAAAAAAGAGCATCCCGCTCTCGAGTGGCGCATGATGGAGTTTGCGAGGACTTCTTCAAACGCCAGCCGCGAGAGACGGGATGCGACTTCAGGTTATCCTCAACGCCTTGGAGCGTCACGGGAGTTTCGTCTACGAATCGGCGGCTTGGGCCGATTCGTCGAAAGAGGGACTGCTGGTTCGGGTTCGCCCACGGCGTCGCAGCCGGCCGATCTGTTCGGGTTGCGGGAATCGTGGCGGCACGTACGACCACTTGCCGGAACGCCGTTTCCAGCATGTGCCGCTGTGGGGCCTGGCGGTCTGGTTCGTCTACGCGGCACGGCGGGTCGCATGCCCTGTTTGCGGGGTGAAGGTGGAACGCCTTCCCTGGGCGTCGGGCAAGGAGCGAACGACCACGAGTTTCCAATGGTTCCTGTCCCGTTGGGCCAAACGCTTGAGTTGGCGTGAGACCGCCGCGATCTTCGGCACGAGTTGGCACACCGTCTTTCGTGCGGTGAAAATGGCGGTTTGCTGGGGAATCCGCCATCGCGACCTGGAAGGGATCGAGGCGATCGGCATCGACGAGGTCGCCTACCGCAAGGGCCACCAATACTTCACCTTGGTCTATCAGATCGACCGCGGATCGCGTCGTCTGCTTTGGGTCGGGCAAGACCGGACCAAGGAGACGCTCGGTCGTTTCTTTCGTTTCTTCGGCAGGCGGCGAACCGAGCGGCTGAAGTACATCTGCAGCGACATGTGGAAGGCCTACCTGTCGGTCATCGCTCGCGAGGCCAATGGGGCCCTGCACATTCTCGACCGCTTCCACATCATGCAGTTGTTCAACAAGGCGATCGACAAGGTGCGGGCCCAGGAGGCACGCGAACTCAAACGCAAGGGCTTCGAGGTGCTCAAGCGGACGCGTTGGCTGCTGCTCAAGCGTCGCGGCAACCTCAAACGCAAGGAGGTCCTTCGTCTCAACGAGTTGTTGACGCACAACCTCAGGACGGTCAAGTGCTACCTGATGAAGGAAGACTTCCAGCGGCTTTGGGACTACAAGGCTCCCTGGCGGATCGGATCCTTCTTCCAGGAGTGGCTCGACCGGGCCTTGAGCACACGGATCGAACCGATGCGCAACCTGGCACGAACCCTCGAGCGTCACGCCGAGCAGATCTTCAATTGGTTCGAGGCAAAAGGAGAGATTTCCGCGGGCGCCGTCGAGGGAATGAATCTGAAGGTCAAATTGACGACCCGCCGCTCCTACGGCTTTCGCGACCCCAGCACCCTCAAATACGCTCTCTATCACAATCTCGGCAACCTCCCCGAGCCACCATCGACCCACAAATTCTGAAGACGAGGCGAATAAAAAAGGGGGAGGAGCGCCGAACGCCGACGCTTGCCTCCCCCCTGGAGAGAGATTCAACTGGTTCGCATCCTCGACGCGAACCTTGTGTCTATTGATCGACAACCAACGCTTGTCTCCGTTGATCGACAACCAACGCTTGTCTCTATTGATCGACAACCAACGCTTGTCTCCGTTGATCGACAACCAACGCTTGTCTCCGTTGATCGACGGGAGCGATCCGGTTACTGCGTGAGTTCGCCCTGGGCACGCGTCCCCATCGCTCGGAAAACGTCTCTGCTGGTCGAGTTACCAAAGAACTGTACCGTCCCATCCGAGAGCGCGGTGTTCACGCCGCCGGGATGATAGCTGCGGGCGTAGATCTCCGGGTCGCCGTAGGAACCTCTCACGAAACAGGGTGAGCCGGGAAAGTCGGTCGACTTGCAGCCGTAGAGGACGTCGGGCAGGAGCGGATTGGGGGGTTCGGCCGTGGTGAAGCCGTAGCCTCCACCGGAAGCCCCTCCCCAGTAACCGCCGCCGGCGCCCCACGCGCCGCTCATCGGCTGCGAGCCGCGGATGATGACCTCGCTGGCCAGCAGCGTCTTGGACGTCCCGTCGGCGACATCGCCGAGTTTCGTGTCAGAGGAAACCCAGAAGAGTCCATTGGCGTCATAGCGTTCGACGAAGCCGTTGCCGTTGAGCAAGACGTAGTTGCCCTGGAAGCCGGGCGTGGTCGATGCTCCACCGAAGGCGGGGCCGGCGGGGTCGGAGGGGCACATCAACATTGGAATCGCCCGCGAACGAATCGCGTCGGGGGCGAGCCAGCAATTGTCGCCGTTCCATGCCTCGTAGTCGTCAAAGAGGTTCGTCTGATCGATGAACGGCAAGATGCGATGCATCCAGGTGTCGCGCACCAGGGTGTCGCCATTGAGGGGGTCGCCGAGACGGGCTCCGTAGGGAAAGACGTTGTGGGCGTCGTGGTAGTTGAGCAGCCCAAGGGCGACCTGCTTGAGATTGTTGGAACACATGGAGCGGCGGGCCGATTCGCGCGCCTGCTGCACCGCGGGGAGGAGGAGGCTCACCAGGATGCCGATGATGGCGATCACCACCAGAAGCTCGACGAGCGTGAAGGCGCGTCGATCGGCGGAGGACCGTGCCATGAAGGGACTCCTTTCTCGGTTGGTGAAAACGATGCGTCGGGAGAGAGCGATTGGCGTTCCGAACGCGGGCGAACGAGCCCGTTTCGCGCAAGCGGCCTTCCCCAATGAGATTAGAGAAGGATGTCACGTGACATCGTAGCGTCGCCGCGACGGCGTTGCAAGCCTTGTTGGCACGAGTGCCCACTCTTCGGGAAGGGCTCCTGTGCCGCGGACCCACTTCGCGCCGACTTTCCCGCCGCGAGGAGCCCGCCTCCCGCGAACCAGCGTCCGAGCGACGGGCACCACCGCGATCGTTTCCCCCACTTCGCCAGAATTCTCCTCTTTCGGCTCGATTGCGGCCCGGTTTGTGGCCAGAATGCACCAGCACCGTCACGGGGCCGTGGCGGTGGGTACCCAATTCGAACGAAATCACCGGAGACCTCAATGGCATTGGCTGGCCAATGGATCGTTCTTGCCTTCTCTTTCCTGCTCGCCGACGGCGCCCCCCAGGGCGAATGGAAGCCCCTCTTCAATGGCAAGGATTTGAGTGGATGGACCCCGAAGATCAAGGGCTATGACGCCGGCGAGAACTTCGCCGACACCTTCCGCGTCGAGGATGGCGTCCTCAAGGTCTCCTACGACGGCTACGACAAGTTCGATCGTCGCTTCGGGCACCTCTTTTACGAGCACCCCTACTCCGACTACATCCTCCGCGTCGAGTACCGCTTCGTGGGCGACCAGGCCCCCGGCGGCGAGGGCTGGGCCTTCAAGAACAGCGGCGTCATGGTCCATGGACAGACGCCCGAGACGATGACGAAGAACCAGGCCTTTCCCGTCTCGATCGAGGTGCAACTCCTCGGGGGCAAGGGCTCGGGCAGCCGGCCGACCGCCAATCTCTGCACGCCAGGCACCAATGTCGTCATGGACGGCAAACTGCTGACGCGGCACTGCACCGATTCGAAGTCGAAGACCTTCCACGGCGAAGAGTGGGTCACCGCCGAGATCGAAGTCCACGGCGACGGCAAGATCATCCATCGCGTCAATGGCGAGGAGGTCATGCAGTACGAACAACCGCAACTCGACCCGAAGGACAAGGACGCCCAGAAGCTGATCAAGAGCGACCACCTCCTCCTCGACGGCGGCACCATCTCGCTTCAGTCGGAGAGCCATCCGATCGAGTTCCGCAAGGTCGAGATCAAGGAGCTCAAGTAACTCCACCCGTCAGGAATCACCTGACTTGCCCCAACCCTCCCCCCTCAGGGGGGAGGGCAACAAACGGTCTTCTCTCCCCTCAGGGGGGAGGGGAACAAACGGTCTTCTCTCCCCTCAGGGGGGAGGGGAGCAAACGGTCTTCTCTCCCCTCAGGGAGAGCGACGATTCCGCACTGTTGATCCAACAATAGGGAGCCTTCCCCCTCGACCATGAGCACGCCCGCCGAGAGCAACGAATCGTTGATCAAGGAGCCGCCTCATACGATGGGCGGCATCGTGAAGTATCTTGGCCCCGGGCTGATCATCGCGGCCACGATCGTCGGATCGGGCGAGCTGATCGCGACCACCGCGGTCGGGGCCGAAGCGGGCTTTCTGCTCCTTTGGCTCATCATTATCGGCTGCGTGATCAAGGTCTTCGCCCAAGTCGAGTTCGGCCGCTACTCGATCATCAACGGCAAGGGGACCCTCAAGGGACTCGACGAAGTCCCCGGACCACGCTGGCACGTCAATTGGATCATCTGGTATTGGCTGATCATGTTCGTCGCGTCCCTGGCCCAACTGGGCGGCATCGTCGGCGGCGTCGGCCAAGCCCTGACGATCCACCGGCCGATCACCGAATCGGGCAAGATCGCCAACCACTACCAGGATCTCCAGGTCCGCCAGAAGGTGACCGCCGGCCTCCTCGGGCGCTACGACCCCGACGATCCGACCGCGATTCCCCATGAGGAAGAGCGCGTCGCGGAGTTGCGAGCCCAGAGCCAGGTGATCGAGACCGAACTGGCGGCCCTCTCCGAGAAGGATCTCAACGTCGTTTCGCACGACGACCTGATCTGGGCGACGCTGATCACCGCGGTGACCATCGTGCTCTTGGTCCTGGGACGCTACGGTATCGTGCAAGCGGTCTCGACGATTCTGGTCGCGGGATTCACCTTCCTGACGATTGGCAATCTGGTCCATTTGCAGACGCTACCCGAATGGCGCGTCACGTGGGCCGATTTGCTGAGCGGGCTTAGCTTCCAAGTCCCCTCCGCCAGCAACGGGCGCGAATCGGGACTCGCGACCGCGCTGATGGCGTTCGGCATCATCGGCGTCGGTGCGACCGAACTGATCCAGTACCCCTACTGGTGCCTCGAAAAGGGCTACGCCCGCTGGACCGGCGAGAACGATGGTTCCCCCGAATGGGCTGCGCGAGCTCGCGGCTGGCTGCGGGTCTTGCAGTGGGACGCGTGGTGCTCGATGATCGTTTACACCTTCGCGACGGTCGCGTTTTATCTGCTCGGCGCCGCGGTGCTGGGACGAGTCGGGCTCAACCCGGAGGGCCAACAAATGGTCCGCACCCTGGCCGAGATGTACGTGCCGGTCTTCGGTTCCTTCGCGCAGTCGATCTTCCTGCTGGGAGCTTTCGCGGTCCTCTACTCGACCTTCTTCGTCGCCAATGCCAGTCATGCCCGGGTCTGCGCCGACGCGGTTTACGTCTTCGGGCTCTCCTCGGGGAGCGAGGAGGCGCGGCGCTACTGGGTCCGAGTCTTTTGCGTGGTATTTCCGCTGATTTGCCTCGCGACATACGCCTTCATCCGGGCTCCGAAGCAGCTCGTCCTGGTGAGCGGGCTGATGCAAGCGATCATGTTGCCGATGCTTGGGGCCGGGGCACTCTACTTCCGATATCGCCGGAGCGACAAGCTCCTCACGCCCAGCATCGCGTGGGACGTGATGCTGTGGCTTTCGTTTGTCGGTCTACTCATCGCCGGCGGCTGGGCCTTCTTCGACACCTTCTCCAAAGTGGTCTCTTCCTAAGGGAGACCGATCCTCGGAGAGGATCGTATCCGATCGCCACTCAAGAAGGAACGGCTACCCCCCACGCGAGTTGTTCGCAGTCGTGGCCATCACGGATGAGTCGACCACGCGGCGAAGCGCCGGACTGTCGTTTTGGCAGATTTGTCCATCGTTTTTGCGCGAAATCGGGGCACTTTTGATGAAAACGGACGAAGAACGGTCCAAAAGCGTGCGGTTTGAGGCCGTTTTGGATGCGTTTGCGAGGGAGTGGTCGCCGCCGAGCAAACTTCTGATGCTCCCCCTCGTCCAAGGGGAGACTTTCTGATGCTCCCCCTTGTCCAAGGGGGAGATAGAGGGGGTCGGACCGGCCGAGCAACATCTCGCCGGGAATCGGCGATCACCGCGCGGGTTGGTCGACGTCCCGAGGCGTCCCACCCGAATCGGCTGTCATCCACATGACACCAGTTGGCGGGTCAAGGCCCACCCTGCGCCGGCGTGGGGCACCCGGAGTGAGCCGGATGCCATCATCATGACAGCGACACCGAAACGGTCATCACATCGTCAAGCGTTGGCGCCAGGGGATGAAGTCGTCTTGACCGAGGATCTCCGCTTTGGTCGGCGCGGCGCCGCTGGCGGAGAGGATGAGCTGGTCGAGCAACCGCTCGCCGATCTCCTCAACGCGGTGATCACCGGGGATCACCCCGCCGGCGTCGACGTCGATGATGTCGGCCATCTTCTCGGCCATCTCGGTGTTGGTCGAGACCTTGATCACCGGGCTGATCGGGTTGCCCGTCGGGGTGCCGAGCCCCGTGGAGAAGAACATCGCGGTCGCCCCCGCACCGGCCATCGCCGTCGTCGACTCGACGTCGTTGCCCGGCGTCCGCAACAGGTTGAGCCCCCGTTTCGTGACCCACTCGGGGTAGTCGAGCACGTCGGTCACCGGCGAGGTCCCCCCCTTCTTCGCCGCCCCCGCCGACTTGATCGCGTCGGTGATCAGCCCGTCGCGGATGTTGCCCGGCGAGGGGTTCCCCTCGAACCCGAGCCCGTCGAGCCGGCACCGCTCCTCGTAGGAACTCATCAAGTCGAGGAACCGCTTGGAGACCTCCGGCGTCGCGCAGCGGCTGGCCAGATCGTTCTCGCAGCCGGCCAGTTCGGGAAACTCCGAGAGGATCACCGATCCGCCCAGTGCCACGAGCAGGTCACTGCAGTGACCGATCGCGGGATTGGCGCTGATGCCGGAGAAGCCGTCGGAGCCGCCGCACTCGAGCCCGACGACCAGTTCCGACAAGGGGGCCGGTTCGCGTTCGGCTTGGTTCGCGTCGACGAGGCCGGCGAGGGTATGTCGAATCGCCTCGGTAAGAAGCGTCTCCTCGGAGCCGACCCGCTGCTGTTCGAAGATGTAGAGCGGCTTCTTGAAATCGGGGTTACGGCGATGAAGCTCGTCCTGGAGAGTCGTGAGCTGAGCCTTCTGACAACCGAGACTCAGGACCGTGGCCCCCGCGACGTTCGGATGATTGATATAGCCCGCGAGCAGCCCGCAGAGATTGATCGAGTCCTGCAGCGCGCCGCCGCAACCCTCGTCGTGGGCGAGGAACTTGATGCCGTCGACCCGTTCGAAGATGGGGGTCGCCGGGCGGTCGACCTCCTCGGCGACGATCGCGGTCTCGAGGATCGCCGCGGCGGAGGCTCCCTGGCGATAGCGTTCGACGAGCGTCCGGGTGATCTTCTGATAGCGCGAGTGGGTGGCGAACCCGAGTTCCTCGAGCATCGCCTCGCGGAGAACGTTCACGTTGCGGTTCTCGCAGAAGACCATCGGGATCACGAGCCAGTGGTTGCGCGTGCCGACGCGGCCATCGTGCCGGCGGTAGCCCATGAAGGTGCGATCGGCCCACTTCGAGACGTCGGGCGCCTTCCACGCGGCGGCGGAGGTTCCCTCTTCACGTTCGGCGGTGGCGTGATCGACGTTGTCGATCGTCAACAGTTGCCCCTGGCGCAGCGGCTGGTTGGCGCGGGCGACGACGATGCCGTACATCTTGAGCAGACCGCCGGTGGGGACGTCGCGCAGACAGACCTTGTGCTTGGCGGGGATCTCGTCGAGAAGTTCGAAGGTGAGATCGTGGTGGCTCACCCGCTCGCCACGCGGATGCGTCTCCAACGCGACCAACATGTCATCGTCGGGGTGGACGTGAAGGAAGCTCATCGGCTTGTCGGTTCCTAGCAGAGTATCGGTGGAGTGGACTCGTGTATTTCGGGCACGGGTCAACTGGACTCGTGCGCTTCGGGCACGGGTCAATTGGACTCGTGCGCTTCGGGCACGGGTCGTTCAGACTCATGTCGTTCCTCGCATCCTCTCATCGTACGCATGCGGCGGCGGTTGTGTATCGTCGCCCGACGCCGACGATCGCCTGTCCCTCCGAGAACGACACGATTCAACGTTCGAATTGCACCAGACACCGCACTCGATAGGCTACAGGGAAGCGAAATCACACCGACGAAATGTGGTCACCGCATGGACGACTTCGACATCTTGTTGCTCCTGTTCCTACTGCAGGAACGCGAGGATGACTCCCAGGAGATCCTGACAGTCGCGTCGGCCCTCTCGGAGGAGGCCGACGGCGGAACGCGCCGTCTCGGCCGCGAACTGGTTCGCCAGAAGGTGATCTCCTCTCAGGAACTGCGCGATTCCCTCAAACGGATCGCCGAGTTCCTCAACGATCACCAGTGGAACGAAAGCCACGCCATCTCCGAATGGATCGGGGCCCTGCCCAAATCGCTGCGAAAGGACCTTTGGCAACGGCTGCCGACCCTCCCCTGGCACGTCGGCGCCGATTCGGAGTTCGGGGGCCTGCGCGACGAGGAGCCCTTCGCAAAGGGTGGGTTGGGCCAGATCTGGAAAGTGCGCGAAGACCCAACCGGGCGAACCGTGCTCGTCAAGCAGATGCTCCCGGAACTGATCGAGAACGAAGCACTCTTCGAGCGTTTCATCACCGAAGGCCGTATCACCGCCCAACTCGAACACCCCAACATCGTGCCAGTCTACCGTGTTGCCCAGCACGCCCATGGCATTCCGCCCTACTACGTGATGCGCTGGATTCAGGGAACGACGCTCGAGGACGAGATCACCGCCTTCCACCAAGCCGAGATGACGCTTTCCGACCGCCGGCTTCGGCTGAGGAATCTCGTGCAGCGACTGGTCAACATCTGCGAGGCGGTCGCGTTCGCCCATTCGCGTCGGATCGTTCATCGCGATATCAAGCCCTCGAATGTCATCATCGGGGACTACGGCGAGACTCACTTGCTCGATTGGGGGTTGGCGAAGGTTCTCGACACGACCACCGAACCTCCCTCGGAAGCGGAAGTCGTCGCGGAGCCCTCCTCGCAGGGGACGATGCAGGGCACCCGCATCGGCTCGCCACTATGGATGGCCCCCGAACAGGCACGTGGCGACAACGCCAACGTCGATGAGCGTTCCGATATCTACGGCCTCGGAGCGACCCTCTTCACGATCCTGACGGGCAAGTCCCCCCACACCCTGGGACGTAGCCTGATGCTTCCCCAGGTCTTGGAGGCGATTCAGCTCGAACCGACTCCTCGGGCATCCGACTACGCCGCCGACACGCCCAAGGCGCTCGAGGCGATCTGCGCCAAGGCGTTGAGCAAGGATCCCGACGAACGCTATCCGTCGGCCAAGGAATTGGTCTCCGACTTGGAACATTGGCTCACCCACGAACCGGTCTCGGCATTGCCCGAGCCCTGGGTGCGCCGTCTGGCCCGCTATGCGATCGCGCATCCGACCCCCTCGGCGATTCTCGGCGGTCTGGTTCAGGCGCTCTTTGTCTGTTTCGTCACGATCGTGACCGTCTACGTCGTGATCTTCCTGCAACTGCGTTCCTTTTCGGCGCGCATCCTCGACGAGCGTTCGGGGATCCAGGAGCGAACGATCCAAGAGAATATGACCCGTCTGGAACGCGACCTCGCGTTCATCGGCCAACTCGACCGAGTCTCGGAGCTCTTTCAGGGTCGGGGCAGGCCGATCGGCCACGAGGGCGACGAGACGCTGATCCCGTTCCTGCGCGATCGACCGCGTTACGATGCCGCTTACCTGCTGGAACGGGACGCGAAGGGGAAGCTCGCGCCGATATGGGCCTTCACGCAACGGGACGGGGCTCTCCCTCCCGAACGCGTCGAGTCGATGAATCTCGAACAACCCTGGACGACCTGTCTGAAGCGTTTCGTCCACCAAGTCAAGCCCCATCCGATCCTTTGCATGATCGCTCCCAACCACGACGATCGAGAGCCGGGCCGACTCGACGTCTACGCCATCGCATCCGTCCGGCGCGACGGGGTTCACTTGGGCTACATCGTCATGAAGCTCGACCTCAGGGGGATGTTCTCCCGCGCGCTCGGCATCCATCCCTTCGCCGCGATCGCGATGAGCGACCTCAAGGGGCACATCATGTTCTGGCAGGACGGTGATCGTGTCTCGGCCGACGCCGCCGCCAAGGCATTGGAGGATTTTCCGACTCTCTTTCGCATCCTCCAGGAACAGGGAAAGGGCGAACACACTACCTGGGACTACTTCGGCAAGTTCATCATCCGCGCCGAGCGGATCCCCTTCGTCTTTGGGGGCGAGAGCGACCGAATCGTCTTGATCACCGTCGTCGACATCAGTCAAACCCACGCGACCGAGATCGTTCTCGGCCCGCTCATCGGGGCGATGTTGTGCGGACTGATAATGATTCTGCTCGCCTCGTTCTTAGTCTGGAAGTTCCTCCGCTCGCTGATGTATTGAGGC
The DNA here is from genome assembly GCA_007748055.1 of Kolteria novifilia. GTDB lineage: Bacteria > Planctomycetota > Planctomycetia > Kolteriales > Kolteriaceae > Kolteria > Kolteria novifilia. The sequence continues at coordinate 5,430,984 of CP036279.1, forward strand.
CTTCCCCACGACCATCCGTGACATCGCGTTGGCCAACGACGGCGTTTGCCGAAGACCCGAATCGGTTCGAAAGCCTTGAAGATTGCGTGAAGTCACCGCGTCGTTCGAGAGCGTTCGGCGAGGTCGTCGACCGTCCCTACCGCTTGGTCGGATCCAAGAGTTCGGGTGGCACCCTGAAACGTAGACGGACCAGTGCACTAGCAGTCCCTTGAGACAAGCGGGCCAAGGCGAGAACGAGCGATATTGGCCAAGATCAAGGAGAACAAACGCAAGCAACGCCGTCGATTCGTCGAGTTTTTCAGACGCGGAGATTGCACAAAAGGGCCATTCGTAGCCGGCAGCGGATAGATCAACGGACTGCCAGCCCCCATGTTTTCCCTAGAGCCCCTCAGCTACGTCCTCGCGGCGGGCGGATCGAGAGACTCCTCAAAAGCCGTAAGGTCAGAAGAGACACCATCCTTGCACGATGAACCGACGACGCCACCCGTGGAGACGCATGCTACCGGTTTGGAGGGGAACCGAGAATCGATAGAAAAAAGTCGGTGGCGACGACTTCACGCGCTCGCCGCTTCCCCAGTCTGTGTGATGTTCGCATTGGCTTGGCTCGCGAATCGACACCTCGAAGCGACCACAACGATGGTCCGCTATCAACGTGACACGAAAGGTCCCATGCCCATGCCCCAACCTCAATTGGCTACCGATACCGTTTGGCGAAAACGCCTCGAGGACATCGAGTCGGATGTCTCGGAGATTCGACTGCCGAACAAAGCTGACGATCTCGGCCAAGACAAGGAATGGTGCGAAGTCGAGATCAACGGCAAGAGACGACGTATCCGTTTTCACGACTATGGACGGGTTTTCGAAGTTCCCGGTCTCTACGAACAGATCTTTTACGAAGAGCTCGAGTGTTGCTCGCCCAGCTACATCGCCAACCTGCTCCAGAGTGTCGTTCAAGAGTACGGCGAGAACCTGGGTGATCTGCGCGTCCTCGACCTCGGCGCCGGCAACGGCATGGTCGGCGACGAGTTGCACGATCGCGGCATCGACTCGATCGTCGGCGTCGACATCATTCCCGAAGCGAAAGAGGCGACCGAACGCGATCGCCCCGAGGTCTACGAGGACTATCGCGTCGCGGACTTGACCGATTGCCCCGAACCGGAGGAGCACACGCTCCGCCAAGCCGACGCCAATTGCCTGACGACGGTCGCGGCGTGCGGCTTCGGCGACATCCCGCCCCTCGCCTTCGCGAAGGGACTCGACCTGATTTCGACGCCCGGTTGGCTCGCGTTCAACATCAAGGAGGACTTCCTCCGTGAGCGCGACACCAGCGGATTCAGCCGGCTCATCCGCCGCCTCAGCCACGACGGCTTCATCCAGATGCTCTGCTACCGCCGCTATCAACACCGCGTCTCGGTCACCGGCGAGCCGCTCTTTTACGTCGCCGTCGTCGCCCGCAAGCTCAAGGATCTCGACGAGGCGATCCTCGAGTCGCTGCAAGAGGCGGAGAACGGCTAGCGCTCTGGTCCATCCAACTCTTGGGGGGCCACTGGCTGCTTGTCAGCCCGTGCCCAAGGGTTCGGGTCGCACCGACACCATCTTCAAGTTGGAACAGAGCACTAGGCTCCGTCTCAAGACTCGGCTCTGGCTTCGACTCGCTGCATCGGCGCGGGACTTTGTCGGGCTGCATCGACGAATCCAGCTGCTTCGCCCTCCTCGACCCGCACCGATTGGCTGAGCTTCGGGCCGACGACCTACTTTTGAAATGAGCCTAGTGTCCCGATTGGCACATTCGTTCATGAAATCTCGGCACGCAGGCCGTGCGGAGGATGGCCCAATCTCAGGCGTTTTCCGCATGCCCACGGCAAGCGTGGGCATTGCAGCCAAGAGATCTCTTGGCAATGAATGAACCCATCGGAACACGAGATAACCTGATGCCCCTCTCTCCGAGGGAGGGGTGACGACCGAAGTCTTCCGAAGCCGGCGCGGCTCGATGCGCGATGTCGCACCGACCGAACCAATCAACCAAGAGCCCCTTCCCCTCCCTACGCCGTCGGCTCTCTTTCGCCACCCTTGCGCGGGGGATTCGTCCCGGCTTGACGCATCAATTCGCATTCATTGAACGTATAAGGTTCTGGAGAGTACCGAGGTCGATCGCGGGGCATGCGCCGGCCCAATCGGAACCGACCCTCCTCGATTGTTCACGGGGAAGAGAGCTTCGCCGCGAGATGGCGTTCGCGGGATGAAGTCATCCCATTCGAAGGGGTCCATCATGTCCTCTCTCAGTCAGCGCGGTGCTAGCGCGGCGCTCGAAGTCCCACTCGAGGGAAAGACCTACTGGGTTCATCAACTCCGGGGACGCGAGGCGATCTCCGAACTCTACGAGTTCACCATCGTCTTGACGCTCCCGCCCGAGCAGCGGCTCGATGTCCGCGGCCTTCTCGGACGGCCGCTGTCGCTGCGGCTCTTCCCCGATTGGATCGTCACCGAAGAGGCTGCCGCCGGCGACCCCTCCCAGCCGCCGCGCGAGAGCGGCCGACGAGTCCACGGCATCTGCTGGGACGTGCGTCGAGAACCCGATCCGGTCGGCCACCGGCGACGCTATGTCATCACACTGGCACCACGGATCCGGGCCCTGACCCTTCGTCTGCGCAGCCGGATCTTTCAGCAGAAGACGGCCCCCGAGATCCTCGAAGCCGCGCTGGCCGACGTTGACGTCAAGCCGCAGCTCCGCCGCGACTACTTCCCCCACAACTACTGCGCTCAGTACCAGGAGTCCGACTGGGCGTTCCTCTCCCGGCTGATGGAGGAAGAGGGGATCTTCTACCGCTTCGAGCAGGGCGATTCAACGGAACGGCTCATTCTCGCCGACACGTCGCTGGAAGCCCCGACGGTCTCCTGGCCGAACTCCCCGGAGTCGGGAACGGTCGGTTTCGACGCGATCGCGATCGAGGAGCAACATCGGCGTCCCTGTGTCTCGCGTGTCGAGCGCGTGCTGCAACTGCGCAGCACGTCGTTCACGCACGAGGACTACGCCCACGAGATCGCCAACCAAGCGCCCAGCGCGGTCCATTCCCTCCCCGGTGACGTGACCGAAGGTTGGCCCAAGCACCTCGAGGTCCGCCGTCCCCTCGCGGGTGCGGCCCATCGACTCGACAGCGTCGGCCCCCAGCGGCAAGAGCAACCCGAGCAGCTTGGCTGGATCGACATGCTCCTAGGGCGAGCGGCGGAGATGGAGGCCGAACGGGCTCGGGCCGATACCGACCAGCTCGTCGGGACGGCCAACATCCCCCACTTCAGCGCCGGCAGCAGCTTCACGCTGACCGACACCCCCGCCGAGGGGGAGGATGACGGCCGCTATCTGCTGACCGAGGTCGAGCACGACCTCGACGGGGACGTCTACCAGACCCAGTTCCGCGCCATCGACGCCGAGTGGCACTTTCGCCCGCCGAAGAAGACACCGATCCCGCGGATGAACGGCCCGCACAGCGCCCGCGTCGTCGGCCCCGAGGGGGAGGAGATTCACACCGACAAGTATGGCCGCATCAAGGTGACCTTCCCCTGGTCCCTGCCCGAGGATGGCGAACAGACCTCGTGCTGGATGCGCGTCTCGCAGTCATGGGCCGGCGGCCAGTGGGGCATGCTCGCCCTGCCGCGCGTCGGGCAAGAGGTCATCGTCGACTTTCACGACGGCGACCCCGATCAGCCCTTCGTCGCTGGTTCGGTCTACAACTCGTCCCAGCCTGCCCCCGCGAGCTTGCCGGAGGAACGGACCCGGTTCATGATCAAGTCGAAGACGCATCAAGGCACCGACTTCCACGGCTTGATGTTCGACGATCAGTCCTCCCAACCGGCGGTGCAAGTCCGCTCCGATGGCACCTACCATCTCCAGGCGAAGGACAACGCCGGTCACGACTACGGTGGCAAGTTCGTCGAGACCCACCGCGACGCGCGTGTCTCGCTGGTCGGTGGGTTGCCCTTCATTCATCCACCCAGCAACGCCCTGATCAGTGACTCCGGCAGCGGCGCGGGATCGGGCGGCGATTCCTCAACGTACCAAAAGATCCAGGTCAGCGACGTTCCCAAGGAGAACTGGGCCTTCAACTCCTGGTCGGATTTGAAGACGACCGCGACCCATCCGACGGTGCGAACCCAGTTGACCACCGGTGCCGCGCTCGACGGTGTGCTCGGCCTGTCCCAAGACGTCACCGTCGGCAACTTCAGCCGGATGACGATCGACCCGACCCTCTCGTTCCTACTCACCCCCTTCGCGGCCGCAGCCCCCTTCGCCTCGCTGGCGGGTTCGACTTACACGACGCTCGGGCACGAGAATTTCCTTCACTACGGCACGCGGTACACCTGTCACGGCGGTCCGACGTTCAACTACTACAACCGTACGCTCCTGAATCCCTTCATGGCGATTTACGCGATCATCAACGGCTTGCAGTTCTTCCTAACGATGGGCAACCCGAACTACACCGGCCTGACCGCCGCGGCGATCTCCGAACTCGTCAAGGAAGTGATGATCCTCATCATGCGTCTGACGGCGCAAGCCACTTATGCCTACGACGCGACCCTGTCGCTACTGGGCTGCATCAAGAGCGGCGCGACCAACGCCGGTAATGGGAACTTCCAAACCGCGATGAGCTACTTTGGCCAGGCGGGAAGCCAACTGGAAAACTCGACCGAATTGCTCCTCGATTTCGGCTTGTCCAACGGCAACTCGCAAGCCCTCCGCGTCACGGGCGCTAGTCACTCGATCAACCTGGGACAGACCGACACCTACACCGTTCGCAAACTGAACACCCAGCAAACGCTCGTCGTCGAAGATGGCTACTCCATGATCGGCACCGAGGAAGCGACGCTCACCTTGGGCAATCCGTCGGCGATTCCGCAATCGATCACCGGCGCGGAGCTGACCACCACCGCCGAGGGTGAGATCAGGATCAACAAGGACAGCTACGGCGACTACGGCCACACGCTCTTGATGGCCAAGAACCAGTTCGATCTCACGTCCAAGAATACGGGCATCGCCAATTCCGGGACGTTCTTCAATCTCAACGCCACCGCGGCCGGAACCACGATGGTCGCCTCGAAGGTCCTTACCTTGCAATCTCGCAACAAGTGCCTTCCGATCCCCCCCACCTGCGTCGTCAGTCTCAACAACGGCACGCTGACGCTCACGGGAACCGCCATCAACATCGAGTCCCTCGGCACGTTGACGATCTCCGCCGCCGAGGAGATCAGCTTCGACGCGCCGATCGTCAGCGGCCTGGAAGCGGCCAATTTGGCGGCCGCCGGACAGGTCATCGCCAGCTCGATCGAGCAAGCCGGAAACGAGGAGATCGACGATCTGGCCACCGAGGCGGCCGGTATCGCGAGCATCATTTCGGAGATGGCGTGGCTATAGTAACTGGCGATCGCCGCCCTCGTTCCCATACTACAGGGAAGATTCGCCCAGACCGGTGAGGACCCGATGTTCGACGAACTGGAACAGAAACTGGCGAAGCTGAGGCAAGCCCTCGCGGAGGCGGCCGACCACCTCGAGGAAAGTCGCCCCGAGCTTTCCGCCGGCGATGGCTCCCTCTTCGAGAATTTGCGGTCTCAATTGCGCGAGGTCTTCGCCACCCACCTACCCGAGATCGAAAAGCGGGCCGACGAGTCGCGGACCATGCACGCCGACGCCCGGCGCATGCACGAGGAGGGCGTCCGCCGCTACAAGGAACTCGAGCAGGCCCTCGCCAAGCACCGCGAAGCCAGGACCGCCCACGAGCATCCCATCCTCTCGGACATCGACTCTTGGCAGCAGCGACTTCGCGAGGCCGTCGCCGAACTCGAAGAGAGCGGCGCGATCTGGTGGACGGTCGTCTCTCTTTGCGCGCTCGAGGCCGGCGACGTCATCACGTTCGACCGAGAGACCGAGATCGCCACCGCCATGGCCGCCCTCTGGGTCGCCGCTCCCGACCAGACCGAACGAACCGCTCTCGGCAGCACCCTCATCGGTGACGTGAGGTCGGCGACCGCGAAGCTTCTCCTCTGTTCGCTCGTGGTCAGCCATCGGAAGATGCGGCGTCTCTCTCAACGGTCCCCCCACTCGCTCGCGGCACAAGTCGTCAGCAATGCCATCCGCAAGGGACTCGGTCCAACCCACCTCTCCAACTATCAGTCGGCGGTCGACCTCGCCGTGATGATGGGCCAGGGCGAACTCGCCCTCGACGACCACACGAAACCGAAACTGCCCGAACGTGGCTACGCCAACTGGATCAGCGAGGAGTCGAGCACCGCCCGGCTCGACGCGGCCCCCTCGATCGGACTGGTCCTCACGCCGACGTCGCGAGTACACCCTTGGCCGCTCGTCCAGGTCGAAGAGGTTCTTGCCCGCTGCGTCGAAACCGTCTGCAGAATCTCGGCGTCCTCCACCGAGCCGATCGATCGGCTCGCCTCGCGATTCCTTGGCCAATGTGGGAAGTCCCCCGCCGACGTGCCCGCGACCCCGGGATCGCTCCGGGACTGGGTCTACGATTCGGGCTCCGCGCTCGAACGACCCAACGATGGAGGGACTCCCTCGAGTCTGGTCTCTCCTCCGGCCACCGACGACTCGGTCACCGATCGGGAGCTAACCGCGACCGACATGGCCGAACCGCGACGAAGCAACTCCCTCGAGGGCTGGGTCTTTCCCAATCGCGACTCCAGAAACGACGCATCAGGATTTCCGTCCCGCAACGAGGAAAGCCGTGCCGGCGGCGACGGCAACAAGGTCGTCAACGTCCCCTTCCGAGAGACCGGCGACTCCGACCAGTCCTCCGAGGGCGACGATCCGCTTCGTTCCTCCCAGTGGCTCGCCGCCAGCGACTTCTCCGACTTTTTAGGGCCCAAGTCAGTGACGGGAGACGCGACGCCGGGATCAACGCTCCCCGCCGACACGGAGCGTGAACGTCGGCAGCGCTTCGAGGACTACGTCAAGGAATCACTCGCCGACTCGGGTGAACTTCGCCCCGAACAGATCGACGGTCCAAGCGAAACGGACAACGACGATCGCTCCTAGCAGCCCGTTGAATTAAGCGGACCAAGACGAGAACGAGCGATGTTGGCCAAAATCGAGGAGAAGAAACGCAGGCGAATCCGTAGATTCGTCGAGTTTCGACAATGCGGAAATTGGCCAAGAGGGCCGTTCGTAACCGGCAGCGAATAGATCAACGGGCTGCTCGTGCTCGGGTCCAACGGAAAGTTTGCGTTGCAATGGGCCCAATCTCTTGGCACTGGCTGACAAGCAGCAAGTGGCACCCAGACTTCCGATGGACCAGCAAACTAGTGTCGCGAAAGGTCAATTCATCGCCAAAAGATCTCTTGGGCGCCAAGACCCTCTTGGGCGCCATGCTCATGCTCGCCGTGGGCATGTTCAAGAGACTCACGCTCGCCGTGGGCAGGCGCGAAGCCGCTGTGATTCAGTAGGCTCCCACACGAATACTGGTCGAGGTTTCCGACAACGAACTTGCCCATCAGGACTCAACTGGCTGCGTTCTCTTGCGCGTGTCCCCTCCTCTCTCCGGCCCACATGTGATAACGTAGCCGAACGGGAGGGGGCACGATCGTTGGAGCTCGACGGCATTCGCGCCGGCGAAGACGATCCGACGTTCCTCTCCATGTGTCCCTTCGCGCCGACCATGCTTTTGCGAGATGACATCATGCTCCGAGATGACGGCGACTACACCTACGGCGACGACCATGCCGATCTGCGGATCGAGATGGCCAACTACGGTCTCTCGACCGGTTATCCGATCGACAGCTTCGTCGACATCCGCTGCGCCTGTGGGAGCGACGGCTTCGAATTCCATTCCGACGAGGAGGCGGGGGTCGCGGTACGGCGCTGCGGGAGCTGCCGACATGAACGCTTCATGGCCGACAGCGCCGGCTTCGCCGAGGAGGCCAAGCTAACCTCCCACGTCTGCATCTGCGGCTCGAGCCACTTCCAACTGACCGCCGGCGTCCATCGCTATCGCCGGGACGACGATTCCCTCGCGGAGGAAGTCCGCTGGACTTACATCGGTTGCCGCTGCGCCTCCTGTGGCTTGGTCGGTTGCTACGCCGATTGGAAGTGCGAGCACGGAAACTACGAAACCCTTCTTAGACTGATGTGAACGCGACTCGCAGCCTGCGTCTCCGTTTTGAACCGTCATCTCACCGATATCGATAAGCGTGCCTGGGGCGACATCGCCTCCGAATGATCTCCCCCGTCGTGTCCGCCAACGTCTGCTCGCAACGAATGTCACGACCACTCCATCGACGACGGTGGCAACGTCCCTACGCGATTTGTTCCAACCTGGACAGGTCGAGTTCCGTATTGGAGAATAGAGGTTAGAGGAATCTTCATGAATCGTGCCGCTATCATCGCCCGACGCGATCGGCGCCGACCGCGTCTTCCGGTCCGGCGCGCGATGACCCTTGTCGAACTCTTGGTCGTGATCGCGATCGTCGGGGTCCTGGTGTCGATGACGCTCCCCGCGGTCCAACAAGCGCGCGAGTCGGCTCGAGCCGCCCAGTGCGCCAACAACCTCAAGCAGATCGCCCACGCCACCGCCTCCTTCTGCGACATGCACGGAGCCTTCCCGCCCGCGCGGATCGTCAACCTCCCCACCGGCGTCGACCCTCCGGAACTCGATTGTGGCGGCGAGCACCCCTCGTGGATCGCCCAACTGCTCCCCTTTCTCGACCAACAGGCCGCCGCCGACCAGTGGGACTTGACCGCTCGCTACGAAGACAACTCGGCGGCCGCGCGCGAGCACATCGTGGCGAGTTTCGTCTGCCCGACACGCCGAGCGGCCAGTCAAGCGAAGGTTCCCGGCGGCACGACGCCCCCGTTGATGCTGCCGTGCGGTTGCTCCTTTCCCGGCGAGACGATCGTCGGCGGCGCCGTCAGCGACTATGCCGGCAATCACGGCGATCTCTCCCCCGGTTCGACCGGCGGGCCCGAAGACTTCTACTTCGGCGGTCGCGGCACCGGCGTCATCATCTCCAGTCGCGGCATCTGCGACGGCTCCACTCCACGCAGTTGGTACGACCGCGTCGCCTATCGCGATATCGACGACGGCACCAGCAACACCTTCCTCGTCGGCGAAATGCACGTCCCACGCGGCAAGCTCGCGACGACACCCGAGAACGGCCCGATGTACGACGGCAGTCGCTTCTACAACTCGAGCCGTGCCGGGGGCCCTGGCCTGCCCCTCGCCCAAGGCCCCGACGACGATGTCCTCGGTCTCGGCCTCTTCGCCTTCGGCAGTTGGCATCCCGGCGTCTGCCATTTCGCGTTCGCCGATGGCCATGTCGAGTCGGTGGGCAATCTCGTCAACACCGAACTCCTGGGACGCTACACCAACCGCGCCGACGGCGAGATCACCGAGTAGCACTGATCGAGGAGCACCGATGCCCCGACATTCGTCCGTCCCGCCGCGCCTCGTGATCCTCGCGGCCGCCTTGCTCGCGGTCCCGGCGTGCGGTCCCGCCGGTCCCACGACCTGGCCCGTCACCGGCAAGGTCGTCTTCCCCGACGGCGAACCGGTCGCGGGGGGAATCATCGAATTCTCGCCGAGGGACAAAGGACAGAACGCTCGCGGCAAGATCGCGACCGATGGAACCTTCACCCTCACCACCGGCGATCGCGCGGGGGCACGCGAAGGCCCTCATGGGATCATCGTCATGCAGCACATGATCGACGACCGGCTCGCCAAGCACCGTCCCACGCACGCCCATCAGACGATCGACCCGCGTTTCCGTCAGTACGGCACCTCCGGCCTTGAGCGCACCGTCGCCCCCAGCGAAAACCACTTCGTCATCGAAGTCGCTCCCGCGCCGCCCAAGCCGCTCGAATGGAAACCACTATAGTCGGCCACCGCGTCGCGACCGGAAGGTCGGCTCCACCGCCTCAGTCCCACGTCAGGAAAAACCCGCGCGACTCGGTGAGATCGTTCTTCACCGCGGTCACATCGTCGACCTTCTCCCACGGCTTGCCGTTCCCGGCTTGCAGCGTCTGGCCGTAATGCGGGCAAATGTCGAGGAGCCGCTTCGCGAGTCCCTCAAGGTCGTCCGGCATCGCGCGAATGTCGCCAAGGACCCCATCGCGGCCGCATTCGAGAATCCGATAGGGCAACTCCACGTAGAGCTTCTCAAGCTGCCGACCGATATCGACGCGCTCGCAGCCCGGTTCGTCGGGCGACAGAAGGTTCGACACCGCGACGACGTCGAGCACGCTCTTCGTCGGCGCGAGTAAAAGGCGAATCTTCGAGGAAACGGTGAGCCCCTTCTCGCAGAAGAGGGTTGCTCCTCCTTCAAAGGCGAGGTCGTGAAGTTTGATCAGCCACTCCTCCATGCCGAGGTTCTTCTCGGCGAGCGACTTGACGGGCACCTTCTCGAACGCCCGAATCCCACGGCCGCGCGCGACGCTCGACTTGATGCCAAGAATCTCCTCGAAGTGCTTGACCTGTTCTTGATACCACGCCCTCTTGCCCTCCTTCGTCAGCCGAGCGATCGTCTCCTTGACAACAGCAGCCCGTTCGCGAGTCGCCGCCGCGGCCACTTGACGTTGCTCCTTGATGGGACGAAGCATGTCGTCATCGGCACTCGCCCCGTGACTGACCAAGCGATCGACGAAGTCGGTCAGCCCCTCGCGGTGAGCCAGTTCGATGGGGGCGATCTCGTATTCTCCCGTGCCCCGTTTGGAGGCGTCGGCACCGCGGGCGAGGCAGAGGGAGAAGACCGCCCTGTTGCGGTTGACAATCGCCCAGTGCAGCGGCGTCATCCCCGATTCTGGGCAGACGTCATTGATCGAAACCGTCTTGAGGATCTTGTTCACCCCCATCAAGTCGGGCATGCCCGGCCCGCTGACGTGCTTCGCCGAGAACTCGTTCAGCAGATCGGTCGCGGTGAACGTCTTGCCCTGGTTGGGCTTGGGCGCGACGTAGGCGTAGCGGGCATTGCCATCGATGCCGAGTTCGGTCTTGGTGCCGCAATGTGGGCAAGTCGTCGTCAGCTTCTTCGCGGTGAACGAGCCGCCACACTCCGGACACTTCTGCGGGATCTTATCGGCCACGTGATGTGCTCCCTGGAACGACTGTTGGCTCTCCGGGATTGTACCAGCAGTTGGGCGGGAGGTTGGTGACGGCAACGACGTTCGCCTGGGGGAGAGATCGCGGTTCTCAACTTCCCCCTGGTTCAAGAAGGCGCAAGAAAAAGCTGCCCTTGGCCAAGGGAGCGTGAATGTGGCTCTCCCTTGGCCAACGACGAGCGGCCTCCCCGCTCACTTCTTCTTCCTTCGCTCGGGACGTTGGGCCTTCCAAACAAGTTCGGCGCAGTCGCCGTCGAGGCGGACGATGCGGGTTTCGCGAAGGTCGATCGTCCTGGTGGAGCCGCAAGGACGGGTCGTGTAGACGAAGGGAAGACAGACCGCCATCACCTTGTACGGTTGCCCCGAATCGCGGGGGATGTACGGCGTCCTCACCAACTCGTTGGGCGACAACGTCACCCCACCACCATCCCAGAGGAACGACGGCCACTGCAACGTGGTTTCCATGATCGCGACATAGTCGCCGCGAGCGATGTCTTCGCCGGAGACACTAGCCGCGAGTGCGGGCGCGAGGCGTTCGGTGCAAGTCGTTGCCATGATCGGAGTCCTCCGGAAAGAGAGAGCGTTCCCGCGCCGTCGTGCGCACGGGACCGAATCGCTCTCGAATGCCTCGCTCGACGGTCGGGTCGTTCCTCCTCGGGAATCGATGGACGTTGCCACCACGACAACGCGACTACCCAAAGTAAGACGCCGTCACGCCGCTCGGGTTCGCGCCCAACACGGACGACCGCCCGCCCGGCTTACGGCTCGAGAACGGGCGGCTCCTGGCTGGCCCACGTGTAGGGAGCGATCTGAGCGGCCGATTTCGGGGAGGCAGAGCGGATAGAGCAGCGAATGCCGCCAGCCCGATGTGCGGAGCGAGGTCGACGTCGCGGTAGCGCCGCTCGAGATCGCCAAGCGCGACGCGTTGCCGGGGACTGAGCGTCCGATAGCCGAGCACCAACCGGAAGCCGGTCATGGGAAGAAGGTGCGGAACCGCAGGACGCGATCGCGCGAGTTTGAAGTAGTTGAGATACGCCTCACACCCCTCGAGTGCCCGCCCGAGCTTCTCCCGGGGACGAGCCAATGACGGCAGAACGCCGCGGCGACCGAAATCACCCGGACCCGGAGGTCGGGTCGACGATCCTCGATCGCGCCGACCGGCCCCTTTCGCCGAGCCGCGATCGTCCCCCCGGCAAGGAGGTGGCAAGTTGTCGTCACGACGGTGCCGCCGTAGCTCTGTCCCAGGAGACAGACGCGGGCCTCCTCGGGCAACGCCGTCAAGAGAAGCGCGAGGTGGTACCCGGCGATGAGTGAGCGGCGCCATTTTTCCTCGGAGTCGGACGGTTCGAAGGAATGGATGCGATGGCTCGGCCAGTCGAACGCGACCAGGACCGCATTTTCCGGCAACGCACCGTAATGATCGAGCCAGGCATGGCTCCAGAGCAACCCGCCGAGCGCCAGATGTTCGGTCGTCAAGTCCGAGGACCTGAACGTAGACCGGCCGCCCCGCCACCGCGGCCAAGAGTTCATCGACGCCGCGTTCGACGAGTTCGCCCTCGGCGCCGAAGCGCATGACCTCCAGGTCGGGCCACGGGTCGGAGCCCATCACTTGCGGCGTCTTGCGCGTCCGCACGAACCACAGTTTCGCCACCCGCCCGGGACGCGGACGAAAGTGATCCAGCAAGACGAACGGCCAACCCGTCCGGGGATCGAAGGCTCCGTCGAGCATCGGGTTGGGCCGCTGGCGATCGACTCCCGGCCCGGAGGCCCCGGGACGGAAAGGACGAAATTGGTCCATGAAGCCAAGCAGTGCCTCGGCGAGGCTCGGCGGTTTCGGTGGGGTCACGTTCTTCGGCACGCTCCGAGGAGAGAATGGTCAGCCATCTTCGGGCACCCCACCATACCGCAAAGCATACGATGGGCGGAATAGCCCCTCGCTTGCGATTCCCCTAGGGAAATCGCAAGCGGTCGATCCCCGGAACATCCCCGGAACATCCCCGGAACATCCCCGTCACTTCCTGGCTCGAGTAAGCCAACGATCGAGCTGATTCGCGAAGGCCTGACGATGCTTGGCGTTGAATCCCGAGGGCCCGCCCGAGACGACGCCGGCGTCGCGAAGATCGTGCATCAAGTCGCGCGTCGCGAGCCGGTCCCCCACGTTTGCGTCGGTGTAGAGTTCGCCGCGAGGATTCAGGGCGGTCGCCCCCTTGGCGACGACGTCGGCCGCGAGCGGGATGTCGGCGGTGATGACCAGATCGGCGGGATCGACCTGATCGACAATCTCACGATCCGCAACATCAAAGCCGCCGGGAACCAGGATGCTGTCGATCAGTTCCGTGCGCGGCGTCCACATCGGCTGATTGGCGACGAGCGTCAGCCGGGTCTTGGTCCGCTCCGCCGCCCGAAAGAGCATCTCCTTGATCTCGCGCGGGCAAGCATCGGCATCGATCCAAATTCGCATGAGAGGCTTCCTTGGTCACCTTCGGTCCGAACGATGTAATCCCTTGGGGCCCCCAAGACCTCCAAGGTCGATGGCTTCTCATCCGACGCCCAAGCCTGGTCGAACGTCCCGCGCCCGAGCGCCGACGCTGGACGTCACCCAAGCGGTCCACGCGCGAGGCGTTCCACCCCGACATTCGACGGATTCTTTCGGATTTCTGTTAACCTTATCGTTGGATCCTCCATTTCCAAGCATGGAAGAGCCCATGCACGACGATCACGACGCGACTTTCGTCAGTGAGCTCACCGCGCACCAACTGCCGATCTTGCTCTACGTCCGATCGCTCCTGCCGGGCGACCCGTCGGCGCGCGACGTCGCGCAACAGACCAACGCGAAGATCTGGGAGAAGCGATCCGAGTTCGAACTCGGCACGAACTTTCGGGCGTGGGCCTTTAGCATCGCGCGGTTCGAGGTCCTGAACTATCGCAAACAACAGGCGCGCGACGCCAAGCTGTACTTCAGTGACGATTTGCAAGAGGTGATCGCCACCGAGATGGCCGACACCCACGACGACATTCAGGAACGCCATGAGGCCTTGAAGCGGTGCCTCGGCAAGCTCCGATCGCGCGATCGCGAACTGCTGCTGCATCGCTACGCCTCCACGGAACGACTCGCGGACTACGCGTCGATGATCGGTCGCTCGGTCGGGGGATTGAAAGTAACCCTTCATCGACTGCGGTCCGCGTTGCTCGAGTGCATGGAACGCCAGCTTCACGCTGGGGAGACGGCGAGATGACACCCTCCGAACGACAACGACTCATCGACGCTCTGTTGGAGCACGAGATCTCCGAAGCGGACTTTCTCCGCCTCGAGGCCGAGCTTTCGGTCGATCCCGAAGCGCGTCGTGACTACCTCGCGCGGGTCTCTCTGTCGCTTCTCCTGGAGAACGAGGCGGCGGCGATTCCCCCTTCCTCGACGAACGATGTCCCCAAGCCAACCGACTCTTCCCGTGCCGGGTGGACCTGGCGGAGGGCCTTCGTCGGCATGGCGGCGATCGCGGCTTCGCTGCTGGTGATGCTCTGGCTGTCGACCGGGGTGCCTGGTCCCGACGCCCCCCAGCGGCAGACGCCGAGCTTGGCCAGCGACCATGGGGAGAGCCACGAACGAACCATCGAAGGGTTCGCGATCGTCTCCGGACAGTCGGACGCGGTCTGGGACGAGGACCGGACACTCGCCAACGGGAGTCTCGTGCCGGCCGGGGAGCTTCGGCTTCGCGCCGGCTTGGTTCAACTCGAACTCTTCAGCGGCGTCCAGCTCGTCGTCGAGGGAGATGCCCGTTTCGCGATCCGCTCGCCGATGGAGGTGGTGGTCATCCGCGGAAAGGTTCGGGCACGCGTCCCGGAACCGGCGCGCGGCTTTCGCCTGAGGACCGAGGCTGGCGAAGTGGTCGATCTCGGGACGGAATTCGCAGTCAACGTCACCGACGAGGGCTCGGATGTCCATGTCCTCGACGGCGAGATCGAATGGCAAGCGCGTGGCCACGACAAGAGAGTCATGCATCAGGGTCAATCGGCCGCCACCTCCGTCGCGGGCGACGAGCGCACGATCCGATCGACCTCGGACGACTTTGTCGGACCCAACGAACTGCGCGAGCGGCTCCAAGCCACCAAGGAGTCACGCCTGCGGCGCTGGCGCGAGCATAGCGAGGAGCGACGTGCCGATCCCCGGCTCTCGGCCTTCTACCAGGTCGGCGCGAGTGACCTCTCGGACAGACGACTGGCCAACCGGGTGACCAACAGCGAACGTGAGAGCGGAGAAGGCGCGGTCGTCGCGGCCGCCCTCGCCCCGGATCGCTTTGGACGGCCCAACGGCGCCCTCGACTTCAGTCCCACCGGTAGTCGCGTGCGATTGTCGGTCCCCGGCGAACATCGCTCAATGACCCTGCTCTGCTGGGTGAAGATCAACAGTCTCGACCGCTGGTACAACTCCCTCTTCCTCACCGATGGGCACGAGCAGGGAGAGCCCCACTGGCAGATCATGGACGACGGCCGACTCTTCTTCTCGGTGAAGAAGCGGGACAAGTTCGATCGCTCCAAGGGCGAACGGGACAAGCATGTCTACTTCTCGCCCCCATTCTGGACGAGCGAACTCAGCGGCCAATGGCTGATGATCGCCACCGTCTACGACGTCGATCGGCGCCAAGTCACCCACTACCTCAACGGCGAGGTGCTGAGCGAGGAGGCGATTCCCGAGGAATACCTGGTCGAGACGGTGCGCATCGGCAACGCCTCGATTTGTAACTGGGACTTGCCCAAGCGCGACGAACCCCGTTTCGCCGTCCGCAATCTCAACGGCAGTCTCGACGAGTTCGCCCTCTATGACGCCGCGCTGTCACCCGAGGAGATCAAGGACCTTTACGACCATGGCAAACCTTAGGCTACGCTCAATCCTCGCGGCCCTTCTGCTCGGCGTGACGGCATCGGCCGACGACCACGTCACAGAACGAAACTTCACCCTGAAGGTCTTGCCCCTGCTCAAAGCGAAATGCCTTGGCTGTCATGGTGGCGACACCGAGGACGTCCAGGGCGGACTGGACGTTCGCAGCCGGGCCGCGTTGATCAAGGGAGGCGAATCCGAGGAACCGGCGCTCGTGCCCGGCGATCCCGAGGCGAGCCCGCTCTACCAGGCGATTCGCTGGGACGGCCTCGAGATGCCTCCCAAGGAGAATGACCGGCTCACCGAAGCCCAGATCGCGATGGTGAAGTCATGGATCGTGGCCGGCGCCCCCTGGCCCGACGAAGCGACCCAGCGCCGTCACCGCGCGGAGGCGGCCGCGATCGAGTCGACCGACGAGGGTGTTCTCGTTCGCACGAGTGGGGGACTCTCCGACGAGTGGACCTTGCGGCGCTATCGGCCGGAGGACCTTTGGGCGTTTCGCCCCGTGAAGCGCCCGCCGGTCTCGACGGGAACGCATCCGGTCGACTACTTTATCTCCAAGCGACTGGCCCCGACCAGCATCGAACCCGCCGCTCAAGCCGATCCGGTCACGCTCATTCGACGAGCGACCTTCGACCTGACGGGCCTGCCCCCGACCCCAGAACAGATCAGCGCGTTTCGCGAGGAGTGGTCGGCGAATCCCGATAACGCGTGGGAACAACTCATCGACCGCCTGCTCGCGAGCCCCCACTACGGCGAGCGTTGGGGCCAGCACTGGCTCGACGTCGCTCGCTATGCCGACACGGGAGGCTATTCGAACGACTATGAACGCTCGAACATGTGGCGCTATCGCGACTACGTGATCCGCAGCTTCAACGACGACAAGCCCTACGATGAGTTCATCGTCGAACAACTCGCGGGCGACGAGATCTGGGAGGAGCGGCCCCCTGGTCGCCGCGACCCGGAACTCCTGGTCGCAACCGGATTTCTCCGGCTCGGCCCCTGGGACCCGGCGATGGTGAAGAAGCCGCAAGCGCGGCAGATCTACATCGACGACGTGGTCAACGCGGTGGGTCAGACCTTTCTGGCGACGACGATGCGTTGCGTGAAATGCCACGATCACAAGTTCGACCCGATCCCGACACGCGACTACTACCGCATGTACGCCGCCTTCGCGACGACGCAGTTGGCCGAGCGACCCGCGTCGTTTCTCCCCGAGGAGAACCGCGAGGGGTTTGACGAGGGGCGTACTCATGTCGAGCGACTACTCGCCTTCGCCAGCGAGCGAACCGAAGCACTCAGACGGAAACGGGAAGCGGCGGCGCGACGCTGGTACCAGGAACACGGGAGCAACTATGTTCCGCACGAGGAACGCAAGAACCTTCCCGACGAGTCAAAGCCGCCGCGTCATGTCGGTCTCGATCATCACGAGATCGGACGTCTCAAGGTGCGGGAACAGGATCAATGGATCTGGACCCGCCGCTTGGAACGCTATCAGCCAATGGCCCAGAGTGTCTACAGCGGACCCGATCCGAAGTTTCTCAACGCGCGCAAGCTCCGCGTTCCCGGAAAGCGGAGAACAAATACCGAGTTCGTCAACCATATCCTGACGGGGGGAGCCCTCGAGGCGCCCGGCGACATCGTTCAGCCGGGCGTCTTGAGTGGGCTCGGCCATCCGGTCGATCCGTCGGCCGAGGATCCCTACCTCGTCGAGAGCGAGCTACGTGGCCGCCGGCTCGGCGTCGCCCGTTGGATCGCCCACGAGAACAACCCGCTCACCACGCGTGCGATCGTCAATCGGATCTGGCAGCACCACTTCGGCAAGCCACTCGCGGGCAACCCGAACAACTTCGGCGTCAAGGGAGCCAAGCCGACGCACCCCGAATTGCTCGACTGGTTGAGCACGCAGTTCGTCGATCGCGGCTGGCGGATGAAGCGGCTTCACAAACTGATCATGACCTCGCGGGCCTACAAGCAGTCGAGCCACCATCCACAGATCGACTCGCTTGGCAGCGTCGATCCCGGCAACGACCTGCTCGCCTATTTTCCGACGCGACGGCTCAGCGCCGAAGAGTTGCGTGACGCCATGCTGCACGTGACCGGGGAACTCAACCCGACGCTCGGCGGCCTTCCGGTCATGCCCGAGATCAACATGGAGGTCGCGCTTCAGCCTCGCATGATCCAGTTCTCCTTGGCGCCGGCTTACCAACCTTCGCGAACGCCGGCCCAGCGGCATCGTCGCAGCATCTACGCCTACCGCGTGCGCGGGCAAGCCAACCCGTTCTTCGAAGTGTTCAACCAGCCGAACCCGAACGAGTCGTGCGAAGCCCGCGATGCCGCCGCGGTATCGCCCCAGGCCTTCACGCTGATGAACAGCGACGTGATGAGCGACCGCTCGATCGCCTTCGCGCAACGACTCGAGCGAGAGGTCCCGACCCTCGAGAAGCGTGTCGAGCGAGCTTTCCTGCTGGCGTTCGGCCGCTCCCCGTCACGGCTCGAGCGAACGCGGATGATCGACTACGTCCGGCGGATGGAACAGGAGCATCGCGGCGCGAGGCCGGACATCGTCACCCACCCGACTCGGATCACGCGGTCGTTGGTCGAGGAACTCTCGGGCAAGAGTTTCGAGTACGACGAGATCCTCCCTGTCTTCGAACAGTACGTTCCCGATGCGAAGCCGGCGGACGTCGGTCCGGGGACTCGGGCCCTGGCGGACCTGTGCCTGGCCCTCTTCAACAGCAACGAATTCCTCTACGTCTACTGAGGTCCTTCATGACTCACAAACTCTGCTCGCGTCCCCTGTCAACCACAGCATCCCGGCGCCAGTTCCTCTACGGCCTGGGCGCCTCGCTCGGATCGGTCGCCTTGACCGATCTGCTGGCGGCCGACTCCCCTCGTTCGACCGGCCCGCTCGAACCGAGGAAGCCGATGCACCCCGCCCGCGCCAAGGCGGTGATCATGCTCTTCATGGAGGGTGGTCCGGCCCACATGGACACCTTCGACCCCAAGCCGACCCTGACGCGGCTTCACAAGACCGAATCGAAGTCGACGCGCAGTCTCGCCTCGGGTTTCAAGTTCCATGTCGGCAGCCCCTTCAAGTTTCGCAAGGTGGGCCAAGCCGGCCTCGACATGTGCGATCAGTGGCACTATCTGGCCGATCCGGAGGTCGCCGACGAACTGTGCAACTACCGTGGCTGCACCGCGGAATCACTCAACCATCCGGAAGCCCTGTTCCACATGAACACCGGAAGTCGGCTGGGGGGCGATCCCGCCATCGGTTCCTGGGTCACCTACGGACTCGGTTCGGAAAACCAGAACCTTCCCGGCTACGTCGTCATGACGGAGTTGGCGCTCCCCCAAGGTGGGTCGACGAACTGGAACAACGGCTTCCTACCCGCTCACTACCAAGGGACGCGCCTTCGCCCCGAGGGGAGTCCGATCCTCGACTTGACGTCGCCTAGGCACAAGTCGCGTCGGCATCAAAGACAGTTTCTCGACCAACTCGCGTTCCTGAATGAACAGCATCAGGCACGCCACCCCCAGCATCGCGACCTCGCCGCCCGCATGGAAAGCTATGAGCTGGCCTACCGCATGCAGACCGAAGTACCGGGCGTGATCGATCTTGCCGGAGAGCCGGACCACATCCAGGAGATGTACGGCTTGCACGATGACGAGACCGCCGCGTTCGGACGCCAATGCTTGATGGCTCGGCGACTGGTGGAGAAAGGCGTTCGCTTCGTCCAGATCTTCTCGGGGGGATGGGACAGCCACGACTATTTGGAGCGTGGTCACTCGGCACGGATCAAGAGCGTCGACAAGCCGATGGCGGCGTTGATCAAGGACCTCAAGCGGCGCGGGATGCTCGACGAGACGCTCGTGGTTTGGACGGGTGAATTTGGGCGCACCCCCGACAACAACAAGCGTGGCGGCGTCTACGCCATTGGTCGCGGTCACAACGCCGACGCGATGACGATGCTGTTGGCCGGTGGTGGCGTCAAGCCCGGCGCGGTGGTGGGAGCGACTGACGCAATCGGGGCGACCGCCGTCGACTGCGTTCATCCCATTCGCGACGTCCACGTCACCTTGCTGCACCTGCTTGGGCTGGACGACAACAAACTGACCTACTTCCACGGCGGCCGCTACAAGCAGCTCAGCCAGTTCGGCGGCAAGGTCATCGACGAATTGCTGGCGTAGGGCATCTTCCGCGGTCCGGGCGAACGCGAGCGCTCCGAAGAGCTGCGTCGCATCGATGAAGTAGACCCCGCAGCGGGATGCTCACGCCGAGCGAATGCCGCGAGGAACGCCGATGCGGTTGTTCAGTCGTTCGATCTCGCGATGGATCAAATCGAGGTTCGAGTCGCGAACCGTCGGTAGCTGAAACCGAGCTTGGCGGACCGAGTCGTAGTCGACGTCGGCGATCACCAATTCCTCGCCCTCGCCGGCGATGGTGATCGTCTTGCCGCGCGGATCGAGAACGCGGCTGCCCCCCCAATAGGTCTCCCCATCGCGGGCGCCGCAGTGATTGACCATCACGATCGGCATCCCGTACATCATGCTGTAGAACGTCAGCGCGGCGTTCCAGCCATCGGGATTGGAGAAGTCGAGTCCCACCGCTTCGCGCGAGGAGGCGATGGGAACGACCAGGATGGTGGCGCCGTAGAGAGCCGCCAAGTGAATCAGTCCCGGATTCCAGGAGTCGGCACAAATGAAGATCCCGGCCGTCCAGGGCGCTTCCAAGTGGCAGACATCGACGTAGCGTCCGCGAGCGAAGTACTTCGCTTCTTCCAAGTTCCCGTACGTCGCCAGATTTAGCTTGCGGTGAATGAACGTGACCTTCCCTCGGCGCATCGCGGCGGCGGAGTTGTGAAACTGCGCGGCGTACCCCTCTTCGACAAAACCGGCGACCACCGTCATGTCACCAGCCCGCTCGGCCACCGCGATCAGTCGTCGGTCCTCGCGAGTGATCGCCAAATCGGGCGTGCGCGAACGAACCTGATAGCCGGTCAAGGAGAGCTCGGGGAAGACCAACAGGTCGACGTCCTCGGCTTTCGCGCGGTCGATGTACTCGAAGTGCTTGCCCAGGTTCTGTTCGATATCCGCTTCCGTCGGATCGATCTGAGCGCACGCGACGCGGAGCACGGAGGAGCGAAAATTATTTCCATCAACGGTCATGGCTTCGGCTCGCCTAGGCAACAGTCGGGACCAGTTCAACAGACGTCGACCGCTCGGCGAATCGCCGTCGCGAAACGACGACCGGCCGGACTACCTCAACATGTGCATGTCATGGTCGAACTCCGTCGCGGCGACGACGCGAAAGAGCCCGGGTGCTCCGGTCGCGTGGGCGACACGAGAGCGAGGATGGAGAGTGACGCTCGCGAGGTTCCATAGCAGGGAAAGCGAATCTTGGGAACGGGTCTTTTTTGGGGAAACGGGTCGATCGGACGAAGCTCGGTGAGGCGACCGTTCCGTCACCGTTTCAGACGCGAGTCGCCGATCCTTACTCCTGAGGCAAGCAGCGGTCACGCGCTAGCTCGGGACGGTGACGCGGTCCTGGACCCAGGCGCCGGCATTGGCTAGGATCATCTCCGGGTTCTCGAACTGCTCGCACAAGAGATCGCGGTAAAGTCGAGCCTCCGTCTCCCGATCGACCGGAGAGGAAGTCCCCGTCGCGATCGCCAGGGCCTCGTCGATGACGTCGACCGTCCCGGTCCCCTCGTCGAACTGGGCCTTCTCCCGCCAGACGAGATCCGCGGGGAGCAAGTCGCGGCACGCTTCCCGAAGAATCCACTTCTCGACCGTCTTTCCACTCGACTCGTCGACGATGCGCATCTTCAATGACGCGGGAATCGATTGAGCGAACTCGATCAGGTCGCGGTCGAGGAACGGCGTCCGCGCCTCCAACCCCTGGGCCATCGTGATCCGATCGACTCGCTGCAGGTTGATGTTGTGCATGCTGGTGAGCGATCGCGTCAGTTCGTCGGCAAGCTCCCGGGGAGAGTTGGCATACTGGTGGTGATAGGTGTAACCGGCGAACAGCTCGTCCGCCCCCTCGCCCGTGAGCACCGCTTTCACGTGTCGACGCGCCAGGGTGGTGGCGAAGTGAGTCGGAATCGCGCTACGCACCAGGTCGATATCGGCGCTCTCGAGATGATAGATCACGTGTGGCAAGACCTTCGCCACGTCGGCGGCGCTGAACGCGAGCGTGTCGTGTTCCGAGCCGATGTGATCGGCGACTCGCTGGGCGGCGAGCAAGTCGGGACTTCCCTCGAGCCCGACCGAAAAGGTCTTCAGCGGTCGATCGATCGACCGAGCCGCCAGCGCGGCGATCAGCGAGGAATCGAGTCCCCCCGACAAGAAGGACCCGACCTCGACATCGGCCACCATCCATTTGCGGACCGCGTCCTCGAGCGTCAACCGCAGCTCCCGACAAACCGCGTCGAGCTGGAAACCCGCCTCCTCGCTGGCGGCTCCATGAGAGATCCGAAACCAGCGACGATTCCCTTCGAGGCTGTCGAACATCTCACCGGGGCCCACCGCTTCGACATGCGATAGTCCGAGGCCGTCAAAGGCCTTCAGTTCCGAGGAGAACGCGAAGCCGTCGCCCAGCCGGGCGACGTAGAGCGGCTTGATCCCGAGCGGATCGCGAGCCGCGATGATCCGATCGGGGGTCGCGAGAACAAACGCGAACATGCCGTCGAGCTTGCTTAGCCACCGCAGTTGGTTCGATCGGAAGAGATGCAGGATCGTCTCGCTGTCGCTTCGGGTCTCGAAGGCGCTCTCGCCCAAGATGGCGCGGAGATCGGCGTAGTTGTAGATCTCGCCGTTGGCGACGAGGATGTTGTCGTTGGAATAGATCGGTTGCGAACCGTCGGAGGGCCCAATGATGGAGAGCCGGCAGTGCGCCATGATCGCCGGAACATTGGCGGCCCGATAGACCTGGGTTGCGTCCGGACCGCGGTGTTCGATTTTCTCGATCATCCGGCGGGCCAAGGCCTCGTCGTCGACCTTCCAAAGACAGGCGAATCCGCACATGGTTGTCCTCCTCCAACTTCTTGTTCGTCCGCCATCTTGTCGACGAAGACCCACAGCAGTCCGTTGATCGAAGCGGGCCAAGGCGAGAACGAGACAACTTGGCCAAGATCAAGGAGGAAAAACGCAGGCGAATCCGTCGATTCGTCGAGTTTTCCAACGCCGAGTTTGGACAAAAGGGCCGTTCGCAGCCGGCAGCGAATCGGTCAACGGGCTGTTAGGGCTCGCTTCATGCTCGTCGTCTCACGTTCACCGCAACGCTCGTCCCCTACTCATGTAGGCTTCCAGAGCATCAAGAACAATGGTGACCGGCGCAACCCGCGTACGCCAGTGTCCTGATGGGCAAGTTCGTTCCATGAAATCTCGGTCCTCCGATTCGACGGGAGATTGCCCAATCACTGGCGTATTCCGCATGCCCACGCGAGCGTGAATCTTTTCCGCATGCCCACGCGAGCGTGAATCTTTTCCGCATGCCCACGCGAGCGTGAGCATGCACCCAAGAGTCTTTCTGGCAATGAGTGAACCAACCAGGACACGAGACGCGCTAAGAGAAGAAACGGTCGGCGGACATGGACGGCGTTTCCGCCAGTTGTCGCCTCTCACGCGCGATCGTCGACCGATCGGAGTGATCGAATGAACGCGGACAGCTTGGACTCGTCGAGCTTCCCGTCGGTGCGCAGGCCGGAACAGACATCAACCCCAAATGGGCGAACTTGACGGATCGCCTCCGCGACGTTGTCGGGTCGCAGTCCCCCCGCGAGAAAGACCGGGATTCCCACCGCCTCGACGATCTGGCGGCTGATCCGCCAATCGTGAACCCGGCCGGTGCCACCCAACTCCTTGACCGGAAGTCGCACGTTCCCCGAATCGAGCAGCAACCCATCAACACCCCGCCTCGCGACGTCGCACGCTTCGTCGAGCGATTCCTCACCCACGACGTGGATCGCTTGAACGATGGAGATACCGGGCAAGGCCTCCCGAAAATCGTCGTATGTCCCTTCGTCGAGACGATCGACAAGTTGAAGCGTGTTGACCCGGCAGCGCCGCTGCTGGGCGATGATCTCGACCACCCGCCGCGCGCTGGTCAACAGAAACGATCCGACCGACGGTGGGATCGTCCGCGCAATCGACGAAATTCGCGACTCGGAAATCATCCCCGGCCCACTCGGCATCTTCGAGACGAGTCCGACCGCGGCCGCTCCGTGCGCGACGGCCAATCGCGCTTCCTCGACGGTCTGGATGCAGCAGACTTTCAGCCGGGGAGGTGTCATCTGATTGGAGGCCCTTTCGTCCCGCACGGTTGCCCCTTGACCATCTCGCGGACGTTCAGGAGGAATCCATGGCTCCGGCTGGCATTGTATCGTCGCGAGCAGCCCGGGCCCGTCGATCCCTCGCGGGAGACATCGTCACCGCCTGGTTGCGAAACCGACCTTCGCGGACGACGTGGCCACCATGCCCCGCTCGCGGTACCTAAAGAAGAACGCCCCCAAGAAACGACCGTCGTCTTGGGATCGACGCCACCGCCCGAAGAACGCCGGACAGACTCCCTCGTTGAGAGACCTCGTGATAAGTGCCGCGAACGAGATCGTCCTTGTCATCCCCACCCGTTGGATGGGGGAGTGAGACGATGCTTGTCGCGGATGCCGCGTGGTGGAACGGAGTGGTCTTTCTCCTCGCGATGTTGGCCGATCGCTTCTTGGGCGAACCGCCCGCGTGGTGCCATCCCGTGGTCGCGATGGGGACGGTGATCGGCTGGGGACGCCGGCTCGCCCGACGGATGCCAGCGTGGTGGAAACTGCTCGTTGGTGGGGCCCTCATCGTGGTCGGCGTCGCCGCCAGCTTCTGCGTTGGCCGGTGGCTCGAATCCCTCGACGGTTCCTTCTCGGTCTGGCTGGCGATCCCTCTTGGGGCCTTCCTGCTCAAGACGACCTTCGCGGCACACGCGTTGTTCGACGCTGGACGGCAGGTTGACGAGGCCCTAAGCGACGACGATCTCCCGGAGGCGCGCCGGCTTCTGGGCTACCATCTCGTGAGCCGACCGACCGACACGCTCACCGCTTCGCAGACGTCGGCGGCCACGATCGAATCGCTCGCGGAAAACGTCAGCGACAGCGTGGTGGCGCCGATCTTTTGGTACTTGGTCGCGGGTCTCGGCGGGGCTCTCGCGTACCGTTTCGTCAACACCGCCGACGCGATGCTCGGTTATCGCGACCCAGAACGCGAGTGGTTGGGAAAGATCCCCGCCCGGCTCGACGATGTGCTCAACGGGATCCCGGCCCGGCTCAGCGCGCTGGCGATCCTCGTCGTCGCCCGCTTCTCGGGAGGGGACGCCGGTCGGGGGCTCCGCGTCTGGTGGCGCGATGCCGCCAAGACCGACAGTCCCAACGCGGGTCAACCGATGAGCGCGGCCGCCGGCGTCCTTGGTCGCCGTCTCGACAAGGTGGGGCACTACGTCCTCGGTGCCGAGTTCGCCGAATGCCGGCGTGAGGACATCCCCCGCGCCCTTCGCTTGATCGAGCACGCGACGATTCTCACGCTTGGCGTCGCGTCACTCGTACTCCTGGGCGTGGCCGCCCTATCGTTTGGGCCTTGGCTTGCCCCTTGAAAGGTATCACCATGTCAAGAGGTCTCCCGTCGCCGTCGATTCCCTTCGCCGTTCACGGGGCGGTCGACGAGATCGAACTTCGTTCCCTCGGGCTCTCCGCGGACGACGTCACCGACTTCAGTGCCAGCGTCAACCCGTTCGGTCCGAGTCCCTCGGTCCACGAGGCGCTGCGAAACGTGACCCTCAACCGCTACCCCGATCGGCATTGCGAGGCGTTGACGCGGAAAGTCGCCGAGCAGCACGGCGTCGCGATCGAGAACGTGCTGGTTGGCAACGGGGCCAGCGAACTGCTCTGGCTCGCGGCGCTGACAATCTTGAGGCCTGGCGATCGGGCGCTGGTCCTCGGGCCGACCTATGGGGAATATGTCCGGGCCTGCCGCATCGCCGAAGCCGAGCCCGTCGAACTCCGAGCGAGCGAGAGCGATCGCTTTCGGCCCGACTTGGCTTCGGTCGCGGAGGACCGCGCGAGCGCCGTGTTCCTCTGCAACCCCAACAACCCGACCGGGCGGCTCATCCCTCGCGATGCGCTCGCCGACATCTCTTCGCAGCGACCCGACCAGACCTGGATCGTCGACGAAGCGTATCAAGACTACCTCGCGTCGGAGTCCTCGATGATCTGCTTGGAGGCGCCGAACATCCTGGTTGTTCGATCGCTGACAAAAGCCCACGCTCTGGCGGCGCTTCGGGTCGGTTACGCGATTGGCCCGTCGGGACTGATCGGCGCGATGCGCGAACACCAACCTCCCTGGAGTGTCAACTCCATGGCACAAGCGGCCGCGGTGGCGGCGCTCTCGGACACCGCTCATCTTCGCGCGACGGTGGACCGACTCCGGCGAGAAGGAGGCCGTATGAGCGACACGCTCGCGACGGGCGGATGGCCCATCCTCGCGACCGACACGCCCTACTTTCTCGTTCGTGTCGGCGACGCGACCGGTTTCCGTCGCGAGCTTCTCGGCAAGGGAATCCTCGTGCGCGACGCGACCTCGTTCGGGCTGCCGAGTTGGATTCGGATCAGTCCGCGGCGCCCCAAGGAGAACGACCGTTTCCTCGCCGCCATGGACGACCTCCGCTAGCGAGTCGGCATCGCCGTCCGGGCACGACGAGGGTCTCAGTATTCGATGCCAGGCTGCGGCTTGATCCCCGCCTTGAACGGGTGCTTCAGGTAGGTCATCTCCGTAGCCAGGTCGGCCATCTCCACGAGAGCGGGCTTCGCGTTGCGACCGGTCACCACGACGTGAAGGCCCTCGCGACGCTGACCCAACTCCTCGAGGACTGTCTCCAGTTCGAGGTAGTCGTAGCGCAAGACGATGTTGAGTTCGTCGAGAATCACCATGCCGTAGGAGGGGTCTCGCAGCATCTCGACGGCGCGTTGCCACGCCTTCTCGGCGATCTCGACGTCGCGCTGGCGGTCTTGCGTCTCCCACGTGAACCCCTCCCCCATGGGATGAAGGTCGATCGGCAGTGATTCGAGTTGGGCCAGCGCCGCCTCGCCGGTGGCGATCGCTCCCTTGACGAACTGGATCACGCCCACACGCACGCCTTGCCCCATCGCGCGAAACGCGAGCCCGAGCGCCGCGGTCGTCTTCCCCTTTCCGGCCCCGGTATAGACGACGAGCAGCCCCTTGCTCTCGGTCGCTTTCGCCAGTCGCTGCCGGTAGGCCTCTTGCTTTCGCTTCATGCGGGCCTTGTGTTCGTCGGTCTCTTCCGTCGCCATGGATTCGTTTCCTTCAGTGAGAACAAGTGGAGGATGGTTCGATGAACGGGTCTACGCTCGCTGGGAACCCTTGATCAAATCGTCGAGGAGTTCCCAGTCGAAGGTTGCGAGCAAGACGTCGGCGAGGCGGTCAAGCGACTCGTCGATGGCGTCGGTCGCTCCCAAGTTCTCGCCCTGCCACGAAGGCGCAAGGCTCCGCAGCCACGCCTCGCAGAAGCCGGCGTTCTGAAACAGCCCGTGGAGATAACAGCCCCAGACGCGACCGTCGGGACCGACGCAACCGTCGAGGATCGTCTCTCGCTCGCTCCCTCGATCGATGCGGAGCCAGGGCTGGGACGAGGAGGTCTCTCCCGCGTGGATCTCGTAGGCGTCGAGCTCTTCGAAACCGGCCGCGAGCCAACCGGGCCATTGATTGCCCACCACCGCCGCGCGAACGTTGGCCGTCGCCTTCTCGGGGCGAAACGTGGTCTCCACCGGGAGTAGTCCGAGTCCACGGATCGTCTTGGCCGAACTCTCGACCCTCGCCGGATCGTGAATGGCGGTCCCTAGCATCTGGTAGCCCCCGCAGATGCCGACCACCGCTCCCCCCCGACGAGCATGGTCGAGAATCGCTAGATCAAGCTCTCGCTCCCGAAGCCAGCGCAAGTCGTCCGCGGTACTCTTCGTTCCGGGCAGAATGACCGCGTCGGCGTCGCGAAGCTCTTCGGGACGCGTCGCGTAGGTCACCGCGACGTCGTCGCATCGCTCGAGACTGTCGAAATCATCGAAGTTGGAAATGCGAGGCAGCCGGATCACGACAATGCGGATGGTCGCGGTCCCGCGCGGCGCTCGATGCTCGATCGCGACCGCATCCTCCTCGGGGAGTCGCAGATCGGGAACGAAAGGAACGACACCCACGACGGGGCATTCCCCCCGCTCCCGCAAGATCTGGACACCGTCGTCAAAGAGCCTGGGATCACCCCGAAACCGGTTGACGATCAAGCCCCGGACGAGGCGGCGTTCATCTTCCTCGAGCAGCGACAACGTCCCCAAGAGCTGGGCGAAGATCCCGCCTCGGTCAATGTCCCCGACCAGTAGCACGGAGCAGCCCAGATGCTTGGCGACCGCCATGTTGACGATGTCGGACGACTTCAGGTTGAGCTCCACCGGACTTCCCGCCCCTTCGATCAGGATCAGGTCGTACGCGGCTTGAAGGGACTCGAGTGACTCGATGACGATGCTCCAAAGTTCCCGTTTGCGGCGGTAGAAGTCGCGAGCGCGAAGCGTCGTCCACGGTCTGCCGCGCACGATCACTTGGGACGTCGCGTCGGCCTGCGGCTTGAGCAAGACGGGGTTCATCGCGACGGTGGGTCGGATGCCCGCCGCGCGGGCCTGAAGCTCTTGGGCACGGCCGATCTCACCGCCGTCATCACAGACGGCCGCGTTGTTCGACATGTTCTGGGCCTTGAACGGAGCGACCCGAATCCCACGCCGCGACAAGACCCGGCAGAGACCTGCGACGAGAAGGCTCTTCCCCACGGACGAACTAGTTCCGACCACCATCAAGGATCGTGCCACGTGTCGGCTTCTCCCTTCTCAGGTCGCGACCGGTGCAAGCTCGGTCAAGCGAGCGATTGGTTCGAGGTCGGCACCGAGCGTGCTCGCCAGTTCCTGAGTCCGTCCGAGCTTGACGAATCCTTCCTCGGTGTCATAAACACGTGCGACGCCGCCGATGCCCGCGAGTTGTTCGGCGAGCCGCTTGGCTTGCTCGAGCGACTGCCGCCAGGGATCACCCGCCGGGTCGCCGAGCGCGACGTTCGCCCGCCCATCACTGAGTACCAAGAGACTGGCGCTTCGCCCTCCTTCCCCGAGGTGCCGCTCGATCAGCGAAGACGCCTCGGCAAGCGCGTGGGCCAAGGGCGTTCGACCGCCGGTCGTCAGGGAGCGCATTTGCCGCTCCGCTTCTCGGGCATCGCGACAGGGAGCTAGCACGAGTTCCGCCTCGGTCCCTCGAAACGCGATCAGGGCCACCTCGTCGCGTGCCGTTCGGGTCTGATCGAGCAACGCGAGCACGGCTCCCTTGACGAGTTCCATCCGGCGACGAGCCCCCATCGATCCGGAGGCATCGACGACAAAGACGATCAATCGTTGGGTACGACGATCCCGCTCGCGGCTCTTCAGGTCCGATCGGTCGAGCTGGGGCAACCCGCTCTGAACGGCTCCACGCTCTAGCGCGTTCCGGACGCTCGCCTGGAGATCGAGTTCGCGCGGCTTCGGATCCGGCACGGAGCGAACCACCTCGCCTCGGCCGTGCTTCGGTTGGCGGTCACCGCGGGCATCCGCGGAGGCCGAGCGTACGGAAGCGACTGGCGGCACCTCCGGCAGCTTCGCGCTCGCCTGCCGAGGCGCGAAGACCTGCTCGCGCGGCGCCGTGGCGTTCGGCGTTGAGGATGACTCCGACGACGACTCGTCTCCCGGAGGCGGTGGGGGACTCGTTGGCGATCGCTCCCGGTCCGATGGTGGTTGCTCGTGATTCGGAGGAGGGTTCGAGGAAGAGGGGCGTCGGTTCGGCGGCTCGCGACGCCGATGCTCGAGCACCATCTCCTTGACCGCGTCGACATGGGCTTCCGTGACGCTCTCGTCGCCACTCCAGGCGGCGAACGCCTGCGCGGCGCGAAGCATGGTGATGTCGGCCCTCAACCCTTCGACGCCAGCTTCCGCACAGATCCCGGCGATCACCCCGAGGATCGCGTCATCGGTCGCGATGGCGGAACGTCGCTGCCTCGCCGTCACGATCCGATCGCGCAGGGCGTACTGCTCTTGCTCCCATTGCCGGCAGAATCCGACCGGATCGGCGTCGAACGCCAACCGGCGCCGAACGATTTCCGAGCGGGGGCCAGGTTCGCGCGGCGCGGCCACCTCGACGGTCAGCCCAAATCGGTCGAGCAATTGGGGCCGAAGACGGCCCTCGTCCGGGTTCATCGAACCGACCAGCACGAACCGAGACGCGTGGCTCGCGGTCACTCCATCACGCTCGATCGTCACCTGTCCACTCGCCGACGCATCGAGCAACGCGTCGACGAGGTGATCCGCCAGCAGGTTGACTTCATCGATGTAGAGCACGCCCCGATGGGCGCTGGCGAGCAGTCCCGGCTGCAACGCCCGTTCTCCCTTCTGCAGCACGCGGTCGAGATCGAGCGAACCGAGCAAACGGTCCTCGGTCGCCCCGATCGGAAGATGCACGAAGGGCGAGGCCATCTCGACGATCTCTTGCTCGCTCGCCCCCTGACAAGCCTCGCAGCAGTCCTGGGCATGTCCGGGCTCACAACGGAAGGGACAGCCAAGCATGGTTGTGATCGCCGGCGCCAGTTCGGTCAGGCCGCGAGCGGCGGTGCTCTTCGCGGTGCCCCGTTCGCCGACGATAAGGACACCACCAATCTCGGGCGAGACGAGATTGAGCAGCAGCGCGGTCCGAAGCCGATCCTGGCCCACCAGCGCGACGAAGGGATAGGTCCGCGGTCGCGTTGGACTCATCGCGAGACCTCCTCGGCTTGGGGAAGTCCCTCGCCGCGTTGCTCCAACCACGCCTCGCTTTCCATGAGTGTCGCCTTGAGCTTCTCCCTGGTTTCGGGCTTCGGCTCGCTCCAGAGATCACGCTGATCGGCCTCGAGGAGTCGTTCGGCCATCGCCCGTAGCGCCCAAGGATTGCTCCGTTCGAGAAAGGCTCGCACCTTTTCGTTGAAGACGTACTGTTGGGCGACCTCTTCGTACATCCAGTCGTCGACGACGTCGGCCGTCGCGTCGAAGCCAAAGAGGTAGTCGACGGTCGCGTTCAGTTCGAGGCCCCCCTTGTAGCCGTGCCGCTCGAGACTCTCGATCCACTTCGGATTGACGACTCGGGAGCGAAAGACGCGGAGGGCTTCCTGCTTGAGATCGCGAACGACGGGCCGCGAGGGGTCGGAGCTGTCGCCGAAGAAGTGCTTCGGCTTCTTGCCGGTCAGCGCCCGGATGGTGGCGATCATCCCTCCGTGAAACTGTAGGTAGTCGTCGCTGTCGAAGATGTCGTGCTCGCGGTTGTCTTGATTGTGCAGCGCCACTTGGACGGTCGCGAGCCGTTGCTTGAAGACCTCGCGGCGATCGACGCCCTGCTCTTCCCCCGTGTAAGCGTACCCACCCCAGTTGACGTAGGCCTCGGCGAAGTCGTCGCTCGACTGCCAGTTCTGCCGTTCGATCAGCGGCAAGATCCCCGCCCCATAGGCATTCGGCGGCGACCCGAAGATGCGGTAGCTGGCGTTCCGCTGCGCATCGTTCTCGCACTCCCCATCATCGCGAGCTTGTTCGTAGTCACGCAGGAAGTGCTTGCGGACGAAGTTCTGTTCGAGCGATTCGTCGAGCCGAGCGACGGTTTCGACCGCTTCGTCCAAGAGTTGAATCAGGTGCGGAAAGGCGTCGCGGAAGAAACCGCTGATGCGCACCAACACGTCGATCCGTGGTCGACCGAGTTCCTCCAACGGGATCACCTCGATCCCGAGAAGCCGACGATTCTGAGCTTGCCATTGCGGGCGAACGCCTAGCAACGCGAGGACCTGGGCGACATCGTCCCCGCCGGTGCGCATCGCGCTGGTCCCCCACATGCTGATTCCGACCGTCTCGGGATAATCGCCATCGTTCTCTTCCGACGCCTCGCGGCGGTAGCGTTTGAGCATCTCGTCCGCGAGAGCTTGTCCGACACTCCACGCGGCAGGCGACGGCACCGCGCGTGGATCGACGGCGAAGAAGTTGCGTCCGGTCGGTAGGACGTGAGCCATCCCCCGCGTCGGAGCTCCACTTGGACCTGGCGGGATGAAACGTCCTTCCAAACCACGGAGCAGGTAGTCGATCTCATCCGACGTCCGGTGAAGGCGCGCGATCAAGTCTCGACAGATGAACCGAAGAGCCTCTTCCACCCCAGCGACCTCGCCCGCCGCCAGCTCTTCGGCGACGATCCGCTCGACCGACGATTCCTCGAAGTCCTCCTCGATCAGTCGGTAGAGCAGCGTCTGGCAGCGTGCGTCGATCGCTTCGATAACATCCGCCGCGGAGTAGAGTTGTCGCTCCATCGTCCGTTCCAGGATTTCGGGGATATCCGCGAGGCGACGACCGGGATGCTCCTCGAGTTCGCGAAGCGAGAGGCCAAGCGATTGGGCCAACGCGAGACGCAGGCTCGGCGCCTCGAGGTTGGGTAGACGCATCAACGCGTGCAGCAGCCCGACGAGTTGATCGCCTTGCGGCAGGACTCCCAGGATGTGCAAGCCGTCGCGGATCTGAGCCCCGGCCAGTTCGCAGAGATAGCCGTCGAGATCCTCGATCAGATGGGCGACGTCACGCCCTTGCATCGAGGCGAGCGAGATGGGCGTCCCGTCGGGGGTGAAGCCCTCGTCCCACTCGTGCTTGTGGTCGCCGTGATCCTGGACCATGACGAACTTGAGGTCTTCCTCGAGATTCGCTTCGCGAACGAGCGTCCAGATCTGTTGCTGCAAAAGAGGGAGCTTCGACGGGTCGAGCATTTCGACCTGATAGTACTCGTCGACGAGTTGGGCGAGACGTTCGAGCCTACCGTAGTGACCACCCTGCGTCATCGGCGGCGTCAAGTGATCGACGATCGCCGCGTGGGCGCGCCGCTTCGCTTGGGAACCTTCACCCGGATCGTTGATGATGAAGGGATAGAAGAGAGGCATCTCGGCGAGCAACTGATCGGGCGCGCACGCCGAGGAAAGTCCGACGCCCTTGCCGGGAAGCCACTCGAGTGTCCCATGTTTGCCGAGATGGATGATCGCGTCCGCCCGCCAGAGATCCCGAAGCCAACGATAGAAGGCGACATAGTGATGCGTCGGCGGCAGGTCGGGTTGATGATAGATCGCGGTCGGATCCATGCCGTAGCCACGTGGCGGCTGCGGCGCGATTAGTATATTCCCCAACTCCAGGCCGGCGAAGCACAGATCATCCGCGTCGAGACCGAACGCTCCCGGCGGCTCTCCCCACCGCCCGCTCACCTCGGATCTCAATTCCTCGGGCAACTCGTCGAACCAAGTGCGATAGATCTCCCACGGGACTCTGCCCACCGTTCGTGCCGGATCGAACGACGCCCAATCGTCATCGTAGGTCCCGCGATCGACAATCTCGTGAAAGAGGCGATCACTGTCATTGGGGTACGAGTCGACCTGGTAACCATGCCGGGAGAGAGCGTCCAAGAGCGAGACCAGCGAGGCCGGCGTGTCGAGGCCAACCGCGCCACCAAGGCGGGCATTGCGGCCCGGCGCGTTGGTCAGGACGATCGCGATGCGCTTCTCGGCGTTGGGCAAGTGCCGCAAGCGAGCGTGTCGCGCCGCCAGGCCCGCGACCCGATCAATGCGGTCCCTTCGCGGTTCGTAATACAACGCTTCCAAACGGTTCGCGGCGAAGGAGTCGGCCGTCTCTATCAAGCATGCCTCTTCCGTGCAGCCCTCGCAGGTGGCCGGACGTTCGTCCGGGAACTGTTCCTTGAAGGAGATGGGGACAGTGATGAGCCGACCGTCGTATTCGGGTAGGGCGACATTCATCGCGACGTCGAGCGGCACCAGTCCGCGCGGGCTGGCCTCCCACTGCCAATGGGACTGCCCGGCACAGATCGCTTGCAGGACGGGAACGTCGAGTCGTTCAAAGAGCGAGGGCGCCTCGGGGTCTGTCGCCAACGCGTCGCGACGTTCGGCCATCGCGAAGGAGAGCGTCGAGACGAGTGCGTCGAGCCTGAACCGGCCCGCTTCATCACCGAAGAGCGCCGTCGACTCGGGGTTAGGATCGGCCGCGAGAGCCCGGAGCGAACTGGTGAAGATGGGCAGCACGTTGACACCCGCGTGTTCGAGGCCAGCCACCAGATCATCGACAAAGGCCAAGTTCCCACTCATCCAATGGGCGCGGTAAAAAAGCAGGCCCACGGTGGGACGACGCTCGTCGGCGCGTTCCGCCCAGCGGGAGAAGGTCGTCACCCCATCGAGTCGCGGATGATAGATGCCGTGGGGCGGCTCGGGTCGAGGGCCCTCGTAGCCGTAGGTGGTCAACGTGAGACGATCGGCGAGGTAGCGGAAGCAATGCTCGAGGTTACTCGTCCCTCCTTCCGAGAGGTAGGCGGCGGCCTCGTGGAGCAACTCGGGAGCGACGGAAGATGCCGCCGCGAACTCCGGCTCGGGAGCGCCGACCCCACTGATGAGCAGAAGGTCGCGTCCGGTCTCCTTGATCTCCTCCACCAAGTCCGCCAAGCCAGCCGTTCCCGCGATGCTGCCATGCAAGCGAGCGATGACGGTGGCGCATGCCGACAGGTGAGGGCGGATCGCGGCGCGCAGTCCCGAGGCGCTCCTCCCGGAGGAGCCCGCCAGACGGGTCAGGCCGACCGCGCGAACATCGGGAAACCCCTCGGGCAATCGTGTCATGACTTGGCGAAGCGTCAGCAGATCGGTCTCGGCGTGACTCAGGTAGAGGATGCCGCGCGCCGCGGGGGCACGGGGCGGGATCGGTAGGAGGACGTCCGGCCCATCTTGCAGACGGGCGGCGGTATCGGCCCAGGCGTAGTAGTCGAAGAGCAAGTCCGCCAACTCGGGAGGCGGCGCCACCGGTTCCTCCGCCTCGAGCAACATCTCGACAAAGTCGAAGACTTTGACGATCTGTTCGCGGCGATTGATCGACTGGAGCCAAATCGGGTTGCCGTCGATGGTAAGCAACACGACATTCGCCATCGGGCAAGGCCCCAAGCAGCCACTCATGGTGAGTTGGATCTGCGGACGGAGCCGGCGACGCTTGTACTCCTCCTTGTAGAAGTCGATGGGAACCTCCGCGAAGTTGCGATCGGTCCGACCGCAACAACATCCCTTGGCACAAACCTCGATGTGGCCGCGCTTGGGCAACAAGTAGATTTGCTTGCCATCCGCACGAGTCAGACGCGCACGTTCGACCTTCAACGGCTACTCCTTCTCGGACGTTCGCTTGCCGGCTTGCTCCACCGCGGCCTCCTGGGCTCGGGCACGATCGGCGCGTCGCGGATCGTCCTCGGCGGCCGGAGAACGCCCCGGAGGCTGATGCGACCAGCAACCGGCAAAGAGACCGGTTCCCAGCGCCACCATCCAGGACCGACGATCACGGCGCGTTGTCTCAAAACTCATGATTTGTCTCTCCACCGGCGATGGTCGAAAGGGCGACATAGACATCGAGATCGATGCTGTCGACGAGCGACTGAACGCTCCCATCCGCCATCACGAACTGAACGGTCGGACCGTGGCCGGCATGAAAGTTCGGAAAGTTGCGGGCCGCCGATCCGCTGTAGGTCGGGTAGGCACAGTCATTGGGCGGATAGGGATTGCCCTGGAAGTCGACGGTCACCGCGACGATGCCGCCAACGACGGCACTGCCATCGGTCTGGATGTGGGTATTGGTGTAGGCGGCGTGGAGAAAGTTCTCGTAGTGCGCTGGCCGATAGAGCGTGCCGGCGGGATTGGTGTAGCCGTTGTCGAGCCGCTCGCAGACACGGCTCCCTCCCCAACCCCTGGCCCAACGTTGATTGGCGCCGTCACCACCCCACGATTCCCCCGCTAGGAAGGTCATGCCGAGCCCATCCTCGACTTGCGCCGCGCGGGTGTTTCCCTGAAGGGGGCTCGGACCGAGCAAATGTCGAGACCCAATTGACTCGTTGCGTCGAGCGTTGGGCCAGAAGAAACCGCCGCCGTTAAAGAGATAGTCGGTGATGGCCCCATGGCTCGATCGCCACCTGACTCCGTCGGCATCGGGACCAAAGAGAAAGGCAACCTCGGCCCCTCGGCGATTGGAGGGACAGACGAAGATCGGCAACGGCGTGTCGAACGCCTCCTGATTCTCCACCCGCGACCAACCGTGATTGCAGCCAAAAGCGCACGACCGGGAGACCTCGAAGTTGATGCGGTCGTAGGCCGCTTGGGCATCGAGGAAAGGCATCAGGGCGGCGTAGCCGGTGAAGTTGAAGCTGAAACTCGAGTTGCCACCCCCGAGAGCGGCGGCTGGAAAAACCCCGTGCGTTTCCAGATATTGATGAACGGCGATCCCAAGTTGCTTGAGATTGCTCCGACACTGCATACGCCGGGCGGCTTCGCGGGCTTGGATGACGGCGGGCAGCAAGAGTGCGACCAGGATGCCGAGAATGGCGAGGGCAACAAGTAATTCGATCAGTGAGAACGCCCAGCGGGTGGACGCCGCGCGCAAGCGCAGCGGACGAACGCGGATCGATGACATCCCTTCCTCCACGACTGGGTACCGCAGTCTGACTCAATCCAAGCGGCAGGCAGGTCTTCCGGCTTTCGGCTCGAGCGGTCGCTTTCGGCCTTCCCACTCGCACGCGAGCAGTGGCTCATTGGAAAGCGCCCTCGCCGATCACGGCGGCGGCCCCGCGACGGATTCACACCGTCTTCCCTTTTCAGGTCCACGCTCATCCCCACGGGATACCGATCAGAATCGATCGGCGTTGAGACGCGAACACACCTTTCCGCGGAACGCTCAGTCTATCGAGTCAGGGACGGACCGACCATGCGCGGTTTGACAACGCCCCTGCTGACGATCCTTCTGCCGCTGGGCCTTTCGGGCATCTCTCTCCCACTGATCGAGGCTCTAACGACGGTGCCTCGGGAGCCGAGTGCGCCCCCAACCCGCATCGTGGCGCTCACCCTCGGAACCGCCGAACTGATCGCCGACCTGGTGCCCACGAACCGGATTCAGGCTGTCTCCTACCTCGCGACGAAGGAGGGAGTCTCGAATGTCGCCTCGCTCCTCGCGGGCGTACCGAGCATTCGTGGCGTGAACACCGAGGAGTTGCTCAAGCGCCATCCCGATCTGATCCTGGCATCGCGCTACACCGAGCCGGCGGCCATCTCGCAACTGCGGCGCTGCGGCTTGCCCGTGCTCCGTTTCACCGACCATGAGAGCTTTCGCCAGATTGAGCGGAATGTCCGTCAACTCGGCCGCACCATCGAGGCCCAGGAGCAGGCCAAGCGGATCGTCGACTGGATGCGAGACACGCTGCGAGCGGTCCGCGAAGCGGTGGCGGGCAAGGATCAATCGGCCGAACGGGTCCTCTTCTTCAACGGGCACTTCACGGCCGGTCAGGAGACATTGACCGATGCCCAGATCGACCTCGCCGGCGGGATCAATCTCGCGTCGCTCGCCGGGATCGAGGGCTACGCGCCGATCAGCGACGAGTTGGTCGTCGCTCTCGATCCGACGGTGATCGTGCTCACGGTGTCGCTCCGCTCGAAAGGCGACTTCGCCGACCCACGAGGGGCCATCCTCGCGAAGAGCGCCTGGCGAAACGTGACCGCGATCCGGGAAGGGCGAGTCCACCTGCTACCCAACGAACATCTTTCGACGCGGTCGCCGTACGCGGTGCTCGCCGTGGTCGATCTCGCCAAGGTGCTTCATCCGGAAGTGGCCGAGAGCATCGACGTCGCCCCCCACCCGTCGCGTCCTTCCTCCAGCACGCGAGGGAGCCGGTGAGTCGCGCATGGCGTCTCGGTATGTTGGGCGCGCTCGTCGCCGGATTGGCGTTCCTCTCGTGCGCCGTCGGTCGGGCGACGATCAGCGTGGAGAGCATCAGCGCGATCGTGATTCACGCGCTGACCAGATGGAACGTCGGTTCGTGGGAGCCTTGGCAAGCGACCATCGTGTGGGAGATCCGCCTGCCGCGGACGGTGATCGCGATCCTGGTGGGCGGAGGATTGGGGCTCGCCGGGGCGGTGATGCAGGGGCTCTTCCGCAACCCGCTGGCCGATCCAGGCTTGCTCGGCGTCTCCAGTGGCGGAGCCTTTGGAGCCGTGCTCGCGGTCTACACGGGGTTGGCGGCCTACTTCGCCCTCGCGGTGCCGATCCTGGCCCTTTGCTTCGCCATCGCCACCGGACTTACCGTCTACGTCGTCGCGACGATGCGGGGGCATCCGTCGACCGCGACGCTGCTGCTCGCGGGGATCGCGATGACGGCGATCGCTTCGGCGGGGACGGCGGCACTCTTGTCCTTCTCTCTTTCGCGATGGGATGTCGCCCGAGAAATGATCGCGTGGCTTCTGGGGGGACTCAACGGTCGATCGTGGACCGACGTGGTACTCGTGGGACCACTGGTCGTGGGCGGCTACCTCTATCTCCACTGCTTCGCCAACGACCTCGATGCCCTCGCCGGGGGTGAAGAGGTCGCCAGCTCCCTTGGCATCGACGTGCCGATCGTGAGGCGGAACCTACTCATGGTCGCTTCCGCGGTCACCGCGGCGACGGTGGCGGTCAGCGGCGTCCTCGCCTTCGTCGGGTTGATCGTTCCTCACATCATCCGACTTCTCTTCGGGCCCGCCCATCGTTGGCTCCTCCCAGGGAGTTTTCTCGGCGGCGCGGCGCTGTTGCTGATCGCCGATCTGATCGCCCGAACCGTCACCTCCGGCGAGTTGCGGCTCGGGATCTTGACCTCGCTACTGGGGGGACCGTTCTTCTTTCTTCTCCTGCTCCGCCGAGCGACGGACTGAAGATCAAGTTGAGTCTCCCGTTCGCGGCTCGTCGATGTTGCGAACGACTCGGCAAGGATTCCCGACGGCGAGCACCCCCTCCGGTAGATCGCGGGTGACCACGCTTCCCGCTCCGACGACGGTTCGCGATCCAATCGTGACGCCCGGACAGATGATCGCCCCGCCACCGATCCAGACGTCCGAACCGATCGTGACGGGCTCGCCGAACTCCAGGGTCCGGCGACGTTCGGCCTCCAGGGGATGGCTCGCGGTGTAGATCTGCACGGCCGGTCCGAAGAGCGTGAAGTCTCCGACGCGGACCTCGCACACGTCGAGCACCACGCAGTTGACGTTGAAGTAGACCCGCTCGCCCAAGTAGATATTGCTGCCGTAGTCACAGTGGAAACGAGGTTCGATCAATGCCGTGGCGCCGCCGGCTCCAAGCAATTCGCTGAGCACGCGACGTCGGATCTCTTCGTCTCCCGGTCGGGATGCGTTGAGATCGAAGCAGAGGTCGCCGGCTCGATGTCGCGCGTCGACGAGTTCAGGGTCAAACGCGTCGTAGAGTTCGCCCGCCAACATCTTTTCTCTTTCCGATCGCATGATCTCGCCTTCTCCATCGTCGATGGCCCCGGGTTGGAGCGATGAACGTGGTCACCCTTCAACGTCGTCCGCGGAACATGCGGGGGCGATCATGAAGGCGAATCGATCGGGCCGAACGATCGACTCGCCTCGCATCCACGCATCGGCCTCGTCGACGAGGTGTTGACCCGCGTCTCCTCCGCGGAGTTCGCCGACGCGTCGTTTCATCACGTGGGCGTGTAGGTCCATCGAGCGACTCTCGAAGAGCTCTCGTGCTCGTTCGTACGCGTCAATGGCGACCTCCCGATCGCCACGGAGACTCGCGCATCCCGCCTGTAGGGCCGACGCCATCGCATCGGTCACGAGATTTCTTTCTCCCACGAGCCGCTTGGCACTTCGCTCGACACGCTTCAGACGCGAGAATCGCCCGTCGACGACGGTGCGAGCAAGATCGCTTCGGCCAAGCGAATCGTTGACCCAGAATCGAACCAGAAAGACCAGCCCACTCAGGAGAGCGAAGATTCGGTACCAGTGGCGGCGAATGAGCGCGGCGGCAAGATCTCCCCGTCGCATGTAGAGGTACGTTTCCGCTCGCGCCAGGTATAGGGGAGGTCCAAGTTGACCGGACGCAAGTTCGTGAAGTTGCGAGTTCGCTTCGATCATCGCCAAGCTATCCAGTGACGCGTCGGCATCGTCGTTGCACAAGTACACTGCGTTCCCGAAGAGGGTCCGAACCTGGCGAGCGGTGTAGGGATCGTCCCGGCTGTGCTCATAGCGGCCGCGTCCCTCGACAAGCTCACGAAGTTCCCTGAGCCTACCAAGGTAGTACAGGGAGTAGTTGAGAATCACCGAGTCGTCCGAACGGACCATCGCCAACCACGAGGCTCCCTGATTGCGGGGATGAAGGTACTCGCCCATGCGATACGCGTTCTCCCAATGGCCCGTGAAGACGTAGTAGTTCCGGGCGATCAGTCGAGCGAGGGTCGCGACATCCTGGTCGGGGACTGCATCC
Source organism: Kolteria novifilia (assembly GCA_007748055.1). Lineage (GTDB taxonomy): Bacteria > Planctomycetota > Planctomycetia > Kolteriales > Kolteriaceae > Kolteria > Kolteria novifilia. The sequence continues at coordinate 5,471,389 of CP036279.1, forward strand.
GCGACACCCAAGACACGCTCCACTTGTTTGTCGCAAAGAGAGGTCACCGACGATGACGCAAGGCGAATGCTGTCGAGCATTGCGATGGAAGTCGTCGCGACCAGCGCGAACGGCGAGTAGGGCTTCTCCAGGAGTGCCGTGATCAACCGATGGGCGACGGTGTGCGAATAGGTGATCTCGGCGACGGTGATGACGAACCATCCGGTGAAGACGGCTCGCTGCCGATCGGTCGCGGGAGCGAAACTCGGCTCTCCCTCACTTTCATCGATCCACTGACAGAACGCCGCCGCGCGACGCGATGCGCGACGTTTGTGAAAGAAGGATGTGAGCAAACCTCCGACCATCGTTCTCGGCAAGGCGTACCCATGACTCCGCAGCGACAACGAGGCGTGCCGGATGGCCTGCTTACTCTCTCCCGCCAGCACGAACTGCAACGCCGCGAGATCCGCGTAGTCACTCGTCCGAGCCTCGCCGTGTTTGCCCATGAGCTCGACGTAGGAATGCGCCGACTCGAGCGCTCGCCCGGCGTTGGCCGCGCACTCCGCGTGAGCCTCGAGCAGTGTCGCGGGCGTAGAAGCGGGATCCGGGGCTAGCTCGATCGCGAGTCTGAAGTGATCGGCCGCACTGGCGAACGCGAGGGCATCGCGAGCCTTGACACCGCTTCGCTCCGCGTAGCGCGCGGCTTTGACGGAGTCGTCCGCTCGGTAGTAGTGCCGAAGCAGTCGCACCGGATCGGCATGACTCGACGCTTCAATTGCCTTGGCAAGAGCCAGATGCCGCCGCGTCAGATGGCTCTTCGGCAACTTGGCCTCGATCGTCTCGCGAATCTTGTCGTGGTAGGGCATGGCGAACGACGTCGCCGCGTGCCCTGTCGACGAGACCAACGAGGACTTGCGAAGTTGAGCGATCGAGTCCTGCCAATCGACCAGATGCGCGGAGGCATCGCGAAGTTCCCGAAGAAGAACGGGCTGTCCCGCGACGGCAATCAGTTCGAGCAAATAGCGCGACGACGCGGGCAAGCGCCCCATGGCATGGGAAAGGCATGAGTCCAAACTGGTGGCCACCTCCTCGTTACCCCTGCCGGCCTCGTTGGCGAGCAGGGTCAAGAGATAGGGATGACCGCCCGACGCCTTCACCATCTCATCGACCACCGTGGAGACCTCGCGGTCGGAGAGGCGGTTCGCCAACAGTTGTCGCGAGTCCTCAATGCCGAGTTCCGTCAACGTTAACTGCGTCAGCGACACGCGCGACTCGCGAACCTCCGCGCATAGCTCATCGAAGCGTTCGCCGTCCGGCCGGGAACAGAGGACGATTAGGACAGGATCGTCAAGATCATCGAGCAGATGGTGGAGGAGTTCGAGACTGTCATGGTCGGCCCACTGCACATCGTCGATGTAGATCACCAGCGGGGATGCCGAAAGTCGCGAGATCACGTCGCGAAACTCTCGATAGGCAATCAAGCGTGCTTCGACCGGTGGCGGCTCTTCGAAACCGGCCGTGTCGCCCCCCGAGCCATGAGAGCTCTGGAAAACGGGGAAGACCCTCGTGAGAAAGCGGTGCTCTGGGGGCGAGTTGTCCTTTCTGGCGTCCAGGCGGGCGGCCATTTGCGACGCGATCGCGTCCCAGGCCTTGTGGGGCTGGTCCTCGGTCTCGTAGCATCGCCCGCGAAGGATCACCGGATCGTCGGCGCCGTCGAGGCTCCGAAGGAAATGGTCGACGAGAGCGGTCTTGCCAATGCCCGAGGTTCCGGTGATCGCGATTAGAGCGGATCGTCCGTCTCGCATCTCCGCGTAGGCGGCGCGAAGCGAGTCCAGTTCCCGCTCACGTCCAATCAACAGAGAAGGTCTCGTCGCAGGATAGCTAGTCTCTCGAGCCGCCCCCAATTGCTCCAGCAACCACGGCAGGGTCGGTCTTTCCGCCGGATCGAACTGTAGCAGCGACCTCGTCATCGTCGCGAGGATGCGCCGAGATTCGGAAACTCCCTCGTGCATTTCGAGCTCGCCCATCGCCGGATCCGCGAACTTGCCGAACCCCTGACGCTGGGCAGGCACTCCCGTGATGACCTCGTGAAGCATGACGCCAACAGCGTAGAGATCGCTTTCGGGAGTCGGAGGACGACACCGGAGCAGTTCCGGGGCCATATAGGCAATGGTTCCGGCGAAGCGGTCCAGCTTGATCTCCTCACTTGTGGAGGTGGCCAGGCCGAAGTCGAGCAAGACGGGTCGCCCTCGATCGTCGACCAACACATTCGACGGCTTGAGGTCCCGATGGACGATCCCGGCGGCATGGAGGTGGCTGAGCCCCGAGAGCAAGCCCGCGAGCAGTCGCGTCAGACGTGCCCACCCATCCTCGTCGACCAGTCGCTCGCCCGGAGGAGCGTCACCGCGGACGAACTCCCGGAAGCTCTTTCCGGAAACGAACTCCATCGTCAACAGGTCGATATCACCCGATCGGATCAGTTCGTAGTAGGTGACCAAGTTTGGATGGCTGATCGAGGCGAGAATGCGGAATTCCGAACGAAGTCGTTCCGACAGCAGTGACGAGTCGTTGCCCACCACTTTCACGGCGACGTCCTGGCTCCAGAGTCGATCCTCGGCCAAATAGACCGTTCCCATCGACCCGGCCCCAAGTCGACGGCGTACAAGGAATCGTTCATCGGCCAGGGAAACGAGATCCTCCCGGCTGGTGCTCCGTCGTGACGATGGCAACTCGGAGGAATACCGTTTGAGATCGCCAAGCGCCGAATGCATCTCGAATTGCTTGGCAAGTTCACCGCGATAGGCCTCGAACCGTTCGAGATACTCCGAGGGACTTGGCCGATCCCCCCGGTCCTCCCGGAGGACGAAGTCTGCGTAAATCAAGTCGACCGCATCGGCCGAGCGGCCCGCCAATCGCGGATACCGTCGCAGAAGAGCTTCCAGGCAATACTCAGGCCGTCCTTCGATCCCTTCGTGCAACTGCTCCATCAAGATCGAAAGTGAGGGGGTCGACCAGTCGGCGTCGTGGCTGCTCATCGCGTCACGTCACCCTTCGAACTCATCGCGATCATCCCAAGGTCCACCACGGCTGAACGTCCTCCACTCCTCCCACGGAACAACCGACGTGGTGGCTGACAGCCCGTTGATCTATTCGCTGCCGGCTCCGAACGGCCCTCTTGGCTCGTTCTCGCCTTGGCCCGTTCGAATCAACGGACTGCCAAGCGCGGTCGCGATCGCTTGCGCAAGCCGCACGCGACACACCAGGCCACCACACAAATGATCATCAAATACAACAGATTATTCAACTCCAGCAACGGTTACATTCAAGACGGGGTGGTGATCCCGTCAACGGCAAGCGCGACGAGACTCTGGTCGTTCGGTATTGAGAGTAGTCCAAGGGTGAGCCAGGGAGGGCTCAGCGTTCAACGAAAGAAGCCACCTTCCGAGAACTCGGAAGGTGGCCGTGAAGTGGAGGTGGCGAACTTGACCAACACGGATTCCCTTGGTTACTGTCCCGTCCCCACCGCCGAATCGGCCTTCAAACGGTCGCGGGAGGAAGGGGCTCGCGTCACGAGAACAGCTTGGCGATCGGTTTGCCCATGTCGGTGATCGGCACCGGACGGTCGCCATCGTAGAGGTTCTTCGAATAGTCGACGCCGACGGTCGCGCAGATGGTGGCGAAGAAATCGGGAACGCTGACGGGATCGGAAACGATCTTCTTTGAAATTTCGTCCGTCTCGCCCCACGCGCCACGGTGCGCAAGTCCGCCGCCGGCGAGCACACAGCTAAACGCCGTCCCTTGATGACCGCGTCCTCCGCCGCTATCGAATTCCGGCGGGCGACCGAACTCGGTGGTGATGACCACCAACGTCTTGTCCAAGAGATTCTTCTCTTGGAGATCCGCTAGGAGTGCCGCGACCGCGGTGTCCATCTCCTGAATCAACTTGTGTTGGTTGAGGATTCCCGCGTTGTGGACATCCCAACCGGCCCCGTTGAGGAAGTTCAGGTTGTGGGCGACTTCGATGAAACGCACGCCGCGTTCGATGAGTCGCCGACTGAGAAGGCAACGTTGGCCGAACTCGCCGCCATACTGATTGCGCAGTTCAGAGGGTTCGCGATCCAACTCGAACACCCGATTGAACTCCGGTCCACTCAGCTTCAAGCTTTGGGCGATCGCTTCGTCGTAGTCGAGCAGCCGCTGATCCTTCGTGGGATCGGCGCTTCGCTTGAGAGCGCCGAGGAGTTTCTCGCGGCGGGACTGCCGCCTTGGCGTGATCCCGTCGGGACGCGTCAACCCGGCTGGTCCCTGGCTGGTGTCGGTCAAGTAGAGATAGCCGTCCTTGGTGCCGAGAAAGCCCGGGCCGCGCGTCACGTTCGGATAGCCGATCAGCACGTAGGGCGGAGCGACGTCGCCCGCGGCGCCCCGTTCGTGCGCGATGATCGATCCTAGCGACGGATAGGTGATCGTGCCGCTGATCGGACGACCGGTGTGCATTCGGTTCGTCGCCGCGGCATGTTCGTCGATCATTTCGTGATGCACGCTGCGCACGGCCGTCACGCGGTCCATCAGCGGGGCGAGCTTGGACAGGTGTTCGCACAGCCGCACGCCGGGAACGGCCGTCTCGACCGAGTCGTAGTAGGATCCCGCGACCTTCTTTTTCGGATCGCCTTTCCTCTTGGGATCGAAGGTATCGATCTGTCCCATGCCGCCGCCGAGCCAAATGGAGATCACGTGCTCGGCCTTGCCTCGAACGATCTCACTCGGTTGGTTGCCGAAGCCGAGGCTTGGCAGGGCGAGTCCGCCGGCAAGCGCCGCGCCGGTCGCGAGGAACTCGCGCCGCGTGGGAGAAAGCTTGTTGGTCGACTTGGTGTCAGGATTCATGGCAACGCTCGTTTCTATGTTGATTGGACGAAGGGAAACCCACTCCACGATGTTAGGGCATCAATCCTTCCGACGATTCGGGTGCCACTGGCTGCTTGTCAGCCAGCGGTAAATGGACTGGCTGCTTGTCAGCCAGCGGTAAATGGACTGGCTGCTTGTCAGCCAGTGGGACTAGGGCATCCAGACGAACTCACGGTGATTGATCAAGCTCCAGACGGCGTCTTCGTAGGCCGAGCGCCAACTCGGCTGAAGTCGAGGATCGGCCGGAGGACCATCCTGAACACGACGTTCGATCTCGAGCTGGATCTCGTTCGCCTTGGACCTCAAGTGATTGAACCACGTCACTTGAGGAAGCTTGGGCGGCGGTTGAATCGACGCGATCTCGTCGGCGGGAACCAACCGCTCGTCGAACCCTTCCTTGAGGGAGGCCACGAAGACCTCTCGTTCGTCCGGCTTCGGCAAGCGGTTGAGGATACGCAGAAACAGCGTCTGCACCAGCGTCTCCGATGACTGGGCGTTGACGGCGAGTTCCGCCAATTCGCTCTGGTGCGAGGCGCGCGTCAGGGCGACCGAAAGCGTCCCATTGGCGAGCACTCCCGGCTGTAGCACGTTGGGATCGGCCTCGCGCTGGTGAATCGGCATCTGCCGAGCTCCGGTCCATCCGAACGCCTCGAGAACATCGACGACCGCGCGGGCCTTCGGCAACGACAGGCTGGGGCGATCGCGTTCGTTCTTCAAGTCACCAAACATCCACGCGCGTGTCGGGCGTCCAAGCGTCTGGCGGCTGCCCAAGGGACGACGACCATCGTGAACGAACGTGAGTTCCTCCGCGTCGATGGGATTGCCGGTGACTTCGTGGAGCGAGTCGACGATTTGCTCGGCCGAGAGCCGCCGGCGTTCGGGAGCGTTGAAAAACCGCATCTGCGCCGATGCCGCGAGGTTCTTCCCGTTCGCTTCGCGTTGATAGAGATCGGACGAGACGATCAATCGCACCAAGTGGCGAAAGTCGTAGTCGTGCGTGACCAATTCCTCGGCCAACCAACGGAGCAATTCGGGATGGCTCGCGGCGTTGCCTTCCCAGTCGTGCACCGGTTCGACGAGCCCCGCACCGATGAGCGCCTTCCAAACGCGGTTCACGATGACTCGCGAGAAGCGTTTGTTCCGCGGCGCGGTGATCAGGGCGGCGAGCCGCTCGCGCGTGTCCGAGGGTTTTCGCATCAGTCGGTCGATCTCTTTGTCGTCGGCAACCCCCGTCGCCGCCGCGAAAGGCCACTGGGGCGTCACCGGCTGATCGGGCTTGAGCGTCACTTGGATGAGCGACTCCCGCACCCTTTGGTTCTCGAAGAACGAAGCCGGGACCCGACTCGTCTTCGGCACCGTCACGGCGCGGCGGTTGAACATCGCGGCCAGCGAATAGAGATCCTCTTGGGTCGTGCTGTGGTACGGCGAATCGTGGCAGCGGGCACACTCCAACTCAATGCCCAGAAACGCCGACGCGACGATGTGTCCCTTGGCCGCCAGCGGCGCATCGTTCTCGCCGGCCAAGCCGAACCCGGCGCTGCCACCTTCCGCGGCGCCACCACGCATCATAATCAGCTCGGTCACCATGCGATCGAGCGACTTGTTGTCGCGGAGCGAATCGTACAGAAACCAGCGGAAGGGCCCCGTGCTGTTGAGCGACGCATTGAGCAGCGAGGGGTTCTCCGCGAGCAGATCGAGCCAGAAGCTCATCCAACGATCCGCGAAGCGATCGTCGTCGAGCAGGGTGTCGATGAGCCGGTCGCGCTTGTCGGAAGCGGTGTCGGCCAGAAAGGCTCGTGTCTGCTCCGCCGTTGGCGGAACGCCGACCAAATCGAGATAGATTCGTCTGACAAAGGCCTCGTCGCCAATGACCGGAGCGAGAGCGACCTCGGACTCCACGAGCGGCGGGGCGGGCCACGGAGCCCCCTTCGTCACCCACTCCTCCAAGAGCTTGATCTGATCCGCCGGCAGTCCCTCCTCTGTCGGTGGCATGTCACCGGCTTGAACGCGGACGATGAGTTCGCTGGCGTCGAGGTCACCCGGAACGACCGCGGGGACCTCGGAATCCCCCGCCTTGAGAGCGGCCTCACGCGAATCGAGCTTCAAGCCACCCTTGTCCTTCTCGCCATGACAGCGGAAGCATTGCTCGCGCAGAATCGGGAGAATCTCGCCGTGGAAGAACTTGGTCTCAGCCACGTCGGAACTCGTCGAGGCGGCGATCGCTTGCTCGATCTTCGAGGCGACAAGCGCGTCAATTTGGCTCTGTTTTGGTTCACTTTCGGCCGACATTGGTCTCTTTTGGGACCATTTCCGCGCGAGATCGTGCCGATTTCGCCAAAAACCGTCCTCAGAGGCCGCCAATTGGCGCCGTCGTTGATCGTCGAACGCGACCAGCTTCTTTTCGATCTCCTCCAGGGCAGGTTCGACGACCGAGTCGGTCAACGGCAACCGCGTCGAGCCCGAACCAAGCACGTCGTACGACTTCCCGTCGGGGGTCTGGAGCGCGACGCAGATTTCGCCCGTTTCGGTGCGATGGCTATTGCCTCCCACCACGAGCTCCAACACGACGCGGCAACGACGCGGCCCGCCACCTTCGGCGGGTTCGATCGTCACCTCACCGAACGTCTCTTGCTGGTTGTAGCCGTGGGCCCTCAGTCCAGGCAGCGGCGGCTCGGCGACCGGAATGATGGGCTCCTCGCCATCGGGCGGCCGCTTGGTCATCGGTTTCGTCCGAGCGACGAGTTGGCCGTCGACCCACAAGCGTCCCATCTCCCGAGCTCGCATCATGAAACGATGCTTTCCGGGCGAAAGCTCCACATCGCCGGCGATGCGTAGCAGCACCGGAGCACTCCACGCGGCTCGGATTCCCCACGAGTCGAACTGAAGCGGGATGCGAGGGAGCAGAAAGGAATCCAGCAGCACGCGGGCGGACTCTTTCGGCCACCGTTCTCCTTCGTTGAGCCAACGCTTGTGCGCGGGCAGGCCGGCACACAACTGCACCAAGACACGGCCCTCGGGAATGCTGGACAGTTCCGGCATGACTTCCGGCTGCGGTTTGAGCACCCGTGGCTTGCCGACGCGCTGGAAACGAGACGCCGCCTTTTTATCGTCGAACACATTGCGATGAATCGCGACCGCGTCGAGGAGCCCCTCGAAACCGTTGCCGATGCGAACCTCGTCGTCGTCGACCACCGGGGCTTCCTTGGTCGGACCGGCGTAGCTCCACGTTCCCGCCATCGGCTTGCCGTTGATCCAGCCGCGAATCGACTTGGGGTCGCCGAAGCGATACGACACCGCGATGTGGTGCCAACCCGTGTTGACCGGGAATCCCTTCTTCGTGTCCCAACGATGCCAGTGCTTGCCGTTGCTGGTCAGTTTGGTCGCGAACAGGAAGCTCAAGGTGGCCTCGCCGCCGGAACCGACGATTCGCAGGGCCCAGTTCTGATTGTCGCGGGCGAACTTAGGGGAACCCGTTCGCCCCTTGCCGATGATGTATCGCGGTTGGCCCTCGCGGATGCTCGTGGGATTCACCCACGCTTCGATCGTGATCGCATCGCCGTTGGTGAAGTCGAGGTCGCTATCTGGCCCGGTATCGGGAACGGAAAGGTAGGCCCCGGCATCCAGACGCACCGCGGTGTTGCTGGACGCCATGTTGGGAAACTCGGGTGGTCGCGGTCCGGCTTGATCTCTTTGGACATTGCCCCTCGGCGTAAGAGGCGTCGACTCCTCAGTACCAAAGTCCCAGCGAGCCACCGGGTCGGCCCCGGCGACGGAGGGAAGCAACAGAGCGGAGACAACAAAGAGAACATTGATCGCAGGCATAGGTTCCTCGGCAGGGTCTCGGAAAGGTGGGACGGAGTTCGGCTCTAGGTCGAAAGGATTCCCTCGAAGAAGTGACCTTCGTTCAGGTCGACGCGTTCGGGACGGCCCTTGTGCATGTAGACGACTTTGGTGTGGTCCATGCCGAGCAAGCCCAACACCGTGGCATGGATATCGTGGACGTGCAGCTTGTCCTCGACCGCGTAGAGACCGAGATCGTCGGTCGCCCCGATCGTCTGGCCCGCTTTCACGCCGCCGCCAGCCATCCACATCGTGAAACCCGTGGGGTTGTGATCGCGCCCAGTCCCCTTTTCACTCATGGGCGTGCGTCCGAATTCACCACCCCAGATCACAAGTGTCTCATCGAGTAGGCCGCGCTGCTTCAAGTCGGCGATCAGACCGGCGATCGGCTTGTCGACGCCTTTACATAGACGAGCATGGTTCGACTCGATGTTGCTGTGGCTGTCCCACTTGCTGCCGGCACCGGAATAGAGCTGGACAAAGCGGACGCCCCGTTCGACGAGACGACGGGCGAGCAGGCACTGACGTCCGTAGACTTCGGTCTCCTTCTGGTTGAGACCGTACATCTCCTTGATGTGCTGGGGCTCTTGAGCCAAGTCGATGGCTTCCGGCGCGTCGGCCTGCATTCGGGCGGCGAGTTCGTAGCTTTGGATGCGCGCATCGAGTTCGGTGTTGGATTGACGACCGTCGTAGTGCCGGGAGTTGAGGCGGTTGATAAAGTCGAGCTTGCGCTGCTGTCGGGTTGGTGTCACCCCCTTGGGATTGTTGAGATGACGTAGCGGCTCGGCACCCGTTTCGAACAGCACCCCTTGATGGCTCGAGGGCATGAACCCGGAGCCCCAGGCTCGTGCGCCGTTGACGACCATCGAGTTGCTGTCTTTCATCACGACGAAGGTCGGAAGGCTCTCCCTGGAATCTCCCAGCCCGTAGGAAACCCATGCGCCGAGCGATGGCCGGCCACCGAACACGGCCCCCGTGTTCATTTGACAGACGCCACCGGCATGGTTGATGCCGTCGGAGACACACGAGTGAACGACACACAGTTCGTCGGCGATGGCGTGATGGTGCGGCAACCAGTCGGAGACCCAAAGCCCACTCTCGCCACAGCGTTCCCACTTGCGCTTGCACTCGAGGATCGGCGAGTTGACCTCGCCCATCGCCGTGACCGGCCGGTCGAAACTCTCGGGTAGCGTCTCGCCGGCCAGCTTGTTGAGCATGGGCTTGTGGTCGAAGAGATCGAGATGGCTGGGGCCACCCTCCATGAACAACCAGATGATGTTCTTGGCCTTGCCGAGCCGGTCGGGAATCTTCTTGGCAACCGGATTCTCCGGCACGGCGGCGAACAGCGACTGACCACTCATCGCGGCGAACGCCAAGGCGCCGAAACCACCGCCGGCACTCGTGAGAAAGTCGCGGCGCGAGTGAGGATAGTCAATCCGATTGCACTTCATGGGATTCTCCCGTCGGTCGCGTGGACCATGTGGGCCGCTGGAAACGGACGTCGCGGCACCTCATCGCTCAAACTCAATGCAGGTAAAGAAACTCGTTGGAGTTAAACAGGGCATGGCAGAAGTCGGTGACGGCGCCGAGCATTTTGTTGGAGGCGTCGTCCGTTGTTGGCGACGCTTGACGCAACCAAGCGGTCTCGGGCGCCGGCTGCTCGCCGTGGTCGCCGCCGAATGTCCAATCCAGGATCCGCGACGCTTTCGCCGAGTCCTTGCCGAGAAGCAGTTGCTCCCGAGGAAGGGCTCCCTCGCTGATGGTCAGCCGCGCGAGTTGGCCATCCCATTGGTGGCCTTTGGCGTCGCGACCACCGACGATGACCTTCGCGGCGGGATTCTGAATCTTGCTGACCACGGATGTCTCGACCGTCGCCGTTTGCAGCTTCGCTTTCCGGTCCGAGAGGTCCTTCATGAAGAACGTGACCACACCGCTGGTCGGGTTCTCTTTCGACGTGTTGGCGGCAATCGAAACGGCCAGGTAGACCGGCTTGCCGAGCGGGACTCGCAGCCCGGAAGCAACCACCTCGTAGGCCGGCTCGTCTTGGAACGTTCGCCCGATCAACTGAACGATGAAGTTCTTCGGTTGGTAGGCCGACTTGGCGCTGGTGACGCCGATGTTCCAGCCAGGGGACTTCGAACTACCATTCCAACGAGATAGCAGCGTGCTGACGCTGGCGTCGGAGTACATCCGATCGAGATTCACAATCGCCTCGACGGTGAACTGATCGTCAAAGCCGTCGTCCCTCTGGACGTGCAGTCGCTCGAAACGGCTCTCGGGTTGGAGCCACAGCGTCTTGCGTCCCAGTTTGACATCCTTCACCACGCCGAAGTGTTGGGCGACGGGACGCATGCCTGTCTCGTTGGGGAACTTGTCGGTCTTGACCGTCTTGGGAATCGCGGACTCTTGCTCGTTGACGAACGCCAGCGCATCGTCGACTTCGGCATCGGTCGCCTCGCGTCCGAAGACGAGTCGGTAAGCCTTGCGGACATCGTCGGCCTGGAACTCTTGTTTTCCCCCGAGCAACCGCTTGGCGAACGCACGCGACCGATCGAGGCTCCAATTGCCGTTGACCAACAGCAGTGACTGGGTCGGTGTCGTGGTCGCGATCCGGCTGGGAGCCGACTCGAAGCCGAGGGGCGCATCGAACCCGCCCAGCATCTCGTCGGGCCGGTTCCTCTTTTTGATCACGAAGACGCTACGGTAGGGATTGCCGCCCGATACGGATGCTCCGCCGTCGCGATGTTTCAGTTCCCCTGACACCGCGAGCATGGCATCGCGAACCTGTTCCGCGTCCAAACGTTGCGGAGGGAATCGCCACAACAACCGATCGGTTGGATCGATGGTGTTCTCCGTCGAGGAGGGCTCGCGCCGTGCGGTCATCCGGTAGGTGGCGCTGTTCATGATCAGCTCGTGGAGCGGCTTCATCCTCCAGCCGTTTTCGAGAAATCGTCTCGTCAGCCAGTCGAGCAACTCGGGATGACTCGGGGACTCACCGAGCGTTCCGAAGTCGTTGGGCGTTGGGACAATCCCTTGGCCGAAGTGCCGTTGCCAGACGCGATTGACGATCACGCGCGTCGAGAGGGGGTTGTCGTCCCGGGCGATCCAGTTCGCTAGCGCCATGCGGCGTCCCGTCGTGGTCTCGGTCGGGTCGATCTTCGGCGCGTCCTCGCCAAGGAGGGCCAAGAAGGATGGCTCGACGGCTTCCTTGGTCGTTCGCGTTAAGAGATAGGTGGGTGCGGGCACCGAGCCGATGTCCGTGGCGACGAACGCCTTGGGTAGCGGTTTGGGCTTCATCTTGTCGAACTTCTTCAGCTCCGCTTCCAACTCGCGATAGCGTTTGAGTTTCTCCGGCTTCTTTTTCAGCGCCTTGGCGTAGTCGAAACGTGTCGCGGCGCGATGGGCCTGCCGGAAAACGAGATAGGAAAGCTGCTTCTCGTAGGTCGTCTTCTCCGACTCCGGCTTGTGGTATATCTTCTGAATGTCCTCGGGAAACTGCTTGACGACATACTTCTGCTTGCTGTCGAAGGCGGCCTTCGCGAGTCCCTGCATCTCCTCCCGAATCGCCTTGGTCTTCTCCTCCCACGCGTGCTGCTTCTTCTGGTAGGCGGCAATCTCTTCAGGTGTCGCCAGGATCCTGTCCATCGGCCATGCGACCGACGACATGAAGGCCTGAAGCCCGTAGTAGTCCTTCTGCAGAATCGGATCGAACTTGTGATCGTGGCACTGGGCACAGCCGATGCCGATCCCGAGAAACGCCTCGCCGGTGACGCGAGTCATCTCGTCCATGATCAGCCCCCAGTGCATTCGCGCGTTCCGCTGGTTCCACTCGTAGATGCCGTGACGCAGGTACGCGGTGCCGATGAAGACGTTGGGATCGTCGGGGTCGATCTCATCGCCGGCGAGATGTTCGCGAACGAATTGGTCGTAGGGCTTGTCGTCGTTGAACGAACGGATGACGTAGTCGCGAAAAGCGCTGGCGCTGGGCCGGAACGCGTCCTCGTTGTAGCCGTCGCTCTCGGCGTAGCGCACGACGTCGAGCCAGTGCTGAGCCCAGCGTTCGCCGTAGCGGGGACTCTCGAGCAGTTCGCGAATCAATCGTTGCCAGGCATCGGGCCGGTCGTCGTTGACGAACGCGTCGATCTGTTCCGGCGTCGGCGGGAGCCCGTGCAGATCGAAGTACGCACGCCGCAAGAGTTCGTGGCGATCGGCCTCCCGCGCCGGTTCCAAACCGGCTTTCTTCAGCCGCTTCGTGACGAATCGATCGATGTCGTTGCGAGCCCAATCGCCACCCGCGTCGGGGACGCCCGGCTCGCTCAGCGGCTGGATCGCCCACCAATCGCGATCCTCATCGGTGAAGGTCTTCTCCGAGGAACGAATGAGGTTCGAATCGGCCTGAGGCCACGGGGCTCCCATCTCGACCCAGCGGGTCAGGATGGCGATCGATTTCTCGCTCAGTTGAGCTTCCGGCGGCATCTCGAACGATTCGTAGTTGATCGCTTCGACGAGCAGACTCTCGCCCGGCTTGTGCGGAACCACCGCCACTCCGTTCTCGCCCCCTTTGAGCATCGCCGCCAACGAGTCGAGTCGCAACTCGCCCTTCTGCTTCTCGGCGCCGTGGCACCCAACGCATTTGGACGCGAGCAGCGGCCGCACCTTCGACTCGAAGAACTTCAGGCTCTCGTTGTCGACCGCTTCTCCGGCCATCGCCACCGTCGACAGCGACAAGAGGCCGAAGGTCGCGATGATTCTCGAAATCATTGGTTGCCCTCTTCCATGCCGGCCGGATTCTCGATCCCGGCCGACGCACATCTCGTTGTCGGCAAGCCACCGATGAAAACCGGGTCGACGACGTGTCGATCGTCGAGCGCATCTTGAATGAACAAGCCCTCGACGGTTTCGCAATCGTCGTACCCCAAGTCGGAGAGATCGATTCCGACCGCCAAGCCGCGAAACTTGACGCCCTGCGTGTGCGGAGACGTGTCAAACGACTCCAACTCCACCAGGGAATCGACCGCTCCGGAAAACATGTGGGTGTAGAAGTCGGGCAAATCCAGAGCGTTGGGCGATTCCATCGTCAGGTCGTAGAGACGGATTGTGTGCGACTTCAGACCATCGCGAAACCGCAAGGGACTGACGTGGAACGCGTCGCCATCGGAAGGATTCGAGAATGTCTGCAACTCGAAGAAAACGACATCCGGGCCGGGACCGTTCGTCACCGGGCGGTCGAACCGGATCGCCAGGCCGGGTGTCGCCGACTCGCCCGACAGCACCGGATCGGACGTCAAGGGTTCCGCACTGCCGCCCGGGTTGATCACGCCCGTGACGAGGCTGCGGTCCGACGAGGTCGCGATGCGTTCCTCGGGCAAGATCTCGCCACCGCAAAAAAAGGCGCCCGCCGCCGGATTCCGAAAAGCGGTCACGCGGATGGGGATCAGTTCTTCAACAGGAATTGTTTCGACGAGCCCGCCGCGTTGCACGGTCACGCTGACCAGATTCTCGACGGCATCGCCCGAGGTCGGAGTCGCTTCGTAGGAGATGACCCGATCGGGCAGACCGCGTTGGTAGACGCTTGGGTTGAAGGGAATGTCCTTGTCGACGAACCGCCTGCCCTTGATGAACTCCTTCGCTTCGCCTTCGGTCAGGCGGATGCTGTCGCCGGAAAGGTCCGCGGCTCCTTGCGCCTTCGACCGCTCGTAGATGTCGGCCGCCCCTTCGATCACTTGAACTTCCGACTGACTCGTTTCCGAGACACAAACCGTGAACCGCGTCCCGCGATCGACAACCTGCGTCACCGGCGTCTCGACCCGGAACGCCTCGACTCCCTTTGGCGCATGGACGCTGCAGCGGCCGACGTCCAAAGCGAGGGCATCGTCCGACAGGAGCCGAAAAACGGCCGGCCCCTCGACGATCGCTGAGGCTCCCGAGGGAAACGCGATCTCCGCCATTCCGTTGGTCAACACATAGTCGCGACGCGGGGCGAGCGTCGAATGCAGCGGCGGCGGCAGTTCCCCGAAGAATCTCGCACCCGCCAGGCTCGCGAATCGCACGTCGTCGAGTCCGGACATTCCGCCACCTGAACCGGAGTCATGCGAGGCGATCGGCGCCGTTCCCGCCGGCCAGAAGGAGACGCCGGCCAGAAGGACGAGCGCCAACGCGGCGACAGCTAGCGCGGCGCTTGCGATCCTTCGCGAGACCTTTCTCTTGGCCGGCCGAGTGGACCTCGAGCGGATCGCGGGGGCATCGATCTCGTTCTCGCCGGCATTCGCCAATTGCTTGACGTTCTTCATCACGACGTCGATAAAGTCGTCCGATTTCTCGGGCAACCGGGCCATGACGTCGCGAACGAACTCCTCTTGCCGCTTGGGCACGTCCCGTGAGGCCACGCCCAGCAAGCGGTGCACCTGATACATGTCCGCCGCGCGTTGCAGGAGGCTCTCGTCCGCCGCCAGGAGTTCGCGCAGCTCCACGATCGCCGATTCGTCAAGTTCGCCTTCGAGGTAGTCGGTCCACAGTTCGGCGAATCGCTGTTCAGCACTCATGACAAACTCCCTTCAGCGACGGCCATTCGCTCGTCCACGCATTGCTGAAGTTTCTGTCTGATCAGCCACAATTGTTTCTTCACGGCAGCCACGGAGCGGCCGCTTCGTTCGGCCATTACTTCCAGCGGTGCCTCCTCCTCGTAGCGCCACGTGACGAATCGACGCAAATGCTCGGCGAGGGACTCGAGGCACGCATGAAGATGCTCCAAGCGATCGACGAACAATTCCGGCGGCTCGGTGTTGCGCTTCTCAAGCTCGCGCCGGAGCAAGTCGGGCGCGTAACGGGCGTGGTAGTCGGCCACTCGTCGCAAGCGGGTCATTTCAGTCTGAAGCTGATACCGAGCGATCGTGAAGAGCCACGCTCCCAATCGCGTCCCTGGCGTGTATTCGTTCAAACGCGTGTAGGCCGCGAGGAAGGTTCGCTGCGCGATCTCATCGACGTCGATTCCCGGCGGCACGTGTCCCGCCAACCACGTGCGCAGCGGCGTCTCGAAACGACGGACCACGATCTCGAAGGCGGACGGTTCCCCTTCGCGGGTTCGGCGAATCGCGTCTTCCAGGCAGGAATCGTCAATAGCTGGTCGGCCCCTCATCACCAAGTAATGGCAGATCCCAACACGAGGTTACCCCAAGTGATGAAAAAGATGGGAAAACCACACGATCCTCCCCCCGGATCCACCGGTTGGCAAGGAAGATCGAGAGCATCTCCAAGAAGTCCTGAGGTCGCGATGGGATGATTCTCCCGGACTGGTTTGCGAAGCGTGGGATCGCGACGCCAAAAGAAAGGCCACCTTCCGAAAACTCGAAAGGTGGCCATGAAGTAGAGGCGGCGGGCAGCAATCTTGACCAAGGTCGGTGCCCGTAACCTTTTTCCTGCAAACACCTTACCGAATCAGCCTACGCGACGATCTTCCGAGGGCTGGCAAAAATCAGACACGTGATGCCAAGACTGTTGTTGAGCCGTTCACACCCTGTGAGTTGGTCTCTTCACGAAAGGGAAGTCGAAGATACCTCCTGAACTCGCGGCCCAGATGACGCCGCAGGTGCGTGCCTTCGTCGAGTCGTTTTGCTGCTGCGACGAAGGTAAGGAGGCAAGATCGACGACGAGAAGGTCACCCGTTGCTCCTTGTCGGCCGAGTTGTCGCGGACCCGTGGCTGACGCACTTCGAGAGGTCCCGCTCCGGTCAGGATCTCCCGGGTCGGCTTGTAGCCATTGCGAACCACCAACCGCTGTCCCCGCTCGTCGCGGCGATCCTCGTGAGCCAGGATGAACTCATGCACCTCCGTTTCGATCGCCGTCCGCAGCATCCGCTGGGCCCCCTCGCGGACGATCTGATCCAGCGGGCTCTTTTCCTCACCAGCAGCGGGAAGCGAAAGAGCTTCCGATTCCCGACTCTCCGCTGGATTCCCGAGTCCTTCCCGCGTACTCTTGTCTGTGGCGTATCCTTCGTTGCCCTCGTCGGGCCGCTGATGAAATCTCAACTACTTCACCAGCAGGATACGCCGCTTTTTTCATTCAACCACCACACAACATTCGGGTATATCTCCAGGGAACGAAAGCATGGTGGGTCAAGGCCCACCCTACTTGGCTTCCTGCAGAAGACATGGTGGGTCGAGACCCACCCTACGGGAGTTGATCGAGTCCGATCTTCCGAAGAGAGCGGCCTGCTCGCTGCGTGAGCTTCCCTCTCCCACCGGGAGAGGGTGTCGGCCAGCGATCGCGACAACCTCCTCTGTGCTCTCTGCGGCCTCTGTGGTTCCATTCTTCTTTCCGATGTCCGCTTTCTGCCGAAGACATGGTCGGTCCTGACCCGCCCTACGGTCTCCGATCCCGCGAACTACTCGTCGAAGTAGGTCTTGTCCTCTTCGGGACCTTCGGCGAACTCCTTGTAGAGCAGGCTTGGCTGGATGTCGTCGGCATTCTGGTACTTGTTGCTCGAGTACTCCGCGTGGTCCTCGGAGACCGTCTCGTAGAAGATCTGGCAGATCGAAATGCCCGGATAAACCCGGATCGGATGCAGGCAGAACATCTCGAGCGTCCAGTAGCCGCAAAAGCCGACGTCGCCGAAACCCGCGGTGATGTGGACGCACAGGCCGAGACGGCCGACCGAAGAGCGTCCCTCGATCATCGGCACGAAGCCGTGCGTCTCGGTCCGTTCGACCGTCCGCCCGAGGTAGAGTTGGTTGGTCCCGAGCACGAGCCCTTCCTCGGGGATCGCCACCCGCCGGGTCCGGTTCTTCTTCTTCATGTCGAGGACGACCTCCTCGTAGACCAGCAGTTCATCGTGCAGATGCAGGTTGTAGCTGTTGGGATTGAGGTCGCTCTTGTCGTAGGGCTCGATGACGATCTTGCCCTTCTCGATGTTCTTTTCGATCTCCTTGCCGGAGAGAATCATGGTGCCACTCCCACCCTAGGACAGAGCTTTTCGATGGCGCACGCGGAGCAGTCGGGCTTGCGGGCCTGACAAACCTTCCGCCCATGATAGATCATCCGGTGACCAAAGATCGTCCATTCCTTGGGAGGAAGCCGATCACAGAGGTCTTTCTCGACCTTGACCGGATCCTTATGCTCGGTGAGGCCCATCCGCCGCGAGAGCCGCCCGACATGGGTATCGACCGGCAACCCGGGGATGCCGAACGCGTTGCCCAGCACGACGTTGGCGGTCTTGCGCGCCACGCCGGGAAGGAGAATCAGCTCCTCCATCGTGGTCGGGACGTCGCCGTTGTGGACGTCGAGGATGCGCTGGCAAGCGGCTTGGATATTCTTGGCTTTGTTGCGGAAGAATCCGGTGCTCTGGATCGCTTTCTCAAGATCGCCGATCGTCGCGGTCGCGAAGGCCGCCGCGTCCGGGTAGCGTTCGAAGAGGGGTGGCGTCACCATGTTGACGCGGTCGTCGGTGCACTGGGCCGAGAGGATGGTGGCCACGAGCAGTTGCAGCGGCGAGGCGTAGTGCAGACTGCATTTGGCGTCGGGATAGAGTTTGTCAAGCCCACGGGCGATCGCCCGCGCTCGTTTGGTCTGCTCGTCGAGCTTCCTTGCCATCTAGTTCGTGCCCTTCACACCTCGGTCCGATCGATCCCGTTCGATCGGATCATGGTAAGAGGGAACTCCCTGCCCCGCAAGGAGGGGGCAAGTCGCGTCGGCATCCGCGCTCACATCGCACAAGACAGAGGGGAGCGCATCACTTGAACGACATATCAGAGCTCAATCGAGCGATGAACGCCCCGTTCAACGTCAACTCACGACGGATCCGCTCAAACGAGCGTTCGGCGGCGGGGCCACGGGGAAGCGGTAGGAGTTTCGCAGGCTCGCGACATGCCCCCCAGCGTAGTGCGAAGTCTCGAACCGATGTGTTAGAATCGATCCTGGAGTCTCATTCTCTCGTTCCCAGGACGACGTCCATGGCCATCGCGGACAAATTCATCACCGCCGAGGAGTACGAAAAGCTCCCCGACCCCGGCTATCCCACCGAACTGGTTAGGGGTGAAGTCGTCATGATGAACGTACCAGGATTTCGACACGGCGAGACGTGTCTCCTGACCGGACGAATCGTAGGCAATTTTGTTGCTGAACGACAGATTGGAAGGGTGTTGAGCAATGACGCCGGCATCACCACCAATCGCGGCCCCGATACCGTGCGCGGAGCGGACATCGCGTACTACAGCTACCAACGCGTGCCGAAGAGTGAGTCACCCAAGGGCTATCCCACCGCGAAACCAGAAGTCGTCTTCGAGGTCCGCTCGCCGAGCGATCGTTCGGGCTATCTGCTCGCGAAGGTCGCCGAGTACCTCGACGCCGGCGTCCTCGTCGTCTGTGTCATCGACACCGAGACCGAGCGAGTTCACGTCTATCGGCAAGAGGACGTGGGCCAGATTCTCGAAGGCGAGCAGGAACTGACGCTACCGGAACTCGATCCCGAGTTTCATGTCGCGGCACGTGACTTCTTCGCGTGAGATGACTTCCACCAACTCATCCTGTTGCCGCGACTCGTGCCCGCCAATAGTCGAGCGTGTCGCGAAGCGACTGTTCCAGCGGGATCGTCGGCATCCAGCCCGTGCGACGGGCGACGAGTTCCGGTTCAATCGCGAGATGGGGTTCCTCGTGAGAGCGAACCCGCGACGGATCCTGCCTCACCTCGATTGTGGCGGTGCTGAGCGAAAGCAGTCCCTCGAGCAACGCCGACACCGGCCGGCTTCGGCCCTGCGCGACGATGCCGACATCCCCTGGCTCGCCGGAGGCCATCATCGCGGCGACGGCTCGGGCCGAATCGCGAACGTCGGTGAAGTCCCGCAACGCCGACAGCGACCCGGTAAAGAGCACGGGTTCCTCAAGGCCGGCCTCGATCCGCGCGATCTGCTGGGCGAAGCTCGCGATCGCGAAGCTCGGCTGTTGCCTCGGCCCGATGTTGTTGAAGAGACGAACCACCATCGTCGGAAGTCCGTGCGTCTGGAAGTAGTGGAGGGCGAGCAGATCGCTCGCCGCCTTGCTGATCGCATAGGCGCCACGCGGATGAAGAGCGGACGCGTCGGTGATCCGCCCCGACTCGGGAGCACCGTAAACATAGCCCGACCCGATAAGCAGGACCCGCGGCGGTTGGGGCAACTCAGCGGCCGCTTCCAGCAAATGCCGGGTCGTGTCGACGTTGCTCTTCCAGGTGAGTTCGGGCTGCACCTCTCCCTTGGCGACGTGAGCTTGGCCGGCGAGATGGTAGATCCGCTCGGGAGCGAGATCGGCGATGGCCCCGCGAACAGACTCGCGATCGGCCAGGTCGACGGGTGAAAGGGCGACCGACTCGTTCAGAAAGGTGAGTTCCTCCGGCCACGAGGACCGACGCGACCAGCCGACGAGTTCCTCTCCGCGCGCGCACAGGGACTCGGCTAGATGACTTCCGATAAAGCCGGTCGCGCCCGTGATCAGTGTCGCCGCCAAGAGTCCGTCCGTCGCAATGTGGGCCTGAATAATCCTTTAGGAGCACTTTGGGAGAGCCAACGCTTCGCGGCAAGGGGAGTCTTGCACGAACTGGCCGCCCGACGGGCGTTTCCGTCGCACGCGTGGGAGAACGACCATGACGACGCGACCCACCAGCGGCCGGCTCTTCGGACTCGAGATGTTCGAGCCCCCCTATCCTATCTATAAACAACTCCGAAAGGACGATCCGATCCACTGGGACTTCGCGGGAATACGGTCTGAGGGTGGATGTGGATCCACCACGACTTCCGTCTT
Source organism: Kolteria novifilia (assembly GCA_007748055.1). Lineage (GTDB taxonomy): Bacteria > Planctomycetota > Planctomycetia > Kolteriales > Kolteriaceae > Kolteria > Kolteria novifilia. The sequence continues at coordinate 5,491,876 of CP036279.1, forward strand.
TGCGGCGATCAACAACTTCCGATGTGGTTTTGTGTCGAGCACTGCTCGTTGACACTCAGCAATGCCTTTCTGCTCTGCAAATGGCAACGCCTCCCCCCTCCGAACGGCAACGCCTCCCCCTCCGAACGGCAACGCCTCCCCCTCCGAACGGCAACGGCTCCCTCTCCGAACGGCAACGCCTTTCCCCTCCGAACGGCAACGCCGTTCTCTGATGAAGCCCAGGGTCGCGCCTCGCGCACCCTGGGTACCGAAGCACGAAGAATCAACCCCGCGGGGGTTGTCTAAACGCGAACTACCGGCAACGACCGTGGAATCGATCGGAGGTTGGAAAACCCTTCCAGGCAAACCGGTTGGAAAACCCTTCCAGGGTTTTGGGATCGTCGATCACCTCCACCCAGGGTGCGCGAAGCGCGACCCTGGGCTTCACTAGTCAATGCCTTCGGCATAGGCCCAGAAGACTCACGGTCTTGCCGGCCAATCGTCGTGGTACCTCGACGGCAACGAGGGCAAGAGGAGTACGATCATGACCAGCAGGATCATGACGACGACGATTACCTCGACAAGCGTGAGGCCCGGCCGTTGGGTTAGACCGAGCCTCAACTGACGGAACCTTGTCACGGCTCCCACACCTCATTCCCCGCGACTGTACTCAACCCGCGATACAACCTGGGATTGATGTGGTCGCTGACCGACTTGACCGATCCGTCGGCGTAGAGGAAGTGAACGACGCCTGGGTAAACGCTGCGGAAGGGGCTGACGGAGATCTCCGCCGGCAACGACGTCGCATCCGCCGGCAGGCCGTCGACGTAGGAGGTCGGATACCAGGTCGGGGAGATCGCTCGGCGTTTCGGCGCCCAGAGGCTGAATGCGGTCGATGTCGGCGGAGTGACGTGCGGAAGCGGCTCGCAGGAGAGTTCGTTCCCCTCCTCGTCGTAGCGGGTTTCGCGCGCCGTCGCCGCGAAGATCGACCCAGCGGGGCCGTTGCCGGGACTGCTGATATAACCTTGGGCCCATCCTTGGTTCAAGACAATGGTGCCCTTACCCTCCGGCGTTGCACTCTGGAGTCCGTGGACGCCCTCGCCGACGAGAAAGGTGTTGCTGGTGCCGTCGCGCATGCGGGCAATCGGGCAATGGCTATTGATGTTGAACGGCCCGACCGCTCGGCGAAGCCACGGAGGGAAACCGCTATCCTCGCGGAAGGGACTTGCCGGGGTGAGGAACTGATGCGCCCCCATGTTGAGTACGTAGTCGGTCGGCCCCATTGATCCGTGCGTGTAAGGATCCTCGAACCGGGTGGCCCCCTTCATCGATGAGGGGCAGACATAGCGTGTGATGACCGTCTCGACCGCCGTCTTGTTGGCCGGGTGGGCGCAGCCGAGTTCGAAGTTGTAGGCCTTCCAGATGTGCTTCTCTTCCAGGAAGGGGAGGATCAGGGTCCAGCCGCTGGTACTGCTGACGTCGCCTCGTCCCGCGTTGTTGGCCGCGACGTAGAAGCCATCGGGCTGACTCACGAGCCCCGGCGGAAAGGTCTTGTGGGCATCGTGATAGTTGAGCATCGCCAAGCCGATCAGCTTGAGGTTGATCTTGCTCAGCGTACGACGCTCCGCCGTTCGGTCATACCCCAACGTAGTCATCAGCATCGTGAGTGCCACGAGCCCGATCCCGAACAAGACCACGACATCGATCCAGCGCAACCCACGCTTCGATTCGCCCATGACGACACCCTCCGCGCGTACACTGAGCGCCAACGAACCGGCTTCCCTTCTTGGATCCCGGCCGCTTTCAGCGGACACAAGCGATGGATCAATCACCCCATGCGCGAAGCTTACGCGGCAATTGGAAGTCCGTCAACCGATTTTGGCTAATAGAACAAATTTACCCTGAGAGAAAACATCTGACGAGCGACGGACTCACTCGAAGACCGACTCGACAAAGGCGTCGCGGACCGATTGCGACACGTTGGAGAACATGACGAACTCGTCGTGGAGCCGGCGGCCGAAGGCGTTCCAAGCTTCCGCGACGTCGGTGGTCGGCTCAATCTCCGCCGAACGTTTCTCGGCGAGCTCCTCGTAGAGCGACAGCATCCGCTGGGCGCAGCGCTGGATCGACCATTGCTCGGCCGTCTCCCGGCAGGCCCGTTTCATCGCCTCTTTTCGCTCGGCGCCGCAGAAGAGAAGATCGGCGGTCGCGTTGGCGAAGCACTTGTCGTCCTCGTCGTCGAGGAGCGTTCCCTGCTTGCCGTGCTCGAGGACATCCTCGACGCCCGAGGCCCGCAGCGCCACGACCGGGACGCCGGAGGCCATCGCCTCGGTGACGACCATGCCTTGCGTTTCGCTCTTGGAACTGAACATGAAGACATCGAGCACCGCGTAGGCATCGACGAGGTCTTGACCCTCGAGCAAGCCTGGAGCCCGAACGCGGTCGATGATCCCCGCTTCGCCGAAGTGGTCGAGGATCGCCACCTGTTCGGGTCCGGTGCCGACGAGCAGGAAGTGGACGCGGGGATCTTGCTGCAAGAGACGCGAGGCGGCCTGGGTCAGGAACCCGAGATTCTTCTCCGGCGAGAGACGCGAGATCGTTCCCGCGACGGGTACATCCGGGGCGAGGTCGAGTTGTCGACGAGCGGCGGCACCGTCCCCCTTGGAGAATCGCTCGGTGTCGACCCCGGTGGGGATCACTTCGATCCGTGTTTGGACGCCGGCCTCTTGGAGGCAATGCCGGACGAACTCTCCCGGAGCGACGACCGCGTCACAGAGCGCCGCGAAGTTGGTCGAGAGGGCGACGGCGAAATGTTGCAGAAAGCTCCCCTCCTCCTCGAAGAGCGCCTGGTAGGCATCGAAGCGAGTGTGGTGGGTGTAGACGATGGGAACATTGAGCAGCGCCGCGATCTTGTGCGCCGTCGAACCGAGCAGGAACGGATGATGGGCGTGGATGACCTCGGGAGCGAACTCGGTCACGGCGTCTTGCAAACGCGCGCTCAAGGGGATTGGCAAGGAGTAGCCGTCAACGATGTCGTGAAGCGAGGGGATGCGAAAGACGTCCGGTTCCTCGTCCTGGGCAGTGCTCCCCTCGAAGGTCGGCGCGACGATCTGGACGACATGGCCGTTGCTTCGGAATTGACTGGCGAACGCATCGATGCTGCGGGTGATCCCGCCGATCTTGGGACGATAGACGTTCGTGAACATGGTGATGCGCATGAATCTCCCTCCTTCGGCCCAATAGTACCGAAGTTGGAGCAAGACGTCACCGAAGACGCAAAGGGCTGGGTCGCGGAGCGAGGGGCATTCCCGTTGGTGGGCCACAGGCCATCTTTCTCGGACCCTTTTCAGGGTGGCCCCTATTGCTCGCCCATTGGGGTGCCGGAGGCACAAGAGGCACAGAGAGGAAAGAGTAGTCGACGCGAACGATGAAGTTCACGTTGGTGAGCCACACGCCCGACCTTCCGGTGTCAGGCAGATAGCCTGATCTACGGGGGAACGGACTATTCGTCGCCCGAGCGAAGGGTCATTTCCTCGATCTTGAGCGACTCGACCACCTCGCCGTCGGCGGAATGGGTAATCACCGCGGTGGGCGTGAGGGTGCGGATGTCGATGTACCAGTGACGTTGCCGCTTGGGAAGTGACGACGAAGTCTCCTCGATGTCGCGCCAGAGGTGGTAGGCCGGATTGCCGTCAACCACCGCGTAGGTCTCGATCTTTAGCTCCGAGTCGCCATAACTCTCGTCGAGTTCGGAGAGCCACGTTTCGGGGAGGAACTTGAGAATCGGATGGGGACCGGGCGCCGTACCGGGCTCGAGGGCATCGATCGTCACTTCGGCACTCGGCAAACCCGGTTCGTCGCTGCCAAGGCGAACTTTGCCGGGAATCTCGGAGGACTTGGTGTTTAGCACGACCCTTCGGCCGAGCCGAGCTTCGTCGCGCCACTGGAGCACGACCTCACCGGTGTCGCCGTCGGCTTCGATCTCGATCAGCTCGACATCGGAACGTCCATCGGGGCCGCGCCACCGACGGACCAACTCCGCGGAGTAGCCGTTGGCCGAGGCGAGTCGTTCCTTGGCGGCGGCGACCAGGGCCTTGGCGGCGGGGGCCGGTTCCATCCCCTTGGGCGGCTCCAGGCGGGGGCCGGCCATTGGCGGGTAGAGCCGAACGATCTCTTGAGGGACCTTCGGCCCGGAGGAGTCGGTGGCCGCGACAGCCGGGGCCTTCGAGTGGTCGGTGGTGGGAGTCGTTCCACCGGCGAGACCGCGAAGTCGCTCGCGCCGCGGCGAGTCCTCGGTGTAGGGGCTGGGGCGTCCGCGGCTACCGTCGACGAGGATCACGTCCTTCTTGTCGAGTGCGGTTTTCCAGGGAGCTTGACCTCCCATGGAACACCCCATCGCCAGGGACATCCCCGCGAGCAACCACCAACGGTCCCGTCTGATTCCGGGCCGATTCATGAATCCGTCCTGCGCTTTGGATCGGAAAGGGTCGGCTCATGGCCCGGCTCGAATGAACCGCGCCGCCACGAAGTTGCCGACGCCCGCCATGATAGGATCTTTGGCGAATTTCGCGTAGCCCCGAAAACGGCTAAAGCGGGAGACGCGGGCAAAGCGGGAGCGATTGGGTTGGCTTGAGACGGTTAGGAGGTTTCGGGCGGCGGCGGGGTCGACTCGACCGGCCGGCCGGTCGCGATCGCGAAGCCGACCGCATAGGTGCGGCAGTGGGAAATGCTGATCAAGATGTCGTCAATATTCTGGCGAACGGCGTGTTGAGCCGCCGCTCCGCCCAGGTGAACGATCGGTTTGCCGGCGACGTCGTTGACCACTTCCATGTCGAGCCAACTGATCCCCTTTTGCCAGCCGGTGCCGAGCGACTTGAGGATCGCCTCCTTGGCGGCCCAGCGTCCGGCGAAGCGCTCGACGGCATTCTTGTGGGTTTGGCAGTAGTCGATCTCGCGGGAGGTAAAGACCCGTTCGAGGAAGAGCTCGCCGTGGCGCTCGACCATCTTGGCAATTCGGGAACACTCGGCGATGTCGGTACCGATGCCGACGATATTCATCGCGGAAACCTCAACGAAGGCGGAAGACGAACGCGGTGACGAAGCGAGTTCCCGCTCCATCGAACGACCGTCCGCCGGTCGGCCAGCGACTTTTGGCTACTCCAGCACGCGTAGAGCTAGATCGCGTTGACCAGGATCTCGAAGTCTGGTTATAAGCGGCCCGCTTCCGCCGACCAAGGCGATCGTGGGTCCGACTCATCTGGAGCGCGACCTGGGGACGAGGGAAGACTGGATAGACAAAGGAATTCCGATGGCTCGATGGGCAACTCGATACGCGATTCTCGTCGTCGTGGGCATCACCTCCGCGCTGGCTCCTCATGCCGAGGCTGCCGACCTGATCCCGATCTTCTCGAAGAAGAAGACGACGAAGGTAACGACCACCAAGGAAACGCCGGCCGAGCGCCCGGAACAGATCGTCGCCGAGGTCAATGGCGAGAAGATCACGCGGGACATGCTCGCCGATGAGCTAATCGACAACCACGGCGAACAGCAGCTCGACGCGATGATCAACCGACTCATCATCGCCCAGGCCTGCCGCGAGAACAACATCGACATCACGCGCGAGATGATCGAGGAAGAGATCGCCAAGCGAACCAAGCAGCTCAACCTGACGCGGCGAGAGTTCGTTCAGCGCGTCCTCGCCTCGCGTGGCATCTCGATGGGCCAATACATTCGCGACACGATCGCCCCCGCCCTGGCCCTCAAGGCCCTCTGCGAGGACAAGATCGAGGTGACCGACGAGGATCTGCAGAAGGCGTTCCAAGCGACCTACGGCGAAAAGGTCGAGGTCCGCATGCTGATCGTTCACGAATTGCGTCGTGCCCACGAACTGTGGGAAGAGGTCAACAAGGTCAAGGGGACCAAGGAGCGACTGCAACGCTTCGAGGATCTCTGCAAGACCTACTCGGTCGACCAGGCCTCGCGTCCCTACGGCGGCAAGACCCAGCCGATCAGCCGTCACTCCGGCTATCCCGAGATCGAGGATCTCGCGTTCGGTTTGGAGCCGGGCGAGCTGAGCAAGATCGTTCAAGTGCCCAACGGCAACATGATGCTGCTCTGCGTTCGCCGGGTCGAGGAGCGGACCGACGTGACGCTCGACTCGAAGGCGACCAAGGACTCCGACGACACGGTTCGCGACTACCTGACGAAGGGACTTAACGACCGGAAGCTTCGCCGTGAGATCGCGACCTTCTTCGAGTCGCAGCGCGAAGCGGCCATCGTCAACAACTACCTGACGGCCGACTTCGACGCCAACGCGGTCGTCAACGGCGTCACCAAGCCCAAGGCGGCCAGCCCGAACGCGAACTAAGCGAGCAGACAACGCCGCGATACGACGGCGTCGCGTTCACATCACGTTGGTGAACGTGGCGTTTCCCACGCGTCAATCGACACGGCGAGCCTGAACGAGCACCGATGGCCCCCTCGTTTAAGAGAGGGACTCGGCTTCGCGATCGTTCGAGGTATCGCCGTCGTTCTCTTTCTTGCTGTGCCCCCGCCCCAGGAAGGTCGCGAGCATCGCGGGAAGGAAAAGAAGATCGCCCAGCAGCGCCGAGCTGATGGTGGCGCTCGCCATGGAACCGAAGGTTTGGTGGCCGGGCATGTCGCTCATCAAGACAATGGAAAAGCCCGCCACCAGAATGATCGTCGTCATCACCAGCGCGGTTCCCACCGTCAGGAAGGTGCGACGAATCGCCTCCTCCCAATGATGCCCCTCGCGTAGCTCGCGCTGAAACCGCGTCATGAAGTGAATCGTGTCGTCGACGGCGATGCCCAGACAGACCGTGAAGGCGCAAACGCTCGCCATCGTCAGCGGCTGCCCAAGCAGAACCAGCAGCGCCCCGGTCGCCGCCAAGGGGAATATGTTCGGGATGATCGTGATCAATCCGATGCGCAGCGAACGGTACACCACCGCCATCACCGCGAGAATGATCAGCGTCGCCGTCCCGAGACTGGCCGTCAGGTCAACGACGATCAAGTAGAGTTCGCGCGTCCGTCGGACGGGACCGCCGTCGAGGTCGAACGTGAATCCGGGATGACGCGTGCCAAGGTCGGCGAGGCCCTGCTCGATGCGTTGGAAGACCGGCTCGTAGGCCGCGGTCCCCCGATCTTGAACCCGCACCACCACCCACGCGGTCCGATCCTTGTCTCGAAGGAAGAACCCCTTGAGTCTCTTCGGCAACAGCGAGAGGAAGGTCATCTGCGTGTCATGGTCGTCCTTGTCGCCGGGGAAGAAGGCGAGCAATCCGCGGATCGAGAGGGGATGCTGAACCAGCGGTTCGGTCCCGACGAGTTCTTCGACGTCGATGATCGCTTGGAGGATCTCGCCATCGTCCTCCTGGAGCGACTTGGGCCACGTTACCTCGATGCGCGCGAATTCGATGCCGCCGAAGGCCTCATCGCAATAGGCCAACGCCTTGTAGGCGTTGGTGGAGGCCGGCATCGCGTCTTCCAGCCGGTTGTCCGGACGCAGCGTCGAGGAAACCAGCAGCAAGCCGATCGTCGAGAGAATCGCCATCGTGCTGACGAAGCGGTGGTGCCGCAGTATCCAATCGATGGCACTACCACAGCGTCGCAAGGCCCACCCAATGAGATCGCGCTCTTGGCCGCGTTCGATCGTTCCGCCGATCCATTGGAAGCTGGTCAGCAACGGCACCAGCGTGACGACGGCCGTGAACGAAATCCCGACCCCCATCGCGCAGACGCGACCGAAGTCCTGGACGAATTCCGAACTCGCGGTCAGCAGCGAGAGAAAGCCGATCGCCGTGGTCAGCGAGGTGAGCAGACAGGCTGGACCGACATCGCGAATCGCCGAGGCGGCGGCCTCGAGCGGCGTGTCCCCGAGCGCCCGGCGTTGACGGACATGGACGACGAGGTGGACGCTGTCGGCGAGCCCGACCAGCGAGAGCAAGACCGGCAAGACCACGTTGGCCAGTTCGTTGATGTAGACCCCCGAAAGTTCGATCAACCCAAACGCCCAGAAGATCCCAATCGCCGGCCCGCTCGCCACGACCAGCACGGCGGTCAGCCCTCGGAAGAGAACAATCGACAACAGCAAGATCATGCCGTACCCGGCGATGCGGTAGAACCACTGGTTGCGTTTGAACGCCGTCCGGGTCGCGAGGTAGAGCGGGACGTTCCCGGTGATCTGAACGCGGGGAATGTCGACGAGTCCGCTCTTCGAGGCGGAGGCCTCGAGCGCTTGCCGAGCCGTTTCCAGTACGCCCTCGGTACAACTTGCGTCATCGTCGACGAAGAACCAGTCGTAGACGATCGGCATCATCAGGGTTCGGCCGTCAGGCGAGAGGAGCTGGCCGACGATCAGCGGATGTTCGAGGAGTTCCTCGCGAGCCTCGAGGAAGGCCTCGGGCGAGGAGCCGTTTGGTGGAATGAGCGGGTCGGCGATGCCGAAGACGTTGAGCATCGGGATGCGATCGACCCAGAAGACGGTATCGACGATTTCCATTCCCTCGACCGCGTCGACCATCGAACGAATGGCGGCCATCGTCGCGGGATTGAACAGGTCGTCCCCATCGACGACCAGGAAGGCTTCGCTTCGGCTCAGGTCAAACGAGTTGGTAACCCGCTCCGACTGCGTCGGCCGTTGGATCTCTCGGTCGCCGACACGGGCCTTGGTCGGTTTCGAGACGGTCTCGGGGAGATAGCCGGTCAAGGCGACGGCGCTGACCAAGACCATGCCCAATGCGATCCACGGTCGGTGACGCGCGAGCAATTCAGCGAGATATGCGGTGGGTAGCCTCACGTCGCTTCCGTTCGCCCCCAAGGTAAATCGTGGCAGGTATGGGTGGACCAGTGTCCTGATTGGCGGGTTCGTTCCATGACACCTCGTTCCCGATTCGTGCGGGAGTGTGCTGCATCAGAGGCGTTTCCCGCATGCCACGCGAGCGTGGGCAAGGCACCCAAGAGTCTTTTGGGCAATGAACTAGCCAATCAGGGCACGAGTGCATCGTCAAGACCTGATGTTCGGGTGCCACCGGCCGCTTGTCAGCCAGTGCGAACGAGCTACATCACCGGCAACCCGAAATGAGACACTTGACAGCACACTAGTTGAGTTTGCGTTTGGCGAGGGCGCGAGCTTCCTCGAGGGTGATCGATCCGTCGCGATCGCGGTCGAACCGTTTGAAGGCGAAGAGGGCGAAGGCCTCGGGGACCTCGTGACGACGGATCACACCGTCGCCGTTGTGGTCGTGTCGCTTCATCAGTTGCTCGGCGATCTGTTCGACCTTGGCGAGATCCTCGGGCTTCTTGGTTCGCTTGCGCTTCGCCCACATCTTCTCCACGGTCCCCTTGGGAACCGCGACCTCGAAGAAGCCGATCATCATCTCTTCCCAGGTCTGCTCGCCCCAACGGACCGGGGCGGCCGGGTCGGGATTATTGGGATTCTCGACGGAATTGTCGAAGGTCGCGACGCATTCGACCTGAAATCCCTCGTCCGTGTCGATCGGTTGGGAAAGAACGTAATTGTTCTGCCAATTGAAGTCGTAGTTGGGGATGTCGAGCATGATCTCCGACGAGCCGTCCGGGTGGTGGGCGATGAAGCGGAACGACTTGCCGCGAAGGTGCATGTGGGGACTCATCGCCAAGAGTCGCCCTTCTTTCGGAAAGCGCGTGTAGACCTTCGTCACCTCGTGGTCGCCGGCATGGGGCGGGATCTCGAACTTCGACTCCGCGGCGAAGAGCGTGATCAATTCCTCGCTCACCTGGTCATCGTCGACGAAGCAGAGACCGATTTTGGTCAAGTCCTCCTGCACACTCCCAACCGGCGTGTAGTGCATCTGGAAGATGAGCTTCGAACCGGCGGGGACGAATCGAGCTTGGCCCGGCTCGAGACGCCATTGTCCTTGGCCGGGAACGTAGCCCGCGAGGAAACCGAGACCGCGCTTGCGATTCTCCTCCGGGGGACTGATGAAGATGATCGCATGGTGAACGACCGCGCGGTTGCCCGGAACGATGTCGGCGGCACAGACCCACTTGTCTTCGGTGAAGCCGGGATCGATTGCGTAGTACTGGTAGTCAACCACGCCCTCGGCCGGTACGACGAAGGGCTTGTCGCGCATCGCCAGCACCAGGTCCGGCTCGCGCGGGAGCTTCCAGCCATCGACGAAGTCTCGCGGCGAGGGGGCCTTCTTGGGATCGCCCTCGGGGGCTCCGTTCTCGACCCAGCGATTGACAAGCTCTTTCTCCTTGGCGGTCATCAATCGAGCGTTGGCGAACGAACCATGCTGCGGGTTCGCGTGCCACGGCGGCATCCGCTGCTCGTTGACAACCTCGGCGATCGTCTCGGCCCAACCCGCGACTTCCTCGTAGTTCGTCAACTCGAAGGGGGCGATGTCGCCGTCGCGGTGGCATTCGACGCAGCGCCGCTGGAAGATCCGCGTGATCTGGTGATGGAAAGTGACGTCGCTGTCAGGTTTCGGCTCGCGGCGCCGACCGATGAAGCAGCCGATCGCCTCGGTCTCCGGAGTCGACACTTCCTTGCCGGCGAGCAGTTCCTCCAAGGCGACCTTCAAGTCACGCCGCTTCGGCTCGTCCCGGATGTACCCGATCCCGTAGCGATCATCGACTCGGCCACGGTAACGCACCGTGCGATCCCCGTCGAGCACGACGACTTCAGGCGTCCGCTTGGCGTTAAGGGCATCGGCCAGCCGGTGGCCGGGATCCTTAAGGAGAGGAAACGTTAGCGAATGCTCGCGCGAGTAGCCGGCGATGTCCAAGAGAGAATCTTGAACGTTGGAGTCGATCCCGAGGAGCGTGACGCCTCGCTTTTGGTACTCATTGGCGAGTTTCGAGAGTTCGGGAGCATAGAGTTTGGCAAGCGGACACTCGACACCGAGAAAGCAGAGGACCACCGGCCGGGCCTTCTCTTTCTGGTACTCCCCGAGCGTGGTCGTCCCGCCGAGCGGACGCTGGAGTTCGATCGACGAAAGATCGTCCGCCCGGACGCTCGATCCGAGCAACGCGAAGGCGGCAATCGCCACGGCCGTCACGGAACGGATCCATCCCTTGGGGTGACTGGTCCAGTGGGTCTTCTCCATACTCGACTGCGTCATCGCCGTCCTCGTCAATTGAAGTCGTCCTGCTCGAGCCACGATCACGTCGGCGCATCGTATTGCTCTAGGAAACCATTCTAGCGATTGAAGAGTGTACCCAAGTCGGGTCTCCCCGGTTTCGCGACGGCGGAAGGAAAGGGGACAAAGCAGCGGAAGGGAGGTCAATCGAACTTGAGGGGCCGACTTTTTACCTCTTCGAACCACTCGCTGGTCTTCTCGCCGATGTCGATGTCGGTTTCCTGGAGAATCCACCAGCGGATCAACTTCCATTTGTGCTCGAGACTGGTTTGCTGAAGCATCGTGACCCAGATGCCCTGATTAAGAAAGAAAATGGCGACATCGTCACCACTTTTGGGATTTTTGCAAACCCCGTAGATCCCCCGGAGTACGCCCTGGAAGACTTTCGCGGCATGATCGACCGGGCCCGCCAACCGCTCCTTCTGGGTCGCCAGGAAGATCAGCTTGGCTCCCAGCTCGCCGGTCCGCGAGGTGAAGAGGTACTCGCAAAGCTGCGTAAGTGCTTGTGGAGCATCATGATGGTGCAACATCCAGATCGCGGGAATCTCATTCATCGCCCGTGACCACCGCTCGGCGATCGCTTCCCACAGGTCGTCGATATCCGAAAAATGTTTCCAAAACGCCTGTCTTCGGACTCCACCAGCCTCCGCTAGTGCATTCGGTGTGAGCCTAAAGATGCCATTGTCTAGCAAAATCTGGATTCCCAGAGAAACCCACTCTCGCTTCTTCACGAATCTCTCCGGTTACTCGTAGCAACTATTAGAAACAATGAGATAAACTGAGAACGAGGGGAACAACGCCATGATACCGAACACGAAGAAACGACGACGTCGCTCCGCACGGATCGATCGCCTCAATCAGGCGGTCCACCACGCTTGGGAGCGAGGGCTTGCCAGTACTTCTTTGCACTTGTCCGCGAAACAACACCTGCTTTTATCGGCGTTACAAGTCGCTGGGCAAGCCAGTCCCGAAAACCTTTCGTTCGCGACCGACGTTGAGTTGCGGACCACACGACAACTCCTGGAAAACTACGCCATCGAAGGAACCGTGGAGCGATTCGGGGACGAGTATGCTCTGACCACCATGGGCCATGACATGATTCGGCAGTACGAACAGGAGGAATTGCAGCCCTTACGCAACGAACTCTCGTCCCTTGGCCGCGACTACTTCTGAGCGGTCGGCGTCCCGACGCGGACGCCGCGGCCTTGCGAAGAAGACGCCGCCTCGCAATCGGAGGTTGTCATGAACATATTGGAAAGGCTCGGCCAATGGTTCCGGCTCGACGGAAACCGTCGCCGCACGGGGGCGAGATCCCAACAAGATGGGTTCTCCGAAACCCACACGTCGCCCCCAATCCAGTTCACCAAGACGGGAACGATGGTCATCGCCAAGGTGGAGGTCGGCGATGCGACTCCCAGCGACGTCCGCGTCGACGTCAGCGAGGAACACCTTCGCATTCGGGTGTCGCACCGCTTCAATCATCGCGTCATGCTGCCGGTGATCGTCAATCCCGAGCGCTGCGACATGCAGCTCCGCGATCAGCATCTCACGATCTACCTTTCGCGTCCCGAGCCGAAGGCGAAGAACGACCTTCTCGACATGGCGGAAAGCCAGATCGCGTTCTACTCGTAAGCGTTGGAAGCGCCCTCGCCCCACCTGATTCCACTTCCGATCGAGGCTGGCGAGGAGCATTTCCCCCTCCGTGCGCTCCCCACTCGCAATGCACTCCTCCGCACAGTACCCTTCGATCAGCCACGTCCCGCGCCAACGTAGCCAGCCCAAGCCAGAGCCGACTTTCGAGACGGAGCACGAGTCCACAGTCAAACGTCTGACTTCGGGTTGCCAGTGACGCGACTCCTTCTCACTGGCTGGCAAGCAGCCAGCGGCACCGGAATACCAGGTCCGGACGGAGCCTAGCATCGGCCGAAGACGAGCGCCACGTTTTGACCACCGAAGCCAAAACTGTTCGAGAGGGCGTTCTCGATCCTCGTATCGCGAGCGGTGTTGGGAACGTAGTCGAGGTCGCATTCGGGATCGGGGGTCTGGTAGTTGATTGTCGGCGGCAGGGTGCTGTCGTTGATCGCGCGGAGCGTGGCGATCGCCTCAACCGCACCGCCGGCGGCGACCAGATGGCCGAGCATGCTCTTGATGCTGGAGATGGGGAGTCTCTTGGCGTGCTCCTCTCCGAAGACACTCTTAATGGCGAGCGTTTCGGTGCGATCGTTGACCTCGGTACTGGTTCCGTGGGCGCTCAGGTAGTTGATCTCCGACGGATCGAGCCGAGCGCTTCGCAGGGCCGAGCGCATTGCGGCCGCCGCTCCCCGTCCAGCCGGGTGCATGTCGGTGACGCGGTAGGCATCCGCCGTCGCGCCGTAGCCGAGCAATTCGCCATGAATCCGGGCCCCGCGCCGACGCGCGTGTTCGTACTCCTCGAGAACCAGGACACCCGCTCCTTCGCTGAGCACGAACCCGTTGCGATCGCGATCGAAGGGCCTCGAAGCCTCTTGGGGATGATCGTTGCTCGTCGACATCGCGTGCAGGAGGCAGAACCCGGTGACCGCGAGGGGATGGATCATGCTGTGGCTTCCGCCAGCGATCATCAGGTCGGCTTCGCCGCGTCGGATCACCTCCGCGGCCTCGCCAATGGCTTGAGCGGCCGCCGCGCACGCAGTGACGCAGTTGGAGTTGGGCCCTTGGGCATCGAAGAGCTCGGCAATCTGCGCGGCCGCGTCCTCCGGCTCCTGCTCGCTCTCGCTGTATGGATCGATCTCGCGAATCCCGAGCCGGAGAAACTGCGAGCGATCGACTCGCCCCCCCTCTTGGTCACAGCTTCGGTGGATCAACGACGCCAAGAGGGGAAGATCGGTTCGCCCTTCCCCCGACCCAAGATAGACGCCGGTCCGTTCCGGTTGCCGGGGCGACTCCTGAAAGCCCGAATCGCAGACCGCTTGAAGGGAGGCGGCAAGACAGAACTGTGCGTTGCGTCCAAGCGTCGCGAAACGCCGGGCGAGTTCCAAGGAGTAGTCCTCAAGGGAGAAACCGCTGACTTCCCCGGCGATACGGGTGGGAAAGCTTTGGGCGTCGAAGAGCGAGATCGGTCCGATGCCACTTCGCCCCTGGCAGAGCGACAGCCAGGTCGAGGAGACATCGTTGCCAACGGGCGTCACGCAGCCGAGCCCGGTCACCACGACACGTCTTCCTCTGGGGTCCAAGCTCTGGCCACGACGGGTAGCGGTCATCGTCACCTCCTGAGATATCAGGTAGCGTATATATTCCAGACCGACTGATCAATAATGACTGGCGACCGCTAGCCGAGCAGACGAAGCGTCGACTTGACGACGTCCCGTCGATGTTCGCGGTCGACCTGAAGTCGCGCGAGAAGCGAGAGACCGACGATGGTGGTCGTCAACGTGCGGGCAAGTGACGTCACGTCAAGGTCTTGCGTCACCTCTCCTCGGTCGACGGCGCGCCGGAGAGCTTGCGCGAAGGCTTCCTCAATGGAAGCGAGTCCGTCGCGAACGATCTGGGCGATCTCCGGATCCCGCATGCCGAACTCCGCCGAGGCATTGCAGAGAAGACAGCCGAGGACTTGCTGGTCGCTGGGTACGTCGACGAGCGCTTCGAGCGTCTGACGAATCCCCGCCAAGGGCGAGTCGGCCGCTCCGAGCATGACGATCAAACGATGTGGTGATTGGGTCTCGACATAGTGACGAACGGCCTCGAGAAAGAGCGAACGCTTGTCGCCGAAGGCGCAGTAGAGACTTTGACGGGCAATATTCATGGCCGAGAGCAACTCGGAGAGTCCGGTCGCTTCGTACCCGTTGCGCCAGAAGACTTGCATCGCCTTCTCGAGTGCTTCCTCACGGTCGAACTCTCGTGGCCTGCCCCGGTTCATGCTGAGATTCTCCGGTTTTTTGCGGGACATTCAAGCAGGCCGCCAAACTTCGTCCTCCTCGCGGCGTTTCACGGGTGGAAGTCTCGGCTGGCGATCGAGTTCATCAGGGAAGCGCTGCGGCAAGAACGAGATCGGGGAACGCAAGCGGTACTCACGTCCCCCGAAGAGCGTCAGTGGTGATAGGCGTATCGCCGGTCCGGGCTACTTGCGGGCGGCGAGGTCGAGGAAGCCTTCGAGCTGTCGGCTACGAACGGGATGCTGCAGCTTCCGCACCGCCTTGGCTTCGATTTGGCGAACGCGTTCGCGGGTCACTTTGAAGATTCGCCCAACTTCCTCAAGGGTGTAGGTGTAGCCGTCGCCGAGCCCGTAGCGGAGCTTGATAATCTCCCGCTCGCGGTAGGTCAGCGTCTTGAGGACGTTGTCGATCTTCACCTTGAGCATTTCCTGCGTCGCGGCGTTGACCGGCGATTCGACGCGGCCATCCTCGATGAAGTCGCCGAAGTAGCTGTCCTCACTCTCGCCGACGGGTCGGTCGAGGCTGATCGGGTGGCGGGAGATCTTGAGCACCCGACGCGTCTCCTCGACGCTGATCCCGGCGGTCGTGGCGACCTCCTCGATCGTCGGCTCGCGGCCCATCTCCTGGAGCAGCTTCTTGGAGACGTTTCGCAGCTTGCTCATCGTCTCGATCATGTGGACGGGGATACGAATCGTCCGAGCCTGGTCGGCGATCGCTCGCGTGATCGCTTGGCGAATCCACCACGTGGCGTAGGTGCTGAACTTGTAACCGCGACGATACTCGTACTTGTCGACCGCCCGCATCAGGCCGGTGTTGCCTTCCTGGATCAAGTCGAGGAAGCTCAAACCGCGATTGCGGTACTTCTTGGCGATCGAGACGACCAGGCGGAGGTTGCCGCCGGAGAGTTCCCGTTTGGCTTGCTCGTAGTCGACGAAGCGACGCTGCATCTCGGCACATCGCTTAGCGAGTGTCTTGGGCGTCTCGAGCGTCATGAGCATCAAGTCGCGAAGTTCCTTCTCCGCGTTGGCTCGTTCCTCCTTCGAGGCCCGACACTCCTTGAGCCGACGAAGCTCTTCTTTCAATTCGCCCATGCGAATAGCGATCTGGCGAAGCTTCTTCATCATCGGCTGGATGCGCTGGGTGCGGACGCTGAGTTCCTCGACGAGCGTGACGCACTTGCGGCGGCGGAATTTCAGATGACGATGCTGCTTTTCCTTCTCCGGTCGCGGCGTCCGCTTGGAGATCAGCTTGCGGAAGCTGTCGGCGTTCTGGGTGAGGAGAAAATCGAGCGTCGCGAGGTTGAGCGGCATCCGCCCGAGGACTTGGTCCTTCTCGAGGTTCTCGGTGACCGAGACTTTGACGGTGCGGTCGAAGGGAAGCTCGCCGCGGTGGACCTGATGGAGGACGTTGACCGCCAGGCGAAGAGCGTAGTCGCACTCGAGGACTTTTCGGCGGAAGGCTCGGCGGGTGACTTCGATCTTCTTGGCCAGCGCGATTTCCTCTTCCCGCTTGAGAAGGGGAATCTCGCCCATCTGGGTGAGGTACATGCGAACCGGGTCGTCGATGTGACGCGAGGAATCTTCCTCCTCGGTGGGAGTGTACTCCTCCTCGGCATCGATGTTCCTGGCCGGGGTGGACGTATCCTCGACGGTGACTTGCAGGTCGGTCTCGCGGTCCTCGGCGTCGGCTTCGTCGATGACCTCGACCCCTTCCTCCTCGAGCTGCGAGAGGAGTTGATCGAGTTTCTCCGGATTGTTGAGGTCCTCGGGCAAGGTCTCGTTGACCTGGGTGTAGGTCAGAAACCCTTTGCGGCGACCTGTCTCGACCAGTCGCTTGAGAGCCTCGTCCACGCCTTTGTCCATCAGTTGCTCCCTTGATTCTCGACGACTCGGCCGGCAAGCCGGCCCAAGACCGCTAGATGGTCGTTCACCTGCTCGTGGACGGGGTTGCCGCCGAGTCGCTGGCCTTCAGCCCTGGCTGACTCAATCCGGCGTTTCTCCGTCAATCGGAGTTTGATGTTCTCCAACCCTTGCTCGTACTGTTCGTCCCCGATGCCGTTCATCGAGACCAAATCCAAAAAATCATTCATGAACGGGTCATCGCCCATTCGTTCACGAAGTCGATCGTGTGTCGCTTCTTCCTCGAGGTCGCTCGCGAGGTCGTAGACGGCTTGGACGAGCCGCCGGACGCGCGGATCCTCGAAGTTCTCCGCGGAGATCAGTTCCTTCAGCTCCAGCGACCGCCACGGCCTGGTCGCGAGCCATTGAATCTGCTGAAAATCATCGCCGACGACACGAATCGGCCGCTCGGATGATTCCTCGTGTAATTTCGCCGGTTCCTGTCCGAACCGCCCCCCACGGCGACGAATCTCGGTGAGGCGACTGCGAAGTTCCTTCTCGTTGATGCCGAAGGAAGACGCCAACTGGCTCAACGCCAAGTCGAAGCTCACCGTCCGATCGCCCATAGTCATTGTGGGCACTTCGGCCAGGATCGGCAAAACCTCTTCCATCGCCAAGCGCCGCCCTCCCAGCGTCGTCGTGTCGAAACGACTCCGGGCGATCGCCAATTGATAGTCGAGCGCATTGCCCGACCGGTCAACCTCGGCTTCGAGCGCTTGGCGACCTTGCTGGCGAAGAAAGTCGCACGGATCCAAGCTGTCGGGCAGTACGCAAATGTTCAAATCAAGTTCGCCCGCCAGGAAAAGCGAGGTCGCTTTCCGGGCGGCGTTCTGTCCGGCCACATCCCCATCGAACATCAGGACCACTTGATCGGCGTACGTCTTCAGCCGGGCCACGTGTTGGGCCGTCAATGCCGTGCCGCAAGTCGCAACCGCGTTGGACACCCCCTCTTGGTAGGCCATCAGGCAGTCGGTATAGCCCTCCATCACGATCAGCCGACGCGGCGTTCCCTTGGGGCCGCGCAGCGATTTGGACGCGTAGTCGAGTCCGTAGAGAATTTGGCTCTTGTTGTAGACCTCCGTGGCGGCGGTGTTGAGATACTTGGGTCCTCGATCGGCCTCTTCCCGACCGGGGAGGAGGCGTCCGCCGAAGCTGACGACTCGTCCGCGCTCGTCGCGGATCGGAAAAAGGAGTCGCCCGCGAAACGTGTCGTAGTGCCCGCCTCGCTGGCCTTCCTTAATCAATCCCGCACTCAGCGCGAGCTTGACGTCGACATTCGCGGACTTCATCCGACCGATCAACCAATCGAAGCGTTCCGGAGCGAACCCGAGGCCATGCTCCTTCGCGACCGACTCACTGAGTCCTCGCTGTTCTAAATATTGCCGCGCCTCGGCCCCGACGTCGGAGTTCCATAAGCAGTTTTCGAACTCTTTTGCGGACCAGGCGAGCACGCGAACCATCGCTTCGACACGACTGGCACGACCGTCACTCTTTTGGCGAAGCGCAATGCCCGTCTTTTCCGCGAGACGCTCCAGCGCCTCGCGGAAAGTGATACGTTCACTGTCTTCGATGAATTTGAAAACATCTCCCTTGGCGCCACACGCCCAACAGCGGTAGTTCTGATGCTCGGGAGAAACCTGAAGCGAAGGCTTGGTGTCTTCGTGGAATGGGCATAGGCCGCGAAAGATGTTCCCGCAGCGTTCGAGCTGGACGTATCCGCCGATGATGTCGACGATGTCAGCGGCCTGCTTGACGGCAGCTACGGTTTCATCCAAGTCTTCACCCTATGGGAAGCGCTGCCTCGATGCACATCCTGTGCGAGCCGGACGTTTCCAGCGTCACGTGCCATCAGCCCTGACGGCCAGCGCAACACTGTAGACCAGCATCAACTCTAGCCTTGTAATCGTAGGGCGCCTCGGGAATTGGGTCAAGCTAACCCGCCCCTATGACGTTAGTTACTGTTCGGTCAACAGAGCCGCTCCGAGATACTTTTCAACAAACACCGGCCCCTTCTGCTCCCGCGATGGACGCCAACAGTCTCCCCCAGACGTCGCCCCCGGACAGTCTTCAACCCAAAAGCGATCATCACGAGCCATCCGCCACTCCGAGACCAAAGGTCAAACGTCAACTGGTCGCGGTCCTCCTCCCACCCCGCGTTCAGCCGATCGGGCCGATGGTGCAAGTAGATGCCAAGCCGCCAACGGCGACTCCCACCATTCACGACCGGGAGTATCAACTCCACTGGATCGACACGAAACAAAAGGCAGGGCAACGCGCGGGAAAGACCGGCCGCTCCCCTGCCCAGAGTTGACCCAAAGAACCCACGCGCGAGGCGAATCGCCCCAGTTTCAATGAGGTGGAACCCGAATCCTCACGTCGTCATCGACACCCTCGCGGTGGTGCCCTCAGATTCGCACAATCAGCCGAAATTGGGCTCTATCTGTCAGTTCCCGCCCCGAAGTGGTCTCATCGTCCCCTATCCAGATGACCCACCGGCAGCACGGGGGATCTCGCCAAAGACACCGATTTTCAATGTGTTTTCGGGGAAAGACACAAGGGCTGTTGGTGTTGTCCTCACCCTTACCTCTATAATTGGAGTCGAATTGTAGTTGCACTTTAGACGCGTTCGAGTCGAACGCGATGATCACATGGCAGTAAACGGGCCGGGGGGTCGCCTTCCAGTCTTCGCAAAACTCGAAAAGGACGCCGAGGAGCCATCGGGCGTTCTCCAAGGCAACGTCAAGTGAACTCGTCCCGTTTCTCTTGAAGTGAGCACTCATTGATGCGTCCTCGTGGACGGTATGTCATTGAACTCTTGGGAGTCGCGATCGCCTACTTCCTCGCGGGAAGACTAGGGCTCTACATCTCCTCGATCCACCACAGCAACGTCAGCCCCGTCTGGCCCGCGGCCGGCGTCGGGCTCGCTGCCGTGCTCCTACTCGGGATCCGCGTCTGGCCGGCCCTCTCGGCCGGGGCGTTTCTCGTCAATCTCTCCACCCACGCGGGCCTCTTCTTCTCCCTGGCGACGGCGGTCGGCAACGTCCTCGAACCGGTCGTGGCGGCTTACCTTCTCAAACGCGTGTGCGACTTCCGCAACTCGCTCGAACGTCCGGTCGACGTGCTCAGCCTGATCTCCGTCGCGGCGGTGCTAAGCACCATGATCTCCGCGACCATCGGCGTCACGGCGCTCTATCTCAACGGGCAGGTCTTCCCCGAGAACATCCCGGAGACTTGGTGGGCGTGGTGGCTGGGCGACGCCGCGGGGATCTTCGTGATCACGCCTCTGCTCCTGACGTGGTGCACCCCGCCCAGCTTCGAATGGCCGAAACGGACTGAGGAGTTGATCGCCATCGCGGCGACGATTCCCACGGTGATGATGATCACCTTCGGCCCCTGGCTCTTCGTCTCCGAAGTGGAGCATCCGCTTGCGTACCTGACCTTCCCCACGCTCCTGTGGGCGGGGATGCGGTTCGGGCTTCGCGGCGCCTCGACGACCTCCTTTCTTTTCGCGATGGGCGCGGTCTTTTCGACGAGCATCGGACTCGGCCCCTATCATCTGGAAGCGATTCCCAAGAGCATTTCCCTGCTCTGGCTCTTCTTGATCGTGGAGTCGACCACCGGCCTGCTGATCGCGGCGATGACGACCCAACGCTATCTCGCGGAACAGTCGGTTCGCGACAGCGAATTGCTCTACCGGGTCACGTTCCAGGACAACCGCGCCATCAAGCTGCTTTTCGATGCCGAGACCAAGCAGATCGTCGAAGCCAACCCAGCCGCTTGCGACTTCTACGGCTATTCCCGTGAGCAATTGCAGCGGATGCGCATCCCCGACATCAACATGCTCAGCGAGGAAGCGATCGAGAAGGAGATGAAACGGGCGCGTCGCTCCCCCAAGGAGTCGTTCCTCTTTCCCCATCGGCTCGCGACCGGAGAAGTCCGCTACGTCGAGGTCTTTCCCAGTTCGCTCGAGTTCAAGGGACGACAGCTCTTCTTTTCGATCATCATCGACGTGACCGATCGAGAGCTGGCGATCGAGGAACTGCGCCAAGCGAAGGAGACGGCCGAGGCGGCCACGCGAAGCAAGAGCGAGTTCCTCGCCAACATGAGCCATGAGATTCGCACCCCGATGACCGCGATTCTCGGATTCGCCGACGTGCTGCTCGAGGATGACGCGATTCGCGCGGCCCCCGACGAGCGCCTGCGCGACCTGGCCGCCATCAAGCGCAACGGCCAGTACCTCATGCATATCATCAACGACCTTCTCGACCTCTCGAAGATCGAGGCCGGTCGCATGGACGTCGAACGCATCGACATCGACTTGCCCGAATTGATCAGCGAGATCATTCAACTCATCCGGGTGCGCACCCTCGACAAGGGGCTCACCCTCCGAGTCGTCCCCAACACGCGAATCCCGGAGACGATTTGGTCCGATCCACTCCGCTTGCGACAAATCCTGATCAACCTTCTCGGCAACGCGGTCAAGTTCACCAGCGAGGGGCAAATCACCCTCGGCATTTCCTGCTTCCCCGGCACCCTCTCGGGCACGATCCGTTTCGACGTCGACGACACCGGCATCGGCATGACCGACGAGCAACTCTCGAGGATCTTTCGCCCCTTCTCCCAGGCCGATTCCTCCACCACCCGCAAGTACGGCGGGACCGGACTCGGCTTGGCGGTCTCCAAACGGCTGGCGGAAATGCTTGGGGGAGACATCACCGTCGAAAGCCAGATCGATGTCGGCAGTACTTTCAGCCTCACGGTCGACACTGGAAAACTCGACGATGTCGAGTGGCTCTCCTCGCTCAGCCCAAAGACGGAACTGCCGTCGAGTCCAAGCGTCGAGGAGGCCCCGACGGTGGCGACGCTCGATTGCAACGTCCTGCTGGCCGAGGATGGACCCGACAACCAGCGTCTGATCTCCTTCCATCTCCACAAGTTGGGTGCGCGGGTGACCATCGCCCCCAACGGCGCCGAAGCGGTCGGCTGTGTCCTCAGCGCCGTCGAGAAGGACGATCCGTACGACATCATCCTGATGGACATGCAGATGCCGATGATGGATGGCTACTCCGCCACCGAGTGTCTTCGTGCTCGCGGCATCGTGACGCCCATCATCGCGTTGACGGCCCACGCCATGGAAGGAGACCGCCGCAAGTGCCTCGACGCCGGCTGCGACGACTATGCGACCAAGCCGATTCAACGCGAACGCTTGCTGCAGTCGATTCGCCATCAACTCCAACAAGCGGGAACCAGGCAACTCGACCTCGTTCGAGCCGAGCGCCGTTGAGCCGCTAGCGGGACGAACCGTTTGATGGCATCCCTGGTCAATTTCATCGCGTTCCAAACGGCATGGTTCGCGTGCATTCTCGACGCGAAGCTGGGCGTGGGCTGGCTCGGCGTCGCCGCGGTTGGCGTGGTTGTCGTCCTCGAGACGGCTTTGGTGACCCGCCGCGCCCGCCACTTGGCGTTCCTAATGCTGGTCGGACTTCTGGGAACCGCCATCGAGTCGACAATGGTCTCGATCGGTGCCTATGGATTTCGAAACCCTTCGCCGATCCCATGGCTCTGCCCGCTGTGGATCTCGGCGATGTGGGTAAACTTCGCCACCACGGTCGAAGGATGCCTGGCGTGGCTGCGGCACCATCGGGCCTGGGCGTCCTTGCTCGGGCTTCTGGGTGGCCCCGTGAGCTACTGGGGCGGTCAGCGAATGGGTGGCATGGAGTTTCACTGGGGAACGGTCCCGACACTACTCGTGATCGGGTTGGTCTGGGCAGTGGCGACTCCGCTGGTGTTTTGGCTTTCGACCCTCCCCGTCTTCGACGGCGGCGAGCGGCTCTGGTGATTCCCAAGTCGGCCTCCATCGGGAACGAAACGCCGTCCTCGGTCCTCCTTCCCGTCCGACCCGTCTTGCCTTTTTTGTGATGATCGTTTAACAGTGCGGGTTTGGGCTGCGTTCGGACGAAGGATTCTCGCATGCGCATCACCGTGATCGGCACCGGCTACGTCGGCCTGGTGACCGGAACTTGTTTCGCTGAATCAGGAAACGACGTCATCTGCGTCGACATCGACGCCGAGAAGGTCGCCCGACTCCGGGAGGGAATCTCCCCCATCTACGAGCCGGGACTGAGTGAGTTGCTCGTCCGCAACATCAAGGAAGGACGCCTGCAGTTCACCACCGACCTCACCGAGGGCATGACCGACTCGGCGTTGGTCTTCATCGCGGTCGGCACCCCGCAGGGCGACGACGGGGCGGCCAATCTCAACGCCCTCTGGGCCGTCACCGATCAGATCCGCGAGACTGCGACCGAACCGAAGATCGTCGTCGTCAAGAGCACCGTCCCCGTCGGCACCAACGCGAAGGTCCTCGCTCGCCTCAACAAGGAGAGCAAGCACGTTCATCGCGCGGCGAGCAATCCGGAGTTCCTCAAGGAAGGCTACGCCATCGAGGACTTCATGAAGCCCGATCGCGTCGTCGTCGGCGTGCGGGAGCCGGAAGTCGCCAAGGTCCTGGAGGAACTCCACCGGCCCTTCCTACGAACCAATCATCCTTTCCTGAGCATGACACCCGAAAGCTCGGAAATGACCAAGTACGTGGCCAACTGCATGCTCGCCACGAAGATCTCCTTCATCAACGAGATGGCCAACCTCTGCGAAGCCCTTCAAGCCGATATCAACGATGTCCGCATGGGAATCGGGCACGATCGCCGCATCGGGTTCCAGTTCCTCCATCCCGGCGTCGGCTACGGCGGCTCCTGTTTCCCCAAGGACGTCCGCGCAATGATCGCCCTGGCCGAGCAAAAGGGCCTACCCGCCCAGATGCTGCGCGGCGTCGATCAGATCAACGAGGACCAAAAGCATGTCCTTTTCCACAAGCTGACCGAGATTTTCGGCAAGGAGATGAGCGGGCGAACGATCGCGATCTGGGGTCTCGCGTTCAAGCCACGAACCGACGACATTCGCGAGGCACCCTCGCTCGTACTCATCGACCATCTTCTCAAGGCCGGCGCGAAGGTCCGCGTCCACGACCCGGAAGCTCGTGAGAACGTCAAGGAAATCTACGGGTCGAGGCTCACCTACTGCGACCGCGCCTACGGAACCCTCGAAGGGGCCGACGCGCTGGCGATCGTCACCGAGTGGAACGAGTTCCGCAATCCGAACTTCGACGTCATGAAGGCGCTGCTCGAACGCCCGGTGATCGTCGATGGGCGGAACCTCTACGAACTCGACCAGATGCGCGAGCTCGGCTTCACCTACCACAGCATCGGACGGGCGACCGTCAATCCCGAGGGAGTTTCGTGAGCGTCCTATCCGATCGTATCGCCGGTTGCCTCGACTCGGCCTCGCTGGTCCGCAAGATGTTCGAGGAGGGAGCCCGGCTCCGAGCCGAATTCGGCGCCGATGACGTCTGTGATTTCTCCCTCGGCAATCCCCACCTGGAGCCGCCCAGCGAGTTCAAGGACCAGTTGCGGGAACTCGCCACCGATCCGGCCCCCGGCGCCCATCGCTACATGCACACCTCCGGCTATCCCCACGCCCGTGAGGCGGTAGCGTGCTCGGTCAGCCAGCGCGAGGGGGTCGAGGTGCCGTCGAGTCACGTGGTGATGGCGACGGGAGCGGCTTGCGGACTGAACATCGTCCTGCACGCGCTGCTCAATCCGGGCGAAGAGGTGATCATCCTCGCGCCGATCTTCCCCGAATATCGCTTCTACATCTTTCACTCCGGCGGCGAGTGCCGGATCGTCCCGTCCAAGCCCGACTTCGATATCGACCTCGAGGCCCTCGCCGAAGCGATCAGCGAGAAGACGCGCGCGATCATCATCAACTCGCCCCACAATCCGACCGGTCGTGTCTACCCCGAGGAGAGCATCGACGGGCTCACGAAGCTTCTCAAGGAAAAGAGCGACGAGTTGGGCCGTCCGATCGTGCTCATCGCCGACGAGCCCTACCGGCGGCTGGTCTACGACGGCGTTGAGGTCGCCCCAGTGCTACCTCGCTACGAGTCAACCATTCTCGTCGCCTCCTTCTCGAAGGATCTTGGGCTGGCCGGCGAGCGAATCGGCTACGTCGCGGCTCATCCCTCATTCCCAACGGAGTTGATCGAGGGAATCTCCTTCTGTCTTCGAACGCTTGGGTTCGTCAACGCGCCGGGGCTGATGCAGCGGGTCATCGCGGAAGTGATGGATGCCTCGGTCGACCTCCCGGCCTACAAGCACAACCGCGACCTCTTCTATGAGGGACTCACGGAGATCGGTTACGAGGTCGTGAAGCCGGAGGGGGCGTTCTATCTCTTTCCCAAGACGCCGCTCGAGGATGACCGGGTTTTCTGCAAGCGGTTGATGAACGAGCGCGTCCTCGCGGTTCCCGGCAGCGGCTTCGCGGCCCCCGGGCACATGCGCATCTCTTACGCCGTCAAGCCCGAAGTCATCGAGAAGGCCCTTCCCCGATTCAAGACCGCCTTCGAGAACCCCTAACCCTCGCCAACTTCCCGCGTACCAAAACGCCGGATGGCGAGTCTCGGGTGCCATGCTCACGCTTGCGTGGGCATGCTCAAAAGACTCACGCTTGCGTGGGCATGCTCAAAAGACTCACGCTTGCGTGGGCATGCTCGAAAGACTCACGCTTGCGTGGGCATGCTCGAAAGACCGTCGATCCAACAACCGCCTCTCAGTGACCGCGGAGGTTGATCACGACGACCCCGACAATGATCAGCACGATGCCAATGAGCTTGAGGACGTCGAACTCTTCCCGAAAGTACGTGAAGCCGATCAACGCCGCGATCGCGGTCCCGACCCCTGACCAGATCGCGTAGGTCAGCGACAGCGGGATCCGCTGCATGACGAAGACGAGCGTCACGAAGGCCAAGCCGTAGAAGGGGAAGATCGCGATCGAGGGCACGACCTTGGTGAACCCCTCGGAGAGCTTCATGCACACCGTGCCGCAGACTTCCAACACAATCGCCACCGCCAAGAGCAAACCGGCCATCACCCCCTCCTTTTGCGTGCCAAGGAGGGTGTTGTATGGGCCACCGCCACGGTGGCCGATCGTTATCGAGTTGATTCGGGCGCCCGTTTCACCGGCAACTGGATCTCTGAGTAACGCTTGCTCGCTGGGATCCCCGGACTGTTGTAGCCCAAGTAGCGAATCGGGCCGGCGGCCACCAAGTCGGGTCGCTCGGCGAGCGTCTTCCGCAGCTCTTTCTCGAGCTGGTTCATCTTCTCCCCGGTGAGATCACCCTGGTAGGCTATGCTCAGTACCGTCATCGCCGGCATGTCGGCCACCTTGATGAACCGATCTTTTTTCACCTCGCCCATGGTCGGCTTCTCCATGACGAAGTGCATTCGCTCCATCCCATAGGGGAACCCCTTCGCCGGCGTCGGAAAGTCCTTCGGTTCGTTCATGATCACCGGGGCGGTCATTTCGTGCTTGTGCGTCTTAAGGTAGGCGAAACAGATCCAGAACGCGCCATTGCCCGTCGCCGAGTACGTCCGAGCGAGGGGGTATTGCTTTTCGACCACCTTTCCGACTTCGCTCGGTGGTGGAAAGCCCTCGGGCAGCGGCGCTTCGGCGATGTAGCCTTCGGGAAGGTTGACGGCTTGCGAACCGCCCCCCGACTCAGCCGAAGCCGGCGAACCATCTCGAGTCGCCTCCTGCCCCGCTTGAGAAGTGCTCAATCCCGATAGTCCGAGGACAAACAGACCAGCGACCCCGACGAACACCCCGAAGGTCAACCGGTGAATCTGAGTCCATCCCATGGTGACAGCTCCTGGTTCATGAGGTGGAGATGACGCCTCACTCTAGGAATCGCTGTCAAGCACCGGGGGCTCCCTTCTCTCGCGCGGCGGCGGGGCCGAGGGAACCGAACCGATTCAGCGGCGAGGGGGCGGTACGGGAAGCATCGCGGAGAACCGGCCCTGATCAAAGGGCCTTGTCGCATCAACCGTCGCCAATGCTCGCGGCGTCATCCTCGACAATGATCAGTTTGTGAGGGGCCACCCGCTCTCTCAGTCGAGCGATCGCTTCGGACTCGGTTCGCTCGACCCCGGGCTGGAGGTAGATACAAATCGCGTCCTCGGCGGAACGCATTCCCATCCCATGGATACCATGCTTCCCCAGGAACTCCCCACGAAGCGAGGCCTTCAACTGGCGAAGCGTTTCCTTGCATTCATCCTCGGACATGTCCGACGGTCCCATCGTCATGGAATGCCAATTTCAAGCTCGGTAAGAACGTGATCGATCTTGTTGGCGACGCCGTAGGTTCCGCTCGCGGGGCCGGCGAAATAGAGACCAACAATGGCGGCTTCGGTGCGATCCACGACCGCCGACCCGCTGTCCCCGCCCAAACCGAACGGCTCCGACGTCGTGGTCACAATCCGGAGTTGGTCCTCAAAGAGCGCCACCACACTGGGATCATTATGATCCATCCCGACGAGAGCGTCATACTCGATGTCGTCGATTTTGCCTTCCGAGTAGCCCGTCGTCCGGCCGTGCTTGCGTACCAACATCTCCGCCTCGGGCTCCTTGGTTCCCACGATTTCGCCGATGGAACAGATCTCCGGGACGTGGCCGACACCACCCAACAAGATGCCCAAGGCCGCGTCAACCCGATTGGGAGTGACCCCACCCATTTGGATCTCCACGAAGCGGTGAAGATTCGCGAAGTGCTCGAGGTACGTCCCGCCATCGGCGGGCCCTTGCTGATAGAGAGGATCGCCGATCAACGCGGCGTTGACGTTCGCGAACACGTGATTGTTGCTCAGCACGTAGGTCGCCGAGGGATCGTCGGTCAAGCGCATGGAACGGCAGAACGTTCCGAGCGTTCCCGCGGTGATGTCGCGATGCCCCGCGCTAATACCGGCGACGACCGGCCGCTGCTTCTCCCTGCGACGCGTCGAACAACTCGCGGCCGCGGCCTTGGGACCACCAGCCGGCGCCGGCTTCTTCGAGCGCCGTTTCACGAGAAGGTACGCCGGGTCGGCTTCGACCACGTCGGTCGGGATTCCATTGATTTCCGTCGGCAGACGGTCCCTCGGGGAGAGAAGCGACTCGGGAAGTTTCTGGACCACGTAGAGTCTCACCGCGAGGTCGTTCCCCGTGTTCTCCGCCGTTCTCTTTCGACCGATCCCGACGGCGTGGACGTTGCGTCCAGCGTTTCCCACCGCGGCATGGACCGATAGCGTCGGGCGACGACCAATGACCTGGCCTCCCAAACCCAGTTGAAGGACTTGTGATCGAATCACACGCTTCGCCGCCCGTAGATCGTTGATGCTCGCCATGGCCCCCTCTCCCTTGTGTTCGGTTTCCTTCCACCTACCTGTGGGGAGGTCGCGACGTTCCCCAAGATTTCTCGAATTGCGGACTAACCAACCCTTCTCTTTCCCGATTCGTCACTATGCGTTAGGATAACGGAGCCTCCATCCGCCCACCGGACCCAGCTTCCCATGCGAGGTTCTCGATGCACTCCAGGTTGAGTTCCGCTTTCGTCTCGCTCGTCGTCATCCTCGCTTCGGGACACCGTTGCGCGGCCGCCGATGCCCACGCCATCGACTTCAACCGCGACATTCGACCAATCCTCTCGAAGAACTGCTTCTCCTGCCACGGGCTCGACGAAGGGCATCGTTCGGCGGGGCTTCGGTTGGACGAGCGAGCCGGCGCGATGGTCGAACTCGACAGCGGGGAACGGGCGATCGTGCCCGGCCATGCCGATCGCAGCGAACTCCTCGCCCGCGTCGCCACCGACGATGACTCGATCAAGATGCCACCCGAGGAGACCGGAAACGCACTCTCTGTCCAGCAGATCGATTTGCTCCGCCGCTGGATCGAACAAGGAGCGCCCTACGCCAAGCACTGGTCGTTCGCCGTCCCAAAGAAGCGTCGACTTCCGAAGGTCATCCGCAAGGATTGGCCCCAAAACGAGGTCGATCACTTCATCTTGGCGCGACTCGAGCGGGAAGGTCTCTCGCCCGCTCCCCAAGCCGATCGTCCGACGCTGATCCGCCGACTGAGCCTCGATCTTCGGGGATTGCCGCCGACGCCCGAAGAGGTCGACGTCTTCGTGAACGATCGTCGCCCCGGCGCCTATGAACGCCTTGTCGATCGCTTCCTGAATGACCCCGCCTACGGCGAACGCTGGGCGCGGATGTGGCTCGATCTAGCCCGCTACGCCGATTCAAAAGGCTACGGATCCGACCCCCTACGGGAAATTTGGCGCTACCGCGACTGGGTCATCGACGCCTTCAACGCGAACAAGCCCTTCGACGAGTTCACCATCGAGCAACTCGCGGGCGATCTGCTCCCCAAGCCGTCCCTCGATCAACTGATGGCGACGGCCTTTCATCGCAACACGATGACCAACACTGAAGGCGGCACCGATGACGAGGAGTTCCGCGTCGAAGCCGTCCGCGATCGGGTCGACACCACGATCCAGGTCTGGATGGGACTGACGATGGGTTGCGCGAAGTGCCACACGCACAAGTACGATCCGGTGACCCAGACCGAGTACTACCGCTTCTACGCCTTCTTCAATCAGACCGAGGACAACGATCGCCCCGACGAGGCTCCCACGATCCCCGCGCCAACCGACGCGATCCGCGAAGCCAACCGCGCGATCGACAGAGAGGTCGCCGAGCTCCGTCATCAACTCGATCAACCGACGGCGGAGTTGGCCGTCCTGCAGCAGACTTGGGAGGAGAAGCTTCGAAGCCGTGCCACCTGGACGCCACTGACCCCGCAAACCTTCCGAGCCCAAAGCGGCGCGGCCCTCGAACGTCTCGACGACGGCTCGCTCTTGGCCAAGGGGAAGATCCCGGCGACGGAAACCTACACCGTCGAAGGCGTGCGCAATCTCCACGGCATCACCGCGATCCGCCTCGAAGCGATCCCCGATCCCTCCCTTCCGCGTGGCGGCGCGGGACGGGGCGCCGATGGCAACTTCGTCCTCTCGTCGCTAGGAGTGGCGACGGCCGATCCCGCGGTGGCCGGTCAGCCGGTCGAGGGACGCTACCTCCGCGTCGAGCTCCCCGGCAACGATCGCCTCTTGTCGCTCGCCGAAGTGCAGGTCTTTGGCGACGGCACCAACCTCGCCCGCTTCGGCAAGGCCACCCAATCGAGCACCGACTTCAGCGGGCCGGCGGAATGGGCCATCGACGGCAGGACCAACGGCGACTACACGAAGGGCCGTTCGACGACGCATACCGCGAAGGAAGACGATCCTTGGTGGGAAGTCGACCTCGGCCGTGCGGAAGCGATCGACAGCGTCACACTCTGGAACCGGACCGACAACAACAACCAAGATCGGCTTCGCGGCTGCCGCGTCTCGATCCTCGACGAGCGGCGCCAACCGGTTTGGCAACGAACGGTCACTGAGCCTCCCAATCCTAAGGTCGACCTGGTGATCTCGGGCAAGCAGCCGGTCGAACTTAAGAAGGGTGTCGCGAGCTTCGCCCAGTCGGGCTTTTCGGTGATGGATGTCATCAAGCCCAAGAGCCTCACGCAGAACGGCTGGGCCGTCGCCCCGCATCAGCAGAAGGCTCAAACCGCGATCTTCTTGCCAACCAAGCCCTTCGGCGATGGCAAGGACTCCGTCCTGAGCGTTCGGCTCGATCATCGCTTCAAGGACCCGGGCTACGCCCTCGGACGCTTTCGGCTCTCGGTCACCAACGATCCGGCCGTCAATGAGTGGCTAAGCGTCCCGGCCGATGTTCTCGCTCTCGTGGATACCCCGCTGGAGGACCGCACCGACGAGCAGTCGCGCCGCGTCGATCGCTACTTCCGCACGATCACCCCGGCCCTGCAACCGGTGCGCGACCGCATCGCGGCATTGGAGAAGTCGCGTCCGAAGGCCCCCACGCTCCCCATCATGAAGGCCCTTCCCTCCGATCGGCAGCGAGAGACGTACGTCATGGTGAAGGGGAACTTCCTCACGAAGGGAGCGACCGTTTCGCCCGCGGTGCCGGCCGCCTTCCACGCGATGGAGACCTCCGCGCCAACCAATCGTCTCGGGGTCGCCCGCTGGCTCGTCAGCCCGCGCAACCCGCTCACCGCCCGCGTCAATGCCAACCGGATCTGGTCGCAGCTTATGGGCATTGGAATCGTCGAGACCGAAGAGGACTTCGGCAGCCAGGGAGAACTCCCGAGCCACCCCGAGTTGCTCGACTGGCTCGCGGTCGATCTTGTCGAGAACGACTGGGATCTCAAGCAGCTGCTGCGGACGATCGTCACGTCGGCGACCTACCGGCAGGCCTCGACGACCACGCCCGAGAAGCTCAAGCGGGATCCCCGCAATCGCCTCCTCGCCCGCGGAGCTCGCTACCGACTGGCGGCCGAGACCGTCCGCGACCAGGCCCTCGCCCTGAGCGGACTCCTCTCGACCAAGATGCGGGGCGCCTCGGTCTTTCCGCCACAGCCGCCAGGACTTTGGCGGGCCGCCTTCAACGGGCGCGATCGCAAATGGGCCACGAGCGGCGACGAGGACCGCTTCCGCCGAGGCCTCTATACCTTTTGGCGCCGATCGGTTCCCTATCCCTCGATGGCGACCTTCGACGCCCCCAGTCGCGAGGTCTGCGCGGTTCGGCGGATCCGCACCAATACACCCTTGCAAGCCTTCGTCACCCTCAACGATCCGGTCTACATCGAGGCTGCCCAAGCCCTTGCTCGCCGCCTGGTGCGCGAGGGTGGCGCCACGCCCGAGGAGCGGATTCGCTATGGGCTGCGGCTTTGCCTCACGCGTCCTCCCGAGCAAAGCCAGGTCGACACCTTGCTCACGCTGCTGGCTTCGGAACAATCGCACTACAAAGCTCACCCCGACGAAG
This sequence comes from Kolteria novifilia, assembly GCA_007748055.1. Taxonomy (GTDB): domain Bacteria; phylum Planctomycetota; class Planctomycetia; order Kolteriales; family Kolteriaceae; genus Kolteria; species Kolteria novifilia. Next base: position 5,523,612 of record CP036279.1, read on the forward strand.
CCAAGACCATGGCGACCGAGCCCTTGGGACCGTTGCCCGAGGGAACCGCCCCCGAGGAGATGGCGGCCTGGACCGTCGTCGCCAACGTCTTACTCAACCTTGACGCCGTATTGACCAGAGGATGACCATGCCCTCGCGACTTGACCTTGCCCACTCGATCACCCGCCGGCATTTCCTCGAACGATGCCACGTGGGCCTCGGTTCGATCGCGCTCGCGGGAATGGCCGGCGCGAAAGCCCACGGAGCAACCGCGACCGACAACCCGCTGGCGGTGAAGACGCCACCTCTTCAGCCGAAAGCCAAACGGGTCATCTACCTGCACATGGCGGGTTCGCCTCCACAGCACGAGCTGTTCGACTACAAGCCGAAGCTCAAGCAGCACCATCTCCAGCCCTGCCCCGACGAGCTGATGAAGAACGTCCGCTTCGCCTTCATCAAGGGGCACCCGAAGCTACTCGGCTGTCCCTACAAATTCAGCCAGCACGGCGACAGCGGAGCCTGGGTCAGCGAGCTGATGCCGAACTTCAGCAAGCTCGTCGACGACGTCACCTTCATCAAGTCGATGAAGACCGACCAGTTCAACCACGCGCCGGCCCAGCTCTATCTCTACACCGGCTCTCCCCGCTTCGGCGGCGCCTCGATGGGATCGTGGGTGACGTGGGGCCTCGGGTCGGAGAATCAAGATCTGCCCGGCTTCGTGGTCCTCGTCAGCGGCGGCACCGATCCCAGTGGCGGCAAGAGTCTCTGGGGAAGCGGCTTTCTCCCTTCCGTCTTCCAGGGCGTTCAGTGCCGCACCAAGGGAGACCCGATCCTCTACGCCAGCAATCCCAAGGGCATGAGCCGAGACGTTCGAAGGCGGAGTCTCGACGCCCTCAAGAATCTCAACGAGGCGGAATGGAAACGGTTGGGCGATCCCGAGACGCTCACGCGCATCAGCCAATACGAACTCGCCTTCCGGATGCAGATGGCGGTGCCGGAAGTCATGGACATCCGCCGCGAACCGACCAAGGTCCGCGAAATGTATGGCGCCGAACCGGGTGAGTCCTCCTTCGCGAACAACTGTCTGCTCGCCCGCCGGCTTGTCGAGCAGGGAGTTCGCTACGTCCAGCTCTTCGACTGGGGCTGGGACATCCACGGGACCGGCAAGCACGACGACATCATGAACAAGCTTCCCCAGAAGTGCCGCGATGTCGACCAGCCGATCGCCGCACTCTTGACCGATCTAAAGCAGCGCGGACTCTTGGACGACACGCTCGTCATCTGGAGTGGCGAATTCGGCCGGACTTCCATGAACGAAGCTCGCAATGGCTCGACCTACTTGGGCCGTGACCATCACCCGTACTGTTTCACGATGTGGATGGCCGGCGGCGGCGTCAAACGGGGACACACCCACGGCGCCAGTGACGAGCTGGGCTACTTCATCACCGAGAACGAGACGTCCGTGCACGATCTGCAAGCGACAATCCTTCACCTGCTCGGGTTCGACCCGCACCAGCTCAAGTTCCCTTACCAGGGGCTCGAGCAACGGCTCATCGGGCCGGCCAACGATCCCCGCGTCTGCCAAGAGATCCTCGCGTAGCCTCAGTCGGCCTGTTTTCGTGGCGGCACTTTCTTGAAGAAGTCCCAGACGACTTCCCAGGCGTCGAAGTCGCGACTGGTCTTGCCGACGATCCGCCCGAGAAGGGCTGGCGGATCCGTTCCCGGTATCGTGTGACCACCATTCTTGACGACGTAGACCTCGACACGAACATCGTCATTGCCCAGTGGATAGCGGCGCACTTCGGTCGTCGTGCCGTCGTCCGGCTGACTCTCCTCGATCGTCGTGACCGTCGGCTCCCCGTCGATGTCGTTTGCCTCGAGGTACTTCTTGATGGTCTCATCCGTGGAAATGACCCGCCCGCGTCGCGCCAGGAGCCTGCCACCAACAGCGCCGCCGTCAATCGGTACCAATCCGTCCGAATCTCCCTGAATGATGAGCACCGAAATCGGGTGCGACGGCGAAAAGTCGTCGGCGACCGGTTCCGCGAGGCCGCCGATGATGGGGGCGATGGCCGCGAAGAGATCCGAGGCGTTGGCGGCGAGGTAGTGGGAGAAGATCCCACCGTTGGAGATGCCGGTGGCGTAGATCCTCGAGCGGTCGATGGGGTGACTCTTCGCCAATTCCGCGACGATCGAACGCACGAACTTGACGTCGTCGACCTTCTCACGCTGGGCGTTGATCGCCGGTGCTTCGCGACCATCGTTCCAGTTGCCGCCATACCCCTGGGGATAGACGACCAGGAATCCTTCTTTTTCCGCGAATTCATTCAAGCCGCGTCGTCGCGCGAAGCCCCGAGCCTTGCCACCACCGCCGTGGAAGACGAAGACGACGGGACTCCTCTCGGAAAGCGTCGAGGGCGTGAAGACGAAGTAGCTCCTCTCCCGGCCATCGAGTGTCATCTGGTGTTCGACGACCTGATTCACAAGCGCCGACTCGGATCGTCCACGGAGGGCTCTTCTCTCGCCAAGTGTGGAAAGTTCCTTGGCCGTCAACACGCCGTCCGCATCGGCGTCAAACCGTTTGAAGAGCCGGGGCGCCGTCAGTTCACTCTCGCTGAGCTTGCCGTCCCCATCCTTGTCAAATCGATCAAACAGCGTTCGCGTGCGCTTCGACTCGGCGGCGAGGACGACCGCTCCCAGGACGGCCAACACGACGACCGAGCGAGCGACCAACCAGTTCATGACGAGTGTCCTGTGACAGACCGACGGAAGCGCTCCCCTCGGCGCGACGCGTGGTCCCTACCTCATGAAACACCAAGAACGACTATTCGACTCCGCATGCGGTCACGCCGTCGGAAAACCGGTGGCGAAACACCGATACGCCGGATGACCCAACAAACGCCTCCGGAATCGTAACCAATTACGCGAACACGTGTTACAACAGAGCACCCTGCGGTGATCACTCGCTCGCCCTGTCGCTTCGAACCACCACTGAAGTACACCCGTTTGGTGACATAATCGCTTCATTCGGCCGCCGGGGTATCGGGAAGACCGATTGTACCGGCTGGGGAGGGAGAGGGAGACAAAACGGTTTCGGATTCCGCTCCGAAACTATTCCAGTATCCCCAACCTACCGATGAAAGAGACGAGCTTGTGATGGTAACCCGTTCGGCGGTTGCTGGGCCCGATCTGAGGCCCGACAGCATACGGGCGGGGAGAACCGGTGCCCAGAGCGTGGCTCCCCGGTGGTAATCACATAGCAGCTTGGAACCCGTTCTGCCTGCCGTCTTCTCTGAAAGGAGATGTTTCTCAATGAGCCGAACCTTCGTTTACGCCGCCCTGGCTGTGCTTGTGAGTGGGTTCGCCCTCTCGCACGCGCAAGCGGGCGGTTGTAGCGCATGTGACACATGTGCGACCTGTGAAAGCTGTTGCGATCCTTGTGGTGATCCCTGTGCCAAGACTGGCCTTCTCGCTCGCTTGTTCGCCAAGAAGCACTCTTGCTGCGATCCTTGCTGCGAATCCGCTCCGGTCTGCGATTGCGCCCCGGCGTGTGATAGCTGCTGCGACTCTTGCTGCGATCCTTGCTGCGAGGAGCCCGGCTTGCTCAAGAAGATCATGAACAAGATGAAGTGCAAGAAGGCTTGCGATTGCTGCGAGTGCGAAGCCGAGTGTGGCTGCGAAGCCGACTGTGGCTGCGAGGAAGCTTGCGAAGAGCCTTGCGATCCCTGCGCTTGTGGCTACAAGCGTGGTCTGATCGAGCGACTCGTCACCCGCTGCCCCAAGTGCGACGATTGCGGCTGCGACTGCGGTTGCACGCCCTGCGAAGTTGATTGTGGCTGCGATTGCGGATGCGATCCCTGCTGCAAGAAGGAGTGCTTCCTCAAGAAGCTCTTCAAGAAGAAGTGCGATCCTTGCTGCATGCCCGATTGCGGTTGCGAGAGCACCTGCACCAGCTGTGGCTGCGGTTCGTAACGCTTCCCTTCGCATGGACACGTGAGCCCCTAGCGCCTCTCTTGTCCGACAAACCGAACGCCATCGGCCGACCGGATCACAAGTCCGTCGGCCTTTGGCTTTTCTTGAGCGCCATGATTCCGACGGAACGATCTCAACCCAATTACCTTCCTTTGGTTACGACGACCGCCGATCAGTCGACCGGGTCCGCCTCGGTTGCTCTTTCGTGCTCGCGCCACGTCTGCGCCACGTTGTGTTTCGCCTGGTCTCTCCAGAGAGCGTCGACCGCCGCTGCCTCGGTGTCGGCGTAGAAACCCATCGTGGTCGCCAAGCTGGCGTGCCTCATCAGTTTCTGGAGAACTTGGGCGGGAACCTTTCCGGCCCATCGGCTCCCAACGCTTCGCCGCAGATCGTGCAACGTGATGAGCCCCGATTTCGAACCGCCGCTGATGCCGGCCCGCTTGGCGATTGCTTGGAAGCGTCCCGAACGATCCTTGGCGAGCTCGTTCACTTCATCGCTGGGGATGAGTCGATCAATCGGAAGCCCTCCGGGAAACCGCTCCCGCAAGATCGCGTCCAGTTCCGGCGAGACGATCGCGTGTTCGTCGCTGCTACCCCTCTTCGGGGTCGGGATGAGGATACGATGCCCCTCGAGGTCGATGTCCTCGCCCCGAACGTTGCGGGCCTCGCTGGACCGAAGTCCGGCATGCCAACAGAACGCGAGGAACAGTCGCCATCCGTCGTTGGGACAAGCCGCAATCAATCGGTCGAAGACTTCCCCCGTAATGTTCGCGGCCCCCCGGATCTTCCTCCGGCTGATTGCCTTCGGGGCTGGCGGCATCTCGATTGTCGGTACGCGCTCGATGTATTGCCGCTTGAACGCCCATCGGAGAATCACGCGGAGGTACCGGAGATGAAGCTGGACCGTGAAGGGGCTTAGCTCCCGCTCTCTCAGCTTGGCGACAAACGCCGCGATCGTCCTCTCTGTGATACTGTTGATCGTCGTCAGCTTGACGTGTCTCTCGAATACATCAAACACGTCGCGGGCTCGCTGCTGGTTGGTCGCCGACGTCTCGATGAGTTTCTCGGACTCGTACAACTCCCGCAAACGCGACCATTTCATTCGTCCGCTATCGACATCGACGCCGCGGTTCAAGTCGACCTCGAGTTCCGCTCGCTGCTGCTCGGCGGCCCTCCAGTCGTTGGTTCCCGTCGACTTCGTCCGGCGCTTGCCGGTCGTCGGATCGTGCCACTCCAGCGCGAGGGTACGCCCCTTGCGCTGCTGAATCCAGACTCTTGTGCGTTCAGGCATGATGCCTCCAGTACCGGGTTGCCGGGTGAAAGAGCCCCCACCCCGCCGGACCCGGTGGCCGACGAGGCAGGGGAGAAGATCAAGGGGACTTGGGGTCGGTGATCGTCTTTCGGTAGAGCGTTGCCATCGGGGTGGCCTCTTAGCTTGGTACGTCCGTTGTATCCGGAAGCCGCGCCCATCGCTGATGAGACTCAATCGCTCCTGGATCGACGGTCCGAGCGATGTCTCGAGAAGACCATCTGCCCGTGTCCATGATCACAGCTAGCCGTCGCCGAAGATGAAGGAGTCAAGGTCGTTTCGGCCTCTAAGATCCAATATATAATAAGGATCTGACGACATGCCTTTGAATGCCAAAGGTACTCTCAGAGGTACGACGTCTCTTATCTCTGAGATGTGAAAGCCCAGGTCCAGCACCAAGCCTTTCTCGCTCTTTCCAGCAAGATTCACTGGCTCCGAGAATACAAGTTCGATCTCGGCAAACCCGGAAGAGTGGATGATGATGCCGCCCTTCGACGCTACCACTCTTGGCGCCGTCGAGTCCTTGACGTTGAAGATCTGTACTATTGAAGTCTGTCCGTCAACCTTGCAAGACAATCGTCCCGTGTCGACCAGTACGGATGAGGCTCCCTGGTACTCGATGAGCACTTCTATGATGCCCTTATAACACAAGGTCTCGATGGACGTGCCCGATACGGTGTAAGTCATCTTGGAGAATGTAGCATCTCTTGCGATGAGCTCTGGAGTCTTAACTCGCTTGTTCAAGATTCTCAATAGGTCAGAGTGGTATGCGGATCGAGTAATTGTGCCGTCTCGCCACGGCACTTCGTACTTGTTTGGGTCCTTCTCGAACTGAACACGATACGGTGATTCGTCTGTGTGGAACACGAGAGCAACCACACTCTCGCCACCGTCTTCGAGAATGACATTCTGCGCGAACTTCAGTCTTGGTTTCGGCTCGCCCAGGTATTTCATGATTGAAGGCAGGATGCTGCTGATCTCATCTTCCTGGTGTTGCTCGACTTTCTTCTCTGCCGACTCATCAATGCCAACGATAAAGAGAATCTCTTGGTCCATCGCTGCATTGGCTGCGCCGGCGATTTGTCTGGCAATTCGGTGTTTGCCTGAGTCTGGCAACGAAAGCTTCAGTTCCGAGAAGGAGTCCTCTTGCTTGCCACCGTTTCTAACCACACGTGCAATATCGTTGACCTTCGCGTGAACTTGGCGTGAATCCATGGCTCCCCTCTCCACGGCCCGGCCACTAACGCGACCGGGCCAGATCCTCGATAAAACACTTCGACACCATCACAATGGTCGTGGCAGTTTGTCAACGATCGAGGCTCGCCCCGCGATCCTCGGGTCGATGTAGCTTCTCTCGGTGAGCCAACGGACGCTGTGTCCAAGGTCGGCCGTCGCGCTTCCCGGACAGACGGCCTCGCCATAGCTGGCTCGCGAACGTCTGATGCGGTGCCACTGCCCGCGAATGCTCGGATCGTAGAGACCGGCACGGTCAAGAAGCCGTCGGAACTTCCGCGTCAGATGGGGCCACGTGTAGGGCCAGGGCAGAAGCAGCTCTCGGTGGACGTCCCAGATTTTCTCGAGCTCGACGGCCGTCTGCACGGAGAACCCGACGAGCAAGTCTTCGGCATCCTTGCGCGTCTCTCCTCGTATCAGGGCGGTCCTTAACCTGATGTCGACATCGGCCGTCCTGACTTTCGTCAGCGCGGATCGTCTGATACCCGTGTCGTAGGCGAAAAGGATCGCCGCCGGCCACCACTTCGACGCCGGGATAGAGAAGCTCTCGCACTGAACCCAACCGGACGCGCTCTCGGCTGCCCGTAGCAGTCGCCCTATCTCCTCAACAGTCCAAGCGTTCGGGATCTTCTTCGTTTCTTTGAGTTTCCGAAACCGCGGTAGCTTGTCGACGTCGCCGGCGTGGAAGGCAAATCTCCAAACAGCTTGGATGTGCCGCAAGTCGCGGTTGATGGTCTGGGGCCTCACTTCGTCGCTTTCGAGGCGTCCCTTCGCCAACTCCGCCATCATCCGATCGGAGAAGTCGCTGATTCTGACAATCCGACCCACGATTCGCTCGAGATGCCGAATCGCGACCTCGTACCCATTCGTCGTTTCGGGGGCAGTCCCGACCAGCCTTTCCGGCGCGTACCGGTCTCGGAAATAGTTGATCACGCGAGTGAATGACGCGGTCTCGTTGATCGGATCAAGGGGCTTGACCGCTGAGACTCGCGTCCGACCGGACTGAATCCGGCAATGGGGGTTAGGAATTCTCCTAACGAGCGTATGTAGCTTTTTGGCTACACCCCCGCCCTGCCTCACTTCACTCTCACTGGACTCTCGCCCCATCCGAGTTTTCATCGGCATTCCGACGCTCCGTCCGACTCGCGCTCCGGGCCGGCGTGGCCCGAACGCGCAGCGGGTCACCTGGTGCCGCTCGACGACGCGCCGAGCGCGCGCACGATCGACCGGAACCATTGCGAAGAGCAAATGACAGACGGAGGGCTGGCGATAGGATAGATGACAGCCATGGGCTCCGACCTTCCTGTAGGTCGATTCGTGGTCAGGGCTGCCGGGTGGTCTCAACACCCGGCGAGCCCGCTTCAAATCTATCGAATTGGCTGTCATGGCGTCAACGAGATACACGAGATTCCACCCGCCCTAAAGTATACTTTAAAGCCTTTGATTTGGGTCGTTCTACTGCTATTGGATCGGGGGCTTGGGGGGGTGCGTTAACCTATTGGTTTACGGCGTTAGTGACGCTCCCAACAAGGCGTTACCGGATATAGTAACGGGTGTAGAACAATTCCTACAGCACTCACGGCTTAGCTTTGAACCCAGAGCGAAGCGCGATCGCTCACGCGTCACTAGTTCGGCAACGGGTTGATGGGTCGTCTATTCTGTTGCATCTTCGCCTGTTTGTCGGTCGCTCTCTCGATGGCTTCCGCCGCTCGTTCCAATCGCTCCGCCGCGAGGGACTGTTTCTCCGCAGCTTGTTGAAGCTCTTGAACTTGGGCTTTGTCGCGGCGGGAGTAGCTCCCATCGGCGGACAATTGATCCTTCAGGTCGCGGGCCTGGAACGATAGATCCGACGCCCGTTGTCTCGCCGCTCTCGCCTGCTGACGTTCCTGGAGTTCGGCGGGAAGGAATCCCTGCACGACCTCATCTTGATTGAGCCGTTGTTGGCGCTGGGCGAGGACTTGGTTGATGGCCTGGGGTGCGAATCGCTGTTGATTGGCGGGAAGGAACTGGTTCGCGAACTGGAACGCTTGAGCCCCCGCGTCGAGCCCAGCGCCTAACTTGCTCTTGTCAAGGACCTGATTGAGCGGACCGCTTAGGGCGGAAGCCGTCTTGCCGATCGCGTCCCTGGTATCCTGTTGCTTGCGTTCGCGCTCCGCCTTCTTGTCGGCTTCGGCCTGGAACCGTGCCACTTCCCGCTGTCGCGCGAGAAGGTCGGACCGTTGCCCTTGGAGACGCGCCAACTGTTGCTCGGCGTCGAACAGTGGTTCGTTGGCGAACCCACCCAAACCGGGAATGTTGCCAAGGATGTTGCGGCGGATGCCATGCTTGTGACCGGACACAACGTTTTGTTGCTCGAGGATTTTCTTGTCGATGTCCGAGATGGCGGTATTGATCTCGTTCGCCTCGTTCTGCCTCGCGACCGCCTCTTGCCCCATCTGAAGCTCGCGCAGCTTTTGGCGGACGCTGTCGGCCGTCTTGCCGAACCGCTCCAGGGCCTTCTCTCCCTTCTCGACGTCGTTCGACGATTTCAGGAAGTTGTAACCGAGCGTCAGCGCCGCGGACGCCAGACCGGGGACCGCGAACAAGAGCGGACTGATGCCGCCGAGCAGCATCGACAGGTTGTTCGACGCCGCCCGCGCGCCCGAGATGATGCCTTGCCAGCCACCTTGCATCGACGCGACCACCGCGAAGTCATCGAGTCCCTGGGAAAGCGCTGTTACCTGCATCTTGTCGAGACCGAGTGTCTTGTTCGCCTGATTCCCGCCCTTGGAAAGGTTCTTGTAGGCGAGTTTCAATTCCTCGATCCGGCCGCGGACTCGAACGACTTCGGCCGCTTGGGCCTTCAATGCCGCTTGGGCTGCTTTACCGCCGGCGGTGGCGGTCTTGGCCGTGTTGAGTAGCTCTTTCGAGAGCAGCTTCTCTTTCTGAATCATCTTCGTCATCTCGGCGAGCGCATGGGACGCGTCGCCGTCGTACCGCAGGGTGGCTACCTCGGGCATTGTTCTTCCTCCAACCAGTGAAGATCAGACCACGTGGGCAAGTAGGATGGATCTAGTGGTTCATCTATCCTAGGATTTCGGGTTGGTTGATTGCTTCTGTTCGAGGAAACTTGCTGCTTCCTGGAAAGCACGGAGGTTTCCCAATGAACAAGAAGTACATCGTTCGCCTCACGGAAGAGGAACGCGCAACTTGTCACGCGGTCATCAAGAAGCTCAAAGGCTCCTCCCAGAAGGTTCGACGGGCACAAATGCTCTTGAAGACAGACGCCAACGGTCCGGCGTGGACGGATGAGAGAATTGCCGAGGCTTTTGGTTGTCGTGTCCAGACCGTTGAGAATCTACGCAAACGCCTAGTGCATCATCCATTCTTAATTTTTGGGTAGAGTCGGGCCAGTTTGGTGCGTGCTTCGTCGATTTGTAGTTGCCAGTCGACGCCGCGCTGCTTCTGGTTGGTCTGATCGGACCAAGCCCCGATTTCGTCTCGTAATTCGTCGAGTTCGCCGACGCGTCGACCGGTCAGACACTGTCGTGTCATCGCGCTCAGTTCGCATTCGGCGACGTTTAGCCAGCTCCCATGCTTCGGAGTGTAGACGAACGTGATTCGCTTGACATAGGCACGTGCCACGGCAGGCTCAAACAACTCGTAGAACGCTCCCTTGGTGTGGGTGTTTAGGTTGTCGAGAACCAGCGTCACTTGCTGGCAATCGGCGTAGCGAGTGTCGAGCAGTTGCGCGACCTCTTGCGCCCAATCAACCTTGGTGCGTTGCGACCTGGCCGTCGCTTGGCGAAAACCTGAAAGCGGCTCGCTGAACATGAAGATGCTCGCCGTTCCGTTTCGTTCATACTCGTAATCGACTCGCTTGGGATGGTCCTTGGCAGCTTCAATCGGCTGCCTTGTTTCTTTGATCAGCTGGACCGGTTGCTCGTCCATGCAAATGACCGGATGGTCTGCATCGTAGGGTCTTTCATAGGTTTCGAGGACTTCCTCCATGCAAGCGACGAACTCAGCGTCGTTCTCGGGGGGGATCACCCAATAGTCGATCATACGCTTGGTCATGCGATTTTTTTTAGCGTCTTGCGAACGGTCTCGGGACAAATGGATTCCACTACCTCTAGTTTAACCAATTGATCGGCAAGCAGTTGCAGCGTCCACTTGCCGTATCCCTTGGGCGGCTCTCCCAGACGCATGGCGATTAGTCTTGCTTCGGCCTGCCCGTCGAGCTTCGGCGGAGTCGGTGGCTTCTCGCGTCTCATTCCATCCAATGCCAACGCAAAACTCTCGGTGACTAGGCGTTTGCGTAGATTCTCAACGGTCTGGACACGACAACCAAAAGCCTCGGCAATTCTCTCATCCGTCCACGCCGGACCGTTGGCGTCTGTCTTCAAGAGCATTTGTGCCCGTCGAACCTTCTGGGAGGAGCCTTTGAGCTTCTTGATGACCGCGTGACAAGTTGCGCGTTCCTCTTCCGTGAGGCGAACGATGTACTTCTTGTTCATTGGGAAACCTCCGTGCTTTCCAGGAAGCAGCAAGTTTCCTCGAACAGAAGCAATCAACCAACCCGAAATCCTAGGATAGATGAACCACTAGTCACCGAGAGTTTTGCGTTGGCATTGGATGGAATGAGACGCGAGAAGCCACCGACTCCGCCGAAGCTCGACGGGCAGGCCGAAGCAAGACTAATCGCCATGCGTCTGGGAGAGCCGCCCAAGGGATACGGCAAGTGGACGCTGCAACTGCTTGCCGATCAATTGGTTAAGCTAGAGGTAGTGGAATCCATTTGTCCCGAGACCGTTCGCAAGACGCTAAAAAAAATCGCATGACCAAGCGTATGATCGACTATTGGGTGATCCCCCCCGAGAACGACGCTGAGTTCGTCGCTTGCATGGAGGAAGTCCTCGAAACCTATGAAAGACCCTACGATGCAGACCATCCGGTCATTTGCATGGACGAGCAACCGGTCCAGCTGATCAAAGAAACAAGGCAGCCGATTGAAGCTGCCAAGGACCATCCCAAGCGAGTCGATTACGAGTATGAACGAAACGGAACGGCGAGCATCTTCATGTTCAGCGAGCCGCTTTCAGGTTTTCGCCAAGCGACGGCCAGGTCGCAACGCACCAAGGTTGATTGGGCGCAAGAGGTCGCGCAACTGCTCGACACTCGCTACGCCGATTGCCAGCAAGTGACGCTGGTTCTCGACAACCTAAACACCCACACCAAGGGAGCGTTCTACGAGTTGTTTGAGCCTGCCGTGGCACGTGCCTATGTCAAGCGAATCACGTTCGTCTACACTCCGAAGCATGGGAGCTGGCTAAACGTCGCCGAATGCGAACTGAGCGCGATGACACGACAGTGTCTGACCGGTCGACGCGTCGGCGAACTCGACGAATTACGAGACGAAATCGGGGCTTGGTCCGACCAGACCAACCAGAAGCAGCGCGGCGTCGACTGGCAACTACAAATCGACGAAGCACGCACCAAACTGGCCCGACTCTACCCCAAAATTAAGAATGGATGATGCACTAGGCCGCGTCTCCAGGGGAGACTTCGCTTCCAACGGCTTGTGTGTCCGCCATTTTTTTTGCCTCGTCTTCAGAATTTGTGGGTCGATGGTGGCTCGGGGAGGTTGCCGAGATTGTGATAGAGAGCGTATTTGAGGGTGCTGGGGTCGCGAAAGCCGTAGGATCGGCGGGTCGTCAATTTGACCTTCAGATTCATTCCCTCGACGGCGCCCGCGGAAATCTCTCCTTTTGCCTCGAACCAATTGAAGATCTGCTCGGCGTGACGCTCGAGGGTTCGTGCCAGGTTGCGCATCGGTTCGATCCGTGTGCTCAAGGCCCGGTCGAGCCACTCCTGGAAGAAGGATCCGATCCGCCAGGGAGCCTTGTAGTCCCAAAGCCGCTGGAAGTCTTCCTTCATCAGGTAGCACTTGACCGTCCTGAGGTTGTGCGTCAACAACTCGTTGAGACGAAGGACCTCCTTGCGTTTGAGGTTGCCGCGACGCTTGAGCAGCAGCCAACGCGTCCGCTTGAGCACCTCGAAGCCCTTGCGTTTGAGTTCGCGTGCCTCCTGGGCCCGCACCTTGTCGATCGCCTTGTTGAACAACTGCATGATGTGGAAGCGGTCGAGGATGTGCAGGGCCCCATTGGCCTCGCGAGCGATGACCGACAGGTAGGCCTTCCACATGTCGCTGCAGATGTACTTCAGCCGCTCGGTTCGCCGCCTGCCAAAGAAACGAAAGAAACGACCGAGCGTCTCCTTGGTCCGGTCTTGCCCGACCCAAAGCAGACGACGCGATCCGCGGTCGATCTGATAGACCAAGGTGAAGTATTGGTGTGAGCGTTGCAACGGTGGCGTCTTGTGGGTTGCGGTAGGCTTGGGTTGGTTGGCCCTGGTTTGTCGCGAGGCGGAAGATGCGAGTTCGTTGTGCGGAGAAGGAAGCCTATTGGCGGAAGGTCGTTCGTCGGCAAGAGGAGAGCGGGCGGGGCGTTCGGAGGTTCTGCCGGGAAGAAGGGATTTCGGAGGCGTCGTTCTACGGCTGGCGGCGTGAGCTACAGCGACGCGATCGAAAAGAGAAACGGTCGACTGCGGTCGATGGCGGTGGGGCGTGTCCGTCGCCGTTCGTGACGTTGCGGGTGGTCTCCGAATCGACGAGCGTGATCGAGATCGTTCATCCCCGAGGCTACATCGTGCGGGCGCCGGCCCAAGTCGACAGCGACGCCTTGCGTCAAGTGCTTGCCGCCCTCGAGAGCGTCGAGGAGGAGTGAGCATGTGGTCGATCCCTCATCAGGTGCGGATCTTTCTGGCCCGGGAACCGGTCGATATGCGTAAGAGCTTTCACGGGCTCATCGCCTTGGCGGAATCGGTGCTCGAGCAAGATCCGCTTTCGGGCCATTTGTTCGTCTTCATCAATCGCCGCCGGGATCGCCTCAAGGTGCTCTATTGGGGCGGCGTCGGCTATTGCATTTGGTATCAGCAGTTGGAGGAAGGGAGCTATCAGCTTCCCGACGTCCAGGCGGCCGACGATGAGGCTGGCCTCGAGATCACTGCCGGACAATTGTCACTCATTCTCGAGGGCATCGACCTCTCCTCGGTCCGGCATCGCAAACGCTTTCAAGTCTCCGATCGGCACCGTGACACGCCGTCGTCCCGTCGTTCGTGACTTCCCTTCACTCTTTCCCGAATGATGCTCGCCGCTCCGCGGAGCCAGGACGTGCCGCTGCTCCTTCGTGACGCCAGTTCCCCGTCACGGCGGCGAGAGCCTGGAAGCCATGGGACGCCACGCGACCAAAACCGGCTCTATTGCCAAATCTGTGGGTGGTGAGTGTCTTCTCCGTTCCGCTTGGTAGTGGAGGTTACCGCCGTATGCCAAGGGCCGCGTCCGGCTGCTGCTTTGCCTGGTCTTCTCGCTTCGCTCGCCCTGCATCCTCGCCATCGTGGCTCGGCTTCGGTCGCCCGGCAAAGACTCCTCCTTGGCCGTTGGCGGGGAGGATGTTCCACTGGTCAAGCGGAAAGGAGAGAAGTCGGCAGGAGGCCAAAAAAGAGCATCCCGCTCTCGAGGGGCGCATGATGGAGTTTGCAAGGACTTCTTCAAACGCCAGCCGCGAGAGACGGGATGCGACTTCAGGTTATCCTCAACGCCTTGGAGCGTCACGGGAGTTTCGTCTACGAATCGGCGGCTTGGGCCGATTCGTCGAAAGAGGGACTGCTGGTTCGGGTTCGCCCACGGCGTCGCAGCCGGCCGATCTGTTCGGGTTGCGGGAATCGTGGCGGCACGTACGACCACTTGCCGGAACGCCGTTTTCAGCACGTGCCGTTGTGGGGCCTGGCGGTCTGGTTCGTCTACGCGGCGCGGCGGGTCGCATGCCCTGCTTGCGGGGTGAAGGTGGAACGCATTCCCTGGGCGTCGGGCAAGGAGCGAACGACGTCGAGCTTCCAATGGTTCCTGGCCCGTTGGGCCAAACGCTTGAGCTGGCGTGAGACCGCCGAGATCTTCGGCACGAGTTGGCACACCGTCTTTCGTGCGGTGAAAATGGCGGTTTGCTGGGGAATCCGCCATCGCGAGCTGGAAGGGATCGAGGCGATCGGCATCGACGAGGTCGCCTACCGCAAGGGGCATCAGTACTTCACCCTGGTCTATCAGATCGACCGCGGATCGCGTCGTCTGCTTTGGGTCGGGCAAGACCGGACCAAGGAGACGCTCGGTCGTTTCTTTCGCTTCTTCGGCAGGCGGCGAACCGAGCGGCTGAAGTACATCTGCAGCGACATGTGGAAAGCCTACCTGTCGGTCATCGCTCGCGAGGCCAATGGGGCCCTGCACATTCTCGACCGCTTCCACATCATGCAGTTGTTCAACAAGGCGATCGACAAGGTGCGGGCCCAGGAGGCACGCGAACTCAAACGCAAGGGCTTCGAGGTGCTCAAGCGGACGCGTTGGCTGCTGCTCAAGCGTCGCGGCAACCTCAAACGCAAGGAGGTCCTTCGTCTCAACGAGTTGTTGACGCACAACCTCAGGACGGTCAAGTGCTACCTGATGAAGGAAGACTTCCAGCGGCTTTGGGACTACAAGGCTCCCTGGCGGATCGGATCCTTCTTCCAGGAGTGGCTCGATCGGGCCTTGAGCACACGGATCGAACCGATGCGCAACCTGGCACGAACCCTCGAGCGTCACGCCGAGCAGATCTTCAATTGGTTCGAGGCAAAAGGAGAGATTTCCGCGGGCGCCGTCGAGGGAATGAATCTGAAGGTCAAATTGACGACCCGCCGCTCCTACGGCTTTCGCGACCCCAGCACCCTCAAATACGCTCTCTATCACAATCTCGGCAACCTCCCCGAGCCACCATCGACCCACAAATTCTGAAGACGAGGCCCAAAACCGAGTTTTGTCTTCGGTTGTCCTCGGGCCCAGGGTTCTTCGCTTGCCAATCTCGTTGGACGATCGACTCTGGCGTTCTCTTCGCGAGCGACAACGATGTCATGGTGATGGCAGCGACGAGGAGGACTCGCAGGTTTTCTCGTCATTCCGTCGAAATCGCTGAAACTGCTCTGGCGCCTCCGACGCCGACGTGCTAGGGTGTCCCCGCGACAACTGAGATCGGTTTGATGGACGCCTTCGACGTGAACCTCCCCCACGATATCGACGCCTGCCACGAGTTGATCATCGAACTCGATCGGGAGCGCCGACGGCAAGCCGCCGTCATCGCCCAGCAACAAGAGACCATCGCCCAGCAGCAGGAGACCATCGCCCAACAACAAGCAATCATCGCTCAGCAGCAGGAGACGATCGATCGCTTGCAGAGCGACGTCGACTTGCTCAAGCGGACCTTGTACGGCCGGCGGCGGGAACGCTTCGTCGACGATGCCCAGCAGGGGCTTTTGTTCGACTCGACAATCGTCGGGGCGGACGACGATTCAGGCTCCGGCGACGACGAAGAGAGCGATGACGACGAACCGTCACCAGAACGCCGCACCAGCAAGGGACGCGGCCGGCGTCTCTTCCCCGACCTGCTGCCGCGCAAGACGGTCCGTCACGAACTCGACGAGCAAGAGGTTCCCGAGGAGTTGAGGAACGACCCGACCGCCCGGCGGTTCTTCAAGAAGACCAGCGAGCAACTGGAGTTCACGCCCGCTTCGATCCATGTGATCGAACATTACCAAGAGGTGATCGTTCGCGACGAAGCATCGGGCGAGACGACGATCGCCACGGCGAAGAAACCGCCGCAGTTGATCGACGCTTACACCGGCCCCGGCTTCTGGGCTCATCTGACCGCCAGTCGCTTCGCCGACCATCTGCCCTACTACCGACAAGAGGACATCCTCGCTCGCCACGGCTGCCGCATCGGCCGCGGCACCCAACAGCGTTGGCTCTTCGCCCTGGCCTTGGCGGTCGCGCCGTTGGTCGAACTGATGCGTCGGCTGGCGTTGCAGTCCGAGGTGCTGGGCTGCGATGAAACGCCGGTCAAGATGTTGGCGGGCGAGCCGCCTGGCTGCACCAAGACCTATCTCTGGAGCACCGTCGGCGACAATGCCCATCCCTACGACTGCTTCCACTTCACGCCCGACCGCAGCCGCGATGGTCCCGACGAGTTCCTCGCCGGCTTCCAGGGTTACTTGCAGTCGGACGCCTACACCTGCTACGAGCGAATCGCCGCGGCGGACGACCGGATCGTCCCCGTCGGCTGCTGGGCTCATGCGCGCCGTAAGTTCGAGGAAATCCACTTCAGCGCGCCGAGCGTGCGGACGCACACCGCCCTCGGCTACTTCCAGCGGCTCTACGACATCGAAGATCGCGCCCGTGACAGTAGTGTGTCACAACGCGGCGCCCTGCGGCAACGCGACGCCAAGCCGATCGTGACCGAGTTCCACCAGTGGCTGCTCGAGCAGCACGAGCGGGAGCTTCCGAAATCGAAGTGGCGCGCCGCCATCGCTTACATGACCAACCGGTGGCAGTCCTTCACACGCTATCTCGACCATGGGGCGATTCCCATCGACAACAACCGCACCGAAGCGGCGCTGAAGTACGCCGTCCTCGGCCGCAAGGCGTGGCTCTTCTTCGGCAACAGCCAAGGAGGCGAGACCGCCGCCACCTTCTTCACGCTGACCAAGAGTTGCAACCGCCATCACGTCGATCCCTTCGCCTACCTCCGCGATGTCTACACCCGGCTGCCGACCACCCCGGCTTCGGATCTCCCTTCGTTGCTACCGGACCGTTGGATCGACGAGCATCCCCAGCATCGTCTCCAAGAGCGCGCCGACGAAGCTCGCCAACGAGCCGACCGCAAACGCGCCCGCCGAGCCCAACGCCGCGTCCCTGCCGCCACCCCCCGTTGATCGGTGACCGGTCCCCCATCGTCATCGGCTCCTGCTTCCCCCCCACGCCACCGTTGCAACGCTCACGCCAGCGAATCCACTGCCTTCAACAAGGGCTTAAAGCAGAAGCCCAAGCCATTGCCAGCAGCCGTGCCGGTGTTCAAGCCGTGGAAGCCTGCTCAACCGGCCAAGCTGCCACTGTTCAAACCGGCACAGCCTGCGAAGATCGTGATGCAGAAGCCGAAGTCATGACACTTGAGATTCGAGATATTTCAATACGTCGCCAAGGTCATCAAACACTTCTTCGTGACCGTCGAAGTCAAGCCCCTCACCAGAAGAACGCCTCGAAACGCCTATTCCATCGGCAGGGGTCACTTGGATCGTGAAACCCCTGTTTGTGCCGACAACAATATCTGGCTCTATTGCCAAATCTGTGGGTGGTGAGTGTCTTCTCCGTTCCGCTTGGTAGTGGAGGTTACCGCCGTATGCCAAGGGCCGCGTCCGGCTGCTGCTTTGCCTGGTCTTCTCGCTTCGCTCGCCCTGCATCCTCGCCATCGTGGCTCGGCTTCGGTCGCCCGGCAAAGACTCCTCCTTGGCCGTTGGCGGGGAGGATGTTCCACTGGTCAAGCGGAAAGGAGAGAAGTCGGCAGGAGGCCAAAAAAGAGCATCCCGCTCTCGAGGGGCGCATGATGGAGTTTGCAAGGACTTCTTCAAACGCCAGCCGCGAGAGACGGGATGCGACTTCAGGTTATCCTCAACGCCTTGGAGCGTCACGGGAGTTTCGTCTACGAATCGGCGGCTTGGGCCGATTCGTCGAAAGAGGGACTGCTGGTTCGGGTTCGCCCACGGCGTCGCAGCCGGCCGATCTGTTCGGGTTGCGGGAATCGTGGCGGCACGTACGACCACTTGCCGGAACGCCGTTTTCAGCACGTGCCGTTGTGGGGCCTGGCGGTCTGGTTCGTCTACGCGGCGCGGCGGGTCGCATGCCCTGCTTGCGGGGTGAAGGTGGAACGCATTCCCTGGGCGTCGGGCAAGGAGCGAACGACGTCGAGCTTCCAATGGTTCCTGGCCCGTTGGGCCAAACGCTTGAGCTGGCGTGAGACCGCCGAGATCTTCGGCACGAGTTGGCACACCGTCTTTCGTGCGGTGAAAATGGCGGTTTGCTGGGGAATCCGCCATCGCGAGCTGGAAGGGATCGAGGCGATCGGCATCGACGAGGTCGCCTACCGCAAGGGGCATCAGTACTTCACCCTGGTCTATCAGATCGACCGCGGATCGCGTCGTCTGCTTTGGGTCGGGCAAGACCGGACCAAGGAGACGCTCGGTCGTTTCTTTCGCTTCTTCGGCAGGCGGCGAACCGAGCGGCTGAAGTACATCTGCAGCGACATGTGGAAAGCCTACCTGTCGGTCATCGCTCGCGAGGCCAATGGGGCCCTGCACATTCTCGACCGCTTC
The DNA here is from genome assembly GCA_007748055.1 of Kolteria novifilia. GTDB lineage: Bacteria > Planctomycetota > Planctomycetia > Kolteriales > Kolteriaceae > Kolteria > Kolteria novifilia. The sequence goes on from CP036279.1 coordinate 5,542,366, forward strand.
CACATCATGCAGTTGTTCAACAAGGCGATCGACAAGGTGCGGGCCCAGGAGGCACGCGAACTCAAACGCAAGGGCTTCGAGGTGCTCAAGCGGACGCGTTGGCTGCTGCTCAAGCGTCGCGGCAACCTCAAACGCAAGGAGGTCCTTCGTCTCAACGAGTTGTTGACGCACAACCTCAGGACGGTCAAGTGCTACCTGATGAAGGAAGACTTCCAGCGGCTTTGGGACTACAAGGCTCCCTGGCGGATCGGATCCTTCTTCCAGGAGTGGCTCGATCGGGCCTTGAGCACACGGATCGAACCGATGCGCAACCTGGCACGAACCCTCGAGCGTCACGCCGAGCAGATCTTCAATTGGTTCGAGGCAAAAGGAGAGATTTCCGCGGGCGCCGTCGAGGGAATGAATCTGAAGGTCAAATTGACGACCCGCCGCTCCTACGGCTTTCGCGACCCCAGCACCCTCAAATACGCTCTCTATCACAATCTCGGCAACCTCCCCGAGCCACCATCGACCCACAAATTCTGAAGACGAGGCCAATATCTATCCACGTCGCAACACCGGACTGGCTCTTGTTCAATGTCCAGTTTGAATGTCTGAGTTTGGCTTCGTTTTCAAATTCCAGCAATTCCACCGTTAGCCTCCCCCAAGTTTCTCCAGAAGCAGTTTGCCAATAGAACCGTCAGCATTCCGTGTGTAGATACGGATAGCTCCATTCGGATCAATCCGAATGATGTTTCCCTTGGTTATCGCTTCCAATCCGCCATTGGGGAGTCTGGTTGTAAAGTCTGGGCGAGGGGGATACATCCGGCCTTGATATTTCAAGCCGGGACTATCGACCTTTGCAACACCGCTGAATGCGTCTTCAACGTCATCCATCGTTCAGCCCAGGGCCAGCGCGCAGTTTCGGGGGGATTGGGCAATCGAGGAAGGGTTGCGCCAGTGGTGAGCGATGAGTAGAACGTCTTGCATGGGCCCGAGGGATGGTGAGCATGCAAGGAGAGGTTCTGATGAGCAAGGACGTTCGGGTAACGCTTGAGGATGTCATCACCCACTTTGAAGACTTGGAAGATCCACGCTCGACGATCAATCAGCGTCATCCGTTGGTGAGCGTGGTGGTGATTGCGGTGATGGGCGTTCTCGCGGGGGCGAGCGGCCCGACCGGCATCGCCAAGTGGGCACGCATGAAAAAAGAGTTGCTGCTCGAGACGCTCGAGCTTCCCAACGGCATTCCGGCCAAGGACGTCTTCCGACGGGTCTTGGCGGCGTTGCGACCGGATGCCTTTCAGTCCTGTTTTGTCAGTTGGCTAGAGTCACTACGGCAGGCGGCTTGTGAAGAGGGTGCTGTTAGTCAACCGGTCTTTGCCGTCGATGGCAAGACCAATCGCCGCAGCCACGACCGCAAACGCGGGCTGGGAGCGTTGCACGCGGTCAGCCTGTGGGCCAGCGAGTTGGGCCTGTCGCTAGGACAAGTCGCCTGCGAGGAGAAATCGAACGAAATCACGGCGATTCCCGAGCTTTTACGGTTGGTCGATCTCCAAGGAGCGATCATCACCATCGACGCGATGGGAACGCAGAAGGCGATCGCCCAGCAGATCGTCGAGGGCGGAGCTGACTACGTCTTGGCAGTCAAGGGTAACCAAGAGAGCCTCGAGACAGCGATCGCCGACACCTTTCTGGCCGAGACCGAAGATGACTTCGCCAGTGGCAAGGTTCGCAAACATGAGACGACCGAAACCGCCCACGGTCGCACGACGACGCGGACTTACTATCAAATGCCGGCTCCGCGAAGCCTGGTCGACTCGGCCGCGTGGGCGGGACTTCGGACGATTGGCATGGTCATCGCGGTCTGCCTACGTGACGGGAAAGAGACGGTCGAGATTCGGCGGTACATCAGTAGTCTTGGGATGGGCGTCCGACGTTTCGCCCGTGCCGTCCGCGGCCACTGGGGGGTCGAGAATTCCTGCCATTGGATTCTCGACGTCGTCTATCGCGAGGACGATTCACGCATCCGCGATCAACGCGCCCGCGAGAATTTCGCCTGGCTCGATCGTTTCACGCTCTCTCTCCTGAAGCAACATCCAAGCAAGGACAGCATCGCCATGAAACGCCGAAGCTGCGGCTGGAGCGATGACTTCTTGATGGAAGTCCTTACAGGAAAAGCCACTTAGTATGCGCTGGCCCTGCTCCGCATACAGACGACGTAACATCGTCGAACGACTTATCGGCTGGCTCAAAGAAAGCCGCCGCGTCTTCTCACGGTTTGAGAAGACGGCTAAGAACTTCGGCGGCATGATCAAATAGGCGTTCATCCAGCAATACCTGTGGACCGAACCACAATACCAGTTTTGAGACAAAGCCTAGTGCCTGAGCACAAGTACATGCTGCAAAGGACAAAAGATGAACACCAAGGAGTCGCTCGGTCTTGCAAAGTCGGTATCAAGGAGGATTCTTCTCGCGATCTCTATCGGCGTCCTCGCAACAAGCCCCTATGTGTGGCCCTTCCTCTTTTACTGGGATGGCGTCGCACGCGATACGACTGGAGGCGTGATGGCGATTCGCTGGTGCATGGTGTCGATTCCCATCGCTTCGGCGTTTGCCATGTTGTTACTCGTAACTCCCAGAGATTATTGGCCTCTTTACTTGCTTCTCGGCGGGCTGCTCTTCAGTCTTCTCGTTTATAATGTATTCGAGAGCAAGAGCTTCCGGTACTTCGCCTATATCCACGCGATTGGTCGGAACCCGCGTTCTTCACCCATGTCTTTGCGGTCTATCTACGCAGTGCGCAATCGTAGGGATCTTCTGCCTGAAGTTCGGAGCAATATCCGACGGCTCTTGGTAGTGAATAGGAACACGCCACCGGACATCCTCCGCGAGATAGCAATGCTTGAGAATCCAGTGTATGACGACGCGATCATACTCAATCCGAACACTCCCCCTGATCTGGAAGTCACCCTAAGACACCGGCACGGGTATCGAATACCCAATCGTAACCTGAATGATCCGTAGTCGACCGATGAAGCATGCATCCGTGACGCGCAACTGCCCCCCGGTCAATCGCTGGTCGCATTTGTTCCCGCTCTAGGGCGGTAGGGATCTTGGGGCAGCCCTGTTGAGGTGGCATATAGCTGTCACTGTCTCTTGCCACGGTGGGCGTTGATCGCGTTGTGCGTCGAGACATGCCGGCCATTTTCGTAGGCGTCCTTTACCGGTGGCGGCTTCTTAGGTGTCCCGGTTCAAATTGTGGTCGCATTCGTTGCCGAATTAGGGATGTAGGGATTTTGGGTCTGTGGAGGTGCAGGGCCAGCGCGCAGTTTCGGGGGATTGGGCAATCGAGGAAGGGTTGCGCCAGTGGTGAGCGATGAGTAGAACGTCTTGCATGGGCCCGAGGGATGGTGAGCATGCAAGGAGAGTTTCTGATGAGCAAGGACGTTCGGGTAACGCTTGAGGATGTCATCACCCACTTTGAAGACTTGGGAGATCCACGCTTGTTGACGGCGGTTGAAAATGGTGGCGCTGGGCGGTCGAAAATGGTGGCGCCTGGTTGGGAAAAGGTCTCCGTATGCCGAGATCGTGTCGCGGGTGATTCCTTGGTTCAGCCGGTTCGCTGTCGGCGGCGTTTGGCGTCCTTTAGCCGATAGCTTTCGCCGGTGGTTTCGAGGATGTGGCAGCGATGGGTCAGCCGATCGAGAGCGGCTCCGGTGATCCGTTCGCTGCCGAGGACCTCGGTCCAGTGCTCGAAGGGCAGATTGGTGGTCACAAGAAGACTGTACCTCTCGTAGGCCGTGGCGATGACATCGAAGAGGAGTTCGGCCCCGGCCTTGCTTGCCGGCACGTAGCCCAACTCGTCCAGGATCAGTAGGTCCAGCTTGGCAAGTTGTTGCCGGTACCGCAAGAGTTGACGTTCGTCGCGGGCTTCGAGCAAAAGGGTGAGCAGCTCGGTCACGCGGACGAACCGCACCTTGCGCCCCTGGGCGCAGGCGGCCATGCCCATCGCGGTGGCCAGATGCGTTTTTCCCGTCCCCGAAGGTCCGACCAACAGGATGTTCTCTCGGCGCTCGAGATAGTCCCCCTTGAGCAGTTCCAGGACCAATGGCTTGTTGAGGCTCGCGCGGGCGGCGAAGTCGAACTCCTCGAGCGTCTTGGTGGTGGGGAAGCGAGCCGCCTTGAGGCGCCTCGCGGCGGCCCGACGTTCGCGTTCGATCAGCTCCAGTTCGCAAAGCTGCAAGAGGAACGCCAAGTGGTCGGCGTTGTCGGCGGCGCAGCGTCGGGCGATCCGCTCACACTCGTCGTGAACGGTCGGCAGCTTGAGCGCCTTGAGATGATGCTTGAGCAGCACGGTGCTCTTGGTGGTCGTCTTGTTCACGAGGCCTGCCCTCCCAGCAAGACGCCGTAGGAAGCGACGTCGGTCGTCGGGACATGCACTCGCGCAAGGTGCGGTCGGCCATCCAACGAGAAGACGGTGATCGGCTCGTCGGCACGATGTTCGAGGATCGTGCGGATGCTCTCGGCATCGGTGACGTCAATCGCGAGCGCCTGCTCGACCGCGGCCGTCAGTTCCTCGAGCGGAAACTTCTCTAGTAGGCGAAGCACGCGGATGTAAGACCTAGTTCCATGTCGGTCGTCCTCGGCCTCCAAACGGCGTCGCAACAAGCCAAAGCAGTCGGGCAACGACCACTCCTCCAAGGGGCGGGCGACATCGAACCCGCCCGGCTTGCTTTCGAGCAAGGCGAGGTAGTGGACCGGGTCATAGCAAGTCTTTTCCCGCTCCCAGCAGCGCGCGTGCCGGGCCACCAAGCGGTCCTCGAAGATCAGTCGTACCTCCAGGACGGTGGCGACGATCGTCAAGCGACGGTGGGCGTAGGCCACCGGCACCGAGTAGTCGTTGCGATCGAAACGAACGAGTGACTCACTGCTGGCACTGGCCTGGAGCAGCCGTCTCGCTTCGAAGCGTTGCTTCGGCAGGGGCAGGAAAGCGGCACGATCATCGAGGAGCAGGTCGCGCTTGCAGGAGGACTTGCCGCGCGTGCGGCGCTCCAGGTCTTTCTCGCAAGAGACCACGAGCCGTTCGTTGAGTACTGCCAGCGAGGTGACATCGGGAACCGGGACCAGGAAGTTCCGCCGCGCGAAGCCGAGTGTTGACGGCGGTTGAAAATGGTGGCGCTGGGCGGTCGAAAATGGTGGCGCCTGGTTGGGAAAAGGTCTCCGTATGCCGAGATCGTGTCGCGGGTGATTCCTTGGTTCAGCCGGTTCGCTGTCGGCGGCGTTTGGCGTCCTTTAGCCGATAGCTTTCGCCGGTGGTTTCGAGGATGTGGCAGCGATGGGTCAGCCGATCGAGAGCGGCTCCGGTGAGCCGTTCGCTGCCGAGGACCTCGGTCCAGTGCTCGAAGGGCAGATTGGTGGTCACAAGAAGACTGTACCTCTCGTAGGCGGTGGCGATGACGTCGAAGAGGAGTTCGGCCCCGGCCTTGCTTGCCGGCACGTAGCCCAACTCGTCCAGGATCAGTAGGTCCAGCTTGGCAAGTTGTTGCCGTAACCGCAAGAGTTGACGTTCGTCGCGGGCTTCGAGCAGGAGGGTGAGCAGCTCGGTCACGCGCACGAACCGCACCTTGCGTCCCTGGGCGCAGGCGGCCATGCCCAGCGCGGTGGCCAGATGCGTTTTTCCCGTCCCCGAAGGTCCGATCAACAGGATGTTCTCTCGGCGCTCGAGATAGTCCCCCTTGAGAAGTTCCAGGACCAACGGCTTGTTGAGGCTCGCGCGGGCGGCGAAGTCGAACTCCTCGAGCGTCTTGGTGGTGGGGAAGCGAGCGGCCTTGAGGCGCCTCGCGGCGGCCCGACGTTCGCGTTCGATCAGCTCCAGTTCGCAAAGCTGCAAGAGGAACGCCAAGTGGTCGGCGTTGTCGGCGGCGCAGCGCCGGGCGATCCGCTCACACTCGTCGTGAACGGTCGGCAGCTTGAGCGCCTTGAGATGATGCTTGAGCAGCACGGTGCTCTTGGTCGTCGTCTTGTTCACGAGGCCTGCCCTCCCAGCAAGACGCCGTAGGAAGCGACGTCGGTCGTCGGGACATGCACTCGCGCAAGGTGCGGTCGGCCATCCAACGAGAAGACGGTGACCGGCTCGTCGGCACGATGTTCGAGGATCGTGCGGATGCTCTCGGCATCGGTGACGTCAATCGCGAGCGCCTGCTCGACCGCGGCCGTCAGTTCCTTGAGCGGAAACTTCTCTAGTAGGCGAAGCACGCGGATGTAAGACCTAGTTCCATGTCGGTCGTCCTCGGCCTCCAAACGGCGTCGCAACAAGCCAAAGCAGTCGGGCAACGACCACTCCTCCAAGGGGCGGGCGACATCGAACCCGCCCGGCTTGCTTTCGAGCAAGGCGAGGTAGTGGACCGGGTCATAGCAAGTCTTTTCCCGCTCCCAGCAGCGCGCGTGCCGGGCCACCAAGCGGTCCTCGAAGATCAGTCGTACCTCCAGGACGGTGGCGACGATCGTCAAGCGACGGTGGGCGTAGGCCACCGGCACCGAGTAGTCGTTGCGATCGAAACGAACGAGTGACTCACTGCTGGCACTGGCCTGGAGCAGCCGTCTCGCTTCGAAGCGTTGCTTCGGCAGGGGCAGGAAAGCGGCACGATCATCGAGGAGCAGGTCGCGCTTGCAGGAGGACTTGCCGCGCGTGCGGCGCTCCAGGTCTTTCTCGCAAGAGACCAGTAGCCGTTCGTTGAGTACTGCCAATGAGATGACATCGGGGACCGGGACCAGGAAGTTCCGCCGGGCGAAGCCGAGCAGTCGCTCGACGTGCCCCTTCTCGTTCGCGCGTCTGACCAGTCAGAAATGCTCTTGGAAGAGATAGTGACTACGAAGCCGAAGAAACTCCTTGGTCAGCATCCGCTCGCGACCACGCAAAACCTTCGTCACCGCGATCGCCGAGTTGTCGTAGCTGATCCGCTTGGGCACGCCGCCGAAGAAGGAGAACGCCCGGGCATGACCTTCGTGGAACGTCTCGGTGCATTCGCGCGGGAAGACCTGGATGAAAATCGCCCCCGAGTAAGGCAGCGTCATGACGAACAGCGCGACCTTCGTCGGTTCGCCCGCCAAACGGACCGTCGCTTCGCCGAAGTCGACTTGGGCCTCGCCCGGCGGATGCGAAAGCGGCACAAAGACTTCCCGCCGCGATTGCCTCCAGGCACGCACGGCGTCCTTGACGATCGTCTCCCCACCGTCGTAGCCGTGCTCGTCGCGTAGCCGCTCGACGATTCGCTTGACGGTGTGACGTTGCTTCGGTGGCTGCTTGCCGTCCTCCTCCAGGATCTGATGGATGATCGGCAAGAATGATTCGAGCTTGGGCCTCTTGCGAGGCCGCGACAACCGATAGCCAGGCGGCTCGGGGTGAGCCAGAATCTTCGTCAACGTATGCCAACCGAGGTCGTACTCGCGGCACGCTCCTCGCTTACTCAACTCGCCGGTCAAGACCCGCCGGCGCACTTCCGTCCACCACTCCATGTCGGTTCGCACTCCTCCGCCTCCTTGCGAACTCCGGAACGATCGGGACCAAAGCCCCCATCTTCCCAAGTCGCAACAAGACGTGAATGAGCGCCACCATTTTCAACCGCCGCGACACACCCCCAGCGCCGCCATTTTCAACCGCCGTCAACAGCCTTGGGGCCGGGCCGCTCGAAGACAGCGATAGTGCTTGGTTCAACGTCCTTCTCTGGCGTGTTCTCTCCGTGAAGCGAAACCCCAATCAGATAGCCGCCTGGTGCGGCAGTCAGTTGCAGTAAGCCATCCGAATGACCGATCAGGTCCACCTGCATCTCGAATGGCGGTCGGACCATTCGTGGGAAGGGAAGATGAATCCGCTTAGTCTCATCGGGAATCAGTACGAGAACACCTTCGTCACTGTCGATGCTCAGTTGCTTCTCCAAAGCCGTGCGAGCCGGTAGTGGAACAAACGCCGGGATGATGTCGGCGATGTCCGTGACTTTCGAGAAATCGTAGACCACATCGAACCGCCCATCCTTGAGCTTCGAGACAGTGGCTTTGCCGAATGCCTTCAAACTGACCGGCTCCGAGGACGACGGTGCGGGCTGCTTTGCTTCTTCCGCTGGACGGCTATCGACCGTCAGCACCCCTACGCCATCTTCACCGACAGTGAGACGGACAGAAGTAAAGGTTGTGGTGTCGTCCCCGATGACGCTTGAAACCGGGAAGACGAGAGAAATCAGAGCGAGTGAAAAAACGAGAGTGACATGCTTCATTCTGTGGACTCCTGCGTTTGGGGTTCGGGGATAGTGATCTGGCTGGTCCGTAGCAGGTGCCTTGAGGCATCCGAGGGACTGAGCGAGACCTGAGCCAAAAGCGGCTCACGAAAATCCGACGCAGGAGGAGTCAGGGTTGCAGCAGGCGCAAAAAGAAAGAGGAGCGCCGAACCACGACCGCTCCTCACACCCCCGCCAAGGGGCCACAAGAACAGCGCATGGCCGACGCCCCCCATACGGGGAGCGTCAGTCCAAGCACTGCTTCTTGTGACAAGAGCCTTACGGCTCAGGTTGGCGGTTTGTGAGGAAGCAGAACCGACTTTCGCAACGTCAATAATGTGTCATAGGTGGCCAATCTCGGCCACGAAATCGTCATCTCCTGAAAACACTTGAGGGCGTGGCATCAACCTGACGCCACGCCCTCACTTTACCAACGAAACTCTTGTTCTGAAAACCATTTGGGCCTTCTGATGGCCCAGAACGCTGATCTCGAACGGCAACCGGAACGTCACCTCAGCGTTTCTTCTCCCGTAGCTTGTCGAAATGAGCCATCACCACGCCAACTGCGCCGTCAGGGCCGTAACCGTAGTCAGGGGTGTTGACGACCAGCCGCAGCGCCTTCTCCAGCCATTCCTGAAACGCTTCGAGGCTCGGCTTCTCCCCGTACAGTTCGACGGACATCGGCATGACGTACTTGTGGCACGGACGGTCGCCGATGGCTTTCATCATCAGCCCGTGATGCTCCCACAAGATTTGGTTTACGTCGGCAAAGACTGTGGCCATGTGTTCGTCTGCATGCCATTCCTCCGACACGGCATTCCAGAAGACCGGGTTCCGAACGTGATCGCCCTTGACGATGATGTATCGAGGAAACCTGTCGCATCCCTTCTGAATCAGCGACAGGATCGGTGGCGTTGGATTGTCGTTCATTGATCTTCCTCTGCATGTTCGGGGATGAATTCGCCGCCGTTCAAGACGGTGGATCGCTGCATGACAGTTGGCAGGTCTTCAGCCAGACGATGTGGGTTGCGGATGGCGAGATTGACCGGCTCGGCCCGTCCGGTGATGCGGATGGTCATGAAAACCACCGGCACTTGGGCGGCTGTGATCGGACAGTCGATGATGCCGGTATCCAGCGAGAGAATCTGGCAGTCAGTCACATCAAGTTTCATTTGGGGCCTCCTGCGGTTTGAGAGTGTTTGGTCCGTCTCACTCGCAGGTGCCTCGCTCTCCAAATGGATCATTCCCACAAGCCTGACACGGCGAGAACTGATCGTCGAGCAGAGCGTCACAGCGACCGCAGTGCCAGCGACCAAAACCACAATGCTGGCATGGTTGCTCGATATCCGTGTTCGGCCCACCGCACTCGGAACAATGCCAGACTTCCGGCTCGACAGTCATGCGAACCTCGTCAGAGTCGGGATTGAACGGCCACGGACACGACAGGTGAAACCAAGGATCGCCGCCGTCACGGAGAAACTTCTGAACCTGTTCATCGTCCGAGAACATCGTGCGAAAGACGAACTGGTGGCCGATCCACTGGATGCCGTTGAACAGGATCGTCACCAAGAGGGCAATCAGCGCCAAGAACGGCAGTGAGACTGCCCCGACGAGCAGGAAGAGAAAGCCGTAAGGGCACAGGGCAAAGACGAAGGCGACCGCCCAGAAACGGAAAAGGACTTCGATAGGTGAGGTGCGACGGGGCATGGGTTGGCTCCAGTTTTGAGATTGAAAACTGGAGCAAGACGCAGGTGCCTCGGTTAATTGACTTCGCTGTTCTTCATTGCCTCAAGATGCCTGCCTATCGTCGTTTTCGAGAGGCCGACAGCTTCGGCGATCTCTCGAATGCTCTTGCCTTCATTTTTGAGCTTCAGAATTTGCTTGACCTTCTTCAGTCCGGTGTACTGCTGTTTTGGCTGCTTCCACAAGTCTTTCGGAGCGGCATCGAAAACGGGCTGTAACTGCTGCTGGAGCGATCTCAGAGCGTCAAACACCTTGCCGAACGGTCGGTTGGTATAGATATCCAGCAGTTCGTCTGATGAGACGGGTTTACCATGACAGAGAAAAATGCCCGCAACTTCCCCATCAGCCTCACGGCGCACCAGATTTCCAGCCGTCTTTCTCATCTTGCCGAAAGACAGCCACGGGAACTCGGGGTAATCCGCTTGAATCCGTGTCGTCAGCCCACTCCACTTGTTTTGAAAGGTTCTGCCCGGATTGTTCCCCTCTGTTCGACGAAAAAACGAATTCCCTTCGTCGGTCAGCAGCAGAAGAGCATCGGGAGTGGCGGCACCCTGCTTTTGTCGCCGGTCGATGGCCCACTTGATGGCTTCGACCGTTTGCGGCCACAAGAGATGCTCGCCGTAGACGCCGGTTTTCAGGCGAACACGCTTGATGAATGAATCCTCCGGTGATGTGTGGTAGCGAAGGACATCTGCGAACGGGTGCGGCTGAAACAGGGCGACTTCTTGAAGATGGATCGTGCCTTGTTCGGCACCTCCAAATCCACAATTCAGCCCCAAGAGAAACAGGACTCGTTCCAGAGGTGTGGCGTACTCGTTGAGCAATTTGAGTTCATCGATCCCGTAAGTATCGACCTGATTGGGGCGAACCTTCTTGCGGCGATCCTCTGGCGTTTCTGGGACTCGTGTTTCAAGTTCATCAAAATCGAGCGGCTTGCGCCAATCGAATTGGTCGGTCTTGTTCAGCCAGCGAAAGAAGCACATCCACTCGGCGATGTGATTCGAGGCGGTCTTCCGTGTGATGGGCTTGTTTTGCCTTTTGACTTTCGGGCGGCTCTGCCACAGCCGAATCAAGGACTGGCAACCTTCGTAGGTGAGGGCCGACAAGGGAATGTTGTCATGCCGTTCCTTGAAGCGCTCCACGATGGCCAGTTTCCCCGCACCATACGGCGTGACCGTATTGCCTTCTGCCAGATGGTATTTCTGCGTGACGTGGACGCAGTAGGCGTCCAGTGCATCGAACAGGTTGTGGGGATCGAGGGAGGCGATTTCTCGGGGAGGAAGTTCGCCCTGAGACTGGGCAATCCAGCGAGCCGTCTCCATTCGCTCGTGGGCACGCCCACGGGCCGAGGCTGAACCCTCGGTGTAGGCTTCCTCGTCGGCAGGAACGAAGTTGATTGACGGGTACGTCCGAGAGAGAGCGTGGATTTTTGTGGCATAGCCGTCCGGGTCAGCCGTCCCACGTTCGACGGGGATTTGAAGCGCCCCAGCCGCAAGCTGGAGAGCAACCCCGAGAGTGAATTTCGTCCACGTCGGCTTTTCGGGCTTGGGAAGTTCGGCGGGGTACTGGAGGGTGTTGTGGTTGTATTCGATGCGATCCCAGAACTCGTCCAGACGCATCAGACAACGTTCGGCCTCCTTCTCGTCGTCTCCGAGATAGAACGTGTGCTGAACCCACTTGCCCTTGTCGTTGAGTTTCCACCCCACATCGGCGGGAATGCGACCTCGTTTGTCGGGGTTTCTGAGCTTCCGTTTTCGCTGGCCCACTCTCCTGCCTCCAAGTGGATTCGGGAATCGGATAACGGCAGAATTGTATGCCGATCCGATCCAAATGGCCCGTTTATCCGATCCAAAACAGGCTATTTATCCGATCCAAAGGCCATTTTTGGCCCTGAAACGGGACAGTGAAATCGTTGCAAACCCAATGAAAAAAGCCACTTGCAATTTCTCGCAAGTGGCTTCAATTTGGAGGCGGCGGGAATCGAACCCGCGTCCCGTCGCGGCTTGATGATAGCCTCTACGTGTGTAGCCATCTCTTTTTTGAGAGCCGTGAACCTCCGCTGTTGCCAGCAGACAACTCTCGGAATCCTCGTTCAACGTGCCCCGAGCGGCAGGGTCCCGTCGAAAACAGCCCGCCCTGTATTTAGCCGTGACAGCGGCGAACACTCCGCCACGGCGAGTTCACTAAGGTGACCAGTGGTTGAGAACCGTGAACAAGCTCCCAGCACCGGGGCTACGGCTTAATTACGCAGCCAGAGCAAAGTGCGGTTCGGCACCTAAAGTTGCGCCAGATGATTAACGAGGCCAACTGACATCCTCGACACGCCACCATCAACACAACACACCCGGTCGATACCAGTACGCCCCCAGTCGGATTTCCCAAAGAGCGGTTTGCCCCGAGGGGAAATGTGTCTCGGCCTATCTCATTATACTCGTTCAAGCGACATGACAACTGGAGAGTTTTCGCGAAACAAAGGTTCACGAAAGAAGGCGCGATCCCGTGCGGCAGCAACCCCATGCCCAACCGACGGTGGGCATGGGGCGTGGGATTGCATGGAGACCGTCGACGCCGTGGTTTAGTGAGCGGGCGTGCGAGCGGTCCAACTGAGGCTGTTGAGGAAGTTGCGAGCCAGCAGATAATCGCTCGTGTCCATCGCCCGAATGTGCTCCTTGAGCGTGTCGGTCATCTGCTTGGTCGCCGAGATGATCTTCTGGTAGTTGAACGTCCCGAGTCCGCCACCGGTTTCGGCACGCTCCTTGAAGAGCTTGTCGAGCTCGTCGCGCGGCTCGGTGTAATCCTCGGTCGTCAGAATTTGCGGCCAGTTGATCTTCCCGGTCAGCGGGTCGAGTTGGCTGGCGGTCATCTGATCGGGCAACGCTTGTTCGGCGTGACGGGTGAGGTCGGCCTGGGTCGGATGGTACTTCAGCGAGTTCTCGTAGGCTTTGTAATCCTGGTTGATGCGGCGACTCTCGAAGAACGACTTCACATGATCTTCACGAGCCTGGGATTCGGCGGAGGAAGCCTTGGCGTTGATCAAGCGAGCCTGGGAATAATCGACCGAGGATTGACCGCGAGCGCGAATGACGTCGGCCGCCCCGCGCATGTTTCCTTCGGCTCCCGTCCCCTGGAACTGTCCTCCCCAGGGGTAGTAGCCCCAGCCACCGCCGCCGCCATAGCGACCGGCGCCGTCGACGCCGACCTGAGCGTAAGCAAGAGAACCGAACGTGAGGAAACTCAGCGCCAGGAGGGTTAGTCGGCGTCGCATGGAAAACTCCGTGTCTCGGGTGCGGTCTTGAGACTTTCTTTCAATTGATCGAGCCCGTACCATATGTTCTACCCCGTGGCAGCGCCGACAGCAAGAGGGGCATCGCCGTTGTCGGCCCGCGGCGCATCAACGAGTTCCGATCGCGTGGAGCCTTGTCAATGACGAGTATTTTGTCGATTGTCCTACTTACGGTGGCGGCGGATGCCAATCAGGATCATCCCGCTGTCAGTGCTGTCATCGAACACCTCAAGAGCAACGACCCGTTGACGCACATCACGGCGGTCAACGAGTTGGAGGAGATTGGCCCGGCCGCGGTGCCGGCATTGCGTCGGGAGCTCAAGAACGAAAGCCCAGTGATTCGCTGGAAGATGGCCGAAGCCCTCGGCGAGATCGGTCCGGCCGCCAAGGACGCCGTTCCCGATCTGGTCACGCTGATGGGCGACGAGGACGAGAAGGTCCGCTGGCATGCCATTCACGCCATCGGCTTGATCGGTCCGAACGCCAAGTCGGCACTTCCGCAGCTACTCGGAGCGGCGAAGAGCCCCAACCCGTACATCAAGGCCCATGCGGTCTACGCCATGGAGTTGGTCGGAGCCGACCCGCAAACCGCCCTGCCTGTCCTCGAGGAAGCTCTCGAGGATGAAAGCCCGCTCGTCCGGCGGGCCGCCGCGAAGGCGCTCGGCGTGATGGGTGAGGGAGCTAGCCCCGCCGTTCCCGAGTTGGTCGATGCTCTCGAGGACAAGAGTCCTCCGGTCGTCATTCGCGCCGCCGAGGCACTCGCGAAGATCGGCCCCACGGCCATTCCCGAACTGGTGAAGTCGCTCGACGAGGATGATCCTCACTGGGCTGCGGTGATTCTTTCCCAAATGGGCCCCGGAGCGAAGGACGCGATTCCGGCCCTGATCAAGCATGTCAACAACAAGGACGAGGAGCCTCAAACGCGCCGCGAGGTGATTCTCGCGATCGCGGCGATCGGGCCCGACGCCAAGTCCGCCGCTCCCGCTTTGATGAAAGCCTTGGAGGATGACGACTTTCAGGTGCGTGCCGCCTCCTGCTACGCCCTGGGCGCGATTGGGGAGAAGTCGGACCAGTGCACCGCCCTGCTCCACAAGAGCCTCGAGGACAAGGACGAGCTCGTCAAAACGCTCGCCGCTTGGTCTCTGGTCAGCCAGGGAGAACGCAACGAAGATTACATCCCAGTCTTGATCAAGGCACTCGACAACAACTTCCCGCCGATTCGCATCATGGCGGCCAAGGCCTTGGCTAGCTATGGTCCCGCCGCGGCGGCCGCCAAGAGCAAGCTCGAAGCGATGATGCAGGATCCCAACCCGGCGATCGCTCAAGCCGCCACGATGGCGCTGGCGAAGATTTCCGGCCAGGGACAGTAAGTCACTTCTGGATGTGCGTTTCAACGCCAACGACAGTCGCTGATCCGTCAAACGCTGTCGCCGAGCAACAATCGAGGAGGGCCTTTTCGCCCTCCTTTTTTGTTGCGCCCGGCGCGATCGCTCGGCTCAGGACGGCCCGAAGGGCAAGTACCGCAAGAAGTCCTTGTTGAGCGTCATCCGACCTCCCCCCATGGCGTGGGCGCCTAGTTCGCTCACGAGTCGTCGGGTCGCTTCGTCCTCGTTGAGCATCGCCACCAGAGCCGCCAACTTCCCGCGATCGTCCTCCGGATCAAGGATCGTGAAGGTCGACACCGCCCCCGCATGGCTCCCCTTGCGATCAAAGAACGCCTCCACCCGCAGGGACAGTCCCGCGACCAGCACCTTGGGACGACGCACTTTCGCAAGTCGCGCGGCAACCGTCGCCGGAAATCCTTCGTCCTCGTGGATCACCGGGCACTCGAAGCGATGCTTCAAGTAGCGGCAGACCCTCTCTCCCCAGTGGCAAACGCCCGGATCGATGAGCCCCGTCGTCACCAGCCGAAGGGCGCCGTCGCGCGGTTCGTCGCGAACGAAGGGTAACACGTCGTAGGCCATGCCGGTCGTCATGCTGGCGAACACCTCGAAGAGGTCGCCGACACGAGGCTTGGACGAGTGCGCTTCGGTCTCCGCGTCGACCAGGGGCGCCCACCAATTGACGCTGGTGATCACGACGCATTCCAGCCGAGGATGAAGCGTGTCGCGACTACCGAGGCATGGTCCCCCGTTCCGGCGTAGGGCCAGCAAGACGACAAAGACGTTGGCACCGCGAAAGAGCGACTGATCCTGCGGCGCGTGAACGAGCACCGGCGGTCGCTCCTCCAACAGACGCTCGCGCAAGGCCCGCGACGCACGGCTAGTCAACACCCCGCGCGGCAAGACCAGACCGATTGCCCCGTCGGCGGCGGTCAATCGATGGGCCAACGCGAGAAAGTAGAACGCCAAGTCAGCGGTCCCGGTCAGCTCGGGGAAATTCGCCCCAAGGCGTTCCTTGGACTCCTTGGCGAAACCACTCTCCTCGATCGCGTTGGCGAAGGGTGGATTACCGAGGACGACGTCGAACAACGATCCCCGGGTTTCGAACCAATGATGGAGTTCCCTCTCCTCAGCATCGTCCCCTGAGGGGTCGGCCAACGCCAAGGCGTCCCCCGCGACAAGATGCGGCGCGAGTTCCTCGGGCGTACCGTCGGGCTTTTCCACCCAGATCCAAAGTGCCCGGCGTGCGACATGGAGGGCCAGCGCATCGAGGTCGATTCCCGCCAGGCAGCGACAAGCGACCTCTCGGCGGGCTTCCCGATGGGCTTCCGTGCTCACATCGCCACGAATCAACACCAGTTGACCGGCGAGAAACTCCCCCGCGGCCAAAAGAAATGCTCCCGACCCGCAAGCCGGGTCGAGAACGCTCGTCCTCAGCAACGCGTCCGCCGCGCGTTGCCGATCCGACGACGTCCAGCGGTCAACAGCCGGGAGTAGCTCGCCATCCTTCGTTCCGAGGACCTGGGCAACCCGACCGCGCACGACCGGCGCCAACGCGGCATCGATCAGTTCGGCAACCAACGCCTCGGGGGTAAAGTAGCTCCCCGACGCCTTCCGACGGGGACGGTCCAACGTTTCTCGCTCGGTCGGCGGAAGGAGTCGAAATCGGCCCGCCTCGATGATCGGTCGCCGATCGAGAAGATGCTCGTAGCTCTCGATTAAGAGGCGTGGCGTGAGTGGATGACGTTGCTGGAGCGTCGCGATCGCGCCGAGGCGTTCCGCCGGTAGGTCGTCAACCAAACCGACAACGACGTCGTAAGCGGAGGCAAGAGATTCTCGAGCGATTCGCTCGGGAGTGAGGGTATCCGACGCGCCTTCACGACCAGCTTGCTCCTCGGCGAGCCTGGCCAGGTGGTCGGTCCACGCCAAGACGGCGTGGTCCATTCGATCGTCCGGGGCCGGTGCCATCGGATGACGACGTCAGCGAACGGGAACGTCGCCGGTCGCGAGGACCGCGAGGGTCGACCCGTGCAGGCGTCCGTTCGTGCCGACAATCCCACGCCCTTGCAGCGACTTGCCGCCACCGTCATAGCGGACCGGTTCGCCGCCGAGCGTCGTCACGAGGCCACCCGCTTCCTCGACGAGCACATGCCCCGCGCAAATGTCCCAGTCCTTGAGGGTGAGATAGTCCCCGACATAGATGTCCGATTCGCCGCGAGCGACTTGGGCGAACTTGATACCCGCCGAGTAGGTCTGGATCGCGGAGGAGGCGCCGAAGACGCGAAGCATCTCCTTCTCCCCCAAGGTCCCCTGGGACCGGCTCATCGAAAGGACCGCTTCGTCGAGGGACGCGGTGGGGCGAACTCGGCAGGCGACCGGCTCACCGTCAAAGGGCTGGGCCGTCCAACAGCCCTTCCCCTTCGCCGCGTACGTCACCCGGTCGATTGCGGGTTCGTAGACCGCCCCCAGGACGACCGCTCCCTCGTCGACCAAGCCGATCATGATTGAAAACTCGTCGTTCTTGCGGGCGAAGCCTCTCGTGCCATCGATCGGGTCGACGATCCAGAGCCGCGAGCCATCCGCCGACGCTTGTTCAAGAGTGGGCGTCGACTCCTCTCCGCATAGTTGATCGCCGGGAAACGCGGCATGAAGACGCTGCAAGATCAGCTCTTGGGAGGCACGATCGGCGTCGGTACTGATGTCGGCGGGAGCGTCTTCGATGCGTTCGAACGACGCATAAAGCTCCATCACCTTGCGGCCCGCCTCGCGAATCGTCTCGAGCGTGACGGAGAGTTCGTTGCTCAAATCGGACAACTTCTTGTTCCTCGCGTTGGGGAAGGGAATCGGATCGACGCTTCACGACATTCCTCGGTCGGAATCGACGCGAAGAGCGATCGGCGCATAGTCGTTGCCTCGTCCGCGGGTTCTACGAGCCGGTCTTCAGCCAAGCCTCGAGGGCGTCGAGTCCCTTGGCGATGATCTCCATCGACGTCGCGAACGAGAGCCGAGCGAACCCTTCGGCTCCGAAGGCATCCCCTTGCACAAGATTGACATGTGCCTGCTCGAGCGCCGCCAGGCAGAAGCTGGACGAGTCCTTGACCGTCGAACCGCCGAAGGTCTTGCCGAAATGGGCGCTCACGTCGATGAACGCGTAGAAGGCCCCATCGGGTTCGACGATGCCAAGGCCCTCGATCTCACCGAGTCGCTTGCAGACGAAGTCGCGCCGCTTGGCGAACTCCTTCTTCATCGCCTCGACGGGAGCTTGATCGCCGCTCAGGGCCGCGATCGCGGCACACTGGCTGATGCTACAGGGATTGCTCGTCTGTTGGCTCTGAATTGTCCCCATCGCCTTGATGACTGCCGCGGGCCCCGCCGTCCAGCCGATTCGCCAGCCGGTCATCGCGTAGGTCTTGCTAACGCCGTTGACGGTAAGCGTCCGCTCAAGGACATCCGGACCGAGCGACGCAAAGGCCTTGAATTCGGCGTCGCCGTAGAGGAGTCGTTCGTAGATCTCGTCGCTCAGGACGATGAGATCCTTCTCGTTCGCGAGTTCGGCGATGCTTTCAAGCTCCGCCGGGGCGTAAGCCATCCCGGTCGGGTTCGACGGCGAGTTGAGCATCAGCATCTTGCTCTTGGGCGTACAGGCCGCCCGCAGTTGGTCGACACTCGCCTTGAAGCGAGCCGCGGCGGTCGTCTCGATGATGACCGGGACGGCGCCCGTCATCTTGACGAGTTCCGCGTACGACACCCAAAACGGGGCGGGAATGAGGACTTCGTCGCCCGGTTCGAGCGTGGCACAAAGGGCGCTGTAGATCGTGTGCTTGGCGCCGCTGGAGACGCAGATGTTCTCCGGTTTGTAGTCAAGTTGGTGCCACTGGCGGTGGTAGTCGGCGATCGCCTTCTTTACCTCGGCGGTGCCGGAAGCGGGCGTGTAGTGCGTCTGGCCATCGGCCATCGCCTTGGTCGCCGCGTCGCAAATGTGCGCGGGCGTGGTGAAATCGGGCTCGCCGAGACTAAAGTCGAAGACCTCGATGCCCGCGGACTTGAGCTCGCGGGCTTTGGCGCCGGCGGCCATGGTCGCGGAAGGAGCGATCCGTTGCGCGAAAGAGGAAGGCTGCATGGATGGACGACCTAACTCACGGAACTTCCACCAGTGGAGCGCGACCGACCCCGTGAGTGCTCAACGGCCGCGACTGGACCCCGTGACTCGCTGACGACCACGTGGGAATTCGGATTGGCACCCCGATCGATCAGCCTATAAAGTCGCCGAAACGAGGACAACCGGACGCCCCGACCGAACACGCTTTCGCTGGGGATGACACAGCAACAATCGAGAGGGTGACCACCCGCAGAAAGTTCGCGATCGCCCCTGAAACCGCCAAGCAATGAAGGCTCCCGCACCGTTTCATGTCATCAAACCAGACGCCCCCGCTCATCGTCGCGAACACGGTCGGCCTGACCGGCCGATGGCTCGATCACGCTCCCCGACTCAAGGCCCTCACCGAACGTGGCTGGAAACGGTCGCTCACCGAAGTCCTGCCCGCGGTCACCTCGACCTGCCAAGCCACCTTCCTCACCGGCCGTCATCCCGACGAACACGGCATCGTCGCCAACGGCTGGCTCTTTCGCGACACCATGGAAGTGCGGTTCTGGCAACAGTCCAACCGTCTCCTGCAAGCCGAACCGCTCTACACGACCCTTCGGCGCCAGGCCCACGAGCGCGGGAAGGACTTTCGCTGCGCCAAGCTCTTCTGGTGGTTCAATCAAGGTGCCGACGTCGCCCTGAGCGTGACTCCCAAGCCCTATTACGGTGCCGACGGCAACAAGGTCTTCGGCATCTCCGGAGCCCCGTCGGCATTGCCTCGAAAGCTCGAAGAGGACCTCGGTCCCTTCCCCTTCGCCACCTTTTGGGGGCCGATGGCGGGACTTCCCGCGACGGCGTGGATCGCACGCGCGGCGGCCGAAGTCGTCCAGCGCGAGCGCCCCGATTTGACCCTCGTCTACCTCCCGCATCTGGACTACGACCCGCAGCGCCACGGGCCTTCGGGCACCGACATGGCCCGCGTCGTGGGCGAACTCGACGATGCGATGGTTCCCCTCCTCAACGCCGCCCAGTCGTCGGGAGCCCGACTTTGGATCCTCAACGAGTACGGCCACCGCGATGTCTCCCGGCCACTCTTCCCCAATCGCTGGCTTCGGGAGGCCGGCCTCCTCACCGTTCGCCAAGGCCCATTCGGCGAAACGATCGATCTCTTCGAATCGCGAGCCGTCGCGGTGTGCGATCACCAGCTTTGCCATCTCTACGTCAACAGTCCCAACGACATCGGCCGCGTGGTTGAGACGATCGGCACCCGAGCTGGCCTCGGCCGCATCGTCACCGGAGACGAACGGGCGGATCTTCACCTCGACCACGAACGATCGGGCGAGGTCGTGCTCCTTTCCGAGCCCGACGCATGGTTCGCATACCCCTACTGGAACGACGATCGTCTCGCCCCCGACTTCGCGCGGACCGTCGACATCCACCGCAAGATCGGCTTCGATCCCTGCGAAATGTTCTTCGATCCCGAACTCCGATGGCCCAAGGCCCGAGCGGCTCGCCGCCTCCTTCAGAAGAAGCTCGGCTTTCGAACCCTCTTCGATGTCGTTCCGCTCGACGCGACGCTGGTGCGCGGTAGCCATGGACTCCCCGCGGAAGACCCTCGCGACCGGCCTCTGCTCATTGGCGATGGCCCCGCGCCCGACGCTGGGGATTCGATCCCGCAAACGGCGGTTCACGAGTTGATGCTCGGCGCGTTGACCTCATGCTGATCGGCGGGATAAGGGCTCATCCAACGGCCGTCGCGTCGACATCGACAGTCCCTTCGGCCAGTTCATGTATGAACAAGGTCTCGGC
Organism: Kolteria novifilia; assembly: GCA_007748055.1. Classification (GTDB taxonomy): domain Bacteria; phylum Planctomycetota; class Planctomycetia; order Kolteriales; family Kolteriaceae; genus Kolteria; species Kolteria novifilia. Next base: position 5,562,919 of record CP036279.1, read on the forward strand.
GTCCAAGCGATGCTCCGCCAGTTCGACGAGATGACGGTGGTGGGTGAACATGATGACCTGGGTCGTTCGCGATAACTCGCCAAGGACCTCGAGAGCCGCTCCGGCACGGGCGTCATCGAACTGAATCAAAATATCGTCGACAATGAACGGCAACGGCGGTTGTCGTTCGAGGTAGGCCCGAAGACTCGCGACCCGCAACGCGAGATAGAGTTGGTCGCGCGTCCCCTCGCTCATTCCTTCGACGCCGACGCGCGTCGAACGATCCTCCCTCAAGCCCAGGAGGATGGCTTCGCCCTGTTCATTCCAATCGAGCAGGAGATCGGCGAACCGACCGAGCGTGAGCGTTTGAAAGAGCCGCCCCGCCTCTTTGAGAATTGGCCCTTCGTTCTTCGAACGGTATTCCTCGACCGCCTTGCGAAGGATCGCCAACGAAAGGTTCAAACGGGCGTATTCGACGGCATCGCGTTCGATCTTCGCGACCAGATGCTGGATATGTTCGCTCGCTTCCGCGGCCTCGGCATTGCCGTCGACCAGTGCGAGGGTGCGGCGCTCTTCACCGATGCGTTGGTCGAGCTGTGATTTCTCACCTTCCTTCGCGTTGATCTCCGCTCGGAGAGCCTCGATCTGTCCGGGCAAGACGTCGGGATCTTCGACCTCCGAAACGACCTCCGCGACAAACAACTCCAGAGACTGCCCCTGGGCGAGTCTTCCGAGTTGCTCTTCGAGCGAGCGCAACTCCGCCTCGACCTCGATCAGGCGCTGCGATCGCCCTTCGATCTCGGGAAGTTCCTCGGCGGCCGAACACCCCGCTTCCCGGCAAAGCTCCTCAATCTGCGAAGTGAGCCGGGCGACCTCGTCCCGGTTGCGGCGTTGTTTCTCGAGCAACTCCTCATGACGTTTGCGTTGCTCCTCCTGGCGATCACGGGCTCGCCTGGCTTCGATCAGCCGATCGTGGATCACCCCAACCGCCTCGAAAATTGGCTGCTGGGAGAGGTCTTCGGCGATTCGCTCGCGAAGCGACGCCGCCTCACGTTTGAACTCCTCCTCGTCCGCCTTGATATCCTCGATCCGCGTTGTGTAGCCCGCCCGCTCCCTGCGAATCTCCTCGAGTTTGTTCCGCTGGCGCATCACCAGATCGGCCTGCGAAGGAGTCGCCGTCCCCTCGAGCCCGATCGGCCGCATCGCCTTGACCCAGCGCAACCTCCAGTCGTTCAGATCGCGCTTCGCCCGCTCGCACGCAGTCTCGGCACGAGGAAGCTCCTCCTCGATCGTCGTCATCCGCTCCTGAAGACGCTCGCGACGGTCCGCCTTCTCCCGCAGCGACTCGGCAAGTGCCTCAGCCTTCTCGAGCAAGATCGCCAGCGGCGCCGTCTCCGACGGCTTCGCCTCAAATGAGTGCAGTAGCTGAATCAACTCGTCGCGACAATCGTCGATCCTCGTTTGCAGTGATTCGACCGCCGACGCACGCGCGGCGATCTCTTCGGCGAGCTGGACCAACTGGCCCTGCTGGCCAAGCCACTCGCGCATTTCCCGAGGCGAACGAGGAACGAGCGAAGCCTCGCGCCATACCTCCCGCCAAGCCTCCTCCTCACGGGCGAGTCCGCCGTGCGCTTCCTCAAGTTTCTTCGCGAGATCGTCGCAGCGCTGCCCCGCGAGTTGAAGATCCGCCACCAATCGCTCGTGACGCGCGACGCGATCGGCCTCGCGCCGCAGCCGATCGGCGATATCGTCGGCCTGACGCATCGCCTTCTCAAAGTCGCGGCCGCCGACCTCATCCGCCTCATCGAACGGCTCGGCGGACCTGGTTCGCCAACGGTCGAGAATCTCCCGCCAACGAGCGTCGCGCTCCTCACGTGCTTGCGTCAGACTCTCCTGGGTGGGAAGGTCGTGCTCGCGCCGCATCCGTTCCAGATCTTCCTCGAGACGCCGCAGCGTGCCTCGCTCCTGTTCCAATAGTTCGTTCGCCCGGCGAACGTTCTCGTGGGCCGATTGCCAACGTTCCTCGAACTCGGAGACCGTTTCCGAACCGGGGACGCTGACACGGGACAGTTCCTCGAGTTCCCCTTTCCAGAGTGGTAGTCGCGAAAGGGCGGCATCCGCTCGCCTTCGACATTGACGAAGTTCCTCAAGTTTGTCGGCCAACTCGCCTTCGAGGTCGCCAAAACGCGCAATCCGCCGGGTCACGGGCCCAATCGGTGACGGATCCGCAACGAAACCGATCTCTTCCAACGCCGTCGCGAGCTGTTCCCGCTCTCTCGCCGTCGATGAGGCTGCCTTCTCGGCATCCCGCGATGCGCGGACACGGGCTTCGTGAGCCCGGGCCAACTCCTGGATCTCGACGCACTCCGCTTCCGTCAACGGACGCGCATCAGGACCATTCGCCCCCACGTCGGCGGGCAACTCCTCAAGCAACGCGGCAATCGACGCTTCGCAACTCTTCGCCTTGGTCACGAGGTCGCGGCGATCGTCAACCGCTTTGCGAACCTCGGCCATCTTGTCGCGAAGCCGCTGAATCTCCTCGCCCTGGGCCAACAACTCACCGGGAAGCTCCCGTTCTCCGAGCTCTCGCGCCACCCCGTCGATTTCATCGGCAAGACTCACCACTTGCCGCTGTTTCGCCCCCAACGCGGTTGTCGCGGCGACTCGGTCGGCGGTGAAGCTCGACCGCAACCGAGGTACGCCAGCGAGCGTTTCCCGTTCCTCGGCGAGTTGCTCGCGCGGGGCGAGGAGCGGAAAGGCTTCGGCGATTCTCTCCAGACGACGCCTCCGGGCCCGCAACTGTTCGAGTTCGGTATCGAGTCGGCCCCGCTCCTGCTCGCTGGCGTCGAGTTGCTGAGCATGGCGTTCGTACTCATCGGCGGACTTTTGCAACTCGCGGACCTTCTTTCGGTTCTCCCGAAGCGTGGTGAGCGCCGCGTTGATCGACTGGTTGCGGCCACGGCGAAGGTAGAGGGCGTCCTGTTCCGCCTGTAGCTTCGCCTCCACGTCCCGAAGGTTGGCGAGTCCCGACCCAGCCGCGAAGAGAATGTCGCCAAGTTCGCCACCTCCCTCGAGGATGCGCTTTCCACCTTCGACGAGTTCGTCGTGATCGAAACCGAACATCGCCCGGAAGCGAGCTTCGTCGACCCCTCCCAGGAGAGGTCGCAATTCTTCTTCCTCGACGACGCCCTGATCGTCGTCGGCGCGCAACGTGTTCTTGTTGCCTCGTCGTCGGACCACCTCGAGCGACGCTCCGGTGCCATTTCCCAGAAGGGCTCCGACACGAAGTTCGCGAAGTGGGTGAAGGAACGAGTCGTTGTGGTTCTTCGGTTTCGGGGGAAATCCGTACAGAAGGCGGCCGATCGCCCGCAGTGCGGAACTCTTCCCCGCCTCGTTCGGCCCATGAATGAGATGGAGCCCCTCCCGGCCAGCGGAAAGATCGACGCGGCGCTGGGTAAAGGGACCGAAGGCAAGCAGGTCCAGACGCAAGATCTTCATTCGGCCTCACCCTCGTTGAGCAGCCGGTCCCACAAGGTCGTCTCCACGCTCGGCAACAGGTCGCGCAGAAGCTCCGAGGGATTGTCCAAAGGCAGACTCCCCTGTTCGCGGACATCCTTCTTCAACTGTGTCAGCAGTGGCTCGAGTGATCCGGCGAGGTTTTCAAGTTGGCCATCCTCCTGCTTAAGTGCGACGATGATGGTCGCGAGTTCCCCCAACGGGCCCTCCCGCGATCGTTCGGCATCGGCCGTGCGAGCGGCACTCGTGCGGAAGGCGATTTTCTCGATCCAGACCTCTCCGCCCGAGACGTCGAGTGCCGTCGATCGGATCTGGTCGGTCCAGTAACCAGGACGCGAGATAAGCTTCGCGTGAACAGGTCCCGCGCCGACGACACGAATGCGAACGGCTAGCGCCCGCCCCTCGGCAGCATCGAGAAGTTGTCGAAACCGCTCGCTTGTCTCCTCGAGCAATTCATGGGGATCGGTCCAGTCGGCGATGTCGACCGAGCACGTCTCCCAGCGCATGACGTCGACGCTGCGATGCTTCCAGTGGGTGACTTCCCGCTGGTCGACAGTCACCAGGGTACACCCTTTCGGGCCCGACTCGCGGATATGGCGTCCCTGCACATTCCCGGGAAACAGGATGTGCGGGTGGCGGCACAGGATCTCACGCTTGTGAATATGTCCGAGGGCCCAATAGTCGTAGCCGCGCGACTCGAGCCCTTCGACGGTGCAGGGAGCATAACGAGCGTGGGCGTCGGACCCGGTGGCGCACGTGTGCAGCATGCCGATGTTGAAACAGTTCGGTTCCGCGGCCGGGTAGCTGCTCGAGAGGTCCTCGGTGATCGCCGCTTTGGCAAAACTCTGCCCATGGATCGCCACGTCGACGTCGGGAAGATGCTTCGTCTCGGGGCGGTCACTCAGGAAGAAGTGGACGTTCTCGGGAAGTCGTAAGGTCTTGGTCATGCGGTTGGCGGCATCGTGGTTGCCCGCGATGACGTAGACGGGAATCTCGGCTTCGCGAAGCTTCCTCATCTGATCGACGAAGAAGAGACCCGTGTTGACGTCGCGCCAGTCGCCGTCGTAGAGATCGCCCGCGATCAGCACAAAGGCGACCTTCTCCTCAAGGGCCAGCGCCACCAGCCGTTCGAGCGCTCGCCGCGTCGCCCCGCGGATTCGCTCTACCGGCGCTCCCTCGTAGCGTTCGAGCCCCAATAACGGGCTATCGAGGTGAATGTCCGCCGCATGGAGGAACTGAAACATCCCTGCCTCACTCGATCCGATCGACCGACGGCGCCTCCCGTCGAGCCGGTCGTCCACTTCCTTCCCAGAACCCCATCGACAACCTGCCGGCCAACACCGTAGGCTGTACCAGTCATGTTACGGACAAGAAGGACAGATTCGGTCCATGCTTCACTTGTTTCACGCCGAGAATCTGGGCAGTTTGGTACCAACACTGATCGAACGACTCGATCAGCCCGGCCCCAACCCGCTCGATCGCGCCTTTCGGATGGTGACGGTGCTGGTGCCAAGCCGGTTGGTCGAGACCTACGTCACCCACGAAGTCGCTCGTCGTCGCGGGATCGCGTGCAACCTTCGCTTCGTTCGCCCCCTGTCCTTCCTCGCGTCGCTGCTCCGTCGAGAAGATCGCTCGCGCCGTCCGCTCACCGCGACTCAGCTCGAGCGTGGCTTGTGGCGTCTCTTTGACGAGGCGGACGAGTCCTACGCGTCGCTCCCCGGCCCGGTCCGCGACTATCTTGGAGAGCCCGGCTCGCCCGCCCGCGAACAACGACGCCAGCAGCTCGCCGAGAAGGTCGCGGGACTCCTCGACACGTACATGACCCAGCGTCCCAGGTTGACCGAACAGTGGGCGGAGGGCAAGGCGGTCTTCACGCGGGAACCGGCTCACTCCACCGAAGCTTGGCAACGGGAACTGTGGCGTCGGCTCTTGGGGCCCGAGGGCCTTTTGCCCACGATCGAGTCGGAAACGGGGATCCACTGGAGCCATCCGGCCGACATCGTCGATCGTCTCTCGTCGACCTCCCTGCCACGAAAGCTCCTTTGGTTCGGCGCCGACATCACCTCGCCCGGTGAACGCGACTCCTTGGCGAGACTCGCCGAACTGACCGATGTTGACGCCTTCGCCGTCATTCCCTCCCTGCGTCCCCCTGGGGTTGCGTCTTGGACGCGTCGCTGGGCCGAGCCACCCCAGCGAGCGTTCGAGCTCCTCCACCCCACTTGCCCGACCGCGCGCATCGAACGAGTCGCCGTTCGGCCCGCATCGCCAACGAGCTTGCTGGGCCAGATCCAACGGGACATCGTTTCAGGCGTCGAGAAGTCAGAGAGCCAATCATTGGCGGGTGATGCCTCGGTGCGAATCCTACGATGCCCCGACTTGCGCCGGGAGGCGGAAATCCTCGGCAACGAGATCTGGGAACTCCTTTCCGCGGAGCCCACCGCGAATCGACCGCCGCTGCGGTTTGACGACATCGCGATCCTGGTCGCCGATTCCGGCTCTTTTTCAAGCTACGTCGCCCACTTCGAATCGGCGTTTCGGGAACTCCACGACATCCCACTTAGCGTGGCCGACCTGCCGATCGCCGAACACCTTCGGTTGCTTGACGCGCTCAAGCTGATCGTGGAGCTACCCCAGGGTCGGCTCACGCGATCGGACCTTCTCGCGGTGCTCACTCATCCCTGCGTCCTCGGACATGCACCCGAGGCCGATCCGCACCGGTGGAGACATTGGTGTGAGTTCGCGGGTATTTACCGGGGAGCCGACGGCGATTCGCCCATCGATGCCTATGTCGAGCTCGACCTGTTTCACTGGGATCAGGGGCTTCGGCGACTCGGCCTGGGCGCGTGGATGCTGGGAGAAGAGAGTGGCGAGCAGCGGGCCTATCGGGGCGGCGACGCCGTTTCTCTTCCCGTCGATAGCCACGAGGACGAACTAACCTCGCTCGGGCAACTGATCGCGCTGGCGCGGTCCTTGCTCGCCGACGCCCACTTCGCCAACGAGCAACACCTGCCCCTGACGGAGTGGTCGATCTTTTTCGAAGGGATGATCGGGTCGTACTTGAAGCCCGAGGACGATCGGGACGAGTTCGCGCTCGGCCTCGCGCGGCGTTCGGCGACGAGTCTCGCCGAGATCGACATCGATCGTCGTCCGGTCCCCTACGAGATCGCCAAACGGATCTTCCTCGGTCAATTAGGGGCTCGGCGCGGGTTTCGCGGTCGCCCCCTGACCGACGGCGTGGTGGTGGCTCCCCTGCGCTCGGCCAGCGATATTCCCTTCCGAGTCGTCTTCATCGCGGGCCTGGGCGAAGGAACCTTTCCCGTGCGGGCTCGGCGCGATCCCCTCGATCTGACCGAATGGCTGCCCGTGGAGGGGGAGCTCGATGCGCGGCAGCGCGACCGATTCACCTTCTGGAAACGATTGATGGCGACCTCCGACCGGTTGGTCCTTTCGTACATCGCTCGCGACAGCCAGACGGGAGAGGAGCTGGCCCCGTCGCCGATGGTTGAGGACTTCCTGTCCCTCTTGGGCGAAGGCTCCCTGTCCGAAGTCGATCTCGACCGTCTCACCGTCGCGCATCCGCTCAGGCGATACGACGCGAGCTACTTCGAAACGTCTCCCGACAGAGGTCCTCTTCCCTCCCATTCGCCCGCGGCACGGCAAGAGTACCAAGCCACCCTGCTGCGAAAGGAACTCGTCGCCCACCTCGGCCCAGGATGGGACATCGATGGGGCGATGCAGCGAACATTGCCGCGAACGGTCCAGGAATGGCTCGGCCTACTACCCCTCGCGGCAAGCTCCTCCTCGGCGACTCCCGAACCGTCTCCCTCGGCGCTGGTGCGGTGGGTTTCCGAGCAACGTGAGGAGCGACCGACCCTCGCGGTCTCCTTGACGACGCTGCGTCGGTTTCTCGAGTCCCCCCTACAGACTTACGCCCGCTTGATCTTGAGACTCTCGGCGGATGACGAGTCAGCATCGGACTCGGGAGATGACGAGCCATTGGAGACCACGATCCTCCAGCGCACGAGCTTGCTGCGGCGAGCCTTTCGCGGTCGGCTGTCACGGCCCATGCCCGAGGATCCGACTTCGGCCGAACTGCTGGCTCCCTTGCTGGAACACGACGAATTGGCCGGGCGCTTGCCGACGGGGCCCTTCCTCGCGACCGAGCGAGCGAGTTTTCTGAGCGACCTCCAGCACTGGAAAGCGAATGTGGCGGCGCTCGAACTCGACAAGCATCGCCCCTTTCGCATCTTCCGATTTGGACGAGCCGAGGCGGGGGCGGAGGTCGACGAAGTCCTTCCTCCCCTCACGTTCCCCCTGGAGGTTCGGGTCGGTGATGCCCTCGTGGGCGTGACGGTGGAGCTGCACGGCCGCTCGGAACTAGCGAATCCGGACACCGGAGAGTCCCTGATCCTGCTCGCCAGTGAGTCGACCGGCTCGCTCAAACACTCGCTGCGCGGCCATCTTGACCAGATCCTCTTCACCTTATCCGGGATGCGAGGCGGCGCCGGCTATCGCTCGTTCGTCATCCCCGCGGGTAGCCGCAAACACGACGCGGGGATCGACGATTGGCCCGCCATCAGCGTGGAGGAGGCGAGGGAGTATTTGCGACTCTTGCTCGTCGACTTGCTGGAGGGGACGCACGACTACCGTCTGCCGATCGAAGCAGTCGAACGCCACTTCCGCGCGGACGGCAGGAAGACCATTTTCGAGATTGTCAAAGAACTCCATGACCAGCACGATCGCGGCGGCTATTCATGTCTACGCGGGCCTCTGCGAGATGTGGACCGCTTCGCGGCGCCTCCCGAAGAGATGGCGTTGGCGATGATCGAGCGAAGATTCCGCTGGCTTCCGGACGCGGAGCAGACGAATCTCAAAGGATGAGGGAACGGTTCGGACTTCTCGCGGCGGGTCCAACTCGTCAAGACCGTTGCCATTGCACACGATCGAAAGCGACCTCTAAACGATGCGACGCGGGCGCCCCCGACAATTCGACGAGAACGAAGCCCTTCAGGCGGCGATGGACGTCTTCTGGCAGAAGGGCTATGACGGCGCCTCCTGCGAGGATCTGCTCGAGGCGATGAAGATCAATTGCGGTAGCATGTACGCCGCGTTCGGGGACAAACGCGCCCTGTTCGATCGCGCGTTCGATCTCTACGCCGAGACGGTCTTCGCCAAGGGGATGGCGATCCTCGATGGCCCAGGGACCCCGCTGGAGAATGTCCGCTCCTTGATTGAGCGGTGGGCCGAGTCGGCCTCCAACCCCGAGCGCAAGGGTTGTCTGGTCACCAACACGCTGATCGAGTTCGGCAAGGAGCCGAGCGCGACCGAACGTGCCCGTGCCCTGCTCGATCGGGTTCGGGACGAGTTTCAGCGCAAGCTCCAACTCGCCCAGGAGCGTGGGGAGCTTCGTTCGTCGGCCGACCCGAAAGAACTCGCCGACTTTCTCATCAACACCGCACAAGGGCTCTCGGTCATGGCTCGCTCCGGCGCCGACAAGCAGACGATCCGCGGAGTGGTCAAGACCGCGCTATGCCTCCTCGCCTAGTGCCCTGGTCGGTTAACCCACTGCCCAGGAGACTCTTGGGAGTGCCATGTACACGCTTGCCGTGGACATGCAGATCAGACTCACGCTTGCCGTGGACATGCAGATCAGACTCACGCTTGCCGTGGGCATGCAGATCAGACTCACGCTTGCCGTGGGCATGCAGATCAGACTCACGCTTGCCGTGGGCATGCTGATCAGACTCACGCTTGCCGTGGGCATGCTGAGACGCCTGTCGTTCCGCGAGACAACTTCCGCGACAAGGTCGGGAGCGAGAGGTGCGTAGCCAGGTTCGTCCGCATAGTCGCCGACTCGCTCGGCGTTTCTCGACGTGATCGCCAAGTCTCCAGGCCACTTTCAGCACGATGCGCCCATGTCGGCCCCCGGCCAGCGACGTCATTCGTACCTCTCCGTCGACCAGCTCGTAGCGACGACCGTCGTCGGCCAAATGGAAAGCTCGTCCGCGCCGACGCCGTCACCACGACAGGCTCTGGCGGGAAGACCTGACGCGAGACTTGACCATCGAGATTCCTTGCCGGAAGATCGACGACTTGGACCAGATCCGGCCATCAAAAGGACGACTCGCGACCATGTAACGGGCGAACCGACCGCTCCAGTCTCTCCTCGTGACCGCTTTCGCCCTCGGCAGCCTGATCGCGGGACCGGCGCCGGCGGCGACGAACCAGGAGCCACCCACCGTCGTGGTGTTCCTGGTCGACGACATGGGAGTGATGGACACCCCGGTTCCCTTCCCGACCGATCATGACGTCAAGCCGAGAGGCCATCCGCTCAACGACTTCTACCGCACGCCGAACATGAAGCGGTTTGCCGACAAGGAGACGCGGGTTCCCTTCATCGCGGCTTGGGCCAAAGCCGATCCCGACAAAACAAACCAGCAGCGGCTCCCTATTCCCACAGGAACCTGCTCGCGGGGGAGTCGGTTCCCGATCGAGAGCCGACCTTCCTGATGCACTTTCCTCACAAGCACCGACGCAGCTAATTCACGGTCTACCGTCAAGGGAATTGGAAGCTCATCGATCACTACCGGGGCTTCAACGGACTGCGCTACGAACTCTTCAGTCTCGCCAACGCCCCATACGAGCCGGAGAACTTGGCGACCAAGAACCCGCGGAAACTTCACGAACTACTAACAGCGATGAAGTCGGCGCTCGCGGAGACCGGAGCCCAACAACCACTCGCCGATGACAAGAGCACGCCACGGTCTCCGGAACTCCCGCTGTGAGGTCGGCCGCGCCGGGGTGGAGAAGAACGCCGGGGTGGAGAAACTTTTGGCCCAGGATCGTTCACTTCACGTTGGGGCCTTCGATCGACGCAACCCCCGCTCGCCAACGACTTACCTCGACGCCACGGTCATGGGGGCGTTGACGGGAACAATTACCGATCAATCTTCATTTGACCCACCGACCATGGGATTGCTAAATTTCCTGCGCTGGAACCGGGTGACTGTCGCCGTTCGCCCTCTTCGCCACGTGCCCCATCGGGCTGAGGCGCGGAATGGTGGGCGACGTCGGGGCCAACGACGGTCGCTCGCACATAACGTCGTCAGTTAACTTCCCAAGGTCATTACCTTGTCGAACTCGCATGCGCGGGAGCCGTTGTGGCCTCGTCATTGGATGCTCCGCGCGCCGCGGCGATTCGACAACCTCCATGGTCGATACCGAATTCGGATCGGCCAGTCCTCCCGAACGTAGTGGTGACGGATCACTGCCGAGAGGTATGTCGGCCCAAGGAAATCGCTCCGCCTCTCGAGGCGGCTCCAGGAATAGCGAGGCGTCAAGCCAACCATGAACACGACAAGCTTTCGCATCTACCGGGATGGCGTGACGACGAGGCGATGGCATCGCATCGTTCAGTTCTTTCAGCATGGACTGAACACGCATTGGCCAACGCTGCGTCTCTCCTTCGGAGCCGTCGGCGTCTTGGTGCTCGGCATCGCTTGGCTCGAGCCAATGGTCCTCTCGATGTTGCGAACCGTGTCGACCAACAACGCCTACGTGGCCAGTCACGTCACCCTCGTCAGTCCCCGCATCGACGGCCAAGTCGTCGAGGTCCTCGTCGATGACAACGACCACGTCGAGGAGGGGCAGCTTCTTCTCCGCTTGGACGATCGGCCCTACTTGTTGGCCGTCGAACGCGCCGAGGAAGAGCTCGAGCGAACGCGATGGGAAATCGACGAACGCGTCGCCGCGTGGCGGGAGGCCACCGCCGAGGCGGTGCTGGCTCGCTCGCGCACCCGCCAGGCGTTCGCCGAACTCTCCGAAATGATCCATCAGTTGGAAGCCCAACGTCAGGATCTCCAAACGGAAGAATCCCTGCTGCTGACCCACCTGGACGAGTACCACTCCGCTCAACGCAGCGTCAGCCTCATCGAACGGGAGCTGGGAAGACAACAGCGGCTCCGCAAAGCGCGGAGCGTCAGCGACGCGTCGTATGAACAGACCGAACGCGAGTACGAGCAGGTCAAACGCGGTCGGATCCTCGTGACCGAGGCGATCCGGCGACTCCGCGGGCGACTTGGCCTGAACCCATCGGCCGAGAATCCCGAATTCATCCCCAAGAACACCATCAACGCTCATCCGCTCACGCGTGAAGCGGTCTCGCGTTGCGTCGGCCTATTCAATCAGCTCGGGCGTCCCATGTCGCCGGTCGGCGCGACGCCGGACGACATTTACAGCGCCTTCCGGGCAATCGACATCGACGTGGCGGTGGAGGAGGCGCCCGACGTCCGCACCGCGGACCTGCGTGCCCGAAAGATCCTGTCGACGCTTGGCGGCGAGGCGTTCGACCCGCGTCACCGCTATGAATGCCCCGAAGTCCGGCGAGCCGAGCACGAACTCGAGGCCGCGAGGCTCGACTTAATCCACACCGAAGTTCGCTCCCCGCTTGAAGGCTACGTCGTCAATCGCAAGGTCAGCATCGGCAACGTCATCGAACCCTGTCAGGTCCTCATGAACATTCGCTCGCTCAAGGACGTTTGGGTCGACGCCAACTTTCGCGAGACCAAGCTTCGGCACCTTCGACTAGGCCAACGGGTCGAGTTGGAAGTCGACGCGTACCCGGGACAAAAGTTCGTGGGACGTGTCGCCGGTTTCAGTGCCGGCACCGGCGCGACGCTGTCGATCCTCCCGCCGCAGAACGCGACGGGCAACTTTGTCAAAGTCGTCCAACGGGTCCCGGTTCGCATCGAACTGGTCGACAACGTTCCCGTCGACACGCCCCTGTTCGTCGGGCTTTCGGTCATGGCGACGGTCGATCTCCATGCCGAGCCGGTCGGCCCCGACGCCGGCCGCCGACTGCGGTATTGACACCCCGCCCCGAGCCATCCCTCTGACGCGACGAGGCTCCGCCATGCTCAACTCCGCGACCCGTCGTCTCGACGCCCTCTTCGGACGTGGCCAAGGAGCCGCGTGGGCCACCCTCGCGATCGTGTCGCTCGAGGGAGCAATGGAGCTCTGGGACATCAACGCCACCAACGTCGCGGTCCGGCATATCGCCGGCGGCCTCTCCGCCTCGCCTTCCGAAGCGCTCTGGATCCTGACGACCTACCTCGTCGCCACGGCGATCGCGATGCCACTGACCGGTTGGCTCTCAGGCGTCTTCGGGCGCAAGTGGTTCTTCATCTACTCCGTGAGTCTCTTCACGCTCGGGGCCTTCCTTGCGGGCACCGCGCCGTCGCTGGAGCTACTCCTCGTCTATCGTTTTTTTCAGGGGCTGGGCGGAGGCGCGATGACGCCGGTGGGCGAGTCGCTGCTGTATCATTCCTATCCCGCGAAACAGCGCGGAACGCCGATGGCGATTTACGCGTCGTCCTACGTGCTCGGCCTCGTCCTCGGCGCACTCGGAGGGGGAATGCTCGCCGACATCGGCGACTGGCGACTGATCTACCTGATCAATGTGCCGACGGGCCTGACGATTGTCGCATTGACCCTTTTGGTCGTGAAGGACTCGCCGTCGGAACGGGCGGAACGCGAGCGATGCCGGCGCGAATTTCCCCGACTCAACCACGCGGCGTTCCTGCTGATCGCGGTCGGGATGGCCTGTCTTCAGATCACCTTCGATCGGGGACAACTACTCGACTGGTTTCACTCACCGACGATCGTTTGGCTCGCCGCGGTATCGGTCGTGACGCTTGGCGTCGGAATCGCGTGGGAGTTACGACATCCCCGCCCGGTGCTCGACTTTCGACTCCTGCTCGACCGAAACTTCGCGATTGGCTGCGTCCTGATCGGATTCATCTACGCGATCGCCTACGGCAGCTTGACGCTCTTGCCCGCGATGCTCGACGATGTCATTCACTATCCCTCAACCAACATCGGTTGGCTCGTGGCGATGGCGGGTCTCTTGGTCCTTCCCTTTCCCCCGTTGGCCGGCTGGCTCAAGGACCGGGGCGTTCGTCACGAATTCCTTCTATTTGGGGGAACGACGCTGCTCATTTCGGGACTCTGGTGGCTCTCCCGGGCGTATGGCGATGTCAGCCCACTCTTCTTCATCCTCCCGCGGGCGATTCAGCAACTGGGCGTCATGGTGATGCTCGGTGTCCTCTTCGCCACGCCGTTCCAAACGTTGCCGGCTCACTCGCTTGGCAACGCGTCGGCCTTCTTCAATCTCATTCGCATGGTCGCCGCCAGTCTCGGCGTCTCGCTGGTCGGCATCTTTCTGGTTCGACGGACGGTCTTTCATCGCGAGCGACTGGTCGGGAACATTGACCAAGCCGACGCGGAGGTTCAGGAAGTCCATCGGCACTTGGCGGATCGGGCTCGGGAGGCGGGTGCGACCTTGGACCAGGCGTCGATGCAAGCGAACGACTTGATCGACGCCGCTCTCGAGTCTCAAGCGACCCAGTTCGCGTTCATGGAGGCGTTCCGCGTGATGGCGTTCGCCGCCATGCTTCTGATCCCGCTGATCCTGTTGCAGCAAGTATGGCCAGTGAAGAAGCCGCGAGATCCCGAGTCGACCCGCTCGGCCGAGTAGCGCATGCCGCTGGGGCGAGCGTGCGAGAGATCCTCTCGGTTTCTCCCACCGGCCGACAAGAAAGACTTCGGCGTGAGCCCACTCACGCCGGCTTGACGATACGGTAATGCGGCGGATTCTTGACACGGGAGACCAGCACCGCCAGCGCGATCAACACGAGGACGGAACCCAACACCAAAATGCCAGTCGGTCCGAGCGTCTCCATCAACCACAGAAAGAGCCGCTTCACCGCTTGGCGGCGTCCCTTGATCTCGGCCTCGGCCGTTCCCGACGCCAAGTCGCGCGCGCCGAGATAAGCGATCCATGTGAAGGCCGACAGACCGATGGTCCACAGTCCCGGGCCAATCGCGGCTCGAACCAAGGTCAACTCGTCCTCGGAATAGGCGAACGAACTCGGCATCACCTCTCGCAGATGGACGAAGAAATCGTCACGATCGGTCGGCGAGGCGAACGAGAAACTCTCGCTCTTCGTCTCCGTCTTACTCCCCTTGGTAGATTTCCAACTCACCGAGACGCTATTGCTCGAACTCTTGATATCACCGCGTACCCGATTGACCGTTGTCCACTCGACCAACTCAAGCCCCTGAACGCTCGGCACCTCGTCGCGTCGGAGTGCCTCGGACACCGGTTCGGCCATCTCCCCGGACACGCTGCCGATGAAGATTCCCGCGGGACTCGCCGAGATTAAGTTATTCCCCAACCGGGTAGATGCGGTCCAAACTTGAGTAGAGGTTGTCGACATCGCCAGTGCTCCTTCATTTGATGCGGGTGATGACTGTCCGGAGAGTCTCCTTGGGGGGAGAATCTCGCTGGAGGGAAAATGAGGAAGGAGGCCGCGAGCGCAAAAGGAAAGCGACGCTCCAAGATTCGTTCCCGATCCTCAGACGTTCTGATCGACTCCAGATTCCGCGGCACCGCCTACACTAGTGATTGAAGAGACGCATATCCACGGCAAAATTGACCATATGGTTCCACATCAAGAAACGCGGGAGAAGAGCAACGTTTCCTAGGGTCCTGATTGGTTAATTGATTGACTGAAAGACTCTTGGGTGCCATGCCCACGCTGGCCGTGGGAATGCGGAACAAGCCTATGAATGGGCAATATTCCGCACGATCTGAGGGCCGAGATTCAATGTCGCGAACTTGCCTATCAGGACATTGGCAGTCCGTTGATCTAAGCGGGCCAAGACGAGAACGAGCCATGCTGGCCAAGATCAAGGAGAAGAAACGGAGGCGATTCTGTAGATTCGTCGAGTTTCGTGGACGCCGAGATTGGTCAAAAGGGCCGTTCGTAGTCGGCATCGAATAGATCAACGGGCGGCTAGGAGAAAAGCAAGGGAAAGGTCGGGCAGTTCAGCGATGCCCAAGCTCTGGACATCAAGGGTTTTCGTCTTCCCCTCTTCGCTGGCTGAAGAGCAGCCAGAAGCACCTGGCTACTGGTCTGACAGGTCCAATCGCCGATTATCACCAAGCGCCCCATGATCAGTCCGACCACTGAGGACTTAGTAGGTCAAACGCCCCTCGAAGCGATAGAGTTGGGCGGCCCAGCTGGGATCGGTGAGCCCGAACTGGACGCCGACGCCGCAGTCGACGATGTCACCGATCCACATTCGCAGGCCGGTGCCGATCGAGTAGTAACGACCGCCACTGGCCGACTGGAGCGTGTTGTCAGCCGTGGTGAACTGACCACTCTGGAACGCCCACCCTTCCAGTTCATACGTGTTGATCAGCAGGACGTCGGGATTGAGCTTCCAGATGACCTTGTTGAAGCTGTGGTGGTGATGGAAGACGCCGCCGGCGGTGGCGCTGCCGAACCCGATCCACTCCGAAAGCTGTCCCTCATAGAAGAGGTCTTCCAAGAGCTTGACGGAGTAGAGAATCGACGGCTCGATCGCGTAGATGCCCTTCGACGTTCCGAAGGCCAGGTTGCCGATCGGGACGGTATTCTCGAGCTGGAACGCAATTTGAAAGAGTTCGCAGTCGAACAAGAGCGACTTGGTCCCGATCAGCATGTCGCTGAAGGCGGCGTGACGGTCGCCGACGTTCGGATCGACGGACAGATACGTCGTGTCGACATACGCACTGAACTTCCGGCTCTTCGTCGCGGTCTCGACATACATCGAGAGACGGTCGTAGTCGACCGAACTAGGGGCGGTCGTCACCCCGTTGACGGTACGGATGTTCGTGGCGGTCGCGGCCGGGTTCCAGAAGAAGTTGGACCGGTCCGGCGTCTGCAGGTTCTGTCCCGCGTCCCACCGAAGGCGAGTCTGACTACGAGGACGCGCGTGATCGACGAACAGGGCGGCGTTGCCGATCGGGTTGTAGTGCGGCCCCGACAGCTCGTAGCAAGGATCGGGGCAGACGATGCACTCGTACATGAGCTGCACCGCGCGATGGACCGGGTTGGTCGTGTCACACGCGGGGTAGCACTTACGATGACCGGCGGCACAGCAACTGACGCATTGTCCACACGGGTTGATTCCCGTGCAATAGGGACAATCGCCGACCGGCGCTCCCGCATCGCCACCAGCGGCCCCGACCGGAGTCGGAACACCCGCAAGACCCGACCCGACGGTCGAATTGGACGAGAACCCACCGCCGCAACTGGGACATCCCGCGGCGACGACGGCTCCCGTCGTCTCGCTGGATGCGACCGTCGTCGGGATCGGCTGTGCCCCCGCGTCGGCTGTCGCTTCGGCGCTCTTGCTGACGGGAGCGGCCGTCGTCGCTACTTCTTCCTTGGCGAAGATCAGATTCTTGAGCCATTGGCGCGGGGTCCGACGAGTGGGTTGGGCGACAGGCGCCGCGACGGGAGCGACAGCCGCGTTCACCATCGACGCATCATTCGTCGGTTTCAACGTGACGACGTTGGTCGTCTGAGTGTCGGCCTTCTTGGATGCTTCCGGCCGCTCGGAACTCACCCTGTCGCTGGTCGTCGCCTCCGGCGTCGCGCCAGCCAGCGAGGAACTCGCCTCCTTCGGCGCGTCCACATCCTCCATCTTGTTCTCGGCCGCTTCGAGTGTCGCCCCGAAGGCGGCGAAACACTGCTCGACGAAACGTGACGCGGCGGCGACGTCTTGCTCTGTCGCCTCCCCCGCGGTCTTCTTGGTGCCCTGGGGAGCGACCACGTTCGTCGGCGTTGCCACGGTCTCCTGAGGCACCACATCATCGTCGCTCTTCGAGGCCGAAGGAGTTGCCGACACGCTAACCGGCGCGTCGGAACTCTGGTCCTCCACCTCGGTCATCGCTTCCGTGACAGAAGCGGTGTTCGCGTCTGGCTTGGTGTCCGGCTTCTTGGCCGTCTCCTTGGCCGCCTGTGTCGCGAGGGGTGCTGGCTCGGGGGTACCGGAAGCCGACTGCGCCGTTTCGGTCGCTTCGACCGTTGGTTCGTCGCTCTGTTGGACCTGCTCGAGAGGCATTGCCGCGACGTGACTCGGAAGCTCGACCTCCTCCTTCGTCGAGGGGGCATTGCCCGAAGTTGTCGGTGGCAAATTGCCCGCGATGGAGGGCAACGCGCGCACCGGCCCCTTGGGAGCGACTTCGGTCTCTTCGAAGGCCACCCAATCGGGCTGATTCTTCTCGATCGTCCACGTGGGAACCGACTCGTTCGTGCTTTCCTCTTCAGACGCCAAAGGCTCTTCCGAGTCGAGCCGTTCGGTAGTCTCCGGCGCCACGGGGTCGCTCAGCGGACTGTTGGTTTCGGCGACACCGGGTAGGGGTTTGGTCATTTGGGCCGGAACCGTGATGTAGGGTTCGGCTCCACGGAGACCGACGGTGTCGGGCTCGAACGGCGACATCGCGCGCGGCGCCGCGGTCATCGGTTCGAGGTCGACGACCTCAATTTGCTCCTTCAGGGAGGAACTCGAAAGAGCGGGCCGAACCGCATCTCGTCCCGTCGGCTCGACCGGAGCGGTCGTCGGGCGTTCGCTTGACGTGGGGACGGTGGAGGAATACCCAGGAGCGACGGAGAGCTTCCCGACAGTGCGGATCGTCGGGGGCGTCTTCTCGTTCTCCTTGTCGCCAAAGACGCGTTTGGAGAAGGACTCGCGGAGGCCCGCGTGGGACGGAGTCTTGAACTTCGGAGTCGACCTCCTGCCGAGGAATCCGAAACCGAACCGTCTCGTCTTCTTCTCGGCTCCGGCAACCTGCGCGTCACCGGCCCTTGTGGGCTCGGCCGCCGAGGTGACATTGATGGCCCCGCATGGCGGAAGGCTGACGAAGAGCAACGTCGTCATCAACACCATGCAGGACCTTCGTCGGACCTCGGGCGATGGCTCGCGAAGGAGATTCGGCATGCGAGGGCATCGGCTCACTGGGACGTCCCTTCCTTGACAAACACGACGCACCCGACCACGAGGGCGGTCCGCGTCTCATTGCCCTTCGTATCGACTGAAAAGTAGGCAAACCTTAAGCATTCGAACGGATTTGGCGATTGCCCGGGTTCTTCCGGTCGCCCTGAAACGCCCGCCACCAGAACACCCCCTAAAGAGAGGGGCCCAAGGACGGTGTTTGGCGACGAGTGTCGAGAGGAGATCGGCGTTCGCCGCTGGGGGCCATCTTGGCGACCTTGAGTCCGATTTCAGAGTTTGTCAGAAAAAACGTGGGCATCCCTGGCCCAGATGCCGCGTATTCCTCAAGGCTTGACATCCGCAATGCCGACGTTGATGGCAAGGACCGATGCGCGGTCCAGCGGAGACGGAGCATGCGTCACATTCGACAGCCCTGCCTGATGCTTGCCGCCGCCATCTTGTGCGGCGTGTTGGCTCAACCTGCGCTCGCTCAGACAGCCTCGGCGGCGAGTGCCGCGGGTGGAAGCTCCGATCAGGTCACCTCTTTGGCGGGCCTGCTAAAGAAGCTTCCCTCCTGTCTGGCGAAAGCCAAGGCCGCCCTGTGTGCCTCCTGCCTTGGTCAAATGATCGATGCGATGCTCGCCCCGATCAACATGGCCACCGGTGGCTGTATCAACTGCTGCAACAAGCCGCCGAACAAGCAGCAGCTAGCTCAGCCGGGAGCGGCGGGCACCTGCGCCCAGATCACCAAGGACAGCATTGATGCCGCCGAACGGATCGAGTCGATCCGCTGCATGGCGTCGGCCGACTGCAACTACTGGCCCGAGATCGAGAAAGCCTTCATCGAATCGCTTCGTGCCGATCGCAACGAGTGCGTCCGGCTCTACGCCGCGATCGCTCTAGGTAACGGCTGTTGCTGCACGGAGAAGACGGTCAAGGCGCTCAAACTCACCGCGACCGGTGGCGACTCCGACGGAAACCCCGCGGAAGCCTCTCCCCGCGTTCGCGCCGCCGCCCTTCAAGCGATGAACAACTGCACGCGGTTCTACGGCATCCTCGCTCCCCAAGAGCCTCCCGAGAAACCCTCGGGCGCCGAGCCCCCCTCGCCAGTTCCCACGCCTGGGGCATCGGGAGAGACGGCCAGCGCCGGTAGCTACTACGACGGACTCAACGAAAAGTCTCTCGAGGAGTCTCTCGCCGAGGCGCGCCAGGCGATCGAAACCGTTCCCGCGATGCCGCCCAAACGCCCGGAGACGATGTTCGCCCGCTTGGCGCCTCGTATCCCCGGCAGCCCCGCCCGCTTAGACCATGACCGCGAGGCCGAACGAGCCCTCCGCGAGGCGGTGCGCGAGCCGGCCGCTCCGACGGACGCGAAGGGTTGGAGCGTCTTCGGGATTCTCGCCGAAGTCGCCAAACGGAGCCCCAACCCACAGGCCCCCCAACCGGCCGTGGTCCAAGTCAGCTACCAGCAGCCCGTCAAGAGAGAGCCATCGCGACTCAAGCGGTTCTTCAAGCGGCTCCCGTTCGTCGGCCACAAAGACGAGAGCCCTCGACCCGCGCCGGCCCAATGATCCGACCGGAATCACGACGAGCATTCCGGGAACAACCAGTCCATGAGGCAACGTGCCCAACCAAGTTCCCGGCGACGGGTCGTCGGCCGGTCCGGTTCTGACCGCCCCTCAACGCGTGATCCGGCCGAACTCGATCGCGCAACGCTTGCCCGTCTTTGGGTGAAGCGGTACGGTAGCCGTGGGAGGAGACTCGCCGTGAGCCGACGCGATGCCCGGACGACGCTCGGTGAAATGGACTAGCGATGCCTCCCGAGCCGACGCGAGTGTTGGCCGATCGTTTGACGAGAGGGTTTCCGAAGCATGGCACGTCCCGACGCCCAGCAAGGTCTCGTCCCTTCGGTCATCGATCGTCTGATTGACAGTTCGTCGATGGGAACGCCGCAGCGCAAAGGCTTCAATCTTCAACAGATCTTCCAATCGGTCCGCCGCGACCTGGAGGATCTGCTCAACACCCGCAAACCATACGAGGAGATCCCGGAGGACTTCGTCGAGGTCCGCAAGTCGATCGCCAACTACGGCATCCCCGACCTCACGCCGCATCCAGCCAGCACCGAGGAGGATCGCCAGGATATCGGGCGCGTGATCGAGGAAGTCATTCGACAGTTCGAACCGCGTCTGCGAGACGTGCGTGCGACCCTCGCCGACAGCGAGGACCCCGATGTCGAGATCGTCCGGTTTCAGATCACCGCGCGGCTCAACGTCGATCCGAGTCCCGAGATGCCCTTCGCGACCGTCTTGGAGCTCGACACCGGCCACACACTCATCTCCGCGAATGACGGAATATCATGACCAAGGAACTCTACCCGTACTACGAACGCGAACTGCGGGACTTGCGCAAGTACGCTCGGGAGTTCGCCCGTCAGTACCCCGCGACCGCCTCACGGTTGATGCTCGATTCGAACCGAAGCCCCGATCCCCATGTCGAGCGGCTGATCGAATCGGTCGCCCTGCTCGTCGGCCGCGTACGGCGGAAGCTCGATGACGAGTTCCCCGAGCTGACCGACGCGCTGCTGAACATTCTCTACCCACACTATTTGGCGCCGGTCCCCTCGATGTCGATCATCGAGTTCGTACTCGATTCCGCTGGCGCCCAAATGCCCGACGGATTCCAGATCGCCGCGAAGAGTCGACTGCACAGTCAGCCGGTCGGGGAACTTCCCTGTACCTTCCGCACCTGCTACCCGGTGATGCTCTGGCCGATTTCGGTGTCGGAAGCCAGCTACATGGCGCCCCCGTTCCCCTCGGGACTGCGGGCGCCCCATCAGACCGCCGCGGCACTTCGCCTCCAGCTCTCGGCGCTGGCCGACCTGAACTTCTCGGACATGTCGCTCGACTCGCTCCGCTTCTACCTTCACGGCGACAACCAACTCATCACCCGGCTCTACGAACAGATCCTCAACCAAACGCTCCAAGTCGTCTTCCGTCCACGCGGCGCCAGCACCAACGAGAAGTTGATCGTCGCCGAGCCGGAGGACGTGCTCGCGCCGGTCGGCTTCGAACTCGACGAGGGAATGCTTCCTTACAGCAACCAGTCCTTCCTCGGTTATCGCCTTCTGACCGAGTTCTTCACCTTCCCCAACAAGTTCCTCTTCTTTGAATTGAAGGGGTTCGACAAGATCCGCGAAGCCGGCTACCAGCGGGGACTTGAGGTCGTCTTCTTCCTCAACCAGTATCGCGAGAGTCTCGAACACGCGATCGACGCCCACAACTTCCGCCTCGGCTGCACGCCGATCGTCAATCTCTTCGAGCAAGTCACCGAACCGATCTTGCTCGACCAGGCGCACCACGAGTATCAAGTCGTCCCGAATATCGCTCACTCCAGGGGGATGGAGGTCTACTCGATCGACTCGGTCGTCAGTACCGATCCGGCCATCGACCGCGTCGTCGACTATCACCCCTTCTACTCATTCCGTCACGAGCAGGGAGCCGATCGCCCCGACGCCTTCTGGTACGCGTCGCGTCGCCCCTCGCCACTTCAGGACGATCGCGGCACCGACGTCTTCCTGCACTTGGTCGATCTGAACTTCAGTCCGCGCGTGCCGGCCAAGTCGGTCCTCACCGTCAAGACGACCTGCACCAACCGCGACTTGCCGATCCAGCTTCAACTCGCCGGCGAGCGTCTCCGGTTCACGCTGGAGGCCTCGGCGCCGTTGTCGCACATTCGTTGCCTGAAGCCGACGACGACGCCGCTGCGCCCGCCGCTGCGACGTGGGGCCCATTGGCGGTTGATTTCGCACTTGTCGATGAATCACTTGTCGCTTCACAACTCGGAGGAAGGTTGCGAGGCACTGCGAGAGATCTTGCGTCTGTATGACTTCTCCGACCCCGAGATTGGACAACAGCTCGGCGCCGTCACTCATCAGATGATCGAAGGGATCAACTCGGTGAGCAGCCGTCGGGTCGTCGCTCAGATCGGTTCGCCGACCTCGAGCGGGTTCTGTCGGGGCATGGAAGTCACGTTGGAGTTCGACGAGGAGAAGTACGTCGGCACGGGCGTTTTCCTCTTCGCGAGCGTGCTCGAACGCTTCCTCGGACTATACGCGTCGCTGAATTCCTTCGTGCAAACCGTCGCGCGAACCAAGCAGGGCGAAGGGGCACTGAAACAATGGAAACCGAGGGCCGGCGATCGGCCGCTGCTCTGACCCCGATCGTCTCGACATCAACGACGGCCCGCCACGCCAATGGTGGGACCACGCCATCGCCCGCGACCGCCGAACTCTATGCGGGGCCGTCGGTCGAACAATTGCTCTACGACCGTTCGCACCGCTTCGACTTCTTCCAAGCCGTCCGGCTGTTCGAGCGACTCTACCCAGGCGTCTATTTGGTCGGCCGCGGGGGGCCGCCCAACGCCGAAGCCGTTCGTTTCCGGAATTCCAACGCCCTGGCGTTCCCCTCGAACACCATCCAGTCGATCGCCCCACCCTCGGGTCGCCGCAAGGTCCCGATGATTGAGTCGAGTTTCCTCGGCCTGACGGGGCAAGGTGGCGTCCTCCCCAGCCACTACACCGAGCTGATGCTCGCGGTCGAGCGCGAAGCCGAGATCAGCGAGCGCCACGCGCTGCGAGACTGGTTCGATCTCTTCAACAACCGCCTGATCGCGGTCTTCTACTGGTCCTGGGAAAAGTACCGCTTCTACATCCCCTACGAACGGCGTGAGTTCCTTCGCCCGGAGCCCGACCCCTTCACCCGCGGCGTCTACAGCGTCATCGGTTTGGGAACGGGATCGCTGCGCAGTCGCTTGCACGTTCGCGACGAACAAGCGGCGACCAACGACAATCAACAGGGCATCCTCGCGGAGATCTTCGACGTCGGCCTGGTACGCTATGCCGGTTTGCTCTCCCAACGACCGCCCAGCGCCCTGGGGCTCGAGTCCCTCTTGAGCGACTACTTTCAGTTGCCCGTCTCGGTCCATCAGTTCGAGGGGCAGTGGCTCGCGATCGAACGCCCCCACCAGACGCGGCTCGGGGTCCGCCGGGGCAACAATCAACTCGGGCACAATGCCGTCGCGGGCGAGAAGGTCTGGAACGTCGAGGCGAAGATCCGGGTGAGGGTCGGCCCGCTCGACTTCAACACCTTCAACGACTACCTTCCCGATCGCTCCTCCTCGAGCGAACGCAAGAACTTCTTCTTGCTCGTGAAGATGATTCGGCTCTACGCCGGACTGGAACTCGATGTCGATGTTCAACTGGTACTTAAGGGAGACGCTGTCCCCGAGAGCCAACTCAGCGAGAGCGACGATGTCGGCCCGCGTCTGGGTTGGAATGTCTGGGTCCGCTCGCAGGATCTCGACCACGACGCCGACGACGCCGTGTTCGCCGCCGAGGATGTTACCGATCTCGCTCGTCTTTGATGGGGCGCGGCGCGATCTTCCCACCGCGAACCGTTGCAATTGCCCCACACGCCACGTAGACTCAAGGGCCGTCGTCGGCTTTCCCGCGACTCTCTCCGAGTTCGATCTTTCCGGCGATCACTCGTTCGCGGTCCCAACTACCCTCCTTGGAAATGACGATGCGTCCATCAACATTCGCTCTCGCGTGCCTGCTCTCGGCTGTCGGATCCTTCTCCCTCGCCGGGCGGACCCTCGCCGACAATCCCGATCGCCCCAACATCCTCTTCATCCTCGCGGACGACGTCGGCTGCGAGACGCTCGGATGCTACGGCGGCGAGTCGTACAAGACGCCCCACCTCGACAACCTCGCCAAGGAGGGGATGCGGTTTCGCTACGGCTTCAGCATGCCGGTCTGTCACCCCACGCGACTCTCGGTGATGACCGCGAAGTATCCCTTCCGCATGGACTACCCCAAGTGGGGCTCCTTTCCCAAAGCGGAAGAACCCCACGCGATCGCGCAGCGGCTCAAGAAGGCAGGCTACGCCACCGCCGTCGCGGGCAAGTGGCAGATGACCCTACTCAAGGACGACCCCGAACAGCCGAAACGTTGTGGCTTCGACGAGTCGTGTCTCTTCGGCTGGCATGAGGGACCGCGTTACTACCAGCCCCTCATCTGGCAGAATGGATCGATCCGCGACGACGTCGCCGATCGCTACGGACCGGAGGTCTACAGCGATTTCCTCATCGACTTCATGGCGAAGAACAAGGATTGTCCCTTCTTCGCGTACTATCCGATGGCCCTTTGCCACGACGTGACCGACGATCTCGAGAAGCCGGTCCCCTACGGACCCAACGGCCGTTGGCAGAACTACGTCGAGATGGCCGAAAGCATGGACGACCAGGTGGGACGACTGATGGCCGCGCTCGACAAACTTGGGTTGCGCGAGCGAACGCTCGTCTTCTTCACGACCGACAACGGCACGCCGACCCGCTATCTGGCCGACGCGAAGGATGGCAAGTACATCCGCATCCCGGTATCGTCGATGCGCGACGGGAAGGAGATCCCCGGAGGCAAGGGGTCGCTGCTCAACACCGGGACGAACGTTCCCATGATCGCCCGCTGGCCCGGCAAGGTCCCCCCGGGATCCGTCGTCGACGACCTCGTTGATGTGAGCGACTTCCTACCGACCTTCGCCGAGTTGGCCGGCCATCCGGTTGGCGACCAGGAAGTGCTCGACGGTGTCAGTTTCGCCAATCGCCTCGAGGGCAATGGAGCCGGTCCCCGCAAGTGGGCCTACGCGGCCAAGACGCGCGGCAAGCGTCCCTTCTTTGTCCGGGATCAGCGTTGGAAGCTCTACGACAGCGGCCGTCTCTACGACGTCGCCAACGACTACTTCGAACGTCATCCGATCAAGAAAGCGACCCCGGAATCGACCGCCGCTCGCACCAAGCTCCAGCCGGTCGTCGACGAACTGAAACGGGAACGGTCCGAAGAGAAGAAGCTCACGCGGAAGTGATGTCGGGCTGGCCCGTTGGGACATGGAAGCGGCACGATGCCTGGGAGCGGATCTTTCCCGCATGCCCACCCGAGCGAGAAAAAGGCACCCGGCGCTGGTGAAATTGAGCAAACGGGCGTGCTGGCCCGTTGCAGGATTGGGGTGCCACTAGCTGCTTGTTAGCCAGTGAGAACGAGTTGCGTCGCCGGGAACCCGACGCTGGAGCGTTAGCAGACCGTCGATCTATTCGTTGCCCGCTTAAATCAACGGGCTGTTGGACAAGGCACCATGGCTACCGTACTTGGGCCGAGTCTCTCTGGCCGGCGATGCGGATCACTCCTTCGGTCGAGGTCGGTAAGCGGAAGATGACGTCGAAGAGAGAGACCTTCGGGTGGTTCGGATTCGGGATGATCTTTCGCAGGACCGCCAGGCGGCGGTGCCACTGAATCACGTCGCCGGAAAACATCACGGGCACCGCCGAGACCCGCCCCGGACCGGCGACGATCTCCGGATGCAACACCCGGATCGCCAGAGGCTGCCCCTTGTAGGTTAGGTCGATCGTCCCCGAGTCGACCCAGACCCGTCCCTTCTCGTCCCACCTGCCCGTCAGGTTCACGTCGCCGTTCCAAACTCGATCTTGCGGAGCCGTGTGGTTGAATAGCGGCCGCTGCAATGACGTTCCGGACATCTTGAGCGTCGTTTGCCCGTAGGCGGGCGGACGCGGTAGCCCATTGAGCTGGAACGTGCCTTGAGCGAATCCGGTCACCGGCATCGGGCGACCATACTTCTCCTGCATCAGTCCCGCGATGCGGCCGATGTTGGCGTTGATCGTTCCCTTGAGCGCGGAAAACGGCCCTGACGCCGTCATGTCACCGATGAGCGACTTGATCGAAAGCGAGTCGACCATGAGTTCCTGACCGGGACGTTCGGAAAACGCGACGTCGGCGGCGAAGAGATCGGGCCAGACCTTGGTCATGCCGTTGACGACACCGACGAGATGACTCGTCTTGACCGACGCGGTCCAAACCGCCTTCTCCCCGGTGTGCCGCGATTGGCCCTCGGCGAGCAACTGCCCGGTACTCAAATAGGCGGCGCCGTCGGGAAGAGACCACGGCGCCGCCGCTTTCAGCTTCGGAAGATCACACGCGACGCGAAGCGAGACATCGAGCGGGCGCCACGAACGGA
The DNA here is from genome assembly GCA_007748055.1 of Kolteria novifilia. Taxonomy (GTDB): domain Bacteria; phylum Planctomycetota; class Planctomycetia; order Kolteriales; family Kolteriaceae; genus Kolteria; species Kolteria novifilia. The sequence continues at coordinate 5,589,318 of CP036279.1, forward strand.
TCGGACCCGACGCGGCGATGTCCCCCCACAGGGTCGCGCTGCCCACGGTCGACGAGATGGTATTGGGAACAACGCGAAGTTGTCCTTTCTCCAGCGAGATCTCGACGGGAACCTCGACCTTTCGCAGCGTGATGCTCTTGGTCCCCCGGATGCCGGAGACCGTCATCTTGGCCGATTCGAGATTCGACTTGAGCTCCAGCGTCGGCGGCTCGGACTGCCAGCTTCCCTCGAACGTTCCGTCCCAACCGCCGTCGAGCCGGATCGTCGACCCGCTCGACGCGAGCAAGGCGTCAAACGCGTCCCAAGGGAGCGTGCGTGCCTCCACGGTCCAAGAGAACTTGTCGGCCCTTCCTTCGGCGGCCTGTCGCCGCAGCGCCGTCAGGCTCAGCGAGCCTTGCTGATCGCCATGGCGGCACGTCGCCTTGCCCTCGAGGTGAAGAGTCGCGACCGGATCGACATCGTGATGGAGCAGGAACTCGCCGTCGGACAGTTCCCAATGGTCGTCGCCGGTTTCGACGACGACACTCGCGCCCGTGCAGCGGATGGTCTTCCAGCGCGGCGAGGACTCGCCACCCGGTTCGAACGACGCGAGTAGCTGCTTCATCCGATCGGCCACCTTCGGGTCGTCGAGAACCAGCTTGGGGTCGTCAACGAGCAGACGGTCGCCCAGTGAACCGGAGAGGAGATCGATGAAGTTGGCGTTGAGATTGATCGCGGCGACGTTGAGTGTCAACTCGCCGTCAGCGCTCTTGAGCGTGAGATCGTGGAGGGTGGTCGGCGTACTCCAACCGAGCGACGCCGAGCCGAGAGTCATCTGGTAGCCGTCGGGTGCGTGCGATCGCACGAAGGTTCCGACCGCACCCGACCGAGCGACGATCCCGGGAAAGAGATAGACGAGAAGCCCCAACACCGGGACGACGGCGAGCAGACCACGCACGATCAGTCGGCGCGAAAGAGAGAGCAAGGTCTCCTGTTCGCGCGCCCAGAGTGGCTTCGATTCGCCCATTCCTGCTTCCAACGCTTGGTCCCGCGCCCCCAATGGAGGACGCCCTGATCGTTCGCCGCGAGTCCCTCGAGAGACTTGCAACGCCACGTATGCGAATTCGAGAACCCTGTAAACCCGGATTTCACAAGGGACGTGGGTCACCGGTCGCAAAGGAGCTTCCGGTCGACCAATGGTGGAGAGAGAGAACAGGCGCGGCCGGCGACGTCGGTCACCGTGTCGTCCGTGGCGAGCAGATCAAACGAGCGGTCCTGGGGAAGCGACGCGAGAAAGCGAAGCTGGCGAAGCACTGCCAGCCTCGACGATTGCTTACTCGGATGTTCACGGACGACCGGCGACCAATGGCACCCGAGATCGAGGGGCCGTCCGCTAGGGCTTCACCTTGAAGAGGCTGGCGAGGCGGTGATGGACGTCGGCCGGCACGACCGCGACCAGCGCCGCATCGTCGGCGGCGACCTCGTCGTCCTTCTGGCGACCGAGATACATGACACCGGCTCGAAGTAGCTCCTGAACCGTCTCCGACGTCGGGGCCTTGGGGCCGACGTTCTGGGAGAGGACCGAAGCCGGCACGTAGCCACCACACTGGATGATGGTCTTGAGCAGACGAACGCATGTCGGTGTCAGGCTCTTCAGAAGCCGGCTGAGGAAGGACTTCTGCAGGAGCACCCGAGCGATCTCCGCCCGCTGGTAGTCCGCGCGGGTCTTGCCCAACAAGCCGAGCTCGTCGTAGAGCCGATGTGTGTACTTGCCGCCGGCGCGTTTCAGGATCTGCGCCAGGGTCATTTCCTCGTCGATGACCATCGACAGCGTCGCCATCGGCTCGATCGTGATGGCATCCATCTCGTCCATGAATCGCTCGTGATCTGACAGTTCGACGGCCTCCTCGTCAGCGACAACGGTCGCGAAGTTTCGGAACGGTAGGACGGCCGGCTCATCCTCCTCGATCTCCCGATCGAAGAGCTTGGCCTCCTTGAGCCGATCGCGAATACGACGCCTCAGGGTGACAAACGCCTCATCGTCCCCGCAGCGGTACTTGATTTGGGCCAGCACGAGCTCCACATCGTCGAAGCGACGATCGAGCAAGAGCCCCTCGACGAAGTTTTGCACGACGATCGGATCGTCGACCTTCTGGGCATAAGCCTTCTGCAAGAGAACCAGCCCCGAGGCAACATCGCCGGCTCGAGCCAGTTGCAGGGCGTAGGCGCTCGACTTGCGGGCGTCGCTCGGATCGAGACGCGAGGCGTGCTCGTAGTGGTCGAACGCGTCGTGATCGGAGCCCTCCTCCTCGTCGAGTTCATTGCAACGAGCGAAGAGGTAGTGCCCATCGGCGTTATCCGGATCGTGGGCCAGGACCTCGCGAAGAGCCTCGCGGGCCAGGTCGTAGTCGGCACGCTGAAAGTAGGTCTCCCCGATCAGCAAATGGGCGTGGGCCAAGAGGTCGGGATCGACAGCAGGCAGTCCGACCAAACGCCGGAGCATGCGAAGGCCTTCCGTGGTGCGAAAGTCATCGAGGTGCGAGCGCCCCAGGTCGAGAAGCTCCTGGGCGAGATTGAGAACGGGGGCCATGCGTACCTCCCTGTACCATGAGCCAAGTTGGCTGCCATCACCGCGTCCATGCGGCTCAAGACACGGAGTTTACCCGAGGAATCACGATTGGCAAGAAAAACATGCGCGGAGGCCCAAACAGTCGTCCCCTTTTGGTGCAACTCCTTGTGGGCAAAGCCATTGTCACGAGAGTTTTTTGTTGTCCATACGCTCCATACCGAGATTTGCGGAGATTTAGCAAAGAACCAATTTCATCGCGAGTTGTTTACACCAAGAGCGGAATCACACCCTATGCTTAGGGAGAGGAACTCTTCTTGCGACAGGATCGGGAAGCCCTCATTAAAGAGACAACGGATGAGCGGATCGCTCGAAATGAACAGTCAAACGGACGTCGCCGAACTGCCCGACCACTTTCAGAATTGGCCGGAGATTCGTGAGCTTCCAGCCCTATCGGGGGTGGCGAGTCAGATCATCCAGTACACCAGCCGCGAGCCGTTCGACTGGGATGGGTGCATCAAGCTCTTCGCGAGCGATGCCGGACTCTCCGCGAAGCTGCTCAAATTGGTCAATTCTTCCTATTACGGCTTGCGGCGGAGTATCTCCTCGGTCGATCGAGCCGCCCAGATGCTTGGCCAGAAAACGTTTCGCTGCCTCGCATTGGGACTTGCTGTCGCGGGTTCACTCCCCAAACCCTCAATCGAACCCTTCGATGGAGACCTCTTCTGGAGGGACAACATCACCCGGGCACTCTTCGGCAAGGGAATGGCTCATTTGGCAAAGACCTACGTCTCCGATGAAGTCTTCAGCTCCGCCATGCTTCAGAACATGGCCATTCCACTCCTGCTACATGTACGAGGAGCGGACTATTGCCGACTTCTCGAACGTCACCGAGACGAAGGCACGCCGCTCTACTTCCTGGAGACGGAACAGTACGGGTGGAATCACGCCCAGCTCGGTGGCTGGATCGCCGACAAGTGGCAGTTTCCCCCAAGCATTGTCGGCGCCATCTGTGGGCACCATGACAAAGTGGGTAAACCCTCCACCTCCGATGACGATGCGATCATCGCCTTTTGGACCAAGGTCACGGCGTTGATCCCTTCGGCGAGAGTCCGCGACGTGCGGATCTGGCGACGGGCATTCGCCCAAGTCAAGGAGATCGCCCCGGACATCCCCTACGGTCCTCTGATGCAAAAGATCGACATGGGCGTCGAGCAGCTCTCCAAGCTCTTCCAGGATCGAGATGCCGACGGCATCACCCTTTCCGAAGCCTACGAACTTTCCGAAGCGGAGTAGGAAATTGCCCGCGAATCGGACACGATAGGGGTGGTACGCGACCGCGCCACGTCTGTCTCTTGTGTCGTTTTGGGATGACGGCGACCAGGCGCGATCGCCTTCTCGAGAGGCATCGCCAACCCCATGAACCAAGCGACCATCCATCGGCTGTTCCTAATCACCACCCTCCTCACGCTCGCGGGATGCGCTCGGCGAGAACCGGTCGAGGAAATCCGCGCGAAGACTTCCGACTCTCCCGTCACGAAAGCTCCCGTCTCCCTCGCGGAGCAGGACTGGCCCTGGTGGCGTGGCCAATCCCGCGACAACCATGCTCCCGGCCAAAAGATCCCCGACTCGTGGAGCGAGTCCGAGAACGTCCAGTGGCGCATCGACCTCCCCGGCCAGGGTTGGTCCTCGCCCATCGTCCTTGGCGACAACCTTTACCTGACGACCGCCGAGGAGGACTCGAGCCAACAGTCCCTCATCGCCCTCGACCGCAAAACCGGCACCGAACGCTGGCGACGCGTCCTCCACAAAGGCGCCCTGCCCAAGAAACACCACAAGAACTCCCACGCGTCGGAAACGCCCGCCTCCGACGGCGAGACGATCTACACCGCGATGGTCAACGACGGCCGGGTTTGGGTTAGCGCGGTCGACACCGAGGGGAAGGTTCTCTGGCAAAGCGACGTCGGTCCCTTCCGCTCCGAGCACGGCTACGGCCCCTCCCCGGTCCTGCACGAATCGTTGATCATCGTCAATGGCGACAACCTCAACGACTGCTTCATCGCCGCGGTCGATCGCGAGACCGGCAAGATCGTCTGGCGCACCAAGCGGCCGACGACCGGAAACCACGGCGGCTACGCCACGCCGATTGTCGCCGAACTGGCCGGCAAACCGCAGGTCGTCCTGATGGGCATGGGGCAAACCAGCAGTTACGACCCCACTACCGGCAAACTTCTCTGGCGCTGCGACGGCCCCGCGGAGGTCGCCGCTTGCTCGGTCGCGTTCAACGACGATACCGTCTTCGCCAGTGGTGGCTATCCCGAGAAGAACCTGCTCGCGATCGGCGCCGATGGCAGCGGTGACGTAACCGACACCCACGTCAAATGGAAGACAACCAAGAACATCACCTACGTCCCTTCTCCCATCCACCTCGAAGGCAAGCTCTTCCTTGTCAACGATCGCGGTGTCGCCAGTTGCCTCGACGCGACGACGGGCGAGGAACTCGGCAAGCGGCGACTCCCCGGAGCCTTCACCGCCTCCCCAACGCTGATCGGCGATCGGCTCTATGTGCCCAACGAGAAGGGAACCGTCTACGTCGTCAAGGCCGACCCCAGCTTGGAGATCATCACGACCAACGAGTTGGGCGAAGACTGCTACGCCACGCCGGTCGCGTCGAAGGGCCAGCTTTTTCTTCGCACGCACGGCCAACTCTTCTGTATCGGCGACGCCTCCGCCCAACCGTCGAGCTAGGCGTCTATCTGTCCGTCGATGACACGTGCAAGGCAGCGGGATGAGTCTTGACTCACCATGCGAGAGCTACCCCTCGATAGGTCGCGTGGCGATGACGTTGTCGACACTGCGGCGCTTCACCGACCATACCTTTCAATCTCTGACTCGAGCGAAGGTTGCATTGGAAGATTCCCAATGTCCGAACCGCAACGCCGATCTCCGATGTCCGAACCGCAACACCGCTTCTCGATGTCCGAACCGCAACGCCGATCTCCGATGTCCGAACCGCAACGCCGCTTCTCGATGTCCGAACCGCAACGCCGCTTCTCGATGTCCGAACCGCAACACCGCTTCTCGATGTCCGAACCGCAACACCGCTTCTCGATGTCCGAACCGCAACACCGCTTCTCGATGTCCGAACCGCAACACCGCTTCTCGATGTCCGAACCGCAACACCGCTTCTCGATGTCCGAACCGCAACACCGCTTCTCGATGTCCGAACCGCAACACCGCTTCTCGATGTCCGAACCGCAACACCGCTTCTCGATGTCCGAACCGCAACACCGCTTCTCGATGTCCGAACCGCAACGCCGATCTCCGATGTCCGAACGGCAACGCCGTTCTCTGGCGAAGCCCAGGGTCGCGCTTCGCGCACCCTGGGTGCCGATCGAATGAACAAATCAACCCCGCAGGGGTTGTCTAGCCCCTTTCCCGCCTCGGGTTTTGGTTGACCCGAGGTACTCCAGCGGGGAGGCTAAGATTGGCCTTTTTCGATGCCTCTTTCCGACAACGACGCCAGCGTGCGACGCGACCACCCAAAACATCCCTCCGGAGACTTCCCTCATGACTCGTCCCTATCGCGTTGGCGTCATCGGTAGCACCGGTCGCGGAGGCTACGGCCACCGACTCGATGACTGTTGGCTCGCCGAACCCCGAACCGAGATCGTCGCCGTCGCGGATGACAACAAGGCGGGCCTCGCCCATGCGACAAAGCGGCTCGGCGTCGACCGGGGCTATACCGACTACCGCAAGATGATCGAGGAGACGAACCCGGACATCGTCGCGATCTGTCCTCGATGGGTCGACCAACATCGCGACATGGCGTTGGCCGCCGCCGAACGCGGCATTCACATCTACATGGAGAAGCCCTTCTGCCCGTCGCTCGACCAAGCCGACGAGATCGTCGCGGCCTGCCAGCAGACCCACGCGAAACTCGCCATCGCTCATCCGACCCGCTACAGCCCGAAGATCGCCACGATCAAGAAACTGATCGCCGATGGCGCGATCGGCGAGGTGCTCGAATATCGCGGCCGGGGCAAGGAAGATCATCGCGGCGGCGGCGAGGACCTCTGGGTGCTCGGCACGCACGTCATGGACATGATCCGGGCGATCGGCGGCCATCCCCAGTGGTGCTTCGCCATCGTCTCCGAAGAGGGCGACCCGGTCACCGCCAAGAACGTCGTCGATGGCAACGAGGGACTCGGACCGCTGGCGGGCGACGCCATCCAAGCGATGTACGGCATGCCCGACGGCTCCACCGCCTACTTCGCCACCCATCGCAAGGCGGGCGGGAACCCGAGTCGCTACGGCCTGCAAATCGTGGGTTCGAAGGGAATTCTCGAACTCTTGGAAGGGCCGCTGCCGCCGGTCAAATATCTCGGCGATCCGAGTTGGTCGCCGGGCCGCAGCGGAGCAGAGTGGCAGAATGTCTCGTCGGCTGGGATCGGCGAGGAGGAACCACTCACCGACCCGCTCTACCGCTCGCGGCACGGCTTGGCGATCCGCGACTTGCTCGCGGCAATCGAGGAGGAACGCGAGCCGATCGGCGGCATGGAAGAGGCACGCGGCGCGACCGAGATGATCGTCGCCGTCTTCGAGTCCCAGCGCCGAGGCCGCCCGGTGGATCTTCCGCTAAAGAACCGCAAGCATCCACTGTCAATGCTGGGATAGGGAATCAGTCGAGGACCATCGGTGGACAACAGTCGTGCGGTACTCAAACATCCTTCTGCCGTTCGACGACTGTGCCAGATCTGCTAGTTAGGACGATCGGTTCTCACCAGAGCCATCGGTCTCGGGCAGTTCTTGTTCAGCACTCGCTTCGTCTTCGCCAACGTCCGATGGAGCGGAATTGGTCCAGTGGTCGGTGAGGAAGGCGATGACAATCGCCAATAGCACGGTGCCAACCAACGTCACACCAGCCCAATCGTGTCCGTAGAGGATGACGATCGCTGCGATGCCCCCAACCAAATACTAGCGTGACCACAAGACCAAAGATCTGCCCATAGCGATGTGCCCACTTGTCATTCTGAACAAGCAGATCTTCGCGATCCTCAACCCTGTTCTCGATGGAATGTCGATGCTCCATCTCCTTTTCGTAGGTGGTGAGGATGCGGTCGGTGAATCCCGGACAAATCTTCTCGTACTCTTTCAACTCATCAGGCGATGGTAGTGGACCGGTGCGGACAATCGACTGGCGAACGACGACGCGAAGACTCTCTTCGACGTAGTCCCTGATTAGATGTTCGACGTGACCGAGGTCGTTGAGAGGAGTCGGATCAACCGAAGGAGGAGTGTCCCTAGTTGATGGATGAGCGTCGGCCGGATTCTCGTCAGGAATTGCCTGATCGTCGGACATGGGGTCTCCGCAATGACTCTTCACCACGCGACAGAGGTGTCTTCTCTACAGCGATACCAAGATCTAGTTCGAGCTTACGGCGATCTCGCAGCAGCCCCACCACATTGCCCGCGTACGCCGAACGCTCGCCCTTGCCGATACGAGCCCTCTTCCCTGACCGAGAAATGCGTGCCATGGTTGGACCGACATCAATGATCGACCCCATTCCTTTGGCAAACATTCGGCCGGCATGAAACCTACGCACTGTCGGTCGTTCCCATGAGAAGACTCACTTTCGCTCCCACCTCTTGTATCGTAACAGCTGCATTCGTCATTGCACACAACAGCAAAAGTCGCCAGGGAAGTTCACGACATCGGGTTGGAGGCGAACGATCGCAATCGCTCGGCTCCGTCTCAACCCGAACTCCCTACTCCCGACTCCCCAAGATTTCGCGAAACTTCGCCTTATTTTACCTTGGTAATATTGCCGATCCATTTATACCCGGATAATATCAGCCAGGAGTCTAGCGAATAGAAGGAGGAATCGATGGTCCAGCCCCGACCGGTTTCCTGTACGGCGTTTCGCGGATCGACCCGCGTCGCGACAGGAACCCTCGAACAGGTGGCCCAAGAGGTTAAACAACTCATCGATCGGGGCGAGCAAGCGTCCATCCTGATCTTCGATGATGCGAACAGCGAGGTGCTCGAGATCGACTTTCGCGGTACGCTCGCGGAGGTCCTCGATCGGTTGCCGAAAGCACCGGACGAACCGCCGCCACGACAAGGGCCGGGTCGTCCCAAACTCGGCGTGGTCGGACGCGAGGTGACGCTGCTGCCGCGACACTGGGATTGGCTAAGCCGGCAACCAGGCGGGGCCTCGGTGGCGCTTCGCAAACTCGTCGAAGCGGCGAAGAAAGCGAATGCCGGCGCCGACCGGGTACGAAGTTCGCGGGAGTCGGCGTATCGGTTCATGTCGGCGATGGCGGGCGATCTCCCGGGCTTCGAAGAAGCGACGCGGGCACTGTTCGCCGGCAACGAGCCCGGCTTTCGTGCTCAGACGGCGTCGTGGCCGTCCGATCTCCGCGATCATGCCACGCGGTTGGCCGAACCCGCTCTGCAAGGAGAGTCAGCCAAGACGACGAAGGGACGTGACTGATTGCGAGCCAGGTTACGGCCTCTCATCAACTCTCGCCACGAGTACCGGACGCGCCGGTCGTCCGTTACTCGCTGGCATCACGATTCCGTCCCGCCAAAGTCGACGTTTCGATTGGATACGACTCGCGGAGCCAGAACAACGCGACCAGAAGCGCGATCCCCTGGATGGCGGGAAGAATCGACAACGGCCCGACGAGTTCGGCGGGACTATAGGGGCCTTTGCTCGGCAGCATCAGCGACGGGATGAACTGAAGCACCGCCCCGCTCGCGTACGCGAAGATATTCATCAGCCCAAGAGCCGTCCCGCTGGCCCGACCGGGAACGCTGTCGCGAACGACGGCGTACGTGAGCGTCAACGTGCCCAAGAAGAGCCCGAGCACGAACAACAGAGCCGTACCGATCGCGAACGAGGGCTCCGGACCGAAGAGAAGATTGATCATCAACCCTAGTGAGACCACGATCCCTACGAGCATTGGGAGACGACGACGGCGGAGCCGATCCGAAATCCAGCCCGACCCGACATTCCCCAAACCGACCCCGACGATCAGCACCGCGGTCATCGTCGCGGCCTCCCCCTGGGTAAACCCTAGCGCCCGCTGCCACTGTTCGTTCCAAAGGGAGGACCACGCGACGAAATTGCCAACGAGACTCGCCGCGCACACCGCCGCCAACCAGACCTGCGGGTTGGCCCCGATCGCCGCGAGACTCGCCTTGAGCGAACTTCCGCCCGTCGTCTCCTCACGACGACCGCGGGGAAAATCGCGAACGATGATCCCGATCAGCAAGGCCTGAAGCAGATTGATCGCTCCCATCCCGAGAACGAGCCCCCGCCACGAGGTGAACGCGAGGATCTCCTGCATCACGATGGTGCCCACGCTGCCCACGATGGCCGCGACGCTGCTGGTCATCCCCGCGAGAAAGGCGAAACGCGAGGCGGGAAACCAGCGAACCGCAAGGACGCAGGGCCCGAGAAAGGCGAAGGCGTTGCCCGCCCCCATCAAGACCCGTCCCGCGAGCGCGACCTCGAACGAGGGTGCCATCGCGAATAGGAGATTGCCGATCGCGGCCAATCCCGCCGCTGTCGTCAGTAGCCAACGCGTGCTGAGCCGATCGAGCAAGACGCCGACGACGAGTTGCAAGCTCCCGTAGACGAGAAAGATCGCTCCCCCGATGGCCCCCAACTCGGCGACGGAGAGGGAGAGAGACGCGACGACATCGTCTCCGATCGCGTCGAGTTCGAACTGAGCGAGATACCACGTCACGTTCATCGACGCCGCAACGCCCCAGACCAGCCAGGCGCGCGCGGACCCGATGTCTCCTTGACTCTCCAAGATGAACTCCTCGTTCGGCAAGACTCGCCTCTCTCCGTTCATCCCCCAACATAGGAGCGTGGCGGATGAGTTCACGGCACCGCGAAGCGTCCAAGTGATAGAATGCCGACATGAATGACCAGCAACTCCACGAACTGCTCCAAGCGGTCCGCGACGAGAAGCTCTCGGTGGACGACGCCGCCGGGCAGCTCCAACGCGACGGCTTCGACGATCTCGGCTTCGCGCGCATCGACACCAATCGCGAAGAGCGCTGCGGCTTCCCTGAAGTGATACTCGCCGAGGGCAAGACTCCCGAACAAGTTGTCGCGATCGCCGGTCGCCTCGAGCAGCGCTCCGGCCGCTGCCTGATCACGCGGTTGGACGACGAACAGAGGAGCCTCGTCCGGCGAACGTTCCCCTCGGCCGAGGTCGATCCGCTTGCCGGAACCGCCTACCTCGGTCTTGTGCCGGAGATGACGACGGGGCACGTCTTGGTCGTCACCGCCGGGACCAGCGACTTGCCCATCGCTCGGGAAGCCGAAACGACCGCCCGTGTGATGGGGGCCAAGGTCGACCTCGTCGCCGATGTCGGCGTGGCGGGGATTCACCGACTGCGCGCGATCGAGCCCTACGTCGCCGAGGCCGACGCGGTCGTTGTCGTCGCCGGCATGGAGGGGGCGTTGCCGAGCGTCGTCGGAGGGCTCGTTCCCTGTCCAGTCATTGCGGTTCCGACTAGCCGGGGCTACGGGGCGAACCTCGGAGGGGTCGCCGCACTGCTCTCGATGATTAATAGTTGTGTCGCCAACGTGGCGGTCGTTAACATCGACGCGGGGTTTTGCGGCGGCTACATCGCAGCGCTCATCGCGACGCGCTCCGGTCAGCCACGCACGTGAGCAATAATTGGGATTCCATACGTTTCGCCCGATGTCGGTCGACGCGACGAGCCGTGGTCCATCGGGGCCTAGCCGGCGTGCGTCACCGCGAAGGATGACCGCGACGATTCCCACCAACGAAGACCAGCCACCCTCGGCCCGGACGACCTTCCGCCAGCACAGGAGTTTCTCGATGCCAATCGGTTTGCCAAGACGTACCTTCCTCGCCGCCTCCACTGCGGGGCTCGCCACCCAGCTCCTCGGATCGACCGTCGCCCACGCGGCCTCCGACACGATCAATATCGGCTGCATCGGACTCGGCGGACGCGGCCGCTTCCTCATGAACGAGGCGATGAAGATCCCCGCCCTGCGGATCACCACCCTCTGCGACGTGATGGAGCCGAACCTCGACCGCGCCAAGAAGATGGTCGAAAAGGCCAAGACCGTCGACGACTACCGCAAGGTTCTCGACGACAAGGAGATCGACGGCGTCATCATCGCCACTCCCGATCACTGGCACGCGCGAATGACCGTCGACGCGTGCGAAGCGGGCAAGGACGTCTATGTCGAAAAACCGCTGACGCACGATCGTTCCGAGGGCCCGGGGCTCATTGCCGCGCAACACCGCACCGGCCAGATCGTCCAAGTCGGCATGCAGCAGCGAAGCATGGAGCAGATCCAAAAGGCCCGCGCGATCATCCGCTCGGGAAAGCTCGGGAAAATCCACAAGGCCCATCTCACTTGGAATCGCAATCGCAAGCCGCGACTCACCTCGAACTTGCAGGAGAACCAAGTCGATTGGAATCAGTGGCTCGGTCCGGCGCCGCGACAACCCTTCAACGCGTTTCGCTGTCAGAACTTTCGCTGGTTCTGGGACTTCGGCGGCGGCATCCTCACCGACCTGATGACCCACCACATGGACATCGTCAACTGGTGCCTCGACCTCGGCGAACCGACGAAAGCGGTCACCATCGGCGGCAACTACGAGACCAAGGACGTTTGGCAGACTCCCGACACCATCCAGACGCTCGTCGACTATCCCGACCGCGAGCTGCAAGTCTACTTCGAGGGGACTTTCGCCAACGCCCGCAATCGCTCGATGATCGAACTGATGGGCACCGAGGGAACGATCTACATGGATCGCGGTCGCATGGAGGTCTTCATGAAGCAGGACAACGAGAAGACCGACGAACTCGTCCTCGGCTCCGGCACCCGCGGCGGCGATTTCTACAAGGACAACAACGGCGCCCTGCCCCACTTGGAGAACTGGGTCGAGTGCATGCGGAGCCGCTCCCAACCGATCGCCCCAGTCGAAGCCGGCGTCTACGCCGTCCTCGCCCCCCACTTGGGCAACCGCGCCTACCTCTCCGGCGGCGAGGCGACCTGGGTCTCCTAACGGACGCGGACGTCGGTACGCAACAGTCGCGTTTCCTCCCGCGCGCGGCCTGACCGCGCGTGGGCCCGACTCATCCGATACAATGGCGGCATGGATGCCATCTTCCGCCACTTACCGCTGAAATCGGTCCTCGCCCTCACCTTGGCCGTTGGTCTCCTGGCGGCTTCCCCGCGAGAGGCCCACGCCGTTGGCCGGGTGATCCTCAAGGACGGGACCACCCTCACGGGCGACATCCGCACCGAAGAGCAGAAGATCCAAGTCGACGATGGTCGCTGCCTGCACATTGTCAGCGCCCAGCAACTCCTCCGCCCCGAGGAGGTCGACGGCAAGTCGGTCTTGGAACGCTATTCCCTCGACCAGCCGGTCGCGTCCGACCGCGGCCGTCCCCTCGAACGCATTAAGGACATCATCGAAGCGACTCCCTTCGACGAGTTCGGGCGGCGAACCGTCCGGCTGCGCGACAGCGCCAACCGCGAGCTTTCCATCCATCAGGCCATCACCGAGTTGACCCCGACCCACGTCCGCATCGAAGGGATCAATCGGCTCTGGTGGGGCGCTCTCTCCCTGTCGCAACTCCCCTACCCGACGCTCCGAACACTTCTGCGCCGTGCTGGCGATGAGTCGAACGCCCCCGGCCGTCTCAAGATGATCGTCTTCCTACTCCAAGCCGGTCTCTACCCCGAAGCCCAGGCGGAGATCGCTCAAGCGCGAATCGACTTCCCCGAGCGAGAAAGCGAACTGCGAAGCCTCTCCGACACACTCGAGGCCCGCTGGGTCAACGACGTTCTCCGCGACGTCCGGCTCGCCCTCGGGTCGGGTCAACGGCAAGAGGCCAACCGACTCTTCGCGACCCTGAAGGATCATTCGATCCCGCGCGACGTCGAGCCAAGCGTCGATCTCGTCGCGAGGGAACTCGAGCGCCTCGACGAGCAAATGGAGACGACCAAGCAATTGCTGGCGGCGACGAAGTCCCCTTCGACCGTGACGCCCGACGACGATCGCGCCCGCGAGGCGATCAGCGCCGCCCTCTCGCCCGCCACGCTCTCCCGACTCGAACCGGTGCGGCAACTCGCCAACCAACCGGGCTCCACGCCCGACAAACAGCTCGCGCTTGCCCTCTCCGGCTGGGTCCTCGGGCCATTGCTCGCACACGAAGACCTCGATCAGGCCCGCGCCGAGTGGACGATGTACGAGACACTTCGCGATTCGCTGGCCGCCCCCGATGAGGTCGCGTTCCAGGAACAGTTTCTCGAGCTCCTCAAGGCGAAGACCGCCACCGATCTGGTGCCGCGGATCATCCAGCACCTTCCCGCCCCCGAAACCGACATCGTCCCGGCGACGCCGACCGAGGTCGCGCTCACCGTCGACCAACTCGGGGACCTGCCGTACCTGGTCGTCCTCCCTCCGGAATACGACCGCTTTCGTCGGTACCCGGTCCTCTTCGTCATGCACGGCGTCGACGAGACCCCCGAAAAGGCGCTCGATTACTGGCGTGAACTGGCGGCCAAGCACGGGACCATCCTGATCGCTCCGTTCCGCGACGACCCGACCCAGGCCTACGCCTACAGCGTCGCCGAGCACGTATCGTTCCTGAAGCGGTTGGCGGACGTTCGCCGTCAGTTCGCGGCCGATCCCGACCGGGTCTTCCTGGCGGGGCACGACTTGGGGGGATACGCGGCGTGGGATTTGGCGATCAGCCACCCGAGCGAGCTGGCCGGGCTGATCACCTTTTCGGGCATTCCGAAGTTCTACGCCGAGCACTACTGGCCGAACCTGGAAACGCTCCCCGTGCTGGCGATCGAGGGAACCCACAACGGCGGCAACGCGGGAGAGCTCAATCACGCGCTGCGGCGTTTCTTTCAGAACGGCTATGACGTGCTGCTTCGGTTCTACCGCGGCCGACTGGGAGGCGTCGTTTCCGACGCCCTGCCCGACGCCTTCGAGTGGATGAGCCGCAAGCGTCGCGGTCCGCCGCCGAGCGAATTCACCGCGGTCTCGGCCCGCCAGTCGGATCGGCGTTTTCACTGGATCGAGATGGAGGCCTTCATTCCCAAGGCCCTGATCCCTCCAGAACTCTACCAACGTTCGCGCGGCCGGCCCGCCAAGGTCCGCGCCCGCATCACCGACGGCAACGCGATGCAGATTTCCGCCACCGGCCTGCGGGCACTGCACGTCCTTCTCTACCCTAACCTCACCCAGCTCGACGACCCCGGTTTTCGGATCGTCGCCAACGGCAAGACCCTCCATCGCGGCCCGGTCACCATCGATCTCGAGGAGATGCTACGCGACTACCGCGAGCACTACGACCGCCAACGGCTGTTGCTCAAACGGATCAAGGCGCTACGGCTTTAGCGATTCGCGATTTGCCAAGTCGTTTTTGGGTGCCATGCCGACGCTTGCCCTGGGCATGCGGGACAAGCATGTGATTGGGCAAGCTCCCTCAAGTGCGGGCGACAAGTAGGTTCCTGTCGGAAAGGAGCCCCCCTCTGGGAGACCCCCTCTAACTTCCCCCTTGGACAAGGGGGAGCAGAAGAAGGGAAGCATCTCAACGTCCCCACTTGTCCAAGGGGGGACTACAGGGGGGTCTCTTCCGCTTCAAGGGGGCTCTTCCGTTTGCCCAAACGGGGAACGTGAATGGGCGGCTCTTCCGCTACAGGAATATCTCTCACTCAAGGCCAACTTTTCATCCCCATCCCACCTCGAAGTCCCACCGGTCACTCTTTGGGCAACGGGGGTAAGGGATTGGGACAGACCATCATCGTGAGCGAACACTTGCCGCACTTCCAGGGTAGACCGAGCCCCTTCTTCTTGATCACCTCGGCGTGACCGCAGTAGAGACAGATGACCTCGATCACCTCCTCGGGGGCCGAACCGCGACGCCACATCTTCTGTGCCTTGAACTGCGTGCGGCCGGCGATCCAGTTCGGCCCGAACTCGTAGCTCAACTCGATGAAGTGAACCAAGCCCTCCTCGTCACCGACCGCCACTTGGGCGCCATCGGGAGCGACGTCGAGCGTCAGGATCGCCGACGTGTGCGAGATCGAGCCGATCGCCTGCTTCATCGTCGGCTCCCAGACGTAGACGACCCCGTCGCGGTCGGCGCTGATCAGGAGCTGACCGTCCGGGGTGAAGCGACAACACGTCACTTGATCGGTGTGGCCGACCAGGACGCTCGGCTCGGTGACGCGATCGGTGCGCCAGAGACGAATCGTGCGATCCGCGGAGCCGGTCGCCACGATCGAGCCATCGGGACTGATCGTGCAACAGAGGACGCGATCGTCGTGTCCCTCGAGCAACAAACGCTCGTTGAGGGTCTCGCGCAACCGTTCGTTCAAGTCCCAAACGCGAAGCTGACCATCCCAGGCAACCGACACCAAGTGCCGGGCGTCGAGCGAGATATCACAGGCCGCAACCGCCTTGGTGTGGCCCGAGTAGACGCAGTGTTTCTGCTTCGTCTGGAGGTTCCAGAGCTTCAGCTTCATGTCCCAAGACGAGGAGATGAGCCAATCGCCGTCCGGGAGAAACTTCAGGTCCGACACCATTTCCTCGTGGGCCCGGATCGTGACCTCGAACGATTCGAGTTCGACGTCCCAGATCTTGATCACGCCGTCGGCGGTGCCGAGCGCCCAGAGGCGATTATCGGGCGAGACGGCGCACGAGGTGATCGGTTGGTCGTGACTATCGATGTAGCCGGTTTCGACGAGTTCGTTGCGGTCCCACAGTTTTAAGTGGCCGTCTTCGCCGACGGAGAGCAGATGAATGTTATCGGGCGTGTACTGCACGCGATACACCTCGCCGCCATGCTGGTTGACGAAGCGAGTCATCCCCATCTCGCCGAGGTCCCATCCGCGTAGGCACCCCTCTTGGTCGACGGTGATGAGATCTCGCGAACCGGTCAGCAGCGCGCAGCCGACGAGGCGACTTTCGTGGGCGGCGAACTCGTCGTAGAGCTTGCCGCGGTCGACGTCGTAGAGACGAATCATGCCGTCTCGGTAGGCGGCCGCGAGCAGTTTTTCGTCCGGGGTTAGGTCAATCCCGGTGATCGGTTGCCGCGACTCGGGCAGCGAGAAGCGTTCGCGATGGAAGGTACTCCAAAAGCGGATGGTCGAGTCGCTCGACGCGGTGACGTACCAGCCGGACTTGGGAGCGACGAGGA
This sequence comes from Kolteria novifilia, assembly GCA_007748055.1. Taxonomy (GTDB): domain Bacteria; phylum Planctomycetota; class Planctomycetia; order Kolteriales; family Kolteriaceae; genus Kolteria; species Kolteria novifilia. Next base: position 5,606,093 of record CP036279.1, read on the forward strand.
TCTGGGAGATCGTGCCCTCGTGGGCGCTGAGCTTGCGGATCGTTCGTTTGTTCTCGATGTCCCACGCGACGAGGTGGCCCTTGACGTCAACGGTGACGACTTGATTGCTCGCGACCCAGGCGCAGCCGGTGATCTCGTCGTCGTAGGCCTTGAGGTTGCAGATCTCCTCACCCGAATCGGTGTGCCAGACCCGCAGGGAGCCATCGCTTCCGCCCGCCGCGATGTAGCCCCGGTCGGGCGAAAGGCTCACGCCCTTGATGCGCGACTCGGTCTCGAAGCGGACGACTTGGGTCAATTGGCGGTTCCAAAGCACGATCGAGCCATCGATCGAGCCGGAGAGGATGTACTTGCCATCAAGGGTGATCGAGACGCAGGAGACATCGCCGGCATGGGCTTGCATGAGGTTGGTTTGGCAGCCGTGAGTCGGATCCCAAACGACGATCTCCCCGTCGACGGTCCCGAGCAAGAGGGCATCGGTCATGGGATGGGCGGCGATCGTGGTCACCGTTCGCCCGACAGCGCCCAACTCGACGGGCGTCTTGGAGACGATCTGCGATTCGCTCGTGGAAAGCCAATTCACGCTGCAAGTAATGGCCATGACCTTGGAGTGTCCCTCCTTCCGGTGCCGTCGCGTTTACCCCGAGAACAGGAAGCTTCGCGACCTGGACCGTGGCCAGACCTGGCCGATGGGGGTGGCGGATGACCGGACAAGACAGATAATAGTGTCCATGACCACTTTACACCATGCCACGACCGGGAAGCCCGCACTTCAGGTCGCCAATGTCGAGCTTTATCACGTTCGGATTCCCTTCAAGCGGACCGTCCGCCATGCATCGCACGCGCGCGATTCCAGTGAGAACGCCGTGGTGCGCTGCACGCTCAGCGATGGCACCATCGGCTACGGCGAGGGACTTCCTCGCGACTACGTGACCGGCGAGACGATCGAGACCAGTCTCGATTTGCTGCGACGGGCCGACTGGTCGGGACAGCTTTCCCCCGTCGGATCGTTCGGAGAGGCGATCGAGATGATCCGCTCCTTTTCGCTTCCGCCCGTCGAGGGTGACGATCGCGGTTGCGTGGGCAATGCCGCCCGGTGCGCCGCGGAAATCGCGCTCTTGGACGCCTACGGTCAGGCCTTCGGCACGTCGCTGTACGAACTCTGCTCGCTCCTGCCCGGCTGCCAGTCGATCCTCAAGAAGCGTCGCCGCTGCCGTTACAGTGGGGCGATCACCTCGAAATCGCCGAAGCGGGAAGTGCTGACGGCGCTGAAATTCCGCGCGGGGTGGTTCTTTCAATGCAAGATCAAGGTCGGGACGCGCGGCCAGGACGATGTGGCGCGGTTACGCCGGTTGCGCCGATTCCTCGGGCCCTGGATGAACATCCGCATCGACGCGAACGAAGCGTGGACGCCCGAAGAGGTCGTCGAACGGATCAAGGAACTCGAGCCGTTCAAGATCACGTCGGTGGAACAGCCGGTCGCCCATGAGCAAGTCGACTGTCTGCGCGAGGTTCGGCAACAAGTCGACGTTCCGATCATGCTCGACGAATCGCTCTGTGGCGCGATCGACGCGGAACGGGCGATTGCCGACAGGACGTGCGACCTATTCAATATCAGACTCTCCAAATGTGGCGGGTTGATCCCGTCGTTGGAGTTGGCGGCGTTGGCCCAGCGACACGGGCTCGGGTACCAGTTGGGGTGCCAAGTCGGCGAAACGGGCATTCTCTCGGCGGCGGGCAGACACTTCGGCTGCACCGTCGACAAGATCCGCTACCTGGAAGGATCGTACGACAAACACTTGGTCAAGGAGCGACTGACGCGAGAAGATCTCACCTTCGGGCTAGGAGGTGTCGGGTACCGCTTGAAAAAACCGGGCCTCGGCGTCACCATCGATCCGGAGAGTCTTTCGCGCGTCACGATCGCAAAGGAGCAACTGCATGGGTGAGGTCGATCAGTTGGCTGCCGCGGCGGCGGAACTCTCCATCGAAGCGGCCGACGGATACGAACTCCACTACACGCACCTGCCCGCCGCGAACCGAAGACGCTCGGCCATCGTGGCGATCCACGGCGCCCAGAGCCATGCCGGTTGGTACGGTCGGAGCTGCGAACGACTGGCGCAGGCAGGCCACGACGTCTACTTCTTCGATCGGCGCGGCAGCGGGCTCAATCAGGTCGATCGCGGCCACTGTCCAGGCGGCAACCAACTGATCGACGATGTCGTCCGCGCCGTCAAGCACGTGCGACGTGAGGTCGGCGACGTTCCGGTCTTTCTGCTCAGTATCTCCTGGGGCGGAAAACTGGCGCTGATGACGCTCAAGAAGAACCCCGACCTCGTCGATGGGGTGATGTTTCTCTGTCCCGGCTGGTTCGCGAAGGTTTGGCCGTCAATGCGGGAAAAGCTCGCGATCGGCTGGTCGTACCTTTTCTGGCCGCATCGACGTCTGCCGATTCCGCTCGGCGACCCCGCGCTATTCACCGGCAGCGACCAATGGCAGCGGTTCATCCGCGAGGACCCGCTGAGCCTTCGGCTCGCGAGCGCCAAGTTCCTGATGACGAGCTGGTTCTGGGACGGGGAAATTCGCGACGCGGGCTCGGCGATCACGATCCCGGCGCTCTTGATGCTCGGCGGCGAGGACCGGATCATCAAGAACGAACGCACGCGGACGTTCTTTGAAGCCTTCGCGTCGCGCGACAAGCAAGTGATCCACTACCCCGAGGCGCATCACACGCTGGAGTTCGAACCCGATCCGGATCGGTTCGTGGACGACTTGCTCGGATGGATTTCGGAGCACTTGCGGCGCTGATCGGTGTCATTTGGGCGCGAAATTGAATGACTTTGGTTCGATTTCGGCCCGTTTTGGTCGAAAAGCGGCCCGTTTTGGTTGGGAAACGGCTCCATTCGGTCGAGAAACCACCCGTTTGGGGCCAATCGGGAGCCGCTTTCGCGACATTTCCTTGGCAAGGGCGCCGTTTCCAAGAAATAATCGCGCGTTGCGAGGCATCTCCCTTACGTAGCTAGTAGGCAACGGACGCGAACGCATTGGCGGCGTCAAAAAAGGCCGGTTCTCCCACCGCCGAACTCGAAGATGTTTTCACGGAACACGCTCCCGCTCTGAGACGCTTCATCACGGGTGTCCTCCGCGATGGGAGCGTGGCCGAGGACATTGTCCAAGCAGCGTTCGTCAAAGCCATCAGCAGCGTCGACCTCGCGGAACTCGATTCGGTTCGGGCCTGGCTCTTTCGAGTCGCCTACCACGAGGCCCTCGCGTGGCGACGCAAGAACAAGACACGCGAGCGTCATCACGAGCAACTCCTGCACCATGTTTCGCATCAGGAGAGCGAGACGCCCGAGGAGAACTTCCTGCGGGCCGAGCGAGTCGTCCAAGTTCGCGACGCCCTCGACCGACTGCCCGAGGAGCAGCGACGCGTGGTCCATGCCCGGCTCTACGAGGGCAAGACCTTCGCCGAGATCGCCGAGGCGGACCAGCTTCCCTTGGGTACCGTGTTGACCCGCATGAGGCTCGCGATGAACAAGCTGCGAGAGATGCTCCAAGACAACAACTAGCCCCCATCTCGAGGACCGAAGAGTAGAGTCCCATGAACGCCGACTTCAACAACAAGTTGAATCCACCGTTCGACGATGAGTCGAACCAAGGCCTCGACGAAAAGTCGAACCAAGGCCTCGACGATGAGATGAGCGAGGCCCCCAGCCCCGAACTGGGATGGCTAGCCTTCCGCTACATCTCCGGGGAACTCTCCGCGGAGGAGATCGACGCCTTCGAAAAACGACTCGATATCGACCAAGCGGCACGCGATGCGGTCGCCGAAGCGGTCGAACTCTCCGATCTGGTTGTCGCCGGCTTCGAGCTGGACGGAGCCTCCCGGCAAGACGCGTCACCGGCGACCCCGCGCGAAGGAGGTCTCCGCACCGGGCGCACCGGCCGACTCGGTTGGACCGGCGCGGGAATCGCGGCGATCGCCGCCTCGCTCGTGGTCATGATTTCGCTCGTCGACCGAACCAGTGAGCCTGCGCCTTCCAAGACTGGGGACGGAACCTTCGTCTCGCAGGGACTCCCTGGTGGCGACGCGTTGGCACTGGCGTGGAACGAGGTGCATGCGGCCGGGGGCAGCGACTTGGCCGACGCGGACGTCTTCGCGGATCCCGATAGCGAGGTCGACGGCCTCGACCCCGGTGCGAGCACCGACCTTGACAACGAACTGCCCCCCGACTGGCTGGTGGTAGCGATCTCGATTCATTCCAACGAGTCTTCGGCGCGAGGGTTGCCGTGATCGGACTGACTCGAATGGTGACGAAAGGCGGCGCCACCCGAGGACTGCTCCTCGCGGTGTTGGCGTTGGCTCTCTGCGGGAATTCCGGCCTCTTCGCCGAGGAAGACGCCACTCGGAAGGACGCCGCCAAGCGGCCCGTGGCCAGGCAGCGCGACAGCGCCTCCGAGATCGACGAGAAGGCGGTCATCGCCTTCGTCGACGAGCATCACGCCGAACTCGCCCTGTTGCTTAAACGACTCCGCCAGCACAGCGACGATCAGTACCGCAAGGCGCTGCGAAGCCTCAACAAGCAATTTCGCCGACTCGAAAAACGCCGCTCCTCCGACGAGACTCGCTACCAGCTGGAACTCGACACCTGGAAAGTGAAGTCGCGCATCGAACTGCTCCGCGCCCGCATCATGGTCACCCCCGACGAGGACCAACGGAAGGAACTCGAGGAACTGGCGCGACGACGCATCGACTTGGAGATCGCGATCCTCGAGTACGAGAGCGATCGTCTCCGTCGCCGGGCGGAGCTGATGCGTCAACGGGTCGAGCGACTCCGACGTGACCGGGACAAGCGGGCCGAGGAAGAGGTCCGCCGCGCGTTCGCCACGGAGAAGAAACCGTCGAAGAATCCGAAGGCGAGCGAGCCGACCAAGGGCTTGAGAAAAGCGTCCTCCACGAAGAACAAGAAGGACAACGAGAACCGATGAAGCGATCTTTTCTGATCCTGGCGGTCGCGGGACTGATTTGCGGCGTCCCCTCGAGCGAGGGAGCCGAGATGCTCCGGCCGGCGAGCGAGCGATTCGCCGAAAGGTCCTGGGACGAGACGCCCGACTTCCAGCGGCATGTCCTTCCCCTCTTGGGACGGCAAGGCTGCAACGGCCGCGCCTGCCATGGATCGTTCCAGGGACGCGGCGGCTTGCGGCTCTCGCTCTTCGGTTACGACTTCACGATGGACCACGACGCCCTGACCAAGGGAGACGATCCACGGATCGACCTCGAGTTCCCCGACGCGAGCCTGATGCTGCTCAAGCCAACAATGGAAGAACCCCACGAAGGGGGCCAGCGGCTCGAAGAGGGAACCTGGCAGTACCGACTGCTGACCAACTGGATCAAGAACGGCGCCAAGGCCGCTTCGAGCGACATCGCCTTCGACCGCCTCGAGGTCATTCCCGACGAGATCGTCTTCAATCAGAAGGGGCAGACCGAACCGCTACGCGTCATCGCCCACTGGTCGGATGGAACCGTTGAGGACGTCACTTGCCTGAGCCGCTTCCGAACCAATGACGAGTCGATCACCGACGTCTCCGAAGAGGGGATCGTCAAGTCGATCGGCAAGGGCGACACCGCGGTCGTCGCGTTCTACGACAACGGCGTCTTTACCGTTCCGACGATGATGGCGGTCTCCGATCGCGTCGGCGATCACTATCCCGACGTGCCGACCCCAACCAAGGTCGACCGCCTGGTGGTCGAGAAGCTTCGCAAGCTGGGGCTGGTGCCATCGGAACTCTGCTCCGACACCGAGTTCCTTCGTCGGGTCAGCATCGACATGACCGGAACGCTCCCCACGCCCCAGGAGATCGAGGCCTTTGTCGCGGACCAGTCGTCCGACAAGCGGGCGCGCAAGATCGACGAGTTGCTCGAGCGCCCCAGCTATTCCTCCTGGTGGGCGACGAAACTGAGCGACTTGACCGGCAACAACCCGCGCGACATGCAGACCTTCGGACCAACGATGTCCAAGCAGTGGCAGCGTTGGGTCGAGGAGCGGATCGAGAAGAACGAGCCCTATGACGAATTGATCGCCGGCATGGTCGAGGCGGTCAGCCGCCGTCCGGGCCAGAGCTATCAAGACTACTGCGCGGAGATGTCCAAGCGGATCAAGGAGGACGATCCCGAGGCGATCGTCGAGCACGACTCGATGCCCTATTTCTGGTTCCGCCGCAGTCTCCGCAAGCCGGAGGAGAAGGCCCTCGCGTTCAGCTATGCCTTTCTCGGGGTTCGGCTCCAGTGCGCCCAGTGCCACAAACATCCGTTCGACCAGTGGACCCAGGACGACTTCAATCAGTTCACGGCCTTCTTCAACGGCGTCTCCTACGGCTACGCCAAGGACGCCCGCGGTGAACGGACCGCGATGATCAAGGAGCTTTCCGGTGGCGAGAAGAAGCTCCGCATGAACGACTACCGACGCTTGGTCCGCGAGGGAAAGGTCGTTCCCTTCAGCGAGGTCTTCGTCAACGATCGGGCCGCGAAGGGACGCCGCTCCAAGAAGAACAACAAGACCAGCTCTTCACGCGTCATCACGCCGAAGCTGCTCGGCGGCGAGGAAGTCATTCTCCAGGAGTTCGCCGATCCCCGCTCGGCCCTGATGGAGTGGATGCGGGGCCAGAACAATCCCTACTTCGCCCGAGCCTTCGTCAATCGCGTCTGGGCGAACTACTTCAACGTCGGCATCGTCGATCCGCCGGACGACTTGAATCTCGCCAATCCGCCGAGCAACCCGGCACTGCTCGACGACCTGACCAAGCGGTTCGTCGAAAGCGGCTACGACATGAAGTGGCTTCACCGCGAGATCGCCAACAGCCGCACCTACCAGCTCAGCTCCAAGCCGAACGCGACCAACGTCGGCGACGAGCGGAATTTCAGCCGGGCGGTCGTGAGACGACTTCCCGCCGAGGTGGTCGTCGACGCGATCAAGCAAGCGACCGCCTCCGATCGGGAGCTGGCCTCGTGGCACGAGACGATTGAGAACCGCGCGATCTCCGGGCGGGTGGGCCGCAACCGTCGTGGACAGGGTGACTACGCGTTGACCACCTTCGGCATCCCGGCGCGGGAGACTAATTGCGACTGCGAACGGTCGGTCGAGCCGAACCTGACGCAGGCCCTTTACATGTTCAACGACGACGACATCGAAACTCTGATGACCCGCTCGGGGGGGTGGCTCGACGATGTCGCCGGCATCTCCCGGAAGAACGCTTCCGTGGAGAGCGCGAAGGACCGGGACGCGCTCGAGGCCCGGCTTCGCAAGGCTCGCGAGAACCTCAAGACGATCAACAGGCTCGTCACCCAGCGCGTCAAGCAAGGCGACAAGAAGGAAGCCGAACGCTTGCGTGGCAAGGCCGACAAGCTTCGCCAGCGCCTCAAGCAAGCCAACGAGCGTCTCGCCCAGTTGGACAAGGAGTCCAAGCGTCCGAGTTCTCCGAATCGAGTCGCCGCGACCAATGGCAAGTCGGCGCTTGCGAACCTCGACGCCCTGATCCGCGACGTCTACCTGCGAACGGTGAGTCGTCCGCCCACGATGGAGGAAGCGAGCCGGGCCCGCGCCCACGTCCAGACCTCCGCCGATCCCGGCGAGGGGCTTCGCGACTTGCTATGGGCGATGCTCAACACGAAAGAGTTCATCGTGAACCATTGAGAGAGTGAGGCTTTTATGCCCCTCTCCCCGTGGGGAGAGGGGAATTACTGACCTCTCCCGCGGGGAGAGGTCGGCGAGCGCAGCGAGACGGGTGAGGGGATTCAATGCTCGGTCAAACAAGACGGCTGGCTGGAAGAGAACCCCCTCACCCCTAACCCCTCTCCCACAGGGAGAGGGGAACAAGGGACTCACTCTCCCACAGGGAGAGGGGAACAAGGGACTCACTCTCCCGCGGGGTGAGGGGAATTACTGACCTCTCCCGCGGGGAGAGGTCGGCGAGCGCAGCGAGACGGGTGAGGGGATTCAATGCTCGGTCAAACAAGACGGCTGGCTGGAAGAGAACCCCCTCACCCCTAACCCCTCTCCCACAGGGAGAGGGGAACAAGAGGCTCACTCTCCCACAGGGAGAGGGGAACAAGGGACTCACTCTCCCACAGGGAGAGGGGAATTACTGACCTCTCCCGCGGGGAGAGGTCGGCGAGCGCAGCGAGACGGGTGAGGGGATTCAATGCTCGGTCAAACAAGACGGCTGGCTGGAAGAGAACCCCCTCTCCCCTAACCCCTCTCCCACAGGGAGAGGGGAACAAGAGGCTCACTCTCCCAAAGGGAGAGGGGAACAAGGGACTCACTCTCCCGCGGGGAGAGGGGAATTACTGACCTCTCCCGCGGGGAGAGGTCGGCGAGCGCAGCGAGACGGGTGAGGGGATTCATTGCTCGGTCAAACAAGTCGGCTGGCTGGAAGAGAACCCCCTCACCCCTAACCCCTCTCCCACAGGGAGAGGGGAACAAGAGGCTCACTCTCCCGCGGGGTGAGGGGAATTACTGACCTCTCCCGCGGGGAGAGGTCGGCGAGCGCAGCGAGACGGGTGAGGGGATTCAATGCTCGGTCAAACAAGACGGCTGGCTGGAAGAGAACCCCCTCACCCCTAACCCCTCTCCCACAGGGAGAGGGGAAAAAGAGGCTCACTCTCCCACAGGGAGAGGGGAACAAGGGACTCACTCTCCCGCGGGGTGAGGGGAATTACTGACCTCTCCCCAACCAGAGGTTGTCGGAACGAGACGATCCGAACTACGGCAAACCACTTGAGCGATGTTGTTGAACCCCGTGTCGAAGTTGAACGAAACGATCAGGAGATAGGGAATCCATGGCGAGCCATCTTTTTTGCGACGGGGTCCGTCGACGTGATTTTCTGCGGGTCGGACTCCTCGGGACAACGGGGCTCTCCCTCTCGAGCTATCTCCGCATGGCCGAGGCGGGCGAACTGAAGAATCCCCGCGCCCGCTCGGCGATCTTCATCTTCCTCCAAGGTGGTCCCTCGCACATGGACACCTTCGACCTCAAGCCGAACGCCTCCTCGGAACTACGCGGGGAGTTCTCGCCGATTCAAACCAACGTTCCCGGCGTCGAGATCAGCGAACACTTGCCCAAGCTCGCCACGTGCGCCGATAAGTTCGCGGTCATGCGAGGCGTCTCGCACAACCTCGGCGCCCATCGCTTTGGCGTCGAGTATCTCTCGACCGGCAATCGTCCCTTGCCCTCGCTACAGTTCCCCGGCTACGGCGCGGTGGTCAGCAAGGAGATGCCCGGCCCGGTCGATCTGCCCGACTTCGTCGCGGTGCCGCGAACGCCCGAAACGTCCGGGTACCTCGGCATCCGCCACGCCCCGTTTCAAACCAACGCCGCCCCGCAGTCGGGCCGCACGTTCAACGTGCGGGGGATCAGCCTCAACAAGGGACTGACGCTCACCGACCTCGAACGGCGTCGCAATCTCCTCAAGGAGGTCGACACCGCGATGGCATCGCACGAGGCCCACAGCGATCTGCTTCAGGGACTCGGCGGTTTCAGCGACCGCGCCTACTCGATTATCAGCTCCTCGCGGGCTCGGGAAGCGTTCGACATCGCCAAGGAGTCGCCGGCGATCACCAGAATGTTCGACCGGTCGAGCTTCTCGCAGAGCTGCCTCTTAGCCTCTCGGCTGGTCGAGTCGGGGGTCCGCTTCGTCACGCTCAGCACCGGCGGCTGGGACACGCACCAGGACAACTTCGGCAGACTCAAGGACAGGCAACTTCCCATGCTCGACGACGGCGTCGCCGGGTTGCTCAAAGCGCTCGACCTGAAGGGACTGCTCGAAACGACGACGGTCTTCATGGTCGGCGAGTTCGGCCGGACGCCGAAGATCAACGAGCGTGGCGGTCGCGATCACTACCCGCGAGCGATGTTCGCCCTCATGGCCGGCGGCGGCTTGAAGGGTGGTCTCACGGTGGGGGAATCGGATGCCGAGGGCAAGGGCCCCAAGGGCGAACCGATCACACCCGACGATTTGGCCGCGACCTTCTACAAGACGCTCGGGATCGACATCGAGAAGGAGTATCACACCTCCACCGGCCGTCCCGTCATGATCGTTCGCAACGGCAAGCCGATCCGCGAACTCTTCGCGTAGTCAAGTAGGGTGGGTTTGGACCCACCAAATAGACTCGGGAAGATCGGCAAATGATCGGCCGACGATCGCCTTCCCAAGAATTCCCACGGCGCCGCCGCACTGGTAGCGAAGCAACCGGTGCTTGCCAAGAGATGGGGCGACCCGGTTCCGCGAAGAGAACCCCCTCACCCCTAACCCCTCTCCCACAGGGAGAGGGGAACAAGAGCCGGCCTCTCCCACAGGGAGAGGGGAACAAGAGACTCACTCTCCCACAGGGAGAGGGGAATTACTGACCTCTCCCGCGGGGAGAGGTCGGCGAGCGCAGCGAGACGGGTGAGGGGATTCAATGCTCGGTCAAACAAGATGGCTGGCTGGAAGAGAACCCCCTCACCCCTGACCCCTCTCCCACAGGGAGAGGGGAACAAGAGACTCACTCTCCCACAGGGTGAGGGGAATTACTGACCTCTCCCACGGGGAGAGGGGAACAAGAGCCTATCCGCCGGCGACAAATCGACTGACGGTCGTCATGAGGTCCTGGCGATCGACGGGCTTGACGACGTAATCGTCGAACCCGAGACGGAGACATTCCTCGCGGACGCCTTGCATCGCGTGGGCGGTGAGCGCGACGATCGGACGCGTGTACCCCTCGTGACGAAGCCTCGCGAGCGCGTCGAACCCTCCCAACTGCGGCATGCGAAGATCCATCAGCACCACGTCGAAGGGCCGTTTCTCCCGCTCGGAGTCGCGAATCCGTTCCATGGCGAGAAGCCCATCCTCGGCGGTTTCGACCTCGAGACCGGCTTTTGTCAGCAAGTACTCGATCAACCGCCGGTTGTCGGCGCTGTCGTCGACGAGCAACACGCGACCAGCGAGATGAGGAGTCTCCGACGACGTCCACACCTCCTCCTTCCCCTCATGAGGCTGCTCGCCCGACGCGAGGAGCACCAGCTTCCCGGCCGGTCCGATCGGGAGCCGCACGGTGAAGGTGCTCCCTTTGGACGGCTCGCTGGCGACGTCGATGGTTCCGCCGAGCATCCGCACCAGGTTGGCGCTGATCGCCAGGCCGAGCCCCGTCCCGCCGTAGCGAACCTCCGTCCACGAGTCGCCCTGGACAAAGGGCGTGAACAGGCCCTTGCGCTGCTCGGGGGGGATGCCGATGCCGGTATCCACGACCTCGAACAGGAGCACGAGATTGGCGGCGTCCGAGTCCTCGAGCCGAACGTCGATGCGAACGCCCCCGGCGTCGGTGAACTTGATCGCATTGCCGACGAGATTGAGAAGGACTTGCCGCAACCGCGTCGGATCGCTGGCGATGCTTTGGGGCAGCGGTTCGGCGAACTGCGCTTCGAGCGTGATCGTCTTTTCGTGGGCGCGCAGTCGGAGTAGCGAGACGACCTCGCGCACGATCCGCACGGGATCGGTCGGCCGGTACTCGATCGTCAATCGCCCCGCCTCGATCTTCGAGAGATCGAGGATGTCGTTGATGACGCGGAGCAAGTGTTGGCCGTTGCGGGTGATGGTCTCGGCCCATTGGCGTTCCTCGCTCGTCTCCCCCTCGCGCTCGCCGAGCAGTTCGGCGTAGCCCAGGATCGCGGTGAGCGGGGTTCGCAGTTCGTGGCTCATGTTCGCGAGAAAGGCGCTCTTACTGAGGCTGATCGACTCGGAGCGAGCCAGGGCGCGTTCGGACTCGCGAAGCCGGTTGGCCAGGACGATGCCGATCGTCAATCCGAAGATCAAGTCGCCGAAGGGCGTGAAGCGGAGCCAGCCTCCGATGGAGAAAATCAGCAACACGATCTCGACCAGGGTGGTGAGCGTCAGCGCGAAGAACCCGATCGCGATGATGCGGGCCTCGCGCGACCCACGGGCCGCCGCGCGAAGGGCGATGACCAGCAGCATCACCAGGGTCGGCATCACCGCCGCGAAGAGGACATCGACCGCCCAGATCGCGTTGATCAGGTGCAGCGAGACCAGGATCGTCGTCAGGACCGCGGCGAACAAGTGGACGAAGCCGATCCGTTCGCAGAGGCGCCCCATACGACCGCGGACGATCTCGCCCAAGACAATGCACATCGCGAAGACGGCCGTCCAGACGAAGGGATACCACATGAAAAACGTCAAACGCGGACGTTCGGTCAGGAGCCACGTGATCGGGGAGAGGCCGAGATTGAGCAGGCCCGTGGAGAAGGCGAAGACGGCGAAGGCCTGGTAGATGCGCGTCGCCCGTTGGTGGATCGCGATGGGAAGAAAGAGAAGCCCGACCGCGAGAAAGACGCTGCCAACGACGACGTCGTGCAGCCCGCTGGCGACGACCCGGCGCACTTGCCCCACGCCGTTGCCGATCGTCACCTCGTCGCGAATGCCGATGTTCTGGTGGGTGGAGAAGACGCGAAAGTAGATCCAGCCGCCCAGCCAGTCCGACTGGATGGGGATGAAGGCCATCACGCCGATCGCGACGTTCGCGCCGCGAGGAGAGAGGTCCTCGAACTCCTGGACCAGTCGCCCGTCGATAAAGGCGCTGCCCCCGTCGTAGACGCGCCCGAGACAGAGTTCCGGGTGAATCCAATCGCCCTTGGGCAAGCGGGCGCGGAACCAGACGACATTCTCGAACCCACGATCGGGCGGGTTGTAGGGCTGGGCGATCGGTTTCCACTCGCTGGCGTCGTTCCCAGCGAGGGCCCAAAGCGGCCGGCCATCCGCGTCCATGGGGGAGTCGCCCCAACGATACTCCCACTGGGTGACATCGTCGATCACTTCCCCGCCGTCGCCTGAGTGTTCCTGGGCGAAGGTCGCGAGCGGGGAAGCGGCCACGAGCCACCCCAGCGCGATCCAGCCCACGATCCCCGCGCGGGGACGTGCTGACCCGACTTTCGAGACGAAGCCTAAATCGTGCGTTCGCACCCAACCACCTCAAGATCTCTTGGCGAAACGACCCAGGATGGGCATTCTACAAAAGCGGGTCGGCGGGGCGGCCGCGAGTTCTCCCGAGGATCGAATTGACGATGAGCGAGACCGGATCGGAACGACAGCTAGGCAACTTCACCGCGCAGGCGGCGGCCTACTCGAAGGCGCGGCCGACCTATCCGCCCGAACTGATCGAAACGATCCGCGATCACCTCGGCGTCGCGCGCGGTGACGAGGTCGTCGATCTCGGCGCGGGCACGGGGATCTTTTCCAGGCAACTGATCGACGCCGGACTGCGCGTGGTCGCGGTCGAGCCCAATGATGCGATGCGGCGCCAAGCCGAAGAAGTCTCAGGCGTCCGCTGGACCAAGGGGACGTTCGAGGAAACGGGACTCGACAACGCGAGCACCGACTGGATCTGCGCGGCCCAGTCCTTTCACTGGGCCGAGCCCGCCCGCGCCCTTCCCGAGCTGGCCCGCGTCCTACGGCCGGGGGGAGGACTCACCGTTATTTGGAACAACCGCGACGAGGAAAACGATCCGCATCTCGCCCGACTGCGTGGGCAGATCGAACGGCTCGTCCCCGAGTTCGACTTCGACTACCGCACGAAGGATTGGGAAACGATCCTCACCGCTGGCGGGCTCTTTCGCGACGTGGTCTTCCACGAAGCCCGGCACGTGATCCGAATGACTCGCGAATCGTTCCTCGAGCTGTGGCGCAGTCAGAACATGCTCACGGTCATCGCGGGACCGGAGCGCATGCGGGAATTGTCCGACTGGGTACGAAAAGATACGGCCGCGCGGGAGACGATCGACGTCCCCTACCACTGCGTGGCATGGACCGCGCGATTGGCTTAGCGTCCTGGTCGGCAACATCCTTGCACGAACTCTTGTCCATCGTTTATGCGGTATCTCGCCGAATCAAAGGCGTTCTCCGCATGCCCACGGCCGGAGTGGGCATGGCACCCAAGAGACGTTTAGCCAATGAATTCACCAATCGGGACACTAGCGACGCGAGCGGCGGCGTTTATCGTCCTCGCGACTCGAGACGGCGACGAGTCCGTGCTCGGTGATCTTGTAGCGATAGATTCCCTTGCCGACCGTCGACTCGACGGCGATGAGGACTTCGGCGCTCCCTTTGACGTCGAGGTGCAGTTCGAGCGAACTGTAGCCGGAGGTATGGAACTGGATCGCGTTGCCCTGGCGGTTGACCCGACAGAACTCCTTCGACGTCCCATCGAAGCCCTTGATGGTGCTTCGCTTGGGATTGATCGCGGCGTCTTTCAGCGAGATCATCCCACGGTTTGGCACCGGCACCAGCCAGGGCGCCCAGACAATCACCAGCGTGCCTTGGTCCTGATAGGTCCGTCCCCAGAGATGAATGGCACGCTTGCTCCGGTCGAGCGGAATCTCTTGCCGGGCCTTCGCATGGCCCTCGTCACCCGCTGCGAAGGTAAGCGCCCCTGGCACGAGTAGACCAACCAGCAAGAGTGCCACCACCCCGCGTCGCATCATCGGCTTTCCCCCCAAGAGACCCCTCACGTACGCCCTGAACTACCTCCGCGGGCGGTGATGGGTTTCAAGGCACGATGCGGGGGAGCGTGACGAGCTGACCGCCGACCGCGGCCACCGCTCGCTCACCCTCCGCCACGAAACAGAGCCCCTCCCAGCAACCTCACCGACGAGAGAGCCAGGTACGCTGACCTCCCTAGGAGCAACCGACCGAGCAGGTTTGACCGCACTCCCGGGCCCAGTTCGGCGACGCGTCTGCCGGCGACGAGGATCCGCAGGGCCATGCCTTGGCGATTCAGCATCGACGTCAGCCCCCTCCGAAGCCACGATCGCTTGGGCCAAAACAGTCGCCCACCCGCGAGAAGGGAGGCCACCCCATCGAACTCGAGGATCAAGCGTTCCCGTTCGCCCCGGACGAGGATCTTGCCCGCTGGTCCCACGAGCGTGACCAGCCCGTCGACTTCCATGACCCTAGGCATCGAATTTCCTCCTCGACCGAGGCACGATCGCGACACGTGTCGTCAACTGGCTTCGTCGCGAGTGCGAATCGCCAGCGTCCCGTTGAGCTCCCAACGCGCTTGCTCGGCATCGGCACCGACATGACTGGGAACTCCGACGTGCAGATCGCGAAACTCGTAGACGATCTCCGCTCCTCGACCGGTGAGTTTCTCGTACAGACCTTCCGCCAGCTCCGGCCACGTCTTTGGAACATGCTGCTCCGCCATGTCAATCTCTCCCAACAACGATGTGTGGTAACGCGATGAGCCTCTCCGCGAGGGACACCGCCATCACCTTTCCGAGAGTTACGCGACCGTATTCCCGCGAGAGGCACGCGATCGCAAACGATATCAAATGATAGATGCCGGGCGTTTTCCTCCGGACCCAAAAACAACCGTCGCCGCACGTGTCTCGACGCCGAATCGCTCCAACCCCACAGAAAACCTTGGAAAAACGGACTTGCACCGCGCCACCAAATATGGCCGTTTTGAACGTTTTTCTCGATTGCGAGCCGACCGCGCCGCGCTATGGTGTTTTCGGATCGGGAAACGCGGACGCCGAGTGGTTCGGCCGAACTGTCACCGAGACGAGACTCAAGGGATGCGGAGGAAGTATGTTGGTTTCGCCACTGAACCGAGCGATCGCGGCCACGCTCGTCGCGACGACGTGCGCTCTAGCGAGCGCGAACGCGGAGAAGAAAGACATCGTCGACACCGCCGTCGGCGCGGGTGATTTCCAAACACTCGTGACCGCCGTCAAGACGGCCGGACTGGTCGAGACTCTCAAGAGCGACGGCCCCTTCACCGTCTTCGCTCCCACGGACGCGGCGTTCGCCAAGCTCCCCGAAGGGACCGTTGAGAAACTCCTCAAGGACAAGGAGAAGCTCAAGAGCATCCTGCTCTATCACGTCGTCGCCGGCGACTTTCCCGCGAGCGCCGTTGTCAAGGAGAAGCAACTCGAATCGGCCCTCGGCCAACCGCTCACCGTCAAGGTCAGTGGCGATGGGGTGACTATCGACAACGCGAAGGTGGCCAAAGCCGACATCGAGTGCTCCAATGGCGTCATCCACGTGATCGACGAGGTGCTGCTTCCCACGGCGGAAAAGAAGGGCGCCGCGAAAGTTCCCGCGAACTCGTCCGACGACATCGTCGGCGTTGCGCAGAGTGCTGGCTCGTTCAACACGCTCCTGACGGCCGCCAAAGAGGCGGGGATCGTCGAGGCATTGCGAGCCGATGGTCCGATCACTGTCTTCGCGCCCACCGACGATGCGTTCGCGAAGTTGCCGGCGGGGACGCTCGACTCGCTGCTCAAGGATAAGGAAGCGCTGACGCGGGTCTTGACCTACCACGTCGTGCCCGGCGATGTCTCCTCGGCGGAGCTCGTCACCAAACACGCCGTCGCCACCCTGCTCGGCGAGTCGGCTCCGGTCCAGGTGAGCAAGGACTGTCAAGGGACCATCCAGCGCGTGGCGGTCGGTGGTGCCAAGGTGATCAAGGCCGACATCCACGCCAGCAATGGGATCATCCACGTCGTCGATTCGGTCATGATGCCGCACTAACGACGACGCGTCCGAATCCGCGCTGGGGCGTGAACCGTCTAAAAGGGGAGGAACGGGGCGCGTCCCGGCGTGGTTGTTACGACCCGCCACCACTCATTGCCACCGCCGCCGTCCTGGCGGACACATCGGTTCGTTCAACGCTGGAATGAGCCGCTCCAGACCTCGAACCGATCTCACCGACGCGTCAAGAGCCGTTGCCCCGGCCTCCGACGGAGCGCCGGTGCCCTCATGTTCGCTCAACAGGAACCGTGATCGTCGCCGCACTCCATGGCAGCCGACTCCCAACCGCGCCGATCGGTCAGATCACGCAAGCGATGCGCCGAAACAGCGGAATCACTCCCACTTTGTGTGTAACATCGCCCCGCCTTTTGGCATAGAATGGCCGACATCAATCCAAATTCGTTCCGCACGCGGGAGGAGCGCCACCAGAGTGATTGACCGAGTGACACAACTCAAGGATGAGCTACGGGAACACCGTCTCTACCGAATGGTAACCACCCCCGTGGCTCTGCGCATCTTCATGGAGCGCCATGTCGTCTGTGTTTGGGACTTCATGAATCTCTTGAAGAGCATTCAGAACGACATTGCCAGTACTCGGATCCCTTGGATACCGCCCGCCGACTCGGAAGCCGCCCGCTTCGTCAACGAGATCGTTCTCGCCGAGGAATCCGATCGCGGTCCCGGCGGCCGTCCGACGAGCCACTTCGAATGGTACCGCGAGGCGATGCTCGAGGTCCGCGCCGACACGAACCCGATCGACCGGCTCCTGGCGAGTCTCTCGGTGGGAGCTCCGTTCGAGGCGGCGATCGAGAACTCCTCGTTGCCCCACGAGGCGATTCGGTTCACCCAGGCGACCTGGTCGTTTTTGAGCGAGCCGCTTCCGGTGCGCGCGGCGGTCTTCTATCACTCGCGGGAAGACTTGATTCCCCGGATGTTTCCCTCGATCGTCAAACGACTCGCCGACAAGCATCTGCCTTGCGATACGTTGGTGCAGTATCTTGAAAGGCACGTCGCGATTGATTCGGACAAGCATGGTCCCCTCGCCAATCGCTTACTTGAGCGGCTTTGCGAGTCCGATCCGTCGATGAAGACCCGCACGATGGTCGCCGCGTGTCGCGCGGTGGCGGCTCGCCGAGAGCTTTGGGACGCGACGGTCGATCGGATCCTGCAACTCACCCCCCGCTCCTTCGACGACCTCACCGACACGAAGAAGATGCGCACCTAGCGGTCCCCTGTTCTGGGTGCCATGCTTGGTGCCCCCTGCTCACGCCTGCGCGGGCATACCGAGAGGATGCCTCACTCGGAGTTGAGTCACTTTGGAACAGGGCGTTTCGGCAATCGAGAATCCCCTCACCCCTAACCCCTCTCCCACAGGGAGAGGGGAACAAGAGACTCACTCTCCCACAGGGAGAGGGGAACAAGAGGCTCACTCTCCGACAGGGAGAGGGGAACAAGGGACTCACTCTCCCACGGGGAGAGGGGAATTACTGACCTCTCCCGCGGGGAGAGGTCGGCGAGCGCAGCGAGACGGGTGAGGGGATTCAATGCTCGGTCAAACAAGACGGCTGGCTGGAAGAGAACCCCCTCACCCCTAACCCCTCTCCCACCGGGAAGAGGGGAATTACTGACCTCTCCCGCGGGGAGAGGTCGGCGAGCGCAGCGAGACGGGTGAGGGGATTCCATACTCGGTAAAACAAGACGGGGTGTTGGAACAGAGGCGTGCTCGAGGAACCACCCGCTAGAACGTCAAGGTGTTCGCGCGGTCATCGTCAGGGCCGCGACCACCAACGCTCCCCAACCCACCATGAGGCCGAGGCCTCCGAGGGGCGTGATCGCGCCGAGCCACTTCATCCCGCTGAGCACCAACAGATAGAGCGTTCCCGAAAAAATCACCGTCCCCCCGAGAAACGACCACCCAGCGACTTGCAGCGCCGACGAGGACCAGATCGCCGTCGCGATCCCGACGCCGACCAGAGCCAACGCGTGATACATCTGGTAACGCACCGCCACTTCGAAGACGTCGAGCCGTTCCGGCGTCAACTGGTCCTTGAGCAAGTGGGCACCGAACGCGCCGGCCATCACCCCAAAACCACCCAACAGGGCCCCCGCCACGATCCAAAAACGTTCCATCGGTCGCTCCGTTCGAAGTTATCTCGTTCTCCGTTCTATCGAAGAAGAACGCCAGTAGCACGTACCGTTTTGAATCGGCCTCCGCGACGCGACGTGCCGAGGACACTCTTCTTTTCGCCGCTTCATCGGAACCTCCCATTTGAGCACTCGGCCGCCATGATGGCGACGGGCTTCCCTCCCGGCCACAACGAGTCGTCCGCGCGTCCACGTCGGTCAAGTCGAGTGTCGGGCAGGCCCGTTTCCGACCAGCGAGAGGCCATCGCACCCGTGACGTGGAGTTTGGTAGATCTCTGGCGACGGCGCCTTGTCCCGACGTGGACGACTTGTGCCCCCTCTCTGAATGAAGTTGCAACCCGCGCCCCTGTCGGTCTAGGATGGCGTTCTCTTGGGGCGGGGTGAAGATCATTGCGCGGCGCTCGATGCGCGCCACGGTTGTTCGCTCATCATTACACTTCCCTGCAAGAGGAGCGTGTCATGTTCAGACGTCCCCGCGGAGTCAACGCCTTCACCCTGGTCGAGCTACTGGTGGTCGTTGCGATCATCGGTATCCTCGTCTCACTCCTGCTGCCCGCCGTTCAACAAGCGCGAGAGGCCGCCCGGCGTACGCAATGCGTCAACAACCTCCGCCAAGTCGGGATCGCGCTACACGAGTATCACGAGTCGCACTTGGTGTTTCCTCCTGGGCAGTTCAACAGCATCGGCTCCGATAGTCCCTTTGTCCTGGCGGACCATCAAACGAATCGATCATGCTGGATGCAGCAGTTGCTTCCCTATCTGGACCAATCGGCTCTCTTCGAGCAGTTCGCCCCGGCGATGGATGGCACGCTCGACGTCAGTCTGGGCGCGTTCTCGTACCCAGGTAGGGAAACGCGCGTGCCCACACTGATTTGCCCGACCGATCCGAATGGGGGAAAGAACACCACCGCCGGCGCCGCGTCTCAAACACAGGGCTTTCACGGAAACTACGCGTTGAGTGTCGGTTCAACCCCCTTCGGCGCCTCCGGTTCCGCCAATCCGCTCGACGGCATGTTCTATGTTCTCTCCAGCACGCGCCTACGCGACGTTGTCGATGGCACCTCGAAAACCATGATGGGAAGCGAGAACTTGGTCGTCCCCGACACGACCGCTCACGACCTCCGCGGCCGCTACTTCAACTCCTACGAGGGCAACACGCTCGTGAGCACCTACAACCCACCCAACACCTCCGTGGGTGATCGACAGAGTTTTTGCATCGCCGCTCCCGCCACCCCCTGCACGATCACCGGGGACTTTGTCATGTACGCGCGCAGCCAACATCCTGGCGGGGTCAACATCTTGCTTGCCGATGGCAACGCTCGTTTCGTCTCCGAGAACATCTCGACGCTCCTTTTTCGTGGCCTCGGCTCGCGAGCGGGGAACGAGATCGTTCACGAATTTTAGGGCGATCGGTTGGAACTCGACTCACCGCGCGGGCGGAACGTCCGGCTGCTCGAGTGTCGGCGCTAGCCAACGCGAATACTTCGCCGAGGTCTCCCGCGCCGCGGCGTCCCCTGCTGCGGCACGGCGATCACCATTGGCGCTTTCACCCTGAAGGACCGCTATGTTCAACCCGCGAAACCCACTGTTTCTCCTTGCCGTCGTCGTGGCAACAACCTCCCTCGGATGCGGTTCGGGAGACCATGGCCCGAAGCGATTTCCAATTTCCGGGGAGGTGACGTTCGATGGTGAACCCATCGAGATGGGGGATATCCTCTTCGTCCCGGAAGATGCCGACGCCGCCACCGACGCGGGGTCGATCCGGGGCGGTACTTATCATCTCGAAGCGACCGCGGGCGCCAAACGAGTCGAAATCCGCGCGATCCGTGAGATTCCCGGGAAACTCGTTGAAGATGGTGCCAATCCAGGCAAGAAAAGGGCTGCGGAAGAGGAATTCATCCCTGCGCAGTTCAACAGCGAAAGCCGCCTGACCGTTGACGTCGCCACCAACGGTTCGCAAACGTTTGACTTCAATCTCGAGAGTCACGATTGACGCTCGCGCGGCGCCATTGGTTAACGCCGCCCTCCGGAGATCGCTCCCACTATCGTTGGTTCCAGCATGCAACACGCCGCCGCTTTCGTCACTCTTATGCTCCTCCTTCCCAATGGTGCGGCTGATTCGCAACCCCTCACCATTGACACCAACTTCCCGGGGGGGTCGGCGAAGGTCGAGACCATCGACCAGGAACGTCGGCTCATCCGGCTCTCCCCCTCGCCACATCGCGACCGCGGCTGGATCTGTTGGTGGTACGTCCACATCAAGGGACTACGTCCCGGCGAAATCCTGACCCTCGATGTCGGCCCCGCTCCCTGGGCGACGCCCGATCGCGCGACCTTCAGCCTCGACCACAAAACCTGGCAACAGACCGCTCCCGGCAAGCGCGAGGGGAAACGCATCGTCTATCGCCAGCAGGTCGATGGACCCGAGGCTTGGTTCGCGTGGGGACCGCCCCTGGTTCCCGATGACGCCGCCCGCATGGTGCGCGAAGCGGCGGCGCGACTCCCCGAGGCCGAAGTCTTCAACCTCGCCACGACCCGCGAGGGACGCGAGACGCCGGCCCTGCGCCTCACCGCCTCCGCCGAGGCGACGCCCCGTTTCGGCCTCTGGATTCAGGCTCGCCAGCATGCCTGGGAAAGCGGATCAAGCTGGGTCGCCAAGGGCCTGCTCGACTGGTTGACCTCCGACGATCCCGGCGCGACGTGGCTCAGGCGGCACGCCGATATCACCTTCATCCCGATCATGGACATCGACAACACCCAGCGCGGCGCGGGCGGAAAGAACCAGAAACCGCAGGATCACAATCGCGACTGGACCGACGAGCCACATTGGAACGCGGTCGCCGCGGCTCAAGAGGGGCTGATGGAGATCAAAGCGCGGGGCAACCTCGACTTCTTCATCGACTTGCACAATCCCGGCCCCCAAGACAAAGACGCGTACTTCTACCTGCCGCCGCCGGAGCTCCTATCGGAAGCGGCCGCGAAGAACTTGGCGCGATTTCTCGCCGCCGCCCGTCAAGAGATCAGCGGGCCGATTCCCTTCGAGGGACGAACGATTCCCTCGGGCAGCAAGTACGATCCGAAGTGGCAAGCGATCAGCAAGAACTGGGTCGCGACCCACGGAGGCGATCGTGTCGTCCCGGTCACCCTGGAGACGGCTTGGAACACACCAGGGAGCACGACCGAGGGCTACCAGCGTGTCGGCCAACAGCTCGGTCGCGCGATCGTGCGTTACCTCAAGGAACGCGCACCGGGCACCCCCGAGTGACGAACCCTGGTCACGACGACTCGCCCCAAGGAACCGATATCGATGTCAACCAAACTCCTCCCGTTCGTTCTTGCCGCGCTCGTGGACGGCTCGAGCTTTTGGTCCACGACGGGCCAAGCCGCCGAAAAGCCTGACTCGGAGCGACATCCGAACGTCCTGTTCATCTCGATCGACGATCTGAACGACTGGCTCGGCTGCTTGGAAGGCCATCCCGAGGCGCTGACGCCCAACATCGACCGCTTGGCCAAACGCGGCGTCCTCTTCACCAACGCCCATTGCAACGTCCCGGTCTGCTCGCCCTCGCGGACGAGCCTCATGACGGGGATGCAGCCCTACCGCACCGGCGTCCACACCAACGGCGACACGCTCTTTCAACTCAAGGGCAAGTACACGACCCTACCCGAACAGTTCGCGGCCAACGGCTACGAAACCCTCGGGGCGGGCAAACTCTTTCACAGCGCCGGCCTCTACGCCAAGTTCTTCGAGTCCTACGGGCCGGCGTCCGGCAACCAGGGAGGCCCCTTCACCCGCGCGGAGCTCGATACCCTCAAACAAGACCCCGTCCATCAGGTCGATCGCGGCCCGGGCAATCTCAAGGCGACCCTCCCTCTCAACGGGATGCCCGATGATCGCCGGACCGGCAAGTCCCGCAACAACACCTTCGACTGGGGGCCAGTCGACGTGAGCGACGACGAGATGCCCGATGGCCAAGTCGCCGCCTGGGGAGTCAAGCAACTCGAGCGCCGGCACGAGCGACCCTTCTTCCTGGGCGTCGGCTTCTACCGTCCGCACCAACCGCTCTTCGCTCCGCGCCGCTATCACGAGATGTTTCCCCCGGCCGAGATGACGCTTCCCCCTTTCCGAACGGATGACCTCGACGACCTCTCGCCCTACGCGCGTCGGCTCGCGGTCCTGCCGCTGACAGCGGGACGGCACGATACCGTCGTCAAGTACGGCCAATGGCCCGCGGCCGTGTCGAGCTATCTGGCGAGCGTCCGTTTCGTCGACGAACTCGTCGGCCGGGTCGTCGATGCGCTCGACGCATCCCCCGACGCGTCCGACACCGCGATCGTCCTCTGGTCGGACCATGGCTACCATCTGGGGCAGAAGCGGCATTGGGGCAAGTACACGCCGTGGCGCGAGTCGACGCGCGTGCCGTTGATCATCGTGCCGCCGAAGGAGGACGGGGGAACCGGCTTCGCGCGGGGAGCGACGTGCGATCGCCCGGTCAGCCTCGTCGATCTATACCCGACGCTCCTTGCGTTGTGCGACCTTCCCGAGCCACACGACCTCGATGGTCGTTCGCTGCTGCCGTTGCTCGAGGATCCCCAGCGAGCATGGAATCATCCGGTGGTCACGACCGTTGGCCGGGGAACCTACAGCGTTCGCGATCAGACGCATCGCTATGTCCGCTACTTCGACGGTTCCGAGGAGTTGTACGATCTCCGGGTCGACCCCAACGAGTGGACCAACGTCGCCAGCGACCCGATCCAACAGTCGGTGAAGAGTCGACTCCAAGCGGCGCTGCCGACCGACGAAGACGTCACCCATTTCGTGCGGATGGGAAGGTGGAAAGCGGTCATCTTCAAGGATCCGGGCCGCGCCCCCCTGCTCTTTGAGCTCGTCGCGGGGACCGGCGGTGGAGGTGGGATCGGCGAGACGAAGAGCGTCGCGTCGAGTCATCCGGAGGTGCTCGCCCGCATTCGCCGAGGCTTGGCCGATCTCCCCCAACCGGCCAAGCATGTCGTCCTAGCAGCCCGTTGATCTATTCGCTGCCGGCTACGAACGGCTCTGTTGACCAATCTCGGCGTTGAAAAACCTCGACGAATCTACGGATTTGCCCGCGCTTTTCCTCCTTGATCTTGGCCAACATGGCTCGTTCTCGCCTTGTCCCGTCCGCTTGAATCAACGGACTGCTACCGAGCGAGTCCGCGCCGAATTGACGGCTCGGCGACCACCGCTCGCGAAACTCGCGTGCTACGCGGGAGAGTTTGCGTGAAACTTGTGGTGGGCAGGGAGTTCGTAGTTCAGCAGATCCGTGAGCAGCTTCTCCGGACGGTCGTTGACGAGCAGAAGTTCGGCGTATTGGCTCTTGATGAATCCCTCACCGACCGCGTGACCGATGAAGGTGACGAGGGCGTCGAAATAGCCAGCGATGTTGAGCAACCCGATCGGCTTGCCGTGGAGCCCCAGTTGGGACCAGGAGAGGACTTCGGCGATCTCCTCCAATGTTCCGAAACCGCCCGGCAGCGTGACGAAGACGTCGGCGAGGTCTTGTAGCAACGCCTTGCGCGCGTGCATATCGGTCACGACGTGCATGTCCTCGACCCCCGGGTGCATCGCTTCCTTGGTCGCGAGCCCTCGTGGGATGACGCCGCGAACCTTCCCCCCGGCCTCGAGCACGGCATCGCTGACCGCGCCCATCAGCCCGACGCTTCCCCCTCCGTAGACCAACCCAAGCCCCTGCTCGACCATGGTTTTCCCAAGCTGCTGAGCCGCTTGTCGGTACTCGGGCTTCACGCCCTCCTTGGAACCACAGTAGACGCAAATCCATCGCATGAAACAGCCTCCCACCAAATCCCATCCGTCAACGGAGTCACAGAGACGTCCGATCGAGCCTCGGTTCGCCTAGAATCTCTCCCACGAACGCTCGCCTCGGCTTTTTCAATGAGTAGGCATATCGACGCGCGGAAGGAATCACGGCGCGAAAAGTGGGCGATCGCGATTCGCAACGACACCCGACGCTTCATCGTCCGTCCCCACCGGTCGAAGGAAGAGACTTGGACAGCATTCAGCAGTACTTGGCGTCCCAGCCCGCCGTGACCCTCTTCGTGATCATGGCGGTTGGGCTACTCGTTGGCCACATCAAGTTGGCCGGCTTCTCGTTGGGCCCATCGGGGGTTCTCTTCGTCGCCCTGGCATTTGGGCACTTTCAGATCATCTTGCCGCAGGTGCTCACGGGCTTGGGAACGGTCCTGTTCGTCTATGCCGTCGGGCTGCAAGCGGGCCCCCGCTTCGTCTCGGCGTTTCGCCGCCGGGGGATTACCCTCGCGTCGATCACCCTGATCACGCTGATCGGAACCGCGCTGGCGGCGGTCCTGGTCGCCTACCCACTGGGCATCAAACCGGCTCTCGTCTCCGGACTTTTCGCCGGAGCCTTGACGAGCACGCCGGGGCTCGCCGCGAGTCTCGAGACCCTGCAGACGCCGGACGTCTCGGTCGGCTACGGCATCGCGTACCCCTTCGGAATACTCGGGATCGTCGTCTTCGCCCAACTCCTTCCTCGTTGGCTCGACCTCGACCTCAAGGCCTCGGCCGCGGAGCTGGAGGCCTCGCAGAAGCCGCCCCGCGTGACCAGCGCCTGGTTTCGGGTGATCAACGCCCAGCTCGCGGGTCTGACCGTCCGCGAGATCGGCGACGCCCTTCCCCAGGGCGTGGTCCTTTGCCGTATCTCGAACGAGGGAACGATTCGCGCCGCCCTGCACGACGTCAATCTCGACTCCAACACACTCGTGCGGGCGACGGGAACCGTCGACCAGTTGCGGCGACTCGAGTTCCTCCTCGGCCCGCGCTCCGACGACTACGAGGAGCCACGCTCGACGATCACCTCACGCGACCTCGTCGTCACCGAACAAGCGGTGACCGGCCAAACCCTCCACGAGATGCGCTTCAACCAACGCTACGGCGTCAACATCTCGCGGCTGTGGCGGGACGAGTTCGAAGTCGTTCCCGACAAGAACACCCGGCTCGAGTACGGCGACATCATCCGCATCGTCGGCGACGTCCACGATTGCGAGCGCATCGGTCCCCTGGTCGGACACTCCGAGCGGCGCATCCAGGAGACGCGCTTCCTGCCCTTCTCCCTCGGCATCGTCCTGGGAGTGATCATCGGTGCCATCCCCATGACACTTCCCGGTGGCACGACCGCCAAGCTCGGCATGGCGGGGGGGCCTCTCTTCGCGGGGTTGGTGCTCGGTCATCTGGGGCACCTCGGCTCGATGTCGTTTCGCGTTCCCTTCGCCGCGAAGTTTTTCATCCGCGAGGCGGGTCTGATGATGTTCCTTGCCGGCGCCGGCACCAGCGCGGGTCAGGACTTTGTCTCGGTCGTGGCTCGGGAGGGGATCACCCTCTTTCTCGCGGGCGCGGTCATGACCGTCGTGCCACTGCTGATCGCGTTTCCGCTAGCCCACTACGTGTTTCGGCTCGACATTCTGACGGCGTTGGGCGGCATCTGCGGCGCGATGACGAGCACCCCCGGCCTCGGCGCGGTCTGCGAGGCCGCCGACTCGGAAAGTCCGGCGCTCGCGTACGCGACGGTCTATCCGATCGCGCTGATCGCGGTGACGATCCTCGCGCCGCTCTTGCCGACGATCATCGAGCAGTGGGGGAGATAGCGTCTGATCGGGAAGGCCGACGTTGGCCCTCCGCGCCCCCCGAGAACAGGTAGGAGTAGCGCCTAGCAGCCCGTTGATCTATTCGATGCCGACTGCGTTCGATGCCGACGGCTAGCGCTCTGTTCCAACTTGAAGTTTGTGTTGGTGCAACCCTAGCCCTTTGGCACTGGCTGACAAGCAGACAATGGCACCCGAATCTTAGATGGACCAATG
Organism: Kolteria novifilia; assembly: GCA_007748055.1. GTDB lineage: Bacteria > Planctomycetota > Planctomycetia > Kolteriales > Kolteriaceae > Kolteria > Kolteria novifilia. Next base: position 5,632,683 of record CP036279.1, read on the forward strand.
CACTAATCGACGCAGGTCCGTTTGGTGGCGTCAATGAACTTGAATTGCAGGTTCCCCTTGCCCTTGACGGGGATCGTCGCGCACGAGTCGCAGTCGAAGTGTTGCTCGACTTGCCGCCAAGCGGGCACGCTCAGCGCGAGGTGACCGGGACGGCCGTTACTCTCCATCCGCGCGGCGGTGTTCACGGTATCCCCCCACAAATCGAAGAGATACTGCCGGCGACCGAGCAGCCCCCCCACCACCGGCCCGACATGAATGCCGACCCGCACGTCCCAGTGGGGACGAACCGCGTGCGCCGACCGAATGATCTTCAGCCCGCAGTGAACCGCGTCGAGAACCGGGTTGGCCACCGGCTTGAAGAGCCCCGCCGCCGCCATGAACGAATCGCCGATCGTCTTGATCTTCTGCATGTTGTACTGGATGGCGTGTTCCTCGAACGCGATCACCAGTTCCTGCAAATTCGAGACAATCTCCTCGGGATCGCGATCCTCGCAGTAGGGCGTGAAGCCGACGATGTCGGAGAAGAGGACCGCGACATTCTCGTAGCGGCGCGGCTTGACGTCGTCGGTCGCGATCAGCTCGTCGACGATCTCCGCCGGCAAGATCACATGCAGCAGATCGTCGGCACGCTTCTTCTCGGTCTCGATCTGCTTGAGGTAGACCACCTCGCGATCGCGCAGACGCTTCTTTTCCAGACACGCGCCGATGCGCGCCCGTAGGACGGTCGGATTGAAGGGCTTGGGAAGATAGTCCTCTGCCCCCGCCTCGATACAGCGCACCACGCTGTCGATCTCGTCGAGCGCGGAAATCATGATCACCGGCAAGTCACGATGCTGCGGGTCGCGCTTGATGTGCTCGAGCACCTGAATGCCGTTGATCTCCGGCATCATGATGTCGAGCAGAACCAGATCGAAGGCTTCCTTCTCGATCATGCCGAGGGCTTCGCGGCCGTTGCCGACCACTTCGACCTGGTGCCCCTGGCGACGCAGTTGCCGCGAGAGCATCTCGCGATTGATCTCGTTGTCGTCGACGAGCAGGAGGCGGCCGCGGTCGCTGTCGTGCGGGTAGGCGGCCGGCGACTCGATGGTATGAATCGTCTCGAGAACGTCGCGAAGCATCCCGGAGACCGCCGAGTCCTCCAGGGCGATCTCCTCGGCCTCGCGCGGGGCACGCGTCAAGCCAACGATCTGGTCGATGAGGCTTAAGAGGCGAATCCCCGATAGATGAATCCGCTCGAGATCCGAGACGACTCCCGTGTTGACCGCCCCTCGAGCATCCTCGATCAACATCTCCGCGTAGCCGATAATGTGATTCAGCGGCGTGCGCAGTTCGTGTCGGACGCGGGCGCCAAACGCTTCGGCATCAAGGCGTCCCTCCTCCAATCGCTTTGGATCGAGTAGGGCGTTGACCATGTCGAGCAGCATGAGGCCCGAGTTGTGAATTTTCCGCACATCGCCGGAGAAACTCTCGTCCGAGGCACTCTCGGCGTCCTCGATCAGCATCTCGCTGTAGCCAATGATCGCGTTGATCGGCGTACGGAGCTCATGACGGAGATTGGCGAGCACGGCGCTACGGCAACGATCGACTTCCAGATCGTCGCGCGCGCCGTTCTCCCGCACCAGACCGGCTTGGGGAACCGACGTCGTTCCCGCGTCGTCGAGCGGAACTCGATCGACCGGATCGCTGGACTCAGGATGGGACGTTTCATCGTTCATGATGGCTCTTGCCCACCGGCTAGCTGCTCAATCTTCACGAGAAGTCGTTTGAAGTCGACCGGCTTGGTGTCGTAGTCGTCGCATCCCGACTCCATCGCCCGCTCCCGGTCGCCCGCCATCGCGTGGGCGGTCAGGGCGATGATGGGAATCGCGCGCGTCGCCTCGTCGGCCTTCAGCAGTCGCGTCGCCTCCCAACCATCGATGATAGGCAGACTCATGTCCATCAGCACGAGATCGGGCGCCGTCGACTTGGCCATCGAGACTCCCTGCTCGCCGTCGAGGGCGATGTCGACCTCGTAACCCCGCCGCATCAGACGCCGCGAAAGCATGTCGCGGTTCATTTCGTTGTCTTCCACGAGAAGAATCTTGGTCATCAAATCACTCCACCGAGCGAGTGAGCGATGACGCGAGCCTCGCCGCGGGCTTCTCGGTCGTCAACAAGTCGGGCGGGGTCGAAGCACCGGAGTCCATCGACAGGGTCCTCATCTCGAGTCGGGCCGGACGCATCGGTCTCGCGGTCCGTTGAACGATTCGAAGCCGAGCGTGAACGATGCTCGCCTTGGCCCCGCTTCCTTCAACAGTCCACCGGGGACGAGAGCGCCATCGACGTTCTCCATTTCTATGGAGACCGTCGCTGGTCACCATGTACCATTTGGCGACGCCGCGTCCGAAGGGTGAAACCGGACGGGAGACCGCTTCGGCTCGACGCCACCACCTTGGGACTCCGCTGAGGACGAGGGAGGATCAGGGGACCAAGGGTCATGGCATCTATTGTGCGAAAAAGGGGAGGGGACGTCGCCCGCCGAACGCCAACCGCGTCGGACTACGAGAATCGCAGCTCCTCGCCCGGCACTCCAATCCGTAAATGGGGCACCCCGAGGGCTCGCAGCTCGTCGACGACTTGGCGGTGAAAACGAGCCTTGATGTGGATCGCGACCACCGGAATCTGACGATCGAGCTTCTCCAGTTCCCGCGCGAACATCGCCGGCGTCAGGTGCATCGACTGCTCCGCCAGCCACGTCAATTCGTTGGGGAACGAGGCCTCGAGCAACACCGCTTGGAGGTTCGGCGTTTGATTGGCAACCTCCCAGATCCGCTCGGTCGGCGCCGTGTCGGAACAGAGCAACACCGCGCCGGTCTCATCCTCCAGGATGTATCCATGGGTCGGGACGGGGTGATCGAGATCGATGGGTGTGATGCGGACGCCATCGATGGTGACGGGCGTCTCCGACTCGACGACGTTGGTCTCGACCAGAGGCGTGCCGTCGCACGTCTCGAACGCGAAAAAGTCCGGCCAGATCGAATTGTTGAAAAGGTGACGGCGCAGACCATCGAGCGTCACCTCGCTGGCATAGAGTGACACGTTGCGGACGTCGGGCGCGAAGACGTTCTCCAGGAAGGTCGGCAACGACGCGACATGGTCACAATGGGTGTGGGAAATAAAGATGTGCTTGACGCGCTCTTGCGATTCCGGCGTACCGTGGAATCCAAGACTTCCCGCATCGATCGCGATCGAGTCGTTGATGACATAGGACGCGAGGTACTGGAATTCCCTCGATCCTTCCGCAACGGACGGGACTATTCGGACCCGCAAGACTTCGGCTCCTTGACGGCGAACACTCGCCTAGCTTACGGTTTTTGGCCGGACGCCACAATGGCCGCCTCGGGAGGTAGTGCATTCCACCGCGAAACAAGGCTTCCCCCGGCCTCGGACCACTCCGGTTCGCCGTTGGGGAACGCGACCGCGCCCAAACCACCAAACGATCAAGTGACACCTCGACGGCACGCCTCTCGTCGGCGCCTCTCCGCCTCGGCGTCTCTCCACCCGTTGATCAGTAGGAATCTCGTCTCGCGGATTCCACCAGGCTTCATCTCGTGCCTCGGGTCAGATTCGGGGTACGCTGGAAGCGCCCCCGTCGGACGCGTGCTCTGTTCCAATTCGAATTTGGTGTTTGTGCCCCCCAACCGTTTGCCACTGGCTGACCAACAGCCAGTGAGAAGCGATCGTGGGTTCACAACCGGGAATCGAGCGTTTGACCGAGCACTAGGCTTCGTCTCAAAAGTTGATCGTCGGCCCGAGGCACAGCGAGTTGGTGGGGGACGAGGAGGTCGAAACAGGCGAATCCGTTGGATTCGTCGATGCAGACCGACAAAGTCCCGCGGCAACGTAGCCAGCCGAAGCCAGAGCCGACTTTTGAGACGGAGCCTAGTCCCCGGAATCATTTTCGCGTTGGGGGGGGGAAACAACTTCTTTTGGATCATTGTTCCCCGACCGGTCGGGCTACAGTATGACTCCTGAGAACGAATTTCCGTCGCAGCATCAACCGGAGCGTAGAGGCATGACCGAGACAACGTCGTGGACCGAGCAGCCACGCGAGCAGCAGGTAAGTGACTTGATGGCGGTCCTCGACGTCACGCGCAAGTTGGCCGCGTCGACCGAATTGGACACGCTCCTCAAGGCGATTGAGGAGTCGGCGCTGCAGGTGCTCGATTGCGAACGGGCCACGATCTTCCTCCACGACGCCGCGACCGACGAACTCTACAGTGAAGTCGCCACCGGCGTCGGCGAGATCCGCTTTGGCGCCAGCCTCGGGATCGCCGGCGAGGCGTTCCGCTCCGCCGCCGTCGTTCGCGTGCCCGACGCGTACGCCGACAAGCGGTTCAATCCCGAGATCGACCGCAAGACCGGCTACCGCACTCGCAGCATCCTCACCTTCCCGCTTCGCGGTTTCGACGGAGGCGCGGTCGGCGTGCTGCAAGTCCTCAACAAACGCGAGGGGACCTTCACCGAATGGGACGAAGAACTCGGTCGCGCCTACGGCGCCCAGGCCGGGGTCGCGGTCCAGCGACAACGACTGCTCGACGAATTCGCCCAGAAACAGAAGATCGAACGGGACCTGCAAGTCGCGCGCGAGGTCCAACAAGCCCTCCTTCCCGAAGCGGCCCCGACCATTCCCGGCTTCGACCTCGCCGGCTGGAACAAGCCCGCCGACGAAACCGGAGGCGACTTCTTCGACTACCAACCGCTCGATGACGGCCGGGTCGTGGTGATGCTGGCCGACGCCACCGGTCACGGTATCGGGGCGGCGCTGGTCGCGTCGGAGTGCCGTTCGCTCCTGCGAGCGACCTTCCTCGCCGGCAGCGACATCGACCAGGCGCTCAACGGCGTCAATCGTATCCTCGAAGAGGATCTCCCCGACGACCGCTTTCTGACCGCGTTCGTCGCGACCCTCTCCCCCGACAGCGACAAGATCGCGTTCGTCTCGGCGGGCCACGGGCCGATCATCCTCTACCGCGCCGCGACCAAGGAGTGCCGGATCTGCAAGGCCAGCGGACTGCCGCTCTCGGTCCTGGCCGACCTTCCCTACGATCCGCCCGAGGAGTTCGCGATGGAGGAGGGCGACATGCTTCTCATCGCCACCGACGGCTTCGACGAGTGGTCCGACGCCGAGGGCAACCCCTTCGGCACTGAACGCATCGAGGACTGTCTTCGCGACCACGCCGAGGAGCCCTCGTCGAAGCTCATCGAGCGACTCTACGAACGGGTCCTGGCCTTCACGGGCGGGACCGAGCAGCGCGACGACTTGACCGCGATCATCATCAAGCGTTGTGCGTCGTCGTAGTCGACGTGCATGACCCCTCCATCGGCCGACCGCGGCCGCGACGAGAACCTATCGCATTCATTGACACCCAAGCCGAACCAGGCGTGAACGAGGGCCCGTGAATGACCAACGCCGAGCGTATTTTCCAGGAGCTGGACATGAGCCCCCAATCGGACAACATCTACATCCAAACGATGTCCGAGATCCTGCTCGCCGCCGACCGGGTAAAGGTGCCTCGCCGGCTTCAATTGATCCTCGCGCAACCGAAGAAGGAGGTCATGGTCCACTTCCCGGTACAGATGGAAGATGGCCGCTATGAGCTCTTCAAGGGATACCGCGTTCAGCACAACAACGTCGTGGGACCCTATAAGGGCGGTATTCGCTATCACTCCGAGGTGAGCCTCGATCACATCAAGGCGCTGGCGGCCCTGATGACGATGAAGTGCGCCTTGGTTCGACTCCCCTTCGGTGGCGCCAAGGGGGGTGTCAAAATCACTCCACGCAAGCACACCCGCACGGAATTGATGCGGGTCACGCGGCGCTTCACCAGCGAGCTGCGCGCGAACATCGGTCCCGACTACGATATCCCCGCCCCCGACGTCGGCACCGACGCCCAGACGATGGCGTGGATGGCCGACACCTACATCAATCTGAAGGAACCGGCCTTCCGCTTGGGAGGGAGTGTCGTCACCGGCAAGCCACTCGCCTTTGGCGGCTCGCACGGGCGCGGCAAGGCGACGGGCCAGGGCCTGGTCTTCGTCGTCGCGGAACTGCTTCCGGAGATGGGCTACCGCCTGAGCGAAAGCAGCTTCAGCCTGGTCGGCTACGGCAATGTCGGCTCCTGGACCGGCCGACTTCTCGCCGAACGCGGCGCGACGATGCGAGCGGTCCTCGATCACACCGGCGCCATCGGTAATCCCGAGGGCATCGATCCGGTCGCCCTCGCCATGCACGTCGAGGAGACCGGAGGCGTCGCCGGCTTCGCCGGTACCTCGGCGCTGAGCCCCGACGAGTTCTACCAGACCGAGGTCGACCTCTTCATCCCCGCGGCGCTTGAGCAGATGATCGATGCCCGGGTGGCGAGATTACTCAAGTGCAAGGTGCTGATCGAGGCGGCCAACGCTCCCGTCACGCCGGCGGCCGATCGCCACCTCACGGAACAGGGCGTTGAGGTCCTACCCGCGATCTTGTGCAATTCGGGCGGCGTCACCGTCAGCTACTTTGAGTGGAAACAGAACCGTCAAGCCGAGACCTGGGAACTGGAAGTGGTCGATCACCAACTGCAGAAGCTGATGGTCGAGACCGCTCGGCGGGTCAAGCAAATGGCCGAGGAACTCGGGTGCGACATGCGAACCGCCGCCTACTGCTCAGCGCTCGAGTACATCGGCAGCGTCTACTCCCTTCGCGGCATCTTCCCCTAATGAACGGTCAAACGTCTAATTTCGTGCCGGTTGTGTAGCTCGTTCTCACTGGCTGACAAGAAGCCAGTGGCCCCCAACACCAGCTTGGGTGCCATGCCCACGCTGGCTGTCGGCATGCGGAGCACGCCTTCGATTCGGCAAGATCTCGCACGAACGATGGACGAGACTTCATGGAGCGAACTTACCCATCAGGACACGGGTCAGTTCAAGGAGGCCGCGGCGTCCTCGGGGACGTCGGGCTCGTTGGGTTGGAGAGGGGTCTTCGACGTTCCGGTGATCAATCGCGCGGAACGATTGCGGGTGACATAGTTCCAGGCCCATTGCACCAGCACGAGCATCCGGCTCTGAAACTGAACGATGTACATTAGGTGCACGAAGAGCCAGAGCATCCAGGCGAGACTGCCATGGACGTGGGCCCACCCCAAGTTGGCGACGGCCGCCCGGCGACCGATCGTCGCCATGCTACCGCGATCGTGGTATTCGAATGGCTCCCGCGGATCGTCGTCGAGACGCGCCTTGATCAGGTCCGCCACGTAACTTCCCTGCTGCATCGCGACCGGCGCGATCCCCGGAAGGGGCTTGCCCTCATCGTCGACGCAGTGGGCCATGTCACCAATCACGAAGATCTCCGGATGCTCAGGCAGACAGAGAAACGGGTCGACATGCAACCTGCCCGCGCGGTCCCGCGGGGCCCCGGTCGCCTTGGCGATCCGGCTCGCCAGCGACGAAGCCTGCACCCCCGCCGCCCAGATGACGGTGTGCGTCGCCAGTTCCTCGGTCCCGGCCGGAGTCCGCATGACGACTCGATCAGGGGTGATGTCCGTGACGAGCGTCTTGGTTCGGATCTCAATGCCGAGATCCTCGAGGAGGCGTAGGGCATGGCCGGACAAATCCTCCGGGTAGGGCGGCAAGACCCGATCACTACCATCGAGAAGAACCACCCGAGCCTTCGATGAGTCGATCGAACGAAAATCGTGGCGCAAGGTATGAAAAGCGATCTCGGCGATCGCGCCAGCCATCTCCAGCCCGGTCGGCCCGGCTCCCACGACCACGAAGGTCAGCCACGCGGCGCGTGGGGCGGGGTCGGTGAGTCGCTCGGCGGTCTCGAACGCGAGCAAGATCCGTCGGCGAATCTCGGTCGCGTCCTCGATCGTCTTGAGCCCCGGAGCGACGCCTTCCCATTCGTCGTGGCCGAAGTAGCTATGCCGTGCTCCCGCGGCGACGATCAACGAGTCGTAGGGGATCGCACGTCCCTCGGCGAGCCGAACCTCCTTGGCCTCGACATCGACGGTATCGACATTTCCCAGCAAGACGCGAGCGTTCTGTTGCGATCGAAGAATCGAGCGCAGCGGCGCGGCGATGTTGGCGGGGGAGAGTGCCCCGGTGGCGACTTGATAGAGCAGCGGCTGGAAGAGATGGAAGTTGCGACGATCCAGAAGAGTGACTTGGACAGGAGCGTGGCGCAACGATGTCGTCGCGTAGAGCCCTCCGAAACCTCCTCCGACCACGACTACACGGTGCCTCTCCACGTTCACCTCGCGAGGAATGTCTCGTTGCCTGTCGCGGGTGAGTATAGAGACTCGCGGTCGAGGGGAAGAGTGCTCGGAAGATATTCCGCAACATCGTGTCGAGTTTGGGGAGTGAGGCGAAGGTCGTTTAAGGGAACCGTCGTGACTTGGGGAGGAATCCCAGGTGGGGAGGAAGAGGAGCGAGAAAGGGATGAAGCGAAAAAGGATGTCAAGAAACGCCACGCCCGGGCAGTCTTGCGACTAGCCCGGGCCCAAGCGACCCTCAGGGTCCCGTCCATCCCTTCGGCAGCCTGGCGACCACAAACCGAACCCCCTCAAATCCAGTTCGTGGCCCATGGCTTTGCGCCCCAGCCTCACGGCTGGTTTGCCCTTTCGTGGGAAGAACATGTGACTGTTCATCCGCACAACAGAAAAGTAGTTCAGGGTTCATCGTTGTCAAATCAATGCGAAGAGTTTTTTAGAGCATGTTCGCAATTCACCGATCGCATTTCGCTCTTAGCGAAACCACCGGCCACGACGTGTCCGGCCAAACGCGTCAAGCCAACAGGCACGTCGGAACGGGCCGCTTCGCGGTGCTCGTCAATCGGAGGAAGAACGCTCGCCGATAGGCGGGAATTCACCAGCGAATCACGGCGCTGGCCCACGTCAGGCCCGCCCCGAAACCGCTGACGAGAATTGAGTCGCCGTGGCTGATCAACGCTTGGCGACGCGCCTCGTCGAGCGCGATGGGAATCGAACCCGCGGAGGTGTTGCCGTAACGCCAGAGGTTGTTGAAGACCCGCTCCCGTGGGAACCCAATGACGTCGCCGACCGCGTTGATGATGCGGACATTGGCCTGATGGGGTACGAAGAGATTGACGTCGTCCGCCGTCAGCCCAGCATGTTCGAGCACCTCTTGCGTCGACTCGGTGACGGTGTTGCACGCCCATTTGAAGACGGCCCGACCATCCATCTGCAAGAAATGCTTCGCCTGTTCCAACGCTTCGGGCGTCGGCGGCATCCTGCTGCCACATGCCGGACGACTCAACAAGTCGCTTCCCGATCCATCGGCGGCGATGTGGTACGAAAGAAAACCCTGATCATCGCCCCCGGCCGAAAGCAACACCGCTCCGGCACCGTCCCCGAAGAGCGGATAGGTCTTCATGTCGTCCGGGTTGATCACCCGACTGTTGGTGTCCCCGCCGACGACCAGACACAGCTTCGAATTGCCCGATTTGACGAACTGCGCCCCGACGACCAGCGCGTAGAGGAAACCCGCGCACGCGGCCTGGACATCGAACGCTCCGCAGTAGAGCCCGAGCCGATCCTGCAGCAAGCAGCCTGTCGAGGGAAAGCTCATGTCGGGCGTGAAGGTGCCGACGACGAGCAGATCGATGTCGCCCGGATCGACGCCCGCGGACTCGATGCAGCGTCGCGAGGCCTCGTAACAGAGGTCGCTGGTCGCGATTCCCTCCGGCGCGTGGCGGCGTTCGCGAATCCCGGTACGCTGGACGATCCAGTCCGAATCGAACCCGAGCCGCTGCTCCAGTTCCTCGTTGGTCACGACTTGATCGGGGACGTAGCTCCCTGTCCCGATGATCTGAAATCCGGTGAGCGAGGTTGTTCGCCCGATGCGCCGCGATGCTCCATCCATGGTTCGGGTACGCGTTCGGGACATGGTCGGTGCTGTCATCCTTCTCCTGAGAGCGTCGGCATCGCCGCGTTGGCGACATGGAGCTTGTTCCCGTTGATCGTTTCCTCGACGGGAGGCATTCTAGACGCCAACGATTCGGCTCTCGCCGGCTGAGGGGTTATACGGCCTCCCCCAGTCGACAGCCAGGCGCCTTCCGGGAGACCCCTATCGGCGAGTGGAGTGACCACGAATGAGCATCGCTTATTCAGATACGTCTCACCGATCTGTCTAGGCCATATTATCGCTCTCGTGCCACTCCGACAAACGCCTCGAAATTCTCCGGCTTCGCCAGTCGGTCCATTCCATGGTCGAGGTTGAGAACGTGACGCTCTCCGCCGCCGTGCTCCAGGCACGTTCGCGTCGCCTCGCGAACCTCCTCCTGACTCCCGTCGATCAAGAGTTCGTGGTCGACATTTCCTTGAACGACGAGGTCCGGATGCCGCTGCTTGATCGCCGCCAAATCGTGATTTTTGCCTAAACTCAGCACCTTTACCCCAGATTCCACCGCCAAGTCGACGTAGGGAAGATCCTTCACAAACAAGATCGAAGTCCCCGCCACCTCCGAGAAGACACGTTGGTGATAGCGCTGGGCGTGCTCGAGATACTCCTCGCGCGCCAATCCGCCGGCCCAAGAGTCGAAAAGCTGATACGCGACCGCTCCCTCCCCCAACACGTCGCCAAGAAAGTGAGAAGTCGCCCGCGAAATCCGTTCGAGCAGCTCGCGCCACGTCGCCCCCTGCTCCGCGATGAACCGCCTCGTCGCCACGAGATCCTTCCCGGTTCCGATCATGTACGTCGCCAGCGTGAAGGGGGCTCCCGCGAAACTGAGGATCGGTAGCTCACCGTCGAGTTCCCGCTTTACCGTTCGCAGGATCTCCAGCACGTTGGCGTAACGCGAAGGGTCGGGCGTTGGGTCGAGTTTCTGGACATCGGCCATCGAACGAATGGGGTGGTCCGGCACCGGGCCGCGTTTGGGCACGAGTTTGAATCGCTGTCCCATCGCGATCGCCAGGGTGGTGATGTCGTAGAAGAGAATGATCCCATCGACCCCGAAGCGGCGCGGACAGAGCGTCGCTTGAGCCGAGAGTTCGACGTTATCGTTGAACTCGTAGAAGGAGAGATCCCCGCGAAGACGGCGAAATTCGGGATCCCAACGTCCCGCTTGCCGCATCGCCCACACGGGAGTTCGCTCGACCTTCTCGCCACGAAGGGCCCGCGTCAGCAGGTGTTCGCGATCGCCTGACTCTACAGCCATCCTTGGGCCTCCCGTTCGACGATTCCCTTGAGTGCCTCGATGAAGGGCGGATCGTCATTGACGCAGGGGACCCGCACCAGCGTTTCCCCGCCGCCGCTCCGAAACTCCTCGAGCCCTTCGTAGCCGATCTCGTCGATCGTCTCGAGGCAGTCCGCCGTGAATCCGGGTTGAGCCACGAGGACCGTCTTGACCCCCTGCTCTCCCAACGCGATGAGCGTCTTGTCGGTGTAGGGCTGCAACCATTCCGAAGGCCCCAGTCGCGACTGAAAGGTCAACCGCCACTGCTCGTCGCTCCAGCCCAGCCGCCGCGCGACCAAATGAGCGGTCTTGGTCGACTGGCACTGGTAGGGATCTCCCGCGAGGACATAGGAGTGCGGGATGCCGTGAAAACTCAAGAGGGAGACCTCGGGACGCTGTCCCAGTTGTTCGGCCTCTTCCCAAGTCTTGCGAATCCGCCACACCACGGCGTCGATGTAAGCGGGATCCTCGTAGTAGTCTTGCACGATGCGCATCGCGGGCACGATCCGTTCCTCACGCAGCGCGTCGAAGAGCCCATCGAGCCCGCTGGCGGTCGTCGTCGCGGAGTACTGCGGGTACATCGGCACGACGATGATTCGTTGCCCACCCCACTCGGCGATATTTCGAATCGCCTCCCGAATAGAAGGCTTCCCGTAGCGCATGCCGAACTGGACCCGATAGTGCTCGCCCAGGAGTTCGCCGAGCGCGGCCGTCTGCCGACGGGTGATGTCGAGCAGTGGCGAGCCGGTCTCGTCGTCCCAAATCCGACGGTATTTCTCGGCGGAGCGTGGCGAGCGGAAGGGAACGATGATCAAGTTGACCAGCAGCCATCGCAGCCAGGGCGAGACTTCGACGACCCGCGGATCGGAAAGAAACTCGCGAAGATAGGGCCGCAATCCTTTCGCCGTCGGCTCGTCGGGAGTCCCCAACTGTAGCAAGAGGACATCGATCGGCTTCTGCTGGCCACGTGTGATCGGGAATAGAGTCTTCCCGTTGTTCATGCGAATCGTTCCCCTTGAGGTTCTCTTGTCTTCTTATTGTACGGGGACTGGCGCTCGAAACCGCCAGGAGCTCGCCGCCACGGGGTAGCCTTTCGATGTCCCCCCTCCTTCTCCCCCTTCGACAAGGGGGAGCGATCGGAACTCGTCGCCAACCTCTTCCGCGACCACCCTACTTCGCGAGCGATCGGTGCTCCCGCAACATCTCGAGTGTCTGACTCATGTCTTGCGGAAGTGGCACCGAAAGGTCCATGAAACTCTTCTTGCCCGGATGCCAGAAACGCAAGCGAAACGCGTGGAGGGCCTGCCGCTCGATCAAGGGTGTCTCGGCCTCCGGATCCTCGGCGTCCTGTCCGCTCAGCTCCGACAGACAGAGACGACTACGCCCCGCGTAAGGCTTGTCGGCGATGATCGGGACCCCGATGCTCGAAAGATGGACCCGAAGCTGATGCGTCCGCCCCGTCTTCGGCACCAAGCGAACGAAACTGAAACCGTCAAAGCGCTCGAGCACCTCGTAGAAGGTGACGGCGGATCGGGAGATCGCCGGATCGTTGCGAATCGCCATCTTCTCGCGAACCTGGGGATGAACGCCAATCGGGCGATCGATGATGTCGTTGTCGAGTTCGGGCGCCCCGTAGCAGAGAGCACGGTACTCCTTGTGAACCTTGCGCAGCTCGAACTGCATCGCGATTTCTTTGTGCGCCTCGTCATTTTTGGCGACGACCATGATGCCGGTGGTGTCGCGATCAAGGCGGTGAATGATGCCGGGCCTTGCCTCGCCGCCGATGGTGCTAAGACGGTCGAAGTGGTGCTGCAGCGCGTTGGTGAGCGTGCCCGACCAATTCTCTCGGCCGCGCCCGGGATGGACGATGAAGTCGGCTTGCTTGTCGAGCAAGACGATGTCGTCGTCCTCGTAGAGAATATTCAGTGGGATTTCCTGCGGCACCGGCTTGCTGCTGAACCGACGCGGCAGGTCGATCGAGATCCGATCGCCGGGTCGAACCTTGTGGCTGGCTTTGACCCGCCCCTCGTTGACCAGGAGAGCGCCGTCGTCGATCAGTCGCTGCACCAGGGAACGACTGAGTTCGGGAAGCCGGGACACGACGTACTGGTCGAGACGCTTCCCCTCGACGGCGGCTTTGCGCACCTCCAAATCGACGTGCGTGTCATCGAGCGATTCACTACTCATCGGCGTCGAACTCGACCACGTAAATCCCATGAAGGTGTCGGTACTTCTCGGCCCAATCGAGGCCGAATCCGACGACGAACAGATCATCGATCGAGAACCCGACGTAGTCGGCCTCGATATCGGTCTTTCGCCGGGCCGGCTTGTCCAGGAGCGTGCAGACCCGCAGCGACGCGAGCCCCACCTCGGCCCAGCGATGACTGAGCGACTTGATCGAGAGCCCGGTGTCGACGATATCCTCCACCACGAGCACGTGCTTGCCCTCGAGGGAGTTCTTCACGTCGAGGATCATCTCGACCTCGCCGTTGGACTCCTTCTTGAGGCCGTAGCTCGAGAGGCGCACGAACTCGATCGTCGGTTCGATGCTAAGTTCGCGGACCAAGTCCGCCAGGAAGATGAAGGCTCCCTTGAGCACGCCGACGATAACGAGGGGTTTGTCGTGGTAGTCACGGGAGATCTGCTCGGCGAGTTCGCGAACCCGCTGCGCGATTTGCTCGGCCGAGAAAATCTCTCGAAGTCGGTCAGTCAACCTCTCCCCCTCATGGTCTCAGGCGTGATTGCCAAGGCGAGCACCAGCGTGGCAGGCACCCGAGGAGCGAGCGACTCGTCCTCCTCGACCTTCTTCTCATGTATACCAACTCACGCGAAGTGGAGGACTCGAGGAGGGGCGAGGAGAGCCAAGCGGCCCTCTCACGGTGGGGCGCCGTGATATGGCGGGTGTAGCCAGGGGCCCGTCTTGCAAGCGCCGGCCCAAGGTCAGCCCGCGGCAACCGGAATCGAGGATTGATGCGAGATCAGCCGACGGGGACGAGATCTTTGAGGGCGATGTAGAGCGGCCCGAACGTCAACGGCTTCTGAACCGTGTTGACCCGTTCACTCCTGAGCCTTTTGATCCAAAGTTTCTGGGAATCGGTGGCCAAGAAGACACCCGCACAGTCACACGCGGGCCAAGGAGCGTCATCGACCAAGCGAGCGAACGACGAGACGCCGCCGCGACCGACGGTGTCCAGGTCGAGAATCATCGCGTCGACCGGCTTGAGCTTGAAGATGGAAACGGCGCGATCCATGTCCTCGAAGACCGCGACCTGGTAGCCACGATCGTTGAGCATGTCGCGAAGCTTCTCGCGCGTGCGGCGTTTCTGATGCACGACCATCAATCGCGGCTTTTCGCGCGACGCGAGCACTTGGGTTCCGGTCGGGTCCTCGCCGATCGAGAGCTGGTAGGTTTGGAAGTCCTTGAGGATCTGCGAGTAGTCGCTGTAGCGCTCGGACGGATCGAACGACATCATCCGGTCGACGATGTCGGCGATCCCGCGCGGGACCTTCGTCTTGCTCCGTAGGGGCTCGACGTCATCGAAGCGGAAGCGGAAGCGGGGATCGTGATCCTTGGCTTCGGGAACCGGCCGCTTCCCACGCAACATCTCGTAGAAGATCATCCCGAGAAAATAGATGTCGGAGCAATGATCTCCCTTGGGAGCGTTGGTCGCTTTCTCGAGAGCCGCGTACTCGACGGTGCGGCGTTTGACGTCGTAATTCAGGTCGCTGCCGTCACGATCGACGGTACCTCCGAGGCCGAAGTCGATCCACTTGGCGAGCCCACACGTCGAGATCAAGACGTTGCTCGGCTTGACGTCGCGATGGGTGATGTGCTGCTCCTCGAAGGCGTAGCGCAAGCCGTCGACGAGTTGGGCGCCCCAACGGGCGACCTCGACGTGATCGAACTTCTTGCGAATCGTGAGCAGATCGCGCAAGCTGCTGCCCTCAATGAAGTCGAGCGCGATGTAGTGTTGGCCGCTGCGCTCATCGAGGGCGTAGCAGATGACCTGGCAGATATTGGGGTGCTTGAGTTTCTCTTGGAGTTTCGCTTCGCGGTAGAAACTCTCGACCGCCTCGGATTCCCCCGCGAGATTCTCGCGCAGGATCTTGATCGCGACCGCGTCCCCGGTCTGGGGATCGACGCCCCGAAAGACATGGCCGAATGTCCCCGAGGCGAGCAAGTAGAGAATCTTGAAACGGCCGGCGAAGAACCCGGTCGTGTCGCCGCGCAGCAGTTTGGCGACTTGGAAGTTCGAGAGCAGCGACTTGTTGGTCAGGTACTGAATCAACTTCGGCGTCGAGTCGACACCCGCGACGAAAGCATCCTCGACTTGATGGGACTCGAGGAGCTGTAGACGGATGACCCGCCGCGCGAACTCTTGCGGCGTCTCCTGGCTCTTGGCCGGCGATTTGCATTCATCCGAAAGGGTCGACAATTCAAACAACTCCCAGGGGAGACCAACCGTTTTCGCATCCTTGCAAGCAGGTCAAATGGCCTACTTGTCTCTTCGCCAGGTGCCTCTGCTTCTTGGCAAGTATACCCCCAAAGTTTAACTGACGACACTAGTTTCCTGTGTCGCCATACAACCTGAGGACAACTTCAATCGACTTACACGTACTCGGAAACGGAAAATCAGGACGAAAGCGGACGGCAATGAACTCCGTTCGGCCGGAAAAGGAGTGAAAAAGGATCAGATCCCGCTCCTATGCGGACTAATTCATACATTGTTAGACCCACTCTTCGTCCGTCAGGGACTTATCATGGCTACTTTGGGCCTCGCTGTCTAGGGCGCCGTTGGCAAACCACCGGTCAGGAATCCCATGCAGGCTCGCATCGCCTCGGAACCGCCAATGGGAAGGCCGATGTTGCCCATCATACCAAATGAAGTAGGCATCCCGCTCGTCCACGAGGCAAGGAAAGAGCATTTCGCCGCGAATCACGTCTCCGACACGAATGCCGAGGCTGCGAAACTCGCGATAGAGTTCCTTCTCGGCCAACTCCGTTCGCTCGATGTCCGCCAACATTTCGTGACGTCGGCGACGGTGCTCGTAGGTCTCGGCTCCGGCCCGGGGAAGGATACCGGAAAGTCGGCGACGCAAGAGGTCGACGCGAACCCGTTGGGCGCGAAGATCTCCCATCAATCGCTGCACGTAGGGTCGCATGGGGAGGATCTGCTCGAGATAGAAGTATCGTCGAGTAGCCTTCTTCTTGCGTCCCGCGCGCCGCTTCATCGCCGCCTTCCTTTCTTTCTACTCGTGGTCATTCGATGCTAGCACGTCGCCGAGAGGGCCGACAAGAAAAACCATTCGCTCGCCGTCCCTCGCCGTCAACCCACGCGCCAGCGTCGCTGCGAACGGAATGATCGTCACTCCCGGAGAGGACGCCCTACTCGCCTCGGATGAACGCCGCCGCGTATGACCGAACCTCTTTGCCGTTAAGGACATGGACGATCCGAAGCCGATCGATCATCCGCCCGGAGAACCGCGAGAGGGGAATATGCAAGAGCCGCTTCCCCAGCCGACGGGCCAAGCGTCGCCACGAGGCCTTGAGCGGACACGGCGCGATCACCGCCACGTGCCTCTCCCCAGAATGGAGCAGAGCCGCCGCGAGCAAACGCTCTTCCAATGTCTGTGTCCGGGGAATTCTAGGGTCAGACCAAATGTCCGGAATCATTCTTGGCGGATAGAGGAAGAAAACGCCGCCGTAATTGGCCCGTCCGATGCCCGGACCGACCAAATCGTGACGAAAATCGGTCGCGAACAAACCGATGGTCGACTCCTCGGCGTGTTCGGCGTGCCACGTCGTCCGCCAGGCGTACTTGTCCGGGTCGGCGGGGACATCGAAGAGGAAGACGACGACCTCGATCCCGCCTCGGGTGGGAGGGATCTCCTTGACGTACAGATCGCCCGAGTGCCAGTTGCGCAGCGTCTCGCGGATGTCGATGCCGTCCTTGACCGACGTGGTGAACTTCTCGCTCCGGGCCAAGTCGGCCCCGAGCAGCGCTTGGGCCTGTTCGCGGACGTGAGTGTGGAAGCTCTCGATCCGCGCGTCCTCGGCGGGCCAGGAGCACTGCCGATAGGGATCCCACATCTGCTCCCAGCGCTGCGAGGTCCGCGGAGGCGGTTCCGGCTTCAGTTCCAGGGGACGCCAGGATGAACTCGGCCCCGGGAGTCGACTAACCACCGGCAGGACCCCTTCGCCCGGCAAATCGGCCTGGTCGATCCCCATCTTCATCTTCTCGAAGGGAGCGGGCTCGAACTCGACCGGAAAGTCTCTCGCCGTTTCCAGAACGTTCAGGGCGAAGGTGTCGCCCCCGACCTGCTTCGCGGCCATGACCAGCGTGTACAAATCGGGCGTCATCCGCTTGCCCAGGAGCGTCAGGTTGCGGACGTACTGAAAGTAGATCCCCAAGAGCTTCGGCGAGAGCCAGTTCCGATTCCCTTTTCGAGCGGATTGCCAGCGGTCGCGGGCGACCAAAATCAGCTCCTTGACCCCGTCAATCGAGAGATTCTCGTCGGGATCGAGCGTGGAGCGCGCTCGTTCGTAAAGAGCGGTGACGAAGGGGAGCTCGCCGAGGAAAAAAGCGAGCGTCTCTTCCGCGACCGTAGCGATCTGCGAGGGCGTGAAGAAGGTTTCATGGTCCGGGTAGTCGCGTCGCTCCTGGTAGGCCTCTCGAATCCACGGCCAGTCCAACAGGCTCGGGAGAAAGAGAATCCGCTCGTAGTCGAGCTCGAGTCGGTGCAGTTCGAACGCCATCCGGCGGACGCGCTGATCGAGCTGGGAGTCGGCTGGGGGACGCGGCAACGCCGGCAGGATCGCCGCGGAGAATTTCTCGACGGGAACCTCTTTCAAGGCATAGGGATCGGGAAGATAGGCCGACGAGGGCTCGAACTGCGAGGTTTCCAGGTCGATGAACTCGACGGCCATCCGCTCGCGCTGGGCGAAGCGCAGCCCCGCGATGACCGGCTGGCACGGGTCGATCGGCACGTAGGAAGCGCCATTTCCCGAGGGCTCGGGCTGGATCACCGCCGTGACCGCCGGCAGGTAGTCGATCGCCTCCATCACCAGCGGAGCGAGTGTCGCCGGCAGGGGAACCGCGAGGCAGTCGTAGTCCCCGCGGAAAAGCTCCTCACGAACGCGGACCGCGACGTCGCCGCTGCCGTGCAGGACGGGGAGGACGTCGATGCGGTCGCTGTATTTCAGAAACTCGTGGACCAAGGCGGTGAACCTTCACATCGAGTCGGGGCACCTGTCGCTTCTCGTCGGCGGCAGTCGGCGAAAAACAAATTTTCGACAAAACCGTGTCCGGTTCCAAGAACGAATTCTGCTACCGGGGTGGGTGTGGAAGCCCAATGGTCGAGACGGCGGAAGTGGCATCCGGCGGCTTAGCTGATCCGTCGGCGTCTCGCAATCCCCGCAACTTGCGTTAAAGAGTCAAGGGATGCCCTCCGTCGATCTCGTCATCTTCATCTGCGCGCATCAACCGAAGGGGTTTGGCCATTCCTTCGGTTGGTAGCGTTTCTTGACGCCGAAGCTCTCCCCCACTCCAACCGAACGACGCGACCCATTCTTCGACGCACGACAACTCGCTGTCGCGGGCGACTCCCCTCGATTACTCGATCGTCAGCGGCTTGCCACTGTCGTCGGGCCCCAAGGACAGCAAGTAGGGAACCGCGGCGCGTACCCATTCCTCGGGCTTGTGGAAGTGCGCGGCGCTGTCGCCGAAATTAGTACGGAGCATTTCGGTGTTGATGATGCCGGGGTTGAGCGCGACCGCGGCCATTCCCTCGGGAAGCTCCTCCGCGAGCGAGGCGGTCAGTCCCTCCACCGCGAACTTCGAGGCGCAGTAGGGAGCGACGCCTGCCCCGGTCGTCCGCCCCCAGCCGGAGCTGAAATTGACGACAATACCGCGTCGTTGGTTGACCATCTCGGGCAAAAAATGGCGCAAGACGTAGTAGGTTCCCTTGAGATTCGTGTCGATCGTGCGGTCGAACTCGGCGTTGGGGATCTGCCAGAGGGGCGCGGAGTTGTTGATCACCGCCGCGTTGTTGATCAGGAGATCGGGCGGGCCGTGCTCGGAGATGACCGATTCGGCCCACTGCCCGACGCGGGTGTCGCTAGTGACGTCGACTTGATCGATGACGTGCGGCGGCCCGAGCATCGACCAGAGATCGGCGAGTTGTTCGGCGGAGCGGCCACAACCGAAAATCGTGTGACCGAGACGGGCGAACTCGCGCGCCATCGCCAAGCCCAACCCTCGGGTGACTCCCGTGATCACCACCCGCTTCGCCTTCGTCTCGTCCATCCTGACACCTTCTCCAGATCGTTCGTCGTCGTGGCGTCCATCTGACGACCACTTCCAACGCGGTGTTCGCGACGAGTTAGCATCCCGTCAAACCGCGTCAGGCTGTACTCCTACGGATATCGTACGCTCTCCGGCAAGGCCACGCTCGGATTCGTACCCAGGTGACCACCCGCTTTCCCGTCACGACCGGAGCGATTACCACCATCGACACGGCGGCTTGAGGGGCGTCTCTTGGTCTTTTCCGGCCCTCGGGGGTATGATGCAGGGGAAAGGCGAAGCGATGATCAAGTACCTGAAATTCAAGAACTTCAAGTCTCTCCGGGACGCGACGCTTCCCCTGGAACCCTTCACGCTCATCGTCGGCCCCAACGCCAGCGGCAAGAGCACGGCATTGGCGGGACTCAAGGCGCTCAAGAGTCCCGAAAGCCGAGCCTTCATCAACGAGACTTGCCTGAGCTTTGGGAGCGAGGAGAAGGAACTCAGCATCGAGTTTCAAGTTGAGGGTGAAACAGAACCCCGGACGCTGGATTGGCCGGTCAAGCCGACGGCGAGAGACTTCACCGCTTCGGAGCTTGGGACTCGCCAAGAGCTTTGGAAGAACATTCACCTCGCGGTGCAAGTCTACCACTTTCTTCCGGATTCCCTTTCGACGTCGTCGCCACTCGATCCGTTGTTGAAACTCGGGCCAACCGGTCAGCACTTCAGCACAGTGTTGGACCAGTTGCGAGACGATGGGCCCGAATCGTTCGAAGCGCTCAACCAAGAAGTCGCCCGGCTGTTTCCGGAGTTTGATCGAATCCTTTTTCGGACGCCAACGAAGGGAAACCGTGAGTTCCAGTTGCGGATGAAGAACGGCGGCCATGTCGTGCCAGCCCGCGATCTGTCGGAGGGAACACTTCTCGCGCTCGCCCTCGTGACCCTTTCGTACCTCCCGAACCCACCGGAGATCATCGGTCTCGAGGAGCCCGATCGTGGAATTCATCCGCGACTCTTGGGCTACGTCCGCGATTCCCTCTACCGGCTTGCGTACCCGGATGCCCTCGGCCTCGATCGAAAGCCAGTCCAAGTGATTGCAACGTGAGCGTTGCAACGGTGGCGTGTGGGGGAAGCAGGAGCCGATGACGATGGGGGACCGGTCACCGGTCAACGAGGAGTGGCTGCATGGGCGCGGCGTTGGGCACGGCGGGCGCGTTTGCGGTCGGCTCGTTGGCGAGCTTCGTCGGCGCGCTCTTGGAGACGATGCTGGGGGTGCTCGTCGATCCAACGGTCGGGTAGCAACGGAGGGAGATCCGAAGCCGGAGTGTTCGGCAGGCGGGTGTAGACATCGCGGAGGTAGGCGAATGGATCGACGTGATGGCGGTTGCAACTCTTGGTCAGGGTGAAGAAGGTGGCGGCGGTCTCTCCTCCTTGGCTGTTGCCGAAGAAGAGCCACGCCTTGCGGCCGAGGACGGCGTACTTCAGCGCCGCTTCGGTGCGGTTGTTGTCGATGGGAATCGCCCCATGGTCGAGATAGCACGCGAAGGACTGCCACCGGTTGGTCATGTAAGCGATGGCGGCGCGCAGCTTCGATTTCGGAAGTTCCCGTTCGCTTTGCTCGAGCAGCCACTGATGGAACTCGGTCACGATCGGCTTGGCGTCGCGTTGCCGCAGGGCGCCGCGTTGTGACACACTACTGTCACGGGCGCGATCTTCGATGTCGTAGAGCCGCTGGAAGTAGCCGAGGGCGGTGTGCGTCCGAACGCTCGGCGCGCTGAAGTGGATCTCCTCGAACTTGCGGCGCGCATGAGCCCAGCAACCGACGGGGACGATCCGGTCCTCCGCCGCGGCGATTCGCTCGTAGCAGGTGTAGGCGTCCGACTGCAAGTAACCCTGGAAACCGGCGAGGAACTCGTCGGGACCATCGCGGCTGCGGTCGGGCGTGAAGTGGAAGCAGTCGTAGGGATGGGCATTGTCGCCGACGGTGCTCCAGAGATAGGTCTTGGTGCAGCCAGGCGGCTCGCCCGCCAACATCTTGACCGGCGTTTCATCGCAGCCCAGCACCTCGGACTGCAACGCCAGCCGACGCATCAGTTCGACCAACGGCGCGACCGCCAAGGCCAGGGCGAAGAGCCAACGCTGTTGGGTGCCGCGGCCGATGCGGCAGCCGTGGCGAGCGAGGATGTCCTCTTGTCGGTAGTAGGGTAGATGGTCGGCGAAGCGACTGGCGGTCAGATGAGCCCAGAAGCCGGGACCGGTGTAAGCGTCGATCAACTGCGGCGGTTTCTTCGCCGTGGCGATCGTCGTCTCGCCCGATGCTTCGTCGCGAACGATCACCTCTTGGTAATGTTCGATCACATGGATCGAAGCGGGCGTGAACTCCAGTTGCTCGCTGGTCTTCTTGAAGAACCGCCGGGCGGTCGGGTCGTTCCTCAGCTCCTCGGGAATCTCTTGCTCGTCGAGTTCGTGACGGACCGTCTTGCGCGGCAGCAGGTCGGGGAAGAGACGCCGGCCGCGTCCCTTGCTCGAGCGGCGTTCTGGTGACGGTTCGTCGTCATCGCTCTCGTCGTCGTCGCCGGAGCCTGAATCGTCGTCCGCCCCGACGATTGTCGAGTCGAACAAAAGCCCCTGCTGGGAATCGTCGACGAAGCGTTCCCGCCGCCGGCCGTACAAGGTCCGCTTGAGCAAGTCGACGTCGCTCTGCAAGCGATCGATCGTCTCCTGCTGCTGAGCGATGGTCTCTTGCTGCTGGGCGATGACGGCGGCTTGCCGTCGGCGCTCCCGATCGAGTTCGAGGATCAACTCGTGGCAGGCGTCGATGTCGCGAGGGAGGTTCACGTCGAAGGCGTCCATCAAACCGATCTCAGTTGTCGCGGGGACACCCTAGCACCTCGACGCCGAAGGCGCCAGAGCAGTTTCAGCATTTTCGTCGGAATGACGAGAAAACCTGCGAGTCCGCCTCATCGCTGCCATCACCATGACATCGTTGTCGCTCGCGAAGAGAACGCCAGGGTCGATCGTCCAACGAGATTGGCAAGCGAAGAACCCTGGGTCCGAGGACAACCGAAGACAAAACTCGGTTTTGGTCGCGTGCCGTCCCATGGCTTCCAGGCTCTCGCCGCCGCGACGGGGGACTGGCGTCTCGAAGGAGCAGCGGCGCGTCCTGGCTCCGCGGAGCGGCACGCATCATTCGGGAAAGAGCGAGGGGAAGTCACGAACGACGGGACGATGACGTCGCGTCACGGTGCCGATCGGAGACTTGAAAGCGCTTGCGATGCCGGACCGAGGAAAGGTCGATGCCCTCGAGAATGAGTGACAATTGTCCGGCAGTGATCTCGAGGCCAGCCTCGTCGTCGGCCGCCTGGGCGTCGGGAAGCTGATAGCTCCCTTCTTCCAGCTGCTGATACCAAATGCAATAGCCGACGCCGCCCCAATAGAGCACCTTGAGGCGATCCCGGCGGCGATTGATGAAGACGAACAAATGGCCCGAAAGCGGATCTTGCTCGAGCACCGATTCCGCCAAGGCGATGAGCCCGTGAAAGCTCTTACGCATATCGACCGGTTCCCGGGCCAGGAAGATCCGCACCTGGTGAGGGATCGACCACATGCTCAGCCCTCCTCCACGCTATCGAGGGCGGCAAGCACTTTGCGCAACGCGTCGCTGTCGACGTGGGCCGGCGCCCGCACGATGTAGCCTCGGGGATGAACGATCTCGATCACGCTCGTCGATTCGGGAACCACCCGCAACGCGACGAACGGCGACGGACACGCCCCACCGCCATCGACCGCAGTCGACCGTTTCTCTTTTCGATCGCGTCGCTGTAGCTCACGCCGCCAGCCGTAGAACGACGCCTCCGAAATCCCTTCTTCCCGGCAGAACCTCCGAACGCCCCGCCCGCTCTCCTCTTGCCGACGAACGACCTCCCGCCAATACGCTTCCTTCTCCGCACAACGATCTCGCATCTTCCGCCTCGCGACAAACCAGGGCCAACCAACCCAAGCCTACCGCAACCGACAAGACGCCACCGTTGCTACGCTCACATTGCAACGACGCACTCGCCCTATTTCCTAGACCTATTTCGGGAGCACCCGGAAGAAGTTGTGATCGCACGCAAACAAACCAGCAACACAACCTTCGCTCGCCTTTCGGACATGAGCAACATCGAAGAGATCTTGGAGGTCGGGTCTCTTGGTGAGGTCTGGTTCAGCGGCGTCCTTGGTGGAGTCCCCTCTGGCGCATGAAGCGAGTCGCCGTCGTTTGCGAGTCAGCGACAGACGAACCTATCCTCAAACGGATCATAGATGGTCTGATTGCGGACGACGTCGAGTTCAAAGAGTCACCGGTTCGGCGACGTGCTGGTGGAGTGGGCTCCCTGCTAGCCCAACTCGAAGCGATATTTCTATCCGTGCACTTTCGCTCCGACTGCAATGGAATGGCTGTCATTTGTGATGCGGACACGTCAAAAGTCAGATGGACCGATATCAACCAAGGGGTGTCCGATCGACTGGAGCAGATGCGACAAATAGTCGCGTCAGCGAGAAAGAAACTCAACCCTGGACGTATCGGAGGCGAACTCAAGGTCGCTTTCGGAATCGCCATCCCTTGCTTGGAAGCGTGGTTGCTTTGCGGAAAAGACCACGGTGTCTCCGAACGCGCCTGGATCGAGGCGAAGAGGAACAATCGCTCCGCTCCCTATCCTGGACAGCAACTGAAACAGTTCGTCTACGGTACCGACAGACCGGCTGGCGACGTCCAGCGTGACCGTGGTGTCGAGGAAGCGACTCGCGTCGCCTCCATCCTTGATCGCCTCGAGAACGACTTCCCTATCGGGTTCGGCTCACTGGCCAAAGAGATTCGCTCTTGGTGAGTCGACGCCACCTTGAGGAACGTTGATCTCGCCCTCGACGACGGAGTCGGCTATAAGTCTCGGTTCCGACTCCCTCGAAGAACACTCACCCTTCCCGAGATTCAACCTCCGCCCGAGACCTCTTGCGGCTTCGCCGCCCCGGGAGCACAGCAACCGGGGCTACCCACTGGTGAACAGATTCACCATCAGAATTCCGGGCGCACACTTCATCTCATCGGCCTGCTTCGAACTGCCATTTTTCCGCGAAACCACTACCATACTCCGCGTGAGCTTTCCCACCGTGTCACTCCCTCCTGAATGAGGATTCCCGCCATGAATCGGTTCGCGATGTCATTGCTTGCCGGCTTTCTGTTGGCTTCGTTGGTGAGTGCCAACGATGCTGCTCCCGCGAAGAAAGCGAAGTCGAACACCACTACCGCTTCCAAGCAAGCCAGGAAGAATCCCGCCTACGCCGAGGTCGTTGACGATCCCTCGCTCCCGAGAGTCCTTCTCATCGGCGACTCGATTTCGATTGGCTACACCCTGCCCGTTCGGGAGAAGCTCATGGGCAAAGCCAACATCCACCGCATCAAAACCAACGGTGGTCCAACAACGCGGGGCGTCGCGAGCATCGACTCCTGGCTCGGCGACGGGAATTGGGACCTCATCCACTTCAACTGGGGGATCCATGACGTCGTCAAACGCGAAAAGGGCGGCCCCAACCGCGTGCCACTCAAGGAGTACACGAAGAACTTGGAGTCGCTGACCGATCGGCTCAAGGAGACCGGAGCCACGCTGGTTTGGGCGACGACGACCCCCATTCCCGACGGCGTCGTCGAACCGGTCGTCATCCTCGACTCCGATGTCCAGGCCTACAATGCGGCCGCCGCGAAGATCATGATGAAGAAGAACATCGCGACCGACGACCTCTACAGCTTCGCCAAACCGCAGTTGGAGAAGATCCAACGGAAAGCCAACGTCCACTTCACGCCGGAGGGATCGAAGGTGCTTGGCGAGCAAGTGGCCAACCACATCGAAAAGACGTTGAAGGAAGCCCGGAAGAAATAGTCGGCCGTGACTATCGGCAACGAGGGACTCCCCCCCACTCTCGATCGAAGAGCGGAACCGACCCTCGGCCCAGGTGTCCGCGGCTCGCTCCGGTCGTCCTCCTCCGGCGTGCCACTTGAGCGCCGAACCACTACGATAGGCCCCGTGGTAATTCCCCCGAACGAGGATTCCGAGCATGAACCGATTCGCGATTTCTTTGGTGGCCAGTTGCCTTGTCGTCTCCCTGGTCAGCGCCAAGGATACAAAGCCCGCCAAGAAGGCAACGTCGCGCGTCACCGGCGTCTCCAAACGTCTTCAGAAGAATCCCGCCTTCGCCGAAGTTGTCGATGATCCCTCCCTCCCCCGAGTCCTTCTCATCGGGGATTCGATTTCGATTGGCTACACGGTCCCCGTTCGCGACATGCTCAAGGGGAAGGCCAACGTCCACCGCATCATGACCAATGGTGGCCCGACGACGCGAGGGGTCGAGCAACTTGACTCCTGGATCGGCAAAGGGGACTGGGATCTCATCCACTTCAACTGGGGCCTTCACGACCTCAAGTTCATGGATGACGGCAAGAAGCAGGTCTCGCTCGAGGACTACAAGAAGAACCTGAACGAACTGACCGATCGGCTCGGCAAGACGGGAGCCATCCTGGTCTGGGCGTCGACGACTCCCGTTCCCGAGGGTAACCTCAAACCAATCCGTCACGATTCGGATGTGAAGGCCTACAACGCGGCCGCCGCCGAGATCATGAAGAAGAAGAACATCGCAACCGACGATCTCTACTCGTTCGCCAAGCCGAAGCTCGAGAAGATTCAGATCCCGGTAAACGTCCACTTCACGCCCGCCGGCTCGAAGGTGCTCGGCAAACAAGTCGCGGGGTACATCCAGAAGAAGCTCAAGGACGCTCCGAAGAAGGAGCCGGCGACGCCGGGCACCTAGCAGCCCAAGGGACACGGCGGCAGGGAACGAGTCGACTCCAACTTCCACTCATCTCTCGAGGACGAAAGCCAACAACTCCATGGGACGACTGAAGACCCTCTTTACGGGACAGTGGGGCGACATGCCCCTCGAAGAGTTGGCGGAGAAAGCGGCCAACTGGGGCTACGACGGGCTCGAACTCGCTTGTTGGGGCGATCACTTCGAGGTCTCCCGAGCGCTCGACGAACCGGAGTATTGCCAGAAGAAGCTGGACCTGCTCGAAAAGCACGGGCTCGACTGCCAGGCCATCAGCAGTCATCTCGTCGGCCAAATGGTCCTCGACCGCAATGACGAGCGAACCGACGGCTGGGTCCCCGAGGACTGCCGGGGCGACAGCGAGAAGAAGAACGCCTGGGCGATCGAGGAGATGAAGCGAACCGCGCAGGCGGCGAAGAAACTTGGCGTCCCAGTCGTCAACGGCTTCACCGGCTCGTCGATCTGGCCGCTGCTCTATTCTTTTCCCCCGGTGACTCCGGAGATGATCGACGCGGGCTTCGCCCTCTTCGCGGAGCGCTGGAACCCGATCCTCGACGTCTTCGGCGAATGCGAAGTTCGCTTCGCCCTCGAGGTCCATCCGACGGAGATCGCGTTCGACATTCCGACCGCCCGCCGCGCCCTGGCCGCGATCGAGCACCGCGAGGAGTTTGGCTTCAACTTCGACCCGAGCCACCTTCATTGGCAGGGCATCGACCCGGTGCGGTTCATCCGCGAGTTTCCCGACCGGATCTACCACGTCCACATCAAGGACGCGGCGATCACGCTCGATGGGGCCTCGGGGATTCTCTCCTCGCATCTCGACTTCGGCGACCCCAGGCGCGGTTGGGATTTCCGCAGTCCCGGGCACGGCGGCGTCGACTTCGAAGCGATCATTCGGGCGCTCAACGACATCGGCTACGAAGGGCCGTTGTCGGTCGAGTGGGAAGATTGCGGCATGGACCGCGAGTATGGCGCCGCCGACGCGGCCGAGTTCGTCGCGCGGATCGACTTCCCCTCCTCGGGGCGAAAGTTCGACGACGCGTTCAACGAGTCCTAAAGCAACGGTGTCGATCGGTGAGGACACGGATAGGGGAGACGGGGGATCATGGATTACTTGCTCGATGAAGAGCTTTGGGATGAGAAATCGACCGAGGAACTCAAGCAGGACCTGACCGATCAGTACGTGGTGGTCGACACGTCAATCGTGGATCTGGCGCGGTTCGGCAATCGCGTCGGGCGGATCGTCACCGTCAATGAGAACCGAATGGCCCTCGTCGACTTTCGGGACGGCCCCTGGTACGACATTCCGATCAAGCACCTGAAGATCGCGAAGAAGCCGACGAGCTAGGCGAGTCTCTCCTCGTCAATGGACGCCGCTCTTGTCCCCCTTGTCATTGAATCTTCGTGTCCCCCCTTGGACAAGGGGGAGCGATCGGAGTATCGCTTGGACGACGGGGAGCGTGAAGAAAGTCGCTCGGTCGTCTACTTGCGTTTCTCGGCCGGGGGATCGGGGGGCATGATGTAGACCTCGACGCGGGCGTTGGTCGCGTCTCCCTTTTTCGATTCGCGATCGACGAGCGGTTGTTGACTGCCGTAGCTGACGATGCCGAGCCGATCGGGAGCCATCCCGACCTCTTCCATGTACTGTTGGATCGCAATCGCCTGGTGAGCGGCCAAGTGCCAGTCGGTCGGATGTTGACTGGCGACGTCACCGTGGGCATCTTGCTCGGTCGCGGTGTGGGCGACGACCAAGAGCGTCAACTCCTTCGCGGCTGGCAGGTTCAAGATCGCCACCAACTCCCCGAGCGAGGCTTGGGCCTCGTTGGTGAGCCGATCCCCTTCCTTATGAAACGCCGCCCGGCTGGGAATTCGGCAGACCCGTTCCTTCGGGTCGAAGGTCACGTCGCGATACTTCTTCCCGAACTTGTTGAGCGCGTTCTCTACTTCCGGCGGGATTTCGAAGGGGACGGCCTGCGAATGGCTGACCGGACGGACACTCGGGTCGCCGGCACTGCGCATCACGACGCCGGTCATCTCATTTTGTAGGCGCTTGTTCTGGTCGGTGAGGTTGGCGACGCGCCGTTCGAGGATGTCCTGGACGTCGCGCTGGGCCTCAAGTCGGCGTTCGAGCTTCTGCTTGAGTTGGGCGTCGGCGAGCGATTCGCTTTCGAGGCGATCGATTTCCCGGCCAGCGGCATCGAGACGACGCTCGAGATCGGTGTGGGCGAAGGTCGAGCGATTGGGTTTCTGGGCACTGGAACAGCCGAGCGTGGAGAGAGCTAGACCGGCCCCGAGGAGGATAACCCAAGAACGCCGCTTCGCGAACGCCAGTTTCTCGGGTTGAGCGGTTCTCCGGGTCACGATCCGATCCATCGAACGTTCCCTCTGCCTGGCCAACATCGCTCGGCGACACATGAGCGAAAGGGCGTCCGCGGAAGGGACGCCCCACGACAACCGGACGTTCCGTCGTCCAGCATGATAATCGACGGCGTTACGACTTGCCGAAGACGCTGCCCACCATCTCGATCACCGAGCCGTCAATAGCGTATGGCTCCTGATAAGACCAGGCGCTCCGCATCAATTCGAAGGACATTATGCCGGCGATGCACATGGGAACGATGGTAAAGGCGAGAAGAAAGACGGTCCACGAAGGCCAGGGAGCACTCGCGGCCGCCGGAGCGACCATCACTTCGTCCTCTTCCTCGTAGTCCTCTTCGTCCTCGTACTCCTCCTCTTCCTCGTCCTCGTCGACGTCTTCCTCGACCGCCGCGAAGTCGTCCTCGTCCTCGTCGATCGCGACGACTTCGCTCCCCGACTCCTCGTCCTCCTCGTCGGCCGACTCGTCGATGGCAAGTTCGAAGTCGCCCTCTTCTCCCGCGGCGATCTCCTCTTCCTCTTCTTCCTCCGCCTCGAGGTCGACGTCACTGTCGCCGGCCAGCGCGGGGGAGGAATCGTCCTCCTTGAACCCAACTTCGAATTCGTCGGAGGAGAATGACTCTTCTCCCGAGTCCTCGAGGTTCAAGTCGAACTCGCTGTCGCTGACACTCTCGTCACCCAGTCCCACTCCGCTATCGATCGGCGAGGAGAGGTTGATCCCGCTTTCCGGGCCGCGGGCGGTGATCTCGTCGTCGTCATCCCCGAAGATGTCGTCATCCTCGTCGAGATCGAGAGCGTCGGTGTGACTGGCGTCGGGATTGACGTCGACCGCTTGCGTGTGATCGTCGTCGGAGAGGTCGCTGAGGTCCGAATCGGAGAGATCGGTCGTCGCGGAATCGCCCTTGCCGGACAACCGGAAGCCCGAATCGACATCCGTGAGCTCGAAATCGTCGTCGCCGACACCCTGTTCGTCGCCCTTCTTGGCGATCATCGTCGGCATCTCGTCGAGCGTGCCGCCGGCGGCCCCGAGGTCGATCGCGCTGTCGTCCCTCTTCATCTTCTTGGACGAGCCGCGGGTGATCTGCGTCTCCATTTCGGCGAGCCGGTCCGACGGCATCCCGGCCAAGTCGATGCTCGACTCGCCGGGGACGGGCTGGGCGCCCAGGTCGATCTTTGAATCGCCTTCGCTGTCGAGCGGACCACCCACGTCGATGCGCGAGTCGCCCGGGGTGTCGAACGTGGTCTCGCCAACCGGCGGCTTATCGGTGTCGCCTCCCGCGGTCGCGTCGGCATCGACGACGAAGTCGAGGTCGTCATTGGAGGGAATGCCGGGGCCCTGGCTGACGGCGGTGTCGGCGGGGACATCCATCGGGGGCTCCGAACCGCTCACGTCGCGAAGGTCGACCTCGTCGTTGAGCGAGAAGTCGAGATTGCCCGACGAGTCACCGGCGGGCTTGTCCATCCCGATGGCCGTGTCGCCCATCGGGATGTCGGTGGTCGGATGGGCGGCGTCGCCGTGCAAGTCATCGTCGACGGCGAAGTCGATCTTGCTGGAGGAGTCGCCCCCCCGGGAGGTGGAGCCGACCGCGGTGTCGCCGGGCATCGGCGCGCCCGCTTTGTTCGCGGCATCGTGCAGATCCATCTCGTCGTCGTCGGAGAGCGTAAAGTCGAGATTGTCCGTCGAGGAATCGCCCGAGTTGGAGCCCGACCCGACGTCGGTGTCCCCGGCTTGGTTCTCGGAACCGGCGGCGTCACCGGAGAGAACGTCGCCCTCGTCGTCGATCGCGCCGGCGGCCAGTTCGACGCTGTCGACTTGATCGGGGCCTTCCCCACCGAGCGGCGTCTCCTCGGTCTCGCCGGCAAGGAAACCACCGTTGCTCCCACCGGCGAGTTCTTCGTCGGTGGCGAAGAGCAAGTCGTCGCCGCTGGAACCGTCGTCGCTGATGTCGGCGAAAATGCTGCTGTCGGCGTCGTCGGGAAGACCGCCATGGGCGTCGAGGGAGACGGAGTAGGCATCGAGGTCGGATTGACGGAACTTCAATCCACCCTCATCGCTGACGCTCGCGATCTCGCCTCGGGCCACGAGTCCTTCGAGATCGCTGACAGAGATGCCGAGTGCACGCGCCGCTTCTTCGAGGGTGAGAAATTCCGCCATGGGGTGGCTCTCCTTCCACTGGCCAATGATGACCGAACCACCCCGACAGCTCCGCGTCAGCGCGGTCGCACGAGTCTCTCGATCTCGGCAACAGTCGGTGGTTCGTTGTTGAATTCAGCTAACTGCTGATCGGCGCCGAAGTGACGGACCGCCGCCAATTTCAACTTCTTGGTTTTCGAGTCGAACGAATAGACGCAAAGGGACTGCCGCGGCTGATCAATCAGGTATAACAGTTGCGAACCTGACTGGTTCGGCGATAGAAGGGCGACGATTCCCTTCTGCTCCGCGGGGAGAACACTCGAAGCCTGTGCGTAAGC
Source organism: Kolteria novifilia (assembly GCA_007748055.1). Taxonomy (GTDB): domain Bacteria; phylum Planctomycetota; class Planctomycetia; order Kolteriales; family Kolteriaceae; genus Kolteria; species Kolteria novifilia. Next base: position 5,663,880 of record CP036279.1, read on the forward strand.
GTCACCAGGCTGAGCGATCCACCAACCGACGCTGCCGATGAGTACCCCCGACAGCAACGCCCCAACCAGCGCCCATTTCGTCTGTTTCATGGTCGAATCCATTCCAACATGCCCATCGTCCCTGACGGCGCCCACCTCGAACACGTGAGGTCACAACCTCTTTGGTGAGCCAACGGTGCGAGCAACAGACCGCAATTGCGCCATCATAGCGTCCGTCCATTGCCCTCATTGGGACTATACCCGACCCCTGAAAGGCCGGCAAGCGAAGTTGAACGCGGGCAGGGGCATTCTGAGGAGACTGGAGAGGTTGTAGCGGTTGGTCCTGGTGAGGTGCCCATTTGGGCGGTTGGAAAGGGGTGAATACGAGTCTGCCGCCGGCAGGTCGTCATCTGATCGAGTGGTCCGTCGACGTCGATGGGCTGGGAATCGCGGCTCCCCTCCTGTGCCGCCATTAGGCGATAGCCTGATCTGCGGATGGCCTGACGCTCAGCGTCGTCAGACCATCGGGAGGATCATCCCAGAGAAGGTGACGGTGAACCGGGCTAGCGGCGGAGCGTGGACTCTTCGCCCGATGAGACAGCCGACGCGTCGGACGCGGGCGCGGTACCGTCGGCGGGCTGAACCGCTTGCGCGGACCGGGGCATGCCCCCGAAGGCCGCCGGTGGAGGCGGCGCTCCCGGCGAGGCGTCTGCGACGTTCTGGCGACTTGTCGCGGCAGGGCTCTTCTTGGTGCGCGCGGCGAAGGGAATTCGTCGCGACTTCTGAGCCACCTGCGTCGTCGCCGACGCGGTGCTCTCCGCTTCCGGCGCCCCCGCGAGATGCTCGCTCCAAGCGGCGTAGTCGACGCCGTGATCGACCGAGTGCCGGTCGGTCAGTGCCTCGGCCGCGCACTTGGTGATCGTGATGTCGCGATCCCGCAAGCACTCGACCAGGTAGCGATCGGTCCCAGGCTCCTCGACTTCGGTAAGGCACTCGGTGGCGGTGATCCGGACATCGAGATTATCGTCGCTGGCGGCGACCCGACCGAGCAAGTCGACCGTTCCGGTCCCGTGATTCTTCACCAGCGCGTGGCAGGCGGAGCGACGAACTTCCGCGTCGACGTCGTACGCCGCCTCCATGATCGCGGCGCGAGCGTCGGCATGATCGTAGCTGCCGAGAGAGGTGACCGCTTCGGCGCGGGCGAGGGCCGCGGTTTCGGTCCGGGCGACCTTGATCAGCAGAAGCATCGAGAGCTCTTGCTGCGTCGGGGTCATTCCCTTGGTCTCCGCGAGATCGCGGATCGCCTCAAGACGCTCCCGCGGATCGTCGCCGTCGCGAAGGACCTCGATCGGTTCCTTCTTCTCGTGAAAGCTGGGAAGGCTAAACGAAAAGCTCGGAATCTTCGTGACGATGCCACGATTCTGGCCTGACGAGCAGCCGACGAGGACACATCCGAGACAGACGTTGACCAAGGCGCGCGTGAAGCGGCGATAGCGATCGCGTTGGCGGCGCCGTCCGCGCGCCGACCGACCCGAGGAGGGCGGAACGAGGCACCAGGCCCAACGTTGCAGAGGGGGAATCATGGAGCGGCCTCCGTCTGGAGGGGCCGTTCGGCGATCTCATCCTAGGTGCGAAATCTTGTTGGCTCGAGGTCCGACGACCCAGCCCAGGTCCTGTCTGTCTTGAGCGACCTGGGAACAACGACGTCCCAGGCCGCGGTTGCTCTCGGGTTACTCGACGCTGAATTCCCGACGCCGTTTCTGAAGGTGCGCCTTTAGCCGGGAAACGATGCTGGAGTGCATCTGGCTGACGCGCGACTCGGATAGATCGAGGGTGATGCCGATCTCCTTCATCGTCATCTCTTCGTAGTAGTAGAGGATGATGATGAGGCGCTCGTTGCGATTGAGCCCCTTGGTGACCAACCGCATGAGGTCCCGACGCTGCATGCGTTCGGTCGGGTCCTCGCCCTTCTTGTCCTCGAGGATGTCGATTTCACGAACATCCTTGTAACCGTCGGTCTCGTACCACTTCTTGTTGAGACTGACCAGACCGACCGCGTTGGCGTCGGCGGTGAGCTTCTCGTACTCCTTGATGGAGATCTCGAGCTTCTCCGCCATCTCGTGATCGTGGGGCGGGCGCCCCAGAGCGACTTCGAGCTCCTTGCGGACCGCCTCGAGTTTGCTGGCGCGGTTGCGGACCAGACGCGGTACCCAGTCCATGCAACGCAGCTCGTCGAGCATCGCGCCACGAATTCGCGGCACGCAGTAGGTCTCGAACTTGACCCCTCGCTCGGTGTCGAAGGCATCGATCGCGTCCATGAGTCCAAAGACTCCCGCCGACATCAAATCGTCGAGCTCGACCCCTTCGGGTAATCGCGACCAAATCCGTTCCGCGTTGTATTTGACCAGAGGTAGATAGTTCTCCATCAGTCGGTTGCGAAGCTCGACCGTCGGTTCACTGCGGTGGTCCCGCCAAAGTCGTTCGACGGACTCTGCATCCAGCTTCGTTGCCATTGATCCTCCGTGATTCCAGCGAAGCCGAAGGGTCGCGTCCGGGTCGCAGCAGCGGAAAGCGAACGTCAACACTCGACGTTCCGCGTTCCAAGGGCCATCGGTCAATCCATCCCCCGAGGGATTGCCGGCGGTTCGATCAGGTACCCGCCTAGGCGGCAGTTTCGCTCGCGGAAGAGGACGTTTGATCCGCTCCACCTACCCGCTCCTCACCTTCCGGTTGGGGCAACGGTGTTCGGGGAACGAACGTCTCTTCCACCACCTGCTTAACCACAAGGCCGACGATGAAGCCGAGGCCCCCCGCGATCACATACGCCAGAAGAGCCTGACGCATGCAGGACGCGAAGTCCCGTCCCTCGTAGATCCCTTGGAAGCAGATCGTGGCAAATCCGATCAGCGCCCAAATGGCGGCCAATCGTAGCGACACTGCGTTGGCACCTTTCGATGACTGCTACCCGTACGCCTCCTTTCGACTCCTCTACCCCCGTCCCTGATGGGTAGACACCTCGTCCTTCGACATTATCGACGACTCGATGCCCACTCCATCAGCGTTTTCCGACAGCTTTCTCCACGAATCGCTTCCTCTGACCCGTGACATCATTACCCCCGTGTCACGCATCGAAGCGGACTCGTCGATCAACTGTCCGTCCCACCCGCGACCACACGTGATCGCGGCCATTTTCCTGCTGCCAGCTCTCGTTGCCCAAGCCGCCGGCGGGTGCCGTCGACTCGAGTTTCCTTCGCTCCCGTGGGAGCCTCTTGTGTCTTGTCTCGTCGTGCGGTGGATCTCGATCCCACCACGGGAGATCGCCACTCTCCCCTCGTCAGGCAATGGCCTGACCTACGTAGGGTGGGTCTTGACCCACCCCTTGCGTTTGCCCTTCGTCCCAAGCCCGAGCGTCCGCCTCTTGCCCCCATCTCCCCGTTCTTGTCCCCCTCTCCCCGTGGGAGAGGGGTTAGGGGTGAGGGGGTTCGTCTTCGCGAATCACCCTCGATGCTCTGAACCGCAATCCCCTCACCCGGCTCAATTCGTTCGCCGACCTCTCCCCCCAGGGAGAGGTGATGAATCCCTGACACTCCGAAGCCGGACCGATCCCGTCAGGCTATGGCCTGTCGTACTGTCTTCGCAGCTCCAACACCTGGGCGATGCGTTCCCTTCTCTCCCGGCCGCCCGATCGCATCGATGCCCATCGCCAACTCCGCGAGCCGCGCGGCATCGGCGGGCTCGATGTCGTCGGGGACATCCTGGCCGGAGGTCATGTAACTGATCGGGCAAGGTAAGATGCCCGCGATCCCCGCGAGCGCTCCTTTGCCCGGCAACTCGTCGAGCTTGGTTAGAAGCACACGATCGCAACTCAGGACCGAAAAGCTCTCGACGATCGCTTTCAAGCTGCTGTCACGGGTATTCGCGGGAAGCACCAAGTGGGTCTCGATCCCCCCCTTGAGGTACGTCGCGAGTTCGTGGGCCCGCTGATGATCCGAAGCGCTTCGCCCCGCCGTGTCGATCAGCACCAAGTCGACCGAGACCAACTCCTCGAGCACCGTTCGAAGTTGCTTGGGCGAACTGGCGGAACGAAACTCGATGCCGAGAATCTCCGCGTAGGTTCGCAACTGCTCGGTGGCCGCAATGCGATACGAGTCGATCGTGACCAACGCGGCGCTCCGGCCTTGGCCGACACAGGCGCGAGCCGCGAGCTTCGCGATCGAGGTCGTCTTGCCACTTCCGGTTGGCCCCACCAGCGCCACCACCGGCGAATGGAACGCCCCCTCGAGCGACGGAGCGACCTCGAACCGGTCCGTGAAAAACCGCGTCGTCGCTTCGCGGACGAGGATGTCGTCAATGGGACCGGGGTCGATGTGTTCTTGGTCGAGGAAGGTGATCAGGGATCGGATGATGTCGTCGGGCGTCTCGACCCGTCGAAGGTGAGACACGAGGGAGAACCAGGGCTTGGGAAACTCGGTCGGCGTGAAGCGTTGGAGCTGATCGAGCATCTGGGTCATCGCGTCGAGGCGTTCCTGGAGCGACGAGACGACTTGCGGCTCGGCTCCGCGCGGATCGGAGGCGGGCACCAGTCGTGGAGCGATCTGCGTCTCCATCACGGCCGTGATCTCCACTGCGCCCCCTTTGCGACCAACGACGCCTTGCCCGGGAAGTTGCCGAGTCCGCAGGATCACGGCGTCCGGACCGAGCTCTCGCCGGACCTTGGCCAGTGCTTGCTGCATCGTTTCGGCATGAAACGTTTTTGGCGACGCGCCACTCATACGCGAACCCTGTCAACACCACGCACGCCCTGGGCGCGCACCCCCGTCGTTCGGTGACGATCGGCCCACCGGGGACCGAGAGTCTCCCTTCAACGATCCGTTCTCGTCCTAGGTGATGGCGCAGTCCCGACGTGAGTCGGCCGAAACCGACTCCCCCGTCGCCAGGATGCATTCTCTCAAGGTGGATGATTCAAGTGACTGGAGCTTCGTCAAACGCTTGCGTTCGCCCGATCGGCATCCAGCCCAATTGCACCGGCCGACAAGCGGCCAGTCTGTTCCCAACCGCCGACAAGCGGCCAGTCTGTTCCCAACCGCCGACAAGCGGCCGGTGGAACCCGTTGTTCCCTCTTTGACGCGCCAGGCGTCGGAGCTACCTTGCCGCCCCCGCGGTGGCGGACGCCATCTTGCGATTGCCCGTTTGGTAGCTCGCCACGCCGACGACCTCGATCTTCGTATCGCGCGTCACTTCGTTGTAACTGAGCACGATCAAGTTCGGGATCATCTGCAACGTCATCTGTTTCAGCGCCGTTCGGATCTGCGGGACCACGAGCAGGACCGCGGGGCGATTCTGTTCGAGCAGCTTGCGCACCTGCTCGAAGATCGCGCGACCAATCCCCTCCATCGCCACCGGCGAGAGTCGCACCGTGGTGCGGTCGGTCTGGTCGATCCCGGCGGCAATCATGTCCTCCAGGGCCGGCTCGAGCGAAACCACCCGCAGGACGCGATCCTGGTCGCGATACTGCTGGCAGATCCATCGCGAGAGCCGATGCCTCACGTATTCGGTCAGAATCTCCGGATCCTTCGTCCGGGCCGCGTAGTCGCCGAGCGTCTCGAGAATCGTCTCCATGTCGCGAATGCTGATCCCTTCCCGAAGCAAGTTCTGCAGCACCCGCTGAACATCGCCCATCTTGAGCATGTCGGGGATGACTTCCGCCACCACCGCGGGAGAAGTCTCCTTGACCACCTCGACCAGCGACGCGACGCGATCACGGTTGAGCAATTCCGCGGCGGTGCGCTTGATTGTGTCGGTCAAGTGGGTCGTCACGACGTTGGACGCCTCGATCACCGTGTAGCCGAGCATCTCGGCCCGTTCGCGTTGACTCGGATCGATCCAATAAGCGGTCTGCTCGAAGATCGGATCGGTCGTCTTGATTCCTTGGAGCTTGCCGGTGGTGATGCCGGTGTCGATCGCCATGAAGTGTCCCGGATAGGCGGTCGCACGCGAGATCACGCTTCCTTTCAGCTTCACCTGATAGTCGTTGGGCGGCAAGTTCGGGTTATCCCGCAGCCGCACCCCGGGGAGAATGATGCCCAACTCACTCGCGAGTTGCTTGCGAATGAGCACGATTCTCTCCTCCAAATCACCGCCCTTGCGTTTGTCCGCCAGCGGGATCAACGCGTAGCCGACCTCGAGTTCGAGGATGTCTAGGCGGAGGGCGTCTTCAGGACGCTCTTGCTTGCGCGGCGCTGGCGCCTCTTTCTTGCGATCATCCTCTTCGGCCTTTTTGGTGTCTTCACGCCGTTTTTCCTCCTTGAGAAAGTTCGCCGCGAAGAAGCAGGCCGCGGAAAGCGCTCCCAAGGGAAGCCAAGGCAATCCCGTTCCCAAAATCGGTCCCGACGCGGCCATCGCCGCCAAGAACAACCCCGCGGCGATCAGCGCCAGGTTGTTCGACAGCAAGACCTGCCGGCCAATCAACTTGCCCAGATCGACCTCGGTCGATTGGCGCGTCACCAGCATGCCCGCCGCGATCGAAAGCAGCGTCGCGGGGACTTGGCTGACCAGACCGTCACCGATCGTCAAGATCGTGAAGATCTGCGCCGCGTCGGCGACCGGCATGCCGTACTGCAGCGTTCCGATCAACAGGCCGCCGATGATGTTGATGATCGTGATGATGATCGACGCCACCGCGTCGCCGCGGACGAACTTGCCGGCACCATCCATCGAGCCGTAGAAGTCCGCCTGCTGCGTGATCTCGTCGCGTCGTCGTTTCGCCTCCCGTTCGTCAATGATCCCGGCGTTGAGGTCGGCGTCGATCGCCATCTGGCGACCGGGCATTCCATCAAGCGCGAATCGCGCCGCCACTTCCGAAGTCCGCACCGAACCGCGGTTGATGACGACGAACTGCACCACCACCACGATGGTGAAGATGACAATCCCCAGGATGATGTTGCCGCCGGCAACAAAGTTCCCGAAGGCCTGAATCACGCTCCCGGCCGCGAGACTTCCATCGGCGGCGGCGTTGCTCATGATCAACCGCGTTGTCGCGATGTTCAGCACGAGCCGAAAGAGCGTCGTCGCCAACAGGACCGTCGGAAAGACCGTGAACTCCGTCGGGGACTTCACCGTCACCGTCGCCATCAAAATCAACACCGACACCGTGATGCTGATCGAAAGCAGGACGTCCATGAACGCCGGCGGCAGGGGTATGAACAGAATCGCCAGCGAGCCGAGCAGCGTCAGGGGAAACACGAGTCCCTGATTCGCCTCGACAAAGCCGATCAATCCCGTTCGCAGTTGCGAACCGGCCGACATGGTCGTCCTCTCGTCCCAAGTTGTCGCTAAGTGTCGGGCGGGGCCATAGCACCATCGCGATCGCGTGTCTAGGTCAACTTCCCGCCACTTCTTGAGCGGAAATCGCCGACAACCTCAACCCGATGCGCCTTTCGGCACACAGACCGTTCTTCCAACGGTCCCAAGGAAGTTTAGACCGGGATTGGCACTCGAACGTCAATTGACGGAACCTTGCGTTCCCGAATCGTCGCTGGGGGACGTGGGAGCCGTCTGGAAGGCGCGTACCGCCGCTTCCCGCGTTGGAAGGACTTCCAATGTCGAATCCAGTCGCATGGTTTTCAAGACGAGACGAATGCTATCGGACGCGTTGCAGAGCTTGACGTCGCCGCCCAACTCGCGACATCGCTTCATGAAGAGCAGCACCCCGCCGATGCCCGAACTGGCGAAGAACGAAATCCGCATCATGTCGAGGACAAGATTGGGACAACGCTTGATCTCGTCGAAGACAATCAGACGAAACTCATCGAACGCGGCGATCTTGAGTCCATCTTCCGGGACTTCGATCACCACCGCGCCTTCGTGTCGTTCGATCCTCGTCTCCAACGATCCGCTCCCAGCATGAGAATGACGCCGTGCGATCCCCTACCCTACCACAACCACTCGTGGGGAGCACCTGAAGCCGGGGGGACCGCATGGTTCCCCTCCTCAGCCGGGCGAGACGGCATTGGTGAGTTGGCGACGGTAGAGTTCCAGATCGGCGTCGACCATCATGTTGACCAGGCCGGGAAAACCGACCTCCGCGTTCCAGCCAAGCACCTCGCGAGCCCTCGTCGGATCGGCGATCAAGGTGTCGACTTCCGCCGGCCGCAGCAACTCAGGATCGATCACCAGATGCTTTGCCGGATCGAGTTCGGCGCGGGCGAACGCGAGATCGACGAACTCCTTGACCGAATGGCTCACCCCCGTCCCGATGACGAAATCCTCCGGCTCGTCCCGCTGTAGCATCATCCACATCGCTCGCACGTAGTCCCCGGCGAAGCCCCAATCCCGATGGGCCTCGAGGTTACCGAGCCGTAGTTCATCCTGGAGTCCCAGCTTGATCCGAGCGACGGCGTTGGAGATCTTCCGGGTCACGAACTCGCGTCCTCGACGCGGCGACTCGTGATTGAAGAGAATGCCGCTGACGCAAAACATGTCGTAGCTCTCGCGGTAGTTCACCGTGATCCAATGCCCGTAGACCTTGGCGACGCCGTAGGGACTCCGCGGATAGAAGGGCGTCGACTCCCGTTGCGGAGTCTCGCGCGTGCGGCCGAACATCTCACTGGAGGAGGCTTGGTAGAAGCGAATCCGGTCGGCGCCAACGGAGCGGATCGCCTCGAGCATCCGCGTCACTCCCGCCGCGGTGAACTCGGCGGTGAGCATCGGCTGCGACCAACTCGCGGGCACGAAACTCTGGGCGGCGAGATTGTAAACCTCATCCGGTTCCGACTCCTCGACCGAGCGGATCAGGGAGTACTGGTCGAGCAAGTCGGCCTGGTGGATCGTGATCCGATCGCGAAAGTGGTCGATGCGATCGAAGCGGTCGGTGCTCGATCGGCGAATCACGCCGTGAACCTCGTACCCCTTCTCCAAGAGAAACTCGGCCAAGTACGATCCGTCTTGGCCCGTAATGCCCGTGATCAGCGCCTTTTTGGTCATCAATCTTCACCTGATGCTCGCCGGATGTTGCTCGCCCTTCTTTTTACGGAGAACCGAAGACTAAGGTAATCGACAACTGGAGCGAGCGGACCTCCCTTCGTAAGCATCTACCTCGGTGCTCCCTGGTGATCCAAGGTCCAGCCCAGAGCTGACCTCGTTCCCCCCAGCCCCTTTGACACGAGGAGTCCGATGAACGCCGTCCTGTCCATCGTTTGCGAGCTCTGCCTCACGACGGTGCTCGCCCCCGCCCCGATGCGGCTTCCCGACGCTCGCCCCGAGAAGGCCCCTCCCTTCAGCGACGTCGTCCGCGAGCACTTCAAGACCTGGGATCAGACCGGTCGAGGTTACCTCACCGCCGAGGAGGTTCACCACCTGGTCAGAAATCTCTCGGTCACGGGACCGGCCGCGGCCGTCATCGCGACCCTCCACCACTACGAGCGGATCCATCGCAAGAACCTCGTGCGCTTCTCCGAACAATTCCTGCTCAGCGTCAACAACGAGAACGCCACCCAGGAGACCGATCGGAAGCTCCGCCTCTTCCTGCGAACGCGCTATTGGCACTACTTCAACCAAATCGAACAAACGCCTCGTCAGCTCTTCGTCGGCGACGCACCGAGTCTCGACGGCATCCACCAAGGCGCCGTCGGCGACTGCTTCGTCATCGCCCCGATCGGGTCGGCGGTCGCCCGCAATCCCGAGGAGGTTCGGCGCTGGTTTCACCCCTTGCCCGACGGCGGTTGCGAACTCGTCTTCCCCCAGCGTCGCGTTCGGGTCCCGCGACTCTCCGACGCGGAAATCGCCCTGACCTCCTCCGCGGGAAGCCAGGGAATGTGGCTCAAGGTCCTCGAGACGGGAGTCGGTCTCACCGAGGTGCGATCGGGATTCGAACGCTCCGACGAGTCCGGCGAGGATGCCGTCGACCACGGCGGATCGGCGCGGGAAACCTATCGCCTCCTCACCGGACGGTCCTTCGGTCGCGTCGACCTGATGAAGACCCGCGAACCGGAACGAATCGGGGAGCTGATCTCCCAGTCCCTGCGCGAGGGTCGACTTGTCGGCACCGGCACCGACCGAACTCGGCGGGCCAACCACGTGCCGACCAATCACGACTACGCGATCATCGGCTACGACGCCGAACGCCGCCTGGTGCACCTGTGGAACCCCTGGGGGAACCGCGTCTCCACTCAAGGAATGCCCGGCATCGAGAATGGCTTCCCCACCGAGGGAGGTAAGTTCTCCGTCCCTCTCAACGACTTCGTTCGCATCTTCCGCGCCGTGGTCTACGAGACCAGGGAAGAGGCACGCCGCGAGCAGTCCTGACTAGTTCGTTCACTGTCCCAAGAGTCTCTCGGGTGTCATACCAACGCTCGTCGTGGGCATGCGCGGGTGCCCCCAACTCAACGTTCCCCCAAGTTCTAGCCCCTCCTGCTTCCTCGGAACGCCGACGGACTCAGTCCCGTCTGCTCGCGGAAGACGACGCCAAAACGCGAGGGATGGTGAAAGCCGGTCTGCTGACTGATCGCGGTGATCGACAAGTCGGTCTCTAGCAACAGTGTCCGAGCCCGTTCGATCCGCACCCGCAAGATCTCTCGTTTCGGCGACCGTCCCAAAAGCCGTTCGAATTTCATCTCCAGCGATCGGCGCGAGATCGGCACGTCGCGCAGGATCGAGGCGACCGAGATACCGTCACACGCGTGCCGCCGAATCAGTCGCAGGGCTCGCGCAACGTCACGATCGTCAATCGCGATGATGTCGGTCGAGAGACGCGGCACGACCCCGACCGGCTCGATCAACAGGGGCCGTTTCGGAGGCCGACGTCCCGCCATCATCCGGTCGAGGAGCTTCGCCGCCTCGTACCCGACTCGCTCCGGGTGAAACGCGACGCTTGAAAGCGGCGGTTCGGAAAGATCACAAAGCTCCTCGTCGTTGTCGGCCCCGATCACCGCCACTTCCTCGGGAACCGCGAGCCCACGCCGACGACACGCGTCCAGAGCGCGCAGGCCATGGATGTCGTTGCCGGCGACCAGCCCAAAGGGAAGCGGACGTCCGGCGATCCAGTCGGCGAGGCGTTCCTGATGGGCCTCCCACCCTGACGTTCGCACTTCGTCGCTCTCCGCGAGGAAGGACTCGCCCTCGAGCCCGACCCCGTCGAGAACTTCGCGAACCCCCGCCCAGCGTTCGGTCGACCAATAGTCCTCGCAAACGCCATAGTAGCCGAGGTGATCGAAGCCCCGTTCGAGTAGGTGCCGGGCGGCCAATCGCCCGACTTCGCGACTGTCGTTGAGGATCATCGGAAACCCAGGTTCGCTCTCCCGGCGATCGAAGAGGCAGACGATGGGTAGGTCGTGTCGCAGGATGCGGGGATCGTCGCTGCGGGTGATGATGCCGTCGCCGTCCCAGCGATCGATCCAGTCCGGAAGCGCCGCCCCGAGTTCGCGCTGTTCGAGAAAGACCGACCAACCGCGCTGTTCCTTGAGAAACTTGGCGATCCCGCGCAGCACACCACGCCCGAAGGTGATCGACGTTTCCACGATCAAGGCCACGTGTCGGCGCTTCCGCGCCATGGTCACCTCTTGCGCAAAGGAGATGATCGACGATTTACTGCTCGCGAGCGGTTGGGCCCTTCATCCTACCGGAAGTCCATCGTCATGCGAAATGATCACGCCGGCGATCTCCAACGTTTCCTGGTGAGATCCGTGGTTGTGGAGATTTTGGGTCGAGGGACCACTCGCGACGACGGTCGTGAATCGTCAATGCCTTCTGTCGCGCCACTCGGCTTGCGCAAAATGAAGAACGATTTGCGCGAACGGGGATTGCTCGCGGAGGGGACGTACGCGAACCTAGTAAGCGTGTGCCACCGACTCGGTCACGATGGGGCCATCCGCGACCGACCTTCGACCACAACGACCTAACTGTCGACACCAGGGAGAATCGATGCTCGAGCGACGACGTCTCGGCAAGACCGATCTGGAACTGACCACCCTCGGTTTCGGAGCCTCCTCACTCGGTCAGGAGTTTCGATCCGTCGATCTGGGTGAGGCGCTCGGCAGCGTTCGTGTCGCCATTGAGCGGGGCATGAACTTTATCGACACCTCGCCCTTCTACGGCAGGGGGATGAGCGAAATGCTGCTCGGCCGGGTTCTCCCGGAGATTCCCCGAGAGAGCTACTACCTGAGCACGAAGCTCGGGCGCTATGCCGGCGCCCATTTCGACTTCAGCGCCCGTCGCGTCGAGGAGAGCGTCGACATCTCGCTCGAACGGATGAAGGTCGATCACCTCGACATCGTCCTCTGCCACGATCTGGAGTTCGTCGAGATGTCCCAGATCGTCGAGGAGACCCTCCCCGCCCTGCGTCGTCAAGTCGACAAGGGGAAGGTCCGCTACATCGGCGTCAGCGGCTACCCGATGAAGATGTTCAAGTACATCCTGAGCCACGCCACGATCGACGTCATGCTGACCTACAACCACTACACACTCCAAAACGACATGGCGCTGGAACTGGTTCCGATCTGCCAAGCCCAGGGGGTCGGTCTGATGAACGCGGCCCCCTTTTCCGCCAGACTGCTGACCAACGCGACGCTTCCCCCCTGGCACAAAGCGACTCCCGAGGTTCGCGCGACCGCGAAGAGAGCCGCGGAGCACTGCGCGTCCAAGGGCGTCGACATCGCGAAGCTGGCGCTGCAGTTCTCGATCGCGAATCCCGACTTCACGACTTGTATCTCCGGATCGGCCAACCCCAGCCGGGTGTCGCAGTGGGTCGACTGGGCCGAAGAGCCGCTCGACGAGGAACTGCTCGCCGAGGTCAACGAGATCCTTCAGCCGATCCACAACTGGTTTTACATTGAGGGAAGACCCGAGAACAACGACGAGCCCGTCACGACGATGGCCTAGTGGTTCGTCCAGGCCTAAGTGCCAAGCTTTCTCACCTCTCCCACGGGGAGAGGTCGGCGAGCGAAGCGAGCCGGGTGAGGGGATTGCTTACTTGGTGAATCAAAACGGTTTGTTGGAAGAGCCCCCTCACCCCTAACCCCTCTCCCGCAGGGAGAGGGGAACAAGAGGCTCACAACCAATTGAGTCTGAGACCGAGCCTTTGGCAAGGAGAGCGACATGGCCGATAGCGATACCTCCCAACAACGACGTCTCGAGCGACGCCGTCTCTTTAAGCACACCGCGGCCGCCGCGGCGGGGGTCGGCTTTGCCGTCTCTCGGGCGAGCGCCGAGCAAGCCATTACCGCCGGGGCCACCAACGGGAACATCAACCAGTCGGTCGCCTTCTGGTGCTTCAACGCCGCCGGCGACAAGTGGAGCGCCGAGAAGACCTGCCAGGTCGCCAAGCAACTCGGTTGTCGCTCGGTCGAACTGATCGGCCCGGAGCACTGGGACCTGCTCAAGAAATACGGCCTCGTCTGCGCGCTCTCTCCCAACGGGATGCCGACCGCGCCGTTCATCAAGGCCTTCAACAACCCGCGCTATCACGACCAAGTCGTCACCCTCACGAAGAAGGCGATCGACGACAGCTCCGAGGCGGGCTTCCCCAGCGTCATCGCCTTCACCGGTTACCTCTACCGCGACACCGACAACCCCAACCTCGGCAGCATGTCCCGCGAGGAAGCGGCCGATCACTGCGTCGAGGGCCTCAAGCGGGTGGTCGGCCACGCGGAGAAAAAAGGCGTCAACGTCTGCCTCGAACATCTCAACACGCGCGACAACACTCATCCGATGAAGGGGCATCCCGGCTATCACGGCGACAACCTCGACGAGGTCGCCGAGATCATCCGGCGGGTCGACTCGCCCAACCTGAAGCTACTCTTCGACATCTACCACGTCCAAGTCATGCACGGCGACATCCAGCGCCGCCTCGACGAAAACAAGGACATCATCGGCCATGTCCACACCGCCGGCTGTCCCGGAAGGGGCGAACTCGACGACACCCAGGAAGTTCAGTACGCCCCGATCATGCACAAACTTCTCGACATCGGTTACGTCGGCTATGTCGGCCAAGAGTTCATCCCGACCCGCGATCCCCTCGCGAGCCTTCGTCAAGCCGTCAAGACCTGCGATGTCTAGCGGTCTGTCCATCCTCCGACATCGGGTGCCACAGGCTGCTCGCCAGCCAGTGACAAGAGAACCGTGCTCGGTCAACCCGCGAACGCCGCGCGGCGGAGAGTCCGCGATCAACAACGCCTTGCCCCAGTGAGTATCCGCATGCTTGCGATTCGACTCGATGAACCAAAGCAGTTCCGCCAGATCGCCATCCCGGAACCGGAACGTCCCGGCCCCGGCGAAGCGCTCGTTCGGACCCACCGCATGGGGGTCTGCGGATCGGACATCAGCGGCTACCTCGGGCATATGCCTTTCTTCCGCTACCCCCGCATCCCCGGCCACGAGCTCGGCGTCGAGGTGCTCGACGTCGGACCCGGCGTCGCGAACGTCAAAGCGGGCGATCGTTGCAGCATCGAACCCTACATGAACTGCGGCACGTGCTACCCCTGCCGCAAGGGGAACTCCAACTGCTGCGCGACCCTCGAAGTGATCGGCGTCATGGTCGACGGCGGACTGCGCGAACGATTCATCGTCCGAGCCGACAAGCTCCATCCTTCGGAAAAACTCTCGTTTGAGCAGCTCGCCCTCGTCGAGACCCTCGCCATCGGATGTCACGCGACCGATCGCGGCGCCCCGACCGATGGGGATCACGCCCTGATCATCGGGGCCGGTCCCATCGGGCTGGCGACGCTCGAGTTCACCCGACTGACCGGGGCGACAATCACCGTCATGGACATGGATCAGGGACGACTCGACTTCTGCCGCGAGACCTACGGGATCGAACGGACCGTCCAGTTCAAAGGGGACGGTTCCGAATTGGCGCGTCTCGAGGAAATCACCGGTGGCGACCTCTACGCAGTCGTCACCGACGCGACCGGAAACGTCAAGTCAATGAGCAACGCTCTCAACTATGTCGCGCCGACCGGCTCCCTCGTCTATGTCGGCATCACCACGCAGGAGATCTCGCTGCCGCATCCGCTGCTGCATCGTCGCGAGGTCAGTGTCAAGGGGTCGCGCAACGCGCTGCCGGCCGACTTTCCGCGCATCATCGACCTCATCGAGCGGGGCGTCATCGACACCGACCCCTGGATCACCCATCGAACGCCGATCGACAAGATGATCGCGTCGTTCGACTCGTTCACCCGCCGCGAGACCGGAGTCATCAAAGCGATGATCGACGTCAGCGGCGTCTCGTAGACTCCCCGACCGTCGGCGAGTTGCCGACCGCGACGAAGGACCAAGGAGCGTCGCTCGGACTTCTCGCACGCGAAACACCTTGGCCATGGAAACAGGAAAGCACCATGATTCGTTCGAGCGTCACGATCAGCCTGGTCAACGAAGCCCGCGGCGGCCCCTTCGTCTATTGGGACGACTTCGAGGCGAGTTGCCAAAAGGCGAAAGCACTCGGCTTCGACGCCGTCGAACTCTTCGCCCCGAAACCGAACGCGGTCCCCGCTGAGCAACTCCGGCGCGTCCTCGAGACGCACGATCTCAAGCTCGCCGCCGTCGGTACCGGCGCCGGTTGGGTGATCCAACGACTTCAGCTCTGCGATCCCGACAAGGCCACTCGCGCCAAGGCGATCGACTTCATCCGGTCGATGATCGACTACGGCGGTCCCTTCGGAGCCCCCGCGATCATTGGCTCGATGCAAGGTCGCGCCGCCGGGGCGGTCGATCGCGACGCCGCCCTCGGCATGCTCGGCGAGGCTCTCGACGAACTCGGCAACCACGCCCGCCAGTACGAGACCCCTCTCATTTACGAGCCCCTCAATCGCTACGAGACCAATCTCATCACGACGGTCGCCGACGGCGTCACGCTGCTCGAGTCGATCTCGACTGACAACGTCCGTCTGCTGACCGATCTCTTCCACATGAACATTGAGGAGGCCGACATCGCCGCGGCCCTCAAGACGGGCGGGAAGCACGTGGGACATTTGCACTTCGTCGACTCCAACCGTCAAGCTGCCGGACGCGGGCATATGGACTACGCACCGATCGCCGCGGCCCTCAAGGAGATCGGCTACGACGGCTACGCCTCGGCCGAAGCCTTCGCGATCCCCTCGTCCGACGAGGCCGCTCAACAGACCATCAACGCGTTCCGCCAATGGTTTGGCGCGTGAAGCGCCTCTCGGCACCGGACAACTCAACGAAGACAACCTCTTGGAGATCACCATGGCAAGTAAACCAACGGTCCTCGGCCTGACCCCAAGTTTCGGGTTCGGCGATCGCATCGGACTAGCGACCCCCGGCCACGTCGAGGCGATGAAGCGCTCGGGCAAAACCTTCGCGCCGATCTTCCCGCAGCAGTCGATCCGGGAGATGGCTCGCACCAGCCGCGGCCCCGAGCAGGTCATGAAGGACGCCCTCGAGGGGATGACTCAGGCTGGCTGGAGCGGACCAACCGGCGCCGACGCCGACCACCTGAAGACCGAGGAGGACGTCAACCGGACCGCCGCCGTCGGCTTCACCTTCTTCACCATTGACCCCTCCGGCGATGTCGACGCCTCGGCCGACAACTACGACGAGCCCACCCTTCGCGACCGGTTCGCCTCGATCCGCGATCGCATCGGCTGGGTCGATGCCTACAAGGGCCGCCAGCATGAACTGCCCAACGGCACGACGGTCACGCTCGACGAAGAGGCCTGCCTGCGGTGCGCCGTCAAATACGGCCTCGCGATCAACAGCGCCGTCGCGCTGGCCGACCACATCAAGTCGGTCCACGAAGCCTCGGGAAGCGACTACGAGATCGAGCTGAGCGTCGACGAAACCGACCAACCGACGACGCTCGCCGAGCACTACATCATCGCCGACCAGTGCCTCTCCAGCGGGATGAAACTCGTCAGTCTCGCCCCGCGGTTCATCGGCGACTTCGAGAAGGGCGTCGACTTCAAGGGAGACGCGGCGCTGCTCGAAAAGTCCCTCCACGATCACGCCGCGATCGCGGAATTGCTCGGCCCTTACAAGCTGAGCCTTCACTCCGGCTCGGACAAGCTCTCGATGTACGCCGCCCTCTCGCGGGCCACCAAGGGTCGCTTGCACGTCAAGACCGCCGGGACCAGCTACCTCGAAGCCCTGCGCGTCGCCGCGCGACACGATGAATCCCTCTTCCGGGCGATCATCGACTTCAGCCGCGAACGCTACGACACCGATAAAGCGACCTACCATGTCTCCGCGAAGCTCGACTCGGCACCGACGACCAAAGAGGTCGCTGACGTCACCGAACTGGAGCGTCACTACCTCGAGAAGTGGGAAGACGTCCCCGCGGGCAAGGGCTTCACCGCCCCCGGCCGGCAGATCCTCCACTGCACCTTCGGCTCGGTGCTGACGCACGCCGAGTTCGGCCCGCTGCTGCGGTCGCTACTCGAAAGCCACCTCGACACCTACACCGAGGTGCTGGCGATTCACTTCAGCAAGCACTTGGAAGCGTTGAACGCTGGGCTTTGATCACAAGCGTTGGGGAACGACGATGCTCAAGCACAAACTGATTCATCCGACCATCAACGGAATCCTCGGTCGGGCCGGCCATCACGGCAAGATCCTGATCGCCGACGGCAACTACCCGGTCTCTTCGAAGCTGGGGCCAAACGCGGAACTCGTGCATTTGAACCTGATGCCGGGACTGGTCACGTGCGATCAAGTCCTCGAGGCAATTCTCTCGGCCATCCCGATCGAAGAGATCAACACGATGATGTACGAGACGACCGGCCCCTACGCGCTGAGCGAGGATCCTCCGGTCTGGGACGAGTATCGCAAGACGCTCGCGGGCGCCGGACTCGATCTCAAGCTCGAGCCGATCGAGAAGTGGGCCTTCTACGACGCGGTCGCGACACCCGATCATATCCTAACGGTGCAGACCGCCGACCAACAGCGTTACGCGAACATCCTTCTCTCCATCGGCGTCCGTATGGACTGACACCAACTCGACAAAAGAGGGGGGACACATCCATGGGTCTTGTCATCGATGCGCATCAGCACTTCTGGCGACAGTCGTTGCCGTTCAACTACGAATGGCTCCAAGCTCCCGAACTGGCGGCGATCAACCGCGACTACTTGCCGGCCGATCTCGAGCCGCATCTCGAGCGGACTGGCGTCGATCGGACGATCTTCGTCCAGACCCAGCACAACCTCGAGGAGAACCGTTGGGTCTTGGGGCTCGCGGAGAACCTCGACTGGATGGTAGGGGTCGTCGGTTGGGTCGATCTGGCGAGTGAGACTTGCGAGGAGCAACTGCTCGAGTTCAAGAATCACCCCAAGTTCGTCGGCATTCGCCACGTGACTCATGACGAGCCGGACGATGACTTCATCATCCGCCCCGACGTCCTGCGGGGACTCAAGGTGCTCGAGAAGTATCGCGTTCCGTTCGACCTGCTCTTCTACGTGAAGCATCTCCGGCACACCTCGCTCTTGGCGCGGACACTACCCGAGTTGCCGATGGTCATCGATCACCTCGCGAAGCCTCGGATCAAGGATCGCGTCTTCGACGACTGGGAGGAGGACTTTCGGCAAGCCGCGAAGTTCCCCAACATCTACTGCAAGCTCTCCGGCATGGTGACCGAAGCCGACCGGTCCGATTGGAAGCCGAGCGACCTCAAGCCGTACATCGAGATCGCGCTGGAGGGTTTTGGCCCCGAGCGTTGCCTCTTCGGCACCGACTGGCCCGTCTGCGAACTCGCGGGCACTTATGAAGAGGTCTACGCGGCCCTCACCGAGACCATCGACGCCCTGAGCGACACCGAGAAGGAACAAATCCTCGGACGCACCGCCGCCGAGTTCTACGGGATCGACATCTCGGAATAGGCGACGTTGCTCGCGGAAGCGGTATCGGCGGAGAAGTGTTTCCAGCATCCCCGCGGCGAGCTTGGGCGCGGCACGCGATCAAGTGCCATGTTCATGACACATCTCTCGCGAGGAGAGGGGAACAAGAGGCTCACTCTCCCACAGGGAGAGGGGAACAAGAGGCTCACTCTCCCACGGGGAGAGGGGATGGCACCGATCAAGCGCCATGCCTTTGACACCTCTCCCATGGGGAGAGGTCGGCGAGCGCAGCGAGACGGGTGAGGGGATTGATTGCGCCGTCAACCAATCCGGTTTGTTGGAAGAGTTCCTACTCGCCCTAAGAGGAACACGTGACGCGAAGAGACCCCCCTCACCCCTAACCCCTCTCCCGCAGGGAGAGGGGAACAAGAGGCTCACTCTCCCACAGGGAGAGGGGAACAAGAGGCTCGCTCTCCCACAGGGAGAGGGGATGGCACCGATCAAGCGCCATGCCTTTGACACCTCTCCCATGGGGAGAGGTCGGCGAGCGCAGCGAGACGGGTGAGGGGATTGATTGCGCCGTCAACCAATCCGGTTTGCTGGAAGAGTTCCTACTCGCCCTAAGAGGAACACGTGACGCGAAGAGAACCCCCTCACCCCTAACCCCTCTCCCACAGGGAGAGGGGAACAAGAGGCTCGCTCTCCCGCAGGGAGAGGGGATGGCACCGATCAAGCGCCATGCCTTTGACACCTCTCCCATGGGGAGAGGTCGGCGAGCGCAGCGAGACGGGTGAGGGGATTGATTGCGCGGTCAACCAATCCGGTTTGTTGGAAGAGTTCCTACTCGCCCTAAGAGGAACACGTGACGCGAAGAGAACCCCCTCACCCCTAACCCCTCTCCCACAGGGAGAGGGGAACAAGAGGCTCGCTCTCCCACAGGGAGAGGGGAACAAGAGGCTCGCTCTCCCACAGGGAGAGGGGAACAAGAGGCTCGCTCTCCCACAGGGAGAGGGGAACAAGAGGCTCGCTCTCCCACGGGGAGAGGGGAACAAGAGGCTCGCTCTCCCACGGGGAGAGGGGAACAAGAGGCTCACTCTCCCGCAGGGAGAGGGGATGGCACCGATCAAGCGCCATGCCTTTGACACCTCTCCCATGGGGAGAGGTCGGCGAGCGCAGCGAGACGGGTGAGGGGATTGATTGCGCCGTCAACCAATCCGGTTTGTTGGAAGAGTTCCTACTCGCCCTAAGAGGAACACGTGACGCGAAGAGAACCCCCTCACCCCTAACCCCTCTCCCACAGGGAGAGGGGAACAAGAGGCTCACTCTCCCACGGGGAGAGGGGAACAAGAGGCTCGCTCTCCCACGGGGAGAGGGGAACAAGAGGCTCGCTCTCCCACAGGGAGAGGGGAACAAGAGGCTCGCTCTCCCACGGGGAGAGGGGAACAGGAGGCACTTGAGCAATCGACGAGACACCAGCTCATCGCCATCGACCGAAACCACGAAACGCTAGTCAACGGAACTCAACATGACACTCAACATCATCGCTCTCCTGCTTGCGGCGGGACTCGCCTCGGCCGATAAATCGGCGGAACAACCAAACATCCTGTACATCATGTCGGACGATCACGCCGCGCACGCGATCGGCGCCTACGGCGGACGACTCGCCACGCTCGATCCGACACCGAACATCGATCGGCTCGCGGAGGAAGGGGCGCGACTGACGAACTGTTTCTGCACCAACTCGATCTGCACGCCGAGCCGCGCGACGATCATGACCGGCCAGTACAGCCACCGCAATGGGGTCACGACCTTGAACGGGTCGATTCCTCCCGAACGACAAACCCTCGCGAAGATGATGAAGAGCGCCGGCTACGAAACCGCCATGATCGGCAAGTGGCACCTTAAGAAAGAACCGGCTGCCTTCGACTACTATGCCGTGCTGCCTGGCCAAGGTTCGTACTTCAACCCGATCTTCCGCGTACGTGGCAAAGCCCCCTGGCCCGGCAGCACCATCCGCGCCTCGAAGTACGATTCCACCCACTCTTCCGATGCCATCACCGACCTCTCGCTCAAGTGGCTGAAGAACCGCGAACAGAAGGACAAACCCTTCTTCCTGATGCACCACTTCAAAGCCCCGCACGACAACTTCGAGAACGCCGAACGCTACGACTGGCTCTACGGCGACGTCGACATTCCCGAGCCGGAGAGTCTGTGGAAACGCGAGAACCACGGACCGAAAGGTCATCCCCAGTTCGGCACCTCGGTCGGTCCCCGCAACACCCGCCGCAACATGGGACATCACATGTTCGTCGACGAGAACCTCTCGCCGGAGGAGTACAAGCGATCCGCCTATCAGCGCTACTTGAAGAAATTCCTTCGCTGCGTGAAGGGGGTCGACGACAACATCGGTCGGCTCCTCGATCATCTCGAAGCGACGGGCGAACTCGACAACACCGTGATCGTCTACACCGCCGACCAAGGTTTCATGCTCGGCGAGCACGACTACATTGACAAACGCTGGATGTACGAGGAATCACAGCGGATGCCCTTCGTCGTCCGCTATCCCAAGGCAATCAAGGCGGGAACGACATCCGATGACTTGATCAACAATGTCGACTTCGCACCGACGCTCCTCGAACTCGCGGGCGTCGCCAAGGAGGAGATGCCAAGCGACTTTCAGGGGAGGAGCTTCGTCGGGCAACTCAAGGGCGAGAAGGCGGAGGACTGGCGCGACGCGACCTACTATCGCTACTGGATGCACATGGCCCACCACGACAACCCGGCCCACTACGGCATCCGGACGAAGGATCACAAACTGATCTTCTTCTACGGCATGCCGCTGGACGCTCCGGGCGCCGTGCGGGAGGTGACCGAGCCCTACTGGGAGCTCTATGACCTAGCGAAAGACCCGCACGAGATGAATAACGTCTACGACGCTCCCGAATACGCCGAGGTCGTCGCGCGGCTAAAGAAGAAACTGGCGAGCATCAAAAAAGAGGTCGGCGATACCGACGAGCAGTATCCCGACCTCCAGCGAGCGGTGGAGTCGACCCCGTGATTAGTTCAGGTCGGCGAGCGTCTTCTCCTTGAGGCGGCCGACGTAGCCGCTGGGGCGTCCTTTGACCGAAGGGATCTTCTCGGGCAGCGCCGCGATCTGCTTCTTGAAGGGCTTCGCCTTGTCGCCCAACTGATCGATCGCGTTGAAGGCGAGGATTGCCGCATAGACGCCGCTGTTGCGTTGGTCGGCCTCCTTCAGCAGCGTCGTCATTGCTTGCTTCACGTCGGCCTTGTCGCCGTATTGCCCAAGAGCGTCGGCCGCGACAATCCGCACGTAGGGGGACTTGTCCTTGAGGGACGCCTCGAGCTGCTCGTGCCCCTTCTCCACGCCTGCCGAACCCCGCATCAGAAGCCCGAGGGCACCCCAGTAGCGGACGGCGCTATCGGCGTCATCCAGCGCCGCGATCAAGTCGGGAGTCGACTCCTCCTTGAGCATCGAGGCTTTCTCGGCCATCGCCAAGATGCGATCGAGCGGATACTGATCGCTATCGTGTCCCATCTCGTAGGGAGTCGAGCCTTGCGAGCGCTCGTGAATCTCTCCCTCGGGAAGAAAGCCGACGTCCCGGATTTCAAGCGCCTTGTCCCGCTGCGCCTTGCGAAGACGAGCGAGGATCCGTTGATGCTCCGGGGATGAGGCGAGATTGTTGACCTCGTCGGGGTCGGTCTTGAGATCGTAGAGTTCCTCGGGCGGCTTGGTGTTCCAGAAATGGGACTGAGCGGCGTTCAGTTTCCCTTCGTCGTGAAGCTTCTTCCAGACCTGCGTCGTCGGCGTCTGAAACATGTACGAAACGTGCTGACCGTAGATCTTGTGCGGCATGTAGTTGCGGATATAGACGTAGCGTTTGTCGCGAGCGGTCCGCACCAAGTCGTAGCGTTCGTCCATCCGGCCGCGGAAGCCGAAGAGGAAGTCCTGCTCCGGCGCGGGGTACTTGCCCATGAAGGCGTGGCCCTGCAACTGCTTGGGCGGCTTGATCCCGGCGATGCTCAAGAGCGTCGGGGCGAAATCGACAAAGCCGACCAGTTGATCGGTCGTCCCTCCCGGCTTGTAGCCCTTGGGTGCGAGATCCTTGAACTTCTCGGGAACGTGAACGACGAGCGGCACCTGCAATCCGGAGTTGTACGGCCAGCGTTTGCTCCGCGGCATGCCCGAGCCATGATCGCCGTAATAGAAGACAATCGTGTCGTCCTTGAGCCCGTCTTTGTCGAGTTCGTTGAGTGTTTTGCCGACTAGGGCGTCCATTTCGGTCAGTTTGTCGTAGTACTGCGCCCAATCCTGGCGAACTTCCGGCGTGTCGGGATGGTAGGCGGGAACGCGAACCTTGGCCGGGTCGTGGATGGCCTTGTGGGGACGCTTGCGGAGTTGGCTCTCGTGGCTGACGGTGTAGTTGAAGATCGCGAAGAAGGGCTGGCCGGACTTGCGGTTTTTCCAGTGGGCGTTCTTGCCCGACTCATCCCAGACTTTGCCATCTTTGGCGAGGTTGTAATCTTCCTTGCGGTTGTTAGTGCAGTAGTACCCGGCTTCGCGAAGATAGACGGGGTACATCTTGAAACTCTTGGGGAGTTGGGTCATGCTCCGCATGTGCTCCGATCCCGTGCTCGGCGGATAGAGCCCGGAGATGAGCGTCGTGCGAGCCGGCGCGCAGACCGGAGCGGTCGACCAGCAGTTGAGATAGATCAACCCTTCCGACGCCAAGCCATCGATGTTCGGCGTGTCGGCATAGTCGTCGCCGTAGCATCCCAAGTGCGGCCCGTTGTCCTCGCTGGTGATCCAAAGGATATTCGGACGTTCGGTCTTCTGATCGGCATTCGCACTAGGCGCGAACGCCAGGGACGCGAGCATCGCCAGCGTCAGCGCGATTGTCGTCGGGCTCTTTCCGTGAAACGTCGACATGGAAGTACGGTTCCTCACTGCTGCTTTCGGGAATTCATCGGGCGGGACGCGGAGGCCGAAGCGGTGCTCCTGAGCACACGCGCAATCGGTGGGTAGTCCACGATCGATAGGCCGCCGTCCGCTCGGCCCATCATGGTTCAAAGGAAGTGGTGAGTCAAACGAAAGCCGAGCAGCCTGGCTCTCGATCGGTGCGCCCCGGAAGACAAGAGTGGAAACGGACCGATCCTTCCCTTCGCCACGGGACGGATCGGTCCTCGGATTGTCGACAGCCCGTTCGCTCAGAATCCGTCGATGAGTTGACCATCGGCGATCGCGATCAGACGCTCATACGTGCTGTTGATGGTGTTGTCGGGATCATGGTCGACATTCTCGCTGACGAAGGTCACCGCCCCGTCGAGGAACAGGAAGTGAGCTCCGCCGGGATGAGCGCTACTAAACCCTCGCTCGCAGTTGGTGCCGATGCAGTTCATCGGCCACTCGGCGCCGGCCATCACGTAGGACTGCCCTTGTTTGGCGCTGCTGTCGGTGTCGCCGTTGGTGCCGAAAATGACCGCGGCGCCCAGACGTTTGCCGGCGAGTTCCCAGGTCCGTTCGCCGAGCGCGATCGTCTTGCTGGTCCCATCGCTGATGTCGGTCAACCTCGTCGCCCGCGCGGTGCAGTTGGTGCAGCCGCCGGTCGGATCGACGCGACCCATGAAGCCGTTCCAGTCGGTGCGGACCAGTCCTCGACTGTCGTTGCCGCCGACGTAGTTGGAGATCGCGACGTCCCGGCAGTTGGTGGTGTCGCAGTCGTTGGGAGCGGACGACGCTCCCATCGGCATGAGCCGGAAGGTGTTCGTCGCCGGGCCACTGTCCGACGGACAGCGGAAGACCTCGATGGGTTGACGCATCAGCGGCAGGAGATCCGTATCGGCGACGGCCGCGTCGAGCGGTTGGTTACCGACGTTGAGCCGTTCCCAAAGGGCGACTTTGTCGAGGTAGGGCAACAGTAGCGAGCCCCAGCCCCAGTTCGCGGACGTCCCTTCGTTGCCCGGGTCGGCGTGCCGCACTCCATGTCCGAAAGGAAACGCCGCGTGAGCGTCATGGTAATTGTGGAGAGCTTCCCCCATCTGCTTGAGGTTGCTCGAACACTGCATCCGCCGAGCGGCCTCGCGCGCCTGCTGAATCGCGGGCAAAAGCAGCGCGACCAGAACACCAATGATCGCGATCACCACCAACAATTCGACGAGCGTGAACGCTCCGCGTCTGAACAATCGGACTATCATCGTTTTCCCCCTGCGCTACGTAGTGACGTGCGTCCTCGCTTCCGAAGGATGAAGCCCCAAGTCGAACTCCGTCGGAAGAGCATTGCCTTGTCAGATGTGGAAGGAGCAATGCGGTATGAAGACACTGTGGTCCCCTGTAAGCTAACCGAAGCCGATCCCGATCACAACGGGCTCATCGGGCAATTTTCGCCAGTCCGGCGTTCCTCGAACGTCTCTTTCCCTCGGACGGCGAAAGTTGCTACACCGGAAGAGGCACCTGGGCGAAAGGAATCCGCACGGAAGTGGAGATGAACGACTTCTACAAGGGCAAACGCGTCCTCGTGACCGG
Source organism: Kolteria novifilia (assembly GCA_007748055.1). Classification (GTDB taxonomy): domain Bacteria; phylum Planctomycetota; class Planctomycetia; order Kolteriales; family Kolteriaceae; genus Kolteria; species Kolteria novifilia. The sequence continues at coordinate 5,689,180 of CP036279.1, forward strand.
AGGCCTGGGGTTCATCGGCAGCACGCTCGCCCTGCGTTTGGTCGACTTGGGGGCCGACGTGCTGATCGTCGACTCGATGATCCCCGCCTACGGTGGCAATCTCTTCAACATCGAACCGGCGCGCGATCGGATTCGGGTCAACTTCTCCGATATCCGCGACGCGTACAGTCTCGACTACCTCGTTCGCGATCAGGACGTGCTCTTTAGTCTCGCCGGCCAGGTGAGCCATCTCGACAGCATGAACGACCCGATGCCCGACCTGGAGATCAACTGTCGCAGTCAGCTCTCGCTCTTGGAAGCGTGCCGCCGACGTAACCGCGACGTGCGGATCATCTTCGCCAGCACCCGGCAGATGTACGGCCGTCCGCAATACTTGCCGGTCGATGAAGATCATCCGCTCGTGCCGATCGACGTCAACGGCATCAACAAACTCGCGGGGGAGATGTACTACGGCCTCTACCACGAGACCTACGGCATTCGTTCGGTGCGGTTGCGACTGACCAACACCTACGGACCGCGCATGGATCTCAGAAGTGATAGCAAGGGGTTCGCGGGGATCTTCATTCGCCGGGCTCTGCTCGGAGAGAAGATTCAGATCTTCGGCGACGGGCATCAGCGCCGCGACTTCAACCATGTCGACGACGTCGTCGACGCGATGCTCCTCGCGGGCGCCGACGAGCGGGTCTCGGGCGAGTGCTTCAACCTAGGCCATGCTCGCCCCTACCGTTTGCTGGAATTCGTCGAAACGCTGCGGCGGTACACCAACGTCGACTTCGAACTCGTCCCCTTCCCCTCCGAGCGACAGGCGATCGACATCGGCGACTACTACGGCTCCTACGAACGCTTCCACGCCGCCACCGGCTGGGAACCGCGACACGACCTCGACGAGGGCCTCCAAGATACGATCGCGTACTTTCGGCGCTTCCCCGACGAGTACCTGTAGGACGACGCGGATGATCCCATTCTTTGATCCGCGACCCTCCCACGAGCGGCACCGACAAGCGATCAACGGCGCCGTTTTGCGCGTTTTGGGATCAAAAACGCTGCTCTTTGGTCAGGAATTGACCCAATTCGAGTCCGAATTTGCGCAAAACGTCGGCGTTTCAAACGCAATCGGCGTCCATTCGGGGACCGATGCGCTCCAGCTCGCTCTCACGAGTCTCGACCTCGGCCCCGACGCCGAAGTGATCACCACCGCCCACACCGCGGTCGCGACCGTCGCCGCGATCCGCTTGGCCGGCGCTCTTCCCAAGTTCCTCGACATCGATCCGAGGACCTGCTTGCTCGACTTGAACCGACTTGAAGAAGCGATCACGCCCAACACCCGCGCGATCGTCCCCGTCCACCTCTACGGCCAAGCGGTACCGATGGACGAACTACTCCAGATCGCTCGACGCCATCGTCTCGCGGTGGTCGAAGACTGTGCCCAGGCCTTCGGCGCCCGCTGGAAGGGAACCCCCGTCGGCACGTTCGGCGATGTCGGCTGCTTCTCCTTCTACCCGACCAAGAACCTCGGAGCCCTTGGCGATGGCGGCGCCTGTGTCACCAACGACACGGTCCTCGCGGAGTCGATTCGGTCACGACGACAGTACGGACTCGACGCAACCCGCCACGCCCGTTGCGAGGGTATCAACAGTCGGCTCGACGAGCTCCAAGCGGCGGTGCTTCGCGTCAAGTTGCGGGCGTTCCCAGAGGCACTGTCCCAGCGCGAACGCCGCGCGAAGCACTACCGCGACGCACTCGCGGGAGGGCCTTGGGATCTACCACTCGAAACCGAGTTCGCCCAGCACGCCTACCACCTCTTCGTGCTCCGTTGCCACGATCGCTCGCGGGTCATCGAGGCCCTCGACTCGGCGGGCATCGGCTGGGCGATCCACTATCCCGTCCCAATTCATCTGATGGACGCTTACCGGTCTTTTGGAGATGGCCCCGGGAGCCTTCCCGAAACCGAACGAGCCGCCAACGACGTCCTCTCTCTGCCTCTCTACGACGCGATGCCCGACGAGCATCTCAAGCGAATCATTGAGATCCTGCGGTCCCTTGCTTGACGAAGATCTGTCGCCGGGGCGCCATGCTCACGCTTGCGTGGGCATGCTTCAAAGACTCACGCTTGCGTGGGCATGCTTTGCCAACGGTCGTTCGGGACCAACACCGTGACTCGGTTCCCGACGCGTCCACTCCTCGACCAACCTCACCGAAACAATACTTGCCGGTAGTAACGAATCGTCCTTCGGATCCCGTCCGCGAGGGACGTGAACCTAAAGTCGGGAAACCGCTCGCGAAAGAGCTCGTCGTCGAGGATCTTGGTCGGAGCACCGTCGGGATAGCCAAGGTCGTGGCTCAACTCGACCCCGCCCCCAAGTTCCTCCACGATCAACCGCGCGATGACGTTGATCGAGTGCCCCTGGCGTTGGGCGATGTTGACCGGATCGATCTGGTCATCGCGATCCCACGAGGTCAGGAGGATCTTCGCGATGTCACCCACGTAGCACCACTCGCGCACCGGCCGACCGGATCCCCAGATCGTGAAGCGCCGCTCCCCTCGACGTCGCGTCTTTAGCATCCGAATGATCATGCCGTTGAGGGCGTGGACGCGGGTCGGATCGATGTCATCCCCCGGACCGTAGGCGTTGGGAACGAGCCAGTTGACGCTGCGGACGCCGTACTGGTCGCGGTAGCACGCGGCCAGCGCGTAGAGAAGCCGACGCGTCGGCGCGAAGGGAAGGACCGAATCGTGGACGGGCCCGTCGCGCCAGTCGGGCTCTCGCTGAAGAGCGGCGTCGCCGGGGTAGGCACTGTTGGAGACCGGCTGGACGATCGTCGTTTGGGGGCAGACCGCCCCGACCGCCTCGTAGAGGTTCACGAGCAGCCGGGCGTTGGTCGTCAGCATCGCCGCGGGCCGCCGGGCGGCATCGACAACGCCCCCCATGTCGGCGGCGCAGTTGACAATCACCTCGGGGCGAACCTGGTCGAGAAGTCGGGAACACCCATCGGCGTTGGCGAGATCGTGACCGAGTCGACGGGAGGCGAGCGAAAGTTCGCAGCCCAAACGCCTCGCGTGTCGCACCACGTGGCGTCCCAGGAAGCCGGTCGCTCCAAGCACGAGCACGCGAACCATGACGCCTCACCGAGTCTAGAAAACCCCTCCGGGGTTTTGGCAATTCGCGGGATCTCCCCACCCAGGGTGCGCTACGCGACCCTGGGCTTCATTAATCAATGCCTTCGGCATAGGGTCACAAATCCCACGACGCTGTTCGAACAACAATGCCAGATTCCCACGACGTGGTTCGAACAACAGAGTCTAGAAAACCCCTCCGGGGTTTTGGCGATTCGCGGGATCTCCCCACCCAGGGTGCGCTGCGCGACCCTGCGTTTCATTAATCAATGCCTTCGGCATAGGGACATAAATCCCACGACGTTGTTCGAACAACAATGCCAGATTCCCACGACGTGGTTCGAACAACAGAGTCTAGAAAACCCCTCCGGGGTTTTGGCAATTCGCGGGATCTCCCCACCCAGGGTGCGCTACGCGACCCTGGGCTTCATTAATCAATGCCTTCGGCATAGGGACACAAATCCCGCGACGTGGTTCGAACAACAGAGCCAGATTCCCACAACGTGGTTCGAACAACAGAGCCAGATTCCCGCGACGTGGTTCGAACAACAGAGTCTAGAAAACCCCTCCGGGGTTTTGGCGATTCGCGGGATCTCCCCACCCAGGGTGCGCTACGCGACCCTGGGCTTCATTAGTCAATGCCTTCGGCATAGGGACCGTCCGACAGCACATGCCAAACGGCGACGACGCTCGCCGTCGGAACAACAACGTCATTCATTTCCAGTCGACAACGCTGTTCATATTCCGAACGACAACGCTGTTCCCATTCCGAACGACAACGCTCTTCACATTCCGAACGGCAACGCTGGCTCATTCCGAACGACGACGCTGTTCACATTCCAAACGACAACGCTGTTCCCATTCCAAACGACAGCGCTGGCTCATTCCAAACGACAACGCTCTTCACATTCCGAACGACGACGCTGTTCATATTCCAAACGACGACGCTGTCATATTCCGAACGGCAACGCTGGCTCATTCCGAACGGCAACGCCGTTCTCTGATGAAGCCCAGGGTCGCGCTTCGCGCACCCTGGGTGTCAAACCGATCGAAACACCAACCCCGCAGGGGTTGTCTAATCGTCGGCAATCGCCCTGGCTCGAGACCCACTCCACCAACGAAAGGCGCCCCTACGTCGCCAGGGCCTTCATGCGTTCCTCTGTTCGGGCGACGATCTGGGAGACCGCGTCGTCGAGCGAAAGGGCGACGGTGGCGCCGGCGGCGGGACGGTGGCCGCCTCCGCCGAAGGTCTCGGCCAACTTGCTGCAGTCGAGCTCTCCCCGAGTCCGGAAACTCACCTTGGTACCGCCCCCCTGCTGTTCGATGAAGAGCAGCCCCGTCTCCACCCCCTTGATGCTCATCAGGTAATCGATGAAATCCTCGGTGTCCATCGGATGCGCGCAGACCTCGGTAATATCGCTTTGCCGCACCAAACCGACGGCAAGACGACCCTCGAGCTCGACCCGGAGCGAGGCGATCATCCGGCTGAGGAGCCGAAAACGTTCGATGCGGTTGCTACTGTAAAGCTCCCGATGGATCACGTGCGGCTCGGCGCCGTGCTCGACTAGGCTTCCCAACGCGCGAAAGACCTCGGGAGAGGTCGTCGGATGACGCATCCAACCCGTGTCGGTCGAAATGGCGACGAAGAGCGCCTGGGCCGACTGAGGCGTGAACTCGGCATGGAGGTGCTCGAAGGCATCGTAGATGAGCATTCCGCAAGCTGGAGCGGAGACGTCGACCAGCCGGAGCGCCTCGAGATCCTCGTCTTGGGAGCGATGATGGTCGATCACCACTTTGTCGGCCTCGAGCTGGCGGATGTAGGTTCCAAGCCCGGCCAACTGCGACCAGGTGCCGGTGTCGAGGACGATGAAGAGATCGGGATCCATCGGCGGCGTGCCGACCCCGTCGACTTGCGAGTCGACGCGCGAGCCATCCGGATCGAGAAACCGGTAGCGGTCGGGCGTCGGGCTCGGGTTGTAGATCGCGACCTCCTTGCCGCGCTGGACAAGCAGATCCGCAAGGGCCAGTTCCGAGCCGAGCGAGTCGCCGTCGGGGCGAACGTGACAGGTCAGTAGTACCCGCTCCGCCTTCTCGATGAGCCGATCAAGTTCGCGCCAATTCAACATGGTCACAACACCACCTATCGTGGACCCTCGGTCAATCGTCGAGCCACCTCGTCCCGAAATCACGCCCACTTGAAGAGGATAAATTCCCTACGAGAGAGGTTGCCCTTTGAGAGGGCGGGCAGCAAGCGGCGCCGTATTATAGAGGGGATGGAGCGTCCGTCGAGCCGGGCCGCCGGGTCTGGCCAGGGTGTGAGGTTGTGTGTCTGTTCACTAGCGGGTAACCCCGGTTGCTTCAATCGGGGCCGACGTAGTCGGCAGGAGATCTCGGGAAGATCCTCCGTTTGATCGTCGCCGCTGCGCCCGTTGTCCAACCTCCGCCCAAGACCTCTTGCGGCGACCCACGCCCGTCAGGAGCGGGGTGGTCCTGACTCCGCCCCGGTAGCACAGCAACCGGGGGTACCCAATTCAGAATCTGTGGGGTCCAGGAACGTTGGCGCCTCGATATGGGGCATGACACTGGGCCACGTGCTGTCCTTGGAGAAGGATTCTTCGTGAGCGAAACATTCACCATCCCCGCCGGAGAACTCGTCCAGATCTCCCTGCCCGGCAGCGACGCGACTCCCCCCGAGGAGCGGCCAATGCCGACCGAGCCGACCGGCCCCGTGTCGGGGTCGTTTCGCCTCGCCACCCTGGGATGCAAAGTCAACCAGTACGAGACCGAGTACGTCCGGGCATTGCTGCTCGAGAACGGCTATCGCGAGGCGGCCAAGGAAGAAGCCGCCAACATCGCCGTGATCAACACCTGCACCGTCACCGCCGAGAGCGATCGCAAGTCGCGCCAACTCGTCCGGCAATTCGCCCGCCGAAACCCCGAAGCCAAGATCGTCGTCATGGGCTGCTACGCGGCCAACGATCCCGAACGCCTGCGCCGCATGCCGGGCGTGGCCGCGGTCATCACCGACAAGAAGGATCTCGGCCACTCGCTACGTCCGTTCGGCGTCACCAAACAGGTCAAGGGCATCCGCCGCTTCGTCGGTCGGCATCGCGCGTTCGTGAAGGTCGCTGACGGCTGCCTACTCGATTGCACCTTCTGCATCATCCCCAAGGTTCGCCCCGGCTTCCTCAGTCGATCGGCCGACGACATCGTGGAGGAGGTTCGCGGGCTCATCGATGCCGGCTACCGCGAGATCGTCCTCGCGGGGATTCATCTCGGGCACTACGGGATCGATCTGAGCCAGGGACAGAAACGCGACCAGTGGTGTCGGCTCTGGCATCTGCTCGAGCGACTCGCCAATCTCGACGGCGAGTTCCGCTTGCGCCTCTCGAGCCTCGAAGCGACCGAGGTCACCGACGACTTCACCCGCGTGCTTGCCGACTATTCCGACCGGATCTGTCCGCACCTGCATCTCTCCATGCAAAGCGGCTCCAACGGCGTCCTCAAACGCATGAAGCGGCGCTACCGCATCGAACGGTTTCTCGATCGCTGCGACTTGCTCCGCGATCGTCTCGACGAACCCGCTTTTTCAACCGACGTGATCGTCGGCTTTCCCGGGGAAACGGAGGAGGAGTTCGAGGAGACAATTACCGCCTGCCGTTCGGCCGGGTTCGTCAAGATGCATCTTTTCCCCTTCAGCGCTCGCGAGGGGACGGTTGCCGCGTCGATGACCGACATGATCCCGAAGGATCGCATCAACGCTCGCCGTCAACGTCTGGCCGAGGTGGAGGAAGAGCTCAAGGTCGACTATTGCAAGCGACTGGAAGGCCGCCAACTCGAGATGCTGATCGAGCAGCCCGACGAGCACGAGCCAGGGATGATGCGCGGCACGGCATGTCGTTACGTTCCCTTGCGGCTCGCGACGATCCCCGAGTTGTCGGGCGAACTGGTTCCCGTGCGGGCGCTCAAGCTTCGCGACGGCGCGATGGATACCGATCCGATCGTCGACGAGTCCACGTAGCGAAGCTTCGTTCCCCTCTCCCGATGGGAGAGCAAGCCTCTTGTCCCCTCTCCCGATGGGAGAGGGGTTAGGGGTGAGGGGGTTCTCTTCCAACGAACCGCTTCGTTGCACAACACATTTCGTCCCCTCACCCAGCTTACTGCGTTCGCCGACCTCTCCCGAGCCAAGCCCACCAGGGTAGCTTGGCGCTCCTGGCTTGGAGAGGCTAGGAAAGGCTGACGCCTAGAGCTCGATGGACCAGTAGATTCACCTGCGGTGTCACGCCTCTTCAATCAATCGCTGGCGTTTCATCTCTTGGTCGGTCAGTTCACGGTCGCATTGGTTCAATCGCTGCCGGCATTCGTCGAGCAATTCGCGAACGCCCCGCACCGCGTCCTCGCACGAACTGGCGGCATTGCTGATCTCGCTCTGCACCATCCAGTCAGCGATCAATCCGTCGAAGAAATAGTCCGAGAACTGGAGCAGGCCGCTGAACTCGATCGAGATTTGTAGGCTGTGATCGGTGTGGGCGAGTTCCCGACGAAAGCGTCGCAGATGCAGTTGAGCGGTGCGGACATGATCGCGGGCCTGATCGAGATGCGAGTGCTTGGCCATCGTCGCCAGCATGCCGCCGCCGAGCATGTCGAAGTGGCCCCAGCCGCGAGCCGAGTCGAGCGACTCTCGCACCTGCTCGAGCGATTGGAGCGCCACCCGGCCGGCTTGCGCGGCCTCGACGAGTTCCTGCTTCTTGGCTTCGAGTTCTTCCGATCGCTGGCCGATTGCCTCAAGGCGGTTGGCGGCCCCGTTCGCGTTGTCGAGCGTGGCGGCCTTGGCCGCGAGGGCCGCGTCGTACTCCTCGTCGGCTCCGTCGAAGGACTCGAGCTCCGACTCGTAGCGGGCCCGGTCGGCTTCGGATTCCTTGATCGCCTCGAGGGCCTCTTCGTGCTTGATTTTCGCGGCGACGTATTCGCGGCGTTCCTTCTCGAGTTGCTCGTCACGGGTGCCGGCGAGGTACTGGAAGAGGGAGGTGAGGGTCATGCCCTCGAGAATCTCGACATCCTCCTTCTCGTCATCGAGTTCTACTCGCAACTCGTCGCAGCGTTCCCGTTGTTCGCGAATGTCCTCGCGAGCGCACGCCAACAGATCGACGAGACGCAGCTTGGCGAGCCGGCGTTCCTTCGCCTTGACTAGCTGCTCGTTGATCTCCTCTAGCATCGATTCCTCCAAGACGGACGGTCGCCCGAACGGTTCTCCACACGATGTTGTTCGCGGCAAGGGGAAGAAGATTGGGTCAAACGATCGTACCACGAACCGGGGCCGCCGGGGTGACGATCCGGACGGCCCGCTTGTCGAGGTCGTTGACGTGACGGGTCCTTAGTCAATCTTCGGCGGGAACCAGCGTGGGGTCGTGCCGTGGAAGGGGTCGTTCTCGGGACGCATCCGCTCGATGAGGTCCTCGACCGAGAGCGGGTCGAGTTGCTCGTTGCCGCGAAGTCGTGGGGCGACCTTTCCCTCCTCCGCCTCCCGCTTGCCGACGACGAGCAAGTAGGGAATGTGCATGGGAGCCGCATCGCGGATCTTGCGGTTGATCTTGTCGCTCTTGGTGTTGAGGTCGACGCGGAAGCCGGCCTCGAGCAGCTTGGTCGCAACCTCCTGGGCGTAGTCGTTGAGCTCGTCGGTGATTGGCAACACTCGGGCTTGGATCGGCGCCAGCCAGACGGGGAACGCGCCCGCGAAGTGCTCGATGAGAATCCCGAGGAAGCGATCGATCGACCCGTACAGGGCGCGATGGACCATGACCGCTCGATGGGACGCGTTGTCGGGGCCGATGTAGGTGAGGTCGAAGCGTTCGGGCAGCGCCATGTCGAGCTGGATGGTGCCGCACTGGTGCTTGCGATTGAGGGCGTCGCGGAGCATGAAGTCGATCTTCGGCCCGTAGAAGGCCCCCGCTCCCTCGTCGACCTCGTAGGGTTTGCCCCAACGATCGAGGGCGCCGCGCAGACCGTCGGTCGCTTTCTCCCACATTTCGTCCGAGCCGATCGTCTTTTCCTCGGGCTTGGTCGAAAGACAAAGTTCGTACTCGAGCCCGAAGACCGAGTAGATGGTGTCGGCCAAGTCGATGACGCCGACGATCTCGTCGGTGATCTGTTCGGGGGTCATGAAGATGTGGGCATCGTCCTGGGTGAAGGCCCGAACGCGGCGCAGTCCGTCGAGCGCCCCCGACATCTCGTGACGATGAACGTGGCCCAGTTCGCCGACGCGCAGAGGGAGTTCGCGGAAGCTCTTGGGCGACTCGTTGTAAACGAGCATGCCGCCGGGACAATTCATCGGCTTGACCGCGCAGTCCTCCTCGTCGATCTGGAGGGTGTACATGTTCTCGCGGTAGTTGAACCAGTGGCCGGAGGTTTCCCACAGCTTGCGATCGAGGATGGTGGGGGTCTCGATGAAGACGTAGCCGCGCATCCGGTGCAACCGCTTCCAGAAGTCGAGCAACGCGTCTTTGACCGCGACGCCGTGGGGCAAATAGAAGGGATTGCCGCGGGCTTCGTCGTGGAAGCTGAAGAGGCCCATCTGCTTGCCGACGACGCGGTGATCGCGTTTTTCGGCCTCGGCACGCCAGAAGAGATAGTCGTTGAGTTCTTCCTTGGTGGCGAACGCGACGCCGTAGATCCGGGTGAGCGAGGGGCGACTCGAGTCGCCGAGCCAGTAGGCCCCGGAGGTGCGGTCAATCTTGAAAATGTTGGGTTTGAGGTCGCGGGTCTTCTCAACGTGGGGACCCTCGCACAAGTCGTCGAAGGGTCCGTTGGTGTAGAAGCTCACTTCCGCGTTGCCAGCTTCCTTGAGCCGCTGGCAGTGCTCGACCTTGTAGACCTCGCCGCGTCCGGTCAGGTACTCGAGGGCCTCGTCGACGGGCAGGACGCGTTTCTCGAACTGTTGATTCTCTTTGAGAATCGCCCGCATCCGCTTTTGAATCTCGGGGAGATCCTCCTCGCCGAGGGCTTCCTCGTCGCCGAAGTCGAAGTCGTAGTAGAAGCCGTTGTCGATCGGCGGACCGAACGCGAGCTTGGCGTTGGGGCGCATCTGCAGCACGGCCTGGGCGAGGACATGCGCCAGCGAATGGCGGATCTTGTAGAGGTCGTCCTTGACTTTCGGGGCCTTCTCCCGAACGGCTTCTGGGCTCATCTCGCGTCGGTTCCTTCATGATCATCGAGCCGCACGCACTCGCGGCGGGCCATGCGGTCGCGCATCCTACCATTTTCACAACCCAGCCCCGCCGGGCAACCCCAGGCACAATCTCCCGAGAGAAGGGACACGCCACCGTCCGCCCAGGTTCAGGCGTCCCCCCGTCCGTGACGCATGTCCGAGGAGCGGCGGCCGGAGATCTGGTAAACGTACGCGAGGATTTCGGCGACCGCCTGGAAGGTATCCTCCGGGATCATTCGGTCGAGCGTCGCGCTCTTGAACAAGTAGCGTGCCAACGGCTTGTTTTCGATGATCGGGATGCCGTTTTCGTTCGCCAGTTCGCGGATGCGCTGAGCGATGTTTCCCGCGCCAAGCGCCACGACCATGGGAGCGTCCATCTCGTCGACGTTGTACTTGAGGGCGACGGCGATCTCGGTCGGGTTGGTGATGACGACTTCGGCCTCGGGGACGGCCTGCATCATCCGCTGACGGGCCAATTCCGCCTGGATCTGCCGCCGACGCGACTTGATCTGCGGGTCACCCTCGACGTCCTTGCCCTCCTCCTTCACCTCCTGGCGCGTCATCTTCATGTCGCGTTCGTTCTGGTAGATCTGAAAGGCGTAGTCCGCCGCCCCAAGCGTCAACAGGACCGCGACCAGCGAGTAGCCGAGCGTGAGAAACCGATTGAACGCGTAGCCCCCCATCACCGGAAAGGGCATCCCGAGCAGCGCGCTCAGCGGCAACAGCTCGCCGGAGATGAAGAGATACGCGACGGTGCCGACCACCGCGACCTTGGCCAAATCGGTCGCGACCCGCACCAGAGTCCGCGTCGAGAAGATCCGCTGAAAGCCGTTGATCGGATTGATCGCGTTGAGGTTGAAGTAGTTTTTGTCGTAAGCGAGCAACAAGCCGCGGGTTTGGAAGATGTTAACCCCCAACGCCGTTGCCACCAGGATCGAGAGGATCGGCAGCAGTGCCAAAAACGCGAGGATCGCGAGTTTCGCGATCTCGATCCGCACCCGTTCGATGCTCAAGTCGAGCCAGGGCGTTCCCAGGCAGTAGCGGAGCACGCGAATCGCCTCGCCGAGCATCATCAACCCGAAGACGTGAAAGCTGACGACCGCGGCGAGCAGGATCGCGGCGCCGTTGAGATCGCGACTGGTCGCGACTTGACCACGATTGCGGGCTTGCTCCCGCCGCCGTGGCGTCGCTGACTCGGTCCTCTCGCCTACGTCCTCCGCCATCGTTCTCCGCTCACTCGGAAGTCAGGTTGTCGATCGCCAGGTACGCCGAGCCGAACGCGTCGGCCATTTGATCGGCGAAGACGACGCCCGCCGCTCGAATCGTCGTCATCACGATGAAGGTGCCCAGCAGAATCCGAACCGCGAACCCGATCGAGAGGAAGTTGAGCTGGGGCACCGTCCGGCCCACAAATCCCATCGCGATCTCGGTCATCACCAGCGCGATCGTCCCCGGAGCGGCGACGCGGACGGCGAACTGCATCGTTTGCTGGAAGAAACTCATCACCAACTCGAACACCGACGCGTGCAACGTGACCTCGCCGACCGGAATGAGCCGAAAGCTGTCGAGCAGCGCGGCGAACATCTCGCGGTCCCCCCCCATGCCGAGAAAGATGTAGGTCGCGACCGTGACGTAGACCGCCGCGAGCGTCGAGGCTTGCTCATCGAGTTGCGGATTGAAGATGTTCGCTAGCGCCAAACCCATCTGCTGACCGACGACTTGTCCCGCCAACTGCAAAGCCTGGATCATCATTCGGAGCATGTTGCCGACCGTGAACCCAACGAGGAGTTCCCCGGCCATCATGAAGATGATGTCGACCATGTTTTGCGGCGTCAACGAGGGGGCCTGGGTCGCGCCGGTCACCATGAACGAAATCGCCAACACGAGGTAGATGCGCAGCGACGTGGGAAAGGAGTTGCCCGAGATGAGCGGGCCGAAGAGGACGATCCCCGCGACCCGGGTCATGACCAGCACGAACGTCGTGATCTCCAGTTGAAGAAAGTCGATCAACGAGAGAGGAGCGTTCATGATGGCCCATTCGGTCGATGGCGAAAGGGAGGCGTCGCCTCTTCGTCCATGTATTGGTCCACTGCCCGACCTCTCCCCGTGGGAGAGGTCGTCATGTGTTCCCCTCTCCCCGTGGGAGAGGTCGTCATGTGTTCCCCTCTCCCCGTGGGAGAGGTCGTCATGTGTTCCCCTCTCCCCGTGGGAGAGGTCGTCATGTGTTCCCCTCTCCCCGTGGGAGAGGTCGTCATGTGTTCCCCTCTCCCCGTGGGAGAGGTCGTCATGTGTTCCCCTCTCCCCGTGGGAGAGGTCGTCATGTGTTCCCCTCTCCCCGTGGGAGAGGTCGTCATGTGTTCCCCTCTCCCCGTGGGAGAGGTCGTCATGTGTTCCCCTCTCCCCGTGGGAGAGGTCGTCATGTGTTCCCCTCTCCCCGTGGGAGAGGTCGTCATGTGTTCCCCTCTCCCCGTGGGAGAGGTCGTCATGTGTTCCCCTCTCCCCGTGGGAGAGGTCGTCATGTGTTCCCCTCTCCCCGTGGGAGAGGGGTTAGGGGTGAGGGGGTTCATCATCAACGATTGACTCTGTTTCACCGAATCATCTCTCCCTCACCCGGCTCCCCGCATTCACCCGTGGATGTCCGTTCTCGAATGACTTGCGACTCCCGCATGCCCACGCAAGCGTGGGCATGGCACCCAAGAGACTCCGGATGACGACATGAACGATCGGAACGCTAACAGCCCGTTGATCTATTCGCTGCCGGCTGCGAACGGCTCTATTGACCAATCTCGGCGTTCGAAAAACTCGACGAATCTACGGATTCGCCTGCGATTCTCCTCCTTGATCTTGGCCAACATGGCTCGTTCTCGCCTTGGCCCGCTTAAATCAACGGACTGCTAAAAGCGACTCGGAATCGTCAAGTAGAGGTCGGTCGTGAACTCCGTCACGTGCGTCATGATCCAGGGCAGCGCGAGAATCACCACCGCGAGCGTCACGAGGATCTTCGGAACAAACGAGAGGGTCTGTTCCTGAATCGACGTGATCGACTGAAAGAGACTCACTGTCAGTCCCACGATCATGCCCGTCACCATCGCCGGCATCGCGACCAGTAGGGTCACGTAGAGGGCCGAACGGCCCAAATCGGTCGCGGTCTCAATGGTCACGACAACATCTCCATCCCTGAGTCGGTCTCATCCCAGTCGGCGCGAGTCATCACCCTCACCCACCCGTCGTCGACACGTAGTCGGTCAACGGCGAGAAGCTAATCAGCAGGGTCTCGGCGATCAGCCGCCAACCATCGACGAGAACGAACAAAAGGAGCTTGAAGGGGAGCGAAATCAGCACCGGCGGCAACATCATCATGCCCATGCTGACCAAGATCGACGAAATGGCCATGTCGATGATCAGGAACGGGAGAAAGAGCTGAAAGCCGATCAGGAACGCGGTCCGCAGTTCGCTCAGCAAGTACGCCGGCAGTAGGACGCTTAGCGGTACGTCGTCGTAAGTCTGGATCGAATCGGCGTCGATCGTCGGGTTGTAGTCGACGAAGAGCCAGACATCGTCCTGGTTGCTGGTATTTTCGATCTGCTGGGCCATGAAGTCGCGTAGCGGGTCGATCAGTCCCGCCATCAACTGATCCGCGTCGATGCGCCCTTCTGAATAGGGAACGACGGCATTCTCGTACATGTTCTCGCCGATCGGCATCATGATGTGAAACGTCATGAAGAGCGCGATCGTGGTCAGGACGCTACTCGGCGGTAGTTGCTGCGTCCCCAGAGCCTGTCGCGTGATCGACAAGACGATGATGATCCGGACGAACGAGGTCGTCATGATGATGATCGCCGGCGCCAACGTGAGCACCGTCAGCAACAGGAAGAGGATCATGGTGTTGGTCAGCCGCCGCGGACCAAACCACTCCTCGAGTTCCGGGGGCTGGAGTTGTCCCAGAATCTGCGCCGGATCGGCGACCGCCGCCCCCTGCTGCTGTGCGAAGGCCGGCATCGGCGCCGCGAGCACCACAAGGAGAGCCAGCGAGGCGATCGAAAGCCAACGCGACGTTCGGTCCCGGTTGCCCGCCATCAGGAATTGGCCCTCGCTTTCCAGTCGAGGATGGTCTTGCGTACGTCCTGAAGTTGCTCGGAGAAGCTGCTCGAGGCTGGCTTTCCAGCCTCCTCGGCGTTCGGCGGCTCGACGATATCGTTCTCGGGCTCGATGTCGCTCGAGAAGGACTGCCGCCCGCCGGCGAACATGTCGCGAAAGGCCTTGGTCGTCGACTTTGGCTGCGCTTGCATGCACTGGCCCTTGAGGACGTCGATCTCCTCGGGATCGGTGATCTCCGTGAGCGTCTGCATGCGATCGCCCGAATAGCCAACGAGCAGGATGCGTCCGCCACAGCGGACGAGACAGACGGCGTGCTTCGGCGAGAGCAAGGAACGATGGAGTACGTGAACCGGGCCGCCATCGTCCGGAAGGCTACTCATGCCAGGGACGATCCGCTTGAGAGCCCGGCTGCTTCCGAAGATCAGGCAAAGGACAATCACCAGGCCCGCGCCAGTCGTGACCCACCAGGCCCACTGCCGAGCGGCGAAACCCTTCTCGCCTTGAGGAGAACTCGTCGCGTCCTTCTCTCGGGGTCGCAGGCGCGTCGGCTGGCGACGGGGCGACACGGCCAAGGAAGTTCCCTGCTCGGTTGCGTTGTCGGCGGCTTTCCGAACCTCGGGAGTGACCGCGACGGAGGCCGCTGGGCGGACCATCGGGTCGACCCGCTCAATGCGGGCCGCGGGTGGTTGAGGGGTAGCGGCATCCGCTCGCGGAATTCGCCTTGTCGCCGAGCCCGAGTCAACCGCATAGGGTGCGGGCGGCTCGTTGGCGACTGCGGTGGGAACGTTGGCGCTGGCTTTGGTCTCGCCCGCCCCAAGAATGAGGAGGGCGACAAACGCCGAGGTGATGGTCATGGTGCGGCACTCCCTTGCCTACTCCCCAACGGAGGGGACGGCGTGATCGCACCGTCGCGGGCGCGTCACTGGCCCCGAAACCGATCCTTGGTTCCGGGTTCGACTCCCAGCCCCCTTCGATGGATCCCATCGCAAGAGGCGGCCTGAAAGCCCTCGAATGCGAGATGCGATGTCGAACGAAGCACCGTCCGACCGACGATGCTTGCCCGAACCCTAGCGCGCCGGTCCAACTTAAAGTTGGTTTCGGTCTTGCCCTAACCCTTTGGCACTAGCTGACAAGCAGCCCGTGGCACCCTAACATTTCAGTAGACCAAAGCACTAGCTGCCCGCTTCCGGCTTGTCACGGCCGATGATCTCGGAAATGCGGACGCAAAAATTGTCGTTGAGCACGAGAACCTCGCCGCGCGCCAACAGCTGACCGTTGACGTAGACGTCGACCGGGTCCCCGGCGAGCTTTTCGAGTGGCACGATCGACCCGTCGCGGAGCTTGAGGACATCCTCGATGTACATCCGGGTGCGTCCGAGTTCGACGCGGACGTTCAAGTCGACGTCGGCGATCAAGCTCAAGTCATCATCAAGGCCGCCCGCTTGTTCCGCGGAGCCGAGTTCGGGAGTCTGAAAGGGCTGGACGTCGAGTTGCCCAATATTGGGAGCGGGAGCCGCATCCGACGGAGGTGCCGGAGCCCCGGCAGCCCCTTGATCGGGCTGGGCGTCGCCTCCCATCGAGCCGAAGAGCTGTTCGATCTCCGACTGGTCTAGCAGTCCCTCGTCGCCACCCACTCTTCCGAAGCCTCCCAAACTTCCAGGCTGATCGTTTGATGGCTAGGCGAGAAATCTCGCCCTTCTTGTCATTCAAACACGCGCCCAGAGATGGGTCAAGCCTTCTGAGGCTACCTCCGGGTCGGAGACGTCCCTCAATCCGGCGCCCCTTCGGGGCTCAGATGGTGCGCGAGACCAGCCGAGTCGTTGCCCCCTGGCGAGTCACCCCTGTCGCTTCGCGGCTCAAGATTGGCCACCGTGCTCTGTTCCAACTGGAAACTAGACTCCGTCTCAATTCTTGGCACTGGCTTCGACTCGCTACATCGGCACGGGACTTTGTCGGGCTGCGCCGAATGGCTGATTCTCGGGCGGACGACCCAATCTTGAGACGAAGCCTGGTGCGGGTATCGTCTTAACCTTTTGGCACTGGCTGACAAGCAGCCAGTGGCCCCCAACGCGAACGTCTCACGGCGAGAAGCTTTTAGGGAGATGGTCGCGCCAGAAGGGCCGAACCGTGAGGGAGAGGCCAGAGAGCGGCATGATCCGAAGTGGGCCGCCCATTGGACAGCCCGCCGAATAGCCCTAAACCAAGACAGCAAAAGATCTTACCACGCAGAGAAGAGCCGAATGGTCTCAGAGCGTGGAGGAGTGGCAAGACTCGATCAGCCAGTGATCGACGTCCCGAAGCATCGAGGGCTGTAAGCGGTGCCCCGCCCCATAGGTTCGCAGCGTCACGTCGAGCCCGGCGGTGTAGAGGAGCCGGTAGGCGTCGGCGGCGTGCTGAACCGGAACGTGCGCGTTCTCCTGGGCATGCCCAATAAAGACGCGCGGATTGCCCGCGGCCCGAACCCGACCCAATGGAAGACGTCCCGAGGGGAGCCAGCCATTGAGAGCGACCATCCCGGCGAACTTTTCCGGGAACATGACGCCGAGACGGTACGCGACCGTCGCTCCCTCACAGAATCCCGCGAGGAAGATGCGTTCGGAGTGGATGTTGTACGACTGCATCGTTTGACGGATCGCGGCGAGAACGTAGTCCTCGATCAATCCGTCGGAACGCCGGTGACGTCCCCAACTGTAGCCACGGCGACCGTCCTGCCGGTTGACGGCGTGAGGGCCCCGCAGGCTGATGCCGATGTAGTTTCGCCGACTCAGTGAGGCGATCGAGTTGGTCCACTGCGTTTCCGTCTCGCCGTGGCCATGAAGGAAGACCACCAGGGGATAGGGATAACGTGGCTCGTAGGCTTGAGGAAGGAAGAGCGCCACAGGGCGACGGTCATTCTCTTCTTCGAGTCGACGGTGGTAGACCCCCTCTTCGAAGATGGTTGGTGCTCGCTCAAGCATCCGCGATCTCTCCCGGGACCTGACGCCGTAATTGATTCTAACCGGACCACCGCTACTTGGCTTCACCTCGGGAAGCGATCAAGTCGTCTCCCCTGACCAAGTGATAAACAAATTAGGTCGTCTCCCACGGGGTGTCAACGCATCTGCACCTGCAAATGGTTGCCCAGACGCGGCTTGCCTCGATTTTAGTTCCGATGGTATCGGCTGCAAGGAATGGGGCCGCCACGGCAACTAGTCCGATCTCCGGTGACCGGCGAATGTTGGGGAACTTCGCCAAGGAGTGCGGTTCTGTGAACCAGTGCGGATAGAGGGGCCGTCGCGGGGAGCGAACGAACCATGGGCCTCGGCCCCGGTCGTGATCGTTTCCCCCTTCCGTGCCCATCCCTAGGTATCACGAGATCAGCACATTCGCGGCAGCGCCTTGCCGATCCCCCATGCAACTCTTATACTGACCGATCTGGCAGATGATAGCCCAAGGGATGCGCTTAGCTCGATGCCGACGATCAACCAATTGTGCCGTAAAGGCCGCGTAAAACAGGTCAAGCGGACCAAGTCTCCCGTGCTGGAGGCCTGCCCGCAAAAGCGGGGTGTCTGTCTTCAGGTGAAGACGATGACCCCCAAGAAGCCGAACTCCGCGTTGCGGAAGATCGCTCGTGTGCGGCTCTCCAACGGCAAGGAAGTCACCGCTTACATTCCCGGTGAGGGTCATAACCTCCAAGAACACTCGATCGTGCTAATTCGCGGCGGTCGTGTTCGTGACCTCCCGGGTGTTCGCTACCACATTGTCCGGGGCGTGCTCGACACCCAAGGTGTCGGCGATCGGAAGCAGGCCCGCTCGAAGTACGGCAACAAACGCCCCAAATAAGACCATCCGTTCGGCTCCGGGACAGGTCCTCGACCAAGGTCCGTCCCCGCGACGAGCGTTGCTCGGGAGTTCCGACGGCCTTCAAGCATGGGAATTAGTTCGTCATGACGATGAGAAAACCGACGGCAAGCCGTTCACAACTGCGACCCGACGCCCGGTTCAACAGCCGGCTGGTCAGCAAGTTCGTCAACTGCATGATGTGGGACGGGAAGAAGACCACCGCGATCCGGATCTTCTACCGCGCCATGGATGAGATGGAGCGTCGACTCTCCACTCGCGGCGGCCCCGGCGAGGGGGGCATTCTTGAGGTCTTCCTCCAGGCGGTCGACAACGTCAAGCCCGCCGTCGAGATCCAATCGAAGCGTGTTGGTGGTGCCACCTACCAAGTTCCGGTTCGGGTCTCCACCGAGCGTCAGCAGGCTCTGGCGATCCGCTGGATCATCCAGGCCGCCCGCGGCAAGAAGGGTCGCCCGATGCACCTGAAGCTCGCCGACGAGTTGCTCGCCGCCTACCGTCGCGAGGGTGAAGCGATGACCAAGCGGGAGAACGTTCACCGCATGGCCGACGCCAACAAGGCGTTCGCCCACTTCGCCCACTAGGACGGCGCGGCCAGGGTTCGCCCCGGCTCGACCCCTGGGCAATACGATATCCGTGGACGGAGGAGACCTCTCTTGGGAGATCTCCTCCGTTTCTTTTTGTAAAGAAGGTTTGAACGAATCCCCTCCATTGAGTGTCCGATGGAAGAGGTCGTCCCTCCCGACGAACGTGACCGTGCCGATCGCTGGCCCCGCCGGCGACGTCCCGCGACTCCGGGAGGTGCCCCCGAATAGGTTCCCGAGGGCTCGCGACAACACGCCCTCCCCTCGAACGATTGACTAGGACGGATCGCCATGCCTCCCGCGATGGACATCAACAAGCTGCGTAACATCGGTATCATCGCCCACATCGATGCCGGCAAGACGACCACGACCGAGCGCGTCCTCTTCTACGCCGGCGAGAGCCACAAGATGGGCGAAGTCGACGACGGCACCACCATCACCGACTTCGACCCGCAGGAGCAAGAGAAGGGCATCACGATCCGGGCCGCGGCGATCACCTTTCAGTGGAAGCCGAAGGAGATGTGGATCAACCTGATCGACACGCCCGGTCACGTCGACTTCACCGCCGAGGTCGAACGAAGCCTTCGCGTGCTCGACGGCGGGGTCGTCATCTTCAGCGGGATGGAAGGCGTCGAGGCCCAGAGCGAGACCGTTTGGCACCAAGCCGACCACTATCGCGTGCCGCGCATCTGCTTCATCAACAAGCTCGACCGCATCGGCGCCGACTTCTTCCGCGTCCACGACGAGGTCGTCGAACGACTCGGCGCCAAGACGATCCCGCTTCAACTCCCGATCGGCAAGGAAAAGGACTTCATCGGCGTAATCGATTTGATCACCCGGCAAGCCTACTACTTCGAGCCGGGCGAACTCGGCAAAAAGATGACCAAGGAGCCCATCCCCGAGGAGATGGTCGACGAGGCCGAGCTCTGGCGGGAGAAGATGCTCGAGACGATCGCCGAGGCCGACGACGAACTCGCCGAGCTCTACCTCGAAGGCGAGGAACTCTCCGAGGAGCGGATTCGTGCCGGCGTGCGGACCGCGACCATCGAGCATCGCATGACGCCTGTCCTGTGCGGCAGCTCGCTCAAGTTCATCGGGGTCCAGCCCCTGCTCGACGCGATCGCCGACTACCTACCCAGTCCGCTGGAAGTGCCGCCCGTCGAGGGAGACGATCCCAAGACGGAGAAGAAGCTCCTGCGCCACCCGAAGGACGAGGAGCCGTTCTGTGCCCTGCTCTTCAAGATCCAAGCCGACCAACACGACGAGCTCGGATTCTTGCGCATCTACTCCGGAACGCTCAAGCCCTCGACCCGCGTCCTCAATGCGACGCGAAACCGCAAGGAGAATATCACCCGGCTGTGGCGCATTCGCGCCGATGAACGCCAGAAGGTGGATCTCGCCCACGCCGGCGACATCGTCGGGGTTGTTGGCCTAAAGGACTCGATCACCGGCGACACCCTCACCGATCAACGTTCGCCGGTCATCCTCGAGCACATCGTCTTTCCCGACACCGTCATCAGCATGTCGATCGAACCGGAATCCTCCGGAGATCGGCAGAAGCTCGAGCACATCCTCGCCCTCATGGAGAAGGAGGACCCGACCTTCCGCGCCCGCACGAGCGAGGAGACGGGCGAAACGCTGATCAGCGGCATGGGGGAACTGCACCTCGAGGTCGTCGTCGAACGCATTCGTCGGGACTTCAAGGTGAATCTTCGCACCGGCAAGCCGCGGGTGAGCTACCGCGAGACCGTTCGCGGCACCGCCAGAGCCAAGGGGACTTGCGATCGCCAGACCGCCGCCGGCGCGATGTTCGGCGAGGTGGAGGTCGAGTTGTCGCCCTTGCCGCGAGTGGCCAAGGAGGACGAAACGCTCGAGACCTTCCGCTTCGTGGACCAGTCGAGGTCCGAGAACGTCCCGCCCGAGCTTCTCGCGGTGGTGGCGGAGGAGTTGAAGGAGGAGTGCCTCTCCGGCGGCTTGGCGGGCTATCCGCTCACCGGGATCCAAGCGACGCTATTGTCGGTGGGCTACCGCGAAGGGGAGTCGAACGAGCAGGCTTACCGTTTCGCGACCGCGGCGGCAGTACGCCAAGCGCTTTCCGACGCGGGCGTCGACATCCTCGAACCGATCATGAAGGTCGAAGTCTCCACGCCCGAGGATTACGTCGGCGACATCACCGCCGACTTCGCCTCGCGACGGGTGATGATTCACGAGCTCGGCCAACGTGGCCCGCTCCGCATCGTCGTCGCGCACGCACCGCTGCGAGAGATGTTCGGCTACAGCACCACGCTCCGCAGCCACAGCCAAGGCCGCGCCACCTACTCGATGGAGCCCCTCACCTACGAGCCCGTTCCCGACGAGTTGGCCAAGCAGATGTATTGAGGGATGATGGGAAGTAGATTCAGGGATGACTGTACCGTCGCATCCAAAGATCTACCACATCACTCATTTGAGCAACGTTCCTCACATCGCGTCATCAGGATGTCTCTGGTCGGACGCGAAGCGAATCGAGTTGACACTGGAGAGCCGGATCGTCGGCATGTCGGATATCAAGCAGCGGCGATTGACGAGCATCGAAGTGACGTGCCATCCAGGTACGATGGTAGGCGAATATACACCCTTCTCCTTCTGTCCTCGGTCGATCATGCTCTACATCCTTCACATGGGCAATCACCCCGATCTCGAAGACGATCACTTGGGCGAGTCGACACCGATTCCCTTAGGCATTCAGCGACCGGAATGCCGGTAGCACATTCGCAAGATTCGTCCGTGGTCGGGAGGAACTCGATAAAATTGATTGGAAGGCCGTCGTCTCGACCGACTTCCGAGAAAGTCAGGTCAAGGAAGGCAAACAAGCCGAGTTCCTCATCGACGGGTACCTTCCCTGGAGATTGATCCGGAAGATCGGTGTCTTCGACGCGCAGATTGCTTCACAAGTGGAGAGTCACCTGAGGACCCACGAGCACAAGCCAGCAATTGACGTCGAGCGAAGTTGGTATTACTGACTTCAAGGAATCATTGATGATTGAATCCACATCGGGAGACATTCTGAAGGCTCGGGTGGAGGCTCTCGTAAACACGGTCAACTGTGTCGGTGTCATGGGACGAGGGATCGCACTTCAGTTCAAGAAGGCGTTCCCAGAAAACTTCGCCGCCTACAAGACCGCATGTCAAAATCGTGAACTGGATCCCGGCAGAGTCCTCGTCGTCTCCCTTGCCGAGAGTTCATCCCCCAAGTACATCATCAACTTCCCAACAAAACGACACTGGAGAGGCAAGAGCCAACTCGAGGACATTGACAGCGGACTCGTCGCCCTTGTTTCGGAAGTGAGAGAACGAGAAATCAGTAGCATCGCGATTCCACCCTTGGGGTGTGGTCTCGGGGGGCTCGAATGGAGTGTCGTCCGTCCAAGAATTGAGCAAGCGTTTCAAACACTGCCAAGGGTTCACGTGCTCCTCTTCGAACCAGTGGGTTCCCCGCCAGCGAATGAGATGGTGAACTCCTCCACGAAGCCATCAATGACCCACGGCAGAGCTTGCTTGATCGGGCTGATGCGCCGGTACCTTTCCGCCGTCATGGATCCTTGGATCTCCCTGCTGGAAATTCACAAGCTCATGTATTTCATGCAGGAATCGGGAGAACCGCTTCGTCTCAACTACTCGAAAGGCCACTATGGCCCCTACTCGAAGAACTTGAGACACGTCTTGAACAGGATCGAGGGGCACTTCATTTCCGGCTACGGCGATGCCGAGGATGATCCGACGCGTCAGATTCAGCTCTTGGACAATGCCGTCGCTCACGCCGAGCAATCGCTGTCACGTCACGAGGAAAGTCAACGACGATTCGATCGAGTTGTCCACTTGATCGAGGGATTCGAATCCTCCTATGGGATAGAGGTTCTCTCCTCCGTCCATTGGGTTCAGTCGAGAGAAGGCGTCTCGTCGCCCGACGATGCTATCGCTAGCGTCCATGGTTGGAACAAGCGCAAGCAAGCGTTCTCCGCCGATCACATCCGTCAAGCATGGCAAGTGCTCGATGAGCGAGGCTGGCTCAAGACACCTCGCTAATGATGTCCGCCCATGGAACTTATTGCTTCCCACAAAAAAATCGCGCCACCCAACGGATGACGCGATCGTCGTTTGTCGTGTTGTCACCGCAACGGCGGTTTACCACACCCGCAGGATCGCGGGGGGAAGAAGCAGAATCCGCTCCTTGACCATCGGCCGAAGCCAATCGATCGTATCGATCGGAATCCCAAGCTCCGCGAGCAGGCCGTGCCAAATCCGTGCGTCGCGGGGAAGCCCTTCGTCGATCGGACCGAGAATGGCCTCGAGCGCTGTCGGCGGCTTGGGGAAGACCTTTACGTCGACTTTCGTCTCCTTCGAAAGTTTCGCCAACTCCTTGGCGGCATCGATCGCGTCATTGAGCGTTCCGAGCTCATCGACGAGCCCGATCTTCTTGGCCTGCCGCCCAGTCCAGACACGACCCTCGGCGTACTCGGTCAATTCCTTGCTCGGAATGTCGCGGCTCTCGGACGTGATCGACGTGAAGCGTTCGTAGATCGACTCCATCAACCCGGTGATGGCGGTCCGCTCCGACGCGCTGAACTTCGTCTCGAGCGAGAAGAGGTTCGCGTTCTTGCCTCGGCTGATCACCTCGGCATTGAGGCCGACTTTGTCCATCAATCCCTTGAGCGCGAACTTGCCTCCCACGACGCCGATCGAACCGGTCAACGTGCCCGGCTCGGCGTAGATCTTCTCGGCCCCCAGGGCGATGTAGTAGCCGCCGCTCGCCGCGGTGTTGCCCATGCTGGCGACCACCGGTTTGCCCGACTTCTTCAACTCATGCCAGATCAAGTCGCTGGCGAGGGCCGAACCTCCAGGGCTGTCGATGCGCAACACGATCGCCGAAACCTTGCCATCGTCGCGAGCTGCGCGAATCGCCTTGATCAGCGTCGACGATCCGGTGGTACCGTCGCCGAAACCCTGATCGCTGGCGCCGGTCATGATCGGCCCGGTCGCGTAGATCAACGCGATGCGCGGCTTGAGGCTGAACCCTTCCGGCTTCTTGTTCTGCCCCGACATCGACGAGAGGAGTTTCATCAGACCGGCGATGCCCTCGAACTCCTTCTCGATGTTCCGCCGACCGTAGTTCATCTTGAAGACGACCTTCTTGGCGTTGAACTCCTTGGCCAGGTCGCTTCGCAAGTCGCTCATGTACGTGACACGATCGATGAGACCCGCCTTCTTGGCGTCCTCGGGCGAAAAGGGCCCTTCGTCGATCAGCTTGCGAACCTTCTCCACCTCGAGACCACGGCTCTCGGCGATCAAGCCGACCATCTGCTCGAAGTAGTCGTCGAGCACCGACGTGAGCTGCTTGCGGAAGGCCTTGCTCATGGAGCTGCGCGTCAGCGGTTCGGCCGCGCCCTTGTAGTCGCCGACCTGCACGAAATCGGCTTCGACGCCGATCTTGCCGAGGAGGTCCTTCAGAAAAAGGACCTGCATGCGGATACCGGTCAGCAGCACCGCGCCGGCGGGAGGAACAATGATCTCGTCGGCCGAACACGCGAGCAGATAGGCGCCGCTAAGCCCGTCGCCGAGGTCGGCGTAGACCTTCTTGCCGCTCTTTTTGAAGTTCGCGATCGACTCGCGAAACTCGTAGATCTGGCCGAAACCGACCCCCATGCCCCCGACCTTCAAGTAGAGGGCTTTAACTTGATCGTCCTTGGCCGCCTTGGCGATGCGCTCGGCGACGGCGCGGAGGTTGTCGTCCTGTTCGCCGAAGAATCCAGTCGGCTGGGGCGTTTCGGGAATCGCCTTGGTCAAATTGATGTGAGCGACGTGGATCGTCCCCATCGCGTTGTCGGCTTCCGCGCCGCGGGCTCCCGCGACCGGAATCACCGCCGCCGAAACGAGAACCAAGAACCAACGAAATCGTTGCATTAACTATGTACTCCTTTGAAGAACCCGAGGCGTTCGAGCGACGAGCGCGACGGGCCCCGTGCATGGCATTGTCCCAGGATTATACCCAGGGGTCTTCCGATTTCCCAAGCGTCAAGGAGAAGCGTCTCCCTCACCGAACCCCGTATTCTGGACAAGAGTCGAGTTGCCGCGAGCGAGGGCGGATGACATAAAACCCTCTTTGGAGCCACGGACCGTCCTCATCTTGTCATTGTCCAGGGTCGATCGAGCGCCCTCCAAGAGTAGAACCCAAACCGCGAGCCGTGGGTGTCAAGCGAGTTGTCAAACAACAACAATTCACGATCGAACTGGACCGCCTACCTCTGGGAAGCTAGCAGCGGCAAGCTCGGCATCACGCTGAAGCTCCTCTATCTTGCCGGGCTTATCGGCGTCGTGGCCGGACTCGGAGCCGTCGTCTTTGAGATCATGAGCCAAACGGTCAAGCACTTCGTGCTCGACTTCCTCGTCGGCTATCACCCCAGCAAGCCGGGCGGAGAGACCGAACTCTTCCGCCACGGCAGCAACGTTTTGCATCCTTGGCTGCTGATTCTCCTTCCCGTCGCCGGAGGCTTTCTCAGTGGACTGCTCGTCTACCTCTTCGCCCCGGAAGCGGCCGGACACGGGACCGACGCCGCGATCGAAGCCTATCATCGCAAGGATGGCTACATCCGCCCGCAGGTTCCCATCGTCAAACTCTTCGCCAGCGTCATCACCATGGGGACGGGAGGCTCCGGCGGACGCGAAGGGCCGATCGCCCAAATCGGTGCCGGCTTCGGTTCCCTCTTCGCGCGAACGCTGCATCTAACCCGCAAGGAATGCCGTGTTCTCATGATCGCCGGCATGGGGGCGGGCATCGGGGCGATCTTTCGCGCTCCCCTCGCCGGGGCCCTCTTCGCCGCCGAAGTCCTCTACCGGGATCCGGAGTTCGAGGCCGAAGTTATCGTCCCCGCCGGCGTCGGCAGCACCATCGCCTACGCGGTCTTTGGCTACTTCTTCGGGTTGCGACCCCTTTTCGATCCTCCCGACGTCGGTTTCTTCGATCCGCTCGAGCTCCTTCCCTACTTGGCGCTCGCGGTCTTCATGACGCTTCTTGCCACCTTTTACGTCCGCTTTTTCTACATGGTTCACGACGCGTTCACCAAGCACAAGATGCATCCCTTGGCCAAGCCGATGGTGGGCGCCTTCATCACCGGCGTCATCGGACTCGGCATCTACACCTTGGCGGTGAACTTCATTCCCGAGCATGCCCTCGAGTCCCTTTCGGTCATGTCCTACGGGTACGGCATTCTCCAGGACTTCCTGGTCGAGGAGAACTTTCGCGATCAGGAAGCCTACACGTTGGCGGCCCTCTTCTTGACCGTCGCGATCGGGAAGGTGCTGACAACCTCCTTCACCATCGGCAGCGGTGGCTCCGGTGGTGTCTTCGGGCCGGCGATGGTAATCGGTGGCTGTGCGGGTGGGGCCTTCGGCATCCTGATGAATCGCTGGTTCCCCGGCCTCGTCACCGAACCGGCAAGCTACATGGTGGTCGGCATGGCGGGATTCTTCACGGCCGCCGCGAAGACCCCTTTCTCCACCCTGATCATGGTCAGCGAAGTGACGGGGAACTACGGATTGCTTCCCCCCGCGCTCTTGGTCTGTCTGGTCGCGTACCTGCTCAGTCCGGAGGATCTTTCGCTCTACGCCGCCCAAGTGACCAGTCACTTGCGCAGCCCGGCCCACCGTGGGGAGTACGTCAAGACGGTGCTCGCCAACGTGACGGTCGATCGTTTTCTCAAGCCGGACCAGAAGCCGCTGACGATTCGGTTGCACTCGCCCCTCTCGTCGGTCGTCCACGAACTCGACGGGTCACACTCCCTCGTCCTGCCGGTCGTGAATGAAGATGATGTTTTTCTCGGGATGGTCTGCTTGGAAGAGGTCCATCTCGCGCTTCACTCGCTGGCGTCGCAGCAAATGATTCTCGCCGCCGACCTGATGCGGACCGACGTGATCCCGCTCTACCCAGGGGACACGTTGTATCGAGCGATGGAACTCTTCGGGCGCAATGAGTTGAGAGCACTTCCCATCGTGAAGAGCGATCGGGGCGTCGAACGGGTCGTGGGCATCGTTCGTCGTTCGGACGTACAGACGGAGTACCTCAAGCACGTCCACGGCGAACGGCGCGGCGACGAGTCCCACGGGTAGCAGTCCGTTGATCGATCGCGGCCACCGCCGGCTTGGGAAACCGAGAGCGCATAAAAACACCCGCACCTCATTTTTTCCCCCAAGGTGCGGGTAATGTCTTGACCCTGTGTTTGCCAACTAGGGTTGAGGAGCCGGTCGCCAGGACCAGATACCCGTCGCTCCGCCCGATTCAAAGCAATGCTCGATGAGATTGGCGGGCCAACGAACCTCCGCTTGGATCTTACACGAAGAACTTAGGCGCGAACCTGAGTCCTCACATGAAGACCTCTGTCGGAGTGGCTTGGCTAGCGGTGCAGTTTGAGTCGCTTGGAAGGTACCTTACTTACCCCCCAACCCAGCAAACAGCCCGGTGGTTCAAGCATAGGCAGCCCCTCCTCTGAAGAAGTGACGTGATCGTCGATGTCTCTCACTACCTGAATCATATCACACCACTCGCGAAAAAGGCAAGTCCCTCACCCCGAGAGTTTCACAGTTTCTCTCTACTTCGTTCCTCTCAACCGTCGCCCGCGACAACCACTCGCCAACGAGACATCAACGAGTGACATAGGATCGACAGTCACGACCTCCGGCTGTCGCCAGAACCACTCGCCCCCGGTCAACCACGAAGTCGTCCGACGAGTTGGTCGCGATCGAGCCGCTCGTCGGATACCATCGGATCGACAACTTCCCGCGATCCTCGAAAGGACTCTTTCCATGGGCCATCCCCGTCGCGCGATCCTGACCGGTGGCATCCTCGCCATCCTCTTCGCGATGCACTCCCCGCCTGCGATCGCAAGCGAGCCGACCACGAAGGAGACGTCGCCGCGATACGAGTTCCGCGATCGCCACGACCCCAACGGCATCGGCAAGTTCTACATGGGCCGCGAGATCGCCCACGTCATGGGCCACCGCGGCGCCGGCTGGCTCGATCGGCCCGAACGCGACAAGGAGGAAGCCCCCTCGAAACTGCTCAACGCCCTCAAACTAGAAAACGGTGACGTCGTCGCCGACATCGGGGCGGGTTCGGGCTTCTACTCCTTTCGCATCGCCCCCCTGGTCGGACCGAAGGGGAAGGTCCTCGCCGTCGATATCCAACCCGAGATGCTCGAGATCATCCGCCGCCGGATGAAACGCCGCGGGATCGAAAACATCGAGCTCGTGCAGGGAACCGCCAGCGACCCGAAGCTCGAGCCCAACTCGGTCGACCTCATCCTGATGGTCGACGTCTACCACGAGTTCTCCGAGCCTTGGGAGATGGCCAATGCCATGGTCCGCGCGCTCAAGCCAGGCGGACGGCTCGTCTTTGTCGAGTTTCGGCTCGAAGACCCCGACGTTCCGATCAAGCTGGTCCACAAGATGAGTGAAAAACAGGTCCTCAAGGAGATGTCGGTCCAGCCGCTCGAGTGGGTCGGCACCCTTGACATTCTGCCCCGACAACACATCGTGATCTTTCGCAAGAGTGGCAATCAATCCCAAGAGAAGGACGAGTCCAAACCATGAGCGACGAACCTCTGCCCTTCGACCAGATGCGCGACCTGATCACCGGCAACTGGAAGGCACAGATCACCTACGTCTTGTCCAAGCTGGAGATTTCCGATCGCCTACACTCGGGCGGCAAGACCGCGGTCGATCTCGCCGCCGAGACGGGCACTCACGCGCGTTCGCTCTACCGGCTTCTCCGCGCCGCCTCGACGCTCGGCATCTATACCGAGGACGACGAGCGCCGCTTTCATCTGACGCCGCTGGGAAAGTGCCTCTGCCGGGACGATCCGCGATCGCTCGCGCCAATGTCGATGATGATCGGCGAGATCTGCTACCATCCCTGGGGCCATCTCCTTCATTCGGTCCGAACCGGCGAGTCGGGATTCGTCAAGCATCACGGAGTCGACATCTGGAAACACTTGCTCGAAGTCGAGCCCCATCTGGCGCCGGTCCTTGATGCCGCGATGGAATCGATCCACGGTCGCGAGACGATGGCGGTTCTCGACGCCTACGATCTCTCGGGCGTCTCCACTTTCGCCGATCTCGGCGGCGGCAACGGCAGCAACCTCGCGGCGACCTTGTCGCGCCATCCCGACATGAAGGGCATTCTCTTCGACCTGCCGACGGTGGTGGAACGAGGCAAGGTCCTCTTGGCCGAGCGCGGACTTCTCGATCGCTGCCAGGTAGTTGGCGGAAGCTTCTTCGACGGCGTTCCCGCGGGGGCCGACGTCTACCACATGCGTCACATCATTCACGACTGGAACGACGACGACTCGATCGCCATTCTGCGTGCGTGCCGAGAGGCGATGAGAGAGGACTCGCGCGTCATCCTGGTCGAGTACGTCTTGCCGACGGGCGGCGAGCCCTCGTTCGGGAAACTGCTCGATCTGGAGATGCTGGTGATTCCGGGTGGGTACGAGCGGACCGTGGAGGAGTATGCGGATATCTTCCAGAAAGCCGGTCTTCGGCTTGAGCAAGTCCACTCGGCGGGGGTGGGAATCCATATTGTCGAAGGGAAACGCGCCAACACGTGATCGAATCGCCCCGAAATCGTACAACGGGAGTAGAAGGGGCGGAATCCCGTTCCCTTCGGATGAGATAGCCAGGGGATGCAACCGCGGGAATCGGCGTGAGCGAATCCACAAGCCAGCTCCATCCAGATTTCGCCGATGCAAGAATCGGCAAGATGGGCCTCAAACGGTTGCATCGACGGGCGACGCCAACACCATTCAGTGCCTTTTCGAGGCAAGGAACGCCTTCATGATCAAACGTCGCTTTCTGTTTCCCGATGTCATCGAGATGAACTACCAGGCCGGTCACCGACTTGGGGTCAACGTCTACTTGATCGCCAATGGCGACGAGTACGTGCTGATCGATATCGGCTACGAGGACACGGTCGACGAAATCATCGATCTAGTGCGCCGGATGGATTTCAGTCTCTCCTCGTGCAAGATGCTGATCGCGACTCACGCCGACTGCGATCACACCCAGGGCCTCAAAAGGGCCGCTGACGTCTTCAAGGCCCCCATCGTCGCTCATCCCGACGCGGTCGAAGCCCTCGAGAGCGGCGACGCCGAGACGACCTTCTCGAGAATCAAAGCCCAGGGGATCGACTTGCCGATGCCTCCAGTCAAGGTCGCCAAGACGATCGAGGAGGGAGACACGATCAAGGTCGGCGAGCGCGAACTCCACGTCTGGAGCACACCCGGACACACGGCCGGCCAACTCGCCTTCAAGATGGGCAACATCCTCTTTGTCGGCGACAACATCTACCGCGACGGCAGCGTGGGCGTCATCGACGCTCATCACGGGTCGAGCATTCCCGACTTCATCACCTCGCTCCAGCGGATTCTGGCCGACGACAGCGAGTTCCTTCTCCCGAGCCACGGTCCAGTCTTCCGTCGCGACAACGCCTTGATCCAGAAGACGATCGACCGGCTAACCGAATACCAGTACCTCGCCGACTTCGGAACCTGCGCGGTCTCGTGGCCACTCCTGAACGAGTGGGAAGCCGAGGTTACCTCCGGCGTGCTGCCGTTTCAGTCGTCTGGTGGCCAGGAAGCATCCGAACCCAACACCTCCGCCGTCGACAAGAAGGAACGACTCCCCGGCGCCCTTTCGTAACGACCCCCACGATCGCGGTTGACACGAGTCTCTCCATCTTGGGTGCCATGCTCCACGCTTGCGCGGGCATGCTCGGAGGACTCCCGCTGAGAACGCACTCCCTTGTCGAGTGAAAACCTCCGCCCGTGACCTCTTGCGGCTGCGCCGCCCCGGTAGCACAGCAACCGGGGCTACCCATGAACGATCAGAAACCCAACCAGGTTCGGGGCCCCCCCCATGATCACGGTTGACACGAGTCGCCGATCAAACCCCGTGAACGCGCACACACGAGTCTCTCCACCTTGGGTGCCATGCTCCACGCTTGCGCGGGCATGCTCGGAGGACTCCCGCTGAGAACGCACTCCCTTGTCGAGTGAAAACCTTCGCCCGGGACCTCTTGCGGCTGCGCCGCCCCGGTAGCACAGCAACCGGGGCTACCCATGAACGATCAGAAACCCAACCAGGTTCGGGGCCCCCCCACGATCGCGGTTGACACAATTCTCCTCTCCAGCAAGCATGCCCATCGGCATCGAAGCGCGCAGTCGCCGGGCCTGCGCCCATGCCCCTGTTGCCTGCCTCACGGTCGATATCCCTCGGCGGTGAGGCGCGTCTCGAGACAACCACGACCATCACCATCCGATGACCGATCCTGTCCCCGGCCGCGCGCCGGCACAATTGACGATCCGCAAGCGAGCCCTCTTCGTCACGCTGGTGCTCTTGGGACTCTACGGCATCGGCGAACTTGCCGCGTGGACGGCCTTCCTCGTCGTCGACGCTCGCCCGTTCTCATTTGCTCGCCTGCACCGTCGCCAAGACCTGCTGCGCTTTGAAGTCACCGACGTCGACAATGCCGGCGATCCGGTCATGACGCGGGCCAACTGTCGCACCGTCGCGCTGCACCCCTATCTCGGCTACGTCACCGATCCCCACCTCGCGGCCCAGGATGGTCGCTTTCCCTTCGCCGTGAATCGCTTTGGCTTCTCCGACGCGGGGGATCCATTTCACGAGCGAGGTGACGATCGCGTCATCATCGGCGTTGTCGGAGGTTCGGTCGCAATGGGCTTCTCGATCGGTGGACTGCCGGCGATGGAACGCGAACTGAGAAAGTCGCCCCATTTCGCGGAAAAACAGTTCGTCTACGTCCGCGCCGCGATGGGAGGCTACAAACAGCCCCAGCAACTGATGACGCTCAACTACTTGCTCGCCCTCGGGGCCAAGATCGACCTTCTGATCAACATCGACGGCTTCAACGAGATCGCACTGCACCGGGTCGAGAACCAGTCGCGTGACGTCGCCATGATCTATCCACGCAGTTGGGCCCTCATGGTCGAGAAGATTCCCGACCCGATCAGTCGAACGCTCATCTGCGAAATCGCCCATCGGCGGGAGGAACGTAAGAGCTGGGCCCGCCTCTTCTCGAAGGCCTCCTTTCGCCATTCGATCATGTTGAACCTGCTCTGGCGTGCTCGCGACGGTTTTCTCGAGCGAAGCCTCGTGTCGGCGCAACAGCGACTCGCCGCCCACCGACCCGAGGAAGCGCTCCCCTACGCCGCTGTTGGTCCCGGCAATCCCCCCAAGAGCGAGATGGCCCAGTTCGAAGACCAAGCCGACTTGTGGAAGCGATGCTCGACACAGCTCCACCATCTTTGCCAAGCAAACAACGCCACCTATTTTCACTTCCTTCAGCCCAACCAGTACGTCGATGGCTCGAAGGAAATGACGACGCAGGAGCGGCGCCGAGCCCTGACTGACAAGGCCTACGCCGATGCCGTCACCAAGGGCTATCCCCTCCTCGCGACCAGGGGGCGGGAACTCGCCGCCGAGGGGATCGCATTCGCCGACCTGACGACGATCTTCGAGGACCGCGGCGACACGATCTACATCGACAGTTGCTGTCACTTCAACCAGACCGGGACCGAGATCCTCGGTACCGCCATCGGCAAGTTCATCCTCGACCACCTTGGCGAGAGCCAACCCGACCGCTCCCCTTCGTCGTCCCCGCCGCCGACCCTTGCCAACTGAGAACCACGATCGCGATTGAATTGATCACCTGCTTTCTCGAGTACGACAAGCTGCTTGTCAGCCAGTGACAACGGGGCGCCGGCTGTAAGCGACTCCAACGGCGACCAATCCAAGGCAATCTTGACCCAAACGAAGCTCGGCGCGAGGATGTCGGAGCCACGCAGTCCGTTGTTTTCGTCGGTAGCACGTGGGTCAACGGACCGCTGGAGGGAGAGGATCATGGGCCGATTGCTTTCGAAGCCGTCTCTGGAGACTCCTCTGCGCCGGCCGTTGTCGAGGACATCGGCGGTTGCGGAGACACTCGTCGGCGAGGAAGCCACGATCGACGGGAGTTCCTACTGGCTGATCGAGGAACCCCTTCACGCCTATTGGTCTGATTGCGATCGACGACTGCGACCGCATGGAGCGATCGAGAGTGGCGACCGCGATCTCGAAACGCTCATCGGACGGTTTCCAGAGAACACCCTCTTTGTCGATATTGAGACCTGCGGCTTCAGCGGTTCGCCTCTCTTTCTCATTGGCGTCGCCCACCCGAGCGAACGCGGGATGGTGCTACGCCAACTACTCGCGCGGACCTACGCGGAAGAAGGCGCCGTGCTCCGCGAATTCGCCCGGATGATCGAGTCCCACCCGCTGCTGGTGACGTTCAATGGGAAAAGCTTCGACTGGCCCTTCCTTCGCGATCGCATGTCGCGGCATCGGCTCCGTCATCCGCCGGAACTGGAGCACGTCGACTTGCTGCACTTGGGAAGACGGTTCTGGAAGGGACGCTTTCCGAACTATCGCCTTCAGACGTTGGAACTCTACGTCTGCGGGCGGCGGCGTGTCGGCGACATTGGCGGACGCGAGGTCGCCCAGGCCTACCACGACTACGTGCGGACGGGCCGACGTCGAGAAATGAAGCTCATCCTGAAGCACAACGCGCTCGACGTCGTCACGATGGTGCAACTCGTCGCGTGCATGCTTCGGAAGTCGGTCGCCCCCGAGTCGCGGGAAACGGTCGACTCCCCGTCAACAACTTGTCGGCGTTAGACGTTGGGACGTAGTCGGGTTTCGTGCTGCGAGAGCCCCGCTTCGATGAACTCGACCAACCTCTCCAGGGCGTGGACGCGCGCGTAGCGCTTGTCGACGGAAGGGACCAAGACCCAGGGAGCGGTCGTGGTGCTGGTCCGGCGGAACATGTCCTCGGCGGCGCGATGGTACTGGTCCCACTTCTCGCGGTTGCGCCAGTCCTCATCGGTGATTTTGTAGCGTTTGTACTCGATCTTCTCGCGTTCCTGGAAGCGCTTGAGCTGCGTCTCGGGATCGATGTGGAGCCAGAACTTCATGACGATGGCGCCACTGTCGGTGAGGGCGGCTTCAAAGTCGCGAATCTCCTGGAACGCTCGCCGCCACTCGGGAATGGTGGCGAACCCCTCGATCCGCTCGACAAGCACGCGTCCGTACCACGACCGATCGAAGATCGCCCAATTCCCCGCCTTGGGAATCCAGCGCCAGAACCGCCAGAGGTAGTGGTGATCGGCCTCTTCCCCACGCGGAGCGGCGACTGGATGGACGTTGTAGAAACGCGGATCCAGCACCCGCGTCATCCGGCGAATCACCCCACCCTTGCCGGCGGCGTCCCAGCCCTCGAAACAAATCACGACCGCTCGTTTCTGTTCCACGCACTGATACTGCAAATCGACGAGGCGGTCTTGGGCTCGCCGCAAACGCCGGTCGTAGTCCTTCTCCGTCAGCGAGAGCGTCAGGTCGACCCGGTTCAGGGCCGAGGTCATGTCGTCGAGTTCGGGAAGGCGGTTGTTCTCGAGAGGTGGCTGCCCCTCGAGCATCTCCTTGCGTCGCTCGCGCAACACGATCTCGTCCTGGACGCGGTTGATGATCCGATTGGCGATGGCGATCCGGGCGTAGCGCAGATCGTTGGCCGCGATCGGGTACCAGCGAGCAAAGTCGGTGCTCGTCGAGGCGAGCATCTCCTCCGCCGCCCGCTCGTACTCCTCGTGGAACTTCAGCTGCTTGGGGTCATCGGGTCCGACCCGCCAGCGCGGATAGTCGCCTCGTTTGAACTGTTTGCGCCGGCGCCGCTGCTCCTTCTGATCGATGTGGAGCCAGAATTTGACGATCAGCATGCCGTCGTCGGCGAGCATCTTCTCGAGTTGCCGGATCTCTTCGAACGCGATCTCCGGCAGGAGGGCGTCGGGACCGCCGTGCACCCGCTCGTCGAGGACGTGGTAGTACCAGGATCGCAGGAAGAGGACGATCTGCCCCCGTGCCGGCAGTCTCAAGAAGTAGCGGCGCGTGAACGGGAAGTGCTTCTCCTCCGCGGTCGGAGGATACATCGCGTGAACCTTCATCCCCCGTGGATCGAGAGGATCGGCAAGGAACTGGATGCAGCGCGACTTGCCCGAGAAGTCCCAGCCTTCAAAGACCGCGACCACCGGAAGCCCCACTTCCCGAGCTTGCTGTTGGACGCGGGAGAGCTCGACACGCGCCTCGGCTTTGCACTTCGAATAGGTTTCCGCGTCCAGTTTAGCGGAAAGGTCGATGGTCTCCAGCATGGCGTCCCGTGCGGTAAGGTTGGGGCATCCGCGAAAGGAAGGTGTTATACACAACGACGATTCCGTCGCCACAAGAGCCCCGGCTGACTTTCGCGACCACCGGCGGCGGCGATCCCACACAACTCGCTGAACCACTCGATACCGGCGGCTTCGTTCGACACGCTGCTACCGAGCGACGCCCGAGACCGTGGTCGTCCGAAATCCCTCGATCGACTGAATGATAGGTGACAGTTGCATCCGAACGAAGCGCCGATCGGCCGAGACGGCCGATTGAACTTGTAGGGTCGTTCCATCGTTGACGACGGTCACCACCGGATCGAACGCGACCGCGCCGGCCGAGACGTTGCTCGTCACGCCACCGAGAAACGCGCTTTGCGCCAGCGGTGGCGAGGGGCGAATCGGCGCGATCTGGGCGAACGCCCCTTGTTCGACGAGTTGCCGAAGCCGCATCCGTGGCGAGATACCATCACCACGCTCCTCGGCGGCCACGAGCGGGTGGTCGGCTTGGGGATCGACCCGCAAGGGCTCCGTCCGCCGGCCGTCGGCGAGGTTCACCGTCACCGGCTTGTCCAGGTCCTCCATCGCAATCGTGTGCCGCTCGCGCACTTCCCGATCGGTGCCTCTATGACGCACCACGTCGAGGGTGACCCGTCCGCCAGTCGGCTTCCCCCAAACCCGTCGGACGAAAACGTCGTAGTCGCCCGGAAAGCCTTCGACCGCGACGTAACGTTCCTCGTTGGGACGATGGTCGCCGGCGAGCACTCCCCCACCCTCCCCTTGAGGCCAGAGCGGCGAACAGAGTGACTGCGTCGGTTCGACCACATTCAGATCCAAGTCGGCCTCGCCCGCCCAACGAAGCATGATCTCGAGATCGCGCTCGCGAACTCGCTGGGCGATCTCGCTCAGCCGCTGGGCTTGTCCTCGTTCCTGACGACGCCGGAGCTGCCCCTGGTAGGAAGCCAACCGCTGCCGCATCCGCTCGTGGACGTCCTGGCGATGCCCGGGCCACTCGTTCCCCAGGACGTGATTGGCCGACGACGCGAGCAAGTCCAAGTCATCGGTGTGGGCCGCTAGTTCAAAGGCGAGTTCATGAACGGCGAGCGCTCCGGGAAACCGCTCCATGCTGTCACGTAGCAGCTCCTTCGCGGCGACCGTTCGCCCGAGCTGCGCCAGTCGACTGGCAACCCGCAGACGCGTCGGAAGTTGATCGGGCCGCAAGTCGACGAGGGAGAGGAGAGCCTCCTCGACCCGTTCGGGATCCTCGCCGGCCAGGAAGAGGGAATAGCCCAACGCCTCGTACATCCAGGTCGCGGGTGGCCCTTGCTGGAGAACGCCTTCGAGCAACCGCGCGGCATGATCGTGGTAGCCGTGCGTCGTTAGGAGGTGAACCGCCCACTGGATGGCGGCCGAGGACTCGCGGTGCGATTTGAAGTGAGACTGCCAATCGTCGGCACGCGGCGGCTCTTCCTGGCGAGCGGGCGGCTGACGCTCCGCCTCGGGCACGGCGCCACCACCATTGTCGCGAAGTTGCCGCATCGCGGCGTTGAGCTGCCCCTGCACCTGATCGGTCGCCGTCGCGACGACGTTCAACCGGAAGGGCCGAATCGAGCCGCGTCCCCCGACCGAGTCCCAGGTCTCCGGAGCGATCACTCGCTTGATCAGTTCGATGAGATCTTCCGAGATGTCGCCGCCGGTATTGTTGTTCGCCGGCCGGTTGTTGTTGATCCCTTGGACTCCGAACGCCCCGAAGTTGCCGATCCCCTGGCCGGCGTTGTTGCCTCCTCCACTCCCGAGGGCGCCTTGACCGGCGTTGCCGCCCCCGAGGGCTCCGGAGAGGCCGACGTTGCCGCTGTTGAAGTCGATGATCGGGATGACCAGGTCGGCCACGGGATAGACCTTGGTGATTAACTCGTCGGCGGCGACTTGCTCGCTGGTGATGAGGAGCACCTCGTCCTCGATGAGGTAGGTCAGCTCCATCGGCCGCAGGATCAATCGTAGCGCCGACTTGAGCGAGACCGACTCCAGATGCAGCGTCGTCGGCACATCGGGGTCGAGTCCCAATTCATCCAGGCCGTTCTGGTCGATGACGATGTTCGCGCCCGTCAGGTCGCGGAGAAACTCGATCACGTCCCGCAGCGGGGTGTCCTGAAAATCGACCGAGACCGGCTGGGTCAACGCCCGGCGGATCTTCGCCTCGGCCGGAGAGACCGGCGTCAGATCGACTGATTCGTACTTCTTCCGGCGAGCGCTCAGTTCCTCCCAGACGCGGGCGGGTGGAAAGTGAATCGGGCTGGCGTCCGACATCGGGATCGCCGCGCGTTCGACGGAGTAGAGGGCGTCCCAGTAGCCTCGCTGTTTCTGGACCTCGACCTCGTTGATACGGGCGTAGCGCCCAGCCAGCTCCCCGCGCCACTTGGCCGCGTGGGCGGCGACCTCGTCGGGATTCTGCTCGACGATCTCGTCGGCGACGCGAACGGCTTGGTCCCACTTGGCCTCGGAAAAGAGAGCGCGATAGCGGGACATCAACTCTTTCGTCGTCAGTTGCCGTACCAGTTCCTCCCGCTGGCGAGACTCTTTTCGGGAGATGACCGCGGCGGCACGGTCACGG
This sequence comes from Kolteria novifilia, assembly GCA_007748055.1. Lineage (GTDB taxonomy): Bacteria > Planctomycetota > Planctomycetia > Kolteriales > Kolteriaceae > Kolteria > Kolteria novifilia. The sequence continues at coordinate 5,726,909 of CP036279.1, forward strand.
GCCACGGCGTCGGCTTGCATCCGCTGGTTCTGTCGCCACGTCGTCCGAAGCTTTCGTTCCAAGCGGCGCCGGAGCGAGGCCAAGCGACTCGCGTCGATCGGGCTCGCGTCGAGGGTCGCCAAGGTCGTCTTGAGGATTTCGATGGCGCGGTTGGGTTCCTCATCGGCGATTCGGTTCGCCTCGCTGATGTTCTCCGACACGAGGCGATTGAGTCGTTGAACTTCGATAGCCTCCTTGGCGCGAGCCTCCTCGATCAAATCGCGATCGGAACTCGTCCGCGAGTCGACGGGAGGCGTCGTCTCGCGCGGATCCTTGCCTTGCTCGAGTCGCTGGACCGCCCGCAATCCCGCTCCCGCCTCCATGTTGTCCGGCTCGAAATGCAACGCTTGCTGGTAGAGCTTCTTCGCGACGTCCAAATCGCGTGTCGCCAGCGCGGCTTTGGCGCCGGCAAGGACCGTTTGCAGGCGGACGCCGGTCTGGGCCTTGGCGATCGCAAGGTTGACCTCGGCATCGCGTAGGGCCGGCTTCTTGGACTGCGACAGCCAGCGATAGTGAAGGTCCTTGAGATGAGCACCATCCTTTTCCTCGACCGGCGTCACCTCGAGCGCCATGCTCAGTGGTTTGCTCCCACGAAAGCCCTTCAGATGCAGCGACATGCGATCGCTCGTCTTCCAGCGTCCCATCAACAGCGTCCGCCGGTCTCGACGAAGGGGCGGCAACTGCTGGGGCACGACTCCGGCGACCTCGGGGGCAAGCGTCAGTTCTGACGGATAAAAGGGAGCGCACGCCAACGCTCTGAGCAACGTCCGCGTGCCGTCCGCTACCGACTCACCCGCCGGGAGGACATTGCCTCCCGTCGCCACCGCCAATGCCGCGAGCATCGAGGTCTCCGGCTCACCCGCGAGCGTCACGACATAGAGCGGCGTACGAGCCCGAATCAACACGCCGCAAAGTTGGGTTACCTCCTGGGAATCCAACTCGCCAAGTGTCCCGGAGGGGTTGCCCACGACGGCAATCGCTTTGGGTAGTTCCCCGTCGCGGTCGCCGATCCAACGCGTCACCGCCTCGAGCGCCGCCGAGAGATTCGTCGCCCCGAGCGGAGCGACCTCCTCCAAGCCGGCCAGCGCGTCGCCGAGAGCCGGCGAACCGACCGCCGCGGGTCTCTTGGGGAGAGGAGCCTCGGGGCGCTGCGTCAGGTAAAGCGTCACCCGGCTTCCGCCCGTCAACCCGTCGACGAGCGAGCGGACCCGAGCGACCGTCTCCTCTCGCGCGGCCCCGGTCCGGGACGCCGAAAGATCGAGCAACACGGCCAGATCGAGCGCCCCCAATTCATCGGAAGCGGCAAACGGGTCTCGCAACAGAAGGGCAAACGTCGCCTCCCCCGTCGGCTCGCGATGCAATCTCAGTTCCGCGGCGGTGGTGGCGTCGGCCGAGAGCCGACCGGCCGTCACGAGGAAGAGAACACAAGCAATCGAGGCGAGATTTTGCGGAAACAACGACATGAGGTGCGCTCCGAGAAGACTCCAGGAGGAGAGAGCAGCGAGATGGGTTTAGTCTCGCATAACCCGCCGGAAGCGGCAACGGCGAAGTCGACTGCGCGCGTCTGGATTAGCGAGTAATCTGTTCCAACCTAACGTTGATGTTGGTATTGCCCCAACCCGTTGGCACTGGCTGACAAGCAGCCAGTGGCCCCCCAAACATTGGGTCCAGACGGAGCCTAGCACTCCTCGAAGGCGAGCCCGTCGCCTTGTTGGGCTCCATCGACCAGTTCAAAGGTACGACGGAGAAGTTGCACGGCATTCGACACGGCACTGGTCGGACAAACCGTGAGCAGTCCGAACGCCGCTCCCATGCCCGCGCTGTCGATCTCCCGCAGCGGGGGCCGAATTCGCTCGATCAGCCGCATCGCTCCCTCGAGCCCCGTGTTGCCCGCGACGACGCAGAACGTGTCGGCGCTATGGCGAAAGACCGAGTCGCTGGTGCGAAGCAGATGAACCAAGTGGTGCGCGGTGCGTTGGACGAGTTCGAGCGATTCGTCGATGCGTCCCTTTTCGTCATAGGCGTTGAGACTCGAGAGCCGAATGAGCAGGAGCGAGAAAGGCCAATGCTTGCGTTTGGCGAGGGCCATCTCTTGCTCGATGCGACGGATGAGGCCATCGCGATGGAGCAGTCCCGTCTGGGCATCAACCAACTGCGAATGATCGGCCAACGGCGCCGCGAGCAGCCGGGCGCGACTGAGCATCTCGTGAAACCCACCGGTAACGGGCATCTCCACGTCGAGAAGATCCGCGAGGTCCAACGCTCGCGCCTCGAGTTTCTGAACGACCCGGTCAAACTGGTCGCGGCTGATCAGGTCCGCTTCCTCGAGGACAATCGCGAACTTCTCGATCCGAACCAACCCCTCCTCGGACTGCATCAGGAAGCACTCCGCGAACTCTTCCGCGTATGCCATCAAGACGGGAAGCGTCCGCTCCCCCGCCGCGAGGGCCGACAGCACATTGACTTCGTGGTGTGTCCGCACCGCGTCGACGAGGTCGGAGGGAAACCGCCAGTGCTCCAAGAGACGGGCCCCAATCGTCGCATGATCGATCCCGAGCGTCGCTCGTTCGAGCTCGATCAGCGACTGACGTTGCTCGGGGCGTCGCGCCTCCTCCAGAATCGACGCGTACTGCTCGTCGTACCTGTCGGCCAACAGCAGAATCGCGATGTCCTGCGTCAAACCCGCCAGGAACGCTTTCTGGGAATCGACTCCAAAAATGCCCGCATGCAGTCGACAGCCGATCGCCGTGAGGAAAATTCGCCGCCAACATCGCCCGATCAGTGGATCTTTCGCCCGCTTGGGAAAGACCATTGTCGTGGTGGCGCCGAGGATCGCCAGACGCACGGTGTTGACCCCAAGGAGTGTCACCGCCTGCTCGACACTCGACACCTCTCCCGAGGAACCGAAGATCGCGCTATTGGCCAACCACACGATGCGCGTGGCGATGGCGGGCTCGAGTTCAAGGGCTTTGCCGAGATCCTCAATACCCGTGGTCGGATCTTGAGCGCAATGAAGGAGTGCCGCGGCGGTCTGGGGAAGGCTCGGCAAGACCAGCTTGTCGAGTTGGTCGAAGTCGACCGGGACGGAGCGTCCCCCTTCGAGTGAGTCAGGTACGGGCGGACGAGAAGACATGGACGATCCCTGGTAACTCGCGAATAATCACGTCGCCGCGACGAACGATCGGTACCGAAGAATCCCAGCCGGCACCTCGCGTGCCGGCCGCGCGACCACTTCCGCGTGAAAGACATGAAGAGAGGCTGGCGACGGCGCACGCCATCGTTCTCTCGTCCCTCACGTCTCGGATCGACTCTCAGGCTCGTTTGGCCGTATCAAGAAAGGAAAAGGCAGCGGTCCCTCAAATCACCAATGACTTGCCTTGGCGACACCCCATCGGCAGGCCCATGCGGATGGGCGACATCGCGTTTGGTCCAATCGGCTTCCCTGGCGGATCAGCTCGGAATTCGACAACAACCTGGCCGACAGGGAGCAGGTTGCGGATCGGGGCTTGCATTGCCCGCATGCACGACACTCAGTCGACGCGTCAACGATTCGCTTCCGCACGTGGGACATGCGGGCGTCTCACTCCCACGGACCAAGACTTCGACCTTCTCCTTGCAGTCGTCGCAGTCGTATTCGTAGATCGGCATGGACACCTCCTCCAACAACTTCCGCGCCACCATGGCAGTGTACCATCTATGGGCCGGCGGTACGGAGCCCCACTCGGAAAAGCGAAACGCCGGGAGCCACGGACTCCCAGCGAATCTCTTGGGTTCATTTGGCGGCCCGGCGGGCGCCGCCGGGACTACTTTTCGTAGCGGATCCCGCAGCCAACCGGCTTGGTCGACGCGGGGGCTTTGCCGCCGGAAAGCACGGCATTGACCGCCTCCTCGACGTAGCCCTTGCTCACCTTCTCCGCGTTCATGTTGTCGTCGAACGCTCCCGTGTAGACGAGCTTTCGGTCCTTGTCGAAGACGAAGAACTCGGGAGTGACCCGCGCGCCGAGCTGCTCGCCGACCTTCTGCGAGGGATCGATGGCGTAGTCGAAGTTGAACTCTTCCTCGCTCGCCCGCTTTTTCATCGCCTCGAGACCGTCGGACTCGCCCAAGTTGACGTTGATCGCCACCAGATCGGCCTTGTCCCCGTACTTGTCTTCGAACTGCTTGAGGCGATCCTGGTAGGCTTTGGCGACCGGACAGTGGTTGCAGGTAATGCAAACCACCAGCGCGTCCTTGTCGAAGTCACTCGACGAGATCGTCTTGCCCTGCGCCGTTTGCAGATTCGAGAAGGTCGGGGCCTTCGCCCCGAGTTCCAGCGGCTCCGCCGAGATCTGCGAACATCCCAATACCAACAGTGCCGCCGCGCTGACCCATCGCATCATCCGTCGACTCCTTCGCTTGTTTTGGTTCGAACGAACGTCTATCCCAATTCACGAATCTCTAAGCGGGCCGCCATGGGAAGTCAAGGCGCCGCATTGAGTAAGGTTTGACCCGGACGTTTGGCTCGATAGGCTGAGCTAGCGGGCTATTGAGGTGAATATCACGGGTGATGGGGATGACGCGATGACCCTTGAAGAATGGAGGGACGAGGAACGACTTCACGAAGAGCGGAAGTTCGGGATCATCTTCACGCTGCTCATTGTCAGTTTCCCCCTCCTGCTGCTCTTCCTCTTCAAACTCGCTTCCGGACTCGTGATCGCGTACATCGTGGTCGCGATCATTTTCCTCGCGGTCCGTTGGATCATTCGCTCGTACCGGCGCCGCAAGGATTCCTGACCGCCAACCAAGTGGGAAGAGACGGGACGATTCCCACGAGGCGCCACGGCCTCACGACCGATCTCTTGGTCTCCGAATACCGATGTTCAGCTTCCCGAAATTGTCGTTCAGCTTACTCCAGGGCTCGTGGCACCGAAGATAGAGGTGTCCCGACGACGGCGCCGTCCAGTCCTCCGTGTCGCCAAGGATAAAGGGTTCCGAAAGCTCCCAGTCCTCGGTCATGACGATTCCTTCAAGGGCGCCGCGACCGTCGCTCTCGGGTAGACCTTCCGGCCCGAGCGAGGCTCCCTTTTTCTCGATCCGCCACTTGCCGGACGCCTTCAGGGAGTAGGTGACGCCCTCCTCGACTTGGACCATCGCCGATTGCCAACCTCGCTTGGCCTCGATGCGAGCCCGCCGATAGGCCCCTTGCCGGAGTTTTGTCCCCCACTCCCAATCCCAAGCGCACAGGTCGACGCGATAGCCCGGCTCCATGTCGGCGATGAATTGTCGCCACTCGAAGGTGATCTTGTCGGCGTCGCTACCGAAAGCTTGGACGAACGAGACGTTCTCGCCGTTGAGGTAGCCGAGCCCCAAGCGGTGGAAGCGGCGCGTGTACTCGGGGTGATGAGCCAGGAAGTGGCACAGGGACCACCGCCACGCGTACTCTTGCCAGCCTCCCGGATCGGGATCCGCGTCGTTGGCGACTTGCAGGAGGGTCCGCGGTGGCTCCAGTTTCAGATACCTGATGACGTGCGGATCGGCGTTGACCTCGTCGGTCGTCCCTCGCCAATACTGCCCCAACTCGGCCATGCCCTCCGCGTACCAAACGGGCCCGGCCCGGCCGAAGGAGAGGTAGCAAAAGGCGTGGACCGCCTCGTGCAGCGCGACTTGCTTCTTCCCCGCGGCGTAGAAGGTGGCGTCGCCGTCGCGCGGGATGAATCGCGATCCGCGGCGTTCGCCGATGAAGCTCCCCTTGCAGATACCGCCCCCGTTGGCCACGCGTTCGCGAACATCGGGCGTCAGATCCGGGAAATTGCCGTGCCGAACGACGACGTGGCCGGGAATCGGCTTGATCACCCCCCGGCCAAAGTAGCGTACGAGCTGTCCGTACATTTTTTCGAGATCGTTCAGCAGCGACTTGGCATCCTCGTCGGGCAAGTCGGTGTTGATCCGAAAATGCTTGCTCGTGTGAACTTTCGTCCCGCCGTCCGGCTCGTCGGCTAGGAATGGGGTGGACAGAAAGAGGAAGCATAGGGCAAAAGACACGTCGTCGATCCTAATGAGTCGTCGATCGAGACCAGAAAAAAATTGAACGAGTCGAGCTCGCATCGCGGACTTGCGAGTTCCGTCGCCAGGGAGTTGCCTGCGGGAGGATTCCCGACACCTCGACTACTGATGATCGCACGGCGTCGGGCGGCCGTCAACCAAGTGGTGGCAACGACTCAGCTTCCGGAAGAGACGAATGTTGGCCAAGCGATCTGGCAACAAAGGAAGGCAAACACGTACAATGAGGGAGAGTGGGGATCAGACTTTTTCGAAAAACCTCCCGCCGCGATAGATCTTTCGGCTGGAACTCCGACTAGTAGTCGGTGAGAGGGGAATTATCCGCCACCGGTGCGGCGTTTCCTCGAACCAACGACGATTGAGGAGTTTGCCGAGCGAACGTGTCCTCCCCAGAGTTCTCGCCTTCGGATGGAGATCGGTCTTGCCCGATCAAGACGCTCTCGACATGGCCCAAGTGCAACGGGGCAACCGCGAGTGCTTCAAGCACCTCGTCGCGCGACATCAGTCCGCGCTCTTTCGCTACGCGCAGAGCAAACTCGGGGGACGATCGCTCGCCGAGGACGCGGTCCAGGAGACCTTCCTTGCCGCCTACGCGAGCCGACATGCGTTCGACCTCGCGGGGAACTTTCGCGGCTGGCTTTGGACGATCATGGTGAACAGCTGCCGTCGGTTGGGCCGACTCGACCAACGCCACGATCGGACGCGGATCCCGCTGGTCGAAGGCCAAGCCATCGCCGGTTCGGCCGCCGACGCGACCGCCGAGCTGGAACGAGCGGAGCAACGTGAACTGCTCGCCTCGCGTCTCGGAGCAATCCCGGAAGCTCAGGCCGACGCCATCCGAATGCGATTTTTTGGCGAACTGGCCTTCGAGGAAATCGCCGAGGTGATGGGATGTCCGACCGCGACCGTGAAGAGCCGCGTCCGCTACGGCCTGACCAATTTGTCGACGCTACTGCGTCAAGCCGAGGAGAAGTCGACGCCATGAGCGACGATTTTTTCGAACATCTGACCGACCCGAACCGCGACGCACTTCCCAGCGATCGTCGGGAATGGGAACTCGCCACCGAGTGGGAACCGGCGCTCGAGCTCCTTCGCGAGGCGGGCCCGACCAACGGCATCAACCTGGTCCCCGCCTGGGATCGGTTGCTCGCCGAGGATCCTGCCGCGTCGACTCCCCCCAAGCGACGTTGGAACCCGCCGCGATGGTTGACCCGCGTCGCCGTGGCCGCCTCGCTGCTGATCGGAGGAATCGCGATCGGCCAATCGATGGGGCACGGCGTTTCGCCAACCCAGGGCGACCGTTGGCTTCCCGCGACCGGAGGGAAGGAAGTCGCGTGTTCGTACACACCGCGGCAGCGGGAACAGATGTTCGCGCTGTTGGCCCAGTCGGCGAAACGGACGCCCGCCCTGGCCGAAGCGGCCTCGGCCAACTTGAGTCAATGCGTCGCATGCCATCAGTCGGCATTGGGGGATCTGATTCAGCCGAGCTTCTCGGCCCTACCTCGTTAGCCCAGCGGCCGGCATGGGTGCCGTCCCTCCCCTAGCGTCGCTCCACAGGAATCACGATTGATGTCGAAGAAAGATTCGCGTAGTCCCGTTATCCGCAAGCCGACCTCCGCCGAGCAACTCGCCGCGCTCAACCCGTTCGAACGCGGTCTTCTGCGGATCTTCGAGTTCATGGCGTCGATCAAACTGGCGATCACCCTGATGGTCTGGTTGATGATCGAGTGCGCCGTCGGCACCGTCTTCGAAGCGCGCGTCAACGCCTCGGCGGCGCGGTACTTCGTCTACCAATCGTGGCACTTCTACTTGTTGCTCGGACTGCTCGCGCTGAACATCCTCTGCGCGGCCCTCATTCGCTTTCCGTGGAAACGCTACCAAACCGGCTTCGTCGTGACGCACCTGGGGCTCTTAACCCTCCTCTTCGGCACACTCGTGAGTTGGAAGTGGTACAAGGATACCCTCATGATCGTCCCCCAGGGGGAGGTCGAACGGAACATCTTCGATCCCAACCGCGAAGAGCTGCGCGTCACGATCAAGTCGCCCCAAGGAAAGGAGAAACGCTTCACCGTCCCGGTCAACTTCGGACCCTTTAGCTGGGGGGAGCGGTTCCTGGGCGGCCTCTTGCCGTGGGGTGTCGATCACACCGAAACCTTCGAACTCGACGGCGATACCTCCGTGCGCGTCAAGCGATACTACGCCAACTCCGACTACACGCCGGGCTACACCACCACCGAGCAGGGGATGCCCGCGGTCTGGTTTCGGCTCTTTCACCCCGAACGGGCCGACATGAAGGAATGGCTCGCCGTCGAGCCCCGACTCGGGATGGCGACGAAACGACTCGGCCCCGCCGACATCGTTCTGTGGGAAGTCTCCTCCGACAAAGTCCTCGACCACGTCATCAATGGCTTCCCGAAGGAGAGCCCCAAGGGCGACCTCGGCACGCTCACCTACACCCACGACGGCACCCATCAATACTTCGACGTCGACAAGCTCGTCAACGACGGACCAATCACCGTTCCGGAAACGGGCGAGACCCTCAGCGCCGACTACCTCGCCAACGCGACCGTCGGAGCCGGCGGCAAACTCGTCGACAAGGGGGACTTCGCCGGCAACCCCGCCCTTCGCATCACCGTGAAGAAGGGTGACGAGGAGCGCGAGTACTTGACCTTCGCGTTTCACCCCGAGTTCCAAGGCATGCTCGCCCGCCGTCAGGGGACCGAACGGCTCTTCTCCTACCACCGGGAGGACACGCCGATCGTCGTCCAGTTGATCGTCGCTCCCTCGGGCAAACTCGGCTATCGCGCGTTCGGCTCGCAAGGCCTGATCGCCAGCGAGATCGTCGAACTCGGGAAGGAGTACCCGTCGTGGGCGGGCCAGAAGTTCATGGCGCTGAAGGCCCTCCCCAGCGCCCGCCAGGATCTGCGTCTCTCGCCCAAGCCGCCGAGCATGCAGTCGGTCCCCGGCATCGTGGTCGATGTCACCTCCGACGGCAAGACCGAGGAGATCGCCCTGGTCCGGCGAGGCAACCCACGCAACTTGCTCGTCGGCGACGACCAAATCACCATCCAGTACGACAACTTCAAGGAGACGCTCCCGTTCGGGATTCGCTTGGATGACTTCGAACAACCGAGCGATCCGGGAACGCGCAAAGCGGCGATGTACACCAGCATGGTGACCGTCGTCGACGAGGCCCAGGACAAGGAAGAGGACGCGGTCATCACGATGAACGCCCCCTTGCACTACAAGGGTATCTCGGGACCGACGTACACCTTCTACCAGACCTCGATCTCACGCTTTGGCGACGAGTGGATCTCCACCTACACCGTCGCGAGCGACCCGGGACTGATCGTCAAATACATCGGAGCCATCGTGCTCTGTAGCGGGATCTTTCTGATGTTCTACATGGGCGGCTACTTCAAGGGGGGCAAGAAGAAGCCCACCCAGCCCACCTCCGCGTACACGCAAGAAGCCGAAGAACTGAGTCTCGCCTAAGAGGCGCGACCCGGGGAACTTGAAAGGAATGGAAATCATGCGCACTCGAGGATTCACGGCCGGGCTCCTCGCCTTGCTCCTGGTCACCTCCGCGCAAGCGGGACAGGCGACGCCCTCCGAAGACTTCGATTGGGATACCTGGCGGGCGATCGCCGTTCAATCGGGCGGCAGGCACAAGCCTCTCGACACGCACGCTCGGGAGTTCATCACCCGCTTGACCGGCCGCAGCAACTTCAAGCCGGAAGCCTTCGCCGCGATCAGTATCGCCGACGTGAAGGATTGGAACGGCTTGTCCAAGGCGCTGCTCGCCGCCGCCGAGTCGGGCAAGCCGACGGCCGTCGCCCGCATCGCCAACGAACTCTCCGGAGACCTCCGCGGCAAACTCGCCAAGGCCGACCTCGACACCGAGAAACTCCGGGCGGAACTCAAATCGCTCAATTCCCAGCTCAAGACCGAACTCGACGTCGTTTCCTATGACCAGCCGACGATCCAATCGCTTCAGCAACTGCGTCAGTTCGCGATCGCCAATCGTCCGGAAGTCGCCAAGATGTTCGCCCAACGCGACAAGGTCGAAGCGGAGCTCAACGATCGCGACGCCCTCCGGGCCAGACTCGTTCACGAACTCAACGACTTGGTCGGCTGGCAGAAGCTTTACGACGCGACGGCTTGGAAGGATGTCGAACTCGATGAGGCGACACAGGCACTCGTCCAAAAGACTTCCGTGGAGCTCTCGCCGCGAGAGACCGGCTTGCTCAATCGGGCGCTCGTCGCCGCGGCCCTCCCCGAGGTCATCGCCCCCTACGTCCCCGGCGAAACCAAGTTCGGCCCCGTCGTCGTCGAGGGACGAAAGTACGATCCCGTCGAGCTCTACATGACGCTACTGCTCTCTTGGCAGGGTTGGGATCAACCGGAACAGTTCGGCGATCTGCTCGGGACCAGTTCAAGCTTTGAAGAGGTCTACTGGAAGCCCCACAAGGCCGACGCGTGGGACCAGACCCCGCTGATCAATGCTCGCTTCGAGCCGATGACGCCCCTGCTCAAACCGGAGACGCTCAAGGCGGTCTCGCCCCGCACTATCGGGGAGAACAAAGCCTTTGTCGCGAAGGCACGCGAGATCGAGATGAAGCAGCGCGTCAACTCCGACGCCAAGCTCGGGCCGCTCGAGGAAAAAGTGAGCGGCGCCCACAACGGTTACGCCAGTCTCGTTCATCAGCGAATCGGCAACGAGCTGCATATCCTGCCGAATCAATCGACCGACAGCAATGACTGGCAGCCGATCGCGGTGATGTTCAGTTCCGACACGGGGTTGGCCAACGAAGGTTACGACACCGCGACCATCGCGAGTCTGAGAAAGTCCTTCCAGGATGCTCGCGAGGGTCTCTTCGGTAACAACGCCGCCAAGTTCAACGACGCGTCGCGCCGCTTCGCCGATGGGCTGCAACAACTCGGCGAGAAGTCGCACATCTATCCGACCGAGGCCGAGATCGCTCGCGAGCTGACGTACAACCGCAGCAAGCCCTTCCGCATCACCTGGGTGCTCGCGTTTCTCGCATCGGCGGTCCTCGCGATCAGCCTGGGCGTCAAGAGCCCCTACCCCTACTACGTCGGCATGGCGACCCTCATCGCTTCGATGGCGTCGATGGTCTACGGCGTCTACCTACGAATCATGATCGCCGGACGCCCTCCGGTGACCAACCTCTACGAAACGCTCCTCTGGGCGGCCTTTGTCCTCGCGGTCCTCGCGGTCTCGCTCAGCGCGATCTACAAGCACCGCATCATCGCCACCGCGGCGGCGGTCACCTTCTGTCTCTCGACACTCCTGGCCGAGTCGATTCCGATTCAGTTCGGCGCCTCGATCAGCCCCCTGGAACCGGTCCTTCGCAGCAACTATTGGCTCATCGTCCACGTGCTCACGATCGTCGCGAGCTACGGGGCGTTCATGCTCGCCTGGGCCCTCGGCAACATCGGGCTCGGGTTCTACCTCGCGGGCGTCGACCGTCCCGAGGACACCAAGCCGATGGCGCTCTTCGCCTACCGCGCGATCCAGGTCGGCGTCTTGCTGCTGACGATCGGGACGATCCTGGGCGGTGTTTGGGCCGCCGACTCGTGGGGCCGCTTCTGGGGATGGGATCCGAAGGAAGTCTGGGCGCTGATCGCGCTGATCGGCTACCTCGTGGTCTTGCACGGTCGTTTCATCGGCCTCTTCAAAACCTTTGGCATGCTCGCCGGCTCCGTGCTGATGTTCATGCTCATCGTCATGTCGTGGTACGGCGTCAACTTCGTCCTCGGGGCGGGGCTCCATGCCTACGCCTTCGGCGAAGGAGGAGTTGGCTACGTCTCGACCGCGGTCGGTGCCAACCTCGCCTACGTGGGGGCCTGCTACTACGCGGCTCTGCGGAGCAAGTCGGCTCGAGCCACCCAGAAAACCGATGCTCCCGAGGAGACCGACATCGCCGATGCCTCCGGCGACAACCTCGAGCCCTCCAACGCCCCGGCGTAGTCATCGGTCTGGTGGGTCCCGATGGTCGAATTCAGCGTCCAAACGCCCTCCTGGGTGAATTGGGCGCCCAATCAGACCCACGCTCGTCGTGGGCATGCCAATCAGACCCACGCTCGTCGTGGGCATGCCAATCAGACCCACGCTCGTCGTGGGCATGCGGGGAGCACGTTGAATTCGACCAGATCCCGCCCGAACGATGGACGAGCGTTCAAGCGACGAACTTGCCAATCAGGGCACGCGTGAGCCGTGATCCATTTAGGCTCTCGGGTGCCGCTGGCTGCTCGTCAGCCAGTGCCGAGGGGATACGGGCCCGTGCACTGTCGTCGTGGACCGAGGCTTCACACCACGTCCAACAATCTCGCGCGGATCCCTCGTCGAGTCGCGTCACTCCATGCCGCGATTGGTCCCCGAGAGCCATTCGCGTCCGAGATCGCCTCGATTGGCGGGTTGCTTGGGGGGATCGGAAGGTATAGTGAGAGAAGGACGGGTGCGCCGTCCTCTCGCTCGCTCCGTGAAGAGGGCGTGAGGTCCATCGGGAGCCAAGGTTGGGCACGATCTCGCCGCGGACAACTGTGAATCCGTTCGTCTTCTCCCGCTTCGCGGAAGAGGAGTCGGTCGCTGCCGCGCAGGAGACGACTTCCCCCGATGTGCCCACCGACGACCCGGCCGTCATCGCCTCCTTCTCGGACGAAGCCCCCGATGCGACCACCACGGAAACCGACACTAACGGAACCGAGGAGGATGCGACCGAAGCGGAGTCCACCGAATCATCGTCGGAGCGGTCGGTGTCGGGAGAGGAACTGACCGCCGAGGAAGTCGACGAGGTCGAACAACTCGAGCAGCGAGACCGCGAGGTCAGGCAGCACGAACAAGCCCATGTCGCGGCCGGTGGCCAATACGTCGTGGGTGGACCGAGCTACAGCTACCAGCAAGGCCCCGACGGGCAGCGCTACGCGGTCGGCGGTGAAGTCCAGATCGACACCGCCCCGGAGCGTGAGCCCGACGCGACGATTCGCAAGATGCAGCAAGTCAGACGTGCCGCCCTCGCTCCCGCCGAGCCCTCGGCTCAAGATCGCTCGGTCGCGGCGGCCGCTTCGCGCCAGGAGCAGCAAGCTCGCGCGGACCTTCTTGAAGAGCAGCAAGCGCCATCCGAGGAGGAGACGTCGGAATCCGAGGGAATCTCCGAGGCCGACAGTCCCCGCGAGGTGGCATCCGCTTCGGAAATCCAAGCCGACGAAGCTCCCGACGCTCCATCGGCCGCGTCCGCTCAGCAGACCCAGCAGCTCGCCAGCCAGCTCACTGCGTCCTCATCCAGCGGCAGCCTTCTCGACTCTCTCGTTTGAGTCGAACTCTCCGACCGCTCCCCCTTGTCCAAGGGGATTCCGACCGCTCCCCCTTGTCCAAGGGGGAGTTGGTGGAGGTCTCTTCTTCCCCTGTCCTGGATGCCCTCGGTTGCTTGCCAACCGAGGTGGCGAAGCCATAAGAGCCCTCGGATGACGCGATCGTTTGACGATTGAGGGCAAACCTGCTCTGGGGGCGCTTGTTCGCGCTGCCACCCGAACACAGATAGACCGCCCCTCCCGACTCCTTTGAGGAAAGGATCGCCGTAGAATGGCGGTTTGTCCGATGGGAAACCAAGCGCGATAGCGAAGCCGAGGAGTATGGCAGCGTGACCGAAGCGGCCTTTTGGAGCGACCTGACCGACCGGGGCATGGTCCAACAGACGACCAACGAGACGATGGGCGACTGGATCGCCTCCCAACTGGGAAGCAACGACGAGCTGACTTGCTACTGCGGCTTCGATCCCACCGCGGACAGTCTGCATATCGGTAGCTTGCTCCCCGTCGTCGGCCTGCGCCGGCTCAAGAACGCGGGCCTCAAGCCGATCGCCCTCGTCGGCGGCGCCACCGGGATGATTGGTGACCCCAGCGGCAAGACGACTGAGCGAACGCTCCTCGATGCCGACGCCCTCGATGCGAACGTCAAAGGAATCGGCGGCCAGCTCGAGACGCTGCTTGAGGGAACCGCCGGGCAAGACTTCCTCATGGTCAACAACTACGACTGGTTCGGCGACATTCGCTTCGTCGACTTTCTCCGCGATGTCGGCAAGCACTTCTCCGTCAACATGATGGTCGCCAAGGAATCGGTCCGCGCCCGCCTCGAGGACCGCGACCACGGCATCAGCTACACCGAGTTCAGCTACATGCTGCTCCAGGCGTACGACTTCCTTCACCTCTTCGAGACGCACGGCTGCCGACTGCAAGTCGGCGGTAGCGACCAGTGGGGGAACATCACCGCCGGCATCGACTTGATCCACCGCAAGCATCACGGCGAAGAGATCGAAGGAATCACCTTCCCGCTGATCACGACCTCGAGCGGGAAAAAATTCGGCAAGTCGGAGAAGGGGAACATCTGGCTCGATCGCAAGCGGACACACCCCTACTTCATGTACAAGTACTTCTTCGACACCGACGATGCGGATGTCGTTCGATTCCTGAAGTGCTTCACGTTCGTGCCCCTTGAGGAGATCGGTGGTCTGGCGACGAGTATGGAGACCGAGCCCCATCTGCGGGCGACCCAGAAGGCCCTCGCGCGCCAGGTGACCGGGATGGTCCACGGCGCCGAGACTGCCGAAGCGTGTGCCGGGCTCGAGCCGGCGATGCACCACGACGACGTCGAGGCGTTTGAGAAACATGCCGAGACGCTGGGACTACTCGACCCGTCGAGCATCGGTTCGGAAGAGTCGTCAACCGACTTGCCCGTCGTTCATCGGCCGCTGTCGGAATTACAGGGCGAGGGCTTGCTCGCGGCCGATCTGGCGATCGCGTGCGGCCTGTTCAAGTCGAAGGGCGAGGTTCGCCGGGAAGTCGGCAGCAACAGCGGCTTCCGGATCGATGGCAAGCCCGTGGAAAGCTTCGACTACCGGATCACGTCCCAGCTGCTGGGGAGTCGCCGGGTGCTTCAGATCCGCAAAGGGAAGAAGAACAAGCGCATGGTCTGCTTTCACGGCTGACCCGAACCAGGCATCTTGCCCAAGGTGAAGTCGCCAGGGCGTCGACAGGAAGAATCTACACCGGTCCGATTGTAAGAGTTGGATCAATCGTGCCGGCGGAGCTAGCATCCAAACTTTTCCAAAAACCTTTAACCCATTACACGCAAAAGGCTTACGCATCCCCAGAGGCTATTCCAATCCGGTTCTGGCACGCTCTTCGCAATTACATTCTGGCGTAACACGGGCGTCGCCCCG
Source organism: Kolteria novifilia (assembly GCA_007748055.1). GTDB lineage: Bacteria > Planctomycetota > Planctomycetia > Kolteriales > Kolteriaceae > Kolteria > Kolteria novifilia. The sequence continues at coordinate 5,742,229 of CP036279.1, forward strand.
CAGGACTGATGGGAACCCCCGAACTCGTCGGAAACCTGAGACGCTCGTGAGCACCCCCGCTTGATTCTGCATTCAGCACCTCGTTCTCCCCGTCCCCACGGGTCGCGTCCGTTGAGCTAGTCCCCCGCTAGCCAACGAACGCGACCCGCTCTCGTCTTTCTTGGGATCGTTTTCAGCATCCTTTGACAGCGAGCACTCGCGACTCACTTATTCTCCCTTCTCCACCTCGATCATCGCGTCTTCGAGAATTGCCATCGCAACGGTGATCTCGTCTCGGGAGACCGTCAGCGGCGGGCAAAAGCGGATCGCGCTTTCGCCACAGCCGAGGATGACTAGCCCCCGTTCGAAGGCCCGCCGCACGAGTTGATCGCGAACTTCGGCCGCGTTTCGGCCTGTCTCGGGATCGCCGAAAAGGTCGAGCGCGAGCATGAGACCCTTGCCCCGAACTTCGCGAATCAGCGATCGACGAAGCGCGAGTCCATCGAGGGATCGCCGCAACTCCTCGCCCATCTCGCGGGCATGCTCGACGAGGTCCGCCTCGAGTAGCTCGATGGTGGCGAGAGCCGCGGCGCACGCGACGGGGTTGCCGCCGAAGGTGCTCGCATGGGCGCCCGGCGGCCAGTCCATGACATCGCGCTTCGCGACGATCGCCCCGAGCGGCATACCCGAGGCGATCCCCTTGGCCAGACAGACGATGTCGGGCTCGACGTCCCAATGCTCGATCGCGAACATCCGTCCGGTCCGCCCCATGCCACTTTGAATCTCGTCCATCACCAGCAGGATGCCGTGCCGATCGCAAAGGGAGCGAAGGCGCTGGTGAAAGTCCTCCGGGGGCACGATGTAGCCCCCCTCGCCCTGAATCGGTTCCACCACAATTGCCGCGACACGGTCAGCGGGAAGCGTTCGCTTGAAGAGGTTCTCCTCGATCCAGCGAATGGGATCGACATTGTCCGTCGGAGTTGAGGCGGATGGATAGGGAACGTGGCTCACCTCGCCGAGCATTGGTCCGAAGCCTTCGCGTTGGCGCACCTTGCTGCCGGTGAGGGAAAGCGCCCCCATCGTCCGGCCGTGAAAGGCGCCCCAAAAGGCGATGATGTGGGGGCGTTTGGTATGAAATCGGGCCAATTTGATCGCTGCTTCGATCGATTCGGCGCCGGAATTGGCGAAAAAGACCCGTTTTGGCGTCGCTCCGGGGGCGATTCGGGCGAGAGCCTGGGCGAGTTCGCTCATCACCGGATAGCGATAGTCGGCCCCGCACATGTGGAGAAGTTCCGACGACTGTTTCTTAATCGCGGCCACCACATGTGGATGACAATGCCCCGCGGCGCAAACGGCGATGCCCGCGGTGAAATCGAGAAACTCGTTGCCGTCGACGTCTTCCAGCCAAAGCCCTTGGCCGCGTTGAACCACCAGGGGAACGTCCCGCGTATAGGAAGGAGAGATGACCGGGTCCTCGGCCGCGATGATCCGCTGGGCTTTGGGCCCTGGAACTTCGGTGCGAAGGGCCGGGCGGCGCATCCGTTCCAACGAGTTGAGCATCGGTGATTCTCCTAGGTTGCTGACGTCTGGACGTGTTCTCCTGGCAATAAGACGGGATCGCCAACGCGATCCGCGGCGCCCGGCGACGACTCGGTGGGACCTTGGTCGAACGTTGGAAATGGTTCGCGAAGGGATCGTTAGTGGCCGCGAATGGGACGAGGCGCCGCCGCCAACGGCCCTCAACATCGTCGCCCGGAGGGGCAATTCCCCAGGAAATTCTACCGCCACGAAAGTGTCCAAGCGTCGAAACCGAGTGATCCAAAACAACCAACCAAGGAGTCTGACGCGGATCTGGCCGAGTCATTCAGTTTCCGATTTGAAGCCTCCGAGATGTGGAAAACGTCTTGAATCACAGCTAGATTGACATGGAGGTGACAACCTGGGCCCGCTGGTTGAGCAAGGAGTGGGCAACATACCGCGAGGGGGTCCCATGCCGCCCAAGGCGAAGACGCGTCCATCCAAGAAAAGCCGCGAGACCACCCCGAAGGAACAGACGCCTCATCGCGACTTGCGCCTTGATGGCCGGCGCGAGCTCTTCGCGGCGGAACTGTTCGATCGTCTGTGGAAGCAGTACCGCAAACGCGTCCCCTACGTGCAGGTCTACGAACAGATCATCGGCCTGGCGGGCGCGAGCTTCGTCAACGACCACATCGCGTTTCGAACGATCGCCACCGGGCGCGGCGGTGCCGATGGCATCGCGTCGCTCGCGCGGATCTTCGAGGCCGCCGGCTACCGCGCCGCCGGGTGCTACCAATTCCCGGAGAAGCATCTCGGCTCGATCCACTACCAACACCGCAACCCAGACCTGCCGAAGCTATTTATTTCCGAGCTGCGCGTTTGGGAACTGCCCTCGGACATTCGGCGATTGGTCTTGCGGACGATCGGCCGTTCCACCGACACGCTGCCGACGGGCTTCTTCGCGCGCGTGTGGGACCTCGATCAGTCCAAGGAAGAGTCGCCGACTCGACTCGCCAAACGGACGCACCGGTACATCGGCTCGTTGCCCTGGAGTCCGCCTCGAAAGAAGGACGTGATCGCCGTCAACGAAGTGAGTCAGTTCGCCGCCTGGGTGATGGTCCACGGCTTTCAAGTCAATCACTTCACCGCGTTGGTCAACTCGCACGGTGTCGCTTCCATCGACTCGATTGACAAGACGGTCGAGGCATTGCGGGAAGCGGGCGTGCCGATGAAGACGGAGATCGAGGGCGATCCCGGCTCGCGACTGCGACAAACGGCGACGGAGGCGGTGACGATCGAAGTACCCGCGCGCGTCGGGGGCAAGAAGGGAACGATGCCCTGGCCATACGCCTACTTCGAGATCGCCGAACGGGGTGATGTCGCCGACCCGACGACGGGCCAAACGGTACGATTTGAAGGGTTTCTCGGGCCGCAAGCGACCCAGCTCTTCGAGATGACTCGCCAAGGCGAACCGAGGGGCGCCACCGGATCCTAGCGGACCGAGCATCGACTTCGCACTGGGTGCCATGCTCCACGCTTGCGTGGGCATGCCGAAGGACTCCACGCTTGCGTGGGCATGCCGAAGGACCACTAGCGGCACGCCCATTTCTCCCGATCGCGCGATCGGGTCACGTCATCCGAGCTTCAAGCTGCAAAAGACTTCGCTTGAAGGCGAGGCCGTTGGGAACGGAGTAGCCGCCGATCTTGCCGTCAGACCTTAGGACGCGATGGCACGGCACGACGATCGGCCACTGGTTGAGCGCCATCGTGCTGCCGACGGCCCGGTAGGCTCGTGGCTTGCCCGCGGCTCGGGCAAGTCCCGCATAGCTCATCGTCCGACCGGGAGCGATCTGGCGACACTCGGCCAGGACGCGCTGGCGAAAGGGTGTCAGGCCGGTGTCATCCACGGGGACATCGCGAAAGTCGTCGGGCACGCCCTCGCAGAAGGCGACCAAACGTTCCGCGATCGCCGAGGTCTCGCTCCAGCGCCGTGGATGCCAATACTGCTGAAGACTCCGCTTCAGATTCTCTTTGCTGGGATACCCGACCCGGACCCCGACAAGGACACCCTCTCTCTCGATCAATCCCATGGGCCCTAGCATCGTGTCGAATACGATCGCCTCGAGCGGACCGGATTGTTGCGCGATGTCGGCGAGCATCCAACACCCTCCTCGAACAGATGGCGACTTTCGCAGCCATTCCTATGAACCAGAAGGCAGGCGTCGGGGGAGGAGGTGCTGAACGCTTGGGGCCTTTCACGTCTCTAAGTGAAGGGCCAAGGCGAGAGCGATCAACGGGCTGTTAGCACTGGCTGACAAGCAGCCGGTGGTCCCACAAAACTTAAATGGACCAGTGCACGAATCCCTCTTCCACCGGGAGAGGGGAACCGTGGCATCCACTTGAGATCACCAACGTCTCTTGTAGGTGACGTCCCAGTAGATCCCGCCGTCCTGATGACGGGCGAACTCATGGCGGGAGAAGGGCTTGAATCGGTGCTGCCGCAGGAAGCGGTCGATGTCGGTCAGCTGGCAACATTCCGCGTAGGACTCGAAGTCCGCGACCTCGGTCTTGATGTACTTGAAATTTCGGAGAATGGGGGCCGCGCCCTCAAGGACCAGGAGTTCCGAACCCTGGGTGTCCATGATCAACGCGTCGTACCCGGACGGGTCGATGTGATGTTCCGAAAGAACCGTGGGCAGCGTTCTGCTCGTGAGCGTGATCGCGTCGGTGTACGTGACCTCGGGCCAGATGTCCTTGTGGTCCTTGAAGTCGAGGATCGACGACGATGCGCCGTTGTTGTTGGCGATATTGAACTGGTAGCTCTCGCCGTCAAGATCGGTGATCAGCGCTTGGACGGCTTGTTGGCGGCTGAAGGTCTCGATGTTCGCCGTGAGCTGCTCGAACACGAAGGGAATCGGCTCCACCCAGAGGACCCGCAAACCGAGGGCCTGGTAGGCTTCTCGTTCCTGGCCGGCGTTGGCGCCGACGTGAATCACGCCCTTGCACGACTCGAGGAAACGGTCGGGGTCGCGATCGAACAACTTGCGGATCCGCTGAAGGACACCTTCGGTGGTCGGACGAATCATCAGTGAAGCCCTCCATGGCGACAAGTTGGACCGAGTTGGCGAAGTAGGCAATGCCGAACACGGCGTCGAGCGGACACTCCGCCGAGAGCGCCCAGGCCGACGAATGGCGAGGGGCATTTCGGACGGCGTTGCGCGATTTATCTCATGTCGCCGGTGACGGTTCAAGGCGAGTCGAACCGAATGAGGGCCTGATGACGCATTGGCGTGAGAGAAGAGGGCTCCGCCAGGGAAAGTCTGGCGCTTCGCCACACGGGCTGCGAGCGACGCTAGTGCTCTGTGCCAACTTGAAGTTAGTGTTACTGCAACCCTAACCCTTTGGCACTGGCTGACAAGCAGCCAGTGGCTCCAAGACTTAAATGGACAAGCGCACGAGGGATCCCGAGAGGGAGTCGTCTCAGACGCCGCGCGTCTCGGGATGCCAAACGTACTTGTGGATCTGAAGTTGCACTCGCACCGGCAACGCGGCGTCGATCACCCAAGCGGAGAGGTCGGCCGGGTTGAGTTCGCCAAAGACGGGCGAAAACAGGAGTTCGTGCTCGCGAAGGTGATGGCGGTCGATGAAATCGACGGCCCAATCGAAGTCGGCTCGATCGGCGAGAACGAACTTAAGCTGGTCGTTGGCCTTGAGATACGCCAAGTTCGACAGCAAGTTGCTCGCCACCTCGCCGCTTCCGGGACACTTGATATCCATGATGATCGTGACCCGCGAATCGACGCGGTCAATCGGCATGGCGCCGGAAGTCTCAATCAGCACACGCTTTCGGTCCGCCAGCGCCGCAAGCAGCTCGTAGCACTCCGGCTGGGCGAGCGGTTCGCCACCGGTCAGCTCAACGATATCGGTCGGAAGAGCGTCGACCGCGTCGAGAAGCTGGTCGATCGTCATGGCTTGACCGTCGCGGAATGCGTGAGTCGTGTCGCACCATCGGCAACGCAGCGGACAGCCCGCCAACCGCACGAAAATGCACGGCAAGCCGGCGTCGAGCCCTTCGCCCTGGATGCTGGTGTAGATCTCGTGAACCATGAGCGTGCCGACCGGACGCCGCTCGATCGGTTCGAGGCGTCTGGTCTGCTCGGTCGATAGGATCGCCAATGGATTGGTGGCGGCTGTCTGAGTCATGGGGCCGAAAATTGCTCGCGATTCGTACGACGTACCAACTCTTCAAGTTGGGACAACGCACGCCCATCGTCAATGGCCTTTTCCGCGAACGCCACTCCTTCGCGTAAATCGTCGGTCCGTCCAACCGTCAGCAACGCGGCCGCCGCGTTGGCCAAGACGACGTTGCGGGCGGGCCCCTTGTTGCCTTTGAGAACGGACGAAATGACCACCGCGCTCTCCTCCGGCGAAGCGACCCGAAGCGCCCGATTGGGGTTTTGAGGCAATCCAAAGGACTCCGGCGACCAGACGCGAGATTCGAGTTCGCCGCCTCGGATCAAGATCGCCTCGGTGTTGTCGGCCAACGTCACCTCATCGAGCCCATCGACGCCGCGGACGACCGTCGCCGCCTCGACTCCCAGTTCCGCCAACGCCCGGGCGACTTTGTCGCTCCACTCGCGACGTCCGACCCCGACAAGTTGGTAGTCGGCGCCCGCCGGATTGGTGAGAGGACCGGCCAGGTTGAAAATGGTGCGGAACCGCAGTGTTCGCCGTACCGGCATGACGCGTGCCATCGCCGGGTGCCAGCGGGGAGCGAAGAAGAAGGCCAATCCGATCTCGCGGAGGCACTCGACGTTGATTTTCGGTTCGACTTCGATGTTGACGCCGAGGACTCGGAGGACATCGGCGCTGCCGGTGCTGCTCGAGACGGCCCGGTTGCCATGCTTGGCGATGGGCACGTCGCAAGCCGAGACGACGATGGCGGTGGCGGTGCTGATATTGAAGGTGCTGGAGCCGTCGCCTCCCGTGCCACAGGTATCCAGCAGCCCCTTGATGCCGTGGTCGATCTGTTCGGCTTCCTCGCGCATCAGCGAGGCGACGCCGGCCAATTCCTCGACCGTTTCGCCTCGAACCCGCAGTGCGGTGAGGAAGGAAGCGACGATCACCGCGTCGACGCTGCCCCCCATGATCTCGGTCACGGCAGAGCGCGTTTGTTCGCGGGTGAGAGTCTCGCCGTCGGCGAGGCGCGGTAAAAGTTCGACGACGGACATCGCTAGCGGGGTCCTCCGACCACCCAACCGAGACAGCCCGGCAAGTCTTCGAAAATGCCATCGAGGCGGTTCGCGAGGGAATGATACGAATCCGCGTCGAACCCAGAGACACCAAAAGACCCTACCATATCGGCGATCCAGGGCGTGCCGATCTTTTCCGACTTCGCCGCCGTGACCAGCGATGCTTGGTCACCCGTGACGACGAGCAGATGGGCCTCGGTCCCGACGGGGAGCTGGTCGACCTCGACGCGGCGAGCCAGAAGCGTCGACCGGTCGAAGCGTTTCAGCTCCTCCCAATCGTCGCTCGACCACTCTTGCTCCCCCATCCAAATGCCGACCGATGGGGCCGACGTTCGCAGCGGGAGCATCTGGGCAAGGGCCCCCTCCTTCTCTTCCCCCAACCTCCCGGCAACGAAAGGTCCAAGCCGATCGGTCTGGGCGATCGAGTCGTGATCGAATTCCGTTTCGGGAAGGAGGAGCGTGATCTTCCACTCGTGCCAACGTCTGAGTGACTCCTCGTCGAGGGTCCCGGTCCGAAAGCCACGAATGAAGGTCGGTTCGCCGTTGACCAGGAGCTTGTTCTCACGAATCGAGAGCACGCGGAGCCCGAGTGTCAACTCGACCGACGTTGCCCCACCCGACTCCCGTTCTCGAAGCGAATAGAGGAAGGGATGGGCGGGTTCCCAAAAGTTGGGGTCGAGAACCTGGACCTCATGAACCGCGGTGCCATCGGCGTCGTCGGTGCGGACCGTCAACCGAAAGTCGGCCGGGAGCGTCCGGGCGTAGGCGCACGTCGGGCCGGAGAGGATGCCTTGTTTGATCATCCCGACAGGAGAGAAGATGGCGATCCGCGCCGAGTTGCTTTGCAGTCCAAGGAGGTGCGCATAGGCATCAAAGGTCGTCGTCATGGTCGTGCGAGCCAGTCTCTTTGCAACATGCCGTTGGTCGCGCCAGACCCCGACGCCAGCTCGCCGTGCACACGACCTCTCCTAGCCATTGGCGGAACGTCCGTCTTGAGAGTGGGCCACAGGCCCACCCAACGACGTGAAGTGTCGACCTACTCGCCGGTGTGGTGCACGTTCGGATCGTTGGATCCGGACGATCCCCCGGTCCCTTCGATGCGGACCATGCGAGCGTCGAGGATCTGGTCGGACAGCCGTTCGACACGTCCGATGTTCAAGACATTCTCGAGCACGACCGGACGGGATTCGCCCGGAACATCCATCACCACGCGACCGGCACCCGCGAGCAGATACTCGAAGACGTCCGAGATCTCCTTGTTGAGCTTCAAGCCGGTGGTGGGATAGCGCTTCTGGTCGCCCAGGATGCCTTGGTGATGGACCAGCGAGTTGGGCGTCAACTCCCAGTAGTCGAAGCGGGTGACGCAGAACATCCCCGCGAAGAGTAACCCGTTTAAGTAGAAGTAGAAGAGGTAGAACTCGTAGGAGGCGTAGACGTCTCGGGCCTGAATGAAGAGCTTCAGCGGTTCGATGATCGTGAATTGGTGATTGAGCAGCAAGAGCCCCAGCACGATCGCGACGACCGCGACCGCGACGGTCAGCGAGGTCGCACGGGGGAATTCGAAGGTCAGCACCATCAGGTTGATGGCCAAGACGACCAAGAAGCTGCAACCCCAGACCTCCTGCCAACTGATCGGCGCCAGTTTCTGGGCCAAGGACATGAAGAGGGCAAAGATCGCCGATGGCCAAAGAAAAAACATCTTAGGCCAGGGGCGAATGATCAGCTTCTCAATGACCTGCTGTTCCGCCATGCGTGCTTCCTTCCACCACGTTGCCGAGTTGGGAATGCTCGTGGTCGACACCGGTTCGACGACGAGCGACTCATCCCACAATACCCCAGGCCGACACGCCGTCGGCACCAGCCACCCAGGCGATTTGAATAAAGAGAATCGAAAGAATCAAGGCAACCTCGGAGTACCAAGGTCTCCAAGGCGACTCTTGGAGTGCGATCGGGGACACTCTACGGAAGCATTCGCTCCGGAGGGCGAAAACTTGGATTTGGGATGGTTTGACGAGGGTATTCGTCGCCGCAAATGGGCCCCGCCCGGACTTCAGTGACGAGAGAGCGTCTCACCGTCACTGGCTGACAAGCGGTGGCCCCCGAATGCTGGGAGGACTGAGGAGCTAGCGTCCTGATGGGCAAGTTCGTTCATGAAGTCTCGGCCCTGTCTTCGTGCGGCAAATTGACCGATGACAGGTGTTTCCAGCATGCCCACGGCGAGCGAGGGCATGGCACCCTAGAGTCATTTAGACAATGAATTGACCAATCGGGACACTAGGAGCGCTCGTGGGGTTCTTCGGCTTCGATGGGGGGCTGATCGACGACCGCCATCTTCTTGAGCAGGCCGTACATCGACGAGAGATGATTGAGCAAGGCGCCGAAGCGATCGACCAGATCGGTGCGAACGTAGTCGGAATCGAAAAGGTTTTCGTCGTGTTCGTCGACGAACTCGACCAATTCGCCCAGTGTGTCGCCCAAGAGTCGGCAGACCGTATCGCGGGCCTCGTGGCAGCGTCCGACCAAGGTATGATTGTCGCCGACCCAGCGTTCGAACTCTTGGCGCTGCGACTTCACTTGCTGCTGATAGCGTTCCTCGGTGCGGCGGGCGTGCTGGACCTGTTCGCGGTTGAGCTTGATCAGTTCGCGCTGCCCACTGACCAACTCACGCAGCAAGTCGGTCATTTCCTGGGAGGGGGCCGGGAGCAGTGGGGATTCGCCGCTCATCGCGGGGGTGACGTCGATGCTGCAGGAATAGGAGTCTTTTGGTGAACTCACGGCGGGTCGCCCTCGGTCGAGTGTGGACAAACGAATTCCGTTTGACGCTTCCTTTGATCTTACCTACGGTGAACTCCAAGGCAACGGTCTCGTCGCAAAGCCATATCCGACTTGGAGGTGCGCGAACCTCTCGGGGCTCGAGCGACTCCTTCGGAGAAGGCAGCGACTCGTCGCCCTTCGTCGGGGAGACGGTCGCCAAGCCAACCTGGCCCAATCGACCAGAGGCCGTCCACGACCCGGGGAACTCGACGCGAAGTTCCCTCTCATGGATGCGGCGGCCGAACGTCTTCCGAGCCGCGAACTTACGTCGCCCAAAATCAGCAACACGAGAATGCCGCGATGACAAGAATCTCGATCTATGACACCACGCTCCGCGATGGGAGCCAAGGTGAAGGTGTTGACTTCTCGCTGCAGGACAAGCTTCTGATTACTCGTCGATTCGACGAGTTGGGCATCGACTACATCGAAGGGGGCTACCCACTCTCCAACCCCAAGGACAGTGCCTTCTTCAACGAAATCCGCAAGGAGACCCTCCGCCACGCCAAGGTTTGCGCCTTCGGCATGACGCGTCGCCGCGGCATCACCGCCGACCAAGACGTCGGCATGAAGTCGCTGATCGAGTCCGAGGCCCCGGTCGTGACGATCGTCGGAAAGACCTGGGACATGCACGTGACCGACGTCCTTCGGGTCGACCTGGAAGAAAACCTTGCGATGATCCGCGACTCGGTGGCTTACTGCCGATCGCAGGGCCGCGAAGTCTTTTACGACGCCGAGCACTTTTTTGACGGACTCAAGAACAACCGCGAGTACGCGCTCAAGACGATCCGGGCCGCCGAGGAAGCCGGCGCCAACGTGATCATCGCTTGCGATACCAACGGCGGAAGCCTGCCGGAGTGGATCGCCGAGGCGATGGATCTGGCCCGCTCGAGCGTCTCCGCCCCCCTTGGCATCCACTGTCATAACGATAGCGACTTGGCGACCGCGAACAGTCTCGCCGCCGTCGAGCACGGAGCGACCCAGATCCAGGGAACGATCAACGGCATCGGCGAGCGCTGCGGCAATACCGATTTGTGCGCCGTGGTGGCCAATTTGGGCCTAAAAATGCCCGGTTTCGAGGTTCTCGAGCCCGAATCGCTCGGAAAACTGACGGAAGTCTCCCGTTTCGTGTACGAATCGGCGAACATGAACTTCCGAACCGGTCAGCCCTTCGTCGGCGCCAGCGCCTTCGCCCACAAGGGCGGGATGCACGTCCACGCGATGGCTCGCGCCGCCAACTCCTACGAACACATCGAACCCTCCCTGGTCGGCAACGAACGCCGCTTCCTGATCAGCGAGCTCTCCGGCCAATCGAATGTCCTGGCCTTCGAAGGGGGAAAGTTCGAGCTGACTCGCGAGCAAGCGGTCAAGGTTCTCAACCGCGTCCAGGAACTCGAGCACGAGGGTTATCAGTTCGAGGCCTCCGAAGCCTCCTTCGACTTGCTCATCCGACGCGAGCTCGGCGAGTATAAACCCTTCTTCAACCGCATCAGCTACCGCGTCAACAGCGAGACCGACTGTCATCAGGACGAGCCGATCACCGAGGCGACCCTCAAGATTCGCGTCCACGATCAGATCGAGCATGTCGTCGCCGAGGGGGATGGGCCGGTCAACGCCCTCGACGCCGCCATCCGAAAGGCGCTCGAGCCCTCCTACCCGATCCTCAAGGAGATGAAGCTCGTCGACTACAAGGTGCGGGTCGTCAACGCCCGCGCCGGCACCGCGGCCCGTGTCCGCGTCACCATCGAGTCGAGCGATTCCCACGATGTCTGGGGAACTGTCGGCGTTCACGAGAACATCATCGAAGCGAGTTGGCGGGCCCTCGTCGACAGCGTCGAGTACAAGCTCTCCAAGGAGCAGCAAACACCCGTCGGCGCCGAAGCGGTCTCGTCCTGACCGGTTCGTCGCCCCCCCGCCAATAGTGGTGGGACAAGGCCCACCCTACGGGCTGATGCCCGACCCAACCCGGATCAATTCATGGATGGGTCTTTGGGGACGTGCTTGACCTTGAGGGCGGGAGGAATCGTCGTCCCGGCGATCTCGTCCATCACGTCGCTCCAGAACTCTTCTCCATCGCGAAAGACATGCAGCGATTCGGCCGACGTTGTCAACCACGCCCCCTCTTCGAGTTCCGATTCGAGCTGACCGGGGCCCCACCCGGAATGTCCCACGAAGAACTTCGTGTCATGTTCCGGCGCCGCGACCAGTCCTGAAAGCTCGTCCGCCCCGGCACTGAAGTAGACGCCGGGCAGGATCTCCATTTCGGAATACTCCTCGTTGTTGTGGATCGCCATCAGCGGTCCCTCGACCGGGCCCCCACGATGCAGCGCGTCCTCGCGCAGGCAAAACGACTCACTGACTTGGGCCCACACTTCGCGGATCGTGGTCATCATCGGACGATTGAGCACCAGCCCGAACGCCCCCTCGTCATCGTGGTGAATCATGAGGACCACGGTCTTCTCGAAGTTCGGGTCCAGGAGCTTGGGCGACGAGACGAGCAGTTGTCCCTTCAGCGAATCGTGAGCGGAACTCATCAACAACGACTCCTCGAGGAACGGTCCACGCGAGCCGCCCCGACGTCTCGAGTAACGCGGGGGCGGGAACGGGCATGATCTCCGAGACCGAACGCCGGTCGCGTCAGTCTCTCCTAAAGTCTACTCCATCTCCCGCCAGAGAGAACCGCCGGTCGACACGGTTTCGCCGCGGGGAGACGATCACCAGACCCATAACGCGTCGCTCTCCCCGGAAACATCAAGCCAAACCGCCAATTCGCGCGGAGTAGGACGTGAAACCGAGAGCGAGGACGACTACACTCTATCGTGCAGCCCCCAATACTGGGGCTGCGACGATTCGGATTCGACGTCAGACGACGATCTGTCGTTCGAGACTTCATCACGCCGCGGGCCATGTTCAGTCAATTCCCAGGAGAACCGGTATGCGGCGTTATCCATCACCTGACACCTGGCGCGGCGCCAGCAAGCGACAGCGGAACCGTGCCCAGCGATCGTTCAAACAGCTCAAGAAGCGAAAAGTGCCGGTCTACGACGGCCCATTGGTCGTCGACGATGACAAAGACGCGACGCTCCAAGACGCTCAAGAGGTGGCCCGTAGGACGCTCGTCTTGTGGGCGGTCGAATTGCGGGCGGAAGGCACGCCTCAGGAAGAAGCGATCGAGCTGATCGACACCCTCGACTTGGGGGACAGCGTCAGTCCCGAGGAGAAGCGTTTTCTCGAAGACCCGAAACCCAGAGCTCACGAATGCCAGGCTCTCGTCTGGCGTCTCGAAAGCATCTGGGTGTTGTTGTGGGCTCTCGGCTACCTCGAGGAATTGGACTGGCCGAGCGACATGTGCAATGTCCCGAAGTTGGTCAACATTCTCGAAGTCTGCGAATCGAGTGCGGAGTTCATCACCGAGGCCGAGCTACGCGACAAGGCGGAGATCCTCGATGCGCAAGATCTGATCGTGCGGATCCATTGGGCCATTCGGGAGGCCTATCTGAGTCGGGACCAAGAGATCCCCGCGAACCTCGACTGGTCAAAAGACGCCGAAATGCTTCCCGTGAGCATGTGCCACGGCGTCGGGGTCGTCGAGCAGCGCCACCATACCTTGAATTGGCTCGTCAACTTCCCTGAGCCCGCCGGCTGGGATGATGTCGAAACGCCGACGTGATTCGGCAAACAAGCGGTCGAATGGTAGAGTGATCACTCATGTGACGGAGAATAACCCGACCGAGTTGATGGTTCACGGATCCCTGGATGATCGTTCGACTGACCGAGAAGCTGCGTTCCAAGATCAAAGTGGGTCCTCTGCAAACGCTGCCGCTGGAGGAGCGTCCGTTCGCGGACTGGTCGGCCAACTTCTTTCGGGTGGATCTCGTCCAGTACGTGATCCTTACCCACACGCGGTCGCTCTATTCCTGCGTGATGCTCGGCAAGGGTGTCACCGACGAGCGTCGCTTCCTCGAACGGGGCATCGCCACCATCGGTGAGTTCATGCTCGCCGATGGTCACGAGTCCGCCCATCGGACGTTCGCCGCCGCCTCGAGCGAACCGGTGCGTTTCGCCAAGTCGCTCAATCGTTCGATCTTGGGTTCGATGAATGATTTGATCTATAACGCCAAGTGGAACATCGCCCACGGCCAACCGCCCCACGAGGTCGGCTTTGGCCTCAACATCGCCCCGATGTCCGGCCTCGACTGGTCCAATCCCCGAGCGACGTTCATGAGGTTGGCGAAGGAGGAGTGAGGGGAGGAGGAGAGGTTTTCCACCAAGCCGCAAAGCGGCGGCAGCACGTAGCCTGGGATGGCAGTCCCAGGTACGATGCCCAACAACCATCGCCGAGTCCTTAAGGGACGGCATTGGATTCCGTTTCGACGACGTTGCCGCCGCTTCGCGGCTCGGAATTGCTGAGACGCCACCTACCTGGCACTCACGTGCCAGGCTACGTGATGTCGTCGCTTCGCGACTGAGGAAGGTCAGCCGACGCGGATGGACGGTTCAGACGAGAGATGGCAGGCAATGGCCTGCCCTACGCGTCTTCCGTCGAAGCAAGTCGTGATTCGTTGACGAAATGATGCGCGAGCCGAATTGGTTCGGGGAGGCGGTAGCGGGGGGCACAGTCGAGGAGGAGATCGACGGCGGAGACGAGGTCGAACTTGTGGCCGATCGAGGCATAGACCGGCTTGACGCCGGTACGGGTGCGGAGGACCTCGCCGATCACTTCCTCCTTGTCGATCAGGTCGGAACGCCCGCCGCGTTCGTTGGAAGGCTCGGCGAACTCGCCGCAAAGTCGGGTCTTGCCGCAGCCGATGGTCGGGATGTCGAGCCAGAGCCCGAGATGGCAGCCGATGCCAAAACGGCGCGGATGGGCCCTGCCCTGACCGTCGACGATGATCGCGTCGGGACGCGTCTTCAGCCCCTTGAAGGCTTCGAGCAACCCCGGCAGCTCCCGGAAAGAGAGCAACCCTGGCACGTAAGGAAAGGGCGAATCGAGCACCGCGTACGATGACTCGACAATCGACCAGTCGTCGCGGTGGCAAACGACGACGCCGGCGGTGATGCGGTTCGAGAACCGAGGGTAGGAAGCGTCGACCCCCGCGATCAGTTGTGGCGGCCTTTTGTCGGGGCGATTGAGCACGACCTGGGAGACGAGCTGTCGCTGCAACGCCACCGCCTCCTTGGGTGTCAGGTCCCAATCGTGGAGCTTTCGGAATCGCATCTTCGTGTTGTAGCCTTTCGCTCCTGACCAGCCCAGGGTGATTCCCTTACGGGAAATCTCGGCGGACCGTAGTCGTGCGTCTATCTCTAGATGCCAGGTTCTCCTCACCTCTCCTTGGGGAGAGGTCGGCGAACGTCGTGAGCCGGGTGAGGGAGATTCCGGCTCGGACAGTTAAGGGTGATTCGCGAAGACGAACCCCCTCACCCCTATCCCCTCTCCCAAAGGGAGAGGGGGAACAGTTGGCTGTCTCTCCCAGTGGGAGAGGGGAACAGTTGGCAGTCTATCCCACGGGGGGAGGGGAAACTTAGGCGCCACCTCGGTGGACAAGCAACCGAGGCCCCCCGGACAAGCGATGGGAGGCTTCTCCGATGTCAAGTCAACTCCCGTCAGGCAATAGCCTGACCTATACGGGACCACCCAACGAGACGATCACACGCCACCGCGACTCGATCTCCACGCCTGGCGGGATTCGTACAATCTCGGCATGAACAGCATGACGCCAACCATCGCGATCACCATGGGGGATGCAGCCGGAATCGGTCCCGACTTGATCGTCGCGACCTGGCCCGAAATTCAAGACCGTTGCCCTTGCCGTCCCTTCGTCGTCGGGAGCGTGGCAATGCTGCGCCAGCTCGCGGCCCCCTTCGGCCTCAACGTCGTGGCGATCGGTAACGTCGAAAGCGCGATCGCCTCGGCGACGACGATCCCCTGCCTCGAGCCGGAAACGGTCCCGGTCGCGGATCTGGAGCGGGGACGCGTCCATGCCGCCGCCGGCCAAGCGGCCCACGACTATCTCATCGCCGCCACCGACTTGGCGCTCGCCGGGAAGATCGACGCGATCCTGACGATGCCGCTCAACAAGGAAGGGCTCCACGCGGCGGGGCTGAACTACCCGGGCCATACGGAGATCTTGGCGGAGCGGACCGGGACCGAGCACTTCGCGATGATGCTCTACCGCCTCGGCCTCGGGGTCGTTCATGTCACGCTCCATACCGCGCTGCGGGACGTCTTCGCCCGACTAAGCACCCCGGCGGTCCTCGAAAAGATCCGGTTGCTCGACCGGATGATGCGCTCCCTCGACATCGCCCAACCCCGATTAGGTGTCGTCGCCCTCAATCCCCACGCCGGTGACGGTGGGATCTTCGGCGATGAGGAGACGACGATCATCAAGCCCGCGGTCGACGCGGCCCGCGCGGAGGAGATCAACGTCGTCGGCCCCCTCCCCGCCGACACCTTGATGGCCGCCGCCTCGGAAGGCTACTACGACGGCGTCGTCGCGATGTACCACGACCAGGGCCATATCGCCCTAAAAGTGTTGGGCTGGCGCGAGGCGGTCAATATCACGGTCGGTCTGCCCATCGTTCGAACGAGTGTCGCTCACGGAACGGCGTACGACCTCGTCGGGCGCGGTGCCCCCGATACGGCAAGTTTCTTCGAAGCGATGAGTGTCGCCGTCTCGCTGGCCCGCCATCGATCCCAACGGTCCGAAACAGGAGAGTCGCTCGGCTGATGCGCACTGTCATTCTTCTCGCCCGTCATGCCGCGACGGACAACAACATGCGGCAACCGCCCACGCTCCAGGGCAGCGGCATCGATGCTCCCATCAGCGACGAGGGACGCCTCCAGGCCGAAGCCCTCGGCAACGCCCTCGCGGACCGGTCGATCGCCGCGGTCTACGCGAGTCCGCTTCGCCGTGCGCGCGAAACCGCCGAGGCGGTCGCGAAACCGCACGGGCACGAGGTGACGCCTATCCCCGACTTTCGGGAGGCCGACTTGGGCGACTGGGAGGGGCTCTCGTGGGTCGAGATTTCGAAGCGGTGGCCCAAGGAGCACGAGGCGTTCCTCGCCGACGCCGAGAACAATAGCTACCTGGGTGGGGAGAACATGCGAAACGTCTGCGATCGCACCTTGCCGGCGCTCGCCAGCATCGCCCAGTCCCACCCGGAGCAAACGATCGTCGTTGTCGGCCACAACGTGGTCAATCGCGTCCTCCTGGCCGAGTGGATGAAGATTCCGCTACGCTTCGCCCGCAAGCTTACCCAAAACAACGCCGGCTACAACGTCATCGAATGGCGTGGCGACGGCTTCAAGGTTCGTACCATGAACGTTGCCGATCATCTGTCCGGTCTGCCCTCGGCTGACTAAACTAGGCTATCTCGCGAAGGTGGTCGCTTGGCGGATGGTCCAACGAGCCAGGCTTTCGACCTGGCACTTGCCGTCGCGACCATGAAGAGGCATTCACGAGCGAAACCAGCGTTTCTCTCGAGCGAGAAGTCGCTGTCGGGCGGGGCAGCAGGAATTCACCTAGTCACGATCCCGCGGGATGCGACCCACGGGGCTTGTTCACCGGCTGACAGTCAGCAACGTTCACCCGACTCGTTCGGGCCGATTCCTCCACTCTTCCCTAGCCGCCAGCCCGGGAAGCACGCGAGGACCGACAGCGCCGAAAGGAAAGGACGTCCATGGGGCTCGATCCGTATGCCCAGTGTCCCTGCGGGACCGGCAAGAAGGTCAAATGGTGTTTCGCGAAAGTCGATCAGGAGGTCGAACGCCTGGTCAACCATGTGCGCGGACGCCAGGAAGACCAAGCCTTACGCGATGTCGAGAAGCTCGCTTGCGATAACGACGGGCGTCCCGAATGCGTCCACATGTACGCCTCGTGCCTTCATTCCCAGGTCGAAGCAAGCTTCGAGAAGATCGATCCGGCGATCGAGATCGCCGACCAGACGATCGCGACCTACCCCGAGTATGGTCTCCCCTACGAGACGCGCGCGGAGATTTTTCTCTCCGGCGACGTCTTCGACGAAGCGCTGGATGGTTTTCGCGACGCCCTGGGACACTATCCGCCGGAAGCGACCGATCATCTGCTTCGTTGTCACTTGAAGATCGGGACCTGTCACAACTTCCAAGGCCGTCCGCTCGCCGCATGGGCGAGTTGGCAGCAAGCCCTGAAGATCCAGCCCGACAACGAGGGGGCGCTCGAGTTCATCGAGAAGTTCATTCGCTCGAACAACCTCCTACCCAAGGCGGCGCGAACGGGGCTGATGTTACGCTCCCCCGATGAACTCTCGGTCTTCAACGAGGAGCGGCGCGAAAAGTGGGACGCGGCCCTCAAGCTCGATCGCGACGCCAACCTCGACGAGTTGGCGACGACCTACGCGTTCTTGGCCGAGGACGACAAGTTCGACCGCGCGGCGTGGTACAACCTCGCCCTCGTCCGCGCTTGGCTCGGCCGGAACCTCGAGGCGATTGAAGCTCTCGATCACTACGCAAGCCTGGAAACCGATCGCGAACTCGCCGCGGATGCCTGGCACTTGGGCGAAATCCTCCGCGTCGGGGCCGGCGCCGAGGAGGTCTCCGACAACATCCATCACGTGGTGACTTACCGCGTGCCCGAACCGGAAGCCTTCTTCGAGTTGCTCCAGAAGGTCAAGTGCACGGTGGTCGTCAAGTCCCCCGAGGGGCATCACTCCCTGCACTGGATGGACCGCGAGGTCGATCAGGAACCGTCCGATGTTCCGCTTGTCGGCGGCCCGCCCAAGCAACTCGCCCAGGTCTTCATCATCCCCGGCGAAGTCCATATCGTCGCCACCACCGAGTCGAACCTGCGCCGCGTTCGCGACCAGTTCGAGGAAGCCCTTTTCGACACGGTCCACTACGCGGAGGAATTGACCCGCCCCGG
The DNA here is from genome assembly GCA_007748055.1 of Kolteria novifilia. Classification (GTDB taxonomy): domain Bacteria; phylum Planctomycetota; class Planctomycetia; order Kolteriales; family Kolteriaceae; genus Kolteria; species Kolteria novifilia. The sequence goes on from CP036279.1 coordinate 5,760,689, forward strand.
CAGTTTGCAAACCCTCGACGCCGAGCCGTTTCTCATCTTCCACGAGACCAGTTCGAGTCCCGAGGAGCAGCGCAAGCGGGCTTTCGAGTCGGTGAAGCACTACTTCGAAGTGGACTGGATTCACCGTCCGCTCAAGGCGCTCGGCGGGCTCAGCCCCATCGACGCCGCCGCGAGCGAGAAGCTTCACGCGAAGCTCGAAGGCGTCATCCGCTTCCGCGAACGCAACTACGAACGTTACGAAGTCGGGTACTCCTTCGACCGGCTTCGCAACAAGCTGGGGCTCCCGTCGGACATCACGCTCGACGAAGAGAACCCCGAAGATGTCTCGGCCCTCTCGGCGAAGCAACTAGCCGACCTCGTTCCGGCAGAGCTCTCCGACGAGGATCTCCAGGGCGCCTACCGCACCGCCAACTCGCTCGATTCGCCGCAAATGGCCCTCATCTTCGCCGAGGAGATGGTCGCCCGCGAGAGCCTCGCCGCCAAGGCGGAGACCGTCCCTCTCTTTCGTCGGTTGATCACCGATCGCCTCGAACGGTCGCGCCCCGACGAGGCGGCCGCGTTCGCCCTTAGGGGGCAGGAGGCCGACGAGGAGCATCACGGCGGAAACAACAAGGTCGATTTCCTCGCCCTGCGGGCCCGGATTGCGGTCGCCAACGACAACGAGAAGGAAGCCAGCGAACTGCTCAAGCAAGTCGTCGACGCGGAGCCGGACAACTTCGATCGTCTCTCCAGCGAGATCGAACATCTGCTGAGCCGGGGCGCCAACCAGGCGGCCCACGACTTGGCCGAGCTTGGCATCGAGAAGGCGGACGCGTCGGGCAGGAAGGATTTCAAGGAGCAGTTTCGCGAGTACCTCTCGGCCGCAAGCTCCGCACTGTCGTGATCGCCGCGGCTCTCAGACGCTGTCTCTTGATCCTCTGGGTCCTGCCCGGCACCTTGGTCGGGCTGACCTTCGGGCTGTTGGCGCTCGCGACCGGTGGGGGCTGCCGGCGTCGGTCGATCATCCTCGAGTTCTGGGGCGGCGCCGTGACGTGGATGCTCAAACACTGCACGCCACTTCCCGGAGGTGTTTCCGGGATGACCCTCGGACATGTCGTCATCGGCCGCTCTCCCGAAGCCCTCGATTTCTGCCGCGAACACGAACTCGTCCACGTCCGCCAGTACGAACGTTGGGGTCCGTTCTTCATCCCCGTCTACCTATTGCTCTCGGTGATCATCTACTTCCGCGGCGGCCACGCCTACTTCGACAACCCCTTTGAACGGGAAGCGTACGAGGAAGCGCCGTAGGAAGATTGTTGGAGAACGAATCACCCCAACGAACTCAACACCACCGACGCGAAGGAGAGCACCGTGCATCTCGGCGACGTTCTTTCCGGAAACCTGGGGTTTGGATCGGCGCCGCTTGGCAATCTCTACCGGAATATCCCCGACGAGGAGGCGGTCGCGACCATCGAAGCGGCTTGGAAGAGCGGGATCCGTTACTTCGATGTCGCCCCGCTCTACGGGGCCGGCTTGGCCGAGATTCGGCTCGGGGAAGTCCTCTCGCGGTACCCCCGCGAGGAGTTCGTCATCAGCACCAAGGTCGGCAAGATCATCCTCGATGAAGTCGAGGATCCCACCACCCGCGACCTGGGCGAGAAGACCGGCTTGTACGAACATGGCCGCCCCAACAAGATCGCCAACGACTACTCCGAAAGCGCCACGCTGCGGTCGATCGAGGAGAGCCTCAAGCGGCTCGAAACCGATCGGATCGACATCATTTGGGTTCACGATGTCGCCCAGGACGCCTATGGCGACGAATGGCTCGGCGTCTTCGAGAATGCCCGCAAGGGAGCCTTCAAGGCACTCGATCGCCTGCGCGACGAAGGGGTCATCAAGGCGTGGGGACTGGGGGTCAATCGCGTCGAACCGATCGAGCTGATCCTGGACCTCGACGCCCCGCGTCCCGATGGATTCCTGCTTGCCGGTCGCTATACGCTGCTGGACCACGACAAGGCCCTGCAGCGAGTCATGCCCGAGGTCACCAAGCAAGGCTTGAGCGTCGTCGTGGGCGGGGCCTACAGCTCCGGAGCCCTTGTCGGCGGCCCCAACTTCGAGTACGCTCCCGCCCCGCCGGAGATCTTGCGGAAGGTCGCCGACATCAAAGCGATCGCCGATCGTCATGGGGTGAGCATGAAGTCGGCCGGCCTGCACTTCGTGCTCGCAAGTCCGGTGGTGGTCGCGGTCATCCCCGGTGCCAGCAAGCCGAGCCGGATCGCCGAGGATCTCGAAGCCCTTCAAGCCGTACCCCCGGCCGCCTTCTGGCAAGAGCTTCGCTCCCAGGGCCTGGTACATCCCGACGCCCCCTTGCCCGGCGACGCATAGTCTTCGCCCGTCCAGATGCTCCCTCTCCCGTAGGTCCGGCCATTGCCTGACACGGGTCTTGCCCGGCTGTACGCTTAGAACGGATCGGCACGCAACGGGCTACCCTACGGGGCGAGTTCCTTGATAAGCCGTTCGTAGGGCTCTTTCCACTTACCGCCGCCGAAGCCGGGGTAGAGCTGCTGGATGATCGCGAGCCACTTGGCGGCTTTCTCGGTCTGGCCGAGAGCGCGATAGCACTCGATCGTAAAATAGACCGCTTCGAACCAAGCGTCGCCGCCACGCTTGAGCCGATCGCGAAGCGCGGAGAGCAGCTTTAGCGCCTCGGTGGGGTCGCTGGCGGCGAGTTCGTTGCGAGCCATCGTCATCGCGATCCGGGGATCGTTGGGCGAGTCGGCCGCGAGCCGCTTGAGCAACCGCCGAGCTTGCTCCTGGGAACCGTCGGCGACGTAGGCCCGGGCGAGCAGAAGCCGCAGGTTGAAGAGGTTGTTCCGCGAGAGCTCCTCCGGCCGAGCCAGCATCCGCTTCGCGACCGCCTTGACGAGTCCCGCTTGCGCCGCCCGTTCTCGCGTCGACAACGAAACCTCCAGCGGGTCGATCCGCGAGACCGTCCGAAGCAGCACGGCGTCGCCGTCGGGAAAGCCCTTCTCCACCAGCGCGATCGCTTGCTCGGTCTCCCCCCGGCGGAGATGGAGCCGCAAGAGCGCGTCCCAGGTTCGCCCCTTGATCGCGTCAGGCAGCTTCGGGTCTCGCGTCAGTACACCGAGCAGTGCGATGGCATCGGCGTCGCGATCGAGTCCCGGACTGCTCCAAAGCCGCGCCAGCACATAGCGAGCGATCGCCGAGGAGCCACTTCCCGCCGGGGGCTGATCGAGCAACCCTTCGAGCACCGCGGCCGCCTCGCGTCTCGCGGTGGCTTGGGACGCATCGCTATTCGCGCCGAGCAGTTGATCGTGATAGATCGACGCCAACGCCGTCACTGCCTTGGGAAACCGTGTATGGGAAGCGGAAACGCCGCGATACTGCGCGATCGCGTCCGGCCAGTTCTTCCGACGTTCGGCGAGTTCCCCGAGCAACCACCGAACCTCCGAAGCGGTCTCGTCGTTGGGATAGCGCCGCTGATGCTCGCGGAGAACGCTCTCGTATTGCTCGAGGATGCGATCGTCACTTTCCTTGCCGTAGAGCCGTGCCAAGGAGTAGGCCGCCGTCAGAAGCGACTTGGGAGCCTGGGCGTGACTCGGGTGACTCGCGGCCAGTCGCCGGAGCCGCTTGGCGGCGTCCGCGTACTCACCCAGTTCGAAGCGTAGGGCGCCGGCGCGCTGCGCCATCTCCACCGCGAGGACTTGATTGTCGGTGGTGGCCGCTTGACGTGCCGCCCGGTCGTAGGTCGCGAGGGCCTTCTCGTACTCTTTCTGGCGTTCGAGGATTCGAGCGACGCGTCGCAAGAGGGTCAAGTTGGTCTCGTCCTCATCGAGCGTACCGAGCCGCGCGAGGATCTGCTCGCCGCGCCGGGCCCAGTATCCACCGTACGACACCTCCAGATCGTCGAGGATCGCGAGCGATTCGTCCTGAAGTTCGGCCGCGACGTTCGGGTTGGACGCTCGCACTCGGGCCGCTTGGGCCAGAAGCGCCTCGAAGAGGACGAGTCCCTCTTCCGGTCCGGCCAGCTTCGACGCGGAGGAAGATCGCAGCAGCGCGATCGCCTCGGCCGGTCGGCTCGCCTCGAGCAGAAGCTTGGCCCGCATGCGCCGCGCCCGTTGCTGCATCGGCTCGGGAACGGCCTTTCCCTCGAAAGGCTTGAGCAGCTCGAGAGCCCTCGCGGCGTCATGACGCAACCAAGCCGCCTCGGCGAGCGTGAGGAAGCTCTCCATCGTGATCGGCTCGGTCCCAAAAGCTTTCGCGTAGGGCGTGAGCTGCTTGTCGACCTCATCGAGGGCAGCCCGCTTCGCCGCCACGTCGTCGGTGGCGCGAGCGAGCGCGAGATTTGCCGCTCCTCGTCGGAACCGGATCGCCGCCGAGAGACTTTGGAGTTTGCCGCGATCGAGCTCCCCGCTGGCCTTCGCCCCCGCCAGCAAACTCGACTCGGTCGTCTCGCCGGCTTGCTGCAAGAGTCTCAATGCTTGCTCGGCCTGCTCCCGCGCCGCGGTCACTGGGGCGGGGTCGTCAACGAGGACCTTCGAGAGATCCCACATCAGACCCGATCGGCGCAGAGCCAATCCCGACCACTCGTAGAGCTTGAGCGCCTGGTCCCCTTTCGCCGAGTCCCGACCGATCGCTTGCTCGTAGAGCTTGTCCGAGCGCTCCCACAGTCTCTTACGCCGATTGGGATCGGTCGTCCGGGTCCCCTGTCGGGTCAGGACCTCGGCGAGAACGGTTTCGAGACCAACCAGGGACGAATCATTCGAAGGCAACGCGAGCAACCGGGTGGCGTGAACCCCGAGAAGATCGTCGAGCCCCCGTTGCTGAAGGGCTCCGATGAAGCGAGACTCCAACTCGGCTCGATCGACGTCTTGCGCGTCGGCGGGAGAGGCGATGGTGAACAAGGCGAGCGGGACAAGGAGCAGACACCACCTCAATGGGGAACTCCCTTCGTCAGGTCGATGAAGCGGTACTTGCCGTTGTTTCGCTGCGCGAGCCGTTCGATCACGCGGCTCGGCCGGCGGCCGAAGGTGTCGGCGTGGAATTGAATGACGTGGATCGACGCGGGCTGCACCTTTCCCCCGCGAGTGTTGCGGGCGTTCTTTCGCGTGATGGAGGTAATGATTCGCTCCAGCGGCGTTCCCGTCCCCGAACGGTCCGCGTCGGTGAGGAAGAAGATGGCGTCGGGGCGGAGCGAGAGGGCATCGAGCAACGCCTTCTCGTGATCGGTTCCCCCCTCGGCGGGGACGCGGTCGATCTCCTCCTTGGCGCGTTCGATCATGACGTCGGTCGCGGGGATCAGGCCATGCTGCTTGATGCGCGTCAGCCGGGAGGGGTCCTGATTGTAGAAAATGACTTGGAACTCCATCGAGGGATCGAGTTCGTCGAGACTGCTCTTGAGCTCCTTCTTGGCCCAATCCATCGCGGTCACTTCGCCCATGCCGGTCACCATGCTCGCGGAGCGATCGATGACGTAGATGACACGTTTGGCTTTGACGCGAGTGCCGAAGAAGTCGGCGGCGCCGTTCCCCTTGCCGCCGCCACCGAGGCCCTCGAACATCGCACCGCCGTCGGCTTTTCCCTGGGCCGCCGAGTCGAGCAGACTTCCGCTGTCGGCCTGGGTCGCGGCGGTCAATCCGGTCAGCGATTCGAGCGCCCCATCCTCGGCTCCGAGCGGATCGTCGACGGGATCGGTGGTTGCACTGAGCGGACCGCCCCCGGCGTCGCGCAACGGCTTCATCTCCTCAATCGTCCAAGTCGTCTCCTCGACAACGTCCTTGTGAAGCTCGAGCAAGGGATCGAGGACCATCATGCGCCGTTCCTCGGCCTTGCGTCCCGGTCCCATATCGACCGTGAAACAGACCAACAGCGCGAGAATCGCGACGTGAACCAGCGCTGAGAAGGCGAGCGGCAAGGGCGATTCGCTGAACTGCCGTGCAAGCCACGCCAGAAAGGGAGACGTCTTCTCCTCCTTCCGCGAGGTCGACGAAGCGGGTTTCCGCGCGGCGGACTTGGGCCGAGCTGGTGATTTGGGCGGAGCCGGCGACGGTCCGGCGCTCGGCGTCGTCGATGCGCTCATGGGCGAATCCTTCACTCCCGGAAACGGGTTCGACGAGTGCCATGCTCAGTCGACACCCCAAAGCTGTCGATCCCCCAACACTCGGCCGACGATGTCGCGATTGGCTCGCCCTGGCTGGTCAGCGACCAAGGCGCGAGGCACTCTCTTCAGAGTAGCAGCATCGCGTCGCCGTAGCTGTAGAATCGATAACGTTCGCGAACGGCCTCTCGGTACACTTTCTGGATCGATTCCATTCCCGCAAACGCCGACACGAGCATGAGAAGCGTGCTCTTCGGCAGATGAAAGTTCGTGATCATCGCGTCGACGCCGGCGAACTCATGGGGCGGCGTTAAGAATAGACGCGTCTCCCCCGTAAATGATTTCCATGTCCCCTCCTCCTGGCAAGAGGACTCCAAGACACGGACCGACGTTGTTCCAACCGCGACGACGCGTCGGCCCTCTTCCCGCGTTCGCCGAAGCCGTTCCACCGTTGCCGACGAAAGTTCGCACCACTCCGCGTGCATCTGGTGTTCGCTCGTCTCCTCCACCTTCACGGGCAGGAAAGTCCCCAGTCCGACGTGGAGCGTCACGTTGGCTTGCTGGACTCCCCGATCCCGAAGGGCCTCCACCAATTCGCTCGTGAAGTGCAAGCCCGCCGTCGGGGCCGCGACCGCACCCGCGCGGGCGGCGAAGATCGTCTGATAGGTCTCCCGGTCACTCGGCTCGTCCTCTCCACCCCGGATATAGGGGGGAATGGGCACGTGGCCGTATCGCTCCAAGAGCGTGAAGGTCCGTTCCTCCGACTCGGGTTTCGCACGCCAAGTCTTCTCCTCGCCTCGTTCGACAAGGCGGATTACCAACGACGGCTCGCCGGGAATGGTGATCGTTTCGCCAAGCTGCAACCGGCCTCGTGTTCCGGTCAGGACGATCCAGTCATCCCCCTCCTCGCGGAGGAAGAAGACCTCGCACCTGCCCGAGGTGCTCGTTCGCTCCCCCAGCAATCGGGCCGGGACGACGCGGGTATCGTTCATGACCAGGCAATCGCCCGGGTCGAGGTAGTCACCGAGGTCGCGGAAGTGGCGATGCTCGATCTTCCCCGTTTCTCGATGAAAGACCAAAAGCCGCGACGAATCGCGCGGGATGACGGGCTTTTGCGCGATCAGCCCGGGAGGCAAATGGTAGTCGAAATCGCTGACTTTCATGGAGACTCACTAGAGGGGACCGCTCCGGCCGCCCGAATGGTTGTTTCCTTCGCCGCGATGAGCGACGTCCACCGCGGCTCGTGTCAGGCAATGGCCTGACCTACGAAGAACTAGCTCGTGTCGGGCAATGGTCCGACGGACCAGAGGTTTCGAGAGCCCTCCCCTCTCTTCTTACGTATAAGAGGACAGCATCATGACCGATTCTGTTCCCATCGCCTTCGGCATCACGGATCTCGATGTCGGCGGCGCCGAACGCATGCTCGCCGAATTGGTGACGCGATTGGACCGGCGCCGCTGGTCCCCGTCGGTTGTCTCCTTGCAGCCATGCGGACCGCTTGCCAGTAAGCTGATCCGGCACGACATCCCGGTCGAGTCGTTGGAAATGGGTGGAACCCGGGATCTTCCCGCCGCCCTTCGCCGTTGGACGACGCTCCTACGCGAGCGCCCGCCGGCGTTGCTGCAAACCTTCCTGGTCCACGCCAACATCCTCGGTCGACTTGCCGGCACGTGGGCCAAGGTTCCGGTCATCGTCAGCGGGGTGCGCGTCGCCGAACAACGCAAGCGGGCCCCCATGTGGCTCGACCGCTTGACCCACCGACTGGCCTCGGCCCATGTCTGCGTTAGCGACGACGTGCTCGAGCACACCCATCGGGTCGTCGGCATCCCGCGAAATCGGTTGCTCACCATTCCCAACGGCGTCGACTTGAACATGATCGATCGACGTACGCCGGTCGACCTGGAGCCGTTCGGCGCCTCGGGCCGTCCCGTGTTGGTCACGGTGGGCCGACTCGATCACCAGAAGGGCATCGACCTCTTGCTCGACGCGTTGCGGAAGCTGCGTTTGCGAGCGGCCATCCCGATGCCACTGACCGTGATCGTCGGAGATGGCCCCGATCGCGAACGCTATGTCGCGGACGCCGACGACTTGGGCGACGATGTCCGCTTCGTCGGCTGGCAACCCAACCCGCTCGATTGGATGGCCGCGGGAGACTGTTTTGTGCTCGCGTCGCGTTGGGAGGGGATGCCGAACGTCGTTCTGGAAGCGATGGCTTGCCGGCGTCCCATCATCACGACCTCTGTCGAGGGGATACGTCGTCTCGTCGAAGCGGGCCGGACCGGATGGGTGGTGCCCACCGAGTCGTCCGAGGCGCTTGCTCGCGCGATCGAAGATTGGCTCACCGATCCCGAACGGGCCATCCGGTTTGGGGAAGCGGGCCGCGATGTCGTCGAAGGTCGCTATCGCATCGAAGCGATGATCGAGCGCTACGACGCGTTGTACCGATCCCTCATCACCCGATAGCCGTCTTCTCTCCGCACGGCGTCGTTAGCGTGAGAGAAGGTCGGTCAGCGTCGTCGCCAGTCGGTGAACCGGGTGAGTCTCGCCCGACGGGTCCTCCCCCGCGTCGGTCGGTTCCTCGGTTGACGCCAGTGACTCCTTGGACTCATCCGTCGTGGGAGTCGTCTGTTTGGTCGGAGCCAGCAGATTGGCGACCCAGTGGATCGCCTCCTCGGCCTTCTTGCGATGCTCGTGATGCAACTTCTCGGCGGGATCGAGATCCTCTTTCGACTCGTTGGACGCCATCTGCGACTCGGCGCTGGGCTCGACGCAGAACGTCAGAGGCACCGCGAAGCAGAGCACGACGAGCAGAGCGGTGAGGCACACCGAGACTCCAAACTCCCCGAAGCGAACAAGGCGCCAAAAGATTTCACGCATTGGTGATCTCTCCGAAAAACGTCCATCGGTACGCGAGTGGCGGGGAGATACCAGAAAGGGTCGTTCGCGACAATAGGACTCGGACATCGCGCAACTTGGGGAAGCGAGAAGCCCCCGCGATTGGTTCATTTGTCCGTATCGGGTTCCCGTTCCTGATAGCACTCCATGCGAGGCGAAGCTCTCGGAAGGGCAACCTCGTTTTTGTCACCGGGGTTCGTTGGCCTGCCCCGCAAGTCAACTCACAAAATGCAATCGTTGAGGAGGAGAGGGCAAGATGGGTGTGGGAACCGAGGTACAGAAGATTCGCCAGGCGACGGCCGACCTGGAGCGGGCGAAACTTCTCATCAACAGTTTTTTCGATGGCGAGGTCAATCGGCTAAACAGTATGGCCTTCGCGGCCAACACCGCCGGGACGAGCGTCCTTTCCCTGATGACCGAGAAGGCGGAGAAGACATTCTTTCAGGTGGCGGCCGAGCAGGCGTTCATGCTCGCACTCACCGCGTTGCCCGGCGGCTTGGCAATGTCGGCGTATTGGAAGAACCTGGCTCTGAAGAACCAAAAGAAGGCCGAGCGAGTTCTGTTGGGGGCGTCGATGGCCGGCCCGGGACAGTCGGCGGGATCGGCCGTTGCCGGCGTGGAGAAGTCATCGGGGGCCAAGCGAACGACCAACTTGCGAACATCGCTCGTCAAGATCGGTCAGCGGTTGCAGAACGGGGCGGATCTGGTTCTTTCGCGACGCGTGGCGCGTCTCAGCGACATCATCGAACGCTACGCGAAGGGCGAGTCAGGACTCTACCAGTCCGCGATGGCGGGACTCTACCGCGAGGGAAGGTACTTCCCGATCATGACGAAGCGTCTGGCGACCGACGCCCTGACGATGGGCTTCGAAAGGGAACTGCTTAAAGCCTTCGTCTCGGAGAATGTCACCGTCCATATGCTTCGAATGGTCGGATTTAGTGCCAAGGCGACCGATGTCGATGGCTTGAACACCAAGCAGCTCGGCTACATCAAAAAGAGATTCAAGGAAATCAATGGCGCCGCCGACCTGATCAGGTGGGGAGCGAAAGAAAAGCGTGTCAGGACCGAGGTTTACATCGACGAGGACATCTAGAGTCCTGATTGGCAAGTTCCCTACATTGAATCTCGGCCCTCGGATCGTGCGGAAGTTTGCCCAATCATAGGCGTTTTCCGCATGCCCACGGCGAGCCTGGGCATGGCACCCAAGAGTCTTTTAGGCGACGAATTGACCCATCGGGACACTAGCGCATCCCGTTGATCTATGCGATGCTGGCTACGAACGGCCCCTTTAAATCAGCGGACATCTAGCCCGACGCGGTCCGCGAAACGACATCGTCGAGGCGAGGACCGGGAATTGGTGGCCCTCCTCCTCTCCTGGGAGGGCGGCCGGAGGAAGGAGGGCCCGCCCGGTGGAGAGGGACGACCGATCTTGGACCTCGCCCTCGTGGGACTGCCCCGACAGAGCAGCCCCATGGGCGTGGGTTGACGATCAAGCCGGAGTGCCGCGTTCGGTCATTCCCGCCCCAGCGGCCATCGTGGCTACGTGTGCGAGACCAACTCCTTGACCTCGGCCATCACCGGCCAACGTTCCTTCGCCAACGCCAGGATCATCTCCGCGGCCGACGCGGGGGCGACCTTGTCGGTGTTGATCACCAGATCATAGCGATGAGGATCGGTGACATCGGCATTGAAGAAGTCGCGCACGAACGCCCGACGCTGGTCGTCGGTTATCTCGACATGTCGAGTGGCGTCTCCGCGACTGAGTCCGAGTCGTTCCATGCAGCGGCGGACCCGGACGCGCTTGTCGGCGACAATGCGAACCCGGAAGCAATGCTCCGGCGGCAACAGCACCGCCGCCCCGCGGCCGAGGAAGACCGCATAGCCTTCCAGGGCGATCGCGGCGATGACCCGACGCAGATGGATCGCGAAGCTCGTCTGATCGGGTGCCCCCATCAGGCTCATCATGATGGAGCGGACCCATCGGAAGCCGACCTCGTCGAGACCGTCGACCAGCGGCCGATTGACGTCCATGTCGCGGGCGACTTCGTCGATGATCTCGTAGCCGTACATCGGCCAGTCGAGTTGGTTGGCCAAGAGCCGTCCCGTCGTGCCCCCGAGCGCGTAGCATTCACGGCTGATGGCGATGGTCGGCCTTGGTTGCCGTTCGGCATCGTGCTGACGTCTCTCCCGCAATTGGATGACGTTCTGCACGACTTCGATGGGTTGGTGTGGTTGACGTGACATGGTGGTGCCCTCCCCTCGAAGCAAGAGACTTCGGAGCGGAGCACCAACTAGGAGCAAGATTAGTCTGTCTGGAGGCTCCGCCCCAGGGAGGCCAGGTCGGCCTTGGACGATTAGCGGTCGACCCGCTCCCGTACATTTATTGTCAATGCGCGCGGGGGCACCAGCAAGTGAATTCGCCCCCGTTTGGACTCAAATCAGGCTAAAATCGCCCTACATTCGACCCCAATCACGCCGATTGCGGAGGGGAATCGACCGGCTTTCGCATGACATGCGTCACGATCATCGCCAAGACGAAGAGCCCTAGCCCACCGATGCCAACCCAACCCGCTTTGCCGTAGATCGTCGGGATGCTCGTCGCGGTCGCGATTCCCGCGGCAATGAAGAGCGCGGCGTTGATCCAAAGCCGCTTCATCCCACGCGGCATCTGATCGCCCAGCAAGCTAGGCTGGTTCATCATCAAGACGAACGTGATGTACGCGATCGGCAACAGGACCATGCCGAAGACCGACGTCGGCACCGCGAGCCAGAACTTGGCGTCTCCCCAGACGAACGGTCCCAGCGCCCCGGTCGTCGCGAGCAGTGTCCCCAATCGGAAGGGCCATCCACTCGAGGGAATATTGAGTACCTCACAGACGACGAATCCGGAGATGAGCATCAGCAGCGAGATCGTCGAGAGACTCATCCCAAGCACGCCGACGCCAAAGACGATGTCGGCCCAAAACTTGCCCATCAGGGGTTCGAGCGACTTCGAGAGATTGCCCGCGTCGCGCTTCATCAGCGCCGCCGCCAACTGCTTTTCCTCCAGAGGCATCGCCTCCAAGCGCTGAGCCACCTCGGCTTGCACCTTCTCCGCCTCTCCCTCGGGAATCGCGGAAGGGGTCACGCCCATCTCGCTGTAGACCCGGCTCTCCATCATCGAGAGGTAGGACTTGGGCCACTCGGAAGGAGCCTTATCGATCAGCTCCGCGACGCTCGCGTGCGGCTGGTTGTGGAAACTCGACGCCGCGGCGATCACCACGCAGCTCGTCGCCAGCATGTAGGGGATGAACATCCCGGTGCTCAGGTCGAAGATCTGCAGCCCGCGGTGCTCGCGGCCCCAACCCCGACTGAGCATCGAGTAGGGAAGCAGGAAGGTCATGTTGATGCCGACGGCGGTCGCGGCGGCCGAGATCATGATGTCTCGCTGCGCGCTGACGATCTGACCGGTCCAGTAAGCCTGCGACGGCGGCGAGAGCGACTGGAGCATCGCGGCCAGTTCGGGCGATGGCTTCGAGATCAACCCGAGGTTCGGAATGAACCCGGCGAAGACCGCCCCCCAACTGAACTCGCTGCTGTAGACCGCGAGCGTCACCACGACCCCGATGAAGCACGCGACGATCATCGCCACGAGGATTTTTAGGAGCAATTCGTAGAGTCGCACGCCCCAGTGGCCGCTGCCGTAGCTCCAGGTGATCACCGTCGTGATGATGAAAACGCAGAAAACGATGACGAGCTTGCTGCCGACGGGCGACAGCGGGCCATCGTCCCCGAGCAAGCCGGGGAAGAGGTTCTGCTGCAAAACGCCGGTGGCCAAGGAATACTGGGGCAAGCACCAAACCATGTTGGCGGCCAAGGACGCGAGGAGCCATCCCCAACCGAGCACCGGATTGATGTGATGGCAGATCGCGCGGAAGGGGCGCTCGCCGGTCGAGAGCGTCACGTAGCCGATCGCGCAGAGCATGATGATGCCGAGAATCATCGCGACTGGCTGAACCCAAAGAAGCGACGTCCCGCCGATGACTCCCAGATAGAGGCCCGAGGCGAGCGAACCACCACCCAGGGTCAGGGCGCTCTGGAGCCACCCGGGGCCGGAAAGCTTGACGTAGCCCCAGAGCCGTTGGCCCGTCGGCTTGCCTTCCAAGTCGCGCAGATACGCGCGCTCCAATTCCAGGTTCGATACGGGGGTGTTGTCCGTCGCAGCCGGGTCGGCTCCGCTAGTCATCGGCGTTCTCTTCGCTCTCGGTAAACATCGGTTCATGTGGGATCGATTACGCAGGACCACAGGCTACCCTTCGCGGCGCGCCGACACAAGTGCTTTCGTTCCTAGGACAAGAGTCTATCGACCGAACGCCGGCTTCCGTGCGTCCACAAACGATTGTTCGGGGCGGCGCGAGCCGAACGGGGTCGCGCCGACGCTGCGAATGAGCGAACGCGATCCGCCCGGCGCCGCATGCCGAACCGGCCGAACGCTCGGCGCCGGAGCGCACGCTACGGGGCGTCGGCGATCGTGTCCGGGAACGTGCAAGCCTGCACAACAGGGGCGCACATTTCCCTCAACCGACATGATGTCACGTGAAATCACTTGATTGCTCGCCAGTACCCCTATTGGACTTACGTCCACGACCGGACATCGGCCCTCGACTCTGGCACGCGATTCGCACCCTCTCGATTTCGTCGCACGTCGATCTTCTAGGAGTCCCCAACATGGCCACCTCGTCACGCCCCGCAGTTCGAGCCTTCACCCTCGTCGAACTCCTGGTCGTCATCGCCATTATCGGCGTCCTGGTCAGCTTGCTTCTGCCCGCGGTGCAACAAGCACGCGAAGCCGCCCGACGTACCCAGTGCTCCAACAATCTCAAGCAGTTGGGATTGGCGTTCCACAACTATCACGACATGCACACGATGTTTCCCTTGGGAGGCCCCGGCGGCCCCCCTCCCGGTGCCCCCAACCACTACGTCATCGGCTGGACCGGTCGCATCCTCCCCGAAATCGATCGCGGCGCCCTCTACGACGAGCTCCACAAGCTGACGCCCAATCCATTCAACGAGATCAACCCGATCCGCTATGACACCTCGCCCAGCAATGGGACCGACAGCATGTGGAGCCGGCCCATCGCCACCTTCCTCTGTCCGAGTTCCACCATCGCTCCGATCAACACCAAGCTGACCTCGCCCACGTACGCCAACCAACACTCCTCGCTCCACTATCGAGGTGTCGCGGGCACCAACGACGTCGATTTCGACGATGCCGGCGGCTCGACGCGGGCCTTCTCCACCGCCGGAATCATGATCCCCGAAGGCAGCGTTCGCTCCAGCGACGTCTCCGACGGCTTGACCAAGACCCTGATGCTGGGAGAGACCTCGACCGACGAGGGGTGGAACAGTGGCGACCAGAATGGCTGGGGCGGCATCCAGCCCTGGACCTGGGGAAGCTACTACTACTCCACTGGCTGGCTGCAAGTCGACCACAAGTACATCCAGTACCCCATCGGCTACACGGGCGACTTCGCCTACAGCAACACCCCCTTCCGAAGCCCCCACTCCAATGGCGCGCAGTTCGTGATGGGGGACGGCTCGGTGGTCTACTTGAGCAGTTCAACCGACCTGGCGACGCTCAAGGCGATGGCGACGCGAGCCAACAACGAGATCGTCGAGGGCTACTGATGGTGAGCGAGGGTTCGATCGCCGGGCGAAATCAACGATCGCGCGAAATCTTCTTGCACAAACCGATGTCACGTGACATCATTTCGAGAGTCGTCGGTGTCGCGATGGGATTCAACCACATGCCACTCGCGACGGCCCTTCTCCGACAGATGGTTCGCATCCAAACGCGCTCTGTCGCATGTCTTTCTTCCGAGGAGCCTCCCATGGTCGTTTCGACTTCCCCGCGCTCGCGGGCCTTCACGCTCGTCGAACTCCTGGTCGTGATCGCCATCATCGGCGTCCTGGTCAGCTTGCTCCTGCCCGCGGTACAACAAGCGCGCGAAGCCGCCCGACGAGCCCAGTGCTCCAACAACCTCAAACAGTTGGGACTCGCATTTCACAACTATCACGACATGCACACAATGTTCCCCCTGGGTGGCCCTGGCGGCGACCCTCCCAGCGGCCACTACCTCATCGGCTGGCCCGGCCGCATCCTCCCCGAGATCGATCGCGGCGCCCTGTTCGACCAATTGCACGAACTCTCGGCGAACCCCTTCATGGAACTCAATCCGATCCGCCTGGACACCGCGCCTCACCACGGCACCGACAGCATGTGGAGCCGGCCGATTTCGACATTCATCTGCCCCAGCTCGACCATTTCGCCGGTCAATTCGAAGTTGACGCTGCAGAACGCCGATCTCCACGCGACGCTCCATTATCGCGGGGTTGCCGGCACCAACGACGTTGACTTCGTCAGCACTGGCGGAGCGAGTCGTTCCTACTCGACGGCGGGCATGCTGATCCCCACGGGCAACGTTCGCGCCAGCGACGTCGCCGACGGACTCACGAAAACACTGATGCTGGGAGAGACGTCGACTGACGAGGGATGGAACTCGACCGACCAAACCGGCTGGGGTGGCATTGAGCCCTGGACCTGGGGGCACTACTACTACTCCGACGGCTGGCTCCAGGTCGACCACAAGTACGTCCAGTTCCCGATCGGATACACGGGGAACTTCGAGACCAACAACACACCGTTCCGAAGCTCGCACGCCAACGGCGCTCAGTTTGTGATGGGGGATGGTTCGGTGGTCTACCTGAGCAGCTCGACCGACCTAACGACGCTCAAGGCGATGGCAACACGTGCCAACAATGAGATCGTCAATTCCTACTAGGGATGACCTAGCGCGAGCGAGACGGCATCGCGGCGGCTTCATCGTTCCACGAATCGCTTCCGCATCCGCCAGGACGAGCAGAGATGCCCAGTAATCGCGCACGCCTTTTCTCGCCCAGAACGATGTCACGTGACATGATTTTGGGCTGGCGCCTGTGTCGCGATTGGACTTGCGCACACATCGACGCCGTCGCCCCTCTTTGGCACGTTGTTCGCTTTCTCCGTTCCGCGTCCAATTTCCTCAGGAGCCCGAAATGTTCGTTTCCGCACGTCGCCGCTCGCGAGCCTTCACCCTCGTCGAACTTCTGGTCGTCATCGCCATCATTGGCGTCTTGGTCGGCCTGCTTCTCCCCGCCGTGCAACAGGCCCGGGAAGCGGCCCGCCGGATGCAGTGCTCCAACAACCTCAAGCAGATCGGGCTCGCGTTCCACAACTACCATGACGCCAACAACATGTTCCCCCTCGGCGGCCCCGGTGGCGTCCCCGTCTCCACCAGCTACCTCATTGGTTGGCCAGGCCGTGTCCTCGCCTACCTCGATCGCGGCGCCCTCTTCGATGAACTTCACGAACTCTCTCCCAGCCCCTTCACCCAACTGGGCCCCATTCGCACCGCGGTCGGGTCGACCGAAACTTGGAGCAGGCCCATCGCCCCCTACATTTGCCCAAGCTCGTCCGTCGGACCGATTAACACCAAGCTGACCAGTCCAACCTACGCCAATCAGCACTCGGTCTTGCACTACCGAGGCGTTGCCGGCACCAACGATGTCGGCTTCGACTCAAGCTCGTCCAACGCGACCCGACACCACTCCACCTCCGGGATCATGATTCCCATCGGCAATGTCGGGGCAAGCGACGTCACCGACGGCTTGACCAAGACGCTGATGGTTGGCGAAGTCTCGAACGACGAGGGATGGAATAACACCGACCGAACGAGTTGGGGCGGGATCCAGCCGTGGACCTGGGGCAGCTACTACTACTCGCCAACCGAATGGCTTCAGATTGATCACAAGTACATCCAGTTCCCCATCGGTTACACCGGCAACTTCGAGTACAACAATACACCCTTCCGTAGCCCGCACTCCAACGGAGCTCAGTTCGTCATGGGCGACGGCTCGGTCATCTACCTCAGCAGTTCCACCGACCTGACGGTTCTCAAGGGAATGGCGACGCGGGCCAACAACGAGATCACCGGAGGGTACTAATGTACTGGTCCAACTAAGTTTAGGGGTGCCACTGGCTGCTTGTCAGCCAGGGAGAACAAGACGCCTACCCAGCGGTCGTCATGCCTTTCAAGGCACCAAGTGAGTTTCAAGCAATCAGAGGATGTGATGAAACGTTATCTCGCCACCACGCTCTCGTCTCTTTCGATGGTTCTCGTCGCAAGCGGCTGTGGCAGCAGCGGACCGGAAATCGCCAAGACCCAGGGACGCATCGTCTACAAGGGCGCTCCCGTTCCCAACGCGAGCGTCGTCTTTCTTCCCGAGGACGGTGGACCCTTCGCCAGCGCCGAAACCAACGCAGAGGGAACCTACTTCCTCACGACTCAGTCTCTCGGTAGCGGCGCCGTGCTGGGCAAGCACCGGATCATGATCACCGAAGCCTCGGACGAACTACCGGCCGATCTCTTGCCGGAGGACTTGGCAGGTAAGCCCGCGAAAGCGACCGGCCCAAAGATCCCATCGCGCTACTCGAGCGAGTCGACGTCGGGCCTGAGCGCCACCGTGGTGGAAGGTACGAACGTTTTCGACTTTGAACTGACCGACAAGTAGCCGTTGATCAGTCCTTCATCTTGTCGCCGCCCTTCGAATCGAGCAGGCTCTTGATGGCCTTCATCAAGACCGCCTCGACACCGGGGTCGACGCGCGAGACGATGCCGGTCTCGTATCCGCCTTGGGTATAGGCAACTTCGGTTCCGATATAGCCCGGCCCGTAGTCACCGTATGCGGCCATCGCGACAAAGTCATCGGGGCGCCGCTGTTGGGCGGCGAGTTGATACTCGACGAAGAGTTCTCCCGGAAGGTGTAGAACATACGCGTCATCCAGCCGCAGGCACTGGATCGGAATGCGATGACCGCCTTGCATCCGACGGAGAAAGGACAGGTCGCGGGCCGCGCGTATCCGCCGACTGAGCGCCATCTTGGGATCATCCAAACTCTCAAGGAGGGATTCCTCACTCAACGTCGCCCGCGGTGGTAGCCGGACGGGCTCGACCTTCCAACCGACCTCCGACGCCTTTAGCGGCTGTTTCTTCTGAGAATCCCACGCCGCCTTCATCCCTTTGGCGAGCCGATCGGCGAGAATGGGCCGTCGCTCGGGCGAGCCGTCGTTGTACTTGCCCGCGGTCACGTTGCCACCCGCCCCGTCGAAGTGGAGATGGGGGAGCCCACCGAGCGCCTCTTCGCGCTGCTCGCGAGCGATGCCGACGAAGTCCCAGTTGACGTTCCCCTGCCCATAGTAACTCTGCGGATGCGTCGCGTAGTAGGTGAGCACCGCCAGCGGTTCCTCGTCATTCCAAAACGAAATCAAGTGGACGTAGGGGTCGATCAAACCCTCGGGAGCCGACTGAGCCGCGGGGCTCTTCGAGGCGCTCCAGCGAACGATCGCGACCTTCCCATCGGGGCCGAGAACGCGCCGATTCGACGCGACCTTCTCGACTTTCCCCTTGCCCAAGCCCATGTGTGTCACCGGCTTGGCTCTTGCGAGCGCCCCCTTCGCGGCGGACGCCAGCCGTTTCATGAGGATCGTGTCGAACTCGGGATGCGAGTACTTGCCCCCCAGTCCCCGCTCCTCGAGAAGCCGTTCGGCCGCGAAGTCGCTCCCGGGAGCATCGTGCTGATGCAGCGTGTGCAGTGCCACCCGGTCCGGAGACGTACCAACCGCCTCGGCGATCGCCTTTCGCATCTGGTCGTAGCTCTCGTTGCCAATCCCGATCCAGTCGACGGCGCACAGGACGATCGGTTCGCCGGCGCCGAGAAGGACGTTCCCCTTGGCCGCGAGCGGTGTCGTGATGTCGACCGCCGGCTTGCGGGCCCCACCACTCAACGGCGCCCCCAGCGGAGGAGTCGCGTCGGCCTCGAACGTCGCGATCCGCAGTCCCTTTTCCTCGTCCGCCTGGGCGGACCCCAGCGCGGTCATCAGCGCAAGCGCGCAAGTCATCATCCAATCACGGCGCAGCATCGTTGCTCTCTCCATTGGCCTTCGTTGCTCTTCGTCCTCGGAAACGTTCTAGCGCAGGACATCGTCGAAGAGGCGATACGCTTCTTCGCGCGTCTCGGGGGGAAAGTCGTGGTCGCAGTCGGGGTGCATGACCCGAAGGGACTCGGAGGCTCCATAGAGAGCATAGACCGGCCGCGCGGCGTCCGCGATGCGATCGACACTCTCGGCTCGGAAGTTGGAATCGTGCAGCGGCGCGCTGATCAAGCATGGTCTCGGGGCCAGAGCGCCTATCATTTCGTGGAAATCGAACGGAATCTCCTCGAGACGTCCGCGGTAGTCGGCGAGTTTCGGAATGTACCGCTTCTGGGTCCAGCCGCGTCCGGCCTTCCAGTGGTCCTCCTTGCCGCCATAGTAGTCGAGGTAGGAGTCGAGCCCGCAACTACTGACAACCGCCTTGATCCGGTCATCAAAAACGGCGGTGTAGACCGCGTTGTGGCCTCCCAGCGAGTGGCCGATCACGCCGACCCCGCCCGGCTTGACGTAAGACAAGGACTCGAGCAAGTCGATCCCGCGAACGTTGTCCCAGATCGCCTTCATCGTTCCGCTCTCGTAGCCCAGGGCGTCGATGTCGGGCTCATAGTTCGCGAGAATGGGATAGGAGGGCGACAGCGTGACGTAACCGCGCTGGGCCAACTCCTGCGCGTATTGCCGATTGGCCCGTCCGCCCAATCCGACCACGACTTTATGTCCGTTGGTGTGATCGGTCGGATGCAAACAGAGCACGGCGGGCGCTTTCACCTTCCCCTCGAGCACTTTCTTCGGAACGAGCAAGTATGCCGGCACGCGTCCGCCCGGTTCCGAGGCGTAGGTGATCAACCGACGGACGTAGGGACCAACGTCCTTCTCCTCAAGCACCTTGACGTGCAGGGGACAGCGTTTCTCGTCGCCCGGCAGCGGCCCCATGAGTTCCCTCATGCCGTCAACAACCGCCGAGCGCCGCTCGAGCCAGTCCTTGGTCTCCTCGACCGGCTGAACCTCCCCGGCGTCATCGCGATAGACGAGGAGGTTATCTCGATCGAGGCGCGGAGGCCTCCTTTCCTCCGCATGGGCGAGAGCCGCGACGGCCCAGATCGCGACAAGGGCCGCGATCGCGAGGTTTGAGCACCGCGGAGCGAATCGTACGGAAGTGGCGGGCGAGCAAGGAATTCGAGGACGAGCGAGGGACATCGGACCACTCCCACAGGGGTCGAGGGACAGGATGACGGCGGGATTCTCTTGACCAACGGACCTCAGAAGATTAGCCTATGATGTCTCGTGGAATCAAGAACAAAACTCCCGCCCGCGCCCCACGTTAAGGACTCTCCACTTGGCTCGACGCGACGATCTTCCCCCAATCCACGGCCTGCCCCACCACCCCCGACGACACGGAACCTCGGCAATGACCAACTCTCGATTGCCCCGTATGACGCGGCTCTTGCTCTTGGCGGCGATCGTCGTCGCGACCCCCTGCGTCCAATACGCCACGACCGCCGAGGCCGAGGACGTCACGACGAAGGACTACAGCAAGGAATTGCCTCGCATCAAGCCGGTCCCCCTGGACAAAGCGCTCGACACCTTCAGCATCGCCCCTGGCGTTCACGCCGAACTCGCCGCCCATGAGCCGACCGTCGTCGACCCCGTCGCGATGGCCTTCGACGAGGATGGCAATCTCTTCGTCATCGAGATGAGGGGGTATTCCGAACAAGCCGGCGATATGCTCGGCCGCGTCCGCCGTCTGGTCGATACCGACGGCGACGGCGTCTACGAAACGAGCACCGTCTACGCCGATGGTCTCTCCTGGCCGACCGCGATCATCTATTACGACGGCGGGGTCTTTGTCGGCGCCGCCCCCGACATCTGGTACTTCAAGGACACCGACGGCGACGGCCAGGCCGACGACAAGGACAAAATCTTCACCGGCTTCGGTAAGACCAACGTTCAGGGCCTTCTCAACTCGTTCAACTGGGGGCTCGACAATCGCATCCACGGGGCGACCAGTTCCAGCGGGGGCACCATCAAGCGGGTGGGCGACGACAAGTCCCCTCCCCTGAACCTTCGTGGCCGCGACTTCGCCTTCGACCCGAAGACCCTCGAGATGACCGCCGAGAGTGGCGGTGCCCAACACGGCATGAGCTTCAACGATTGGGGAGACAAGTTCGTCTGCTCCAACAGTGACCACCTGCAAATGACGATGTTCGAGGAACGCTACATCGCCCGCAATCCGTACTTGGCGGTCTCCTCCCCGCGCGTCAGTATCGCTGCCGATGGCCCGCAAGCCGACGTCTTCCGCGCCAGTCCCGTCGAACCATGGCGCATCGTGCGGACGCGGCTTCGCGTCTCGGGAGCGGTTCCCGGCGCAGTCGAACGTGGCGGCAAGGCGGCGGGTTACTTCACCGGCGCCACCGGTTCCACCATCTATCGCGGCGACGCGCTAGGCAACTCGCGGTCGATGGCGATCGTCGGCGACGCGGGGGGCAACCTCGTCCATCGCAAGAAGCTCGTCCCCGACGGACTCCTCTTCCACGGGCAGCGCGTCGACGAGAAGTCCGAGCTATTCGCCTCGAACGACATCTGGTTCCGCCCGGTGCAGTTCGCCAACGGCCCCGACGGCGCCCTCTACATCGCCGACATGCACCGCGAAACGATCGAACACCCAAAGTCGATTCCGAGCATGCTCAAAAAGCACCTCGACTTGACCAGTGGACGCGATCGGGGCCGGATCTATCGCTTGGTCGACGAAGACTACAAGCGATTGGACGTTCCCAAGATGTCGGCTTCCTCGACCACGCAGCTCGTCGCCGCGCTCGACGATCCCAACGGCTGGACCCGCGACACCGCCTCGCGGCTGCTCTTCGAACGCGCCGACGCGAAGGCGATCCCGCAGCTTCGCGAACTGCTCGCCAAGGGTAGTCCCCAAGGTCGTCTCCACGCCCTTTATGCCCTCGATCAACTCAACGCCCTCACCCCCGACCAGATCCTCAAAGGCCTCGACGACGAGCATCCCCGTGTGCGGCAGCACGCCATCCGACTTTGCGAGCCGAAGTCGAAACGCCTCGGCCAAAGCGTTTCCGACAGCCCGCGGCGCACGCCGCTACTCGACGATCCCGCGATCGCCCAGAAGCTCTACTCGATGATCGAGGACTCCGATCCCCACGTTCGCTATCAGCTCGCCTACACGCTGGGGGACCTCGGCGGACCTCGGCGCGACGCCGCCCTGGCCAAGCTCATCGCCAACGACGGCGAGGAACGCTGGATGCGTATCGCTCTGGCGAGTTCGTTGACGCGCGGCGCCGGGCCCGTCCTGGCGATCCTGGCACGCCGCGACGACTCGCCGAACACGAAGTATTGGATCAAGGCCCTCGCCTCCCAGATCGGTCGTCAACAGCGGCCGGAGGATGTCGCCGCGGTCCTCACGTTGCTCGGAGACCTGAGCAAGCAAGGCGACACCGAGACGGCTCGCCACCTGGTGCGGAGTCTCTCCCTCAAACCCAACAGCCCCTTCGCCAGCCGGATCGCCAGCGTCACCGGCGGCAATGCCGAGGCGTGGCGACGGGACGTGCTCGCCAAGGCGACCAAGGCGGCCAGGGACACCTCACTCGGCTTGAAGGCGCGAGTTGCCGCGATTCACGAGTTGTCCCTCGGCTCCCTCGCCGAGACGCGGGACTTGTTGCTCGAACTGCTCGATCCGCGTCAACCCGGCGCGATCCAACAAGCGGCACTCGAGACGCTCGCGACGTTCAATGATCCCGACGTCGGCTCCCTCTTGGTCGAACGCTGGTCGAGCTTGAGCCCGAGCCTTCGCGCCAGCGCCGCCAACGTGCTCGTCTCGCGCACCACTTGGGTCAAGCAGCTTCTCGCGGCGGTCACCAACGGCGACATCGGTCGCGGCAATCTCCCGACCGCCCATCTGCGAATCCTCGCTCAGCACACCGACGCCGACGTCCGCGAACAGGCAAGCAAGCTGCTGGAAGGGGTCTCCCACAAACGCAAGGAGGTCGTCGATGCCTATCGCGCCACGCTCAACCTTCAGGGTGACGCCACGAAGGGCGAAGCGGTCTTCACCAAGCATTGCCAATCGTGTCATCGTGTCGCCGGCAAGGGTCACGTCGTCGGCCCGAGCCTTGCGGCAATGGTCTCGCGCGGTCCCGAGGCGATTCTCATGAACGTCCTCGATCCGAATCGAGAGGTGAACCCGCAGTTCCTCAGCTACGTCCTCTCGACCGAGGACGGCGAAGTAATCACCGGCATGATCGGCGGGGAAACCGCCACCAGCGTCACGCTCCAACGTGGCAAGGGCGAGTCCGACACCGTCCTGCGAATCGACATCGATGAATTCCGAGGCACCGGCATGTCTTTGATGCCCGAAGGGCTCGAGAAGGAGATCGATCATCAGGCGATGGCCGACCTCATCGCGTACTTGCAGCAAGCCGCCACCCAGTAGCCCCGCAGCCGTCCTCCCTTCCAGATCAAGGAGACTCTCTATGTCATCCGATGCGCTCCTCCTCAATCGCCGACGTTTCCTGCATCAGTCCATGGGCGGGGCTCTCTCGACCCTGCTCGCGTCGGGGCTAGCGACCGCCGCCAACGCTTCGCCCGGCGACCTTCAATTGTCGACCTTCCGCTTCGACGTCACCCCTCCCCTCGGGCATGGTTGCTGTGGCGGCTGGATCAAGCCGGTCGTCGGCTATGATGATCCGCTCGAGGCCGTTGGCTTGGTCATATCGGGAGCCGGCAAGCCGGTCGTCCTGTGCGCGGTCGACTGGACTGGTCTTCTCAACAGTGCCAACACCAAGTGGCGCGAGGCCTTGGCCGATGCGGCCGGAACGACGCCCGATCGCGTCGCGGTGCAGTGCGTCCATCAACACAATGCCCCATTCGTATGCCTCGAGAGCCAGAAGCTCGTCGAGAAGCATGCCGATCTGCCGAGCATGGTCGACGTCGGCTTCTACAACCAGTGCCTCGACCGAGGACACAAAGCGGTGACCGAAGCGGTGGCCAACGCTCGTCCCCTAACGCACATCGCCGTCGGCCAAGCGAAGGTCGACAAGGTCGCCGCCAACCGCCGCGTGATGCGTGACGCGGACGGGAATATTGTCAAGATGCGAGGCAGCCGCTGCGCCGACAAGGAACTCCGTGCCCTCCCCGAAGGCACCATCGACCCGTGGCTCAAGACGGTCGCTTTCTACGATGGTCCGACGAAGCTCGCCGCGTGCCACTACTACGCCACGCACCCGATGAGCTACTACGGCGACGGTCGCGTCAGCAGCGACTTCCCAGGGCTGGCCCGCAAGATGCGGCAAAAGGAAGAGCCCGACACACTGCACCTCTACTTCACCGGCGCCTCGGGCAACGTCGCCGCCGGCAAGTACAACGACGGTTCCAAGGAGATGCGTCCGATCCTTCGCGATCGCATCTATCGAGCGATGGTCGACTCCGAAAAGAACCTGAAGGAACAACCGATCGAAACCGTTACCTGGAAGACGGCCGACCTGCTACCGACGCCAAAGAAGGAGTTCACGGCCGAGGTCCTCGATGAAATGATGAAGGACACCAAACGTCCGACCTCGCGACGGAACATCGCCGCCTATCGACTCGAATGGCTGCGGCGCTGCGAGCGTCAGGAGCCGCTCGTCTTAAGTTCGCTCTCGCTGGGCAAGACGACGCTCCTGCACCTGCCGGCGGAGTCCTTCATCGAGTACCAACTCAAGGCCCAGGAGATGGCCAAGGACCAGTTCCTCGCCACGGCGGCTTACGGTGACGGCGGCCCCTGGTACTTGCCGATCGCGGCCGAGTACCCCCTCGGTGGCTACGAGGTCAGCGTCGCCTTCTGCGAGCCAACCATCGACGAGATGATGTCTGGTGGCTGTCAGTCGATGCTCTCGTAGCGATCGGTTCGTCGTGTCCTCCATCGACGCCGATGCCTCGGTCCTCTCAAGCCATCGGGCGCCACTGGCTGCTCGCCAACCAGTGCCAACGAGTCGGGGCTTCTCCGACACGCCATCCGAACGATGACTCACATTCATCGGCGCAACGCTATTCGCTGACCGCGATCCTGAAAGGTAGTCTTGAATGGTTCGACGAAGCCTTCTCTGGTCGCTGGCGCTACTCGGGTCGATCTCGCTATTCGCGCCCGAAAGTTACGCCGACAAGCCGACGTGGAAGGCCGGCGTCGCCAGGGCGAACATCACGCCCAAGACGCCGGTTTGGCTCGCGGGGTACGGCACCAAACGCCCACCCGAAGGCAAGCTCCACGATCTCTGGATGAAGGCACTCGCCCTTCAGGACACCGGCGGTCATCGCGCGGTCCTGATCACCAGCGACTTCCAGGGCGTTCCCAAGTCGATGAGCGATCGCGTCTTCGAACGACTACAGACTGAGTTGGGCCTCGAGCGCCAGGACGTCCTTTTCACCTTCTCCCACAACCACTGCGGGCCGCGACTCGGCGATGACCTCGTCGACTACTATCCCGTCGAGGTCGACCAGGTCAAACTCGTCAAGGAGTACACCGACCGGATGGTCGATGCTTGCGTCAGAATGGTCGGCGAGGCGTTCGAACGACTCGAGCCCGCCACGCTGGGGATGGGTGAAGGCAAGGCCACCTTCGCGGTCAACCGACGCAACAACCCCGAAGCGGAAATCCCCCGGCTCCTCGCCGGAAGCGTTCCCCTCAAAGGCCCCGTCGACCACGCCGTCCCCGTCCTGACGGTGACCCGACCGAACGGAAAGTTGGAAGCGATTCTCTTCGGCTACGCGTGCCATCCGACCACGCTCAGTTTTCGCAAGTGGTGCGGCGACTATCCCGGCTTCGCCCAGCTTGAGTTGGAGAAACGTCATCCCGGCGCGACCGCGATGTTCGTCAACACGTGCGGCGGCGATCAGAATCCGCTCCCCCGACGACGGGTCGAGCTATGCGAAAAGTACGGCCACATGCTCGCCAGCGCCGTCGAGGAGGTCTTGGCACGGCGATCGTCCCTCAAGCAGGTCTCTCCTGGATTGCGGACCGCCTTCGCGATGGTGGAGCTTCCCTATCAGAAGGTCGTGTCGCGGGAAGAGCTCGTTGGACTTCTGCGCGACAACAGCCCGATCCGAGCCCGCTGGGCCGACCGGATGCTTGCGAAACGGGAAGCGGGGGAAGAGTTCGAGGCCGCTTATCCCTACCCGATCCACGTCTGGCAACTCGGCGGCGAGATGCTGCTCATCGGGATGGGAGCCGAAACGGTCGTCGACTACGCTCTGCGTTTCAAGCGCGAGTTCGGTCCCGGTACATGGGTCTGCGGCTATTCAGACGACATGATCGCCTACATTCCCTCGCGGCGTGTTTGGGAAGAAGGCGGCTACGAGGGCGGATCGTTTCTCTACGAGTACGGCCGTCCCGCCTTCCGCTGGTCCGGCAACATCGAGGATCGAATCGGAACGACCGTTGGTCGATTAGTCCAGCAGGTCCGCGAGACGAAGTAGGCACGCTTCGTCCCGTTGCCAAAGCTTGCGTCTCACGTCGTCGGCTTAGCTTTCTTTTTCGGCTTCGGCTGCTTTCTCTTGCGGGCGTGGGGATCGTTCTTCCACCAGTCGGGGCCGTCGGCGAGAACGGCGGCATCGTGGTCGATGAGCTTCCGCTTCATTTCGGCGAACTTGACGGGAAACTTCTTCGCAACGTCGGCCGTCTCCTGCCAGTCGTCGGCGAGGTTGTAAAGCTCGAAGTGCGTCATGTCGCTGGAGCCGATGACCTTCCAGTCGCCGTCGCGAAGAGCGACCATGTGTTTGTCATCCGAGAGATGGTTGCGCCAGTAGAGCGGTTGCTCGCGTTCGATCTGGTTTCCCTCGAAGAGCGGGAGCATGCTCGCCCCATCGATCGTTCGGTCGCTCGGAACCGGAACGCCGACGATGTCGCAGATCGTCGTGAAGATGTCCGATCCGATGACCGGTTCCTTGGTCTCGGTCCCCGGTTTGACCTTGCCCGGCCAGCGAACGATGCCCGGAACGCGAATTCCCCCATCGAAGGTACTGCGCTTGCGGCCGCGTAGTCCGCCGGTCGAGCCGCGGGTACGGTTGCGTTGCGATTGGGGGTTCTTGGGAAAAGGCTCGCCGCTACCCTCGGGGCCGTTGTCCGAGGTGAAGATGACGAAGGTGCTCTCGTCGAGGCCCTGCTCCTCGAGCTCCTTCATCAGTTTGCCGAAGGCGTGATCGAGTTGGGTGACGTTGCCGTGGTGTTGCCTGATGCCGGGATCGTCAGCGTCCTTGTAGAGTTCCATGAACTTCGGATTCGATTCGATCGGCAGGTGAGGTTCGTGCGTCCAGACCGTCAAGAAGAAGGGCTTCTCCTTGTCGCGGTGATGCTGGAGCCAGTCGATCGCCTCGTCGGCTACCAACTCGGCGCTGAAGCCCTCCAGGGGACCAACCGGCTCGCCATTGCGAACGAAGTTGGTCGGATTCTTGTGGGTCGGCGCGGCGTTGTTCTGCGTCGCCATCCACCAGTCATAGCCATGATCGCCCGGCTGCGGTTGCTCGGAGGAGTTGAACTTGCCGTTGAGATGCCACTTCCCGACGTGACAGGTCGCGTAGCCTTGATCCTTGAGCAGTTTGGCGACGGTGATCTCGCTGGGGCGGAGGTGGTATTTCGAGCCATCGGGGATCCAGCGCCAGACCCCGTTGCGATAAGGCGTCCGACCAGTCAGGATCGACGAGCGTGAAGGCGAGCAGACTGAGCACGCCGAGTAGCACTGCGTCATCCGCAGGCCTTGCTTGGCGAACTTGTCAAGGTTCGGCGTCTGGATCTTCTCGTGCCCGTAGCAGCCGAGATCCCCCCAGCCAAGATCGTCCGCGAGAAAGACGACGAAGTTGGGACGCTCGTTGGCCTCATCGGCTCGAGCCACGGAGTCGGCAACGGCGGCCCCGACGAAAGTCAGCACGACGAGAAAGAGTCGTCCTAGCGACGGAAGTCGCCGACGGCGAAGTCGGCCCTGCTGAGAGTTTGGGAAGAACATGGCGGGTCCATTCGAACTGGGGGCAACGTGGTGGATACGGTTCTCATCGCAGGGCAAGGCGAGAACAACAAGATAACCGACATGAGTCGTCCGGGTGATGGTAGCTCACGCAACGAGCGATCTGATCCAACCTGAAGGTAGTGTTGGTGCAGCCCTTTGGCACTGGCTGACAAACAGCCAGTGGCACCCTAGAGTTTAGCTGAAAAATTGCACTGGCCAGAGTCTAGAAGCCGCCAAGTGGCTGGCCGTCATCGCGAATTCCGAGCGACCGGTAGGTATTCAGATCAATACTCTCGCCGACAAATTCCACCGATCCGTCCCCCATCAGGAAGTGAACGCCTCCATCGTGGAAGCTGCGGAAGGTGGTCGTGAGTTCGCCCCACATGTTGATGCCGGCCGCCGGATCGTCCCCCGAGTTGGGCTGATGCACGCAAGCGGCCGCGTTGGTCATCAGCGAATCGCCGCCGTTGAGGCGCAGGGCCGACGCCCAGGTGAGGGTTTCACAACACCAAGGAGGAATGTAGGAAAAGATGGTCTCGCCAATGAGGAAGGTCTTGGAAAGACCGTCGGTGACGGCGGCCTCGCGGACGGAGGAGTTGCGCCACATCATGCCGTTGTTGAAGTAGACGCGCCCGCCGCCATGTTCGCAAGGATACTGGGTGCCACCACTTGGTAGCGTCCCTCCACCCATCACGGCGAAGTAGCTCAACGTGGGGTAGTTGGCCGCGACCGGGTTCGAAGGACAGACGTACTTCTCCAGACGCTGAATCTGCTCGGATTGGTTGGGAGAATTGGCCGAGTTTCCGCTCGCGGCGTACGAGTCCGTGAAGCCCCAATCGAACGGCGCGTTGAAATTGAAACGGTCGTAACGCGCTTGCTCATCCAGGTATGGAAGGATCAGCACGGTCCACGGAGCGCCGGCGTCTCCGACCACGGCGCCACCTCCGTGACAGTCGTTCGCATTGGTCGGTCGCCTCGCGACCCCCGCCGGAGGAAAGACTCCGTGGCCATCGTGATAATTGTGCAGCGCCAACCCGATCTGGCGCAACTGATTCTGGCACTGAACGCGCCGAGCCGCTTCTCGAGCGCGCTGAACCGCCGGCAAGAGAAGGCCGACCAGTACACCGATGATCGCGATGACGACCAACAGTTCGACGAGTGTGAACCCGCGACGCGTTAGCGATCTCATTGTTGTCTCCCCAATTTCTCCATGGCTCCGGCACTCAATGGGTTGATCCCAGGACACTCAAGCAACTGATCAGTTGGGCGGAAGCTCGAAGTCGTGCGTGGCATCTCGATCGGGAACATCGAGCGTGACATTAAAAGGACCTGCGACGAGATTCCCAAGCGGCGCGTGCGACTCATCTTTGGGACGACCATCGTAGACGAAGAGTCGCGCGATGTAAGGACCACCCACCGTCCCCTTGCCGCGTGGCGTCACGTACTTTCCTTCGCGGATCTGCGCGACGGTCCCAGGTCCCATGCTTCCCTTGCTGGCATCGGGCTCAAAATGGATCTCACCGATCGAGACGGACATTCCCTCGTAGGTAACACTTCCGGAAAGCTCATAGCGCCTGGGACCATCATGGCTTCCCCCGCAACCCAGGGCGTGCATGACGAAGAAAGCGATGATGTAGGGGGACCGTTCTCGCATCATGCTCAGTACCACCTGATGCCCTGCGCAAGCGAACCCCGATTCACTCCAGCGCGAAGAAGAGACGACGCGTCGTGAAGCGTGCCAGGACCGCCTCCGGAAGAGAGGTTCATGCCAAGTGGAGAAGCGACGAATTCGATCCGTCAGCGACAAAGACAACGTCTAACAGCCCGTTGACCTATTCGCTGCCGGCTACGAGCGGCCCTCTTGACCAATCTCGGCGTCCAAGAAACGCGACGAATCGACGGATTCGCCTGCGTTTCTCCTCCTTGATCTTGGCCACCAAGGCTCGTTCTCGACTTGGCCCGCTTAGATCAACGGACGGCCAACCGCCATCTCTTCTCTGCTCGGCCGCGCATGTAACTAGTTCAAATTGATGACATCGTAAGCCCCAGATGCCAGGTCAGATCCTACTCAAGGAATGTCTAGTCGTCAACTACGAACGCCGAGTTGCCACAGAGATTCGCTCACGTGGTGTAGTCGGCGTTGAGATGCACATAGTCGTGCGTGAGATCGGAGGTCCAAAAACGGCAGCGAGCGTCGCCCGACTCGAGATCGAGTTCCAGGTGCGTCTCGCGCGAGTCCTTCATTCGCTTCGACTCGGCGTCGGCGTCGAAGGGTGTCGGGACGCCGTGATCGTAGAGGAGCGTCCCATTGACTCGTAGGGAGACTTCCGTCTCTTCGAACGCGACCCCGGCATAGCCAGCGGCGCTGACGATCCGTCCCCAGTTCGGGTCGTTGCCGAAGACCGCCGTCTTCACCAACGCACTGTCGGCGATCTCCTTGGCGATCGTTCGCGCCTCGGCTTCGGTTCGACAGCCTCTCACGTCGAGGGTAATGACATGACTGGCTCCCTCGGCGTCGTCGATGATCGCCCGAGAGAGTTCGCAAGCGACCTCGGTCACCGCCGCTTCGAAGAGGCCTTGCTCCTCATTGTCGACCGCGACCCCGGTGGCGCCGTTGGCCAATAAGAGAACCGTGTCGTTGGTCGAGGTATGCCCTTCAACACTGATGCAGTGAAAGCTCCGATCGACCGCTTGCCGCAGGACCGGCTCCAACAGGTCCGGGCCGGCGACGGCATCGGTCATGATGTACGACAGCATCGTCGCCATGTTCGGGCCGATCATCGCGGCACCCTTGGCGATGCCGAGGACCGTCACCGCTCCCCCGGCCAACGTGAGTGTCCGTCGGGAGAGCTTCGGGCGCGTGTCGGTCGTCATGATCGCCCGAGCGGCCAACTCGAGCGAGGCCGAACTCCGTTCGAGCCGCTTGGCCGCGGAATCGATTCCGGACTCGATGATCTCGATCGGGAGCGGATGACCGATGACGCCGGTGGAGCCGACGAGTACCTGGGAATCGTTGGCACCTAGCGCCGTGGCCAACCGCTGAGCCATCCGCTGGGCGTCGCGCCGTCCGCGTTCACCGGTACAGGCGTTCGCGTTGCCACTGTTGACGACGATGCCACGAACGTCGGTCGCGGGGAGTCGATCCTGGCACCAGAGGACAGGCGCCGCCTTGACGCGATTGGTGGTGAAGACGCCGACGGCGGCGCTGTCGCGATCGGAGACGATCAGAGCGAGATCCTTCGTCGTCGGATCGTCCTTGATGCCGCAAGCGACGCCGGCGAACTGATACCCCAGTGGCAATGATTCCTCGGTCACAACACATTCCTCAATTCGATGCGGTTTCGCTGGTGGCGCCACGGGCGGAGTCGAAGACGAGGCTGACTTCGCGATCCTTCGTCACCAGATGCATCGACACTTTGCCTTCCAGCATGTCGGTCAGTTCCTCGCCGCAGACCTCCTTGCGCCATCCGCGCGCCAGCCGGGGAAGCTCGGTTGCTCCCGGACGCTTGAGATGCCAGTCGATCAATTTCTGCAGATCGTCGTTGGTCCCCAGCAGACTCGGCGCCACCTGCTCGCGGTGAGCGATGTGGTACATCGCTGCCGAGAGAATCTTTAGCGGCATCTGATCATCGGTCGCGGCGCGACGCGGCGGCCGCTTGGGAAGATCCTTGTCCGGCAACGCCAATGCTCGGCGAATCCCTTCCAGGAGTTCGTCGGCCCAGCGACCATCCTTGATGTTCCCCAACCCGCGCGTCTTCTTCAGATCGGCGAGGCTCTTCGGCTTGCGCTTGGCCAGTTCGACGAGCAAATCGTCCCGCATTACCCAGCGTGGAGGCTTGTCGAGATGCCGGGCTCGTTTGTCGCGCAGCTCCGCCAATTCCCTCAAGATCGCGAGGTTCCGCGAGGTCATCGAGCCGGAACCGTTGACGCGCCGATAGTTCGCCACCGGCGGCTTCTCCTGCTGCCGGAGCACCTCCGCATTCTCTTCCTCGAGCCAGTGCTGCCGTCCCATCCGATCGAGCCGTTCGAGAATCGCCTCCCGGAGACGGTGAAGGTGCTTCACATCCCCGAGGGCGTAATCGACCTGTCTTGAAGAGAGAGGGCGTGCCCGCCAATCGGTTCGCGCCTCGGTCGAGGCAATTTCGACCCCGAGGCTCCGGTAGAGGAGATTGGCGTAGGAGAGGGGAAAGCCGAAGCCGACCAATCCGGCCGCGAGCTGAACGTCGAAGAGTTTTTCGGGGGTCGCTCCAGAGCTCGCCCGGCAAAAGTTCATCTCTTCCTTGGCGGCGTGAGCGATCACCTCGTGCCCCGGCTCGACGAGGATCTCCCAAAACTCCGAGACATCCTTGACCGCCAGGGGATCGATCGCGCGTTGCTCGTCCTTGGTGGAGACTTGAATCAGACAGAGCTGCGGCGAGTAGGTGTATTCCGGAACGAACTCGGTATCGAGGCCGATGATGGGCTCCGTGCGCAGGGCGTCACAAAGCTTTTTGAACTCTTGAGTTGAGGTAATCAGCGCTTCCTCGGGCATGTCCAATCCTTGACGTCTCGCCAATCGACAACGGGCTTGGTAATCGGGTCTTCCGAGTTCCTCTTGATTCGTCCCCGAGTCGGGTCTATATCCTGCCGCGAAATCCAACTTCCTTGACACCAGCACCGACGAATGGACCATCCGTCGACCCAATGAACATTCATAGGGATCGTCATCGGCGGGCGTAGCGACGACCGGCTGCCCCAATGGTGACACATTGCGGTGTCGACGGCCATGCAAGAAGAGACAACTTGGCGAAGACGCCTTCCCGTCGGGAAGACGTTTCCCGCCAACCGGTCGTCTGACAAAACGTCGTTGAGGATTCGCTTCGACTTCCTTTGGAAGCCGAGATTGTTTCGCGTACCGAGGGGCCCACGACCAATGAGACGAGGCATGTTGGCTCAACGCGACTCTTTGAACGGACCATCGCTTGGCTCGCGGAGCTCCCAGCGCCGCTGGGGTCGATGCTGCTTGGTGGGCATCGCCCTGCTCGCCGGCTGTCAGAGCCTCGGCGCCAATCGGGAAGTTTCCGAAGACACGATGAACCGTTGGTCGCCCAAGGACACCGCCGAGCAAAGCGCCGAAGCGAATCGTCCGGCGACGTTGCCTCCCAAGAAGGTTCCTTCCGAAGCGCTCGCCCAGAAACCGAGCCCGCCGAGGGAAGTTCCCCAACAGATCCGTCAGCCGAAGCCGACCAGCGCCCCATCCCAGACGGTCTCGGAACCGACTCTGCTGACAGTCTCCCTGCGCCCGAATCGACCGACCAAGAAGGCGACGGCGAGCGAACCGACCATTCCCGAACTCAAGGCCTCGGTCCGTCCCGCTTCCGCGTTGATGACAGTGGCGGCCGACCCGGCAAAGAAGGCATCGACCACAACCGTCCCGGAAACGGAAGCCACCGACGACCAACTGGAGGTTTCCCTCGGAAGAGCCGTGGCGGCGATGGACGGGGTTGCCGACGATTCGGACTCAGCGGACGTCGCTCCTCCGCCACCCGCTCCGCTCTTTGGCTCGGCTTCCGCGAAGCTTGCCAAGGAAGTGGAACCTCCGAAGCTAGACGCCGCGAGTGCGAGCGGAACGCTGATGCCTCCACCGCCGGCTCCGCTCCTCTCGGAGACCGACGGGAACGAATCCAAACCGACTAGCGATGCCGACGAGACGACCGCCGAGGCACCGACGCCCAGCGATCCCAAGATGCCCGCGACGGTGGTCGCCGCTCTTCCCGAGGAAACTTCCGATGCAACGACTCCCGCGACCGAGCCAACCGCCGATGTCGAGGGACCGAACCTCGACAAACTGGCGAACGTCGCCGATCCGACCGACACCGAAGAGCCGGTGATCGCCGATCTCTCGGCGTCGCTCGTGCCGAAGCTGCCACCCACGAGTGTGGTTCCCGCCGCGCCTGCCAAGGAGGAAGGACCCGAGGAAGTGATCGCGATGAAGCGGATGGTGCCGCCTCCGCCCGCTTGCCTCGCTGACGAGACCCGACCGCTCACCGCTCCGACCGAGCCCTCTCCGGGGTTGACGATGAACTCGCCGGGCGAGATGCCCGCGTCCCCGAAAGATGGATCCGACGACGCGGACCTGGTGCTCGACAACACCAAGCTCTGCAAGCAAATCAAGGGCTTTGGCAGCGTGGTCCCGACGACGAGCGACCAGCTCCGTCCGGGCCAACAGCTTCTCGTCTACACGGAGGTCAAGAATTTCGCGTCGTCTCCCGCGGGGAGCGGCTTTGAGACTTCCCTGGCGAGCAAGATCACGATTGAAACAGCCGACGGCACCGTCTTGCATCCGATGGAGTTCGACAACATCCACGACCGATGCCAAACCAAGCGACACGACTTCTATTGTCACTACACGTTCATCCTTCCCAGCCACCTTCCCGCTGGGAACTACTTGCTTCGGCTGAAAGTGAAGGATCTGAAAACCGACTCGATGGGAGAGCGGACGCTGGCCTTTTCGATTGCCCCGGCGTCGACGATCGCCCAACGGAGTATTCGGGCGACCGAGGACCAGAAAGGATGAAGCCATGTTTGGATTGATGCCCATGGCGGCGGCGATGGCGACTCTAGCCTTCGGTGCCGGCGACACGGAAAGTGATCTCATTTACAGCCCCGAGCGGGTCTTTCGTATCCCGTTGGACCTCAACGAAGCCGAGCGCGAGCGGATCAAGCTCGTGCGCGTCTTCGTTTCGGGGAGCCACGGAAACTCCTGGACACGTCTCGAGGATGGTAAGCCCGATACCAAGACGGTGACCTTCCAGGCCAAGAGAGACGGCGAATACTGGTTCAGCGTCGCCCTGAT
This sequence comes from Kolteria novifilia, assembly GCA_007748055.1. Taxonomy (GTDB): domain Bacteria; phylum Planctomycetota; class Planctomycetia; order Kolteriales; family Kolteriaceae; genus Kolteria; species Kolteria novifilia. The sequence continues at coordinate 5,795,512 of CP036279.1, forward strand.
CGATCGCGATGGGCGGCAAACGCCTGGCGACATCAGTGCCGTCGAACCGGGACTCAAGGTACTCGTCGATTCCCAGGATCCCGACCTCGTGCTTCGGCCGATCCGAAGCCGAAGTGGCCACCGAGGAGTCCGCTGGGAAGTCACCGACGCCAACCCCAAGGCCAACGCGTTGCGGCTCGCGGTGTGGGATGACAAGACCTCGGCGTGGAAGTCCTACCCGATCGAGACGCCCGAGAAGAATCTCGTTTGGTTCAAGCAGGACGAGTCGTTCCAGAAGATCCAGGCCCAGATCACCGACCGGGCCGGTCGCGCGACCGTCATGGAAGTGATGATCGAGGAGAATCAGTTCGCCAAGCGTCAGGTCGACACCTTCGCGCTCGATCAGGCGGAGGAGAAGACCGTCGCGACCCGGATTCCTCGGGCCTTCGCGAAGAAGTCGCCTCCCGTCCAACAGGCGAGCCACACGCCCGAGCCGAAGCCGGCAATGGCGAGCGCGGCGGTCACCGAGAAGTCGGCCGCGCCGATGGCTCCTTCGAAAATGCCCGAACCCGCAAAGGCTCCCGAGCCGCCGAAGATGCCGAGCGCAACGGCCGACGCGCAGTTGCGTCCCGAGGGTCGCAGCTTCTGCGCCTCGCGGCGACTGGTCGTCCACTACGAAGTCGATAAGAGCGGCAAGGAAGTCGGCCCCGTCGAACTCTGGGGCAGTACCGATGGCGGGGAGAACTGGACGGTCCTCTCGCGCGACACCGACAAGACCTCTCCCATTGAGGCCGAACTGGGTCACGATGGAACCTGGGGGCTGCGCATTGTCGTTGATGCCGATCTCCCGATGTCGCGTCCGACGCCCGGATCGACGCCGGAATTGTATGTCGAGATCGACACGACCAGCCCCGTGGTGCTCGCGAAGAACCCGGTGATCAGCGACGGCATGGTGGAGCTGACTTGGTCCGCCGCCGATCAGAACCTTTCGTCGGAATCGACGAACATCTTCTACGCGACGAATCCCGAAGGGCCCTGGAAACAGATCGGCGAATCCTTGGAAGGAACTGGCCGATTCGTCTGGGAGTTGCCCGAATCGAACACGAAGAACGGTTCACAACATTTCCGGATCGAGGCTCGCGACGAAGCCGGCAACGTCGGCGACATCAACGTGGTCGCCCGTCCGCCGTTGGCGAACATCGAGCAAGGGGGACGCTTGCTTCGCGTCGCTCCGTTCGCGGCCAACTAGCCAGTAAGAGACTGTTCGTGGGAAGACATCGCCGGGCACTCACCCGGCCCGTCTTCCCGCGACGTGGGGTGCTACGGCGACAAATGGCTCGCCCCCCTCAACGCAAACATCCCATTTAACCCATTGCCCCAGATCGTCGCCTCTTGCAGAATGGCAGAGCCGGAGCGGGAACGACTCCGCTCGCTTGACGTCCTGGGCATTGTCGTAGGAACGCGGCAACTTCCCGAATGGGTCACGATGGGAGAATCATCATGCGCCGATGTGTTTTGATGGCCGCCGCGCTGCTTCTGAGCATCACGTTCGCCACGAGCGAAGCGCAAGCTTGGGGCAACAAGCGCCGTTCGTTCTACGTTCCGACCTACCCCTACGGCGCCGCTCCGGTCGTCGGCTACTACACGCCGCCGATCGTCGCTCCCCCGTCGTACATCTACTGGACGCAGCCCTATCCCTACGGCGTCGCGCCGGTCTACCCGTACTACGTGGGTCCGAACGGGTTCATCTACTCCTTCAACCCGCCGGTCTATCAGTACGTCTACTAACTGCGCGAGAACGAGTGCGAAGGGACTTCACCTCTCCAACGGGGAGAGGTCGGCGAGCAACGCGAGACGGATGAAAGGATTGAAGGCCCCGAAACGGCAAAAGCGCCTCGTCGAACGGAAGCCCCCTCACCCCTAACCACTCTCCCCATGGGAGAGGGGAACAAGAGGCTCACTCTCCCCATGGGAGAGGGGAACAAGAGGCAGCCGACGAACTTAGACGTGCTGTTTGCGTTGGCGTGACGAAGGGATTGCCAGCATCTTGCGGTACTTCGTGACGGTTCGCCTGGCGAGAGGATACCCGAGATCCTTCAAGCGATTGACGAGTTCGTCGTCGCTGTAGGGACTGCGTTTGTCCTCTTGATCGATGATCTCGGTCAGCTTGCGTTTGATGGTATCCCAAGCAACCTCTTGCCCATCGGCGGTGGTCGTCCCGCCGCCGAAGAAGCGCTTGAGGGGGAAGATTCCGCGAGGGGTCTGCACCCACTTGTCGTCGACGGCCCGACTGACGGTCGTGACGTGAACCCCGACTTTGTCCGCGATTTGCTGCATCTTCAGCGGTTCGATCGCGTCGGGGCCCTTCTCCAAGAATGACTTTTGATGCTCGACGATGGCGCGCGTCACCTTCTCGAGCGTGTTGCGCCGCTGTTCGATCGAATCGAGCAACCAACGGGCGGCGGTGAGCTTGCGCTTGACATACTCAAGCGTCTTGGGGTCGCCGCGCTTCTCACGCAGCATGTTGGCGTACTGTTTGCTGATACGGACGCGCGGCGTGTTGTCGTCATTCATCTTGATGACGAAGTCGCCATTGCTGTCGGGTTCGATCACCACGTCGGGGACGACGTACTGGACCGAGGTCGGGACGTACGATCCGCCCGGATTCAAGTCGAGGTGGCGGAGTTGCTCCATCGCTTCGCGAATCAGTTCGAGGGAATAACCGGTCTTGCGTTCGACCTGCGGGAGCCGGTTGTGCTCCAAATCCTCGAGGTGATTGGCGACGAGCGTCCGCAAGACGTCGGCGTGCTCGATGTCGAGTTCCGGGTTCTCCAACTGGAGGAGCAAGCATTCCCGCAAATCGCGAGCGCCGACGCCCGCCGGTTCGAGTTGCTGAACCAGGAAGAGCGCTTCCTCGGAGTCCTCGTCACTGATCGGATGGGTGAAGGTTAGCCGGATCTCGCTCAATGGCGAAGTGAGAAATCCGCGGTGATCGAGATTCGCGACGATGTGCCGGGCGAACTCGATGATGTGTGGTTCCGCGTCGGCCAAGTTGATCTGATCGAGCAGATGGTCCTCCAGCGACGAAGGCCGGCCGACCATGTTCTGCATCGCGTCCTGTTTCTTGTCGGAGAGCTCGATGCCGGCAAGTCGCGAGGGCTGGTGCGTCGGGGTGAAGTTCTCGTTCCACTCATCCACCAGTTGCTCGAAAGCGTCGATCTCCTGGTCGGAGGGCCCGTCGCTCTTCTCTTGATCGCTCAGGCTGCCGTCGGTCGTCGCCCCATGTTCGGCTTCGAAGTCGGTTGTCGGTGTCTCGTTGGCGGAAGTTCCCAGCTCCAAGGTGATGTTCTGCTCGAACTCTTGCTGAATTCGCTCCTCGAGCGCCATGATCGGGAGTTGGAGGATCTCCATCGACTGGATCATGCGCGGCGCCAGCTTCATTTGCTGGAGCATTCGCATCTGTTGAGAAACGTCGAGCCGCATCTTCCGCTACCCAAAAGGGTGACTACTTCACCGGTCACATGCCGGCGTCCATCCATGTGGTCGGAACGTTCCGATGGTCATCGGTCGTTCCACCGTCGCTCAGAACTTCTGCCGTCCCGAGAGCGCGTCCGCGAGCATCTCGCGATTGGCGAACTCCAGAACCGTACCGCTGGCCAACCCGCGAGCCAGCCGCGTCACGTTGACGTCGTAGTCGGCCAAGACATTCGACAGATAAAGCGCCGTTCCATCCCCTTCAAGGGTGGGATTGGTCGCCATGATCACCTCTTTGATCGTCCCCCGTCGTACGCGGTCGACGAGAGGCCCGATCGTCAGCTTGTCCGGGGTGATTCCCTCCAAGGGGGCGATCCGCCCATGGAGCACGTGATAGACGCCTTGGAAGCTGCCGGTCTTCTCGAGGGACATCAAGTCTCGGGGCTGCTCGACCACACAGAGCAGACTCTGGTCGCGGCGCGCATCCTGGCACACCTGGCAAATGTCCGTTCCCTCCGACAGGTTAAAACACTCCCGACAGAGGCGAACGTTGGTTTTGACGTCCTCGATCGCGCGGGCGAGCTTCAGCGCGTCCTCAGCCCGAGCTTGCATCAGGTAGTGGGTGATTCTCTCGGCCGACTTGGGCCCGATCCCCGGCAATCGGGTCAACTCTTCCGTCAGTCGTTCGACACTAGGCGTCAGACTCACACACGATCCCTCGTCCGATGGGTTGCGTCCCGATGATCATCCAATTCGGGCCCCCCCTCTCTTGATAGATACGATCGGGGAACTCAGCAAGTGGGTTTTTCCACAATGGCATCAGAGTTGCTGCCCATCAAACGAAATCCTTCGCCATCTCCATGCGATTTCCGTGCCGATCGCCGTCATCTCGCTAGCATGAGAGTGGGCAAGATACCACTAAGGAGAGTGTTTCGACACCTCCCCTCTTCCGATCGGCAAGTCAATGCCGGATCTCGGCGAGGCACGCTCGAACACCATTGACGCCCAAAGCCGTACTCAGGCCGGATGACACGTGCAACAGTCCATCGTCGTCGTGGGGGGTGGGATCTCCGGATTGACCACCGCCTGGCACCTCAAGAGTATTGCTCCCGACGCGGCCTTGGTCGTGCTGGAGCGAAAGCATCATCCGGGAGGGACATGCTGGACCCAGGAGGTCGACGGCTACCGGCTCGAACTCGGCCCCAATGGTTTCCTTGACAACAAACCGAGCACGCTGGCACTCTGTGAATCGCTCGGGTTGAGCGACGAATTGACGACGGCAAGCTCGGCCGCGGCCGATCGCTTCCTCTTTCTCAACGGCAAGCTTCAGAAAGTTCCCGCGTCGCTGAGTGGCCTCTTGAGCACGCCCCTCTTGAGCTTGCTCGGCAAAACACGACTTCTTCTCGAACCCTTCATGCCCAAGGGCCAGGTGGGGGCCGACGAGTCGATCGCGAGCTTCGGACGACGACGACTTGGCAAGCAAGCGACCGACGTCTTCCTTGACGCCTTCGTCACCGGCATCATGGCGGGCGACACCGAACAACTTAGCCTTCCCGCCTGTTTCCCCAGGCTTGCCGAGATGGAGCGAGAGTACGGCAGCCTCCTCTCCGCCCAAATTCAGATCGCTCGAAAGAAACGGGCCGAACGTCAGCTCCAAGGCTTGCCCCCCAAGCCCAAAGGAAGCCGCGGAAGCCAGCTCGTGGCGCCCAAGGCCGGCATGGGCAGGCTCTCGCAGCGGCTCGCGGAGGAATTGGGCGAGTCGCTCCTCGGTGACGTCGCCGTTAACTCAGTCGAACGGACCGCCGAAGGATCGTGGCGAGTACACGCCCAGGACGGACGCCAGTGGGATGCCGACGCGGTCGTCCTCGCGTGTCCCGCGTTTCACCAAGCGACGCTTCTTCAACTCGTCGACGAAGAGCTCTCCCGCGAGATTTCGGAGATCCCCTACGCCGCCTGCGTCGTCGCCTCGCTCGGCTATTCCGTCGAGGCTCTTCCGCCAGGGCTCAGCGGTTTCGGCTATCTCTCCCCCCAGGGTCAGGGGCGCCCGGTCCTCGGCGTCCAGTGGATCAGCTCGATCTTCAACAACCAGGCTCCCGATCGCATGTTTCAATTCCGAGCGATCCTGGGAGGGGCTCACCGGCGCGATGTCGTCGGCTGGAACGACCAAGCGATCATCGAAACGGTCGCCGCGGAGCTCAAGGAGAGCGTGGGACTGCGCGGGGAACCGACCTTCTCGTGGATCCATCGCTGGCCCCAAGCGATTCCCCAGTACCCGCTCGGCCATCTCGAACGGCTGGAGCGCATCGAGGCCCGTCGTGCGGAGCATCCGGGGCTCTTTCTTACCGGGAACTGCTACCGCGGCGTCGCCCTCAACGATTGCACCCACAACGCCGAGCTGATCGCGAACGAAACCGCCACCTATCTCCGCAAGACGCGACCGTCATCGTCGTAGACTGCTCGTGCATTTGCTCCCACATCCCCATGAGTGGCCTGTCATGTGTTGCGCACTTGGTGTTGCATACCCAGATCTTGGGTGCCATGCCCACGCTCGCCGTGGGCATGCTGGTACCGCGTCGCCCTCGGCCAATCTCCCTCGGGAGTCAGAAACGACCTGGGTGACGACCTGGATGCCATGCCCACGCTCGCGTGGACATGCTGGTACCGTGCCGTCCTCGGTCATCCAACCTGCCCAACGGCGACCAGGCTCCAACACCTCTCACGACATTCGCGGAACTCCTAACCGTCACTTCCTTCCCAGACTCCCACCATCCCTCAATCTTCGTGCCGTTCCCGCTGGAGTAGCCGACACAACCGATCCGATCCCACCTTCAGATGGCGATGTTTCCGTTGCCGTGCGCCGGGAACAACGCCCGTGGTCCGCCAGTTCGTCGGCCAGGAGAAGGGCAAGTGATGGAAAGTGACACGAATAGCATGAATGACGGAATGACCATCGAACCGACCGGCGTCGAGAGCATGGATCACGTCGTTCGCCACCTTGCCTCGCGGCTGCTCGTCCCGATGAAGCGTTCGCTGGCCCTTTGCCTCGTGGTCGCTGCCGGTTTCCTCACGGTCGGTTGTTCGTCGACGTCGTCGATGGTCTCGAACAACAATGCGGGCCCCTTCCGCCACCTCGCGTCGAGCCGGAAATCGACCACGATCCGCGAAGCGAAGAAGCCGAGCAGCCAGACGCCCTCCCCGGTCAAGCTCGTCTCCTTCGACCAGCCCGTGGCGACGATCGAGGGATCGGCCGTGGAGTCGGCAGTCCTGTCGGCTCGCCTCGACGAGGCGCGTGCGGTCGACTTTCCGACGATCATCCACGAGAGCTCCGACGTCGTGATCGCGGTCCCCACCAAGACCAAGGCCTATCGCCCAAGCGACCGCCGCGGAGGTCCGATCGTCGAGCGAAGCGCCGAGAAGCCCAAGACCTGGGTCAAGTCGGTGCTGATCTGGAAAATGGACGAACCGAAGCGAGGCTTGGTCCGCTGGCGTGAAGTCGAGAAGGCGTCGACCGCGTTCCACGAACTCCCGGAAGGCCGCTACAACGTCTACTATCTCCGCGAACCGATCGCGTGGAACGAGGACGGAACGCCCGATTGGCCCGATCTCGTCAAGACCGGCAAGAAGCGCCCTCATCGCTCGATCCTCGTCGCCTATGGCACCACGCCGGCGTTGATTCGCGATCTTCCCGTCCGCCGCGCCGCCGACACGTCGACGCCCGTGACCTTCACCTTGTGTCACGAGGTTTCGCAGCGACCGAAGGAGGGGTTCGCGCTGCGGTCAAAGCTCTCGCAGCTCGATCGACGCACCAACCAGGGTTGGACCCTCCTGATGCGAAACAAGACGGGCGAAGCTCGGAAGGAGTTTCTTTCGAGTCTGACGCAGTGGAGTGACGGGCTCGCCTTCGGCGGATGGCAAGGGCCGTCCATCCTCGGTAGCTCTCAGCCGGTGACCGCCAAGGAGATCCTCGTTGGCACCGAGAAGGGTCGAGTCGCTCTCGAGAAGGGGACCATCTCCCCGGAGAACGCCGCTCGGATGATCGCCGCCTCGTGCGGACTTCGCAGGGAAGCTTCGTCGGCCCTCTACGGACTGGCGAAGTGCCACCTCGGCGACGCGGAGATGAGCGATGCCGACAAGCGGCTCGCTCGCGTCTACCTGCTCGCCTCGCTGATGCTTGAGCCGAACGTTTCGGAAGTGCTTAACGACCTGGCGGTCGTCAGCAGCGAGTTCGGCGAGCACCAGGCCGCGCTCGCGTACGCCGATCAGGTCGTCGCCCTATCTCCCAACCCCCGGTTCCGCTTCAACCGCGGCAGGATCCATTGGGCCGCCGGCAATCGGGTCGAGGCGATGGCCGACTGGCAGGCCGCCGCGGCGTCGAAAGAACCGTGTGCCCAAGCCAATCTCGCCGTCGTCCAGGGCGAACTCCTCTTGGGGGCGAGCGGCGTCACCTTCCGCGAATGTCAGCAGCTCGTCGAGAAGCTCAATCGCGTCGTCATCGACTACGGAGCCAGCACCGGGGAAGGCCAATGGGCCTCCTCGCTCTTGCGGCAGATGGAGTTGATCGGCCACGAGCATCGGCTCAACGACTCCGGAACGGCCGTCAGCCACCTCTTCCCGCAGCCGACGCGTCATCGGGCCATTCCCGTGGCGATCGCGAAGAGCGACCGGACGGAGAAGGACGAGACGAAATCGGACTCTTGGCGAGCCAATACGGCGAAGAAATCGTCCAAAACGGTTCAAAAAGAGGAGAAATCGGTCGAAAAAACGACCGCTGAGGTGAAAGAGACGACCGATCGTTAGCGACATCGCCAGTGTGCGTCCGCGCCCCGACTCGTTGCGAGACCGCACCGTCCAACGCAAAAAGAGCAGGCCCATTGGGGACCTGCTCTTTCGCGTTTTTCAAACTGTCCGCATGACCGATCGGCCATGAGGAGGGCTTACGCCTTGCCGGGAACCGGAACGCCGGTCGTGGGAAGCTTGACGTCCCAGTCGATCTTCTCCGGGCCGAGCTTCAGGTCGGAGCTCATCATGTCTTCCCAAGTGACCTCGAGGCCGGTGTATGCGGCCTGACGTCCCATAATCGCGGTGAGCGTCGAGGTCGCGACGTTGTGAGCCTCGTTGAGCCCCTTGTTGTTGCGAATCGAATCGATCAGGTCGATGTGCTCCTGATCGTAGGGGTTGGTGTTCTTCTGACCGCGTTTGGTCCGCGTGCTGAACGGGTTCGGACCGACGATCCCCTCGCGGCGGGCCATGCCCTTCTCGCCGACCACTTCCTCGCCGACGTTGCGGGCACAACCGTTGATCTGACGGCAGTAGCTCGCGACGTGAACATCACCCGGGTAGGTGTAGTCGACGGCGAAGAAGTCGTACTGGTCGCCGGTGACACGACGAGCCCGACCACCCATGCCGACCGCCTTGACCGGGTTGATGACGGTACCGTCCTTGCTGAGGTACCAGTTGCAGACGTCGAGGTTGTGGACGTGCTGCTCGACGATGTGGTCGCCCGAGAGCCAAGCCCAGTTGACCCAGTCGCGGATCATCCACTCCATGTCGTTCCACTTCGGATCGCGCTTGCGGAACCAGAGCTGATTCATCATCCAGTAGCAGCGAGCGGCCAAGACCTTGCCGATCGAACCGTCCTGGACCTTGCCGTAGACGTCGAGGTACTCTTTCTGGTGACGACGCTGCGTTCCCGCGACGAACGACAATCCCTTCTGTTTGGCGACCTCACCGGAGTTCATCACCGAGCGAGCTCCGACCGGATCGACCGCGACGGGCTTCTCGCTGAAGATGTTGATCCCCTTCTCGACCGCGTAAGCGATGTGCTCGGGACGGAAATAGGGAGGCGTCGCGAAGATAACGTAGTCGCAGCCGGCGTCGACCACCTTCTTGTAGGAGTCGAAGCCGAGATGCTTGCTGTCGTCGCTGACGGCGATGCGATCGCCCCACTTCTTTTGCAGACGCTTCAAGGAACTGTCCATGCGGTCCTCGAAGACGTCAGCCATCGCGACGATCTTCGTGGCCGGATCCGCCTGGAGCGAGTTGAAAGCGGCGCCCGTGCCACGTCCACCACAGCCGACCAAGCCGACGTTGATGACGTCCTTGCCCTCGGCGTGAGCCCTTCCGGCCAGTCCCATCCCGGCGATCGCCGCCGCGGACGTCGTGGCCTTCATGAAGTCGCGCCGGCTCTCCGACGCGCTTTTCGGCGTGTTCGCATGATCCATTACTTCGTCTCCTCTCCAGGTCGATAAGGTCGCACTACTCGAAAGCCAATATTCGTCGCATCGGTATGGTACCAGACGCTCTTGGGAATTTGGGGATCCTGTGAGCTCCAATCCTCGGTCGCCCCTTGGCGCGAGGAGGAACGCGACAGCTCGGCATCGTCGATCCAGGAACCACCGCGAGCGGTGTGGTATTCGTTCTCATCGGTGATAATCAGCGGATCGCGAATGACCTTGTCCTTGGGGAATCGCGCGAAGTAGTCATCGACGTACTTGTCCAAGCACCACTCCGAGACGTTGCCGTGCATGTCGAAGAGCCCGAGCGGGTTCGGCTTCTTCAGCTTCAGCTTCTGCGGCTTGTCGTTGGCGTTCTCGAAGTACCAATCGTACTCCCCGAGCATCTTCGCATCATTGCCGAAGTGGAAGTCGGTCTTGGTTCCCCCTCGGGCGGCCAACTCCCATTCCGCCTCGGTCGGCAGCCGGTAATGCTTGCCCGTCTTCGCGGAGAGCCACTCGCAGAACTGCATCGCGGCGAAGTGCGTCATGCAGAGCGCGGGATTGCCGTCGTGACCGTAACCAAAAGTCATGTCTTCATAAGGTGGCGTCGGCCGGGAAACCGCATCGGCGGCGAGATCGGCCGGGGTGAGCTTGCCACCCTTCTTCTTCAACTCTTCCCCCGCTTTGACGTCGTAGGCGAACGAGAAGACGTCGTAGATCTCCCATGACATCTCGGTCTCTTGAATCCAGAAGGGACTCACCTCGACCTCGGTCATCGGACCTTCGTTGTCGACGCCCAGCTCTTCGATCAGCTCCGGGCGGGCTCCCATGGTGAAGCGTCCCCCCTTCACCGGGATCATCTTGATGGTGAACTCCGTCCCAGGGATCTTCTGGACGTAGGTCTTGAAGTCGGGTCCGGGCGTGATCGGCTTCTCCGGAGAGTCAGCGACCCGGCGCAGTGAGGGGTCCGCGTCGGGAACCCGGGGTGAACGTTCGTCGAGATCCTTTTCCGACTTCTCCCACTTCTTCACGTCGGAAGGGAGCCCGGCATGGGAATACGACACGAAACCGATTGCAATCAGCAGAGGAGAGACAAAAGCGAGGAGGCGAGCGCGGTTGGCCCACCGCCGACCCATCGTTGGCATGGAAAACAAACCTTTGAACAGTCTTCGAGACGACTTCCGTTCCTAGCAGAAGTCCCCAGGCGGCATGTTGGCCGGCGATTGCTCATCCCGAGAACTCGACGCCATTGCAGCGCCGACGACGGAAACGAACCAACACCGGCCGAGCCGGAACCAACCGGAATGGTAAACGACCATTTTCGGAATCGCAACCTTCGTCCGCCGCGATAGTCCCCGAAGAGCCAAATACTTGCGTCAACGTCGCCCCACCTTGCGCGAGTTGCCGTCTCGCCCCCCCGACGAGGTGACGTCATGGCGACCAACGGCGTACAATGGAGTTGCCAAAGCAGCTACGATCCGCGCTCGAACGTCCCCAACTCGGAAATCACTCGATGATCAGCCCCTCCCTCCTGCTCCTCGCGGGAGCGCTCCTTCTTGGAAGCTCGCCAAACGATCACCGGCACGATCAGCAAGCTCCTCTTTTGAAGCGGTTCGCCTACCAAGAGCCCCACATGGGGACCGAGTTTCGCCTCGTCCTCTACGCCAAGACCGAGCGGGAGGCCGACGACGCCGCTTCCGCCGCGTTCGCCCGGGTCACCGAACTCAATGCGCTGCTGAGCGACTATGAACTCGAGAGCGACATCAGCCAACTCAACCGCGCGGCCGGCGGCCCTCCGCGCAAAGTCTCCGCCGACCTCTTCGCCGTCGTCCAGCGATCCAACGACTTCGCCCGCCTTTCCGACGGTGCGTTCGACATCAGCGCGGCCCCGCTGATCCGAGAATGGCGCCGTGCCCGAACGCGCCACCGGTTGCCCGATCCCCGGCGACTCCAGGAAGCCCAACGCCTCGTCGGGTGCGCGAAGATCCAGCTCGACCAGGTGCGGCGAGCCATTCGGCTACCCATGGAAGGGATGCGACTCGACGTCGGAGGGATCGCCAAGGGCTACACCGGCGATGAAGTCCTCAAGGTCCTCCGGGAGAAGGGAATCACCAAGGCCATGATCGATGCCGGCGGCGATATCGTCGTTGGCGACCCGCCCCCCGGACGCCCCGGATGGACCATCGCCCTGCAAGAGGTTCCCGGCGAGCCCAGCGAGAGTATCGTTTGCCACAACCTCGCGATCGCCACCTCGGGGGATACCTCCCGATTCGTGGAACTCGAGGGCAAACGCTACTCGCACATCATCGACCCGCGGACGGGACATGCCCTCACTAGCCGACTACAGGTCACCGTGATCGCCCCGAGTGGTACCGAAGCCGACGCGCTGGCGTCCGCGGTGAGCGTCTTGGGAGAGGAGGAGGGACTTGCCCTGATCGACGAGCGGGAGGGAGTGTCGTGTCGCATCGTGAACGTTTCGGGGCAGAAGTCGTCGGAATCGCGCAGCAAATGGTCGAAAAGGTTACCGATTACGCCGAATTATCGGAAAAAAGGGGAGAAATGACGGGCATTCTGTCCGCAAATCGGCAACGATGGTGATGTCAAGTTTGAACGTTCACCTTCATTGGGTCGTTCAGCCTCACGGAGGTCCGGCGGTTACCCTCAACCATGCCAGAGGCGCCAGTCGGTAACTAAAGTGAGCGCATAAGATTTCGATAGCCAAAATACAGGTCGGCTCTTGGTACCGTGATCACCAGGAGCCGACCTGGGCTTTTTCTTGCCTCACTCTTCCTTCCCGAAGAGTTCCTCGTTGTTCTTTCGGTACATCTCCTTGGTCGGCGGTGGGATCAAACGAGCCACCTCGTCGCCAAAGCCATGATTGAACGCCGGATCGATCGTGTAATGTTCCGCGACGGAACGCTCTGGCGCCCGGGCTTTCGCACGAAGGGCGACGCGACCGGCCGGCCCATCGACATCGACAAACCGAATCGACGAATCGTCGACCTCGAAGAGCGAGGTCTCGAGCATCTCCTTCAAACACCGCAAACTCGGCGCCCACCAGGTCGAGTAGTCGGGATAGATCTCGCTGCGCCCCGCGTTGAACCACATTGAGGCCCGGTCCTCGGTCTGATGAAACGCGGTCTCGAGCAGAAGCGTCCCCCCGGTCCGCAGCACGGAACGTGCCTGGGCGAGACTCAGCATCGGATCACGAAGGTGATAAAGCACCCCGAGATGCTGCACGATGTCGAAGCCCTGGGTCAGTCGCGGATCGGCGAAGAGAAGCGCGTTGAGCCGTTCGCGCAGATTGCTGGGAGCGACGTTCCAGAAGGGAATCACCGCGCTGAAGAGATGCTCGCGCGCCAGCAGGAAGTTGTCGAACCCCCGCGAGAAGAGTCCATGACAGTGGTGCATGCAGTCGGTCGCGACGACCAGCGATGCCCCGAGCGCCTCAGCCTCGAAACACCACATCCCGTCCCAGCTTCCGATGTCGACCACGCTCTTCCCGAGATAACTCATGTCTCGGCGGACTTGCCGAATCATCTCCCAAGTCGGCTTCAACACGTCGCGGCCTGGCGACAAGACGCCGTTGCCGAAGTCGATGATGTGGTACCACTGCCGACGAGCCATCTCCTCGACCAGAACGCGATCGAAGACCGCCCTCTCTTCGGGCCCAAGGCGTTCAGCACGGCGTTTGTCGAGAACGGGTACAGGTTCCATGTCGTTCGATCCTTCGAATGTTCCGCCGTCGTGGCGCCCGCGACACCCGGGAAGCGAGGGTGTTGATGGGTCACTCTTTCGCCCAAGAACTCTTGGGTGCCATGCCCACGCTCGCCGTGGGCATGCGGGAATCGCCTTTGATTCGGCAAGTTCCCGCACGAACGATGAACGAGCCTTCAGGTAGCCAACTTGCCAAGCAGGACACGACTGCACTGCCAAACGTCCAAATTCGGGTTGATGACTACACAACCCATTCTCACCGGCTGACAAGCAGCCAGTGGCACCCTGAAACATGGACGGCTTCGTGCACTAGGGTGATGTCCAACGGGAATCACCCGCGAAGCGGAGGCACTCCTCAACTCTCTCGTGCCGCACTATCTCCTAGCACGCCGCTCGCTGCAATCGTAATTGGGGACACGACCACAGCCTGGTCATCTTGGCAAAATGGGCGATTCGCGGCCTCGCCCGTCCCCAAGCTCCCGCAACGTGCCGCCGCCTCGCCCTCGGGGACTGAAAAAAATCTTGCATCCGCCGATCGCTCTGCTCGATCATAGGGCGGGGCCGAGGCTAGCGATGGGGAGGTTCGTCGTGGTTCATTCGACGAGGCCGATGGATCGCGCGCCATTCTTCGCGCCCGCCGAATCACACTATGCGAGGAGTCACCGGTGAAGAATCAGACCAGACGGCGTTTCATCAAGTCGTCGGCAGCATTGATGGCCGCGCCGGCCATCGTTCCCTCAAGCGTCTTTTCCAAGGAAGGTCAGCCCGCTCCCAGTGACAAGGTCATTGTCGGGTCGATCGGCGTCGGCGACTTGGGACGTCGCCACCACCTCAAGAACATGCTGCTCAAGAACCCGCGCATCGAAGTCGCGGCCGTCTGCGACGTCGATCGCGATCACCGCGACCTCGCCGCTCGCGACGTCTGGGAAACGAAAAAGAAAAAGGTCGGCGTCTACGAGGACTTTCGCGAGGTCTGCGAGCGAGACGACATCGATGCGGTCCTGATCGCGACGCCCGACCACTGGCACGCCCTGATCGCCAACTACGCGATGCAGTGCGGCAAGGACGTCTTCTGCGAGAAACCACTCACCTACACCATCGACGAGGGCAAAAAGCTCGTCCAAACCGCGCGCCGCTACGGCTCGGTCTTCCAGACCGGTAGCCAACAGCGCTCCGACAAGCGGTTCCGCCTCGCGTGCGAACTGGTCCGCAACGGCAAGATCGGCAAGCTCAAGCAAGTCGACACCATCATCGGCGGCATCAATCCCGGCTCCTGGCAGAAACCGGCGACGCCCCCTTCGGCACTCAACTGGGACTTCTGGCTCGGCCCGGCACCCTACGTCGACTATGCCCCCAACCGCGTTCACTACCAGTTCCGCTGGTTCAGCTCCTACTCGGGCGGCAAGATGACCGACTGGGGGGCCCATCACAACGACATCGCCCAGTGGGGAATCGGCGCCGACGGCTCCGGCCCGCTCAAGGTCAAGGGCAAGGGCGAGCGTCATCCCAACGGTCCGCACGACGTCTTCTTCAACTTCGACGTCGAGTACGACTATCCTGACGGCGTGAAGATGTTCTGTCACTCCGGCCCGATCGAACTCAACGGCGTCAAGATCGACAATGGCGTCATGTTCACCGGCAGCGACGGCTGGGTCTTCGTCAAACGCGGCAAGATCGAGGCCTCGAACCCCGAGCTGCTCAAGACCGAGTTCAGCAGTGGCGACGAACGCCTCTACCTCTCCAACCACCATCACAATAACTGGCTCGACTGCATCGCCTCGCGCGAACGCGCGATCTGCGACGTGGAGGTCGGTCATCGCTCCTGCACCGTCTGCCATCTCGGCAACATCGCGATGATCCTTGGCCGCGAACTGACGTGGAATCCCGAGAAGGAAGAGTTCGAGAACGACGCCCAGGCTAACCTCCTGCTGCGTCGGCCGATGCGTTCTCCCTGGACCATGTAGTCCGACGCGGAGCCAAAAACAAGAACCGAACATCATCAAGACACGAAGGAATGACTCACGATGCCGGAAACCAAAGAGAAAGAAGCTCCTCCGAGCCAAGAGCAGAAACTGATCGACCAACTCGCCAACAGCGATCCGGGCAAGGCCTACCAGGCCTACCATGCTCTGACCGAAAAAGTGACCTCCGCCGGTGATCCGGGGAAAGAGGCCGAGCGCGAGCGTCTTGCCAAGGTTCTGGCGGGCGCCCTCAACGCGACCAAGACGGTCAAGGAACGTCGCGGGGAGAAGCAGGTACCTCGCTACAACGAGAAGGTTCGTGGCGAACTCGCCCGCTTGGTCAGCTTGATCGGCGGCCAGCAGAACGTCGAGGCGATCAGCAAGGCGATGAACGAGATCGACGCTCGCGAGGCCGAGCGGTTCGCGCTCGACCGGATGACCGACGAGAAGTCAACGGCCAGCCTGATCGAGTTCGCCAAGAACGGACTCGGCCCGGACTTCCGGATCGGCTGCATCAACGCCCTCGGCTTCCGCCAGGGCAAAGAGGTCGTCGGCGCCCTCACGTCGCTGACCAACGACAAGAACGCGGGCGTTCGCCAAGCGGCGTTCAACTCGCTCGCGAACCAGACCGACCCCTCCGCCGATCAGGCCTTCGCCCAAGCGATCGCCAAGGCCCAGGGTCGCGATCTGCTCGCGCTGCAGATGTATCGCGTCCGCCTCGCCGGCACGCTCGCCGACGCCGGCAACAAGGAAGCAGCCAAGAAGGTCTGCCAAGCGATCACCGCCGACAAGAGGGCGCTCAAGCCTCAGCAGAAGGCCGCCAAGATCATCGCCAGCCGTCTGGGGTAGTCGGACCGATCGTCCTCCCGATTGGCATGTTCGTTGCCAAACAATCTCAGGGGTGCCATGCCCACGAAGCGTGGGCATGTCCCCAGAAATCCCGGCCAGCCCCGGTTGCTTCGCTACCAAACCTTCCGGCTAGCCCCGGTTGCTTCGCTACCAATCCTTATGGCTAGCCCCGGTTGCTTCGCTACCGGGGCGGCGCAGCCGAAAGAAGTCTCGGATGACGCGTTCAAACGCCCGAAACGTGATGAACTTTCAACGGCCTCTTGCGTGCAACCCACGCCCAAATTGACAAGGCCACACCGCCCGTTCTTCCGCCGCCCCTTGCGGGGCTTTGAGATCGGGGATGACGGTTTCCAGGGGTTGCCACCCCTGGCTACTAACCGCTGCCGCTCCGCGGCTCAAGACCCCATAACTCAACAACCTCCTCTTCCGGCTAGCCCCGCTTGCTTCGCCACCAATCCTTCCGGCCAGCCCCGGTTGCTTCGCTACCGGGGCGGCGCAGCCGAAAGAAGTCTCGGATGACGCGTTCAAACGCCCGAATCGTGATGAACTTTCAACGGCCTCTTGCGTGCAACCCACGCCCAAATTGACAAGGCCACACCGCCCGTTCTTCCGCCGCCCCTTGCGGGGCTTTGAAATCGGGGATGACGGTTTCCAGGGGTTGCCACCCCTGGCTACTAACCGCTGCCGCTCCGCGGCTCAAGACCCCATAACTCAACAACCTCCTCTTCCGGCTAGCCCCGCTTGCTTCGCCACCAAACCTTCCGGCTAGCCCCGGTTGCTTCGCTACCAATCCTTATGGCTAGCCCCGGTTGCTTCGCTACCAATCCTTATGGCTAGCCCCGGTTGCTTCGCTACCGGGGCGGCGCAGCCGAAAGAAGTCTCGGATGACGCGTTCAAACGCCCGAAACGTGATGAACTTCCAACGGCCTCTTGCGTGCAACCCACGCCCAAATTGACAAGGCCACACCGCCCGTTCTTCCGCCGCCCCGCCGCAACGAGTAGGCTAGAGAGGCTTGGGGAAGCGTCCGCACGTGTGAGGGGAGATCATTTTCATGGCTTCTCGGTTCTCCAAATGGACTTGGGCAGGCGCCATTGTCTTGGCCCTCCTTAGCCTCTTCAGCGAACCCACGATGGCCCAAGTGGCGACGACGGGCGCCGGGGGCGTCTTTGTCGATGCCCAAGGGGTGCTGCGGGCTCGCCAGACCGCCGACAAGGCGCGCAGCCGCAAGCTGGCCGCCCTCCGCAAACGCCGGGGACGCGATGCGGAGGTGATTGCCTTTGTCTCCCTTCCCAGACTCTTTCGCGAAGTAAAAGGCCGCGTCGATGCCGGCGAAGCGATTCCCGAGGAGATGGCGTTCCTCGATGGCATGACGCGGCTCCAATACGTCTTCGTCTTCCCTGAGGAAAAAGACCTCGTCATCGCCGGCCCGCGCGAGCCCCTCGATTCGCCCGAGAGCGGACGAGCCATCGGCGAGCAGTCGGGCCGTCCCACCCTCCGGCTCGACGATCTTGTCACCGCCCTTCGCACCGTCGGCCCTGGGAAGGAGAACACCAACTACGGCTGCTCGCTCGACCTGCCGCCCAACGCCATCCCGCGTATCCAACAGGCCGCCGGCCGGATCGGAGCCGTGCGCCGAGGCCGTGGCTACGGGCGGGTGATGCAAGCGATCGCCCAAGCCTGTGGCCCGCAGGAAGTTCGCTTCTTCGGCATCGACGCCGATACCCCTACCGCTTTCACCATGATCGAGGCCGACTACATCCTCAAGCAACTCAACCTCGGGCTCATGCGTTCGCCGGTCTCCAAAGTGAAGAGCCGCTTCGCCCTGCTCCGTCGTGGCGAGAGCCTCTACAGTCGCGTCTGGTTCACGCCCGATTACGACTCGCTCATCGTCGCGCCCGAGGGGGATGCGTACGAGCTGCGTGGTCAAGGCTTGCGGGTCCTCGCGAGCGATTCGCCCACCGGACGTTCCAACAGCTCCGGGCCGAGCGCCGAGGCGTTCGCCAAACAGTTCACCGAACACTTTCCCGAGATGGAGGCCGCGATCCCCGTCTTGGCGGACCTTCGCAATGTCACCGACCTCGGCGTTCTCGCCGCGCTGATCGGAACCGACCGATTGCACGAAAAAGCCGAGTGGGATCTCCGGTGGATCCTCGATCCTTCCGGCTATCCGGTCCCGAAGACGCCCGTTCCCACCACCGCCGCGACCCTGGCGAACGCGAAACTCGCGGGCCGTTCGCTCCTCCTCTCGGTCGGCGGCGTGAACCTCTCTCCTGGGAGGGTCGTCGAACAAGATCGCCAAGAGGCCCCGCTCGCGGATTTTCCCGTCAAACCGAGTCGACCATCGGAAGAAACCCAGTGGTCGATGCTGGGCGAATAGGAACTCTGGCGCTGCTCTCCCTCAATTGAGGACCAATCGGTTCGTAGAATCGAAGGTAGCGGTTGCATTCTCCCAAGACGGCACGTTACCGTGAGGGCAAGCGCAGACGAAGCACCCCGAGTCGCCACCGGATCAACCATCACGTTGCCTCCTTTGAGCGACGCCGGGAAGAGCTTCGAACAGAGATCACCCACCTTGTAAAGGGACCGATACCGATGGCCACCATGACGACCGCGACGCGACCGCCGAAGGTCAAGCAGACGAAGATGTTCATCGACGGCAAATGGCTCGACAGTTGCAGCGGCAAGACGTTCGAAACGCTCAACCCCACCAACGAAGAGCCGATCGCCGAAGTTCCTCTCGCCGGCAAGGAAGACGTCGATCTCGCCGTCGAAGCGGCGCGTCGCGCCTTCGAGACCGGCGACTGGCCGAAGATGGATGCCCGCGACCGCGGCCGCATCATGTACAAGATCGCCGACTTGATCGAAGAGAACATCGACGAGCTCGCCGCCCTCGAAACCCTCGACAACGGAAAGCCGATCGCCGAGAGCCGCCACGGCGACCTCCCCTTTGTCATCGACGTCTTCCGCTACTTCGCGGGCTGGGCCGACAAGATTCACGGCAACACGGTGCCGATTCGCGGCAACCACTTCTGCTACACCAAGCGGGAGCCGGTCGGCGTCGCCGGCCAGATCATCCCGTGGAACTTCCCACTCTGCATGGTCGCGTGGAAGTGGGCTCCGGCCCTCGCCGCGGGCTGCACCAGCGTCCTGAAGCCCGCCGAGCAAACTCCCCTTTCGGCGCTGCGGCTCGGCGAGCTGTGTCAAGAGGCTGGCATCCCCGATGGTGTCCTCAACATCGTCACCGGCTTCGGTGAGACGGGCGCCGCTCTCGTCGATCATCCCGGCGTCGACAAGATCGCCTTCACCGGCGAATACAAGACCGCTCAGATCATCATGCGCAACGCCGCCGAGACCCTGAAGCGGCTGACGTTCGAACTGGGTGGTAAGAGCCCCAACATCGTCTTCGCCGACGCCGACATGGACGCGGCGGTCGAGGGCTCCTACGTCGGCATCTTCCTCAACCAGGGACAGTGCTGCTGTGCGGGTAGCCGGCTCTTCGTCGAGGAGAAGGCTTACGACGCCTTCATCGACAAGATGGCGTCGCGCACCAAGGCCCGCAAGGTCGGCGATCCCTTCGATCCCAGCACCGAGCAAGGCCCGCAGATCGACCAGGCTCAGTTCGACAAGATCATGAGCTACATCGACAAGGGCAAGTCGGAAGGGGCCGAGTGCGTCGCGGGCGGCAATCGCGTCGGCGACAAGGGCTACTACATCGAACCGACTGTCTTCACCAACGTCAACGACGACATGGCGATCGCGACCGACGAGATCTTCGGCCCGGTCCTCTCGGTCATCAAGTTCAAGGACATGGACGAGGTCGTTCAGCGGGCCAACAAGTCGGCCTTCGGCTTGGCCGCGGCGGTCTGGACCCGCGACATCGGCAAGGCCCACGCGATCGCCAATCGCGTCCGTGCCGGCACCGTCTGGGTCAACTGCTACGACGTCTTCGACGCCGGTGCTTCGTTCGGCGGCTTCAAGATGTCTGGGCAAGGCCGCGAACTGGGCGAAAAGGCGCTCGATAGCTACCTCGAGGACAAGACCGTCACCGTCAACTTGGCGTAGGGCGGTCACGATCGCGCGATGCGCAGTATCATTCACGTACAATGAGGCAGCTCAGAATCGGAACTACCCTTCTGAGCTGCCTTTGGTTTTGCCGTGAAGACTTGAACGCAGCTGAGTAGTGTCGGAGTTGTCACTGGAAGTGACTCCGCTAGGTGGATGAAGCTTGGCGGTGTTGGGTTGACCGGTGTCCGATGATGTATTGACGGATTCGGTTGCTGGATCTGCTTGCCTGAACTCGTCAATGATGGCTTTCATCCGATCAAGTTCCGCGTCAGCGAACTTGTCGGCCGGCACGAGACTCAAAAACTTGCCCATCACGTCGCAGATTTCTCTCGTGATGTCGACCATCGGCCATTCAGATATCTTGTCGCTGTCAAGCTGATTCACGCCCCGACGATCCGTCGTGATGTGCGCAACCTTCTTGTTTGCTTCCTCCTTGTATGCAACCAAGAATTCTGGACGTGGAGAGAGGTATCGTTCTTCCCAATCGTTGGCGAAGTCCCACGCGAAAACGTCTGTCTTCCGTGAATTGTCTGGTGTTGGAGAACTCGTTCTCTTACGCAAATGCCCAAAGAAGAAGTCAAACAAGGCTCGGTAGTGGATTGCGAACGCTTCAACACACGCATTGTTCACATCGTCACTTCCGAAATCACCGTTTCGCTTTGCATGCTCAATCGTCAAGCCAACTAGCTGTTCAAGTTCGTATCGCACCGTCTCTGAATCGAGTGGAAGACCGTCTTGGTCGAAGTCCTTGCGGCGATCCTCGGGATCCCAACGAAGCTCATATTGCGTCATGTTAAATTCTCCTAGACGAACACTCGCTCAACATCCGCATCTTTCCAGCATACCAGACTCCCGATTGTCCCCCATTCTCGCACGACAGAGTCGGCACGAAGTCTCGAACGACGCACCCTCTCTCGACACACTCACTTCGCCAAACTGGACCTCCACCCGCGACCTCCTGCGGGCGAGCCATGCCCGAAAGGAGCATGGCGATCCTGACTCCGCCCCGGTAGCACAGCAACCGGGGCTAGCCAAGAGTGTGACAATCGCATCATCGCAAGGCTACCCCCGGTTGATTCAACCGGGGCCGACGAAGTCGGCTAGAAGTCTCAAAACGAGACCCTCAACCGCCGACAAACTGTCCGTCCCCGGCGTTCAACCTCCACCCGCGACTTCCTGCGGCTGCGCCGCCCCGGTAGCACAGCAACCGGGGCTAGCCAAGAGTGTGACAATCGCATCATCGCAAGGCTACCCCCGGTTGATTCAACCGGGGCCGACGGAGTCGGCTAGAAGTCTCAAAGCAAGACCCTCAACCGCCGACAAACCGTCCGTCCCCGGCATTCAACCTCCACCCGCGACCTCTTGCGGCTGCGCCGCCCCGGTAGCACAGCAACCGGGGCTAGCCAAGAGTGTGACAGTCGCATCATCGCAAGGCTACCCCCGGTTGATTCAACCGGGGCCGACGAAGTCGGCTAGAAGTCTCAAAGCAAGACCCTCTACCGCCGACAAATCGTCCGTCCCCGGCATTCAACCTCCACCCGCGACTTCCTTGCGGGCGAGCCATGCCCGAAAGGAGCATGGCGATCCTGACTCCGCCCCGGTAGCACAGCAACCGGGGCTAGCCAAGAGTGTGACAATCGCATCATCGCAAGGCTACCCCCGGTTGATTCAACCGGGGCCGACGAAGTCGGCTAGAAGTCTCAAAGCAAGACCCTCTACCGCCGACAAATCGTCCGTCCCCGGCATTCAACCTCCACCCGCGACTTCCTTGCGGGCGAGCCATGCCCGAAAGGAGCATGGCGATCCTGACTCCGCCCCGGTAGCACAGCAACCGGGGCTAGCCAAGAGTGTGACAATCGCATCATCGCAAGGCTACCCCCGGTTGAATCAACCGGGGCCGACGAAGTCGGCTAGAAGTCTCAAAGCAAGACCCTCTACCGCCGACAAATCGTCCGTCCCCGGCATTCAACCTCCACCCGCGACTTCCTGCGGCTGCGCCGCCCCGGTAGCACAGCAACCGGGGCTACCCAAGAGCGTGATCATCGCATCCTTGCATGGCTACCCCCGGTTGATTCAACCGGGGGTAGCCAAGGAAGAAACGTGAGCACCCAGAACCCATCGTTTCCCCCATTTTCGCACCTCCCTTCGCGTTTCACCTTGACCTGATCCAATCGCCGGGTATGGTGCGCTCGCATTCTCCTTTTGACGCGACACCCCAGACCTTGGCACGAACGTGGACCCGGACGCCGATTGACGGCGCCTTTTCCGCGAGTCGAACGTGCCCCGATGGAACATCATGAACGAATCGAACCCAGCGGACGACGAGCAGGATCGTCCGACAGATGAGACAGTCGATGACGGCGAGAATGAAGCGGGCTCGCGGCATCTCTCGGTCATGCCGAGAGAGGTGATCGAGCACCTCGCTCTTGAGCCGGGGCAGACGATCGTCGACGCGACGCTCGGACTGGGCGGTCATTCGCAGGCGATTTCGGAGATCCTGGGGCCAAACGGCCGGCTGATCGCTCTCGACCAGGACCCGGCGAGCCTCGAGGCGGCCGAACGGCGCGAGTACGGCTGCCCGATCGAGATGATTCACGCGAACTTCGCGGACCTACAGTGGGTCCTGTCGAAGCTCAAGATCGAGAGCATTGATGGGGTGATCGCCGATCTTGGCGTCGCGTCGCCCCAGTTGGATATCGCGGAACGGGGTTTTAGTTTTCGGCACGATGGCCCCCTCGACATGAGGATGGATCCGACAAGCGGGGAACCGGCGAGCCAGCTCGTCGCCCGGCTTTCGGTCGAGGAGTTGACGAAAATCTTTCGCGAATACGGCGAGGAACGCTTCAGTCGGAGGATCGCCCAGCGGATCGCGGAGGATCGACGCAAGCGGCCCTTTGCGACGACCGGCCAGTTGGCCGAGATGATCCGCAGGACAGTGCCGCGTCCCCGGCCCCAACCGCATTGGAAGCGGCGGACGCCGGAGATCGACCCGGCCACGCGCGTCTTTCAGGCATTGCGGATCGCGGTCAATGACGAGATGGGAACGCTCGGGCGGCTGCTGAAATCGCTGCCGAGCGTCCTAAGAGCTGGCGGTCGGGCCGTGGTGATCAGCTTTCACTCGCTGGAGGATCGCCAAGTGAAGGTGGCCTTCCGCGAGCGGGAGGTTTGGGACGTGCTGACGAAGAAGCCGCTTCGCCCGACCGACGAAGAGACCGACTCCAACCCGCGTGCCCGCAGTGCGAAGTTGCGGGCGGCGCAGCGCCGGTAACAACCATCGAATCCGACGCCGCGAGCAAGGACGCTTGTGGTGCCAGAACGAGGAACATCGGATGTCGTCGCAAATTGCTGTTTGGCCCGACCGGTTTGAGGGAGGACCGGATTCCATGACGCGCGATCTGAAAATCGTCGCGGCAACCGCGGCCATCTTCGTGACCGTCGTCGGAGGCGTGTTGGCCTACAAGGGTCAACTCGATGCCGGACGGATCTTGGCTAAAGTCGACCACGCGTTGGGAACCGGCCCCGCGGTCACCGGGAATCAGGGACCGGGGAACGGTCCGCGGATCCAGCCGGGATTCATCGACGCCTCGGAATCCGGCGCAGGCGATTCCTCCGAGAGTGCCGCGACCGAGCCAACCGAGGTTCGCACCGAACGCCTCGACGTGCCCGCCCCGCCGCCGCTTCCCAGCGTTCCCCCGGCCGCGACCAACGTGGTCGCCGAGGAGCCGAAGCCGACACCCAGCAAGAAATCCAGCGCGCTGAAGGAGACGATCTCGGCCGTGGGCCCGGCGATCGCCGACCTCTGGTCGACATTACCCGGCGCCGACGCAAGTCAGAAGGAAATACCAAACGTGACCGTCGAGGAGATGCCAGCCGCGCCGCCCGAAGCATCCGCGATCCGGTCCGAACCGAGCGCCCCGGCGCCATTGCCGATCGATATCGTGGAACGTGAGAGTTCGATCCCTTCGGTCAAGCAACGGGAGACAGCGACGTCCGAACTGGCCAAGGAGAAGGATGAGGGGTTCGTAGCCGCCCAAGAGTCGGTCCCCGCGCCCGCTTCTCCCGCGGCGATCCCGCCGGCGCCCGCGATGTCCGTGAAAAGCGAACCGTCCGTGCCGAGTGCCCCTCCCGCGCCGAGCGAGTTGGCCGCGATGCCGACCCCGGCAAAAGTCAGCTCGGCGCCAAAGGCCAGCGACATTATTTCGCAACCGAAGGCGGTCATCAATAGCGACAAGCCCTTGGTCTCCGAGGTGACTTCCAACGCGCCCGCGGCCTCTCCGAAAGCGATGGAGTCGATTCCCTCCTCGAGCGAACCGATCGTCACCCAACGGACCGTGCCCGCTCCGCTGAACCGTCCGCCGGGCAATTCCATGATCACGAAGCGACGAACCCCGGTTCGCAACGTCCCGTCGGTCATCTTCGACTATGACCCGTCGAAGCCGCCGGCAATGGAGACGATTCCGGGAACGCGGGTCTTCTCGGCGAATTCACGGCCCGAGCCCAAACCGACGGTGGACACGGTCCCAGCGGTGTCGATTTCCGCCATCGAGCAAGTCGGTCCCCAAACACGACTGGTCGCCGATCGACGGACCGAGCCGGAGCGTGCCGAAACGTTGGTCGCGCCGGCCACGATTCCACCGACCGAAGATCGTCCCGCCGTCACTATTTCCGCCAAGGAACCGGTCGCGTCACCACCGACTCCCCAACGCCTGTCGATCCCGCGCAAGACGCTCAAGCGAATCCCCAACGAGGCGTCGGCCAAGGTTCAAGCGGAACCGAAGAATACCGTCGCGACCACCGCCGCGGGGACGCAGCTTCCCGATCGCAAGGTGATCGCCAAGGCCGTTCCCATCACCGCGAAAGCGGAAGAGGCAGAAAAGCCGGAGCCGCGAACGCTCGACCTCCAGCCGTCGGTCGCGATGACGGAAGAGGAACAGCAAGCCCAGACGACGGAGTTGGCGGCCACGCCGCCTCGCGAAGTCTTCGTCCCGGTCAAGCGGCGCGTGGTGCCCGCCAGCGGCGTCGAATACGTTCGTCCCGGCAAGCAGGAACCCGGATCCGACGGAGGCGTTCAACTCACCGGCGGCGGCCGCGATGGGAAGAAACAAGTCGACTTGCTCTCCTACGACGTCGAAACCTACGTCGTCCTCCAAGGCGACACGTTCGACACCGTCGCGAAGTCGATGTATGGCAGCGCGGACTACGGGTCCGCTCTCGCCCGCTACAACCGCTCGCGACTGCGCAACGACGACAGTTTGACGACCGGATCGCGCGTCCTGGTGCCACCCGCCGCGATCCTCAGACGCGAGTATCAGGAAGTCAACAAGCGGAACAAGGAGTCGTTCCAGAAGGTCGTTCAGTCGGGGACGCCCGTCATCGCGCGTGCCGATAGCGATCTCGAGGCGGCTGGGGAACCTGCGGAGAAGGAACCGACGCTGCAAGCCGAGCCCGCCCGTCTCGCTCAGACGACGCGGAAGGAAGCGTCGCCGGCGCTACCGACCACCATGCCCGGCGAGCCGGAAGAGCCAACGGCGAAAGAAAACAAGAACGTCTACGTCGTGGAGAAGGACCGCGAGACCCTCTACGCGATCGCCCGTCGCACGCTTGGTGACGGAGACCGCTGGCGCGAGATCTACGACCTCAACCGCGACCAACTTCCCAACGAGTTCGACGTGCCGATCGGAACCGCCCTTCGTCTTCCCGGCGGCAAACTGCCCCCGCGCTGACAAGCGGCCCGCTTGAAGAGATGTTACTGCGGGATCGCGATCTCGCCGCTGAAGACCTCGGCGGCGGGACCGGTCATGGTGACGACGTCGTCGGCCTCCGACCACTCCAGTTCCAAGTCCCCCCCCAAGAGATGAATCAGCGCCCGGCGTTCGGTCCGGTCCGTCAGGACGCCCGCGACGGCGACGGCGCAGGCTCCCGTTCCGCAAGCAAGCGTCTCGCCCGAGCCTCGTTCCCAGACCCGCATCCTCATCTCCGTCGGCGAGAGCACCTTCACGAACTCGACGTTGACACGCTTGGGAAAGGCGGGATGGTTCTCGATCTTTGGGCCGAAGCCGAAGACCAACTCGTCCTCGAGCGAGTCGACGAAGGTGATCGCGTGCGGATTTCCCATCGAGACCGCCGTGATCTTGAAGGTTCTGCCATCGACCTCGAGGGGAACCTCGATCGGCGGATCGCCAGGGAGGGTTGTCGGAATCTCCGCGGCCTTGAGCACCGGCGACTCCATGTTGACGCGAACGCGCTCGGTCAAACCGCCGGACGTTTCAAGCTCCAGACGCAGCGTGCCTCGACCTGTTTCGATGAGCAAGTCAGTCTTCGGGACAACGGCGTGATCGTAGAGATACTTCGCCACGCACCGGATGCCGTTGCCGCACATCTCCGACTCGCTGCCATCGGCGTTGAACATGCGCATGCGGGCGTCGTTGCCGGAGTCGGTCGGCGGGCAGATGAGAATCAGTCCGTCGCCACCGATGCCGAAGTGTCGATCGGCGACCAGCCGGCTCACCGCCGCGGGATCTTTCGGGACCGGCTCGTCAAAACAATTGACGTAGACATAGTCGTTCCCCGCCCCGTGCATCTTCGTGAACCGCATGACCGTCTTCCCGCCTTGTTCTCGCTCGATTCGCCTGGGCACTCAGGCCGAGGACGACCACTTCGAGCTGCCCATTGATTCGCTCCGATCGCGCGTCGGTGCCACCGCGTCGCTCTGGATCCAACGCGATCGAACAGGTCAGTATAGGGCGTGGAGATCGTCGCGGGAAGGAACCCGGAGGGACAGCCCCTTGCGTACCATCGCTGGGGTCGTTAGAACCAATCATCACGGTCACCGTCGCCGAGGGGAGACCGTCGAGTACGACAGCCCCGGCATCGTCCCTCGCGGTCGAGAAATGACTCCGGGCGGCGAACATGAACAAGAGACGGCGTCCCCATCGAAGCGCAACCGACCGATCGAAACAACACGAGAGGTATCCATGTCCGAGGGATTCACGAGTTCCGAAACGTTCGACTCCGAGGAAAAGCGTCCGAGCCGCCCGAAGGGGCAAGGGCTCGGCTGTCTCGGCTGGTCCCTGATTGGCTGCGGCGGCGTGCTCGTCGTCTTCGTCATCGCGGCCATCATCCTCGTTTGGTACATGAAGAGCCTGTTTGTCGAGGATCCCGTTCAGGCCGGCAAGATGCTTCAGGAGATCGTCCCCTGTAGAGTTCCCGAAGGCTATGAGCCGCGGATGGCCATGAGGATCCCGATTGTCGACGGAAGCTTCGTCGTCATCGCTCCCAAGGGAGTCGCGTTCGCCGGCAGTGACGAGAAGGCCTTCGACTTCACCGTCTTCTTCGTCGCTCATTTCCCCGGCGCGACTAAGGAACAATTGCAGGTCCAACTCAAGCAGCAAGGGATCGGGGACGGAGAGAACGTCCAGGTGAAAGACGAAGCTCCCGTCGAGATCGAGGCGGGCGGCGAGACGTTCCGCGGCGAACGAGCCGTGAGCCAGGGCAAGGGCGACGGCAAGCCAATGGTGCAGTACTTCTTCCCGCTACGGGCGGGGGTGATCATGGCCGCGTTCGGTCCCGAGGAGAAGTTCGACGAGGCCGCGCTGAAATCGTTCCTCGGCTCGATTGCGGAGAAGGATGGAAACGAAGCCAAGGCGGAGCCGGCCAAGGAGGCCGCTCCCGCTCCGTAAGGGCGTCTCCGGCGACGCGACCGAGGGCGGACAAATGAGTTCCGCCACGTGTCCTTGAGAGCGATCATCCTCCCGAGAACGACATCGTCCCGGCATGCCCACGAAAACGAGGGCATGGCACCCAGTTCCCTGGGTAGCCCCGGTTGCTGTGCTACCGGGGCGGCGCAGCCGCAAGAAGTCTCCGGGGACGCGACCGAGGGCGGACAGATGAGTTCCGCCACGTGTCCTTGAGAGCGATCATCCTCCCGAGAACGACATCGTCCCGGCATGCCCACGAAAACGAGGGCATGGCACCCAGTTACCTGGGTAGCCCCGGTTGCTGTGCTACCGGGGCGGCGCAGCCGCAAGAAGTCTCCGGCGACGCGACCGAGGGCGGACAGATGAGTTCCGCCACGTGTCCTTGAGAGCGATCATCCTCCCGAGAACGACATCGTCCCGGCATGCCCACGAAAACGAGGGCATGGCACCCGGAACCCAGAACTCTGGGGCATGGTTCCCGGAGAAGACGCCGACGACGATGTTGGAGATCCAACGGTGCCGCCCCGAAAGAGTTCGGGGCGGCTTGAGGAAGTGAAGATGTCGGACTGGTAGCGATGCGTGCTTACCAGCCGATCGCCATGTTCGACTCGATCGCTTTACGTGCCTGCTCGAGATCGGTTCCCGTCTCGTGCATGTAGAGGCGAATCGCGTGAAGTTTGTCGCCGCGGGCCTTGGCGAGGCACTCGCGAGCGGTCGCGCACGGGTCGACGTTGTCCTCGATCCCCAGCAAACGCTTGGAAATCACCCAGGCATCGCGCGGACGAACGCCGACGCGAAGTACCTCTTCCTCAGGGTAGTTGCTGTGACAGAACTCCTTCGCCTGGTCCTTGTCGTCGGCCCAGACGATCATGATATGTGCGTCCGTTTCCACCTCGAAGAGCGCCATCGCATATCCTCCCTGGCTCTAGCAGCCGATGTTCGGAACCTCCCACTCGCTGTTCATCGAATTTCAGCGTAGCCAGCGGGAGACCAAAGTGCAAGCGAGCGGGTCGTTCCCATCCACGATCCCCACATGAGTACTACGGACCAGGGCTCGGGAGAGGTCGTTCAAAACGCGATCGATTCCAGCAAAGTCCTTCGATTCTACCCACTCGTCACGGGCGCATCGTATCGTCCGGCGGCCCATCAGGGGGCGAGGCCGAGATCCGTGAGCGTTAGCAACGAGCGGAAGGCAATCCCCTCCTTTTCGAAGAGTTCCGTGGCGCCGGCGTTTCGGTCGAGGACCGTCAGGACTTGCACGACCTGACAGCCCGCCTCGCGCAGGGCGTTGATCGCCTTCATCGCCGAGCCACCGCTGGTCGTGACATCCTCGACAACCACCACGCGTTCATTCCCCTCGAGCGGCCCTTCGATGGCTTGGCCGGTGCCATGCGACTTGGCTTCCTTGCGCACCAACAGGCCCTTGAGGTCCGGACGCGTCTCGGCGGAAAGGGTAATCACCGCTCCCACGATCGGATCGGCGCCGAGCGTCATGCCACCGATCGCGTCGTAGTCGACTTCCGCCATGAATTCGAGCATCCCCTGGCCGATCAACTTGGCGCCGGCGGCGAGGAGCGTCACCTTTCGGCAGTCGATGTAGTAGCTCGACTTCGCTCCGCTGGCGAGCGTGAAGTCACCATGCTTGACCGCGTGGCGGTTGACCAACTCAATCAATTCGGCGCGGGCGTCCATCAATCGTTGCCTCCCAACAGCGAACCGACTCCCCCCGGGATCGACCGTTCGTCCCCTGGAGAATCTCGACGACGTTCTTCTTCGTGGCTCTACTAGACGTTAGGAAAATGTGGGTCGTCGAACCAATTTCCGCGGTCGCCAACCACTCTTTCCCTTTCGGCCGCACCCGCAATCGGTTAACACTCTCATGGAAGCCCGTTGATCCTACTTCGGACGTCGTCGCGTGGGGAAATGGCCGATGCACCAGATACTCGTCTATGCCGACTCGCTCACCTGGGGAATCATCCCCAACACGCGAAAGCGGCTGCCCTTTGCGCAACGCTGGCCAGGCGTCGTCGAGCAGACGCTGCGATCCGAGCAGATCGACGTCCGCATGATCGAGGACTGTCTCAACGGTCGGCGAACGGTCTTCGACGATCCCTTCAAGCCGGGACGCAACGGTCTCGAGGGGCTCGAACAACGAATCGAGATCCACTCGCCCCTTTCGCTCGTGGTGCTGATGCTGGGCACCAACGACTTCCAATCGGTGCACCCGCACAACGCTTGGCACGCGGCCCAAGGAATCGGCGCACTCATCGACGCGATTCGCCGTGCCCCTATCGAGCCGGGAATGCCCGTTCCGCGAATCCTGGTCATCGCCCCGCCGCAACCTGGCGATCCGAAGGGACCGATCGCACCCAAGTTCGCGGGGGCCCGAGCGAAATCCGAAGGACTCGCCGAGGCGATCAAACGCGTCACCCTCGAAAAGGACTGCCCCTTCTTCGACGCTGGAAGCGTGACCACGACGAGCCAAGTCGACGGCGTTCACTTGGATGCCGATCAACACATGCACTTGGGAGCGACCCTCGCCAGGGTGATCGGAGCGTTGTTGCAGGAGAGTTGACGGGCCGAGGAGTGGCGGTCTAGCTTCCGGCCGACTGGGCCGAAAGAATGCCCGCCACGATCAGCGCGAAGCTCCAAAGGTAGATGGTGAACCACCACCAGCGTCGGCGCCGCACGGCATGGAGCAGAAAGAGAATACAGCACCATCCGACCATCGCCGAGACCAGGGTGCCGATGAGCGTCGCCACGATGTTCCCCGGCGTCAACCAGCGCGGATCGAGGTCCGCGGCCTTGAGCACCGCGGCGCCAAGGATCGCGGGAATCGACATCAGCAGGCTGAAGTGCACCGCCCACTCGGGTCGCATACCAGCCACCAGTCCGGTCGAGACCGTCGCGCCACTTCGACTGATTCCGGGAAAGAGCGCCGAGAAGGTCTGCGCGATCCCGACGATGACCGCTTGCCACCACGTCGTCGCTTCCGCGTCGGCTTTCCCTCCCTGGAAGCGGGAACCGATGAGCAGGACTCCCCCGGTCGCCACCATGAAGCCGAGAATCGCCCACGGCCGCTCCGAGGCATGCTCGCGCAGGCCGGCGATTTGCTCGATCCAGGCCGGAGTTTCCGAGGGCCCGTCGGCCGTCTCGACTCGGAAGACGAAACTCGCCATGACGACGGGAAGGGTGGCGAGAATGAGAAGCCATGCCGTGCGCCAGCCGGGGAGTCTGGGAAGGAGCATCGCCTCGACGGCGGACTGATCGTAAGAGACCCCGGCCGCGTCTCCGACGGCCATCAAGAGGGATCGCCGGTAGAAGAAGAGGACAGCGGCGAGCGTGCCGACGTGCAACATGACGTCGAAGAAGAGGGGAAGGTCGCGCAGGCCAAGGAAATGCTGGGCCAGCGCGAGGTGACCACTGCTCGAAATCGGCAGAAACTCGGTCAGCCCTTGGAGCACCCCAAGGGCGACCGCTTCTCCAATCCCGAGCGAGGGGACCGTCTCGGGCACAGAGAGCCCCTTACGTCTTGATGATGTCGCGTACCGTTTGACCGGAGGGGATCATCGGCAACACATGCTCTTGATGCGGCACCATGACGTTGAGCACGTAGGGCCCGTCATAGTCGATCATCTCTTCCAACGAGCTACGCAGGTCGCGGGGATCCCGGATCGACTTCGACTGCACCCCGAACGACTCGGCCATCTTGACGAAGTCGGGATAGGGCGGCTTGTCGTTGCCGTCGCCGAGGTAGGTATGTCCGCGATTGCTTTCGTAGAAGCGATCTTCCCACTGGACGACCATCCCGAGGTGCTGGTTGTTGAGCAGCAGCACTTTGACGGGAAGGTTCTCGGTGTGAATCGTCGCCAGTTCCTGAATGTTCATCAGGAAGCTGCCATCGCCGTCGATATCGATGACGATCTTGTCGGGATGAGCGGATTGGGCGCCCATCGCGGCGGGCAGTCCGTAACCCATCGACCCAAGGCCACCGGAGGTCAGCCAGAGGCGCGGCTCGTTGAACTTCCAGTATTGGGCGGCCCACATCTGATGTTGGCCGACGCCGGTCGCCACGACGGTACGATCGAGTTCGCCCCGTTCCTTGAGCAACTCCCACATCTCCTTGATGGCGTGCTGCGGGAGAATCGCCCCTTCGGGGAGGTCGTACTTTAGCGGCTCGGAGGTCCGCCATTCGTCGATCTGCCGATGCCAGTCCTCGAGCTGAAGCTTGAACGGCTCGGCCTCGACGCGGGTGTTGAGTTCGTCGATCGCGTAGCGGATGTCGGACTGAATCGCCAGACACGCGGGCTTGTTCTTGTTGAGTTCGGAGGAGTCGATGTCGATGTGAACGATCTTCCCGTGCTTGCAGAACTCGTCGATCTTCCCGGTCACGCGATCGTCGAAGCGAACGCCCCAGGCCAAGAGCAAATCGGCGGCATCGACGGCGTAGTTGGCGTAAACCGTTCCGTGCATGCCGAGCATGTGCAGCGAGAGATAGTGCTCGCCCGGGAAACAGCCGATCCCCTGGAGGGTCGTCGTCACCGGAATGCCCAGGGAGATGGCGAACTTCTTGAGGGCCGCCGACGCGTCGCTGCTGACGACGCCGCCGCCCGCGTAGATGACGGGACGCTTGGCCTGCTTGACCATCTCGATCACCCGATCGAGTTCGGCGCTCGAGGCGTGCTTGTCCGGGTTGTAGCCGGGGAGATTCATCGCGGGATCGTAGTCGGGGACGATCCTGCGGTTCTGCAGGTCCTTGGGAACGTCAATCAGGACCGGTCCGGGACGACCCGACTGGGCGATGTAGAAGGCTTCCTTGACGACGCGCGGGATGTCTTCAGTGTGCTGCACCAGAAAGTGGTGCTTGGTGATCGGACGCGCGATCTCGACGATCGGCGTCTCTTGGAAGGCATCGGTGCCGATCACCTTCGTCGGGACCTGCCCGGTGATAGCGACGATCGGGGTGCTATCCATCTTGGCGTCGGCCAAGCAGGTCGTGAAGTTGGTCGCTCCAGGACCGCTGGTGGCGATGCAAACGCCGACCTTTCCCGTGGCCCGGGCGTAGCCCTCGGCGGCGAACCCGCCTCCCTGCTCAAAACGCGGGAGAATGGTGCGCAAGTCCTTCGAACGACGCGTCAACGCCTGGTGGATCGGCATGCTCGCTCCACCAGGATACGCAAAGACGACCTCGACACCCTCGCGGATCATGCAATCCACCAACAGATCACAGCCCAACACGGGTTCAGAGCACGTCGACATCAGTCATCACCTTCGCTTAGCGGCGGAATCTTCATCGTGGACGTACCTCCTACGCGAGGACGTCGTCTCCGCCCAATCCGCTCATTGTAACCAAGAGAGGCCGTGGGACCAAAATTTGGCGTAATTTCCCCTCACCGCATTCAGAGGGTTCCGACATCGCCAGGGTTCGGTTCGTTGGACGAGATCGACCAATTGTCTCCGACGCGTCTCCAACGAACTCGCGGTCCGCCGCGAGAATCCCTATTGGACTCTCCCGTCCGACGAGAATGAATCCCCCAGCGGACGACCACTGTAGCCCGTCATTTCCAGGTATCCCGATCCACCCGCCGACGCTCCACCGAAGGTGCCCGAAACATCGATGGCTCCCTCCCAGTAGGTCACGTCGGTGCTCAGTGGTGTCCGCATCTCTTGCTGGGGAAAGATCGCCCGCACCTCGAGTTGGGCCTTTTGTTCCGGAATCGACAACTTCCACGAGACGGGATAGCGGGCGCCGCTGGCCGACGAGGTCCAGGTCTCTCCCGGCGACATCGTGAAATCGCCGGCCCCCAGCGGGGTTGCCTCTCCCTCCGGATCAACGAGAGTACCCGAGGTGCGCGGATCGGAAGATCCGTCGGAGCGGCGAAACTGGTAGAGCATCAGTTCCCAGTCATTGTCGAGCTGGATCGAGAGCCAGTCCCATCCAATCTGTTCCTTCTCGAGGAAGCTCGTGCCGAATTCGTGATCCATCCAGCTTAGGCCCCTCACCCGGTGGGTGACGCCGTCGACGGTGACCGTCCCCTTCGTCTCCATGCGAGTCAGGGAGTAGTAGTGCGACGCGTTTCCCGCTTTGGCTCCCTTCTGGCTGATGCCGTCGCGACCGTGCAGGGCCGGCGACTTGAGCGGGGTCAGCTCGAGGTCGATCGCGTCGCCTTCCGCCTCGGCGACGAGGTGGTGAGTGTTTCCTCGGAGCGAAACCTGCCAGCCCTCGTTCCAAACGCGATAGTGCTTCGTCGCGGCACCAGCCATTCCAACGCCCGCGCGGTTGAGCCGTTCGTGGACGTGGTGCCGGCGGGCGGAGCCGTCGGAGATCGCGAAATGGGTCATGTAAAGATCGCGCACCGCCCAACGCGACGCGCTCTTCGGCTCGAGGGTGATCCCGGTGCGAAAGAAGGTCAATTGATAGCCGAACCGGCGGCCGTTCTCACTGACGAGATTGCCGGTGTAGTACCACCACTCGATCCGGCAGTCGGGATGCGACGCGTGATCGCGCGGAAACGAGAAGGAATAGCCGGGCATCGCCTCGCGCCAACCCTCGTCGTTGTACGTCGGTTGGTAGGAGGTCGCCTCCTCGGCGCCAAGCAGCATCACCATCATCGCGAGCCAACACACGATCTCACTCCTCCCTGAGTTCGGCCGCGGACCGAAATCGAGTCGCTCGCGCCGCGGGATAGAGGCCGGCGAGCACGCTGGCCAGGATCACCAGCACCGTCGACTGCGCGAGAAAGAACCACGGGGGACGAAACTGAATCGTCCAATGAAACGACTGGACGTTGATCACGAAGACGAGAATGACCGCCATCGCGATCCCAAGCAGGATGCCCAGGAGTTGACTGGCGCCTCCGACGAGGGTTGCCTCAAGCACGATCATCCGGCGGATCTGACTCCGGGTCGCTCCCATCACCCCAAGCAGTCCGATCTCCCGACGTCGTTCATGCACGATCGTGTAGAGAGTTCCGAGGACTCCCATCACGGCGGCGGCGATGGCGATGATCTGAAGCCCGTAGGTGATCGCGAACGTACTGTTGAAGATCCGCATCACTTCAGTGCGCAAGCTCGCCTGCGTGAAGAGGAGGAGCCGATGGTTCTCGCCCAGCCGCTTGAGCAGTCGCGTGCGCGTCGTTTCCGGATCGGCACCTTCGCGAAGATACAACGCGGCGCTGGCGGGGCTCGGCTCTTGCCCATCTGGGGAAAAGAGTCGGGCGAAGGTACGTCGATCGACGACCACCGTGCCGCGATTGTTCGAGTAGTCGTAGTAGACTGCCGCGATCCGGAACGCTCGCTCGCCGCTGGGCGTCGGCAGGCGAACCTCGTCCCCGACTGTCTTGCCAAACCGGAGCGAGAAACTCTCGGAGATGAAGACCTCCCCATCCCGGGCGGCGCGACGGACGTCGTCGGACGTCATCCGGGCGGGAGCGGCGTAGAGAAGTCGTCCCTTCGCCGCCAACACTTGAAAGTCACCACAACCGAGCGTCACGAGGGTGTCGCCGAACCGCGCCTGCCGCGTGCTGAACGTGTCGATCGCCTCGACGTCGGGATCGCTCGCAAGGATCGCGAGCGCCTCGGGACTCATCTGCGACTCCGCGATGGAAGAATTGAGCGTGGCGGGCCTGACCATGATATCGGCGCTGATGATGCGATCGAGCCAATAGGTGACCGTGAAGCGAAACGACGCGATCATCAGCGCCACGGCGACCATCATCGCGAGGCTCACCACCAGGGCCGCGACCGAAACCCCGATTCGGGTCGAGGCATCGCGCAGGTTCGCCCCGGCGAGCTTTCCCGGCACGCGCCAACCTCGTGGAAGAGAGGAGGCGCCCACTTCCCAGAGACGACAAAGCGACCAAAGAATCAACGGAACCAGCGCCGCGGCCCCAAGGAGCAACGTCAGCTCCGCCGTGTAGCCCCA
Organism: Kolteria novifilia; assembly: GCA_007748055.1. Lineage (GTDB taxonomy): Bacteria > Planctomycetota > Planctomycetia > Kolteriales > Kolteriaceae > Kolteria > Kolteria novifilia. Next base: position 5,831,394 of record CP036279.1, read on the forward strand.
AACCGGAATCCCGTCGACGGAGGGGAACCGCACCAGCACCGTCGTGAGCAGAAACGCGACCCCCGCCACCACTAGCGCCCAACGCGAGGGACGCCGCGCGGACGCCAAACGCCCCGTCCCGCGAATCGCCTCCAAGGGAGACACTCGCGACGCTTCGAGAGCCGGCCCAAGGGCGGCGACGAGACCCAACGGAATCGTCAACCCGAGGGCCCAACCGACGTCACTCCAACGAAGCGACTGCGAGGCCGTCGACGCGACCGCCGCTTCCGCGATGTAGAAGGTCTCCACCGCCACCGTCGTCGCCCGAACGGCGACCTCTCCCAAGATCCGTCCGAGAAGCAGCCCGAGGCCGGCCCCGACGATCGTCAGGAGTAGTGCTTGCCCGAGGAAGAGCGAGGCGGTCTGAACGCGACTTGCCCCGACCGCGCGCAGCATGCCGATCTCCTCGCGGCGCATCGTCACGCTGATCGTCAGCGAATTGTAGATCAGGAACAGACCGACGATGAGCGAGACCGAGCCGAGGGCATTGAGGTTGAAGTGAAAGGCGGCGATCATTCGGTCGACTCGGCCGAAGCGATCGTCGGGTTGCTCGACGATGAGGCCGGGAACAAGACGCTCGGCAATCGCTCCCTTCGCCTCCTCGAGTGAGTCCTCGTCGTGGAGCCGGACGTCGAGTCGGTCGAGCTGTCCGATGCACGCGAAGAGCTCTTGGGCTCCCGCGATGTCCATCAGCAAGAAGTTGCCATCGAGAGTTCGCCCTGGCCCTTCGTCCAGCAACAGCCCCTTGATTGTCAACTCGCGTCGCCGATCGCCGACCACCACTGGAAACGAGTCCCCGATTGCGAGTCCGTGCTGACGAGCGAACTTTTCGGTCGCAATCACGGCATCGAGATCGACGATCAGTTCCAATAGTTGCCGGGGGGTCGGCTCGCGTCGCCGGTCGTCGAACTCGAGCAGGTAGTAGCTCCGCACCGGCCGATCGCGCAGCGCGTCGATGCCGAGGACTTGGAGAAGCTCCGCCGTCTCGCCATCGTGGCCCTCGAAAAGGACTTGGCCCTCGACGACGGGACTAACGTTCCCTAACCCATCGAGCCAGCCAAGCTCGTTAAGGAGCAACTCGTCGAAGCGGCCGCTGCCGGCGGTGATCTGTAGCGACGTCGCGCCGGCGATCGACTCGGTCGCCGTCTTGAAGGACTCGATCGATCCGTGGTTGCCGATCCGAATCGCCACGACGACGGCGACCCCCAGGGCGATTCCGAGGACGGTGATCGTCGAGCGCCCTTTCTGGTGCCAGAGGGAACGCAGAATGAATCGGCTAAACAGACGCGGCAACGTCGGGGTTCTCCGTCAGGGCCTCGATCGCACCGTCGCGCATGTGAACGTGGCGTCGCGCGTGGCGGGCGGCCTCGCTTGAGTGGGTCGCCAACAGAAGGGTCACACCGAGATCTCGGTTGACACCCGCCAGCAGACGCATCACCGATTCGCCATTCTCGGTATCGAGGCTCCCGGTCGGTTCGTCGGCGAGCAGCAGCGAAGGCTCGTTGACCAGGGCTCGGGCGATCGCGACACGCTGCATCTCCCCGCCGGAGAGCTCCGCGGGAAAGCGCCGCGATTTGGTCCCCATGCCGACGAGATCGAGCATCGCTTGGGCACGTTCCCGGCACGTGCCGCCATTGTCCCCGTCGAGCAAACGCGGCAACTCGACATTTTCGAGCACGGTCAATGTCGGCAAGAGATTGAAGAACTGAAAGACGAAACCGATCTTCTGGCGCCTCCAGCGGGCCAACTCGTCATCACCCAGATCGGCGACCGATCGACCATCGACGAGAACCCGTCCCTTGCTTGGCTGATCCATCGCCCCGACCAGATGCAGCAGCGTCGACTTGCCACACCCCGACGGTCCCATGATCGCGAGAAAGTCGCCTTTCTCCGCCCGCAGACTCACCCCGCGCAGCGCGGGCGCGTCCGCGGCGGCGTACGATTTGTAGACGTCGTCCACTTCCAGCATGACCAACTCATCTTCCCAAACCACGATCCGCTTCAGCGGTCACCAAGTGATTGTAGCGTCGCGCCATCATCCGGCCGCTGGTGGCTCGACGGATCCGACCACAGGGCGACTCCGGGGGAGTTCCAAGATCTTCGCTCACGGGAATGTTGAGAACTTTGCCGACAGATGATAGGGTACATTTCATTTTCACCGGAAAGGTGAGGCATTTGACGGTGGTCTGACGTACCGTCGACACATGCTTCCCCCGCGGGATCCTCAAACTCCCTCGGGGCCGGTAGTGCGACGATGGACGAAATGCGATCGAGCACACGGTGGAGAAACGATGGCAAATCCGTTCCCCGGTGCGAAAGGCGGCTCGATCTCCACAACCGACCGCGGAGGAAGCGGCGGCGTCACGGTCCAACGCGAGAGCCCGAAGCAGAGTACCGACGTGGAAACTGCCGAGGATCTCCGTGCCAACGCCCGCTTCAAATCCCTCGTGGTCGAGGACAATGCCGCCACAAGATTGTTGATCAAACGGCTTCTCACGCAGTTGCATCACGACGTCACGTTGTGTCCGGATGCGGCGTCGGCGATCGAAGCCTTCGGACAGGACACCTTCGAACTGGCGTTCATCGACTGCGTCCTGGGAGACTCCACCGACGGTTTGGATCTCTGTCGCCGCCTCCGGACCATGCCAAAGGGAAAGGAATGCGTCGTCACGATCTGTACCGGCGCGGTCCAAGTCGACGGCCTGCGGGAAGTGATGAAGGCCGGTGCCGACGACTACCTGGCCAAGCCCTTTCATGCCGACCAATTTCGCGTCCGCGTCGAGGTCGCCGAGAATCTCGCGCTGACAAGACGCCGGCAGCGTGAACTCGAGTCCGAACGACTCCGCCTTCGCATGCAACTCGAAGCTCGGGTTCGCTTCCAACGGCGCGAGCTTCACACCAAGACAGCACAGCTCCGCGAGGAGATGTCAAGCCGTCACCAAGCCGAGGAACAGCTCCGCTACGACTCTTTTCACGACAGCCTGACCGGCCTGCCCAATCGCAGCCTCTTTCTCGACCGACTCGGTCAGGTCCTGAAGTTCTCCCAGCGGCGACAGAATTACAAGTACGCCGTCTTGGTCATCGGCGTCGATCGTTTTCGAGGCGTCAACGAGAGCATCGGTCACGACGGCGGCGACGAACTGCTCGTTCAGATCGCGCGCCGCCTGGAGCATTGCCTGCGTCCCGGCGACAGTGTCGCCCGACTCGCGGGAGACGAGTTCACGGTTCTTCTCGACGACGTTCGCGATCTCAGTGACGCCACTCGAGTCGCCAACCGGATCCAGGAACAGTTCGATCCCCCGTTCTTGCTCGGCGACGTGAAGGTCGTCATTTCGGCGAGCATCGGGATCGCGCTGAGTCAGCCCGGCTACGAGGAGCCGATGGACGTTCTCCGTGACGCCGACGTCGCGATGTCCCGAGCCAAGGCGCTCGGCAAGGCACGCTACGCCATCTTCGACAGCGGGATGCAGCTCCAAGCGACCCGCCGACTCAAACTCGAGGCGGACCTGCACCAAGCGATCGAACGCTCGGAGTTCGTCGCCTACTATCAGCCGATCGTCTCACTCGAGGAGCGGCGCATCCGCGGTTTCGAGGCTCTCATTCGTTGGCAACATCCCGAACGCGGCCTGCTGCCTCCCTCGGAATTCATCCCCATCGCCGAGGAGACGGGACTGATCATCCCCATCGGCCAATGGATGATCGGCGAGGCGTGCCGTCAACTGCGCCGCTGGGAACAGGCCACCAAGGAGGCTCGCGACATCGAGATGAGCATCAACGTCTCAAGCCGACAGTTCTCCGATCCCCAACTCATCGACGTCATTGGGGAGGTGCTCGATCAGACCGGCGTCAACGAACGCCACATCCGTCTGGAGATCACCGAGAGTGTCATGATGGACAACGCGGCGACGATCACCGCGACCCTCTTGCAGCTCCGGGCTCTCGACATCCAGCTCGGGATCGACGACTTCGGCACCGGCTATTCGTCGCTGAGCTATCTCCACCATTTGCCGATCGACACCCTCAAAATCGATCGGTCGTTCATTCGTGACCTTCACCAATCGCGTGGCCCCGATCACGAGATCGTCCGCACGATCGTCTCGCTCGCCTCGAATCTCGGGATGGCCTGCGTCGCCGAAGGGGTCGAGCTGCCCGAACAGATCCATCAGATCCAAGAGCTCGGTTGCAGCCTGGCGCAGGGTTTCTACTTTTCCCGTCCCGTCTGCGGAGACATCGCCGAGCGACTCCTCGGCGCTCCCCTCGATTGGTGAGAGGCCACTTCCCAAGATCGAGCCCGCGGCGACGAATCCCTTCCGAGTGCGCTGCTCCATCTAAGTTTGGGGTGCCACTGACTGCTTGCCAGCCAGTGGCAAAGGGATGGAGTTGCACCAACACTAAATTCAAGTTGGAACAGAGCACTAGGCTCCGTCTCAAGAGTCGGCTCTGGCTTCGGCTGGCTACGTTGCCTCGGGCCGACGATCAACTTTTGAGACGAAGCCCAATGTCCTGACGAGTGAGTTCGCTCGCCCAACACTCTTGGGTGCCCCCCTGCTCACGCTCGCCGTGGGCAAGTTCAAAAGACTCACGCTCGCCGTGGGCAGGCGGGAAACGTCGATGATTCGGCAAGCTTCCTCACGGTCCGATGGCGACTTGTCGAAAGGAAGTCGAATCGTCACGCGGCCCTCGGCTCCTAAAACAGTGCCCGTTCGCTTCCTGGACCGGGGAACGACGGCCAAACGAACCGTCACGCCGATCGCTGCCATCAGCGGTCCGTGAATTCCCCGCACGACGAATCGGTGAGGGTCATGTCAGGACTGGTGCATATCATCGAGAATCTCGATCGAGTCTCCGATTCGATCGCGACGGAAATCGACTCGGTCGAGAAACGCAACCCGTGGTTCGGCGGCATCATCAACGGCTTGGTCGCCGGCGGCGCGGTCGGCTTCGTCGCCTGGGCTACCCGGCATGCCCATCACGAATCGGCCATTCTCCTGTTCGGCTGCTTGGGAAGTTCGTCGGCGGCGATCGTGATGGCGCCGCTGGCGCGCGTCAACAGTCTGCGGTCGGTCAGCATCGCCTACCTGATCGCGTGCGCGGTAAGCTTGGCTTATTACCCGCTTCGCGAGTTTCACCAGAGTCTGCTGCCGCTGCACTGTTTCCTCATCGTCACCACCGCGGTCGTGCTCGCTCGGCTGCTCGACGCGATGCACCCCTCGGCGGTCGGCGCCGCGCTCGCGTTCGTCATCTATCAACGCAGCCTGGGGACGCTGGTCATCTTGTTCCTGATGATCGAGTGCGTCCTGATCCTTATCAAAGTCTTCGCTTATTTGATCATGAAGGACCTCCATTTCCGCGACTTTGCCAAGGAGTTTCGGCGAGAGTATTACGGGAAGGAGATCCTCGTCTCGATCGCTCAGGCACCCGCGGAACCCACGAAGGACTCTTCCTCATGAACACGAGTGGCAGCAACCAGCAACTCCTCGGCGATCCCAAACAACTCGTCCGAACCCTGCAAATCATCGTCGCCGCCCTCTGCATGGGCGTGCTCACCTTCGCGGGGGTCGCCACGGCGATCTCACTTGGCGTCATCGAGAAAGATGTCCCCCAGGCGGCCGCCCCCGAGGGAGAGTCCCCGGCCGATATCATCACGATCGCCGCGCTGGCGATGGCGGCCATGTCACTCGTTGCCCATCCGATCGTCGGTTCCATCATCACGAAGACGCCACGCAGCGATCTTCAACAACGACTACGCGACGGCGACGAAGAATCCGTCGATCGCCAGTTGGCGGGACTCTTTCAAACGAGCACCATCATTCGCTGCGCGATACTCGAGGGACCCGCCTTCTTTCTCTTGATCGCGCTCATCCTCGGAGGTCCGATATGGCTGCTGGCGGTCGTCGCCGTCCTGCTGATCGCCATCGCGATCCACCTGCCCACCGAGGCCAGCTTCGAGGGCTGGCGCCAACGTCAAAAAGAAGACCTTAAAATCTCGGGGTTCTGACCGGATCATGACACGAGACGACGTCTTCGCGGCCCAGCGCCGCCTCGCGCCCTGGGTCCACCGCACGCCGGTTCACACCAGTCGCCTGCTCGATCGCGAGTCTGGGCGCGAACTATTCTTCAAGTGCGAGAACTTGCAGCGGGCCGGGGCGTTCAAGTTTCGAGGAGCGACCCACGCGCTGCTTTGTCTCGATGAGATTGCCCGGAGTCGGGGCGTCGTCACCCATTCCTCGGGCAATCACGCCGGGGCGCTCGCGCTGGCTGGCCAGCTCTTGCAGGTCCCCGTCCATGTCGTCATGCCGACGTCGGCACCGAGGGTGAAGGTCACCGCCGTTCGGGAGTACGGAGCCACGATCTCCTTCTGCGAACCGACGCTCCAGGCACGCGAAGAGACCACCCGGCGAATCCTCGACGAGTCGGGTGGAACGCTGATCCATCCCTACGATGACGAACGCATCATCGCCGGCCAAGGGACCGCGGCCCTCGAACTCCTCGAGCAAGTGCCCAATCTCGACGCCATGCTCGTTCCGGTGGGAGGTGGGGGACTTCTGGGAGGAACGCTCCTCGCCGTCCAGGGAGCAGTCCCCGAACCTCGCGTGATCGCCTGTGAACCCGAAGCCGCGAACGATGCCTACCTCGGATGGACCTCGGGCGAGCGTCAGCCGGCGCCGTCGGGCACGACCATCGCCGACGGGTTGCGAACGGCCCTTGGGGAAAGAAACTTTCCCTTGATGCGCGAGTATGTGCACGCGGTCGTCACCGTCAGCGAGACCGGCATCGAGGAAGCCTGGCGTCTGTTGCTCGAGCGGACCAAGCTTCTGGTCGAGCCGTCGTCGGCCGTTCCTCTCGGCTCGCTCCTCGAACAACCCGACGCGATTCCCGGCAAACGTCTGGGCATCATCTTGTCGGGAGGGAACGTCGATCTGTCGCCGCGGCGCTGACCCTCCGATGAGTTCGACGCCTTCCCACACTCCTCCATTCCGCCGGCTCCTCGCACACCTCCCCGATGTCACCAAGCCCCCGCTCGACGCGGAAAGTTCAGATTGATCCGAAGATTCCAAAGAATTGGACTCCGAATGTCGATTCTGACGATGGACTAGCTTCCAGCCGGGTCAGCTCGGCTTCCGCGCGTCGCCAACTCTGGGTATGAGCGACCCTCGGCACCGGTGGCGACGTCTTGAAATCCGTCGTGCCCGACGGCGGGGCAAGTTGAGTAGAGGGAGAAGAGATGAGAATGGTCTTGAGCTCGCTAAAGCTTTCGGGAGCTTCTCTTGCGATCGGCATGATCGCGACCGGGCTCTTCTACTCCATGGTCCTCTTCGGCCCCTTGCACGGGACGATCGCCGATCGCTACTCCACCGGCCATCCGGTCGAGTACGTCACCGTGGCGATGTTCTTCTGGGCCCTCGCCGACTTGCTGATCAAGTTCGTCGACCTGTCCGGGGAACGGCGAGCGCTCGGCTACGACTGGCTACCTCCTCGCGTGGGACCGCAGCCGGTGAATGTCGCGACCGGGCTCCTGGAGCGAATCAAAGCGGCGCCCGCGAAGCTGCGAAGCACGTATCTCGGGCAGCGCCTCGACAAGGCACTCGAATACGTTTGCGAGAAGCGCTCCGCCGACCGGATCGAGGAACACCTTACGTACCTGGCCGATGTCGAGTCCGAACGGGCCCACGGCAATTTCGCCTTTGTGCGTCTCGTCGCTTGGATGGTTCCCATCCTCGGCTTCCTCGGGACCGTCATCGGCATCACGCTCGCCATCGCCAACATCAGTCCCGAGCAGATCGAAACCTCCCTCTCGGAAGTGACCAGCGGACTTGCGGTCGCCTTCGACACCACGGCATTGGCGTTGACGCTGTCGATCGGCATCATGTTCGCGACCTTCCTCGTGGAACGTCAGCAACAGAAGGTCCTCGATCGGGTGGAAAGCTTCGCGATCTCCGAGCTCCCCCATCGTTTCCTCGCCGGCGGCCCCGAGATGGAGCCCTACCTGCGAGTCCTCGAGGAGTCGAGCACGTCGGTCATCGCCCACACCGAGGCCTTGGTGAAGAGCCAGGCCGATCTTTGGTCCGAAGCCTTCGCGAAGGCGCGCACTCAAGACGAGGCAGCGGTCGGTCGGATCGCCGAGCAGTTCGCTTTTCTTCTTGAGAACGTGCGTTTGGAACGTCAGAAACAAGTCGAAGCGTTGGGCAAGACCACCGATCGACTTGCGAGCCTCGAACACGACTTGAACAAGTTGACCGATCGTCTCTCCGACGTGATCAAGGGAGAGAGTCAGCTCTCGCTCGTGCAGCAACGACTCAACGACAATTTGGACGCGATTCGTCAAACCCATGACTTCGAACAAATCCTTCACAGCCTCACCGCGGCCATCCACTTGATGACGGCGCGTGGCGGCACGAAACTGGAGAAGCCTGCCGCATGAGACGTCGGCCTACCAAGTCCGATCGTGGCAGCATCTTCCCGTTCCTTGCCGTGCTCGTGAGCACGATGGGGGCAATGATTCTCCTGCTCCTGATTATCACCCGCCAAGCCCAACGTAGCCGAGAAGCCGAGGCACAACGGGCGGTCGCTCCCCTCAAGGAGCCGCCGCCACTTCCGCCGCTGCCTGAGATCGAACGCTATGAGCCGCTTCCGGCCCCGTCGCAGCTCCCGCCCTTGGCGGAGCTCGAGTTGCCGCCGCTACCGGCCTTGCGCGACCCGCGCGAGAAGCTGCTGGGCGAGCGCGACCGGCTCCTGGACCAATGGGCCGCTCTCGCCGCACGGGAGAAGTCCGCGTCGAGCGAGCCGATCGATCCCGAGCGGGTCAAGCGCCTGCTCGAGCAATTGCGGCAGCAGCGTTCCCTCTTGGCCAGCGCCCGCGAGGCAACATCGCGAAAGCTGACCCAGCTCGAACGCGAACGCGGCTCGCTCGAAAAGAAGAAGCGACAGCTCGAGTGGGACGAGAAGCACATCGAGAATCGCTACGCCATCGTGCCCTACACGGGGCCGAACGGAACGCCGCGACGACCGATCTACCTCGAGTGCCGCTCCGAGACGATCACGCTCCAGCCCGAAGGGGTCGTCATTACGCCGGCCGATCTGGCGCATCCCGAGCGGTGGGACAACTCCCTCGCCGAAGTCGTCAGGGCGATCGTCGATTCCTGGCCCGAGTCCCAAGGGAATGACTCGCGCGAGAAGGTCACTCCCTATCCGCTCTTCCTGGTCCGACCTGACGGCATCGCGGCTTACTATCTCGCCCGGAAGGCGATCGAACACGTCGAGGCTCCCTATGGCTACGAACTCGTCGCCAGCGACGTCGATCTCGCCTTCCCCAACGCGGACCCGAAGATCGAACGGCTGGCGAACGAGGTGCTCGAACGTCAGCGGCGAATGGCCCCGCGTTACCGCCCGTCCCCCTACTCCGGACCACTCGCCCGCGGATCTCACGGCCGACAACCTCCCTTCTCCGGGATGAGAAGACCGGGTGAAGGCAGAGGCCTAGGGTCCTTGAATGGCGACGAGGGAGAAGAAGACTCTTCGCTCGACGAGGTGACGCGCGAACTCCACGCCGGCCCGGCCCGTCGACTTCGCAGTCGGTCGATGAACCGACCCGGCTCGCGATGGACATCCCCTCAGGGGCCAACGGGACTTCCCTACCCTGGCGAGGATCTCGCGAGTACGTCGCGAAACGGTCGTGGCAATGGTTCCTCGACGTTTGACAACAGGCGCTCCGGCGGCTCGACCTCTTTGGGCGGGCCCCATGGCTCGACCTCTTTGGGCGGGCCCCATGGCTCGACCTCCATGGGCGGCCGCAATCGGTCCGCTTTCGGCGGAAGCGGACCAGAAGGCGACCGACTCCTCGGGGGTGGTTCGCGGGACGACCAAGCCCTCGGCGAAGGTTCGAGCGGTACCCCGCCGTCGTTCCCACCCATGTCCGTGGCGGGTGGAGCGAACTCGGGAGCCCAGGGCGGCAACGGCCCCGGAGGCTTCGGGACGGGGTCCAATGGCACCAATCCCTACGGAACTCGGTCCAATGGCACCAGTCCCTACGGAACTGGTGGCAACGGCAGTGGCGACTTGTCACCCATGACCGCGTCGGGCGGAACGGGAACGGGAGGCTCCCCACTCGGAGGCACCCCCACCGGTGATGAACCAGGATCTTCCAACGGCATGGCGGGAGAAACGGGCACCGGACCAGGCGGAGGATCGTCCGAACTGACCGGCGCCGGCGGTCAAGCCAGCGACGGCCCCCTCATCGGATCATTGACGGGAAGCACCGCGGGAAGCCGGGACGGATCATTCGGCGGAACGGGCGCTTCGGCCAGCGGACTCGGGGACGGCGAGAACTCCCCAAGCGGCGAAAACACCGGCCAGGGATCGGGCAGTTCGGACATCGCGGCGCGTGATGGCGAGGGAACTCAACCCGGCACCGGGCAAGGTGGCCACGGGACCTTCGCCGACATCCTGATGCCTCGCGAAAACGGTCCGGGAACTCGCTTCGCCTCGGCCTCGGCGGCGGACGGAAACCAGGCATCGTCCTCCCCGGGCGTCGGCGTGCCCGGCAGCCAAAGCAGCCCCTTCGGAAGCGGGGGATCGAGCGGCCCCGCGTCGCAAGGCTCCCCCGGCGGATCGCCAGGATCGTCGACGTTTTCCGCGGGAGCCCCCTCGGCTAGTGCCGGTTCGCCGGGTCAAGGAAGCGGGACGTACGGCCAGCCCGCGGCCGGACCGCCTCCCTCCACCGGAGGGCTCGAAGGTCAAGCGGCGCCACCGGGCGGATCTCCTCCCGCGGGAAGTTTTGGCGAGATCCTCTTCCAGCCGCGCTCCGGCGAGCGTCGAGAAGTCGCGGACGACGAGGACCGGTTCTCGTGGGGCGAGGAAACGCCCTTCGCCGAACCGGGCATGCAGGGCTTCCGCGTCGATCGCAAGCCGATCACCCGAGACATCATCATCGAGTGTCGACGCGTCGGGCTCGTCATGCACCCGGAGAAGGAGTTCGTCTCGCTGCGAAACGAGGACGAGACCGAAGCTGGACTGGGAGCGGTCTACCGTCATGTTCGCCAACAGCGGCTAAGCTGGGGACCACCGCCCGGACCGCTGCATCGTTGGGAACCGGTCATCGTCTTCAAGGTTCGCCCCGGCGGGCTCGAGAACTACTATCGGCTTCGAACGACGATGCTCAAGGACGAGCGTTTCCAATCTCGGCGTGAACTGATCAATGCGGAGTCGGTGCTCAACTTCGATCGCTTCATGGCCGAGGAATGATCGCCAGGAACCATTCGGTGCCATTCGCCAAGAGGCTCGTGCACTGGCCCATCGACTTTTTGGGGTGCCACTGACTGCTTGCCAGCCAGTGCCAAAGGGTTGGGGTCGTACCAACACCAACGTTAGGTTGGAACAGAGCGCTAGCTAGATTCAAGCAGGGAAGGAGGAAGCAATGAAACGTCGCAAGTCGCCGCGCAACGACGACGTCGGCTTTGGCGCCGATTCCTTCCTCGACATCGTCGCCAATATTGTCGGCATCCTGATCATCCTTACCGTCATGGTCGGCGTGCGGATCAAGAAGGCCGCCACCTCGACCGAGCCCCAACAGCTCACCCAACAAGCCTGGGACGACGAGCGGCAAGCCGCGATCGAGGACTGGGAAAGGCGCCGCGCCGAGATCGACCAGACCAACCGGCAACAACGACGACGTTGGCAAGAGGCAAAACGAGAGAGCCAACGACGTCAGGAAGAGCAGATGCGAGAACGGAGCGACGAGGAGAAAGAACACGCCCGGCGTCTCCGCGAACGGACCCTCGCCATCGAGGAGCGAAACGAGCTCAACCGACAACGCGAGCGGGAAGCCGAGCGAATCGAGCGCGATTTGGACGCACTGGCCGCGAAAATCGACCAAAAGAAGATTATTCTCGCCCAAATGGATCTAGATCGGACCGAAAAGCTCAGCGCAATCAAACGGGACATGCGCGAGGTCAGTCGACTCGAGAGCGTCGTCGCGATGGAAAAGATGGCCCTCGAGCAGGACGAGCGCCGTCAACAGGACGCGACGACGTTGGTCTCGACGCTCGCGACCGAAGTCGACAAGTTAAAGGCCATCCAAAAGAAGCCCGAGCCGACAAAGAAGTGGGTCCATTACGCGACGCCGATGGCCCAGAAGCTCCAGCGGGAGGAGATCCACTACCGCTGTCTCGGTGGCCGCATCAGCGACACGCATCTTGAGGATCTGCTCGCGATGCTCAAGCGGGAAGTCAAGGGTCGCGGTCCCTACGTCGGCCGCATCACCCGCGGGCAAGTCGGCCCCATCTCCGGCTATCGGCTGCGATATGTCCTCGTTCGCGGGATCTCGCTGCGGGAGCAGCTCGTCAATCCCTATGTCGCGACGGTGCAGGTGGCTCAATGGGAACTCGTCGCCGAGGATGACCAACTCGGGGAGATCGGCGCGGTGGCCCTCCAGGAGGGCTCGGAGTTCCTTTCCTCGCTGTCGTATCGCCCCTCGCGCGTCTTCGCGGTCACCCTCTGGGTCTACCCCGACAGTTTCGAGCTGGCCAAGACGATTCGCGACCACCTGCACCAAAAGGGCTACACCGTCGCCCTTCGCCCCTTACCTAGCGGGTTCCCCATTGCCGGAAGCCCCTCGGGGACCGCGTCGGAAGGGCAATAGGCAACCCGATCGAGAATCACGCTTTACACGGTTGCGCGATTTTCATAGCGTTTCCTTCACCGGTCGGCTTGCAGGGAAGCATGCCGATAAGCACACGGAAGGGCAGACCGGTGGCCAGGATCCTTGTCCATGCCTTGGCCGTGACCTCTCGCGGGGGCGCGGCGTACTGTCGACGATTAGTCTCCCATTGCTCGCGAGGTCTTCGCCAGCATGACTGGCTTCTCCTGCTTCCCAGCGGAGTGAACATCGCGTTCCCGCGGCTGGGAGACAATGTCAGCATTCTTCACGACCAACCTTCCAACGACGCGATTCGCGGCAGCTATACCGATCATCATCGGGTGCAGCGTCTTATCGCGGAGGAAGGGATCGACGTCATCGTCTCGCCCTGCGACTTCGGGGTACTCCAACCGCCGGTTCCCCAGTTGCTCGTCTCGCGAAACGCCCTCTATTTCTCCATCGAACATGTCCGGCAACTCAGACGGCGCTGCGAGATCAAGGCGCTGCTCAATGTCGTGATGCGGCAGAAGCTCGCCCTCTCGAGCATCCGAGCCAGCGACCAAGTCGTCGTTCCCTCCAACGCGATGCGCGACGACATCCTCGCGTGGAACTCGGTCCTCGCCCCCGATCGCTTCCACGTGATTCGTCCGGGTCTCACCCCGCCGGCGACCGATCCCAAGCTCTCCGCCGAGATCCGCTCGTCACTCGACACGCGCCCTTGCGTTCGGCGCATCCTGTTGCCGGGAGCTTATCACTACGGCCGCAACGTCGAGGTGATGCTGCGAGCGATCGGCTTGCTGGGAACCGAACACTCCGAGCCCATCGAACTGATTTTGACCACCAAACTCGGTGTCGGCGTCCGCAACGAGGAACAGGACTCGACCGCCGCAGCCCGTCTCATTCAGGAATGGGGCCTCGCCGACCACGTGACGATGCTGGGCAAAGTCTCGCGCAACGATCTAGACGCGCTCTGCCGGTTGGCCGATGTCGTCGTCTGTCCGTCGTACGTTGAATCGGCGGGGACGGGGATGATCGAAGCGATGAAATGCGGCCGTCCGATCGTCGCCAGCGATTTGCCGATCCATCGCGAGACGTGTCAGGGGGGCGCGATCTACGCTCCCCCGTTCCATCCGCAAAGTTTCGCGAACGCGATCAAAACGATTCTCGACGATGCTTCGCTCGGCCAGGAACTCGGGAAGGAAGGGTTGGAGCGAGCCAAAGCGTTCCGCTGGTCGGCCCATTTCCGCGATCTATCCGGCATTCTTCAAGACATGATCGACGAAGCCGCCCGCTCTCCGAAGGTTGCCTAGACGAACGCTCTCCCATCGAATCGCCAAGGCTGTCAGGCAATCGCCCGACCGACGGTTTCCCTCTCCCCATGGGAGAGGGGCTAGGGGTGAGGGGGTTCGTCTTCGCGAGATGTCACAATCGACCGACCGACGGTTTCCCTCTCCCCGTGGGAGAGGGGTTAGGGGTGAGGGGGTTCGTCTTCGCGAGATGTCACAGTCGACCGACCGACGGTTCCCCTCTCCCCATGGGAGAGGGGCTAGGGGTGAGGGGGTTCGTCTTCGCGAGATGTCACAATCGACCGACCGACGGTTCCCCTCTCCCCATGGGAGAGGGGCTAGGGGTGAGGGGGTTCGTCTTCGCGAGATGTCACAATCGACCGACCGACGGTTTCCCTCTCCCCGTGGGAGAGGGGTTAGGGGTGAGGGGGTTCGTCTTCGCGAGATGTCACAATCGACCGACCGACGCAGAGGGCCTAATTCGCCATTGGCGTGAAGGCGGTGTTGCGAGGCCGACTCCCGTTGGACTTGGGGGCGTCGCTCAGGAAGAAATCGTCGACGTCGTAGCCCGCTTGACGCAACTCCTCGCGGGTCGGACGAACGACGCGGATCAGCACGACCGTCTGGAATTGCTTTTCCTCGACGGTCCGCACGAAGAAGCGGTGCCCGAGCGTGCCAGTCTGCTCCGCCACACAACCGAGGATCGCGTATTCTCCCGACATGAGGTCGAGGTCGACCGCCATCTCGTTGTAGATCTTATTGTCGCGCTCGTGGCGAAGCTGCCAGCCCGAAAGATCGGGAGCGGGCATCCGTTTCTGCTGGCGAGATCCGTATTCGACGACCGGCACCATCTTGACGACGACGTTGCTGCCGTCGCCGTGACTAGGCGTGATGTAGAGGTAGCCTTGGGCGTTGCTGAGATCCTCGCCGGTCGCTTGGCCTCCCTGCACCGTCAACACGGTCCAAGAGGGAACGATCGGCGTGGTCTGGATTTTCACGAGTTGGCCCGAGTGGGTCCAATGACGTCGGCCGTCGTTACTTCCCTCGCGATCGTCCAGCAGTTTGAGCAAGTCGGCGGGGAGCCGGGATCCGAGTTTCGCGATCCGAAGCCCATTCTTGTTGAGCATCACCTTCTTCTCGATCGGCAGAGCGTGCTCGTCCGCCTCGGCCCAAACCGCCTCGTCGATGACCTTGTCTCCGAGTTCGCGCTCGATGAACAGGTAGCGCAGCTCGACGACGTCGGGCATGACATCCGGCATCTTCGGTTTGAATCGACTCCACGATCCGTTGCTGACGATCTGGCTCGGATCATGCAGACAACCGACGAGGAGCGAAATCGAGACGACAAGTGCCGCATAGAGACGCATGAATCGGTCCTTGTGGACTTTCCCCGTCGCGAAGCGGAGAGGAGCTTCGCGAGACACCACCCAAACGACCATGTCGGCGCGAACTCCCCCACCGACCCCGTGGGCCAAGAGGAAGAGCGTACGCCATGATCTCACAATCCGTGGGCCGCATAACGCTCGCAATCCTTCCTGTCAATCGCAAGACTTTGCCCACGTTCCCTGGCCGACGAGAAGATCTGCACGGACGTTCACCGGAAAACCGACAATGAAAACCTCATTGCGTCCAGATTGGGACGAGTTATACTCTTAAGTGTCGAACCGGGGTCCGTGACGAAGGTCGCGATTCCTCGGAGATGTCATGTGACATCTCGCTTCGTCGGGGTGTAATGGACATCTTGAGGAAGATCCGGCTCGATCCTGCCAAAGTCACTGCCCCCGCGCACTCCGCAATGGAGGGATGGAAATATGTTGGGACTCTTTCCGGAACAACAGCACGACTGCGAACAGTCCTCGCGGCGTCGTTTCGTGATGCAGCTCGGCTCGCTGGCCGGCATTCTTTCGCTCGACGGCCTGCTTCGCCAGCAAGCCGCCGTCGCCTCCCCCGCCCAAGTTGACGCGTCGGGGAAGAAGCGTTCCCCCGCCTCGGACGTGAACTGTATCCTCATCTGGACTCGGGGCGGCACGAGCCATCACGACTCCTTCGACCCCAAGCCGGAAGCCAAGTCCGACATTCGCGGCGAGTTCGGCACGATCAACACGGCTTGGCCAGGCGTCCTCTTCACCGACCTGATGCCTCGCTGTGCCCAGTCGGCCAAAAAATTCACCACCATGCGAAACCTCAACCCGAAGAACGGCAGTCACGGCGTCGCCGACGCCTACATGCTCTCGGGGCATAAGTTCAACCCGACGCTAACCTACCCCTGCTACGGCTCGGTCGTCGCCAAGGAGTTCGGCTATCGCGGTTCGCTTCCGCCCTACGTTCAAGTCAACGACAGCATCGATCGCCGCTTCCGCGGCGGGCTCTCCGGCTACCTTGGGCTGGCCTACAACCCGTTCATCGTTCCGGACGATCCCAACAGCTCCCGATTCAAGGTTCGCGACGTCACGCTTGATAAGTCGGTCAGCGGCTCGCGTCTGAGCCGTCGTCGCCAGGCCCTCGAGGCGATCGACACCCTGCAGCGCAACCTCGACCGTCAACCCGATGTCTTTCAAGCGGTCGACGAGTACTACGAGAAGGCATTCGACATCATCACCTCGGCCCAGACGCAGAAGGCCTTCAACCTGAACCTCGAGCCCTCGCGCGTTCGCGACGCCTACGGCCGCACCAGGCTCGGCCAGAGCTGTCTGCTCGCTCGCCGGTTGATCGAGTCGGGATCGCGCTTCGTCACGGTGACCGACGGTGGCTGGGACACGCACCGCAACAACTTCGGCACCCTTCGCAAGAAGCTGCCCGACTTCGACCGATCCTTCTCGACGCTGATCACCGACCTCGGCGATCGCGGCATGCTCGAAAACACCTTGGTCGTGTGGATGACCGATTTCGGCCGGACGCCGAAGGTCAACTCGGCCGGTGGTCGCGATCACTGGTCGACCGCGGCGCCGCTCTTGATGGCGGGGGCGGGGACGCCTCCGGGCGTGATCGGCGAGACCGACGGCGAAGGCGCTCGTCCCGTCGGCCGCGAGTACTACACTCGTGACATCGCCGCGACAATCTACGCCAAGCTCGGCATTCCGCTGCACACGATCCACCACACGCCCGACGGTCGCCCCGTCGCCCTCTGCGAAGGAACGCCCATCCCGGAACTCATGGGATAGCAAGAAGTCAGGCAATGGCCTGACCTACAAGAACTCTGGGTGGGGCTTGCCCCTCCACGACGAAAACCCGCCAGGCATTGGCGCTACCTCCATCACCAAGCCTCAGCCCGAACCATTCGGAGCCCCGCATCATGACGTTGCCCCGCGCCCCCTTGGCCGTTGTCAGCTCGCTCCTACTGTGTTGCACCAGCCTCGCGGAGACGAAGGTCGGTTTCCGGCAACTGGGAACCATCAAGCCGGTCGTCGTGCAACGCGGCAAGGAAAGCCCGATCGATATCCGCTCGAGCTTCACACTCGACAACGCCCATTCGGTCTTCTTCGACCGGCCGGGCATCAAGACGACCTTCAAGGAGGAGAAACCGAAGAAGGCTCCCCGGCGTGGCCGCGCCTCGGTCGGCACCCCGTTCCGCTTCCACGTCGATGTCCCCGCCGATCAGCCGACCGGCGTCTACGAAGTCCGCGTCGCGACCAATCAAGCCGTCTCCAGCGTGAGCCACTTGCTCGTCACCGACCTTCCGGTCACCAAGGAACTCGACTCCGAGAACGGCACTCCCGCCGCCGCACAAGAGGTTCCCATGCCAACCGCCGTCGCGGGGACGTGCGAGAAGACGGCCGACGTCGACTGCTTTAAATTCAAGGGAAAGAAGGGCCAAACGATCACGCTTCGGCTCTACGCCCAGTGTATCGCCAAGGCGGTTCACCTCATGGGCAGCGGCAACCAGATCTACACCATGGACGGCGTCCTCGCCCTCTACGGACCCGATGGCCGGGCGATCGCGCGCAATCAGAACTACTACGGCGGCGATCCCTTCATCTCCTGCACCCTTCCCGCCGACGGCGAGTACGTCGCGGAGGTCAGCGATGCCCGCTACATCGGCAACGGCAAGTATGTCTATGCCCTGGAGATCTCCGATCGCCCCGTCCTCGAAGCGGTCATCCCGCTGGGCGTCCAGAAGGGCAAGTCGGTCGACGCCCGCCCGGTCGGTCACTCGCTGGGCGACACGAAGACGGTGAAGCTCGCCGCCACCGACAAGACCCCGACCGGTTGGCAACCGATGGCGATGAAGACGGCGCGGGGCGCCTCGAATCATCTGCCGATTCGCGTCAGCGATCACCCCGAACGGACCGCGACCGGCAAGAACACGAGCGCGAAGTCCGCCCAGAAGATCGAATTCCCCTGCGGCGTCACCGGCCAAGTCGCCGAACCGCTTCAAGCTCACTACTACTCGTTCGACGCGAAGAAGGGCGAGTACGTCTCTTTCGAGCTAAGTGCGATGGAGCTTGGACTTCCCTTTGACGGGACGATGGAGGTCCAGGATCCCAAGGGAAAGATCCTCGTCCGCGCCGATGACGGTTACCAGACCAAGGACGCGAAGCTGTACTTCCGGGCCCCCGCCGACGGAACCTACCTCCTCAAGGTGCGCGATCTTCACGATCGTGGCGGCAAGCGGTTCATCTACCACGTCACCGCGGAGCCGAGCGGTCCCGACTTCGAGATCAGCGGCCTCTACTACTACGGGATGCTCTCGCCGGGCACCCAAACCGCGTGGTTCGTGAACGTCAGGCGACTCAACGGCTTCACCGGACCGGTAACGATCGAGGTCGACGGCTTGCCCAAGGGGGTCACGATGGAACCGCTGACGATTCCGTCGACCGCGACGCGGGGAGCAGTGAACCTTCAGGCGGCGAAGGATGCTCCGATCAACGCCTCACTCGTCACCCTCTCCGGCGTCGCCACCGTCGACGGCCCGGACGGAAAGAAACGGGAGTTGCGTCGTCGAGGCCGCGTGATCTGCGAACTTCAAACCCAGGGCGGCGGGCAAGTCTCCCAACCGATCGCCACCCAGATCGTCGGCGTGACCGAACCGCTCGACCTGATCGAGATCGAAGCGACCCCAAGCGAACTGAACCTGAAACCGGGCGACAAGGCGGAGATCACCATTCGGGTCAAACGCAAGGAGGGCTCGACCGAGACCGTCAACGTCGGCATGTCGCACGACTACATCAACCGCACGCTCTACGACCAATTGCCCCCTGGCGTCACGGTCAACAAGTCGAGCACGCGGCGGCTCTCGAGCAAGGAGAGCGAGGGCAAGATCATCCTCGACATCGCCAAGACCGCCAAGCCGATCGAGAAATTCCCCCTGGCCGCGATCGCTCAGGTCTCGATCACCTTCTCGATCAACACGACCTACGCCTCCAAGCCGATCTACCTGACAATCGCGCCTCCCGAGGAGAAGGCCAAGAAGTGAGCGGGAGCTGAGCGGGCCTCACGCGTTCGCTCCCCAAGGCCTGACCCGTGCCTCGCGACGCGGTTCGCATACCAACTCGATGCCAAAGTCTCGGCCGTTTCCCTGGCGACGTGGTACGCTATCCTGCGCGTCATCGCGAATGCCATTCCCGTGCCGAGGCCTCCATGATCTCCTCTTCCGAGTTCGCGCAGTTTCGAAAACGAATCGTCTCCAAGGAAGCCAACATCGGCGTCATCGGGCTCGGCTATGTCGGGCTCCCGCTCGTCCGCTTCTTCGTCGACGCGGGGTTTCGCGTCCTCGGCTTCGAGACCGACGCGATCAAAGCCCAACGGCTCAACGCGGGCGAAAGCTACATCCGCCACATCCCCGCCGCGGTGATCCAGGGGATGCGTGACTCCGGCCTTTTCGAGGCGACGACCGACAAGGAACGACTCGCCGAGCCCGACGCGATCCTCATCTGCGTCCCGACTCCGCTGACGAAGACTCGCGAACCCGACATGACTTATGTCGAGAAGACATCGCATTCGATCGCCGCGGCCCTTCGGCTCGGTCAACTCGTGATTCTCGAGAGCACGACCTACCCGGGAACGACCCGAAACGTCATGCAGCCGATCCTCGAGGAAGGAGGACTGCGCGCCGAGGAGGACTTCTTTCTCGCGTACAGCTCCGAACGCGAGGACCCGGGCAACCCCGGCCGCAGCGCCGACTCGATCCCCAAGGTCGTTGGGGGCATCGGGCCACGAAGCCTCGATGTCGCCTCGGCCCTCTACGGCACGATCGTCCCGCGCATCGTCGCCGTTTCGAGCCCCGAAGTCGCCGAGGCCTCGAAGATCCTCGAGAACACTTACCGCGCGGTCAACATCGCGCTGGTCAACGAACTGAAGATGCTCTTCGACCGGATGGACATCAACATCTGGGAAGTGATCGAGGCGGCGAGCACCAAACCGTTCGGCTTCCATCCCTTCTATCCGGGACCGGGACTCGGCGGGCACTGCATCCCGATCGACCCCTTCTACCTCGCGTGGGTCGCCAAACAAGTCGACTTCTCGACCCGCTTCATCGAGCTGGCCGGTGAAATCAACACCCGCATGCCCCGCTACGTCATCGAACGGGTCCTGCTCGCCCTCAACTCGGTCGGCAAGCCCGTTCGCGGCAGCAACATCGGGATCCTTGGCATGGCCTACAAGCCCAACGTCGACGACCCGCGTGAGTCCCCGAGCTTCGAGTTGATGCGGCGCCTCCTCGAGCTCGGCGCCGAGGTCAGCTACAACGACCCCTACATCCCGACACTTCCGGCGATGCGCAAGTACGACCTCGCCATGGACAGCTCCGAATTGACCGCGGACTATCTTGAGTCTCTCGATCTGGTCTTGATTGCGACAAACCACGCCGACTACGACTACGCGTTCATCGTCGACCACGCCGCGCTGCTGGTCGATACGCGCAACGCCACCGGTGATCTCACGTTCGGACGGGAGAAGATCTGGATGGCATGATCGCCGCTCGGGAATCGAGTCTCACACCTTGTAGTAGGCTCGGTACCACTCGACGAAGCGAGCGACCCCCTCCTCGATCGGCGTGACGGGACGAAAGCCGACATCCCGCTCGAGGTCCGAGACGTCCGCGAAGGTCCGGGGCACATCCCCGGGCTGCATCGGCATCATCCTCTTGATCGCGTCGCGACCGACGGCCTTCTCAATCGCCTCGATGAAGGTGAGCAACTCCACCGGCTGGTGGTTGCCGATGTTGTAGATCCGGTAGGGAGCGTTGCTCGTGCCCGGATCGGGATCGGCACCCGTCCACGCCTCGTTCGGCGTCGGCACCCGCTCGGCCACCCGGACGATGCCTTCCACCACGTCGGCGACGTAGGTGAAATCGCGCTGCATCCGGCCCTCGTTGAAGACCTCGATCGGCTCCCCTTCCAAGATCGCCTTGGTGAAGAGAAAGAGCGCCATGTCGGGCCGGCCCCAGGGACCGTAGACCGTGAAGAACCGCAGTCCCGTCGTCGGCAGCCGGTAGAGATGGCTGTACGTATGCGCCATCAACTCGTTGGCCTTCTTCGTGGCGGCGTAGAGACTGACCGGATGATCGACGTTGTCGTGGACCGAGAAGGGGAGCTTCGTGTTCGCGCCGTAGACGGAACTCGACGACGCGAAGACCAGATGGGCGACCTCGTGATGACGGCACGACTCGAGGACATTTCCAAAGCCGACGAGATTGCTGTCGATGTAGGCCCGTGGATTGGTCAGCGAGTAGCGAACCCCCGCTTGGGCGGCGAGATGGACGACGATCTCGGGTCGCTGTCGCTCGAAGAGTTCCGCGAGAGCCTTCTCGTCGGCGACGTCCATCTCCACGAACGCGAAGCCCTCGGCCTGCTCGAGCTGCGCCAGTCGGTCTCGCTTGAGCTGAACCGGGTAGTAGGGATTGAGATTGTCGCAGCCGACAACCCGATCTCCCATCGCGAGCAAGCGTGCCGCCAGATGATATCCGACGAACCCCGCCGCGCCGGTGACCAGGACTTTTCGCATCGTGTTCCCTGTGACAGAAGCCGCGACCGATCGATTCTCCACGAACCTCCGCCGCCCGAGAGAAGTCTAGCCGAACGGACCCTCACCGTCGAACCGGCGCGTTTGGGAAGCTTGACGGCGACGGGCCTCTCGGCTAGGCTCGATGCTTTCGTTCTCGGACCTCCACTGTCCCACCACGAGTTCCCCACTCGCTTTCCGGAGTCTGTTAATGTCTCGTGCCATCGCCCCGGTATTAGCGGCACTGGTTCTCACTCCCCTCGGCCTTCCTCTCACAAGAGGCGCCGAGCCGGCCAAACGCCCCAATGTCGTCTTCATCATGACCGACAATCATGGCGCCTGGACGCTGGGCTGCTACGGCAACAAGGACATCCGCACGCCGCACATCGATCGACTCGCGGCCGAGGGAACGCTCTTCGCCAACGCCTTCGCTTCCAATCCCGTCTGTTCCCCGACCCGAGCGACTTTCCTCACCGGACTGCTCCCCTCCCAACACGGCGTCCACTCCTTCCTCGCGGGCGGCCGACTGCAAACCGGTCCCGATGCCCGCTGCACCCTCGACGCCTTCACCTCCCTCCCCGAGGTCCTGCACGAGGAGGGCTATCGCTGCGGCCTGGTCGGCAAGTGGCATCTCGGCGACAACCTCAATCCGCAGGAGGGACTCGACGACTACTGGATCACCATGCCCCACGGCGGTACGAGCACCTTCTACGGCGCCAAGATCATCGAGGACGGCGAGATCCGCGAGGAGCCGGAATACCTCACCGATTTCTGGACCCGTCACGCCGTCAAGTTCATCGAACGCAGCGCCGACGACGAACGCCCCTTCTTCCTCTTTCTCGCCTACAACGGTCCCTACTCGCTCGGCCGCTTGCTGCTCAAGGAAGGTCGCAACCGCCACGCCGAGTACTATCGCGACCAGGAACTCCCCTCCTTCCCCCGCGATCCGGTCCACCCCTGGCAGTACAACAACATCGACTACCAAAACAACCCGACCTCGATTCGCCGGATCGCCTCCGAGGTCAGCGGCGTCGACGACGGCGTCGGGACCGTCATGAAGACGCTCGAACAACTCGGCATCGACGACAACACCCTGGTCGTCTTCGTCGCCGATCAAGGGTGGGTCGGCGGTCACGGCGGCTTCTTCGGCATGGGCGACCATACCCGGCCCCTCACCGCCCGCGACGGCATGATGCGCATTCCGATGATCTGGCGACAACCCGGTGTCATCGCCTCGGGGTCGACCTCCGAGCGACCGGTCACCAACTACGACTTCATGCCGACCCTCTTGAGCCACCTGGGTCTCGAGAAGAAGATGCCGACCGCCCCCAAGAGCCCCGGCCGCGACTTTTCTCCGGAACTGACGAAAGCTCATTCGCTTCCCGACGAACCCGACTACGGCGTCTTCTACGAATTCGAGAACCTTCGCTGCATCCGGACCCCGCGCTGGAAGTTCACCCGACGTTTCCCCAACGGCCCCGACGAGCTTTACGACCTTCAGACCGACCCCGACGAGTTCGACAATCTCGTCAGCGACCCGGAACATGCGGCGACCCGCGACGAACTGAACAAGCGGCTCGAGGTCTTCTACGCCCACTATGCCGAGCCGAAGTACGACATGTGGAACGGCGGCGGATCGCAGGCGCGGGTCTTCGACGGCATCGACGAGGAACTCGCCCAGGCGCCTCCCGTCGAACCGCCCCCGCTCACCAATGGATTCAGCCCGGCCAAGCTCAACGTTCCCGAAGGCTTCACCGTCGACCTCGCCGCCGGACCGCCACTGGTCAATCACCCGACGATGGCCTGCTTCGACAACGCGGGCAAACTCTACGTCTGCGACAATGCGGGCGTGAACCTCAAGTCGGACGAACTCGAGGCGAAGCTTCCCAACACGATCCGCGTGCTGGAGGACACCGACGACGACGGCCGCTTCGACAAGTCGACGGTCTTCGCCGATCGCATGACCTACCCGATGGGGGGCGTCTGGCACGAGGGGGCCCTCTATGTCGCCTCCCCGCCCAACATCTGGCGACTGGAGGACACCGACGGCGACAACGTGGCCGATCGCCGAGACATCCTCGTCGGCAAGTTCGGCTACACCGGCAATGCCGCCAGCATCCACGGCTGCTTCAAGGGCCCCGACGGCCGCCTCTACTGGACCGATGGCTACCACGGCCACGAGTTCAAGGACGACGAGGGCAAGATCACCAGCAAACGCGAAGGCTCCTACATCTTCTCGTGCTGGCCCGACGGCACCGACGTGCGGATCCACTGCGGCGGCGGCATGGACAACCCGGTCGAGCTCGACTTCACCGACGAGGGCGAAATGCTCGGCACCGTTAACATCATGCACTCACGGCCGCGCGTCGACGGCGTCGCCCACTGGCTCCTCGGCGGAGCCTACCCCCACCGCGAACGCGTCCTCAAGGAACTCAAGACGACCGGCGACCTGCTCGACCTGGCCCATCGCTTCGGCCATGTCGCCGTCTCCGGCATGACGCGCTATCGAAGCGGCGTCCTCGATCACCACTGGCGGGACAACCTCTTCGCGACCTTCTTCAACACCGGTAAAGTGGTCCGCCTCCAACTCGCTCGCGACGGAGCAAGCTACACCGCCACCCAGCGCGAGTTCCTCTCCGGAACCAGCCGCGACTTTCATCCCACCGACGTCCTCGAGGATGCCGACGGCAGCCTGCTCGTGATCGACACCGGCGGTTGGTTCTACAACGGCTGTCCGACCTCACAGCTCTCCAAGCCCGACGTCCTCGGCGCGATCTACCGCGTCCGCCGCGATCGCATGACCACCCAGGTCGACCCCTGGGGCAAACGAATCGCGTGGGAGGCCCTCTCGCCACGCGAACTGATCAAGTCCCTCAACGACACACGGTTCAAAGTCCGCGAGCGGGCCGTCGCCGAGTGCGTTCATCGCGGCACCCCGATGGTTCCCTCGTTACGATCATCCTTGCAACGCGGTGACATCGGGGAACGCCGTCTTGCGCTCGAAGCGCTTTCCGCCATCGCCCACCAGCAGTCGCGAACGCCGTCGACATCGTTGACCGATCAACAGTCCGCGCCAGCGGCGATGCGCGTCGCCCTCGACGATCGGACCGCCAGCATTCGCCAATTGGCCAGCCGAACCATCGGCCCCGACCCCAAGGCCCTTCCTCGACTCCTCGAGATCCTCGCCGACGATGTTCCTCCCGCGCGGGCCGAAGCGGCCAACGCTCTGGGACGATTGCGAAACCCGAAAGCGATTGGGCCACTGCTCTTGGCGTTGGCACGACCGGAGATCGACCGCACCGAGGAACACGCCATCCTCTACGCGCTGCTCGCGATTGACCAATCGAAGGCGACTCGCAAGGGGCTTGCCTCGAAGCACCCCGCCGTTCGGCGCGGGGCGCTCATCGCCCTGGATCAGATGGATTCGGGATCGCTGGACGCCGACACGTTGACCAAGCATCTCGGCGATGCCGACGAGGCGCTCGCCCAGCGGGCATTGGCGATCTTCTCCCGCCGCTACCAGCAGACGAGCGACGCCGCGGAGAAGGCGACCTACGAGAAAGCGGCCGCCGAGCGATTGGGCCAATGGCTTGACGATGATCATGACCAGGAGTCACCGAACCCCGCGATCGAGGAACTCGCCTCGGCCTTCGCCTCTAGTCCGGCCGTCGCTCGTCTCGTGGGCGAAGCGCTCGGGCAAGAGCAAGCGCCTCAACAGCTCTCGGCGGCGCTGCTCCGCGCCATCGCCGGCAAGTCGGGCCGTCCCCTCGACCAAACGTGGATCGAACCGATCGAAAGCCGGCTCGCGTCCAACGATCCCGCGGAAGTCGAGCGAGCCATCAGCGCGGTCTCGGCGATCAAGTCCGATCATTTCGCTCCCAAGCTCACCGCCCTCGCCAAGGATGACAAGCGGTCGGGCCTCTTGCGGGTCGCGGCGATGGAAGCCCTCGCCAGAGGAAGCAAGTCACCGAGCCCCGAGGCGTTCGGCATCCTCGTCGAACTCATCGAGTCGGGTGGTCCCGCCGAGTCGGCGCGGGCGGCCCAGATGCTCGGCGGCTCGTCCCTGAACAAACAGCAGTTGCTCGCCCTCGCCCCTCAACTCGAAGCCGTTGGCCCCGGCCCATTGCGCGACCTGATCCGACCCTACCGGTCGACGCGCGACCCCGAGGTCGTCGGCGCGTTTCTTTCCTCCCTTGAGGAAGCACGGGGGCTCTTGTCGCTGCCGGAGACTGAAGTTTCGGATGTGGTCAAACGCTATCCCGAGAAGCTCCGGCCCCAAGCCAACGCCTTGCTCGCAAAGCTCAAGTCCCACAAACAGACTCAGCTCGCCAAGGTCGATGGGCTGCTGGCAAGCGCGAGCCGAGGCGACGCCACTCGTGGGCAAGCTCTCTTTCATGGGGAGAAGGCCAAGTGCGCGACCTGCCACCGCGTCGGCGACAAAGGTGGCCGCATCGGTCCCGACCTGACCACCATTGGCGCCAGCCGGGCGCGGCGCGACCTGCTGGAGTCAATCCTCTTCCCTTCGGCGACGATCGTCCGGCAGTACGAACCCTACACCGTCGTCACCGACACCGGCCGCATCCTGACCGGGTTAATCGTTCGCGAGGACACCGACTCGTTAACGCTGCAGCAGCAAGTCGGCGACCCGTTCACCATCCCGCGCGACGAGATCGACGAACTCGTGCCAAGCACCGTCTCGATCATGCCCAAGGGAATCGACGAGACGCTCAGCCAGCAGGAACTCGCCGATCTCATCGCCTACCTCGTCACCCGCAAGTAGGTTGGATCGACCAGGCTCCCAACGGCTTCTCTCGCTGGCAAGATAGGCTGCCAAAGCAACATAGGGCGATGACTTTTGACGAGAATCGCGTCAAATCGGATGACTTTCGGGGCAAAACGGATCGAATCGGTTCGATTTGGAGACGAAATCGACGCGTTTGGAGCTACTTTCGTGCCATCGAGTCGGTCGGAAAGCCGCCGCGATCCCTTGGGGCGAGTCGCTCGAGTTCGGCGCGGCGCCGCTCCCACTCGTCGAGTCCCAAGACGTGAACTCGGTCGGAGTCACCAAGCGTCATCCCCGTACGAACCTCGGCCCAGAGCATGATCGCCTCGGGACTTCCCACCGCCGGCATGGGCGGAAGCCAGATTCGAGCCGCGTGGTCCCGCCCCCCCGATAGCAGACACCCTTCGGGCCCGAAAATCAAGTCGTACACCGGTCCGGCATGGCGCGGGGCGACGCCGGCGGGCTCCCCCGTCACCGCGTCCCAAAGGCGCACCTCCCCATTGGCCGCCCCGGTGGCGATCCGCCGTCCGTCGCGAGACCCCCCAAGCGCCCGGACCGCCCCTTGATGGACCATCACTCGCCCGACGGGCGACCCGGTCGCGACCTCCCACAGTCGCCCCTCGCCATTGGACGACCCGGTAATCAGTCGCGAGGCATCGGCCGTGAACGCCGCCGCCAGGACCCGCCCGCGATGCGGCAACGTCGCGTGACACTCGATCGACACATCCCCCTCCGGCGCCGCGCCGACGCGCCACAGCTTCGCGGTCCGGTCGGAGCTTGCTGTCACTAAATAGTCACCACGATCGCTGAAGGCGAGATCGTTGATGACCGCATCATGACGCAGCGGATCACCGCACCGCCGCCACGTCGCGGTTTCCCAGAGAATCGCCTTCCCATCGCGTCCCGCGGTCGCCAGGAGCGTCCCGTCGGGGCTGAAGGCGAGTTCCGTCACGGCCCCCTCGTGCGCCAGGGGCGGACTGACCGGTTCGCCAGACGCCACCTCCCAGACGCGCGCGACTCGATCGTTGCCGGCGGTCGCGACCCAGTGCCCCTCGGGCGAGAACGTGATCGCGTGCAACAGATCGCGATGGGGGAGCGGCTTGCCAATCGGATCCCCCGTCCGCGCGTCCCAGAGAAGTCCCGCGTGCCGATAGCCGGCGGCCGCGATCACCTCTCCCTTCGGGCAGACGTCAAGGTCGAGCAAGCGGCCACCACACGCGATCGGGGCCGCGAGCGAAGCTCCCGTGCGCGGATCCCAGCGGCGGAGATTCCCCTTCCCATCCCCGGTGATCGCCCACGTCCCCTCGGGACTGAAGTCGACCGCGGAGACGGCCGCGGCATGCCTAAGCGTCCGGCCGAAGGACTCCACCTCGGCCACGGCCCACCGCCGTAACAGCCCATCGGCGCACGCGGTCAGCACCTCCGAGCCATCGGGCATATGGAGGGTCGCCCGCACCGCGTCGCGATGACGGACCGGCGCCCCGAAGGGCCTCCCTCGCTGGACGTCCCAAATCGTCGCGGCCTGATCGTCCCCCGCGGTGAGCAGGAGGTTCGCGCGCGGCGAGAACTCCACGTGGCGCATCGGCTCGTAGTGGCGCATCTCGCCGGGAAGCGGCCTTCCCGAGGAAGCGTCAAAGAGCCGGGCCGCGCCGTCCTCGCACGCCGACGCCAGCCGTCGACCGCTTGGATCGAAACAGACGTCGTAGACCGTTTCGGGATGCGCGATCGGCGAGCAAACCGGCTCGGGAGGATCGGTGTGCCAGAGAGCCATCGTCCCATCCCAACTCGCCGTGGCGGCGTAGCGGCGATCGGGACTGAGCGCGACGCCACAGACCCAGTCCTGGTGGGGCAGTTCGGCCAGCACATCGCCGGTGGGAATGCGCCACAGCATCGCTCCTTGGCAATGGCCGACGATGAGCATTTCACCGTCACCGCTGATCGCTAGACTCTTCGGTTCGCTCGGCAAGTCCAACCGCGCGGGAAGGCGCCGTCGGTTCGCGATGTTCCATACCGAGACGCGCCCTCCGCTCCTACCGCGACCACTTGCCGTGACGAGTCGGTCGCCGCTGGGCAAGAACCGCGCGAACGTGACCGCTTCCTCAACGTTCATCTCCACGCGCACCGCGCCGGCCGCCCAGTCCCAGAGCCTGACCTTGCCATCGGCGCACGCGGTGGCCACGAGGTGGCCGTCGGGGCTGAGCGCGAAGTCGGCGACGGTGTCCGCATGCTCAAGCCGCGGACCGACGGGCGCGAGCGTTCGCCGTGACCAACTCCCGATGCTCCCATCGGCTCCGAGCGTCAAGAGCACCTCTCCATCCGGAGTGAGGGCCATCGTCGTCACGATCGAGCCGGCGTCCGTGACCGCTTCGAGGCGATGAAGCCGGGAGGCGAATGTCGCCAGGTTGGCACGGCAGGTTTCGGCCAGTCGCGGGGCGTTCGGCGTGGAGATCGCCAGCCCGCGAGCGAGCCAAAGCAGCCCACGACCATCGTCCCCCTGCTCGCCGAGCGCGAGGCCACGTTCGAGAGCCAGTCGCGCGGAGAGCCGCTGGGAACGGTGTCGTTCCTTGTCGGCCCGGGTTCGTTCGTACTCGACGTGCGCCAGCGCCGTCCGCGTCCGGGCGTGAACCACGGCCCCGAACCCGAGCCCCCCGAGCGCGACGATGGTGACAAAGGTCAGCAGGCTCGCGGCGGCGGTCGCGGGATTGCGTCTCCCCCAACGCCAGAGTCGTTCCCACGGCCTGATGGGACGAGCCGCGATCGGTTTGTGTTCCAGGAACCGTTCGAGGTCGTCGCGCAGCGCGGCGGCCGAGGTATAGCGTCCGGAGGGTTCCTTGCTCATCGCCTTGAGGACAACCGTTTCCAAGTCCCTGGGGATGGAGGGATCGACCGAGCGCGGCGATTTGGGTTCCTCCCGCTCGACCCGCTGGATCAGCCGTTTCGGGTCGGCGTCGACGAACGGGCACCGGAGCGTGAGCATCTCGTAGAGGGTGACGCCCAGACCGTAGAGGTCGCTACGGGGATCGGCCTGGCCGCCGAACTGTTCCGGGGCCATGTACTTGAGCGTTCCCATCAGGGCCGCGGAATTGGTGAGATCGTCGGCGTTGTCGACCTTGGCGATGCCGAAGTCGGTCAGCCAAACACGCCCCTGCTCGTCGAGCATCAAGTTCGACGGTTTGATATCGCGATGGACGATCCCACGGCGATGGGCGTGGTCGAGGGCGTCGGCGACGCAGCGGCCAATCTCGGCGACGCGGCGGACGTGGCGCACCGAGTTCTCGGGCGGACGCGGATCGCCGCGCCACTCCCCCCGGCGGAGCGAGAGCGGAGATGCCATGGTCTTGTCATCATCGGCGACCGGATCGGCGTCCCCGGTCTCCGAGGTGGTCACGTCGCCGCGCGGGCCGCGTTGGTCACCGAGCCGTCGTCGATCGAGGAGATTGGTCTCGGGAACGAGCGAATGAGTCGTCTTGTCCGACTCCATCTCCCGGCGACCGCGGCGTCGAAGGGCGTGGAGTAAGTCGGCGAGTGTCTCCCCCGAGATGAACTGCATCGCGAAGTAGGGATAGCCGGCGTATTGGCCAATGGAGTAGATGGGGACGATGTTGGGATGGTGGAGTCGGGCGACGGCTTGTGCTTCCCGGCGGAAGCGTTCCGCGAAGGTCGCGTCGACGGCCCCGGCGAGCGGCAGGACCTTGAGCGCCACCCGCCGACCAAGCGACTCCTCGATCGCCTCGTGAACGATCCCCATGCCACCGCGGCCCACCTCCCGGACGATGCGAAAGTCGCCGATGATGCCGGGCAACGCGGGATCGTGTTGCTTGAGTTCATCGATCCACTCGCCGAGCCCGATCTGGGACGGCAGGAGATCGCCACTCCAACCGGCGAGGTGGCGTTCGAGACTGTCGGGGTCGAGATCGTCGAGGCGTTTTCGGCATTCCGCGCAGCGTTCGAGGTGATCGGCGAGAGCCTCCTCCCCCCCTTCCAGGTCCCGGCCGGAGACGAAGGCTTTGAGGTCTTCCAACGATGGATGCTCGTCGTTCACGTGGTCAAGTCATCTCCGTCGGAGCCACCGTCGCCCCTTCGGGGCTTGGGAATGTTGGTCGGACGTCTTCCAGGGGTCAAAACCCCTGGCGCGAAACCGGCGCCGCGTCGCGACTGGTGTTCGTTCCGCGAAACCTCGTTCGTCGATCGTGCGGGAGTCTGCCGAATCAGACGCGTTTCCCGCATGCCCACGGCGTGCGTGGGCATGACACCCAAGCTAGTCGTGCCGCATCGACAAGTACGAGAGCCGCTCGGATCGTCACAGACCGACGACCCGTTCACGTTCTTGACGGAGGCGTTTCAAGACCCGGGACTTGGCGAGGTAGACGGCGTTGAGAGAGATCCCGAGTTCGGCGCTGACGGTGGCGGCTTTCTCGGAGTCGACGACGACGCGCCAGAAGGCTTGCCAGGTGGTCGGCTCGAACTCGCCGCGGAGCGTCTCGAGAACCTGGGCGGAAATCTGCCGATCGTAGACTTCGTTCCACTGTCGAGCGGCGTCGCTATTGGGATCGGCGAGTTGGTCGACGAAGTCCTCCGTGTAGCCGTCGGCCTGACCGCGTGCCCGGTGCTTGCGCTGACGCCAAAACATCCGCAGGCGATTGACGACGACCTGCCGGAGCCAGCCACGGAAATGACCGCGTCGGCGATCGTAGGTGAATCCGGGCATCTCGCGGACGACTGTCATCAGGACATCCTGGCCGACGTCGCGCAGGTCGTGATCTTGCAGACCCTGCCGCCGTAGCCAATCGTGGATGATGGGCGAATAGCGTTGGACGAAGCGCCGCCACGCGTCGTCGTCGGGAGCCGCCTTTAGCTGACCGAGGAGGCTCGACGATGTTTGCTGCATGTGACTTTCCCGAGCGTCTCCTACTCTCCTGGTTCGGGCGACGACGTTGCCTGACCGAACGGCCGGAGGTCGTTTCCTATGCGCGCAGCATGCCGTCTCCCGGACGGGAGAGGAAGGGAGTGGAAGCCAACCATGCGGACGAGGGACTCGCACGACGCGGCGCACCGCGTCGCGAAAACTATACTTCGAAGAAACCACTGGTCAACAAAGATTCGTTCTCGTGAGAGTGATTTCCTCGTCGGGCCCCCCCAGAGGTTACTTCAGGAAGAATGGATCGGTGCTGATCATCGCGCCCCGGGGATCGGTCACCGTGAAGAGCCAGATGGTCGTCCCTTCCGGCACCGCGGCGATCAGCTTCTTCCCACTTCGCTCGGCGGGAACGCTGTGCCATTTGCGCTCGGCGAGTCGGCCGTCGTCGGTAGTGTAGTGGAACTCGGCTTTCTCGATCGGCTCCGGAGAGGTGACGGTGGTCGAGGCCTGCCCCTCCTCGAGCGTCGGCATCGAGAGGGTGGGCAACGGATCGCCGCCGCGCAGTTTCTGGTCAATGAAGAGCCCGATCTCCTTCGGAGCCCAACCGGAGGGGTGACTGTGTCCCATCATCGGCTCGATGCGGATGTACCGCTCCCCCTTGATCAAGTCGTAGCTGCGCGAGTAGCTGTCGAGCGGGTAGTGGATGTCGTTGGTGCCGTTGACGAAGAAGATCGGCACTTCGCAGCGCGGCAGCCAAACCGACGGTTCGTAGAGCCGAACCCAGTCGCGGCGATGTTGCGGGGTGAGCCGATCGGTTTGGCCTCGCTGGACCGACTCGCCGTCGTGGATGTAACCGCAGCCGTAGACGGGGACGGCGGCCTTGAAGCGATCGTCGACCGAGGCGACGAGGCAGGTCAGGTATCCCCCCCAACTGATGCCGGTCACCGCGGTCCGCTCGGGATCGACTTCGTCGAAGCTACGCAGCAGCGAATGGGCCCCCATCGCGGCGGCGACGGCGTGGTACTGCCAATCGTCGGTCACGTCACCGCCGGCGGCGAGGAACTTGGCTCTCGCATCGGCCTCGGGGCCTCCCTTTTCGAGCCGGGTTCGATTCCCCTTGCCTCTCGCTTCCTTGGTGAGTGGGCGTCCCGTTGCTTCCTCGAAGGTGAGGGTCTCGGTGGGGCGCCGCCCGGAGAGATCCATCGCGATGGCGGCGTAACCACGCTTGGCCCAGAGCCAGGCCCACTCGGCAAAGGCGGTGCCGCCACCGCCATGCAGGAGAACGACCGCGGGCAGGTCCCTGTCCTTGGAGGGATCGCCGCTGATCGACCCTGGGGTCGCGTAGTAGGCGAAGACCTCGGTCGGTTCGCCCTTGAATGGGACGTTGGAATAGGTGAGCGCGTGGACGGGACTTTCCTTGTCGATCCACGTGACGCTCGGCGGCTTGGTAAGAGCCTCGAGATCCCAAGGCATGTTGTCCGAGGCCAAAGCGTCCGCCGTGGTGACGGGGGACAACATCAAGAGGCAAGCGAGAGCGTGGAGGGGACGGCGCATCGGTTCTCCTTCGGGGCGTGACACGGACCACGGGCCCTCGCATTCTAAGGAGGATTCTCCCCGCTTGCGAATGCCAAGACACGCGGGAATGGCGGGATCGGCCAAGGAGCCGACGACGCGAGGTCAACTGCCGTAGCCGGTCGCCTGTTGCCAGAGCATCACGACATTGAGGACCAACAGGATCATCCCGAGCACCCAACCGAGGACCGAGACGAAGATTCCGTTGGTGAACTTGCCCATGTACTCGCGCTTGGCGGTGAAGTGCAAGAGCGGGAAGAGCGCGAAGGGAAGCTGTAGCGAGAGAATGACCTGGCTCCAGACGAGGACGTCGATCGGTTCCATGCCAAGGACGATGCAGAGGATCGCCGGGGCCATGGTGACGATGCGGGTTCCGAGTCGAAGATAGAAGAGGTTGATGTTCTCGATCTTGAGGAAGCCCTCGAAGACGTATTGGCCGGCGAGGGTCGCGGCGGTCGACGAGGCGACGCCCGAGATCAGCAGGGCGACCGCGAAGGTGATCGAGGCCCAACTCCCCAAGGCGGGGGCGAGGGTCTCGTAGGCGTCCTCGAAGGAGGCGATGACCTTGCCGCTTTCGAGAAAGATCGGATGGAAGACCGCGGCGGCGACGATCAGGATGGCGGCGTTGATGAACCAGGCGGCGGTGAGGTTGATGATCGTGTCCCAGCGGGTGTACTCGAGGAAGGTCTTCGTGGGGAGTTTCTCCTTGGCGACGCGCGAGATGACCAGGCCGGAGTGCAGGTAGAGGTTGTGCGGCATGATCGTCGCTCCGATCACCCCCACGGTGATAACGATGGCGCTGGGCTTCGACCAAGCGGTCCCGTCGGGAACGAACGAATGGAAGAGAATCAGCCCGAAGTCGGGCTCGGCGAAGAAGACCTCGGCGATGTAGATGCCCGCGACCGTCGTCAGGAAGACGAAGAAGGTCGACTCGACGATCCGGTAGCCCCAGCGGTTGAGCAAGAGAATCAAGAGCACGTCGATGAAGGTGATCACCGCGCCCGAGAGCAGCGAGATGCCGAAGAGGAGTTTCAGCGCCACCGCGACGCCGATGATCTCGGCCAAGTCGGTCGCCATCATCGACACGACGGCGGCGAGAAAGAGCGGCCAATGGAGCCACGCGGGGTAGTCATCGCGGCAATGGCGCGCGAGGTCCTTCGCGGTCGCGATCCCGAGTTTCGCGGCGAGTACTTGGTAGAACATGCCGATGATGCACGAGGCGGAGATGACCCATAGCAGCGCGTAGTTAAACTCGCTGCCGGCTTGCAGGTCGGTGGCCCAGTTGCCGGGGTCGAAGTAGCCGATGCTGACGATGAAGGCGGGGCCGACGAAGCGCCACCAGGAGACGTGGCGAACCGGGAGAGTCGCGCAGTCGGCTTGGGGTCCGTCGGGAGTGGAATCGTCGCTCATCGGGGAGATACCTCTTGGCCGGCGTCAGATCGGGAGGTGACTCGCCGCCGCTCTCCCATGAGACTGAGTTTCAATCTCACGATTTGACGTAGGCGTTCCTCAACCCATGTCAAGCCACGAGCGCGACACTCCGCCGGCAAGGCGCGTCTCGCGAAGCACCTCAAGCCAAACCTCGGCTGGATCAACAACAGTCGGCGGCACCCTCATGACTCCATAAGCCAGAAAACCAAAGGTCAGGCCATGACCTGTCACGAATGACGGCTGGCCCTCGTGGTGAGTCAAGCCCCGACCTAGGTGATTCGGTGGTGCCGTTCGTTTTTTCGAGGATCACTCGCCCCGCGCGGATGGCCTCACGCATACGCCACCCAGCCGCGGAAGGCGAACCCGGCATAGAAGAGACTAACGCCCGAGAACCCGGCTTCGTGAAGAGCGAGTTCATCCTCCTCCGGAGAGAGGATGGTGAGGTGCTTTCGCATCGCCGCACCCGCTGTCGACGCCTTGGCCGATTCGACGCCCGAGGCGACCGCGAACGAAGCGTAGCGGGAAAACCACACCGATCGCCCCTCCTCCTCCGACGGCATGCTGAGATGAGCGACCACGAGCGGAGCGCCCGGCGCGAGCCGGCGGTGAAGCTCGGCCAACGTCTTTCGCCGCTCCGCCCGGGAAAGGAAATGGAGCGTCAGTAGGCAAGTCGCCCCATCGAACGGTCCGTGCGGAGCCGCCTCGATCGTGCCCTGACGCCAGCGAACCCGCGGCGCGTGCGGCCCGAGCGTCCGCTGAGCGAGCCCCAGCATCTCCGAAGAGGGATCGACGCCGTCAAAGCTCCATCCCGAGTGGACCGTGGCGAAGGCCTTCAGCTCCAAGCCGCCGCCGGCCCCCAACACCAACACGCGCCCCGTGGCGGGAACGCGTTCGGCCAACAGCAATGTCGTCATCCGGTGCAGCGACGCGAAGCCGGGCACGGTGCGTGGCGGCCCCTCCGCGTAGCGGGCGACCGCTTGGGGATCGGAGAACGAGCTCGAAGCCGGATCAGAGTTCATGAAGGTCCTCCTCGGCGTGATCATGGGTACCACCGCGCGCCTCGATCCGGGATTGGACGTCCGCGCTCAGTGCTGCCAAGGTAACGTCACCGAGATGAGAGAGAAGGAGTTCCTCGGCCCGCTCGAAGGCCTCCTGCAAAGCGGCGTTGACGGCTTGTTCGACGAGGCAGTCGGGGCTGTCGTTTCGATGGCCGATCGCGAGTAAGGGAGGACTGCCCAATGCGTCGTGGACATCGCGCAGGGTCACTCGCGAAAGGTCACAAGCGAGACTCCAGCCACCACCATGCCCCTTCTCCGAAGAGACATAGCCCCGTTCCCGCAGTCCCGCCATGGAGCGCCGCACCACCACGGGGTTGGTGCCAAGCATCTTCGCCAAGACCTCGGAGGTGACCGGCTCCTGGCGTTCGGCCAGATGCAGCAGGAGGTGGAGCACCCCGGAGAGTCGACCATCCCTTTTCATGTAACTCATTAGATCACATGAATAAGGGAACGTCAAGGCCGTCGCTTCGCGGAGAGGCCCAGAGGAGCCGGCACCCCGTAGGCCAGCCTGTACGTCAGCGTGGTGGGGCAAGAGACTACGCAACGACACCTACGAAAGACCATCTTCTGGACCCACTACTTGCACACGCGAGCGACAGTCCGCCAGCGTGGCGGGTCAGGCTCCACCCGACTCCGTCTCCGGGGGATTGAAGGCTTTCTCCACGCGGCGAAAGCTCTCGACTTGGGAGCGGATGGCAGTCTCGGTGGGAAGGCGTTCCATGCTTGAAGCGCCATAGAAGCCGTGGACGCCGTGGGTCTGGGCCAGGACGATGGCGGAGTCCTCGGGGGTGGCGATCGGCCCTCCGTGACAGAGGATGATAATATCGGAGCGAACCCCTCGGGCGGCATCGGCGATCGCTTGCACATCGCGTGAGGCCTGCGCGAGCGACTTGGCGGTCTGAGCCCCGATCGTTCCCATGGTCGTCAACCCCATGTGGGCGACGACGATGTCGGCCCCGGCGGCGGCCATCTGCTCGGCCTCCTCGGGATGGAACGCGTAGGGCGTCGTTAGCAGATCGAGCTCGGCGGCCTGGCGAATCATCGCGACCTCGAGCCCGTAGCCCATCCCGGTCTCCTCGAGGTTGCGGCGAAAGACTCCATCGATGAGCCCGACGGTGGGGAAGTTCTGCACCCCCGCAAACCCGGCGGCCTTGACCTCCTTGAGAAAGACGTCCATCATCCGAAAGGGGTCGGTGCCGCAGACGCCGGCGAGCACGGGCGTGTGCTTGACGACAGGCAGGACCTCTCGAGCCATCTCCATGACGATCGCGTTGGCGTCGCCGTAGGGCATCATCCCCGCGAGCGAGCCGCGACCGGCCATGCGGAAACGGCCGGAGTTGTAGATGACGATCAGGTCGATGCCGCCCGCCTCCTCGCATTTGGCGCTGAGTCCCGTCCCCGCGCCGCCGCCGATGATCGGTTCGCGGTCGGCGATGCGGTTGCGAAGGCGCTCGAGAATCTGAAGACGTGTCGGCGGCATGCGAAGTCCCTGAAGCGAAGACCGAACGGCTAGCAGATGGTTGAGTTAGTCGATAGTCGCCGCGGTGTCCGCAGCGGAAGAGAAATAGTCAGCCCGCCAGACAACCGTCGGCCAGGCCATTGCCTGACACGAACGCCGGTTGGCCTTCGTGGGGGGCCACAGGCGTTTCTCATCCTGACCTCTCCTTGGGGAGAGGTCGGCGAGCGCAGGGAGCCGGGTGAGGGAGATTCCGGCGACGAATGGTGAGGTTAATTCGCAATGACGAACCCCCTCACCCCTAACCCCTCTCCCACAGGGAGAGGGGGACCGAGAGGCTTGCTCTCCCACAGGGAGAGGGGGACCGAGAGGCTTGCTCTCCCACAGGGAGAGGGGGACCGAGAGGCTTGCTCTCCCATAGGGAGAGGGGGACCAAGAGGCTAACTCTCCCACAGGGAGAGGGGGACCAAGAGGCTTGCTCTCCCACAGGGAGAGGGGGACCGAGAGGCTTGCTCTCCCACAGGGAGAGGGGGACCGAGAGGCTAACTCTCCCACAGGGAGAGGGGGACCGAGAGCTGGATCGACCGTCGGCCAGGCCATTGCCTGACACGAACGCCGGTTGGCCTTCGTGGGGGGCCACAGGCCCAGCCTACTTGAAGAGGAGTCACACCGTCCTTGCCTCCTACTCGAAGCGGTCGAGGAGAAAACGCGTGACGCGCTGGGGGCTGACGATGCCGGCGATCTTGTCGTTGACGTCGAGGACCGGGACGTGGCGATGGCCGATGACCGCCATAACGCTGATCGCGGCCGAGGCGGAGTCGCTCTCCTGGACGTAGACCGGCTCGGCGGACATGAACTCGCTGACGGGGCGACCCTTGAGTTCCGGGAGTCGGTCGGCCACTTTGTCGAGCATGTCCCTAAGCGAAAAGACGCCCTTGAGTTCGTAGTCCTCGGCGACGAGCAAACAGGCGATCTCGGCATCGGCGAGCGTCCGCACCGCGCGTTCGATCGGGGTGTCGGGCGTGATGGTGAGGAAGGGTCGGCCGGAGATCTCCGCGACGGTCTCCTCGGCGAGCGCTTGGTGCAATGGGTCGTCGTACTCGGGCGGCTCGTAGTTGCTCAGCGGATCTTCGAATTCTTCGGGGGTCGACATCGTTAGGCTCCTTCGCGTTGTTCGGTGGGGGCTTTCAGGCCGACACGTTGCACCATGACCTCGCGGGGGAAGTAGTCGGCGACGTACTCCATGAGTCCCTTTTGGCCGGTCAGGGCGGTCGGTTTGCCGTCACTGTCGACGACCACGATGAAGCGGAGCTTGTGCTGTCGCATGAGCTTGACCATGTCGACGATCGAGCTTTCGATCGAGGTCGCGGCCCATTCGGGCGAGAGGTGCTCGCCAACGGGACCGTCGATCGAGGCCGACGATTCGACGTCGCGAGCGAGGAGTTTGGCGAGTTCCCTTTCGGTGAAGGTACCGCGTGCCTTGCCGCTCGGGTCGACGACAATGACGCAGCCGAGGTTCTTTTCACGCATCAAGCCGATGGCGTCGCGAACGGTCGTTTCGGGGGTCACGACGAGGGCGTCACGAAGGGCGAGCCGTTTGATCGGTTCGTTCTGGAGATTCTGCTGGAGTCCCATGGCGAAGGTTCCTCCCAGGGAGATGGGTCGTCATCCGGGCGTGGATGCAGGTGGACCAACCGCTTTTGGCAGCATGAGGATACGCTGCCGTGAGCGCCGCCTCTCCATCCAGTGACCATTATGGGAGATTCGGGGGCGTCGCGCAGAAAACTTCGGCGCCGTTGGGAGGTTGGGACGGAATGGCTTCGAATCGTCGCCCGATTCGAGCGCGGAGCGTGGTTGGCGGCCCGACAGGCGAGCGGCGTCAGGGGCCTGACATCCAGATCCCGAGCAGGGCGCCGAGGATGATCGCCAGACCGAGAGCCGCGAGGACGACGCCCATCGAGAGCGTATCGCTATCCGACTCGCTCGGCTGATTGGTCGATTCCGGCATGACGGAGTTCGATGTCGACTTCCCGCCAAGGGCCTCGCGAAAGAGTTTGGCCAATTCGGCGATCGAGCCGGGACGTTCGGGCGGGTGCTTGGCCATCGTCTGCCGCACGACCGCTTCGACCGCCTCGGGGACCTTGACCGAGGGGTTGCGCTCCGTGAAGCGGGGAATCTCGTTCTTGACGTGGGCGATGAGCGTGAGCATCTCGGAGCGTTCGTAGAAGGGGAGCTTGCCGGTGAGCAGCTCGTAACAACTGACGCCGACGGCGTAAATGTCGGCCAGCTTGGTGACGCGTCGTCCCATCGCTTGCTCGGGACTGATGTACGCCGGGGTACCGATGACCATGCCGGCCTGGGTCATCGCGGCCTCGGGATTGGCGTCGGGGGAGAGGATCTTGGCGAAGGCGAACCCGAGCAATTTGAGTCGTTCGTTGCCGTTCTCGTCGGCGACGATCATCATGTTTTCGGGCTTGATGTTGCGATGGACGACGCTGTGTTCGTGGACCTGGTCGAGCACGCCGGCGAGTTGATCGAGGTAGTCGGCGAGGACGTCGGCCGGTATCGGGCCCCGCGAATCGAGGATCTCGCGGAGCGTGTTGCCCTCGAGGTACTCCATCGCGACGTAGAAAATGTTGTCCTTGGTCAGGCCCGACTCGAGGACGTTGACGGCGTTGGGATGCTTGAGATTGTGGAGCATGCGAAACTCTTGCAGGCGCCGCTGCAAGAGCTCGTTCGAGTCGGAAGAGGAGGAGGGACGCAGAATCTTGACCGCGACCGTCTCATTGGTCGTTAGGTCCATCCCGCGGTGCAACTCGCTGGTACCGCTGCGGGACATGATGTCATCGAGCCGAAACCGATCGGCGATTACCGAACCATCCTTCATCGTCTAGCTCCATGAGCACCGGGGGATCAAGCGCCCCGGGTGCTGGTCGCGCCCCCTCGCGGTGGGGCGTCGCCAAGTGCTAAAGGTGACCCCACTGGAATACCAAGGGTGCGCTCTTCTGACAAGATGCGACCCGATCGAGGGTTCGCGATGACAGCGTGACACGAACTTGGTACCACTATTGGGGAAGCTGCTTCTCATCCGAGAGCCTGTGCCGTTTCTCCAGGTGAGTCGAAAACAGGGAGGTCTCCATGGAGCCGGACGTCACGACGTCCCCACCCCGCAAACGACGGGTTTTCTGGGTCGTCGCCTTGGGCCTTCTGCTTAGTGTAGCTTGTGCTAGCTGGTTTGCGCCCACCATTGTCGGACTGACGGGACTTCGGCAGTCGATTGTCGCGGAAGTCTTCAAGAATCCCAACGGCGTTCTCCACGTCCAAAGCGCCTCGCTTGGCTGGCTTTCCCCGATTGTCCTTGAGGGAACCTCCATCAAGGGTCACGACGGCGAGCTCTTCTTCCTCGCCCCCCGAATCGAGAGCCAAGAGCCCCTTTATCGCTGTATTTTCGACCCAAAGGGCTCCATTTCCTTCCAAGTGACCGACCCGAAGATCCGCATCGCCGTCGATGGGACCACCAGCAACGTCGAACAGATCTACGGCCACGTCCTCGACGAACCGCAGACCGACGACGACGGCCCCCGGCGGTTCGAAGTCACCGGAGCCAGCCTCGAGGTCGTCGATGTCAAACGTGACCAGCAGTGGGAACTGCACCCGATCGACCTCACCCTCCAGAGCCCCGGAGCGTCGGGCGACGAGTTGAGCGTCGCGATGAAGGGAAGCTGGGCGGTCGAGCAACGGGAAGGCTCCGTCGATCTCGATCTCGTTGTCAGATCGCCCAACAGTCTCGCCAGCGACCCCAAAACATTCTCCGCCACTCTCGCAACCTCGGTGGAGAACTTTCCGATCGCCCTGGCGGGCGTCTTTGTTCGCCTGACCGGAAACGACCTCACCCCGGCAGGCGCGTTCTCGCTCCACGCCACGGGATCGCTCGAGTCGAAGCCCGACGCGCCGTTGACGTATCAGCTCGCCACGAGCGCCGGCGCCAAAGGGGTCTCGGTCACCGCCGCTCGCCTCGGCCCGAAGGCGGTCGACCTCGGCGACACCTCGTTGACCCTCGCCCTCTCCGGGTCGGACAAGGCGATCACCTTCGACCAAGCCAAGCTCCAAGCGCCCTACGCCAATGCCAACGTCAAGGGGACGATCGACCTGACCGACGGCGTCTGGGCGGCGATGATGAAGCAGGGCTACCAAATCGAGGCGTTCGCCGACCTCGCCAAGTTGGCCGCCCTGGCTCCCGATCTGCTGCCGCTGCGCGGCGATACCAAACTCGAATCGGGCGAAGCGACCTTCGTGCTCGGTGGCTCCAAGCGAGCCGACAACGAGGAGGTCGAAGCCCGGCTAGTCCTCAACAAGCTCAAAGCGATCCAAGACGGCCAAGTCCTCTCCTGGCCCAACCCGATCCTGGCGAGCTTCGACGTCGACCGCGGCGAGGACGGACTGCCGTGGGTCCGGTCGGCGCAGCTCCACCTCGCCGGATTCCAGCTCACCGCCAAGGGAACGCCCGACGAGCTGACGATCAACGCCACCGGCAAGCTCGAGGAGATGCAGCAGCGCGTCGCGCGTTTCTTCAAGTTCGGCGATGTCGCCCTCGCGGGAGCCGTCCAAGCCAATGCCGAGATCGTCCGCAAGGGAACGCTCATCACGCTTCGTTCGTTCGAAGCCCAAATCGCCGGTTTCGAGTTCCATGGCAAGGACCTCGATCTCACCGAGAAGGAGATCTCGCTCTCGACGAAGGGTGCCATCGACCTCGAGAAAAAGAGCGTCGCTCTCGGCGAAACCTGGTTCACCAGCGACACGATCGCTCTGAAGAGCAAGGGGTTCACCGCCGGCGTCACCGAAAACAAACCCCACGCCAACGGCACCTTCGACCTCGCCGTCGACTTGGGCCGGGCGCAACAGCAGCTCTCCAGACCGGGCGACGAGCAGCCGGTTCGCCTCAACGGCTGGTTGCGTGGTCCGGTGGCCGTCGCCCTGAAGAGTAACGTCGCGACCAGCGACGCGAAGTTCGCTCTCTCGGAGTTGGTCCTATCCACCCCAGGCGGGAATATGGGACGCAAGGAACCGGTCGAGTTCGAGACCAAGCTGAGTCACGCCCTCGGCTCCGAAAGCGTCCAACTGGTCGATTTTCAGATCGGCGACAAGACGTTCGGGCTTCAAGCGAAAGGCGAGCTGACCGAACTCTCGGGGGCTCAGAAGGTGAGTCTTCAGGGAAACTACCACTACGATTTGGCCCAATTGGCGATGCTCCTCGCCCTGATGACCGACCCGAGTCTCACCCTGGAGGGCAAGAAGTCGCAGTCCTTCGAGGTTAATGGCAACCTCGCGAGTCTCGATCAGAAGGACGCCCTGCTCGCTTGGAACGCCTCGGCGGGATTCGGCTGGGATGCCGCATCGCTGCGCGGCTTGAACGTCGGCCCGACCGACTTCGAAGTGAAGCTGAACAAGGGAATTGTCACGACCAGTCCGATCAAGGTCCCGGTCAACAAGGGCCTGGTGACCCTCCAACCGATGACGCAGATCGTTCCCGGTCCGCCGCTCTTGACGCTGCCGGAGGGCCCCGTCGCCGAGAAGATCGAGCTGACCCAGGAACTCTGCCACGGCTTGCTCGCGTTCATCCTCCCCGTGTTGGCGAACGCCAGCGAGGCCGATGGGGTGGTCTCGTTGTCCCTGCAGGAGTGCGAGGTTCCCCTGGAGAACCCGATCGCGGCGAGCATCAAGGGGGAGTTGACGATCGACCGGCTCGATGTCGGTCTCTCTCCGATGCTAATCGCCTTCGCGGAGATGCTGCGCATTCCGACAAAAGCCCGGGTCGCGGAGAACTCGGTGGTGAAGTTTCAGCTCGCCGATGGCCGGGTCCACAACGAGAATTTTCGTCTCGTCTATCCCGACATGCTCGTCGACGTGAAGGGTTCAGTGTCGCTCGACCGGACGCTCAACCTGACCGCCGACATCAACATGCCCAAGGCCCTCGCCCGCACCGGGCCGCTCGGCAAGATCGTCTCTCAGCAACAGATCTCGGTTCCGATCGTCGGAACGCTAGAGAAGCCGCAGCTCGATCGTTCGAAGATGCGTCAAGAGGGGCGTAAGTTCATCGAGAACACCGCCACCAAGCTCCTCGACCAGCTCTTGGCACCGAAGGGGAATCGCTGAGTCGCCGGCTGATCTCAACGTGCTTGCCTTGTCGAGCCAGGGATGCCCAGCAACCCTGACGGGCTTGGTTTGGGAGATAGAGGGGGTCTCTTCTTCCACGACCGGGTGGTCCCGAGTACCGGCCACGTCGCCTCCACTGGGAGGATCGAGTCACTCCTTCTTCGGCGTCAGATAGGGTGCCACGTTCTCATCCTTGGCCAAGTCGAGCACATAGATCGTCCCGTTGCCGTTGAGGGTGGCGAGCTTCGTGCCGTCAGGGGAAAAGCCCGCCAGTTCCGCCTTCGCATCGACCGGCGCGATCTCGTACCGCTCGACCTGTCTCCCGGTATGCCCATCGAGGATGTCCAGGAATTGGTTGGTGCTCATGACGAGCAGCCGACCACTCGGATCGAACATCAGGCTCGGGTCCCAAGACTCGCGCAGGACGACGGCCGGCTTGTCTACGGCACGCGTCTCCCAGAGGTTGATGCTCCCGTCTCCCTTCCAGGCTTCGCCGACCGAGACGAGGTGGTTCCCATCAGGCGAGAACAAGAGGACGTGAACACCCTGGCGCTGAGCCTTCCATTCGCGAATCGTCTTCGCGGTCGCGCCATCGACAAGGCGAACCCGACCATCCTTGCCACCCAGGGCGATCGTCCCCGAGTCGACCGAAAAGGCGGCCGTCTGAACCTGGAAGTCCTCGGAGCCTAGCTCTCGCGGCGGCATCTCCTTCGTGAGGTCATGAAGCGTGGCGCCGTCGTCCTCGCGTACCCAAGTGAAACACCAACGGCCGTCCGGGCTGATCTGAACGTTGCGTCTCATCCCGACCGGCTCGAATTCGAGAAGTTCCTCGCCCGAGGTCGTGTCCCAAACAGTGCCGGCGCCCTTGTCGGTCCGCGTCACCAAACGACGGGCATGGGCGAATAGGCGACCA
This sequence comes from Kolteria novifilia, assembly GCA_007748055.1. Classification (GTDB taxonomy): domain Bacteria; phylum Planctomycetota; class Planctomycetia; order Kolteriales; family Kolteriaceae; genus Kolteria; species Kolteria novifilia. The sequence continues at coordinate 5,875,515 of CP036279.1, forward strand.
TCGTCGGCATCGCCCGTCTCGAAGGTCCGCAGCCGCTCTCCCGAAGCGACATCCAGCAGCGTCAACGTTCCCTCTCCGGAGAACAGGCAGCCGACCAGATTCCCCGTGGCGTCGAACTTGGCGTCGGCGTACGGAGTTCCCTCGCCGCCGATCGCTCGCCATTGGCTGCCCGAGACGGTGTCCCAAAGCCCGATGCCGCCAGGTTCACGCCGATCACTCAGCTCCGCCCAAGCAAGCATCTTGCCATCGGAAGAGGCTGCGAGATCGAAGATGTTGCGTTGCCCACCCGCCACTTGCCACTCGTCGACCAACTCCGCGTCGTCGAGTCGCCAATGCTGGATCTCGCCGGCCGCTCGCCCGACATAGAGATCGGCTCCGTCCTCGGTAAGATCGGCACAGAAGCCGAAGGAGCCCTTCAAGTAGGTCCGAAGCAACTTGCCCGTCTTCGCGTCCCAGAGTCTGGGCTCAAACCCAAGCGACACAATCTGGGTCTCGTCGGGGGTGAAGAGGACATCCTTGACCGGTTTGGCATGGCGTAGGGGTGGCAGAATCTCCTCTCCCGCGTCGACACCCCAAAGGCGAACGGTCCGATCCTCGCTGGAGGAGAGCAATCGCTTGCCATCGCGAGAGAGCCGCAATCTGGTGATGGGCCTTTGATGTCCCTCCAAGCTCGCCAGATTCCGTTGCTCCTCCCAGTCCCAGACATCAATGTGACCGACACTATTGGGACCGCTACGCGTGGTGGCGAAGGTCTTGCCGTCGGGAGTGAACGCGAAGAGTCGCACGCGTCCCCTGAACGGAAGCGTGAACTCGTCGCGGAGGTTGCCGGTGGCGATGTCGAATCGCTTGATCGTGCCCTCGGTGCTCGCCGCGACGGTGCTTCCATCGGCGAGGAAGGCGACATGGTTGACCCACTTCCCCAACGCGATGTCATGAGCCAGTTCCCCGGTCTCGCAGAGCCAGATCTTGAGCCGGCCGTCGCCAATCACTGCCGCGAGACGGCTTCCATCCGGACTCAGCGCCAGCCCCCGACTCGGCCTCCAAAACGGCTTCGGCGGCCCGCCATAAACCTTCGCCAGCGGCACGTCCTTCCCCACCGCGGGATCGGCCATTGGGAACGGCGTTTCGTCCGACGCGACAGGATCCGAGGTGTTTGGTGCGTCGCTATTCGTTGGCTCGGTGGGCGGTGGCCCGCTGCTCTCCTCGACGGTGAAGGAGCCTCCCTTGGGAACTTTCATACGGGCGACTTCGTTGCCGTCACGATCGCGGAAGATGACGACGATACCCGCGACCGCCATCCCCAGAAAAACGACGAGACTGCCGATCGCCGTCGGCAGCACCCAACCCGCACGGCGCCGGCCGAGCTGACTCGACCCCGAGAGCGTCGCTCCCACGTGGGTCGGTTCGCCCCCCGACATGTCGATCGACTCGACCGTCTCCTCGAGACGACGGGGCCCCGGCCCCTCGATGGGGATCGTCGCAGTCGCCGAGGCGGCCTGAAGCCAATCGATGGACTGAGTTCCCGTAGGGGACGCGTCGTCCTGCGCGATGGTCGCGGTCGACTCGGAGGCCAAACACGCTTCGAGGTCGTTGATCACGTCCTTCATCGATTGATAGCGCTCCGTCGGGTTCTTCGCGACCATCCGCTCGAAGACCGCGATGAGCGGGTCGGGGAGATTGGGCCGTTGGTCGCCTAGCTTGGGGATCGGCGCGTTGATGTGGGCGTGGATCTTCTCGTAGGGAGTATTCCCCTGGTAGATCGGTTTGCCGACCAGCAAGTAATAGAGCGTACAGCCGAGGCTGTAAATATCGGCGCGAGCGTCGGCGGCCTTGGTGCTCGTGGCTTGTTCGGGGGCGATGTAGTCGATCGTTCCCATCACCATGCCGCTGACGGTGAGTTGGTCGTTGGCCTCCTCGGCGACCTCGGCCTCGAAGCGGGCAAGGCCCATGTCGAGCACCTTGACCATGCCGTCGGGATCCATCAGCATGTTGCCCGGTTTGACGTCACGATGGACGATCCCCTTGTCGTGGGCGTACGCCAATCCACGACCGGCGTCGATGACCGCTTGGATGGCTTTCGCGACCGTGAACGGTCCCTTCTTCCGCACCAACTCGGACAGGTTGGGACCATCGACCAGTTCGCTAACGAGGTAATGCAGCCCGCGCGACTCGCTGGCATCGAGCGCCGTCACGACGTTCTGATGAAAGAGCTTGGCCGCCGCCTTGACCTCACGGCGGAAGCGTTGGACCTTCTCCTTCGTCCCGACGGCGGACGAAGGGAGGACCTTCAGGGCGACCTCGCGATCCATGTGCCGGTGGTAGGCGCGAAAGACGACTCCCATCCCGCCCTTGCCGAGCTTGTCGACGAGGACGTAGTCGCCGATGGAAAGGTTCTTGCCCCGCCCCTGATAGATCATCGAGGCCTGGTAAGAGGTGAGCTTGCCGTCGGTGACGAGTCGTTTGCCGAGCCCTTCGGCGGTGGCGTTCTCGGGGAGCCCGGCCCGCAAGGCGCGAAGTTCCGCGTCCTCCACCAGACCGGTGGAGAGAATCTGCTGCGCGAAGTCGTCGAGCGTCGGCGGCATGGCACCATCGCGAGAAAGATCGGCCCCAAAAAAGGTCACCCCACCCGTTTGATTTGGACGAGTGGATGAACCGCCGCGTCAGCATAACCGACGCGGCGCATTCCCTCCAGGTACAAGGGGGCTTCCGCGGAAAACCTCCCCACCGGCGGGGTCAGTCGCGTTCGCGTCCGATGTACCCATCGAGTTTTGGATCCTTGGCGAGATCGAAGAGGTAAACGGTGCCGTTTGGATTGAGCGTCGCGAGTCTCTTGCCATCCGGTGAAAAGTGGACTGACCGAAAGTCTCCCTTCGAAGGACCGACGCGGTAGGAAAGAATCCGAACGCGGCTCGTGGGCTTCCAAAGTTCGATCCGCCCGGCCACCGTGACCGCGAGGAGTCGACCGTCGGGACTGTAGGCGATCTGTGGTTTGTAGTGAACGTCGCCCAACGGACCGGTGCTTTTCCACGTCGACAAATCCCAAGTCCGAATCAAGTCGCTCCCCATCCCATCGGTCGCCGAGACCAGCATCGGAGGGCTACCCGTCACGGCAAGCCGATCGACCGGCCGTCCGTGCCCTTCGAGCAAGTGCTCTTCCTTGCTTGTAGCAACGTCCATCGCGTGGATGTTTCCCGAGCCACTTCCGACGAGCAGATAGGTTGAATCGGCGGTGAACGTCAGGGAACTTGCGCGGTGACGGTCGAACTGGCGACGAGCCATGGAGTTGCCAACGTCCCAGAGCAACACCAAGCGACTCGTGCGTCCCGCCAACCAGCGCCCGTCGGGGCTGAAACAAAGATCCTCCATCCCGAAGGGCGAACGGAGTTGCTGGAGTCTCGTTCCCGAGTCAGTCTCCCACAACGACACCGACTGGTCGCGACCGGAAATCGCGATCAGCCGGCCGTCGGGATCAAACGCCACGGACTGTAATGGCCCCGTCTTCTTAAAGCGATGCAAGGCCTCCTTCGTGGATAGATCCCGCAAGAGACTGTCCTCTCCCATGTTCTCGATTCCGAGCAGTCGGCCGTCGGGGGAGAAGTGAATCGCCTCGGGTCCCTCTCGCTTGCTGGCGCCCGAGCGAACTCGAATTCGCCCCGAGTCGCCGTCGAGTATCGCGAGGGAACCACTCCCGGTCCCGGCAATAATCTCCCTACCGTCGGGACGGACCGCGACCGAGACGCAGGGGGCCGTGCTGATGTTCTGCTCCCAGAGGAGTTCGCCGCTCGTCGCCTCCCAGCGTCGGATGTTGCCTAGGGAATCTCCCGAGACCACGGTTTGTCCGTCAGGCCAAAGTGCCACGCAGTAGAACGAGGAATCCGACGTCCATTCAAAGAGGCGCCTTCGAGTCTTCACGTCCCACCAACGAGCGACGGGACCGACTCCCACGAGGAGACGTCGGGAGTCGGTGGGGGAAAAGGCGATGCCACCGATCAAAGAGTCGGTCGCGAAGGACGTCACCGGTGCCTTCCAGTGATTCACGCCCCTCAAGCGCACCCCCTTCGAGTTGATCGTCGCCAAGGTCTCTCCATCGGGAGAGAAGACGATCTGCCAGTTGCGCGCCGTTCCTCCCCCGCCAGGCTCGACGAGTTGCTGCCCCGTCTCGGCGCTCACTAGCGTGACCGAACCATCAAACTGCCCCACCGCGAGTTTCCGCCCGTCGGGACTGTAGGCGAGCGAGGCAGCCTTGCCTCCCTCATGGTTGAACGTCCGAATCAGTTCCCCCGAATGGGAATCGAAGAGATGGATCGACATCGAATCGGCGACAGCGACGACTTCCTCGCTCGGGCTGAACGCCGCGGACTGATGCCAGCCACTAAACCGGACGGGCAAACTGCGAAGCCAACGGCCCTTGGAGGCGTCTCCCAACCGGACTTGTCCATCCATGCCGCTGGCGACGAAGATCGTTCCCCGCCGATTGTAAGCCAAGGTCGTGACCCGCCCCCAAAACGCCGTCGGTGCCCCCCCCAGCGCCCCCTCGAACGGAATATCCGCTCCGATTGGCGGATCGGCCATCGGAAGCGATATTTCGACTGGGGCGACGGTGTCGGGGTCACCGGCTAGGCCCGATTCGTTCAGAACACTGGAAGAACGCTCCGGGGCAGCGGTGACGCGACCAGTCTCCCCCCGGTCGCGCTGGCGAGAGTTCGCGATCAAACGCGTCGCCAACATCCCGATGACGATGACCAGACTTCCGATCACCGTCGGCAACACCCAACCGGCCCGACGGCGGTGAAGCGGACTCGAATCCGACGACGTCGCAACATCGACAGAAGAATCGTAGTCCGATGAGCGAAGGGACTCTTGCGTCCTTTCGTCGGTCCGCGAGTCGATCTCCTCGGTTGGAGCTCCCGCGGTCGCCGACACGACTTGGAGCCACTTGACGGCATCGATTGTCGACGTAGCCGCGGAATCCTTCGCGAGCGAGATTGTCGCCGTGGCGTTCAAGCAGGACTCCAGTTCGGCGACGACTTCGTTCATCGACTGGTAGCGGTCCGACGGATCCTTCGCGACCATCCGCTCGAAAATCGCATCGAGAGACTTGGGGACATCCGCGCGAAGCTCGGATAGCTTGGGAGTCGGCTCGTAGACGTGCGCGCGGATCTTCTGGTAAGGGGTCACCCCTTTGTAGATCGCCCTACCGATGAGCAGGTAGTGGAGCGTACAGCCGAGGCTGTAGATGTCCGCGCGGGCGTCGGCCGCCTTGGTGCTCGTGGCTTGCTCGGGGGCGATGTAGTCGATCGTCCCGAGCACCATCCCACTGACCGTCAACTTCTCATCGGCTTCCTCGGCCACCTCGGATTCAAAGCGCGCCAGTCCCATATCGAGCACCTTGACGACCCCGTCGGGATCGATGAGCATGTTGCCCGGCTTGACGTCGCGATGAACGATCCCCTTGTCGTGGGCGTACGCCAATCCTCGACCGGCGTCGATGATGGCCTTGATGGCGTCGGGGACCGTCAGCGGCCCGCGCTTGTCGACCAAGTCGGTCAAGTTGGGGCCTTCGACCAGTTCGGTCACGAGGTAGTGGATGCCGCGCGATTCGCTGGCATCGAGCGCCGTCACGACGTTCTGATGAAAGAGCTTGGCCGCCGCCTTGACCTCACGGCGGAAGCGTTGGACCTTCTCCTTCGTCCCGACGGCGGACGAAGGGAGGACCTTCAGGGCGACCTCGCGATCCATGTGCCGGTGGTAGGCGCGAAAGACGACTCCCATCCCGCCCTTGCCGAGCTTGTCGACGAGGACGTAGTCGCCGATGGAAAGGTTCTTGCCCCGCCCCTGATAGATCATCGAGGCCTGGTAGGAGGTGAGCTTGCCGTCGGTGACGAGTCGTTTGCCGAGCGCTTCGGCGGTGGCGTTCTCGGGGAGCCCGGCTCGCAAGGCGCGAAGTTCCTCCAGCTCCACCAGACCGGTGGAGAGAATCTGCTGCGCGAAGTCGTCGAGCGTCGGCGGCATGGCACCACTGCGCGGAGGGACTGTTGGCGACCGTTCCTCGTACGGATCGTGAATCTGATTTCTGGGCGGCCCGAGTTATTAGTCTAATCGACCACTCCCCTTTTCACCAGAGGGAAGATCGGGCTGAAAGGCGGTCTGTTGACGGGCTGGAAAGTCGTTTGCCGGACGGGTCAGTCATTCAGATGGGGCGCCAGCTTCGGGTCTTTCGCTAGATCGAAAACGTAGACGGTCCCGTTGGTCGATTTCGCCGCCAACTCACGACCATCCGCGGAAAAGGACGACAATCCGAGGCGGCCACCGACAGGCGCCACCGCGTACTTCGCGACTTCCTTCCACGAGCGCGTATCCCAGATCCTGATGAACTGGTAGGCACTCTCGACGAAGAGCTTGCCGGAGGGATGGAACTCGCCGGTGGGAAACCAGTCCTCGCCGATGGTCGCGACCTCGCGCCCGTTCGCGGTCTCCCAAACATGGATCCCCCGATCGTCCTGACCAATGACCCCGATCGAAGCGATGCGTTCTCCATCGGGAGAAAACGCGAGGTAGTCGACCCTCGACGTTTGCGCCTTCCATTCGAGCAGCGTCTTTGCGCTGTCGACGTCGAGGAGCCGGATTCGACCATCGCGGGAACCGAGAGCGACTACTCGGGAATCGTTCGAAAGGATGCCCCGCATGACGCGGAACTCGGGAGAGCTCAGCTCGCGTGGCGGCAGCTTTCCCTCGAGGTCGTCGAGCCACGCCTCTCCCTTGGAGCACGAAATGCACCAGCGGCCATCCCGACTGAGGCTGGCTCGCGGGCGTTCGTCGTACCGCTTGGTTTGGAAGAGCTGATCACCCAAACGCACGTTCCAGACCGCCACCGCGCCATCATCGCTCGTCGCGACGAGCCGGTCGGTGGCGTGGTCGAAGGAGGCCGCGGCGACGTTGGGAAACGAGAACCGCTTCAGCTCCTTACCCGATCGCACCTCACCAACGGCGACCTCGTCCGGAGCGGAAAGAACCGCACTGAGCAGGGCGCCATCAGGGGCGAAGACGACACCGGAGTAGTCGGTCCCGGCGCCACCAAATCGCCGGCGTTCGGTGTGCGACGCGATGTCCCACGATCCGATCCGGCTGCCGACCCACCAGTAGGTCCAATCGGCCCAGATGAGCGTTTGGCCGTCGGGAGCGATGGCGAGCGAGCCGAGTGAACGTCCGGGGGCGGTCACGTCCCAGGTGGCGACGCGGTTCTCCTCGTCGACATTCCACCGCGCGAGCGAACCCTCCTCTCCGGCGGCCGCGTAGATACTCCGTCCATCGGGCGTCACCACGAAATCCTGGACCCGGGCTGACTGGTGGTAGGTACGAAGGCGTTCTCCCGTGGTCGCATCCCAAAGTTGCAATCTGTTGCCGCTCGTGACGATTGCCTTCTCATCGGGTGTCCAGCAAGCGCTGACGTAGTAGTGCTCCCCCGGAGAGATCTCGAGGATCTGCTTCCTGGTCGCGACGTCCCAAACACGGACGGTCCCATCGCGCGACGCGGAGAGAAGTCTCTTCCCATCCCGAGAATAGACCAAGTCCAAAATGGTGTCGCGATGGCCCTCCAGCGTCGCGATCGGCTTGTGGTGTTTCCAGTCGAACAGTTCGATCCGTCCGCGAGCCTTCTCACCCGAATACGCGATCGAGTTTCCCTTGGGAGCGAACGCGAACGCATGGATCCCACCGTCCTTCCTCGACAGGTAGCAGGTGTTGAGCTTCGCTCCGCTGGCGGTGTCGAACACCTTGATCATTCCTTCGGAGCTTCCCCCATAGGCGCTGCCGTCGGCGGTGTACGCGACATGCATCACTCCCGGTGAGTCGAGGGAGTGAACCTGAAGCTCTTCTCCGGTCAGGACATTCCAAAGCTTCAAGCGACCATCGGAACTCCCCGCGAGGAGCTTCGTCCCATCGGGGCTGATCGCGAGATCGTTGACCCGTTTCCAGAACGGCATCGGCGGACCGCCGTAGACTCCCTCGAGCGGCACGTTCTCCCCGACGGGAGGATCGACGACCATCTCCTGGTCAGACGTCGGAGCCGGATCGGATTTCGGTGACCGATCGGGCAGCGCGGCGGGAGGCGACGCTCGCTTGGTCGCGGCGGGATCGCCAGCGGGAGCCATGGCACCGGGGCTTTTCACCTTCACCGTCTTGCCGTCGACCTCGATCGAGCCCCCGTCGGGAACGGTGACGCGCGCGACTTCGTTGCCTTCGCGATCGCGAACCGTGACGACGATACCCGCGACGACGACGCCCGCGAAGAGGACGAGACTAGCGATCGCCGTCGGCAGCACCCAGCCGGGACGGCGGCGTTCGAGCTGACTCGACTCGGTGGGAGTCGCTCCCACGTGGGTCGCTTCGGAATCCGCGGAATGCGCGGACTCGATCGTGTCGTCGCCGCGACGTCGCGGCAACTCCTCGGCCGGAATCGTCGCGGTCGCCGAGGCCGCTTCCAGCCAGTCGGCGGCATCGCTCGCGGCGGTGGCGCTTTCGGTTTGGGTCATCGTCGCGGTCGCCTCGGACGCCATGCAAGCCTCCAAGTCGGCAATGACTTCTTTCATCGTTTGATAGCGCTGGGCGGCGTCTTTCGCGACCATCCGTTCAAAGACCTTCTCGAGGCCCTCGGGAATGTCGGGTCGTTTCCGCTTGAGCTTGGGGATCGGCGAGTTGACGTGGGCGTGGATCTTCTCGTAGGGGGTCTCGCCCTTGTAGATCGGCTTGCCGACGAGCAGGAAGTAGAGCGTGCAGCCGAGGCTGTAGATGTCCGCGCGGGCGTCGGCCCCTTTGGTGCTCGTGGCTTGTTCGGGAGCGATATAGTCGATCGTCCCCATCACCATCCCGCTGACGGTGAGTTGGTCGTTGGCCTCCTCGGCGACCTCGGCCTCGAATCGGGCGAGCCCCATGTCGAGGACCTTGACCGTCCCCTCGGGATCGAGCAGCATGTTTCCCGGCTTGACGTCGCGGTGAACAATGCCCTTGCTGTGGGCGTAGCCGAGACCGCGCCCGGCGTCGATAACGGCCCGAATCGCCTTGGCCACCGGCATCGGTCCCTTCTTTCGGACCAAGTCGGTCAGATTGGGCCCTTCGACCAGTTCGGTCACGAGGTAGTGCAAGCCGCCCGACTCGCCGGCGTCGAACGCGGTGACGATGTTTTGATGGATGAGCTTCGCGGCCGCCCTGACTTCGCGACGGAACCGCTGCACCTTGGCCTGGGTCTTCATCGCCGCGGTCGGGAGGATCTTCAGCGCGACCTCGCGATCCATGGTTCGGTGCCGAGCCCGGAAGACGACGCCCATCCCCCCGGCACCGAGTTTGTCGACCAGGACGTAGTCGCCAATCGAGAGGTTCTTGCCCCGTCCCTGGTAGATCATCGAGGCCTGGTAGGTGGTCAGTTTGCGATCGAGGACAAGCCGCTTGCCGAGCGCTTCGGCGTCCGCGTCTTCGGGGAGTTCCGCCCGCAGATCGCGCATCGCTCCTTCGTCCACCAAACCGGTGGCGAGAATATCCTCGGCGAATTTGACCAGCGTCGGCGGCATGAACACGTCACAAGCAAGAGGCGTCGTCGCCTTCATTCCCGTCGGAACAGAATCCGATCGACAGCAGCATTGTAGACTAATCGACTCACGACATTCCACCAATGGAGAAACTGATCGACCCCGTTCATGCTCATTGTTGGGGCAAGCTCACTGGCGTTTGGGGTGGCGATGCCGACTAGGTCCCCTCCCGTCCACCGCGAAAGGGCCGCAACCCGCGAGCGAGGTTCGCGTGGCGAGCGCCGTGCTCGCCTCCCGTGGGAACCATGACCAATCGGCCGGGCGACGGATGACCGTCGCGATCCTCCTCTCCCGCGACTTGCGACCAAACGCGAGCGGATGACTGCGTCGGCATCGCCCACGCCCCCGCCGAGGGTTGAGGGAGGCTCGGTTCGACCCGCGTCTCGTTTGAGAGTGGCCGACGGGCGGACTGGTGATTGCCGACGACGGGGATGGAGTTCGCTCCGGCGAAAGTAATCGCCAGAAGTGCGCCGAGACCAGCGACCAACCCCGGAGTCGCCCGATGCCGACGTTCCTCCCCCAGCGTGCTCCACGGCAGGAGACACTCCGCCAGTCCGCGATACCAAGTCGTCTGGCTCTTGCCCGCGAGTTTCGCGGTCTTCGACGGCGACGCGGCGACCGACATCTTCAACGCCGCACCACCGGTAAGAACGCACTCGAGGTCGGCCAAGAGATCACTCATCGTCTGGTAGCGGTCCTCCCGGTTCTTCGCGACCATCCGTTCGAAGATCGCCTGGAGCCTCTTGGGGACATCCGACCGGCGCTCCGCAAGGCTCGGGATCGGATCGTAGATGTGGGCGTGAATCTTTTCGAACGATGACGAGTGCCCATAGATCGGCTTGCCGGTAAGCAAGTAGCAGAGCGTACATCCGAGACTGTAGATGTCCGCGCGGGCGTCCGCGTCCTTCATGTTCGCGGCTTGCTCGGGGGCGATGTAGTCCGACGTCCCCATCACGATGCCGGTCGCGGTCAGTTCGGGATTGGCTCCCGGCATCGACTCCGAATCCAGTCGGGCCAACCCCAAGTCGAGCACCTTGACCGTGCCGTCGGGAGCGAGCAGCATGTTGCCCGGCTTAACGTCGCGGTGAACGACCCCACGCTCGTGAGCGTGAGCCAACCCGCGGGCGGCATCGATCGTCGCCTTCACGGCTTGCTCGACGCTCATCGGACCGAGACTGGCCACGTAGTCGCACAAGTTCGGCCCATCGACCAGTTCCGTCACCAGGTAGTGATGGCCCCGGTACTCGCGTGCATCGAGCGCGGTGACGATGTTCGGGTGGAAGAGACGGGCGGCCGCCTTCACCTCACGGCGGAATCGACGGACGTTCTCGGGCGAGGCGAGCGCCCACGCCGGCAAGAGCTTCAGGGCGACCTCGCGCTCCATGTGGCGATGATAGGCCCGAAAGACGACCCCCATTCCGCCCTCGCCCATGTGATCCAAGAGAATGTAGTCGTCGATGCTCGGCCGATCGACCAGATCCGCTGGCAGAAGGGCCGCGAGATAGAGCCGGAGGTCATCGTCGCTCGAAAGCGACGTGCTGATGGAGGCCGTGTCGTTCGCGTTGGGGACGTGGGTGATGATTGACTGGGGATCCGATCGCGTCTCCGCGTCGGCGTCCACGGCAGCTTTCCCGAATTCCGAGAGGGTATACGACATGTAGGAATTCCCAAAGATACCTGGCTTCGTACGAAGAATTGGTCGTCGGCCTTTGGAGCGTGGCCCCGAACTCGTTGTCGCCCGTGGACCCTCCACCAAGTGGTTTCCACGAAGAGCGGCGGAACAAGCGAATCGGCTCGATCACTCGATGCCTCCTCGCGGAATCCCGTGCCGACGCAGCCAACTGAAGCCTGAGCTGGCATTGAAACGGAGATTCTCGTGTTCCGGCGGCGACAACGCGCCACGTCTCTACAGAGGAGAACGTTTCGACGTCACTGAATTCCACTCAAGTCGACCGAGAATTCGCCGGTTCCTGCGGAAAAGGACTCTATCGCCCGTGTCGCGGACGCCTTCTCATTTCTTTCGAGCCACCGAGGAGGAAGCGGGGCAAACCATCGCCGCCTTTCTCCGCTCCCATCAAGCACCATTGACGTGGTCGCAAGCCAAACGTCTGGTCGGATCGAGCAAGGTCCGCGTTTCGGGGAGCCTCTGCCTCGATCCCTCCCGCCGGCTCCAAGTGGGCGAAGAGGTGGAGATCATGACTCATTCAGCCCCCTCGGCTCCCGTCTCCGACGACGTCGTCCTCCGCTACGTCGATCAGGACATCGTCGTGGTCGAGAAACCGAGCGGCATGCCCAGCATTCGCCGACGGGAGGAGCGTCAGTGGAAGCGCCGGCGCAAGGAACTTCTACCGACCCTCGACGAGGTCGTCCCTGAACTTATGGACACCACCGAGCGACTGCGAATCCTTCATCGCCTCGACCGCGAGACGAGCGGCTTGCTCGTAATGGCCCTCAACGCCGAGGCCCAAGTGGGCCTGCATCGCCAGTTCGCCGAGCACACCGTCCTGCGACGCTACGTCGCCATCATCCCGGGAAACCTCGAGGCGATGACATTTCGAAACTACCTAATGCGCGATCGGGGTGATGGCATTCGCGGGGGAAACGACGATCCGGCCAGTGGCAAGTTGGCCGTGACGCACGTGGAGCCCGTGGAGACGCTAGGGGACTACCAACTCGTCTCCTGCCGGCTCGAAACGGGGCGAACGCACCAAATCCGCATTCATCTGGCCGAGCACGGTCATCCCGTCTGCGGCGAACGCGTCTATCACCGCCCGCTCCAGGGCGAGGCGTTCGTCGACCGGAGTGGCGCCCAACGACTGGCTCTGCACGCGGGGGAGCTCGGCTTCGTTCACCCCCGATCGGGCGAGACGCTTCAGTTCGACATGCCGGCGCCGGAGGACTTCGAGCGTCTCCGGCGACGACTCTCGAACCGGCGGCGTCCAAGGTGAACGACGCGTTGGCAACACCTTCGCGTTCGAGGTAACGTAGCCCTCGAGGAAAGCACCCATGAACCATCTCGACGCGACGCTGCTCAAGAGTGCCACCCAAACGCATCGCCACGTCGGGACGGAGATCGAAGTCCTCTCCGAGACCGACAGCACCAACGACCGCTGTCACGAGTACGCCCTTCAGGGACGTCCGGCCGGACTCGTCATCTTCGCCGATCACCAATCCCGAGGCCGAGGCCAACACGGCAGCCGTTGGGTGGCGCCCCCCGGCACCGCCCTGCTCTTCTCGATCCTTCTCGAACCTCCCGAAGCGCTCGCGGGGCCGGTCTTTCTGACCGCTTGGTCGGCGCTCAGTCTGGCGGAAGTCCTCGGCGGACTCGGCCTCGATGCGCGCATCAAGTGGCCGAACGATCTTCTGATCGACCAGAAGAAGCTCGCCGGCATCCTCACCGAACGCCGACGCGGCGCCGTCGTCGGCATCGGACTGAACGTCACCGTCGAGAAAGAGGACCTACCGAGTGAACTCCGCCTGCCGCCCACCTCGGTGGTCGCGGAGGCCCAGCGTCCGGTCGACCGGACCGAATTGGCGATCGCGATCCTAAAGCGGCTGGAGCAACGCTTTGCCGAAGCGATCGACCACGGCGCCGAGTCGATCCTCCAAGCCTGGACATCGCACGCCCTGCATCAGCCCGGTGATCGCGTGATCGCCGTCACCCGGCAACTGACGCTCGAGGGCGAATTGACCGACTTGCGCCCCGATCGCGGCTGTCGTCTTCTTCGCACCAACGGCACCGCGACCACCATCCCGCCAGAGGAACTTCTCCGTTTGGACTTTGCGTGACCTCCACGCTTCGCCTAAGATGCCTCGTGACATCCGAGTGCCCCGCCAAGACCCGCTGTTCGGGTACCACTGGCTGCTTGTCACCCAGTGAGAACGAGTCGCGCCACTGACAACCCGAAGCTAGACGTTTGACCATGCACTAGTTTTGTTCCTCCCAACGTATTGCTTCCCTGACTTGGGCCGACTCACGCTTTCCCCTGACGTCGAGGTAACGCCGTGACTCTTTCGAACGTCGCTCGCGGAGCGTTTCTGACCACGCTGCTGCTGCTTCCCAGCTTCGCCCACGCCAACAAGAGTGGGACCGAAAAGCCGAACTTCATCGTCGTTTTCTGCGACAACCTCGGCTACGGCGATATCGAGCCCTTCGGCTCGAAGCTCCATCGAACGCCGAACTTGAACCGCATGGCGCGCGCGGGACGACTCTTCACCCACTTCTGCGTCAGCGCCGGCGTCTGCACCCCCTCGCGAGCGAGCCTGATCACCGGTTGCTACTCCCAACGGGTCAACCTGCATACCAACGAGCGTGACGGGATCGTCTTGCGACCGATCTCACGGTACGGCCTACACCCCGAGGAAGTCACGATCGCCGAGGTGCTCAAGGGGCTCGGATACACGACCGCCTGCATCGGGAAGTGGCATCTCGGGGACCAGCCGCCGTTTCTGCCGACCGCTCAGGGCTTCGATCACTTCTACGGCATCCCCTACAGCGACGACATGACCCAGGAGGTGGGCCAGCGGATCGGAAATCGGCTCGATGGTACGAAGTGGCCCCCGCTACCACTGATGGAGAACGACCGCGTCATCGAGGCCCCCGTCGATCGCAACGGGCTGACCAAACGCTACACCGAACATGCCGTGGAGTTCATCAAGGAGCATCGCGACGAGCCCTTCTTCATCTACCTCCCGCAAGCGATGCCCGGAAGCACGAAGAAACCCTTCGCGAGCGAGGCCTTTCGCGGGAAGAGTCGTAACGGTCCTTGGGGAGATTCGATCGAAGAACTCGATTGGTCGATCGGGGAGGTGCTCGACACGCTGGTCGAGGAAGGGATCGACAAGAAGACGCTCGTCGTCTGGACGTCCGACAACGGCGCTCCCATCTCGCGGGTGGTGGGCGATCACTCGCGCGGCAGCAACCTCCCGCTGCATGGTCGCGGTTACACGACTTCCGAGGGAGCCTTTCGTGTCCCCACCGTCATGTGGTGGCCTGGAACCGTCCCGGCCGGTACCGTCTGCACGGAGCTTTGCTCGACCATGGATCTCTTGCCGACCTTCGCCCATCTCGCCGGCGGCAAGGAACCTCAGGATCGGGTCATCGACGGCCACGACATTACCGCGTTAATCGAAGGCAAGCCGGGGGCCAAGTCCCCCTACGAGGCCTTCTACTACTACAACGCCGATCAGCTCCAAGCGGTCCGAAGCGGCCCCTGGAAGCTCTTTCTCCCACTCGATTCCTTCCGGAGCCATCCGCATTTCAAGAAGGGCGAGTCGTCCGAACCACTCCTCTTCAACGTCGTCGAGGATATCGGCTCGACCAAGAACGTCGCGACGAGTCATCCCGAGGTCGTCGCCCGACTGACAGAACTGGCCGAGCGAGCCCGGAAGGAACTAGGTGACCAAGGCCGTCCAGGTCAGCAACAACGACCACTTGGCCAAGTCGAGACGCCGACGCCACGGCTCTTGAGCCAATGAGGCCGTCGCGGCCGGCTGAGATCATTTCGTCGGCCGAAGGGAGAGTAGCCCACGTTCGGACTGTTCATCCATCCCTGACGACGTCGTGGCGGAGACGGGTGATCCTTCAATGGAGCAACTTCCGCTTCCACAGCGATGGCAACCGCGATGGTGTCCGCAGCCGACGAGGACCATCCCCAAGACTCCCATCGCCACCCAACTCACGATCATGCGCATCATCGCCATCCCCCCCCCATTCCCCGAGGATTCCTCGAACTCGGATTCCGTTCCGCTGACGTGGGGAGCTATCGGCGATCGAGCCAAAACACTCGGTGAGCCAGGACACACTTGGAACTGCTTGGACTCCATTCGGTTGATCGACCCAGAACCCGGGAGGCATTGTTGCTACGATGCGATAGTCGTCACTCAATGTCCGTGTGGAAGCGAATCCCATGACGAACTGCTTGCGAACATCGCTCGTGCTCCTGTCGGTTGCTGGCCTGCCCAGCGTCGCTCGGCTGGACGAATCGTCGGAAACCGATGCTCGGGAGGAGGCCTTTCAGCGAATTGAGTCCCTATCGGGGAAACGCTACCTCGAAGGGGGACAGGAAGCGGAGTGGAAGCGACTCGTCACGCGCATGGTTCAACGTGATCCGCGAGATCCGAGAGCCCTCTACTGGCAAGCCGATTGGCATGATCGCCACGAACAGATCGACGAGGCGACCCGGATCTGGCATTCGATGGTCGATGACCCCACCAGGGCCAACTCGACCTTCGCGTCGCGAGCCGCAGCTCGCTTGGCCAGTCTCGAACTCGCCGAGGGAGATGCCGCGGGGGCGGTCGATTGGGCCCGCAAGGCGGTCGCCTGGAATCCCCACAACGTTGAAGCGTTACAAACGCTGCTCGACGCATCCCTACGACTCGGCGGTCTCGAGGAGATGGCGACGACGATCGCCGCGTCGGCCAGGGGGAGCAAGCCCGATGAACTGGCGATCCCGGCAATGTACGGCGAGTTGCTCGTTCGGCTTGGCCGTTGGGACGACGTTTCCCGGTGGCTCGACGAGCAAGAGCGGGTCGCGGAACGCGAGCCGATCGCCCTCCACCTGCGCGCTTCGCTCGCGGAGATGCGAGGTCGTCCCCAGGAGGCGTTCGCACTCCACTTTCTCGCCTCGGAGATGGGCCCCGCTCAACTTCCCTTCGTCCAACGTTCCTACGACATCGTCGGCAAACTGGTCAATGGAGCGAACGTCTCCGAGAACGACCACAGTTGGCCCTACCTCGTTTGGCTTGCGTCGGCACCGGAAACCGCCGGTCAGGCGATCGCCGGGCTCAAGGCATTCGAACCGTCCACGCCCGCCGAGAAGCTCGTTCGCCAACATCTTCTCGCCCGCTCGCACGAGCGGCTTGGCCAGGTCGACGAGGCGACGTCGGCATGGAACAGGGCGCTCGAGCTGAGACCGAACTATGTCCCCGCGCTGGTCGCTCTTCAGAACATCCACGAGTCGCAAGGGAATCGAGAACAAGCGACCAAGCTCGGTGACCAAGCCCATCGGATCGCCCCGGAGAGTCGGATCGTCCGACAACACGACGCCCTGGGCGTGGAGTTGGAAGCCGTCCCGGATGGTGTTCGTATCCACGCGTTGGCGAAAGAGAGTCCCTTCTATCAGGCTGGGTTGCGCCCCGGCATGGTCCTGACGGAACTCGATCGCGAGCCACTCGGCGAACTCGAGCCCTCACGGCGATTCCAAGTCGTGCGGACGTTCGGCGGCGGGCGGTTTCGGGCTCTCGACACCAAGGGAAAACCGATCACAGGCGAGATCGACTACCTCTTTCCCGAGTACCAACCACCCCGTTAACGCAACGATGCCACCGGCGCTAGGTAGCGCCGATGGCATCGTATGACCCCTGTTCGCACTCAAGCCGAGACAACCGTTGCTAGCGACGGTCACGACCGCTAGCGACGGTCACGGCGCAACGGCCGGCCATTGGTATCGGTCGGGTTGTCATTGCCGTCGAAGCAACTCAACTCAACCTCCTCTGGCGACTTCATCTCGCGCCCGACGATGGTGAGGGCGACCTTCCAGTTTTGCTCGATCTCGACCAGTTCATGACGCTTGTTGTTCTGCAAGTAGGTCGCGATGTCGGGATCGACGACCAACTCCATGCGATGGACCCGCCCCCGCTGGCCGACGAACGTCAACATGCGGATGCAGTCGATCGCCATGCTTTCGACGGTCTTGATCTGTCCTGAACCGCGACACATCGGACATTCGCGGTAGAGGCTGCGCTTCAGCGACGGCCGGATCCGTTGCCGGGTCATCTCCACCAGGCCGAACGCCGACATCCGCAAGATCTTGGTGCGGGCCCGGTCCCGTTTGACCGCGTCGCGAAGGGCCTGCTCGACCGAACGGCGATGACGGTCCTCTCGCATGTCGATGAAGTCGTTGACGATCACCCCACCGAGGTCGCGAAGGCGCAACTGCCTGGCGATCTCCTTCGCGGCGGCGAGATTCATCTGGTAGGCGGTCTCCTCCGCATTGTCGTCGGCGCGGAAGTTGCCGCTGTTGACGTCGATCGCCACCAGGGCCTCCGACTGGTCGATCACGATCGATCCACCCTGCGGGAGGGGAACGGTCCGTTCCTGAATGCGGGAGATCTCCTCCTCGATCTTAAAGTGGTGAAAGAGCGGCTCGGGCTTCTCGTAGAGCTTCAGCCGATTCACGTAGCGCGGCATCACCTGCTGGAGGAACTCACGAGCTCGCTCGTAGGCGCTCGGCTCGTCGATCCAGATCGTGTTGATGTCGGACGAGAAGATATCCCGAATCGTCCGAATGATCATGTCGCTCTCTTGGTAGATCACCGCGGGAGAGCGCTGCGACTTGATCCGTTTGACGACGACTTCCCAGAGCCGCACGAGGTAGGACATGTCGCGTTCGAGCTCGCGTTTGGTCCGCTCGACGCCGGCGGTGCGAACGATGAAGCCGACATTCTCCGGGCGTTCGATCCCCTGCACCATGTCCCGCAACTGCCGACGCTGTTCGTCGTCGGCGATCTTTCGCGAGACGCCGACGCGATTGAGGCCCGGCATCAGGACCAGGTAGCGACCGGGGATGCTGACGTACGTGCTGAGCGTCGGTCCCTTGTTGCCAAGCCCTTCCTTGATGACTTGAACCAGGACCTCTTGGCCGCGACGGAAGATGTCTTGGATGGGCGGACGTTCCCGGGGACGGCGTGGATTGCCGCGCGGACGGCCGTTCGAACGACCATTGGACCGGCCACGACGATTCCCCGAACGCGACCGCGGCCCGGAAGGAACGAAGTCGTCGTCGTCATCGTCGTCGACCGAATCCTCCTCGATCTGGAAGTCCTGGGAATCGTCTTCGTCGTCGGCGGGATTGGAATCGGCGGCATCGGACGTCCCATTGGACTGCTCCGCCGAAGCGGCCTGCTCGTCGCTGTTCTCGTCCGACTTCGGCTTTCTGCGCCGTCCCCCGCGTCGTCGGCGCCGACGACGCTTGGGGGCACCATCCTCGCTCGACGCTTCGGCGGCGACGCCGGATTCCTCTTGTTCGCCCTCCTCATCCGACCCGGAGTCGTCATCCGACTCGGAGTCGTCGTCCGACGAATCCGCAACCGACTCGGAGTCGTCGTCCGACGAATCCGCAACCGATTCGGGCTTGGTCCCAGCGTCCGAGTCGTCGTCCTCCGAGGAGTCCCCGTCCTCGTCCTCGTCGGCATCGACGTCGTCGTCGGAAGTCTCGATCACGACGTCGGAAGCTTCCTCTTTCTCACCTCGCTCCGGTTCGCTCAGGTCGAGATCGTCGAAGAGGCCTTCGCCGAACCCACCGTCGTCGTCATCATCGTCCTCGGTCCGGCGGGGCACGCCCGGCTGGGTCTCGATGGGCGGATCCCCGTCCTCGGGGTCATCCTCGCCACTCGCGGACGCTTCGCCGCCGAAGCTCAGGTTCTCGTCGTCGTCCTCGTCGGAATCGTCATCCGAGTCGTCGTCGACATCCCGATTGGCGGCCGCTCCCTCCTCGAAGATGCCGAGCCCGAACGAATCGTCGTCTTCGTCGTCTTCATCCTCCCCTTCTTCCTCGTCATGGGGTGCCGGGACCTCTTCGGGCTCGACACGAGCGGTGACGACCACTTCCTCTTCGCTCGACTCGTCCCGCGAGGTCTCTTCCTCGTCTTGAGGCGATTCGTCGACGACCTCCTCGACGTCAATTTCGAAGTCCTCGAGATCGGGCAGTGGCGACTCTTCCTGGGCCTCACTCTTCTCGGACGAATCCTGTTGCTCGCTGGCGTCGGCGTCCTTGTTCGGGCCGCGGCCACCGCGACGGCGTCGACGACGACGGCGTTTGGGGCGTGACTGCTCGTCGGTGGAGGACGAGGACTCGGCGTCCGGGGGTCCCGCATCGTCCACGGAGTCATCGTCCGCGGAGTCATCGTCGTCGCTGGTCGACTCGACGTCGATCACGACGTCTTCGGGATCGAGGTCGCGCGAGGATCGGCCGCCGCTCGGCTTCGTGCCCGGTTCGCAGCTCTTGAGCAAGGCGTCGATGCCGCTGCCGCCTTCGAAGTAGAAGGGATCGACATCGGAGATGTGCAGAAACCCGTTGCGGCCGACACCGAAGTCAACAAAAGCCGCTTGAATGCTCGGCTCGATGTTGACGATCTTTCCCTTGTAGATGTTGCCGACGAACCCTTCGTTCGATTCACGTTCCAAATAAAGCTCTTCCAGGATCCCGTCTTCGAGGATCGCGATCCTGGTCTCCTCCGGTTGGAGGACGTTGATGAGCATTTCCTTCTTCATTCGCGGAAACCCTTTGGCTTGTGCCGTCGCCAACACGTCGACGGCGCCGGAGGCGCGTCGTCATGTCGGCAGCGCCGCGAGTCCGTGACCGATGATGGGTCGCCGGAGGCGCGGAGGTACTTGTTTCAACCATGTCCCGGCGCTGCGCCGTGACGCGGCGCCTCGGCCAATTCCACGCGAGAACGGACCAGGACGGCTCCTTGCTCGGTCGCATGATCGAGCCCAAGCAAGGAGAGAATCTCTTCAGGACGCGCCGTCCCCTTCTCGGTCACCGCGGTCCGGAAGCGGACCTGGTGATCGTCGACGGCAAGGTCCAACAGCCAGGGACGAAGATCGATCGTGCGATCCGGTTTGCCCGGACGCCGCCGATGTGTCTCCAGCGTCGATGCGGCCAACGCCTCGGTCGCGAGTTCGCGCAGTGGCGCGGACGGCGTCCCGGGAGGTAGCTGCAAAGAGTACTCAACCGCCGTCACGCGCGCCCGCTCCTTCGAGGGATGACGCGTGACGCTCACAATCTCGAGGCCCGGCACGGCCTGCCGTCTCAAGGCCTCATCGACTGATTCCAACGGTGGCATCGGTGCCAACTCGACTTCAATGATCTCATCGCGTCCCTCGATGCCCAACCCAAGCGAGAGCGGGCTCGAGACGCGCGGCTTAGGGTGAAACCCCTCAGAATAACGCAGCGGAAGCTGTGTCCGCCGTAGGAGTCGTTCCCAACACTGCAAAAGGTCTTGATGACCGATGAAACGAAGTGGTCCGACTTTCCGAAAGCGGATGCGAACCTTCTCGCGAATCGCGTTCGCATGGGGAAGTGGCGCTTGCGCCAATGGCTCAGTCCATTTCATCGACAAACTCGGGGACAACTCGGCGCGTTCGATCCCGTAGGAAACTCGTGATTTCGCTCGCGGAGTCCAAACGCAACACTCGTCCCGCAACCCTTTTAGCATCCTCAAGGCTCACGGAGCGAATGATTTTCTTGATTTCCGGGATGTTGTGCGGCGCGACGCTGAACTGCCTCAGTCCCAGCCCAAGCAGCAGCGGCGTGTAAATCGGGTCGCCACTCATCTCTCCACAAAGGCTGCAATCGACGCCGTGCCGATTCGCCGCCTTGATGATCTCGCGCAACAGACGGATCACCGCCGGGTCCGAGGCGTTGAAGAGCGACGCCACCGTCTCGTTGGTGCGATCGACCGCCAAGGTGTACTGAATCAGATCGTTGGTGCCGATCGAAAAGAAGTCGACGTGACGCGCGAAGCGATCGGCCATCACCGCGGCCGAGGGAACTTCCATCATCATGCCGACGGGAAGATCCTTGCGGAAGGGGATGCCGAGTTCCTGGAGATCCTCCATCACGTCGGCCAAGACCATTCGCGCCCGCTTGAATTCCATCAAGGTGCTGATCAGCGGGAACATGATCCGCGCATCGCCCAGAACGCTCGCGCGCAGGAGCGCCCGAAGCTGCGTCTTGAACATCGGCAAGTTCTTCAGCGCCAACCGAATGCTGCGCAGGCCGAGCACCGGGTTGTTCTCCGCCGAGGCGCCGTCCTGATGGGGCTTGTCCGCCCCTAGGTCGAGAGTCCTGAAGATGACCGGCCGATCGGGACCGACCGTCTTGAGCACCGCCGCGTAAGCCTCGTACTGTTCTTCCTCGGAGGGAGCGGCGCTCTTGCTGTTGAGGTAGAGGAACTCGGTGCGGTAGAGCCCGATTCCCTCGGCGCCACGCTCGAGCGCGTGCTTGGCTTCCTCGGGGAACTCGATATTGGCCGAGAGGGTGACGCGGCAGCCATCAGTCGTTTCCGCCGGCAGATCCCGCAGCTTCCCCAAGCTCTCCTTGAAGCGCTGGAAATCGCGAACGCTGGTCCGGTAGCGATGAAGCATCGGCTCGTCGGGAGCGATGATCATCACGCCGTGGTTGCCGTCGACAATGACGGTTTGGTCGTGCTCGAGGCTTTCGGGGAAGCGGCCGATGCCGACGATCGCGGGAATCTCAAGGGCTCCGGCGATGATCGCGGTGTGGCTGGTCTGTCCACCCGCCTCGGTGACGATGCCCTTGACGAATTTGGGATCGAACGAGACGGTTTGCGTCGGCGTGAGGTCGTGGGCCAGGACGATGACTTCTCGGTCAATCTCCTCGATCGGGGCCCGATCGCCGGCCAGACGCGCGAGGATCTGCCGCTCGATGTCGAGCATGTCCTCGGCACGATCGCGGAAGTGGGAGTTCTCCATGCCGCGAAAGAAGCTGGCATACTTCTGCAGGACGCTTCGGACGGCGAACTCGACGCTGCAACCCCGCTTCTCGATCCGTTCGACGACCATCGAGCGCAGATGCGGGTCGCAGATCATGCGACGGTGGGCCTCGAAGATGGTGGCGACCTCGGGGCCGACCTTCTCGCTGACGACTTGAGCGTTGCTGGCGATCTCGTTGGAGAGTTCGGAGAGACAGCGATCGAGGCGTTCGATCTCTTCGGGAATGCGTTGGCTGGGGACGTAGAGGGACCGGATCTGCATGCCTTGACGGTCAAGCGTCAGGGCGGGACCAATGGCCACGCCTGAAGAAACCGCAATGCCGCGCAGTGTATCCATGGACTTCGTGTTGTGATCGAAAGGGAAGCGGCGGCGTGGCGACGCGTATCAGGGACTCGACGGGGCGACCGAGTCGCCATCCATCTCGTCAAATCCCGAGGCAACGAGCTGCGAGAGGCTGATACTGGCCGCTTCCGCATCCGGACCGCGTGTTTCCAGCACCAGGGCTGTCCCCTCCTCCGCAGAGAGAGATAACAGCTGAAGAATGCTCTTGCCGTCGACCTCGTCGCTTCCCTTTTGAATTGTTACGTTGCTTTCAAAGCAGTTCGCTCGCTCAACGAACAGCGACGCGGGTCGGGCGTGCAATCCCATGGAATTGACGATCACGACTTGGGAACGATAGTGGTTGGCATCGACGCGAACGGGAGTCGGACCTTGCGCATCGCCGTTCACATTTGCCGCCATCCCGGCTCCTCCACCTGTCGTGTCCCCCGTCAAATCCATCGCTAGATCGCTCGCTCGGTTGTAAGATTGCTCGGCCAGTCCCGCCCGGAGAAGACCGTCACGCCTCGCTGGCCCCTTGGGATGCCTAGCCGAAACGTGACCATCGTTGGACGTCGACCGCGGGTCTAGGATTCGAACTTATTGGCGTCCGCCTCGTCGAGGACCTCAATGATATCCTCGTCCTTCTTGGCCTGCCGTAGAAAACGGCAAAACATCTCGACGCGCAGATGACGCGAAATATTCTCGAGCGCCCGCAAGTGATCTCCCGGCCGATCGGGGGGAGAGACGAGCAGGAAGATGATGTCGACCGGTTCGCGATCGATGCTCGCGAAGTCGAGCCCCTTCTTGCTCACGGCGACCGTCCCGACCATCTTGTCGACGCTCGGGTGCTTGGTGTGGGGGACGGCGACACCGTTGCCGATTCCAGTCGACCCCAACTCTTCGCGTTTCATGATGGCCGCCACGATGCTCTCGAACTCATCGCTCTTGAGTTCGCCGGCATCGGCGAGGCCTTTGACGATCTCACGAACCGCATCTTCCTTGGTGACGGCTTGCAAGTCGTGGATGACTGCCTCGCGGACAACGAAATCGGCCAGCTTCATCCGTTGATTCTCCTCTGGTGGACCGAGTCAATGCTGTCCTTGCTCACGGACGCCTCGGCGCAGCCTCACCCTGTTTCCCTGGTGTTCAGACTTCTTCGCCGCCAGCGAAACCAGCCACTTCTCCCGACTGGTCAGGTCGCCCGCGGTGATGGTCTTGGATCTTCTCTTTGTAGCGGCGCAGTTGGCTTTCCATCTTCGACATCGCGCTGTCGAACGCCGCCGTGACGTGGGCATGGTGTTCACGAGCGACAAAGTCGTGTTTATGTTCCGCGGAGACAAGAAGCTCGAGCTGAGGCTCGCTTTTCTGAAAATCCACGGTCACCTGCACAGAGGTCAGACGATCGAAGAGATGGACAAGTTTTGGAATTTTCTTGTCAATGTATTCGTGGTCTTCAGGTGCAATGCTGCCATGCCGTGCCGAAATCGTCGTTTCCACTCAGTCTCTCCTCGTCGCCCCGGTGAGGTCTTCCGGGCTGGCGTGACGCCCACGATTGCGGGACGCTCGGCTCTCCTTTCGATTCTACCGAAAGGGGCCGACAGCTTCCAACGCATTGGTCTTCGTGGGACGCCCAAGACGCAAAACCGTGAAACGAGGGATTTTAGCAATTCCCAACAGTACCTTCAACTGGCCGCTGCCACCTTCCCCGGCAACCGGAGAGATTCGGCGATTGGAGAATCCGCACGATCATCGTCCCTTCCCCAAGGCGGCCTCGCCCCCTTCCACGCCCCGCCCCCTACGCTGAGCACCCAGCGTCAATCAGCGCAACAACTAAAGCAACAACATGTTACAACACACCATTCGACCGACCGGCGACTTGTGGGAGCATGACGCCGTTCCTCGTTGCTGCCAATCGCCCCCTTCCACCGCACGAGGTCATCCTTGAACTGTCCACGACAATCCCAAACAGATATCCTCAGCAGGAGCCATCGGAGTGGGGCAAGCTCGGCAGCAACCGGAAGCGGCCGACACCCCAATGGAGCAGCGGACGAGCCCGAGCGGCTAGGTCGACCAACGCCGACGTGGTTCAGACCGCTGCTCCACCGAGTCCACCAAGTCCACCGAGACGGGGGGCCGCGTGAGCCCAACATTCCGAAAACGGACCATTCGTTTCCCGGTCACCCTCAGCGTCGTGCTGATGGTGCTCAATGTTGCGCTGATGGTTTGCTGGATCGTCCTGCTGGCGAACTCCTCGTTCTGGAGCGCCTTGACGATCGGCACGATTCTCTTCGTGCTCATTCTTGTTGGGCTGGTGGTCTACCTCATTCTGACGATCAAAGAGATCAGGCTAAATCAGCGACAGTCGAATTTTGTCGACAGCGTCACCCATGAGCTCAAGTCCCCCATCGCCTCGCTGAAGCTCTACCTCGAAACACTCCAGCTCCGTTCGGTCGGCGAGGAGGAACGCCGACGCTTCTACCACTTCATGATGGAAGATGTCGCCCGACTCGATCACTTGATTAACCATCTGCTCGAGATCGGCCGGCTCGACGCGATTGTCGACGAAACCGTCCCGGAACAGATCGAACTCGAGCCACTTTTGCACCAATGCGCCGAATCGGCGTGCTCTCGGTACAAGAAACCGATCGAAAATGTCGACTTTGACATCGAACCGGTGCAAATGAGAGCGGGGCGACTGGCCTTGGAGATGATCTTTCGCAACCTGCTCGACAACGCCGTCAAGTACGGCGCCGACGATCTCGACGTGATGGTCACCGCCAAACGAATCGCCGACGATCGCGTCATGGTGCGCGTCGCCGACAACGGCCCGGGAATCCCGGCCGAACTTCGCAAGAAGGTATTCGGTCTCTTCTATCGGGGCGGCAATGAGCTGGAACGAAAGAAGCAGGGAACCGGACTGGGACTTTACATCGTCCAAACCCTCGTGAGGCGAATGAAGGGTCGCGTCAACGTCTATAACCGCGGCCGGGACGAAGGATCAGTCTTCATCGTGGAACTGCCCGGATGAAAAAGGGTCATCACATCCTGATCGTCGAGGACGAGGAGCACCTCTCGATTGGGCTGCGCTTCAACTTCGAAGCGGAAGGCTATCGCGTGGCGGTCGCTGGCGACGGCCCCAGCGGATTACGGATCTTTCGCGACGCCGAGCCCCC
Organism: Kolteria novifilia; assembly: GCA_007748055.1. Classification (GTDB taxonomy): domain Bacteria; phylum Planctomycetota; class Planctomycetia; order Kolteriales; family Kolteriaceae; genus Kolteria; species Kolteria novifilia. The sequence goes on from CP036279.1 coordinate 5,901,110, forward strand.
CATCGACCTGATCATCCTGGACCTGATGCTTCCGGGGATGAGCGGTTACGAGATCTGCCGCCAGATCAGGACGATCGACCCCTCGGTGCCAATTCTCGTCCTCAGCGCCCGGACCCTGGGCGAGGACAAAGCCAAGGCGTTCGACTTCGGTTCAGACCAGTATTTGACCAAGCCGTTTGAGCTGGTCGAACTGATCAGCCGAGTCCGCAACCTCCTCGAACGCCGCCACGGAGGCCACCCGGTTTCTCCCGAGCAACAGGAGACAGTCAGCTTCGGGACCGCCGAGGTCGACTTCCGAACCCACGAGGTCAAGGTCGCCGGCGAGCCGCGAACGCTCACCCCCTTGGAACTTCAGCTTCTGCGTCTGTTCATCAACAACGAGGGCGTGGTCCTGACTCGCGGCGACATCCTCAAGGAGGTCTGGAACATTGACCCGCCGCCGGCGACCCGCACCGTCGACAACTTTGTCATGAGACTGCGAAAACACTTTGAGGAAGACCCGGCCAACCCCAAACACATTCTCTCGGTCCGAGGCGCCGGCTACCGCTTCATGAGCCGCCATGAGGACAGCCCCGAGAAGTAACCCCTTTACACACAAGCCATTGCGACGACCGCCCCGCATTTCGCTCAAGCGGTCGCGCCATCCCGACCTCTCCCGCCAAGCCCCCCTAAACCGCCTTTACAAAAGTTTGACACAACGCGGACAAAGACGTGACACGACGTTTTCACGTCCTCGTTAGAATACTGCCGATGTGATGAACGTAAGTCATGCGTCGAGCCTCGACCTCCTCGAGCGAGACCATGGGACGGAGAGCGGACTTCCTCCTTCACTCGGTTCATCACGCGGCGTCAGCAAGGAAGATCTGGCGCGACTCAACCAGGACGAAGATCCAGCCAACAAAGAAAGTAGGACCCCCGATGATCAAAGCCGCGCCTACGACGCCCTCCTCGAAGAAGCCCAAGCCACTGATCGACGACAATCGTCTCTACGAGGCGGTCAGCCCCTCCTCCTTGCGTTGGGACAACCTCTCCTGGCCAGTGATCGCCTGGATGGCGGCGATGCACTTGATGTGCTTGGCGGCTCCGTTCTATTTCACGTGGTCGGCGTTGGCGGTCGCGTTCGGCTTGTGGTTTGCCTCTTGCTGCTTGGGGGTCTGTTTTGGCTACCACCGCTACCTCGCCCATCAGGGCATGAAGGTATCGGCGCCGTTGCGGTTCGTGCTCTACATCTGCGGCTGCATCTCCGCCCAGGGCTCGCCGACCCAGTGGGTCGCGACGCACCGTCTGCATCACGCTCGCAGCGACAAGCCGGGCGATCCGCATTCGCCGAAGGAAGGCGTTTGGTGGTCCCACCTGACGTGGCTCTTCGCCAAGCAGGATCCCGAAGTGATCGAGATGCTTCACCGCAAGTACGCCCCGGACATGCTCCGCGATCCGCTCGCGCGATTCTTCGAACGCTGGTTTCCGGTCATTCCGGTCGCCCTCAGCGGGATCATGTACCTGCTCGGCGGTTTGCCGTGGCTCCTGTGGGGAATGGGTGTCCGCATGACGATCGGTTACCACTCGACCTGGTTCGTCAACTCCGCGACTCACTTGTGGGGCTATCGCAACTACGAGACGACCGACGATTCGCGCAACAATTGGTGGGTCGCGCTCGTGACTTGGGGCGAAGGTTGGCACAACAACCACCACGCCCATCCGCGCGTCGCTCGCTACGGCCACCGCTGGTGGGAGGTCGACACCACCTGGATGGTGATTTCCCTCTGCCGGGTCCTCGGCTTGGTCCAAAACGTCAACGACCGGATCCCGAGCGGTTCGCGTCGCATCTCGAAACGTCCCGCCGGGGCCGCCAAAGACACCAGCAAGCCGAAGGATCGACTCACCGAGCTTGAATCGGCGCCGAAGGAGTTCGACATCTTCGACGCCGGCGAATCGGAAGAGGATGAGCGCGAGCTCGAATCGCTGAGCGTTTAACGCCGTTCGCGATCCAAGTGAAACACGAGTGCTCGGCATGGACCATTCCCTGCCGAGCATTCCTTTTTTCACGACCTCGATCAGTGTCACGCTTGCGACGTGACTTGCCCAAAAGACGTTATGAAACTTGGCCAGCGGACGAGTGCTGTCTTATGATGGGCGGCATCAAGGTCATGGTCGTCCAATGGCCGAAGGACGGGGTCGACATCTCCACTCTCCCCTTCAGGGCTCCAGCAACGTCGGAGCCAGAGAGCAGAGTCGCGGCCCGAAAGATCAACCGCCTGGAACGTGCTCATGGCCCGTGGCTGTCTCTGCCTTGTATTGCACGCTCATCTCCCGTTCGTTCGGCATCCCGAGTTTGACGAGTTCCTCGAAGAGGACTGGTTGTTCGAGGCGATCACCGAAACGTACATTCCGTTGCTTCAGGTCCTCGAAGGACTCGAACAGGACGGCATCGACTACCGGCTGACCATTTCCATCTCGCCGACCCTCGCCGCGATGCTCTCGGACGCATTGCTGCAGGAGCGCTACCTACGTCATCTCGACAACCTCGTCGACCTGGCCCACCGCGAAATCGAACGAACTCGCTGGATCAAGCAACTCAACCGTTTGGCGAAGATGTACGCCGAGCGCTTCGAGCAATCGCGGGACTTCTTCAGTGATCGCCATGGTGGCGATCTGCTGCGAGCCTTCGCCCACGCCGGTTCCACCGGATGCGTCGAGTTGATCACTTGCCCGGCCACCCACGGCTATTTGCCGCTGATGACCAGTCCGCGTTCGACCTGGGCGCAGATCGAGATGGGGTGCCGCGAGTTCGATCGCCATCTCGGCCACCGTCCGCGGGGGATCTGGATCCCCGAATGCGGCTATGTCCACGGACTCGACCAACAACTCCGCGATGCCGGCATCGACTACTTCTTCACCGAAACCCACGCCCTGCTCTTCTCCAAGCCGCGCTCGCTTCACGGCGTCTACGCTCCCATCCGTTGCCCCGACAGCGGCCTGGTGGCGGCCGCTCGCGACTTCGAATCGACCCGGCAGGTCTGGAGCTCCGTCGAGGGCTATCCAGGCGATCCGGCCTATCGCGACTTCTACCGCGACGTCGGTTACGACCTCGAGTACGGCTACCTCCGGCCCCACTTGCACCGCCCAGGCCTTCGAAGCCAGACCGGCGTCAAGTACCACCGCATCACCGGCCGCACCGACGACAAGGACCTCTACGATCCCGAACTGGCGATGGCCAAGGCCAGGGAACATGCCGCCGACTTCGTCCGGCACCGCCGTCAGCAAGTCCAGTGGCTCGAAGAACAACTCGCGGGCCAACTTCCGATCATTGTCGCTCCCTACGACGCCGAGCTCTTCGGGCATTGGTGGTACGAGGGTCCCGAATGGCTCAACTCGGTCCTGCGCGACATCGCGGAAGACCGGGACTCCCTCGAAACGATCACGATCCCCGAATACCTCGAACGCTCGCGTGAACTCCAGATCAGCGAACCGGGTGTCTCCAGTTGGGGGGCCAACGGCTACAACCAAGTCTGGCTCGATCATTCCAACGACTGGATTTACCCCCACCTCCATGCCATGGAGGCGAAGATGATCGATCTAGCGCGCACCCACGCCGACGCGACCGGCCCGATGCGCCGAGCCCTCAATCAAGCGGCACGCGAGTTGATGCTGGCCCAGTCAAGCGATTGGGCCTTTATCATGTCCAACGGCACCGCCACCGAATACGCGACACAGCGGACCCAGACGCATGTCGTCAGCTTCGACTACCTCGCCCAGCAGATCGAGGCCGCCCGCGTCGATGAGAGTTGGCTTCGCGAGATCGAGTCGCGCCACAACTGTTTCCCGACAATTGACTACCGGCTCTACGCGTGACGCGGGAGGACATCGCGGTCGTCGGGGCTCACCGATCTTGACGGAGTCGGGTCGGGTTGGGTCGAGTCGGGATCGGGCAAGATGAATCGCCTCGACGACTGAGGCGGATGCACGTGACACCGGTGGAAACGGCATGTTCCTGCTACTGCTCCTGGCACTCCCACTCGCGGAAGCCGACACGCCAGCCCCCGAAGGCTCCTCCACTCTCGTCGTGGGCGTCTTCGAGTCTCCTCCCTTCGCCTTTCGCGACTCCCACGGTGACTGGACCGGCTTGAGCGTCGAACTTTGGCGGACCATCGCCAACGACCTCGGCACTAAATACTCCTTCAAAGCGTTCGCGCGCGAGAACCTCATCGCCGCTCTCGAGGCGCGGACCGTCGACGTCGGCGTCGCGGACTTCACCATCACGCCCGACCAGGAGCGTCACTTCGATTTCACTCATGCCTACTTCGCGTCGGGGCTGAGCATCGCCACCAGACGCGGCGTGGAAGGTCTCGCCGAGACGATCTTCGTTCACCTCTCCGACCCGATCCACCTCTACGTCATCGCCACCCTGGCCGTGATGAACATCGTGATCGGGCTACTTATCTGGTGTTGCGAACGGAATCACAATCCGCAGTTTCACGGCTCACCCTACCTCGGCATTTGGCATGGCTTGTGGTGGTCGTTTGTCTCGATGACGACGGTAGGTTACGGCGACAAGGCCCCCATCACCTTCCTGGGACGAATGCTCGGCATGTTGTGGATTCTCTCGGGGATCGTGCTGATTTCGATCTTCACCGGATCCATGGCCTCCGCGATCACCGTCAATCGACTTCAGCCGAGTGTCCGCGGCCCGGAGGACTTGCCGCGCGTGCGCGTTGGGGCGATCAGCGACTCCGACGCGTCGCAGTACCTCGTCGATCGACAGATTCACCACCTCTCGTATGCCACCGTTTCCGATGGGCTCGCCGCCTTGGAGAAGGAGTCGATCGACGCCTTTGTCGGCGACGCCCCGCTGCTGAAGTACCGCGTGGCGCACGAGCACACGTCGCGACTCTGGGTGCTCCAGCATCCCTTCGAGCGAGAGTTCTTCGCCCTGGCGTTGCCGATGGGAAGCCACCAGCGGGAAAAGATCAACCGGGCTTTGGTTAACACGATCCATCAACCCGACTGGAACTTGGTGCTCTACCGCTACCTGGGGCACGGAAAACAATAGAACGTGTCAAACCAGCCGGATTGGGACCATGCGGTTGCGGGAAGACCCTCCGCGACTTACGATGGGACCGCTTCCACAATCGTTTTCCCACCTTTGGAGTAGCACACCATGCGTTCACTCTCATTCATCGGCCATGGCTCCCCTGCGCGCCTCGTGACCTTGGTCGCGGCGTTCGCCCTTTTCGCCACCAGCCCCGCGTGCGCGGAGGATGGCTTCACGACCATCTTCAACGGCAAGAACCTCGATGGTTGGACACTCGTGAAGAAGAAGGGCCCGGGCTACATCGTCAAGGACGACATGCTCGTCTGTCCCGCGGACGGAGGCGGGAACCTCTTCACCGAGAAGACCTACGCGAACTTCGACTTCCGCTTCGACGTGCGTCTCTCCGACGGCGGCAACAACGGCGTCGGTATCCGTTCGACCCTTGACGGGCACCCCGCCTTCGACGCGATCGAGATCCAAGTCTTGGACAACTACGCGAAGCGATACGCCAACATTCGCCCCGCGCAGTTCTGCGGCTCGATCTACGACGTCGTCCCCGCCAAGCAGGGCGCCCTCAAGAAGGCCGGCGAGTGGAACACGATGCAGATTCGCGCCGACGGCCCGCACATTACCGTCACGCTCAACGACGAGGTGATCGTCGACGCCAATGTTGACGACGTCACCGATCCCGCCGTGCTGAAGAAGCATCCCGGTCTGCGCCGCAAGAGTGGCCATATCGGCTTCCTCGGCCACGCCACCATGGTCGAGTTCCGCAACATCCGCATCAAGGAACTCCCCTAGTTCGCAGGGGCCTTCCGCTGCTTCCCCTGCTGGTGCTTCCCCTTCTGGTGCTCCCCCTTGTCCAAGGGGGAGTTAGTGGGGGTCTCCTCAAACCCACAACAAAACGACTCCCCTCTTTCCCCCCTTGGTCAAGGGGGGACGGAAGAGTGCCAACCTTGCTCAACCGCGGACGGAAGAGTGTCGACCTTGGTCTACGGGAGACGGAAGAAGCCCGTCTGGACCAAGCTGATCTATCGCCGAGGCGGCGTCTCGCTACAATTCTCCTGTGATGAGCACTGTCGACGCCGAGAGGACCGCGTCGCTCGCCGACTTGGCGGCGCGTTTGGTCAAGGATGATTCATTCCAGCGCCTGACGAAAGCGCTGCGCGCGGGCTCCAGCGGAACCATCGATGGAGCGTGGGGATCGTCTCGCTTCATGGCGGTCGCCGCGCTCGCGAAGGTCGCGCCCGCGACCACGGTCCTCATCCTCCCGCGAGCCAACGAGATCGAACCCGCCGTCGACGATCTTCGTTCGTTCGGCGTACCCGCGCCCTGCGTCTTTCCCTCCTTGGAAGAACCCGGCCAACAGGATCGAGCCAAACGACTCCGCGACGAGGCCTTCGGTCGTCGCCTCGCCGTGACCAAAGCGGTCGCCGGCGCCGATCCGCCCCGCGTCGTCGTCACCACGATTCACGCGTTGCTGCAACCGATCCCGACGCTCGACCACGTCCGCCGTCATAGTCGCGTCCTAGCCAAAGGGGAGACGGTCGACCTTGAGGAACTGTCGCAATGGCTCCTCGATCACGGCTGGCAACGTCGAGACGCGGTCGAACTGCCGGGCGAGTTTAGCCGTCGCGGCGGTATCCTTGATCTCTACTCCATCGATGCTGAGGATCCCTTGCGGATCGAATTCTTCGGCGACGAGATCGACTCGCTCCGCGAGTTCTCCGTCGAGAGCCAACGCAGCCTGGGCGAACGTGATCGGGCGGAACTGACCGCGCTGACCGGTTTCGATTCCGTCGAGGCGAAGCAACAACCGTCGGGTAGTTGCTTCTCGGAGATCTGCCCGGCCGGCTCCTGGTTCGCTCTCGCCGAGCCGACCGACATGAAGGCCGAGGGCAACCAGTACCTCAACCGGCTCGAAACCCCGAAAGAGCTCTTCACCGTCGAGCAGGTTTGGGGCAACGTGCTGCATCATCCGACCATCACGCTCTCGAGCCTGCCCCACGCCACCGTCGAAGAGACCTGTACCCTCGATGTCGAAACAGTCGAACGCTTCAGCGGCGACGTTCGACGCCTCGGAGAGGAATTCGACAAGTCGATCAACGACGGCCGCGTCCTGCTCGTTTGCCACAACGAGGCCGAGAGCACGCGGCTGGCCGAGATTCTCGCGGAGTGCCGACTCCTACGCGAGGGCCGCATCGCGTTCACGACCGGCCGGCTCGCCGAAGGCTTCCGCTGGATCAGCGCCGGCGTCGTGACCATCTCCGACCACGAACTCTTCCATCGCCGCGAGGCCCGCCGCGTCACGCCGCGACGGCGCCATCAGAGCAAGGCGATCGACAGCTTCCTCGACTTGCGCGAAGGGGACGTCGTCGTCCACCTCGGCCACGGACTCTCCATCTACCGTGGCATGAAGATGCTCGAGAAGAACGGGCAGCTCGAGGAGCACTTGCAGCTCGAGTTCGCCGACCAGGTGATGGTCTACGTTCCCGCGAGCAAGATCGGCCTAGTCCAGAAGTACGTCGGCGGCTCAAAGACCGCCCCGAGGCTCTCCAAGATCGGAGGCGTCTCGTGGGAACGCCGCAAGAAGGCGGTCGAGCGCGCGGTGCGCGATCTCGCCGGCGACTTGCTCGAAGTCCAAGCGGCGCGCGCGGCGCGGGCGGGGATCGCATTCCCTCCCGACTCGGTCTGGCAACGCGAGTTCGAGGACGCCTTCGAGTTCACCGAGACTCAAGACCAGCTTGTCGCGATCGAGGAGATTCGGGGCGACATGGAACGAGCGCGGCCCATGGACCGGCTCCTCTGCGGCGATGTCGGCTTCGGCAAGACCGAGCTGGCGATGCGGGCCGCCTTCAAAGCGGTTGAGTTCGGCAAGCAAGTCGCCGTCCTCGTCCCGACCACCGTGCTCGCCGAGCAGCACCATCGCACCTTCCAAGAACGCATGGCGGAGTTCCCCTTCGTCATCAAGGTCCTCAGCCGCTTCCAGACCAAGGGCCAACAGCGCAAGGTGGTCGCCGACGCCGCCGAGGGCAAGGTCGACATCCTGATCGGGACCCATCGGCTCCTCTCGCGCGATGTCGCCTTTCAGGATCTCGGCCTCGTCATCGTCGACGAGGAACAGCGGTTTGGCGTCGAGCACAAGGAGCGACTCAAGCAGCTTCGGCAGCAAGTCGACCTCTTGACGATGAGCGCGACCCCCATCCCGAGAACACTGCACTCGGCGCTGCTCGGGATTCGCGACATCTCGAATTTGGAAACGCCCCCGCGGGACCGGCTCGCGATCGAGACCCGCATCTGCCGCTTCGAAGCCTCGATCGTCAGACACGCGGTGCTTCGCGAACTCAACCGCAACGGGCAACTCTACTTCGTCCACAACCGCGTCCACGACATGAAACGCGTCGCCGACCGGATCCTCGAAATCGTCCCCGAGGCCCGGATCACGATGTGCCACGGCCAAATGCACGAAGACGACATCGAAAAGGCGATGGTCGCGTTCATCTCCGGGCAGGCCGACATCCTGCTCGCCACGACGATCATCGAGAGCGGCCTGGATATCCCCAACGCCAACACCATCTTCATCAACGAAGGGGACCGCTACGGCTTGGCCGAGCTTCACCAGCTTCGTGGCCGGGTCGGTCGCTCCGACAAGCACGCTTACTGCTACGTCATGCTCGACGACCGTCCGATCAATCCCGACGCGTTGCGACGCCTCAAGGCGATTGAGGAATACAGTTCGCTCGGCTCGGGATTCCAGATCGCCTTGAGAGACTTGGAGATTCGCGGAGCGGGCAACATCCTCGGCCCCGAGCAGAGCGGGCACATCGCCGCGGTCGGGTATGAGCTCTATTGCCAGCTTCTCGAAAACGCGGTTCGTGCCGAGCAGCGGCTGCCACTTAACACCTACCTCGACGTCACGATCGAGCTCGAGTGGAAGGCGTACCTACCGCACGAGTACCTGCCGGGCGAGCGAACCCGGATCGACACCTACCGACGCTTGGCCCGGCTCGAGAGCCCCGACGAGATCGACGAGTTCCGCCGCGAACTCGAGGATCGCTTCGGCCCCGTTCCCGAGACGGTGGAGCATCTGCTGCAACTGGCGGAGATGCGGCTTCTGGCGAAGATATGGCAGATCGAATCGGTTCGTCCCGACGACGCCGGTTCCCTGCTTGTGCAATTTCGCGACGAACGCCGAATCCGCACCCTCGCCGGACTGCGCGGTGACGAGCTCAAGGTCGTCGATCGCAAGACCGCCTATGCCCGGGTTCCCCACGCCGAGCGAAACGCGGCCGGCCACGCCCAACGCCTCAAACGCCTCTTGCAGCCAAACTGAAGATCGGCTATCGCCTGCGCCACGCGCCCGACGGATCGTCTCGATTCTTGTCGCGCGGCGCGCAGCGTCGCCGTGGTTGACGGCGCCACCGGTCCGCAAAGAAAGGATGTCGAGATGGGAAACGTCGGGCGATTCCGAGTGCTGACCATGATCGCGGGCAGCCTCGTATGCCTCGGCGTGCCAGTCGTGGCCCAAGAGGCTCCCGAGAACGGAACGACCGGGCCGCTCCCCGGCTCGAAACGGGCCGCCGAGATCGTCGCGCACGTTGATGATGAAGTGATCCTCTACGAGGACGTCTACCGGCCGATCCGTGCCAAGCTCGAACGCGCCCGCAAGCAGTTGCCCCGCGAACACTACCTTGAGATCAAGCACAAGCTCCTCGCCGACTCGACCCGAGCGGCGGTGGAACGGCTCGTCGTCTTGACGGAACTCACCCAGCGACTGCCCAGCGAACAAGCCAAGGCGCATCTCTACGCCGGCTACGGCGAACAGTTCGAAAAGTACCTCCTGCAGCTCGCCCGCGAATTCAAGCTTCCCGGACGCGACGCGGTCATCGAACGCCTGAAGGAGGAAGGCAACGACATTCGTCGGCTGCGGCAGGAGTTCATCGAGAACCTCATCGCCCAGCACTTCCTTACCCAACTCGTCCAACAGAAAGTTCCCGAGGCGACGCGTGAGGATCTCTCTCGCTACTACGAGGAACACATCGACAGTTTCCGGACCAAACCAGGGGTCGTTTGGAGCCACATCGAGATCCCCAAGGGAAGCGATCCCGCCGCCGCCAAGCAACAGACCGAGTCCTTGAGAAAGGATCTCCTCGACGGTGCCAGCTTCGCCGGTGTCGCCCGCAACCACAGCAAGGGCCCCACCGCGCCGCTCGGCGGCAAGTGGAGTCTCACCAGCCGCGGCAGCTACGTCGAGAAGAAGGTCGACGACGCCCTCTTCACCATTCCGGTCGGCGAGGTCTCCGACGTGATCGAGGGGAGCCAAAGCTTTCACCTCGTCCTGGTCGACTCACGAAGCGACGGCAGCCCCAAGCCCTTCAGTGAGGTGCAGGACGACATCCGCAACCGACTTCGTCGCGATTCGCTCAAGGGACTGCGTGAGAAGAAGTTGGAGGAGTTGATGAAGGCTCACCACGTCGAATCGGTCTACGACTTGGAGAAGGTTTCGCGTCAGGCCTCCCAAATGCGCCGCAACGTCAAATAGACGACAGCGAGAGATCGTCGCTCGAGCCGCTGAGCGACGCGAGCGACCAGACAAAGCATTCACCATTCGCACGAGCATCAAGGATCGACCGAAGACTCGCTCCCGTACGGAGCGTGACCGTGACTCAAACGTTTGCCGACCTTGGTGGGAACCGTCGTCGCCGTCCGCTTGGACCGACGCCCGACGGTGCCCGGAGGTCTCGCAAAAGGGACGTTTCTCATGAGACCGACCGTCTCGATCCTCGTGCCGCACTTTCAAACCCTGGAACTGACCCTCCTTTGTCTGCGGCTCTTGCGTCGCAAGACCCGTCGCAACGACTACGAAGTGATCGTCATCGACAATGGCTCGCAGGATGGGAGCGGGGAAGAACTCAAGAAGATCGAGTGGGTCCGGCTCCTGCGCCGCGAGGTCGACCCCGACGAACGACCGGCACTCTCGCACGGTTTGGCGCTCAACATGGGCGTTCGGGCCGCCGAGTCCTCTCTCATCCTCACGATCCACACCGACACGATGATCCTCCGCGAGGACTGGCTCGACTTTCTGCTGATGCAGATCGCCAAGGGAGGATCGAACTGCGCGATGCTTGGATCGTGGAAGATGGAATCCCCCGGACCACTGCTTCGCGCCGGCAAGTGGCTTGAGGAGTCCTGGCGACAGCTCTGCGGCAAGAAGGTGCGCCGCGGCCGCTACATCCGGTCGCACTGCGCCCTCTACCGACGACACGCGCTCACCTGCCGCGCCCAGATGTTCGCCCCCAGCGAACATGCCTCGGCGGGGGAGGAACTACACGAAGCGATCGAGGGTCTCGGCTTCAGTTGCCGTTTCCTAGCGCCGGAACTGCTCTGCCGCTACGTCCTACACCTCAATCACGCCACGATGGCCCTCAACAAGATGTTCGGCGAGGGCGATCGCCACATGCCGCGCACGCGGGCCAAGGCGATCCAACGGATCGAGAAGTTCTTCGACTCGATCAACGCCCAAGAGATTCTCACCGATGAGAGCCTCAACGCCGCTTAGTTCTCCATCACGGTCTGATTTTCGGGAACCACTGGCTGCTTCCCAGCCAGTGCGAATGCGTTGTGTAGCCGCCAACCCGAACTCGGACTGATGACAGCACCCATGTGACATACCCATGTCATCTTGAACGCGAACTCCATTCGTTTTGATGCCACCGGCCGCTCGTCGATGGCAACGAGATGGAGGAGAGGTTCTCCTTGCGCTTTCGAGGAACGCGATCGCGAGGAGCCCCCCACTAACTCCCCCTTGGACAAGGGGGAGCATAAGAGAATCACCCCTTGGACAAGGGGGAGCAAAAGAGAATTAACCCTTGGACAAGCGGGAGCACGAGAGGCTTGCGCTCGGACGATGAGGCATTCCAGGAAAGCGAACGAAACGTTCGTCCCCGCCTCGCTCGATTGCTCGACAATTGACCTTGCGTCCTTCGGCGGGGGCACTTATACGCCAGCTACTACCTGAGAGATTCACATTCGAGATGCTACTTCGACCGAGAGCCACGTTGCTCGTGGTCCACGACTTATGAGGCTTTTGAAGCCCGTGGTCGTCGGCCATGGAGGACGTTCGGTCACCATCGTGCCTTCCGCTTGCGATCGCTCGCGCGACCGCGAGGAAGGGGGAACCACGCGCTGCGCGAACAGAGATTGTCCGCGCACGTAACCTTGATCCTGACCCGCTCCAACGACACCCAGACGCAGCACCACGAACCCGCGAGCCTTGGCGCTAGGATGGCGCCTTGACAGGATTGGCGAGAGGGAACTCACATGAAGAAGGTGGTTGTCCGCCTGGCTGCGCCGTGCCTTTTTGTCGCCCTTCTACCCTTCGACGTTCTTGCTGGTGCCGCCAACGGCCCAATCCCGTGGCGAACCGATTTCGAGTCCGCCCGCCAGGAAGCTCAATCGAGCGGTAAGTTCCTCCTCGTCAACATCCATGCGACTTGGTGCATGCCCTGCAAGCAACTGCAGGCGACGACGCTTCAAGACCCGAAGCTCGCTCAGATGATCAATCAGCATGCGATCCCCGTCAGCCTCGACGGTGACCAGAGCTTTCGACTGCTGCGGCAATGGGGCGTGCAAGCCTTCCCCACGCAGTTGTTCATCGCTCCGACCGGACAAGTCATCGGCAAGATCGAGGGCTATGTCGACGTGCTGAAGTACGCCGCCTCGTTCCAACAGGCCGCGACCACCTATGCCGCGTCGCGTCCCGCTCCGCCGGCGCCCCAGACGCGTCCCGCGATGACGCCGCGGACGGCTCGTCCCGCGGTCTACGCGACCAACGATCCGGCCGCTCCGACGAGCGTTCGTCAAGTCGCAGCGCGGATGCCGGCCGAGACCCCGGCCCCGAGTCAGATTCCCAGTCGGGCGCCCAGCCAAGCGACACTGGCGCTCGATGGACACTGTCCGGTCAGCATGATCGAACGGGCCGAGATGGTGCCGGGTTCGCCTAGTATCAGCCACGTTCATCAAGGAAACCGCTACTACTTCCTCTCGGAACGCGAGAAGCAGCTCTTTGAGCAGGAACCGCACCAGTACCTTCCCGGCGAAAACGGCAACTGCGTCGTCACGTGGCGGGAGCAAGGTCGCTGGATCGCCGGCAACCTCCTCTTCCCGGCCATCTTCGGGGAGGATGTCTTCTTCTTCGCCGATGAGGAGAGCCAACGCAAGTTCCTCCTCGATCCGGAACACTACGTCGACGATCACGGCAACGCTCTTCGCCGCGTCCGCTGACGCGAATCCTTATCACGCCATCTGTTCGCACTGGCTGACCAACAGCCAGTGGCACTCCAGAATGTCGATGGACCAGTGCGCGAGCATCCCCCTCTCCCCGTGGGAGAGGGGAGGAACTCCTTCCAAACAGAGATCGACCAACTCCCAACATCCCCACGCAAGCGTGGAGCATGACACCCGGCGAATCCGTAGATTCGCCGCGTTTCGCCGACGCGGAGATTGCTCTAAAGGACCGTTCGGAGCCGGTAGCGAATAGATCAACGGGCTGCTAGGAATCGGCGGCGGCGAGCGCTCGGCGGAGTGCTCGGGCGAGAAGCTGGTGAAAATGCCACGTTCCCGACTCGCGCCGCACGCTGTAACGTCCGGTCGTGAAGGCGGTACTACAAAGACCCCGCTGGACCCGTTCGCAGATGTCGACATCCTCATGTTGAATTCGATCCGAGACCGCGATGCTCTCGGCGATCAGATCGTTCGGCGTCCCTTCCGCGAAGAAGAAATCAAAGAGAACAACACAACGCTCCGGCCCGGTCGGCAATACAAGATTGCTGTCCATCACTCCGTCGTAACAGTTGATCATCAAGTTCGGAAAAAGCCACCAGTACTGCGCTTCGTCCCCCGAACGAACCTCCGCGGCCGAAGCATCGTCGCGCTTCGGATCGGGGGCCCGCATCGGACTGATCTGGACGTTGCACCACTCGAACATCTCCGTCCGGTAGCCCGAGTAGTCCAACACGCCGGCAAGCGAAGGATGCACCGCGTTGACGTGGTAGCCGCCGTCGAGATAGTTGTCGACGAAGACCTTCCAGTTACATTCGAGGCGGTATTCTCGCCGTCCCGCCCAACGCATCTTCTCCAGCCCGAACCGTTTGGTCATCGTTCCGATCGGGTCGAACTGCTCCGCGAACGGCTTTCCCGGCGAGCCGAGATGGGTGAACACGAACGATTGCCAGACGTCGAGCGACCACGGGGCGAGCCCTTGGCACGAACGGTCGAAGTCCTCGACGCCGTCGAACTCGGGCGTTCCGCGAAGACGTCCCGAAAGATCGTAGGTCCATCCGTGGTAGGGACAGCGAAGCCGGTCGGTCGTCCCCGCGCCGATCGCGACCGGGGAGGCGCGATGGCGACAGACGTTGGCGAGCGCCCGCAGCGAATCCCGCTCGTCGCGAACGACGAGAATCGGCTCCCCGTCGATGTCGGCCGTCACGAACTGGCCCGCGCGGGCGACTTGATCGGCGGCGGCCACGAGCTGCCACGAGTTGCGAAGGAGCTTCTCGGACTCGAACGACGCGAGCGCCGGATCGCGGTACCAGCAATCGGGGATCGTTTCGGCTTGCTCGAGCGGACGGTCTGGCTCGAAGGCCTCGATCAAGTCGCGCAGCGATTCGGTCAACGGTTCTCTCCTCGACGAAGGGCCTCGACGGCGGCCCGCCGTGTATACTGAGCGACAGACGACGTGATGGGCAATGGGGAATTGGACCGCGAATGCGAGGGCCGATGAAAAATGGACCGCGAATGGACAATAGGACAAGTTGCCCGCTAGGCTGGCTCCCCTGGCTCTGCCTCTCGGTCGGACTTCTGGTCACACTCGGCATCGACGGGACGCGCGGACTTGGCGAGGTACTTGGAGAGCATCCCGTTCTCGCCCTGACACACTTTCGCGGCCCCCAGTATCTCGCTTGGCTCCTGCTTCTACCCATCGCCCTCCTGGTGAGAAGCAAACCAAGGACGTTCGGCTCCGGAGCCAACAGTACCCTAGGTGCGGTCGGCTGCTTTTTCCTCTGCGCGGCCGTCGGTTTCGGCGTGTCGGCTTGGTTCGGCGCGAGCGACGTCGATCTTCCCCCGCTCTATCACGACGAGTACAGCTATCTCTTCCAAGCCGAGACGTTCCTCACAGGCCGCATCGCGTGGCCGCCGCTCGAGGACGGAGAGCTCTTTCGGCAAATGCACGTGCTCGAGTCTCCGGTGCGAGCGAGCCGCTACTTTCCGGGAACCGGACTTTGGCTGGCCCCGTTTGTCGCGATCGGACTCCCCTATCTCGCCGCATGGTGCGTCGCGGGGCTGACGGCCGGGTTCGCCGCCCTCGCCGGTCGATGCTGGACAACGGGAACGGGTTACCTCGCGGGACTCCTGGTCGCGTTGGCGCCGGGCACCGTCGTCTTCGGCAACTCGCTGCTCTCGACGGGGCCGACGACGATGTGGATGACGGCGTTCCTGTGGGCGTTCCTGCGAACCTATGAAACGAGGATGTGGCGATGGCCGGTGTTGGCGAGTCTCTTCATCGGCCTCGCTTTTCTCACACGCCCGATGACCGCGGTCGGTCTTGGCTTCCCCTTCGCCCTCTACGCGATCGTGCGCGTCGTTCGCGATCGCCAGCGAGAGGGCGTCCGTTTCGGCCTGCTCGTGGGAACCTTCGCGGTGAGCGTCCTGCTGATGCTTTCGTTCAACGTCGCGACCACGGGAGAACTTTCGACAACTCCGTACGGCCTCTACACCGCGCGTCATTCTCCCAGTCACGTCTACGGCTTCTACAATCGCGAACGCGGGCAAGCCCATCGGGGCGAGGAGACGATCACCTCGTATGACGCGTGGGCAGAGAACTTGACGCCGGCGCGAGCGGTGGAGCTCGATCTCGAACGTTGGGCAGGGCTCGTGGTTTGGAGCGGCGGTTGGATGCCCTTCGTCACGTTCGGGCTCGTTGCCTTGCTGGGGCTTCGGCGTTTCGATGATCGCTTGCTGCTCGTGCTGCTGGCACTTGTTGGGCTCACGGCGGCCTACACCCCCTTCGCGTTCGCCGGCATTCTGGGATGGAGCTACTTCGCCGAGGCGCTCCCGTTTCTCCTCGTGGCCCTCGCGGTCGCGACCATTCCGATCGTGGCCGGCTCGTTCGAGCGGGGCCGACCGCTGATCGGTCTCTGGTGGCTGGGTCTGTGGGCGATCGCGCTCACGGGGAACCTTACGAGTCTGCTCCCGCAGGCCTTTTCGCCGTCGTCGGAACTTCTCTATCCGCGCTACCAGGCCCAACAACAAGCGGAGACGGAACGGCAACTCGCGACTCGTGGGCCGATCGTCGTCGTGGTCCAGGCTCGCCCCGAAGATTCTCTCCATACAACCTATGTCCACAATCTCCCCCGTCTCGACGGGCCGATCGTTCGGATGTGGATGACCGACGAGGCCCAGGTCGACAGGGTCACCCGCGAGCGTTTTCCCGAGCGGGCGATCTACCTCTATCGGCCGCCAACGGACGATCGTCCCCCCCAGTGGCAACTGAGGCGGGCCCCATTGAAATGAGATGGACTATTCCCGAACACCGGAACGCGGGTTGACGATAAAATGATTGAGGTCCTCGCGGCGGTCGCCCGACATCCCGAGGGACCGATTGGCAGCCCTCGACCTTTCGCATATCATGGGGATGCGGGAGGGGTCTATCGCGAGCGTCCGATCGTCGCGGCCACGGGCCGGCGGTCGTTCGTCTCCAGGTCTGTCACGATCCAGCGAACAAAGGTGGGGCAATGACGATCAGTGTTCAGGAGTACTTCACGAAGAAGACGCCGGTTCGGAAGAAGGAACCGCAATACGTCGCATTCATCAACAAGAACTCCTGCACGTCCTGCAACTCCTGCGCGAGCATGTGTCCGGTCGACTGCATCTACGAGGTACCCGGATTCCCGTCCGAGTCGTACCACCAGATCGACACCGCCCGCTGCATCGGCTGCCAGATGTGCTACCGCGTGCCGAGCGAAAGTACCGGTCCCTGGACGATGGAAATTTGTCCCTGGAACGCGATCGATCTGATCTACAACCCGAACTTCAAGAGCGATCGCGAGTCGCTCCTGGCGCCGTACTACGTCGGCGAGAGCAAGGGTGAGGGCGAGGAACTCGATCTGCACAAGCTCGAGGAACTGGGCTATCAGCTCTACCTCAACCGGCGGGTTCACATTCGGCCCGAGTCGGTCCTCGAGGAGAACTACGCACCGTTTCTCAAGCCGACCTGGAGCCTCCGCGAGGAGGACGAGCCCTTCGCGATCTTGGTCAAATCCGAGACCGACGACTTCCAGGAGATCTACGAGACGACCGCAGAGGGTTCGGAGTTCGTCGACTTCCTCTACCACGACTACGAGCACATGTTCCTCGACTGAAGTGTCCGTCGAGGTCAACACGACCACCGTCAATGAAGAAGGGCCGCCCGAATGGGACGGCCCTTTGTCGTTTTTGCATGGGTTCGAGGTCTTGCGCCCTCGACCTCGAAAACGCTACAGCTTCTCGTCGTCCTCGTCGAAGAGCGCGTCGATGAGCCCCTCGTCGGAGATCAGGTTCGCCGCGGGGGGCGGGGGCGGCGAGGAGGCGCCGATCCAGTTGCCACGAATGCCGACGTCTCCCTCGACGCCGAAGACGAGATTGGGATTGCTCCCGGCCGCCAGCGAGAAGGTCGCCGACGACGAACGGTGGATCCCGCGCTGGTTGATGTCTCCATCCTCCCACTGCCCATTGAGCGTCTGATCGCCGATCGTTCCGAAGAAGAGCGGACTGGGCTGGAAGAACGCGGTGATCGACGAGTTGCCCGCCGGAAGCGTGCTGATGTCGACGTTCGCGATCTGAAGCGTCGAGTTCGACTGAAACCCGATCTGATCGGAGGAGACGTTGGAGATGAAGTGCGCGGCGGTCGGACTGACATCCTGGTTCGGCACGTCGGAGACGGGATTGCCGAAGGTGATGTTTCGGACGATGCCAAGCTGGGTGGTGATATCGCCCGTTTGTCCCGCGGTCAGGGTCGGCAAGTTGATCGTGACGTAAGTTGCCGTCTCCCCGCGGAAGAGGCCGATGTCATCGCGACCATCGCCGTCCCAGTCCCCGATCAACACCTGGTCGGAGTCGACGCCGATCGTCGCGGTGACGTAGGTGTTGGCGTTGAAGTTGGTGATCGGACTGGTGTTGATGATGAACTGGTTGCCGCGGCGGACCCCCACATTGGTCACCGTCGGGGCGATGAACTCGCCGACAAAGCCGCTCTCGTCCGGGTCGCCGAAGGTGATCCCGAAGAAATTGCCGGAGCTGAAGGCGTCGAGCGGGTCACTGGTGTTGAAGACGAACTCCGCCGAGGAGGGACGATAGACGCCAATCCCGTCGACGTTGTTGATGTTTCCGGCCAGCACCGTCAACTGGACCGACAGATCGTTGTAGGTGACCCCGAAGGCGACGCCCTGGATGATGACTTGGCCGCCGATGACGTTGGCGAACTCGCCGGTGATGAGCGCTCCGGAGGAGAGGATCGTGATCGTCTGACCGACCGAACCGACCGGGTCGAAGGTCGAGCCGAGAAGAATATTTAGGATCGCGTCCTCAATGTCGATCGTCCCCGTGGCGACGACTTGGTCGAACTCGCCGGCGTCGGTCCCTTCGATCTCTTGGAGCAGGACCGCTCCCGGTTCGAAGTCGATCAGCCCCGTCACGTCGAGACGGCCAGGACTGGTCCCACCGGTGAGCACGCCATCCTCGGTGATGATGAGACCGGCGAACCCGACATCGAGCGTTCCGGTGCCGCCCAGGACCGAGTCGGCGTCGACCACGAAGCCATCGGGAGCGTCGATGGTGGAGGTGTCTCCGAAGAAGAGTCGTCCGGGCGTGACCGTTTCGTTCACCATCACCGAGCTGATGGTGATGGGATTGTTCGAGGTCGCGTCGAAGTTCGAGTTACCGTCGCCCAAGTCGACGTTGGCGCCGCGAATGTCGATCGTCGATCCCTGGAAGTCGCCCACCCCGTCCGCAGTCATGGTGAAACCGCCGTTGAGACCGAGCGTCAGCGCGCCGCCAGCGGAGATCGTCGTGTCACCCGACGTTCCCCCATAGATGACCAGGTCATTGCCATCCTCGATCTCGACCGTGTCGTCGACCGAGGACTGAGTGATCTGCACGCCGTTGAAATCGTTCGTCGCCTCGGAGAGATCAATCGAGGTTCCGGCGTCGAGAAATGTCTCGCCCGCGACGCTGATGGCGCTTGCCTGGTCAATGGCCCCGACGCTGATCAGCGTCAGGTTCTCGGTAATGCTGTTGCCACCGGCGTCGAAGGTGAGATCGTGCGACGCGGACACCGTGACGTTGGCGGCGTCGGAATTGAGCACGAAGTCTCCCACCCCGATGTCGTTGGCGGCGTTGTTCAGCAGCACGTCCGATCCGGAGTTGGTTGCAAAGATGACGTTGGCGCTGTTCGCGGCCGTGATCGCGCCGAACTGGGAGATGCTATCCTCCGCCTCGATCACGATCTGGGTCCCGGTTCCCGTGACCGAGATATCCCCGAGGATCATCGACGTGGCATGCTTGATGCTCACGCCAGCGGTCGAGGCGGTCCCACTATTGGTGGCGCTGACGGCGCCGCCGAATTGGTTCGAGAAGTTGTCGAGGGCAATCGCGCCGCCGGTGGTGTTGCTGACCACGAAGTCGGACGTTCCGCCAACCGCGACAATGCCCGCGTCGGTGATCGCGGCCGCCGCCGCCCCCGTGTTGGTCACCGACAGATCGCCACTGATGACCGACGTTCCCAGCATGGTGCCGAGGTTGTTCGCGTCAGCATCGACGAGAGTCACGTCCCCGGCGCTGGTGATGCCGATGACTTGCCCGTTGAAGTCGTTGCCCGCGGCGTCCAGGAGCAGATCGCCGCCCGAACCCAGCGCGAAAATCGGACTCTGACTGAACGCGAACGCGCCGTTGCCCGATTGCGTGAAGTTGGCGCCCGGCGCGTTGACGTCGAGTGTCGAGCTGACACCGAACTCAAAGACTTCCGTGTTCGTCAGTCCCGCGGCCGACGTCAGATTGATGTCAAGGTCGGAGTTGAGCGGAGAGTCCTCCGCCGTGGCTCCGAAGTCGACGGTGTTGTTGCCGGCTCCGGTGATCACGACGGAGAGAATCGCGGCCCCGTTGTTGGTCGCGTTGAGCGTGTCGGTGCCGTCGCCGGTCGCGTTGGTCTTGTTGGTTCCCGACCACGTCGTCCCGGTCAGGGTGAAGACCATGCCGTTGTCGGGCTCGGCGACCCCCTCGGTCGAGATCGTGACAATCTCATTGACGTCGAGCGACAATTGCAGGGTCGGACCGACCAGGTTGAACGTTGCCGGCGTGATCCGATCGCTCAGAGCTTCGAAGGCGAAGGAATGCTCCAAGATGAACGGACCATCCTCGCGCGACTTGGCGAGCGGACGAGCGTCGAGCCGATCGTGGGCTCGACGAAGAAACTTCCTCATCGGCGACAACGGTCCGAACGAACCGCTGGAACGAGGGGGTAAAAACATGTCTTGGTTCTCCCCTTGCACATCGTGTCAAGTTGTTCTGTCTATGGACTCACCCCATGGATGGGATCATCGCGATCGAGTTGGCATGGGGCGCGTGCTAGGCGAGCCCAAAACAATCCGCGATGACCAGATCCTTTCGCGAGGGGGAAGCCATCCGCAGCCTCGCCTCATCGGGTTTGGACATGCGGTTCCCTGTCTGATTCTCGAATACCAAGCGATCAGTTGCAAGAGATGGCATCCCCAGAGCCCCGACTTCCCCGAGGTCGACGTCCTCAGAATCGGTGGCTCGCGGGTCGCCGGCACCGAGTATTTAGACCCGAAACGCGGCCGAATCCATCCAAAACCTTCCCGAGACGCTCCGAATTCCCCCGATCCGGGCCGTTCCGCGCCGAGAGCATTTCGACATTGAATCTCAATTACGTATGTTGAAGATTTTGGGCGACCGCTGCTCGTTCACCGAGTTTTCCTATCGCGACCGTGGTCCTAGGGGGCACGCAAGCCTCTGCGCCAGCAGCCTTTCCCACGCCGCGCCGACGAAGTCGGGACCGCGTTCTGGAACCGTCGCTCATGGCAAGAGACTCACGAGCAAACTGTTGCTCCCTCGGCACTTGGACAACCACCTACCAGTCACAAAGTCATGAGCATGAGTTCCACCACTGCTCCGTCGGCGACCTCCGCCGTGGCCGTTACTCTCGTCGGCAACCCCAACACCGGGAAAACGACCCTCTTCAACGCCCTCACCGGCTTGAGGCACCGCGTTGGCAACTTCCCCGGCGTCACCGTCGAGATCAAATCGGGAAAAGCCGACCACGACGGCCACCCGCTCATGATCACCGATGTGCCGGGGACCTATAGCCTCTCTCCCCGCTCGCCCGACGAGATGCTCGCGGTCGACCTCCTGCTGGGACTCCTCCCCGATACCGCCGCCCCCGACGTCATCGTCTGTATCGTCGACGCTTCGAATCTCGAGCGAAACCTCTACCTGACGACTCAGGTGCTGGAACTCGACACGCCCGTCATCCTGGCGCTCAACATGATCGACGTCGCCGAACACAACGGCGATCACATCGACGTCGACCAACTCGCCGAAGAACTCGGCATCCCCGTCGTCCCGATTCAGGCCAACGCCCGCCGTGGCCTCGACGACCTGCGCCGGCGCATCATCGAGACCGCCGGCCAAGCGGCCCCCACGAAGCGTCCGGTCTTCGCCGACGCCTTTCAGCAGGAAGTCGATCGCCTCGAGGAATGGCTGTCGCAGCGTGGTGGGGAGAAGACGCCTCGCTACCTGCTTGAGCGGGCGATCCTCGACGCGGGTGGGTCGACCGAGAAGCGTCTCGTCCGGCTTGCCGGGGGCGACGTGACCAAGGTTCTCACCGAAGCGCGCGAACGACTCAAAGCCGCGGGTTGCCCCGTCCCCGCCGTCGAGATTCGCAGTCGCTATCAATGGATCGTCGAGCGATTGGCGGGCCCGCTGCGCCGATCGACCGAACGCAAGACGACGATGAGCGATCGCATCGACCGGGTGTTGATGCACCGCGTCTGGGGCCTGGTCGCCTTCTTGGCCCTCATGTTCATCATCTTCGTCACGATCTACAGCATCGCCGACGCGTACTTCATGGGTCCGATCGACGAGTTCTTTGTCTTCCTGAGCGACGGCATCGGCTCCTTCCTCTCGGAGGGCCCACTGAAGTCGCTGATCATCGACGGCATCATCGCGGGCGTGGGCAGTGTCGTCATCTTCCTGCCGCAGATCATGCTGCTATTCGCCTTCATCGCGCTCCTCGAGGACTGCGGCTACATGGCCCGCGCCGCCTTCCTGATGGACAAGCTCATGGCCAAGTGCGGCTTGAGCGGCAAGTCGTTCGTTCCGATGCTCTCCTCCTTCGCGTGTGCGATCCCCGGCGTGATGGCGGCACGAACCATCGAGGATCGCCGGGACCGCTTGACGACGATCCTCGTCGCCCCGCTGATGAGTTGTAGCGCCCGACTCCCGGTCTATCTCATCATGATCGGAACGTTCATTCCCGCCGTCACGCTCCAGGACTACGTTCCCGCTTTTCCCGGAGCCGACCTATTGGGCTTCTTCTCCCTCCAGGGCTTTGTCCTCTTCTGCATGTACATGATCGGCTTGGTCGTCGCGCCGCTGGTGGCGTGGGTGCTCAAGAAGACGATCATCGGCGGCGAAACGCCCGTCTTTATCATGGAGTTGCCCAGCTACAAGGTCCCCTCGCTCTGGATCGTCGTCGATCGCGTCGTCGATCGTGGCTGGGCGTTCATGAAGCGGGCGGGAACGATCATCTTCGCCTCGACGATCGTCATCTGGGCGCTGCAGTACTATCCCCGCTCCTCGGAGACGATCAACGAGTACGCTCAACGGCGTTCGGTCCTGGAGACTCAGCGCGAGCTTCCGCAAGCCAACGCCGAACGGATCGACGAGCAACTCACCGATCTCGACAACGAGGAGGCGTCGACCCTCCAAGCCCACAGCTTTCTCGGCATCATGGGCCATTGGATCGAACCAGCCGTTCGTCCACTCGGTTGGGACTGGCGCATTGGGATGGCGGCGATCGCGTCGTTCCCCGCGCGGGAAGTCGTGATCTCGGCTCTCGGAACGATCTACAGCGTCGGCGGCGACGTCGACGAGGAGAGTGCGACGCTACGCGAGGAACTCCAGCGAGCGACGTGGCCCGATGGGCGCCCGGTCTTCACGACCGCGGTCGCCGTGGGTCTCATGGTCTTTTGGGCGCTGTGCGCTCAATGTCTCGCGACACTGGCGGTCATCAAACGGGAAACCAACTCTTGGGGTTGGGCGATCTTCTCGTTCGTGTACATGACAGGCCTGGCCTACGTGGCCGCGCTGGTCGTCTATCAGGTTGGCAGCCGTCTCGGGTGAGACGAGGCTGTGGTTACGGCAGGGGCGGACGGCGCCGCCACGCGGGGGGGCGATTCTTCGTTCGGCCCGCGAGACCCGCCAGGCAGGCCAACGCCAAATTGCCGAAGAGAAACAACAGTACCAAAACCGGTGACATCCTGTCCTCGTTGAGGAACCTAGTGATCAAGATCGTGTGAAGGTACGGTCAGATCGGATGCCTGGCAAGCGGAGTCCTCCAGGGAATTCACAAACCAAGCGCAACCAACGCCTTGCGAAAGGACATCTCCGAGCAATTCTCCCATCTCGACTTGGCCACCGGAGCCTCCGAGCGGCGACCTTCAACATAACCCCAATCCCACAAAGGCTTTAGCAAATTGCAACCCGAACGTCGTGACGCCGCCGAACTCCTTAGCAGGAAGCCCTAATATACGAGCGATCACTCGCAACTCTTTGGCAACAAAGGAATAACGAGCAATCGAGCGGGAAGGAATCGACCTCGATTCCTCACCCTCGGCCGCTCAGGGATCGACGCTCTTCGGCGGGGGTCCCGACTCCAGTAGGGGCTCGAATGGAGCGGTTCCCTTCCGCCTGCGAAAGTCCTCCTTCCCCGCATCCAGGAGTTTTGGCTGCTCAAAAAGGTCGATCGCGGAGAGGGCGAGCACTTTTGCCGCCGTCACCGCCCCTCGGACCCCGATCGACGATCCCGCACTCGCGACGAATCCCCAACTGTGCAGCGGCACCCCTCGTGGCGCGGTCGCGACCAAGGCGCCGGCGGTGGGCACACTCCAGGAGACGTCGCCAACATCAGTCGATCCCTTGGTCCCGTGCTCGCGAAAGCCGGAGATCGCGTCACTGACGGGTCCTCGAGCCCCCTCGCGAAGATCGACATCGTCGGCGAGGCCCAGGCTCTCACGCAGCGATTGGGCAAATGATCGCTCTTCCTCGCTGAACTGCGGCGGGCCGATCAGGCGAAAGTTTCCGTCGACAAGCCGCGCCAGCGGTTCGTTGGGAAGGATCTCGTGCGCGCCGGTCACCTTGAGGATGGTCGACTTGGTGTCGGTCATCAGTGCCGCCCCGTCGGCGATCCGGCGAACCCTCGCGAAGACTTCCTTGGCCGTCGCCATTCGCGGAGCCCGAATGTAGTACCAAGCCTCGGCGTTCTCGGGAACGACGTTCGGACGCTTGCCCCCCTCGGTGATGACGTGATGGATGCGGACATCCGACGGGATGTGCTCGCGGAGGAAATTGACGCCGACGCTCATCAGTTCAATCGCATCGAGAGCGCTGCGTCCCTGCTCGGGCGCCGCCGAGGCGTGCGCCGACTTTCCCTTGAAGCGAACCCGAAAGCGAATGACGGCCAGCGTCGTGCGCGGGCCTGCGTCGTTCGACGAGGAGGGATGCCAATGCAGCGCCGCGTCGACATCGTCGAAGAGCCCTTCGCGAACGAGGTAGCTCTTGCCCCCTCCTCCTTCTTCGGCCGGACACCCATAGACGCGAAGGGTCCCCTCAAGCCCCTTCTCCACCATCACTTCCTTGACGGCGATCGCCGCACCGACGCTGGCGACCCCGAAGAGATTGTGTCCACAACCATGACCGGCATCTCGACGGGGATCTTCCTTGCGATAGGGTTCGGCTCGTTGAGAGAGTCCCGGCAACGCGTCGAACTCCGCCAACAGAGCGATGACCGGTTTCCCCTTCCCAAACGTCGCGACGAAGGCGGTCTCCATCCCGGCGACCCCTCGCTCGACCTCAAACCCGGAAGACTCCAGAGCGTCGGCCAGAAGCGTGGACGACTTGCGCTCCTGGAACGCCAACTCGGCAAGCTCCCAGATCCGTCGCGCTTGCGAAGCGATCTCCTCCTTCCGGGCCTCGATCGACTCGGCGGCGGCCCGTTTCGTCTCGGTCCATTCCGCCTTCCCGTCGTTGGGACGATCCGCGCCAACGATCAGACCGACCAAGAGCAATCCCAATGACATGTCACCTCCTCGAGTCCATCTCTCTAGCTACAAGATCAACGTCGACACCTACGAAGGCGCGCCCGGGATGACGACGCGAAGGTCGTTCGCACCTTCTCCCCTACGGGGCCTCCATGGTGAACGTCTCTCCAAACGACTCCTCGGAAACGTCGACGACGAGAGGGGAACCCGCCATGCCGCGCGTGACGTACGCCGAGAGTGCGGCGGTCGCCTCCGGTTGCGGCCGCGTGCTGGCGAGCAACGTCCCGCCCTGAAACATCGCCTGCCCGAGCGTCTCCCTGGCGGAGCGGGACCAGTCGGCATCGGGACTCGCTTGCATCACCGCGAGATCCTCGAGGCAAACCGCGAGCAGGCCTTGCGAAGCGATTCCCGTGTGAAGCCGCGTCGTTTCGCCAACGAGGAGGACCGTCATCTGGGCCGACGTTTGCCGGCAACGATCGCGCAGGAAGGTCGCCGCGAAGCTCAAGAGCCTCTCGACGGTCTGATCCGCGACGTCCCTCGTCCGGGCTGGTCGCCAAGCTTCGACAACGAGGAGTCCCTCGACGCCGCCGGCGCGGTGAAACTCCTTGATGATGGTCTCGCCCCGGCGAGCGGTCGTCCTCCAATGAATGTGGCGCGGATTGTCGCCGGTCCGGTAAGGCCGCAGTCCCGCCAGTTCCTCGAATTGCCGCGACTGCACCGCCGCCGAAAGTCGCGGAGACTCGGCTCCCGACGTCGCCATCGGCCAAAACGGTCGCAGAATCGTCCCCATGCGAGGGGTCACGGTGATCTCGAGATCACCCTCGACCGCCACGGGAGCGCGACGCCGTTCGAAGAAACCGAAGGGGAACTGGGTGACCAGCCACGGACTCGCGAAGCGGTAGCGGCCTCGTTTCGGCAATCGAGCTCGGTAGTTCCCCTTGCCCGAGTCACCTTCCCGAACCACGGGCAATGGCGCCTCGGGAGCGAAGGTGGGAACTCGTGGCTCAAGCGACTCCACTACGCACGTGGCCCAGATTGCCGGCCCAAACTCCTTGGAAGCTTCGAGTGTCACGTTGAAGCCGTCGCCCGCCTCGACCTGGCGTGGTGCGGTTCGCCTCAACTTCACGCCACGCAACATCCGGTCCTGGACCCACAAGCCGACACCCAGCAGGGCCGAGCTCAGGCTGAAGATGAGGACCAAGAGATTGACGCGTTGGATGAAGGATGCCCCGAAGACGCACGCGAGGATGAAGAGAAAGACCATCCCCTGTTTGGTCGGTCTGGTGGTCCAGCGGAAGAATCGACGCGTTGACATGTCGTTACTCGGGCGGGCGCGCGTGGTCGACGATCGACTGGATCACTTCCGAGGACGCCTCGGCATCGTGAAGCGACATCGGGGAACGAGTCATCACCCGATGAGCGAGGACCCGGACCGCCAACTCCTTGACATCATCGGGCACCGCGTAGGCCCGACCACGAAGAAGAGCGGCCGCTTGGCAAGAGCGATACAGCGCGAGCGCCCCGCGGGTACTGACGCCGATGCGGAGCGAGGAATGCTCGCGGGTCGCGTGCACAATGTCCAGAAGATAGTGCGTGACCGACTCGTCGACCGTGACTTCCGACACCGCGGCTTGCACGTCGCGCAGCTCGTCCATGCCCATGACCGGCGAGAGTTCGTCGACCGGTTCCCCGCGTCGATGACTGAGAAGAAGCTTCTCCTCTTCCTCGCGGGAGGGATACCCGATCGAAAGCCGCACGAGGAAACGGTCGAGCTGACTCTCGGGAAGAGGATAGGTTCCCTCGAACTCGAAGGGGTTCTGGGTCGCGAGCACGAGAAAGGGTTGTGGCAAGCGGTGCGTCTTGCCGTCGATCGACACGTGCCCCTCGTTCATCGCTTCCAGTAGCGCCGACTGGGTTCGCGGCGAGGTGCGATTGATCTCGTCGGCCAAGACGATGTGCGCGAAGAGTGGTCCTTCGTTGAAGACGAACTGCGACGACTTCGAATCGAACACGGTCGACCCGATGATGTCGCTCGGCAACAAGTCGGGCGTGAACTGCACGCGGCGGAACGCGCAGTCGAGACTCTTCGCAAGCGCGCGGGTCACCAGCGTCTTGCCGACGCCGGGAACGTCCTCGATCAGAACATGCCCTCGAGCCAGAAGCGCCACGAGGACGCCATCGACGACGTCGGGCTTGCCCAGAAAGACGCTTTCGATGTTGCCGCGCAGACGAGCAATCGCATCGGTCACGTGCTGAGGAGTCGAGGTGGTGGTTGTACTAGCGATGATCGTCTCTCTACCTTGCTGATTGGATCGAAACGACCCCGTCCGGGAACGGTCCAAGTGGACCGCTCGCCCATCGTCGGGACCTGGGCCGTGACACCCCGCGGAAGAATCGCCGATTGCCGTCGTGCATTCCGCCGGGCGAGGTTGTAGCCTATCGCGTCTGGGTCGGTGACTTCAAGCGATTCGTCTGGAGGATGGGATGGCGACGGTGTTTCCCGAACGTGTGGACGATCCCCAGGATCTCGGGCTCGACGCTGGCCGTCTCGATCGCTGTCGGATCCGATTGGCCGCTTGGATGGCCGGGGACGATCCTCCCCTGCCCGCCGTCGCGCTGATGGTCGGTCGTGGCGATCGCGTGCTCGAGCCCTGGTACCTCGGCCGGCAAACACCCGCCCCCGACGCCGAGCCGCTCAAGACCGACGCCCTCTTCGCGGTCGCGTCGATCACCAAGCCGATCGTCGTTCTCGCGGCGCTCCAGCTTCTCGAGGAAGGCCTCTTCACCCTGCGACACCGGATCGTCGACGTTCTCCCCGAGCTGGCGGTGGACAAAGAGCGCATCGAGCTGGTTCACCTGATGACACACACCTCCGGCCTGCCCGATCATCTGCCCGACAATATCGAACTCCGCAAGGCCCACGCGACGCTCGACCAGTTCTCGCGGGGCGCCCGCGATGTCGAACTCCTGTTCGAGCCAGGCAAGGGCTTCAGCTACCAGAGCCTCGGAACGCTCTTGCTCGGGCGAATCGTCGAACGTGTTGCGGGAAGACCACTTCCCGAGGTGCTCCGTGAGAGGATCTTCGCCCCCCTCGGCATGACCGACTCCCATCTCGGCATCGGGGCGGCGCTCGACGAGCGCGTCGTGGGGTTGATCACGGGAAGGGGCCCCGAGGACAAGAGTTGGGACATGAACTCCGCCTTCTGGCGGCGACTCGGCGCCCCCTGGGGAGGGCTCTACTCGACCCCGCCGGACCTCGCGCGGCTGGCGTGGTCGATGCTACCGCGGTCGTCGGTCGACATCCTCGCGCCTCGCACCCGAGCGATGATGACCACTAACCAGATCGAACCGATGGCGACGCTTCCGCTCGACGTCGTTCGCAAGGAGCGTTGGGGACTCGGCTGGCAACTCAACGCGCCCAATGCGACCTTCGGGCCACTGTGCGATCTCTTGGGAGAGAGTCTCTTTGGGCACATAGGGGCTTCGGGAACGGTGATGTGGGTCGATCCGGAGACGGAACTCTATCTGGTCGTGCTCACGAGCTGCTACCGGCAAGCCGCACCGCGCCGGCTCACCGCGATCTCCAACATGATCGCCGCGGCGTTTGAGTAGTGTTCCGTCTACCTCTGTAGGTCAGGCTCTTATCCCCCTCTCCCCGTGGGAGAGCGAGCCTCTTGTTCCCCTCTCCCTGTGGGAGAGTGAGCCTCTTGTTCCCCTCTTCCCGTGGGAGAGCGAGCCTCTTGTTCCCCTCTTCCCGTGGGAGAGCGAGCCTCTTGTTCCCCTCTCCCCGTGGGAGAGCGAGCCTCTTGTTCCCCTCTCCCTGTGGGAGAGTGAGCCTCTTGTTCCCCTCTTCCCGTGGGAGAGCGAGCCTCTTGTTCCCCTCTCCCTGTGGGAGAGGGGTTAGGGGTGAGGGGGTTCGTCTTCGAGGGTGAGGGGGTTCGTCTTAGTCTCAACAAGCCCCTCTTGATTTTCCGAGTCGGTATCTCCCTCACCCGTCTCGCTTCGCTCGCCGACCTCTCCCCAAGGAGAGGTAGGAAATGATGCCTGACAACTTGACGTAGGCACACCAGTCGCCACTTGCCAGCGATGCGATGGGACTACTTGGAAACGAGTTCAAAGTTCGCATCACTCGTGCCGTCGGCGGGGACCTCGAAGACGAGTTGAGTCTCGGCGTTGTAGCGAGGGGGAACCTTCTCCTCGGCCAAGACGTTCATCCCCATTTCCGTCTCCTCCGAGCGGTAGGTGCTGATGCGCACGCGATGCTTGCCGATCACGGCGCCATTTGAGCCCCCGACGACCTTCAGCGTGAAGCGGCCCTCCATGTCGGTCCGGCCGTAGGAGCCACGCCCTGGATGGGGGTTGCTTCCCGTCGCGATCGGCTCGAAACTCAAGCGAGCGTCAGGAAGGGGTTGGCCGTCGAGCGTGACGATTCCCGCAACGCGCGCCGTGTTGTCCTCGCCACCACCGCAGCCGGTGGCCACCATCATTCCCAGGACCAACGTTACGCGAAGGCCCGTCGTCACCATCCCACGCATTCGATCCACCCCAGATACCACCATCACGTTTCCAAGCCGTTCACCACGTGCAAGATTCTTCGGCACCGCGATCACGGAACGGCCACCCCGGGCCCTTCCGCGCCGGCAACGGTCGCGAGCGCCATGTAGAGATCCGAATCGATGTTCGTGCCGATGAAACTTGCCCGACCATCGCAAAGGAGTACGTGCATGCCGCCGTTGTGCAAACTTCCCAAGGCGCGGTTGCAGCGGCAGTGCGTTCCGTCGATCACCACGCACTCGGCATGATCGGGATAGCCCCGCAGATGCGACTGCGGCATCGCGGTTCCCAAACCGAGGAAAGAAACACTCGCCCCCCAGAAGGCCTTCGACCGCTCGTTGGTCGTCGTGTGATACTCCGCCACGGCGAAGGTCTTACTCGTCCCGTCGGTGACGCTGCGAAGACTTTCCGTCGTCGAGTTGCCAACACCTACGACATGAAGAAGACCACGAACGTTCGGGGCGGCCGATCCGTTGTCGACATGAAGCGGATAGTCCCAGAACGGACCGCATCCCCCGGTGCTCCTTCCGGCGACCCCCTTGTAAGAACCAGGAGCGATCGGGTCATACGCGCCCTGGGCGGGATCGATGTGCCCGATCGTGGAGGCGTCAGTAGGACAGCGCATCACCGAGAGCGATCGCGCCAAGACGAGTTCGTTTCTGTTGTGGGAGTTGAGTAGGTCGTGGTTGTACTCGTTGTAGAGCGCCTCTTGATCCAAGTAGGGAAGCATCGCGACTCCCCAACCGGCGTAGCTGTTCGCGGAGGTCGTTGACGTGTAGATGTTGCCGGGCGGAAAGCAGTTGTGGGCGTCGTGATAGTTGTGCAGAGCGACTCCCATCTGCTTGAGGTTGCTCTGACACTGTGCTCGTCGGGCCGCCTCACGGGCCTGTTGCACGGCCGGGAGCAAGAGAGCCACCAAAATGCCGATGATCGCGATGACGACCAGAAGTTCCACCAGCGTGAAGCCCCGCGGGCGTCGACTCCGAGTCGAGACGTACGTTGTCATGCTAGGATTCCTTTCGGCTGCGCCGACTCGCTCCATTCGCGCGACTCGGCGATCGTTCCCCTCGTTGCGGCGGATGTCGAGGTCGCTTTCGACCTACGGCAACGCCATTCCCGGGCCCTCGCTTCCGGCAATCGTCGCCAACGCCAGATAGAGAGCCGAATCGATGTTCGAACTAATGAACTCGACTCGCCCATCACAGAGAAGCACGTGCATGCCCCCGAGGTGAAGACTTCCCAGGGCACGATTACAGCGGCAATGGCTCCCGTCAATGACCCGACACTCGGCATTGTCCGCCAGGGCACGCAGATGGGTCTGTGGCATCGCCGTCCCGAGAGCGTAGAACCTCTTGCTGACTCCCCAGAAGGCCTTCACGTTGGGATTGGTCGTCGTGTGATACTCCGCGATCGCGAACGACTTGCTCGTCCCGTCACTGACGCTACGGATGCTCTCGGTGGTCGAGTTGCCCACCCCGACGACGTGCAGAAGACCGCGAAGCTCCGGTCTTGAATTCCCATTGTCCACCGTCACCGGGTTGTCCCAAAAGGGACCGCACCCACCGCTGCTGATGCCGGCGACGCCCTTGTAGGAACTCGGTGCGACCTCGTTGTAGTCCGCCCCAGGATCGACGAGACCAGTCGTCGTCGCGTCGCTGGGACAGCGCATCACCGATAGAGAACGCTGTAATACCGGTTCGTTCTGGTTGTCGTCGTTGCTCAAGTCGTGGTTGTACTGATTGAAGAGAGCCTCTTGATCGAGGTAGGGAAGCAACGCGATCCCCCATCCCCCATAACTCGACGTGGAACTCGGACTGGTATAGATCGTTCCCGGCGGGAACGCATCGTGGGCATCGTGGTAGTTGTGTAGAGCCGTCCCCATCTGCTTGAGGTTGCTCTGGCATTGAGCCCGCCGGGCCGCTTCGCGCGCCTGCTGCACGGCCGGCAGCAAAAGCGCCACGAGGATCCCGATGATGGCGATCACCACGAGAAGCTCCACTAGCGTGAATCCGCTCGCCTGACGACGTACCTTCCCCCGGCTCGTCGGCATAGGACTCCCCTTCGTTGATTCACCTCACGACACAAGGGCCCCAACAGCGACCTTGACGCGAAGTGTCGGTAGACTCAGCGAAATGATTGGGTGGAAGTGCCCCGCCCACCCGGACCAACTGATGATCCACGAAGGCGCAGCCAATGTCCAGATCGGAGTTGGCGAACCGCCAGGATTGGGCTCGACGAATCAGCGACGCGAAGATCGGCCGACGAGAGGAACGCGATGGTCGACCCGATGGGGAAATGCGCGAGAGAAGTCAGTCGCCCGTGCGAGCGAAGGCGTTGACCGTGACCGAACTCCCCTCGCCCATCAGTCGGGCGATGCGCTGACGGTGATAAGCGAGCCGTTCCTCGGAGTTCATGCTCCCGAAGTTGGGCGAGTCCCCATTGGCCGACACTCCGTTGGAGGCTCCATTCGGCGCCGTGGAGGACGATGACGTCGTGACCCGAGGGGATGAAGACGGAGAGGAAGGAGAGGCGGGACGACCGCCGGGCGTGAGGCCGGGGATGCTCGTGGTGGTTCCATTGCCCGCGTAGGACATGACGCCGGTCCGCAGCA
Organism: Kolteria novifilia; assembly: GCA_007748055.1. Taxonomy (GTDB): domain Bacteria; phylum Planctomycetota; class Planctomycetia; order Kolteriales; family Kolteriaceae; genus Kolteria; species Kolteria novifilia. The sequence continues at coordinate 5,933,676 of CP036279.1, forward strand.
TCATGTCTTCCTCAAGCGAGCGATGAGGCGGAATGCCGAGTTGCTGCAGGACGCCGTGATAGCCACGCACCGCTTCCTCGGCGCTGATCTGCCCATCGGCGATGAGACGGAGAAAGTGAATGAACGCGAGGGGCTGTTCGGAAGCATTGATCTTCCGGCCATAGAGGGCGGCCTTGGCCCCGTACTTCTTCGCCTCGGCGAGCATCTTGAACGCGTCGTAGGTCGTCCCCGCCGAACCGCCGAGAATTCCGACGACAAGGCTCGGGTCGTACGCGACGAGTTCCTCCATCGACTCGGGACCGTGGTAGACGATCTTTAGGAAGACCGGGCGTCCCTTCTTCGTCACGCCCGCCAACGTCCGGACGATCATATCATTGATGAAGGGGGGAATCTCCTCGGGCGAGAGCCCGCAATCGACGTTGGGATCGAAGACCTCAAGGAAATGTCGAAATCCCTTGCGCTCGGCTTCATGACGAAACTCGCGATAGGTCTCGAGGGTCTTGAGGTCGCGCTCGAGGTGGTTGGTGAAGGTGACGCTGTAGAGCCCGAGATCCGACCCGCGCGAGCGTTCCGAGTCGGGACAGTCGATACGCCCGGCCATGATGTGATCGAGGGACGCGGACCGGAAGGGGGCCGCGGGCTCGGTGACGTAGCGTCCACCGCGCACGGCGAAGACATCGGACGCGTCGTTGCCGCGTGCGGCCGGGGTCACCGGGCTATGGTCGAAGAGGCGTTCCTCGATCGTCAAGATCTCGTTGTTGCTCGCCGACATCAGGACGATGTCGACGAGACCCTGGCGGATGACCTGACGGATGATGTCGCGATACTCGACGATGTTCCGCGGCCGGGTCGCGCCGACGTTCTTCCCCGGGGAGGAGATGCCGAACGCCATGTCGGCGTCCTTCGCATCGGCGAGGATGAACTCGCCACACTGCGGATTCGCCGCGATGGCCGCCAACTTGCGATCGAGTGACTTTTGCATGATTCCCATCTAAGAACGCGTGTGGTGGCTTCTTACGTCCCCCTTGTCCAAGGGGGGGGACGACAGGGGGTCTCTTCTTCCGTGGCAGCGAGAGTCTCGCCCCTGCGGAGGAGGAAGCCCCCACGCTGACTCCCCCTTGTCCACAAGGGGGAGCAGTGTCTTATCAGGCAATGGCCTGACCTACGGGTCCGTCTAGGCCTAGATGTCTGGCTCTAGTGTCCCCTCTCCCCGTGGGAGAGTGAGCCTCTTGTTCCCCTCTCCCCGTGGGAGAGCGAGCCTCTTGTTCCCCTCTCCCCGTGGGAGCGAGCCTCTTGTTCCCCTCTCCCCGTGTGAGCGAGCCTCTTGTTCCCCTCTCCCCGTGGGAGAGCGAGCCTCTTGTTCCCCTCTCCCCGTGGGAGAGCGAGCCTCTTGTTCCCCTCTCCCCGTGGGAGAGCGAGCCTCTTGTTCCCCTCTCCCCGTGGGAGAGCGAGCCTCTTGTTCCCCTCTCCCCGTGGGAGAGCGAGCCTCTTGTTCCCCTCTCCCCGTGGGAGAGGGGTTAGGGGTGAGGGGGCTTTTCTTCGCGAATCACCCTCGACATTCCGAACCGAAATCCCCTCACCCGGCTCACTGCGTTCGCCGACTTCTCCCCAAGGAGAGGTCAGGACCCCCTGACACTTAGAGCCAGACGAACCGCTTCACCGCGGGACTATCCCGCTCGCAAAACGTCGTTGATCGTCCCACGGAGGACTTGGGCCGACTTTTGGATCGCCATCATCTCCTTGGGCCACAGATCGAGCTGGATCTGGTCGATCGCTCCGGCTCGGCCAACCACCGTCGGCACCGAGAGACAGACGTCGCGGATGCCATACTTGCCGTGTTGTAGCGTCGAGACCGGCAGGACCGCCCGCCGATCAAGAGCGATCGACTCGACGACATCGCGAATGCTGACGCCGACCGCGAATCCCGCCCCGCCCTTGAGCTTGATGACCTCCGCCCCGGAGCCTTTCGTCTTGGTGAACATCTCGTTCTGAAAGCTCGCGTTGACGCCGGGCCAACGATCCATCGGCAGCGACGCGATCGTCGCGCTCGACCAGATCGGCACCATGCTGTCGCCATGCTCTCCGAGGATGAGCGCCGAGACCTGCGTCGGGGCGACGTTCAGCCGAGCCGCGAGCAGGCTGCGGAAGCGGGTGGTGTCGAGCACCGTGCCGAGCCCGATGACCCGCTGCCAGGGAAGGGACAGCTCCTTGGTCGCCAGGTAGGTCAGGACGTCGACCGGGTTGCTTACCACGACGACGGTGGCATCCGGTTTGTGCCCCGCCTTCTTCACGTCGCCGATGATCGTCTTAAAGAGCGCGACGTTGCGGTTGATCAAGTCGAGACGGCTCTCATCGGGCTTTCGGCGCGAGCCCGCGGTGATGATGATGAAGTCGCTGTCGGCGACGTCGGCATACGTCCCGGCGTAGAAGTGCTGGTCGTACGCGAGCGAGGCTCCATGCTGCAAATCGAGGGCTTGGCCGCGGGCGCCGTCGGCGTTCGCGTCCAGAAGCGCCACGTCACGGATGATTCCCGTCGCCTGCAGGGCGAATGCGGTGCAGCTCCCGACCAGTCCGCCGCCGCCAATGATGCTTGCTTTCATAGTTCCCGTCTTCCGTCAAACGTCGCTGTTGTGTCGATGCGTCCCGTTGTCCGAAGGGGCGCTTTCTGTCCCCCCTTGTCCAAGGGGGGATTAAGGGGGGTCTCTTCTCCCAGATCAGAGTGAATCTTTGGGTGGCCCAGGTTGCTCGTCAACCTGGGCGTGCGAAGCACACAAGAGGCCTCTGAGGAAACTTCCGATCAGCCCAAGCTCGACCACGCCTCCAAAGGGCTCTTGTGGCTACGCCACCCCGATTGGCAAGCAATCGGGGCCACCCGGACACCACGCCCTCAAGCCAGCGCCACTTGCTCCACTAGTAGCTCCCGTTGGCTCCGACCGCTCCGGCGGGGAGGTTGCCGAGAACCTTCATCACCTGCTCGGTGATCAGTTTCACCAGGGCCTCGGGATCGGATGGGACACTCGGGGCGGTCGTCGCGGGCGAGCCGAGATCGACCTCCGGCAGTTTCCGTTCGGCCCGCGGAGAGGTCCCCGAGCAGCTACACGCCTCGGGGGGCGGGAAGGCCTTGTTGTCCGGAGCGAACTCGGTGTACCCCTCGCGGAAGATGCTGTTGCCGCAAAGGTCGCAGTCGTCCATCTCGAGCCGAGGATCGTGGATGCCGAGCCGCTTCTTCAAGGCGAGCAACTCGCCAACTTGCCGCTCGCCGAGGTAGTTGATCGTGCCGAGCTGCCGGGCCAGGATCAGCATCCGGCAGTAGGCGTCGATGATCTCGGTGTTGAAGTAGGCGGTCATCAAGTCCTTGTGCCACGCGACCGTGCCGTGGTTGGCGAGGATCGCCGTGTTGGAGTCGTGGACGTAGGGGACGACCGTCTCGGCGAAGTCCTGGGTGCCGGGCGTTTCGTATTTGACCAAGGGCACCTCGCCGAGGAAGACCTCGACCTCCGGCAGGATGCACTTCGGCACCGGTTCATGCACGATCGCGAACGCGGTCGCGTGCGGCGGGTGGCAGTGGACCACGCCGTTGACCTCGTCGCTAGTGCGGTAGATCGACAAGTGGAGTTTGATCTCGCTGGTCCGCTTCTTCTCCCCGGCGACTTGATTGCCCTGGCCGTCGACGATGCAGAGATCCTCCGGCTTCATGAAGCCCTTGGAGACGCCCGTCGGGGTGCAGAGGAAGCGATCCTCGTCGATGCGAACGCTGATGTTGCCATCGTTGGCCGCCGCGAAGCCCTTCTGGTAGAGCCGCCGACCAACCTCGATGATCTGCTGTCTCGCCTGCCATTCATTGATCATGATGTTACTCGTTCTCCTTCGACTTATTGTTGTGCCAACAGCCGGTCGACTTCGTCGTCGTCGAGATCGATTCGCTCGATCAAGCACGCCGCGTAGGCATCGACCGGTTTGTAGTTCGGGTAGTACGGGAAGGCGGCCTCGCCCCCCTCGGAGACGGCGATCACGTCGCCGCGCTGACTGCCAAGTTCGTCGATCACGACGAGCTGGTCGGCCTTGGGTTCTTCCTTCTCGGCGAGGGCGGCCAGATTCAGCGGCGTGGCCAACACCCATCGCTTCCCCTTGAGCGACGGATGGGTCTTCGAGAACGAGACCTTGCCAACGACTTCCATCAGCCTCACGAGCGGGCCTCCTCGCGGTCGTCTTCCAGACCGATCGTGGTGTAACGGACCGGCGTCTGTTTGGTCCCCATCATGTCGCGGGCCGCGCGGCCATCGTTGGTGATGATCGCGACGCCCCCCGCGCTGGCCCCGAGCCGATCGACCACGACGACCGGATCGCCGTCAGGACCGCCGCGTTGGTTGAGGATCTGCATCACCAAGAGCCGTGCCCCTTCCATCGAGGGGTGCTTGCTCGGGGCAATCGCTTTTCCAATCACGCGGGCTCGAAACATCGTTTCCTCAAATCAACCGCGGGTTGACCCGCCTGGGTGGCCCAGATTGCTCGTCAAGCTGGGCATGCAAGAGACCCTCAGCTTTCCGCGTCAGGCAATGGCCTGACCTACGGTCGAATCGTCCTCCGGGCCTTCCCCAAGTGGTGGATCGAGACCCACGCTACCTGGTCAAATCAACCGAAGACTGTTGACGATCGCCGCTCGGCGACGCCGAGTGAACGTCAGCGGTGTCGTGACTCCTTCGCCGGTCGGCGTCGCGATACTAAACGAGACCACCCCCTCGCCACCGACCCCGATGCCCGCCGGGCTGGGACCGTTGGCGACGAAGACCGTCGCCTCCATCATCCGCGACATCTTGGTAATCGTCGCCAAGTCGCGCGAGTGGATGATCGCGGTGTGGCGGTAGCCGTGTTCGTACTTCTTCGCCAGGGCCATCGCGGTATCGACGCACGGCACGCGGACGAAGGGAACAAAGGGCATCATTTGTTCGTGATCGACAAAGGGGCTGTGCTCGCCGGTCTCGCCGAAGAGAAGCTGTGTCCCGGCGGGGACGTTCACGCCGATCGCTTGAGCGAGGACCGCCGCGTCCTTGCCCACGAAGTCGGGATGAACGACCACCTTGCCGTCGTCGTTGGTCTTGAAGGCGGCCGCTTCGAGCTGGTGGATCTGGGCGTCGGAGAGCCGGTAGCCGCCCGCACCGGTCATCGCGGCGAGCAGGGTCTCGAAGATCTCGTGAACCGCGAAAACCTCCTTTTCGCCGATACAGAGCAGGTTGTTGTCGTAGGAGGCGCCGGCGACGATCGACTGGGCGGCTTGTTCGATGTCGGCCGTCTGATCGACCACGACGGGCGGATTGCCGGGCCCCGCGACGATCGCCCGCTTGGGACTGCGAAGGGCGGCTCGCGCCACCGCCGGTCCGCCGGTCACGACGAGCAAGCGGACATCGCGGTGATCGAAGATCTGCTGGGCCGACTCAATGGTGGGCGGGTCGACGATCGTCACCAAGTTGTCGATGCCGATCTCCGCCCGGATCGCCTCGTTGAAGACCTTCACTCCCTCCTTGGCGATGTTGGCTCCGCGGGGATGGGCGTTGAAGACGACGGTGTTGCCGGCGGCGAGCATGCTGATCGCGTTGCTGGCCAGCGTCGGCAGCGAGTGGGTCGCGGGAGTGATCGCTCCGATGACGCCGAAGGGAGCGTGCTCGTTGAGCGTCAGCCCACTGTCACCAGTGAGGGCGTGCGTCTGGAGGTACTCGACGCCCGGCGTTCGTTCGCCGGCGATGACCAGCTTCTCGATCTTGTGATCGAGTCGCCCGATCCGCGTCTCCTCCATCTCCATCCGGCCGAGCCGTTCGCACCCGCTGATGCAGATCTCGCGGATGTGCTTGATCGCCCGGCGGCGTTCGTCGATCGTGGCGTGCGAGAAGACCTCGAACGCTTCGCGAGCGGCTCCCACCGCGTCGTCGACCGTCGGGAAGATGCCGGCCCCGGAGCGACGAAAGCTCGCCGGAGCGTTCGGCGCCGCGCCGTTGGCGTTGCCGACCGCGAGTTGGGCGACCACCTGCTCGACCACGCCGCGAATCAGTTCTTCGTTGACCGTGACCATGACCCTCGTTCTCTTTCGTGTTTCTCGGTTCGCCCCGGAGAATGCCGCGCCGCCGTTGGCGGCACGACGACTCGTGATGTTGTCTTTCAGCTCCTCACCCGCTGACGAGCAGCCGGTGGCACCCGATGGTCAAGCGGACGTCGAGGAACTGTAGATCTCCTTGCCGTGCGCGGAGACCTCGTTGACCAGCCCAATGATCGCGGCGTCGATCGGCAATTTGGCCGTCTCGTCGGTCATGCGAGCACTCGATCCTTGGACGATCATGACGATCTGTCCTTCGCCGGCGCCCACCAAGTCGACCGCGATAAAGGTCCGCCCCAGCGGCTTGAGCGTCGCTTGCAAAGTGGCGTCGATGCGGAGCGGATCGACGGTCAGCAGCTTCTGCCCGACCATGCTCTCGACCTTGTGGGTCGACACCACGCTTCCGGTGACACGTGCCAGAAACATTCCCTAGTCCTTCGCGGTCAGTCGCTCGTACGACTGCCGGGCGACGATGATCTCTTCATTCGTCGGCACGACCCACACCTCGGTCGCCGACAACTCGGGAGAGAGGCGTCCCTCTCCCTTGAATGACTCGTTCGTGGAGGCGTCGAGCACGATGCCGAAGCCGTCAAGCCCGCGGCACACCCGCTCGCGAATCACGCTCGAGTTCTCGCCGATCCCGCCGGTGAAGACGAGGGCGTCGAGACCGCCTAGTCGTACCAGGTAGGAGCCGAGGTAATCCCGAATCGACTCAACGAACACGTCGATCGCGAGCGTGGCCCGCTCGTTGCCGCCCGCGGCCGCCTCCTCGATCTCCCGCAGGTCGTTGCCGACGCCGCTGATCCCGAGCAGGCCGCTCTGGTTGGCCAACACGTCGAGGACCTCCTCGAGCGACTTGTCCGTCCCCTCGAGAATCGCTGGCAACGCGAAGACATCCAAGTCGCCAACGCGGTTGTTGTTGGGGAGCCCCGATTGCGGGCTCATGCCCATCGATGCCCCAACGCTCTTGCCATTCTCGATGGCACAGATCGAACTGCTGCCACCCAGATGACATGAGATGACCCGTTTCGCCTTCCCGCCGGTCAGTTCGGCGATCCGTCCGGCGATGTAGCGGTGGCTGGCGCCGTGAAAGCCCCATCGCTCCACGCCCAGGTCGGTCATCCACTCGTAGGGAATCGCGTAGGTCCGGTTGGCTCGCGGCACCGTTTGGTGAAAACCGGTCTCGAACGCCGCCACGAGCGGCAGCTCGGGGTAAGCCGACTTCAGTTGCCGCATCGCCTTGACGTAGGGCGGGTTGTGAGCCGGCGCCACCTTGGCGAAGGCCTCCATCGCCTCGAGCACCTTCTCGTCGACGAGCTGCACGCCCGAGACACCCTTCGCGTGCACCGACTTGAAGCCGATTGCCGCGATCTCGCCCGCTTCCTTGAGACAACCCGTCTCGGGGTCGGTCAATTGCCCGAAGCAGGCCGAGAGAGCCTCCCCATGATCGGGGACCGGAGCGACCTTCTCGGTCGTCTCCCCATCCCGGATGACGTACGAGCGTGAGTTCTCGGCCCCGATCCGCTCGACGCCACCACGGGCCAGGAGCGTCTCTTCCGGCATCGCGTAGAGGCGATACTTGAAGCTTGTCGAACCGATATTGGAGACCAGGATCTTCATCGTCTCGTCTCTTATCCCACGTTCTTCGTCTCATGTGTCAGGCAATGGCCTGACCTACGCCTCTGCTGACGGGTGCCACTGGCTGCTTGCCAGCCAGTGCCGTCGTCCACCAGGCAGCGGTCCCGAGCTTATTTCACGAACAGCCCGATGATCGCCGGCTCGGGCCGAGGGATGATGTGGGCACTGACCAGCTCGCCCGACTGGCTCGCCGTCTGGGCACCCGCGTCGACCGCGGCACGAACCGAACCGACATCGCCCTTGATCAGCGTGGTGACGAAGCCGCCACCGATGCTGACTTGCTCGAGGACCTCGATGTCGGCCGCTTTGCACATGGCGTCGGTCGCCACCAAGTGACAGACCAAGCCCTTTGTTTCGATCAAACCAATCGCCTCTCCGGCTCCCGCCATCGTTCTTCTCCGTCGCTAGATTCGCTTGTTTCGTAACCAATCCGTCTTGTTCGTTAGCCCGTCACGCTGCTGGTCGTGCTCGCCGGGGAAAGCCCGGGCAGGACCTTGGCCAGGTCCTCGTGCGGACGCGGAATGACCTGCACGCTGACGACTTCACCGACCTTGCTGGCCGCCGCGGCACCGGCATCGGTCGCCGCCTTGACCGCCGCGACATCGCCGACGACGAACAGCTCGACGAGGGCCGAACCGACCTTCTGCCAGCCGAGAAGCTCGACATTGGCGGCCTTGAGCATCGCGTCGCCCGCTTCGATCAGCGAGACGAGCCCCTTGGTTTCGATCATGCCGAGGGCCTGGATTGGCCGACTTTGCTTTGCCATCTAAGATTGCTCCCTTTCGCTCTACTTCATGGACCCATTCGCGGGCCCCACCATCGGAACCCCGTGACTCTTCGCGCCAACCACCTAGCAGCCTGCTTGGTCAGTTCGCTTCATGAAAACTCGTTCCCCACTCGTGCGGGAGCGTGCCGAATCAGAGGCGTGCCCCGCATGCCCACGGCGAGCGTGCCCCGCATGCCCACGGCGAGCGTACCCCGCATGCCCACGGCGAGCGTGGGCATCGCACCCAAGCGATCCTTGGACGACGAATGAACCAATCTGGACACTAGGGCTTGACCAATTCCACCAGACTCGCGTTGGTCAGGTTGCAGGCGTTCCCCTCGTCGGTGTCGAGGTGGACCTCCAACCGAAACTTCGGACCGTGCCGGACGAGCAAGCCTTCGAGTGTCGTCGGGCAATCACTGTGAATCCGCAGATTCACCCGATCCCCATCCTTGATTCCGTAGTACTCGCAGTCGGCGTCCCCGACATGGACGTGTCGCTCGGCGCGGATCACCCCCGCCTTGAGTTCGAGGATCCCCGCCGGCCCCTGTAGGTAGCAGCCCGGCGTGTCGTGATGATCGCCGCTCTTGCGAACCGGCAAGTCGATCCCCAGCGAGATCCCGTCGGTGAACGACAGCTCGAGCTGGGTGAACTTGCGACACGGTCCGAGAATCCGCACCGGACCGAGGATCCGCTGCCGCGGCCCGATCACGGTCACCGTCTGCTCGGCGGCGAACTCGCCCTCCTGGTACAGCTCCTTGTGAACCGTCAGTTTCGAGCCCGGGCCGTAGAGGACCTCGAGGTCTTCCTGGGTCACGTGGCAGTGCCGCGCGGAGATGTTGACCACCAGCCGGGGCCGGTTGCCCTCCCCCACGCTGGGAGCCACTCGGTCGTAGACCATTTTCCGGACCAGCCGTTCGACCAGTTCCCGATCAATGGCGGGAGTCGCCGCCAAACTCATGACTTCTCTCCCTGTATCCGCGTACCATCGGCCCGATCGACGATGACGACGTCGACCTCCGAACCGATCATGCGTCGTTGTTCCTCGTTGATGCCGTCGTCGACGACAACGCGGTCGACCCCCGACCAATCGCAAAGGTGCGTCAGGGCCTGGCGACCGAACTTAGTGTGGTCGGCAATGACGTCGATCTCGTCGGCACACGCCATCATCGCTCGCTCGGTCTCGACCAGAAGCAGGTTGCTGTTGTAGAGCCCCTTCGCGGTCAACCCGCCGACGCTCATGATGAGCCGATGGGCGTGCAGATCGCGAAGCGACGCTTGCGCCAACTCGCCGAGAGCCACGCCCGTCTTCGGGTAGACGTAACCGCCCAGCAGCACCAGGTCGATCTCCCGCGACGCCGCACAGAGGGTCGCGATCGGCAAGCTGTTGGTGACAATCTGAAGGTGACGCCCCATCAACTGCCGCGCGAGCTCGTATGTCGTCGTCCCGCCGTCGATCAAGACGGTCTCGCCGTCCTGGATGATCTCGGCCATTCGCTGGGCGACGAGCCTCTTCTCGGAAACCTGCGTCAGGGTCCGGTCATCGAACGCGGTCAGCGCCCCGGCCGCCTCTCCCGCCGCGATCGCCCCGCCGTGGGTACGGCGAAGAATCCCAGCCTCGTGCAGGTGCTCGAGGTCCCTTCGGACGGTCGACTCCGAGACGCCGATCAACTGAACGAGTTCCGGAAGCGGAACAAAGCCTCGTTCGCTGACGATCTCTGACAGTTTTTGGCGTCTTTCTTCCGCCAGCATGGCCCGTCCTGCTGGTCGAGTGTGGTAATTCCCCGTAGCGATTGACATCGGAGGCATTATGCGACACAAAATGACAGAAATCAATCAAGATCACTCACTTTCCTGATTGTTGGCAATCCTTAACAGGCATGAGACATCAAAATCTTTCTATTCGTCATAGCCGCTACAACGTGGACGACAGCGAATGGGGGCTGTAGATAAAACAGGGCGAGATTGACGGTGTCTCTTCGGGGGAGTGCCTTGGGAAGCGGTGCCTGGGTGGCCCAGATTGCTTGACAATCTGGGAATGCGCAGCATGCAAGAGACTTCGTCGCGGACCATGCTTCGAGGATCTCTTGCTGGACCACGCCGCTTGACAAAGAGCACGGCGTAGGCGAAGACATCCAATTCACACGGCCTGCTCGTCAGCCAGGGCGACCAGGCAGCACCTTCGCGAACCGATGACCGGTGGCTGGCAACGCACAACGTACGAAGATATCGAGAGCCCCAACTCGTCCTTCGACTCAGGAGAGAGAAACGTGACCCCAGCGACGGTCGTCTCCATTGTCGGCGTTAGCCTCGGGATCCTCGGATCCTTCTCGGTGATGCTGAGCCTCCCCTCGATCCTCAACTTCTACGGCGAGGCCCTCAAGCATCACGACCAAGCGATCGCCGGGCTCGGCCGGGACAACCGCGAGGACTGCGTCTCGACCTTCAACGAGCCGATCAGCTTCGCCACGAAGAAATCGCTCCGCTGGGTCGGCTTCGGCTTCGGCGTCCTCTTCGCCGGCTTCATCGTCCAACTCGTCGGCCTCTGCCTCGGCGCGTAGGGAAACCTCCAACGGGTGCTCCATTCCGGGTGGCCCAGATTGCTCGCCAATCTGGGTGGCGAAGCCACAAGAGGCCCACCGACACGCGAGGAATTGACCTACCCTACGGGAGGTCACGATCCACGGGATCTCCTGCTCACCGAGTCATTCGTCGCCAAGCACGAGAGAGCCGCTGGAACCACGACAACTTGGGGCCGGGTGGCCCAGATTGCTCGCCAATCTGGGTGGCGAAGCCACAAAAGGCCCAACGACACGCAAGGCATTGACCTACCCTACGGGAGGTCACGATCCACGGAATCTCCTGCTCACCGAGTCATTCGTCGCCAAGCACGAGAGAGCCGCTGGAACCACGACAACTTGGGGCCGGGTGGCCCAGATTGCTCGCCAATCTGGGTGGCGAAGCCACAAGAGGCCCACCGACACGCGAGGCATTGACCGGCCCTACGGGAGAGCACGATCCACGGGATCTCCTACTCACCGAGTCATTCGTCGCCAAGCACGAGAGAGCCGCTGGAACCACGACAACTTGGGGCCGGGTGGCCCAGATTGCTCGCCAATCTGGGTGGCGAAGCCACAAGAGGCCCACCGACACGCGAGGCATTGACCGGCCCTACGGGAGAGCACGATCCACGGGATCTCCTACTCACCGAGTCATTCGTCGCCAAGCACGAGAGAGCCGCTGGAACCACGACAACTTGGGGCTTGGGCGCTTCGGTTCCGGAAGGACGATGTGGTGCCGGTCACCCTCGTCGCGTGGATCCTGACCGCCCAAGGCGTGGAGAAAGTCCATCATCTGCCAATGGTCGCCATACTCGTGCTTGTCGTGGGGATAGGCTTTGCCTTGCCGGGCGTACTTGGGTCGCGCCCCCTTGAGCAACGTCTCGAGATCGTTTCGCTCGACGGTCACGTGCTCCGAATGGATCTTCTCGACCGTCAGGGAGAACTCCGATTCCGACAGCATCTCGCCCCACTGCAAGTGGTAACGATCGATCTTCTCCAGTGGAACGTCCCACAGCTTCGCCAACAGCTCCGGATCCCCCTCATGTGATTTGACGAACTCCGGATCGTCGTCCCAATACTGCGGATAGGAGCTGTACGCGCCGAGACTCTCGCTGCCCTTCATCAACGAATAGTCCCAGTGGCTTCCCTCCTGACCGCGAAGCTCCATCCAGGGGATGTCGAGCCGTCCCCCGACCTTGTCGAAGAACCAGGACGCAGGTTCCTGATAGACGATCGCCGAGTGGGTGGTGTCGTTGTGGTAGAGGCCGAGGTAGACGCCCGGCGAGCCCTTCCCCGCCTTCCAGAAGACCTTGCCGCCGCACTCGAGCGCCGACTGATCGATTGCGTCACGTAACTCCGACGCGGAACATCCCTTGAACAGGGTTAGTGTCAGTCTGTCAGCCATTTGACTCCCACCGACGAGAAGAAAGCATCATTCGACGAAGCAACGAGTCGGGTTCACCGCTTACCAGCCACCGGCCTACAACATTTAAACCAACGCGAGAGCGACGCATTCGCGAGCCCCCAACGGCGCGTTCGACATCGCCTCGTCCGACTTCGGTCTCACCGCCACCAAACGCCGGCGACACGACTCGGACGACGGAACCAGGAATCGTTCCTTTCCAGATATCCAGAACGAGTGATTGACACCCAGGGCGTTCCGCGGTTCAAATTGGGAGCAATGCTAGCAGCCCTCAACCACGCGACCTTCCTGCCTCACGACCTCGACGTTTGAACTCTCCCACAGGCCCGAAAGTCCCTTCGTCATGCCAAAGAATCGCCGCGAATTCTTGACCTCGGCCGCCGTGGGCGCCGCGGCCGCTTGGTCCTATGGACCTCGTCTCGCCATCGCCGCCGAGCCACAAGAGAAGGCTCGCCCCGACCGGAAGACTCGGGAGATCGCGGCCGACGTCGTGATCGTTGGCGCGGGACTTGGGGGATGTGCCGCCGCGTTGGCGGCGCTGCGAAACGGGCTCCGCGTGATCCTCACCGAGCCGACCGACTGGATCGGGGGGCAGTTGACCTCGCAGGCGGTCCCTCCCGACGAACACGGTCACATCGAACACCACGGAGCGAATCGTTCGTACCGGGAGCTGCGCGAGGCGATTCGCGATTACTACCGACGGCACTATCCGCTCACCCCGGCCGCCCGAGCCAACCCGCGTTTGAATCCCGGCAACGGGAGTGTCTCGCGACTCTGCCACGAACCGTGGGTGGCGGTGGCCGTGCTGGAAGGCTTGCTGGCTCCGTACTGTAGCGGGGGCCGATGCATCCTCTTACGCGAGCACGAACCGATTGCCGCCGACGTTACCGGCGATGCGGTCCGCGCGGTCCAGGTCCGTTCCTCCAAAACCGGTCGCGAATTGACGCTCCACGCTCCGCACTTCATCGATGCCAGCGAGTTGGGTGACCTGCTGCCACTCACCAGAACCGAATTCGTGATCGGGGCCGAGTCGCGCGACCAGACGCGGGAACTGCACGCGGCCGAGGTCGCCAACCCGCTCAATCAACAGGCCTTCACCATGTGCTTCGCGGCCGACTACCGGCACGGCGAGCATCACGTGATCGATCGACCGGACGAGTATCGGTTCTGGTCGGAGTTCGTCCCCAACATGAGCCCTCCCTGGCCAGGCAGACTGCTGGATCTCACCTACTCGACCCCGTCGACCCTGAAGCCGAAAGAACTTTCCTTCGATCCCGCGTTGGGCAGGACGAAAGCGCTCAACCTCTTTCGCTATCGCCAAATCGCCGACGTGAGAAACTTCGAACCAGGAACGTACGCGGGCAACATCACGCTGGTGAACTGGCCGCAAAACGACTACGTCCTCGGGCCGCTGGTCGGTGTCTCTTCCAAGGAAGCCCAACGACACATCGCCCGAGCCAAGCAGTTGAGCCTCTCGCTGCTTTACTGGCTCCAGACCGAGGCGCCCCGTCCCGACGGCGGGACCGGCTTTCCCGGCCTCTGCCTACGTCGCGACCTGATGGGGACCGAAGACGGCTTGGCCAAGGCACCTTACGTGCGAGAGTCGCGGCGCATTCGGGCACTCTTCACGATCACCGAAGAGCACGTCGGTCGCGACAACCGGTCGATGGTGACCGGCGAACTCGCCGCGTCGGTCAAGGCGGCGACCTTCCCCGACTCGGTAGGCGTCGGGTCGTATCACATCGACCTGCACCCAAGTTCCTCCGGCGAAAACTACATCGACTTCCGTTCGCTCCCGTTTCAGATCCCACTCGGGGCGTTGTTGCCCCAACGGATGACGAATCTGATCGCGGCCAACAAGAACATCGGGACGACGCACATCACCAACGGCTGTTACCGCCTCCATCCCGTCGAATGGGGTATCGGCGAAGCCGCCGGCTGTCTCGTCAGCTTCGTTCGACAACACCGCACCACGCCACATGCCGTCCATCAATCGTCCCCCCTCCTGAGAGACTTCCAGAAGTCATTGCACCAACAAGGAGTAGAAACGAACTGGCCGGGGTAGCCGGCATCGAGTAGATCAACGGCCTGCGATGCCAACCCAAGCTTCGTCGACCACGACAACGCTTGCTATGCTCGTCAGATCCGTCACCCATACAATCCCCTCCACAGAGGCTGACGACTGAGTTCCCACCGCATTCGCTCCATTCAAACGCTGAAGGACCCACCGATGCACCACCGCTATTTGCTCGCAGCAACTTGCTTGCTGATTTGTCCGCTCGTTGCCTCCGCCGCCAAACCGGAGCAGGCGGGAGCGGTTTCTCCCAGCGAGATCGTGAATCACCGGCTGCTGGAGAAATCGCAGGCCCTGCTCGCCAAACGCCGAGAGGCCTACGAACAGCGGACCAAGGTCGACGACATTCGCCATCATCAGCAGCGGTTGAAACAGTACTTCACCGAGGCGATCGGCGGCTTTCCAGAACGGACGCCGCTCAACCCCCAAATCACGGGCACCGTGCAGCGGGAAGGGTACCGTGCCGAGAAAATCATCTTCGAAAGCCGGCCGCGGCATTTTGTCTCCGGGACGCTCTTTCTGCCGCAAGACAAGAAGTTCCCCCCACCCTATCCGGCCGTGCTGGTCGTGTGTGGTCACTCCGAGAACGGCAAAGCTTACGACGGGTATCAGGCGTCGTGTGCCCTGTTGGCCCTCAACGGCATCGCCGCGTTCATCATCGACCCCATCTGCCAGGGCGAACGCAAGCAACTGCTTAAGCCGAGCGGAACGCCCGCCATCCGGAGCTCCACGACCGGCCACACCCAAGTTGGCATCGGGGCGATCTTGCTCGGCTGGAACACGGCTCAGTATGAAATCTGGGATGGCATGCGGGGCATCGACTACCTGCAATCGCGACCCGACATCGATGGCAAGAGGGTTGGCTGCTTCGGCAACAGCGGCGGCGGTACGCAGACGTCGTACCTGATGGCGCTCGACGAGCGGATCGTCGCCGCGGCACCGAGCTGCTACATCACCAGCTTCGAGCGACTGCTGCCCACCGCCGGACCACAAGACGCCGAACAAAACATCTTCGGGCAACTCGCCGCGGGAATGAATCACGCGGATTACATCATCATGCGTGCCCCGCGTCCAACGCTGATCTGCACGGCGACGAAGGACTTTTTCGATATCGGCGGCTCGTGGGATGCCTTTCGCGAAGCCAAGCGGGTCTACATGCGATTCGGCTTCGGCGAGCGCGTGGATCTCGCCGAGAACGACGACACCCACGGCTTCAAGAAGCCGCTCCGAGAAGCGGCGGCGCGGTGGATGCTGCGTTGGCTGGCGGACCGTGATGTCGCGGTGACCGAACCGAAGATCGACTTGCTCTCCGATGAGGAGATGTGGTCCACGCCGCAAGGGCAGGTGATGTTGCTTCCGGGCGCCCGTTCGGCGTTCGATCTCAACCTCGAAGAAGCCCAACGCCTGGAAAGGGTGCGGGCGGAGAAGTGGAGCGACCAGACCGCGGCACAATCGCGCGAGCGCGTTCGCAAGACCTTGGGCATCCCGGAGCAGAAAGAGATCGCCGCGGCCTCGGCCAGCGAACCCGGACAGCAAACGGACGTCGTGCTCACGACGACCTCGGAAGTGCCCCTCACAGGCAAGTGGCTGAAACCCGAAGGCGCGCCGACGGGAACGACGCTCTACCTGCATGCGGCCGGTGCCGACAAAGCGGTCGATGACGACGCTGACCTAAAGGCGCTCGTCGACGCGGGGCAGTCCGTGCTGGCGATCGACGTTTCCGGAATCGGCACGACGCAGCCGAAAGGCCGTCGCTGGTACAACGAGAGCTTTGGGGTCAACGCGGGCAATGCGGTGCTGGCCTATCTGTGCGGGACCTCCATGGTGGCCCAGCGAACGGAGGAAATCCTCGCGATCGCGAAGTTGATGGCGGAAGTTGACGGGAAGCCCAGTGCCCCAATCTCGCTCGTCGCGACCGATGAACTCTGCGTGCCGGCGCTGCATGCCGCCGTCCTCGCGCCGGAGTTGATCGACGAGGTCAAGCTGATCCGGCCACTGATCTCCTGGACCGAGGTCATCCGCGGCAAGCTAACGCAGAACCAAGTCGTCAACGCGGTTCATGGCGTATTGCGAGAATACGACCTCCCCGATCTGGTGACATTCCTCGGTGACCGCGTCACGATCATCGACCCCGTCGACGGCCAGGGCAAGCCCGTCGACTGATCGGGTTTGGCAAAGTAGCAAGCAGGGTGGTTCTTGCCCCACCATCTTCGTTGCACGGCGAACTCAAGGTCTCAGCACAAACCGCCGGGTATCCAAGTCCGGGTGGCCCAGTTTGCTCGCCAATCTGGGTGGCGCAGCCACAAGAGCCCCGTCGGAGTAATGGCGAACAGCTTCCCGGTCTCATGCGTTCATGGGAACACGATGGTGAAGGTTGGCCCAGTCAAGTAGAGAGGGTCTTGACTCACCATCTTCGCTATTCAACAACCTTGGAGGCTCTGCGCAATTCGTCGAGCCTCTTACGATTGGGCATTCCCAGAGGCGAGCGGAGCGAGAATTGGGCAGCAAGGAGCCTACGAGACGAAGCGTGCGGTGAGACCAAGACCACCCGACGAGGCACATGGGATCTGTGAGACAAGTTCACACCCAATGAAGGCCCAACCTCCTTGCCTTCTACGGCAACGCCGTTTCAGTACACAGCCCAAGGTCGCGTAGCGCTCCTTGGGAAGAACACGCGTCCCATTCCAAACCCCGAAGCGGGTTTGACCCTTCCGAGACGGTGTCTCGTCTTCATGATGGCACCTCGGTCGAACCCATGCAGGGTTCTCGCATGGGAACCTCGCCAGTTACCCAGCGTGCGCTGACGCGACACTGGGCTATGCACTCGCATACCTTCGGCATGCTTGGCCAAGTA
Source organism: Kolteria novifilia (assembly GCA_007748055.1). Classification (GTDB taxonomy): domain Bacteria; phylum Planctomycetota; class Planctomycetia; order Kolteriales; family Kolteriaceae; genus Kolteria; species Kolteria novifilia. The sequence continues at coordinate 5,951,077 of CP036279.1, forward strand.
GGGTCGGTCTCGACCCACCATCTTCGCGACTCGGCGGATTCAAGGTCTCTGCGCGATTCGTCGGGCCTCGAACGATTGGGCCCGCCGAAGAAGCGGACGGAGCGAGTGTTGGCCTGCAAGAAGCCTACGTCTCCAATGCGTGGTGGGTCGAACCCACCCCACTCGGTTGATTTCGAGCGATTGGTGGGATGAAAAGAGCGAATCCTCGCCGGTAGCCGCCGACGAGGATTCCGAGATAAGAGAAAAGGTCGCGTCTCTGCTCTCCGATTTGTACTCCTCGGAAGACGGGTTCGTCAAGTCGAATGGCGTCGGTGATCGCCTGGTCGAGTCCCTGGTCGACATCTGCGGCGAGGATGACGCTGGGGACCTTGGCCTCTCCCTGCTCTCCGCGGTGCGACGCATGAAGACGGTGGAAGTGTAGAGCAATTCGTTCCACGGATAGGCCGCCTTCGGGCGGCCGTTTTTGTTTCTTGGGCATGAGTGATCCAACTAGACTTGACCGTGGGACATGTGGCGGATAGGATCATCTTGCCGCAGGTGCCTTAAGATCTGGGAGAGGTGTATGCCAGACCAAGATGAGTCTTTCGGGGAGCGAATCGCTTCTCTTCGCGAGCAGGTTGCCCGTCTAGAGGGGCAACTGGCCTGCTCGCATGACCTGGCGGGTCGCATTGAACAAATGAATGACAAACTATCTACGGTGAGTGATGCACAGAAAAGACACTCATATCTGTGGATTGCCGTCACTGTTGGATTCGTGATCGCATTCGGGGTCACGATCTACGAAATTCGAAGTCACGCCAAGGCGATCGTCAAGAAAGAGATTGACAAGTCGATCGCGGGAGAAGCAATTGGACAGATAAATGAAAACCGAGACAAAGCCAGAGTCGCTGCTGCGAATGCTGTTCACGCCGCCAGTAAGGCAAAGGAAACACTCGACAGCTTGCCTGTGAAAGCCGAGAGTGGGCAGCTAAGGATCAAGGGTGATGCGATAGTCGAAGGGACGATTACTGCCAAGACAATTTCAGCCGTTAACGGAAAGGTTAGACTTCATACCACCGATGATGGAGGCAGTGGTCGAATCACGATTCTTGGTCGACTAGATATTCTTGACAGCAAAACCGAGAAGCCTCGGATCATTCTCAACCCAAAGCTCGGAGGCGATACCTTCTTAGGACTGTATGACAACAAAGGCCATCAACGTCTCACGGCGGTCTACTGGAGCAAGGGGGACTTTCCTGCAATTCATTTCTATGACGGCAAGAATCCGAAAGCATTTGATACATTGCCCAAACGCAAATAGCCTGATGCCGTCAATGGTGATGCTGTCTTGATCGCTTCTAAGAACCTATGTAAAGAGTTGAGTGAACTCACCCAGGAGACGAAAAAGGCTAGGCTTCGTCTCAAATGTGATATTGCCATGAATTGAGTCGCGTGCGAGCTTACAGCCGGATGAACGGTTCAGCCAAGGAAGGCACAACGATGGCTCGCTTACTGTTGAGTGATGACGAATGGGAAATGATCGCGGATGTCTTTCCGAAACCGAAGGTGATGGGACGACCTCAACGCGATCCTCGCATGATCGTTGACGGAATTCTCTGGATTCTAAGAGCTGGCTCGCCGTGGCGTGATTTGCCTGAAGAGTTCGGGCCTTGGCAGACCGTCTGGAGAAGGTTCGATCAATGGAACTCCGATGGGACGCTCGACGAGGTGTTGCGACGTTTGCAGAGCGCCTTTGTCGATCTCGGAGAAATCGACCACGAGTTGTGGTGCATCGACGGGACGATCGTGCGGGCTCACCGCTGTGCTGGCGGTGGCGGCAGAAAGGGGATCCCGACGAGCCCGCTGACCACGCGTTAGGCCGTTCTCGCGGGGGATTCTCGACCAAGATCCACATTCTCTGCGATGGCCACGGCCATCCGTTGCACTTCTCGCTGACGGCGGGCCAAGTGCACGAATCGACCGTGGTCGACACGCTGCTGGAAGGAGTCGACGCGACGTTGTGTGATGGTGACGGCGAGCCGGTGGCTTGGCCTGTCGCCCTCGGTGGAGACAAAGGATACCGCGCGGACTGGATCGATGAATATCTGCTCGGTCTAGAGATCGTTCCGGTGATCCCTTCCAAGGAAAACGAAGATCGCGACGCGCGCCCAGTTGCCTTCGATCGCGAGGCGTATCGACGCCGCAATATCGTCGAACGCCTCATCGGCTGGCTCAAAGAAAGCCGCCGCGTCTTCTCGCGCTTCGAAAAGACCGCTAAGAACTTCGGTGGCATGGTGAAGATGGCCTTCATCCAACGATACCTCTGGTGTGATCTCCAATACGAGTATTGAGACAAAGCCTAGATTCGTTTCCCTTGTGAGGAGGTTGTCTCGTGTTCTCATTCTCCAGGATTGAAGTCGTTGCAGGTGCTTTCCTGCTACTTTCGTTGAATTTGCTTGTGGGCTCCGATTACCCTGCTGCGCTCTCGGCGACGGAGGAATCTCGCCTGATTGGTGGTTTCTGTAAGTGCTGCGAGACGACCCCAAGGGAATGCGACAGGTGTCTTCCGCCTTCTGACTGCCAGTGGTACCAAGCGGGCGCGACCGTTCCAGGGGGGGGTCACAGCAGGCACTGCAGGGTGCTATTTTCTCCATAATGGAGACGATGGATGCTCGCAATCCGGCAATCGCAAGTTCTGCAAGAGAAGTATTCGGCATCTATTGGGGACGTGCAGCGAAACCGGTGGAGCGGCCTGCGGGACTGTTGAACTCGCCGAGGTGGAACATCAGGTTGACCCAATGACCGGAGTGAACATTTGTAATAGGCTTTGCACTCCAACGGAGAGAAGCTGTCGGAATTGCAGCGGAACTAATTGCTAATCTCTTCATTCATGGTGACGTGCCACGTGTGCGAATCTACTGATTTGCTCTCTTGTGTCGCAATGGTCGCTGCGTTCTGCCTCTGCTGTCGCGAGGCCTTCCTCGATACCATGATTCCGAAGTGTTTCGCTCAAACGTTGCCGGTTATAATTGCGTTTCCTTCCGGATAGGATTCCTTTTTCCTGTAGGGTCTTCCTGTGCGACTCTTGTCATTTTCCCCGTTGCTTGGCCTGATCGCAGCGATATCTCTTTTCGTTGGCAGCGCAAGTGCATTGGATCAGTTTGATGCTCTAAAAAAGTCTTATGACCAGCGGATTCAGCGGCTGATGCCGATAAAGGTCCGATGCCGTCACTCGGTCGATCGGACTACTGATGTGAAATCGCTACAGCGGAGGCTAAAGGAAGCCCGAAAGAGTTTCGAGGAGACGGGACAAGGCTCCCTTAATGAGCGAAATATGAAGAGGCAGCTGGGCAGGCGGATCGCTTCTTTAGAGATGCAGCTTGCCTATCCTGTGCAGGCCCAGGTCTTCAACTACGAGTTTGTCACGGACGGCCGTTCAATGCAATTGCGATTCGAGGAAGATGAAGGCGAGACGCTTCCTCCCGGACTTCCTGTGCCAAACGTCAATTCGCTCATCGAATTCTATGCGAGTATCGGTGTCTACTCATTTGACTCGACAGCGGTTGAATGGCCATATCGCCTTTGGTCTGGCGAAACGGACGGTATTCTAACCGGGCAGGTCGGGAAAGCGCCTATGTTCTACGGACCATTTCTCTTTCCTCCTGTCGGCGAAATTCGAGCGGAATGGGCGGACTCTGACATGTTCTGCAGTGTCGACAGGTTTATGTCGAGCGACTCCGACGAAATGAGCAATGGGCGAAAAGCGACCCCTGACCCTACTCTCATCGTTTTCGCAAAGCTGCTCACGGAGTCTCAAAGTAAAATTCAAATTGATGGCATTTCAGGCATGCTCCGAGATGAGGTATTTCAAGAGGCCTACTTTTTGGAAAAGTCAGGACGTCTCGTCCGGCTCGAGACACGCCGAAGGAGGTTTCTCGACGGAGTTCTCCTGAATGCTGATTTTCCTGAGCTACTGGAGAGCACCGAGGTCAAATACTCGGATCGCGGGGTTAACGACTATCCGTCCGAAGTTGTCACGAAGAAGTACCAGCCGGATGTTGCCGGATTGAAACTGCCGAAGTTCTCACACTACGCTCGCGGCGGAATGTTCGACATCCCTGTCAAGACCGTTTCGAATTCCACGGTCGAGTATTTGTACATTGAGGCTGGCTACACTGTGAGCGATAGCGAGTTTTCGTTGCAGTTCCCTAAGGGAACACACTACATCGATCGAGCAGTCGACAACGTTCCCCTTGTGGAAGGAATGTCAGCAGAAGAGATCCGTAATCAGATCGCGAAGGAGTTGAAAGAGCGCGCGGAGCACCAAAAGGCAATTGAAGAAATGAAGTTGTCAGATACGAGGATTGGACCAGACACCTTAAAAGTGACTGACTGGGGAAGGAATCTTCTCCTAATAAACGTTATCGGGCTTATTCTTGTTGGGGCGGTACTGTTGGCAGCTCGACGCTTTTCACGGAAGGACTGAAGCATGTTGGCTTTGCTTCTATTTTCGGTCCTTAATGCAGCAGACGGCTCCGCGCCACTACCTGGCTGTGGTCCAGCTTCTCTATATGGAGCTTTGCAGCAACTCGGACTTTCCTTGTCAATCAAAGATGTCGAAGGCCGTGTCCTTGATCTCTATCCCGATGCCGATCTCTCATCACTTAGCATTGGACAGCTTCGGGAGGTCGCTACCAGTTTTGGTGTCACCGCGCAAAGTGTCAATCTCACAGGGCATCCGCTTAACAGTTCGCATGTCCCCGCGATCATTTATCTATCGCCGCATCATTTTGGAAGGAGAGCTGACGAGCCAGGGCACTATGTGCTCGTTACTTCTGTGGATGGCGATAGTGTCGAAGCAAGGGACTTTTCAACATTAGACTCGCGCACATACGTGTCGCGTAGAAGACTTCTAGAGATCTGGGACGGGAGGTGCCTCTTGCTCCGCCCGAGAGGCATCAACTGGTCATGGTTGTTCGGTATTGTTTCACTCGTGATCGGCGTGAGCCTTCTCGGTTGCCGTCGAGTTGTATTGCGCCCAATCAAGGATCGACTTCGTGCAGTCGGCCTGATTTGCCTTTCAGTGGCACTATTCGTTGGCTGTACTAAAGAAATTGCCTCGTCTTCAGAATTTGTGGGTCGATGGTGGCTCGGGGAGGTTGCCGAGATTGTGATAGAGAGCGTATTTGAGGGTGTTGGGGTCGCGAAAGCCGTAGGATCGGCGGGTCGTCAATTTGACCTTCAGATTCATTCCCTCGACGGCGCCCGCGGAAATCTCTCCTTTTGCCTCGAACCAATTGAAGATCTGCTCGGCGTGACGCTCGAGGGTTCGTGCCAGGTTGCGCATCGGTTCGATCCGTGTGCTCAAGGCCCGATCGAGCCACTCCTGGAAGAAGGATCCGATCCGCCAGGGAGCCTTGTAGTCCCAAAGCCGCTGGAAGTCTTCCTTCATCAGGTAGCACTTGACCGTCCTGAGGTTGTGCGTCAACAACTCGTTGAGACGAAGGACCTCCTTGCGTTTGAGGTTGCCGCGACGCTTGAGCAGCAGCCAACGCGTCCGCTTGAGCACCTCGAAGCCCTTGCGTTTGAGTTCGCGTGCCTCCTGGGCCCGCACCTTGTCGATCGCCTTGTTGAACAACTGCATGATGTGGAAGCGGTCGAGAATGTGCAGGGCCCCATTGGCCTCGCGAGCGATGACCGACAGGTAGGCTTTCCACATGTCGCTGCAGATGTACTTCAGCCGCTCGGTTCGCCGCCTGCCGAAGAAGCGAAAGAAACGACCGAGCGTCTCCTTGGTCCGGTCTTGCCCGACCCAAAGCAGACGACGCGATCCGCGGTCGATCTGATAGACCAGGGTGAAGTACTGATGCCCCTTGCGGTAGGCGACCTCGTCGATGCCGATCGCCTCGATCCCTTCCAGCTCGCGATGGCGGATTCCCCAGCAAACCGCCATTTTCACCGCACGAAAGACGGTGTGCCAACTCGTGCCGAAGATCTCGGCGGTCTCACGCCAGCTCAAGCGTTTGGCCCAACGGGCCAGGAACCATTGGAAGCTCGACGTCGTTCGCTCCTTGCCCGACGCCCAGGGAATGCGTTCCACCTTCACCCCGCAAGCAGGGCATGCGACCCGCCGCGCCGCGTAGACGAACCAGACCGCCAGGCCCCACAACGGCACGTGCTGAAAACGGCGTTCCGGCAAGTGGTCGTACGTGCCGCCACGATTCCCGCAACCCGAACAGATCGGCCGGCTGCGACGCCGTGGGCGAACCCGAACCAGCAGTCCCTCTTTCGACGAATCGGCCCAAGCCGCCGATTCGTAGACGAAACTCCCGTGACGCTCCAAGGCGTTGAGGATAACCTGAAGTCGCATCCCGTCTCTCGCGGCTGGCGTTTGAAGAAGTCCTTGCAAACTCCATCATGCGCCCCTCGAGAGCGGGATGCTCTTTTTTGGCCTCCTGCCGACTTCTCTCCTTTCCGCTTGACCAGTGGAACATCCTCCCCGCCAACGGCCAAGGAGGAGTCTTTGCCGGGCGACCGAAGCCGAGCCACGATGGCGAGGATGCAGGGCGAGCGAAGCGAGAAGACCAGGCAAAGCAGCAGCCGGACGCGGCCCTTGGCATACGGCGGTAACCTCCACTACCAAGCGGAACGGAGAAGACACTCACCACCCACAGATTTGGCAATAGAGCCAAGAAATTGAGAATGCGCCGCTGACAGCCCAAAAGGCTTTCTTCAATTTGGGCCCCATCGATCGTGGAGACAAGTGCCGCGCCCTATTCGAGCTTGAAGCATGGAGTCGTAGCGAAGTGGAAGTCACGGGCTTGGCTAGGTCGTGCTCTTGCATTGTGACTTCAAATGATTTGCAAGGCATAGCTGAGTATTGCTGCCGCGATCTGTCGCTCAACGACAAGGCCGCCATCGAAGGGCGGCCTTCGGTGTCATCTGGAGGATAACTCCAGTATCCTTCTCTGAGTGACTATAGCGTGGGTCTGGGGCCACGGTCCAGTAGTCGCCATTGGGAAAATGCCTAGGGAGAACTCTGCCGTGAGCGAGGGCGAGGAAGAGCTGCCAGAAGAACTGCCGTCTGAAAGTGAATATGTTAGGCGGGCCAAAGAAGAAGAAAGCCGCAAGGAAGAGGAGAGAAAGAAGGCGGCTGCTGAGGTTATCGACTGGGCCATCAGGTATTGCGAAACATGCATACAGCATAATCGGACACGCTACTTAGTGATGATGACCATTACGATGATCGTCTTGTTGGTGGCGATTGCTGGGCTAATGGCTTTGGGATACCTTTCTTGCGTCTATGGAGACACCACCGTAAAAGGAGTGGTAGATCAGAAAAGCAGTGAGCCGGCCTTTGGGTTCAAGGCCGAGTACTGGGTCGGCCTTGGCTTTGTGTCCTTCTTTGTGTTTGCTATATCAATTCTAATGTCTTTGTGCAGGTCATGCCTGAACGAGATCTCAAAGTACGAATACTTCGCTATTGGGTTCATGCGAATAAAGATTACTGCCGAAGCTTATAACCAATTATTTCAAGAGGAAGCACGTGATGCACTTACTGGAGGTGCGTTTATTGTTCCACAGAAGACAGGGTTGTTCTCTCGTGGCAAGGTCGAAAGTCCGTTGCCGGGACATCCCGCGTCGGACGTCGTCACATCCATATTGAATAAGATACTCGACAAAGTAAGCGTTGATGTAAGGGGCTAAGCCAAGCAGGGTGTGTCTTGACCCATCTTCGTTGCTCTGCGAACTCAAAGTCTCTGCACAAGCCATCGGCGCCAAAACGATTGAATACTCGCAGAGGCGAACGGAGCGAGAGTTGGCTCGCCAAGAGCCTCCGAGACAAGAGTGGTGTGGGTCAAGACCCACCCTACGTTGTGAGAGATCACCTACAGGCCTCAGCCCACCAGCGCCAATGACAACGTCTTGCCGTAACGCTGGAGGACGGTGCGGCGGAGGATGGCCCAGGCGGGGTCGGAGAGGGAGGGGTCGTGGTCGATGAGCTTGCGGGCGTCGCCGCGGGCACGCTCGAGGATCGCGCGATCGCGGAGAAAGTCGCCGACGCGGCAGCCGAGGAACCCGTGCTGGCGGGCTCCGACCGGGTCGCCGATGCCACGGCGCTGGGCGTCAAGCTCGGCGATGCGGAAACCGTCGTTGGTGTCGGCGAAGTCTCGCAGCCGCGCGGTCGTCTCTTCGTCCTCGCTGGCGTCGATAAGCAGGCAGATTCCCTTCTGCTGGCCCCGTCCGACCCGGCCGCGGATTTGATGAAGCTGGCTCAAGCCGAAGCGCTCGGCATGCTCGATCACGATGACGTTCGCGTTGGGAATGTCGAGGCCGACCTCGATGATCACCGTGCTGAGCAGCAGCCGCAGATCGCCCTTGCGGAACCGGCGCAGGATGCCGTCGCGATCCTTGTCGGCCATCTTCCCATGAACGACGCCCAGCGGGATGTCGGCGAACCGGGCAGCGAGTTCCGATTCGAGTGACGCGAGGTCGCGGGTCTCTTCCTCCTCGCTCTCGATCCGCGGCGAGACCACCATGGCCTGCTGCCCCATACGGAGCTGTTTTTCGAGGTGCCCGTAGGCTCGATCGCGCGCGTCGGCGGGGACGAGGTAGGTCTCGGTCTCGCCGCGTCCCGGTGGTCGGGAGCGGATGATCGAAAGGTCGAGATCTCCGAACCACGTCATCGCCAATGATCGCGGGATCGGCGTCGCGGTCATCACCAAGCGGTGCGGCTGAGGCTCCAATTCATCGAACGCCGCCCGTTGTCGCACGCCGAACTTGTGCTGCTCATCGATCACCACAAGGCCGAGCTTCGAAAACGTAACATCTTTACTCAGAAGAGCATGCGTTCCGACAACGAGGTCGACTTCCCCCTCGTGCAGTTTCTCGAGGATCGCTCCTCGTTCTCCCGCCGGCAGGGAGCCCGTCAGCAGCCGACGGCGGACTCGGCTCTCCGAGAGATACCCGTCGAGCGTCCGAAAATGTTGTCGTGCAAGGATTTCCGTCGGGGCCATCAGCGCGACTTGGTACCCCGCGGCGACGCTGGCCAAGAGGGCATAGATCGCGACCGCCGTCTTCCCCGACCCGACGTCCCCCTGCAAGAGCCGGTTCATCGGGGCCGTACCGGCAAGGTCTCCAACGATGTCGGCGACAGCGCGGTCCTGGTCGGGGGTGAGCTGGAAGGGCAATAGCCTGCGAATCCGCGCATCGACCTGGGGCGAGACGGGGACGTTGGGGCATGGCCGACGCTGCCGCGACTTGCGTTTGAGGGCGAGCGCGACCTGGAGGACGAGGAACTCCTCGTAGGCGAGTTGTTGCCGCCCGCGATGGGCCTCTTCGATCGTATTGGGGGCGTGAATGGCCCGAATTGACTCCGAAATGGACAGAAAACGATGCTTTTTGAGCGCCTTTTCGGGCAAAACGTCCTCAAACTCGTCCGAAAAGCGCTCTAAACACCACGCGATCGCCTCCCGCAAGCGCTCGGGGCGGAGCCCTTCGGTCAGCGGGTAGACTGGCTCGATGCCGGGGGTGGTCGGCTCCTCGGAATCGCCCATCGGCTCGATCCGCGGGTTGGACATCATCCGCCGGCCATCGCGGAAACGGCACTTGCCCGTCAGTCGGTAGCGTTGCTCTCCGGAGAGCATGTCGACGATGTCAGGACGGTGGAACCACTGAACCTTCAGCCAGCCGCTGCGGTCGGCGAAATGGGCCTCGACCCACTCCTTGCCGGTGCGGGAATAGCGAACCTCGGCCCGATCGAGCGTGACCTCGACGACCTGTTCGCCATCGCCGGTGAGATCCGCGACGGAGCTGATCTGCCGCAAATCGCGATAGTCGCGAGGCAGCAGGTAGAGGAGATCCTCGACGGTGCGAACGCCCAGCCGCACGAGGAGTTCGGCCCGTTGGGGACCGATCCCTTTCACCCATTGTACACTCTCGGCCAGCGGATTTTTGCCCGACTCGCTCATGGCTTCGCGGGCTCGCTGGAGATCCGTCGTTCGAGAATCACGGCAACGTCGTCCTCGTAGATCATCTCCCAGTCGGGATGGTCCAGCAAGCGGCTGATCAGGGGCGTTTTCGGCCGAAAACAGACGATTTCGACCCCTCTTTCGTCGAGAATCGTCTCCGAACCGGGGACCGCATTGGCCAGCGAGAAATATTCCTCGATGTGTTCGCGCCCCTGCACCTCGGTGCGATCGTCGATCCAGTTGAGCGTCTCGGGCCAACCGAGCCACGTCACATAGCCGCCCCAGTTGTAGTCGTGAAGAATCGTTTTACCGGGACGATGCTCGATGAGCCATCCGAGCGCCCGATCGGGAATCTTTCTTGGATTGTGCCCCGCGTAGTCGTCGGTCACGCGTGCCCAGCCGAGAAGGCCCACCCCGATCGCGACGCTCCAAAGAAACGGCCTCGGGCGCGACGACGAGCCGGCGAGGAGTTGCCTCAGCCCCTCGGAAAGTGAAACGCGCGAAGCCCAATCTCTAAGGACTGGGACGTCGAGGCACAAGCGAGCGAGCATCGGCACCACCACGAGTACCCAAAGGCCGACGAAGCGCCGCGAGCTCAAGGCGTAGTGTAGCCAAAGAAGCGAGAGCCCAAGCTCAACCAAGTTCGGACGACGTCGGCTCACCGCGAGAAGCAGCGGAACCGCGAGCATGAGCAGTTCGTAGCGAATCCCGCCCGGAGCCTTGAAGTCCGGCGAGAACCATTCGGTGTGCAAGCTGAGGAAGTACGAATTTCCCAACAGCTTGAAGACCCACGTGTAGAGTGTCCAGCCGTACGGGTTCAGGCACGTCGCGAGCACACAGCCGGGAAAGAGGTAGGCCCAAACGAGCACCCGCGATCGAGCCGCTTGCCGAGTCTCGGCGTTCGAAGTCAGCAGCGCGATCCCAAGTTCGATGACTCCCGCCCCGACCATGGTGAGTAGCCCCGCCGCGAAGCCGCCGTGCGTGTTGGCCCAGAGCATCATCAGCGGCATGAGCCAAAGCATGCGTCGCTGCGAGTAGCGGCCCTCGTGAAACCCGACACATGCCCGTGCGACGAGCATGATGAAGAGTAGCGACGCGACATTGGGACGCGCGGCCCAACTCATCGCGGTCGCGGTCGCGGCCCAAACGGTCCACCCCGCGGCCGCCGGCCACGGAACCCCATCGACGCGAAGCATTCCGTAAAGCAAGCGGAACGTGAAGGCGAGGACGAGCGTCACCACCACGGCGATGCCTTCCTTGCCTCCCCAAGCCTCCCCAAAGCGGAGGACGAGGTCACCGATCCACTGATTCGTTCGCCAAGGGGCTCCACGCCGTGGGCCGGAAAAGGGATCCTCAGAGAGCCAGCCGCCCTGTGCGATCATCGCGTCGATGTTGCGAAGGTGCCAACCGAGCCCCGGATCATCGAGCATGCCGTTCTTCGCGCGCGGCATTATCCCCGCGATCAGCACGAGGAACAGCACATCGGCGATCGAAAGGGCGTACCAAGTTCGTTTCACGACATCGCTCATGGTCCCTCGCCCAAGGAACTCCGCCTCGCGTCCGAGTCCAGGTTCCCCGCATCGGTGATCAGTTGTCGGGCGTCTCTTCCCGCTTCTTTCGCTCGAGCACGACGGCGTATTTGCCCTCGTGAATGATGCTCCAGTCCGGATGTTCGAGCAAGCGACTCACCAAGGGCGTGTCGCGGGGCAGACAGACAATCTCGACCCCTCCCCGAACGAGTTGTTCCTCCCAACCGGGAGCCGCGTCGAGCAACGAGAAGTAGTCCTTCACGTGCTCCTCGCCCTGCACCTCGTTGCGATCATCGATCCAGTTCTTGGTCTCCGGCCAACCCGACCAGGTGACGTAGCCTCCCCAGTTGTAGTGGTGCAGGATCGTCTTCTCGCCGTGGTGTTCGGTCAACCAATCGAGCGTTTGCGTGGGGATGCGTTTCTGGTTGTGCGCGGCGTAGTCGTCCGTCAGCCGTGCCCAACCGAGAAAGACGACCGCGATGACCAGGCTCCAGAAGAAGGGAGCGGGCCGGCTCGGCGGTTTCGCCAACAGAGCTGCCAGGTCGCTGGAGATCGGAAACCGCTCGCCGAGTCGCTTCCAAAAGGGAAGCTCGAGACTCAAGCGAGCCATCATCGGAATGGAAACCAGCACCCAAAGAGCGACGTAGCGTCGACCCGACAGGGCGAAGTGAAGCCACAAGAGGCATAGCGCCAGTTCCAGCGCGTTCACGCGGCGACGGCTGAATGTCAGCAGGACCGGCAATGCGAGCATCAACGACTCGTAGCGAAACGCGCCGGTCGCGTGAAAGTCGGGGGACTTCCACTCGGTATGTAACCCCATGAAGAAGGGATCGCCGAGGAGTTGAAAGATCCACGGGTAGAGCCCCCAGCCGTACGGGTTGATCAACGTCGCCGCGACGCACGCGGGAAACAGGATGACGAGAAAGACGAATCGCGCGATCCCGCCGCTTCGCTGCTCCGGTTCGGGAGCCAGGACGCCGATGCCCAGTTCGATCAATGCGGTGGCGGCGAGCGTCACCAGTCCGGCGACGAAACCGCCGTGCGTGTTGGCCCAGAGCGTCATCAGGGGCACCAGCCAGAACATGCGGCGTCTACTGATGCGACCCTCGTGGAAAAGATTGCAGGCGCGGACGAGAAGCATCAGGAAGAGAAGCGACGCGACGTTCGGCCTGGCCCCCCAACTCAGCGCGGTCGCCATGACGCCCCAAAAGGTCCAGAACAAGGCCGCGGGCCAGGAGAGGCCGTCCGAACGAAAGATCCCGTAGAGGATCCGGTACATGAACGCGAGGAACAGCGTCATGACCGCGGCGATCCCTTCCTTGCCGCCCCAAGCTTCGCCGAGGCGTAGGACGAGGTCGCCAAGCCATTGATTGGTCCGCCAAGCGGCTCCGGCCCGCGGCCCCGAGAAAGGGTCTTCCATGAGCCAGCCCCCCTGCTGCCACATGGCATCGACGTTGCGCAGGTGCCAGCCGAGCCCCGGATCGTCGAGCATCCCAAACTGGGAGCGCTGAACGATTCCCAAGACCAGGATGAGGAAGAGGATGTCGGGAATACCCAGGGCAAACCAGGAAGATTTCGACGTGTTGCTCATCGCCCCTCATCACCGAGCCGATTGGGTAGACCGCGACCGATACGAGAACCTAGCCTATCCGAACCGGGCTGCCGGGACGAATCGGGATTTTGTCCGTGTCGTCGGTGAAATCGCTATTGCCGGAACCAAAGTTGTTTCAATCGCTGACAATCGAGCGAGAACGATTTGAATCGCTCGATCTAGAACGCACGATTGTTGATGGTTGGGAGGTCCGTTCCCAGATGGAAGGCGTTCGCCGCGTTCTCTCCTCGCCCGCCCGTATCGTTCGACCCTCGCCCTCGCGGAGGAGCCATGTTCAGCCGCCGTTTCGCCCCGAGTCTCGTCGCCGCCTTCGTCGTTTCGGCGACATCCTCCGCGGAAGAGCCGATCATCTTCCCACAAGACCATGTCGCGCAGTCGCCGCCGGTCGTCCGCCCGGTGTTGGCTCCCGCGATGGGCCGGCCCCCACGCAGCACCTTCGTGCCGTGGTCGCCGGATCAACAGGCTCCCGATCCCGTGCTCGACTCGTTGAGGCAGGAGATCCAAGTCGCTCCCGCGGGGCCCGCCCCGCAACCGCTCGTTGGCGTACCCGCCGAGTATGGTGCCCCAGTGATCGTTGGCGCTCCCGCCGCCGGCGGCCTTCTTGTCGGGCCGCCCGCCACCGCAAACCTGGTGATCGACGAGCGGAAAGAGAAGCCCCCAATCCGCTTCAAGGGAGACAAGCCGTTCATGCCGATGCGGCCTTTCACCTTCAAGCAACCCTATTCCGGCATCTGCTTCACGATCGACATCCCCGCGCACGGCCTCCGCGACATCGACTACGGTCGAAAGGAGATCGAGCTCGAGTACGGTCACGGCTGCGAGATCGAGATCGACTTCCACAAAGATGGGCGGGTAACCGTCGACTACGACTTTTGAACCGACCTCTCTATGGCTACCACCGGTTGCTTCGCTACCAACTCTTTGGCTACCGCCGGTTGCTTCGCTACCAACTCTTTGGCGAGCACCGGTTGCTTCGCTACCAACTCTTTGGCGAGCACCGGTTGCTTCGCTACCAACTCTTTGGCGAGCACCGGTTGCCTCGCTACTAGCTCCTTGGGAAGCACCGGTTGCTTCGCTACCGGTGCGGCGCAAGCCGCAAGAAGTCTCGGATGACGCGATCAAACGCCAAGCAACCCCGGCGGAGATCCGGAAGTCCGTGTGAAGCGAGCCGCCGGTGGTACGTGGCAGGCAGATGGCCTGCCCTACGGGAACTGCTACCGCCGGTTGCTTCGCTACCAACTCTTTGGCGAGCACCGGTTGCTTCGCTACCGGTGCGGCGCAAGCCGCAAGAAGTCTCGGATGACGCGATCAAACGCCAAGCGACCCCGGCGGAGATCCGGAAGTCCGTGTGAAGCGAACCGCCGGTGGTACGTGGCAGGCAGATGGCCTGCCCTACGGGAGTGCGCCTACGAATGGTGGGTCAAGACCTGCCCGTCGGATCGCTCTCGCGAACCTTTTCCCAAATCGCGCGTTTCATGATTCGTTCGGGAAGGCTCGGGAAGCAGTGTCCCAACCAGGCGATCGCGGCGTTGCCGAGCCCCGGGACGAGATGACTGCGTCGCGCGGAGATCGCGGTGACGATCGACTTGGCGAGTTCGTCGGGAGCCATCCGCTTGCCTTCGGTCCTGTTGTCGGGACTGTGGCGACGAGCGTGCTCGGTGCGCGTGGGGCCTGGAAAGACGGTGAGCACGGCGATATCGCGTTCGGCCGCGGTGATGGAGAGCCCACGAGCGTAAGCGGCAAGGGCGTCCTTGGTGGCGGCATAGACCGCGGCTCCCGGATAGCTGACGTAGCGAGAAAGCGACGATAGGTAAACGAGCGACCCGTGCGCCGAGATCGTTTCGTTGGCGAGCAAGTCGGCGCTCAGGTGCAACGGCGCCCGCAAATTGACCTCCAAGAGCCGACGCTGCGTGGCGAGATCCGCGTCGCGAAAGGGGCCGACGTCGTTGATCCCAGCGTTGTGAATGACGATGTCGAAGGGCCCCTTCTCTTCGAGCCAGCCAGCGATCGTCGGATAGGTCTCGCGAGCGGCCAAGTCGGCGCGCAAAAACTCGAAATGGCCCGGTAGCTTATTCAACGCCGCGCGCGTCCGAGCCCCCTTGTCCGCGTCGACGTCAATACCGAAGACGACGCGTCCCATCGACACGTACTGATGGGCAAGCGCCCGCCCGATGCCATCCGCGGCCCCGGTGACAACGATCTTGCGCGGCTCTCGACGAGACCGCCCCCAAGGTCGACGGCCGAAGCGAAGCAACGGATCGAGCACGTCCTCGCCATAACGTCCGAGGCACGAAACCAGCCGATTGACCATCCCGATCGTGGCCCAAGGTAGCCCTCGATCGACCGCGCGAGCGATACCCTGAGCGACCTCGTCGGCAGGGGCGAAGACCCGACGACGCGCGGCTTCGCTGGTGAGACCGACCTTCGCGTGAAGCCCCGTCCGCGTCGCGCCTGGGCGGACGACGTGAACGCTGACCTCGCCCTGAAGCTCGATCCGCAGACTTCGGGCGAATCCCTCGAGCCCCGCCTTGGTCGCGGCGTAAACGGTGAATTCCGGCGAGGGTAGTTCCGTGACCATCGACGTTACGAAGACAAGCTTGCCCTTCGCGGCCGAGAGATGAGGCAGTAGCTCGTGCGTCAGGGCGATCGGCGTCCAGAGGTTGACGTCGATCACCTCGTCGATCGACGAGGCCGACTGTTCCTCCGGCCGCCCGAACCAGCCGGTGCCGGCATTGTGGAGAAGGATGTCGAGATGCTCGATGTCGTGTTCGACAAGAAAGGCCTCGACAACTTCCGGGGCGTCGGGACGTGCGAGATCGGCTTGGCAGTAGAGGACCCGCGGTGGAAGTCGTTCAAGGACCTCCTCGGCGCTTCGGCGGCCGACGACAATCGTCCGTTCCCCCGCCGACGCGTAGAGCCTCGCCAGCGCGAGTCCGATCCCGTCGGTTCCTCCCGTGATCAGGACGGTGCGCCTGGCCATCAATCGCTCACTCTCGAGAGCCCCGGTCGCCGTCAAAACGCAGATCCATCCAGAGATGATCGATGTCCGCCTCCACGAAGACCTCTCCGCGAGGGACGTAGCCAAGACGTTCGTAGAAGTCGCGCACGATGACTTGAGCGGCGACGGTGACGCCCGAATAGCCGAGTCCCCGTGCTTCGTCCTGCGCGAAGCGCATCAGGGCCGTGCCCAAGCCTTGCCCCCGATGGGGCTGCCGGACCGCGACGCGACCGACGCGAACGAGCTGATCTTGGTCGGATGGCAGAAGCATTCGTGCCGTCCCGGCCGGATTTCCTAGGATCGACGCCAGGGCGTGGCGAACGCGCGACGACGTCAGCGGCGCGGCATCGTGCTCGTCGATTTCGATCTCTTCGGGAACCGCTTGCTCGGCGATAAAGACCTCGCGGCGAATCGCGAGAGCGTGCCGCAAGCATTCCGGCCTGTCGATCCATTCGAGCGTCAACGTGTTCATGCCCTTCAACATAGAAAGCTGGTGTTGCCGGATCGCGACTTCCGGTTCATCCTGTCGCGAAGGGGGACCGGACTCGGCGCTGGCACGAGGACGATGTCGGTCGGAGAGGAAACCATGGCCTCCGCCAAATGGGCACCAGTGGCGGCAACCATGAAACCACCAGGAGCAACAGACGCATCATGCAGCCAATCGACTGGGTGGTCATTCTCGCGTACTTGGGCTCGATGATCGGACTGAGCGTCTACCTCAGCCGTGGCCAGTCGAACAATGAAGACTACTACGTCGGTGGCCGCAACCTGCCCTGGCTGGCGATCGGCATCTCGACGATGGCGACACAAACCTCGAGCAACAGTTTCGTCGGTATTCCCTCCTGGGTGGCGCTCAAGCAGGGTGGTGGTTGGAACTGGCTTCAGTATGAACTGGCGGTGCCGCTTGCGATCGCACTGGTGGCTCTGCTGCTACTGCCCTTCTTTCGCAAGCTGGAACTGGTCAGCGTCTACGAGTACCTCGAGTTTCGCTTCGACGCGCTGACGCGGCGGGCGCTCAGTGCCCTCTTTCTGCTGAGCCGTTCGCTGGGGACGGGGGCGGGGCTCTACGGAGCGTCGATCGTGCTGTCGGTCTGCCTCGACCTCGACATGGAGCAGACCATCATCCTGCTCGGGGTGGCGATCCTCATCTACGACACGATCGGCGGCATCGCGGCAGTCGTTTGGTCCGACGTCATCCAAATGGTGATCCTGATCGCGGGGCTGGGTATCTGTGTCGGCTACGCGGTGGTGGAAGTGGGCGGTTGGAGCGAACTTTTCACACACTTTCCGACGGAACGGACCGCGATCATCGATCCTCACCACGGCTTCGGGGACGGATCCTCGACCGCGTTCTGGGGATTCCTCTTCGGCGGGCTGGTGCTCTACGTCTCCTACTACGGCGTCGATCAGAGCCAAGTCCAGCGAGCCCTGTCGACGAAGAACCCCGACGAGACGCGACTGTCGCTGGTGATGAACGGCTTTTTGCGACTTCCGTTGACGTGCCTCTACCTGCTGCTGGGGATGGCCCTTTGGGGAGCCTACACCCACAATCTCGAACTGCAGGAGCTGATCAATCAAGCGATCGCCGAGCGCGGCGACCCGAACTTCTTCGTGCCGGTCTACGTGATGGAGCAGATTCCGCCGGGACTGCGATCGGTCATTTTCGCGGCGATTCTCGCGGCGGCGATGAGTAGTCTCGACTCGTCGATCAACTCGATCTCGGCGGTGACGATGCGCGATTTCATCGAGCAATGGGTCAAGCTCGACGATCGCAAGACGCTCTTTCTCAGCAAGGTCGTCACGGTGATCTGGGGGGTGATCATCACCCTGATGGCACTCTGGATTAGCCAGATGGATGGGCGCGACACGCTGGTGGAGATCGTCAACAAGATCGGCTCGGTCTTCTACGGACCGCTGCTGGCGGCGTTTCTGCTGGGGGTTCTTTCTAGACGAGTTACCGGCCCGGCGGTCCTAATCGGCGTCGGCGCGGGGTTGGGGCTGAACGTCTTCTTGTGGCTCGCACTGGAACACCAAATCTTCTGGATGTGGTGGAACGTGACCGGGTGCGCGCTCTCGGTGGGAGCCGCGTACGCCGTGGCCCCCTTCTGCGGAAGGGCCAGCGAGGAGCAAACGGCCAAGTACACCCTTGCCGGAACGGGGGCGTTGCAAAAGGAACGCCCCTGGCTTCCGGTTTACTTGTCCCTCGTCGGGTATTTCATCGTGGTGATCGTCCTCTTCGTCGTTTGGACGGCGACCCGTTGACAGGTTCGCGGCCCACAGGCGCATCCGGCGAGCCGTGGACGAGCACCGCGACCACGCGTTCTCAAGCGAGCCCGTCCTCGTCGTCGAACCATTCGTCCGCGGGATCGAACGGCGGCGAGACGACATTGAGAATCGTCATCTTACCGACCGCGCGATGCCGCACGCCGGGGGGGATCATGACGACCATGCCCGCGCGAACCGGGACGCTACGGCCGTCGAGTTCGACCTCGGCGCCGCCGTCGCATTCGAGGAAATAGTAGGTCTCCGTCTGCCGACGGTGATAGTGAACCCGAGCCTCGTGGTCGATCTCCACCCGGTGGATGGAGACAGGTGCTCCAGGTACGTCGGTCAACGCCCGAGAAGCCCAGCCGCAGGGACAGCGCACCGGATCGATCTCGGCGAAATCGGCGAAGGCTGGCGCGAGCGCACGCTTGGTTTCCGACATGGTGGTGCCCTCCCCTTCGTGACGGCGGTCACGCGACGCGCTCCGCGACCTCTCGAGACAAGCCCGATCGAGACAAGCCCGATCGAGACGAAACGACTCGCCGCCGCCTATGCTGACTAGTATATGGGGTTGGGAACCGCTCGACGACGCGAATCGCCCGCGCGCCATCCGATGTCATCCCTATGTCAGTGAACTCGACCGAGGGCCTCCGGACACCTCGCGACCCAAAGGATGAAGAGCATGACGGCCACCGGCAACCGACTCGCGCACGAGACGAGCCCCTACCTGTTGCAACACGCCCACAACCCCGTCGATTGGTTCCCCTGGGGATCAGAGGCCCTGGAGAAGGCCCGCGCCGAGCAGCGTCCGATCTTCCTCTCGATCGGCTACTCCGCGTGCCACTGGTGCCACGTCATGGAGAGAGAAAGCTTCGAGGATCCCGAAACCGCCAAGGTCATGAACGACCTCTTCGTCAACATCAAGGTCGACCGCGAGGAACGCCCCGACCTCGATCAGATCTACATGAACGCGGTGCAGTTGATGACCCGCCACGGCGGCTGGCCAATGTCGGTCTGGCTCACTCCCGACTTGAAGCCCTTCTTCGGCGGCACCTACTTCCCCCCCGAGCGGCGCCACGGCATGCGCTCCTTTCAGGAGATCCTCCACGCCGTCAACGAGGCCTGGGTCAACCGCCAGAAGGATGTGCTCGAAAGCGCCGACCAGATGGTCGCTCGGCTCCACGACATCGCCCAACTCAACGCCATCGACGGGGAACTCTCGGTCGACTTGATCGAGAACGCGGCGCGGGAACTGCAGCGCTACTTCGATCGCACCTGGGGAGGCATCGGACAAGCCCCGAAGTTCCCGCACTCGGTCGAGTATCGCTTGATGCTGCGGGCGGCCCAACTCACCGGCAACGACGACTTCGAGCAACTCGCCACCTTCTCGCTCGAACGCATGATCCGCGGGGGCATCTTCGACCAGTTGGGCGGCGGCTTTCATCGCTACTCGACCGACGCGCGCTGGCTGGTGCCTCACTTCGAGAAAATGCTCTACGACAACGCCCTGATTCCGTTGGCGTGTCTCGAGGCCTACCAAGCGACCGGCCGGAAGATCTTCAAGGAGGCGACGATCGCGACCCTCGATTTCGTCCTCCGCGAGATGACCTCGCCGGAAGGGGGCTTTCACAGCACGCTCGACGCCGACTCCGAGGGGGTTGAGGGCAAGTTCTTCGTCTGGTCGAAAGCGGAGGTCGACGAGGCCCTCGATCCGCGGCGTTCGGAGATCTTTTGTTCCTGCTACGACGTGACGGCCGCGGGGAACTGGGAGGGGAACAACATCCCACATCTCCCCAGATCCCTTGAGGAATGCGCCAAACTTCACGACCTTCCCGTCGACGAACTCGAGAGTATCTTGGCGGAGTGTCGTCGGGTCCTCTTCGAGCGTCGAACCGAGCGGATCGCTCCGGGACGCGACGACAAGATCTTGACCGCGTGGAACGGCATGATGATCGATGCCTTCGCGATGGCCGCCTCGGTCCTCGACCTCCCACGCTACGCTGAAGCGGCCGGCGCCGCGGCGACCTTCGTCCTCGAGCAAATGCGAACGCCCGAGGGGCTGCTCCTGAGAACGCACAAGGATGGCCAGGCGAAGCTCAACGCCTACCTGGAGGACTACGCCTACGTCGCCAACGGGCTGATCACGCTCTACGAGGCGACGTTCGACGCCAAGTGGCTCAAGGCGTCGCTCGACCTCGTCGACAAGATGGTCGATCAGTGCTGGGATGACCAGGAGGGCGGTTTCTTCTTCACCGGGAAGGACCACGAACGCCTGATCACGCGGGGGAAGGACCCGCAGGATGGTGCGATTCCCTCTGGCAACAGCATGGCGGCGACGGCGCTCGCCCGCCTCGCGAAACTGACCGATCGCGGCGACTTGGTTGAGAAGCTCGAACGAACGCTGCGGCTCTTTCACGACCAGATGAAGAAGTACCCGATGGCCTCGGCACAGATGCTCGTCGCGCTCGGGGTTCATCTCGGTCCGACGTATGAAATGGCTCTCGCGGGGAACGGGCTAGAGGAAGAGTCCCAGGAGATCTTGCGTTCGATCCACGGCCGATTTCTTCCCAACAAAGTGATTGCCTTTTGGGACCCGACAGGGGAAGGTGGTCAACCATTGGTGAAACTTTTGGAGGGGAAGCAGGCACTCGA
Organism: Kolteria novifilia; assembly: GCA_007748055.1. GTDB lineage: Bacteria > Planctomycetota > Planctomycetia > Kolteriales > Kolteriaceae > Kolteria > Kolteria novifilia. Next base: position 5,972,083 of record CP036279.1, read on the forward strand.
CGACAAACCGACGCTGTACATTTGTCGCGATTTTTCGTGTCAGCAACCGGCGATCGGACATGTCGCCGCCAAGGAGGCCCTCGATGAGTTGACGGCCCCTTCCGCTAGCTAGCTTCCCATCAAAAAGGACCGCCGCGCTCGTATGAGATGCTGAGCGTCGACGAGCTTTTTGGAATCACGTCACGGTTTCACGAGGCTCCCAATTGAATTGTGGCCGATTTGAACGTAGGCTTTGGGAGAGGGAAAGAGCCTCAAAGAGGAGTTTTGCGCCTAGTCTGACGGCGAGAGTGAGCCTGTCGCCGTGGATACGACTGGACCAGTCCCGCTCCATCGAGTGGCGCGAACATTCCTCTTTTGTTGTGGCTCGACGTGGTTTCGACAAGCCAACCTCCTCCGCCGTGAACAAGCTCTTGGGAGAATTCGATGGCATACGTCTCCTTCCATGTCGTCGATGGCGTGGATAAAGGGCGTAGTTATCTGAACCTTCCTACTCCGGTGACAATCGGCCGGGAGGAGGGGAACGCTATCCGTCTCAACGATGAGCGGATCAGCCGATACCACGTCAAGGTGCAAGAGGATGACGGTCGCGTGGTGCTGACCGATCTGGACAGCACCAACGGAACCTGTGTCAATGGCGAGGTGATCCAGCTTCGGCTCTTGCGAGCCGGGGATCGCGTCAGCGTTGGCCGTTCGGTTCTCATGTTCGGCAATCTCGACGAGGTCGCCGATCTGCTGCGACAGGAACAGGCCAACGACCAGAAGCGCGAGGCCCCGAACTCCTTTTGGGGATTCAAGACGCTCGCCGGTGGCGGCACGCAGGGATCGGTCGCGGTCGGTTCGGAAGATATCGAGATCTTCGAACGCGATCCTCCGCCCCTTCCGGAAGAGCTCTCGCCTGCCCAAGCCGCCCAGCTCTCCGAAGTGCTCGACTATCTGCATCGTTTCCTCGCCACCGCGACACGTCCCGTGACTCTTCCCAAGGAAGGGCACGAAGCGAGGCTTCCACGGTTGAGTTGGCAACAGATTCAAGCCGCCCAGCTCATTCTCGCGCGCTATTCGCGCAGTGTCGGCCAACCCAATAGCGATACCTCCATCACCACGCTCGAATGACCCGTCGGCTCTTCGCCGGCGATCTCGAACCGACGACCGGCCTGCTCACGCTCGAAGGTGACGAACTACACCACATCCGCAACGTGCTCCGCGCCCGTCCAGGCACGATCGTGGAGCTCTTCAACGGGCGGGGTTTGCGCGTCCAAGCCGAAATCGTCGATCTTGGCAGACGTTCGGCCAGTCTCGCCATCCAGGGCGAACCATCACTTTCCCCAACTCCGTTCCCATGGACGTTGGCGGTGGCTCTTCCCAAAGGAGACCGGGCGAACTGGCTCGTGGAGAAGTGCACCGAACTCGATGTTGGCAGGCTAGCCCCCTTGGCGACCTCACGAGCGGTGGTAACCGCGACGGCCAACAAGCAGGACCGCCTCAGGCGTGGCGTCATCGAAGCCTGCAAGCAGTGTGGCCGCGATTGGCTGATGGAGATCGACGAGCCAAGAGCCCTGGGCGACCTCTTTTCGCTCACCGTCGCGGAGTCGAACGCTGGTTGGCTGCTTGATCCGGAAGGCGTGGAGATCAGCTCGATCGGTGATTCTCGCCCGAGCGTGGTCGCGGTCGGTCCAGAAGGCGGCTGGAGCGATGAGGAATTAGCCGCTGCTGACGAGCACGGCTGGAAACGGGTACGAATTGCCCGCCATGTCTTGCGGATCGAGACCGCCGCCCTCGCGGCCGCGTCGTGGATCTCCGCCGGTCAGTTCTGACTGATGACTTCGTTGCTCACGCGATTCGTGTTTGCCCTCTTGGGTGCCATGCCCACGCATGCAGAGAGGACTACGCTCGCCGTGGGCATTTTGTGGCTGAGTCACTCCGATTGACAAGCAAGCGGGGCCGCCCGTAAACCATCAGTGGCTTTGCGACCCAGCTTACCGCTGCGAGCCGAAGCCGCCGCCAGCATCCTCTTCCTTCGTCCGCTGCCTCCACTGAAAGGAGCGCTTGTCGACGAGTCGGTTGTGAAGATAGCCGTGAATAAGCTCGTCGACATTCTCGACGGGCGGACGGAAGAGATCGGAGCCCGATTTCTTACTCTTGACGAGCATCATGCCCGATTCGGGCCGATCGCGTCCCGAGGCCTTGCCCCCCTTGCCGAGGAACGGAACCCAGAGTTTGCGGCGGAGCTGATCGGCGGACTTCTTCTCGGAACGATCGTCGTTGGAGACGATGAAGACCGGCAGACGTTCCTCGTCGCGCTTCGATTTGTCGAAGTCGGAAACCGCCGTCAGGCCGCTGTAATTGAGCGTCGGACTGATCAGGATGAGTGTCGCCAAGTCGCCCCCCGTCTTGACCCAACCTCGCTCGGAGGCGTACTCCCGGGCGGCGAAATGAGTCGCGAGCGCCGACGCCATCGGTCCGCCGGCGACGACCCCGAGTCGCTGCACGTTAATCCTTCCGGCATTGTTCTGCTCGATGAGGAATTCCTTGATGGCGTCGATGTCATTGACGAGCATCGCGAGTTCGCGGCCATTGCGGAACTCGGTCTCCTCGTCGATGCGCTCGACGCGATTGTCGCTCGAGGGGCGACGCATACCGCGAAGGGCGTCGCGTGGGCTGACATACTGATCGGGATTGACCTGTTTGCTGTCTCCGTGGCCACGAAAATCGAAGGTCGCCACCGCGAAGCCCTTGTCACAGAGGTAGCGAGCGTAGGGGGCCCAATCGTTCTGGTCCCGGCCCCGCATGTGCAAGAGCATCACGACGGGCGTTTCCTTGTTGGATTCGTCCGGCTTCCAGAAGCGACCGGTGAGGTAGACGCCGTCGCGCGTCAGAACGTTGATTGGTTCGCTGCCCTTCTGGGCGGCGGAAAGTTCCGCGGCGCTGAGCTTGGGAGCGGCTTTCTCAGCCGACGATCGTCGTCGCTGCGCTTGAGCCGGCGAGAGCCCCATCCCGAACATCGCGATGGCAAGTCCCGCGACTTGCGCGGTTTTGATGACGCGCGTGATCCTCGGCATGGCATGGTCCCTCGGAAGAAGTCGGAAGCGAAACGAAACGTCAACACACGATTTGGCCCAACGGCGACTGCTGGCCGATGGTGCACCGTCCCCTTCCGTGACGCGGTGGTTGCGTCAAAGGAGCGGTACCGGTTGCAACCTGTGTTGAATCCTAAAGTTGCTTTCCAGACGCGTCAAGCGCGACGTTTCGGAGTCGTCTCGTCTTCGGAAGCTGCTTCAAGACCCACGTCACACATCCCTGGACCGCCCCGATTGCTCCGCTACCAAGTCCTATGGGTAGGGGCGGCGAAGCCGTAAGATGTCTCGGGCAACGTCTCCGAACCACAAAAACTTCTCGAGATACCGAAACCATGACCTCATGGACAACAATGACCACGTGAGCCAGTCCCAAATCGTGGGCCGAGGCCCACCCTACGAATGATCGACGGCGACATGATTGAACGCGTCGAGGGCCGACAACGAGAACTGATTCCAGCATGTTGGCGGAGGGCACGCGAAACTCATTCGCTCATCACGCGTGGGATGATCGAACGCAATCTGGCGAGCATGCAGCGCGATCGAATCGCCAAAGGGGCGCCGGCTGCCGTAGAGCCGATCTCCCACGATGGGCATCCCGCGCGACGCGCAAGCGATGCGCAATTGGTGCTTGCGTCCCGTTTCGGGGAGAAGTTCGAACAGGAGTTCGCGAGGCGTCTCCTCAAGCCGAACCCATCGAGTCCGCGACAACCGCCCCGCCGGCTCATCGCCCTGTTTCGATCGCGTCTCGACCGAGACACGCCCCTCGGGGCTGACGAGGAGGGAGTCCTCCCAATGTCCTTCGCGATCCTTGGGGACCCGCGATCCCCGGGGACGCTCGACGATGGCGAGGTAGCGTTTGTCGACGGTCTTTTCGCGAAACTGCCGTGAGAGTCGAGAGGCCGCCTTGCTGGTCAGCGCAAGGACGACCACGCCGCTGACGAGGCGGTCGAGTCGATGCACGAGACCGATGTAGACGTTGCCGGGTTTCGAGCGGGTGCGTTTGCGGTAGTCCTTGGCGAGATCGAGCAGGCAGGTCTGACCGGACGAATCTCCTTGAACGAGTAGTCCGGCCTCTTTGTGAACCACCAGCAGATGGTTGTCCTCGTACAGGACCGGAAGAGTCATGTGAGTCGTTCGACTTCCTCGACGAGCTTCTCCATCGCGAAGGGCTTGCGCAGGTAGGCGTCGACACCGAGCAGCTCGGCATAGGCGCGGTGACGACTTCCCTCGTTGGCGGTGATCATGATCATGTGGGGCGGCGTCGGCGACCGCTTGATCTTCTCGACGACCAAAAAGCCGCTCTTCTTGGGCATCATCATGTCGACGATGACCAAGTCGGGGTTCTCCCGCTCGGCGGCCGCGAGTCCGGAATTGCCGTCGCTGGCGCTGACGATCCGATATCCCTTGGCTTCGAGCACGGTCCGGATCGACGAAACGATCTCGTAGTCATCATCGATGATGAGGACCTTGCTGCGGCTGTTCTTTTCTCTTCCTTGCTTATCCTGCGGCATCGCGTATGCGCTCCTGCGTAGCAAAAGGCGGGAGTTAGACCACATCAACTGGGTGGTGGGAATGACGAGAGTACCCAACCCGATGCTCGAATCAACTCTTTTGCTCGCGTTTCTAGAATTGTACCATGTTCCTCTTTGCGAACACCACCATCCATTCCTGATGAAGGTTTCGTGTCCGACTTCATCGTGACACCGGCCACCAAGCCGGTCTTCAACATCGCTGGGCATCTTCCCCGGGTCGCCGCCGAACGCCCGTACCAGCCCGCCGTCGTCTTCCCCGCGAGTCGCGACGGAAGCGGTCGCACGAGCTACGTCCACTGGACCTTTCAGCAGCTTGACCGGGAAAGTGACCGTTTCGCCGCCGCCCTGACCAAGGCGGGTATCGGCCGCGGGACGCGCACCCTCTTGATGGTGCCCCCGGGACTCGAATTCATCGGCCTGACGTTCGCTCTCTTCAAGACCGGCTCGATTCCGGTCCTGATCGACCCCGGCATGGCACGAGGAAGCCTCCTACAGTGTTTACGTGAGGTCGAACCCGAGGCGATGGTCGCGGTCCCCTTGGCCCACTGGATGCGGTTCCTGTTTCGCCAACATTTTCCACGACTAACCAAAAGGGTTTGCGTGGGGCGCTACCGCCACACGGGCGCTCCGACCTTGTCGGAACTGCTCCCAAGCGACCCCAAACCCTTCCCTCAAGCCGAGACGAGCACCGACGAAACCGCCGCGATTATCTTTACGACGGGCAGCACGGGAATTCCGAAAGGGGTCGTCTACGAGCACGGCATGTTTGGGGCGCAAGTCGATCATCTGCGTGATTACTACCGGATCGAGCCGGGCGAAGTCGATGTCGCCGGCTTCCCCCTCTTCGCCCTCTTCAACGCCCCCATGGGAGTGACGACGGTCATTCCCGACATGGATCCCCGTCGACCCGCGAACGTCGATCCCGCGAAGTTCGTCGAAGCCATCGAGGACTTTGGCGCGACCCAGTCGTTCGGCTCGCCGGCGATCTGGCAACGCGTCAGTCGTTATTGCATTAGCCGCGAACAGCGACTTCCCTCGCTCCGACGGATCTTGATGGCGGGTGCTCCCGTCCCGCCCGACCTACTCGAGCGTACTCAAGCCATTCTCGTCGGCTCCGGCAAGGCCTACACACCCTACGGCGCGACCGAAGCCCTACCGGTCGCCTCGATCGACAGCTTGGAAGTGATTGAGCGGACCGCGGAAAAGACCCGCGACGCCAACGGCACCTGCGTCGGCAAACCCTTTCCCAACATCACGTTGCGCATCATTCGGACGAGCGACGAACCGATCGAGACCTGGTCGGAGGATCTGATCGTTCCCGATGGCACCATCGGCGAGATCGTCGTCAAGGGCCCGGTCGTCACCAAGACATACGATCACCGGCCTGGTTCGACCAAGCTCGCCAAGATCGCCGATGGGGACGAGGTTTGGCACCGGATGGGCGACCTCGGCTACCTCGATGAGGAAGGCCGACTCTGGTTCTGTGGACGCAAGGCCCACCGTGTCGAAACCCTTCATGGAACGCTCCACACCGTTCGCTGCGAGGCGGTCTTCAACAACCATCCCTCCGTCCGGCGTTCCGCGCTGGTCGGCATCGGGTCGCCTCCCAAGCAGGAGCCAATCATCGTCATCGAACCGATCAAGGGAGCTTTTCCCAAGAATTCGGTCGCGATCGAACGTTTTCGGGGCGAATTGCTCGCTTTTGGGACCGATCACGACCAAACCAGAGCGATCCGGCGCTTTCTGTTCCATCGCAGCTTCCCCGTCGACATCCGCCACAACGCGAAGATCTTCCGCGAAAAACTCGCCCTTTGGGCCGACAAGCAACTTCGGGAACGTTCATGAAGGTACTCGTCACCGGCGGTGGAGGCTTCCTCGGACGAGCCCTGGTGAACAAACTCCTGCGCCGGGGCGACGAAGTGCGGGTCTTCGCTCGCGGCGACTATCCCGATCTCGTTCGCGATGGTGCCGAGCTGGTCCGGGGGGATCTTGCCGATCCCGCGGTCGTCGCCGATGCCTGTCAAGAACGAGAGGTCGTCTTCCACGTCGCGGCGTTGGCGGGAATTTGGGGGCCTAGAACCTCCTTCGAACGGACGAACATTCTCGGCACGGAGAATGTCCTCGCCGGGTGTCAGCAGCACGGGGTCGAGCGTCTGGTCTACACGAGCTCCCCCAGCGTTGTCTTCCCCAAGGGGAAGGTCGACATCGCGGGTTGGAACGAGTCGGCCCCTTACCCCGAGCGGTTCGGCTGCGCCTACTCCCGAACTAAAGCGATCGCGGAGGAGAAGGTTCTCCGGGCCGGGCGGGACAACAGGCTTCGGGCGGCGTCGCTACGACCTCATCTCATCTGGGGTCCGGGCGATGCCCATCTCATCCCACGGGTCGTCTCCAGGGCCAAGGAGGGAAACCTGGTTCGCGTCGGCAGCGGCACCAATCGCGTCGATCTGACCTACGTCGACAACGCCGCCGATGCCCATCTGCTGGCGGCCGACGCGCTCGACTCCAATCCCGATGTCGCCGGGAAGGCCTACTTCATCAGCGACGGAGCGCCGGTGGAACTCTGGACCTGGATCAACGATCTGCTGACTCGCCTGGACGTGCCCCCTGTCCGGCGGGCGATCTCCTACCGCACGGCGGCGACGATCGGGGGAGTGATGGAAGCGGTCTACGCGACGCTCCGTCTACGGCAGGAACCACGCATGACCCGCTTCCTGGCGAGCCAGCTCTCGGGCGATCACTACTTCAGCATCGAGAACGCCCGCCGCGACCTCGGTTATGAACCGGCAGTCGACAACGAGACCGGGATGAAGCAACTGGTTGACTGGCTGCGAGAGACCTCCGCATCGTAGCCGACGCACCGCAGCACAACGTTGCCTATATACGTCAAACGACTTACGCCACCGCCCCCTTCCGGACGACGAGGAGACTTCCCCGAGATTCGCCCAACGGGTACCGGTCGATCAACTCAAGCCCTTCTCTCGCCACGAGCGCCTTCACGCATGCCAACGATGCGTTCCACCTTCCCCGACCGAGGCTGGCATGAAGAATCGCAACCCCTTTTTTACGAAGGAGTTGCGAAATCACCCGCACGTTGAGTGTGAAGGGACTTCCGCTTTGCTCGGGGTAAAGGGCGAGCAATGTGTCGAAAGTCTTCGCTTTCTCGGTCGCGAGCGAGGCAAGAGAGCCAGCGTAGACGCGAACACGAGGGTAGCAGGAGGCGAGTGTTGGGGCTTGGCCAGCGTCGGGCAGTAGGAGTGTATACTTGCGACACTGAAGTCGCTCCCACTGGCCGATGAGGGATTCGTCGGACCGGGCGACTTCCAAGAATGAAGCTTTGCTAAGATGAGAGGCGTGTTCTCGAAGCTGCCGTAGAACGATGGTGGCGAGATCTGGGGAAACAGCGCCCTCGGCCCCTGGCACCGGCAAGGAGCGAACGCACGAGTAGCCGCGCCGTCGTTCGACGATCCAGTCGAAAGCTTCTCGCTCTGTATAACGAGCGGCGGACGGCCCACCCATCGATGCAGTTCCTCCTCGGAGAATCGAATCGGCTCCCCATCGGGGAGAAACGAGGCGAAACACTTTGATTGGTGAGCGTGGGAGGTCCGGGGGATTTGGTCGGAACGGATACGCCAGCTAGACCGTGTCCGTTGGATCGATGAAACCGGTGACTCCGGCTATGACGATTTTGTCGAATAGACTAGATATGGCGATTGACGGACACTAGCGGCGTTCCGGTCACGAACGCTTGCGAACGTTCCTCAGGTGTGGAGAGCCTTAAGGGCGTGGTCAAGAAGATCAAACTGAAGGTGCGCGATCTCATTCAGCGCATTCTCCATGCTGACGAAACCCCTCACCAGATGGCATGGGGTGGTGCGCTCGGCATGTTCATTGCTTGGACTCCCACGGTGGGCGTTCAGATGATTTTGGCGGCATTTTTCGCGTGGCTGCTTCGGGCCAACAAGCTCATCGCGGTCGCGACCGTCTGGATCAGCAATCCCTACACCGCCATCCCCATCTACTACGTCAACTACGCCGTCGGAGCGTGGTTGACGGGCAGCAAGATGATCACGCGCGCGTGGTTCTCCGAGCTGATTTACGTCGATCAACGGACATGGGCCGAGTATCTGGACATGGCATCGGTCAAGTTCCTCGAGATCCTTTGGCCGCTCTGGCTGGGCTCCATCCTGCTTGGATTGATCTTGGCGAAGCTGACCTACCTGGGGATTTACTGGGGGATGCGTCGTTATCGCGCCCGCCACCACGTTCCCCTTTGCGATCCCGCGACGAAGTCCGAAACTGCCGCCTGACCGGTCGACGTCCCGACCTGTTCCCCCCCTTGTCCAAGGGGAAAGCCTCTTCCATCCCCCCTTGTCCAAGGGGGGAAAGAGGGGGGTCGGCTGCCGTGTTTCCTTACCAAGAAGACCCCCACTAACTCCCCCTTGGACAAGGGGGAGCATAGGAAACAATCCTTGGACAAGGGACAGCATAGGAATCAATCCTTGGACAAGGGGGAGTACCAGAGTCCGAATCCCCTCTCCTCCCCATTTGCTCGCGCAGCTTGCGGTTGAAGCGATCCGCGTAGAACGGTATGAGCACGCGCGACAGCAGCGTCCGCGCTCGCGGACACGAACCGAGGAAAGACGAGACTCATGATGACCGCAAGGATGCGCCGCTCGATCGGATGGGGAACCGTGATGGTCGCGATCGCCGTCGTCTGCCTGGCTTGGCGCCAGGGAGCCACGGCGCAACCGCCCGCCCCGGAAGCCAAGCCTTCTCAAGATCCCGCGATCTTTCGCTTCAGCGTGCGGGCCACGCCTGGTTCCCCCGACCGGGTCTACCTCCGGGTCGAGGAGCTGCATTGCCTCGAGAGTCAGGACCTCGGCGCCGACGAGATCTTCTACCGGGCCTTCGGCATGCGAACGCCCGCCCAATCGACGATCGAAGTCGAGGACGAGGGGCCAAACGCCACCAAGCGGGGCCAACGACTCTGGTACACGGTCCTGGAACCGGGAGAACGGGCCGCGACCACCCTCGAGCTTTGGGAATACGACCCTTCCCTCACCGGGGCGGGCAACGATCTGATCGGGACGGTTGACGCGGAACTCTACCACGTCGGATCCCGCATCGAGATCACGATGCGTCCTGGGCAATTCTGCGAACTCGACAGTGCCGAAGACGCGGAGAAGCCGGCCTATCGGATGACCGGTTCCGATGCCATCTACCGACTAGTCCTCTGGGGAGAAGCCCAGGAAGCCGCCGAGATCAGGGACTCGGTCGAACGGTTCTCACCACGTCGCAAACGACGTCGGGAGAAGATCGCGGAGCAGCCCCCTCGCAAACAGAGCCAAAGCCGCAACATGCGTCCGCGTCCCTACTGACGCCGCGTGGGGATCTCCAGCGTTCGCGGTCATTCCGCGAGCGACGGGGCGTTCCCACCTCCCGTGCCGCGTCGACGAAGAGTTGATCGACCGAAGCCAACCGGCTACCGTTGATGAGTTGGTTCATCACCTGACTCATCGTTCGAGGTCGACTCGGTGACATCTGACTCGAAAGCGATCCTTCCCTCTCCGCGCCGATCCTTCTTGGCGATCCTGGCGATCGTTTGGCTCGCCACCACCGCCCAAGCCGACGCGCTGCAGGACGCCTACAACCTCTGGCTTCAAGGCAAGTACGGCGAAGCGCGCGAAGCCTACGCCACGATCGAGGGCGAACCGGAAGAGGTCGCTCTTGGCAACGCCCGATGCCTCGCCTCGCAGGGGGACGACGAGGGGGCGACGAAAACGCTGGCCGACGCGCTCGAGAAAGCCCCCGGCAACGATCGACTTCTCGCCGCCCTCGCGGAGATCGACCTACGCCATGGTCGTTACGAGGAAGCCTTGGACAAGGCCGCCGCCGCTCGCGAGACCAACGACGACAACGTTCTCGCCCGCTGGATCCAGGCTCGCGTCAAGACCCTCACCGGGAAACAGGCCGACGCCAATGCCGACTACGAATGGTTCATCCACTACTACAACGACAAGCAGCCGACCGATCCCGAGGAACTGCTCCTCGTCGCGATGGCGGCCGCCGAGTACGCCCGCTGGAACAAGCTTCCCGACGAGTTCGACTTCATCCTCAATACCCTGCTCGTCGACGCCCTCGCCGCCAACGAGCACTTTTGGAAGGCTCCCTGGTTCTCGGGAGTCTTGCTGCTCGAGAAGTACAACCAAGCCGAAGGTATCCCCGCATTGCGTGAGGCCCTCCGGCTCAACCCGAGCGCCGCGGAGGTCCTCGTCTCTCTCGGGGAAGCCTCGCTGCACAACTTCGACATTCCCAAGGCTCACGGCTTCGCGAACCAGGCCCTCGAGATCAACCCGAAGCTCCCGTCGGCCCATCGGCTGAAGACCGACCTGTTCATTTCCGACGAGAAGACCGACGAAGCGGTCAGCGCCCTCGAGCCGGCGCTTGAGATCAATCCCGTCAGCGAGGAATCGTTGGCCCGCGCCGCGGCTTGCCACTACATCCAGGGCGAACCCGCCGAGGCGAAGAAGATCGTCGAGAAGATGGAGAAGCTCAACCCGGCCGCGGGCACCTTTCACGGCGCGATCGGGAGCCTGCTGGAGCAACGACGTCGCTTCGACCTCGCCGAAGAACATCTCCAGAAGGCGATCGAGGTCGCTCCTCATCTCGCGGCGCCGCGAAACGACTTGGGCATGCTCTATATGCGGCTCGGCAAGGAGGACGAGGCCCGCGACGTCTTCGAGGAGGCCCGGCAACTCGACCCCTTCCACGTCCGCGTCGCGAACATGGTCAAGGTGCTCCGACACCTCGACAAGTACGATCCGATCGTGACCGAGCACTACGAGGTCTATGTCGGCCCGGAGGAAGACCGCATCCTCGGCGAGTACATGTCCCAGTACCTGGAAGAGAATCACGAGGAATGGTGCCGACGGCTTGGTTTTCAAACCGAGGGGCGCACGAAGATCGAGATCCTCAGCGATCACAAGTGGTTCAGCGCTCGGGTGATTGGCCTCCCTCGGGTCGGGACGGTGGGAGCCTGCACGGGGCAAGTCGTGGCGATGGCCTCGCCGCGCTCGCTACGTCAACCCTACAACTGGGCTCGCGTGCTCACCCACGAAGTGACGCACATCATCACGCTCGCCCAGACCGACTTCAAGATCCCCCACTGGTACACCGAAGCGCTCGCGGTCTACTCGGAAGGCTATCCCCGCCCGCAGATCTGGGATGAATTGCTGGTCGAACGCGTGCCCAAGGGGGATCTGTTCAATCTCGACACCATCAATCGGGGCTTCATTCGCCCGAAGACGCAACTCGACTGGCAGATGGCGTACTGCCAGAGCTTGCTCTACGCCGAGTTCATGATCGAACGTTACGGCGAGGAGACGCTCGCGAAGCTTCTCGACGCCTACCGCGACGGGCTGGAAACCCCCGCCGCGATCCCGAAGGTCTTCGGCGTCAGCGTCAAGGAGTTCGAGAAGGGTTATCGCGAGTACCTCGAGAAGGTGGTCCGCTCGATCAAGTCGGGCCCGACGGAGAAGGAGCTCTCCTTCGCCGAGGCCGAACGAGCTCACCGGCTCAACCCCGATGACCCCGAACTCGCGGCCAAGCTCGCGTTGCACTATCATCAACGTCGCAACAACACCAAAGCGCGCGGCCTCGCGGAGAAGGTTCTCGAGAAGAACCCGAAACACCCGCTGGCTCTCTTCGTGCTGGCGCGGATGGAGCTCAGCATCGGCAAGATCGACGATGCGCTGGAGATCCTCGAACCGGCTCTCGACGAGGACGATCCCGACCCTCGCGTGTTGGAACTGATGGCGGGGATCGCCTTTCGCCAGCGCGATTTCGACGAAGCCGAGCGACTCTTCACGATCGCCCGCGACAAGGAGCCTGGGCGTAGCCGCTGGTGGGAAGCCCTCGCGAAAGTCTACATCGAGTCGGACGACGACGAGAAGTTGGCCGGTGTCCTGGAACGGCTCTCGCGACTCGACGCGGACGACATCACGGTGCGGAAGAAGCGACTGGAGCTGGCATCGCAAGAGGAGAAGTGGGAAGATGCCATCCGTTGGGCCAACGAAGTGCTGTACATTGACGTCAACGACCTCGCCGCTCACGAAGCCAAAGGGGATGCCCTGCTGGCGCTGGACAACGCGGGCGACGCCGTTAAAGAGTATGAGGCGACGCTGTCGCTCGCTCCCAAGAACATGGGAGTCGCGCTGAAGCTCGCCAACGCGCTGGTAAAAGCGGGACGGGCCGAGGAGGCCAAGGCACCACTCCAGCGCGTGTTAAAAAGTGAACCAAACAACGCAGAAGCCGTAGAATTAAAGAAGCGATTGGAAGAGAAGTGAGCGGAAGCGATGCCCCCGAAACGGAGCGTTCCCTGACGCTTGCTCAACTCCAGCAGCACATCCAACAGATGTATGGCCGCAAGGACCAGGCTCGCGGGGCCGAGGGAACCTTTCTGTGGTTGATGGAGGAGATCGGCGAACTGGCGGCGGAGGTGCGGGGCGACAATCACGCCGCGCTACAGGCCGAATTCGCCGACGTGCTGGCGTGGCTGGCGACGCTCGCCAACGTCATGGATGTCGATCTGAACCAGGCCCTCCTCGACAAGTACGGAGTGGGTTGTCCTGGATGCCTGAAAAGCCCTTGTGCCTGTAGCGATTCGGAGAAACCGTGACCGAGCGTCTCTCCCAAGGTTCCATGCCCGAGCGATCCCTGCCCCACCCGTGCCGGCAGTCCTTCCGACGATGGGCGCGTACTCTACTTTGCGTCGCGGTCGTTCTCGCTTCGGTCAGTCCGGCCCAGGCTCAAGGGAAAGCCGACGTCGAGGACATCCGGGTCGGCTTCCAGGGGTTCGTCAAGCTCGGCTTCTGGGTGCCGATCGCCGTGGACGTCCAAGCCAAGGACGATCCGATTCGAGCGATCCGGCTTTCAACTCCCGACAGCGACGACATGCAGACGACGATCGGTCGTGAGTCCTTTGTCCCCGCCAACAGTCGTGACACGATCCACCACTTCATCAAGCTGGGCGATCCGACCTCGGCGATCGTCGTCGGTCTCTACGGCGACGAGGGAGCCCCCTTGGAAGGTCGTTCGTTCGGACTGGTCGACGCCACCGACATCAAGTTGCTCGACTTCGAGCAGTCGCTGCATGTGGGCTTCGGACGGCCCACCGGACTTCTCGAAGCCGCGGGAGGCCCTCACGAGATCGGCCAACCGGCCAAGCCGGACAACGTCGTGTTGATCCAGTCGCCCGCCGAGCTTCCCTCGCAGTGGTTCGCTTACGGTGCGGTCGACACCGTCGTTTTGCCGACGGGCAACGCCGATGCCTTACGTCGCATTCCCCCGCTCCGCACGGAAGCCCTTCTCAGTTGGGTCCGTCAGGGCGGCCATCTGGTTGTCTCCTGTGGGGATAACTGGCAGGAAGTCTCGAAAGGATTTCTCGCCCCTCTGCTGCCGGGAACGCTCACCGGAACGAGCCGTCTGCGCGTTCCCGATTCCCTCGAGATTTACGCGGATGTCCAGACACGCTTCGATGCGGGGACGCAGGGACTCACCATCGCGGACCTCAAGGACGTCACCGGCCAGGTCGTCCTTCAGAAGGACGGACGCCCGCTCATCGTCAGCGGCGCCTACGGATTCGGCGAAGTCACCTTCCTGACGTTCGACACCGATGTCGGACCCTTCACGCAGTGGACCGGCCGTCAGGCATTCTGGAAGAAGCTGCTGGGTTTGAAGAAGTCCGAGGAAGTCGATCTGGACAACTTCGGCGTCGGCCGCGTCGGCTATTCCGGCGTCAGCGACCTCTCGACGCTCCTCTTCGGCAAGCTGGAAGATTTTCCCGCCGTCAAGCTGGTCCCCTTCGGGCTCGTGGCCGGCCTCATCTTCGGCTACATCCTGCTCATCGGCCCTGTGGACTACTTCGTCCTGAAACGCATGGGGCGACTTGAGCTGACGTGGATCACCTTCCCCACCCTCGTGGTCGTCATCAGTGTCGCGGCGTACTTCATCGCCCACTGGATCAAGGGCGACGCTCTTCGCATCAACCAGATCCAGATCGTCGATGTCGACGCCGAGTCGGGGACGCTGCGCGGTTCGAGCTTCATGGCACTCTTTAGTCCCCGGATCGACACCTACTCGTTGACGACGACGCCGGCTCTCGGAACCAACGGCACTTGGGAAGATCTCGGGATGGGAGCGAGCCAGTCCGACCGTCTGGTCTCCTGGCTCGGATCACCGGAGGACGCGGTGCGTGGGCTTTCCCGAGGCGGGGTCGGACTTCTCGGCCGCCAGGGATACGACTACGAAGGGCCCGACGCGAAGGGCCTTCTCGACGTGCCGATTCAAGTCTGGTCGGTCAAGACTTTCGTTTCGCGGTGGCTCGCCCGCGCGGGCAACGTCCTTGATGCGGATTTGCACGCCGAAGACGTCTTTCTGACCGGAACGGTCACCAACAACCTCGAGGTCCCCCTCGAGGACGTCATGGTCGCCTACGGCGGCCAGGTCTATCTTCTGCCGAAGCTGCAACCGGGCGTCGCCGTCGATATCGCGGCGACCCGCTCCCGAACATTGGTCGGGTACCTGGGAAAGCAACGGCTCGGCGGGACCAGCGACTACTCGCTCGCCGCGGAGAGCCTTCGGCGCAACAACGTCGTCGACGTCGTCCGCACGATTCTCTTCGCCCAGAAGACGCCCGAGACCGTTCGCGGCTTCCCCAACAACTACCTCTCGGACCTCGACTTGAGCGACCAACTGGAGTTGGGAAAGATCATCGTCTTCGGCCGCGTCAGCTCCCCCGGAGGCACCCTTTGGCTCAACGAGGACGCGAACGAGGATGGTGCCTCGGCGAGCCTCCCCGACAACATCCGCAACGACGTCTTTCTGCGAGTCGTCCTCGAACCCCATAGAGACAATCCATGATCGAAACCCGCGATTTGACGAAGATGTACGGCGACTTCTACGCCGTCAACCGCCTGAACATGACGCTCAACAAGGGCGACGTCTACGGGTTCATCGGACCGAACGGTGCCGGCAAGACGACCACGATGCGGATGCTCGCCACCCTGCTCAATCCGAGCTACGGCGAAGCGACGGTCTGTGGCTATTCGATCTATACCGGGGCCCAAGACATTCGTCGGCTGATCGGCTACATGCCCGACTTCTTCGGCGTCTACGACGACATGAAAGTGATCGAGTATCTCGAGTTCTTCGCGGCGGCCTACCGGATCAAGGGCCCACAACGCCGCAAGATCTGCGAGGACGTGCTCGAACTCGTCGATCTGACCTACAAGCGCGACGCGCTGGTGACGAGCCTCTCGCGTGGGATGACGCAGCGTCTCGGACTGGCAAGAGTCCTCCTGCACGATCCGCAGGTTCTTCTCCTGGACGAACCCGCCAGCGGCCTCGATCCGCGTGCCCGCATCGAAATCCGCGGTTTGCTCAAGGAACTGCGCTCGATGGGCAAGACGATCCTCGTTTCGAGCCATATCCTGCCCGAACTGGCCGATATCTGCAACAAAATTGGCATCATCGAGCGCGGCGAGCTGATGGTCGATGGTCTGGTCGCCGACGTGATGAAGCAAGTCCGCGAGAACGTGGTCCTTCAGATCAGCACCGGCGATCGGGACAACGAGGCGGCCGAGTTGCTCGCCAAGCAAGACAACATCAGCAACGTCGAGGTGAAGGTCGACCACTTGGTGGTGCGGATCGACGATCCCGAGACCGATTACAGTTTCATTCCCACTCTCTTGCTCGAGAATGGATTCCGGCTCCGACTGTTCCGGGAGGAAGAGATCAGTCTCGAGGATGCCTTCATGGCATTGACCAAAGGGCTGACAAGTTAGCCTGAAAAGAAGGCCTTCCGGCCCGAGATCTTGCACCATTATCACCATCCTGGTCACTTCTTGGAGCGAATGACGTTCTCCTTGTGACGAATTTCGGTTGATTTCAGTCAAACAGCCACGGCACAATCTAAACTAGAAGAGGATTCGCAGCGTCCCCATCTACACATGACCGTCGTCGGTCCCGGCCTCACGCCGACGACTCGCCCCCTATGAAGGCCACTTAGATATCAGACGACGATTAACTCAGCGATTTCGCTCCCTCTTGATCGGAATCGCTCAGATGGCACGATGAGAGCGATCGTCTTGCCACGGAAGGAATCCCGTGGCGAAGATCGGAGTCCGCGATGAACCATCCACTGACGTCCCCCTTGTCGACGCCGCTGACCGCGCAGCCGGTCTCTCCCGCGGGAAGCTCGAGGACGTTCTCGGTGATGGCTCTTCCGCTGGGCTACGAGGCTCAACACGTCTTCCAAAGTCGCGGAGGCAGTGTCCTGCTCCCGGCGGGGCAGCGCGTCACGCCTCGATTCCTCTGGATGTTGCAACAAAGTCAGATCGGATTTGTCGAGCTTACCGATCTCGAGGCTGGTTTTCTCGCGGAACGTGGGGTGAACACGTCCGCCCGTCCGCCACGCGTGCCCGCTCCCCAAGGCGCTCGAACCGACGCCGCCCGAACGATCGAACGAGATCTCGTCAAGCCACACGCCCTGTCGGTCGTTCGCGCCGGTCCACCCTTCAAGGATCGTTTTCGCGACCTGCGAGGACAACCCTACGACGAGGAGACGCGAACGTCGCTAAGCGAACACGACGCTCGCTCGGAGCGGCAGCTTCGCGACATCTTCGCCTCCATGAAAGAGACACCGGAGCAGGGTGCTTCCGACCCGATTGACGTCGGGCCCTTCGGCGAGATCATCCTCGGCTATATGGACCACCTTCGGGCCGATGCCGATCTCGTGCACGCCAGCGCCCTGATCGGCGATCGCCAAGATTATCTCGTTCGCCATTCGCTCCAATTGGCGACACTCGCCATGGGGATCGCGTCGGAAATCGGCTACGACGCGAGAAACGTGATGCTCGTCGGGCTCGCCGGCCTCCTGCACGATGTCGGAATGCTCCAAGTTCCGCCGGAGGTTCGTGGAGCCGACCGGCAACTGACCGACGACGAGTTCGACCTGGTGACGCGACACGTCGAGCACACTGCCGCGATCCTCGCCCGCGCTCACGGGCTTCCGCACGTCGTGCGACTCGCCGCCTATCAGGTTCACGAGCGTCGCAACGGCAAAGGCTACCCCTCGGGTTGTCACGGCGGCCAGATTCACCCCTATTCGCAGATCTTGGGTGTGGCCGATACCTACCTCGCGTTGGTGACGGGACGACCGCACCAATTGCCGGTTCTTCCCTACCGAGCACTCGAAACCATGCTCGACTTGACCCGCGATGGCGCCTTCGAGCCGAAGCTCGTTCAGGCTCTCTTGCGCGTCCTCTCCCTCTTTCCGCTCGGCAGCGACGTCCTGCTCAGCAACCAGGCCGTGGCGCGCGTCGTCCGCTCGAACGGCATCGACTACACCTTGCCCATCGTCGTGCTGACGCATGGCCCCGACGGCGAGGTCTTGATGGATGGTCCGCAGATCGACCTGACTCAGGAGAGAAGTCTCCAGGTCATCCAGGCGGTGGCCCCGGCACTCTTGTCGGGCGAGACCGACGAGAGGCGTGAAAACGGGGCGGTCTAATCTCGTCAGAACTGGCGAAGTGACTTTTCCCACTCTTCGTAGAAGGCCTTCTGTTCCTCCACGCTGGCTGGTTGGACCGTTCGATCGGTTTCGAAAATCGACACGCGATTGGCCACGCGAGGGGGCTGGCGAAACGAGAGTTTATACGCGGTTCGCCCGTAGTTTCGCTTGAGCGATTCCCCGACCGGATAGACCGTCTTGCTCGCCCCAAAGCAATTCAGGCGAAGCCCATCACGTTCGAGTTCCTGCCGAATGGCGACCATCGCTCCGTAGAAGGTTCGGCCAATCGACCGAATTTGTCGTTGTCCGAAGACCAAGTCGAGCCGAACCTCCTCGGGATCCTCGTGGGTCGCTTCCCAGAGATGGAACTCCGCTTGGATGCGTTCTCCGTCGCGAGCAACCAATTCCACTGGACGTCGGTCATCCATCAACGAGGCACCTTTCGTCTAGCTACTCGACCCATTGCCAAGGGCGGCGGACTTGATGAGCTTTCTCGCGAACCAACTCGCCGGCAAGGGCTCGGCCAACGATTGGGGCGCGCGACCGAGCGACTTGAGAAGGGCATTGGCGGCGAGATAGCCGCTCCGCACCGCTCCCTCCATCGTCGCGGGCCAGTCGGTGTCGGTGTAGTCCCCGGCCAGCCAAAGATTCCCGATCGCCGTCCGTTGAGTTGGTCTAAGCCGATCGATCCCCGGTGTCACGGAAAACGTCGCCGTCCGTTCGGTCACCACGCGGCAATGCTCGAGCCGCGCGTCACGTGCCTCCGGGAACATCTCCACGATCTCCTCGAGGATTGCCGCTTGAATCGCATCCTTACCGAGCGACACCAGCTCGCGCGAGGCGCTGACGACCGCCTGGAGATAGCAACCTTCGTCCGTTGCGGCGGTTGCGGAGGTTTCGGCGGTTCTCTTAAAGAGCCACTGGATCTTGCGCCCAATCACCACCAAATGGGGAAGATCCATCACCGGCCGGTCGAACCAGCAATGGACACTCGTGATCGGCGAGTATTCCATTTGGCCGATCCTCGCGAGAGCATCCTCGTGTTCGGCGAACTCGACCGGCAGCAGCGAGAGTACCCGCTGACCGGGAATCGCGAGGATGTAGTGGTCGGCGGTGACGACCTCCCCCGAACGCAACCGGCAATCACCAATCGTTCCCTCATTCGACGAGAGGAGCTTGACGGCGCTGTTGAGCCGAACGGTGACCCCGTGATCGGCGAGCCACCGTTCCAGTCGTTCGCCGTAGAACTCGTGGAGCGTGACCGAGGGAACTTTCACGACCGATGCCCGCGGGTTCATCGCGAACCCTTCGACGAAGACCTGGCGAGCGTAGCGAAAATCGATGCGATCGAGCGACTCGTTGAGCGCGCTGACCAGAATGACTCCCCAGTACCGATCACAGGTCCGCGCGGTCTGCCCGTTGGCCATGAGCCAATCACGGAACGAGACGTCGCTCCCGACCGTCGGAGTCCGAAAGAGCGCGTGCAGACCTCTGGCGATCCGAGCCTTCTCGCCCAGCGAAAGATGACGCAATCGCAAGAAACTCGGCAGCAGGTGAAAGGGAGCGGGAAGCGGCGCCGAGCGCATCGTGCTGAGCCGTCCTCTTTCGTCCTGGAAGTAGAGCGTCTCCTCGTCCTTGAGCAAGTCGGCGATGCCGACGCGCTCGCAGAAGTCGGCGAGATTCGTGCAACAGCCCATGCTGACGTGTTGGCAGTTGTCGAGAAGAGCGTCGTTGGTGGGATCGCGGAACGAGGAGGCACGTCCCCCTAGATAGGGACGAGCTTCGAGGATGGTGACCTTGACCTCCCGGGTCGCCAGGACGCTCGCCGCCGCGAGTCCCGCAAGACCTCCCCCGACAATGGTGACCCGAGGGGCGAGCGAGTCTTCGCGGCTTGTCGACTCGGCAAGCATCATTGTTCCTTGAAAACGACTCGCAGGATGAAGACCGGGTCACTCGTTGCCGGCTCTACGTCATCACCATCGCTTGGTGGGTGCCCACTGGCTGCTTGCCAGCAAGTGCATCGCAAGCCAACCGAGGCCCTCTGGATGACTAGGACTCAGGACGATCGCGTCAGCCACTGGGAAGACATGCCACGAGCGACGATCGCGATCTTCCGCGCCGGACTGAGACTCACCCGCCGGCTGAGCACCTGCGAGGGATCCCGCGCGATCTTCCCCAACAGCCCATGGTAGACATCACGCATCACGCGGAGCACGGCATGCGCGTCGCCAGGGAGATGATCGAAGAGCACCTCCGAGCGGGCGTAGTAGTCTTCGGCACGCGCGACCTGAAACCGCATCATTTCCACGAACGCTTCCGAGGCGCGCGGCCCCTCGAGCTCCTCCTCGGCGACCCCGAAGCGGATCAATTCGTCTTGGGGAAGATAGACGCGATCGCGCTGCTTGTCCTCGACAACGTCTCGCAGCACGTTGGTCAACTGAAACGCGATCCCGCACCACTCGGCGGGAAGCGCCGCCTCCTCGTCGGTGGCTCCCCAGATCCGCAGGCACGACAAGCCGACAACTGACGCTACTTTGTAGCAGTATTGGTAGAGTTCCCCGAACGAGGCGTAGCGAGTCTTGACCAAGTCATCCATCACGCCGTCGATGACGTGATCGAAGTATGCCCGCGGGATCTGGTATTTCTGGACGGTGTCGACGAAGGCGCGCCACCAACAGATCTCCGGAATCTCGCCGGCCATCGCCTTGTCGAATTGAAAGCGCCAGTGCTGGAGTTTGGCGCGCTTGCTCTCGACCGACTCCTCGCTGTCGCCCAAATCGTCGGTCTTGCGCAGAAAGGCGTACAGAGCACACATCGACAGCCGCTGGGGCTTGGGAAGGACCAGAAACGAGTAGTAGAAGTTCCGCGCGCTGCGTTTCGCGAGCCGCTGGCAATCGGCGTACGAGGCGGCCAACGAACTGGACGTGCCGCAAGGCCCACAAGCGTTCGGCGTGCTCACGAGTCGTGGCTGCCCGATGGACATGTCATGGTTCCCAACGTTGAATCGGATGGTTGGCGAGCGGGTCTCCACACGCGGGAACCCACCGAGCGGCAGAGCACCCCGGCGAGGTCCCATTTCGTCACCTTGGGACGACGCTCGAGCACATTGTAGCCGATCCCCCTCACCTTTCGGAGAATCGCCAGCCCGCCGCGAGCGAATCCGCCAACGACGATGCCCAATCGCGTCGGCAAGAAATCCGCGACGGGAAGCCCCCGTCGGAGCCAGTCTTCCGCTCGCTCCACCTCGAAGGCCATCAGCGCCGCGAAACGATCGCTGAACTCGCGGTCGCGAATCTCGCTTTCACCAACGCCGAATCGTTCCCGATCCTCTTCCGGCAAGTAGATCCGACCTTTGTCGATGTCGATTGCCACATCTTGCCAAAAGTTGGCCAGTTGCAGACCGGTGCAGACCGAATCGGAGAGTGCCGCCGTCTCCTCCCGGAACGCCCGACAGAGATATAGGACCAATCGTCCCACCGGATCGGCCGATCCCCGACAATAGTCGCGCAGCTCTTCGAAGGTCGCGTAACGCTGCTGGCGCTGATCGCGGCGAAAGGCCCCAAGCAGATCCACGAAGGGATCGCGCGGAATTGAAAACTCCTCGATCGTCCGCGAAAGGGCCACCATCACCGGATGCCGAGGAGCCCCGAGGTAGCACGCCTCAAGTTCGGCTTGCCACCAATCGAGCAGCCGCAGCGAACGGTCGCGATCCCCCACTTCGTCGGCGAGATCGTCCGACCATCGGCAATAGGCATAGATGTTGGCGAAGTCTTGTCGTAGTCCCTTGGGGACGAAGACCGAAAGGACGGGAAAGTTCTCGTAGTGCGACGTCGCCAACCGCTTGGTGTAGGCTTCGGCCTCGGACGGGGATGGAGTCACGGCGCCGGCATCGGGTCCGAAGCGTTCCAACTCCCTCTCGAAGCTCATAGACGATCTCCCGGACGCGGGGGCCGAAGGGCATCCCACATCGTGGACGGGGTGGACGGGCGACCGTTCGCTCGTCCTTCGTTGGTCGACAAGATGGCTACCGAGACTCTGTTCGTCGCCTGGGGCGTTATACTTGCGAGAAGTCCGGAGACCAATCCGCCCTTCTGCTCTGGATTTACGTCCGAGGATGCGTCGACGATCGTCCCACGTTATAATGCGGTGGGTCGGTGCGCCACGTCCCGAGGCCTTCGTCGGACACTTCCGCGTCCCCATTGGGCACCGCCAGGATGCGACAACGAGGAACTCCATGAGTACCGACTCGCAGCACGTTCTCGAGTATCGCGATTATCTCGCCCACCAACTGACCAACGCAAAGCGTCGGATCAAGATGATCGACGTGGTGATCGGAGCGACGATTATCGCCGTCGCCGCGATAAGCTACGTCCTGCTGGTGGCGATTCTCGACCAGATCTTCATCCTTTCGATGACGTTCCGACTTTCCCTGTTGGGTCTCTTCGTCGTCGCCACGATCGCGTATGTCTCCTACGCGGTGATCTATCCGGCGATGCGCCGCGTCAATCCCCTCTATGCGGCCCACGAAGTGGAGAAAGCCGAACCGCGCACCAAGAACAGCATCACCAATTGGATGCAACTGCACGCTCGCGGCGAAGACATCCCCGAACCGATCATGAAGGTGATCGAGACGCGGGCGGCCAAGGATCTCTCGCGGATCGACTTGCACGAGGCGATCAACGCGCGGCCGGTGCTCTATGCCCTTTACGTCCTCGCCGGCGTCATCGTCCTCTTCTGCTTCTACTCCTTCTTCACCACCAAGGATCCCATTCCGTCGTTCCAGCGAGTTCTCTTTCCCATGGCCGAGATCGCTCCGCCCACGGAGACGACGCTAGAGATTTCCCAAGATCCTCCCGAAGCGGAGATCCCCTCCGGCAGCGCGTTGACGATCACCGCCTACGCCCAAGGACGTCAGCCCGAACGGGTCGTCGCCTACTTGGAGCTCGAGGGGACCGACTACTGGGAGCCCTGGGAACTCGAACCGCCGATCAACGAGAACGGGAGTTGGCAGCTCAAACGCCACGACCTGCAGCAATCCTTCAGCTACTACCTGGAAGCCAACGACTACCGCAGCCCGATCTACCACGTTAGTATCGTCACGGCGCCGATGGTCGAGTCGTACAACATCACTTATCGCCCGCCGGCCTACACCGGCCTTCAGCCCCGCGAGCAACTCGGCGACGGCAACATCAAGGAGGTCGAAGGGACGGAAGTCGACATCGTCGCGATCACGACGACGCCTGTCGATGATGACTCCGGCCGCCTCTTGCTGACGATCAACCAGGAACGGACGCGTCTGCGGATGAAACCGGTCGAGGGAACCCGCAACGCCCTCAAGGCGACGCTGAAGCTGACCGATGAAGCCACCTACTCGATTGACTTCGCCGACCTCTACGGGCGCCATCCGCTCACCCGGCCCATCAAGAAGATCGAAGTCACCCCCGACATTCCTCCCACGCTCTCCTTCGAGGAGCCGCGGGATCTGGTCACCTCGGTCCCCGCCGACAAACCGGTCCTGTTCCGACTCTCGGCGAGTGACGATTTCGGGCTCAGCCGCGTGCAGTTCGTCGTTCGCGACGTCAGCCGAGAGCGAATCATCATGGACGAGGTTCTTCCCAAGCCTGCCGCGGATGGGACCATTGAGCCGCTCGGTACCTCGCGCAAGTTCCTCATCATGCTCGACCTCAAGAAGCACGATCTCAAACCGAACGACGTTCTCGAATACTGGGCGGTCGCGCGCGACGGGAAGCGCCCCACTTCCAACCAAGTCGACACCAAGGACCAAGCCCGCAAGCTTGTCATCGTCGAGCCGCGCGAACCAGAAGAGCTCGCGAAACGACCGAACCAGGGCCAACAACAGAACCAGCCGGGAGATGGCCAGCGTCAGCAGGCCGGCGAGCAGCAACAGCAACCGAACGGCCAACAGCAACAAGCCAACGGTCAACAACAGCAACAAGATGGGCAGGCCGGCCAAGAGCAACAGCAGAACGGCGGCCAGGGCCAACAGGCGATGCAACAGCCCGGCCAACCGCGGCAAGGTCAACAAGGCAATCCCAATCAGCAACAGCCCGGCCAAAACAACAACGGTGACAACGCCAACGAACCCGAACTCAGCCAGGACGATCAGAAGACCCTCGAACGGCTCGACGATCTCTTGAACAACCGCGAGCGCGGCGAGGGCGACCAGCAAGAGCAGATGGCCGACGCCAGCCAACAACAGAAGCAAAACGGACAGCAGCCCCAACAGGGCCAAGATGCTCAACGACAGCAAGGCAACGAGCAGCAACAACAGACCCAGCAAGGGCAAAATGGCAAGCGACAGCAAGGGCAAGACGGAAGACAACAGCAGGGTCAGCAAGGTTCCAACCAGCAACGGATGAACAATCAGGGGGCTGGGAAGCAAGCGGGTCAGCAAGGCGAAAAGGGCCAACAGCAACCCGGCCAGGAGGGAGCCAACCAGCCCGGCAATCAGCCCCAAAACGGCAACAACCAGGGGCAGAATGGTGCCAATGAGCGCATGGCCCAACCCGGCCAAGAGGGCCAGAACAGTGCTGGCGAGCAGCCCAAACAGGGCGAAAACCAGGCACCCGGACAGCGTGAGCAGGGACAGGACGGCGCGAACGAGCGGATGGCGCAACCTGGGCAAGAGGGCCAAAACGGCACCGGAGAACCAGGCGGCAACCAAGAGAACCAACTCGCGTCGAACCAAGGCAACCAGCAACAAGGTGCTGACGGGAAACGCCAAATGACCGGCGGCGCCGAGGGTCCGGACGGTCAGCCGAACCAAGGAGAGAATCAGGGAGCCGCTCGGCAACCGGGCGCCTCTCCCGATCAACAGGGGAACGAACAAGGCAACCAACTCGCGCGAGCCAACCAGGGGGCCGGCCAAGAGGGCAACGACCCGAACATGGCTCGTCCCGACGCCTCGACACCCGGAAACGCCGCCGAGCAAAACAACGGCGATGCCACCCGACGTGCCGACGACAACCAGCCCCGGCCCGAGTCGAAGCAGCAACCTGGCGACCAGGCCAATCCCGCCGGCTCCAAGAAGGAGGGACAAGGCGAGTCCGCCGCGACCGCTCAAGGCAACACCGACGGCAAGGCCAACCAGGGAGAGAGTTCGACGGCCGGCCAAAGCGCCAGCGGTAGCCCGAGCGAAGAACAGGGCGACAATCGCAACTCCGGCGGGGCTCAAGAGGGCGTCGGGCAGGAGGAGCGTCCCGGTTCCTCCATGACCGCGTCGAACCAACAGCAGCAAGGCGGCCAGCAGCGTCCGACAGGCGAACAACAACCGGGCAACCAACAGGGAGCGAACCAGCAGCCAAACGCCGGGCAAGAGAACGGTCAAAATCCGGAAGACGGCACCGCGATGGCCCGCGCCGATCAGAATCAACCAGGCCAACAACCAGGCCAACAACCAGGCCAACAACCAGGCCAACAACCAGGCCAACAACCAGGCCAACAACCAGGCCAACAACCAGGCCAACAACCAGGCCAACAACCAGGCCAACAACCAGGCCAACAACCAGGTCAACAGCCAGGTCAACAGCCAGGTCAACAGCCAGGTCAACAGCCAGGTCAACAGCCAGGTCAACAGCCAGGTCAACAGCCAGGTCAACAGCCAGGTCAACAGCCAGGTCAACAGCCAGGTCAACAGCCAGGTCAACAGCCAGGTCAACAGCCAGGTCAACAGCCAGGTCAACAGCCAGGTCAACAGCCAGGTCAACAGCCAGGTCAACAGCCAGGTCAACAGCCAGGTCAACAGCCAGGTCAACAGCCAGGTCAACAGCCAGGTCAACAGCCAGGTCAACAGCCAGGTCAACAGCCAGGTCAACAGCCAGGTCAACAGCCAGGTCAACAGCCAGGTCAACAGCCAGGTCAACAGCCAGGTCAACAGCCAGGTCAACAGCCAGGTCAACAGCCAGGTCAACAGCCAGGTCAACAGCCAGGTCAACAGCCAGGTCAACAGCCAGGTCAACAGCCAGGTCAACAGCAGGCGATGCAGCAAGGACAGCAAGGACAGCAAGGACAGCAAGGACAGCAAGGACAGCAAGGACAGCAAGGACAGCAAGGACAGCAAGGACAGCAAGGACAGCAAGGACAGCAAGGACAGCAAGGACAGCAAGGACAGCAAGGACAGCAAGGGAAAATGGGCGGAGCGAACGGCAAGCAACCGGGGCAGAAGAGCCCGTCAGGCCTTCCGACGAACGCCCCCAAGGGCGAACGGACCGACGTGCAAGGAGAGGGAGAGATCGTCGACAACACCGGCGACGCCGTCGATGAACGCGACCTCAAGAAGGCTGGGAATCTAGTCCTCAAGAAGCTCGAGGACGCCCTCAAGGACAAAAAGGTCGACCCAGAACTGCTCAAAAGGACCGGGATGACCGAGCAGGAACTTCGGGAGTTCGCCAACCGCCTTCGCGAAAACGTCAAGCAGAAGGAAGTGACGGCCCAAGCACCGATCAGGAACCGAAACGACTTCGGCCAGGGCACCAACCTCCGCAAGAGCGTCAGTCGCCAGGGCAGTGGCCTCACCGATGGGGAAAGGAAACTGCTCGAAGCGCAGCGGGTCGCTCCGCCACCGGAGTACCGGGAACTCTTCGAGGCCTACACGCGCAGTCTCGCCACGGCGGGCAAGAACAAGCCCTCGGCGCCCAAGCAGGCTCCGAAGTCGGCGACCGAATAGGCATTTCCGTCTGCCCCCGTAGACATGGTGGGGCGGACGTCCGACGAGGTTCAGGGGCGACTCGCATAGCCGTAAGATCGTGGAAGAGTGGAATGCTTGCCAGCGACCCGCCCCGATACCTTGTCTCCTTTCATCCCAAGCGAATCATCCATCGATTCACCGACGTCCTGATCGTCGGTTCCGGATTGGCGGGCTTGCGAGCCGCGCTCGCGGTCGATCCGGCGTGCAGCGTCATGATCATCACCAAGGTCAAAGCGCGCAAGAGCAATAGCCACTATGCCCAGGGAGGCATCGCCGCGGTCTGGGATCCGGAAGACAGCTTCGACGCCCACGTCCAGGACACCCTCGACGCGGGCAAGGGACTCTGCGACCCGAAGATCGCCCAACTCGTCGTCCGAGAGGGACCGCTCCGCGTTCGCGAACTCATCGAGTGGGGAACCGCGTTCGACGAGGCCAACGGCGATCTGGCCCTGACGCGCGAAGGGGGCCACAGTGCCAGCCGCGTCGTTCATGCCTTGGGGGACGCGACCGGCAAGGAAGTGATGCGGGCTGTTCTCGAGGAAGTGCGCAGCCGTCCCAACATTCTCGTCGACGAGAAGACCTTCATCGTCGACTTGCTGACCAACGAGGGGCGCTGCGTGGGGGCGCTCACCTATTCCCGGTCGGGTCCCATCCAAGCGATTTGGGCTAAGCAAACGGTCATCGCGGCGGGTGGCTCGGGACAGCTCTTCCGCGAAACGACCAATCCCTCGATCGCGACTGGCGACGGCATGGCGATGGCCTACCGGGCGGGGGCCACGCTGCGAGACATGGAGTTCGTGCAGTTCCACCCGACGGTGCTCTATGTCGCCGGCTCGTCGCGATCCTTGGTCAGCGAAGCGGTTCGCGGCGAGGGAGCCTACCTCCGGGACTGCAACGGCCATCGCTTCATGCCCGAGTTCACGCCACAAAAGGAGCTGGCTCCGCGCGACGTCGTCGCCCGGGCGATCGCGACGCAGATGTCGCGGACGCAACACTCGTGCGTCTACCTCGATCTGTCCCACCTCAATGCCGACAAGGTGCGCGAACGCTTTCCCGGCATCACCAAGGCATGTCGCAAGTGTGGTCTCGACTTCGCGCGCGATCCGATCCCCGTGCGTCCGGGCGCCCACTACATGGTGGGAGGAATCGCGACGGACGCGCAGGGGAAGTCCTCGCTGGAGGGGCTTTGGGCCTGTGGTGAAGTGGCGTGCACCGGCCTGCATGGAGCCAATCGACTCGCCTCGAACAGTCTGCTCGAGGCCCTCGTCTTCGGCGAGCGCTGCGGCAGCGGGGCCAGCGAACGAGCCCTCGCCGAAGCCGACGACTATCGGCCGCTCGCGGTGTCGCACGATGTCGCCCAGCATGCCGAGCAGGAACTCGACGTCGCCGATATCCGCAACTCCTTGCAAAGCATGATGTTTCGCTCGGTGGGGATTGAACGCGACGCCAGCAAACTCGCCACCGCGGCCGAGAGCGTGCAGTTTTGGTCCCAATACGTCC
This sequence comes from Kolteria novifilia, assembly GCA_007748055.1. Lineage (GTDB taxonomy): Bacteria > Planctomycetota > Planctomycetia > Kolteriales > Kolteriaceae > Kolteria > Kolteria novifilia. The sequence continues at coordinate 6,000,466 of CP036279.1, forward strand.
TCTCGCGGGAGTTCCCCGACGCGGAGGGGTGGGAGCTCCAAAACATGCTCGTCGTCGCGTCCCTGATCATCGCCGCGGCGACCGAACGATCGGAATCGCGCGGGACGCACTTCCGCACCGATTGCCCCGAATCGGATCCCGGCATGGCCCGGCGCCACCTACTCCTCTCTCGCGAGCACGGCCTTTCGTGGGTCGACATGGAGGCCTCCGACTCGATCGAGATCACGGCTCGCTAACGGTGTGAGGACGCGGTCGCGCTAGTCTCGGATCGAGGGACGCTCTTTGAAATCTCCGAAACACTTTGTAGCCTGTGGCTTTCTCGAAACTTTCGATGAACGAACGAGGTAACACCCCTATGTCGGAAAAGCCCAAGGTCATTCTCAGCGGATTCGCGGACGAGTGCGCGATCGGGAAAACCGCGGTGGAACAACTGGCGGTCTTCGCCGCCCTTGGACTCGAATACTACAGCATTCGCTTTGTCGACGTCGGCAGCGGCATCAAGAACGTGATGAAGCTCTCCGACGCGGAGATCAACAAACTGCTCGATCTTCACCAACGCTACGACATGAAAGTGACCTCGATCGGGTCGCCGATCGGCAAGGTGAAACTCGTCGACGAGGATGATGGCTCGAGTAATGTCTACGTCCCCTTCGACAAGTACCTTGCGGAGGACGTCCAGCACGCCATCGACTTGGCGCACAAATTTCAGACCAAGCTCATTCGCGGCTTCTCCTTCTACCCTCCTCGCGGCAAGGAGTTCGAACCCTACTTCCAACAGGCGATCGATCAGCTTGGCGCCATCGCCCAAAAGTGCCACGAGAATGGCGTCATCTACGGCTTGGAGATCGAAGCCAACCTGCTCGGTAACACCGGCGGCAATCTCGCGCGTCTCTACGACAATGTCAATAGCGCGGCGATGACGCTCATCTTCGATGGCGGCAATCTCTCGTCGCAGAATCTCCCCGCGGCCGCGTGCTACGAGGAGTACCTCAAGATGCGTCACGGCATGGGCTGGATGCACGTCAAGGATTATCGCATCGACCCCGATCTGACCTGGGAAGGTCACGTCGACGAGGAGCGCCTGAAGAACTTCGTTCCCGCCGACGAGGGGGACAGTGGCCACGAGATGATCTTCCGCGACTTCAAGGATCACATCCCGGGCCTGACATCGCGGCTAAGCGCGATGGGCGTCCCCGGCGTCTTTCTCGACTTGGAACCCCACCTCAAGGGGGGTGGACAGTTCGGCGGTTTCAGCGGTCCCGACGGGATGGGCGTCGCCCTTCGTGCCTTGTGTCGGCTTCTCGACTACACCGGCATCGGCTACGAGCTGCGCGACTTCGGAGGCCTGAAGCGGGGGTAGTGGTTGCACGACGCCTGAATGTCAGGTATTCGCCGACCTCTCCCCAGGGGAGAGGTCGGCGAACGAAGTGAGTCGGGTGAGGGGACGACACGCCCGGAAGGACAAGGCGATTTGTCTGGAGAAAGCCCCCTCACCCCTAACCCCTCTCCCCGTGGGAGAGGGGAACAAGAGGCTCCCTCTCCCACGGGGAGAGGGAAGCTCAAGACCGTAGGTCAGGCTATTGCCTGACGCGGAAGATGGTTCGCAGACGTGGTGGGTCAAGACCCACCCTACGGAAGCGGGGTAAAGCCTCAACGATTCTCCAACGCAAGGATGGCGTCCATGCTTCGAATCGTCACGTCGCTGCTACTGCTCACCACGCTCGGTGTTGCGGTGGCCATGGCTTCTTCCGAACCGATTGTGCAGCAGTCAGAAACCCCCAGCGAGTTCGCCAAGCGGCGGGGACAAGCTTCACGCGAGACGATCCGAAGGGCGATCGCTTCTCCAACACGAGGTGCTCCCTCGGGAGCACCGAACGATCCTGATGCGTGGCCCAAGGATTTCCTTGCTGAACTCCGCGGCCTCGCCGAAGGGACCGACCTTTCCACGGACAAACTGCTGCTTCTGCAGCCCCTTTCCCTGCCGAACGCCGAGTCACTCGCCTCCTACGTGGGCCCCGATTGCACCGATCGACGTTCACTCCTCGTCGTTCCCGACACCTTTCCAACGGCCAGTGCCCTCCCCTTCGTCGTCTATCGACCGAAGGAAGGGCGTCCCTACGTTCTGCTCACCTCTCCCGGATCGGTTTTCGGACAGGCGGGGATGAACGACATGGGAATCGCCATCTCCTTGGGGAGCGATGGGCCAGCCATGCAATCAGAGCGATTCTCCGTGCAAGCGGGACTCCTTCTCCGCGAAACACTTCGCCAGTCCCAAAGCCTCGACCAAGCGGCAACCCTCCTGGAAGGGAACGTTCCCGACGGCGTTCGCTTCCACATCATCGATGGCAAAGCCCCCGAAAAGCGTGAGATCCCTGCGCGCCCCAACGACGAGAGAGAGAGCAACAAACCCGTTTCGAAATCAGCGATCTCGCTGCGTCAGGCACTCGAAAGCGGCGAACCGCGAACCGTCGTCTTTCAGCCAAGTTCCCAACGTTGGTGGATCGGCGGAAAGGGGCTCGCGGCCAAAGGCTGGGACTTGCAGCAACTTCTCGCCGGGCGAGAAGCACGGCTCGGCGAAGACGATCTCGAGCCCCTCCAAAAGGGAACCGTCACCCCCGACCGCGATGAACCGGACGATCAACCGGATCTCTACCAGTTGGCTCGGGACGACTTCACCTACGAGATTGAAACCGACGGCGTCGAGAGCGGCATCCTCCGTTCGAAGGTCCGATTCCCGTCGCCGGTCACGACACAGCATCCGGAGAACAACACCGTTCATGGAGAGCTCTTTCGCCCCTATGGCCCCGGCCCCTTCCCTTGCGTGATCGTGCTTCACATCACCGGCGGGGACTTTGAACTCTCGCGATTCCTTTGCCGGATCCTTGGCCGCTGCGGCGTCGCGTCGATGTTCGTGAAGATGCCGTACTACGGCGAACGCCGTCCCAAGACCGGCCGTGTGCGAATGGTGTCGAAGGATCTCGACCGAGGGCTCCGGGCGATGCGGCAGACGGTGCTCGACTTGCGCCGGGCGTGCGATCTCATCGAGACGATGCCGAGCATGGATGGCCGCATCGGCATCACGGGCGTGAGCTTGGGAGGCATCGCCGGGGCCCTGACCGCATCGCTGGAACCACGAATCGACCGTTCGTGCCTGATTCTCGCGGGAGGTGACTTTGGTGACCTGCTCTACGAGTCCCAGGAACGCGAGGCGCGGGAGTTCTCGAAGATCTGGCAGGGACGAGGAGGAACGCGCGAATCCTTCAACGAGGTGATGGCCCCCTACGATCCGCTGACCTACGCATCACGGCTTCGGGGTCGCAAGGTGTTGATGCTCAACGCGAGCAAGGACGAGAGTGTGCCGACCAAGTGCGGCATCAAGCTTTGGGAGCGTGCCGGCAAGCCGCCAATCGTTTGGTATCCGTGTGGGCACTACACGATCGCGTGGCATTTCCCCGATGTCTCGTGGAAAATGGCCGAGTTCTTCGCGGCTTGGGATGAGAATCGATCGGAACCGGAAGCCACTCTCGAGCTACGTCGCTAGTCCTACCGTTCGAAGCGCCCGTTGGTGGAAACTTGGCCAGTCGTCACTGGCTGACCAGCAGCCAGTGGGCCCCAATGATTGTGAGGGCCAAGGCTGCTAGGCTCCGTCTCAAAAGTCGGCTCTGGCTTCGGCTGGCTACGTTGCCGCTGGACTTTGTCGGTCTGCATCGACGAATCCAACGGATTCGCCTGTTTCGACCTCCTCGTCCCCCACCAACTCGCTGTGCCTCGGGCCGACGATCAACTTTTGAGACGAAGCCTAGTCCTCGGTAGGTTCGGATTTCTCCCGTCGGAAGACCGCCACGACATCTTCGACCGGAATGACAAAGAGTTGGTTGTCCTGTTCGAAGTCAACCGGAATGGCATTCTTGGGGTGAAACAGGATCTTGTCGTACTGCCTGAGGGGAATATCCTCGTCGTTCTCGATTTGTGCGGAAATCGCCACGATTCGGCCGGTGATCGTCGGAATCTCGGCTTGATCGGGAAGAGCGATCCCTCCCTTGGTCTCGCGTTTGGGTTCGTCCTTTCGGACGAGCACCCGCATGCCGATTGGCTCCACAAACTCGAATGTCTTTCGCCCTGCCTTCGGCATCGAACCTCCTCGCTCGGCTAAACTCTCTCACTAAAGAAGCTTAGTGGCTAGCCTCGATCGACTCAAGGTGAAGCGGCTCGCGTCCTTGGGGCACGGACACCAAAAGCGAGCGATCCGGAGAGAATCCCGATGACCGGTGAGCGAATGGGTAACGCGTAGCTTCAGGAAGTCTCGAAAGAAACGGCCGCTCGCGCGTCCCCGTCCGAGATTCCACCTCCGCCCAGGAATTCTCGCGGCTGCGCCGCCCCAGTAGCACGGCAACCGGGGCTACCCCCTCATGAAGAGACGCACTCCCAGAAGCGGTGGACACGCCGCACCGCACCAGGAAAGCGGGCTCGACTTGCAAAGTGCTGGCGGCAAGATACGCTGGTGGCTTCTCGAATAAGACTGTTGAGGCATGAGGCGACGACGGCAAGGATGAGTGGTTACACCGCACAGAACATCGAAGTCCTCGAAGGACTCGAACCGGTCCGGAAACGACCCGCCATGTACATCGGCGGCGTCGACTCCCGGGGACTGCACCATTTGCTCTGGGAAATCGTCGATAACGCGGTCGACGAATACCTCAACGGCCATGCCGACACCCTCACCGTCACGCTCCACAAGGACGGTCGATCGGTCAGCATTGGCGACAACGGCCGCGGCATCCCCATCGACAAACATCCGAAGTTCAAGAAGTCGGCCCTCGAACTGATCCTCACCACGCTTCATGCTGGCGGCAAATTCTCCGATGCCAACTACACGCACTCCGGCGGACTGCACGGCGTCGGTGCCTCGGTCGTCAACGCCCTCTCCAAGGAGATGGTCGCCACCGTCAAACGTGGGGGACGCGAGTACCGTCAGGAGTTCCGCCGCGGTATTCCCGTCAACGGCATGACCAAGGGGGGCGCGGTTCGCGGCACGGGCACGACGATCTTCTTTCGCCCCGACGAGAAGATCTTCCCACGCACCCAGTTCGTCGCGGAAACGATCAAGCTACACCTCGAGGACATCTCCTTCATCCACGGCGGCTTGAAGATCACCTTTGTCGACGAAACCAAGGGGGAGCGTCACACCCTCTCCAATCCTGGAGGCATCGTCGACTACGTCACCAAGCTCGTGGGCGAGGGGAACAAGAAACCGCTCGCCGACGTCGTCATTCACGCGATCCGAAGCGAGGGCGAACGGATCGAGGCCGCGTTCCAGTGGACCGAGTCGACCGAGGAATCGATCCGCTCTTACGTCAACGGCATCCGGACGGCATCGGGCGGCACTCACGAATCGGGAATGCGCTCGGCCGTCGTCAAGGCGGTGCGCGGCTATCTCGAGACTCACAAAGTCCCACTCAAGGGAGTGTCCATCACGCCCGACGACATTCGCGAGGGAGTCGTCGGCGTTCTCTCGGTCTTCGTCCGCGAACCGCAGTTTCAAGGACAGACTAAGGAGCGACTCAACAACCCCGAGCTCAACGCCAACGTCGACGGCGTCGTGCGTCCGGCCCTCGAGGACTGGCTCAACAACAATCCGTCGCTCGCCGATCGGATCATCGGCCGAATCATCATGGCCGCCCGGGCCCGCCAAGCGTCACGCGATGCCGCCAAGGAGGTCAAACGAAAGGGGCACGGCACCCGACGCGTCAACCTTCCTGGCAAGCTCGCGGACTGTACCAGCTCGACCAAGCCGGAGGAGTCCGAGCTCTTCATCGTCGAAGGGGACTCGGCCGGCGGCTCGGCGAAACAGGGACGAAGCGCCCGCTTCCAGGCCGTCTTGCCGCTACGAGGCAAGATCCTCAACAGCGAGGGGGTGACCCATGCTCGAGCGCTCAAGCACGCGGAACTGGCCGACATCGTCCAGGCCCTCGGCACCGGCATCGGCGACAATTTCAACATCAGTACCCTGCGCTACGGCAAGATCATCCTGTTGATGGATGCCGACTACGACGGGCATCACATCTCCACCCTCTTGCTCACCTTCTTTTTCAGGCATATGCCGGAATTGATTCGTCAACGGCGACTCTTCATCGCCAAACCGCCGCTCTACAAGATCAAGGTCGGCAAGGATCAAACCCACTGGGCCCACGACGATGTCCATCGCGAGGAGATCCTCGCGTCGCTCCCGAAGAATGCCCGCCCGGAGATCACTCGCTTCAAGGGCCTCGGGGAAATGCCAGCGCGCACGCTCTCGGAAACGACCCTCAAGCCCGAAACCCGGACGCTGCTCGAGGTGAAAATCGATTCCGAGGTCGAAGCCGATGCGACGTTCGTCACATTGCTGGGCAAGGATCCTTCCCTTCGCTACGGCTTCATCATGGATCACTCGGGGCTCGCCGACGAACTCGACATCTAGATTGCAACATCCAGTCTCTACGTGAGACGACCAATCGCCCCCTCCTCCGCGAACATGCTCCTCTCTTGCTCTTGGTCGACGGAACTCCGAACACCACTTGGAGTGCCCCAGTCCGAGACCACGTCTGTTTCCATGACGCTCAAACGGCTATGCCACTCCTCCCTTCTCAACGGCCGACCATGCGTCGGGTAAGTGATCGGCCGAGCCGACCTTCCTTTGTTACCGTTTCGAATGATTTCCACTCACGGTGGTCCCGGCTCAGAAAAGCGGCATTACACTCTCACTAAATGCAGCAACTTGTTCCAAACTGCTTGCACCTCCCTGATTCCACTGTTAACATCCTTTCCCAAGGAACCGCGGAAGCAAGACAAACGCTGTCTCGAACGAGTCAATTCAACCGCCGGCTTCTATCGGCATTGTCTTGCGGATGGTCTCGATTGGGGAATTCAACGACGCCGGGACTTCTCGGCACGAGACACAGTGAAACAAGGCTAGGCCCTCCGGACTCACTACCGGTGAGACGATGCGAACCGGTCGTGCCCGTCGCTTTCTAGAGCGGCTACGGTGACGATCTCGCATCAGCCACTGGTTCTCGAGGGGCCGCACCTCATCTTGGGGCAACCGTCGATCACCGAGACATTGGCCGGTCAGAGGCGGCGGCAAGTCCGCTGGTGAGACGACAAAGGGGAAACAACCATGAATCGTCGGGCAACCGGACGCGCCTTCACGCTCGTTGAGCTCTTGGTCGTGATCGCCATCATCGGAATCCTTGTCGCGTTGCTTCTCCCGGCCGTCCAGCAAGCTCGCGAAGCGGCACGTCGGTCCCAGTGCCAGAATCACCTGAAGCAGTTGGGCGCCGCTCTTCACAACTACCACGATAGCCACAACACCTTCCCCTATGGCCACGGTCGACGGCACAACAATCCCGGTGCGACGAGCAACGCCAACTGGGCTTGGGGCGCCATGCTCTTGCCCTACCTCGACAAGCAAGCCCTCTGGGAACAGCTAAACGTCGGCAATGAAGCTCTCGACGCGGTCATCGACGACCCGGCACGGCTTCCCCTGATGCAGCGCAAGATCAGCGTCTTTCGTTGCCCGACCGACAATGGTCCCGCGACAAATACCGGTTTTCAAATCCCTCGCGGCAGCGGAGGAAACACCAACTGTACGAGCGGTTGCGAGGCGCTGGCGACGTCAAACTACATCGGCGCCTCGAATCACGCCCGCCTTCGCTACATCCGGAACGGGTTCCTCGGCACCCCCTATCTGGGGTCAGGTCAAACGGTGCGTTTGGCCGACGTCACCGATGGAACGAGTAAGACGTTCGCGATCGGCGAGCGAGCCTGGCAGATCGGGAACATCAGCCGTAAGGCAGGCAACATCTTTGGCATCAATGGCCACGCCGAGGACAATCGCGATCGTGGAATCGCCGGCGTCCTCGCTGGCGGAACCTGGCCGATCAATTGGCCGGGTGTCGACGCGGTCAAGGGGTTCAGCAGTAATCACCCCGGCGGTGCCCAGTTCCTGATGGTCGACGGTTCGGTGCGATTCGTCAACGAGTCGATTGATCACGTGGGCGCATCGACGGGAGGCGGTGGTGGCAACGACGTCTTGCCGGTCGACAGCACCTATGAGCGTCTCTTCTCTATCAATGACGGACAGATCCTAGGCGATTTCTAAGCCGAACAACCGTATTGGTTCGCAGGGGACGATGTCGCTGGTAGAGCCTTAAGGCCAACCGGCCAATGCACGCAAACACCCACTCACTATACCAAGACGCCTATCTAAGGACTGCTTTGAGGGAATCGAGAACCTTATCCGAATGGAGGAACGGATTGACCGAGTCTTGTGGCGAAAGGAGTGACGCCAGGAAGACCACGAAATCAACGACAACGCGAATGCGTGAGAAAATTCACGAAAACGGGTGTTCGTCGCGGTACAATTCCTTGAAGATCGAACTCCTTGCTAACGCTCATGATCGCATTCCAAAGAAATTGCGAACACGGACGGAACTTTCTGAGCGCGAGCGGGTTCTAAGGTTGAAGTCACTACGGTCGCACAGTGCAACATGCGTGGCCGTCCGTTGCCGTTTTGAGGCAAGTCGTCACTCGATGGCGATCCTACCTCCTAAGAGGATCCACAAACACTCCATCATGTAATGCCCGTCGCGAGTCGTAAGGGCACGCACTCATACAAGTGTCATTGTTACGTGTCTCCTAGTGACGACCATGCTTCGAAGAGTCTGGTGCGTCGGAAATAGAGAGCGGCATGTTCCGGTCAAGCATGCCGTGGATGGCCTCGTCTGTCGTCTAGGCCGAAGAAGTCGACCAAAGCAGCTTGAGGAAGCAATAGGATGCTGAGAAACAAACGCGGGGCGTTCACCCTCATCGAACTCTTGGTGGTCATCGCCATCATCGGTGTCTTGGTCGCCCTTCTCTTGCCGGCCATTCAGCAGGCGCGCGAAGCGGCCCGACGGATGCAGTGCCAATCGAATCTCCGCCAATTCGGCGAAGCGATGCACAACTACCTCGACGGCCACAGCGTCTTCCCCTATGGCGTCGGAGCCGTCGACGGTGGAGCGGCCGACTCGACTTACTGGAGCTGGGGTGCCCACCTGTTGCCCCACCTCGACAAGTCGGCCCTCTATGACCGGCTCAACGTTGGTGGGCGTTCGCTCGGCCAGGCGGTCTCCGCGACGGGTGCCGCGGAAGTCCTCCCCGAGATGCAGCAGCGCGTCGCGGCCTTCCGCTGCCCTTCGGACAATGGCGACGTCGTCAACAGCCAGTATCAAGTTGGGGGCGAGAGCCTCGCTCTCTCGAACTACGTCGGCAGCACCTCTCATGCCTACACCGCCAACGACTGGACCGGGGTGCTGGGACCGGTCTTCAGCCTTGGTGGTGGCGGCACCGCGACAGCGCGACCCCTGGGGTTGGATGATCTCTTGGACGGAACGACGAAGACCTTCCTCATTGGGGAGCGCACCTGGCGAATTCAAGGTAACAACCTCTACGCCGGCAACGTCTTCGGCTTCACCGGATCTACCCTCTCGAGCCCCTCGTCGCGCGGCAGCGGACTGTGTGCGGTCCTCGGCACGACCGGTTGGCCGATCAATGACCTGACCGACGCCAACGACTACAACAGCGCCCGGATGGGATTCAGCAGCCAGCACCCAGGCGGCGCAAACTTCCTCATGGGTGACGGAGCAGTGAAGTTCATCGGCGAGACGATCGACCACGTTCAGACTCGCGCTCCCGCGGCCACGACCGATTCGAACTCGCTTGAGACGGTCGACAGCACCTTCGAGCGACTGGCTCACGTTCGCGACAACCAGGTCATCGACGGCTTCTGAGCTTCCGTTGACACCATCGCTGATGCGACAACGCCGACTCGCCCCACGGGGGAGGGTCGGCGTTTTGCGTTTCTTGGCGATGCTGATGAGAGAACGTGAACGCGTTCAAAGAGATGAAGACACGCCCCGGATCCGCCATGGCGACGAACCCAGGGAAGCGAGTGGCGGCGAGCCGCCTACTTGACCACCACCTCGGGCGGGTCGGCGTACGCGGCGTAGACATCGCCGACATGAGCCTGCTCGGTATCACCCTTGTGGATATAGATGCGGTAGTCGAAGCGAAGCTGATCCCCCTTGGGGACGACGTAGGTGCCGTCGTACTTCTTGCGATCGCCCTTGAAATAACCGATGCCGAATGGGTTGGCGGTGAACAAGCCATACGTGCGGACGTGCCAGTAGGTCGGATGGCGAAGGTTCGTCGGCTTGTCGAAAATGGCGATGCCGACCGTCTCCCCCTCGAGGGGACCGAAGTAGTCGCACCACGGGGCTCGCTTACCCCAGGCTTCCTTGTTCTCGACGCCGTTGGCGTTGCGGATCGTGCCACCCTTCTTCGCATCAACCTTCATCGTCCCGGCGACGCGAACGCCGAACATGCCGTCCTTGCGATCGCCCCAAACCAGTTCCTTTTGGGATGCGTTGACGGTGACCATGACGTCCATGAGACGGGCGTCGGGCACGTTGTAGACTCGCATGGTCCGGATGTCGTCGGCCGTCTTGTTGCCCTTGGTATCGATCCAATCGGTCCGGGCCGTGAACTCCCCGAAGACGGGGCCGTTCTGGATATCGACGATCTCCTGGTGCACCGTCGAAGCCGCTTTGTCGACTTCATGCCAATAGTTCTCCCCACTGACGTCCTCGTGCGTGAACCAGAGCGAGCGGTGGTGATGATGGTCGTCGCGTTCGTTGGCGGCCCCCTCCACCATCGGGTAGGCCCGCGTGACGGGTTTGCCGGTCGGACCGATGATCGGCCACCAGTAGGGTTTGTTGGCGACGCCCTTCTTCGTGCGATAAACCGTGAAGAGCTTGCCGTTGATCGTGATCTCGACGCCCTCGCCAGTCTCCTTGATCTCGACCCCTTCCCCGGCGGGAGCGGTCGCGGCCTCGCCCGGGACGAGTTTGTAGCGAAGGGTCTGCTTGGGAGCGATCTTGGGAATGATCCAGGTGAGAGCCGGCTTGCCCTCCTTTTTGTCGCTCTGCGAGACCACTGGTTTACCGTCATCGGCGACAAGCCGAACCGACTTTCCTGCCAGACCCTTGGGAAGCACCGCCGTTACCGGCGCATCGAGCAGTTCGTGCTCCCCGTTGGTGACGACGACCTCGTGATCGGCACGAGCCGCGGGCGAGAGCAACAGCACCAGGGCTGCCGCGAACGCCGGAAGCCTGAGCGAACGGCTCAGGAGGTTTCGATGATCCACGATGAGAATTCTCCTCGTAAGGTGGGTAAGTGCATCGGTCGTGATGGGCGGGTCCAACTCCAATCCGCCCAAGGGACCGACCAGGGCGGGCACGTGGTTTCGGACAGGCGGCGACGACTGCCGATCGTCGGGTTCCAACGATGCGCGATCGTCGAGGCTCTCATTCATCGGAGTCTCGCGATCGCCACACTCCCTTGGCGATCGGGGAGAGGAACCCAGAACTCCTTCAGCAGGGATGTTCCGACCATGGCCCAGCGCCACGCTCGCACCATGGTAAGAGGCGACCGCAATGCGATCAAGCAGGTAACGCATTGGGGAGCGAATCCGCCCACCGAAGGGGAAGCACGCCGAGTGACGATCGCTGAAGGTGGCGGGAGGCGCCGAAGAAGGGGAGAACGTCGAGAGCCGACGTCGCAAGGAAGGGACCGGGACCGTGGCTCAGTGGGATCGAGACCTGGCGAACCCGGTGGAGGTCTCGCGTGAAGAAGCGAGCGAGGGGACGTCGACGTCCCCTCAACGCTGGATGGAAGATCACCTCAGGGAGTGGGGAACTCCGTAAGCGGAACCTGTTAGACCATGTCTTTCAGGGCTTTGAGGGGCAGCGCCTTGACGACGTTGCGGGCCGGCTTGGCCTTGATCATGATGTCTTCGCCGGTGAAGGGGTTCTTCCCGGGGCGCGCCTTGGTGGCGGGCTTGCGCTGAACCTTGAGCTTGACGAGTCCAGGGACGCTGAAGACGCCTGGTCCACGCTTGCTGAGGTGCTTGCCGATCATGGTGCCCATCTCGTCGAAGACGGCTTGGACGTCCTTCTTGGTCAAGCCCGTCTTCTCCGCCAGCTCCGTGATGATCTGCGACTTGGTGGCTGGCTTGGGAGGTGCTGCCGCTGTCTTGGCCATGGGCCTTACATTCTCCATCTAAGTTGTTTTGTTGTCCCAACGCGTTAGCGGCTAGATGTTAGAAAGCTTCGAAACGGGAATCAATGGGAAGTTTTCGACTTTTTCTCGGGAAAACACTGGTCGATCGGCCCTCCGGCCCGCGCCGCGCGCACCCTCTCGCCCCCTCCGTCCCCGCATACTGACATAACAATGACAGTCGCGAGGGATGGCGCCGCGCCGTGTGGGAACGAAGGCCCACCTCCGGCGTCGTTGCCCCGAGTCACCCCGTTCCCGACACCCGCGAAAGGCGGCCCTTTCGCTTGCCGTGCGCCAGGCACGCCACCATACTGACCCCAGCGACGTCCATCGCGAACCGCCATCGGCGCGAACGTGATGACGCGAGGTGATCAGCCAACCACGAGGAACACACCCCATGGCCGCATTCCGACTCACCACCTTGATGCTCCTTCTGGTCGCCACCGCGGCGACGGGAGACGAGCCCCGGCGACCGAACTCCCCCACGCGCAGCGTCTCCCTCAAGCCGACGTCCCAAGCCGCCGACCAAGACGCGTGGCCCCAGTGGCGCGGCATCAACCGCGACGGAATCTCTCTCGAAACCGACCTGCTCAGCGAGTGGCCCGAGGGCGGCCCAAAGCTCGTTTGGAGCAATTCTGGCCTGGGAATGGGCTATTCCGGCCCTTCCGTGCGCGATGATCGACTCTTCATTCTCGGCACCGCCGACGACAAAACGGCCTGCATGGGTCTCGACATCAAGAGCAACAAGATCCTGTGGACGACCCCCATCGGAGAGATTTACGTCAATGGATGGGGCGACGGACCGCGAAGCACGCCGACCATCGATGGCGACAAGGTCTACGCTCTCTCCGGCGAGGGAAATCTGAACTGCCTCTCGGCCGTCGATGGGAAAGTCGTTTGGACGAAGAGCCTCGTCGAGGACTTCGGTGGCAGCATCCCCAAGTGGGGCTATTCCGAGTCTCCCCTCGTCGATGGCGACGTAATCTACTGCACACCGGGTGGCACCAACTTCATGGTCGCCCTCGACAAGAAGAGTGGCGAGACGATCTGGAAGAGCACCGGGTTCGATACCGGCGCCCAATATTCGTCGATCATCAAGGCGACGGTGGGCAAGGTGACGATGGGGCTCACCATGAGCAAGGAAGGCTTGGTCGCGATCAATCTCGAGGACGGAAAATACTTGTGGAACTTTGAAAAAACCGCAAACTCCGTCGCCGTTATCCCCACCCCGGTTTTCCACGATAACTACGTCTATTCCACGTCCGGCTACGGCACCGGCAGCGGTTTGGTCAAGGTCGTGCCCAAGGGATCGACCGTCGAGGACGAGGAAGTCTACTTCAACAAGGTCATGAAGAACCACCACGGCGGCGTCGTCCTCTGGCAAGGCCACATCTACGGCCACTCCGACAAGGTCGGCTGGATCTGCCAGGACTTCTTGACCGGCGAACTCGTCTGGCGCGAACGCAACGCCCTCTCCAAGGGCTCGATCGCTTACGCCGACGGCAACCTCTACTGCTACGGGCAGGAAGAGGGGAAGTGCTTCCTCGTCGAGGCGAGTCCCGAAGGCTGGAAGCCACGCGGCAACTTCGAGATCCCGATCAAGACCTCGTTCGATCGCAAGAAGGGCCGGATCTGGACCCATCCGGTCATCGCCGACGGCAAGCTCTATCTGCGTGACCAGGAGCATCTCTTCTGCTACGACATCCGCAAGTAGCACGTGACAAGGGTCATTCTCCCGATCCAATCGGGGGTCGGGAGAGCCCAAGCATTGTCCGGTCAAGCATCGGGCAAACCCAATACTTGATGGGCGTCGGCGAATGAAGGAGGGGAACATTCGTTGATCGGGTTTCGCGGGGAGCCGACTGATGCCGGCGCCGCCCCGATCGTCCGGGGCCTGCTCTGTCATGACCATGATGCTCTCTACCAACCCTCCCATGCCGAGGAGAGCGGAGGGTCGAAGTCCCATGGCGCTCAACGTGTCCACTGCTGACGCTTCGCGACCTCGTCGCCCGCCTCATCGCCCGTTTCGCCTCTCCATCGCCCGGATCGGCCAATGGGCCGCTCCCGCATGGCGTCTTTGGACCATTGCGTTCCTCGTCGGCCTCTGCGCCCCCTACACCCCTGGTCTGGTCGTTCTTCCAGCCTTTCTGGTCGGCTTCCTCGCTTGGGAGTTTCTCGCCCGTCTCGCGACCGAGGAGGGCGTCGCCTTCCCGTCGACGATCCGCTTCGCACGGCTGCGGGCCGCGGGCTCCTGGCTCACGATTCTTCAGGGAAGCCTGATCGCCACCTTCGCGGTCCTCTCGTCGATCCTGATCCGCAGCGAGTTTCAATTGCCGCTGTTGGTCCTGACGGGGGCGAGCATTGGTAGCGTGATGGTCTTCGCGTGGCAGCGACAGAACTGGTCGTTTCTTCCGGGAGCGACGACGCTGCTGGTTTCGATCGCGGTCGGAGCCTGGGCGATCTGGATCGCTCAAGAGCCGGGACTTGTCGGCGAGTCGCCGTGGTTCGTCTGGCTCCAAGTCTTCGGACGCTTGCTCGCGGCCTTTCTGATCGCGGTCCTTAGCGATCCGAGCCGCCGCGATGGCATGCTCCCGTCGGAGAGCCCCTTCGCGGTTCTTCACAAGCTGTTGGAGAACTCGGCCTTCGCGGCGCTGGCGGCATGGCTGATGGTCCCGATGACGTTGAGCGTTCTCGGGATCGAAGTTCCCGATGCCTGGACGTGGGCCGTGCCGGTGATGCTGGCGGCGGGCATCCTCGGGTTCACGCTTCTCCGCGTTCGTTGGCCTCTGGCGCACGACCGTCGCTGGATCGCGCGTTGCCGTCGGGAGGGACTCTCGGTGGCGGGCCCCATGCCGACCGGCATGGTTTGGTCGACGGCCCTGGCGCCCGCGGTGATCATGGCGCCGGTCGCGAGTTGGACGCTCTGGACGATCGTCGCCGTCGTCGGCATCATCTCGGCGCTGTTGGCCCCCGCCCCGATCCGCAAGCGTCGCCGAACCAGCGTTCGGCGCACCGTCTCGGAAGAGGTCGCCAATCCCGAGACCGATACGCTATGATGCGGCTCGTGGTGGAGACGTCGTCTCCCTGTCGACTCGACGAAGATCAACTACTTTCACTTTCCCGCGAGCGTCGTGTCGCTCTTCCCGAACGCCATGACGTCGCCGAGGACCCCAATCGTGCGTGATCGTCCCTTCGAAGACCGAGAGTATCCCGAACCCGACAACGAGGACGACGATGACCTGATCACCCAAACCGTGACTTGCCCATCGTGCGGCCGTGAGGTCTACGAGGATGCCGAGCAATGCCCGATCTGTGGCGACTACATCACGCCGGGCTCGTCGTCGGTCTTCGCGGGCAAGCCGATCTGGTTCGTGGTGATCGCGATCTTGGGCATCATCGCCTTCATCCTGACGTTCGCTCTTTAGGAGCGAACGCCGACTGGCGACAACTTGGGGAAGCGTCTACTCGTCGGTGACACAGCCATAGGCGGCCGACTTGACGGTCTTGATGTACTTGTAGAGCGTCCCGCGCGTCGCCTCGTAGGGAGGAGCCGTCCAAGCGGCCCGGCGACTGGCCATCTCCTCGTCACTGACATCGACGTTGATTTCGCAATTGTCGGCATCGATGGTGATGACGTCGCCTTCCTGAAGGTAGGCGATCGTGCCCCCGAGTTGGGCCTCCGGGGTGATGTGGCCGACGACGAACCCGTGGGTTCCGCCCGAGAAACGACCATCGGTCAACAGCGCGACGTCGGTTCCGAGTCCCGCCCCCATGATCGCCGAGGTAACGGTCAGCATCTCCGGCATGCCCGGACCGCCGGTCGGACCTTCGTAGCGGATGACGATAACGTCGCCCTTCTCGATCTTCTTCTCCTCGAGCGCCTTGAGGGTCTCTTCTTCCGAGTCGAAGACCTTGGCGGGGCCGACAAACTTGAGCCCCTCCTTGCCGGTGATCTTGGCGACGGCTCCCTCGGTCGCGACGTTGCCGTAGAGAATGCGGAGGTGCCCGGTCGCTTTGATCGGGTTGGAGAGGGGGCGAATCATCTCTTGTCCCTCGTCGAGCCCCGGCAGTTCCTCGAGGTTCTCGGCGATCGTCTTGCCGGTCACCGTCATGCAGTCGCCGTGCAGCAGGCCCTCGGCGAGCATCATCTTGAGAACGCCTGGAACGCCTCCGATCGCGTGGAGATCTTCCATCACGTACTTCCCACTCGGCTTGAGGTCCGCGAGGTAAGGCGTGTTGTCGCTGAACGTCTGGAAGTCGTCGATGGTGAGCTCGACACCGATCGAGCGGGCGATCGCGATGAGGTGAAGGACCGCGTTGGTCGAGCCGCCAAGGATCATCACCAAGCGGATCGCGTTCTCGAACGACCGTCGGGTCATGATGTCGCGTGGCTTGAGATCGCGTTCGAGGAGATTGCGGATCGCGGGTCCGATCTTCTTGCGACACTCCTCGGCCTTGCCTGGGTTGTTGGCGGGAGTGCAGGAACTGTAGGGCAAGCTCATGCCGAGCGCTTCGATGGAAGAGGCCATCGTGTTGGCGGTGTACATGCCGCCGCAGGCTCCCGGCCCGGGACAGGACTTGCGAACGATCGACCGACGGGCGCTATCGTCGATGTGACCGGAGAGAAACTCGCCGTAGCTCTGGAAGGCGGAGACGATGTCGAGCTTTTGCCCATCGGAACATCCGGCGGAGATCGTGCCGCCGTAGACCATCAGCGCCGGGCGATTGAGCCGTCCCATCGCGATCAGCGAACCGGGCATGTTCTTGTCGCAACCGGGGATGCAGACCAGAGCGTCGTACCATTGAGCCCCCATGACGGTCTCGATCGAGTCGGCGATCAAGTCGCGCGACTGTAGCGAGAAGTTCATCCCCTCGGTCCCCATCGAGATCCCGTCGCTGACCCCGATGGTGTTGAACCGCATCCCGACCAGGTCCGCTTCCTGGACGCTCTCCTTGACCAAGGTTCCGAGCTCGAGCAAGTGCATGTTGCAGGTGTTGCCGTCGTACCACATGCTCGCGATGCCGACTTGGGCCTTGTCCATGTCCTCTTCGGTCATGCCGGTGCCGTAGAGCATCGCTTGCGAGGCCCCCTGGGCGGGGGGTTGAGTCACGCGGGAACTGTACTTGTTGAGCTTCTCGGTCATCGTTGGTCCTTCGTCGTTGGATTTTCCCCTGTCCTCCCAGTCTCACGGGAGGCGGATCGCGCGGTCAAAGTTCGGTGGGTCGTCAAGATTACTCGCGTGGGTCGCGATGGCTCACCGCGTCGGGGTGATCGCTCGCCGTCCGACTTCCGACCGCCATCGGAAGCCTCGGCGCCCACAAGCGGCCCCGCGCGAGCGTTCCCCAAAAGAATCAGGATACAAAAACCGTCCATTCGGCGGCGATTTCGGACACGATTTGGCCCTGAAACGATCGGTTTCTAAGACGTTTCGTTCCCGAATGGAACAAAACAGGCCCTGTTGACACCAATTGGCTCGTCGACTATGGGTCCGCGCGTGGCACTAGGTTCACCTTGAGCCGATGCCCGACAGTCGTCGGCAGCACTCCCGCATGGGACATGGAGGTTTCATGATCGCCAGTTTGAAGTCAGCGAGTCTCTCCCAAGCTGCCCTCGTTGCCCTGTTGGCCCTGTGGCCCGCCCAAGGCTACGGGGAAGAAGCGGAGAAACCGGGCCGCTGCCCGCTCTCCTCGTGCTCCTCGTGCCCTTCCTGCTGCCCCGCCTCCAAGCTCGTCGAAGCGACCAAGGGCTACTGGAAGCAGATCTCCGAGTGTGCCTGCTTCGTCCAAGTTCAAGTCACCGAGAGAAAACAAGCCCCAACCGTCGACGCGAAACCCGAGGCCCCGTCCGCCGCGCCCCAGGAAATCGTGCTCGACGCCGAACTCGTCAAGGACGGGCCGGTCGCGATCGCGATGGGCGACAAGGGCTACGTGCTCCTGCAACGATCCGCCGAAGATGAAACGCTCATTCTCGCTCGCCCCTTGGCCGACGCATCGCAGCTTCCGCCGGGCGTGATCATGGTGACCGTCGAGAAACCGACCCAACGGATTGTCCGCAAGCCCCACTGGGATGCGGCCAAGGAACCGGGACGTCTCCCGTCCAGCCTCGGCGAAGCGAAAGCCGATCGCCAGCTCGCCGACTGGCAGCGTGAACAGACCAAACAGTCGCCCCCTTGGCTCGAAGCGATGCTCGAATCGACGCGAAAGCTCGTCGAGGAAACGACGCACGAAAGCCAAAAACCAACCGGCGACGTCATCCGACCCGAACAGAAGCCCGAGCCCACCGATGGTGCGGCGCACAAGCAGATGAGCTTCGTTCCCCGGAAATCGGCTTCCAGACCCGCTCAGGAGCCGCACCGGACCCTCTTCGCGACCGGAGCGTCGCGGGCCGAGTGGTCGACGATCGCCAATCGGAAGATCAGTTGCGACTTCAAGGGAGCGAGCCTCGAGGACGTCGCGCTCTTCTTTCATCACACCACCGGCATGACGATTCACTTCGACGTGCCCGACGATGCGATCGCCTTCCACGTCTACTGCCGCGACAAGACCGTCGAGGAGACCCTTCGCCTCGTCCTCGGCAGCGCGGGGCTGAGCTATGTCGTGATCGACGGCGAACTGACGATCGACACGCCTTCCACCACACGCGACGTGATGCGACGACTCAGCCTCCCCGCCGAGTCGTTCTGGACGCCGTAGCGATCTGGCGATCCAGGGACTCAGCGGTACCTTCTGTCGCACGAGTGGAGAACACACTTCGCTCCGTCCAGGCTCTTCCCGCATGCCCACGCAGCGTGGGCATGGCACCCAAGACCGTTTTCTCGTCGTCCCAGTCGCTTCCCCATCGGCGCGCCGTCCCCTTTCGCAACGCGACGAGATCGGCCGGTTTGAGTAAAACGCACGCTGGTGCCAACTACTCTCGCGCTGGTGGCGGATAACGATCATGAACGCGGTACTCGAAACGAGCGTCCCCGGACTACCTCGGACCCAGGGCAAGGTCCGCGACCTCTACGACTTGGGCGATCGGCTGGTCCTCGTCGCCAGCGACCGCATCAGCGCGTTCGACTGGGTGCTTCCCAACGGTGTCCCCGACAAGGGGAAAATCCTCACTCAAATCAGTCTCTTTTGGTTCCAGCACCTGAACGAGCCGAACCACTTTCTCTCGATGGCGCTGGAAGAGATGGGCGGTGCGTTTGCCGAACACCCCGAGGTCTTTGGGGGCCGGTCGATGCTCGCGAAAAAGACCAACGTCGTCCCGATCGAGTGCGTCGTGCGCGGCTACCTCTCGGGATCGGCGTGGAAGGAATATCGCCAGGCGGGAACCGTCTGCGGTCACGAACTACCGAGCGGACTGGTCGAGAGTTCCCCGCTGCCCGAGCCGATCTTCACCCCCGCCACCAAAGCGACCAGTGGTCACGACGAGAACATCTCCCGCGAGCGGATGGCGGAGCTCGTCGGCAAGGAGCTGACCCGGCAACTCGAAGTGCGCAGCCTCTCGATCTACACCCGGGCGGCCGAGCACGCCAAGTCGTGCGGACTGATCCTCGCGGACACCAAGTTCGAATTCGGCCACCTCCCCTCCGGCGAGTTGATCCTCATCGACGAAGTGCTGACTCCCGACAGCTCGCGCTACTGGCCCGCTGACACCTACGCGGCCGGTGGCCCGCAGCCCTCGTTCGACAAGCAATTCGTTCGCGATTGGCTCGAAGAGGTCGGGTTCGACAAAAACAGCCCTCCCCCCGCGATGCCCGAGGAAATCATCGTCAAGACGCGCCAGAAGTATCTCGATGCCTACGAACGTCTGACCGGATCACCGTTCGGAGGAGGCTAGCGGTCGGTAAGTCATATCCCCGACTCACCGGACGCGGCGAGGTGGACGTTTTGCCGAGCCGTCCTCGCGGCGGCCAAATTCCCTAAGATGCCTCTGATCATTCAACGACCAGAGGCTAGAGAAAGGACCTGCCCGCGATGGCAACGATTCCGATCACAGTCGCAAAAGGCGACGGCATCGGCCCGGAAATCATGGATGCGACCCTCACGATTCTCAAAGAAGCGGGCGCCCCGCTCGAAATCGAAGAGATCGCGATCGGCGAAGCCGTTTACAAGGCGGGCCACACCTCGGGCATCGAGCCCTCCGCTTGGGAGTCGCTCCGACGGACCAAGGTCTTCCTCAAGGCCCCGATCACGACCCCCCAGGGTGGCGGCTACAAGAGCCTCAACGTCACCGTCCGCAAGACGCTCGGCCTCTACGCCAACGTCCGCCCATGCGTTTCCTACCACCCCTTCATCCAGACCAAACACCCGGTCATGAACGTCGTCATCGTTCGCGAGAACGAGGAGGACCTCTACGCCGGCATCGAGCATCGTCAGACCGACGAGGTCTACCAGTGCCTCAAGCTGATCTCGCGGCCCGGCTGCGAGAAAATCTGCCACTACGCGTTCGACTACGCTCGGCTCAACAACCGCAAGAAGGTCACCTGCTTCACCAAAGACAACATCATGAAGCTGACCGACGGCCTCTTCCACAAGGTCTTCGACGAGGTCGCCGCCAAGTACCCCGACATTGAAAACGAGCACTGGATCGTCGACATCGGCGCCGCAAAGCTCGCCGACACGCCCGAGAACTTCGACGTCATCGTCATGCCCAACCTCTACGGGGACGTCCTCTCCGACGTCGCCGCCCAGATCGCCGGCTCGGTCGGTCTCGCGGGCTCGGCGAACATCGGCCCGACGGCGGCGATGTTCGAGGCGATCCACGGATCCGCCCCTCGCCGCGCGGGCCAGAACCTCGCCAATCCGTCGGGTCTGCTCCTCGGCAGCATCTTGATGCTCGTCCATATCGGCGAGGCGGAGATGGCTGAGCGAGTCCACAACGCGTGGCTGCGGACCATCGAGGATGGCGTTCACACCTACGACATCTACGACGAGAGCGTCAGCAAGGAAAAGGTCGGCACGAAGGAGTTCGCCCAAGCGGTCGTCGCTCGTCTCGGCCAAAAGCCGGAACAGCTCGCGGCCGTCACTTACAAGAAGGGCACCGACGGGATCAAGCCCTTCGAGTACACGCCCCCCACTCCTCAGAAGAAGGAGTTGGTCGGTGTCGACGTCTTCGTTTGCGACGCGACGCGCGATGCCAACAAGCTCTCGGAGAAACTCTTGGCCGTCGCGGGCGATCTCAAGCTCAAGCTGATCACCAGCCGGGGCGTCAAGGTCTGGCCCGAAGGGGCCCCGGAGACCTACTGCGCCGACCACACCCGTTGCCGCTTCGTCGCGCCGGAAGCCGGTCAGACGATCACGCACGAGCAGATCGTCGGCCTCCTGCAACGCTGTGCCGGGGCGTCGATCGACTTCATCAAGACCGAGAGCCTTTGCACCTTCGACGGCGAGATTGGCTACTCACTCGGCCAGGGTGAGTAACATCAGACTCACTCGGCCAGGGTGAGTAACATCAGACTCACTCGGCCAGGGTGAGTAACATCAGACTCACTCGGCCAGGGTGAGTAACATCAGACTCACTCGGCCAGGGTGGAGCGTCAGTCGCTCCCAACCATCCCACCACACTGCCCAGGTTCGCTCCTCGCGGGCCTGGGCGATTGTGTTTCATGAATCGAAGTAGACGACTCTTCCGAATATCGCCGCACTCCGATGCCCGAACGGCAACGCCGCTCTCCAATGTCCGAACGGCAACGCCGCTCTCCGATGTCCGAACGGCAACGCCGCTCTCCGATGTCCGAACGGCAACGCCGCTCTCCGATGTCCGAACGGCAACGCCGCTCTCCGATGTCCGAACGGCAACGCCGCTCTCCGATGTCCGAACGGCAACGCCGTTCTCCAATGTCCGAACGGCAACGCCGCTCTCCAATGTCCGAACGGCAACGCCGCTCTCCGATGTCCGAACGGCAACGCCGCTCTCCGATGTCCGAACGGCAACGCCGTTCTCCAATGTCCGAACGGCAACGCCGCTCTCCGATGTCCGAACGGCAACGCCGCTCTCCGATGTCCGAACGGCAACGCCGTTCTCCAATGTCCGAACGGCAACGCCGCTCTCCGATGTCCGAACGGCAACGCCGTTCTCCAATGTCCGAACGGCAACGCCGCTCTCCAATGTCCGAACGGCAACGCCGTTCTCTGGTGAAGCCCAGGGTCGCGCTTCGCGCACCCTGGGTAACGACCGAAAGGAACACCAACCCCGCAAGGGGTTGTCTAATTGCCCGTTGAACCATTCGCTGCCGCCAACGAACGGCTTTCTTGATCAATCTCGGCCCTCAGATTCGTGCGGAAGATTGCCCAAGCGCAGGCGTTTCCCGTATACCCGCGACGAGCGTGGGCAGGGCCCCGAGGGTCAAGACCTCGTCCGCTGCAACTCGCGTCAGGCCATGGCCTGACCTACCACTACCCTCCCAAGAAACGACCATGGGCCAGGCACTTGGCCTGACCCATCGTTGATCGTGACTCGCCGCGAAGGCGACTTGCGACAGGCAACGACCCGTCTCACATCAGTCGTCGATGCCGAAATGAATTGACCGACGGTTGGCGAGACTCTCGAACGCTTCGATCAGAAGCTCCGTGTAGTCGTGGAAGTAGTTGCCCGAGTCGATGTACTCGCCATCGGTGAGGGCGGACATCCTCTTGGTGATGTCCTTGTCGTGCCCCGCACCAGCCGTGATCGTATGCACGTAGGCATCGTGAGCCTTCGCGAGGTCGGCGACTTCCTTGAGACTCGCATTGCGGGCATCGTTGCCGTTCTGACTGTAGTAGTACTGCGTCTCCTTCGTGCCATCGCCGTCCATGTCGACAAAGGTATTGTGGTACTCGTCATTGGAGATCGAATCGGGCGAGGTGATCTCGTTGGGAACGCCGTCGGTGAAGAGCACGACCCACTTGGTGCTGAACGAGCGGCCGCCCATCGAGTCAATGAAGTTGCCCGCGTTTCGCAAGCCCGACATCGTGTTGGTCGAACCGCCGGTGCCGTCGACATTCGAGTAGGCGTTAGGCAGCGACTGCGAGGCCTTGTTCACCACATCGCTGACGAGCTGATCGTAGTCGTCGACCGGGTCGAGGAAGCGATTGGTCTCATTGCCCGTGATCGGCGTGAAGGACGAGTGGAAGGTGACGATCGCCACCTTGTCGCGAATGGTCGAGTGCAGCGACGCGTTCTGCTCCTTGATCTCCTTGAGGGCCGCCAAGATCGCGTCGGAGACGCCCGCGGTCGGCTGCTCGCGGATCGGACGATAGGTGTTCAGGTCCGAATCGAAGCGGCGATAGGCGTTCGAATCGTCGCCGGTGTCGTCGGCCCAGCGCGAGGACATCGGGGTGTAGAACATCTCCGAGAGCGGAGCGGCGCTGCCGTCGTCCTCGAGCCCGACCTTCATGTTGAACCCGTGGTCCATCATGAACTGGATGTAAGACTTGTAGTTGGCGACGTTCTTGAGATTGGCAAGTTCCGTCTTAAAGTTGCCATCCCAGCCGTAGCGGTCCTTGTGGCTATTGTTGCTGCTGTTGGTGCTGGGGTTCGAGAATCCATCGATCCCGTTGCTCGACCCCGAGCCGCTACTGTAGCCGCGGGTGTAGGAGAGATAGCCGCGCCAGAAGGTCCGGTAGGTGTCGCGCGTGGCGGCGTTGGTCAGGCTCGGCTTGGCGTGCCGCATCGTGGTCGAAAGGTATTGGTCGGTGATGAAGTCGTACGCCGAGACCGTCGAGGAACGGTTGTCGGTCGAGGCTCCGGTGTTGCCGGCGGCATAGTCTTGAGCGAGGTCGGCCGCTTGCGGCGTCGAGTGGTCCTTCCACATCCCCATGATGTCCGAGTCGCTGGTGAGATAGCGAACATCGTCGAAGTTGAGCCGAGCCTGAATGTTGCCATCGGCGTCGAGCCCGACCGAATTCTGGAAGTTGTTGTGACTCTTGCCCGCGTTGCTGTAGCGCTTCTTGATCTCCGAGACGTAGAAGTCGACCGACGCTTGGGCGTCGCTGCTGTCGACGACCCCGTCATCGTTGATGTCCATGACCGGGAGATCGACTTGGCGGTTGTTCACACGATCCTGGAAGTCGAAGTTGTTGTTTCGCTTATCATCGGACGTTCCCGGCGTCAGGTCGGTGAAATCGATGCCGGCGTCGGTCAGTCCCATGTCGTCCCAAAGGTCGCTACGAACGGCGTCGCCGCCACCCTCGCCCGTGTCGGGATCTTGACCGAGGTCGTTCTGGGCCGCCCACGTCCAGGGCTCGCTGTCGTGGTGCATCGAACCGGAGAGGTCGATCACCATCACGATGTCGCGTGGGTTGATCGCGACGATCGACTCGGCGGTGATCATCGTCTCTTGGAAGCCGAGCACGGGGGCGAAAAAGAGAGCCACCGGGCCTTGGGGAGCGGCCTCGTCCCGGCTCGCGACGACGCGCACCGCATTGATCTCCGCCGCGGTCCAGTTGTAGGTGAAGTCGTTGCCGTCCCAGTCGCGTCGACCGAAGTCGACCGCGGTGCCGTCAAGCTCGTAGTCGAGCCCGGCCACGCGATTTTGAAGGGCGACTTGTTGGGCGGCCAACCTTGCCTGACTCTCCCCCATGCCGATGTTCATCGCGGCGGCGTGAGCGGCGGCATCCGCGGTCCGCTGCAGTTCCGCTTTCACGAGCTGGATGTAACCCAAATCGACCCCAAACGCCACCATCCCGATGAGGAAGACCATCATGAAGGCGGAGAGGACGATAATCGCGGCGCGACGGCGCCGACCGGGGTGGACCTGCCGAAGCATGACGAATTTCCCTTCCCGCAAATGAGCGGTCCGCCAAGTACGGACTGACTCGTGGAGACCTTGTGTTCGCTCGCTAGTGTTCGTGCGGCAAGACGGGGTGAACTTCCGCCAGGATGACGCGCACACGCCACCCAGAGAGTGAGGGGAGCACTGGCAAGAGAATAGGTCACGTTGAGGCGGGTGTCAAAGAAGGGAATCGGCGCATCAAGCAGGCCGCACGCCCTCGCGCGGAGGTCGTGCGGCCCACGATTTCAGAGCAGTAAGAATGAGTTACTTGCTGCTGTAGCTGGCCGGGAAACGGCTCTCTCCCTGGTCGGGACGAGTCCGTCCGTAGCTGGGCACGCTCTCCTCGAAGTCGTACTCTGGCTCGAAGTCGTCATAAGTCGGCTTGTAGCCGGGCTGTTTCGAGCGAATCAGCTCTTCCTCGTAGGCGGCGAGGATGGCGCCTTGAACCCGCTCGCGGCAACCGGAATTGATCGGGTGGGCGATGTCGGCGTGAAGCTTGGCACGACCGTCGACGTCGCGAGTGGCGCGGTTTTCATCCAGCTTGGAACCACACTGGTTGCAAAACCGGGCACGCAAATGATTTTTATAGCCGCAAGAGTTGCACCGATCGGTCAGCTTGCGACTGGGCATGGCAACGAAACTGCCCTTGGTTCCCTCGATGATTTTCACGTCGCGAACGACGAAACAGTCATCGAAAGTCACCGAGCAGAAGGCCTGAAGACGCTCATTGTTGTCATCCATGAGCTTAATGCGAACTTCCGTGATCTCCACTGTCGTCTCCTTCTGGCGTCTCAAGAAGAACTCTGTACCACGTAGATCCTGCCGAGTCTTTCGGCAATGAGTTGCTTTCCGAGCCGCTCGGCCGCTTGGGGGGAGTCCATCAGAACGAAGACGGAACTTCCGCTTCCGCTCATCAGTTGCCCGATCCCATCCTGGCCGACTCGGTGCTTGATCTTGGCGACGGCCGGGCACAGCGGGACCGACGCCTCCTCCAAGCGATTGAAAAGCAACTTTCCAACTTCCCTTCGATCCCCCTGCTCCAGCGCCGAGCGGATCGGTTCAATCGAGACCGGCTTCGGGGGAACCACGACGCGACGATAGACGTCCGCCGTGCTTAGCCCCTCCTCCGGACTCACGATGACAAAGTCGAGCGGCGTCTTGCACCGACACGGCTCGACTTGTTCTCCTCGCCCCCGCGCCACGGCGGTGGGGGTGTGGAAAAAGAAGGGGATGTCACTCCCCAACTGGGCGCCTAACGCGGCTAGACGCTCCGGGGACCAACCAAGGTTCCACCATTGGTTGAGCCCCGCCAGCGTGGCCGCCGCATCACTCGACCCGCCTGCCAAACCGGCCGCGGCGGGTATCTCCTTCGTCAGTTCAACCGAGATGCCATGCGAGATGCCTGCTTCCTGACGAACCAAATGGATCGCCCGAGTGACCAAGTTGTCCCGCCCACCATCCAGCGACGATCCGCGAACGCGAACCGACACCTCGGCGGGCTGCTGCTTAAAGATCAAGGTGTCGTACAGCGAGACGGACAGAAAGAGCGTTTCCAGCTCGTGATAGCCGTCGGGCCGCTTGCCCAAGATCTCCAAGTGGAGGTTCACTTTCGCCGGTGCCTTGATCACCAAGTCATCGCCGTGGGTTTCGACGATCATGGCGTTCCCGACCCACCGAACCGAACCTCTGAGTTTTTACGCAACACCATGGGCCTCATCACGTTGCGGTGCCTCTGTTGCCGGCCCAAGCGGGGCGAACCATAGGCGGCCCCAGTTTCGGGGTCAAGCCGATGATCCGCCATTTGGGCCCCAAGTGACTCTCTTTGTGAAACTTACAAGCCCCAAGCGTCGCGCGTGGAAGTTGTTGCAAGACGACGCCCCGTCGGAGCATCCGACCAGGAGAACGAGACAAGACTGGGTAACTTTGTCACGAAACAACGACGTGTTCGTTGAACGCCCGGTCACTTACTCGTGCACTGTCAACCGTCTACTTTCGGGATCTCAGTTGCGCGACTCGTTCTCACTGGCTGACAAGCAGCCAGTGGCACCCGAACAACAGGTTCTGACGGGATGCTAGGTTTGCCGACCACCTGGTCGACCACCCGGCTCGGTCAGCCCGAAGCAGCGCCACGCCAACTCATTGACTCGCGACTCGGCCCGCGCGTCGCTTCGCCCCTCGAGGAGCCGCTTGACCAGACGGACCAACGCCCGCGCGGGCGCCGAACCGAGATCGGGTAGGGGACACGCCGAGACGTACTGGGTCATGAACCGCCGGCGACCCGAGTAGAGCTTGTTGTGAAAGCGGGCGTCATAGTACTGCGTCATCAGCGACGAGTTGGCGATCCCCAACATAAGGAGCAGCCAGTCGGCCTCGCGCCCCTCGCGAAGGGTGATCCAGTAGCAGTCGCCGTTCACGACCGCCCCGCTCTCATCGAGCCCGAATCGAGGCTCCGTCGCGATGTCCGGCGCGACGATCTTCGGCTCCGACCAGCCGTCGGGGTCCTGCGGCACCCAGATCTCGTACCATCGGCGATTGGCCTTGGTGACGTAGGATCGCTTTCGCAGGATCGCTTCGTGTTCCTTTAGATAGGCTTCGGCGCCCGGATAGCGCTGGAGCGCGACCGGCCGCCGCCGACCCTGATGGATCTCGTGAGGATAGAGGACGCGGCAGACCACCTCGCCGGCACAACACCAACGTTCCGCCTCCCGATGAGTGAGCAATGGACGTAGGAGTTCATCTTCCGGTCGCCCATCGTCGGGCAGCGACGCCCAGTCGTTGCGAACGAAGACCACATCGGCCGTCGTCTTGATGCCGACGCGGATCTTGCCCACATCTCCGAACGTCGCCACCTTCGCTCGGTCGATTTGGTCGAGCCAAGCGGCGTTCTCCTCATTTAAGAGATACCAAGGTAGTGACGGGTCCGTGGGGAACGCCAACTCCCCCCGTTCGATCCGGTACCGCCCCTCGGAAGTCGCCACCGAACCACTCCAGCCAGCCCGAAGTAAATCGAGCAACCCGTTCGCTTCAGCCAGACCTTCTTCCTTTTCGCTCCCCCTTGTCCAAGGGGCTTCCTTTTCGCTCCCCCTTGTCCAAGGGGCTTCCTTTTCGCTCCCCCTTGTCCAAGGGGGAGAAGGAGGGGGTCCCTCCGCCCCCGCATCCTCATAAATCCGAACAAACGGCGTCCGGCTTCCCCCCCCGCTCGGCTCGCGAACGATCACCACCACTGCGGGCAGAACCGCTGCCTTGAAGAGCTTCGCGTCGCCCAGATCCCACACCTCGCGGACGCGGAACTCCCCAGAGAGCATCTCACGCACGCAACGACCGGCTCGGGTGAAGAGAAAGCGATTCGACGTCAGCAGAGCGATGACGCCCCCTGGACGCACGACCTCGGTCATCCGCTTCACGAAGACATGCGCCAAATCGATGCGGCCGGAGAGCCCAAAACGCTTCGCTAGCTCACGGGTTCTCGCGGCGCCGAGTTGCTGGGTGCGCACGTAGGGAGGATTGGCGATGACCAAGTCATAGGAGGGCTCAAGCGACTCCTCGACAAAGTCGCCCCGGCGGAGGGTTGGACGGGCAATCCTCGCCTCGCAAAGCCGCGCTTGCGCAACCGCGAGCGTCTCGTCCTCAAGATCAATACCCGTCAGTTCGATTTGCCCCGCCCGCGGAGTGGGGGCGACGCGATGACAGGCAAGCAGAAGTTCCCCATCGCCACATGCCGGGTCGAGCACTCGGGTACGATCACGAACCGAGTCGACGTAGGCCCACCCCCGCTCGGCGAGGAACTCCGCGAGCGCCGTCGGCGTGTAGTGAATACCCAGTCGCTTGATCGTCGCCGCGCTGCTCAACGCCCCTCCTTGGCACCGTCGGCCAACAGCCCGTTGATCGAATCGCTGCCGACGGCAAATGGCCATCTTTAGTCAACGGACTGCCAAGGTCCTGATTGGCAAGTTCGTTCATGAAATCTCGGCCCCTGTGATCGTGCGGGAGATTGCCCGATCACAAGCGTCTCCTGCATGCCCACGGCGAGCGTGAGTCTTTCCTGCATGCCCACGGCGAGCGTGAGTCTTTCCTGCATGCCCACGGCGAGCGTGAGTCTTTCCTGCATGCCCACGGCGAGCGTGAGTCTTTCCTGCATGCCCACGGCGAGCGTGGGCATGGCACCCGAAAGTCACTTAGACAATGAATTGACCATCAGGACTGCTAAGTGTGCAGTTCGACCAGATCCCGGTCCTGGAGGACGTGGTCGGTGCCGACCGATTGGCCGTCGCGGACCTCCTCGCCCCAAACCTTCGCGAACTTCACCTTCTCCTCCAGGTCGCGGTGGATGAGTCCCGCCAGATCCTTGACGGTTCCGCCGGCGGGAAGCGTGAAGGGATCCTTCAACTCCGCCTTTGCGCCGGGCGACTTGGTGTAGACGCGGAAGACATCGAGCCCTCGGTAGAGCCGCTCGCGAAGAGCTTCCACCGACTCCGGCCGATCGAGTTCAACCTCGACGGTCTCGAAATCGCGCTTCACTTGCTCGTCGAGGAACTCCAAGCGAACGTCGCGCTCCGGATCATCCGCATGGGTGACGACGAGCAGTGTCTTCACCCGCGCGACGGTGAAGTCCTCCTCGGAAAATCCGCTGTCGCCGGCGAGCTCGATCTTTCGCTCGCGCAGTAGCTTCAGCACCTCGGCGGTCTGGTCGGGAGCATCGTCGCTCGAGCCGTCGAAACAGAGGGCGACGAGATTGGCGGAGCGCACCATGTTGATCAGCGAGCCGTCGACTTGGTGCTCGGCCAGCGGCGGCGTGTCGATGAGTTGGACCCGGACATCCTCCCAAGTCATCATCCCAGGTTGGGCCTCGCGGGTGGTGAAGGGGTAGTCCGCAATCTCCGGCTTCGCCGAGGTCAACTCCGCGAGAAGACGGCTCTTACCACTGTTGGGGGCGCCGATGATCGGGATCTGGCCGGCTCCCTGCCTGGGAATCTTCTGTTGCGGCGTCTTTTTGGGGGATTTTTTGCCCGATTCGACATCGGTTCGGAGCTCTTTGAGGCGAGTTTTGAGTTCGGCCTGGAGCTTTTCGGTCCCTTTGTGCTTGGGAAGCTCCCGAAACATCTCCTCAATGCAGAGAATCTGCTCGTCGGGGGTCTGCGCCCGACGATACTTCTCCTCGGCCTTCTTGTACTGGGGTGTCAGGTTTGCCGGCATGGTCGATGCTGTCCGTGTGAGCGAAAGTCGAAAGGATCCAGAGCAACAGAATATGTTTCAAGACCAACGAAGAACACGGGTTACACGGCAAGCGGCATATCCCGCGAACGGGCCCTCGCGACCGGTCTTCACGGATCGCCTATCTCCCCCGTACCCACTCCTATGTCTATATCGTGGAGGAGTTGGGAGAGCCGATTACGGGCTTTGACGAGGAATTCTGAGCGAGGGCCGCGAGTTTCCAAGCCGACACTTGCGATTGGTGCGCCGTTTTCCATAATGAACCGTTTGCTCCGTGAGTCATCGCGGAGAGTAACTTCCAAGGCGATTGAGATAGTTCGACGTTCGGACGCTCCCGCAGGCCTCCAGGGCGCCCGCGAGTTCCGTGCGTCCGAATCGGTCCGGCAAGACTCGGACAGGGAACGAGCAATGGTTGAATCAGCGACAATAGCTGTCGAACGCCGTGAGCAAAAGGGGACTCGAGCCGCCCGACGACTTCGGAGCGAGGGTCTCGTCCCAGGAATCATTTACGGACACAAGGAACACTGTGTCCCCGTGACGGTCAATGCATCGGAGCTGGAAGCGTTGATCCGGCACGGTGCCCACGGCTTGCTCGACTTGACCATCGATGGCACCAAGGAGTCGGCGGTCATCCGGGAAGTCCAGTGGGACGTCTTTGGCCGCGAGATTCTCCACATCGACTTCAACCGCGTCAACAAGGACGAACGCGTCACGATCGAAGTTCCGATCGTTCTTCGCGGCTCGGCGCCGGGCGTGAACGAGGGTGGCGTGGTCGAGCAGATGCTTCACGACCTGGAGCTTGAGTGCCAGGCTGGGAACCTGCCGCAACAGATCAGCGTCAATATCAACGACTTGCACCTGGATCAGCAGATCACAATCGGCGACCTCGAGTTGGACGAGGGGTTGGCCCCGACGCTACCAGCCGACCAGGTGGTGGTTCAAGTCGCCACCCCGGAAGAGGAATCCGACGGAGACGAGGCGTCCGAGGGTCCCGCCGAGCCGGAAGTCATTCGCCGCGAGGGTGGCGAAGACCAGGGCGATGGCGACTAACTCCCTGCTCTGGCAGTGGGTTACGACACGATGAAGCTCGTGGTTGGACTCGGAAACCCTGGCGAGAAGTATCGTCGTCACCGCCACAACATCGGGTTCATGATTCTCGATCAAGTGGCGAGTTCGAACGGTGCCTCGTCGTGGCAACGACAATTTGATGGACAGGTCTGCGATTGTCGGCTCGACGGCGATAAGATGGTGCTGTTGAAGCCGCAGACCTTCATGAATCGGAGCGGACGCTCCGTCAAGCAAGCGATGAGCTTCTACAAGCTCTCGCCCGAGGATGTTCTTGTCGTCTGCGACGACGTCGACTTGCCCATCGGCCGGGTTCGGATCCGGGCCAAGGGTGGTTCAGGCGGTCACAACGGGCTCAAGGACATTTTCTCCCACATGGGAACCCAGGAGTTCGCTCGTTTTCGAGTGGGCGTCGGGTCGGCCCGGGAGACGCAAGAGACTGCCGACTACGTGCTAAGTGGCTTTTCCGCCAGTCAGCAGAAGGTCGTCGATGAGGTTCTCATTGACGCCGGCCGAGCGGTGGAATGGTGGTGTCGTCGCGGCGTGCTGGACGCCATGAACGAATTCAACGGAACAGTGTGGGGCTAACTAGAGCAGGCCCATCTGGACGAATCACAGGAGTGTAGACCGTTGGCCGTCAACATCTACGAGTGTCTGTTTCTCATCGAGCCGAACAAAGCATCGTCCGACTGGGACAACTCCATGGCGACCGCCAATGGCATGATCGAGCGGCATGGAGGAGAGATCCTTTTCTCTCGTCACTGGGGTGAGCCGAAGCTCGCGTATCCGATCAAGAAGTTCCGCAAGGGCGGCTACCTGCTGACCTACTTCCGCTCGGATTCCCAGGGGATTCCGAAGATGGAAGCCGACTTCCGTCTCGCCGTCGACTTGATCCTCCGCCACATGGTGGTCAAGTTGCACCCGAGCATCGCCGATCGCATCCTGGCCCAGCTTCATGGAACCCACTCCGAGGAGGAAGGGTCCGGAGAAGAAGGCGCCGCGGAGGCCGCTGGCGAAGAGGGAGCCAAGGAAGAGACCAAGCAAGAGGCCGCCGAGACCGCCAAGGCGTAGTCCCCCTCGGGACTCGTTTGGTGGCCATGCCGACCCGGCGTTTGACGTTCGCTCGCGAAGGAGGGACCGATGGCAAACCTGAACAAAGTCTTGCTGATTGGTCGGCTGACGCGCGACCCGGAGCTGCGTTACACCCCTTCGGGTACTGCCGTCTCCGATCTCGGCCTCGCCGTCAACAACTACCGCAAGGGACAGGACGGTCAGCGTCAGGAAGAAACCGTCTTCGTCGATGTCACCGCTTGGGGCCGGACCGCCGAGCTCGCCAATCAGTACCTCGCGAAAGGTCGGCAAGTCTTCGTCGAGGGTCGCCTCAAGTTCGATCAATGGACCTCCCAAGAGGGCCAGAAGCGATCCAAGCTCAACGTGGTCGCCGAGAACCTTCAGTTCCTCGACTCGCGTGGCGAGGGAGGTCCTCCCGGTGGCGGCGGCGGTGGCCGATCGCACCAAGGCTCCCCCTCCTACTCCGACCACCAAGGTGACTCGGGCGGAGGGGCCCCGCGTGACGACTACCAACAACCCAGCAACGACTTTGATGGTCCAAGCTCGGGAGACGAGGACATTCCTTTCTGATCCGGGCCAGCGCCGATCGCGGCGCCGGAGCGCTTCAGTCCAACGAATCGTAAGACGTATCTGATTTCGAGAGTAATCCGATGTCCCAACAAACCAGCAAGAAGTCGAAGAAGCAGAAGAAGGGGCGTACCGAGCCTGAAGTGAATCGGTTCCCCAAGAAGATTCGCAAACGCCGTCAGATGCCGCGCGGGCCGCACGGGGGCATGCAGCTCATCCTCATCGAGCCGGTTCTCGATCTCGGGCAGCAAGGGGACCTCGTCGAAGTCAAGCCGGGCTACGGCCGCAACTATCTGATCCCGCAGGGCATGGCGACCTACGTCACGCCCGAGGCCCTTCTTCGCATCGAGAAGCACAAGGCCAAGGTCGAAGCCTTGCGTCTTGCTCGTGTCGCCGACCTTCAGGTCTTGGCCAAGAAGCTCGAGAAGGTCAGTGTGACCATCGAGGCCAACGCCAACGAGGAAGGCCACCTCTACGGCTCGGTCACCGCGACCGACATCGTCGACGCCTTGAAGAAGGAAAAATTCGAGATCACCGCGGATCAAGTCCGCCTCGAAGGCCCGCTCAAGGAGCTCGGCCTCTACAACGTCGCGCTTCAGCTTGCCGGCGAAGTCACCTCGGAGGTCAAGGTCTGGGTCGTTCCGAACAACGCGGAAGCTCCCACCGCCTGACGCCCGGCGGGGCCCTGCCCCGCCATTTTCCTTTCGCAACCGCCGCCCGCTCCTAAGGATGTTCCGTAGGTCGGGCCGCTACTTGGCACGCGCGCCGCTCGGTTCTCCAAACGGCAGGCAATGGCCTGACCTACCTGAAAGCAACCTGGAGTAGGGTGGGTCTTGACCCACTATTTCCGTTGGCCATCGATGCCCGCTACCACGATGTTCCCGTTGCTCGGGCCACTGCCTGACACACGCGCCGCTCGGTCCTCGAAGAGTCAAGCAATGGGCTGATCTACCAGAGAGCCCAACATCATCCGGCTTGGTTCGAGCGCAAGTCCAGGTCCCGAAAGGACCACCGAAATCTCGCGATCTGGGGCGTTGCCAGCGGCCGCTCGCCCAAGTAATCTAGGTCGTCGACATTACCTAGCAAGCTCTAGCTCCCTCACGATTCGGAGCCACCTCGAGAGTGATTGGCCCGCCCAACGCGGCTGCGCTCTCCTCGAATCTCAGTCAGCGCAAGGATGCCCCCCATGGCGGCCAAGACGACTCGCAGCGCCTCGCGCAAGATGACCAAGTCGACCCGAGAGCTTCTCTCGGAGACGTTGCCGCCGCAGAACCTCGCCGCCGAGCGGGCCGTGCTCGGGAGCATCCTGCGTGACAACGAGTGCATTGCCGACGTCCTGCCCAAGCTCGGCGTCGACGACTTCTACAGTGCCCACCACCGCACGATGTACGAGGCCGTCGTCGATCTCTCCAACGAGAACCATCCCGTCGATCCGTTGACGCTGGGGGAGGAACTCGCCCGTCGCGGCCAGTTGCTCGATGTCGGCGGAGCCCCCGCGATCGTCGAGATCTACGACGAGACGCTCACCGCCGCCAACGTCCTGCACTACGCGCAGATCGTTCGCGAGAAGGCAGTCGCGCGCCATCTGATTCATGCCTGCACCGAGATCCTTCGCGACGCCTACGACGAGTCGACGCGACCCGACGACTTGATGGCGGAGTCCGAGAAGAAGATCTTCCGGATCCTCGAGGATGGCAGCAGCGCCACCACCATCGATTTGGCCTCGGCCATCAAGGGGGTCTTCGACCGGATTAGCTTGCGGCACGATCGCGACGGGCTCGCCCTCGGCGGAGTCCCAAGCGGCTTTTCCGACCTCGACGAGATGACCGACGGGTGGAAAGGTTCGGAGATGATCGTCGTGGCCGCCCGGCCGGCGATGGGAAAGACCGCGTTCGCCCTCAACCTCGTCGAGCACGCGGCCCTCGAGAACAATATGCCGGTCCTCTTTTGCAGCTTGGAAATGTCGGCGCTCGAATTGGCCGAGCGTATGCTTTGCGCCCGCGCTCAAGTGAACGGCCACATGCTGCGGAAAGGACGAACGGGCGCCGATGACATGCAGAAGCTCATCCACGCCTCCGAGGAACTCAGCAACGCCCCGATTTACATCGACGACACGCCGGGGCAATCGATGCTCCGCATTGCTTCGTCGGCGCGGCGGCTGGAACGGGAACGGCGCCGGCACGGCGACAAGCTCTCCATGATCGTGATCGACTACTTGCAGCTCATCGAGGCCGACGACCGTACCGCCAGTCGCCAGGAGCAGATCAGCGTGATCTCGCGGCGGATCAAGAACCTCGCGAAGGAACTCGACGTTCCCGTCATCGCTCTTTCGCAGCTCAATCGCTCGGTCGAGTCGCGTGAAGGCCACCGTCCGCGCATGGCCGACCTTCGAGAAAGTGGAAGTATCGAGCAGGATGCCGACGCGGTTCTGCTGCTGCATCGCGACGACGCGTACAACGCCGACGAGAATCCGGGGCTCGCCGACGTCATCGTCGCCAAACAGCGAAGTGGCCCGGTCGGCGACGTGCGGCTGACCTTCCGCAAGGAGCTGACGCGTTTCGAGAACTTCTCTCCCGAAATGGCCCCCTTCGACGCCGCCAACACCTCGTTCTAGGCTTCGTCGGGGATTCCGGACGACTGGGGTCGCCGCCAAGTCATCGGTTCCCTCGCGAACGACGTTGGAAGAAGCCCCCTCCTGCTTCCCATCGGACAAGGCTTCGGGACCGCCGAAAGCTGGATCGATCCGCGTGAGGAAGAAGACCCGCTCTAACTCCCCCTTGGACAAGGGGGAGCACTAGTGTCCCTCCTTTGTCCAAGGGGGAATGAAGAGGGGGCGGGCTCTCGATACCGAGGACCCGTCCTTCAAAATCCGAAAGCCCGACGGACAACCTCCAACCTGCCGCACCGCGAAGTCTCCCTCACTCATTGAGGCATTTTGCTACCATGAGGACATGGCGAAGAAACGAAAGATGCGCGTCGCCCTCCAGAAGAATCGCACCTCCCGACGGCGCGATGGCGACCTGACCCGCGCGTATCATCAAGACGAGGACGCCGACGCGCTTAGCGCAAAGGGAGAACGCGTGCGCGCCAAGGGAGGCGTCTCCCGCAAGCGTACCGTCCAGATCGACACCGAAACCAATTCGCTCGCCGTCACCGAGGATTGCGAACGAGGCCGCGTCCTAATGGTTCAAGGGCTCCACTGTGTCGTGGTGACCGAAGAGGGAACGACCCGCCGTTGCTACACCCGTCGGCTGCTCAAGTCGTTGCAGATCGACGAACGCAGCGTTATCGCCACCGGCGACTGGGTCTGGTTTCGCCCCGCTCCCAACGACGAGGGGATGATCGTCAGCGTCGAGCCACGCGGCGGGATGCTGACCAGACGCTACCGGCATCGCGAACAAGTCATCGCCGCCAACGTCGACCGGGTACTGATCGTCGGCTCGCTCTTGGAACCGGTGCTCAAACCGAACTTAATCGACCGCTACCTGGTCACGGCCGAACTCGGCGGCGTCCGCCCCCTGATCTGTTTGAACAAGGCCGATCTCATTAAGACGCGCGTCATCATGCCCATCATGGGTCTCTACAGTCAGCTCGGCTATGACATCATTCTGGCGAGCGCCTCGACCGGCCAAGGCCTCGACTTGCTCAAGCGAATGCTTGCGGGAAGTCAGACGGTCATCGTCGGGCAGAGCGGCGTCGGAAAGAGTTCACTGCTCAACGCCCTCGATCCCAGTCTCCATCTCAAGGTCGGGAACATCAGCGACAAGTCGGGGAAGGGAAAGCACACGACGACGACCGCCCAACTGCTCCGTTTGGAGGATGGCGGGACCGTGATCGATACACCTGGCATTCGGCAGTTCGAGCTCGCCGACATCGAGCCCGAGGAGGTGCACGGGCATTTCATCGAGTTCCGCGCCTTCACCATTCACTGCCGGTTCCCAGGATGCCAGCACCTGCATGAAGAGGACTGCGCCATTAAGACCGCGGTCGCCGAAGGGCTCATTACTTGGGGGCGCTACGAGAGCTACTTGCGGATGCTCAACGGCGAAGAGCGGATGACGGGGAAGTCGACGTGATCAAACTGACGCGACTGAACGGTCAAGCGTTTGTGCTTAATTCAGAATTGATTAAGTTCATTGAAAAAACGCCGGACACGCTTCTTACCTTGCGAGATGGTGATAAAGTGATGGTGCGCGAGGAGCCGGAGGAGGTCGTCCGTCGGGTCGTCGAGTATGTCCGTAGCCTCCAGTACGTTCCTCATCCGAAGCGTGGCCACAACTAGTCACTCCACTCCGTGCCCGAATCTCGTGAAGTTTCTCCCATTCCCAGACACATCCAAGAACGTCAGCTATAGTTTAGCTGAAATAACCCTCGGTGTACCCAAACGAGTCCCGGCACCGACAGGCCTTCGGGATCAGGAAGAGTCCCCAGAGTAGGATCAAGGGCCGACTGATGCAGCTCCTCCAGAAGTACCGATTTTTTGTGATCATTCTGATCGCGTCGCTACTCGTGGAAGGTGTCTTCCTATCTCTGGTGCTCTCCTCGGGAGAGGAAGCCGCCGCCGACACCGAGAAGGAAGTCGCCGTCGTCGATTTGGCTGAGATTGAAATCGGCAGCTTCACCGTCACCAACCACGAAGAGCCCGGATTGCCCCTCCGTGTCGACTTCACGGTCTTCGCCGCGGTGGAGAAGAGCCTTGAAGAGGAGTTCTCGACCGCCTACGAGCTTAACACGAACAAGATCAAGGAAGCGATCACCATTGTCATTCGGCAGGCCCGACCGGAGGATCTGCGCGAGGACGATCTCGAGTACGTCAAGGCGCAGATCACCAAAGCGATCCGCGAGATCATCGGGCGCGAGAAACCCTCCGTCCAGGGCGTGATCATTCCGAATTTCGACGTCTACCAGATCTAGGAGCGGAGCCCTCGACATCGCTAGACGATCTCGGGGCGAGGAGCGAACACGTGGAATTCGTGAAGCGCAATATTGGGCTCTTCCTCTTGGGGGGGATCTTCTTGCTCGAGGGGGTCTTGCTTGCCTTCTACAGCGTCGACAGCGAGGACGGCAAGGACGCCGAGGAGAAAAAGCCCAAGGTCGCCGATGTGCGCGCGACCGGCGTCGATGGACAACCGCTCGCCGACGGCGTGGAAGTCTCGTTGGGCGAGTACCGCGAACGCAATGACAGCTTTCCCGGGCCGCCGATGACGGTCGACGTCGCGGTCGCGGCCCTGGTCCCCTTCGATGGCGAAGCCGAGTTCAACGTCCTCTACGAGAAGCGCCGCCAACGGGTTCGGGAAGCGATCGTCCGAACGATCCGCAGCGCTGACTACCGCGAGTTTCGCCAGCCCGGGCTCACGACCCTCAAGTACCGCATCCTCGAGTCGATTCGCACCTCATTCACCGCCAAGCGCATGCTGATCGACCGCATCTTCATCCCGTCGTTCTCGATCAGCAGTTGATGATCGCCACACGTCGCTCTCGACCCACTTCACTCCCATTGAAATAGACCGGGACAGTGCCCGGCCGTTGAGGAGTTCGATCTTCGGTTACACTCGGTGCCGAAGCTTGCGCTTAGCTGCCTCGCTTCTGGTACTCGGTGAGGTACCCCGTGAAGATCCGCCGATGCTCTTCCTCGTCGGCGAGCAACGTGATGCACAGGTCCTGGGTCACGTAGTCGATCCCATCACACAACTTGATCAGTTTGTTGTACTGCTTGATCGCGCCATCCTCGGCGTCAATCACTCCCTTGATCACCGCGACGACATCGGTCGTGTCCTCGGGCGGTTGTAGGCTGTCCTGATCGAACGCGAGCTGCTTCGACCCGGGAATACGGCCGCCGATCGTCTTGATGCGACTGGCGAGTTGGGAGGCATGCGTCAGTTCGTCTTGAACTTCCGCCTGGAGCGACTTCTTGATTTCCTCGGCGCGAACTCCGTCGAGGGCGACCGAGTTGGCCATGTAGTTGATGACCGTTTCGAGTTCCATGTTGTAGGATTTGGCCAATTCCTTGGCGATTTTAGCACGCTTGTCGTTGTCAGCCATTGAGCACACTTCCCTCTTACTGGGCCGTCGATGCCTCGCCGGGCATCGCGACCAAGACCTCTTTCGCACGAACCCTCAGAAAGCCCGACTCATCGCCCGCTAGGCGTTCGACACTAGTACGAATGGATGATAGATCCGCGTTGGGATTGCGTTCCGCGAGCCGCTTGAGAGCCGCGAGCGCCACCGCGACCGTCAGCCTCGCTTTCTCCACACTCGCCTCTTCCGTGGACGATCCTTCCGTCTGAAATTGCTCGGCCAGTTGAGCAACGTCCAGCAGTTGGCTTAGCGCCGGGATCGCCGCCTCATCGCCGTGGGACGCCAACGCGACCGAGGCATTGATCCTCACGTGAACCGACGGGTCGTTCAGCGCCGCCTTGAGCGCCGAGACCGAACGACTGTCATCCAAGAATCCGAGTGTGTAGGTCGCGACCTCCCGAACCTGCTGATCGTCCTCACGCGAGTACTCCACGACCTCGGGAACGACGTTCGGGTCATCGACGTCGCCAAGTTGATCGGCGAGTCGCGCGATCGAGACCAACGCCGCCTTGCGAATCAGGAAGGGCTGCTCGGGTTCCGCGGCGCGGCGCAGAGCGGGAACGCCAATCGTGAACTCGAAGCATCCCAGCGCGCCGCAGAGGTACTCCACCAGCCGCAAACGCTCTTCGTCGTCCGGTTCGGCGGCTCTGGGACGTCGACGTCCGTTCTCCTCGGTTTCCTCAGTCGCCAACTGGTTCTCGAGCAACCCCTTGAGGCTGACGGCAAGTTCGAGGTTCTTCGTGTGCACCGACCCCGAACGCAGCAAGTGCGTCAGGTCGTGAGCCGCCTTCCAACGTTCGCCACCGCCACTCTTAATCGCTTCGACGTAGCCTTCGACCGAGCGATCGTTGTGGGCGAGCTTCCCGAAAAGAAACCAAACCAGCATGATCCCAAAGACGATCACCGCGGGGAGTACGAAGAGTTGCAGAAAGAAGCCCGTCGTCGGTGGCTTGACCGCGGGAAGGTCCGCGGGCGGCTCCTGCTTGTGCTCGGTCGATTCGCTCGGGTCGGTTGCCATGGTGTTCGTCATTGTCGCCGTGGGTTGTTGATCTCTGGGAAGGGAAAGCCCCCTCGCGAAGACGGGGTTCGTCGATTCGAGCCGACGGTCCCCATCGTCCGCTTACCGGGGGTTATAGCGAATCGCCCCTCCCAGGCTTTCCCCGAAAAGGGCATCCTCGGGAAGAAACGGAGCGAGCCGGTAAGCGACTCGGTGGGTCAAGCGACGTGTCACCCTAGATGGGTCGGGGAGGTTGTCAAGCGAGGCGGGTCAGAAGCGAAATCCGAGGAAGCACGATCAAGGGTCCGCCCTACCGGGTCTTCTCCGCGTCCCCACGACGAGACGGGAACGTGACACCCGGAGGGGGGATGCGACACGCGTTCGCGCGAACCGACGATCAATCGACGGCGGGGGCGATCAGAGCGTGGCTGATCGCGTTGAGCGACCGCCTCTTTCATGCAAGAGTCGAACCAGCTATACTGCAAATCACCTTATTCTTTTGTCGCCCATCGCTCATCAAAAGGAGTATCCCATGAAACGCCGGCCAGGCACGTCGGGATTCACGTTGGTGGAACTACTGGTTGTGATCGCGATTATCGGCATCCTGGTGGGCCTGCTCCTTCCCGCCGTGCAACAGGCTCGCGAAGCGGCGAGAAAAATGCAGTGCCA
This sequence comes from Kolteria novifilia, assembly GCA_007748055.1. GTDB lineage: Bacteria > Planctomycetota > Planctomycetia > Kolteriales > Kolteriaceae > Kolteria > Kolteria novifilia. The sequence continues at coordinate 6,040,996 of CP036279.1, forward strand.
GAGCAATTTGAAGCAACTCGGTGTGGCGTTCAATTCCTACGCCGAGTCGCACGGGACGCTGCCGATTGGGAATGTCGACGGATCGGGCGCCTCCATCGGCCACTCGTGGTGGATCGGAATGATGCCCTATCTCGACCAGCAAGCGATCTATGACGGATTCGACGCCGAAGTGGCGTGGTCGGGTTGGAGCGCGGCCGTCAACAGGGATCTGCTCCGGGGTGTTCGTTTTCCAGTCATGCGTTGTCCGTCGTCGCCGGTGGACGAAATGGGCGACGAAGGAATGCTCTCCCAAGACCCCTCCTACATGGGTGTCTCCGGTGCCGCTCCTGGCGGTGGGTTCACGGAAACGAGGACGCAAACCGGCGCCAATTGCTGCGCCGACGGTGCCAGGGGAAGCAACGATCCCATCTACTCACGAGGAGGCCTCTTGATGCACAACGAGAGCATCCGCCTCGCCGAAGTCACCGATGGAACCGCGAAGACCATGATCGCCGGCGAAGCAACCGACTACTTCACCGTGATCGACGGTTCCGGGCAAGAGATCGTCAGTCCATCCTGTGGTCACGGTTTCCAAATGGGAGCTCAACCGTCGGGCAACAACATCGGGCGCCTTTGGAATCTCACGACTGTTCGCTATCCGATCGGCAACAAGTTCTTCGCGCGAGCGGACGGCATACTCGATGGAATCAGTTCCAACAATCCCCAAAACCTTCCGTTCAACAGCACTCACGGTGGCGGTGCCAACATCCTGATGCTCGATGGATCGGTTCACTTCTTGTCGGAGGGATTTGACTTGCTGGCGCTCAAACGCTTGGCAACGCGCGACGATGGCGAGCTGGTCGAATTCTGAAGAACCGAAACATCGCCATGGAGACTCGTTTCGATGACCAACTGTCCGATCAAGTCGCTTCTGACGTTGTCGCTCGTGACACTGGTGACTGGTTGTGGCGCCTCGGACCTCGGGCCCTCCGGCACCGTCGAGGGCAAGCTGCTCCTAAACGGCAACCCCGTCATGGGCGGGAAGATCACCTTCGTCGGTAACAAGGGATTCGGCGGCTGGAGCAAGATCGGCTCCGACGGAACGTTCAAACTGATCAATGGCAATGGTAGACCGGCCATCCCCACCGGAGACTATCAGGTGATGTTCGGCCCCTTGCCCCTCAAGCCGATGAGCACTCCTTCCGACGAGGATTTGATCAAGAATCCCGAACGAAGCAAGCAGCCTGAGGGTGACACGAAAGCCTTTCCCAAGATTTTCCGTGCCCAGGCCACCTCGCCGTTGCGAGCGACCGTCAACGAAGGCTCGAACGAACTGACGATCAAAGCGATGACGCGATGATCGGCTAGATCGCCACCCGGCGATGGTAGACGTACCACTCGAAGAGAAGGAGGAGAAACGCGAGCACCGCCAGGGGACGCCAAAACTCCCAACGAAAGCTCAAGTCGCTGCGAGCGTCGGTCGTCTCCACCGCCCCGATGGTGATCGTTTCCCTCGGCCCAATGGAGGTCTCCGCACGGTCGAAGAGATTGACGGTGCTCAGCCGTACCTCCTCGTCCGACTCGATTCGGTAGACCCCGGGCTCCTCCGTCTCGAGAAGCATCGCCCGCCCCCCGCGTCGTTTCTCGAGTTCGACGCGGCGCTGGTCGGGAAGGGTCACCACCGCCACTTCCTCGCTGCCCCCCGTTCGGATCTCGATCGGCTCCCCCGGACGCGTGCTCGGTCCTCCTTCGACGTCGACGCCTCCCAGGAACCGGATCGCATTGACGACATAGAGAGGAAAACTCAACTTGAGCGGCCAATCGGTCTGCCAAGCCCCATCGAGCCCGAGCAACGGAAAGGTCTGGACCAGGTCGGTCATGACGCCGCGTTCCAACGCGAAGATCAGCGGCCCGCGATCGCTCTCGACGAGCAGACTCGCTCCGCGCGGGGGCGCGACCTTGATCGACTCGGTCACCGCGACGTCGTCGAGGCTGAGCAGACGCATCACCGGATGACTCGTGTCGACGGTCACGATCGCCGGAGCGGGGGTCATCTCCGTTTGACCAACATCGAACGTCGGCGGCAACGCTCCCAGAAAGAAGGTGTTGGTCTCGGGCATCGACTTGGGCGTGCAGCGATCAAAGATGATCAGGTCGTAGTCGGCCACGGAGACATCGCTGGCCAGGTCGCGATCGGCGAACGACGCCGGCTGCCGTTCGATCGTCGCCCAGCGCCCCATCGCCTCGGTCCGAAGAACCGCCTCGAGCGGCGGATCGTCATCCCCCACCACCAGAACGCGGGCCTTGCGAGGCGGGTTGACCACCGTCCACGCCCGATTGTCGACGGCGAGATCATCCTCCACCTCGAGGCGAAGCTCGAAGACCTCCCGCTCGCCCGAACCGACAACGAACCGCAGCGCCTGCTCGCCTCCCTCGGGGATCTTGACCGACTGGACGTCGATCGTCCGCCCATCGACCGCGAGGACCGCCGATCCCTCGATGGGCTCGCTCCCCGGATTGGCCAATCGTGCGAAGAGGGTCATCCGATCCGGATCGAGCGGATCGGGACGCGCGGAGAAAGCGACGATGCCCGCGTTGCGATCGGATGTCCCCATCGCGAGGTAGGTTAACGAGAGGTTTCCCAGCGCGAGTTCCTCGGGCGTGTCGAAGCGACCATCACTGTAGAGGTAGAGGTCGGCGGGAACGGCTTCCGGGTCTTCCTCGCCTGCCTTCTGCGGATTGGCGAGCCCGCTGGCGACCGAAAGCGCCTCGCGGATGTCGGTCTGCCTTGCGGTCGGCTCGATCGACGCGATCGCGTTGCGAAGCTCGGCCTGATTGGCGGTGTAGGGACTGACGACGCGGGCGACGTTGCTAAAGGCGATGACCATCGCCGCGTCGCCGTCGCGCATCTGTTCGACGAGTTGAGTCGCTTTGGACTTGGCGAGTTGGAGGCGACTCGAGGCCCCGCCGCTCGTCGCACCATCGGTCGCCGACATGCTCGCGGAGTTGTCGAGCAGCAAAATCAATCGTCGTCCGGTCTTGGTCGCGGCGAGGGTCGGTCGCAGCAGCGCCGCGAGCAGCGCCATCACGACCAGGAGTTGCAACAGCAGGAGGATATTTCGGCGCAGTCGTTGCCAGAAGGTGTTGACCCGTAGGTCCTCGATCGAGCGACGCCAAAGGAGCGTGCTGGAGACCTCGACGGGATGCCGCCTGAGCTTGAGAAAATAGAGTGCGACGATCGCCACCGGGGCCGCGAGCGCCGCCGACCATCCCCAAACGGAAAGGGGGGAAAGAAACTCCATGGCGCCACGATCCTCGAACTCGACGTGACCGGCGAAAACGCTCTGATCGAAGGGACGGCCCCCGCGCCGCCGCAAAGAAACGATTGAGAATCGGCCAGCGACGACGTACCCTAAACAAGTCGGAGACGACTTCCGTGCCAGTCTTTGATCCTGACCTTTCAACGACTCGGTTTCAAGAATGCCTATTAAGTTTCGCTGCTCGAGCTGTGCTCAACTGATGGGAATCGCCCGTCGCAAGGCGGGGACGGAGATCAATTGTCCCCGTTGCGGGGCCGAGAATATCGTTCCCTACGAGGATGAGTTCGAAGCGCCCAACGCCGCTTCCGAGCAAGAGTCGGACGTCGAAGCCATCGAAGAGGAGCAACCCGCGGAGTCTTCGCGGGAAGAGGCCCCCGCTCCCTCCATCCTGGAGCGGAGCGATTTCGACAGCTTACTCGAAGGTTCTCCCCGTCCCCGGCCCTCGAAGCGGTCGCGTCCCACCACCACGGCCGCCGCGGCGGCGTCGACCACGCTCGAACGTCCCGAACCGAAGACGCCGCGACCTCAAGCGACGCCCAAGCCGAAGGAGAAGAGCGAGCCGGTCAGCACCGAAGCTCCCGCTCCCCTGCCGGGCGACGCCTCGCTCTTGGCACCTCCTCCATCCGAACCGACCCAGGGCCGGACGGTGTCGGTGATGATCTTCGCCGTGAGCCTGGTGGTGGCCTTGGTCGTGGGCGTCGTCTTTGGTCGCTACGTCGTTCCCAGTCGGAGTGTCTCAACCGCGTCCGTCAACGAAGCGCCTTCAGAGTCCGAGCCCGAGGATCCCGCGGTCGAGGATCTCGGCCCGGAACTTCCGCCCGAGGAACAGCCCAAGGTTCGTGGGACGATTCAATACGCGAAGGATGGTGTCGAAGCGGGCGATGTGGGAAGCACCGTTGTCGTCTTCCCCTCGGGTAAGAAGCCCAACGTTCGGATCGAAGCGCTCGGACTGCGGCCGCAAGATCAACAGCTTCAGCACAAGCCCGGTCTCGATCAGCTCCGCCAGTGGGGAGGCGATATCGGGTATGTCGGCGATGACGGTCAATTCGAAGTCAGCGTGTCACGGCCGGGGCCGTATCATATCTTGTTCCTGTCGAAGAATTCGGAGCCCAGCCCCGATCAGCAGCTCTTCCCCTCGGAGGCCGCGATGCTTGGGCAGTTCTTCGCCGATGTGGACACATTGCTGGCCGACAGGCAGTTCCTGATCGTGCATCGCCGGTTCGAGAAGAGCGGATCACAGAACGTGAACTTCGTCTTCGAGGACTGACACGAATCCTTGCCTGTCAGCGCCGGTAGGCCTCTACCGCTGGAGATGACATGGCGCTTCCACCGTTGGTCCTCGATCCCTACCTTCGCCCTCAAATCTGGGGAGGACGCCGGCTCGAGTCGGTTCTCGGCAAGACCCTCCCCGACGACGGTTCCTACGGCGAGTCTTGGGAAGTCAGCGCTCATCGCCACTCGGTCAGCCGGGTCGCCGACGGCCCCTTCGAGGGAATGCTCCTCACCGACCTCTGTGCCGAGCGCGCCGCGGAACTCTACGGCACCAACCGGCCCGAGAACGATGAATTCCCCCTCCTGATCAAGTTCCTCGACGCCCAGAAGCTCCTCTCGGTTCAAGTTCACCCCGACGACGAGACCGCCGCCCGACTGCTCGGCAACGAACGCGGCAAGACCGAGTCGTGGGTCGTCCTCGACGTCCAGCCGGAAGGACGTATCTACGCCGGTCTCAAGGAGGGGGTCACCCGCGATGACTTGCAGCGGCACCTCGAGGCGGGCACTACCGACGAGTGCCTCTATTCCTTCCAGCCCAAAGTGGGCGATTGTCTGCTCCTCGAAGCCGGCACCGTCCACACCGTCGGCGGCGGCGTCATGATCGCCGAGGTCCAGCAGTCCAGCGACGCCACTTTTCGACTCTTCGACTGGAACCGGCTCGGCACCGACGGCGTCCCCCGCCAGCTTCACATCGAGGAGTCGCTCGAGTCGATCGACTGGAATCGCGGCCCCCTGCACCCGCTCGAGCCGACCGAGATCGCCGGATTCCCCGACGGTGTCCAGGGCCAGGGGCTTTCTCGCAGTCCCTTCTTCGCGATGGACCGCTACCGATTCTCGGCGCCCTTGCGCAATCCGTACGAGAACAAGCTCTCGATCTGGATGATCCTCGACGGCTTCGTCGAGTTGGAGAGTCCCACCGAACGCCGCGGTTTCCCCAAGGGAACGACGGTGCTGCTTCCCGCCTCCGCCTCGGAAGCGACGTGGCATCCCAATAGTGGCGAGGTGACGATCCTTGGAGTCACCCTTTCCCCCTAACTTGTCTCCTCGCGAGAATCGGAGGGGAAAGAACTTTTTTTTCGACTATCATTCAAGTTCGCGACGCGATCTGCCGAAGAGGGTGATAAGGGTCAATAGTGCCTTGTCCGAACAGAGGTGGGAACGAGCGTTGCGAACGTCCAAGCTAGTTATCCTGGGATCAATGGTCCTCTCGGCCGGGTGTGCCGGGGAACGGCTTTCGCTGCCTGGAGATCGGGTACCGACCACCCCGTCGCCGCCGAGTGTGCAGGCGGAAATCCGCGATGCTCGTTACTTCCTCGGCTACCCGTACCAGAACTCCGGGCCAACCACCGGTTTCAACCCGCCTCAGTCGGTGGTTTCCCAGACCGGCAACTAGCCTCTTCCTCCTCGTCTGCCTCCTTCTCACAGGCTGTGAAGCGGTCGCGAAGCGCGATGCCGGACCGACCGAACTTGCCCCGAGCGCCTCGCTCGACGACTTGCGCGTCGCCACCAAGGAACGACTCCGCGAGTGCCTCGTCGCGTTCTACAACGACGACTGGGAAGCCTTGTCGCTTCATCAGCGAGAATTGGCGGGGCTCGTCCCGCAGTGGAATGCCCAACGACCCGGGCCCGGAAAGCGCGCCTGGTTCCGCGGCCAGACTCGAGGTCTTGACCAAGCGGTCGAACTCCTCGGCGAAGCCTCCCAACGTCACGACGTCGTCGCCGCGACCGTCGCCCTCGAGCGTCTCGCCGATCATCTCGCCAATCTTACCTCGAAAAACGAATCACCAGAATGAACACCGAGTGGCACCTATAGACGTCGCACGATTCCTTGCATCGCATCTCTACACTTCCTCAAGTTTTCACCTGTAATTTGAGTGTTGCGACCACTTATATTGTGTGCTCCTGTTGCGAGCTGAGTAAATGGTTTCCCTTGCGCAAATGCTACGACTCCTGTCGTCCCAAAGTCCCGAATGTCTTCAACTCCGTTCGCTATTGACGAAAAGGTGAAGATGTCTGGCCTATCTCGCATGGCGTCTTCAATGTACTTCTCAATCTCTCTCATGACTGAGCCGTAAGCTGACGCGGCGCCCATGTATTGCGTCAATCGATTCTTTGCAAGCAGATGAATTCTCGGCAGCTCTCTGTTGTCGTCCTTCAGCTTTGTGGTGAACGAGTAATCCGAGTACATCTCGGAAGGAAGCCTGTGGCCATGAATCAGAGCGATCGCATTTTGAACCGCTCGTCGAGACGAATCGTCAGGCATGACAGGCAAGACAAGCGACTTTGCTGCAGACAAAGCAATCTGCGTGTACATCGCAAAACTCGGGTTTGTATCGATGAACACGGTGTCAAAGTCTTCTGATACGTTGTGTATGAAGTTTGAAATCCAATCCGCAACCGCTAGCCACGGCTTCTGGCCAGGGATCTGTGCGTTCGCAAGTGTGGCGATCGCATTCGATTGAAGTTCAAGAATTGGATCACCTGCTAGCAACAGAATGTTTCCTGGTATTGAAGAATTAAACGTGAAAGGCCTACACAGGAAATTCTGGCTCTATTGCCAAATCTGTGGGTGGTGAGTGTCTTCTCCGTTCCGCTTGGTAGTGGAGGTTACCGCCGTATGCCAAGGGCCGCGTCCGGCTGCTGCTTTGCCTGGTCTTCTCGCTTCGCTCGCCCTGCATCCTCGCCATCGTGGCTCGGCTTCGGTCGCCCGGCAAAGACTCCTCCTTGGCCGTTGGCGGGGAGGATGTTCCACTGGTCAAGCGGAAAGGAGAGGAGTCGGCAGGAGGCCAAAAAGAGCATCCCGCTCTCGAGTGGCGCATGATGGAGTTTGCAAGGACTTCTTCAAACGCCAGCCGCGAGAGACGGGATGCGACTTCAGGTTATCCTCAACGCCTTGGAGCGTCACGGGAGTTTCGTCTACGAATCGGCGGCTTGGGCCGATTCGTCGAAAGAGGGACTGCTGGTTCGGGTTCGCCCACGGCGTCGCAGCCGGCCGATCTGTTCGGGTTGCGGGAATCGTGGCGGCACGTACGACCACTTGCCGGAACGCCGTTTTCAGCACGTGCCGTTGTGGGGCCTGGCGGTCTGGTTCGTCTACGCGGCGCGGCGGGTCGCATGCCCTGCTTGCGGGGTGAAGGTGGAACGCATTCCCTGGGCGTCGGGCAAGGAGCGGACGACGTCGAGCTTCCAATGGTTCCTTGCCCGTTGGGCCAAACGCTTGAGCTGGCGCGAGACCGCCGCGATTTTCGGCACGAGTTGGCACACCGTCTTTCGTGCGGTGAAAATGGCGGTTTGCTGGGGAATCCGCCATCGCGACCTGGAAGGGATCGAGGCGATCGGCATCGACGAGGTCGCCTACCGCAAGGGCCATCAGTACTTCACCCTGGTCTATCAGATCGACCGCGGATCGCGTCGTCTGCTTTGGGTCGGGCAAGACCGGACCAAGGAGACGCTCGGTCGTTTCTTTCGTTTCTTCGGCAGGCGGCGAACCGAGCGGCTGAAGTACATCTGCAGCGACATGTGGAAGGCCTACCTGTCGGTCATCGCTCGCGAGGCCAATGGGGCCCTGCACATCCTCGACCGCTTCCACATCATGCAGTTGTTCAACAAGGCGATCGACAAGGTGCGGGCCCAGGAGGCACGCGAACTCAAACGCAAGGGCTTCGAGGTGCTCAAGCGGACGCGTTGGCTGCTGCTCAAGCGTCGCGGCAACCTCAAACGCAAGGAGGTCCTTCGTCTCAACGAGTTGTTGACGCACAACCTCAGGACGGTCAAGTGCTACCTGATGAAGGAAGACTTCCAGCGGCTTTGGGACTACAAGGCTCCCTGGCGGATCGGATCCTTCTTCCAGGAGTGGCTCGATCGGGCCTTGAGCACACGGATCGAACCGATGCGCAACCTGGCACGAACCCTCGAGCGTCACGCCGAGCAGATCTTCAATTGGTTCGAGGCAAAAGGAGAGATTTCCGCGGGCGCCGTCGAGGGAATGAATCTGAAGGTCAAATTGACGACCCGCCGATCCTACGGCTTTCGCGACCCCAGCACCCTCAAATACGCTCTCTATCACAATCTCGGGAACCTCCCCGAGCCACCATCGACCCACAAATTCTGAAGACGAGGCGAAATTCTTAGCATCGAAATCTGGAGGAGAGTATGGAGATGGCAATCTCAAGTCGAAATAGCCACCAACCGTTCGCCGTGGGTTCTCTCCTTGCAAGGTCGTAAGATTCTCACTTCCTTTCCCCATCAAACCACCAAGAAACAACTCTGATAGATTCGCTTGGGGGCACAGATCGAGTATGAGGATCTTCTCCGATGGGTTCTGCTCAGCGTACATGCTCGAAGCCTGGAAGGCCAAGCTCGTTTTCCCGGTACCTCCTTTGTTGTTCCAAAACGCATAATTCTTCAACGGTTCGCCTCCAACACATCACAGATGATTCAATCCGCACTCAAAACAACCTTTTAACGCACATCATACGACCTATCAACCATCCAATCCACGCCAACTACAAGAATACGACGGTTCTACAGATTGTTCAGAACCTCGGTTTTCGCCCCATCTTCGCCGATTCGTACAATGCTTCCCTTGGGAATCGACGGCAGTCGCTCGCGGGAGTCGCGCCCCAACGGACTCGCGCTCACTTGGCGGACACCATGGACGAAACGAAGGACGATCACGTCCGCTTGAACAAGTTCCTCGCCTCGGCGGGCGTCGGCTCCCGGCGTCACTGCGATGAGATCATCGCCGCGGGGCGCGTCAGCGTCGACGGCAAGCCGGTGCGCGAACTCGGCCTGCGCGTCGATCCCGAGAAGCAGTCGATCGAGGTTGACCACGAATCGGTCACCGCCGAGCGGAAGGCCTACTGGCTGGTCAACAAACCCGCCGGCTACCTCTGCACCAGCCGTGATACCCACGGTCGCCCCACCGTGCTCGACCTGCTCCCGCCCATCGGCAAACGCATCTACACCGTCGGCCGTCTCGATGAAAACAGCACCGGACTGATCCTGCTGACCAACGACGGCGAGATGGCCAACCGGCTGACCCATCCGCGATTCAACGTCTCCAAGAGCTACACGATCACCGTCGCCGGACGCGTCGGCAAGGACGTCATCGACCAGCTTCTTCAGGGGGTTTGGCTCGCCGAGGGCAAGGTCCGGGCTCGCGAGATTCATCGCCTCGGGTCGAAGGGGGATTCGACGCGACTGCGGCTCGTCTTGAACGAAGGCCGCAACCGCGAGATCCGCCGGATGTTCGCTCGCTTCGGCCACAAGGTGATGACCCTCGAACGCAGCGCGATCGGGCCGATTCGCATCCGTCGCTTGCCGCTCGGCCACGCCCGCTCCGCCACGGAGGAGGAAGTGAGCATGCTTCGGCGACTCGCGTTCCCCAGCCAGGAGCCCGAAGTCACCAAGCGCGTCGTCCGCCCGCACCGCAAGTCGGCCTCCACCCGCCGCGCGACCCTCGCGAAGTCGAAGCGTCCCGGTCCCCCGCGTGGCCCCGGCCCGAAGAAGAAGCCGCGCATGAAACGGCGCAAGTGAGCGGTTCGGTCGCCACCAGGGAATCGAGCCCGCGAGCTATTCCCGTTCCACCGTCACGCCCAACTCCTCGATGATCTCTCGGGCACGCGCGTCGCGACGTCGCTCGAAAACTCTCTTGAAGGGAAACAACTGCGACCAGGTCATGAAGTACGTGCCGACGAACGTCGGGACGTAGCTGGTACCATCGTTCGTCAATCGCAGGTAGCCGTCATCGAGCGCCGAGTCATACTCGACCGCGAGCTCCGTCGCCAGCCAACGCACCACGTCGCCATGATCGCGCGTTTCCAAGGTGAGGATCCGCCTCGACGAGGAAGCCTTCGCCATCAGCACCGCATCGTGCACGCGGTAGAGCGTCGCGATGCTCTTGATCCACGGCACGTGCAGGGCGAACGTGTTCGGCGGTGTCCGGAAGGCGCTGACCGCGTTGGGATTCCCGGTGAGGAAGACCTCGCCCGATTGAAGCTGTGTCATGAACTCGACATACTGCGTCACCAGCGACCAATGCTCGGCCGCTTTGCCGTAGATCGTCACCGCCATCGCGGCGCACGCTTCGCGTTGGTTGATGTAGACGCGAAGAATGGTCGCGGTCCCGGTCGCCTGTTTGGGGAGGCAAAGCGTCTCGACGGCCTCGAAGTCGAGCTGGTGAAGCTCCTCCTCGACCTGCTCCAAGTGATCGTTCACTTGTCGGGGAAGCGTGTTGTCCTCGGGATCGACGATCTCGATTTCGGGGTTCGCTTCGATCCGGTGAAACGCCAACACCAACAGCGGCAGCCCAAACACGTAAAGAGCCGCTCCCACCACGAGCAGCGACAACAGAAAGTTCACCAGATCGCCCACCGCAGGTCCTCGAAAGGGGTCCGATCCTCATCACACCTACACGAATCCTAAGTTGTTTAGCCGCTTTTTTGGACCGAGACTTCCAGTGCGGATGGAATGATACACCTCCCACAGCCGTAGAGTATCGCGTTTGTAGCATACGGGACGAATTCCTCCCGAGAGAGATTGATCCTTTCTATTGTTCGCGAACCGACAGCGTCATCAGCTGACGCATGTGTTTCGCATTTCGATGGACGCACCCCAAAGGGTTGTTGCCTGCGCTTGAGGCGTACCTCTCCCAGCGAAAGAGCAAGCGAGTAGTCTCCCTCCGCTTGCGAACTCCTGGCATGTGAATCTGGAGAACCGATTGATGTTTCGCGCGACTCGCCACTTGGTCACGAGTCCACTTTCGCGCTGGCGGCGGTTTCGGCCTTCGCCAACCGAGCGTTCGCGATCACTCGCCCTCCGCGCTCAATTCGAAGGTCTCGACGAGCGCGCCGTTCCCGCGATCCTTACCGTCGACACCCTCGTCGACGAAGCGGACGGCGACGTCTCGTGCCACGAATGCTTGGTAAATTGCCCAGAAGGCTCTTGGGTGCCATACCCACGCTCGCCGCGGGCTTGCGGGAATCGCTACTGACTCGGCGCGCTTCCGCATGATTGAGGGAAGAGGCTTCAAATAGCGAACTTGCCCATCGGGACGCGAGGGCTGCGTCAAACGCAAGATTTCGGGTTGTGAATCCACGGTCACTTCTCACTGGCTGACAAGCAGCCAGTGCCACCCGAACACTTGGATCTGACAAAGCATTCGGAGATCGCAGCGAAGAAGTGAACGCGGTCGCGCTGACGACTACTCGTCCTCGTCTTCGTCTTCTTCGGGTGGTTCGATCCAGCGAATGCCGATGCGGTACGAAGCGTTCTCTTCGTCGTCGATGTAGATGATCGTCGCGGTGATCGAGCCTTGGCCGTAGACGACGTCGATCCGTTGCCCGATCTCGAGCCCCTCCGCGTCGAGAACGCGGATGCCCAGACCGCCGAACGATTCGTCGATGACCTCCGCCTCGCGCAGACCGCTGGCATCCTCCCCCAGGGGCTTGAGCGTCACCCGGGAAATGTCCTTGGGAAACCGTATCCAGTTGCGCTGTCTCATCCGCGTTTCCTCAGAGGGAGAACCGGGAACGATCGCCGCCGTCGGACCATCTAAATCAACGGACAGCTAGGGGCGACGGCCCCCTAGTGCTCTGCTCCAACTTGAATTCGGTGTTTGTACAACCCGAATCCCTTGTCACTGGCTGACAAGCGGTCAGTGGCACCCCAAGTCCGCGATGGACCAGTGCCCTACGGCTTGGGCGCCTCACTCTTGGGAACGAGGTGCGTCGCGCTGACATACCACTGACGCCCACTCCATTCACCGCTATAGGCGACCGATCCCTGAAGCTGCAGCGAGCACTCCAGGACGTTGTCACCCACCTCGAGGGCGTAGCGAACAAAGATGACGTCGTAGCCCCGCTCTTGACCGACCGGCACCGTTTCGAGCAGGGTCACTTGCGTCTGATCGAGCTTCCCGCCAAGCTCCTTGACGATCGGCTTGCGGAGAAAATCGCGATAGGCCTGCTTGTTGCGGGAGATGAGGTCCTCGGGACTCCCCTCCAACCCGACGCGACTGATCGGCGGATTGGTGAGAAAGAACGCGTCGGGGGCACGGTTGGTCAGCAAGTCGTCGAGGAAGTTGTTGGCCTCCTCGAGGGCCTCGCTTCGCAGGATCCCCCAGCGAACGTAGTGCTGCGTCACAGCGCCGGCACCGGCGATGAGCGAGATGAGCAAGCCGGCTTTCGCCAGCACCTGACCCGCGTACTCGTGCTTGGCCCGTTCGAGCCGATAGGAGGTGATGCCGGAGATGATGAATGCGATCGCCGGCAAGAACCAAAAGGCCGGCCCGCCGAACGCGAGGATCGACAAGATGCCGAGCCCCAAGCTCACCACGGCCATGGGAGCGATCGGGCGATATTGTTCTTCCGGCTCGCGCGATGAAAAGCGCGGGACCGAGCCAAGGTCGGTGCCCGTACTCATAGGGGACGGCCCTTCCAATTCGATTCCCAAGGGATGGTAACCACGATGGCAACCACCCCGGCGGCTGCCCTTCCTGTCTCTTCAGGATACCCGCCTGACCCGACGGCGACAATCCAACGATGGCTCAAAGAAAGGCGCCCCCCGCCAACCACTCGGCGTGCCGCTTCTCCAATTCCGCCACCGGGACCTCTTTCCCAATCGTGCGAAGGGCCAATCGCCCCACGAGCACGACCCCCTTCTCGAGCGGCCGACCGAAGAGACGGTAGTCGATCGCCCGAGCCGACTCCTCCACCATCGCGGTCCCGGTCTCGCGCAGGTCGGCGAAGATCCCGAGCCGCTCCGCCTCGCCCAGCAGCGCGATCGCGCCACGCTTGGGGCCAAGCTCCACCGTCGATTCCCCCGCCAGGGGCAGTTGGGGAGCCGTCGTCGACCAGTACGTTCGGATGATTCCCGTCAAGTCGGTGATCGGCTCGACGGTCTGCAGTCGAAGCTCGACATCGAGCCCTTCTTCCCCGACGAGGAAGCGAACCGTCCCCGCCAACCCGACCGGCGACTCGATCCGAAGGGGGATCACCAGCGTCGGCTCTTGGACGTACGCGGCGCCCGCGAGAGGTTGGATTTCGACCGCTTCCGCGACGGTTTGGAAGGAAATCGGTCCAATTTCGAGCAATTTCGGCGCGAATTCGCGCCATTTCGGCCCCAATTCGACCCAAGAACCGGGCTTTTCGGCGCCCCGCAGCACGACGCGTCCGCTCAGGGCGCCCCCCTCGAACGCGAAGCCGCCATCTTGCTCTTTCCAGTACACCTGGATCAAATCCTTCACCATGGACCGACTAGCTGCTTCCATCGCAACGACGCAACACCGCCGCGGCGATGTGCCCTCCGAACCCGATCGACGCCTTCAGCGCCGCCCGCATCGGCCGCGCAGTGCCGACGTGCGGGGTGTAGTCGAGGTCGCATTCCGGGTCGGGCCGGTCGAGGTTCAACGTCGGCGGCACGAACTGATGCTCGAGCGCCAACGCGGTCGCCGCGAGTTCGACGCTTCCCGCCGCCCCCAAGAGATGCCCGATCGCGGCCTTGGTCGCGGTGAGACGAAGTTCATCGGCGTGGTCCCCGAACGCTCCACGAATCCCAGCCGTTTCCCAAGGATCGTTCGCGGCCGTCGCGGTGCCGTGGCAGTTGATGTGCCCGACCTGCTCGGGAGCGAGCCCGGCATCGTCGAGGGTTTCGCGGATGCACTCGGTCAGCACCCCTGGGGAATCGCCAAGTTGGACCATCTCCGAGGGATCCGAGCAAGCCGACCAGCCCGCCAGCTCGACCCTCGCTCTTGCCTGGCGTTCGGCGCAAGACTCCTCCGACTCGAGCACGAACATCGCGGCCCCTTCTCCGACCGCGAAGCCCTGCCGATTGGCGGCAAAGGGCCGAACCGCGCGGTTTGGGTCCCCACCATCGACGGGAGCCAACACCCCAAGTCGACGATAGCTCCCCAGCAACATGGGTAAGAGCGATGCGTCGGCGCTTCCCGCCAAGACCCGGTCGCAGCGGCCCTCGGCAATCCAGGAAGCCCCCTGAATGACCGAAAGCAGCCCGGTCGCGCACGCGGCGACCATGCAATGCGAGGGGCCGCCGAGGTTGAATCGTTGGGCGAGCCTGACCGCGGGGGCGTCCGGCATGAAGGAGAACCAGAGCCGTGGATCGACGTAGCCCGTCTCCCGCATCCCGTCGAGGGCCGCGCCGACGGCCTCGAGGCTTCCCTTGCTATTGCCGATAGAACACCCGAATCGGTCATCGGGAAGGCTACGTCGGGACAATCCCGCGTCACCCATCGCCTCGTCGGCGGCCGTCATCGCGAGCATTTGCAGCCGATCGGGTTGATCGCCCGACTCGCCGGCCCACCCCATCGGGGCCTCCCCGGAGAGATCCTCGTTGGCACCTGCCGAACGGCGCGCGATCGGTAGCCGGTCGGCTTGTCCCTCGACGAGAGCGCCAACAGGAACCGGTTCGGGAACGCTCAGTGCCTCCACGGGGGCTCCGAGGGTGGTGTACGTTCCGTCGGCGAGTTCGTGGTCGACCCTGCGAACCGCCCCCGCTCCGTCGCGAAGTCCACGCCAGGTCGCGTCGCGCGTCCGCCCGAGGGGCGAGATGATGCCGATTCCCGTCACCATGACGCGATGCCGTTTCGCTTTCACGCTCGCTCCCGCATTGGTTCCATCCTGCCATTCCGGCCCGTGACGTCCCGATGTCATCGGGGGGTGGGTTCGAACCCACGTGGTTTCATTCGGAGTTGGATCAAGCCCCACGTTTCTGGAAAGACCGTAGGTCAGGCCATTGCCTGACACGAACAGCTGTCGGCGGTCGTGGTGGGGCAAGACCCGCCCGACGATGCCGTCCGAGCTCCCCTCTCCCCGTGGGAGCCTCTTGTTCCCCTCTCCCCGTGGGAGAGTGAGCCTCTTGTTCCCCTCTCCCCGTGGGAGAGTGAGCCTCTTGTTCCCCTCTCCCCGTGGGAGAGGGGTTGGGGGTGAGGGGGTTCATCTTCGCGAATCACCCACAGGCCCACCCTACTTGAACAGCATTCCGTTCGGAGAATCAAGGGCTAGTGCCCGCCGGTGGCCCGCTCGCCGAACTTGTTGAGCACGCCGAGAACTCGCTCGAAACCCTCGTCGCGTTTGGCGGCGGTATCGCCCTCGAGCGTCAGCCGCAATAGCGGCTCGGTGTTGCTCGGGCGAACGTTGAGCCACCAGTCGGGATAGTCGACGGAAACGCCGTCGAGTTCGTCCTGGGTTCCGTCGGAGAAGGTCTCCTTGATCGCCGCCAGGGCCCCCTCTTTGTCGTCGATCTTGAAGTTGACCTCGCCGGTGTGGAAGTACTTCTTCATTGGGGCCAGCAGTTCGGAGATCGGCTTGCCGGTCGCGCTGAGGATGTTCAGCAGCTTGACCGTCGCGACGAGGGCCGAGTCGGCGAAGTAGGTCTCTTTGTCGTGAAGCTGGAAGTAGTAGTGGCCCGAAAGCTCGCCACCGCAGATCGCGTTCTCGCGCCGCATGAGCTGCTTCATGTGCGAGTGACCGACGCGAGCCCGGAAGGGAACGCCGCCAGCCTGCTCGATGACTTCCGCCACGACCTTGCTGGAGCGAAGATCGTAGGTCGCGGCCCGTCCAGGATTGCCGGCGAGTTCGAACTGGGCCAAGAGGGCCGTGATCATGTCGCAGCCGACAATCTCGCCCTGATCGTCGACGATCGCGACGCGGTCGGCGTCACCGTCGTAGCAGAATCCGATCGCCGCGCCACTCGCTTTGACGAGCTTGCGGACATCGTCGAGATTCTCGGCCTTGAGCGGATCGGCCTCGTGGTTGGGAAAGGTGCCGTCGGGATCGAGGAAGATCCCCTCGAGCTGGCACGGCAGTCGATCGAAGAGAGCGGGAAGATATTTGCCGGCCATGCCGTTGGAAGCGTCGGCCGCGATCCGAAGCGGCTTGAGATCCTTCGCCAAACCGACAAGGAAGTCGAGGTACGCGTCGGTCAAGTCGATCGACTTCAGTTCGCCCGAGGACGTCTCCGGCACTGTGTCGTCGAGCATCGTCTCGACCTGACCAAGTCCGGTGTCCTTGGAGATCGGAATCGCCAGCTCGCGACTGACCTTGAACCCGATGTATTGGGGTGGGTTGTGGGAGGCGGTGACCATGATGCCGCCGTCCGCACCCAGACGCTGGATCGCGAAGTAGGTGCACGGCGTCGTCACCATACCGATATCGGTCACGTCGTGACCGCGCGAGCGAAGCCCCTCGATGAATGACGCCGACATCTCCGGAGCGCTCGTGCGCATATCCCGGCCGACGACGATGTGGAGCTTGTCCTTGCCGGCGTTCTCCGGAAGGTCGGCGTAGTACTTGCCGAGCGCGGCGCCGATCTTTCGAGCCATCGCGGCGTCGAGTTCGTTCGGGTAAACCCCACGAATGTCGTAACTCTTGAAGACCCCCATCAATCCCTCCCAGCGCTAGTAGTCGCCCTCATGGCGGCGTTTTCTTGGGGGTCATGATATGAACAAGCCGGGCGAATGGACGGGCGGCGACAGGCTTTCCGCATCTCTCCGGCAAGCCTGCCGGGCACCGTCGCGTCAAGCGGCCGTCGGCCCGCTAGCCGCTCCCGACAAGCCGTCCCATCGGCACGATCAAACCTTCAGCGTGAGAGATGAAAGGGGATCCCAGACGCTGAGAAGCCGGAAGACCGTCTCGGCCCGGGTATCTGGAATTCCTCACCTCTCCTTGGGGTGAGGTCGGCGAACGCAATGAATCGGGTGAGGGAGTGTCTGGCTCGGAAAATCAAGGGTGATTCGCGAAGACGAACCCCCTCACCCCTAGCCCCTCTCCCACGGGGAGAGGGGAACAAGAGACGGCTAGCACCGGTTGCTTCGCTACCGGTGCGGCGCAGCCGCAAGAAGTCTCGGATGACGCGAACCTCGACCGATCAATCGTGAGTTTGCTCTGGGCCTCTTGGTCGCGGCACGTCCCCAGTTTGGCAAGGAAAGTCGAGAGGAGACGTCGTTGCAACGGCTCTACTCTCCACTTTCTCCCTCCCACTCTTCTCACCAGGCTAGCGCCGGTTGCTTCGCTACCAACTTTCTGACGGCTAGCACCGGTTGCTTCGCTACCGGTGCGGCGCAGCCGCAAGAAGTCTCGGATGACGCGAACCTCGACCGGCCAATCGTCCTGGTAAATCTCCAACACGACGCGTGCGCTGATGGGCGAGCAATAGGCGCCGAACCGGATCGAGTCTTCGGGACGACCGCGGATGGAAGTTCTTCCCGAGACCTCTTGCCGACTGCGTCGGCCTAGGTTGCATCAACCTCGGCGATCCGAAGCAGGCGAAGCGTTCGTGGTGGGTCAAGAACCGCCCGACGGGTCTCGGCGAACGCGGACGCGGCCGTCCTCAACCGAAAGTCGGCCCTCGGCGAAGAGCTGGATCGCCTGCGGAAAGGCCTCGCACTCGGCCTCGAAGACGCGCTGCTGAAGCGACTCGGGCGTGTCTCCCTCAAGGACGGGAACGACCCGCTGGAGGACGATCGGCCCGTGGTCGTACTCGTGATTGTCCGCGAAGTGGACCGTGCAGCCGGAGACTTTGCAGCCCCGCTCAAGCACGCCGGCATGAACTCGGGAACCGTAGTAGCCGTGACCGCAGAAGGCGGGGATCAGCGAGGGGTGGATATTCATTACCTTGCCGACGAAGTCGTCGGGGATCTTGACGAACCTCAGGAAGCCGGCGAGAACGACGAGATCGACATTCGCCTCGCGGCAGATTTGAAAGACCTTCGCCCCCAGTTCCTCGTCGGCGTCCTTGTCAACGACGTGAGCGGGCAGGTTGGCAAGTTCGGCAAGGTTGAGCGCGAGGACGTTCGGGCGGTTGGAGATGACGACCGCCACCTCGGCATCGAGCTGCCCCTCGTTGATGCGATCGAGCAAGTTCGCGAGTGTCGTCCCACGTCCCGAAACCAACACCGCCAACCGAATAGCCACGCCTTCACACCTCCGCGAGAGACGGTCCCTACGTCCAAGATCCGATGGGAGGATGATACAACTTCGGCGTCATCCCGAAACACCCTGGTCCGAGCCCGATCCGGATTCGGAATGTTGACTGGAGGTGTGGGTACCTCATCGGTTGCTTCGCGACGTCAACTCTTTGGGTGGTCTCGGTTGCTTGTCAATCGAGGTGGCGAAGCCACAAGAGGCTTCGGAGGAGCCGGAAGACCGTAGGTCAGGCCATTGCCTGACGCGAACGACGGTTGGCCTTCGTGGTGGGTCAAGAACCACCCAACGTCCTCTTGGGTTCCCCTCTCCCCGCGGGAGAATGAGCCTCTTATTCCCCTCTCCCCGCGGGAGAATGAGCCTCTTATTCCCCTCTCCCCGTGGGAGAGGGGTTAGGGGTGAGGGGGTTTCCATACGGCAAAGCGTCGCGAGATTCCGGGCGTTCCATCCCCTCACCCGGCTCGCTTCGCTCGCCGACCTCTCCCCATGGGAGAGGTGAAAACCGCCTGACAATCCGACCCGTAGGTCAGGCCATTGCCTGACGCGAACGACGGTTGGCCTTCGTGGTGGGTCAAGAACCACCCAACGTCCTCTTGGGTTCCCCTCTCCCCGTGGGAGAATGAGCCTCTTATTCCCCTCTCCCTGTGGGAGAGGGGTTAGGGGTGAGGGGGTTTCCATACGGCAAAGCGTCGCGAGATTCCGGGCGTTCCATCCCCTCACCCGGCTCGCTTCGCTCGCCGACCTCTCCCCCTGGGAGAGGTGAAAACCGCCTGACTCTAAAACACGACGCGTCCGCTGATTTGCGGGCAATAGGCGCTGAACCGGAACAGGCGAAGCGTTCGAGGCCCACCTGACGGAGAGTCAGTCGAGGCCCACCTGACGGAGAGTCAGTCGAGGCCGTGGGTCTCGAGGATTTCGCGGAAGGCGGGATCGCGACGGACTGAATCGAGGTCCTGATCCTCGAAGAGATAGACCAGGTCGTCGTAGCCGTACTCGAAAGAACGCCGTAGCGCCTCGCAAGACTCGGCGATCATGTCGAGACGGGCGAAGCTACAGGCGAGGTTGTAGTACGCGACCGGATCGCCCGGGGAGAGCCGGACGAGCCGACGGTCGAGCTCGAGCGTCTGCTCGTACTCCCCGCGAGCGGCCAAGTTCGACGCCATCACGCGGAGGATATCGAGCTGATCGGGATGCGAATCCAAAATTCCCCCGAAGAACTCGATCTCGAACTCAAGCTGCGTCTGGCCGGCCCATCGCTGGGGGACTCTCGGGGTCAGTTCCGCTCCGAACTCGTATTCGGGCGTGTTTCCACTCATCGACATTGCGGCTCCCGTGGGAGGGGTCGTTCGCTCCACCTCGGCGTTGGGATCGATCGCGTCCTCGAGAGCCCAAAAGCCGAGCAAGGCTCGGCCGACATCACCCGTTCCCGCGGAGTGAATGTCGATGGCACGTCACGTTCGCGGTGAACGCGATGTGTCAGGCTCCTCAATTCATCGATCAAGCACACTGGTCCGACGTCACGCCTGAGTTGGTGTAACCCCAACGCTCCGGCACGGGCTGACAAGCAACCCGTGGCCCCCGACCACTTCGCTGGACCGGGGCACCAGGTTCCCTCTCGCGAGGTTGTTCTCAACGTCTCCGAGTATAGAGGGGGGGATTGGCCTCGAACAAGCCGAGTCACGTCCAAAGGTGAAATTGGATCGGATTTCTCGCTGCTACGTCGATTACAAAGCGCCCAGGTTTGCCCGGACCAAACGCATGACCGCGACTTCCGGACGGACGCGAAATCGGAACCGCACCGTGTAGCCGATCCCCTTGTTCACGTAAAGGAAGCCACCTTGGTGGTAATACAGCCCCGCCGCGTACCCTTTCATCTTGCGGCTGAGCATCGGACGTCCCCAACCGGGCACGTCGATCTGGCCGCCGTGGGTGTGGCCACTGAGCATGAGGTCGCAGCGAAGAGTCTCCAACTGCTCGATCGTTGTCGGGTTGTGGGCGAGCACGACTCGTGGTGTTTCGGAATCGAGTCCCGCGAGCGCTTGCCGTAAATCGGCTTCCCGGCTCCAGAGATCGGCGACCCCCGCGACCGCGAGCGGTGCCCCCTCCTTGGCGACGATCCGGTGCTCGTTGTGCAGTACGGGAATGCCGTAGTCTTCCAGGGATTTTCGGACCCGCTCGGCAAGACCGCGATGAAGACGAAGCCCGGAGGCGTTGCGCACCGCGTAGTCGTGATTGCCCAGGACGGCGTAGACGCCCAGGGGCGCCGAGAGTTTCGAAAGCATCTCGGCGACCGGATCGACGTGACGAAAGCCGCCTTGGACGAAGTCGCCGGTCAACGCGATCAGGTCGCAGGCCTGTTGCTGGCCGAGATCAACCGCTTGGCGAATGTGACGTTTGGCGACGCGGTCGCCGAGGTGAAAGTCGGTGAGATGGAGAATGCTGACGCCGTCGAGGCGTTCGTCGAGATGCGGGATGGGTAGTTCGAAGACATTGGTTTCGAGCCAGACCGGCTCGACTTGATGGCTGTAGACGATCCGTGCCCAGTTGCGTCCGATCCAGTGAGTGATCTTGCGGCGTTTCAGAGGGACACCATCTGTTGAGATCGACTCCCTAAGGGCGAGGGAGCGTCCTTTGGCACTGGCCGACAAGCAGCCCGTGGCCCCCTAGCAGCCCGCTGATTTAAGCGGGCCAAGGCGAGAACGAGCGATGTCGACCAAGATCAAGGAGAAGACACGCAGGCGAATCCGTAGATTCGCCGAGGTTCGTCAACGCGGAGATTGGTCAAAAGGGCCGTTCGCAGCTGGCAGTGAATAGATCAACGGGCTGCTTGACTCTCGTTGGCCCGAGGCTCCTAGACCTAGTCCGCGTCCTCATCGTAGTAGTCTTCGTAGTCGTCGTCGTAGTCGTCGTCGTACTGATCGAAGTCGTCGCCCTCTTCCTCCTCGTCTTCGAAGAGATCGTCTTCGTCCTCATAGTCGTCGAGGTCGTCGAGATCGTCGTCCATGTCGAGGTCGTCATCGTCGTCATCGTCGTCGTCCTCGAACCGATCGTCCTCGTCGTCAGCGAGCCCATCGTCGTCGTCAGCGTCGAGACCGCCACCGCCGCCGAGAGTCTCGCCCTCCTCTTCATCCTGGCTCTCCTCGACATCGTCATCGTCGATGCGAACGACGATGAGAGTGGGAACGATCCATTCCAACTCCGGCGCGTCGCCTGCTGGACTCTCGCATTGGTCGACCAATCCTGGCATTTCGACAACCCCGCATGTGGACATCAAGACGAGCTGCTCGCGATCGTTGATTCCGTGAAGAAGAACTATTTTGGCCATGTCCTATGGAAGCGAGAAAAGTGCGTCAACGCCCCGACAGGGTGAGGTCCCTGTCTGGCAAGTCCGAAACGCCCCGCGTCCCGACAACCTCTCGCCCCACTCCGAGAGGCCTCGCACGCCATCAACGGGAGAGCGTCACCGGTAAGAGCGGCTCGACCATCGACACCAAGATCATCGCCATCACCACCTCCCCGGCGAGCAGCCAACACCATCGTCCGTGTCCCGGCTCGAGATCCCCCAAGCCCCCCTGCCCCCCGAAACCGGCAACCACCCGCGCCGCGGGAACGCACGCGAACGGTGCCAAAAAGATCCAAAGCCGTGCCACCTCGCTCAAGTTGCGACCACTGAAGTTCAGGGCCATCAGCGTCACCACCCATCCGACATGGACCCATTCCCGACCCTTCCACGTCGAACGTGCCCCAATCCCCGCCAGCGCCGGCAACAAGAGACACGGCCCCGTCACGGCGGCGAACTCCACCAGATTGACCACGACCCACGTCGCATAGCTCCGCGGCATCGCTTCGTAAAACCCGGCGTGCTTGGAGAGATTCTGTCGCCACACCGCGATCAAGTCGAGATCCCACCACCATCCAAAGAGGACAATCGGCACGAGCACCCCCAGCAGACCTCCCGCGCCCTCGGCGAGCCAACGGGACTTGGAAGCACTCGACGAAAGTCGTCCCAAATGGACCAGCCCGACGATCGGCACGATTGCCAGGAACGCCAAACTGAGCATCAGCCCGAGCCAGAGCACGACGCCTCCCGCGAACGCCCGCGCGACGCCCCAACGTCCATCTCCTCGCGGCCATAGCACCACCACCGCGATCGCGATCAGTGGATAGAGGCAGTCACTCTTGGGAAGAAAGAGGAGCACCGACGGCACCAACGGCCATATGCACGCCGCCCGCCAAGCGATCGCCCGCGACCCGCTCGCGCAGCCCAGCGCGAAGATGCCAAGCGTCGTGGCGAGCGAGAGCAGCCAGGTCCCCATCGCGAGCAAGGACGCCGCGGTGACCAGACGGGCCGACGCCCGTTCCCGATCGCCTAGTAGAAGAAAGCCGTCGCGCAACCGTCTCGGTGTCCACCCGGGAAGCGTCCGCTCGAGCCAGGGATTGGCGGCGGCGAGGTCGAGCGTCCAGCGGCTGACGATGATCAGTCCCGGCGGGTGCGTCCCCATGTGGAAGGGGCCCTGGCGGGCGAGCCACGCTTGGTAGTTCGCGACGAAGTCCCCCAAATCGTCGAGTTGGTGGGCCTCCTCAAGGTAGCCGCTGGTCGCGTGGGAGGTGAGGACCAAGGGCCAACGTTCGAGCCCGACGCCTTGGGGCGGTAGTTCGAGTAGCGCCCACTGCGTCAGCCCTCCCGCAATCAGGAGCACCGGCAGCGCTGCCCAGAGGACGCGGGCGCCGACGCGTTGAAGCGCCATCTCGCCAAGAACCGCGACGACGAGATAGCCCGCCGCGACGAGCGACGCCACCAGGAGGGAGAAGACGGAGGGATCCGACGGCATCCGGTTCCAGGTCCACTCGCCCAGGACGCCGAGGGGAACGTCGCGATCGAGCACCAGTACCGCCAGGACCGCCGTCGTCACCAGCGGCCCGACGACGTAGAGGAGCCACCTCCCCCAGTCGGCTCGTGGCGAAATCGCGGGGGGCGCGCCGGCCGCCTCGCTCATCGATGGACGCCCCTGCCGAGTGGGGCGTCGGCGTCGACATTCTCCCCCTTCGCGATGACGACGACGCCTTCCTCGCTGATGGTGAACCCGCGGGCGCGGTCGATTTCGTGGTCGTAGCCGATGTGGACACGGGGGGGGATCGTGACCCCTTTGTCGATGATCGTCTTGCGGATGCGGGCGTGTCGGCCGATCGAGACCCCCTCAAAGACGATGGAATCCTCGACCAGGGCGAAGCTATTGACGCGCACCTTTCGCGCGATGATGCAACGGTGAACGTGCCCGCCACTGATGATCGACCCGGAGCAGACCAGACTGTCGGTCGCCTCGCCCCGGCGAACATCGGCCCCGATCCCGGGCTCCCCGAAAACAAACTTCGGCGGCGGGTCCGAACGCGGCGCCGAGCGGATCGGCCAGGTCGTGTCGTAGAGGTTCAGGTCGGGATCGACGTGAATCAGGTCCATGTTGGCGTGAAAGTAGCTGTCGATCGTCCCGACATCGCGCCAATAAGCCGACGCCTTGCGGTTCTCGTCCTGGAAGGGGTAGGCGTAGACGTTGCCGTCCTCGATCATCTTTGGGATGACGTTCTTGCCGAAATCGTGGCTGCTGCCGGGGGCGCCGGCGTCTTCGCAAAGCCGGTCGTACATCTCGCGGGTGCGAAAAACGTAGATCCCCATCGACGCGAGAGCCTGGCCATTGCGGCAAGGGGTCGACTGGGTGTCCTTGGGTTTCTCCACAAAACCGGTGACGCGCGAATCGGCGTCGATCTCCATAATCCCAAAATGACGAGCCTGGTCCAGCGAGACCGGCAGACACGCGATCGTCAGGTCGGCGTCGCGCTCGCGGTGGGCGTTGATCATCGTGCGAAAATTCATCTTGTAGATGTGGTCGCCGCTGAGGACCAGGACGTCGCGGGGGTTTTCCTGCTCGATGGCATAAATGTTCTGGTAGATCGCATCGGCGGTCCCCTGGTACCACTGCTCGTGGATGCGCTGTTGGGGCGGGACAACGTCGACGTACTCCCCGAGATCGCGGTAGAGGAAGTGCCAACCCGAGTTGATGTGGCGATCGAGGCTCAGCATCTTGTACTGGGTCAGGACGAGGATACGCCGCAGGCCGCTGTTGATGCAGTTGGAGAGGGCGAAATCGATGATCCGGTACTGCCCCCCGAAGGGGACCGCCGGCTTGGCCCGATCTCGCGTCAATGGTTCCAGGCGACTTCCTCGTCCCCCGGCCAGAATCATCGTCAGCACATCCTGCATCGCCAATCCTCGGCAACCCGATCGCGTGGTGACCCGCTAAGGACCATCTTCCGAATCCCGAACCAGATTGCCAAGGGGGGAAGAGAGAGAGGAGACTTGAGAGAGTTGAGAGGAGACGTCGTTGCAACGGCTCTACTCTCCACTTTCTCCCTCCCACTCTCTCACCAGGCTAGCACCGGTTGCTTCGCTACCAACTTTCTGACGGCTAGCACCGGTTGCTTCGCTACCAACTTTCTGACGGCTAGCACCGGTTGCTTCGCTACCGGTGCGGCGCAGCCGCAAGAAGTCTCGGATGACGCGAACCTCGACCGATCAATCGTGAGTTTACTCTGGGCCTCTTGGTCACGGCACGTCCTCAGATTGGCAAGGAGACTTGAGAGGAGACGTCGTTGCAACGGCTCTACTCTCCACTTTCTCCCTCCCACTCTCTCACCAGGCTAGCACCGGTTGCTTCGCTATCAACTTTCTGACGGCTAGCACCGGTTGCTTCGCTACCGGTGCGGCGCAGCCGCAAGAAGTCTCGGATGACGCGAACCTCGACCGATCAATCGTGAGTTTGCTCTGGGCCTCTTGGTCGCGGCACGTCCTCAGATTGGCAAGGAGACTTGAGAGGAGACGTCGTTGCAACGGCTCTACTCTCCACTTTCTCCCTCCCACTCTCTCAATACGCCTTGGCGTAGATCACGCGTTTGGCGCTCGGCTTGCCGGTGATGAGGCACTGGCCGGGCTCCTCGTCGCCGTCGAGCGGGATGCAGCGAACGGTGAGCTTCATCTTCTTGAGCGTCTCGGTCACGGCGGGATCGTCGGCCCAGTGGCCGTAGGCGAATCCACCTTCGAAACCCTCCTTCACCGGAGCGAAGTACTCCTCGAGTTCCTTGAGCGAGTCGACCTTGGTCGTCGCCGCGTCGCGGAAGGAGGTGGCACGTTCGAGAAGCGTCTTCTGGATCTCCTCGAGGATCGAGCCGACCGAGGCGACGAATTCGGGTCGCTTCATCGAGGTCTTCTCCTTGGGCGACAAGTCGCGCCGCCCCATGAAGACCGCATCCCCCTCGACATCACGCGGGCCGACTTCGAGCCTGATCGGAACGCCTCGCTTGATGTGGAACCAGTTCTTCTCCCCGCCACGCATGTCGCGGTCGTCGAGTTCGACCTCGATCCGCTCGTCGGCGAAGCGTTGCGATTGAATCTCGTCGGCAAGCTTGCGGGCGTATTCGAGGACGCGGGCTTGTTCCTCGTCGTTGCGGTAGATCGGCAGAATGACGACATGCTTGGGGGCCAATCGCGGCGGCAGGATGAGTCCATCGTCGTCGGAGTGCGTCATGATCAGCGCGCCGATCAGCCGCGTCGAGACCCCCCACGAGGTCGTCCAGCCAAAAGTCTCCTGCCCGTCGGCATTGAGGAACTTGATCTCCTGGGCCTTGGAAAAGTTCTGGCCGAGGAAGTGCGACGTTCCCGCTTGCAGGGCCTTGTGGTCCTGCATCATCGCCTCGATGGTGAAGGTCGAGACCGCTCCTGGGAAACGCTCATCAGGCGTCTTTTCGCCCTTGATGACCGGGACGGCCATCACGTTGGCCGCGAAGTCGGCATAGACGTCGAGCATCATCCGCGTCTCTTCCATCGCCTCCTCGGCGGTGGCGTGCACGGTGTGCCCCTCCTGCCAGAGGAATTCGGCGGTGCGCAAGAAGACGCGCGGACGCATCTCCCAGCGAACGACGTTCGCCCACTGGTTGATCTTGATGGGGAGGTCGCGGTAGGACTGAACCCACTTGGCGTACATCGCGCCGATGATCGTTTCGCTGGTCGGCCGGACGATGAGCGGCTCCTCAAGCGGGCCGGCGGGGACGAGTCCTCCCTCGGGGTTGGGCTCGAGCCGGTGATGCGTGACAACGGCGCATTCCTTCGCGAATCCCTCGACGTGCTCGGCTTCCTTTTCGAGAAAGGACATCGGGATGAAGAGGGGGAAGTAGGCGTTGACGTGCCCGGTCTCCTTGAAGCGGCGATCGAGGATGCGCTGCATGTTCTCCCAGATCGCCCAGCCCCAGGGTTTGATCACCATGCAGCCGCGCGCGGGGGAGTTCTCGGCAAGGTCGGCCGCGCGGACGACTTGCTGGTACCACTCGGGATAGTCCTGGCCCCGGGTGGGACTGATCGCGTTTTGTTGTTTCTTCGCCATGATCCTTCCTTGTGTTCAATCGGTGCTGAGCAAGGTACCAGTCTGGGCGCTTCGTGCCAAGCGGGGGACTCGCGAGAGTGCCCACGGTGCAAAGCGTCGGGCGGGCGGGAGTTGCATCGCGATCGGTCAGTCGATTCCTCTTCTCGTCGGTGTGGGGAGAGTGCCCCGCTTGACCCACCCATCTCTAGTTGCGCGGGTCGTCCGGTCCGCAATCCGACCCCACTCGGCAAAAAAATCGGCCCCGAACGGACGCGGAACGGTCATAATAGAAGCGGAGCGAAGATGGCTTCGTGTTCGGGGACGGTCGGCCCGCGACCGATTTCTCCCGACCCACACGGCTTGGCTGAGGATGCGGTCCATGGGTGCGACCGCATGATGGCCGAATTTCCCTACTCGACAGAGATGAGAGAGTGACTGGACAACCAACACGCAAGGTTGGGCTTTGGCTGATCGGTGCTTTCGGCGGGGTCGGAACGACGATCTCCTTCGGCATCGCCTCCTTGGCCCGCGGACTGACCAATTCGACCTCGCTGGCGACGGAGTTGCCGAACTTCGCGGACCTCGGCTTTCTTCCCTTCGACCGAATCGTCGTCGGGGGGCACGACGTGCGCCGCTCGAGCCTCTTCACCGAAGCCCAGGCTCTTCACAAAAACTCCAATGTCTACGACGCCGAGGCGATCGCCGCCTGCGAGCCGGAGTTGAAGGCGTGGAGCGAGAATGTCCGCCCCGGGCTGCTCTCCGGCTCCGGCGCCCCAGTCGCCCAATTCGCCGACTGGACGACCTCGCAGACGGCCAGCACCCCGCTCGACATCGTCACGCGGCTCGCGGACGACTTGCGCGCCTTTGCGTCGCGGCAGAAGATCGACCATCTCATCGTCCTGAATGTCTCTTCATCGGAGCCGATGCCGACGGTCGGTCCCGAGCACGACACGTGGGCCAAGCTGGTCGCGAGCCTTTCCTCGCCGAACCCGCCGGTGATCCCGGCCAGTTCGCTCTACGGCTTGGCGGCCGCCGAAGTGGGAGCGAGCTACGTCAATTTCACGCCGTCGCTTGGTCTCGACACCCCCGCGCTAACGGAACGGGCGCGTGAGGCGGGAATGATCTATGCCGGCAAGGATGGGAAGACGGGCGAAACGCTGATGAAGGCGGTTCTTGCCCCGATGTTCGCACATCGTCACTGGAAAGTCATGTCCTGGGTCGGCCACAACATCCTCGGCAACCGCGACGGCAAGGTCCTGCAAGATCCCGCGAGCAAGGCGGGCAAGCTGACCTCCAAGTCGGAGCTCATCGGCGGAATCCTCGGCTATGAGCCGCAGACGCTCGTCTCGATCGAACACATCGAGTCGATGGGCGACTGGAAGACGGCCTGGGACCACATCCACTTCGAGGGCTTCCTCGGGACGAAGATGAGCCTGCAATTCATTTGGCAGGGTTGCGACTCGCTGCTCGCGGCGCCGTTGGCGATTGATTTGGTCCGCTGGACGGAGTTGGCCTATCGGCGTGGGGAGCGAGGCTGTCTGACGCATCTGGCGTGTTACTTCAAGTCGCCGCTGAACACGAAGGAGCAGGATTTCTTCCGTCAGTGGGACATGCTCGAAGCCTATGCCGCCCGATCGGTGTAGTGGAAAGAGTCGCCGCTTCTCCCGCATGCCCACGCGAGCGCGGGCATGGGTGTCCAGGGCTCCGTTGAAACAGAACGAAGAGCCCTCGCATCGAGCGAGGGCTTTTTTGTTGGAAGGGAGAAGAGTGCTCCCCCTTGGCATTCCTACGCTCCCCCTTGGCATTCCTACGCTCCCCCTTGGTTTTCCTGTGCTCCCCCTTGGTTTTCCTGTGCTCCACCTTGGCCAAGGGGGAGTTAGAGGGGGTCTCTTCCCCGTTGAACTCTACTTCCGGCCAGCACCGGTTGCTGTGCTACCGGTGCGGCGCAGCCGCAAGAAGTCGCGAATGACGTGCTGATCGCCGGTCAACATCGAACCCTCTTAGGGCCTCTTGGTCGCAAAGCGAACCCAGATTGGCGAGCAATCAACCCTTTCAACATCGGCTCGCGACGTGTTGAATAAGATGAGTCGGGTCGCAACGTCCCAAAGCTTCCGTCGCCACCTTCGGGGCTCGATCGAACCACATCTAAAACCAGGGGTTGAAACCCCAGGCTACTAACCGGCGCCGCTCCGCGGCTGATGTATTGCCGATCTTCGTCACTGATTTTCCCGGAATGGTGTCCCTTTCGGCGGTGGCACGGACTGCGGTCGCTGCGCTCCCTCCGTCCGTTCCACCCCCCGAAACCGAAGAAGAGGACGTGTCACCCATGTCCCCGAACACCTGTTACCCTTGACTCCGGCCCTTACCCCCCCTTGGGAAAGGGGGGATATGAAGAGGCTCCCCCTTTCCTCAAGGGGGAACCGAGGAGTGCATTACTCGGCCTTGACGGTGATCTTGCGCGGCTGGGCGACTTCGGGCTTGGGTAGCCGAACCGTCAACACACCATCGACATAGTTCGCCTCGATCTTGGAAGCGTCGATGTCCTGCCTGATATTGAACTGGCGGTGATAGTCGCCGACCCCGTACTCATTGACGAGGTACTTGGTCGATTCGTCTTGGCGGAGCGGAATCGACGCGCTGATCGTCAACGTCCCCTGCTCGTACTTGACGTCGATCGACGAGACGTCGGCCCCTGGGAGATCGGCGACGAGCGTGATCCCTTCGGCGGTTTCGACCACGTCGACATCGGGACGATAGGTCCAGCCACTGCGGGCGCGAACCTTGGGCTCCTGGCATTGAGCTTGCTCCAGAGAAGTCGATTCGTTGCTCATGTTCATCTCCTTTGATTCATTCGTTTCGATTCAACCGCTGAACGACCCGTCCACTCAGCCCGCGGAGACTTCGATCTTCCGGGGCTTGGCGGCTTCGGCCTTGGGCAACGTCAACGTTAAGATGCCGTTGACCAGCGACGCCTCGGCCTTGTCGGCATCGAGTTCGAGCGGAAGCTGCAACTTGCGTTCGATCTTGTCGGCAACGCGCTCGCGTCGGCCGGCGGTCACCTCTTCGCCGAATTCGATCTTGCGTTCGCCGGAGAGACTGACCTCGTTGCGATGGACGAGGATCTCGAGATCCTCGAGCTTCAGGCCGGGCAGTTCCGCCTCGACGTGGTAGCTGTTGTCATCTTCCCAGACACGTAGCGGGGTCGTTCCGCGCGAGCGTCCCAAGAGGGCCCGGCCGGCGGCGGGAGCCTGACTCAAGGCACCTTGGAAAAGCTCATCCATTTCCTTCTGGAACCGATTCCAGTCGGAGATTCCGTTGCGTAGCGCCAACATTCTCATGGCGTGTTCCTCCTTCGTGATTCCAGTGAACCGTTTGACCTCGTTCTTCGATCCTGCGACGCCCTAAGAGAAAAGCAACGGCAATGCCAAAAGAAAAGAAAGATGCAACAATCTATTTAACAAAGACTTACGTCATACACACGCTTTGCGACCACCTACAAAGACTGCCATAGTGGCACCTCCGGCAGCGACCGAGGATCATGGCGACAGGAAACGCCATAATGGCACCCTGTTTCGAGAGTGAGCGCGCATTGGGACCGTCGAGCATCCCGGCGGGGATGCTCGTGAGGGACTCGAAAGGAGAGACGAATCTAGTGACCTGTTCCAACTTGCCGTTGGTGTTGGTGCAACCCTGTCCCTTTGGCACTGGCTGACAGGCGGCCAGTGCACTAGACGTCGGAGCGCCGGCGTCGCTGGTTCTTGGCGGGCTCGCTCGCACTCTTGGGCACGTCGAAATCGATTGTCGTCGCCTCCTCGCCAATCGTCGCTTGCTCCTCGTAGCGACGAAAGAGCGGACGGCCATCGGGGAGTTCGTTGGCGGTGTCGGTCATGCCGTCATAGCCGGTGATGGTGACTTTGTGTTCGCCGGGGACAACCCCCATGCCCGCGACTTGGGTATCGAAGGCACCGTCCACGATGCGGATCGTCGTCGCCGGCCCGCTATTGCCCTTGGAGGCGTCGGGACGAAACATCAGAACGCCGGCGGGAACGGGTTTACCGTCAAACGTCACGGCGCCGGAAACGTCGTAGCGCGGTGGTCCCGCCGACTTCCCACCACAACCGGTGAGCAACGTTAGTCCAAGGAAACAGAGTGCGAGTCTCTTCATCGAATGCCACCGCTGAGGAGTAGAGCTTTAAAAAACATCGACCGGCGTCCCATCAATCGATGCGCCCGGTTTCGGTTCCGTCTCGACTTGCCGAGCCGAGATAGACGTTGAAGTCGACGGACTGACTGACGAAACGTCCGGACGCGTCGCCGAAGACAAAGTGGGCTCCGCCCTCGTGATTGCTCGTAAAGGCCATGTTGTTGAAGTCCGTGTCGGCGGGGACCGAGTTGATCGGTAATTCGACGCCCTTACAGCCCGCGAACCACGGGTCGGTATTCGTGCTAGGCGCCCCGCGAACCCAGTTGCGATAGCGAATACTGTTGCCCGCGATGTCGGGATTTTCGCGGGAGATTTCTCCCAACATGAGCGTGTGGCTCAGGCCGTCCTTGATGTTCGTCGGCCGAACGCTGCTATCGCGGTAGAGAACGCCGCCGGTCGCGAGCGCTCCGTGAACGCCACTGGTCGGACTTGAGGGATAGGCGCTCCCCGTCACCGGATGACTCCCGATCGGCCCGGCGACGCCGTAGTAGTTCGTCGTGTAAACGCGTTGTCCCCCGATGAGGTCATGGTCGTGCAGACCACGATCTTCCGAGGAGCTGGGACAGAGGAAGGTGCCGACTCGGACGAGTCCGTTCTCCGCTTTTCCGGCCAGCCTGTAGGAACCACTGCGGAAGTTGAACTTCGAGTAGAGCGACTCGCGGTCCATCAGGGGGAGAATCATCACGGTCCAGCCCAGTTCGTTCGCGGCAACGCTTCCCGGCGGCAAAACCTGGTGGTTGGAGATGTAGTTGTGTAGCGCGGTGCCGATTTGTTTCATGTTATTGAGGCACTGCGTGCGCCTCGCGGCCTCGCGTGCTTGCTGAACCGCCGGCAACAAGAGCCCGACCAACACCCCGATAATCGCGATCACCACCAGCAGTTCCACCAGCGTGAACCCGTGGCGCCGCATCGACAGATTCCCCATCAGCATGTCCCCCTGCATCGCGATTCGCCCTCGACCCAAGGATGTGGAGGTCGCGGCGGGTCGCTCTCAACGATGTGAATGAATTTGGCCGGGAGCGGCGAAGTGAATGAAGCCTGTCCCAGTCCCCCCCCCTGGCTCCACTAGATGGTAGCAAAGCCGTCGAGCGTTCGCCAGGTTCCTCAAACGAGGGGAAACAAGAAGGCTTACCGATTGGGCGCCAGAAACGCTCCAATGTGCGCAGGAATCGACGCGAAAGCGACCATGTTGATCCGATTCCGATCAAATTCGCGCCGATTTCGGATACGTTCCGTTCGCTCAGTGGATGCGTCCGGTCTCGCCGCCATCGCGGCTGGCCGACCCGAGAAAGACGTCGTAGTCGATGCTCTCGCTGACGAAACGAGCCGACGCGTCGCCGAAGATAAAGTGGGTTCCACCCTCGTGATTGCTGTTGAACGCGATGTTGTTGAAGTCGTTGTCGGCCGGCGCAGAGTTGATCGGCAACTCGACCCCTTTGCAACTCGCACACCAGGACCCTGACCCACCCGCGGTGCATCCACGAACCCAGGTTCGGTAGCGGATCGAATCGCCGCTGAGATCAGGATTGTTGCGGGAAATCTCTCCCAACAAAAAGGTATGCGAGAGCCCATCGGAAACGGACGAGAATCGCACACTGCTGTTGCGGTAAAGCATTCCATCGATCGCGAGATCGCCATGCGTCCCTCCCGGTTCCTTGACGGCATAGTCACTCCCGGTCACCGGGTTGGTCCCGATGGGGCCCATGACGGCGTAGTAGTTCGTCGTGTAGACGCGCTGCCCTCCCACGACATCGTCGCCGGCGAGCCCTTGGTGCTGGGACGAGCTCGGACAGAGAAAGGTCTCAATCCGGTTGAGGCTGTGTTCGATCTTGTTCGCCATCGTGTAGTGGCCGGCGGCGAAGCTGAACTGATCGTAGAGCGACGCGCGATCGATCATCGGCAGCACCAACACGTGCCACCCCATCTGAGTGGACGAGATCCCGCCAGGCGGCAGGACGTTGTGATTGGTGACGTAGTTGTGCAGAGCGGTGCCGAGCTGCTTTAGGTGGTTGATGCACTGAGTGCGCCGCGCGGCTTCCCGTGCTTGCTGCACCGCCGGCAGAAGCAGGGCCACCAAGATTCCAATAATGGCGATCACGACGAGTAGCTCAACGAGCGTGAACCCGGCGCGCCGGGACAATGACTTCCCCATGGAACCAGACTCCCCCCAATCGATGCGGTCACACCCAACACCGAACACGCGGCGGCCGGGTGAGATCAAATGTACGAAGTGCTTACAGGTGGCCCGCGGAGGAATTCGGTCACGATCGGTCCCCACCTCCACTGAAATTGTTCTACCAGCGCGAGCGGACGCAGAGCAAACGATTTGCGTCGAGATGGGCCTGAAAAACGACACCGCGGCGGACATTCCGAGGAACGCCCCGCCGCTGGTCGAATCAGGTTGTCGCGAGAACGACTTAGTTGAGAAACGCGAGGTCGAGTTTCGCCTCGGTCGCGTATTTGCGAAGCTTGTTGATCGCCCGCGCCTCGATCTGCCGGATCCGCTCCTTAGTGACGCCGAACTTGCTGCCGACCTGCTCGAGCGTCTGGGGGTTGATCCGGTCATCGAGCCCATAGCGGTAGATGATGACCTTGCGTTCGCGCTCATCGAGTCGGCTGAGGATGTTCTCGACCGCCGACTGCATCTGCTTGTGCGACGATTCGACTTCGTACTCATCGGCCCGATTGTCGGGCGTCAGCTCGAACGCCAGTTCCTGTCCCGTCAGGTAGCGGTCGCGATGACGATTCTCCGCGGGGATGGTCCGGGCGAAGTTCTTGATGATCGCCCAACTGGCATAGGTGCTGAACTTGAAGCCTCGGCTATAGTCGAACTTCTCGACCGCCCGCATCAGCGAAACGTTGCCGTCGGAGATGAGTTCGAACAGGTTCGCCGAAAGCCCCGCGTGACGCTTGGCGATCGAGACCACCAATCGGAGGTTGGCCCGCACCAATCGTCGCTTGATCTCATGTGCCTCGTCCTGAAGCGACTCGATCTCGTCCAACTCGCCTGCCTTGAGCTGATTGGGATCGAGATTCTCGCGTCGCAGCTTCGCTTG
Organism: Kolteria novifilia; assembly: GCA_007748055.1. Classification (GTDB taxonomy): domain Bacteria; phylum Planctomycetota; class Planctomycetia; order Kolteriales; family Kolteriaceae; genus Kolteria; species Kolteria novifilia. Next base: position 6,075,175 of record CP036279.1, read on the forward strand.
GTGCAGAAGATAGTTCATCTTCCGGAAGAGGTGCTGTTCCTGGTCGCGATTGAGCAGCGGCACCTCGTAGAGGCTCTGCAGGTACGGGGGCAGCCCCGCCGGCGGCCGGATCGCCCGCGTTTCGGGGTTCGGAGCCGGCTCCTCGCCGAGAATGACGTCCTGCTGCTCGGGATCGTCAAAGCTGTCGTGGTAGATGTAGTCGATCGGCTGCGCGACGACGCGATCGGCCCGCACCTCGTTGATGATGCGATAGATGCTCGAACGGGTGCGACGATACTTCGTCGAGAGCGCGTCGATGGAGATCCCACGTCGATAGGCGCTGTAGATCTTCCGCTTCGCGTCGTCGTCGAGCGGACTGCGCAGGGACGAGAAGATCGCGTCCTCGGGATGCTCGCGGTCGTGGTGCTTGATCGTGTAGCGAACCGTTTCCGGCGAGCGCGCCATCTCATCGGCGATCCGTCGACTCACTTCCGCCAACGTCGCCGACGAAGACTGGGCCATTTGCCGAGCCCGCTCGATGATCTGCTCGCGTTCGTCATCGGTGAGCTGGCTGAAGCGCGTGCCACGCTCGACATCGTCGGCATGAACCTCGACGAAACGATCGACGGAAGACTTCAGGAACCCAACCCGCTTGCGACCATCGACGAGGAACCGTCGGCTGACCAGTCCCCGGTCGCGCCAGCGATTGACGGTCTTGGTCGAGATGTTGAACTGTTGACTGATCTCCTCGACGGTCAGAACCGCTTCGCCGGCCTCCTCGGGCGTGATGTTGGCGCTGGAGGAGAGGTCTTCGATAAAGAGCCGCAAGTCGTGCTGGACGTCGGACGCCTCGAGCACCAAGTCGGGATACGAGTCGGGTCGGTACTGAGTCACTCGGAAGCAGACGTATTGGTAGGGGTAGTCCTTCCCCTCGACGACTTCGTGCAGAAGTTCCTCGGCACGGGCGAGCTGCGCGCTCTTCTGCTCTCGAGGAGCGAAGCGCACTTGCTGCTCGGTGAATTGCTTCATCGCGGGGTGACGGTACCGACTCATGCCATGCCTCCTGGGGCCCGGCGGAAATTGCTCTCCGCATGATTTAACCACGGAGATCACTCTCCGTTTCGTCCGATCAGCAAAAGAGCCCCCCTGCTGACCCGAACGTCGACTTGTTTGCTTTGGGCGGTCTCCCGGCGCCTCAAATTAGGACACCGGAAGGAAACAAAATGTTCTCCCAATCCGCATTCGTCCGGCCGGTCGCTTGCTTGGGTCTGGCGCCGGCCTTCGATCCAGCGCTCCGCTCCGTAGACTACTACGCACGAGCGGGGGCGTTGGTTGACGGGATGAGAGACGATTTGTTTCGTTTTGCCCTCCCAAGGCGTCGGACAAGAGTCGCACACGGCGCGCCAAAACCTCTCGACCGCGGCAGATTCGGCATTGACTTACCATAAACATAACACGCAAAAGACCTTACGGAGTCTTTAGACAAAAACGTTGCCGTTCTCATTTTCACCAAATTACCAACCGTCAATGCGAACATGACAGTTTGTGAATGGCAAACGGCCAACCTGATCTGTCAAACAATCAGGAAAACGCCCAAAAACCGGTTCGCAAACTCTCCCCCGCACCAGATACGTGAACGCGGGAAAAATCTTTCATCGCTCTCAACAATTGCCGAATCAAAAAAATGGGACCGATTCGCGAACGTTTTCGCCCCGTTCGGCCGAAAGACGCCCGGAGACTCCGCATGACGATGACGATCGTGGTCTTCTTGAAGTACCCCGCCCCTGGGCGTTGCAAGACCCGGCTCGCGGCGAGCATCGGCCCCGAAGCCGCCGCCGAACTCTATCGTGAGTGGATCGCGCTCGTGCTGGGCCAATTGCAGGAGTTTCGCGGCGAAGGGCGACTCCTTGGGTACTGTGACGGAGCTCCCGTGGAAGACTTCGCTCCCTGGAAGGACCTCGTCGATGGTTGGTGGGTGCAACCGGAAGGCCCGCTCGATCGCCGCCTCGATGCCGCCTTTCGCCAAGGGCATCACGATTCAGCGAGGGTCATCGCCCTTGGGAGCGACTGCCTCGACATCGACGCGTCCCTCGTCCGCGCGGGGTTCGACGCGCTGGCGACGCACGATGTCGTCCTGGGCCCGGCATTCGACGGGGGCTACTACCTCGTCGGCACCAGCCGCCATCTTCCCGGCCTCTTCGACGACGTCCGTTGGTCGTGCGCCGACACCCTCGCCGACCAGCGCAAACGCTGCCAAGACAACGACTGGTCGCACACCCTACTCTCCCCCCGGGGAGACATCGACACCTGGGACGACTGGCGGGCCTACTGCGAGCGACGCGGGATCGAGCCCGCGCCCTCGTCGTTTCGCGGCTCTCCGCCTCCCTCCCCATAGCCAGGCCTATTGCCCAAAGCGAGCAACGCTCGCCGCGCCTGGCGCCAGCAGCCCGTCGGTCTATTCGCGGCCGGCTAGCTCGATGAGTCAGGGATTCCTCACTTCTCCTTGGGGAGAGGTCGGCGAGCGAAGCAAGACGGGTGAGCGAGACTCCGGCTCGGAGAAACAAGGGTGATTCACGAAGACGAATCCCCGCACCTCCCCCCCTCTCCCCCACGGGGAACAATTGGTTACCTCTCCCACCGAGAGTGGGGAACGCTACCGTGATTCTGGTCAGGCAATGGCCTGACGTACCTGTTAGGTGAACGCTCGGTCGCTGTCAACGATCGGCATGTAGGAACCAATCGTGGGCAGCGAACGTTGAGAATCCCCAATCACGTCGGCTTTCAACAAACCTGTTGTGATGGGAGAGCACCCTCATTAGACTTGGCGGCGGGGGGTGTGCTAGCGGCGATTTCACTTCAATTCCGGGTTCGTTGATTCGAGGGGGAAGCCCATGCGCACATCAGGGGAACTGCGCCCAGGTTCTATCAAGTCCGTCACCACCGGCTTCACGCTGGTCGAACTCTTAGTCGTCATCGCGATCATTGGCGTCCTCGTTGGTTTGCTGTTGCCCGCGGTCCAGCAGGCACGCGAGTCGGCTCGACGTATGCAGTGCCAGAACAACTTGAAACAGATCGGCGTCGCGATGCACAACTACGCCGAGAGCCACGGAACTCTTCCGGTCACGTTCCGCGGCCTGCCTCCCGGCGACGCATACAACAACGCCAACACCGGCACGAGTTGGATCACCCAACTGCTCCCGTACACGGACAAGCAGGCTCTCTACGATCGGATCGAGTTTGGCGAGTCGGTCACGACCAACCTCGCGGTCGCCCAGACCATTTTGCCGCAGTGGAATTGTCCCAGCGACAGTGCGAACCCCGGCCGGATGACCGGCCGTGCCAACGCCCCCTCGGCCACCGAGTTCGGGACGCAGAACTACAAGGCGGTCGCGGGAAGCAACTGGGCCTGGGGCAACTTTCCCGGTCTTTCGGCCCCGAAAGGACGCAATGCCGGTCGCACCAACGGCCTCGATGAAGGCAACGGCGTGATTTGCCGCGGTGGCAGCACCCCTCGCGCGATCGTGACGAGGCTTCGCGATGTCACCGACGGACTCAAGAACACCTTCTTCGTTGGCGAAGCGGTCCCCGACTGGTGCAATCACACCTGGTGGTTCTGGTTCAACGGCAGCACCGCGACATGCGGCGTCCCTCTGAACTACCAAGTGGCGAACGGTAGCGGCTTCATGGCCACCAATCGGGGCGATTGGCCGAACAACTACTCGTTCATGAGTCAGCACGTCGGCGGCGGGCACTTCCTGATGGGCGATGGCGCGGTGAAGTTCATCGGCGACAGCATCGAGATCACCACGTATCGCCATCTCGCCACCATCTCGGGCGAGGAGATCGTCAGCGAGGCCCTGTAAACCGCTTACCGCATCGACGAGGAGGGGAAACCATGAAGCGTTCAACGTTCGCAAAGACCGTCCCATCGCTCGCGCTGGCGGTCTTCCTTCAAACGATCTCGGCGGGCTGCTCCTCCGGCAAGGACACGCCCCCGACGTCTCCCGTTTCCGGCCTGATCACGAAGAAAGGTCAGCCGGTCGTCAACGCCAACGTCGTCTTCACGCCCGAAGCGGGTCGCCCGGCCTCGGGAAAGACCGATCACGAGGGTCACTTCACGCTCACGACCTTCGCCCCGGGCGACGGAGCCGTCCCAGGTAACCACGGGGTGGCGATCATCAGTTCGATCCCCGCCGAGAAGGCTCCTCCGGGGATGCAGTTCCCAATGAAGATGGGGACTCCGCTCGATCCGCGCTACGCCAACCCGAAGACATCGGGATTGACCGCCAACGTCGCGACGGGAGAGAGCAACCACTTCGAGTTCGCCGTCGACTAGCAAGACCGTCGTCGAACTCGAAACTGGTTGCGAACACCGCCAACGGCCGATCCGAGGCGCCACCGGAGCGGCACCTTTTTCCCCTCGATTTCCCCCGCTCGCCTTGGCAAGATTCGACGATCGTCCGCGAACTCGGTAATAGGGACGACCGTCGCGACGACATGAAAGCGACATCGCGAGGTTCTGACGGCCGCCGCTCCTGGAGCGAACGGGCGACTCGCGGATGCCGATGGGGGATCAACCGTGAGCCATGCCGTGAATGCTCTGCCAGGGTCCTGGGCCGTTCCCAAGGTGTTTCGTGAACGGGTCGGACGCGAGGCGGGTCGCCAGCGGGCGATGACCGCCGAGGGCCACTTGCTGCTCATTCTCCATGCACCGCCGCGCGAGGGGGCGTCGGAGCGTCACGGACGCTTCTTCTGGCGCAAGCCGGAGGGCCAATGGCAGAGCATCGAGATGGGGACAGGCACGCGGGCGCTCGAGAGCCACCTGGCCGAATACAGTCAACTCTTGGACGAGCTGGATGACGAGGTGCAACAAGCCACGTCGGCCGAGGACTACTTCAGCGTGATGCGTCACCTCAGGCCTCTGCACCGTGCCGCGGCCCATCAGCGCACCGCCCTGCAGCAAGCGCGGGAGATAATGCCGACCGATCGCGATCTCATCATTTTCCGAGACGCCGCCGAACAGCTCGAGCACACCGCGACCATGATCCACGAGGAGGCGAAGTACGGTCTGGACTTCTCGATCGCGCGACAGGCCGAGGAGCAGGCGCGCACCTCCCACCAGATGGCGGTCGCCTCGCACCGACTCAACGTCCTGGTCGCCTTCTTCTTTCCGTTAGCGACCGTCAGCGCGATCTTCGGCATGAACCTGACCCACGGCTTCGAGGCCCATCCAACGATCTGGCCGTTCGCTCTCGTGGTCGTCATCAGCGTTGTCGCGGGTTTCCTGCTCTTGAACCTCGTGAGTCAAGGCCCCAAGACGCTCGCGCCACCTCCGGCCACGCCGATCACACACTCCAAGCGTCGCCGTGTCCGGAGCCGTCATCGCCAAGAGATGAGTCGCCCCTCCTAAAAAGACTGGCGTTCCACTACGCGAAGCGCTTAGAGTACGGGGGGCCTATTCTTCGTACCAACATCTCGACGCGTGCTCGCGCCACCGGTAGGAGTCCGGCATGCTCTCTGTGGGGAACCATCGGCGAGGATTCACCCTCGTTGAACTCTTAGTCGTCATCGCGATCATTGGGATCCTGGTCGCACTTTTGCTGCCCGCGGTCCAGCAAGCTCGCGAGTCGGCGCGGCGGATGCAGTGCTCGGCCAACATGAAACAGATCGGCTTGGCGCTACATCAATACCACTCCCAAGTCGGTGTCTTTCCGCCAGGCGGACTCTTCTCCGACGGCACGGAATGCGAACAATGGGGTTGGGGCGCGTTCTTGCTTCCCTTCATCGACCGCCAGTCGCTCTACGACCAGCTCAACGTCAACGGCATGAGCTTATGCACCTACTTGAGCAACAGCGGCGGCGGCGCGGCCGGGCGAGCGTTGGCGCAGACTCGCGTCAATCTCTATCGCTGCCCCTCCGACGGCGGCTCGCGCGACACGCTCGAGGGAACGCCCATCGGTCGCCACTTCAACAATACCGGCGTCCCCGATCCCCCCGGAAACAACTACTACGCGGGAACGACAAACTATCTGGGCGTCTGCGGCACCTTCGACGTCAACATCTCGAACGACGGCTTCCTGGTACTCACGCGCCCGGGGACGGGCTACGCCACGAGGCGGATCGCGGACATCACCGACGGGACCAGCAAGACTTTCGCGATCGGCGAACGCTCATGGCGCTGCAACGCCGGCTCCTGGGTGGGAAATCGCCGTCCAAATCAGAATGGCCGGGGCCCCAACGGCGCCGACCACACACTGGGACGGTTGAGCCGGGCCCTCAATGACCCGAGCCCCTCCGGCGCCGGCACCGCGCAGAACACCTGCTCGACGGGTTTCGCCAGCGAGCATTCCGGCGGAGCCTTCTTCCTCATGGCCGATGGCTCGGTCAACTTCATCAGCGACGGTATCGAGTTCACCTTGCCGAGCGGCTTCAACCAGGGCAATCCCAACAGCGTCTCGACGAGCAACGTCAACCAACTCGGAGTCTATCAACGTCTCGGACGCATCGACGACGGAACGGTTCTCGAAACGCCGTTCTGACTAGCAGTCTGTTGATTTAAGCGGGCCAGGGCGAGAAAGGGCCATGTTGGCCAAGATCAAGGAAAAGAAATGGAGGCGAATCGGTAAATTCGTCACGCTTCTTCGACGCCGAGATTGGTCAGTAGGGCCGTTGGTAGTCGGCATCGATTAGATCAACGGGCTGCTAGGGTAGCGCGTCGGCGATACGACGAAATCGGTTGGCGAAGAAAGACCAAAGGCGTTAGAGTGTCCGCGGGCCAAATACTCCATCTCACGCGGACGCTCGCCACTCATCGAATGGGGCGGGAATAGCTGCGGACCATCATCCCCTTTCGGGGAGTTCAACTCCACCGTCGGCGAGGTCGACGGCACACAAACATCGAGAAGAAGGATCTACTCCATGGTGCGTCAAACACCAAGGCGGGGTTTCACCCTCGTCGAACTGCTCGTGGTGATCGCCATTATCGGCGTCCTGGTCGCGCTGCTACTTCCGGCGGTTCAGCAGGCACGCGAGTCGGCACGACGGATGCAGTGTTCCGCCAATCTCCGTCAGATCGGCATCGCGCTGCACAACTACGCCGATCAAACCGGCGTTTTGCCGCCAGGAGGCATGTACTCCACCGATCCCGGCCGTGAGCAATGGGGCTGGGGAACATTTCTTCTGCCCCAGTTGGACAATCAGTCGCTCTACGATCGCTTGAATGTCGATCGTTGGGAACTCTACGACCTGCTCTCCGCTTCCGGCGGCGGCGCCACCGGGCGGGCACTCGCCCAAACCAAGATCAACCTCTACCGTTGTCCTTCCGACGGGGGATCGAACGACACCTTGCAAGGGACTCCCGTCAGTCGACACTTCGGAGGCGACGCGGGGGCGGGCTCGTCGTACTTCACCGGCACTTCCAATTACGTCGGCGTTTGCGGCACGTTCGTGACGAGCCAGTCCAACGACGGCGCGATGGTCGTCGCCCGCGCCGGCGCCGGTTACTCGCCGAGACGTTTGGCCGACATCATCGATGGGACCAGCAAGACGCTGGCGATCGGCGAGCGCTCCTGGCGCTGCAACGCCGGCTCCTGGGTCGGCAATCGCAGCACGCCCGGTTCGGGACCGCGCGGCTCCGACTATACGATCGGACGGCTCAGTCGCACCCTCAACGATCCGGCTCCATCCGGGGCGGGCACCGATTACAACTCCTGCACGACGGGCTTTTCCAGCGAGCACTCCGGGGGAGCGTTCTTCCTCCTCGCCGACGGTTCGGTGCGATTCATCAACGAATCGATCGACTACAGCCTGCCTTCGGGTTTCGACCAACTCGACCTGAACAGCGTCACCTCCGCCAACGCCAACGAATTGGGAGTCTATCAGCAACTCGGTCGCATCGACGACGGGCGTCCGCTCGGCAACGATTTCTGACCCGATCGTCGGCCCGCCGCGAAGTCCCAAACGGAGTGAGGAGGACCAACGTGAACGTTCGCAGAGTCGGTTTCACCCTTGTCGAACTCCTGGTCGTGATCGCGATCATCGGCATTCTCGTCGCGCTGCTCTTGCCGGCGGTGCAGCAAGCTCGCGAAGGGGCCAGGCGTCTCCAGTGCCAGAGCAATCTCCGCCAAATCGGCGTCGCGCTCAACAACTACCACGAACAGCACGGCGCCTTTCCTCCCGGCGGCGTCAACGTCAACGTCCATCTACGCGAGGCATGGGGCTGGGGCGCCCTGCTCCTCCCCTACCTCGATCAGCACTCCCTCTACGACCAACTCAACGTCAACCAGTGGGAGCTATTCCATCTTCTCAACAACGGGTACGGCGGGGCCGACGGTCGACGGCTGGCACAAAGGCGGATCAATCTCTTTCGGTGCCCTTCCGACGGCAGCGCCGGCGACACCCTCGAGGGAACGCCCGTCGATCGGCACTTCGACGGCAATGGCGTTCCGAACCCTCCCGGAGGCAGCTACTACGCGGGAACCTCGAACTACGTCGGGGTCGCGGGCAATTTTCACGTCGACACGGACAACGACGGCGTCCTACAACTTCGAGGAAGTCGTCGCATCGCCGCGATTCTCGATGGCACCAGCAAGACCTTCGCGGTTGGCGAACGATCTTGGCGCTGCAACGCCGGCTGCTGGATCGGCAATCGCAACACCGGCACGAGTCCGGGGAACGCGCGCGGGCCGCGTGGGGCCGACTATACCCAAGGCCGACTGAGCCGACTGCTCAACGATCCGAAGCCGGCCGGCGCCGGGACCGACTTCAACACGTGTTCGACCGGGTTCTCGAGCGAGCATCCGGGAGGGGGACACTTCCTCATGGTCGATGGATCGGTCCACTTCATCCAGGACGACATCAACTACAACATCCCGTCGGGAGTCAACGTCGCCGATCCCAGTTCCGTCAACGCCGCCGAGGAGCGGCAACTTGGTGTCTATCAGCGCCTCGGCCGCATTGACGACGGGCAGACGCTCGACTTTTGAGACGAAGCCAAGGGGTGGGCGCTCCAGACCGAACGGCGATTTGCTATCATGACCGCCGAGTGCGTTGTCAGATCCAAGAGTTCGGGTGGCATTGGCTGCTGGTCAGCCAGCGAGAAGTGATCGTGGGTTCACAACCCGAAATCTAGCGTTTGACCCAGCACTAGCAAGTCCGCGTGTTTTTTGTTGTTCTGGGTCACTCATGACAGACTCATTGCCAAATGGAAACGAATGATGCCGAAAGCGATTCCATCAGCCCTCGTCCTTTTCTCACTCACCCTTCTCACAGGATGCGGCGGCGGAGAGAAGCCTGACCTAGGTACCGTCACCGGCACCGTGACCCTTGATGGTGAGCCGCTTTCGAATGCCGAGGTCTTTTTCCAGCCCGAACAAGGGCGTCCCTCCGTCGGCCAGACCGACGCGGATGGCGACTATGAATTGCTCTACACCGTCCGCCGCAAGGGGGCCCAACTCGGCAAGCAGACCGTTCGCATCTCCACCGCGACAATGAAGGAGGACGACGAGGGCAACACGATCGAGATCCCGGAGAAAGTACCGCCTCAGTACAACTCGGAAACGACCCTGGTCGTCGAAGTGGTCCCGGGAAGCAACGACTTCGACTTCGATCTGAAGTCGAAGTAGCTTCCCCTCTTGCCGCTGGTCGGCCCCGAAGGACTTGGCGGACCACCATCCCTTTAGGGTCCGCCTCTTCGTCCTGTTCCGACGCGGTGTTCAGCGAACGCGCTCAACCTGATCGCTGAGCATACGACGCGCTTGCGCCGCGGACGACTCCCAGTCCCCCCCACGAGCCTCTTCCACGATATCGTCGAGCCAAGCCGCCTCCCGACTGGAGATCGCTCCCTCCTGGCTCGCCTGAGCCAACATGTCAGTGATCTTGTCGAGTCCCTTCTCGTCGCGACGATTGCAGATCGAGTAGAGCGCCGTCGCGTACTTGTACGTCTCGGGGCCGACCTTGCCGTACCCGCATCCGGACAATGCGAGCGTCCCGGCCGCGACTAGCGCGAGCAACCATCGGTTCGCTTTCAGGTTCCAACGATTCATGGTTTAGAAGCCCTCCGTAATCTCGCCTTCGTTGATGCTCGAGAGTTCCGCGAACGTGATCAGGTCGATGTTCTCGGAAATGAAACGCACCGATCCGTCACCCATGCCAACATTGCCCCCGCCGGGATGCTCCGAGAACATCTGGCCGACGTGGTAGGTCGGGAAGTTGACGGGGTGAATGATCGGACTGCCGGTAATATCCAGCTCACCACCGGAGGGGCCGGCGTGAACCAAGACGAGCGTCGCCGCGGCGTCTTCCCCGTTCTCCGGGGACGTGAAGTTCGGATGCGTGTAGGCCCCCGGAATGACGCCGACCCACGTCTTCTCACTCAATTTGGAGGAGTGCTCCCCCAGGAAGATCGTCTTGGAGAGACCGTCGCTGACCTCGCCGACGCGGGTCCGCGAGTTCCGGTAGAACGGTCCGTCGGCCACGCGGGAAACGTCGCCATTGATCGTGATGGAGGTCGTGGCGCTGCTGTAGATGTCGGTGAAGACCGTCCCGGTGACATCCGACCCACACTCACCCCAGCACGACTCTTGGCCGTGACTGGCGACATAGTGCGAACGGCCGAGCGTGACGTCCCCCCCTCCAATCGAGAGATTGCTACCACTGGCATCCCGCACGGCGAATGGCTCGCGATCCCCGGAGGAGCTAGGACACAAGAATGAAGGGAGCGTGGCGGAGATGAGGTCTTCGTAGCCCGCGGTCCAGACGGGATTGTTGGTGTCGAGTCTCGACGCGAGCCCATCTTGATCCATGTAGGGCAAGAGCATCGCGCTCCAACTCCAGCCGGGAGCCGCGTCCCAGGTGTTGGGATCGATTGCCGCCCACGTCGGTCCAGTCCCGGTGCTGGTTCCATAGGAGTAGTAGCCGGCGGGAAAGCAATTGTGGGCATCGTGATAGTTGTGCAGGGCGACCCCCAACTGCTTGAGATTGTTGGTGCACTGGGCGCGGCGAGCGGCTTCGCGTGCCTGCTGAACCGCGGGCAAGAGCAAGCCGATCAAGACGCCGATAATGGCGATGACAACGAGGAGTTCGACGAGGGTGAATCCCCGTCGAAACGGTGAGGAACGCGACACGAGGGAGACTCCTATTCGAGACATCTCGTCCCCTGGCGGGCGACGAGATCATTTTGGAGAGACGACCACAGAAGTTACGCTCACCTTATGAACACATGCGGCAATACGCAAACCAGTTTTTTGAATAATCAAAAACACATTCTTGTCAGTTCGTCTAGACGGCGTCCAGCCTCGGCTTCCTCAAGTGGCTGACGTAGGCGACCGAAGGGGGCACGCCGACCCAACACGCGGGATGAAAGAGAGTTGCGCGAACGGGAACAACGGGAGAAGAAGCACCGCCACCGAGAGATGTCCGTGGCGTTCGACCATTTGAGACGATCCGGGGAGGGCTCGTCCAACGGAGCCGTCCGGGATCACGGCACCCGTAAGACCTTGGGTGTTCGGAGATACCTCGAGCATCACTCTCGCGATGGAGCCCAACCTCGGCATCTATCAACGTCTCGGCCGCATCGTCGACGGACTGGTCGTCGTGCTCGGGCTCGACGGCGATCCGTTTCTCTCGATTGGCCCACGACGACCTATCGCGAGAGAGTGGACACATAGCCTCATTTTGCGCTAGCAAAAGAAAGAGACGCCTAATAGAGTCAAGGAGACCCGGAACTGATGTTGGGAACTTCGGGGTAAGCGGGCCGCGAGACGATGCGCCCATCGTATCGTTCAACGGTCCGCAAGCGTTCAAGTCACTCGTTTCTATGTCAGCGGCACGGTGCAAGTTCGATCTTCAGCGCCCCCTCCGGGCGCGGGCCGCGAACCGGCATCAACCACGTCGACACTCGCTGACCAAGTCCAATTCGGGGGGGACGATCATGTGCGCCAGGAGAAGTCGTTCGGCAGCATTCACACTCGTCGAGTTACTCGTCGTCATCGCGATCATCGGTGTCTTAGTCGGCCTGTTGCTCCCGGCCGTCCAGCAGGCCCGTGAAGGGGCTCGCCGGATGCAGTGTAAGAGCAACCTCAAACAAATCGGGGCCGCCTTTCACAACTACCTCGACTCCCACGGCGTTTTTCCGCCTGGCGGGATCGCCGAGCCGAATGATCCGACCGACAACGACGGGTGCCGGAACAACTGGGAACAATTCACATGGGGCGCCTTCATCCTGCCCTACCTCGACCAGCAGCAGCTCTACGACAAGCTGAACGTTCAATCCAACAGTCTTCGCCGAGTTCTTCAATCCGCGACGGGCCGCGCGTTGGCCCAGCGACGGCTCGGAACCTTCCGCTGTCCCTCCGACGGCGCCGCGCGAGACACTCTTGAAGGTACGCCACTTAGCGGCGGTGGCCGCCACTTCAACGGCAGCGGCGTTCCCTCTCCCCCCGGCAATGACTACTTCACCGGCACGTCGAACTACATCGGCGTTTCCGGCCTCTATCACGTCGACAAGTCCAACGACGGCTTCCTCGTCAATCTGCGCGACAGTTCCGCGGACTCCAACGTTGGGAATGGCATGAAACCGAGAAAGATCGCCGATATCGCCGATGGAACGAGTAAGACCTTCGCGGTGGGCGAACGCAGTTGGCGCTGCTTGGCGGGAGCATGGGTGGGCAATCGCAATCCGTGCGGCAGCGGTCCTCGCGGCGCCGACTACGCTCTCGGTCGCGTATCGGCTCCACTCAACGACCCCCGAACCGCCGACGCGGGCCCCTGCGAGACCGGGTTCGCCAGCGAACATCCAGGGGGCTCGCACTTTCTGATGGTCGACGGTTCGGTTCACTTCGTCAACGAGACGATTCAGTTTCGAAACGCGAACGTCACGTTGTCGAACTCCGCACAGACCAACCTCAACATCAACAATTTGGGGGTCTACCAACGCCTCGGTCGCATCCACGACCAACGCGTGACGGAGTTCCCCTAACCGCTTGTCTTCGCCAGGATACGCTTTCGCGTCATGCCCACGCACGCCGTGGGCATTCCCGCACGATGGTTCGCCGCGATCTTAGGCAACGAACTCGCCAGCGATCGATGGCCGTTTCAGGAAGTCGAGAGCCTCACGGCAGCCCGTCGTTGAGGCCCTGGAGGTCTTCGGGCAAGAACCAACCATCTTTACGGACGAGTTCCCCGTCGAACCAAATCTCACCCCCGCCAAAGTCCGGGGTCTGGATCAGCACCAGGTCCCAGTGGAGACTCGACCGGTTGCCGTTGTCGGCCTCGTCGTAGGCATTGCCCATCGCCATGTGAATCGAGCCACCGATCTTCTCGTCGAAGAGGGTGTCGAGCATCGGTTGGCGGACGTGGTTGTTGCAGCCAATCGACCACTCGCCGCAGTAGCGAGCCCCTTCGTCGGAGTCGAAGACCTGGTTGAGCCGTTCGCTGTCGTTGCACTCGGCACGGACGATCTTTCCATCGCGGAACTCGAGTTCGATCCCCTCGAAGACGAAGCCCTGGTGCAGTGACGGCGTGTTGAAGCGGATGACGCCGTTGACACTCTCGCGCACGGGGGCGGTAAAGACCTCCCCGTCGGGGATGTTCCGGTCGCCGGCACAGGGGATGACGGGAATGTCCTTTGTCGAGAAGCTCAAGTCGGTGCCGGGGGCCACGAGTCGGATCTGTTCGGCGGCCGCCATGCGTTTGACCAGCGGTTCCTGGTCGCGGGCCATCTTGGCGTAGTCGGCGGTACAGACATCAAAGTAAAAGTCCTCGAACGCCTCGGTGCTCTTTTTCGCCGCCTGCGCCATTGAGGCATTGGGGTAGCGGAGCACCACCCACTTCGTTTTGGGAACGCGAACCTCCAGATGGACCGGCTTCCACCATTCCTTCTGAAGGGCGTCGAGCTTCTCGACGGGCACGTCCGAGAGTTCGCTGAGATTGTCGCTGCCCCGAACGCCGATGTACGCGTCCATCTTCTCCATCCGCGCTTTCTCGATCTGCCCCACGGCACGGAACATCTCGTCGCCCGCGGAACGGTAGAGCGACCGCAGCACCCGACTGGACCGGAGCTCCACGAATGGGTGAGCTCCGCGCTCGCTGGCGATCTCCACCAGTCGGCAAACGAGCTCATCGCTGGGCAAATCGAATGCCTCGATCAGCACGGACTCTCCAGCCTTGAGGCGGCAACTGTGGTCGACTAGCACTTCGGCCAGCCGAGTGATACGAGGATCTCTCATGGTGTGATGCTTTCCCTGTCGCTTCGCGCTTCCCTTCCCCACGCGTTTGCCCGCGGAAGGAAGCCCCGAGTCGACTCGGGGCTTCCTCCCGGCGCACTTGGCACGCGGCGGCCATTCCACCCGCGACGAGTGAACTCGCGTCGGCAGGCCGACGTACCAAGGTCGTGCCGCTACCATGGTACAGAGACGACACCCAAGCAGGAACGTGAACGTTACCCATCTCGGGAGGAGTGGTCATGGTCAAACTAGGACAAGGGTTGGCGACGCTCGTCGGGCGATTGATGCTGGCGGCGATCTTCCTTCTCTCGGGCATCAAGCACCTCATGGGATTCAGCGGCAGCCTGGCCCATCTGGAGAGCCACGGCATCACCGTCCTTCCCACCGTACAGCTAGCGATCGCGATCACGGCGCTCATCTGCGGGGCCTCGACCCTGATCCTCGGTTGGTGCGCGCGATTCGGCGCCTTCTGCCTCATCCTCTTTCTCATCCCCGCGACGTTGGTCTTTCACGACTTCTGGGCCGTGCCAGCCGAGCAGGTCCAGATGCAAACGATTCAGTTCCTGAAGAACGTCGGACTCATGGGAGCGATGTTGCTAGTCATCGGCTTCGGGCCAGGCCCGTGGAGCGTCGATGAGTGCTGTCGCGGAAAGAGCGCTCCCGCGGCGGTACCCGAACAAGAGACACCCTAGAGGAATCACCAATCCATGGAAAAACCCGCCGACAACAACCATCCGATTCACGACTTGCTCGCCAAACGCTGGAGTCCGCTCGCGTTCGCCGACCGACCGGTGGAACGCTCGGCGCTTCTCTCCCTGCTTGAGGCGGCACGCTGGTCGCCCTCGTCCTACAACGAACAACCCTGGCGGTTTTTGCTCGCGACCAAGAACGATCCCGAGAACTTCGCCAAGGCGCTCTCCTGCTTGACCGAGGGAAACCAACCCTGGGCCCAGAACGCTCCGGTTTTGCTTCTCACGCTCGCGAGCACCAAGTTCGAACGCAACGGTAAGCCGAACCGGCATGCCTTCCACGATGTCGGACTCGCGATCGGCTCGCTGACGCTGCAAGCAACCGAACTCGGATTGGTCCTGCACCAGATGGCGGGCATCATTCCCGACAAGGTCCGAGTCGCCTTCGGCGTCCCCGAGTCGTTCGATCCGGTCACCGCGATCGCGATCGGCTATCCCGGTGACGCCGGGCAACTTCCGCCCGAACTCCAGAAGCGAGAGTCGAGCCCCCGCGCCCGACGACCGCTCGAGTCGTTCGTCTTTGGAGGACGATTCGACGAGCCGTCGTCGGTGGTGTCGGGCTAGACACCACTTCCGGGAAGGATTTCCTGGAGGTTCTGGTTGACCGACGCCGATCTGGTCGATAGACTGCCCGCAAGTAAGGAACCGACTGACCCGAAGGTACGTCAACGTGGCGACCCTGCCGATCCTAGCCCTCGATCGACTTAGTCTACTCCTCCTAGATGGGGGAAGGTGACAGGGCTTGGTGTTCGCTCAGACGACGGACCGTCGGTAACAACGCGAGACTCGAAGGCCCTGGAACCTAAATGGTTGCCAGGGTTTTTTCGTGGGCCCGCGGTTGGGAATCCCCCCTGAGCAACCTAGAGGGATGGGCGCTAGTTGTGGAGTGATCCGATGAGTGACGAGAACGTCATTATCTTTGACACGACGTTGCGTGACGGCGAGCAATCGCCGGGCGCCAGCATGAATACCGCCGAGAAACTCGAAGTCGCTCACGCCCTCGCGGATCTAAACGTCGATGTGATCGAGGCCGGCTTTCCGATCGCCAGCCCCGGTGACTACGAGGCGGTCAAGCTCATCGCCGACGAGATCAAGGGCCCGTCGATTTGCGGCCTGGCTCGCTGCAACGACAAGGATATCGACCGAGCGCTCGACGCCGTCAAGGGAGCCGAGCGACCTCGCGTGCATGTCTTCCTCGCCACGAGCGCCATTCACCGGGAGTTCAAGCTCCGGATGGCGAAGGAGGAGATCATCCGCCGCGCGGTCGAGGGAGTCAAGCGTGCCCGCAACGGCTGCGACGATGTCGAGTTCTCTCCCGAGGACGCGGGACGAACCGAGCACGAGTTCCTCGGCCAAGTCGTCGAAGCGGCCATCGAGGCTGGAGCCCGGACGATCAACATCCCCGATACCGTCGGTTACAACACCCCCGATGAGTTCGCCGAGATCATCCGCTATTTGAAGGGCAACGTGCCCAACATCGACCAAGCGATCCTGTCGGTGCACTGCCACAACGACCTCGGCCTGGCCGTCGCCAACAGCCTCGCCGCGGTCCAACAGGGCGCCCGCCAAGTCGAGTGCACCATCAACGGCATCGGCGAGCGCGCCGGCAACGCCTCACTCGAGGAGTTGGTCATGGCGTTGACCACGCGAGGTGATCGCCTGGGAACAAAGACGAACATCAAGACCAAGCGGCTCTACCCGACGAGCCGACTCGTCTCCAACATCACCGGCATGCACGTCCAGCGCAACAAAGCCATCGTTGGACGCAACGCCTTCGCCCACGAATCGGGGATCCACCAGGACGGCATGCTCAAGGAGCGGACGACCTACGAGATCATGCGCCCCGAGGACGTCGGGATCTCCCAGACCGAGTTGGTCCTCGGTAAGCATTCGGGTCGGCATGCCCTGCGCAAGCGAATCGAGGAGTTGGGCTACCACCTTGCCGAAGCGCAACTCGACAAGATCTTCTCCGACTTCAAGGTGCTGTGCGACAAAAAGAAGGAGATCTTCGACGCCGACGTGGAGGCGCTCATCGAGCAGCGGATCCAGTCGGGGCAGCGCGCCTGGGACTTGACCAGCCTGCACACCAGCGCGGGGACGGCATGCATCCCGTCCGCGACCATCACCCTCCGACGCGCCGACGGCCAGGAGACGAAGTTGGCGGAGTTCGGCGACGGGCCGGTCGACGCGATCTTCAAGACCCTGGAGAAGATCACGGGGATCCGGGTCAAGCTGATCGACTACTCGGTCCGAAGTGTCTCGGTGGGCAAGGACGCCCAAGGCGAGGTCTACGTCGAGGTGAAGCACGAGGGCCGCGTCTATCGCAGCCGAGCGGTCTCGACCGACATCGTGGAAGCCAGCGCGTTCGCGTACATGAACGCACTGAACAAGATCGCGCTCGCCAAGGAGCAGGCACTCGTGGCGACGGAGGCTTAGCGGCTAATCTTGGGCGCTGTTCCGGCTTGCCCGAGGCAGCGACCATTCCCCTTTTACTGAAACAACCAGCAGTGGTCGCTTTGGACAAGACTTGGGACTTCTGACCGAGACATGACTAATAAAAAAGGGGCTCCTTGGCGGAGCCCCTTGAGGTTTTTTCCAGTGGCAGAGAAAGGGTCAACCTCCCTGAAGAGCCTTCGTGATCTCGCCCTTGTTGTCGTCCCAAAGATCGCTCGTAGTTCCACCTAGCGAGCTAATCGCGGCGATGCATACCACAATGATCAGTGCAAGCATTGTCGCATACTCAACGGCGGTGGCTCCATCCTCGTCTAGAACGAGCGCCATCAGCCAGGTCATTTCTCACTCCTTGGTGCCGGCAATCCATCCACGGGTCTCGACGAATTCACCGAACTTGGAATAGAGAGGGGTATCAGTGGAAGCGTATCGCTCGAAGGGTCACTTGTCAATTTGATTTAGGTGAACAAAATCTCGGCGGGAAAGGTTTTGATCCGCTCGGGTTTTGCCGGAGCTCAGTCTTGACATGCCCGGCGCGTCGCTCTAAACTTCGAGTGGTTGAGATACCTTCCCATCTATCCCGCTTGCCAAACGGTCCGCGGGGGTTCCCAATCCAATAGGACGGACACGAGGGTGCGAAGGTCCTGACCCGCGTCGGCCTGCGTTCTCCCCGCTAA
Organism: Kolteria novifilia; assembly: GCA_007748055.1. Lineage (GTDB taxonomy): Bacteria > Planctomycetota > Planctomycetia > Kolteriales > Kolteriaceae > Kolteria > Kolteria novifilia. Next base: position 6,093,253 of record CP036279.1, read on the forward strand.
TTGTTGAGTTCCGGTCGACGAGACGAATCTGGCCTCATCCCGATCACTGTCGGCTTCCTTCGAAGAGACATGGATTTCCAAGGTTCCGAAGTCAGGTCATTAAGCAAGCAATCGATTTCCAAGAGTGACATTCCCCGCGAAGGGGTTTTTCTCCGCGAGATACGGAATGACAAGTTGGCTCCGTCGTCTGTGACGGACCAGCTCAATCTCTTCTATCGCCGATGAGTCTCGGTGCCCGAGTCGTCTCCGAAAAGACCGATCGCGGGGCCGAACGTTCACGACAACAGCGAGAGCCACACGGACCCTCTCTGATCATGATCCCAAGCCGAGTTCCCCTTCATGGCTGAGCGTCTTTACATTGTGGACGCCCATTCGTTGATCTATCAGGTCTTTCATGCCATCTCGGACATGACGGCGCCTGACGGAACACCGACCAACGCGGTCTTCGGCTTCGTGCGCGATATCCAATTCCTGCGCAAGGAGAAGAACCCGGACTACCTCGTCTGCGCCTTCGACGCTTCGGGCGAGACCTTCCGGCACGAGATCTACACCGACTACAAAGCCAACCGCAGCGAGATGCCCACTGACCTGAGACCGCAGATCGGCGTCATTCGAGAGGTGCTCGGCGCGTACGGCATCCCCGTTCTCTCCGAAAAGGGCCTCGAAGCCGACGACTTTCTCGCCTCGGTCGCCGTCCAAGCCGCCGGCAAACAGATCGAAGTCTTCATCTGCACCGCCGACAAGGACGCCCGGCAACTCATCAGCGACCACGCCTTCCTCTACGATCTGCGGCGCCATCGTACCCTCGATCGGGACGCCCTCGAAAAGGACTGGGGCGTTCGCCCCGAACAAGTCGTCGACTACCAAGCGATGGTGGGGGACTCGACCGACAACGTCCCCGGGATCGCGGGGGTCGGCCCCAAGACCGCGAGCCAACTGCTCCAGAAGTACGGCACGCTCGACGCCATCTTCGAGCACCTCGACGAGATCCCCCAGAAGGGGGTCCGGCTCAAACTCGCCAAGGGCAAGCAGAGCGCCCTGCTCAGCCGGGAACTCGTTCGCTTGAAGACCGACATCCCGCTTCCCGACGACTGGTCCCAATGGCGGCTGACCGAACCCGATCACGAGGCGCTTCTAGATCTCTTCGCCAAGTGCGGCTTCCATCGCTTCGCCGACGACATCAGGGCCGAGAAACCCACGGTCGACACCTGGGAAGCCAACTACGTCGCCGTCACGCGCGAGAGCGAACTTGCGGGCCTGCTTAAGCGGCTCGCCGAGGCGACGCGATTCAGCTTCGACTTGGAAACAACCAGCGTCACCCCGACCGAGGCGGAGATCGTCGGCTACGCGATCGCTTTCGATTCGGGGGAAGCCTTCTACGTCGCTGTCCGAGGCCCCGAAGGGGATACGGAACTCGATCCCGATGACGTGCTCGAACGGATGCGTCCGATCCTCGAGAACCCGGAAATCCAAAAGGTCGGGCAGAACCTCAAGTACGACATGATCGTCTTGATGGCCGCCGACGTCGCACTGCGAGGAGTCGCGTTCGACACGATGATCGCGAGCTACCTGCTGGAACCGGGGGAGCGCAATCACAACCTCGACGAGCTCTCGCAACGCTACCTGAATCACACGACGATCAAGATCTCCGAGCTGATCGGGAAGGGCAAGTCGCAAAAGTCGATGCTCGAGGTCCCGGTCGGCGAGGTGGCTCCCTACGCCGGCGAGGATGCCGACGTCGCGCTTCGCTTGACCGAAATTCTCGAACCGCGCCTCGGTGAGGAGAAACTCGAGAAGCTCTACACCGACCTGGAGTGTCCGCTAATCGACGTCCTCGCGACGATGGAGCACCATGGGATCGCGATCGATGCCTCCCGTTTGGAGCAACTCTCCGAGGAGTTCGCCTCGCGTATCGAAACGATCAGGGCCCAAGCCTTCGAAGCGTCCGACGAGGAATTCAATCTCGACTCGCCACTCCAATTGCGGCGAATCCTCTTCGAAAAGCTTGGGCTACCGGTGGTCAAACGGACCAAGACCGGCCCCAGCACCGACGAAGAGGTACTCGAAACGCTCGCGGAAAAGCATCCGCTGTGCGCGCTCATCGTCGAGTATCGTGGGCTCGCCAAGCTCAAGAGTACCTACGTCGACGCGTTGCCCCAGATGCGTCATCCCCAGACGGGACGCGTTCACTGTTCGTTCAATCAGACCGTCGCCGCGACGGGGCGTTTGAGTTCGAGCGATCCGAACCTTCAGAACATCCCGATCCGTACGGAGGATGGGAGGAAGATTCGCCAAGCGTTCGTCCCGGGCGCCAAGGAGCAGGCGCTCCTCTCGGCGGACTATTCTCAGATTGAGTTGCGTCTCTTGGCCGACTTCAGTGAGGACGAGAACCTCATCCGGGCGTTCGCCGAGGATCAGGACATTCACGCGGTGGTCGCGGCCCAGATCGAATCGGTGTCGTTGGAGGACGTCACCAAGGAGATGCGCCGCCGAGCCAAAGCGGTGAACTTCGGCATCATGTACGGGCAGAGCCCCTACGGACTGGCGAAACAACTCAAAATCGACCAAGAGGAAGCGGCCGAGTTCATCGATGCCTACTTCGATCGCTATCCGACGATCGAGACCTTTATGACCGGCGTCCTTGAATTCGCTCGGCAAAATGGCTACGTCACCACGATCCTGGGTCGTCGTCGTCCCATTAACGGAATTAAGCGGACGACTGGCCGCTCCCGCAATCTGCCGGAGAGGACGGCCATCAACACCGTCATCCAGGGCTCTGCCGCGGACCTGATCAAGAGGGCGATGCTATCGATTCATCGGCGTTTGGAGTCGGAGGACTTCGGCGCGCGGCTCCTACTACAGATCCACGACGAACTCCTCTTCGAAGTCGACGCCGACCGGGTCGATCCCCTCGCCGCGATGGTCAACGAGGAGATGAGTCAAGCTCTCCAACTCAAGGGCGTGCCGCTGAAGGTCGACATCGGGGTCGGTCCCAACTGGCTCGACCTCGAGCCGATCGGCGAGGTCGTGGGCCTGTCGTGAGCACCCGACTTCGGTCGGGGCGGCAACCGAGCACCCGACTTTGGTCGGGGCGGCAACCGAACAGCCGACGGAGGTCGGCGTGAGTGAGAAACAGTCGATCGTGATCGGCGTGACCGGGTCGATCGGGGCGGGCAAATCGTTCGTCGCCCAGCTCTTCACCGAGCAAGGAGCGGTCGTCATCGACGCCGACCGAGTCGGCCACGAAGTGCTCCAAGACCGCGAGGTCATCGAGAGCTTGGTCGAGAGGTTCGGTGACCGCATCCTGAAGGATGGGGATCCGGGGAACATCGACCGACGGGTGCTGGGAAGGATCGTCTTCGGCGATCCCGACTCGATGCGAAAGCTGGAAGAGCTCGTGCACCCGAGAATGCGGCGCCGTTTCGAGAAACGGATCGCCGAGGAGAGGGAACGAGGGAAGCGATTGATCGTCCTCGATGCGGCCATCCTCGCGGAAGCGGGGTGGGACGATCTGTGCGACCATGTCGTCGCGGTCGACGCTCCACGGGCAATACGTTTGGAGAGACTCCGATCGAACCGCTCGTGGACCGACGAGGAGTTGACGCGACGAGAAGCGGCCCAGTGGCCGCTGGATCGAAAATGGGCACGAGCGGATCTCGTGCTCGAGAATGTCGGCTCGAAGGATGAAGTGAGCCGACGAATCGCTCGCTTGGTCGAGGACTGGTCCGCGAGGGCCAATCGTCCCGGCGAACGGTGAACCGAAGATCATCGGGGCGTCCCCCGATGATGCCGAATGTCATCGGGATGTCACCCGGTGACGGTCAGTTGGTGCAATCAGAAGAGGTACGAATCCCGCCGCCGGCGGATCCGGGCAGGTCTCTCATGTCGGGGAAGACTTTGGGGTACTTTCCCTCCCGGATCGACACGGCAACCGCCGTTCGCGAATCTCGGCGCCGGCACCGAAGAAGGAGCAAGATCATGTCCGAATCAACCGGCCGTCGTGGCCGTCGTCCCAAAAGCCAATCCGCCAAAGAGGACGCCCCCAAGGAAGACAAGACGCCGACCGCCAAGGAGGAGGACTCCAACGTCGCCGTCTCCGATCCGCCTCCCGCCAAGGCGCGGTCCCGGGAGCGAAGTAAGGAGTCACGATCCACCACGCCACCGGCCGAGAACGGCGATGGAGAAGTCGCGTTCGCCGATCTCGATACCAACAAACGCTACGAAGCGATCAAACGCGGCGGCGGCCAACTCGGCACCCACCTCGCCGAGCTGCAGCACATGTCGATGGCCGACCTGTTGCTCTTGGCTCAGCAAGAGAACATCGAAGAATATGCCGGCCTCAAAAAGCAGGATCTGATCTTCAAGATCCTCAAGGAACGGGTGAAACAGAACGGCCTGATGTACGGCGAAGGAACTCTCGAGATCCTTCCCGATGGCTTCGGCTTCCTGAGAAGTCCCGATTACAACTACCTGCCCTGCCCCGACGACATCTACATTTCGCCGAGCCAGATCAGACGCTTCGGGCTGAAGACCGGCGTGACGGTCTCGGGACAGATTCGGCCGCCGAAGGAAAACGAGCGTTACTTCGCGCTGCTTCGCGTCGAGGCGATCAACTTCGAAGACCCCGACAAGATGGGGAACATGATCAGCTTCGACGACCTGACGCCGCTGCATCCCGAGCAGCGCCTTCAGCTCGAACTGCCCAGCGAGCCGACCGAAATCAACATGCGGGTGATCGACATGGTCACCCCCATCGGCATGGGACAGCGTGGCTTGATCGTCGCTCCGCCGCGGACTGGTAAGACCGTCCTCTTGCAGAAGATGGCCAACAGCATCCTCGTCAATCACAACGACGTCTACGTCATCGTTCTTCTGATCGACGAACGACCGGAAGAAGTGACGGAGATGGAGCGGACCGTCAAGGGCCCGCGTGCCGAGGTGATCAGCTCGACCTTCGACGAGCCCGCCTCCCGCCACGTTCAGGTCTCCGAGATGGTCATCGAGAAGGCCAAGCGGATGGTCGAGTTCGGCCACGACGTCGTGATTCTGCTCGACTCGATCACACGTCTGGCCCGCGCCTACAACACCGAGATCCCCCACTCGGGCAAGATCCTCTCCGGTGGTGTCGACGCCAACGCGCTTCACAAGCCGAAGCGGTTCTTCGGGGCCGCCCGGAATATCCAGGGTGGCGGCAGCTTGACGATCTTGGCCACCGCCCTGATCGACACCGGCAGCCGGATGGACGAAGTCATCTTCGAGGAGTTCAAGGGTACCGGCAACATGGAGCTTCACCTCGACCGCCGCTTGGTCGAGAAGCGCATTTGGCCAGCCATCGACGTCAACCGTTCCGGCACCCGCCGCGAGGAGTTGCTGCTCGATCCCGAAGAACTCAAGCGGATCTGGATCCTGCGTCGCGTGCTTAACGACATGAACCCGGTCGAGGCGATGGAGCTGCTCACCAGCCGACTGCGTCGCACCAAGACCAATCCCGAGTTCCTCATGTCGATGAACTTGAGCTGACTCGGCGAAGAGCCTCGTCTCGGAGGTGGGTCTCGGCCCACCTCCGGGTCCTTTTGTTGGCCTCCCTCTCAATCGCCCTCCCTCTCTACTCCGCCCTTCTCCTCTCACTGTCCGCCCGCACGCGATCTTCCCGATCGCGACCACTTGACCTCGCCGCACCGGACGCAACAATGCTCCCGCACCAGATGTCGCCCCAGCCGTCGTTCGCCGTGATCGGCGGTTACCAACGCTTGCTCGGCCCAGGGCGTACTAGATAGCACACACTTCCGTTCGATCCCGTCACCCGCGCCTATTCGTTTGGAGCAGAGCATGGCCAAGCTGCGCTCAAAGCGTCGCCCGAAGACCCAACTCCTTTGCCTGGAGAGCCTCGAAGATCGCTGCCTGCTGACCGCGAGCCCCGATCTCCTCCTTTCGCCCGAGATCCCGACAGCGAGTGGCCAGGCGGAGATGGGCAAGGTTGACGCGCTTGCCGATCTCGTCACCATCGAGACGCATCTGCTGAGCCAGTGGGACACCGGTGCCACGGTGGCGGTCGTCGTCAGGAATGGAAGCGATGCTCCCGTCGAGAGCTGGGCCGTCGCTTGGGAAATGCCCGCCCAGCAACGGATCACCTACGCCTGGGATGCCGCCTTCGCGTTCGAGGGCGATACCGTGATGGCTCGTTCCGAAACCGACGGCGCCATTGCCCCCGGTCAAGCAATCGCGTTCGGCTTCAACGTCGCCACCGGCCCCGACGGTTGGACGGAGCCTGCGTTCGAACTGGTCGAACTCAACGGCGAGCCCGTGTCGTCGCCGGACGTTCCCCCTTCCGATCCCACCACCCCGCTCGAGGACGGATCGACCGACAAACCGACGCCGTCGCCCAGCCCTTCGCCAGTCTTGGTCGAATTCTCCATCTTCTCGACGTGGGCGACCGGGTTTAGCGCCAACGTCGTGCTCCGAAACCCGACCGCCGAGCCGGTGACGGTTCGAGATATCCAGTGGGCGTGGCCTTCCGACTACGGCATCGACTACGTTTGGAACGCCACCATCACTCGCCACCAAGGAACCAATCTCGTCGCGACTCCCACCGAGGACCACAAGACCCTCGCTCCCGGCGAAGCGATCAGCTTCGGATTCAACGCCAGCTATCTGGGAGGGTCCGTCGTCACTCCCGACTTTGCCGTGAACCTCGAAGGTACGGCTCCTCCCGCCACCGAGGTTCCCCCAACCACCCCCGATCCGAGCGACGTGACGCCGGCGAGAAACGTCTTCCTCGGTACCCAATCAATCGGGCCAGGCTATTCGTTCACGGAGGAGACCTCCCTCGTCGAAACCGCCCGGGCCATCGAAGCGACGGGATCGAATATCCTCAAAGTCGCGCTCGACCCGACGCTCTACGGCTTGGGGAGCCTGCACCAATGGGATCCGGTCGCTCTCCTCCAGAGCAATGAGTCCTTCCAAACCGTCCTCGGCATGGACTTCGACTACTACTTCTTCTGGCTCGAACGCTCGGGACCGTGGGCCGACAACATCGGCATCAGCCCCGAAGAGTACGTCAACGAATACGAAGTGACCTACAACCTCGCGACCTACCTGCTCGAGACTTTCGAGGGAACCGGCAAGACGTTCATGATCGGCAACTGGGAGACCGACTGGAACCTGCTCGAATGGAACCCCACCCTCGCCGACGTCAACGATCAGCGGGTCCAAGGCCTCATCGACTGGCTCAACCTGCGTCAGGACGCCATCGACCAAGCCAAGTTTGACTTCACCGGCGACGGCGTCGAGGTCTTCCACTACCTCGAAGTCAACCGGGTCGACGATGCCCAGGAACTCGGCTTCGAACGCGTCGTCAACGCCGTGTTGCCGGCGACGAATGTCGACTTCGTGTCTTACTCGGCCTACGACGTGATTCTCGATGAGGGCAACGTCGGGAACTACGACGACGCCCTTGGCGAGAACCTCTCCTACATCGAGAGTCTTCTCATTTCCAAGAAGGGACTTCCCTTCGATCGACGGGTCTTCATCGGAGAGTTCGGTTTCTACCTCACCGATGTCACGCCCGATCAGCGGTTCGAACTCACGATCGACGTCATGCGAGCGGCCATCGACTGGGGCACTCCTTTCGTGCTCAACTGGCAGATCTACGATACCGCCGCCAACGAGGGGCTCTACCTGATCGGCCCCGACGGCAACCCGACCAGGGTTCACGACCTTCTGGTCGCATACGCGTCGGACATGAACCAGTGGGCCAGCGCGTTCGCGTTCCAGCATGGGGGAGAACCGACCGAAGGGGAGATCCGCGAACAGGCCCTTACGGTCCTCGACGAGCTGCGCGAGATTCTCTGAACAAAGACGTGTTCATTGACGGGTTCTCTTGCCGCGATCACAACAGCGCTGCTAAGATCGAGAGCAGTTCTCGGGCGGTGATCGCTCGCGATTCGCTTCCCCATCCCTCGAAACCTTCCCGATCATCGCCTGCCTGGTCGCGTTTGTTCGGTTCGCGGGCATTTGGCACGATGATCGCTACTCAATGTGTCGCCGCTTCAATCCGATTCCCACCTAGGAGTGTCGAGATGCGTCATCGCCGTGGGTTTACGCTCGTTGAGCTTCTGGTCGTCATCGCGATCATCGGGATCTTAGTGTCGCTTCTGCTTCCCGCGGTGCAGCAGGCCCGCGAATCGGCCCGCCGCAGTCAGTGCGCCAACAACCTCAAGCAGATCGGCCTCGCCCTGCATAGCTACCACGAGGCCCATGGCGGTTTCCCGCCGATGCTCATCTACCAGACCGACACCGCTCAGTGCACTTACACCGGGGGCAACGTCGCCGGCGAATGCAACGATCCGTCTTGGGGATGGGCGTCGCTGATCCTTCCGCAGCTCGATCTGTCCGGACTTTATGAGCGGCTCGGCCCAGGCGCGATTCCTCTCGACGACGCGGCCACCACCCCGGAACTTCTCGAATTGATGCAGGAGCGCATCGCCGTCTTCCGCTGCCCAACCGACAGCGCCGCCGACGCGATCTCCAGCGGGCGTTTTATTCCCGACATGGGTGGCTCGAGCCCCAAAGTCGCGCGGGCCAACTACATCGGCGTCAACGGGGACGGCGGCTACTACTCGCTCGCCCTGCGCCAAGCCGGCAACGGCATCTTCGGCTCGCGCAACATCTCGACGAACTTGAGCAAGATCAGTGACGGCGCCAGCAAGACGCTCATGGTCGGCGAACGTGCCTCGCGCATGCCCGGAGAGACGAGCGATCGTTACTCGCACTGGGTCGGCGCCAGCATGGGCAATCGCGACAACAGCGGCGGTTCCGGCGTCCGAGAAGTTGCCGGCTCGACCGGCTACCCGATGAACTTCCCCGACACCGACTGGCGTTTTCGCCACTGGTTCTCGAGCCTCCATCCCGGCGGCGCCCACTTCACGATGGGGGACGGGTCGGTTCGCTTCCTCAACGAGACGATCGACCTCGATCTCTACAAGAACCTCTCCATCGTCGACGATGGCAGTATTATCGAGTTCTGAGAGATCCCATCGCCTCATCCCCGGCGTGCAAGAAGTGTCCGCAAGACTTGAAGCATGTAGTAGCGCCGCGCTTGCGAGAGCATACTGCCGAAGCGAAGCCGTTTCTGGCCCAGCAGGGAGATGACTTGCATCGTACTACGATAGTTGCTCGTCGATCTGCTCGAAGCCACGATCTCCTCCTCGATCGCGGAAATTTCCCTCCAATCGAACCGCCTCGTCCACCCGACGGGTCCGATTCCGGTGAAGACCGAGCCATCGTTTCCATCGATCGTTACCACGACCTTGCCGAAGATGGCCATTAGGGTGATCGAACCGAAGAGGATCGTCCCGAAGAGGAAGGGGATGCCGAAGAGCGAGATGACCAAGTTGAACTTCCCCGCGGCGATCTGGGTGCCGTAGATCCCACCGAGCGAAAAGCCCGACCAGACGCACATGAAAGGGACGAGAAAGAAAGCGGCGCACGACCGCGTCGTCGCCCCCACTTGGCAGCCGAGCCCATGGTCCTCGAACCACGCCCCGCTTGGCGGCGAATGAATGTCGAAGTCGCTGACGAACTTGCCGGCCGAAATCATCTTCGAGAGCGAGAAGATCTCGTCGCACGCCGGGCAGAACGCGACGTCGGTCGCCACGTTCACCTGATCATCTGGAACCGGTTCCCCGCACTTCGGGCAATCCATCTTCATGACGGTTGAAGTCCCCACTCAGCCAACGTCCCTCGCGTTCCCCGCGCCAGATCGGCCATTGTGGACGTGCCGTCCAAACGGGTCAATCGCGCGGGGTCGGAGTCAAGCTACAGCTACCCGAACCGAGGCTCGCGTGCCCCATTGCTGTTTCCGCTTCGTAGGTCAGGCCATTGCCTGACTCCTTTGGGGTACTGATGGGTCGACGAACGCGACGAGGCCGGGATAGCCGCAAAGCACTCAGCGTCGCACTGTATTGGCCTGCCCCACAGAACGGCGCACCTTGTTCCTGGAACAATTAAAGAGGACACGTCGCATGGTGTTCGGTTCATCCTTTCGTCCCAATGGGGGCGTCGAGACGGTGGCCGCCTCGCGACCGCCTTGCCGGAGAACCACACCCGATCATCGTCGCGACTAGCCGCTAAGTATCGGTGCTCACATCATCCCATTGCGCGTTCATGTGGCCGATGAGCCAGTTCAAGGCACGATGATGCTCCACGCAGACGCCATCGTGAAGCCCGGCAGCATCGTCTCCATTGTTGACTTGGGCCTCGACCGCAGCCCAGTGATAACGGTAGATCAGGTCGGCGGCATCAAGGAGATCCTTCTGGGAGCGAAGCTTGGCGTTCTTGATGAACGCCTCACGAGAGTCGCCAAAGATAAGCGAGACCACCTTTTTGGGGTCACACATCGTGTCCGGTCGATGGAGTTCTTCAAAGTACCCGAGAGCCCAAAGCAGGACCCAGCAGCATTCATAACGCCAGGATAAATGAACGCTCCGTGCGGGGTCCGGATCGGGATCCTGGATGAACTCTCTTTCCTGCGGCGTGAAGGCTTCCGCCAGATCGAACCGTTCGATCCAGTTGTCGACATGCTCCTGTTCGAGCCCCTCCCCCTTCGCCGCCACGAGAGCCAGAGCCATTGTCCGCAGAGCAACCTCCTCGGTCGATCGGCGCACGGACTCCGCCTCCGTCTCGATCACCGGCAAATGGTCGATGTAGGGAACACCTTCCTCTTTCAGGATCGCGAACGAGCGAGCTCTTCGCGCCAGGGCTTCCTCGGACATCCTTTCCTCTTGAATCTTGATGTGCGACAGCCGGGCCTCGAGGCTGGCGGGGTCCGACGAATCTCCCGGCGGAGACCACTCCGAACATCCAAACGGAGACCCCACGAGGACCAACAGGATCGAAAGACGAGTGAACCGAGGCGCGACAGCGCCCCCCACGTCCCAACAATGCATGGCTACTTCTCCGAGATAGGTTTCTCGGTTCCCCGACGCGGCATCGGCATGCACGATTCTACCCATCTCTGACTTCCCGGCCAGCGTTGGATGCAAGTGGACGATCGCGTCCCATTTCCGCTCGATTTCCACGAGCTGACTGCTTGATTCGAAGTCACTTTGGCCGTCGACGATCCAGTGGCGGTTTCATCACCGGTTCGGCCCCTGCGAGCGAAATGGCTCCCCGGTCACCACTTGTGACGGAAATGCTCCCACCCCTTCCCCGTGGCATCATCGATGCTACCGTTAGTTGGGCAAGTTCGGCGAAGAGGCCAAAAACAGCGTGCTTGAACGAGCCATCATGCCGGCCATGATCCAATCGACGCTCCTCGAAAGGGGCACGGACGGTGATTTGTCACCGTGAGGAAATAGAGAATCCAGGTCAGGGACGATCAGTTTGAAACGCGCGGTGATCACAAAGTGTCCAGATGAGAAAAGTTTCAGCAGCGGTGACAGCAAACACAGCAGCAGTCGGAGATGAAAAGGAAGCAAAATGGGACCGATCGGGCTCGATTCTGGTCCATTTCGGCCTTGATTCCCGACTCCGCGTACCACTTTTTACAATTAGTGATCCTGATTGACCTACTGGAACACGATTTGCAAATCTTATGGACGGTGCGAGAATGGCAGAAGAGGAGGGTGAACCTCTTCGGCATGCCATTTGTCTCAAGTGATTGACGCGGGAGAGGTTATGGTGTTCCTCTCCCGAGGCCTCATGGACGAGGCGATGGTTTGGGAGTGCGTTACCGAGCCCGAAGCGGGAATCCATCTTTCTCGCTCCGCAAAAGCATGTTAAAGGGGTTTGTTCCGACCGGCTGGTCGGCAAACCGACTGTCCGGTTCGGGCCGCGCGTGCTCATTCTCCTAAGGAGGGATAGAACCGTGGCATATCACGCAAACCGCATTGTTTCGGCTGGATTGACCAATCCCCAGTTTCGGACACCTTCTCGGGCAGAAAGCCGATCCTCCCTCATGGGAGTCGTTCTCGAAGCCTTGCCGTTGGTGCTGGGGTGTAGCGCGATCGCGCTGTTGCTCTTTGGTAGCTATTACCGTTAGTACCCTTGGTACTGCCGAGCTTCTCGTGACATCACGCGTGCCGGCCGATGGCCGGCTCTGGTGAGCATCTCCGCGTTTCATCACGCCGATTGCACGATTCGTCTCGATTAGTTCTGTCTTGGCGTGCTTCCGTTGTGGCGGTGCGCCTGTGCTTGGCGATACTCCTCGAGTTCGTCGCGCAGGCGATCGTCGAGCGTCTTGGCGAGGTCTCGCTCCGCGCGCAGGCCCTGTTGCCTCAGAATGAGGATGTCCAGGACCGCCAGACAGACAACGACGCCCGTCAACAGGATGATGACGCTCCAAAAAACGACAAACGCGCGCGGCGTCTGGCGCGGATCAATCCAGACGCCCACGATCGCCATCAATCCATCGATCGCGAGCAGGATCGCGATGACCGGACGCCATCCCGACGAGGGGACGGCTTCCCACAAGTGATGAACCATGTCCCCCGACTTGGCGGTGCGGCGACGGAGCCTTAGCAGCCACAGAGCGGTCACGATCGCGCCCACCCCGGCAAGCGAGAGCAGGACCTTCCCGGAGGTCGCCAACGGCGTCACGTCCGCGACGAGAACGCTTGCTGAATAGACGTCGCTCATTGTTGCCGCCTCAACCACTCGATGATCACCCGGCTAACCACCTCGAGACTCTCACCCGAGCAGCGTTTCGGCGTGTCGGTCAAACGGTGCCAATGCGGATAGTCGAAGTCAATCAGCACGATCGCGGGAATCCCCTTCTTCTGGAAGGCGACGTGGTCGTCGAGCACGTCGTACTTGACGCGAGGGACGAACTGCCGGAGGCGGAGTTCGTTGGCGATGCCGAAGACTTCCCCCACGAGCCTGCCGGCCTTGGCCGCGGAGCGTTGATCGGGAAAGATCTCTAGCTCACGGTCGGCGATCATGTCGACGACGATCACCTTCTCGTAGCGATAGTCGGGCCGGCTGTTGACGTACTGGTCGACAAAGTACTCCGAGCCGAGAAAGTAGCGGTCGCGGTTCTTGTCAACGATGTACTCTTCCGCGTCGAAGAGGACGAAGTCGACGCCGACCTTCAGGTCGAGCTGGGGGATCACTCGCCCCAGTTCCATGAGAAACGCCACCCCCGAGGCGCCGTCATTGGCCCCGAGAAAAGGTTTCTCGCGGTTGCGGAAGATCGGCTCCTGATCGGCCTTGGGTCGGGTGTCATAGTGGGCACCGAGCAGGACGCGCCGCTTGGTTTCGGGGTGCCAGCGGACGATCAAGTTGGCACAGGGAAAGGTCCGCTGCCCGAGACTAGGCTGTCTCCCCTCGAAGCGCTGGAGTTCGACCGTGGCTCCGAGCGTTTCAAAGTGCTCCTTGAGCAGTTCCTGCTGGCGGCGCATCGCGTCGGAGGCGCTCATGCGCGGACCGAGGGCACAGATTCCCTTGAGATACTCGTAGGCGCGATCGCCATCGAAGACGCTGGCCGTGACCGGCGGCGCGAACTCCACGGCGCTCGCCGGTGGCGAAAGCATCGTCAGTCCAACTCCCAACAACAAAAGAAGAACGACACCGAGAAGGCTTCCGAGGATGATCCAACGACGTCGCGACAACCTGGCGTATCCCAACTTGGTCCTCTCGCGAAAGCTCTGTCCGCGCCAGCAGACCGCGAAGCGATGCTGGCTGCTAGTCGACGTTTCGAACTAGCTTCGGTCCAGCTCGTCCCGCCGCGCGTGCGACATGCTCTTCCCGAGCGACGAATCACGTGAAAAGCTTGGCAGTGCCGGCGTCTCCGTTCGGTCCGGCTTCCTTCCCCCCTAGGGTACCACGAAAGCCAATGACGAACAGGGCCACGATCCCGCGGGCCTGCTTTACGAGCCGCCGAGAGTCTGCTACGCTTGCAGCAGTCGGGCAAGGAGAGGTGCGGATACCTCAGGCGGTCCCGAACGTGCCCGATGACAGGCGGCTGCCCTTCGCATGCCCTCGGCGGCGACCGCCCGCGAGCAACAACGAGCGCGATGGGTCACGGACAACTCGATGAATCTTTCCATGGCGGCACCGGTGTCTTCTTCTTTCACGAGTGCCCGCCAGTAGAATCGCACCATGGCTTCCACTCACTCCCAACAAATTCGCTTCGCCTGCCCACACTGCGGCGCCTCCATGTTCGTCCCCGGAGCGATGATCGGCCGGAAGGGTCGGTGTGGAGGATGCCAGGCCGTCGTGGTCGTTCCCGATTCCGGATACGAGGTCGTGTCCGACGAATCGTCCCCTTCCGATAACTCCGGCCTTCCAAGCGCGATTCGCTCGGCACCACGTCCGTCGGGCGAATCGAAGCCACCGGCCTCCCCCTCCGGCGAGAGGAGCGAGGACCTCTACACCTCTCCCGAAAGCGTCCATTGGATCGGTCTACCCGATGAGTCGAACGAATCGGCCGAGCCAAACGACTCGGCGTCGACCGGAAACAACAATCCCTTGTCAGGCAGTGGTGAAATGGATTCGACCTCCGAGGAACTCTTCTTCACACCCGCTTCCGCGGAAGACTCGGCCTCGACGTCGGACTCGCAGGCTTCGAGCAAACGACTCGCCGCCCCCATGGGCAAGTGGGTCGAGGGCTCGGTCGTCGCGGGACGCATTCGGATCGAGTGCCCCCACTGCGGCAGCCCGATCCAAGTCACCCCCGATCATCTGGGGCGACGCGGCCGCTGCAAATCGTGCCGCCGCATCTTCCGCGTCCCAACAGCTCCCGAGGAAGTTCCCTCCTCGGAGTCCGCCCCGATCACCCATCCCGTACCCGAACCACACGGCTCGAGCAAATCGGTGGCGCCCACGAGCGCCAACGGTGACAGCCAGCGGATCACTCTTCCGCCCGAAGTCCTCCAGGAGATTCGAAACACCCCGCCGCTCTCGGCCGACTCGGGACTCACCGGCGTCGTCATCGACGGAGTCCGGGTTGTCGTCGACGCTTTCGAGTCCGATCGCGACCTTCAGTTGGGTGAACGACTCCTTGTCGAGAAGGGAACCCGAGTTCCGGCCCTGCTGGTCAACGTGACCGCCTCCAACGGGGTCGTCGGTTGGGCGGAAATCTCTCAAGGGCCCCTCGGCACCGAGGAAGCGGCCGAAGCGATCTCCCTGGCCGTCGAAGAGTCCCTCGGCAAGCTGCTTGCCGACCTTCCCGTCTGGAACGTCGCACGGATGAACGAGATTCTCTCCGGACGAACCTCTCTCTCGCTGGGCGAACCGCTCGGCCCGGCCGCCTCCGCGATCGACATGGCGGTTCACGATCTTTGGGCACGTTGTCTGGGCCTGCCTCTCGCGGCGCTGCTCGGGGGCTATCACGGACGTCCTCAGCGCGTTTGTCACTCGGTGGCGGGACAGAACCCCGACGAAGCGGCGGAACAGGCCCGGAAAGCCGTCCAGGAAGGGTATCGCTCCGTACGACTCCACGTCGGCTCCAGCGACATGGCTCAGGATGCCGCGTTCGCGATGGCCGTGCGCGAGGCGATCCCCACGAGCACGGAATTGGTCGTCGCGTTCGAGCGAGGTCACGACCTGCCGACCGCCAAGCGGTTGTTGGGGCAGCTCGCGAAGGCGGGGATTGACGGAGTCGAGGATCCTCTACTTATGCCTGGTGCCGAAGGATACGCCCAGTTGGGACGAGTCGCGGGGAGTGGTCCGCAGGTCGGCGTGAGCGTGACACATCCCGGCGAGCTCTTGAACTTGTCCAAGAGCGGGGGCATCGACACGGCGGTGATCGACTTGGGCAGGGCTGGCGGTCACTCCGGGGGAAGACGTCTGCTGACGCTTTGCGAGTCGCTCGGCCTGGGCGTCGCGTTGCGTGGCAAGATCGACACGGACATTGCGCTCGCGCACCGCTTGCACTTCCAGTCGCAGGCCCTCGGCAACCCGAGCATCGGCCTCTCGCTCTTGCGCATGACGACCAGCCGAGTCCCCACGGGGCTTGCGATCGAGGGCGACGCCATCGAGTTACCGACCAGTCCCGGCATTGGTCTCGAAATCACCGAGGAAGAACTCGCCACATCCACCTCGGAATAGTGCGATGGTCCACTCGATTCTCGGGTGCCACAGGCTACTGCTCGGCCAGTGAGGGCGAATTGTTCAACCGTAAGCCCGAACTTGGACGCTCGACAGTGTCCTAGCAGTCCATGCCGACAGAAGACGCAGATCTCACAATATCCTCCCTCGCGCGAGGCCGACGTTCCCGCCAAAACGCGCCCGCGTTCATCCCTCCCACTCATATGATGTCCCCATGGGGGGAAAGGTCGCCGACACCTCAAGACCGTCGTCGGCCAACGAGAGGCGAAGGATCTTCAATGATGCCACCGGGGTTCATTCCGTTCAGTCGGGCTTCATTCATGCTCGACGTGGTCGCGACGGCCATGGTCGCCATTCTGCCGGTACTGACTTGGAGCATCTACCTCGTCAAAGCGCGCCAGAACTACCTCTTGCACAAGCGAGTCCAGGTCACTACCGGCGTCGTCTTGCTGTTGGCGGTGATCCTCTTCGAGCTCGACATTCGCATCTACGGCTGGCGGCACCTCGCGACCGAATCGCCCTACTACGACACGATCCTGTTTCCCTTCCTCTACTTCCACGTGACGCTCGCTTGCCTCACGACCCTCCTGTGGATCGTCACGATCGCGGGAGCGCTAAGGCGTTTCGCGAGCCCACCCGTCCCAGGGCCCTACAGCTCCACACACAAGTGGTTGGGTTGGAGTGCCGCGATCGGCATGTACTTCACCGGGGTCACCGGCTGGACCTTCTACTGGATGGCGTTTATCGCGACCAAGTAGCGAAATCGGTCACGCCCGGCGCCGGCGTGACGAGGGACGTGGCGGTTGATGGCGCACGATGTCTCCCTCGACCATGTAGATGACGTCCTCCGCGATGCCAGAGGCCAAGTCGCCAATCCGCTCGATGTTGTGGGCGACCGACAGGGTCTGGATGAGGCAATCGGAGACTTCGGGTTTCTCCCGGATGCTCACCTGGACCTTCGTGAACGCGTTGCGATGAATCGCATCGACTTGATCGTCCAACGCGCGGACCGCGCGAGCCTGATCGGCATCCATCCGCACGAGCGCATCGATCGCCCGTTTGAGCATCTCCGAAGCGACCCGCGACATTTCCGGCAAGTTGAAGGGGAACGAAATCGCCTCGTGCGTCGCTAGATACTCGGCACGCTCGGCCAAGTTGACCGCGAGATCGGCGATCCGCTCAAGATCGACGTTGATTTTCAGGACCGTCACCACGAAGCGCAAATCGGCTGCCACGGGCTGGTAAAGGGCGAGAATCTCGAGACATTCCTGCTCGAGATCGACCTCCATCTGATCGACGCGGGTATCGTCCTCGATCACTCGCTGGGCGAGCCGCGCGTCGCGTTCGCGAAGGGACTTCACGGCGGTGAGCACATTGTCCTCGACAACGCCCGCCTCCGCGAGCAGGGACTTCTTGAGGCTCTCGATCGCGGCATGAAAAAGTCGAGACACCTCGGAAGTCTCCTTCCCCATCGGGCCCATGGTCCCCTTGGCTTCCCCAAGGAACCCCGTCAACTCAACCGCATGCTCCGGACGATTCTCGATCGCCACGCCCAGCCTGAATCACTCCCAAATCGAGCGGGATTCAAGCATTCGATGGGGACGCTCAAGGATCATACCGGTGCGCGAAACGAAAGCGTCGAGACTCATCGCTGACCGCCGTCGCCGCGTCGAGGACCGCCGGCGCGGGTCGAACGAGACGACGAACAAGGATCGACCCTCTCCCACGCGCAGTCGAGTTGGCCCAATGCCCTCCTTGACTGATCCGCTGGATTATCCGTCATCATCGATCCGATTTCAAGGCAGCCGATCCGCAAGCTCGCATTGTCCGGCCCAAGATCATTTGCCATCACGAATTCACAGCGAACAAACTGGGACATGGGGTGATCCAAGCCCTATATTTTGAGCGAAGGGCCCGCCCCGGACCGCCTCCCAAGCCGCGGTCCCTTTTCGCAGGCAGGCGAGGTGCCGATGTTTTGGAAGCTCTTTGGCCCGTTCGCCGCTCTGACGATCGTCGGGTTGGCGGTGTTCGCGACCTCCATCCGCGATCGACTCGGCGCGGTCGCGGTCAGCCAAGCGAAGGAGTCGTTGCGAACGACCTCCTCGTTGATCGCTCCCCAACTCGCCAAGTTCGCTAGTGCTTCCGGCCAACAGCCCAGCCAAGCCACGCTCGATCGGTTGGCTAGCGACATCTCGGCACGGATCTCCCTCTTTGATCAAGAACGGCGGCTACTCGCCGATTCCTCTCCAAAACGAACCCAAGACTCCGCGGAAACCAGCCGTCCCGAACTCGATCAAGCATCCCGCTCGGGTTTCGGCAGCATTCTTCGGCCCGATCGCGCCAACGGCGAACGCCAGCTTTTTGTCGCCCGTCGCCTAGAGCTCGATGGGGTTCCGGTCGGATTTGTCCGCCTCTCGGTTCCGTTGGCATCACTTCGAACGCAAGAGACAGGCGTTTGGCGCACCGCGGCCGCGATCGGCATGGTGCTCCTCGTCTCCGGAGCCGCTTGCTCCTGGTTTCTTTTGAAAAGTTGGCAAGCGCGACTCGACGGGCTCACCGCCCGGGTGCAAGCGGTCGCCTCCGGCGAGCACGATATTTCGCTCGACTTACATCGCGGCGACGAGCTCGACTCGCTCTCTCACGCCCTGGAAAAGATGCGCGCGACGTTGATCGGCCATTGGCTGCGCACCGATCGTGTGAAACACGATCTGCAAGCGATGCTGGAGACGATGCCCGAGGGAATCATCGCGATCGACGTCGATCAGCAGATCCTCTTCGCCAACCCAACGTTCTATCGTCTGTTCGGCCTGCCCCGAAGTGACGCGGTGGGACGCAAACTCTGGGAGATCGTTCGCCATCCGGCCCTGCACGAGGCGGTCGCGCGGACGTTCAACGGCAACGCGGCGTGGAGCACCGAATTTGAGGTCCTAAGCCCTCACCGGCTCCTGACTTACTTCTCGCGACCGATCTCCCTGGCTTCCGGAGCGGGCAGCATCATCGTCCTCCGCGACGTCTCGGAACTGCGTCGACTCGAGAATGTCCGGCAGGAGTTCGTCGCCAACGCCTCCCACGAATTGAAGACTCCCCTAACCGCCATCAAGGCCTTCGCGGAGACCATTCTCGAAAGCGATCCCAATGACGTCCCCCAGCTTCGCCACTTCCTGGAGCGCATCAATCGGCAAGCCGATCGCCTCAGCGCCCTGATCCTCGACATGCTCACGCTTGCCCGTTGCGAATCGCATGCGCCTGGATTCGAGATCCAATCGGTGAGTCTGCGACACATCGTGGCGGCGTGCGTCGATCAGTTCCGGGAGAAGGCCGAAGGGAAGAGTCTGGCCCTGCGGGCGGAGGTCGCCGACGACGCCGACGAGATCACCGCCGACGCGGAAGGGGCGGCCACCATCCTGCGAAATCTTCTCGAAAACGCCACGAAGTACACCCCAGAAGGGGGACGAATCGCTATATGGACCGAGAGAGTCGACGAGGGAATCGCGCTCCAGGTTAGCGACACCGGCGTCGGGATTCCGGAACGAGACCTTGACCGCATCTTCGAGCGATTCTATCGAGTCGATAAGGCGCGATCGAGCGAGCTAGGTGGCACCGGGCTTGGGCTTTCGATTGTCAAGCACCTGGCCCAATCGTTCGGAGGATCCGTCTCGGTCACGAGTCGCCTGAACGAAGGATCGGTCTTCAGGGTGATTTTTCGCCCGTCCGATGACGGGGAAATGGCAGCGAATGCGTCATCACGCCGAGATTCTGATATGTTGGGACACCATGGAAGCCCCGTCGATCTCGAACATTTGATGAGGACTTGAACCAGTGAATCAGGCCACGACGATGAGGAAGCAGCGAATTCTCATCATCGAAGATGATGCCGCGATCTCCGAAGTGCTCGAATTCAACCTCGCGCGCGAAGGTTACGACGTCGCATTGCAAACCGATGGGGTGGAAGGCCTTCGCGAGGCCAAAAACGACGTCCCCGACCTCATCATCCTCGACTTGATGCTTCCATCCATGGACGGCGTTGACGTCTGCCGGGAGCTACGCGCCGACAAGTCGACCCGCGACATCTCGGTCCTCATGCTGACGGCAAAGTCCGAGGAAATCGACGAGATGGTCGGTTTCTCCGTCGGCACCGACGACTACGTCACCAAGCCTTTCAGCGTCAAGGTGCTCCTTCAGCGGGTGCGTGTCCTCCTCGAGCGGCGCGGTCGGCCTGGCGGCGAACAAGATGTCATGGAACACCACGGCATCAAGCTCGACCGACTCGCCCACGCGGTCACCTGCAACGGAAGCGCCGTCATGTTGACGCCGACTGAGTACCGACTGCTGGAAACCCTGATGCGGCAACCGGGCCGTGCCTTCAGCCGTTCCGACCTGCTCTCCTCCGCCATCGGCGACGAGACGATCGTGCTCGAACGGACCATCGACGTCCACATTCGTTCCCTGCGCCAAAAGCTCGGCGAACGCTCTCGCGTCGTCGAAACCGTTCGCGGTGTCGGCTACCGGTTCGCCCGCGACCTCAACGGAAACTGATTCGCCCACTCACCTCCCGGTAGACCGTCCTCGGTCGATCTCGCGAGTTTTTTCCCTCTCCCAAAGAACCTCGTCCCACCGTCGGGGTTCAATTCCTCGTGCCAAGCGAATCACTCCTTCGAGGGATCGTTCGCGATCGGCACACGCGCCCTTCCACCCGAACGATCTGACCACCGAGAGGGAGGTCCCATGAGCCGGTTGCCGGTTGTCACGAGTCGCCCCATGCGCGTCGCGCTGCCCAGTTCCCTTCTGGGGCTGCTGCTCCTCACCACGCTAACCAACGCCGACGAGCGTCAAGCAATGATGCCGCGGGAACAGTTCGCTCCCCTTCGCCGCGCGACCCAGCCGCAAGCCAAGCTCCCCCCCAAGCTCGAATGGGTCTCGGCCAAACCGGTCGAGGTCGGCGGCCAGCTTTCGCTCATCGATCCTCGTACACTCGGCAAGCCGCTGACGATCGCCGAACTCGACGCGCTGATCAAGTCCTCGGCCACCTCGGCCGACCCGGGCCGCGAGGCCCCCGAGGACCACTTCGTGCGACGACTCTTCCTCGACACGATCGGCCAGATCCCCGCTCCGGCCGATGTCCGCGACTACCTTGAAAGCGACTCGCCCGACAAGAAAGCCCAGCTCATCGAACGACTCCTGAGCGAACCCCGCTACGGACGCCACTGGGCCCGCTACTGGCGGGATGCGATTGCCTACCGAACGGCGTCGGATCAACGACGCCTCGGACTCTTCGACATCGAGACCTGGCTCGCCGAGCAATTCAACCAGAACCGCCCTTGGGACGAGATCGTCTCGGACATGCTGCGAGCGGAAGGGCTCAGCGACAGCACTCCCGAAGGCTACTTCATCGCCGCCCACGAAGGCCGGCCCGCGGATGTCGCCGGTGAAGCCAGCCGCCTTTTCCTTGGCATTCAGATCGCCTGCGCCCAGTGTCACGATCATCCCTCGGATGCTTGGACGCGGAACCAGTTTCACCAAGTCGCCTCCTTCTTCGGGAAAGCGCGGACTCGGCTAAGACGTAACGTCGACACCAATCGCCGAGGGGTCGCCATCGAGATCTTTTCGCGCCCGCTCGGCGACTACCGAATGCCCGATCTCGACGATCCAGGTTCCCCAGGCGACGTGATGGGACCGACTTTTCTCACCGGCCAACCCGTCAGCAATGACCTGAGCGATGCCCAGCGCCGTCAAGCCGCCTCGGCCTTCTTCACCAGTAAACGGAACCCGTACTTCGCCAAAGCCTTCGTCAATCGCGCCTGGGCCAAGCTCACCGGCGTCGGCTTCACGACTCCCGTCGACGACTTGAGTCTGCTGGCCGATGTCCGCCATCCGGAACTCTTCGAGGCATTGTCCCGGTCGTTCGCGGCGAGTGACTACGACGTCAAGGAGCTGATGCGACTGATCCTCAACTCCAGTGCCTACGCGGCGGCAGCGGGAAGTCCCGCCCCGGACGGTTCCGTCGGCGAGTCCCCGTTGACCGCGGCCACCGCCAAGCGACTGACTTCCGATCAGCTTTTCGACTCCCTCGATCTCATCCTCGGTGGGCTCGAGGAGACTCGGCCTCGGCGGGGACTCAACCGCCCCTCCGAGTCGCGACGCACTTTTCGCGAGGCATTTGGATTCGATCCCTCCACGCCGGCCTCGGACATCGACGGAACGATTCCCCAAGCACTCCTACTGATGAACAACCCGATGCTCCATCAGCGCATCGACACCAAGCGTCCCGGATCGGTTCTCGCGAAGCTACTCGAACACTATCCATCCGATCCGGAGATGATCGAGATGCTTTACCTACGCGTCCTCGGTCGCCTGCCGAGTTCCAAGGAGAACGCGATCGCCAAGGATTACGTCGCCAAGTCGGCCTCCCGCGGTGAAGCCTACGAGGACCTTCTCTGGGCGATGCTCAACACCACCGAGTTTCTCAACAATCACTGATTCATCTCCTTGGAATAGCCAATCGAACAACGTGGAGAGGAAACGACGATGACCGATCTCATCCGACGCGTCAGCAATGCGACCATCGATCGACATGGAGCGATTCAGCGACGCGATTTTCTGCGAACGATTGGCGTGGGGGCGGCAGGTTTGTCCATGCTGGGTTGGCAGGACCTTCTCCTGGCTGCCGCCCCCACCCTTCGTCAACAAGGCAAGTCGGTCATCGTCCTCTGGATGCAGGGTGGCCCAAGTCACCTCGAAACCTTCGATCCCAAACCGAAGGCCGAGGGAGAAGCCAAGTCGATCGGCACCGCGGTCCCCGGCATCGAGATCGCCGAGTATTGGCCCCAGGTCGCCAAGCAGATGAAGGACATCACCCTCATCCGCTCGATGTCCAACAAGGAAGGCAATCATCAGCGAGCGACGTACCAGCTCCACACCGGCTACATCCCCGGCGGAACGGTCCGGCATCCGAGCTTCGGCTCCCTTGTGACCAAGGAGCTCGCGCCCGCCGACTTCGACCTGCCCGGCTACGTCTCGATCGGCGGACCGGCACGCGGGGCGGGCTTTCTTCCGGTCGAGTACAACCCGTTCCAGCTCGGCAATCCCGCGAAAATGCCCGACAACGTCGACACGATTGTCCCCAAGCAGCGATTCCAGCGCCGACTCGGTCTGCTCAACCAACTCGAGGGTTCCTCCACCAAGGGAGGTGACGACGCGATGGTGAGCGACCATCGCACCCTCTATTCGAAGGCATCAACGTTCTCCACCAGCCCCAAGCTCGGCGTCTTCGATATCAAGGATGAGCCGGCCGCCCTCCGCCAGGCCTATGGTGACAACCGATTCGGCCAGGGTTGCCTCCTCGCCAGGCGACTCGTCGAGACCGGTACGACCTACGTGGAAGTGACGCTCGGCGGTTGGGACACGCACTTCAACCACTTCGAACAGGTGTCGAACTTGGCCGAACAATGCGATCCCGCCTTCGCGACCCTCATCGCCGATCTGAAGCAGCGGGGCATGCTCGACGACACGCTTGTGGTCTGGATGGGAGAGTTCGGACGAACGCCAAAACTCAACGGGCGTGGGGGACGCGACCACTTCCCCCGGGCCTTCAACGTCGCCCTCGCCGGCTGCGGGATCGAGGGTGGCCAAGTGATCGGCAAGACGTCCGACGACGCCTCCGAAGTGATCGAGGAGCCGGTCTCGGTCGTCGATCTCTTCGCGACGCTCTGCACCCGGCTCGGGATTGATCCGCACAAGGAGAACATGAGCCCGCTGGGACGTCCGATGAAGATCGTCGATGGGGGAACCCCCATCGAGTCGCTCCTTTCGTAGCCGCTCCGCGGAGCGTCACTCTCCCCGCGAACGGACTCGCGCTTGTCATCAGCAGCGAACGGACAGCGTCTATCGCTCAAGCCGTCGCGGACGTCTGATCGAGTTCCTTGCCGTAGGTCGTCCCGCGCCACGTCACCTCGCCCGTCTTGCACATCTTGATGGTGCGGTAGCCGATAACGTACATTGCCCCGACCGCGAGGATCCGGAAGACGAGGTAGCGGCGATCGCTGTGGCTCAGCCCATAGACCCGCGCCGCCAGCGCGGACTGGAAGAGCTGATGAGCCGCGCCAAGCCCGAGCATCGTCCACAGAAAGGGACACGAATAGCCTAGCAGCGCCAAGGTCCCACATCCGATCAACATGACGTAGCTCAAGCCACTGAAGATCGAGAGCAACGACAGAAGCCCGTACATCTTGCCGGGACGCCCATCGACGGCGGAGTAGAAGATGCGACTCCACCCGCGAAGGATGGCCGACAGGGAGGGATACATCCGAACCGTCAGAAGCTCCGGCCCCAACGCGACCCGGAGCCCCAAACCGGCGCGTCGGATCCGGCGTCCAAGATGGATGTCCTCGACGAATTTGTCCTTCACCGCCTCGTGGCCGCCGATCTGATCGTACGCGTCGCGACGCACCAGGATGTACTGTCCATTGGCGAAACCGTAGTCGAGTTGTTCGGGATCGTTGATCTTCGGCAGCGGAAAGAGGAGCATCAAACACCAGCCCGCCACCGGTTGAATGACCCGCTCCCAGAACGTGCGGCTGTCCATCGACGGCATCATCGAAACCATCGCCGCATCGCTCGCGATCGCCTCGTTGACCGTGACGCGAACGCAACTCGACTGTAGCCTGGTGTCGGCGTCGACGAAGAGCAGATACTCTCCCGTCGCCCGGCGTTGGCATTGATCGAGCGCGTGCGTCTTCCCGGTCCATCCGGGGGGAAGCTCGGTCACCTGTTCGAGGTGGATCCGCTCATCGCGTTCGACGAAGGATCGCACGATCTCCGCGGTGCGATCGTCGCTGCGATCGTCGACGACGAAGATCTCCAAGTTTGGATAGTCCTGGCCCAACAGCGATTCAAGGCATTGGGCAATCGTCGCCTCTTCGTCCTTGGCCGGCACGATGATCGAGACCAGCGGGACCTCCCGGTCCTCGACCGGCTCGGCGGCGGGCTTAAAAAAAAGGGTCCGCTTGAGCACGGCCGTCAGTGCGAAGTGGTTCAAAAACGTCGCCAGGACGACCAGGCCATAGAGCGAGAGAACGACAATTTCCCAGATTGGCATCGCGGGGGGTACTCGATGGACACGGATTGACGAGCAATGCAAAGGCGTCGCGACCGAGGCTGAGAACTCGACGCCGGAACAAACAGAAAGGTATATGAACTCGCCCGGGGAAACGAGGCCCAGGTGGGTGGATGGGGAGTGAGGTTCCGGGACTCACGCTTCGAGGTGCGAGTCCCCGGCGCTCCAGACACTGATCACGGTGGGGAGATCCTCCATCAGGTCGTTGGTGTGGTGGAAGAAGGTCAGCTCCTCCCCCTGTTCGGGGGGCGCGAACCCAAGGAAAACGACCGCGGCACCTCCGGAGACATGCCGGATCGTCGAGAGGAAGTCGTCCGCGACGACGACGACCGGGGTCGCCCGAATGCGGGCATCTCCCAGGAGCGATTCCAAGTGTCGCGTCGCCTCTTCCCGGCCGGCCTCGGAAGAGATCATTCGCAATAGCCGAATCGGTCGACCACGCCACGCGTCGTTCTGGGCGAAGAGATATGCCAACAAGATGAGTAGATGCCCGTTGGCCTTTCCCCGCCACCAGACGTCAATTGTTCCCATCGGCGCGACCCAGGGATCGGCCGTCGTCTCCCGGTAGCGAACGATCACGATGGAGCGGCCAAGCCGAGCGACTGTTCTCAAGGCTCCCGCGATGCTGTTCATGCGATCGACGTCGCTGGACCATCCCATGAGGATGAGGTTCGGACGCAGCGCCCCGATACCGTAGCACTGCACCAACGCCTCGATGCCGACGGTTAGGCTGGGAGCGACGAGAACCGCGGGAAAGGCTTCCAATTCCTTGTCGCGAATGAAGGATCGCAGCGCCTCTTCCTGGCTCGCTCGGCGCTCGAGCCGACTGTCGACCTCGCCGGCGATGATTTGGGCAAGGGTGAGGATCCCGCAGCCGCCGGTCAACCATTGTCCGTAAACCGCC
The DNA here is from genome assembly GCA_007748055.1 of Kolteria novifilia. Lineage (GTDB taxonomy): Bacteria > Planctomycetota > Planctomycetia > Kolteriales > Kolteriaceae > Kolteria > Kolteria novifilia. Next base: position 6,119,316 of record CP036279.1, read on the forward strand.
AGGTGCGGGCGCGTCCACGCCCCGCCGCTGAGCGCTAGAATGGACGGGCGCCAGTTCTTCGGATGGTAGAGGTCCTCCTCGAGGCGAAGAAGGTTGAGCCGCGTTCGTTCGAAGACCGTGCCGCTCTGCACGTCGCCCCAAGCCGCCTCGATCTTCTTGCGCGCGATGTACCACTGCAGCACCGAGATCCCGATGATCGAGAGGATCGCCCAGAACGGCGACACCAGGAACATGACGACGACACAACTCACTGTCCCGGCCAGCGCCGTCGACCAGTGACTGAAGCGGAAGGTTGGTCGGTAGCTCGGATTCCCGGTGTAGGCTTCGTAGAAGGTCGCGAGGTTCAAGTACCCGTAGGTGATCATGAAACACATCGTGATGATCGGCGCGATGGTATCGAGACTTCCCGCGAGAACCCCGAGGCCCGAGATGATCGCGGTGAGAATGATCGCCGGCCGCGGTTCGTTGCTCTCCCCGCTCCCCGTCGCGAAGGTGCGCAGCCGTGCGAAGATCTGATCGCGGGCGAGCGCTTGCAGGATGCGTGGCGCTCCCATCATGCTGCTCAGCGCCGAGGAAAGGGTCGCGGCGAAGACCCCGACCGTCACCAGGAGGGGCCAAAACGAGAGGTCCTTGACGATCAGCGGGTCGTCGAGAAGGCTCGACCGCGACGCCGAGGCCCCGAGCATCAACGCCATCAAGAGGTAGATGATCGACGTCGTCCCGATGGCGCCGAGTGTCCCCACCGGAATCGACTTGCCGGGATCGCGCAAGTCTCCCGACATGTTGGCTCCCGCCATGATTCCCGTCGCGGCGGGAAAGAAGAGAGCGAACATCGAGAAGAAACTGCTTCCCGTTCGGTAGTCGGGACCAAGATTCTCGACAAACTGCCCCCAACTGGCCGACGGGAGCGCCCCCGCGAAGAAGGAGAGCAGCGACAGGACCAACGCGGCGAGAATGCCGTACTGGATCTTGATCGTCCAGCCCGCCCCAACGTAGACGCACGCGAATACGCCGAGATTGACCAATGAACCGATCAGCCAAACCGGCAGGTTGATCGTGGGAAAGGCCGCCATGAACGCTTCGGTGAAACCGACCACGTACATTGAGACCGAGACCGCTTGAGCCCCGAAGAAGGTCAACCCGATGGCACCGCCGAATTCGACTCCGAGACTGCGGCTGACGAGGTAGTAGACGCCGCCCCCGCGTACTCGGGTGTTGGTGGCGACCGCCGAGAGAGAGATCGCCGTCAGGCTGGTGATCGCGACCGAAATCAGCACGACGAGAAACGACTGGAGAATGCCGGCATTGCCGACGACTTCTCCGAAACGTAGGAACAGGATCACGCCCAAGATCGTGAGCGTGCAGGGGGTGAAGACGCCCCCAAAGGTCCCGAAGCGTTTCGTTGCGGACGCTTTGGCAGCGTTCTTGGCGGGTCGTTTCGCTCCGGACGCGATGGTGGTAGCCTCCTTGGGTCGCGTCATCTGCTTGATCCAGTCCGTTGAGATATGAATCGCTTGCCCAGGGTCATCTCGATTCAGTGGCGGGAAGGCGCCCTCCTCGCAGGAGGCTCATGACGACGATCGCTACCGCGAGCCCCGCGAAGGGAAGAATCGCTCCCCAACGGCGGTCAACCAGCGCGACGTACGCGACGGCGAGCCCAGCCACGACACCGGCCAGTCCCTTCGCCACCCGCGGGTAGCCGCGACTGGCCGCCAGCAATCCCAGCAGTCCGGCAAGTGCCGCCAGCACCGTCAACGATGCAAAACTCCAGGCCAACGAACTCGTCTCCACCATCTAGCGTTGTTCAGATTGACGACGTCGACGCAGGCCCAGGATCAACTCGACCTCCCCCCTGGCTTGGCCCGTTGCCTCGCAAATCTCCGCGGGGGTCATCCCGTCGTCGGCCAACTTGTAGATAATCGCGTAGCGGTCCTTGGGCTCCTGATCGGACTCCTCGGGTTCGGACTCCGCCGGCAACGAGAGATCCGGTTCCGGGGTCGCGGCGAGTTTCGCGGCCCGAGCTGCCGGTCCCATCAGCACCGATCGGTCCATCTCGACGACGACCGGTTCGCGATCCTCCTCGGCCTCGTCATCCCGACCCAAGGCCGACTCGTCTTGGAGTTGGCGAAGCTCTTTGATCTTTCGCTCCGCGTCGAGAATCAATTCGTTGAGAACGTGCATCTTGGTATCGATGCGCGCGTTCATCTCCCGAAAGAGCTCTTGCAACTCGACCTTGAGCTGGGTGGCCGATTCGTCGGCTCGCTGAGCGGCCATCTGCTTGCGCAGGTCGTTCATGTGGTTGGTGTTCTTGGAAGCCTTGCGGCGCCGCGTCCCCCGCAACAACAGGACGATGATCAGGAACGCCATCGCGGCGATAATCAGTAGCTGAGCATTGTTCATATCGCCATGCCTGCCTGCTAGATCGGACTCTCACGAATCCCTGGACGATCGAAGAAGAGCTTGTGGCCATCGTCCCTCAGCGTACGGCCGACGAACTGGAAGAGATTCGCCTCTCACCGCCGAACGCCCATTACGTCGTTCGCGTCTTCCCCGCGGAAGCGACGACGTCGCGCAGCCGCTCCAGGGCCTCCGACTGAACATCGCCCAGGGAGACGCCGTGCTCGCGAGCCAATCGAGCGCAGTCGTCGTACTCGACCGATAGAGACTCGATGTCCCCTCGTGTGCCAATCTTTCCGCGCACGACTCCCCACCGCGTCGTGACGGAGTGGGAGACCCGATCGAGCACGGTTCGCTCAACCGGCCAGCGTCTCATGCCGAAGGTCTTGGTCTCCCGGAAGAGGGACGCTTCCAGACGGTCCCGGTCCCCCTCGTGGCAGAGGAGACCCAGCATCACGGCGGGACGGTCCTTCTTCATTTGGATCGGTGCGGTCCAAACATCGAGCGCCCCCAAGTCGAGCAAGCAGCGTTTGGCGTACGCGACAACCTCGGGCGTGACGTCGTCGAGGTTCGTTTCGACCTGCCACACCCTGCCCGACGGAAACTCCTGCAAATGGGAGGCGATCTCCCCAAGAAAGAGCCGCAACAGATTCGGTTGCTCCTCGAGATCGCGACTCCCCGCTCCCATGCCGACTCGTTCGATCGTCATGGGGGGCGTGTTGACGAACTCATCGACAGTGGCGGCGACAATCGCGGCACCCGTTGGCGTGGTCAGTTCCGACTCGATCGCGACATCCGCGAGCGGAACGCCGACCAGCAGGCGGGCCGTCGCGGGCGCGGGCACCGGAAGAACGCCGTGAGCGCAACGGACCGTTCCCCGCCCGGTCGGAATTGGCGTGCACGTGACACGGTCGACCCCGAGCCAGTTCATCCCGATCGCGGTACCGACGATGTCGAAGATGCTATCGACCGCCCCGACTTCGTGGAAATGGACCTTCTCGATCGCGATGCCGTGGCTGGCGGCCTCGGCTTCGCCCAGTTTGCGGAAGATCCGCAGAGCCCGCTCCTTGGCCGGTTCGGCGATCGTGCTCGCGGTGATCATTCGTTCAATGGTCGAAAGATGCCGATGCGGCTGTTCGGGCGGCGAGATGACCTCGACCGAGACGGCGGCAAACCCCGACTTGCGGATGCGGCTCACGTGAAGCGTTCCGTCGAGCCCCAGTGTGGAAAGCTCCTTGGACAACTCCCCTTCCGGCACGCCGAGGTCGATCAGCGCCCCCAACATCATGTCGCCGGACACACCACTGAAACAATCCAAGTGAAGGACTCTCGTCACCCATTTTCTCCTTGTTCGAATCGCCCGAATTCTAATCGGGAGTTCGGGTTCTTCCAAGAGATCCCTCGCCCAGATAGAGCGACTGGTCCCAGGGGGATTAGGCTAGCACCAACCAGACTGGTAGAATAAACCGGAAGTGAGGATCGCCGGGGCGGTTCCTGGGGAGATGAAGGGACGATGACCTGATGTCATGTCAGCGGGCACGACTCGACGACGTCTACGCCGAAACGGCGCTCGACGTCTATCTGCTGCCCAAGACCCCGTGGGAGGAAACCAATCTCCTTCTCCAACGGCTGACCTACGAGTTGAGCGAGGAACCCCGCCGCCGAGCGGCCCTGGTCCTGTGCGAACACCCGCCGATCATCACGGTCGGCCGACGCGGCAGCCGTGGCCATATCGACTTGGAGGAAGAGGAGTTACGAGCGCGCCGCCTTGAAATTCGCTGGACCAATCGCGGCGGCGGTTGCTGGTTGCAGACTCCCGGACAGCTGGCGATCTACCCCGTCGTCCCCATCCATCCGACCGAGGTCGGACTGGCTCGCTATCGCACGGCGCTCTACGAGTCGATTCTCTCGGTCTTGGACGAGTTTCATCTTCGCGCCGATCACGACAGTCATGGCGGGGGCGTTCACGTCGACGGCCGACAAATCGCCGGAATGGGTTTGGCCGTCAAGAATTGGGTTGCCTATCACGGGTGTTGGATCAATGTCTGTGTTCCCCCCGAATGGTTCGATGGGATCACGTTGAATCCAACCAACGGGCAGCATCGGCCCACGTCGATGTTCCGCGAACTCTGTTCCCCGATTCGCACCGAGACCGTGCGGGAAAGCTTCCTGCGCAAATTCGTCGATGTCTTCGGGTTCCAGGCCTACTATCTGTGCCGTCCACCCCGAATCTACCCCGTCAGGAAAGCGGCCAATGTCGTCGGTTGATCTTCCCACCCTCCCAATCATTGACGCCCCCCCCGCGGTCGAGCCCGCGAAGCGCCGGCTCCCCAAGTGGCTCAAACGTCCCCTGCCCGGCAAGGAATTCGGCTTCACCGATCACCTGATCGCCGATCTCGGTCTCGAAACCGTCTGTCGGGAGGCCCACTGCCCCAATCGGACCGAATGTTGGTCGCGAAAGACCGCCACCTTCATGATTCTCGGCCGGGTTTGCACGCGCCCCTGCGGCTTCTGCGCCGTCGAACGCGGTAAGCCCGAGCCCCTCGCCGACGACGAGCCGGCGCGGGTCGCCGAGGCCGCCGAGCGTCTCGGCCTGAAACATGTCGTCATCACCTCGGTCACGCGCGACGATCTGCCCGACGGGGGAGCCGATCACTTCCGGCGCTGCATCCTCGCCGTCCGCGAACGGACCGGGGCCGCCGTCGAGGTCCTCACCCCCGACTTCGACGCCGACCACGACGCCCTGCGCACCGTGATGTCGGCTCGTCCCGAGGTCTTCAATCACAACGTCGAGACCATCAATAGGCTCCAACAACGCGTCCGACGCAAAGCGGCCTACGAAACGAGCCTGGAAGCCCTTCGCTTCGTCAAGGAGATCTCGCCCGAGACCGCGACCAAGAGCGGCATCATGTTGGGACTCGGCGAAACGACGGACGAACTGCTCGAAACCATGGCCGATCTGCGGGCGGTGGGCGTCGATCTGCTGACCATCGGCCAGTACCTCCAACCCTCCGCCAAGCACCTCCCCGTCGAACGTTTCGTCCCACCCGAGGAGTTCACGGAGTTGGGCCGACTCGCCGAGACGATGGGCTTCCGCCATGTCGCCAGCGGACCGTTTGTCCGTTCGAGCTACCATGCCGACGAAGCATGGGAGCAGGCGGGCCAGCAAGTCTGATCCCAATCGAGGGCCGATGTGTCGCTACCCACCGTCCCGATCGTCGTGCCCGAACTTGGCCTCGGCCCGGACGACGCCCTCACCGTCAGTTGCTGGCTCGTGGGCGTCGGTGACGATGTCGTGGAGGGCGATCGCGTCGTCGAGTTGCTGACCGGCGAGATCACCTTCGATGTCGCGAGCCCCACCAGCGGCCGTCTCAAACGAATCGACGCCGAGACCGACGAATCGGTCGCTCCGGGCGACTTCCTCGGTGCCATCCTCCCCGATCGCGACTGACCCGAGCCCGTTTGGTCTCGCCTCGCCGAATCGCTATCCCAATCTGTTCGCAAGTTCGCCGAGAACCACCCCCGAGGACCAAGAGGACGGGATGACGTTCCTTTCGCTGGATGGAGTCGATGGAGCGGGCAAGTCGACGCAGATCCGTCTGCTCGTCGATTGGCTCACGCGCCAAGGCCGCGACGTCGTCTCCTGTCGCGATCCCGGCGGCACCCCGACCGGCGACGAGATCCGACGACTGCTGCTCGACCCGGAGATGCGGATCTCGCTTCGCAGCGAAATGCTCCTCTACATGGCGAGCCGGGCCCAACTCGTCACCGAGGTCATACAGCCCGCGCTCGATCGCGGATCAGTCGTCGTCTGCGACCGTTACCTGCTCTCGACGTTGGTCTATCAGGGCCATGCCGGCGGGCTCGACGTCGAGGACATTCGTGCGGTGGGAGCCTTCGCCACCACGGGGCTGATGCCCGACTGGACCGGCGTGATCGACTTGGCTCCCGAGACGGCCGCCCAACGCCGCGACGCTCCCGCCGACCGGATTGAGCAACGCGATCGTTCCTATCATGAGAAGGTCCGCCGGGGCTTTCAGGCCGAGGTCGAGCAACACGCCGACCGCATGAGTCTCTTCGACGGTCGGCAAGCCGCCGAGGAGATCCATCAAGCGATTATCGTGGAGGTACAACGTGTCCTGGACCGAACTCGTCGGCCATGAGCCGATCCTCGAACGGCTGAGGCACGCGCTGGCGATAGGCCGGTTGGGGCACGCGTTTCTCTTCGTCGGAGAAAGCGGGATCGGCAAGCGACGTCTCGCGCTCGAATTGGCCCAGGGACTACTCTGTCGCCATCGCCCCACTCGGGAACTCGCCCCTTGCGGCACCTGCGCCGACTGCGTGCAAGTCGCCGCCAGCACCCATCCGGACGTCACCCAGATCGCCAAACCAGCCGACAAGCACGAGCTGCCGGTGCAACTGATTCACGGGCTTTGTGGCTCGCTCGGTCTCAAGGCCGCTCGCGGAGGCCACAAGATCGCGATCGTTGACGACGCCGACTTGCTCACCGTCGAATCGTCCAACTGTTTTCTCAAAACGCTCGAGGAACCTCCCCCGCAGTCGGTCTTGATCCTCCTAGCGACGAGCCTGGAATCTCAACTCAAGACGATCGTCAGTCGTTGCCAAGTGATGCACTTCCGATCGCTGACCGACGCGCAAGTCGTAAGCGTGCTGACAAGCCTCGAACTGGCACCCGACGAGGACGAGGCTCGGCGCATGGCTCTCTGGGGAAATGGCAGTGTCGGGCGGGCGATCCAGTTCTCGTCTGACGAGTGGCAACTCGTGCGTCGTCTCCTTCACGATCACTTGTCCGAGAAGCCGCTGCCGAGCGGCACCCTGACGCGGGAAGTACAACAGTTCATCGATGAGGCGGGAAAGGAGGCCGCCGCGCGCCGCGAACGGTCTCGGGATGTCATTCGCATGGCCGCCGACTTCTACCGCGACTGTCTTCGCTACCAGCAAGCGGGGATGGTGCACGCCCGCGACTCCGACCGCGCCGCCGTCGAGCAAGCCGCCCAGTTGTTCGACGCGGAGACACTGCTCGATTTGATGGAGCGGTGCCTTCAGGCCGACTTTCACATCGGGCGTTTTCTCAATCAGTCGCTGGCGGTCGATTGCTGGATCGACGACCTCGCCCAACTGAGCGCCGGTCACTACGTCGAACCGATCAACTAAGAACTTCAGAGAAGGAAGAGATCATGGCAAGTCGACGCGAGCAACTTGAATCGCTCATTCAAGACAGTCCCGACGACACGTTTCTGCTCTACGGGCTGGCGATGGAGTACGTGAAGGAGGGCGAGACCGAAGAAGGCCTCGCGCGGCTCAAGGACGTCACGGAAAAGGATCCGGACTACCAGGCCGCCTACTTTCAGATCGGTCAGCTTCTCGCCGACGAGGGGGAAATCGACGAGGCACAGGATTGGCTCACGCGAGGGGTTGACGCCGCCAAGCGCACCGGCAATATCCATGCCGCCGAGGAGATGCAAACCTTCCTCGACTCGCTCTAACAGCCCGTTGATCTATTCGCTGCCGGCTGCGAACGGCTCTCTTGACCAATCTCGGCGTTGAAAAACCGCGACGAATCTACGGATTCGCCTGCGCTTTTCCTCCTTGATCTTGGCCCACATGGCTCGTTCTGGCCTGGGCCCGCTTAAATCAACGGACTGCTAACACACCGACGGCCAGCAGAGAAGATGGGTCAAGATTCGTCCGACGACTCGGTCGCTACCTCGACCGGCGGACGACTCGGTCGCTACCTCGACCGGCGGACGACTCGGTCGCTACTCGACCGGCGGCACCAACTGCGGCAGCTTGCCCATCTCCATGCTTAGCTGTTGGACGAGTTGTTGGGCCTTGGTGTAGCTGGCGTTGCTGATCGCATCGATCAACTTTCGCGACAGCTCCAAGGCCTGCGTCGCGGCAGGCTGATACGTCGAAAACCCAGACGGGACGCCGGCCTGTTCGAAGTCGTCGACGACCTTGGTAAAACTCTCCGCCTCCTTCTTGGCCGCGCGAAAGTTCTTATCCTGCGTGAGCGTCACTTCGAGGTTGTACGCGGCATCGCGAAACGCCTGTAGCTCCGGCCAACTCTTCACAGGCGGCGGGGCCGGCTCGCCACAACCGGCGAGTAAGATCGCGGCCGGGAGAATGGCGATCCAATGAATCCCTTTCGGACGTCGCGTCCGCATTTAGCAATTCCTTTCCTATCGGCGATCGCGACAAACCGGCTCCGCCGGACTTCATGTCGGATGGAAACGCATGACCTAGTGCCGCGTCAAACGCTCGATTTCGGGTTGTGAACTCGCGATCACTTCTCACGGGGTGAGCAGCAGCCAGTGCCACCCGAATTCTTAGATCGGACAAAGCCTAGAAGGGCCGATTCTGAATCGGCTCGCCGCCGTCCTTGGTCCCGAGAGCTCCCCAAACGCCGTACGGACTCTTGCCCGCCATGACTTCGGAGGCCGTCGTGTCGCCCGTGTCGATCGAGTCACTGATGAAGTGGACCGCACCATCGACCATCAGGACATTGACGCCGCCGGGGTGGTAGCTCGACGGGGGAAGAATCGTCGTGAGCGAGTCCCCGGAACCGTTGGTGCCTACCGCGCAACTGATGTGGTTCGGCGGCAGGACGGTATGGCATCCCACCCACTCGGGCTGTCCATCGAACATGCGGGTTCCGAATCTCCCCTTCACTTGTGAGGTCGAAGTCGCGACGCACCCACTCGGGTTCGTGGCGAGTCCCGTCTGCCCCATCACGATCGCGGTGCGCGGATCGAACCCGCTCCCGGCGGACCTGATGTCGTAGGCGGTCCGTGCGTGCTCGCTCATCGCCACCGTGCTGGCCGTCCCGTCGCCGACATCGCCGATGCGGTAGCAAGTCCGATTGGCGAACATGCCCCGGACAGTGTCGTCGTCCCGGTTGTTGGCGATCGTGTCGCCAAGACTAAAGGCGTAGTTGTTGTTCTTGACTTTCGCGATGTAGGAGTCGGACGGACAGAGATACTGCGGAACGACCTTGTTCCAGACCGACCAACTGTTCCATGGCGCGGGTCCTCCCGGCGGCTGGGACGAGTCACCTCGCTGAATCTTCTCGTAGAGAGCTTGCTGATCGATATACGGCAGCAAGGGAGCGAACCCGCTCAATCGGCCCCAGTTGTCGTCCAATCCCGAGGAACTGCCGTTGGTACCTCCCTTGCGGAAAACAAACACGCCGTGAGAGTCATGATAGTTGTGAAGCGCCAATCCCAACTGCTTGAGATTGTTGGAGCACTGCATCCGGCGAGCCGCTTCCCGGGCCTGCTGAACGGCCGGTAGTAGTAGTCCGACGAGCACGCCGATGATCGCGATCACCACGAGCAGTTCGATCAACGTGAACGCAACACGCGATTGCTTGGCGCGAGCGCCGCGAATACATGTTCGCACAGTTTCCCCCTGTGAGTGTAGAAATGAATTAAGGTGGTCCCCATGTCGACTATAAGCCGGATCTCTTGGCCGCTCAACCAATTCGGAAAGCGGATTCCAATTCAGGTCCTGGCTTTCATCGTGCGTCGTCATTCACGCGGCGCGTTTACCCCGACTCGAAAGCGATCGTTCGACGTTCACCAAACGTCATCGAATGTGATCGACGACGCGGCTTCGCAGCCTGTTGATCTACTCACCGCCAGCCGGCATAAGTCGACGGGCCGTCAGAAAGGCCGATCCTGAATTGGCTCAACGCCATCCTTCGATCCGAGCGCTCCCCAGACACCGTAGGGACTTTTGCCTGAGCTGACGGGAGCTTGCGTCAAATCGCCGGTGTCGACCGAGTCGCTGATGAAGTGCACGGTTCCATCGACCATCAAGACATTGACACCACCAGGGTGATAGCTCGAGGGCGGCAGGATGTTCGTGCTCGAGTCGCGATTCGGATTTGTCCCGACCGCGCATCCCATTTCATTGGGCGAGAAGACCGTCGTGAAGCCAACGGATTCCGACTGACCGTCGGTCATGACGGTGCCGAAGCGTCCCTTGATCGCCGATGGCGTCCCCCCAAGACACGAGCTTGGGTTTGACGTAATGCCCGACTGGTCCATCGAGAGAACCAATCGCCGGTCGAAGTCGGAGACCGGCGAGGTGTATGCGAGGTTGCCGCGAACGTGCTCGCTCATCGCCAGCGTGTTGGACGTCCCGTCGGCCACGTCATCAATCCGGTAACATGTTTGAAAAGCAAACATTCCGCGAACGGACGGCGAGGTCGCCGTTCCACTGATCGTATCCCCAATGTTGAAGGCGTAATTGTTGGCTTGCACTTTCTGCGTGTAGGAATCGGAAGGACAGAGATAGGTCGGAATCACTTTCCGCCATACCGACCAACCGCTCCATCCGCGTGGTCCACCGCGAGCGATGGTCGGCGGCGCCCCCTCTTGAATCCGATCCCACAGAGCCCCTTGATCGACGTATGGCAACAACGGAACAAAGCCGCTGAGTCGGTTGCGGTTACTCTCATCATCGCTACCGCCACCCGACCCTCCCTTGCGAAAGACGAACGTTCCATGAATGTCGTGGTAGTTGTGCAGGGCCTGTCCCAACTGCTTGAGGTGGTTGGCACACTGCATCCGGCGCGCCGCCTCACGGGCCTGCTGAACCGCCGGCAAGAGGAGACCGACGAGCACGCCGATGATCGCGATGACTACAAGCAATTCGATGAGCGTGAAGCCCGCACGAGTTATCTGTTTCGGACGGCCCCAAGAAAAGTTCCGTTCCATACGAGCATGGTTCATCGACATCCCCCTAAGATCTGGTCGCGAACTGAGCGCCGGCTGCTTACGGCATCGTCATCCCGAACAAGAGCGTGCGCGTTCACGGGGTTTGATCGGCGGGCGTGTTGGTTTGGTTGGGTAGGATGTTAGTGCTCGCGTGATGGTACCAGCGAAGGCGGTTCGAGTTGATGCAGTTTGGCCTGCAGGCATTCCGTGAGATATTCCAGGACGTCGCGGCCTTGTTGTCGGCAAGTGGCGACGACCGAGAGGACGCGCTCGACAAATCGACTTCCCGCCTCGCTGTCGGTTCCCCCGCTCATTTTACGGTAACGCACCGCGACATTGATCGCTCGCTCGCCGGTGTTGTTGGTCGGTTCGATCCCTTCGAGGCGTGCGAACGTCCAAAGATGCGCTTCTTCTTTGAGCAATCGTTTACAGATCCGCGCGGTCTTCGCGCAGCCGCATTGCATTCCCGCTTCGAGAGCGTCGGTTAGTTCGCCACGGAGGATGCTGACATAGGTGCGAAAGCTGCTGCGGGCCAGATCGCCGTCACGAACCCGATGCCACCAGATAAAGAGGGCATCGGACATCGATAGCAAACGCTCGCCAATGGGCTGACCGGCTCCGCCGCGATCGACCATGGCTTGAAAGTCGCGCCGCAGATGCGACCAGCAAAGTTGGCGATGCTTGATCCAGTTGTAGGCGCCGTGACGATCCGAAGTGGCTACTTGATCATACGCTTCGCCGAGCAGCGACTTGGCCACTTGGCCAGTTCGACGGTCAGCGATGTGAAAGAAGGTGGCCAAGGGAGCGACCACCACCCACAACCAACTCTTGCTCTTATGCTCACGCCAGGAGGTTTCGTCGATGTTGACCGGCTGGGTTCGCACGTACTCGCCAAGATGGGCGATCGGCTGCTCCAACGCCTCGGCCACCCGGCGTTCCAACTTGCAGATCATGCCCAGCGAGATGGTCAGGCCGAAGAGTTGGTCGGCCAATTGTTGGACGGTCCGCTTCCCCAACCGGCAGCCGCCCGAGAGCAAGGCCAAGATCGCGGTCAACCGGGGACCGAAGCTGCCCGTGGGTACCCCCTTGGGCAAGCCGCCGCGCGTCCGAGCCCCACACCGGTCGCAGACGCACTCATGAAGTCGATACTCGGTGACCACCGGCTCGATGGGAGGGATTTCCGCGACCTGATGCCGGACGGGCGTCGCGTCGTCCCCATGCAGTGGCGCCCCACAATCACCGCACGACCGCGGTTTGCAATCGACCACCGCGGCCACCTTTTCCGGAGGCGTCAACGGCCGAGAGTGTTTCGGATGACCTTGCTGACCGCCTCGCTTACGACCCGTTGGCGCGGAGGGTGGCTTGCGCTTCGCCTTCCCCTTGGACTGGCCACGAGGACCATCACTCGAAGGAGGACGAGAAGAGTTCGTCGAATCCTGACCCGCCTTCGCCCGAAGATCCTCTACCTCTTCTTCAAGCTTACTCAGACGAATCAGGATCTCCTCGATGGCGACCACTCGCTCTTCGAGTGGCGCCGTCGCAATCCTCCATGCTTGCTCCCGATGACCTTCCATGAACGAAGACTGAACAATCCACCGTTTTCGTCAAGGTCAACCCGTGAACGCGCACACAAGAGCGGGCTGGAGTCAGACATTAAGAGCGAAGCGGGCGAACCCGCTCGTCAGAACAAGGACGCGAAATTACCTTGCCGAAAACGCTCAAGTCATGTCGACAATCTCGGCCGGCCCACACCGTCTGCGAGAGACAGATCGACGCTACAAGACGAAGCCACGAAATGTAGGTATTCCCCGGCCTAACCCTAGTTCCTAACGAGCACGAATGCAATGGCTTCCGCGGCTTTCCCCATGAACTTTTTGTCTCGGCAACAACCTTCGAGTCCGGAGAGTCACTCCCATCGGACTGGAGGGGCGCCGCGAACACATTGAAAGACCCAAGGCAAACCTCAAACCCACCCCTGCCGGATCGCCGGGCGGATTAAACGTTCGGTCAGGACTCGTCCACCGTGTGAATCAGTTCGGGTAACTTCGCGATCTCCTTGCTCAACCGCAGGGAAAGCTCCTGCGCTTTGGCAAGATCGCCGTTGCCGATGACGTCGACCAACTCGCGAGAGGTCGCGATCGACTGCTTGGTCGCTGATTCGTACTTCGCGTAGCCCGACGGCACCCCCGCCTTCTCGAAAGTGTCCAACACCTTCGAATAGTGCTCGGCAGCCCTCTTGGCGACCTTGACGTTCTTACTTTGCGTGACCGCCACCTCAAGGCTGTAGGCCGACTCGCGAAGTGTCTGCAATTCGGGCCAACTCTTCACGGTCGGCTGGCTCCGCAAGCCACAGCCGCCGAGTGTTACCAAACCGACGACCGCGACGCAAACGGCGAAGCGGTGGAACGAGCGAACAACATGCATCGAGTGCTCCCCTACGATCGAGCCCATTTTCAAGCGAGTGACGTCACCACAACTCTTTAGAATGGCCGATCGATCGGCTCGCCGCCGTCCTTCGACCCAAGTGCGCCCCAAACGCCGTAGGGACTACGACCGGAGGAGACTTCGGGTTGAGTCAAGTCACCGGTATCGATCGAGTCGCTGATGAAGTGAACCGCGCCGTCCACCATCAAGGCATTCACTCCGCCGGGGTGGTAGCTGCTCGGAGGCAGGATGGCGGTATTCGAGTCGGCGCTGCCGTCTCCGCCCGAGCCGTCGGAACACCCAATGTGATTGGGCGGCAGCACGGTGTGGAAGCCGACTCGCTCGATCTGACCGTCCGTCATCATCGTGCCGAACTTTCCCTTGATGGAAGAGGGAGTGGCGGATTGACAACTACTGGGATTGCTCGCCAAGTTTGTCTGGTCGAGAATCAAGGCCGTTCGTGGATCCAGCCGACTCAAGTCCGACGTTCGATTGAAGTTCGCGCGGGCGTGCTCGCTCATCGCCACGGTCTGCGCCGTGCCGTCGGAGACGCTACTTAGCGAATAACAGGCCTGATAGGGAAACATCCCACGAATCGTGTGATCGTAGTTAACACTGTTGATCGAGTCCCCGAGACTAAACGCGTAGTTGTTGCAGCGAATCTTCGTCGGGAACGGATCGGAGGGACACATGTACTGGGAAACGACCTTGTTCCAAACCGACCAACTGGTCCAAGGCGAAGGGCCGCCGGGCGGGTAGGTCGAGTCCCCCCGTTGAATGTTCTCGTACAGCGCCTGCTGGTCGATGTAAGGAAGGAGCGGAACGAATCCGCTTAAACGGCTCCAGTTATCGCTCAATCCACTCGAGCTTCCCGTCGTCCCGCCCTTGCGGAAGACGAACACCCCGTGAGCATCGTGGTAGTTGTGTAAGGCCAGGCCCAACTGCTTGAGATGATTAGTGCATTGCATCCGGCGGGCCGCCGCGCGGGCCTGTTGTACCGCTGGCAAGAGCAGCGCGACAAGTACGCCAATGATCGCGATCACGACCAAGAGTTCGACCAGTGTGAACCCCAAACGCGCCTTGCGCGCACCTTCTTCCCTTCGCACGATGCGTGCCACGGTTCCCCCTTCCCCGAATGCTCTAAGATCGATTAGGCATTGGTGTATCGGTTGGTTTTTCCCCACCGAATTTATAGGAGTCCGTCGAAGGCTGTACAGATCCCCGAGAAAATTCGTCTTTCGGGCGTCGACCATGGCCGACGCCGCGGTCAAGACGCGTCCGCGCCGTGTCGCTGTCGCCAACGCTCTTCGGCTTCGCTGGGTCGGAGATACGTCGGTTCGAGTCCCCAGGGATCGTCGCGCCGGCCCGCGTCGCAAGAAGACCGACCAATCCCTAACAGGGACGAAAGCTCGGGATAGCGGCGTCCTTCTTCGGTTGTCCGTAGCGTCGCGGGAACGACATCCGCGAAGCGATCGAGTGCCGGACCAGTCACAAGCGTTCCCTCCGGCAAGGTCGCGAGCCACTCCTTGGCGTCGACGACCGCTAATTCGCTTGTCGGCTCGAGCGGTTCGCCCGCACCCGTCCGCGTGAAGTGCCGCGCGTAAATGTTCCCCTTCTGGGCATCGATGAGCGTCGCGACCGACAGCGCGTCGTCCGAAGCCGCATGAGCGAGGATGTCGGCAGCGCAACCTCCGACCAGCATGGCCCCGGTCGCATAGCAGAAGGTCTTCGCGGTCATGATCCCGACGCGAAGCCCGGTGTAACTTCCCGGCCCACGATCGACGATCACCAGTTCGATCGACCTCGGGGCCCAACCGGCCTCGTCGAGAAGCTGGCCAATCGCGGGAATGAGGTCCCGCGCGTGCCGGCGCGCTTGGGAGAGTTGCTTGCGAGCGACGAGTCGCGTCCCCGCGGCGAGACCGACCGCGCCTTCGCTGGTGCTCGTCTCGATCAGTAGCGTGCGCACATTGACACCTTCTTGGCACTGGCCGGCGAGCGGCCCCGTTCCCCTTGTCCGCTACGCGGGAGCCTCGATCATCAGCGTGACCGGGCCATCATTGACCAGTTCGACATCCATCATCGCCCCGAACCGCCCGGTTTGCACCTCGAGTTCGCTTCGCCGCAGGCGTTCGACGAAGCGTTCATAGAGTGGCTCGGAGATCGGTGGCGGGGCGGCGTCGATGAAGCTGGGACGACGCCCCTTGCGACAATCGCCATAGAGCGTGAATTGACTGACCACCAGCAGCCCCCCGCCGATGTCGCGCACCGAGCGGTTCATCTTCCCCTCGTCATCGGGAAAGATGCGTAGCCCCAGGAGCTTCTCCGCCAGGAACTCGATCTGGGCATCGCCATCGGACGCGGTGATCCCGAGCAAGACGAGCAGCCCCTGCCCAATCGCGCCGACGACCTCTCCCTCGATCGTCACCGACGCCCGTGAGACTCGTTGCACCAAGACGCGCATGCAGCAACTCGATCCTATCGCCGAGAGACTCTCGGAACTCGACCACCAAACGGAAAGAGCTTTTGTACGAGAGAGGAAAAGGAGAGTCGATCGAGAGGGAACTCGGCGACCCTCCCGACCATGATCCCACTTGGCACGTTCGTCGCACTAGAACTCGGCGCTGAGATCGTGCGGAGGATTGCCAAATCATAGGCATTTTCCGCATGCCCACGGCGAGCGGGGGCATGGCACCCGAGGGATCTTTTGGCAATGAACCAATCAACAGGGCTGCTAGCCAGGACGCTAACGACGATTCAGCAAAGGGGCGTAGGCGGGGGGAGCGGCAACCTGTTGGGGCGTCGACGAAAGGAGTTCCTTGATTCGACCGGCGTCGGGATGATGGGGATCGAGGCGCTTGCCGGACTCGTAGTAGTCGAGTGCTTCGTCGGCCGCGCCGGCTTGGGCGCAAAGCTCCGACAAACGATAGTAGGCGTTGGCGCCGCCGTCACCTCGATGGACGAGTCGGCTCCACTCCTCCTTGGCTTGACGGTGATTCCCCGCTTGCTGGAGGGCTTGGGCGTAGAGCTCGCGAAGTCGAACGTTGCGAGGATCGCGGGCCAAACAGATGCGGAGCCGATCGGCCGCGGAATCGGCGTCACCACGGACGAGATCGAACTTCGCCAACGCCGAGCCTGCCGTGATTGAGGGAGGATGGGCCCGGTAGCCGCGCTCGAACGCGTCAAGAGCCTCCTGATTTCGCCCAAGCGACCGGAGGATGGTTCCACGCAATGCGTGGGCCTCGCCGAAGTCGGGATAGCGTTTGACGATGTAGTCAGCCTCGTCAAGCGCCTCCTTGCTCTTGCCCTGGCGGGCGAGGGCCTGGGCGAGTCGAAACCGTGCCTGGGGATTCGATCCATCGAGCCGGACCGAGGAAGCGAACGCCTTCGCGGCGGCTTGATAGCGTCCTTCCTTGTAGAGCAGCGCCCCCAACGCCTCGTAGTGGCGTGGATCGTTTGGTTCGTCCAGCAGGAGGTTTCGGATCCTCCGTTCGTCGTCTTGCTTCTCTTTTCGCGAATGGCTGGTGGTCGGCGGCGGCAGAAGCGCGACGTCGGGCGTCGAGCCTGACGGGTTGGTCGACTTGATCGACGTTCCCGCGCAGCCCAGGGGAAGGAGAAACAAGATTGGGGCCAGGCCCGCTCGCAAGCGGTTCGCGATCATCGTCGATATTCGGCCATCTGGGTACACTAGAGAAAAACCCGACCACATCCCGGCAGCGCCGAATTCACCAGACCTCCCATTTGCTCATGGAATGAGAGTCCGCCTAATCGATCTATCGGGCAAAACAGGTCGTGGAGTGAACCAGAGTTCCCACTAACGACGCGGGACCAGCGAAAGAAGCTCATTGAACTGAGTCATGATGTGATCGGGCTTTGCTTCACGCAACCTCTCTACATCATGGGAACCGGTCGGAATCACCCAAACGGGCACTCCCGCCGCGCGGGCGGTCTCAATGTCGATCGTCATGTCGCCGACATAGAGAACTTGGTCGGAGTCGACGCCGAAGCGAGACTGGGCTACTTCGATCATGTCCGGGGCCGGTTTGCGCTGAGTGACCGACTCCGGTCCGAGCACAATCTCGAAGAGAGGTTCGAGTTTCAGCTCCGCCAAGAGGACCTGGGTCAACGCGAGTGGTTTGTTGCTGCAAATCCCCAGTCGACAGCCTCGACGATAGAGCGACTTGATCGTGCGTCGGACCCCGGGGAGAGTCTTGGTTCGCCCGATGATCGCCTTGTGATGTCGATGGTAGAGTGGCGTTTCGACCTCCGGGTCGCAGCCGGGCAGCGTTTGTTCGAGGAGCCATCCGACCCCTCGTCCGACAGCCTTGTGAATCGTGGGAAGATCGAGCGGCGGCAGACCGTGACCGCGGCGCAGGTAGTTGACCGAGGACTGAATCGTGCCGTAACTGTCGACGAGTGTTCCGTCCAGGTCGAAGAGAAACGACGTCAGCGACAGAGACTCCGAATCGGAACGGAGTCGTTGCTTCGACGAGTTAGTAGTCGATAGCTCCACGACTTTCGATCCTCGAACTCAAGTGTCGTCGGTTGATTAGAGACGTTCCCCGCCGAATTGTAGTCGAGGTGTTCCGGCGATTCGAGCACTTCTTCGCATTCGGGAGACGCGAATTCGCCGCGGACCAGCGATCGAGAGAAAGAGAATCGCTCGATCCCCGGCGTCAGCTCGCCGAATGGACGCTTCCCTGCATCAGAATGAGTCGACGGAGGAGGCGACTGCCTCGTGGATGTCAGCCTTCGGTGGGATGGGCGAACATGCCGCTTTGGCTGCCAGGGCGTTCGGCCCGTTCAAGCTGATCGTGCAGCCGCGTCAGGTCCTCCAGGACCTCGACAACCATGCGGCGTTCCGACTTGAGTTGCTCGTGAAAGTCCTCGAGACCAGAGAGATAGATCGGGCCAACCTTCTCGACGAGTCGGGTGCCGATCATCTTTCGAAGCTCGTCGCGCAACACATCCCACCGCGAGGGAATGGTCCGAATGAGCAACATGTGCAGCACCATCAGCGTTCCGACGACGACCAGCAGCGATCCGAGGTAGTCCTCGAAATCCCAAAAGCCGGTCATCACCGCGTTGTAGCACCACTTGAGGAAGAGGATGATGACGATCCCCATCGGCAGCCAGTCGCATAACCCGCACACGACCGCTTGTTGGGCACGCCGGCCGCCGGTCGGATCGGTGAATCGCTTCTCGAGGGCTTGGAGCTGCTCGCCGAGAATGTCCGCGAGCACCGCGTCTCCCAGGGAATCAGACGAGGTCTTCGGCAGGAAGTCCCGCAGGGTCTTCACCGGCCACCCCTTCCGGTCGGCCAACACCAGCAAGTTCGACGTCAGGGCTTGATGGTAGTTGGACCTCGTCGCTTGCGGAATCGACGCGACGCAGCGATTGACCAACTCGTTGATGCGCATCTCCTCGGTCGTCCGCAGGCTCGACAACGATGGCACGCGCAACTGCGTCAGCCAATCGATCACCGATAAGTAGACGCGAAAGAGGCCACGGAAGTTTCCCCGCGCGACATGGCTGAAGTAGCGTTCGAAAGCCGACGAATGGACGTCGGCGGCCGCGGTGAGCAAGGAGGCATGATCGGCCAGGCCGTCGAGCAGGGCTCGCTCCCACTCCTTGCGTAGGAGGTTGGTCTGCTCGTTCCACGAAGGGGGAATCAGTTGCCCCAGCGCGCCGAGCAGTTCCTCGAGTCGCCCCACGATGCCGCGAACTTTGATGTCGCGGATAACCCGGTCGGTGAGGCCCGCCTCGACCCAGTCCTCAAGCCGGAGAAAGTCGTCGTCGATCCGCCCGAGATCCTTCTCCGGATGCAATCGCTGGTACGACCAGTGGCTGGCACACGTGCGAAAGACGAGCGGGTCGCCGAATCCCGCCTCGGCGAGACTCTGGCGAAGGTCCTTGTCGGGGGCGAGCCCCGTCTTCTCGTTGAGCGAGAGCTGGCACCGGTCCCACTTGTTGATGACGAACGCGAACCCGCGCGAGGAGCGGTGCTTGAGCATCAGTTCCCACGCGAACCGGTCGTGGTACTTCTCCTGGGAACCGACGTAGACGACCGCGTCGGCGAGCGGGAGCATCTCGCCGAGGGTATCCCAGTTCTCCTTGATCGAGCCGTCGACGTCGGGCGTGTCAATCAGCACCTTATGCCGAAGTTCCGGGCGATTGTGCGTGACGTGGTGACACGTCTTGAAGACCGGATCGAGCCGATCGATCGCGACGTCGCGATGGTGATAGACGGTCGGCGTGCGGGTCGTCGGCCGAGCGAGACTCGCTTCGGCGATGTTGCTTCCCGCCAGCGCGTTGAGCAACGTCGACTTACCGACGCCGGTGCCTCCGAGAAACATCACCGTGAGCAGGGAAGGTTCCGAACGCAGATGACGGATCCGCGCCAGCAGATCCTCGATCGAGTCGCGCAGCGTTCGCTCATTGTCGGCATCGGGCGGCACCAGCGGCGGCTGGTCGAGCCACGCGAGGAGCGACTCGGCGAGTTGGTCGACACAGGCCGTCTTGTCGATCAGGGAACTATCGATCGCTGTCGTCATGACCCGCCCCTGAGTCCTGGCCGACCGGCGTTCGGGACGCCTCGGCCAGATCGGCCAGATCACGCGGCAACTCGCGCGCCAGCCGCGACAGCGATCTCAGTTGAGGACCGGTTGCTCCCGGCAAGTTCCCCAACGGTTCGACATACGCCTTGTTGAGCAACTCCTCGGCTTGGGAACGCTGATGATCGACGAGCTGTTGGCGACGTCGTTGGACGAATTGGCGACACAGGGAGAGGAAAATCTCCTCAAGCGCCCAGATGCTGAGCGGAATCAACAGGAATAGCCAGGGCGAAAGCCCCACCCAGTAGATGACGAGTCCCACCGCGACGATGTCGGCCACGGCGCGTACTACCCGCAGCGCCACCAAGAGCGTCGCCCGCGCTTCGAGGATCTCGACGATCTCGTGCGTGATCCGCACCAGTAGTTCGTCGAACTTCTGGCGATGCTGGGCCCGTGTCAGCAAATAGGGAGGTTCCACCAACGCGACCGCCTCGGTGCGCAGCGATTCGTGAAGCTGCGTCCACAGCGTGTGCTCCTCCCGGCGGGCGGCACACTCGACCGTCAGATTCTGAAGCATCTCCTTGCGGAGCTTGTCCAGGATGCGATCCTCGTCGGGCAGCTCGATCGGTTTGTGTTGGATCAACCACTCGGCGTACTTCTTCACGAGCCTGCCAGGCGTCCGCAGCGACTCAAGCACGCGATCGAGGATCTCGGCGGCACCGCCCAGGGCGAAGCTCGACGTCACCCGCTCTTGGGCGTCGACCAACTGTTGGTACTCGACCCCCGCCAGGTACTCGCGGGCGTAGCGGTCGATGACGATCGCGGCATCCTTGCGAACCAGATCCTGCCACGTATTCCACTGTTCGATATCGCGGTTGAGCGGCGCGAGCAGCCGAGCGTGGAGCATGCTCAGATACTCGGCCGTTCGGAGGCGCTCTTGCCGACGGCTCTCGGCGAGCTTGTTCGACACCGCCGATTCGACCGCCTCGCGCAGCTCCCCCGTGTGCGGATAGGAGCTGGTCCAAAGCTCGTGATAGCGCCCCGGCGGCGGCGAGGGGACGGGGACGACCGCGACGATTCGCTCGGCACCGCGAAGCGAGCTGACCACTTGCTGCTGGAAGAGACGCGTCAGCTCCTCGACATCCATCGGCGCCGACTTGGTCAACGCCACGACCACCGGCTTGCCCGCGTCCAAGAGCATTTGCAAAAAGCGGGTCGGAAGCTCATCGTTGTAACGCTCGTCGGAGGCGACATAGATCGCCACGTCGGTCAACGCGGCGATCTCGACGAGGCGCGGCTGGTAGCGATCGGAGTCCTTCGCGGTCAGGTCGGGACAGTCCCACGCCACCCATTGATGCAAGAAGGTCGAGGCGACCGGATCGCCCGGAACCCGGCGATAGCCGAAATGATCTTTGTTGGTGCTGGACGATTCGGTCCCGTCGTAGCGTTCCAATAGGCCCAGATGCGTCGGCCAGGCCTCGTCGGGGCTCCCGAAATCGCCGCCATAAAGCGCGATCGGATGCTTGGTGAACCCGGCTTGTGCATTGACTTCCGCGACGTCGTCGCCGGCGAGAATGTTGGCGACGGTACTCTTTCCGGCCCCGGCTCCGCCGAAGACCATCACGTGGAAGCGATCGTTGACGAGCGTTTCGGGAGGGGGAGAAAAACGATACCGGGCCAGCGACGCCGCGAAATGGACCTCGGCCTCGGTGATGTCTTCACCGACAAGCGACCGCTCGCGATAGTAGCGGAGCAGTTCCTCCAAGCCGGTGAGGTAGCGGTGAGCCGGCTCGTTGAAGTCGGTCGTGGGTCGGGTGATCGTGACCACGATCCTTTCCTCGATTGCGCAGCGATTCGTCGCGAGTCAGGACTTCAGGGGCGTGCCCGAAATCCCGCAGCCAGGAAACGTCGTCGCCTCGAATCGATGGCGACGTTCCGGGTCGTCGTTCGTCCCGATCGCTCCCAGCCCCCCAAACCCCGGAGGAGCACCAGTGTACCGCGCCTCAGAGAGAGATTGGAGAAGGACCCTAAATCCATTCATCGGAGGCAATTAAGTCGATTCCCGAGAAGGGCGATCCTCGATCGCGTCGCTCCTCGCTATCCGAACGGACCGGGTTGTCGGCCATGGCTCGGAATGAGTGCAGCACCCAGGGAAGGCATGCTCAACTTATGCAATCGCCCGCGATGTACCAATCCCAATGCCGGTGCCTCGCGGAACTCCACGCCACCGAACACCGATTCCTTCTCCGCGGCTGTACCCGCATCCCCCTTCTCCGTCAAGCCAGGCGGTGGCGTGCCTCTCCAGGACGACGGGCCTCTAAGGAGTGAAATCGACGTCCGCCGTCAAATTCTCCACGAAGAGAGCCATCAACTCGGCCGTCGCGTCCAAATCGGCCTCTGCGACCATTTCGACCGGACTATGCATGTAGCGATTGGGAATCCCCAAACAGCCTGTCGCGACCCCGGAACGGGTCATTTGCAACGCGTTGGCGTCGTTCGATGTCCCGCGATTGGCTCCGCTGAGCTGGTAGGGCACCCCGTTCGCCTCGGCCAAATCGACCAACATACGGAAGACGACCGGGTTGATGTTCGGCCCCCGGAAGATGACCGGACCGCCCCCGAGTTTCACATCGCCGCTGATGTTCTTGTCGATCGTCGGGCAATCGGTGGCGTGGGTGACGTCGACCGCGATCCCGACGTCGGGGTCGATTCCATGAGCCGCCGTCTTCGCCCCGCGAAGTCCGATCTCCTCCTGTACGGCGGAGACCGCATAGAGCCCGGCTTCGAACTTTTTGCCCGAAAGTCGTCGCAAAACGTCAAAAACGGAGAATAAACCGGTCGTATCGTCCATTTTCGGACCACAAAGCAGCCCATTTCGCATCGAATGGAAGCCCAACGCGACCGTCACCGGGTCCCCGATCGAGACCACCTCGGCGATCTCCTCCTGGCTCTTCGCCCCGACGTCGACCCAAAGGTCGGTCACTTCCGGCACCTTCTTACGCTCTTCGGTCTTCAGCAGATGCGGAGCTTTCCGGGCGATCACGCCGACAATCGGCCCCGAATCGGCCCAAACCGTCACCCGTTGTCCGAGCAGGATTTGCGTATCCCAGCCGCCGACGGGCAGAATTCGCAAGAAACCGTTCTCGTCGATGTATTGGACGATGAGCCCAATCTGGTCGCAGTGCCCATCGAGCAACACCCGCGGGCGCCCCTCGGGGTTAATGGTCGCGATGACGTTGCCGTGGACATCGGTCCGGTGTTCGGCCCCATGCGTCGTTGACCATTTGCGGATCACCTTCTGCACCGGCTGCTCGTAGCCGGAGGGACTCGGCGTCTCCATCAGCTCCGTAAAGAACGTCCGTGCTTCGTCGATCATCGCGTGACTTTCTCCCGAATCCCTTGATCCCTCAGATACTTCCTTCTTTCATCCTATGAGCGTTCCGGGTGCCATGGCAGGGTGCCATCTTCCACGCCTGCGTGGGCATGCTGGGAAAGAAACCCACCGCCACGCCACGGGTCGCTATCCGCAGAGACTTGGCCGGGTGCCATTCTCCCCGCTTGCGTGGCCATGCGGGGAGAATCCTTCTGCCTCATGGGTAGCCCCGGTTGCTGTGCTACCGGGGCGGCGCAGCCGCAGGAGGTCGTGGGAGAAGGCTGAACGACGAACAAGTGATTGAGATCAGATGGAGCGTTCATCAAGACCTTTTGCAAGACTCCGGGTGCCATGCTTCACGCTTGCGTGGCCATGCGGGGAGAATCCTTCCGCCTCATGGGTAGCCCCGGTTGCTGTGCTACCGGGGCGGCGCAGCCGCAGGAGGTCGTGGGAGAAGGCTGAACGACGAACAAGTGATTGAGATCAGATGGAGCGTTCATCAAGACCTTTTGCAAGACTCCGGGTGCTATGCCCACGCAAGCGTGGGCATAGCACTCAAGACAAATGCACCCAAGGCATTCTGACCGAGGATCGTTTGGCGAACTTCACCCTCCCCAACGACTGGCATCCGGCCCCCCATCATGGCATGATGGGGCCACCAACAAGCCAACCCGCCGAGAAGACACCATGCAATACCTTTACTTCAGCAAGCACTTTCGCGACCAGAATTTGCCCGAAATCGCCTCGATCCTGACGAAAATGGGCGTCGATGGGGCCGATTTCGCCGTCCGGCCAGGCTATCCGGTCAACCCGACCAACGTCGCCAAGGCACTGCCCGAAGCGATCAGCGTCTTCAAGAGCGAGGGCCTCGCGATCCCGCTGGTCACCGCTCCGACTAACATGACCGATCCGAGCACCCCAGAGGCCGCCCGGATCTTCGAAGCCTGTGGTGAGAACGGCGTACGCTACATCAAGATCGGCTACTTCCGCTTCATGAAGGACTACGCCAAGGAACTCGCCGCCGCCCGCAAGCAAATGGAGGGCTTCGCCAAGCTCGGCGAGAAGACCGGCGTCCGCGCCTGCTACCACACCCACTCAGGCAACTACCTCGGCTGCAACTGCGCCGCCCAACTCCTACTCCTGGAGGGAATCGACCCCCACTACGTCGGCAGCTACGTCGACACCGGCCACGACACCGTTGACGGCGCCCCGCTCCGCATGGGCCTGAGCACCGTCGCCGAATACTTCTCGCTCCTGGCGATCAAGGACATGCGTTACGAGAAGACCGACAAGGGCTGGCGTCACGTCACCGTCCCCGTCGGCGAGGGGATCGTCGACTGGAAAGACGTTCGCCGAGGACTGATCGACCAGCACTACAACGGGATCATCAGTCTCCACGCCGAGTACCACACCGCCGATCTCGACGAGCGCATCGCCAAGGCCCAGTCCGAACTCGCCTTCCTCAAGAAGCACTTGGCGACGTAGCGCCGAGCGATTACGCTAGTTGAACCAAAAACTTCCGCGATGCGAACGGCGTCGATCCTCTTCTCTCGGAAGACTCGTCCGCCGTCCGGACGTGGATCTTCTCTGTTCGTAGGCGTGCCTCGACTCACTCTCTAGCCGGCCGGTCGCATGAATCTCTCGAACCGCTGGCTCGTCGCAATCCCCATCGCAAGGAAATTTGGGATGCCTACGTCGCACTCTGTTCCCAGCCGGGCGGAGACTGCTGGAAGCATTGGCAAACCGCCCTCAACTGCGTGGCCCACCTACGCCCGATCAGGCCGGAAGTAATCGAATCGCTCAAGATAAACTTGCTCGATCCGAAACCCGACATCCAAATCCAAACCCCTTTCACCATTCAGACTCTCGCGGCGAAACGGCTCGCTGAGCAGGCGCGAGAATCGCCCATGGCACTCGAGGCCCTTGCGGAAGGCTTGCATCTCGGCGATTGGCAGCTCCGTCTGGTGGTCGTTGAGGACCTCGCGGAGTTTGCGAAGTCTAATCCGAAGGCTGTCGAAGCTCTGGAAGAGGCCTTGCCGGACCCGAGACCCGACGTCGACAGGGCGATTCGGGACGCGCTGAAGGAAGCCGCGTCGCACCAAGTCCCCTATATGATCAAGGAGACGAAACCTCCCAGAGCGACGAAGGAACCGGGTGATGAGTGACGAGGAATTGCCGGCGCTGGAGACCTTTCCAAACCAGTACGCGGGCAAACGGGACTATTCGATCGAGATCCGCTGCCCGGAGTTCACGAGCCTCTGCCCGAAGACGGGACAGCCCGACTTCGGCGTGCTGACCTTCACGTACACGCCGGACGAACTCTGCGTTGAGCTCAAGTCGCTCAAGCTCTACCTGCAGGCCTACCGCACGCGGGGGATCTTCTACGAGCACGTCACCAACAGCATCCTCGACCACTTCGTCGCGGCCTGTCAGCCGAAACGCGCCAAGCTCGTCGGCGACTTTAGTCCCCGTGGGGGCATCACGACGGCCGTCACCGCCGAGTACGTCGCCGAGCGGTAAGGCGGCTGGGCGCGGACGGCCAAGGAGTTCTGGCGGCGGTCTTTTCGATGGAAGTGCGCCGCGCCGATCGCTACATTTTCTGCACAAACACCGACGCCGCCGCGTCGGATGGGGAACGACGCTAGGAGAATCGTGGGATGGCGAAAGCACCGGTCAAAGACAATCAGTTCGATCAACGACGCGAGACGCTCGTCGTCGAGCAGAAGACGACCTGGCCGACGGATCTCGATCTCCCTCACGGGGAGAAGGTCCGAATCGCCACGCTGCTGCACGCCTCGCCCAGCGAGACGAAGAAACTCGACTACGTCCGCTGCCCCAGCGGCATGATCCGCCACATCACCGTGACGCAAGAGGATCTCGATCGGCTGAAAGCCGCTTCCGAGGCGTAGGGGACGGCAACCCTTCAATGGCATGTCCCTACCACCTCTCCTCGGGGAGAGTTCGGCGAGCAACGCGAGCCGGGTGAGGGGATCACCTCGCGTGACGAGAATGACGGTTCGGGGAAGAGAATCTCTTACCCAGAACCCCTTCATCCACCCAGACCTCGCTCATCCAGAACCCCCTCACCCCTAACCCCTCTCCCACAGGGAGAGGGGAACAAGAGGCTCACTCTCCCACAGGGAGAGGGGAACAAGAGGCTCCCTCTCCCACAGGGAGAGGGGAACAAGAGGCTCAATATCCCACGGGGAGAGGGGAACAAGAGGCTCAATATCCCACGGGGAGAGGGGAACAAGAGTCTCACTCACCCACGGGGAGAGGGGAGCTTTCGAGAGCGCGCGTCGAACGACAGGATGTCTACTTCGCACGCTCGGCCGGTTTCTCCAGACTCCCGATGAGCTGATCGAGTTCCGCCAGAAGCCGCGTCATCCGTTCGGGCAAGGCGTTGACGCTTCGCTCGCAGTCCGCCACACTCCCCGCTTTCGCCGCGAACTCCAAGTCGAGCATCTCCTGCCGGATCGCGAGGGCGTGAAAGTTCCCCACCGAACCTGCGAGCAAGTGAGCACCGCGAGCCAGTTCCTCAAAATCACGCTCCGCGAGGGCGAGCGCGATCCGATCGGCAAGGTCTCTCGACTGCCCCCGGAAGAGGTCGACGATCTCGCGGAGGATCGTGGGGTCGCCGCGAACTTGAGCATGGAGACGCGCGCGATCGATCAATCCAGACTCGGCCCCATCACGCGCACGGGACGCCGATTCGCGCACGACTGTCTCCTCCGGCTCCGCCGACCCATCGTGGCTCGCGAGCGCAATTCTCCGCAAGACCGCCTTGAGGGCTTGTTCGTCGATCGGCTTGCCGAGGTAATCATCCATCCCCGCTTCCAGACACCGCTGCCGATCCCCTTTCATGACGTGCGCCGTCAACGCGACGATCGGGACCCGTCGACCGGACTCCCCTTCGCGGTCGCGGAGAATCCGCGTCACCTCCAAACCGCCCATTCCCGGCATTTGCAGGTCCAAGAGGATCAGGTCGACAACCTCGGACTGGGCGAGCTCGATCGTTTCGGGGCCGTCGGCGGTGACAAGCACCTCGTGGCCCAAGTCCTCGAGCAGGCTCTGAGCCACCTTGACGTTGATCGCGTTATCTTCCGCCAAGAGGATCCGAAGCGGCCGGGGCGAAGCATCCTCGCGCGTCGACGCATCGGCGAGTTCGTCCCCATCCGCGAGCAGCAGGGCCTGCTCTTCGGCGGAAACGAGGGGAAACCGAGCGGTGAAGTGGAAGGTGCTTCCCTCGCCCCACATGCTTTCGACCCAAAGCTCGCCGTTCATCATCTCGACCAATTGCCGCGCGATCGCAAGTCCGAGCCCGGTACCGCCGTGCCGCCGGGAGGTCGAACCGTCGCCCTGGACGAAGAGTCCAAAGATCAGTTCCTGCTGTTCCTCGGAGATGCCGATCCCGGTGTCGCGAACGGTGATGTGCAGCGTCTTTGTCTCCTCATCGCCACCGTCGACGGTGATCCTGACGTCGACCGAGCCTTCGAGCGTGAACTTGACGGCATTGCCCAGCAAGTTGACCAAGACCTGTCGTAGCCGAACCGCATCCCCGAGCAATACGTCGGGGACCTCCGGATCGACGTCGGTCGAGAGACGTAGCCCCTTCTCGGAGGCCTCGAACGCGACCGCGTGCGTCGCCTCCTCGAGACAGCGCCTCACGGAGAAGGGAGACGTTCGCAGCGTCAGCTTGCCGGCCTCGATCTTGGAAATGTCGAGGACATCGTTGAGCAGGTCGAGCAAGGCTTGGGCGGAGTCGCGCACCGCCTCGAGCGATTCGCGTTGATCGGCCGAGAGCGACGAGCGCAGCAGTCGCGCCGTCATCCCGATGACGCCATTCATCGGCGTGCGAATCTCGTGACTGACGTTGGCGAGGAACTGGGACTTGGCCCGGGTCGCCGCCAGGGCCTCCTCGCGCGCGGCGATCAGTTCGACTTGGGAGCGTTGGTACTCGAGGACGACCAACGTCTGGTAGAGGAAGAAGCCGAGCAGTGGGATGAGGTAGCCGACGACCTTGTAGAGATGGGCCGCCTCGAAGAGGGCGTCGTGGACTTCCACCGAGGCGAGCATCATGAGCTGGCCGGTGAGGTTGACCCCGATGGAGAGAGCCACCCACCACAGGAGCATCTCGCGCCGCTGCAGATAGCGAACCAGGTAAACGATGAGGGCGACCAGAAGCACGAAGGACGAGAGCAGATCGGCGGGTCGGCCGACAAAGGGAAACGGCCCGACCAATCGCGGAGCGGGAGGGACGAGCACCGCCGCGGCGATCGTCGTGATCAGCAGGACGATCAACGACGTGAGAATCGTTTCGCGTTGCCGATTGGCTCCCCGAGCAATCCACGCCGGAAACATCAAGGCCATCAACAGCGTCAGGCCCATCAGCAGTTGTCCGGTGACGTAGGTCGCGCGGAGGAACTCTTGGTAGTACCAGCCGGAGAACCCCCAAAGGTCGCGGGATCCGATGATGCCGTGAACGAGGTCTTCCACGCCGTTGACGAAGAAGGCGAGTCCGATGAAGAGGTGGAATCGGTTGCCAAGGGCGTAGAAGCGAAGGACGAACGCCAATCCGGTGACCAGTCCGAAGAGCGCTCCGACCATTTCGATGGTGCTGATCAGGTCGGCGGTGCCGCGAAAGCCTGAGTCGGCGAGGTAGGGGAAGGGAGCGGCGGCGGCCGCCATGACGACCAAGAGGGCGGCCAAATGCTGCCAGCACTGAACGCGAGAATGCCTCGAGAGCCCAAGCTCGCTCGGGATGAAGTCGCTGGGAGAAGAGGCCATGCGGAGTCACCAATCGTCAGTTGACGGTGAAGAGAAGGTGATGAAAATCGACTGATTGTGGCTTTTTTTGCTTCTACTGGATTGTCCTTAGCGCCTCGATCGCCAAACTTAGCCCTCACGTTCTTGGCTGACGGGACTCACTAATTCTTTCGGTTTTCTAGTGAAATCGCAACATGATGGAGGCCTACGGAGAGGCCCAAGAATCACGCAACCATTAACAACAACAAAAGATACACCAAAATCCCCATGGCTCCAGCAGAAGTCAAGGCTAGAGTGTATGCGGGGGGAGAGTAGTGCCGGAGGAAAGAATAGGCTGAGACCGGGTAAAGTCTTTCACCGCGACTCGATCGCCTGCATTTCGTGATGCCGCCGTGCCCTGACGCACCGCGCGGGATCCAAGCGCTTTCTAAGTTCGCATCGGCCGCCATCCACGACGGATCGGTTGTTTCCATCGCAGGGATCGAGCCAAACGGATCGTTCCCCGCGAACTTCCATTGAGCGTTGTAGGCTGACGAACGTTGGCGACCACGTTCTCGCGAAGCGGAAACGGTAGACTCACCTTCTCTCTCGTGCCCATTCTCGCCTCGGACATGACTCGCACACTTTTTTCAAGGTCACGCCGCAGTGAGCGATTCGAACAGCAGTGAAGCATCGATTTCCATCCTTCTGGCGTCCAGCGAGACGTTCGTTCGGGAGTCGGTGCAAAGTCTACTCGAGAAGGAATCGGACTTGACGGTCTCGGGAACCGCCGAGGACGGGACCGAAGCGGTCGCCGCCGCCAAGCGGTTGCGGCCGGAGGTCATCCTTCTGAGCGACGAAATGCCGGGGCTGAACCCGTTTGAGGCCGCCGAGCGCATCCGCAAGACGCTTCCGCGAACGCGTCTTTGCTTCCTCAGCCGCATTCCGCGCGATCACGCGATCGACTGCGCTCTCGCGGTCGAGGCGGCTTGCTACTTCACGACCGCGGACACACCCGAGTCGCTGGTCAACGCGATCCGGAAGGTCGCCCAGGGAGAAACCTACTTCTCGCCCGACGTCGAGGAACGGATCGTCAACCCAAAACGAGCCAACGCCATTCACGGCGTCAAGCAGTCGCGCATGGCGACGCTCACCGCTCGCGAGGTGCAGGTGCTTCGCTATCTCGCCGAGGGACTTCCACGCAAGGAGATCTCCAAGGTGTTGGGCATCAGCGCCAAGACGGTCGCTCGACACACCGCCAACCTGATGACCAAGCTCGAGATTCACGACCGGGTCGTGCTCGCTCGCTTCGCCATTCGGGAGGGTCTCGTCGACGTTTAGGCGATCCGCGATCCCTTCTTGACCACACGCAACTCGACACAGCCCATCGCCGCCCGAACCCTCGCCGCGGCGACGTTCCCGTCCGGGCTGTCTGTCGCCCGTCAGTTGTTTCCGATTTTCGGTGACGCCGAGTGGCCGATACGATAGAACCAGCGTGGTGGACCAGGAGTCCTGGGAAAACATTCTCTCCTCGGTAATAGCGGATCGGCATGACGGGTCAGCGTCCCAAGGGGTTGATCCCAGTGCAAGCCAAACGCCACGGACGCGGCATCTTGCTGCTTGCATTTGGATTGTTGTTCTTCGCCTCGAGCGTTTTCGCCGCGGGGGAGACGAACATCGTCCAAACCGTCTCGCCGCCCGCCGACTCGATCAAGTTTCTCTTCTACCTACTCCTCGCGGTGGTCGGCGCCATCTTCCTCATCGTGGAAGGGGCCCTGATCTATTGCATGGTCCGCTTCCGCAAGCGCGAAGGCGACGAAAGCGAACCACCGCAGATCTACGGCAGCAAGCCGGTCGAGATCGCGTGGACCGTCGCGCCGGCCCTGATCGTCTTCGTCCTCTTCCTGGTCGTGCTTCGCTCGATCGTCCAAATCAGAAAAGTCGACGTCCCCGAGGACGCCCTACGGGTCGTCGTCACCGGCCACCAGTGGTGGTGGGAGTTCCACTACCCCGAACTGGGCGTCACCACCGCCAACGAACTCCACGTTCCCATTGGCGACGACGAGAACGAGCGAGCCGTCTTTCTCGACTTGCAATCGGTCGACGTCATTCACAGTTTCTGGGTGCCCCAACTGTCCGGGAAGATGGATGTCGTTCCAGGCCGAACGAATTTGCTTTGGTTCGCGACCAAGCAACCAGGACTCTATCGCGGACAGTGCGCCGAGTACTGCGGCACCCAGCACGCGAACATGCTGCTGCGAGTCGTCGCCGAGTCTCCCGAGGAGTTCGAGCGATGGGCGGCCCAGCAGGCCAAACCCGCGGTCGATGATCCGAAGGTGGCCGCCGGCCGCCAACTGTTCATGAGCCTCGCCTGCATGAACTGCCACACGATCAAGGGAACGCCCGCGAACGGTACCTTCGCGCCGGACCTGACGCACTTGATGAGCCGGCAGACGCTGGCCTCGGGCATGGTGGAGAACAACCCCAAGAACCTCCGGGATTGGGTCGACAATCCGCAATCCATCAAGCCCGGCTGCCTCATGCCAAGCTTTCAGTTGTCCAGCAAGCAGCTCGACGACTTGGTCGCCTATCTGGAAACGCTTCACTAGCGCGCGGAGTTGTCATGGCCACCACGGTCGCCGTCCCCGAGATGACCGACAAATCGCCGCGCCGCTCGAGCCTGCTCGAATGGGTCACGACCGTCGATCACAAGCGGATCGGCATCATGTACCTGCTCGCGGCACTCTTCTTTCTCGTCTGCGCCGGCACCGAGGCGGCGCTGATGCGGATCCAGCTCTGGAAAGCGCGCTTCGACTTCCTCGAGCCCGATACCTTCAACCAACTCTTCACCATGCACGGCACGACGATGGTCTTCTTCGTCGGCATGCCGATCCTGGTCGGCTTCGGAAACTTTCTCGTCCCGCTGATGATCGGCGCTCGGGACATGGCCTTCCCGCGCATGAACGCCTTCGGACTGTGGATGTTCATCCTCGGCGGTTTACTGACCTACTACAGCTTCCTCCAAGGTGGCGCTCCCGATGTCGGCTGGTTCGCGTACGCGCCGCTGACGTCGGCGACTTTCTCGCGCGGGATGAGCACCGACTACTGGATCCTCGGGCTGATGACCAGCGGACTGGGAACGCTCAGCGGTGGCATCAACTTCATCGCGACGATCCTGACGATGCGCGCCCCCGGCATGACCTTCGGACGGATGCCCCTGTTCATCTGGATGATGCTCGTCGACGCGGTCCTGATCGTGATCGCCTTCCCGCCGCTGACCGCCGCCCAGACGATGCTCCTGCTCGATCGCCAGCTCGGCGCCCACTTCTTCGATCCCCAACAGGGGGGCTCGGCGGTCCTTTGGCAACATCTCTTCTGGTTCTTCGGCCACCCCGAGGTCTATATCCTGATCCTTCCGGCCTTCGGCATGATCTCCGAAATCATCCCCGTCTTCGCGCGGAAGGTCATCTTCGGCTACGAGTCGGTCGCCGCCGCCACGGTCCTGATCGCGTTCATCGCCTGCGGCGTCTGGGCCCACCACATGTTCGCCCTGGGCCTGAGTCGGACGATTGACATCTTCTTCTCGGGCTCGACGTTCCTCATCGCGATCCCGACCGGCATCAAGATGTTCAACTGGATCGCGACCCTCTACGGGGGGAAGATCCGTTTCCAGACACCGATGATCTTCTGTCTCGGCTTCCTGGCGATGTTCCTGATCGGCGGCCTCAGCGGCGTCATGCTCGCGGCGGTCCCCTTCGATTGGCAAGCCAGCGACACCTACTTCGTCGTCGCCCACTTCCACTACGTCCTCTTCGGCGGGACGCTCTTCGGCATCTTCGGCGGGTTCTACTACTGGTTCCCCAAAATGTCGGGCCGACTGATGAACGAGACGCTCGGCAAGTGGAACTTCTGGCTCTTAATGATCGGCTTCAACCTCACCTTCTTCCCGATGCACATCTCCGGACTCATGGGGATGCCGCGACGGATCTACACCTACGATCCAGAGCTTGGCGTCGACATTTGGAACCAGCTTTCGACCATCGGCGTCCTCGTCCAAGCCGCTGCCTTTATCGTCTTCGCCGTCAATTTGATCGGCTCGCTGCGGTCCGGAGAGCGGTCGGGCGACGATCCCTGGGATGCCTGGACGCTGGAGTGGCTGACGACGTCGCCGCCGCCGGCGTACAACTTCGAAGTCATCCCCGCGGTCCGCAGCCGTCGTCCTCTTTGGGATCTCAAGCACCCCGAAGACCCCGATTGGGAACACGAGTAACGGAGAGATCGCCACCGTGAATCACGCAGCCGCGCTCTCCGCCCACGCCGAGAGCCCCCATCACGACCAACATGCCCTCGGCGGGTGGACGCCCCTGAAGGTCGGCATGGCGTCGTTTCTTTTTTCAGAAGCGGCCCTGTTCGCGACCCTGATCGTCGCCTACCTCAAGTTCCTCGGCCAAGACGACGGCGGCCCGACCCCCGAGGTCCTCAACGTCGGACGCGAACTCGTCGCGGTCATCCTGTTGCTCGTCAGCAGCATCACGGTCCAGTTCGCTTCCCGCGACCTGGCGCGCGGCCGCTGCACCAGTTGCACCGTCGGGGTGATCCTGACCTTCATCTTGACGGTCGGGTTCCTCATCGTGACCGGCCTGGAGTGGCGCGAGTTGATCGCCGTCGATGGATTGACCATCAACCGCAACCTCTTCGGCTCGAGCTTCTACACCCTCTTCGGCTTTCACCTTGGACACGTCCTGGCGGGATGTGTCATGCTGCTGATCATGATGGGGATCGCCTTCTCGGGGAGCCTCAATGCCCGCAGTTCCCCGGGGATGGAAGCGATCGCTTGGTATTGGCACTTCGTCAACGGGGTCTCCGTGACTCTCTTTCTCGTCGTGTATGTCATCACCCGTTAGAGCGAGTCTATGTCCACGCCGCATCATGCCTCCGACACGCCGCTCGACGGACACGTTCCGGCTCCCGACGACGGCCATTCGATCGAGACCGTCGAGCTTCCCGGACCGACCGCCTGGCCGCTCGTCCTCTCGGTGGGGCTGATCATGGTGGCCTTCGGGATCCTGACCAATATCTCCTTCAGCTTTCTCGGCATCATCATGGCCCTGGTCGGCATCGTCGGCTGGGTGACGGAGATCCTTCCCGGACGCGGTCACATTCACGAGGAACTCCGCCCCGAGGAACTTCGTCCCAAGCCCGTCAAGCGGGCCGACGTCGATGTCATTCCCATGGCACCCGGCATGCCCGGTCACCGCATGCACATGCCGGAGAAGGTTCATCCCTACTCCGCCGGCGCCAAGGCTGGACTGGTCGGCGGCGTCGCGATGGCGGTTCTCGCGGCGATCTACGGCGTGGTCAGCGGCCGAGGCATCTGGTACCCGGTCAACCTTCTGGCGGGCATGGTCCTCGAGGAAGCCGATACCGATCCCGTCGCCCAACTCGAACAGTTCCACCTTCTAGCGCTGATCCTTGGGCTCTTCATTCACGCGGTCGGCTCGCTCTTTGTCGGTCTGATCTATGGGATCGTGTTGCCGATGATTCCCCGCGGCCGCGTCCTCTTCGGAGGTCTCGTCGCTCCCCTCTTTTGGAGCGGTTGCCTCTGGGCCAGCATGGATGTGCTCGATCCGGTCCTGGCGCAGCGCGTCGATTGGGTCTGGTTCATCGCCTCCCAGTTCGCCTATGGAATCGTCGTCGGCATCATCGTCGTGAGAACGGAAAAGATTCACACCACGAGGGGTTGGCGTGCTTGATCAGGCTCTCTCGTTCATCGTCGCCAGGGGCCGCCCGATCTCGATCGCGGCGTGGTGCCTCTGCGCCCTGCTCGCCGGCTGCGGCCAGCCGAATCGCGCCAACCAACCGCTGCCGCCGCTCGACGTGATGGCCTTCCAACCGCTCTTCCAAGAGAACTGCGCCGGCTGCCACGGAACCACCGGCCAGATGGGCCCCGCCCCTCCCCTCAACGACGCTCTCTTTCTCCGAGTCGTGACCGACCAGGAACTCAACGAGGTCATTAAGAACGGACGGCCCGGAACGCTAATGCCCGGCTTCGGCTTCAACCCGGGACTGACGCTCTCGGCCAAACAGGTCGATGTCCTCGTCAAGGGGATCAGGGCCGAGTGGCCGTCGAGCCCAAGAGAGTTCAGCGGCACGCTTCCCCCCTACGCCACCGACGCCAAGGGCGATGCGACGCGAGGCGCCCAAGCCTTCGCCCTCGCGTGTGCCCGCTGCCACGGGGCCAAGGGCGAAGGGACCGACACCGCGGGAGCCATCAACGACGGCGCGTTTTTGAAACTCGTCAGCGACCAGTTCCTGCGACGAATCGTCATCACCGGCCGCCCCGATCTCGGCATGCCCGACTACCGCCAACAGATCACCGAACCGGAGGCCCGAGCCCTTACCGATCAGGAGATCACCGACATCGTCGCGTTGCTCGCCTCCTGGCGAACCAGCGATTCGTTCGCCCAGGAACCAGCCCCAGGAGCCACGAAGCCATGAACTCCGAGCACCCGACTCCTCCCTGCTGCAACTCGAGCGGATCCGGCGGTCACGGCGGCTCCGGCGACGCGGAAGTGACGCTCGCCAGCATCACGCGCCGAGGCATCCTACTCGTCAGCGGCGCTCTGTTCGCGCTGGCGGGACTGATTCTCGCCATCCCGCTGGTCGGTTACATCATTGGCCCGATCATGCGCCGGAAGGAGGACCAGTGGGTCGACATCGGCGCGCTCGAGGACTTTCCCGAGAACCAGACC
Organism: Kolteria novifilia; assembly: GCA_007748055.1. Classification (GTDB taxonomy): domain Bacteria; phylum Planctomycetota; class Planctomycetia; order Kolteriales; family Kolteriaceae; genus Kolteria; species Kolteria novifilia. The sequence goes on from CP036279.1 coordinate 6,155,302, forward strand.
CTCTTGGTCGACTTCGAGGATCCCGACCGCCGACCCTGGGACGGCATGACCGGCAAGACCTCCTGTTACGTCAGGCGGCTTCAAGGAGAGAACTTTCAAGTCTTCTCCATCAACTGTGCCCACCTCGGATGCCCGGTCCACTGGTTCCCCGAGTCGGGCCTCTTCATGTGCCCCTGCCACGGCGGCGTTTACTACGAGGATGGCGGACGCGCCTCCGGTCCTCCGCCACGCGGCCTCTACGAGTATGCCTTTCGTCTCGAGAAGGGTCGCATGCTCGTCCGAGCTGGACACCTTCCGACGCTTCAGGACACGATGAAGGAGACATCGTGACCAACGGCAAGCGACTAGCGGCAAACGAATCGACGAAGGGGTCTTTGGCTTCCTCGCGTTCCCCCTTGCCCAAGGGGGGAATGAGGGGGATCGGTACTCTCGATCCTCGCTCCCGGTCTCCCCTTTGGATGCCCTGCGATCCTTACCAGGGTAGCGGGGCACCTCCACGGACAAGTGGATCCGGACGACTCTCAATTCACGGCGGTGCCGACGACTGGCCACCGCCACGTCGAACGACACGCGGAACAAACATCGTCGGCCATCGTCGCGGGAGATTCCTGAGATGAAGCGAGGCTGGGTCCTACAAACGCTCAACTGGTTCGAGCACCGCTTGGGAATGCGCGATCAGGTTCTCGAAGCGCTCAATCACCCGGTCCCGAAAAACACCGGATGGTGGTACGTCTTTGGCAGCGCCTCGGTCACGCTCCTGACCATCCAGCTCCTTACCGGCGTGCTGCTGACGATGGTCTACGTGCCGACACCCGACTTGGCGTACCAAACGATCGAGTACATCAGCTACGAGCAGTTCCTCGGCTGGTACGTTCGCGCCGTCCACTCGTGGTCGGGCAACGCCATGATGGTGATGGTCCTCTTGCACATGACGCAGGTCTATCTGTGGGGAGCCTACAAGTATCCGCGCGAACTGACCTGGGTGGTTGGCTGCTTCCTCTTCGTCTTCCTGCTCGGATTCTTGTTTTCGGGCCAAGTGCTTCGCTTTGACTCCTCCTCCTACTGGGGAATCGGGGTCGGGGCGGCGATGGCCGGACGCGTTCCATTGATCGGTCCCGCGCTGGTGCATCTGCTCCTTGGCGGCGAGACCATCGGTGGCGAAACGCTCAGTCGCTTCTACGCACTGCACGTCTTCGTCCTGCCCGCCCTACTCCTTGGCTTTCTCGGGATCCACTTGCTGCTGGTGATGAGGCAAGGCGTCTCGGCTCCTCCGTTCCCCGCCAAGAGGACGGACAAGGAGACCTACGACAAGGTCTATGAACGGGAACTCGCCGAGGGTGAACCCTTCGCGCCCGATCCGCTCGCCAAGGACGTGATCTTCAGCGCCCTGATCGTCCTGGTCGTCTTCGTCCTCGCGGCGGTCTATGGCGTCGGTCTCAACGAGCTGCCGGCCGATCCGACGATCATCAATGCCAACCCGAGGCCCGACTGGCCCTTCCTTCCCCTCTTCGCCCTGCTGTCACTCTGCCCGCCGTGGATGGAGACATTCGTCATCCTGGTGCTGCCGGTCGCCGGTTTCGCGTTTCTGGTCTCGATCCCCTTCGTTTCGGGGACGGGAGAACGCAGTCCTTGGCGCAGGCCCGTCGGGACGATCGGCGTCGTGGTCGGGGTCGTGCTGATGATCGTGCTGGGTTGGCTCGGGGCCGTCGCGCCCTGGTCCCCCGCGATGGAAGCCTGGAGCGGAACGCCGATTCCCGAGCGGATGGTCGAATCACTTTCTCCCACCCAGTTAGTCGGCGCCGTCGTCTTCCAGAACAAGAACTGCCGCAACTGCCACGCTCTCGATGGCCAGGGCGGCACCCGTGGCCCGGACTTGACCACGGTGGCGACCCGACTCACCAAGGAGGAACTCGTTCGTCAGGTCGTCCAAGGTGGTGGCAACATGCCCGCCTACGGAAAACAGCTCTCCTCCGCCAACGTCGAGGCCCTGGTCGCGTTCCTGGCCACCCTCCACCCCGAGGGGATCGCTCCCGCCAAGCCTTCGGTCGAGCCGATCACCGGCCCCCTTGCCGGCGGCGACAATGCCAAGGACGACAAAACGGAGGTCGCCCGGGATCAGTAGTCTTGGCCGTTCGCCAGAACGGAACTCCTCTTTGAGGCGGCAACGTGGAGGGTAACTCGGCCGCAGTTTGGCAATCGTGGGTGCCCAGCCCGGAGATCGTTCTCCCCGCCCTGCTCTGTTCCTGGATCTACCTTCGCGGCTGGTACTGGCTCCGGCGCCGGCTTCCCCAGCGATTCGGCTGGGACCGCCTCGCCTATTTCCACGGCGGGCTCGCGACCTTTCTGCTCTCCCTCATCTCGCCACTCGAACCGCTTGCCGGCGTTCTGCTGAGCGTCCACATGGTTCAGCACCTCCTTTTGATGATGGCGACGCCGCTCTTGATCTGGCTCGGCTGGCCGCTAGTTCCGATGCTCAAGGGCCTGCCGACCGCGATACGCCGCGGCTGGATCGTCCCGATCTTGCGCCTTCCCCTCGTCCTGCTGCTCAGTCGGTGGCTGACGCGTCCCGTTCCCGCTCTCGCCCTCTACATCGGCGTGACATGGCTATGGCACATCCCCAGACTCTACGATTTGGCGCTGCGCGATCCCGACTGGCATCGGATCGAGCACGGCCTCTTTCTCTTCGCCGGCTTCGTCTTTTGGTATCTCGTCGTCGCTCCCTATCCATTTCGCCGGACGTTTCCGCGTTGGCTGCTCATTCCCTACCTCTTCGCGGCGAGCATCCAGAACACGATCCTGGCCGCGACACTCTGCTACGCCGACGAACCGCTCTACCGAACCTACGCGCAGGCGCCGAGACTCTTCGCCTCGACCGTGATCGAGGACCAAGCGACCGCCGGCGCCATCATGTGGGTTTGCGGATCGATGATGTATCTCCTGCCACTGGTCGTCATTCTCCCGTCGCTGTTCGCCTCTGCGTCCCCATCGCGCCGATCCCAGCCATCACCGCGACCGGTGACCCTCTCCGTTCTTTCCCAGGGGCAAGTCGACGCCGACCGCGGTCGTGCTCGCGCCGATCTCTTTCATCTCCCGCTGGTGGGACCATGGCTGCGATGGCGTCACGGCCGGCGCTTGCTCCAAGCGACGATGCTGCTCGTGGCGGCGCTCGTGATCTGGGATGGGCTCGTCGGTCCCCAAGTCGCGCCGATCAACTTGGCGGGGATCTTGCCCTGGATTCATTGGCGTGGCTTCGTCGTGCTGGGGCTGCTCGTCGTCGGCAACGTCTTCTGCATGGCGTGCCCGTTCATGCTCCCCCGCGATCTGGCAAAGCGTTGGCTTCCCGCGAACCGGCATTGGCCGCGCCGGCTGCGAACGAAGTGGCTCGCGGCGGGCTTGCTCCTCCTCTTCTTCTGGGCATACGAGACCTTCGCCCTCTGGTCCGCCCCGTGGGCGACCGCCTGGATCACGCTCGGCTATTTCACCGCGGCCATCCTCATCGACGGCATCTTTCGCGGCGCCAGCTTTTGCAAGTACGTCTGCCCGATCGGCCAGTTCCACTTCATTCAGTCGCTTCTCTCGCCCTTCGAGGTCGCGGTTCGCAACGTGGACATCTGCTCCGCCTGCGCCACCAAGGACTGCATTCGCGGGAACGAGAATCAACGAGGCTGCGAACTGGCCCTCTTTCAGCCGCGGAAGGTCGGCAACGCCGACTGCACGTTTTGTCTCGACTGCGTCCACGCCTGCCCGCACGACAATGTCGGTTTGCTCGCAGTCACGCCGAGCGCCGATCTCTGGGACGATCGGCGTCGTTCGGGAGTCGGCCGATTCTCCCAGCGCACCGATCTCGCGGCCCTCGTCTTGGTGCTCGTCTTCGGCGCGTTCGTCAATGCCGCGCTGATGACCGCGCCGGTCGCGACTCGGCTAGAGCGGACGGGGATGATGCTCGGCTCCCAGGGCCCAATGCTCGCCACGACCGCGGCGATCCTCTTGGCCGTCGTCGTCATTCCCCTACTTGGTGTCACTCTGGCGGCAGTCGGCTCCCGCATCCTCAGCGGCGACCGGGGACGGAGTCTCCAGATCGCGACCCGCTACAGCTTCGCCCTGGTCCCCATGGGAGCGGCGATGTGGCTGTCACACTATCTGTTCCACTTCGTCGTCGGCTTCTGGGGACTTTGGCCGGCGCTGCAGCGATTCGCCCTCGACATCGGAATCCGCGGGCTCGGAACGCCCGTCTGGCCGGAGGGATGCTCCGCCACGGTGGTCGAGTGGATGCTCCGAGCCCAGATCGTGGCGCTCGACATCGGACTGGTCGTCTCGCTCTACACGGCCTACCGCATCGCGAGAACTCGGGTCGAGGGTCTCGGACGAATCGGGGCGGCGGTCTTGCCTTGGGCGTGCCTGATGGTCGCGCTCTTTGCCAGCGGAGTCGCGATCTTGCTGCAACCGATGGAAATGCGTGGAACGGGGTTTTGAGGATGGGACCATTGCGAGAGTTCGCCGCGATTGCCTGGATCTGCTGCCTGGCCACTTCCCTCTTTGGGGATGGTGGGACGGTTCGCGCGGTGGAAGAAGTAGACGGTCTTCGGCTGACGATGATGACCTCGCCGGAGCCCCCACGGGCCGGGGTCGTCGACATCAGCCTGCTGCTTCAGGACGGGGCCTCGGGAAAGGCGATCCTCGATCGAGAGCTCGTTGTCCGCGTCTGGCCCGAAGGGGATGCGCGTCGAGGTGACCTCGTTGCCGCCACCCACGCCGCCGCGACCAACAAACTTCTCTACTCGGCGCTCGTCGAGATCCCCCGCGCGGGCGATTGGAACATCGCGGCCGTCGCCGACACCAAGGCGGGGACGATCGAGGCGACCACGAGCATCGAGATCCAACCGCCGCTCCCCGCGTGGACCGAGTTGTGGGGTTGGATCGCGTTGCCTCTCGTGCCGATCGCGCTTTTCCTGCATCACGTGACAAGTCGTGGGCGAGACAAGCGGACGACTCCATCAAAAAAGGCGGACCCGTAGGCCCGCCCTTCATGGTTCATCGACTGAGGGATGACGCTTACGCGTTGACCGCTTCGTGAATCCGTTGGTGGATGTAGGCCTCGAGCTTGACGGTGTCGGCGGCGAAGCGACGGATACCGTCGGAGAGCTTCTCGGTCGCCATCTGGTCCTCGTTGAGCATCCAGCGGAAACTCTTCTCGCAGAGCGAGATCTTCTCGAGGTCGAGCGACTTGGCGTGATCGGCACAGAGCTTGCGGGTCAGTTCGCCATCGTTGGCGCCAAGCTCGGCAAGGAGCTTCGGCGCAATGGTGAGCAAGTCGCAGCCGGCCAATTCGATGATCTCGCCGGTGTTGCGGAAGCTCGCGCCCATGACTTCGGTTTTGTAGTCGAACTTCTTGTAGTAGTTGAAGATCTGGGTGACCGACTCGACGCCCGGATCCTCGGTGGCGGGAATGGAATCGACGCCGCGAGCGGCCTTGTACCAGTCCATGATGCGACCGACGAAGGGCGAGATCAGCGTGACGCCCGCCTCGGCACACGCGACCGCTTGGGCGAAGCTGAAGAGCAGCGTCAGGTTGCAGTGGATGCCCTCCTTCTCGAGGACCTCCGCCGCTTTGATGCCTTCCCAGGTCGAGCCGATCTTGATGAGGATGCGTTCCTTGGCGACGCCGATCTCCTCGTACATGCCGATCAGCCGACGAGCTTTCTCGAGGGTTGCCTCGGTGTCGAACGACAGACGGGCGTCGACCTCGGTCGAGACGCGGCCCGGAACGATCTCGAGGATCTTCGAGCCGAAGTTGACCGCAAGCTTGTCGAGACACCAGAGCGTCTGCTCCTTGGCGTCGCTGGTCTTGCCTTCGGCATAAGAGATGGCGTTATCGACGAGATCCTGGTACTGCTCCATCTGAGCGGCTTGGAAGAGCAACGAGGGGTTGGTCGTCGCGTCACGGGGTTTGTGTTCGGCAATCGACTGGATGTCGCCGGTGTCGGCAACGACGACGGTGTACTCTTTGAGCTTGTCGAGGTAACTCATCAGACCACTCTCCTCTTGCGATTGTTGGCGAAACGACTTCGCGTGGTTTCCGCGTGGCGAACCGTCTCTGTTTCAACCTACCCGGTATTTGTGTCGACGGTCAAGAAACGACGCGCCGTTACGTTAGCCGCTCGTCCCTCGACGGTGGGGCGAGATGCCCAACCAGGGGGATTATAAGAATGAACCGACCGAGGGGAACCACCGGATCGGCGTGGAATGAGCCGGTTTCGCATCAACCATCTGGAAGGACCGGACCATTGCCAGAGTCCTCAGCCTCAGATTCGTCGTCACCGATCATCAAACCGGGCAACGTCCTGCCTCTGCTGATCCTCCTCGGCGTCGCCGTCGGCTTCGGCGTGATGTTCTACCAGGTCATCAAGCCGCTGCTGCTTCCCCTCTTTCTGGCCGCCGTGCTCGCTCTCCTGATCGACCCGCTCTATGACTGGGTCACCTTCAAGATGCAGGGCCGGCGCCGGCTCGCGGCGCTGACCATGACCTTCGCGATCGTCATGATCATTCTCGGTCCATTGGTGACCGCGATCATCATCGGAGCCTCGGAACTCTACCAGGCTCTTGGCGATATTCCGCGGGAAATCCAGCAAGACGGCGTCGAGCAGTTGCTCGACCCCGAGAAGCATCCGACGATCGCGGGCTTCGTCACTTGGCTCCAGGAACGATTCTCCCTCGACCTCGACCAAGCCAGAACCTTGGCGATTCGGGCGGTGCAGGGATTCGGCGATCGGATCTACGGCCAAACGATGGGCTTCCTCGGGGACATCGTCGGCTTCGTCGTCGGTTCGGTGATGTTCGTCCTGGCGGTCTACTTCTTCCTGGTCGATGGCCGCAAGCTGATCGCGTTCTGGGAAGAGCTGACCCCGATGCAGCCCGAGCACGATCGCGTGCTCCGTGAAGAATTCGCGAAAGTTTGCCGAGGCGTCGTTTGGGGCACCCTTATCTCCGCCATCGCCCAGGGACTCCTCTTCGGGTTCGGCTTTCTCCTGATCAATCTGCTCTTCCACCCCGGGCTCGGCGCGTGGATCATCCTGCTCTCGCTTGCGACGGTCTTCTTCTCGATGATTCCCTTCCTGGGAGCCGCGTCGGTCTGGGTCGTCGTCTCGGCGGTGATGATCTACCAAGGCAGCTACGTCAGCGCCGCCTGCCTGATCGTCTACGGCGCCACCGTCGTCTCCAGCTCCGACAACATCATCCGCGTCTGGGTGCTCAAGGACACGGTGCAACTGCACCCGTTGCTCCTCTTCGTTTGTGTCATTGGCGGCCTGCAGGTGATCGGCTTCCTCGGGATGTTCATCGGACCGATCATCGGCGCGGTTCTCTTCGCGCTCTTACGGATTCTCAAGCTCGAGCTGATCGGTCCAGGTGTCGAGGCCCACGCGGAAGCGGAGGCACTTGAAGAAGCTCAACGAGAGGCGGAAGAAAAAGCCGAAGCCCAGGAGAAAGAGAGTCAGGAAGTGCAGGAACAAGAGGAGAAGGAGTAGCGAAGACGGGACCGTTTGCCTCTTGCGATCGTCGCGTTGCGGTTGGGGGAAGGAAGAAGACCCCCTCTACCTCCTCCTTGGACAAGGGGGAGCAAGCAGACTTTCCCTTGGACAAGGGGGAGCAAGCAGACTTTCCCTTGGACAAGGGAAAGCAAGCAGACTTTCCCTTGGACAAGGGGAAGCGATGAAACCGTCCCCCCTTGTCCAAGGGGGGAAAGAGGGGGGCCTCTTCACGTGCGAGATAGGGTCCTCTTCACCTCCCGACGAACCCATCAAGCCGAAGCCTGGTACGGCTTCGTCGCATCAAGCCGAAGCCTGGTACGGCTTCGTCGCATCAAGCCGAAGCCTGGTACGGCTTCGTCCCATCAAGCCGAAGCCTCCTACAGCTTCGTCGGGTTCGGAGCGTCGCCATAGACCTCTTTCGGATCGAAGACCTTGTCGGTCTCGGTGAAGGTCAACTTCACCGCGCCGTCGGCACCGATCGTCGCGTCGGATCCGACCGGGATCTGACGATAAAAACACGAACGATAGCCAACGTGACAGCTCGCCCCGCCAGTCACTTCGACCCGGAGCCAAACCGTGTCCTGATCGTCGTCGATCAGCATCTGCTTGACCTTCTGCACCAGGCCGCTGGTGGCTCCCTTGTGCCAGAGCACCTGACGGCTCCGGCTCCAGTAGACCGCTTCGCCCAATTCGATCGTCTTGCGCATCGCCTCGGCATTCATGTAGGCATGCATCAGGACTTCGCCGGAGTGGAAATCGGTCGTGACGACCGGAATGAGCCCATCCTTGTCAAACTTCGGGGCAAGTTCGCCCCCCTCTTCGACCTGCTCGACCGTCTCGCGTTTGGCAAAGCCCGGGTCTTGTTCGCTCATTGTCGTTCCACCCACTGACGTCATTCCCAACAGTTCGGACCCCACGCCCGCCGCCCCATCGCGAGATTTCGCGAACGGTGACGCGTGCGAGCGTGTCTGTTATCTTGGACGTTCGATGGGAAGATGTCCACTTTCGGCGAGGACTCGATGCCAACTTCCTTTGGAAAAAGCGGTCGTTTGACCATCGAAGGGCCGGCCGAGGTCATCGGGGCCATCGAGACTTCGGCGGCCGAACATGGGCTGCGGGTCTCGACCTACTTGATGATGCTTCACCAGATCCACGTCCAAGGAATCGATCCGCGCATCCTCGACGACGTTCGCGAGACCTTCGGACACGACGCGGAAATCCTGCGGGAACTAGCCCAATGAGTCACGACGAGCCCTCGCCTCGATTCTTGACGCGCGACGAAGCCCTCCTTCTCCACGGACTCGCCGTCGCGGAGTTTGGCGGCGATCCGGGGATTCGCGACGAGGCGCTGCTCGACTCGGCGTTGGCGCAGCCGCGATCGACGTTTGGCGGGAAATGGCTGCACGAACACCCCTTCGAAATGGCGGCCGCGTATGCGTTTCATCTCGCCCGCAACCATCCGTTCATCGACGGCAACAAACGAATCGCCTGGCTGGCGATGCGCGCCTTCCTGCTTCGCGAGGGATACCAACTTCGCCCCGGTGACGAGCGAGCCGTGCGAACGGTCTTGGGGGCCGCGACGGGCGTTCACGATAAGGGGCACCTCGCTCCCTGGATCGAACGGCACGCGACGCCACGTTGAGTGAGAAGTCACTCGAGCGCCCTCTCCTGCTTGCCCACGGCCAGCGTGGGTCTTTCCTGCATGCCCACGGCAAGCGTGGGTCTTTCCTGCATGCCCACGGCCAGCGTGGGTCTTTCCCGCATGCCCACGGCCAGCGTGGGTCTTTCCTGCTTGCCCACGGCAACCGTGGGTCTCTCCTGCTTGCCCACGGCCAGCGTGGGTCTCTCCCGCATGCCCACGGCAACCGTGGGCATGGCACCCAAGAGTGGGGGCCCGTCGGCGGCTGCTTCAAGAAATGCGAAACGGCCCACCGAAGCGGGCCGTCTCATCACGTGTCACGTGTCGCCAGACCCAAAAAACGCCTTAGGCGATGGTGATGCTCTCGTCGAGGTAGACGTCCTGGATCGCGTTGAGGATCTCGACGCCGTCCTTGAGCGGACGTTGGAACGCCTTGCGACCACTGATCAGGCCCAAGCCGCCGGCACGCTTGTTGATAACAGCGGTGGTGACCGCTTCGGCCAAGTCGGTCGAGCCCGAGGAGGCGCCGCCGGAGTTGATCAGGCCGATGCGTCCCATGTACTGGTTCGCGACTTGGTAGCGACACAGGTCGATCGGGTGATCGGTCGTCAGCTTATCGTAGACCAGCTTGTGGGTCTTCGCGAACTTGATCTCGTTGAAGCCGCCGTTGCAGTCGGGGAGCTTCTGCTTGACGATGTCCGACTGGATCGTCGCCCCGAGGTGGTTGGCCTGCGAGGTGACGTCGGCGGCGGTGTGATAGTCCGCTTTGTCCGTCTTGAAGGCCGGGTTGCGAAGGTAGCACCAGAGGATCGTTCCCATGCCAAGCTCATGGGCTTCGGCGAACGCCTCGGAGACCTCGATGATCTGACGATTCGACTCGGGAGAGCCGAAGTAGATCGTCGCCCCGATCGCGGCGGCGCCCATGTCGTAGGCCTGCTGCACGGTGCCGAACATGATCTGGTCGTACTTGTTCGGGTAGGTCAGCAGTTCGTTGTGGTTGATCTTGACCACGAACGGAATCTTGTGAGCGTACTTGCGAGCGACCGACGCCAAGACGCCGAAGGTCGACGCGACCGCGTTGCAACCACCCTCGATCGCCAACTTGACGATGTTTTCCGAATCGAAATAGTCGGGATTCGGGGCGAAGGAGGAGCTGGCGGTGTGCTCGATGCCCTGGTCGACGGGCAGGATCGAGACGTAGCCGGTGCCGCCGAGGCGACCGGTGTCGAAAATCCGCTGAAGGTTCGCAAGCACCCGCGGCGTCCGATCGCTCGGTCCGAAGATCCGGTCGACAAAGTCGGGACCGGGCAGATGAAGCTGTTCCTTGGTGATGGTCCGGCAACTGTGACCGAGAAGAGAATCGGCGTCTTTGCCGAGGAGTTCTTGAATCTTGTCGCTCATCGCAACGACTCCCGAAGAATTCATCCGCTCTGGCCGGATGCACCCGCGGGCCCGCCACTCGCGACCCGCCGGGGAGAAATATATTCGTTCCACCGTCGTTCGCCAAATCGACGTGTATGATGACGCCAGCGGGGGTACTGGGAGACGATTGTTCGAACAGTCCTCTTGCGTCTCGGTTGCTTCGCTACTAGGTCCAGTGGCTAGCCCCGGTTGCTTCGCTACTAGGTCCAGTGGCTAGCCCCGGTTGCTTCGCTACTAGGTCCAGTGGCTAGCCCCGGTTGCTTCGCTACTAGGTCCAGTGGCTAGCCCCGGTTGCTTCGCTACTAGGTCCAGTGGCTAGCCCCGGTTGCTTCGCTACCGGGGCGGCGACGCCGCAAGAAGTCTCGAAGGACGCGCTCGCCAGTCGAGGATGGAAGAGAACTCGAACGACGCCAGGACTCGGGCAATCCGGCGTGAATGGGGCCGGTTCGAGTCCTCTTGCCGACACGTTCGGGCAGCCCGGATTGCTCGTCAATCTGGGCGTGCAACGCACGCAAGAGGCCCCGGAAGACTCTGATCTTTGAGCCGGTGGACGAGTGTCCCAATTTGCTCCCCATTGTCCAAGGGGGAGTTAGAGGGGGTCTCACTGAACCGGTGGACGAATGTCCGAGTGCCTCTTGTGGCTGCGCCACCTCGGTTGCAAGCAACCGAGAGCACCCCTGAAGAGTGCCTGAATCGCGGAAGATTAACCGGGAGGACGCGGGAGCGATGAAGACACCCCAGTTCCCCAGGAAGCGAAATCAGGTCATTCGCGTCACGCCGCTCATCGACGTCATCTTCCTGCTGATCATTTTCTTCGTCTGCGTCCGTCAATACCAGGAGGCCGCCTCTCCCGAGAGCATCCAACTCCCCGCCGCCGAGTCGGTCGACCAAACCCCCATCGATCAGCATTCACCCGAAACAGTTGTCGTCCACGTCCGCGATGACGGCTCCTTCCTCCTCGACGGCGAACCGCTTCCCAAGGAAGCGATGGAGACCCTTCTCGTAGAGCGGGAAGCGGAGGTGCGTCCGCGCGTGCTCGATGTGCGGATTCGAGCCGACCGCGATGTCGCGTACCGCTTCGTCGAGCCGATCCTCGTGGCGTGTGCCTCGGCGGGGGTGTGGAAGGTCTCCTTCGTCGTGACGCCGCGAAGTGCCGACGCGGTGCCGAACACGCCCAGCCGTCCGGAAGGGAGGTAGCGGATCGATGCGAACCCCGACGACGCGCGATTTGGGCTCCTCCCGGTTCGACTTGCAGATGACCCCGATGATTGATGTCATCTTTCTGCTCCTGGTCTTCTTCCTGGCAACGGCGGGTCTGGCCCTACCGGAAGCGTTGTTGCCGACCTATTTACCCTCGAGCGGTCTGACCGCCGATTCGCCGTTGGAGGCTCCCGACGACGTCGAGTTGATCCAGATCAAGCTGCGCGGTCGCGAGGACTCCTTCCGAATGCTCCTGAACGATCGGCCGATCACCACCATGATCGAGATGCGAGAGAAGCTTCGGACGCTCGGAAGCGTCACGCCCGACGCCCCCGTCATCCTCGACATCGGACCCGATGTCCGCCTCGGCCGCTTCGTCGATCTCTACGATCAGTGCCGTCAGTCGGGGCTGTGGGCGATCAACTTCGCCGTCGGGCAGCGGGGTGATTGAACGCTCGCGAACAGACTGACAAACGAACGACTCCCGGAGAAGGAACGATGATGGTGGCATGGCTTCTTGCGAGCATGGCGATGCTTTCGGGAGCGGAGGAGGTCAGCGCCACCGAACTCTATCTTTGGGAACTCGAGCGCCGTGGCCTGACCGAATTGCTGGAGATCTACTGCGAGCGTGGCTTGGCAGCGGCCGATACGCCTACCGAGCGTCGACTGCTGCTGGCGGAACGGCTTTCCGACTCGCTGGCCCGACGAGCCATGACCACGGCCGAGACCAAGCGACGCGCGAGCCTTTGGCGGCGGTCGCTCGAAACCATCGACGCCGAACTTGCGCGAACGGACGACGTCCGCCTACGGCGGTCTCTCCAACTCCTGCGGGCTCAACGCCTCGCCCAACGTGGGCGGTGGACTTCGGGCTGGCGGGAGCTACTTCCTCCCTCGGAGGCCAGCCGAGCGGTCGACGACTTCCGCGAATCCCTCACCCTGCTTCAACAGCTCCGTCCGGGAGAGGCGAACACGACGAGCGACGAGGACGAAGCACCCAGTGACGGGGTGCCCGACTCCTCCCTCCAGCGACTTGTTGGCAACATCGCCCTCTCCCTCGCGGAAGAGACCCAAGAGACATCGCGAGACCGGCAGATGCTTCTGCGACAGGCCGTCAAGGCGCTCTCCGAGGCGACATCGTCGTCGGGCGTCGACATGGCGAATGCCGAGGTGATGCTCGATCTGGCACGGGCTCAGCGATTGCTCGGCGATGATGCCACCGCCGGGCGAACGCTCGCGACTCTTCATGAGGGTCGCTCCGACCTTGCTTCCGACGACCGGCAACGACTCGACGGCGAGCGCATCGCCCTACTTCTTGAACGAGGAGAGACCGACGAGGCTCAGCGGATCCTCGAGAGCGAACCCGAGCGGGATCGCCAACCGGGTTGGATGGGCCTACAGCGGGTCGCCCTCTTCCACGCCCAAGCGAATCGGCCGACCTCGCCAGCCGAGCAAGTCGAGTCCGAGTCTGACGCGATCGGTGTCCTCGATCGACTGGAGCAGACAGGACCGATGCAGGCGATTCTCCAGGCGCGTCGGCTCTTCGCAGCGCAGGCGAGCAAAGTCACCAAGCGAAATCCGCCCGAATGGCGGCGGGCGGCCAGGCTCTTCGAACGGGCGGGGCGACCGGAACAGGCTGCCGAGATGTTCGCGCGGGCGGCGCGAGAGAGAAGTTCCGACCAAGTGACACTCGCCCTCGATGCCGCGCGCAACTGGAGCGAGGTCGGCCAGCATCGCAAGGCAATGGAACTACTTGCCGAAACCTCTCGTCGCGTCAGTGAGGAATCTAGCGCCAGCCGCTTGCTATGGGAGGCGGCCCGGGCGGCGAACCGAGCCTACGCCGCCGACCCGTCGACGGAGCGTATGGAGGCATACGATCGTTTGCTTGGCGAGCACCGGGAGCGATTTCCCGATGATCGCCGCCGTCACGATGTCACGTTTCTCCTTGGAAAGCTTCGGCACGCCGAAGGCGATTTTGCGGAAGCGATCGAGTTGTGGAGGTCGATTCCCAAGGAACATGGTCTCGCGAAGCACGTCCCGACGCTGATCCTGGAGGCCTATCGCGGTTCGCTGGAGCCACTCGACGCGACGGCGCCCATGGTGACGCGCGAGCGGGCCGCGACGCTCGTGAACGACCTAGAAGCCTGGGTGAGCGCGGGAACGATCGGCAGGTTGCCCATGTCGGCAAAGGATCGGGTCGACGCGATCATCCTTCGCTCCATGATACTGCTGGATCCGCGTCTCGATCGTCCAAGGGAAGCGGTTGAGTTGCTCGAAACACTTTCCGACGATCCCCAAGGAGATGGGGAGTCGCGGTCGCGCATCGCCCCGCTCATGCTCTATGGAAAGCTGCTGCAAGATCCGCGATCGGACGTCTCTGGGGATGTCGACAAGGTGCTCGCGGCCCGGATGCCAGCTCGACTTGAGGGCCTTCGGTTGGTCAACGAGGCTGCGTTGACGCTGCCCGCAGCCGAGCGATCGGGCGTTGTCGCCATCGCGAAAAGGCTGGCGAGCGGGATTCGGACGGACGAACTCGACAATGACCAAGAGCGCGAGGCGAGGATCGAGCTTGTCCTGACGGAGGTGCTTTCGGGAAATCGCGAAATTCTGGCCAAGGTGGCGAGTGTGCTTGAAGACGACATCGGTCGATCGCCGCGGGCCCAGGAAGCGGTCGCGATCGCGGGTCTGGGGACGTCCCATTGGACGGCCGCGGCGGAACAGTTGCGCAAAATGGCGTCGAATTTGCGCAAAACGAGCCCACTTTGGTACCGTTCGCGACTCGGTTTGATCGAAAGTTTGCGGAAATCGGGCCAAACCGAGGAAGCTCGACGCCTCCTGACGGTGCTCGAGACCCTCTACCCGGACCTCGGGGGAGCGCGACTGCGGCAACGATTCCAGCGCGAACGAGCCGAGTTGGGACGTTAGCGAGAGAGCGACGCTTGGATCGTGTAGCCAACGCCGAAGAGCGCAGCGCCGAAGACCGCCATGAGGAGGCTTTCGCGTAGGTTGAACTGGCCCTGAAGTTCGAGCAGAATCCCGACGGGGAGGACGACGAGACCGGCAAACTGGAGAATTCTCGCGAGGAGAAACATCATCGGCGTCGGCTTTCCGAGAGCGCGAAGGACTGTTGCGTGGGGAAAACCCTCACGGGGCACAGTTCGATGATGTACTCGAAACGCGGCCGAAGGAGAAGTGGCGAAGTCGCACGAGCGGGGGCAGCACCGACGATGGAGTGAGAGGGACTCCCGTGGTGTCGCGGGAAAGCGCCGTTGCCAGACACCTCGCGGAAAGCCTTCGGGCATGGGCCCTTAGGTCGAGGAAGCTAGTCAACGGCGTGCGTCGTCAGACGAGCGCCAGTTCGGCTTCAGCGCCGGCTTCGATGTCGATGATCTCCTCGCGGCGAATCGGACAATCGCCAGGAGCTTCGATACCGATGCGGACTTTGTTCCCTCGGACAGACAGGACAGTCACTTTGATGTCGTAGCCGATTTCGATGGCTTGACGTTCGCGACGGGTGAGGACGAGCATATCTAACCCTCCGTGGTGTTTCGCCTTAGCTGGCAATGACTCAGAGCGACCAAGTCCATCGGTCACTCTTACGCCACTGAATAAATGCAAGCACCGTGCCATTCACCACGACCTCTTGCCACGAAACGCCTGCGACCACTTGACCAAGACCGTAACCAACTACGACAAAACAACTTGTAACCCAAGACCTCCTCCAGGTTGTTCGTCGGCAATCTCGGCGACTAGCGAAACAGTCACCGCGCGACCACCCGGTCATGGCCATCTGACGCCCAATTTGGTCGGTCGGCGACCATTCTTCGGTCCAAACTTGAGTCAAAATTGACAAAAACGGGACCGATCTCGCTCCGATTCGCCCCTCGGACGAGAACTACAGGGCGGCCATTGCTCGCCCCCAAGCCACCCATTCATCCCATTCTCACCATCGAGGGTCTCGCTCAATTCTCCCGCAAGCTCAAGTATGCCTCGACCACCGGACTCTCCAGATCGTTCTTCAGCGTGAACCCCGCCCGCTGGGCGATCTTCTGCATCGCGATGTTGTCCCGAAGAATCGTCGCCACGATTCCCTCGAGCTGCTCGTCCTTCGCGAAGGGGATGACCCGTTCGAGAAGCAACGACCCGAGCCCCTGACGCTGCCAGCCGTCGCTGACCATCATGCTCAGTTCCGCTACCCGGGCGTGGTGCAGCTTCGCCAGTCGGCCGATTCCGATGACCTCCGGGTTCTCGTCTCCCACAATCGCCACCAACGCCAGCTCCCGGTCGTAATCGTTGAAGCAAACCCGCGATAACCGTTCGTGCCGCACCCGACGACTCAGCTTCAGCGGCTGAAAGAACCGCATCCGAACACTGTCATCGGAGAGCCCCTCGTGGAACTGCACCAACAGCGGCTCATCGTCCGGACGGATCGGACGCAGCTTCACCTCCGTCCCGTCACGAAGCTTGGCCGTCCCGGCGTACTTCATCGGATAGGGACGAATGACCGGCTTCGACAGCTCCTCCTCGCTCGTCGAGGGATCGTGAAGCACGAAGCGGCCATCGACCGCCACCACCCGATCGGACGAAACCAGCAACGGGTTGATGTCCGATTCCTTGATCCAGGGCTGATCGACGATCAAATCGCTGAACCGCACAAGCACCCGCTGAATCTCCCCGATGTCGATGGGCGAGCGGCCGCGAACCCCCTCGAGGGCTCGAAAAACCTTGGTCTGCTCCATCATCCGAATCGCCAACGTCCCATTGAGCGGCGGCAGTCCGAGGGAGCGATCCTTATAGACTTCGACGAGACTCCCCCCCGTCCCAAAGAGAAGCACTGGCCCGAACTGAGCATCGAGCGAACTCCCAATGATCAGTTCATAGGCATCGGAGAACTGCAACATCGGCTGGACCGTCACGCCGTCGAAGTGCTCGGCGCCGGCGAGTTGGGTCACCGACTCGCGAATCCCCTCGAAATTTTCGCGGACCTCGTCGGCGGAGTGAACGTTGAGCACGACACCGCCCACGTCGGTCTTGTGGGTGATCGTCTCTGAATGAAGCTTCAGCACGACGGGATAGCCGATGTGGTCGGCGTGAGCGACCGCCTCGTCGACATCGGTCGCGACCAGAGTCTCGACGACCGGGATGTCGTACGCCGCCAAGAGCCGCTTCGACTCCGCCTCGGTCAAGAGCGTCCGCCCTTGCTCCCGAGCCGCCCCGATGATCTCCTCGGCGCGAGCCCGCCGCTCGAGAAGGACCGACGTATCGGCGTGGCCGACGCGCGGCGTCTCGTAAATCGCCCGCAGGTTGTAGCTTCGTTGCCACAGGTAGGTGAACGCACGCGCCGCCGCATCGGGATAGTCGAAGGTCGAGACCCCCGCTCGATTGAGAATGTCGACTCCCGCCGCGACGTCGACTCCCCCCATCCACGAGGCGAGGACCGGTTTGCCGGGAATGTGGGCATGCTCCTTGAGCGTCTCGGCCGTCATCGTTGGATCGGTCATGTCCTGCGGCGTCAGGATCACGAGCAAACCATCGCTATTCGGATCGTCGGCGGCGATCTTCAGCGCCTTGGCGTACCGCAGGGGATCGGCGTCTCCAAGGATGTCGATCGGATTGCCCCGGCTCCAGTGAGGGGGCAACAGCTCATCGAGCGCCTTGCGGGTCTCGTCGCTGAGCTCGGCGAGTTCCCCTCCACTGGAAATGAGCCGATCGGTCGCGAGGACGCCCGGGCCGCCGGCGTTGGTCACGATCGTCAGCCGCGGCCCCTTGGGGCTCGGTTGCTTCGCCGCGACTTCGGCGATGTTGAAGAGATCCTCGATCGTCTCGACGCGGACGACGCCGGTCCTGCGGACCGCGGCGCTAAAGACCTCATCGCTCCCCGCCAGGCTCCCGGTGTGGGAGGCCGCCGCCTTCGCCGCCGCCTCGGTGCGTCCCGCCTTGATGACGATGATCGGTTTGGTCAGCGCCACCTCCCGAGCCGCCGAGAGAAAGTCGCGCGCGATCCCGATCGACTCCATGTAGAGCACGATCGCGTTGGTGTGGGGGTCGTCGCCGAGGTACTGAATCAGATCCCCCCAATCGACGTCGAGCATCGACCCGATGGAGACGAAGGCGCTGAACCCGACATTGTCGCGAAGGCTGAAGTCGAGAATGGCGGTGCAAAGGGCGCCACTCTGGCTGACGAGCGCGACGTTTCCGGGCAACGCCATCGACCCGGCGAAAGTGGCGTTGAGCCCCGAGCGCGGATTCATGACCCCGAGACAGTTTGGGCCGATCAGCCGCATCGAGGAACGATGGACCTGTTCGAGGATACGTTGTTCCAGCTCCGCTCCCTCGGGGCCGAGTTCCTTGAACCCGGCCGAGATGATGATGGCCCCCTTGACGCCCGCCTCGATGCATTGGCTGACGACGCCCGGCACGGTCGGGGCGGGCGTGACGATCACGGCCAGATCGACCTGCTCGGGCACGGCCTCGATGTTGGGATAGGCACGAATGCCCAGGACGTTGGGGCGTTTGGGATTGATCGGGTAGACGGTTCCGCCGAAGGGGTTGCGGATCAGGTTCCACAGAAGCGTTCGGCCGACACTTCCGGCCCGTTCCGAGGCACCGATCACCGCGACCGACTTCGGATCGAAGATGTAGTCGAGCGGATGACGACGGGCGTGGAAGATGTCGTGGGATGGATCGAGTTCAGACCGTTCCGTGGTGGACATGGGCTCTCTCCCGGGTGGAGCGTGTGGGCATTGCTCGCTCAACGGGGGACGCCGCGACCGCTCCGATCTCGGCGACCGTCCGAGTCGGCCGCCTCCCCGCGATGGGCGAACGGCTCGACCCCACTCGTTAACCTAGACACCCCGTCGTCCGTTTTCCTCCCCTAGTAGTCCGTTGATGGAAGCCAGCCGGGGCGAGAGCGAGCCATGTTGGCCAAGATCAAGGAGGAAACGCGCAGGCGGATCCGCGGATTCGTCGAGGTTTTCCAATGCCACGATTGGTCAAGAGAACCGTTCGCAGCCGGCATCGAATCGGTCAACGGTCCGTTCGGACATGGGCGAAGGCGACAGTCTTCTCGATGGGGTGCGTGGGCGGACTGCACTTGAAGGGAGCCTGCAGGTAGCGAACGCCGAGGCCGACGAAGACCTTCTCCATCGCCTGCAGGTTCCGCGAGGCGAAGAAGACCTCATCTCCCCGCTCGCGCAGTGCCTCCACCGTCCGCCGATGCGGCAACAAGTGCCCCAATCCCCGTCCGAGTTCCCAGGTAAACAGGATGCGCGGCATTGTGGGCCTTTGAGGTGCAAACGTCTTGGTCGAAATCACGATCCGATTTACGGCGTTCTTGTCGGACATAGGAGCTAACCGGCGCAGTCGAAGAGAAGAACGCTTTCTACTGTTCACACTCCGTGAAATCGCGACCAGCTCAGGTTCGCTCGACTCGTAAACGGTACACGAGGCAGATGATCCACAACAGAAAGAATCGTGAGCCACACACTGGCCACAAATTTACGCAACTCAACCGGTCCGCTCCACCATTCAGCGCTCTAGACACCTCAAGTCGTATGCCTTCCAAGCCACGCTACGAATTTGAATGGGCATTCCTGAGTAGCACGCAAGCTTCATCTACAATGTCACGTTGATATTCAGAGCGATGTGCTTCTGATGAGTCGTCCTCGTACTCACTCGCCAATCCTGCGAAGATGGCAAGCTCTTTCAGTTCCCGGCAATCGGTCCACAACTCCCACCAGATTCTTCGCGCACCTTCATAGGGTGACAGCGTCCCGTCGACTATCTGCTCGGCATACTTTCTAGCCAATATCCTCCGCGCAGCTACACCATCAGGAACGGTCGCAGGAGATTCACGGATAGATGCTTCCAACAATTCAAGCACGGCAACGCGCGAAACATCTTCGGGCAAGCTAGTGAATCTGGCAAGTATTGAATCAGGCATGTCATCGACTACTAGTGCCTCAATACTTCGTTTCACACCCTCAATGTCCGTCAGCCGAAGTAAGTACTCTGCATAAATGCCGACCAATTTGTTGGGCAACGATTCGTTGTTTGTTGTCATTGTATTTTCGTCTTAAACTCGACTCGCAGTCCCGTCAATAGATTCTGGCACCAATGGATCTCGACCTTGCGGCCGTCATATAGTGTGCGGCTCGATCCTCCAACCTTCGCCCAGTCAGCGGCGTTCCCTCCATACGTATCCGCTAGTCGCTGAGCGTCTCGAAGAGTCCTAGAAGTACCGGCTCCAATCATCGGGATTGCAGTGCCGTGTAGGGCTTCTTCAAGCAACTCCTCTCCATGGACGAAGTCCTCGCCTCGGCGGAGTTGGTCCTTGAGGCCTTCGTAATTGGCCGCATTGTGTGCGGCATCTCGGACATAGTTGTTATGCACCAACGTCCCGACCGTGCCCACACGGTAGACGTGCTCGTTGTGGACTTCGAGGTTGTACACGGCCTCGGTTGAAGAGCGTGGCGTGATCGAGGCAACAGTGGTCCGACCGTGGAGGGTGTCGAGAGTTTCGCCTACTCGCAGCTTGCCGGCGGGAATGAACGGGTTGCGGTCGACGGACCAGTAGCGGTGATTGTCGGTGACGCCGGTGGCTTCGGGTTGGTTGGCGAGTCGAAGATCGACGATGTTGCCGGCGGCTTGGTGGATGAAGCGACCGGTGACGACGTTGCCGTCGCCTGGCTCAATCTCCGGACAGGGAGCGATAGCGGTGATGACGGCGGGACCATGAGCCCCCATCTCCTCCAGGTCGAGATGAATCGTGTCGCCGACCGTAGCCTCTTGAGCCTCGAGCCACGCCAAGGGCCGCAACAGCTCGATATCGAGACGGCCGCCGTCCGCTTTCGTCATCCAAAGGGTGACATGCCGCCATGTCTTGGCATCGGGCTCGGCCGTCGGTTCGACTTCGCTCCGGTCGGGGTTCGTGCCGACGACACGGTCGCCGAGAGCGACCTCCTCGATCGCTTTCGTCGGCAACTTCTCGGGCGTGACGGCCGCGACAGCCAGCGATGCGGCGTGGTTGGCGCTGGTCGGCTGCGGACTTCGCATGCCGGCGAAGAAGAGGGAACCCGCGAGCGCCAGACAGAAAGCGACCCACGCGAAACGTCCTCGACCCCTCTTCGGACGTTCGAGCGTCTTTGCCGATGCACCATCGTTCATGGACTGCTCCTGGTTCTCGTGAGTCTCTCTAGCCATGGGCGGTTTGTCAAGAATCCTGGGTGGTGGCTCGGCCGGTTCGACGTGGGCTGGCTCGACGATCGTCGTTGACTCATGGGGTTAAGCACATCTCGGACGGGACGTGCGAACTCGCGAACGGCACATGATCGTCGGCCAAGACCCGCCCTAACTGGCTGCTTCGCGACCAGGAAGCGACGAGCATGTCGAGTCGATCGGCGTGTGCTGCTTTTGCGGCCACCGAATCGGCGTTAGACTTGCATGAATGATGAAACAACAGCCCTCGTCGCCCCGCGGTACTCTATCATGGCGAGCATCCGCAACCCTCGACGCCCCATGGAGCCGAGCATGAATCCGTTGAGTCCGCTTGCCAGCCGGGCGCTTGATCCCCTCTCGTCGCTGAAGAGGTTCTTCGGGAACGCCACCCGCCGGAGCGACCGTCGCGAGGTCACTCCCGGGCGTGCTCCGGCGATGATTGAAGCGCTGACCGAGCGCATCGTGCCGGCCACCTTCGTGCTCAATAGCTCCACGCTGGTGGTCACCTTGGCCGCCGACGAGTCGGTCACGCTCACGGCCACGGGGAACAATGATGCCTCCGATGGGGCTCAGCTTTCGCTCGACGGGACGACCTGGACGGGAGTCGACAACGCACCCACCATCCTCGGCAACGGCGAGGAGGTGTTGCGATTCGCCAACAATGACAGGAACGTCACCCAAGTCGTGATCAACGGCGAGGCGAACAATGCCGTCACCCTCGCGGAGACATCCGCCCCCTTCGCGTCGGAGCTTTCGATCACGCTCGAGCAAGGCGACGCGATCACCAACTCAGGCGCGTTCGGCCTCCTCAACGACAAGTTGACGGTCGTCGCGTCCGGCGTCGACTTTACGCAGAGCCCCAATGGCGGACTCTCGCTGGGCGACCGGGCGCTTTTCCAGCTCGGCACGTCGGGCGACTTGCGTCTCGACTCATCCAACAACTTCTCGAACGGCCACCTCGTTTGGGTCGATGGCAACGATGTCGTCGTGGTCGATAACGACAACGTGCAATTCGCTTCCTCGTTCATCAACGGCGACCTCGAGGTTCGCTCGGCCAGGGGCATCGCCGATGACGGCGGCGTCCACGTGTTGGGTACAACGACGCTCGAAGCCGGAAGTGGCCAGAAGATCGACTTCGACCATCAACGCACCCGGTTCGTCGGCCCCGTCCACGCGACCACCGACGGAGGCGACGTCTATCTCGAAATCCGCTCGGACGACCTGACCCTCGGGGCCGTCAATACCGATGGGGGGAGTGTCTATCTGTTGGGGAACAACATCTCCCAGACCGCCGCGATCGATACTTCCAACAACAACGGCACTGCGTTCGGCGACGTGGAGGCCTCCTCAAGCATTGGCGGCGACATCGTCCTCGACCATCCGGACAACCACTTCGACGCCGCGGGCGGAGCCCATGTCGTGATCGCCAACCTGGGCTCTGGCGCGTTCAACAGCCTGAGCGTCTTCACCAAGGGGGACCTCGATTTCATCGATGTCTCGGGGATCAGGATCCAGCATGAGCTTTCGCTCGGCGCTCAAGGCAGCGTGACGACCACCAACGGGCAACCACTGACGGCGTACGGACTGACGACCGTCACCGCCGGCGGCGCCGTGGACATGTACCACGCCAGCAAGCTGAACGAATTGGCGGTCTTCCAGTCGTCCGCGGACGCGATGGTGAAGGTGGGGCACTACGACAACCTCACCTTCTGGGGCGAGGTCGCCGGCACGCTGCACGTGGAAGTCGGCCGGAATCTGATCCTGGGCGGCGGAGGCGATCTCACGCTGACCGGCGATCAAGACGCCTTCTTCGCCACCAATGAAACGATCGAGATCCTCGATACCACCGTCAACCTAGGTGGCGGCCGGTCGGAGTTTTTGATCAACGATGGCGCCCCAGTCGTGGTCACGTCGACCAACGGGACGGGCACCCTCTTCGTCGGTCGCGACGGCGAGGTCACCGTCAGTTCCGGTGGCAGTGTTCGCATCGGGGCGGGCTCGGTCCTCGCGGGAGAGGGCTACGTCAACGTCAGCAATGGCGGCGTCACCGTCGAGCCAACGGCAAAAGTGGGCGCCTCCGGCGAGGCCAGTCCGGACAACTTGGGCATCAGTGGGGACCTGACCTTTGGCGCCGGGGCGATCTTCGTTCAAGAGATCGCCGGCACCAGATCGCGCGAGTTCGGCACCATGTCCGTCGATGGCACCGTCGACATCACGAACGCCGACCTGACGTTCGACCTGGAGGGCTACACGGCTCAGATCGGCGATCGGTTCACGATCTTGGTCGCGACCAACCTCACCGGCGGCTTCCGCAACCTCGACGAGAACAATCAGATCACCGTCGACGAGGTCACGTTTCAAATCACCACAACCACCAGCATGGTCCGTTTGGAAGTCGTCGCGGTCGCTCCGCCAAACCCGTTCGAGGGCATCGGCGTCTACCGCTCCTCGACCGCCGAGTTCGTCTTCAATACCAGCGACGTCTTCGACTTCGATCCGAATCAGTACTTCTCGGTCGTCTTCGGCAACCCCCGCGACAAGGGCTTTGTCGGGGACTTCACCGGCGATGGCTCGCCCAACGTGGCGGTCTATCGAGACTTGACCCTCTTTCTTCCCATCCCCATTCCGTTCGATGCGTTCTTCATCATCAACACCAGCCCGATCGACGACTTCGATCCGGACTCCTTCGTCGTCACCCCGTTCATCGGCGTCGGGTTCGAACAGCCCTTCGCGGGCGACTGGGATGGCGATGGCGACGACGATCTCGGTCTTTACCGCAACGCCACCGCCACCTACGTGGCCGCGAACCTACCGCCGATCGCCCCGAGGCAAACCGGCCTGGTCGGCTTCGACACGATTCGCAACCTAGTCTTCGGCAACCCTTCCACCGAGCAGAACCCCACCGACGCGCCGGCGGTGGGCCGCTTCAACGCTTCCTACGCGGCCGACCAGATCGGCTTCGGGTCCCAGGGAAGACTCTACATGGCGGACATCGACATCGCGACGCTGCCGGCGGGGAACACCTCGATCGACGCTTACGCGATTCCCAGCCCGGAGTTCTTCGGGGCCACCGGCGATCAACAGCTCAACGGCCAATTCGCCGTGGATAGCACCGGCCTCGATCAGCGTGGCATTTTCCGCGCCGCCGCGGCGACCTTCTCGATCTCCTCGGGGAGTCAGCCGAACATCATCTTTGGACAGGCGGGTGATCGAGCGATCGCGGGCAACTGGATCGGGCTCGATCTCCCGACCACCGAGAGCCAGATCGACCTATTTTTCGAGAACGACTCCTGAGGACCAGGGCGAACAAGTGCAACCAAGAGGCTTCGCCCTATCGCCCGTTGACGACCGATTGCTCCCGTGAGAGGTAAGAGACGCCGCCCCATCCGTTACAACATTTCCCCCATAATCGTCCTCGCTCAAGGGACGGAGAGAGAGCGCCGTTTCCCGCCAGAATGGACGAGCGGCGAAAGAAGTCTCGCCAATTCGTCTTGACGACTTCGTCTCGCAAGACCAAGCTACGTAGCTGGTATGCCCGAATGGGTTCGCGGATGGCCCCTATCCGTCCCGCAATCAAATGGGCATTTAGGATCGGTTCCGCAGGGCATGCGGAATCAGAGCGACTGAAATTCGCGCCGGCAAAGGATTTGCCCGTTGAGCAGCATCGACCTCTCACCCTCGGTGAATTCGATTCCCGTTCTCGACCATCCTTCTTCGGCGCGACATCCGCGTCCACAGTCCTGATCCCGTTGCGCATGCCAACCAATGTTCGGGTGTGATTCCGTCGTTGAGATGTGTTTTTCGTTTACTCCAGGGAGTATCAAGACATGGCGTTGAGCCTACTCGCCAGCCGGGCGGCTGGTCCCCTCTCGTCCCTTCGCAAGTTCTTTTCGGCCGCGACGCGCAAGAGCACCGTCGCCGACACGACTTTCGGCCGCGCGACGGCGGAAGTCGAAGCGCTGAACGATCGCATCGTTCCGGCTTCGTTCGGCCTTGCCGGCGGCAACCTGATCGTCGAGCTTGAAGCCAACGAGGCGCTGTCGCTCAAAACCATCGGTGATGCCGGCGCCGGCGCTGGTGGCGTGCTCAGCATCACCTCCGGTGGTTCGACGTTCAGCGGTACCAACGTACCCGACGAAGTCGTTGGTGATGGTCTCTCGCAGCTCCAGTTCGCCAACGATGGCGGCATCGACACTCTCACGATCATCAGCAACCAGACGGGCACCAGCTTCAATATCGGCAATGCTCAGGATGGGGTCGGAACCTCCAAGAACTTCGAACTCGACCTCGACATCACCTTCAACGCCGGTGGAAAACTCACCAACGATGGGGCGTTCGCGTTCGATTCGACTTCCGACCTGCTCACGGTCGATGCCGATGGTGTGAACTTCACCCAGACCGGCGCCGATGCGAGCCTGACCTTGCTCGAAGACTCCACGATCGACCTCGGAGAGACGGGCGATCTATCGCTCACCTCCAAGAACAACGATTTCGGCGGCCTCGGCAGTGACCTCACGCTCATCGTCAACAATGCGACGCTGGTTGACACCAACGACATTGTCTTCAAAGCATCGAAAGTGTCTGGCAACCTCGACGTCACGGCGAACAAGATCTATGACGCTTTGAACGACGGCATCGTCGTCACCGGATCTTCCAACTTGGAAGCGACGGACGACAGTAACGTCAACGCGAAGGTGATTCGCCTCAACGAGCCAAACACCTCCCTCCTCGGCCCGGTGAGCGCGACGGCGACCGGCAAGATCCAGCTCTGGACGCTCTCTTCCGATCTTCTTCTCGACGAGATCACCTCGAACACAGGTCTGGTCGAACTCCGCGCCCAAAACATCTCCCAGACCGAAGGTGGTTTCATCGACACCACCAATGAGGACGATACGGTCGCCGGTGGCGTCAACGTCTCCTCCTCGACACTCGGCGACATCATCCTCAACAGCCCCGACAACAACTTCGACAGCGATCTCGGCGGCTTCTTCCTCGTCGACGACGTTGCCGGATCCTCCATTTTCAACAGTGTCGACGTCTTCACGCAGGGTGATCTCGCCTTCGACAACGACAACGACGTCAACGGTCCCGTTCAGATCAAGAGCTTCCTCGGCTTGGGTGCGGAACTGGACGTCATCAGCGTCGACAACTCGCTGACCGTCTTCGGACTCACCTCGGTCACCTCCGGGGGCGAAGTTGGTCTTGGCGATACCAACAATGAGTTCAGCCAACTGAAGGTCGTCCAGACCGATCCCGAGTTGCCCGTCACCATCGGCGACGCCACCACGCTCAGCTTCTGGGGCTCGATCGCCGGCAAGCTGGATCTCGAAGCGCTCGCCACGTTGACGCTTGGCGAGGTCGCTCCGCTCGGACTGATGGAAGCGGGTGGAACTCTCACCGCCGGAGGCATCGAGATCCTCGACCAGCCGGTCGATCTTGGAACTGGCGAGACAGTGCTGGATGCCACCTTCAACACGCCCGTTGCGGTCAGCTCGCCCAACTCCACGGGCGTGCTCTTCGTCGGTGACGGCGGCTCCGTCGAAATCCTGGACGGTGTCAAGGTCGGCGCCGGCAGCATTCTCGCCGGCGACGGCCTGTTCGACGTCGGTTCGGCCGGCATCGCCGTCGATCCGATGGGTACCGTCGCGGCGGCCAACGTGTCGCCTCTCGGCCTGATCACCCCCGGCAGCCTCGAGATCACCGGCGACTTGGGCCTCGCCGAGGGTGCGATCTTCGGCCAGGAGATCATGGGCACCGCCGATGGCGAGTTCGACACCATCGCCGTTGATGGGACTGCCGACATCACCGGCGCGACCCTGTTCATCGCCACCGAAGGCTACTCGGCCACGATCGGGGACACCTTCACGATCCTGACCGCCGACGTCGTCACCGGCACCTTCGGCAACTTGGACGAGAACGATCAGCTCACCGTCAACGGTGTCACCTACCAAGTGACCACCACCGCGACCTCGGTCGCCCTCGAAGTCGTCGCCGTTAGCCCGACGGTTCAGGCGGACGGCATCGGCCTCTATCGTCCTTCGGCCGCCGAGTTCGTCTTCAACACCAGTGACGTCTTCAACTTCGATCCGAACGCGTTCTTCACGATCGGCTTCGGCCAAGTCGGTGATCAGGGCTTCATCGGTGACTTCACCGGTGACGGCATCGTCAACGTCGCCCTCTACCGCGACGTCAGCGACACCGAGCCTGGATTCTTCATCATCAACACCAGCCCGATCAACAGCTTCGATCCGGACGCCTTCATCACCACGCCGTTCATCGGCAACGGTGACGAGGTTCCCTTCGCGGGTGACTGGGATGGTGATGGTGACGATGACCTCGGTCTCTACCGGAACGTTGACGCCACCTACGTGACGATCAACCTTCCCGAGATCGCCCCGGGCCAGACCGGCGAAGTCGCTCTC
This sequence comes from Kolteria novifilia, assembly GCA_007748055.1. Taxonomy (GTDB): domain Bacteria; phylum Planctomycetota; class Planctomycetia; order Kolteriales; family Kolteriaceae; genus Kolteria; species Kolteria novifilia. The sequence goes on from CP036279.1 coordinate 6,182,724, forward strand.
GGCCTGACCCGCAACATCGTCTTCGGCAACCCGTCGTCGCCGACCAACCCGACCGATCCTCCCGCCGTGGGCAACTTCAACGCCGCCTACGCGGCCGATCAGATCGGCTTTGGTGCTCAGGGTACCCTCGACATGGCGGACGTCGACATCGCGACGCTGCCCGCGGGCAACTCCTCGATCAGCGCCTTCTTCCAGCCCTCGCCGCTCGTCTTCGGCACCACCGGCGACGTTCAACTCAACGGCAACTACACCGCCGACGAGAATGGGCTCGATCAGCGTGGTCTCTACCGCAGCGAGTCGGCGACCTTCTCGATCTCCTCGGGAAGCCAGCCGAACATCGTCTTCGGTCTGGTGGGCGATCAAGGCTTGACCGGCAACTTTGTCGGCCTGCCGCTCCCCGTCGTTCCGGCGACCGAGAGCCTGATCGACAGCTTCTTCGAAGAAGTCTAAGTCGCTGGGGCAACGCCCCAATGATCCTTGAATAACCGAAGAGCCGGGGCCATTCGCTCCGGCTCTTTCGCTTTCTTGTCATCGGAACATGTTTGAAGGGTCGGCTCGAAGAGGAGACATCACTCGATACAGGCAGGCGGGAGAGCGACAGGCGAACGTCTCGCTTGGACAAGACGGCGCCCGATGTAGGTGATCCAGACCGGCACGTGTTGGAACGGCCGATCTCCCCAATCATCATACCGCAAGAGAAACGTGGGTCTTCCAAGCATGCCCACGGCCAGCGTGGGTCTTTCAAGCATGCCCACGGCCAGCGTGGGTCTTTCAAGCATGCCCACGGCCAGCGTGGGTCTTTCAAGCATGCCCACGGCCAGCGTGGGTCTTTCAAGCATGCCCACGGCCAGCGTGGGTCTTTCAAGCATGCCCACGGCCAGCGTGGGCATGGAACCCGAACGGGAAACCTTTGATGAATCAACGAATCGGCGTTTAGCGGTGGCCGTCCTGCTTGACGGGGCTGGGGCGTCGCTTCGTCTCCCAGTTGGGATCGAAAACCTCTTGCTTGTGCCGATGCTGCTTCACGGCCCGTCCCAAGACGGCGAGGCTGCGACAGTATTCGCGGAATGCTTCGTGCAGATCACCCGAACGGTAGGATTCGTCGGCGCGCTGGCAGTGCTCCTCGAACGCGTCCCACTCGGTCGGCCACTGACTTTCCCTAACCTTCCGCGAGATGCGGTTGACGGTGTCGTGGAGGTGACTGGTCAGCGCGTCGTCGACGGTCGAGTTGGTCACACGATGAATCGGTGGCGGTAGTTCGACCTCCTTGTCCTCCTTCTTCTCCTTCTTCTCGCTTACCGCCAACAACCAGCTCATGCCGGCGACGAAGAGGATCACGCCGGCCAGGCCGACATACAGGGCCCCCCCGATCGCCAGGTCATGCAAGAGGTACGCGATGGGGAACGAGATGATGCCTAGAAGCACCGTGAGCGCCGGCCCCCCCCAACCACGCCAGAAGATGAGGGAACGCTTCGGCGGAGGGGTCACGGCCGCCTCCCCGATCTCGACCAGGATCAAGGTGATGTTGTCGACGCCCCCGCGCATGTTCGACATCTCGATCATCAAGGGAGCCGCTTCGCCGGGCGGGAGTTCCGCGTTGATGGCTCCCAGTTCGACATCGGTGAGATGACCGGAGAGACCATCGGAGCAGATCAGGAAGCGATCGCCGTTGGCGACCTCATAGGGTCCGTCGACGTCGACTTGAATGTCGTCCTCGTTACCGAGGCTCCGCGAGAGGACGTTCTTGGGAACGTCCTTCACCTCGTCGGGATCGACGCCACGCTTGCGGGCGGTCTCCCAATGAACGCTGTGATCCTGGGTGATCTGCTCCATCTTCCCGGCGCGGACCCGGTAGCAACGACTGTCCCCGACGTGGCCGATGATCGCCCCTTCCGGGAGGAGGACCAGAGCCGTGATCGTCGTGCCCATCCCCTTGAAGTCGGGATTCTGGCGCGCTTTTTCGCGAATGCTGCGGTTGGCCTCTTCGATCGATGCCTTGAGGGCTTCCTTGGGACTTCCTATTCGCGACTTGGTGTAGGCGTGTTGCAAGACATCGGCGGCCATCTTGCTGGCCAACTCTCCGACGGCGTGGGCCCCCATTCCATCGGCGACGACATAGAGGTGCCCGCGCGAGAGCCAACTCTCTTCGTTGGGAGCCAAAGTAACGCCGAAGCTGTCCTGATTGTGACTGCGACGTACGCCGACGTCGGTCAGGCACCAATGGGAGATCTTGCTGCGGGCGCGTCGCAAGGGCGCATGAGGGGCCACCTCGCGTTGCTTTGTAGACAAGGGCCTTGCCTCAAGTGAAGCTGCTACTGCGTGCGTTGTTGAATCGGTCGTGTGGCACGTCGCCCCAACGATGTCCATCGAAGGTTAACACGTTTCGGGAGCCGAGGCACTAGTGAGCAACGGGGTTTCCGTTGACCGACTCGGGCCCTCCTTCAACGGAGGCAAAGCGTTCGGAGCGAGGCTCTACTCCCTGATTCTGCCTGGTCTTTGTATGGATGGAAAGTGGCAAGTCCCCTCGTGAGGAAAGCTTGCGATGACGGGGGCGTCACATCTGACACGGGGGGATCTGGAGGCTGCGGCTTCACGCGAATTCCGGAAGGACGAAAGAGACCCACCGACTGCTCCGCCGAAGCCAGGTGTTGCCTCGGTGGCGGTCTCAAGGGCCCGCCGGGAGAATCACGTCCCTCTTGACCCGACGTCGATGGCTGCGGATCCACTTCCGCATCGACTTGTTCGGATTCTTCTGGGAGGAGGGATCGCGAATCAACCGGTCGATGTCGTTGTCGAGCGGACGCGGCGCGACGCTCGCCGGGGAGGGAATCCCTTCCGGGTCGACGATCTCCTCGGCCGCGCTTACCGGCGGGGCGGCGGGCTGCATCTCGATGGCCGTCGCCGGCTCGGTCACCACGGCCCCATCGGTTGACTCGACTCCATCAACCGCCTCGGTGGGCGTGATCTCCGAGTCAACGGTCAAAATCTCGTTGTCGTGGCAGCGGCAGTCCTCGAACCCGAGCAAGTACTGTAGTTGGATCTGAGCCTGGTTGTACTGCATGACCGCCCGTAAGTAGTTGACACGAGCTTGCCCCAGCGCTCCGATCGCTTGCAGCACCTCGAAGGAAAGCGTTTCGGCCGCCTTCAGTCGAGCTTGGCTCAGTTTGTAGGAGCGAATCGCGGTCTCGATCTCGGACTCGGAGAGCTTGATCCGCTCGTGGGCGCTGATGGCCTCGGCCCGTCCGACAATCACTCCGGCCGCCAGCTTCTGCATAAGCTGATGATGCGCGATCTGGGCCTGGCGCTTCTGAGACTGGAAGAGATTGCGTGTCTGCCGCGTCCCAACCATGCTCATGAGATCCCAATTGATTCCGACGGTCGTGTCGGTGCGGCTGTCGAAGTCCTGAAAGTCACCGCCGAAGCCACCGCCAAACGTTCCCTGGCCGACGCCAAGCGAGATGGTCGGCAGGAAGTTGACCCGGCGAAGCCGGTTCTGTTGGTTCTCGAGGACCTCGATCAACGACGCGACCTCGGCCAGTCCGGGACCTTGGCTTTGCGCCTGCATGACCAGGTCGTCCTCCGACCGGCTGACGTCGATGAGCTGGATCGGCACCAGATGGCTGTCGGCGGCATAGAGGCGCGTGCCCGGTTGCAGGTTGAGCAACTGAACGAGCTGCGCCGAGGCGGCCAACTGGTTCTTGCGGGCGATGTTGAGCTTGTAAAGCTGCGTTTGATACTGGGCCCGGTTGAGACTGACGTCGACTTGCGTGCCGACACCCTGCTTGAGCAGTTCCGCCGAGCGATCGACCAACTCGCCGATCAGATCCGCCACTTCGACGGCGATCGCGGCACCGGCTTGAGCGGAGACGAGATCGAGATAAGCCAGCGACGCTTTCTGCAGCGTATCGCGGGTGGCGCGATCGAGTTCGCCGGAGCGGGAGTGCACTCCCTGCTTGGCCTTGAGAACGTCGATCAAGATCTTCTTAGGCTCGATCGTCATGTCGAGGTAGCCGCCGCCGAAGAGGTTCCCCTTGCTGGTGTCGATGATCTGACCGGGAATCTCCTGGATTCGTCCCTCGTGGTGGTAATGGTTGACGCCGACGTTGAGGCTGGGAAGCCATTGTTGCTGAGCGAGTTTCAAGCGGGTGTGGGCCTCGAAGACCTTTTCGCGAGCCATCTCGATCGCGAGGTTGGAACCTCGGGCCAACTCGAGCACCGTCGCCCAGTCGATCGGCTGTGACTCGTCTCCAGTCGCGTGGAAGACACTCTCCTTCGGAATCGCTTCCGGCAAGGGAGTGGGAAACGTCCGAGGCTCGACCGGCTCAGTCGTCGGCTCTTGCGCGGCGAGTGGAGTCGCCAGTCCGACAAGGAGTGCCATCAGGCAAACCGTCGGGTCCGGGAGCGGAATCCATCCGTGCCTCGTAAACACCTTCATCCGTACCATCCTGGTTTTTCGGGTCAGCGATCCTTGCCGAGCCCAGCACTTCGCATGGTGCCGCTCACAACGCCCACGATGCGCTTCCCGAGAAGATTGGCTGCCACTTCCCAGGAGAGAGTCCCAGCGAACCGGGGTTCGGGGCCTCTCGCTCACACACATTCGCGCCGTTCCTAATTTTCCATCGGTCCGCCAGGGTCGGTAACTACGACACAACCCGCTTCTCCCGAGTTGCTTCGCCCATTTGCTCGCCGGGATAATCGGAAAAGCAGCGTCAATCCATCCGTAACAACACCCAATTTGAAAATTCGCGATAAACGATCGATGGAACTTCAGCAACCTTGGGAATGAACCGACAGGGGGACGACGGGCTTGCGCACTCCACCTCGCTCTCGTAGCCACCCCAGACCAACCGTGTTCCTGGGTGGCGAGCAATGGTCACTCGACGACGACAGCCAGCATCGAATCATTCGACGGTCCGCGAGCAGATAGTTGGAGGAAACGTCGTCCACGTCTCGGGAGGGACTTGCGGAAACCAAGGTGTCTCCCGAATGCCCACGACGAGCGTGTGCATGGCACCCGAGCGATGAGTTAGCCAATCAGGACACTAGTCGTGAAGCGTGGCAAGATCGCGAAAGTAGTCGGGATAGGTCTTGGAGGTGCAGCCGGGGTTGCGAATCACGACACCCGGGACTCGAAGCCCCAAGAGAGCGAGACTCATCGCCATGCGATGATCGTCGTAAGTGTCGAACGTCGCCCCTTGGAGCTGGCCGGGATGGATGTCGAGCCCATCGGGATGCTCGATCACCTCGGTGCCAGTCTTGCGTATTTCCGTCGCCAGCGCCTTGAGGCGATCGGTTTCCTTCACCCGGACATGAGCGACGTTGCGAATCCGCGTGGGTCCCTTCGCGAAACAGGCGACCGCCGCCAACGTCGGGACGGTATCGCTAATGTCTCCCATGTCGACATCGACACCGATGAGGGAACCGCCGGTGACGCTGGTGGAGTTCTCGCTCATGTCGACTTGGCAGCCCATTCGTTCGAGCACGCGAACGAAGTCGAGATCGCCTTGCAGACTCGATGTCCCCAACCCGTCGACGGTCACCGATCCCGCGGTCGCCGCGGCGGCCCCGAAGAAGTAGCTCGCGGCCGAGGCATCGGGCTCGATGGTGTATTCGGTCCCTTGGTATCCCGAGGCGTCGAAGCGGTAAACCTGCTCCCCGACGCGCGTGACCTTGGCCCCGAAAGCCTCGATCACTTGCAGCGTCATCTCGATGTAGGGCTTGGAAACGAGCTCGCCGTCGACCTCCACCGTCAACGGCGCCTGGGCGGCGGGAGCGGCGATGAGCAAGGCGCTAAGGAATTGACTGCTCGTCGATCCTTTGACCCGCACCGTTCCGCCCGGGAGCCCCTTGGCTTCGACAATCACGGGAGGACAGCCGTTCTCGGGCACCGATCGGGCATCGACACCGAGATCGCGCAGCGCCGTCAGCAAGTCGGCGATCGGTCGTTCGCGCATTCGCTCGACGCCATCGAGCCGGAACGTTCCCTCGCCGACCGCCACCATCGCGGTGAGAAACCGGATGCTCGTTCCCGAGTTGGCGAGGTAGAGTTCGGCCCCTTTGGCGGGGATCGTCCCACCGGCGCCCTCAATTTCGAGCACGGTCCCTTCCGGGCGATGGGTCAGGGAGAAGCCGAGTCGGCGGAGGCTCTCCATCATGACCTGGGTATCTTCGCTGTCGAGAAGTCCCTCGAGTCGAGACGCCCCCCGAGCCAGCGCCGCGATCGGCAACGCGCGGTTGGTGTAGCTCTTCGATCCCGGCGGTCTGACGGTGCCTCGGACACACGCGGCCACCGGTTGGATCAACAGTTCGTCGCTAAGCTCTTGCATCACTGGTTCCGGGGTCCTTCGACGCTTTCTGGTCGTGATCCCCAATTCTATCGTGATTTGGTTCTCCGGGACGCCCCCTCTAAGATTTCCGTGGGGTCGGCCCGTTTTGCGTTCGTACTGGTTTATTCCAAACGACTTCCGATAAAAGTCCGAAGCGCGAAAGAGGCCGGTTCGCCCCGAGCCCCACGAACCGCTGGTGCTTTGGTCCATCTAGGTTCTAGGGTGTCACTGGCTGCTTGTCAGCCAGTGACAAGGGGTTAGGGTTGCCCGTACACCAACCTCAAGTTGGAACAGAGCACTCGTACACGAGCGGTCGCGGCCTTCTCGGCTCGGCACCACGGGAATTGACCAACAGCGATAGGAAAGAGTTCATGGGAACCAAGGCAGAAGAGTATCAGCAAGCCATTGTCGAAGCCCTCAGTCAGGTGACCGAGCCGACGGGAAAGAACCTGATGGACGCGGGCATCGTCGCGGGACTCAAGGGCGAGGACGCGAACTTGAACGTCCTCTGTCGCGATCCGGGCTTCCCCGAACCGATTCGTCAGCGTCTCACGCGCGAGATCAAGGCCTCGATTCAGTCCCGAATTCCCGCATTGGCCGACGTCGTGGTTGAGTGGCAAACCGCTGACCAAGCTGGCCAACAACCGGCGGAAACCGCTCAAGCCGCCCCCGCGCCGCCGAACGTCAAGCACATCATCGCCGTTGGAGCGGGCAAAGGCGGGGTCGGAAAGTCGACCATCGCCGCGAGTTTGGCCTACGCGCTCAAAATGAAAGGCGGCAAGGTCGGACTGATGGACGCGGACGTCTACGGTCCGAGCATCCCCACCATGCTCGGGGTCGTTGGCCAGCCACGCGTCACCAACAATCGCTACATTCCGCCGGAAGTCGATGGCATCAAGGTGATGTCGATGGGCTTCCTCGTTCCCGCCGAGCAGGCCGTGGTCTGGCGGGGGCCGATGCTCCACAAAGCGGTCCGCGACTTTCTCTTCATGGTCGAATGGGGCCCGCTCGACTATCTGGTCGTCGATCTGCCGCCTGGCACCGGCGATGTCGTCCTGAGCCTCTCCCAACAGCTACCCGTTTCCGGCGGCGTGATTGTCTGCACGCCCCAGAAGGTCGCCCTGCTCGATGCGCGCAAGGCCCTCAACATGCTCGGGACCGTGAAGATCGCCTGTCGCGGAGTCGTCGAGAACATGCGTTCGGAGATCTTCGGGTCGGGCGGAGCCGAAGAGTGGGCCAAGGAAGCCGGCGTGCCGTTCCTCGGGGCCGTGCCGCTCGATCCTTCGATTCGCATCACCAGCGATGATGGTCGCATCGGCGAGAATCTCGAGGAAGGAAGTCCCGTCCGTGAGCCGCTGCTTGCGATTGCCGACCGTCTCATCGAGGGATTGTCGGGGGAGAAGGGCCCCGCGCCGCCCGAGTTCGAGATCGTCGGCTAGTGTTCACGATGAGATCGTCGGCTAGTACACTGGTCCATCTAAGTTTTGCGGCGCCACTGGCTGCTTGTCGTCCAGTGCCAAAGGGTTAGGGTTGCACCAACACTAACGTCAAGCTGGACCAGATCACTAGGCTTCGTCTCAAAAGTTGATCGTTGGTCCGAGGCTCAGCGAGTTGGTGCGGGACGAGGAGGGCGAAGCAGGCGAATCCACTGGATTCGTCGATGCAGCCCGACAAAGTCCCGCGCCGACGCAGCCAGCCGAAGCCAGAGCCGACTTTTGAGACGGAGCCTAGTCCCCACGACGGGGTCGTCGGCGATGGCTCGCCGCTACTTCACGTCCGCGTCGGGAAGCGACGAAAGGACCGGAGGAGTGGCGACCGCTGGTGGCCGCGGGTAGTCGATCTCGCTGGGGGCGAAAATCTGTGGCGGCACCGGTTGGTTGAGCCGCACCAGAATCCGCCGAAACTCCGCCATTTCCTTGCTCTCGTCTTGGGTGAGTCCGCGGAACGTCTGCTCCGCCCAGGTGGGGCGCTGCTGAATGACGCGCCCCATCAGGGAAAAGTAGAGCATCAAGTCCTTCAGCGTTCGCTCGAAGAGCTCATCACTCGTCTCCCGAGAGATCTTCATCAGCGCCCGGATCGAGAGGTTCTTCGAACGGGCGTATCCCTCGAGTCGATGGATCACGATAGGGCTCGAACCCGACCGTGTCATCGTTCGGTAGCGATGAACGAGCACCATCTCGACGCGAAGCTTCCTCGGCAACAACGGATGGCGGTACTCAAGGTAGCAGTAAATGATCCGAAGATCATCCTGCTCGTAGACGGTGTGGAAGCGCGCCATGCCGCGTTCCTCGCGACAGGTGTAGCCTCCATCACGCATCGGATGGACCTCTTCGACCGGAAACCCCACTTCTCGCCAGAACTGACTCACCCAGTCGGGGTGGTTGATCAGCCAGGAGAAGAGTTCGGCGTCGCAGGAAAAGACTTCCGCGGGACCACGATGGTGAAGCTGGGGATTCTGGAGCACTTCGATCGCTCGCTCGCGATGCGGGCCCCCGATCAAGTCGAGCGGTAGTCGCTCGGCGAGCGGAGCGGGCAAGGAGTCATCGACGATCATCCGACGCTCGACGCGTGCCTGCTCGACGCGCCCCTGACTGGGCGCCGAGGTGGTGACGGAGGAAGCTTGCCCGAACGCCCTATCCACCAAAGCCAGCGGAGCCAGCATCAGCAGGGCGGCGAGGAGGCAGCGATCGTGCACGAGTCGTCGCATTGGCGTCGACGGCCCTTTCCCACCTTGTCAAGACTGCCTGATCCCGATGCAACCACCAGCGTTGCGAAATCCCGCCGATCCTTGGCAAGTATCCCAAGAGTCCGACAACCCGCTCAGACCCACGGCGCGGATGGTCTCCGCACTTGCTCTTTATCGCCCAAACAGCCCCATCGGCATGATGAAAACCGATCGCCGCCGTCCGTTTGCGGTTGAGGCACTCTCGCGCATGGGCTATAGGCGACCAACCATCGAGGGCCGTGTCGGCTTTCCACCCGTCGATGACACGGAGAACCGCACGCACCATGAGGACGAACACGATGATGCCGAAGGGCAGCCGCACCCAGGGGCTTCTCTATCTCGTATGCGCGGGCCTGCTGGTCTTGACCGTGGCCGGCTGCGTCGTCTACTCCCTACGAGATCAGATTCTTGTCCACTACAACGCCTGGCGCTACGTCAACGCCCCCAATCCCGACGAAGAGCTCGGCGAGTGGTTGGCCCAACGTCAGATCCTTTCGCTTCCCATTCTCGCGAGTTACCTCCGTCAGGAAGACAGCGGGATCTGTCGCAATGCCGGCGCGTTCATCTCGGAGGTGATCGATCGCCATCCCGATCCGACCGACCCCGAGCACGTTCATCTGGCGTTGCTGATCGCCTCGCGCCTGCACGAGATGTACCCGACCTATTCCCACTTCGGGCGGGAACAAGCCGTGGGGGTCGCCTACCAGTTGCTCGGCAAGCATCTGGCGACCTGGTCTCCCAACGTCCCCACCGCCCTGGAAACCGCCGGTGGCGTCATCCTCCTGGCCCTCCAAGACAAGGTTGACGGAGTTCGGGAACAGACGCTACGCAAGCTGACCGACGTCTGGTCGTGGCGTGGCAATGACGAAGTCGTTCGTTCGGTCGTCGAGGGGTGGAAGAGGACTTGCTACGAGCACGCGGTGACGCAGCTACGTTCGTCAAACCCTGAGATTCGCGCCGCCGCGGCGGCCGGGCTCGCTCGCGCTCCGTTCCACGAGGGCGATCTCGCGCTGATCGAACTGATCGACGATCCCGATTGCACCGTGAAGCGAACGGTCTTTGAGAGCCTTACCGCCTCGCTGGCGGATAGTCTCGGCCCGACCACGAAGATGAAACTCGTCGAGTACCTTCATCATGAGGACGCGACTCTGTGCGAAGCCGCCAACGTCCTGTTGCAGGCCAGTGGTGTCCGAAAGTCGGTCGTCGAGCTGGCCAAGCTCGTCAAGCACCCCCTACCCTCGGAACGTTCGCGCGTCGTGACGATGGCGTTCGAGGTCGAAGGGATCGACCCGATTCGGTGGGTGCTGGCGCTCCGCGATGATCCCTCGCCGGAAGTCCGCATGGAAGTGGCCCGCGTCGCCGCGACCTCGGACGACGAGGAACTCAAGAGCGTCCTGAAGGACTACGCGTCGGCCGACGACGAACGGGCCGTCCGGGAACTCGCCAAGTACCTGCTCAAGGACCATCTCTCGCTCGATCCCAATCCCACCAAGGGCATCGAAAAGTAGTCCGCCGCCAACCCGGACAACCTCGACGGCCGGGTGCCATGCTCACGCTTGCGTGGGCATGCTCAAGAGATTCACGCTTGCGTGGGCATGCAGGAAACGCCTCTCCAACTTCAATCGTCCATATGAACGTGGGACGAGAAGTCATGGCGCGAAACGGCCCATCATGACGCTGGACAACCTCGACGCGCAGCGAGCCGGAGCATACGCCCCGGCTCTTCGTGCTTTTTCTCTCTGACGTCACGCGGTCGGGCACGACGTCATCAGCGTTCGCGGTGGATCGAGATCCACCCGACGAGCTTACCCTTCCTCTTCGAAGAAGCTGTCGACCAAGCTCTCGGTGACGGGAACGACCGGTAGCGGTAGCCCCACGAAGTTGCCGGTCAGGCCTTGATCACCCACCAACCCGAAGACAATGTTCGGCTGGCTCCCCGAGGAGATCGAGAAGGTGGCCGTCTCGCCTCGATAGATCGCGCGCTGATCGAGCCCATCGGCCGAGACCTCCGTGAAGACTCCCGCGAGTTGCTGGTCGCCGGTGGTCCCGAAGACGAACGGATCGGGGTTGAAGAACTCGGTGATCGAGGAGTTGCCCGCCGGCAGCGTCGCGATGTCGACGTTGGCCATGTCGAGGGTGCCCTGGGCTCCGAAGCCGATCTGGTCGGCGACCGAATTGACCAGGAATCGACCGACCGCGGGCGGATCGGTTGGGTTCTCGACCGATGACGGGTTACCGAAGACGATGTTGCGAACGGTGCCCAAGGCGACCTCGCCGGTTTGCCCCACGGCGATCTCCGGCAGGTTGATCGTCACGTAGGTGGCGTCGGCATTACGGTAGAGACCAAGATCCGCGTCTCCATCCCCATCCCAATCGCCCGCGAAGGGAACCTCGTCACCGTTACCGATGAACGGCGTGGTGATGAAGGCGGCCGGATCGAACGCGTTGATCGGGCTGGTATTGATGATGAAGAAGCCAGGCTCGGTGTCGCTGACATCGCGGTAAACCGCCACGTTGACGATCCCATCACCCGTGAAGTCGCCGATGAATCCCTGATCCCCGACCAAGCCGAAGCCGACGGTGAAGAACTGATCGGGGACGAAGTTGAAGACGTCGCTGGTGTTGAAGACGAACTCGGCGGCCGAAGGACGATAGAGGCCGATGCCGTCGATCATCGCCGTCGGGGCGACATCCGAAACGGTCGCGGTCACGCTGGTCGCGTCGATGACGATGTCGAAGGTAACGCCATCGACGATGAGCTGGTTGTCCTCGTTGAGGTTGCCGAAGTTCCCAACAACGGAGTCGGCGGTCAGGAGAACGAAACTATCGCCGATCTGCGGGGCGAACGCCTCGTCCAGGAACAGGATCAGATTCGTATCGGTGATGGTGGCGGTGCCGCTAACGTTGACCAAGTCGACATCGTCGGATGTGAAAATTTTATCGCGAATGATGCCGCCGGGACTGAAGGTCAGATCGCCGAGAATGTCGAGTTGGATGTTCTCGGGGGACATCGATTCGGCATAGGGGTCGCCTGCGCCGACGACACCGCCCTCTTCGATCATCACTCCCGAGGTTCCGACATCGAAGGTGCCGTCACCTTTGAGCTCGCTCCCGGAACCGACGACGATCCCATCCATGATCTCCGCCGTGCCTCCCTCGCTGACGCTCAAAATTCCCGTCCCGTCGACCGAGGTGACTTTCACCGGGGCGCCGTTGCCGACAACGAACCCCGACTCGCCAGCTCCAAGCCCGACGCCGAAGTCGAGAATCTCGATGCCGAGATCGGCGTCGAAGAGCGCATCCTTGTCCTCGGTGAGGACGAGATCGAAGACACCACCGAGGGTCAAAAAGTTGCCGACATCGACCTGCAACTCGCCGGCAATCGATCCCCAGAAGACGAGACTACTCTTATCCTTGATCGCGACGGGTGAGTCGGGATCGGTCTGGACCACCTTGAGTTCATTGAAGTCGTTGTCCGCATTGTCGTTGTTGAACAGATCGACTTCACCACCCGACGTGATGGAGGTAAGACCGAACACGGTCAGCGCCGTGCCGTTGTTGTCATTGTCGTTGGCGACTCCGCCTTCGGCCCCCAGCGAAAGCTCGGTCAGGATCTGGATGCCGGAGTTGTCTTGGAAGTCGAGGTCGCCCTTGGTGAAGACATCAAGGCTGTTGAAGATGGTGGAGCCGGTGCTGAAGATGAAGACTTCACCACCCTTGGCCCCGTCGACGAAGTTCTCCGCGTTGTTGAGGATAATGTTGCCGACGGTCGGGGTCGAGAGATAGAGATCACCGAACACCGTATCGTCGTCGTTTGAGGTGTCGATCGCGCCCGTCTGGGAGATGTTCTTACCGATGAGGATCACATTACCCGTCTTGGTGGTGACGTCGCCGACGATCAGGTCGCTGGTCACCGTATCGAGTTGAACGCTACCGCCATCGGTCTTCGCGTTGACCGCTCCGACCAACTTCGTCTCCGCCGCGTCAAGGGTGATGCTTCCGCCCGTGGACTCGACCGTCGTCGTCCCCGCGACGACCACATCGCCATTGTCAGTGATGCTGCCGACGGCCTTCGCGTCCAGGTTGCCGCTAATCGTCGACTCGACGAGAGCGAGCGAGCCGTCCCCGTCGACCAGCTCGACGTTGGCGGCAATGACCGAGAGATCGACGGCATTGGTGTCGTTGTTCTCGGAGTCGAGAATCAGATCACCGGTCGTGCCGAGGTCGAACGTGGTGGCGCCGCTCAAGGTGAGCTTGCCGTTCCCACTCTGCGTGACGTCGACGCCGGTCGCGGTAACCTTCAGTGTGTCATTACCGTCGTCGAACGCGAACGCTTCGGGGTTGGTGATCGACTTTCCGTCGGTCAGCGTGACCGTGAGCGACTCGTCGAAGTTGGCGACCGTCTCGCCCAAGGTAACCGAATTGTTCCCCTGCCCGACGATGTTCACCTTGCTGATGATCATGTCATCATTGCTGTTGTCGAAACCGAGGATGACCTGTCCATCGCCAACAACGACGTCCATCGTGTTGGATCCTGACCACGTGGTGCCGTCGAGCGTCAGGACTCCACCGTTATCCGAAGCGCCGTTGCCGATGGTGGAGACCGTGACCGACTCGTCGGGGAGCAAGAGGACGTTCAGCGTTGTTCCGTTCAACGAGAAGTTGGCCGGCACGATACGATCGCCCAAGCCCTCGACTTCCGCAGCGGCGCTGAAGCGATCGAGTGGACACTCGCTCTTACGCGCGGCATCGGCGAAAAACTTCTTGAGGGAGGACAGCGGTCCAGCGGCACGGCTGGCAAGTAGACTCAACGGCATGCCTCGAAACTCCTAGCATTTGCTGACAGCTCCCTCCGGCGCAGAAGAAGCTGAGATCCATGAAGAAAGCTTCATATTATCCAAGTTGCACCGAAAGACGCATAGTGATCCTCGCAAAGTTGCTCGCAGCAACTCGCCAGCAACGAAAGTCGTGCGTATTCATCTGAAGAAGTAGTGCGTGAGGAGCATCCCTAGAGGTGAGCGTGGCTAGACCACGTTCGCCGCGGAGAGTGTCTCAAGGACCAAGTCCTTACCGTCACTTCGTTTTCGGACGACCAACGACGCGGTCCCCCTTGGAGAGATCCGAGACGGCAAAAAGCGTTCGCTGGGCGCGGAGAAAGATCGTCTCGTCGGCGATCGCGGGCGATGCTAGGAAGACGCCTTCGAGCTTGTTCTTCGCGATCACCTCGAACTCCTTCGACGCCTTGATGACCGTCGTCAGCCCGTCGGTATTCAGGAAGTAGACCTTCCCGTCACCTCCGACCGGCGAGGCCTTGTAGTTTCCCCGACCGAGACGTTTCTGCATCCAGTCGTCCTTTCCCGTGGTTAGGTCGAGACAACTCGCGATGCCGTCGTCGCGAAGGATGTAGACGCGATCGTCGTAAATGAGGGGCGTCGGGCAGTCGGGCGTGAACTTGTCGAACTGCCAAAGCCGGTTCGATTCGGTGACGTCACCACTGCCGCCGGCGCGGAGGGCGACCGCCTTGCCGAGCGCCTGCCGACCCGCCGAGCAAGCGATGATGATCCCCTTCTCCGCTGTCGGCGAGGCGATCGTGCGACCGTAGGGATGGTCGACCTCGGTTCCCTTGCTTTTCCACAACAACTCGCCCGTTTTCGGTTCATAGGACGTCACGTGATCGGCGCCGGCGACAATCAGCTCGGGATGACCATCGACGTCCATGACCAGGGGGGTCGAGTAGGAATCCTCGGCCTCGTTGTTTGCGGGCAGGTCCCGTTCCGCTTTCCAAACGTCGCGTCCGGTTCGCTTGTCGACCGCGAGGACGTAGGAGGGACCGCCGTGCATGCAGACGACGTAGACAAGATCGCCAAAGAGGACCGGAGAGGATCCCATGCCGAACTTGATCTTGTAGTCGCCGTGATCCTTGACGAGGTCGCGCTGCCAGAGCATGTTGCCGTCGCGATCGAAACAAGCTAACGCGCCGGTGCCGAAGAGAGCCCAGACGTGTTCGGCGTCGGCCGCGGGCGAGGGCGTCGCCATGTTGTGAAGCTTGTGGGCGTTGCGCATGCCCTGCCCCGCTTCCTTCTTCCAAACGATCTTTCCGGAGAGACGATCGAGCGCGAGGATCCAGCAACGATCATCGTCGGTTTGGGACGTGAGGTAGAGCCGCTTCCCGATGATCGCGGGGCTTGAGTTGCCCCACCCCGGAAGCTCGGTCTTCCAGAGGAGGTTCTCCGTGTCGGACCAGGTCGTGGGCAGTTTCTGTTCCGTCGTCGTGCCGCGTCCGCCCGGCCCACGCCAGCGATCCCAGGACTCGGCGACGACCACCGAGCAACTCGCGAGCACCCCGAACCACACCAACAACCATCGTTGCATCGACACGATCGACTCCAATTCATCTCCGCGCGTCACCACGAAGTATCCATCAAGAACCAGCGACGGAGCATAGTCTGAATCATGGAAGGGGAAGATGCGAGCGGATTCGGGTGAATGCTCGGAGCCGGCACCGAGAGAGATCAGCCACCGTGACGGGAGGTTTGCGAGCAAATCGCCTCGACCAGACCGTCGAGCGTGTAGGAACTCGCCTCGGCGCCGACATCGTGGCCGAGTTCCCGGATGACGGCCGACGTGATCGGACTGATCGACGCCAGACGAGTCTTTTGCCGGACAGCCGCCTCCATCTCCTGGTCGATCCAGCGTACGAAGCCCCGCGCCATGTTGCCGCTGGAGAGTAAGACCCAATCGACGCCGCCGCGTCGCAGCGTCTCGCGCGTCTCGTCCGAAGGTGCTTCCACGTCCGTCTGGCGGTAGACTCTCACCGTCTCCACCGGCCAGTCGGCACCGCGAAGTTCGTCCTGAAGAACCTCTCGCCCGCGGTTCGCCCGAAGAAGGAGCGCCGGGCCTCGATGGCCCTTCGCGATCAAGGAGCGGGCAAGGCCCTCGGAACTGAATTCCTCGGGAACCAAATCGGGACGAAGATGGTATTCGGCGAGCGCCTCGCCGGTCGCGGGCCCGATCACCGCCAATCGGCAACGGCCGAGCCGGCGGAGATCTCCGTGATGCTCCCAAACGCGATCGAGGAAGTGAGTCACCCCATTGCGACTGGTGAAGACCAGCCAGTCGAATTGATCGAGCCGAGCGATCGCGTCGTCGATCGGCTCCGTCTCCTCACAAGGCTCGATCCGAAGCAGAGGCTCGACGAGGACGCGGGCACCCAAACGCTCAAGCTGGTCGACGGTCGAGGCGACTTGCTCGGCGGGGCGAGGGACCAAGATCGTCGTCCCGAACAGGGGGCGCTTTTCGAACCACCCCAGGCGCTCCCGATATTCGCAGATCTCTCCAACAATGGCAATCACCGGCGAGGCGAGTTGCGTGGGACTTGGACGATCCGCCGAGTCGGCCAACGTCGTGGTGAGCACCTGCTGTCGATTGGTGCCTCCCCACTCCACGAGGGCCAACGGCGTCTTGGGGTCTTTTCCGTGGCGAATGAGTTCCCCCGCCACCGAGCCGATTCGCGTCAACGCCATGTAGACGACGAGCGTACCGGGAAAATTCGCGAGGTTGGTCCAGTCGAGCCGCTGAGCCTTCGCCGGGTCCTCGTGACCGGTGACAAAGGCGACCGCCGACGAGCAGGAGCGATGAGTCAGAGGCAACGAAGCAGTCGCCGCGGTCGCCAGCGCCGCGGTGACTCCGGGAACGATGGCGTAGGGAATCCCTTCTCGCTGCAAGCACTCGGCTTCCTCCGCGCCACGGGCGAAGAGGAGCGGATCGCCTCCCTTGAGACGGACGACGCGTTTCCCTTCGCGAGCCTTCTCGATGATGATCTCGTTGATCCGAGATTGGGGCGTGGTGTGCTGGCGCGAACCGGCGGCTTTGCCGACGTAGATTCGTTCGGCGCCAGGCGGGGCGAGCGCGACCAAGCGACGATCGACGAGCTTGTCGAAGACGACGCAGTCGGCCTCCCGCACAAGTCGACGTCCCGCGACGGTGATCAACTCGGGATCACCCGGGCCGGCGCCTACCAGATAGACGATTCCTTCTGTCGGTGACTTCACGTCCGGGTTCTCGTTTCCACGCGATCAAACGTTGGGCGACCAGTTCGGGCCCGTGATGATTGTCCAAACGGATATTCTAGGCGCCGGCGGGACCGAATGGCGCCATCAAGGCGGCGAGTCGAGCGGCCAAAGCACTCCGCTCGAGGCGTTTCACGAGGATTTCCTTCGTCGAGGAGGTCTCCCCACGGACGATCGTGAGATCGCTCTTCGCGACCCCCAGTTCCTTGGCGAGGAGTTTCACCACCGCGGCGTTGGCTTTGCCCTTCTCCGGCGCCGCGGTGACCGTCACCTTGAGGGCGCCATCGTGATCGCCGACGACCGCGTTGCGTTTTCCGCCCGGCCGGACCTTCAGCGCGAAGACGATCCCCTCTGGCTGCTCGCGAAGTTCAATCACGTGGCAGGCTCCGCGAAGAGCGCCGAGCCGATCCGAACGTGGGTCGCCCCTTCCTGAACCGCGATGTCGAAGTCGTTGCTCATTCCCATGGAGAGGACCGGAAGGGCCCGGCGCTCGCCGAGCCTCTCGCGAAGCTGCCGAAGTTCGGCGAACGTCGCTCGGCAGCGCTCCACCTCCTCCTCGTGCTTGGCCATCGTCATCAATCCGACGATGTCGAGTCCTGGCAGTTCGAGCAGTCGGCCGAACTCCTCCACAAACTGCTCCGGGGCGAAGCCGGCTTTGGTCTCCTCACCAGTCAGGTTAAGCTGGATCGTCACCGGCAAACGCCGATCGCGCTCGGCGGAAAGGGACGACAGCGTTTCCGCAAGCGACCAGCGATCCACCGAATGAACCATGCTCACCAGTGGCAACGTTCGTCGCGCCTTGTTGGTCTGGAAGCGTCCGATCATATGCCAGCGCGCATCGAAGGGGAGCTGCGGATGACGTTCCCAGAGTGCCTGCGGTCGACTCTCCCCAAAGTCGCGCACGCCCAACTCATACAAACGGCGCACATCCTCGAGCGGAGCGTACTTCGTGACGGCGACCAAAGTCACCTCGTTTTGGTCGCGACCGCTAGCCGCGCATGCCGTCGCGATGCGCCGTTTCATCGCGGCGAGATTGTCGCGGAGCAGTTCGAGTCGTTCATCGGCCATGGAGACATTCTACGGGAGGAGGAATGGGCTTCGAGGGCGACCAGAGACTGCCCATCTTACGCAGGAATCCCAAGCATCACTTGAAAGATGGTCGGCGGAGCGGGTAGGAGATTGCTTGCTTGATTCAGAAGGTTCGATCAGTTTGATGAGGTCTTATACAATAACCCTCGGGCTACCGTTTGTTCTCGTCAATGGTTTGGTGCCCATCACGCACTCTTGCAGCATTCGTGACCAACCAGCCAACATCGCTACGGAGGTGAAAGAGGGACGTTGCGAGCCTTTCTGATCATTCTCGTTCTGGTCATCGTCGCGCTCGTCGCGGGAAATTACATGACCGGGGGCAACACTTCCGAAGAGAAGTTCTTCACTGACCACATCACCCAGGGTGACATCACCGAAGCGGTCGCGGTCACCGGCTTCGCCGAACCGGTCGAGGTGCGCGTCATCCAGGCGGAGATCCCCGGTGTCGTCTCCGAGGTCCGGGTCGATTTCAACCAGCAGGTCAAGGAAGGGGACTTGCTCGCGCGACTCTCCTCCGACATGCAACGTGTCCAACTTCGACAAGCCGAGGCCCAATTCGACACCGCCCAAGTTGCGATCCACGCGGCCAGTTCCGCCGTCGAACGAGCCCTCGCCGGCAAGATGAAGGCCGAATCGGATCTCTCCGCGGCGCGGCGCGAGTACGAAACGGCGTCGAAGAGCCAGAAGGCGAACCTCATTCCCCAGTCGAAGGTCGATTCCGCCCTCGACTTGGTTCACTCCGCCGAAGCGGGCGTCGCCGAAGCCAAGGCGCTCGTCGCCCAGGCCGAAGCCCAGCGCCTGCAGGCTCAAAACAATGCGGAAGTCGCCAAAGTCGCCATCGAACTGGCGAACCTTCACCTCGACAAGTCCGAGCTTCGAAGCAACATGGAGGGGGTCGTCCTCGACCGCGACATTCGCGTGGGCGAAACGGTCGGTCGACCGAAGGTGAGTCTGACCGAATCGTCGCCGGCTCTCTTCAAGATCGCCGCCCCACTCGATCGGATGCGGGCGATCGTCAAGGTGAGCGAAGCCGACTACAGCCGCGTCAAGGTTCACCAGAAGGCCGTCTTCACCATTGACGCCTACCCGGATGAACAATTCGAGGCGGAAGTCATCCAGATCCGCAACGCCCCCAACTCCGATCGCACCGCGGTCTCATACGCCACCGTCCTGGAGTTCGACAACCGGCGCGATGCCGGCTCGAACGAATGGATGGTCAAACCCCGCTCGACGGTTTCCGCGGATATCGAAGTCCGCAAGGCGGGCAACGTCCTCTTGGTGCCGAACTCGGCGCTTCTCTACACGCCGGCACGTTTCGACCGAGAGATTCCCAAAGTGGAAGGGGACCAACGTTTGGTCTGGGTGCTTGGTGCCGACGAGGAGCCGCAACCGCGCGTGATCTCGACCGGCATCACCGACGGCATCGTCACGGAGGTGACCGGCGGCCCGCTCAACGAGGGGGACGAAGTGATCACCGGCGAGCCGCTCGGCGACTCGACATCGTTTCAACTTCCTTTCTCAGGCTAACGCTAACAGCAGGAACGCTGCCGCATGGACCAGCGCGAGTCGGTCATCCACGTTGAGAACCTCGAGAAGACCTACCAGACGGGCGATGTCAGCGTGCATGCCCTGCGCGGGATCAATCTCCAGATTCGCGAAGGTGAATTCGTCGCGATCATGGGAACCAGCGGCTCGGGCAAGAGCACGCTGATGAACCTGCTCGGGTGTCTCGACACGCCGAGCGCCGGGAAGTACTACTTCTGCGGCGACGACGTCAGCAAGCTAACGCGAAACCGGCTCGCGGACATTCGCAACGAGCGAATCGGCTTTGTCTTTCAGGGATTCAACCTGCTCAGTCGCACCAGTGCAATCGACAACGTTCAGCTCCCCCTGCTCTACAACAAGAATGTCACGGCGAAGGAACGCCATGCCCGCGCGGTGCAACTGCTGCAGCGGGTCGGCCTCGGGGAACGCATCGACCACAAGCCCAACCAACTCTCCGGCGGCCAGCAACAACGCGTCGCGATTGCCCGCGCCCTCGTCAATCAACCGAAGATTTTGCTCGCCGACGAGCCGACCGGCAACCTCGACTCACGCACCGGCCTCGAGATCCTCGCGGAGTTTCAACGACTCAACACGGACGAGGATCAGACCATCATCATGGTCACGCATGACCAGAAAATCGCCGACTGTTGCCGGCGCCAGATCGTCTTCCAAGACGGCCAAGTCCTCTCCGATCGCGCAACGCCCAACTGGCGTGACGCGGCGGCGGAGCTGAAGGAGTTGATCGAGGGACGCGCCGTCGTCCTGGGGGTCGGAACATGAATCTGTGGGCCGTCCTCAACACCGCGCTAAACGCCCTGAATGTCAACAAGGGCCGCACGGCACTGACCAGCCTTGGAATCACGATCGGCATCGCGGCGGTGATCGCGATGGTCGCCGCCGGACGGGGAGCGAAAGCCAAACTAGACGACGCCCTTGGCGCGATCGGCCCCAACTTGGTGGTCGGCATGTCGGGCAGCACGACGCGAAGCGGCCTGCGCGTCGGGGTCGCCGACGGAGCCTTCACCTCCGCGGATGCGGACGCGATTCGCCGCGAACTCGGCCCCATGATCAACGGCTGCTCGGAGATCACCCAGTTCCCCGCCATTGCCTCGAGCGAGATGGGAAGCTACGGCACCGCGCTGGTCGGCGGCATGCCCGAGGTCTTCCGCATCCGTCGTTGGAAATTTCGCTCGGGAAGACCCTACAACGAAGAGCACGTCAAGAGGCAAGACAAGGTCTGCGTCATCGGCAAGACGGTCGCCGACAAGCTCTTCCCCAACATCGATCCGGTCGGCAAGACAATTCGCGCCCACGGCCAGCGTTTTCGCGTGATCGGTCT
Source organism: Kolteria novifilia (assembly GCA_007748055.1). GTDB lineage: Bacteria > Planctomycetota > Planctomycetia > Kolteriales > Kolteriaceae > Kolteria > Kolteria novifilia. Next base: position 6,203,817 of record CP036279.1, read on the forward strand.
GCTCGAACCCAAGGGAATGTCGATCACCGGCGCCGACCAGGACGACATCATCATGGTTCCGATCTCGACACTGTTGCGCAAGGTGATGGGAAAGACCAAGACGCTGCTGATCGTCGTCGAGGCTCGCAGCCCCGGACTGGTCGATCAGGTGAAAACGGGAATGGAGCGCATTCTCCGCGAACGCCATCGCATTCGTCCGGGACAGGACGCGGACTTTACCATCAACTCGATTCGCGACATGGCGAAACTGGCGACGACCTTCGCCAACACGCTCAGCGGGCTGATCTTCGCGATCGCGAGCATCTCGCTGGTCGTCGGCGGCATCGGCGTGATGAACATCATGCTCGTTTCCGTCACCGAACGAACCCGCGAGATCGGCATCCGCATGGCCGTCGGCGCCCGGACCGGCGATGTCCTCAACCAGTTCCTCGCCGAGTCGGTGATCCTCGCCCTGATCGGCGGCGGCGTCGGCATCACGCTCGGCGCGATGTGCGCCTGGGTGATCGCGATCGCGCTTCAGTGGGATTTCGTCATCTCGGTCGAGAGCATCATCGTCGCGGTACTGACGTCGGCGGCCGTGGGGATCTTCTTCGGCTACTATCCCGCGCGAAAAGCCTCGATGCTCGATCCGATCGAAGCGCTCCGCTACGAGTAGTTGTCGCCGCTTGCGGGACGATCCCCGGCGAGCGCGACGACTTCGCGTTGGTCTTCGGGAGCCGTTCGCTGAATGTTCATTTCGCGAGGAGCCTCGATCCCGAGCCGCACCCGCTGTCCGCGCACTTCAAGCACGCGCACCTCGACGTTGTCGCCGAGACGGATCCCTTCTCCAAGTCGTCGTGTGAGCACCAGCATGGGGTGGCCTCTGGCTAGCGGATCGTGAGGAACGATCCTGGAGTCTACTCGTGCCGACGAAGGAAGGCTGGGGGCCGGCGTTCGAGGAATGAGTGGCCGTGAGGATTTCGCATCGTCCGCCGGTAGCTGGCGACAACGATCGGTTCCGATAGAGTCATCACGGTCATTTCTGCCGGTACGCTACCGAGTCGATCAAAACGCGTCAATCCGAATTTTCTTGCTCGATGGGGGCCCAACGTCGGGAGCGTTTTGTGGGCCAACGAGTTGCGTCAGACAAGCGAATCGATCTGGGAACCGGCGGCGGAAAGCGACGGGAACGCACTGGCATAGGGAGTCAACTCGGGACGCTCGTCCTCTCGCGAAGCGGAGGTCTCTGGGGCCGCGGCGTTGACGGCGACCGCTTCCGCGAGTTCCTCGACGGCGCCGCTCTCCTCGACCGTTTCGGAACCGAAGCCAGCCTCGTACTGAGCCGACGCTTCCACTCGCTGGGCGAGGGCTTCGGCGATGGTCGCCTCGGCCCCGGCCGCCTCTTCCGCATCGCCTGTCGACTGACGCAGAAGCTCGCCGAGCCCGAACTCAATTGCGGTGTCTTCGTAGGCGGGCGTGCTAGCGGCCTCGACGGTTCCGTTGGTCTCTTGCGAGGAGAAGATGGCGTTCGCGACCGACTGCTCGAAGGAGTCGGGTTCGCGCCCCTGCTCCTGGGGAGGCGGTGGCCGATTGGCCGCTCCAGGAGGAGGTCCGGCGGAAGCGGCGTTCGTCGCCGCGGTGTCCAGGCCCGGCGCTTGCGAAGCGTCGGAAGCATCAAAAGCCGACTGAACGGGAGGCGCCTGCCCGATGGGAGGGGTCGCCACCGCGTTCTCGAAGTTGATCTCGTTGACATCTTCGGGAGCTGGCGGGGCCGCCTGGGGAGCGACCGACTCCTGGGAAGGCGCTGCCCCGGCCGCCGCCCGACGGAGCACGTCGAGCGGTGGAGCAAATCCACCAAGTCCAGTGAGTGCGGTCGACATGGTTCCCCTGCCGTTCGAGGAGCCGACCCGTCGCGTCAAACGAGCGACAGGACCTTCGGCCCCACGATTGATGAGCGTCGTGTTCGTGTACGCTAGAACTATGCGTCACACGACAGGCTTAGGAGGGGGAAAGAGAGAGAAATTCCATCAGAATTGGAACATTCACAGCGCAAACGGTGTACGCACACGAAAACCGCCCACAACTCGCAAAAACTTAATCCATTCATAATGGAAATCGCCATGCTCCGATCGCGATGAAAGCGGTCAAGTCGTGGCGATCGAGTCTGACCGGGTTGCGAACAATCTTGGGCTGGATCCCGACCGAGCGGTCAGCCTACGCCAAGTCATACTCGAGAAGCGATTCCCAACGCCCCTTCTCGGGAGTACTTTCGACGATAAACTGCTCGGCATCGCGGGGCTCGAAATAGTCCTCGCTGGCGTGGTGGGTGTTGATGAAGATGCCACCAAGCGTCACGATCGCGTGGCCATGGAACTCCTGACCCATGCACGCGACGAGTTTCCGAATCCGCTCCCGGATCAGGCGATACATCACGTCGGTGATCGCCTTCTTCTGCTGAGCGGGATGCCCTTGGAGAATCTCGGACTTGAAGGGAAGCAGCGACTCCTTGAGCGTCGTCTGCTGGTAGTCGTCGACGGCTGCTTCGGCCGAGGTTCCATTCTTCAGGTAGTCGAGAGCCGCCACCAGGGCGCCGCAGCATGACGAGATCGCTGGTTGCCCGATGCGACGGACGTGGCCGATTCCTCCCTTTTCCCCTTCGATGTCGGAAATGCCGACATGGGGACCATAGAGGATCACCGCGGTGCCGTTCTCCGGGACGTGGTGAGCGAAAGCACCGACGCCGGTCTGCCCCGTGAACGGAAACCCGGCGAGTCCACCGAGTTGGAACGGGCCGATGAAGAGGCCTGTGAAAATCGGCCAGAACCCGTTCACTTCGTCGGCACAGCAGCACTTGGCGAAGATTGTCGTCTCGGGTTCGGCGTTGACCTTGTCGGCGAAAAGCTTGGCGTAAGTTCGGCCGACCTCGCTATTGCGTTTGGCCCCGGGATAATTGCTTTGAAGGACTTCCTGCCAGCCCATGATTCGCTCCTGCTCGAGTCAGTTCGTTCACTTGGGCGAACTGGAGCGCAGCGACGCTCGGGGTTTGGTGATTGGTTGTTTCGGGAGACGGAACGTGCTCGCCCAGTCGATGATCCGAAATAGCAACGCCACAAGAGCCACTACGCCGACGCCTAAGGTGAAGACGATATGGGGCGACTCCGGTCCTGGCCACCACCAGATCTTCGTAAGCCACCTCCATGCGGCGATTTGAGCGTAGGTCATCACGAAAAGATAGATCGCAAGTGGGATCCGGTTGATGGCGTGCCAGATGAAACCGACCAGTCGAGCCACCAGCAGGAGCAGTGAACTGGCGACGGAGACCGCGATCGCCGCCTGCCATCCGAGAGCGAGACCGACCGAGGAAAGCATCGCGATCGCGCCGGTGCGCAGGGCGGATTCCTTCCCTCCGGCCCCTTTGCTCTGAGCCAGGAGCAGCCCCATGAGCCCTCCGACCACCATGCCGTAACAGGCCTCGTAGGCGTTGACTAGAATGGGCCGCGCCTTGTCGGCTCCCCAACCGACTCCCCAGCGACGAGCGGAAAGCCCTTCCACGGAGTAGGGCTGTAGGTCGGGGAAGTAGAGCAAGGCCCAGAATCCGAACACCATGCCCAGGATCACCAGCCGTGGCGAGATCGCTTTTCCCTCGACACGAATCAGCACCATCGTCATCAGGAATGCCATCAGCAGGCCATGGAAGAGGAAGATGTAGAGGATGATTCGCTTATCGATGAGCAGAACGTTGAACAGGCTGACGTAGGTGAACTCGAAGCGGGAATGGCCGATTGCCCCACCACCGATGAGTTCCAGGAAGAAGAAGGAAAGAAAGATCGACCCCATCACCAATTCGACGACGATGTAGCGAGCCGGGATCGTCTTGTCGCACTTTCGACACGCCCCCTTTAGTTGCAGCCAAGAGAGGACCGGGACGTTGTCGTACCACGCGATCCGTTGCTCGCAGTGGGGGCAACTCGACTTGCCCATCGAGATCGAGATGCCCCGCGGCCAGCGATAGGCGACGACATTGATGAAACTACCGACCGAGGCACCGAGGAAGAAAAACCAAAGGAGCGTCATCCCCTCAGCGATCGTCTCGGCAACCTCCTCTTCCGCCGTCGCCTCGTCGATCTTGAAGATCCGACTCGAAGGCTTGTCGTCGTGATTGAGATAGACCATCGCCGGCCGGACGATGATCAGCCACACGAACGTGGCCAAGAGAATCGACTGGACGATGAATCGCAAAACGGAGCGAAAGTTCATCGTTGCTTCCTAATCGCGGCGGACATTGGCCATCCTTGTGACGGCTGGTGGGCTCCCTTCCATCATAGACCAGAGTCGCCCCCCGAATCCACGATCCGTTCCGGCAAGGAACCAGGAAGACTCCTTGCAAGCATGGACAAACGTTCGTCGAGGATCGTTCCAGCCAGATGCAAACCAAGCATACAACACGCCGACGACCGCCGACGTCTTTCTCAGGCGGCCCAAGTCAAACGGCAATCGACGAACGTCAAGAAAAGGGAACGGCCGCAAGATGCCCAGGAGCACCCACGGCCAGTTGAGGAATGGAATGATCGACCGATCGTTGAAATGAGGGATCGTTCGATCGGTGTGATGCCAACCCCCTAAGCGGCCGAGGTCGCCTCACACGGCTCCGAGGTGGCCGTTTGGTTCTGCAGCTTGCCGGCCTGCTGCTCGGCACGGATGTCGTCGAGGATGAGCGTGCGGTCGACTCCCATCTTCAGGAGCGTGGCGAGATAGCGTCGGCCCATCTCCCGAAGCCGAAGTTTCGAACTCCCCCACGTCCGGCCGTACCAGCGGATCGGCACTTGGGCGATCTTGTAGTTGCGGTTCCAAACGCCTAGCGAGAGCTCGAGCGTGATGTTGAAGTGGCTCGCCTGAAGCTGACCGAGATCCCGAATCACTTCCGTCCGGTAGGCCTTGAAGGCGTTGGTCATGTCGTTGTAGGGGCAACGAAAGAGGAGCTGCACCATCTTGTTGACGACGCGGTTGCAGACCAGCTTGAAGCGGGGATAGTTGCGAACGACACTTCCCTTGATGAACCGGGAACCGAAGACGCAGTCGTATCCCTCTTCGATCGTGCGGTAGTAGGCGACGACATCTTCCGGGTCGTCGGAACAGTCGGCCATGCAGATGACCACGATATCGCCCTTGACGGCGTCGAGTCCCGACCGGATCGCTCGACCGAACCCGCCGGGCGGTCGGCGGTTGACGGTCCGAATCCGCTCGTCGGCCGCCATCATCCCCTCGATGACTCCCCTGGAACCGTCGGTGCTGTTGTCATTGACCAACACCAGTTCGAAGGGGATCCGCTCGCGATTGAGCGTGTCACGAAGTTCATCGACGACGTTGGGAAGGTTCTCTTCCTCGTTGTGGACGGGAACGACGACCGAAAGCGTGAGCGAATTCACAGCCATGAAACTCCTTCGGACGCATGAGCGACGCGCGAGAGACGATGTCGCCCTCGAGCAGTCCCTTAGCGTTCAACCAAAGACGGGCGCCAACAGTTCCCGCCGCGCCGCCATCCAATCCCAAATGTCCTCGACGATCGTGCCCACGCCGCGTTGGGGGCGCCAGCCGAACTCGTCACTCACCCGGCGGCTGTCCGACACGTAGATCCGCAGGTCGACCGACGAAGTCTCCGGCGAGGGCTCGACCGGAACGACCGAACCAGAGACCTCCCGGCACCGCTCGGTTAGCTCGCACAGGGAAGTCGACACGTCGTTGCCTCCCCCGACGTTGTACACCCGCCCATCCCAAAGATCGGGCTTGCCGATTTGGGCGACGATCAAGTCAAAGAGATCGTCGACGTGAAGCAAGTCGCGGACTTGTTTGCCGTCGCCACCGAATCCGGTGTAGCGCAACCCTCGCCCGAAGAGGTGGCTCGCGATCCAATAGGTGATGACCCCTTGGTCGACCTTTCCCATCTGCCAGGGCCCGGTCAGGATGCCACACCGATTGATCAGCACCGGCATCTGGTAGCTGTAAGCGTACTCCTGAAGGACCAACTCGCTGGCGAGCTTCGTCGCCCCATAGAGCGACCGAGCGCCGGTGAGCGGAAATTCCTCGGCCACGCCATGCTCGGAGAAGCCCGGCGTGTCGGCATGCCCGGTCCACTGAAAACGGGTGCCGGCGTCTTGGTACGGAAGTTCGTTGAGCGACTGAATCGGGTAGACGCGGCTGGTACTCAGAAACAACAGAGCCGCGTCGTGCCGACGTGCGGCCTCGGCACAATGAACCGTCCCGTCGAGGTTGCTCCGGACCACCGGCATCGGCGATCCGTCGAGACCGGCATGCACCGAAGGTTGGGCGGAGCAGTCGATCAGCAGATCGAAGGGTCGACTATCGACGATGTCTTCGGGACAGCGGATGTCGCCGTGCACGAAGGTGATGCCGTGCTCAGCGAGCCGAGCGAGATTGAGCTCCGAACCGCGGCGGCACAAGTTGTCGAGCACCGTGACTTGCGTCGACGAGGAATGTTCGCGCAAGCGGATCGCGAGATTGGCCCCGACAAACCCGGCTCCACCAGTGATCATGACATGACGATAGTTCACGACAACTCCTTGATCGCGGCCTGCGGCGACCCGCTAGCCGTGGTGCCAACGCGTGGTTAGCCCGCCGCCTTCTGAAGCCGCTTCTGCCAACCTTCGTAGATCTCGCCGAGAATCGCCTCGAGGTCGTACTGGTAGGACCAATCGGGATAGTCTTCGCGGAACTTCGAGACGTCGCTGACGTACCAAATGTGGTCCCCGATGCGATTGTCATCGACGACGGTGTAGTCGAGCTTGCGTCCGGAGATCTCCTCGCAGAGGGTGATCGCCTCGCGCATCGAGCAGTGGCTATGACGGCTGCCACCGGCGTTGTAGACCTCGCCCGGACGCGGGGCCTGATGGTACTGCCAGAACATGTTGACCAGGTCGGACGAGTGGATGTTGTCGCGGACCTGCTTGCCCTTGTATCCGAAGACGGTGTAAGGCCGGCCCTCGACGCAGCACCGCATCAAGTACGAAAGGAAGCCGTGTAGCTCGGTCCCCGAATGGCCGCCACCGGTCAAGCAGCCGCCGCGGAAGACGACGGTGTTCATGTCGAAGTAGCGACCGTACTCTTGGACGACGAGGTCGGCGGCCGCTTTCGAGGCCCCGAAGAGAGAGTGTTTGCAGTAGTCGATCGACATCGACTCATCGATGCCCTTCTCGAAGTAGCCGTGCGACGGATCGACTTCCCAACGGGTTTCGTCCTCGAAGAGCGGCAAGCGGTTGGGGTTGTCGCCGTAGACCTTGTTGGTCGAGGTAAAGACGAAACTGGCCTCGGGACAGAATTGCCGCGTCGCCTCGAGCAGGATCATCGTGCCGTTGGCATTGACGGTGAAGTCGGTCAACGGCTCCCGGGCGGCCCAGTCGTGTGAGGGCTGGGCGGCGGTGTGGATGATCAGCTCGATGTCGCTGCCGTATTCGGCGAAGATCGCGTTGACGTCCTTTTGTTCGCGAATGTCCGCGGACCGGTGGACGTAGGAGGCGACGGTGGCCTTGAGTTCGTTGCAATTCCACAGCGTCGAGGCTTCGTTGCCGAAGAAATAGCGACGCATGTCATTGTCGATCCCGACAACGACGTCGAACTTGTCGCAGAGGAACCTGACCGCTTCGGATCCAATCAGCCCCGCCGATCCGGTGACCACGGCTACCGACATTCGCTCGTCCTTGTGCCTAGAGAAGGTTGTGGTCGTGGACGTTCGTCCAGCAACCCTTGGTGCGGCCTCGCGGCTCGTTCCAGTGACTGGAGTGCCGCTGATGAATCAACTCTTCGGTGTCGATGCCTGGCAGTGGCCTTGCAAGCGCCGCTCGGCCTATATCTGGTGCGGAGGATGAGTCAACACCGTAACGGCCCCCGGTTTCGATCTGGGCGGAGCGGGCGCTTCTCTCTCGACGCCGTTGCCCACCCGCTACCCGGGTTGCGGCCAACTCATAGAATGGCACGTTTCGTGGTGGGGGAATCGGCAAACACGAGCGACCGCGCGTCTCGATCCGCGAAGAGCCCACAACAGCTTGTCTCTCCTAGATCGCAAGGATGGAGCAATGAAGTATCGTTTGATGACGCCTGGCCCCTCCATGGTGCCGCCGGAGACGCTCTTGAGCCTGGCGAAGCCGGTCATTCATCACCGCACGCCCGAAAACAAGGCCGCCATCGCCGAGACCCTCTCGGCCATGAAGAAAGTCTTCTGCACCGAGAACGACCTGGTGATCTTCGCAAGTTCGGGCACCGGGGCGATGGAGACCAGCGTCGCGAACTTCGTCAAGCCGGGCGACAAGGCGATCGCGCTGGTCTGCGGCAAATGGGGCGAGCGTTGGGAACAACTTCTCAACACCTTCGGCGCCGAGCTGATCAAGCTCGAGGCCCCCTACGGCAAGGCCCCGACACCCGCCGACGTCGAGAAGGCCCTCGCCGAGCACCCCGACGCCGTCGCCGTCTACGCCACCCTCTCGGAAACCTCCACCGGCGTCCGCCAGGACATCGAAAAACTGGGCGCGATCGTCGCCAAGACCAAGGCGGTCTTCGTCGTCGACGGGATTAGCGGCGTCGGCACCGAACCGTGCCGCACCGACGATTGGAACGTCGACCTGCTCGTCACGGGTTCGCAGAAGGCCCTGATGATGCCCCCCGGCCTCGCGTTCCTCTCGGTCAGCGCCAAGGCGAAGGCTCGCCTCGAAGAAGTCCCCAGTCCGCCGACCTACTACTTCAACCTGAAGAAGTACCTCACGTCGATCGCCGAGAGCGACACGCCCTACACGCCGGCGCACACGCTCATCGCCGCCCAGGCGGAGAGCCTCAAGCAGATTCTCGACGAAGGGGTCGAGGAGTCGTGGGAGCGTCATCGTCAAATGTCGTTGGCGACGCACGCCGCCGTCAAGGCGCTCGGGCTGGAGACGCTCGCCGATCCTCCCGCGGCCGGTCTCACGGTGATCAAGGTTCCCGAAAGCATCGACGGGGCCGGATGGGCGAAGCTGCTTGAGAAGAAGTACGCTCTGAAGGTCGCCGGTGGTCAGGGCAGTCTCAAGGGTAAGATCATCCGGATCGCGCACATGGGCTATGTCGACGCCCTCGACATGGTTGGTGTCGCCGCGGCCCTCGAGTGGACGCTCGCGGAGTTGGGCTACCCGGTCGAATCGGGCAAGGCGGTCGCCGCCGCCACCGCGGTCTTCGCGGAAGGATTCGTACCGAAGGGGTAGTCGCTGACCATCGGGTAGTCCCGATTGCCGTGCTACCATCCCAATCGAGATCACCCGTAGTCGTCCCGTTCATCGCTTCGGTTCAACCAACAGGTTCAAACCTGCCTGAGCCGCGAAGCGGCTCAGGAGAGCGGATGCAGTCGATGCGATACAAGGGCCTGGACAAGCTCCTGAACCTGCGGCGCTCATCGAGACATCCATACGGAGCAACTCGACATTGCCGCGATAGTGGCTAACAAAGAGAGAACACACCGACAACGATCCGGAGCACATCGCGAGGGGGCCGCTAGCCTGACGCGAGTTCGGCGAACAAGTCGGGCGAAAACACGACGATCGCAACAAGCCAGGAACAACAGGGATGCATCGAGTATTGATTTCGGATCCGCTCGCGGAGGAAGGCCTTCGTATTCTCGAGGCCGCCGAGGGGATCGAGGTGGTCAACACCCCCGGCCTAAAGGGCGACGAGCTCAAGTCGGTCCTCGCGGAGTGTGATGGCGTCATCATCCGCAGTGGAACGACGATCACCGCCGATCTGCTCCAGCGGCCCTCGAAGCTCCGCGTTATCGTCCGAGCCGGCGCCGGCGTCGACAACATCGAGGTCCCCGCGGCGACCCGCGAGGGGATCGTCGTGATGAACACGCCCGGCGGCAACACGCTCAGCACCGCCGAGCACACGATCGCCCTGCTGCTTGCCTTGAGCCGCCACGTCCCCGCCGCCGACTTGAGTCTTCGCGAAGGGCGTTGGGATCGCAAGAAGTACACCGGGAGCCAACTCGCCGGCAAGACCCTCGGCGTCATCGGCCTCGGACGCGTCGGCCTGGCCGTCGCCAAACGGGCGATAGGCCTGGAAATGAACATCCTCGGCTACGATCCCTTCCTCTCCGCCGAGCGCGCCGCCGAACTCGGCATCGAGAGCGTCTCCGATCCGGAGGACATCTACCCCCGGGCCGACATCGTCACCGTCCACGTTCCCCTCGGCGAACAGACCAAGGGAATGGTCGGCAAGTCGCAGATGGCCAAGCTCCGCAAGGGAGCAGCGGTCATCAACTGCGCTCGCGGCGGCATCGTCGACGAGGACGCCCTGCTCGAGGCTCTCGAGTCGGGTCATCTCTCCGGCGCCGCCCTCGACGTCTACAGTTCCGAGCCCTGCACCGACTCGCCGCTGTTCAAACTTCCCAACGTCGTGGTGACGCCTCACCTGGGAGCCTCGACGCAGGAAGCCCAGCTCAACGTGGCGATCGAAGCGGCCAACCTGATCGTCAACTACTTGCAGAAGGGCAACATTCGCTTCGCCGTCAACATGGCGTCGCTGGAGCCCTCGGAGCTCGAGGAGGCCCGCCGTCACCTCGACATCTGCCGTCGGCTGGGTCTTTTCCAAGCCCAGCTCGCCAAGGGAGCGATCTCCAAGGCGACCATCACCTACCAGGGCGAAGCGGCCAAAAAGAAGACGAGCCTGCTAACGACCGCTTTCGCGATGGGATTGTTGGAGAACAGCCTCGAGGAAGAGGTCAACCTGATCAACGCCCGCGTCCTCGCCGAGGAACGCGGCATCACGATCGTCGAGAAGATCAGTTCCGAGCATAGCGACTTCGCGACTCTCGTACGGGTCGAGGTCGAATCCGATCAAGGGACGACGGTGCTAGCGGCCACGACGCGGGGACGCCAGTTCGTCCGTCTCGTCCGGATTGGCTCCTACCGCCTCGACTCGATCATGGACGGCACGATGGTCGTCTACGTCCACCAGGATAAGCCTGGCCTCATTGGGCTTGTCGGCACGGTGCTCGGCAAGCACGGCGTCAATATCGCCGGGATGACCGTCGGACGCGAAGTCGAAGGAGGCGAAGCGACTGGCATCTTGGCGGTCGACGGCGTTCCCTGCCCCGAAGCGCTCCAGGAGATTCGGGCCGACGATCGGATCTCCGCGGTCCATGTCGTCAAGTTGCCGGCCTGTGGCGAGATGCCGCCCTCGTTCGGCTGAGCGCCCGAGGCCGTTGGTCCGAGGCGAGTTCGAGTGCGGGTGTCGTGAGTTCCCCAGGCGTCGCCGATGAGTCTATCGTTCCTAGTCGCGCTTGCCGTCGCTTACGGGTTGCCGGCAGGCGATGTGGGAGAGCCACCTCGGTTCATCGCCCGAGCGGTCGCCGTCCTCGTCGGCGTCTCGGTCGTTACCTTGCTCGCTCGATGGATCACCTACTCGACCATCGAGCGGATGCGACTTAGCCCCCCCGCCTCGACGAGCCCCTACTCCCGCTACGCCGTGCTTCGCCGCTTCCACGGTTTCGTCTCCCTAGGCGTCTTCATCCTTATCCTCGAGCCGATCGGTTGGAATTCGCTCGTCCGTCATCACGGCGCCTGGGACGGCTGGATCTTCGTCGACGAGCTGCTCCTGCTGACCCCCTACCTCGGCGCCGAGTCGCTCTCGATCCTCTCCTTCTACCGCGTCGATCAGGAAGTGCTGCGAAGCGGAGCCCGACGGCGTCGCGCCCGTCCGAGCCACTCGCAACTGGGCTATCTCGACTTCCAGGCCCGCAATCAGTTCGGCGTCCTGTTGCTGACTAGCCTCTTCGCCACCGGACTCTACGACCTCGGCGAGCTGATCCTTCCGAGGAGCTGGCTCGAACACCCGGGACTCCAGATTCTCGGCACCAGTCTCATCGCGCTATCGGTGCTGATCGCGTCTCCGCTGATTCTGCGCGTCGTCTGGCGTGCGATCCCCCTGCCCGACGGCAGCCTCCGCCGAGAACTCGAGACCTTCGCGAGACAGGTCGGCTTTCGATTCGCCAACATCCTGGTTTGGCGAACGCGCGGGGGAATCGCTAATGCGGCCGTCACGGGCATGGTCCCCCAACTTCGCTACGTGCTGATGAGCGACGCGTTGCTCGACCACCTCTCCACCGAGGAACTCGAAGGGGTCTTCGGGCACGAAGTCGGCCACATTCGCCACCATCACCTCGCCTACTACTGTTTCTTCGTCATCGCCAGCATCCTCTTCATCTCGATGCTGGTCCCATGGCTCGATCTCATGACCCGCGTCGCGCTCGGCGATGCGCGTTGGTACGAACTACAGCAATGGGGATGGCGCGCCGGAGTCGAACTCGGCGTCCTCGTCCCCTACTTCGCGATCGTTTTCGGCTACCTATCCCAGCGTTTCGAGCGACAAGCCGACGTCTACGGCTGCCGGGCGGTGTCGGCCTCGCTGCGACGTCGCGCCAACACGCCGACGCCGGTCATGCTTCTGACGCCCCGAGGCACCAATGGGCATCCCGCCGGCTCGCAGTCGTTGGCGAAACAACACGCCGACGCCCGGCAGGCCGAGACGGAGAAGCTCGATGCCGTCCCGGTTCATCCCGATGGCGCGGAAGTCTTCATTCAGTCGCTGGAGAATGTCGCCAATCTTAACGGAGTGGCTCGGACGGCGTGGAGTTGGCGTCACGGCAGCATCGCCCAACGCGTGCGGTTTCTCGAGGAAGTGGCCAGCGATCCCGAACTCGCCGACCGGGACGATCACGCGGTCGCTCGACTCCGTTGGACCATCGCGACCGGGCTCTTGGTGGGGATGGGGACGCTCGCCGCGCTCGACTACCTATTCGTTGGAGGGATCGCCAGTTGAAGCATCGGCTTCCTGAGGCTCTCTCGTCTGGCGAGCCTCGCGTTCGAGCCGATCGCGTTCGTTCAAGTCCTGCCGATAGCCATAGAACATGATCAGCCAAAAAACGACGCCCACCGCCATGAGCGAAGTCGTCCGAGCGTTGAGAATGCCGACGGTGTAGTGGAGCGTCAGCATGACCGCCGAACCGATCGCGAGCACGACCATCAGCTTCATCGCGTAACGATACATGCGCTGGTCGATGTCGTTCATGCCGCGTCGCGCTCCCTTCGAACAGTTGGCCCGGACAACTTATTCTATGAAGTGTGATCGCGGACGGGCTCCATCCAACCCTCGCTCAGTAGTCCTCGATGATCTGACCGTCGCCGATCGCGATGAGTCGTTCGTAAGTGCTGTCGATCGCACTGCTCGGATCTTGGTCGATGTCCTCGGAGATGAAGGCGACCGACCCGTCGGCGAACAGGAAGTGGGCTCCTCCCGAATGCGGACTGCTAAAGCCCATGTCGCAGTCGGCTCCCAGGCAGTTGAGCGGGAACTGGCCCCCGGCGGTGACGTAGACCAATCCCTGATGGTCGCTGTTCTCCGAGTCGCCGTTGGTGCCGAAGACGACCGCGGCCCGGAGCTGCACGTTTCCGATCTGCCAGGCACGCTCACCAAAGACGAAGGTGTTGCTGAGCCCATCGGTGATATCTCGAATGGCGGTACACCGCGCGGTGTCGTTGGAAACGCTGGCGGTGTGACCGCGACCGATGACACCATCCCAGTTGTTGCGTTCGAGACCTCCATGATGGACCGAGCCGACGTAGTTCGACGTCGCGGTCTCGATGCAAGCGGTTGTGCTGTTGGTGCAGTCGGCATTGGCACTGCCACCATTGGGAAGCCGATGCCCGGTGTTGAGCTCGGGCCCACTGTCGCTTGGGCATCGAAAGAGGGAAAGCGGCTTCTGCATGAGGGCCAGCGTGGTGGGATTGGCCAATTGAACGTCGAGATCGACGTAGCCGACATTGAGCTTCTCGAAGAGGGGTGTTTGGTCGATGTAAGGGAGAATCGACGCCCCCCAGCCCCATGCCGACTCGCGGCCTTCGACCTGACCACCGTCGTTGTCTCGATCCCAGCCGTGGGCGTAGGGAAAGACGCCGTAGGCATCGACGTAGTTCGCGATCGCGACGCCGAACTGTCTTAGGTTGCTCCGGCACTGGGCTCGACGCGCGGCCTCGCGGGCCTGTTGCACCGCCGGCAGGAGAAGAGCAACCAGCACGCCGATGATGGCGATCACGACGAGTAACTCCACCAACGTGAAGGCCCAACGCCGCGCCGGCGTCCCATGATCTCTACCCAACCCGTTCTTCATCGACAGTTCCCCTCTCTTGGATGGTCTCGAACTCGGTGGCTCGCTCCCATGGAAATGAAGACGACGAGCAACACGCGACGCGTCGTCGGTCGGCTACTTCGACTGCAGCTCCAGGTCGATCGTGTTGCTTCCCGGTTTGACGTCGCGTTTGAGCGTCGTCTCCTCGTTGTACTTCGCGGGAACAAGCTCCGGCACGCCCTTGTCCGGGTTCGGTCGCCCGTCGTCGAGCGTTTCGCCCTGTTCGGGTGGCTTGCGGGTCGACACGGAAATCTTGTTCTCGCCCACCATCGCGCCCTGCTTGCCCGGTCCATAGACGAGTTCGTAGTGGCCCTCTTCGTTGGTCGTGGCCTGCGCGGGACGCCCCTTGATCGGTTTGAAGGTCACTTCGGCAGCGGGCAGCGGCTTCCCGTCGAGGGTGACGGTTCCCTCCACGCGGCCCAGTTCGGGACCGTCGCTCCCCCCACAACCAAGAGCTCCAAACAGCAGCACGCAAGATAGACCGGTTGCACAGCATCGCATCGCCGACGATGTCTCCTCGGTGTTTGGAAGAGTCGAATTGTCATCATGTTCGCGGCCCCTCCGTACCCCAATCGAAGGAGGAACCTGACTACGAGTATCACCTGAAATGTCGGCGGTCGCAACGAATTGATCACGGATGTTGACGGTTCGGCCCATTGGCCCCATGGCGGAGCGGCGTCGCCGGAACAATCGTCAATCGCGGCAGGGGAGTCAGGAAAGGGAAGAGCCGCGCCGGCAACCAGTGCGAGCACGACTCGTGAAGGGTGAGCTTTCGTCTGTCCAGACGACAGTCCGCACTGGCTGGCGAGCAGCCAGTGGCACTCGAAAAGAGGAAGGCGGACGCTCGATCACTTCATCTGCGTGTCGCCGGTGAGGCTGCTGACGAGGCCGAAACGCTCGGGGCCGGACTGCGGTCCGAACCAGATGCGCCACAGGGCGCGGACGAAGGGTACGTCCTCGAGGACCAGCGAGACATCCTCCGGCTCGTTGAAGCTGCTGTAGAGGCGGCCGCCGGGAAGCCAAGCGATGTAGACGATGTCGCCAGGCATCGAGCCGTTGGCAAACTGGGCGAGGAACTGGTCCATGTTCGGACGCAAGGGATCGAGATCGACGTCGGTGAAGCTGATCTCGATTTCCTCTTCGACCGCTTGGAAGATGTGCTTCCCGGGAAGAGGCTTGAGAAACTTCAACAACAACAGCTTGCGCTCGCCACTTTGGAACATCTCGTCGAGCATCGCCTCGGAATCGCCATCCTTCGGCGGATCGACGGCATAGCTCGCCAAGGCGTAGAGGTCGATCGACAGAACGAGAAGGTTCTTCGAGCGTGTCATCTGCCCGGTGTAGCGGGCGGTGAAGCTGTGATCGCCCGCCTCGATCTTCACCTCCTTGGGAAACCCGTCGGCCGTCTCTTCCGAGGGAATCACCTGCAGCGAGGTCGGGAACTCCGAGGGAGCGAACTCCAGTGGCTTGTTGTTGGCGACGCGCTCGAGAATCTCGGGCGGCGCGAAGAGATACTGATAAACTCCGAACCCGGCCAGCGCGACCAGACTCAATCCCAAGGCGAGATACTTTAGCGACTTCATGCTCACCACCGTTGAACTGGGTCGCGCCCGGAGCCCGGGAACCTCGATGGTCGAGGCCTCCCGCTCGTCAGGACACCGACTTGAACATCCAATGAATCCGTCGAGTCGTTCGAATCGCGCGGCCAGCCCTCCGGAGGCGACGGTCGGAAAGGCGTGCCGAAGAAGGATCAAGTTCCACCGAGGCGGTCGGCAAACCTGTTCCTATCATAGAACGTTCGCAGGGGATACTATGAAAACAAGGTGTGTCAAGCGGAGTCTGGGCCAGTCGGCCCGAACCAAAACGAGGAGGCGAGAGTGGGCGATCGTTTGCGAATCACGGGGGGAACCAGGCGAGGGCGAAAACTCTACTCGCCTCCCAGCAACACGATTCGCCCGGCGAGCGACTTCGTTCGCCAAGCCGTCTTCAATATGCTCGGCGACTGGGTGAACGGATGTACCTTCTATGACATCTTCGCCGGCACCGGCATCGTCGGCATGGAGGCCCTCAGTCGCGGGGCCCAGCGAGCGATCTACATTGAGAACGATCATCGGCAAATCTCCCTGATTCGCCGCAATCTCTCCCGAGCGGGGTTCGGCTCCGAAGCCCAAGTCCGGGCGGTCGACGCCCTCGTCTGGGGCAAGCACTTCGCTGCTGACTTGGAGCCGATGATCGTCTTCATCGGACCTCCCTACCCGCTCTTCGCCAGAGATCTTCCCGGCCTGTGGGAGTTGGTCGGCAACGTTCAGGCGAACCTGAAACCGGAAGATGTGCTCGTGTTGCAATTCCCCCGGACCATCGCCCCCGAGGATCTCCCCAGGGCCGAGGACTGGTACCGGGTCCGAAAGTACGGCAAGACGCGCATCGGGATCTGGGTCACCGGGGCGACCGGCGAAGAGGATCTCGATGCCGAGACCGACCACGACGGCTCGCCAGACGAGGAGCGGGCTCCCTCGACCAGTGAAGAACACGACCCAACGATTGACGAGGTGGATGACGCAACCCCCGAACAAGATTGACGCCACGTCGATCTTTCCCAGCGACCCCGATCAAATGGACGACGATCAAGCCTTCGCGTGCTGGGTCGTTCAGCGTTTGCGAGACGCGGGCCACGTCGCCCTTCTCGCCGGCGGCTGCGTGCGCGACTTGCTGCTCGGTAACACGCCGAAGGACTACGACGTCGCCACCAGCGCCCACCCCAAGCAGGTTCAGCGGCTCTTTCGACGAACGATCGCCGTCGGCGTCAGCTTCGGGGTTATCCGCGTCCTCGGCCGCGACAACCGTATCGTTGAGGTCGCGACCTTCCGCGCCGACCTCGGCTATTCCGATGGACGCCATCCCGATGGGGTCCGCTTCACCGATCCTCGCGAGGATGCCCTGCGGCGCGATTTCACCATCAACGGCATGTTCCTCGATCCTCTCTCCAATGAGGTTCACGACTTCGTCGGCGGCGTCGACGATCTGCGTGCTGGCGTCATTCGCGCCATCGGCGACGCGCCGACGCGCTTCGAGGAGGACAAGCTGCGTCTGCTACGCGCGGTGCGTTTCGCGGCCCGGTTCTCCTTCAACGTCGAGGAAGCGACTGCCCGAGCGGTCCGGGCGATGGCTGGGCAACTCAACGTTGTCAGCCCCGAACGCATCCTCGCGGAACTGCGCCTGCTGCTAACGGCCCGCTCGCGCCGACAAGGGGCCGGGATGCTCCGCGACCTTTGCCTATGGGATCACGCGTTGCCGGAACTGGGGGCAGTGGCGACCGACGAGGGTCGCTGGGAGACGACTTGCCGCCTGCTCGACCATTGGCACGAATCGATCTCCCTACCCCTGTGCCTCGCGGCCCTCTCCGCGACGATGCCCCAGGTCGACGCCCGAAAGCTGGTCGAACCTTTCTTTGAACGGCTGCATGGCCCCAACGACGAGCGCGACCGCACGGCTTGGCTCACCACGCACCGCGACGGCTTCGACAACGCGCGCGGGGAACGACCGGCGAGGCTCAAGCGGCTGATGGCGCACGTCGGTGGGGAGGAACTTCTCGAACTGGCGGAGGCACGCGCCGAGGCGGGGTTGGCCGATGACGTGGAGATCACCCACGCGCGCCGGCTTCGCGATCGGTGGACCGATGAGGAAGTCGATCCGGCGCCTCTCCTGAAGGGCCACGATCTGATCAAGGCGGGCATCCAGCCCGGGCCGCGGATGGGCGAACTGCTCGAACGCATTCGCGATGAGCAGCTCGATGGAACGATTGGCACTCGGGACGAGGCGTTGGCCTATCTCAAGACGATCAAGGCAGACTAGCAACGACTCCGTCCCGAGATCTCCGAGCGGCCGCTACAGCTCTTCGAAGAACTGATCGATGAGCCCTTCTTCCGACGCGGCCTCGAGCGACAACCCGACCCAGCGTCCCGCGATCCCGACATCCCCCGCGACCCCAAAGCCGATATTGGGCTGACTTCCCGAGGAGATCGAGAAGGTCGACGTGTCGACGCGGAAGACCGCCCGCTGATCGAGGCCGTTGTCGTCCTCGACCCATTCGCCGGCAATCTGCATATCGCCGGTCGTCCCGAAGACGGTCGGCTCCGGATTGAAGAACTCGGTGATGGAGTGGTTGCCCGCTGGCAGGGTCGAGATGTCGACATCCGCCAAGTCGAGCGTCCCTTGGGCTCCGAAGCCAATCTGATCGGCCGCGTAGTCCGAGCGGAAGCTTCCGACCGCGGGCGGATCGGTCGGGTTCCCCGTCGACGACGGGTTGCCGAAGACGATGTTGTGGATCGCGCCCAAGGTGATCTCGCCGGTCTGACCAGCGGAGATCGCCGGCAGTCCAATCGTCACGTAGGTCGCGTCGGCGTTGCGGTAAAGGCCGAGGCCGTCGATTCCGTCCCCGCTCCAGTCCCCCGCGAAGACGACTTCATCCCCATTGCCGATCTGAGGCGTGGTGACGAACGCGTTCGGATCGAACTGATTGATCGGGCTGGTGTTGATGATAAAGAAGCCCGGTTCGGTCGGGCTGATGTCGCGATAGACCGCGACGTTGGGAACTCCGTCGCCGGTAAAGTCTCCGACAAAGCCCTGATCGCCGACACTGCCGAAGCCGATGCTGAAGACCTGATTGGCGTCGAACTCGAAGACGTTGCTGGTGTTGAAAACGAACTCGGCGGCCGAGGGGCGGTAGAGCCCGATGCCGTCGAGCGCGAAGCCCCCCGAGACCGAGGCGGTGACATCGGCCGCGCCCGCGTCGACTGGATCGACGTCGAGTTGCGGCCCAAGGCCCGTGGCGGGAACACAGCGATCCTCCAACCCTTCCACCCATAGCGTATCACCAACAGCTCGACCGACGGTTGGCGCGGATGCGGCCCCACGGAGCGAGCGTCCAGTGGAGCAAGACTTGGGGTGTGACCAAAATCGCATGGGAACTCCAGTTGTTTCGAGGTGAACGACCGCAATCTAGGGGCGGAGCACGAACGATCTTCCGCTATTTATCTTATTCCTTGAGGCGACGAGACGCGGACTGTCGTCGATCCATCGCGAACGCGCGGTCGTGAAACCGGTCTGTCCGAACGACCACGATTCGCGTGGCACAAGAAGGAACCGCCCCATTGAGCGAGAACACGCACTCCTTATTCAAATGCTTATAATCCAGTATGCTTGAATCAACCGAGGAGCCAGGACAGCTCCCCAATGGGTGGCACTGGCTGCTGGTCAGCCAGCGAGAAGTGATCGTGGGTGCACCACCCGAAATCGAGCGTTTGACGCAGCACTACACAACTTCTTCCTCAAAGAATGAGTCAATCAGGCTCTCGGTCGCGGGAACGACCGGCGAGGTCACGCTGGCCCAGTTGCCCACGATGCCGACATCGCCAATCACGCCGAAGACAATGTTCGGCTGACTCCCCGACGAGATCGAGAACGTCGCGGCGGCGCTGCGGTAGAGCCCTCGCTGGTCGAGCCCGTTTTCATCGCCGGTGTAGTTGCCGCTGAGTTGCTGATCGCCGGTCGTGCCGAAGAAGGTCGGCGTGGGATTGAAGAACTCCGAGATCGAATAGTTCCCCTCCGGCAACGTCGCGATGTCCACATCCGCCAGGTCGAGTGTCCCCTGAGCCCCGAAGCCGATCTGGTCGGCGGCGTAGGAGGCGTTGAACTTGCCCACCGCCGGGGGATCGGTCGGGTTCTCCGGGGAGGAGGGGTTGCCGAAGACGATACTGCGGATCGCGCCCAAGCCGATCTCTCCCGTTCGCCCAGGAAGAATCGACGGCAAGCCGATCGTCACGTACGTCGCGTTGGAGTTGCGGTAGAAGCCGACGCCGTCGATGCCGTCCCCGCTCCAGTCGCCCGCGAAGGGAACTTCATCCCCGTTGCCGATCAAGGGCGTAGTGACGTAGGCATCCGGGTCGAAGTCGGTGATCGGGCTCGTGTTGATGATGAAGAAGCCCGGATCGCTCGGGCCGTTGTCGCGATAGACCGCGACGTTGGGAATCCCGTCTCCGGTAAAGTCACCGACGAAGCCCTGATCGCCGACGCTGCCGAAACCGATCGTGAAGAACTGCTCGGGCACGAAGTTGAAGACATCGCTGGTGTTGAAGACGAACTCCGCCGCGGAGGGCCGATAAAGCCCGATGCCGTCGATGGTGGTCGAGGGGCCGACGGCGACCACTTCGAGGCTGACCGTCGTCGCGGTTGTCGTCACTTGGAACGTGACTCCATCCGCGCTGATCTGATTCGACCCGTCGAGGTTCGAGAAGGTCCCGGTGATCGAGCCGGCCGTCAGGATCGTGAAGGTCGCGCCTACCGAGGGGGCATTGCCCTGGACCGCGAGAAGAAGCTCCGCACCGGTGATATCGAAGGCGGCTGATGTCGTGATCGGGTTGGCGACGCTCGTCGAGGCGATCGTCGCGTTGACCGCGCCGACATCGTAGCTCCCAGTGCCCGCGACGCTGGTCGCGCCGCCGGCGTCGATTCCGGCGGCAACAATCGCGACGCCACCGGTGGAAATCGTCCCCTGCCCGGTCAAGGGATCGGTCGTCATCAGACCAAGCGGCGTGCCGAGACTCGTGGTGAAGGTGCTCTGCCCCGTGCCGAGATCGACGGTGGTGTCGACGAGCGCGATGTTGTCGGCGACGACGCTCGCACTCTTGCCGCCGGTGAGGGTCAAATCATCGACGACGCCGAGCGACAGCGATCCCTCGACGACGACAGCGAGTTCCCCGGCGATCGTCCCCCAGAAGGAGAGGTCGCTCTGGTTGTGAATCGAGACCGGCGAGTTGGCGTCGGTCTGGGTCACCTTGAGCTGGGTGAACTGGTTGACGTTGGTGTCAAGCATCTCGATCCCGCCCCCCGCGGAGATCGAGGCGAGTCCGGCGACCGTGAAGTCATTGTTGAGATTGAGTTCGACACTTCCCTCCGCGCCGACAGTCAAATCGCCTTGGATCTCCAGGTCGCTCGCGTTGACGAAGAAGAGATCGCCCTTGGTGAAGACATCGATGTTGTTGATCGTGTCGGAACCACCGAACGCGCTGCTGACGATGAAGTTGACAACACCAGAGTCAAAATCGTTGTTGGGGTTGTTGAGGATGATGTCCCCGCCAGGCTGAACCGAGACGGAGACCCCATGGGGAACCGTGGCCGCTTCGTTGGTGACGTTGATGGCCCCCGTCTGCGAGATGTTCATCGCGGAGAGGATGAGGTCGCCGCCGTTGGTCGTCACGTTGCCGAGGATCAGATCGGAATTCGGCGTGTTGAACGCGGCCTCCGCGATCACGCCGTCGACATTGACCGGTCCGCCGAACTTGGTGCCACTATTGTTGAACCCGATCCCTCCGCCCAAGTCGGTCTCGGTCATGAACGTCGAGTTGCCGGCGACGACGACATTCCCACTGTCTCCAATGTCGACACCGGCTGTCACGTCGAGGTTGCCGCTGATGGTCGAATCGCCGAGAAAGACCTCGTGTTGGTTCAAATCGCCGATGCTCACCAATTCGACATCGTTGGCGATGATCTTGAGGTCGGTAGCGAATTCGTTCAAGTCGGCATCGAGCAACAGATCCCCCGTCGTCCCGAGGTCGAACGTCGAAACGGTCCCCTCGAACAACGCTGCCGGGAACAGGATCAACTTGCCGTTGCCACTTTGCGTCACGTCGACGTCCGGGGCGAGGACGCTCAGGTCCTGCGTCATCGTGAATTCTTCGGTGTTGGTGATCGCCGTGCCGCTGGTGAGCGTGATGTCGAGGGACGAGTCGAACGCGACAAGCTCCGTCGCTTGACCGAAGGTGAAGGTGTTGGCGCTGGCGCCATTGACCACGACGTCAGTGATGTCGGTCTCGTTGTTGGCGAACTTGAGGACCGACTCGCCATTGCCGACCGCGACGTCGGTCACGTCCGTTCCGGTAAAGGTCGCTGCGTTGAGTGTCAACAGAGCGCCGTCGTCGGCTTGACCGGTTCCGGTTGTCGAAAGCGTGACCGACTCGCCCGCCACCAGGTCGACCGTCAGCGTGGTGCCATTGACCGCGAAGGTCGCCGGCACGATCCGATCGTCGAGCGATTCAAGCTCGACGGCGGCGCGTCGAAACGAGTCGCCCCCAACATCCTGGCCGCGCGCGGCGCCGACGAAAAACCTCTTCAAAGACGACAACGGACTGATCGCCCGGCTAGCGAGAAAACGCAACGGCATGGCTTGATGCTCACTGTGCGAGAAGGTGCGGTGGTCGTCGGTTCCCGGAAACGCTGGGGGCGCGTCGTGACCCACGACCACGAGACAGACCCGGGGCCAGGGTAGATGCTCGGGTCTGTCGCATCAAGCAGAATGAAGTGGAACAGGCGTTACTCGTTCTCTTTGCTGTCCTCTTTCTCGCTCTTATCCGGAGACTTTCGCCTCGTTCGCGATCGACGGGATTTCGACTTCTTTTTCAGCCCGAGTGCTTCCAAGTCGACCGGTTCCTCGCGATAGATCGTCACCGAACGCGCGATGCCGGTGTCGATGTCGACTTCGACCGCGACCCGGTCGTCAGGATCGCTGTACTTCACGTCGGGGCCGAGGTTGATCTGAACGTTTCGGAGAACGCCCTCTTTGCTGCGGTCGAGCCCCACCTCGAAGACCTTGCCCGCCGAGGGGAACTCGTATTTTCGCTTGATCGTTCCGTTGGGCCCTCGGTCCTCCGTGAAGAAATAGCGGGTGCGAACGCTGCCGTCCGCTCGGATCTTCAAGGGGTCGGTCTGGATGATGGTGCCGCCGATCACCACGGGTAGCGTCTGCGTCCCCCGTTTCGTCTCACGCATGTGATAGCTCGGTCGGACGCTCCCGTTTCGACGCGGGCTATAGTCGACGATCACTCGCCCCTTTTCGAAGACAAGGTCGGGGGACACCCTTCCTTCAACTTCAGCATGCGCCCCTTCGACCAACACCTTCTCGGTCGGCTGCGCCAGGATCCTCAGGCGAGTGAGGTCATTGGCCGGGACCGATGTCTTCCCATCCTCGTTGGTGATGACGATGCCCCGCGGGCCGACCTCGACTAGCCTTCCGAACACCCTTCGCGAGGGACCAGTTCCCTGCTCCCGCTCCTGCTGTTGTCGGGATCGAGACCTCCCCTGTCCGAAAACGGCTCCCGGTGCCAACAGATGCCAAGCGGCCAAGCTAAGTGTCAGCCAAACGCCCACGCTCGACGTCACGCGCCCCATTACCATCATGGTCCCCTCGTCGCGACTTGTTGCGGATTGCCCCCCTAGCGGTCCGTTGATTTGAGCGGACCAAGGCGAGAACGAGCCATGTTGGCCAAGATCAAGGAGAACAAACGCAGGCGAATCCGTAGATTCGTCGAGGTTTTTAAGCGCCGAGATCGGCCGAAAGGGCCGTTCGCAGCCGGCAGCGAATAAATCAACGGCCTGCTAGGTGTCCGGATTGGCAAGTTTGTTCCACCAAGTCTCGGCCCTCAGATCACGCGGAGGATTGCCCAATCATACGCGTTTCCCGCATGCCCACGGTGAGCGAGGGCATGGCATCCAAGAGTCCTTTAGTCAATGAAATCACCAATCAGGACACGAGCCCGACGCCATGGTATCCTCTCGGAGCCCTCGATTCAAAGGCTCCCCTTTCGGCTCGCCCCGTCGTGACTCAATCGCGTCCGAACGGATTGCAGCTAGTTATCCTTCGCGTCGCTTTCCTCCTCCGACTTCGGCGTGGACTTCGACTTCGATGGTCGCGTCGAGCGCGTTCGCGATCGACGGGATTTCGACTTCTTTTTCAGCCCGAGTGCTTCCAAGTCGACCGGTTCCTCGCGATAGATCGTCACCGAACGCGCGATGCCGGTGTCCGCATCGACGCGCGCGACGACGTGGTCGTCGGGCTTGCTGAACTGCGAGTTGGGCCCCAGGTCGACGTAGACGTTCTCGAACTTTCCCTTCTCGTCGCGCTCGAGTTCCACGGCAAACGTCTTGCCGATCGAGGGGAAGTCGTAAGTGCGGTTGATGACGTTGTCCTGTCCGACATCCTCCGCGAAGTAGTATCGCGTCCTGATACTGTTGTTCGCCTTGATTCGAAGCGGGTCGGTTCCGAGGATCGTTCCGACGATCACGACCGGGATCGTTCCCTCGGCGCGGCTCGCCTTGCGCATGTAGTAGGAACCACCAGAGGTACGTACCCGTCGACGCGTCCCGTAGTCGATCATCACTTGCGCGTCGCGGATGACGTAGTCCGGGGTGACGTCGCCACTGACCTCGGCGGTCGCTCCCTTGACGAGCATCTCCTCCGTCGGCAACCCGAGCACTCGTAACTCCGTGTTGCGATCGGCGGGAACGGAGGTCGTGCCAAAGCCATCGCTCGGCTTGAGAACGACTCCCCGCGATCCGACCTCGACGAGCGTCCCGCGAACGAGCCGCGTCGGCCCTTCTTGCCGCTGCCTGCTCGATCGGTTCTGGCCGCGGGCCGTCGTTGTGCCCCACGCGCCCAGCGCCACCAATCCGAGTAAGAGCGACAGCACTTGGCGTGATCTCCTCCAAAGCTTCGTCATCGCAGCTTCCCCTCGAGAATGTGGTCGTCCCTAGATCGGTCCCCTGGGCAATTTGGCCAGCACCATGGTACCCGCTTTGTCCAGAGAACAAAACAGGTCGTGCTTTCCATAGAAAGCGCTTTCGTTGGATCGGTGTGTTTCGGCACGCTCCCGAGTCACTCGGCGAGCGCAAGAGATGCCGCCCGGCGCGACCGCGCCGCGACCGCTCGCCGATCCCACAGGGGCTGGGAACCCAGGGAACCGAATGCGACCCAGATCAAGCAACGTCACCCGCCGAGGGGTTCGGCGCGGTGATTCGGAAATCCCATTTGCTTTGGCTCTGATCCACGCTTACCATCGCACCCATCCACAAGCCAACATGGGTGAATCAAAGGAAAAAGACGACGAATGCCCATCGAACGTACGATTGACAACAGCGCCGATTTCATGAACGCGGCGATCGAAGCCGGCGAAGGAATCCTGCGTCTGGCTCCCTGCTGGGTTCCCCGCTCCTTCCTGATGCCCGGCAAGCGAATCAAGCTCCATCCCGATGACTACTACGCCATGGGAGCCCATCGCGGCGGCATCGACGAGCGCTGGTTCGCCTCGACCACCGAAGCGGCCAACGACAACCGCGAGCCCGATGAAGGACTCAGCTACGTCGTCCACGAGGGAAAGCAGTTCACCCTTCGCGACGCCGTCGCCGCCCACGGTAGCAAGCTGATCGGATCGCGCCTCTGGGATGCCTATGCCAAGTGGCCGGTCTACAGCAAGTTCTTCGACAACATGGGGCCGATCCCACACCACATGCATCAGAGCAAAGAGCAAGCGGCCAAGGTCGGCCAAGAAGGGAAGCCCGAGTCCTACTACTTCCCGCCCCAGCTCAACGCGATCGGCAACAACTTCCCGCACACCTATTTCGGCCTCGAGCCGGGCACGACCAAGGAAGATGTCCGTCGCTGCCTCGAACGCTGGAACGAGGGCGACAACGGCATCCTCGATCTCTCGAAGGCCTATCGCCTCAAGCCCGGCACCGGCTGGCTCGTGCCGCCCTGCGTCCTTCACGCGCCCGGTTCGCTGGTCACTTACGAGCCGCAGTGGGGCTCGGACGTCTTCGGCATGTACCAGTCGATGGTCGAGGGCCGCTACGTGCCGTGGGACCTGCTCGTCAAGGACGTTCCTGCCGAGCACCATCGCGATCTCGACTACATCGTCGAGCAGCTCGATTGGGAAGGGAACGTCAATCCGAACTTCAAGGATTCGCACTACCTCGAGCCGATTCCGGTCGCCGACACGGCCGCCGACGGCTACGTCGATCGCTGGATCGTCTACGGACGCATCAAGGGCGAGCAGCTCTTCAGCGCCAAGGAGCTGACGATCGATCCGGGGACCAAGTGCACGATCACCGACGGCGGGGCGTACGGCTTGA
The DNA here is from genome assembly GCA_007748055.1 of Kolteria novifilia. Classification (GTDB taxonomy): domain Bacteria; phylum Planctomycetota; class Planctomycetia; order Kolteriales; family Kolteriaceae; genus Kolteria; species Kolteria novifilia. The sequence continues at coordinate 6,229,966 of CP036279.1, forward strand.
TCACCGTTCAGGGCAAGGGCCGCATCGGCAACTTGGCTCTCGAGTCCCCCTCGATGATTCGCTACGGCGAGTTGACCGAGGACGAGGTCTTCGTCTCCGAGGCCGCCGCCCAAGCGGGCGTCACCTTTGAGAACACGGGAGCCGGCCCGATGGTCATGCTCCGCTACTTCGGCCCCGAAGCTCAGCCGAAGGCTCCGAACGTCGGCGACTTCAAGAAGTAAGTAGGGCGTGGCGGAAGTCGAAAGCAGAGTCGGCCCGTGGCCCATGGCCCAAATTGCTCCCCCTTGTCCAAGGAGAGCGGAATAGATTGCTCCCCCTTGTCCAAGGGGGAGTTAGAGGGGGTCTTCTCCTGCTTCCCTCTTCGAGGACTGTAACGTGGAGGAACAATCCGGCCTCCCATCATCCCCTCCTTGGACAAGGGGGAGCACCAGAGAATCATCAGTTAGCAGCACCTAAGAAAGCGGAAGGAAACAGATCGTGGCGAAGAAGACCTCCATCGGCACCTGGGCCTATAGCGTCGGCCCGTACGAGAACAATCCCGTTCCCTTCGACGACGTGATCTCGAAGCTCAAAGCGCTCGGCTTCGACGGGTTGGAACTCGGGGCCTTTCCGCCGCATCCCAACCCCGACACCCTCACCGACGAGGCCTCGCGGGCCGAGGTCCGCTCGAAGATGGCCGACGCGGGCTTGGAGTTCTCGGGCCTCGCGCCGAATCTCTGGATGCACAAGATCGTCGACACCGACGACTTGAAGCCCTACTACGACGAACTCGACAAGAACATCAAGTTCGCGAAGGACTTGGGCATCACGATGTTCCGCGTCGACAGTCTCGATGAGCCGGACGTCGTTGAGAAGGTCGGTGCGGAGAAGACCCTCGACAAGGTGGTCTCGGTCTTCAAGGAAGTCGCCAAACGCTGCGGCGACGAGGGATTGACGGTCTGCTGGGAGTTCGAGCCCGGCTTCTGCATGAACAAGCCGTCGGAGATCCTTCAGGTCGTCGAGCAAGTCGACGCCCCGAACTTCGGCGTCCTCTACGATACCTGCCACGCCAACATGGTCGCGAAAGTCGGCTCGCGTCAGCCTGGCGAGAAAGAGACCCTCCCCGGCGGCGCCTTGGAACTGCTCGAAAAGCTCAAGGGGAAGATCACCCACGTCCATCTCATCGACTCCGACGACACGCTGCATCACGACGAGACCAGCAGCCACCCGCCCTTCGGCGAAGGCAACCTCGACTTCGACGCGCTGATGCCCCCGATCATGGATTGCGGCTTGAAGCACGACTGGTGGGTCGTCGATCTTTGCTTCTGGCCGGGCGCTTGGGAAGCGACCGAGAAGTGCAAGAAGTTCCTGGATGAGCAGCGCGTCAAGTACGGCCAGTAATCGGCGCGAAATGACGCCACTTTTGATCAAAACGGACGGAATATTGACCCAACTCTGAGCGAAATGAAGGCAAAACGATGCCAAAACCACTCAATATCGGGATGATCGGCTACGGCTTCATGGGCCGGACCCATTCCAACGCGTACCGCAAGGTCAACAACTTCTTCGACCTCGGCCACAAGCCGGTCCTCAAGGCCTGCTGTGCTCGCAGCGAGGACAAAGCCAAGGCATTCGCCGATCAATGGGGCTATGAGTCGATCGAGACCGATTGGCGCAAGCTCATTGAGCGTAAGGACATCGACGTCATCGACATCGGCAGTCCCAACAACACGCACTTCGAGATCGCGACCGCGGCCGCCGAAGCCGGCAAGATGATCCTCTGCGAAAAGCCGCTGGCGATGAATGTCGCCGAAGCCCAAAAGATGGTCGAAACCGTCAAAAAAGCGGGTGTTCCGAACATGGTTTGGTTCAATTACCGCCGTGTTCCCGCCATTTCATTGGCGAAACAGATCGTCGACGAGGGCCGCATCGGCCGGCCCTTCCACTACCGGGCGACTTACTTGCAGGACTGGACCATCGCCGAGGACGTCCCCCAGGGCGGCGCGGCTCTTTGGCGTCTTGATGCAGCCGTTGCGGGATCGGGCGTGACGGGTGACCTCTTGGCTCACTCGATCGACACGGCCTACTGGCTCAACGGTCCGATCACCGAGGTCACCGCCGCGACCGAGACCTTCGTCAAGGAACGCGTCCACCAGGAGACCGGCAAGAAGGAAGCGGTCAAGATCGACGACGCGTGCATGTTCCTCGCGAAGTTCGCCAACGGCTCGATCGGCACCTTCGAATCGACCCGCTACGCCCGCGGCCGCAAGAACTACAACACCTTCGAGCTCGACGGCGAGGCCGGTTCGGTCTTCTTCAACCTCGAGGATCCGCAGCTCTTGAGCTTCTTCGAGTACCGCAACCCGGAGGGCCAGAAGACTCCGAGCCACCTCACCGGCTGGCGCGACATCCACGTCACCAACTCCGAACATCCCTACATGGACAAGTGGTGGGTGCCCGGCTGCACCATCGGCTATGAGCACACCTTCATCAACGCGCTGGCCGACTTCATCGGCGGCTTGGACAAGGGCGAACCGGTCAAGCCCGACTTCGAGGACGCACTCTACACGCAGAAAGTCTGCGACGCCGTCCTCGAGTCCGCCAAAGACGGCCAGTGGAAGAAGATCGGCTGAGCCGCCCCCTCGTCGAAGGGCTACAATCCAAACGCTCCCCCTTTTCCAAGGGGGAGAAAGAGGGGGTCTCCCGCGTCAATCCCCCAGAGGCGAGCAACGCGAGAGTCTCCCCTCCCCCTTCTCTTCATCTCCTCTCATCCGCCGACCCGCACGGCAACTCCCCCTGGACTAGCCCTCAAATCTCTTGAGCGCATCGGTTAGTCTAGAACGGAGTGACGACTACCCGTTTGGAGCGACAGCATGGCCCTAGCCTCCCAACTGACTCCGCAGGTCGAAGATCCGCAGCCACGCAGATGGACCTGTGACGAATACCAACAGATGGCGGAGCTGGGTCTCTTCGAGAACCAGCGAGTCCAGCTCATCGATGGAGAAATCCTGAAAATGTCACCACACGGGAAACGGCACGCGGAAGCAATCACCAGCGTCACGTTCGTTCTCGTGAACATCTTCCAGAAAGGGCAGGTGCGGATCCAATTACCGTTGACGTTCGCGGACGATTGCTCCCCTGAACCAGATGCCGCCATCGTCGATCTACGTGAGCAACAACGATCAGCGGAACATCCGACCACGGCACTGCTTGTCGTCGAAGTCAGCGACAAGACGCTCGCGTACGATCGCCGGGAGAAGGCCAGCCTTTATGCCCGCGCGGGAATCCCCGACTATTGGGTGCTGAATCTCCTCGACAACAAGCTCGAAATCCACCGCGAGCCCGTCGCCGACGCGGATCATCCCTTCGGCCATCGCTATGCGAAGACGACGATCCTCGAGAAGAAGGACGAGGTCGCTCCCCTTGCCGCGCCAGAGATTCCCCTCGCGGTCGCCGATCTGTTGCCTTGATCGCGGTTCAACCCGAAAATGAACGAGGTGCCACAGACACGTTCGGAGCGAGCCCCTTGAGCACAACCATCGACATCTCGACAACGGCGACCGAACCGGAGGTCCGACGGTGGACGCGTGAGGAATACCACCAGATGGCGGATCTAGGTCTCTTCGAGAACCAGCGCGTCCAGCTCATCGACGGAGTGATCCTGCGTATGTCACCCCACGGAGCACGTCATGCCGCGGCAATCCGGCTCGCAGTCTATACCTTGGAAGAGGTCTTCGGCCGAGGGTCGGTCACCACGCAACTACCCATCGCTCTGGCGGAAGACTGTGAGCCCGAACCAGACGTTGCCGTCATCCCCGGCACCATTCGCGAATACACCTCAAAGCTTCCGACCACCGCCCACTTCGTCTTGGAAGCCAGCGCCTCAACGCTCGCGTACGATCGCCGGGAGAAGGCCGGCCTTTATGCCCGCGCGGGAATCCCCGACTATTGGGTGCTGAATCTCCTCGACAACAAGCTCGAAATCCACCGCGAGCCCATCGCCGACGCGGATCATCCCTTCGGCCATCGCTATGCGAAGACGACGATCCTCGAAAAGAAGGATCTGGTCGCTCCGCTTGCCGCGCCAGAGACTCCCATCGCGGTGAAGGACTTGTTACCCTAGAGCCCTCTTGGGAACCGAACCCGCCTCGATGGAGTCTCCACGTTCATGCTCATCCCCGCCCTGCTCGTCTGCCTCCTCGTCGGCGAAGACCAATCGGAACAACTCGGATTGCGACTTCCCAAGGGTTTCGAAGCGATCGAAGTCGCGGGAAGCGACTTGGCCAACGACATCTACGCCCTCACCCTCGATCCCAAGGGCCGCGTCGTCGTCGCCGGCCGAGGCTACATCCGCATCTTGAGCGATGATGACGGCGATGGCGTTGCCGACCGAGCCATTCCCTTCTCCGATGTCCCCAAGAACGGCGCGATGGGCCTCCTCTGGGAAGGGGATTCGCTCTACGCGATGGGCGATGCGGGCTTGATCCGCTTCACCGACAAGGACGGCAACGACAAAGCCGACGGCCCCCCCGAACTGATCTTTCCCTTCAAGACCGGCGGCGAACACTCCGCGCACGCGATCCAGCGCGGTCCCGACGGCTGGCTCTATGTCCTGGTCGGCAACCATTCCGGCATTCCGAAGAAAGCGTCCAGCTCCGAGAAATCGCCCATCACCAAGCCACTCGCGGGAGCGGTGATTCGTCTCTCGCCCGATTTCTCCCAAGCCGAGATCGTCGCCGACGGCTTCCGCAACGCCTACGACATGGACTTCACGCCCGCTGGCGACCTCTTCGTCTACGACTCGGACAACGAACGCTGCGTTTCGCTACCCTGGTACGCCGGCACGCGTCTCTACCACGTCGTGCCCGGCGGGCACTACAGTTGGCAATCGCCCGAACGGGCCGAGACCTGGCGTCCGCCGGTGGAGTACTTCGACGAGTTGCCCCCGGTGTGCGATCTCGGCCGCGGCTCGCCGACCGGCGTCGTCACCTACCGCAACAGTCAGTTTCCCGAGAAGTACCACGATGGGATCTTCCTGCTCGACTGGACCTTTGGCCGAATCTACTTCATCCCGCTCCAACAAGACCACGCCAGCTACAAGTCCGAGCCCGAAGTCTTCGTCGAGCCGACAGGCAGCGCCGGATTCGCCCCCACCGATGGCGCCGTCCATCCCGAAACGGGCGACCTCATCGTCTCGATCGGCGGCCGCGGCACGCGCGGCGCGGTCTATCGCATTCGTTGGACAGGTGATGCAACCACGAGCGACATCGGACCACGACCCCTAGCGAATAACCAACCGCTCGATTGGTCGGAGGACCGCAAGAAGCGACTCCTCGAGCTAGCGGAAGCCAACAACCCGGTCAAACGACGGCTCGCCCTCGAAGCGATGCGGCGCTTCCGCGACAAGTTCTCCGACCAACAAGTCGCCGGCGCCATCGCCACCAGCTGGTCCTCGCCCGATCCGTTTCTGAGACATGCGGTCGTTCGGCTGCTCGAATCACTTCCGGTCGAGAAGTGGCCGGCACATTTGCCGAAGAACCCCAGCGATCGGGCCGCGTGCCTCTTGCTGCGGGGACTCACGCCGGGCGACGCGGTCCCCTCCTCCCTCGCCGGCATGTTGGGACTAGCGACCAAAGAGAACTCGGCCCCCTTAGTCGCGGCGGCGACGGACCTCTTTCTGCGAACCAGCGATCCGCTCGCGAAACGCGAAGCCCTCCGGCTCGTCCAACTCGGCGTCGGCGACCAGATGGACCCGAGTCTCAAGGGAACCGTTTGGGAAGGATACTCTCGCCGTGAAAAGCCGCCCGTCCCGCCGGAGCCAATCGCCCGGCTGGTGAAGGCCTATCCGACGGGAGACGCCTATCTCGACCAAGAGCTGGCTCGGCTCTTCGGCATGCTGGAAATTGAGGACGCGGGCCTCCTCGATCCGATGCTCGCCAAGATCACTTCCGACTCCGATCCGCTTGACGACATCCACACGCTGATTTGTCTGGCTCGACTGCCGAGCAAGCGGACAACCAGACAGACCGAGCGAACCGCGGCGGCTCTCCTGAACGTCGGCATCAAACTTGACGACCAGCAGGCCAACCGCGATCGCAACTGGTGGCGGCGTATTCAGGAACTCATCGAGGGCATGGCCGACCGCGATCCCTCGCTCCCCAAGGCCCTCGTGAGCCATCCGCTCTTCGGGCGCCCCGATCACCTCGTCTTCACGCGCTCGCCGGTGATCGACCGGGCCAGCGCCGCGTCGCGCTATCTCGACGACATCAACAGGGACGACTTCAACGACGAGGACTGGACCGCGGAACTGATCGATTTGCTCGGCGAGTTACCTTCGGAGAAGGTCGTGCCGCTGCTTCGGGATCGCTGGGGCGAGTTGGGCTTGGAGGAGGCCTCGACGCCGATCCTCGCGCGGGAGCCGGCGGAAGAGGACCGCGAGCGGCTCCGCGAAGTGATCGGTTTCGGGTCGCCCTCGACGATTCGTCTCGCGGCCGGGGCACTCGAGAAGCTCGGCCTACAAGAGGATCCCGAATCGGTCGCCGCGCTGGTCGTCGCCCTTGGGCAATTGGGGCGTGAGAAGGAGGTCGAGCCCGCTCGCAAGGATCTCGGCAAGCGTCTCGCGAAGGTTTCGGGCAAGGAACACGGCACCGACGTCGAGGCCTGGCGGAAGTGGTTTCAAGCGACTCATCCCGACCAAGCGGCCCTCATTCAGGGACGCTCGTCTCTCGATTGGCCGGCATGGCAAGAGCGTTTCGCGGCGATCGACTGGTCCAAGGGAGACGCCGAGCGGGGCGCGCAAGTCTTCCGACAATCAAAGTGTCTCGCGTGCCACAGCGGCGCGAGAGCCTTGGGGCCGGATCTCGCGGGAGCGGCCGGCCGATTCTCACGAGAAGACTTGCTTCGGGCGATCGTCGACCCGCATCGCGACATCTCCGATCGCTACCGCACGACGATGGTCGCCACCGCCGACGGCGAGATCATCCAGGGCATGATCATCTACCAGTCCGCCGACGGCATGATTCTGCAGACCGGCCCCAACGAGGTCAAACGGGTCAACAGCGACCAGATCGAAACCAAGCGGCGCGGCACGAAATCTCTCATGCCCACCGGCCTGCTCGACCGCCTCAACGACGACCAGATCGCCGACTTGATCGCGTATCTGACGTCGCTGAAGAAGTAGTACCCCGAAGCGGGTTCTCGCCGAGCTCGGCGCTGGGCCCATGGCGAAAGCATCGTCTGGGCCTATGCCGAAGGCATTGTCTGGGCCTATGCCGAAGGCATTGTCTGGGCCTATGCCGAAGGCATTGTCTAGTGAAGCCCAGGGTCGCGCAGCGCACCCTGGGTATCCCGCCGCCGAGCCCCCAGAACCCCGAAGCGGGTTCTCCAACATGCCGAGGGAGACGAGGTTCATCGTCATCGGTTCAACCCTTTGACAACGGCCGCATCTTGCCCCTTTTAGAAAACGCCTACGGCGTTTGGGAATTGGTCCCATTCGTTACCCAGGGTGCGCTGCGCGACCCTGGGCTTCACTAGACAACGGCGTTGCCGTTGACGAACCTGGAGCGACCAAGCACCCCCAAAGTGCGCTGCGCGACCCTGGGCTTCACTAGACAACGGCGTTGCCGTTGACGAACCTGGAGCGACCAAGCATCCCCAAAGTGCGTTGCGCGACCCTGGGCTACATTGGACTACGGCGTTGCCGTTGAAGAACCTGGAAGGATGTTCGGATCGACCTGGCCGTTGGTGGTGGCGCCATCACGGGGCGCTGTTGGTACCGTCAACCACGTGGAACTCGGCGCTGTCGTCATTTGTGGCCAAACGATCGTGGAGCCGAGTGAACGAAAAGTCATCACTCGTCGCTCGCGATGTCATTTCTCCCGAAGAGGAAAAGAAGTGTTGTCTCCTCGTGAGATTACCTCTACGACGAAGCGATGGTAACGGACTGTTCGTTGGAATGGATGACCCATGCTGTTTGCCGAGGCTGTCGCGACCTTCACGATCGTCTGGTCATCGTTGATGTTGACCTTCGCGAAAGTCGATCCACTCGCCCATGCGCTGGGGCTCGGGGGAATCACGGCGGCGGCACTGCTGGCGAGCATTCGGAGAAGCCCAGGCCTGGCGAATCCCGCGGTCACGATCGCGCTGGCGGCGATTGGCCGACTCGGGCCGTTGAGGCTGCTGCTGTTGGTCGGCGTCCAAGTCCTCGCGTCGATCGCCGCGGCAGCCCTCTCCTACGGGTTCTTCCTGCCGGAGATCCTCTACCGGGACCGCTTCGGAGCTCCGATGTGGGGTGACTACGCCGGGCCCTTTCAAGCGACGTTGCTCGAGATGTTCCTCGGCGCCCTGTTCATGTGGACGCTCTTGACCGCCAGCGGGTCGGAGGCTCCGTCCCCTCTGCCCGGCCAGGTGTGGCGACGGCCGAGGTTGGTGGCGCTGGTCGCGGGCGCGATGACCGCGGGGTTTTGGCTCCTGGGCCGGCCGGTCGGTGGCTGCATCGCCAACCCGGCGCTGGCGATCGGACCGGCGGTGGCGGGCCGGTTCTGGGACGGGCAGTTCATCTACTGGATCGGGTCTCTCCTAGGGACAATCCCGGCGGCGATTCTAGCAAACGTCCTCTATCGACCCGCGCTATCGGAAAAGGGCTCACAAGACGCACCATCTTCGAGAACCGACCGTTCGGAATGAGTTGGCTGTTCTTGGCCGATCGGGGGGTTCTCGTAAGAATGGGCGCACGCCCGTAATCACCGTCTAGCGGATCCACTCCGCGCCGCCTGAAGGTACTCCTACGTGAATGCCAACGGTTCCCCGGATACACTTTCCCAAGCTTCCACATCATCAGCATCGTCGGTCAACGGGCTCGTCTCGTCCCAGGACGTCGACCAGTTCATCGCCGGGCGACACCGCGATCCCTTTGGGATTCTTGGCCCGCATCAAGCGACGAAGGACGGCCTCTCCGGGGTGGTGATCCGGTGCTACGTCCCCGGAACCGAATCGGCCAACGTCCTGCTGGGTGACCAACCGGTGCCGATGACGCGCATTCACGAGGACGGCTTCTTCGAGGTCTTCCTTCCGGGCAAGTCGCTGCCGATGACCTATCGCTTCCAATTGCAGCCCCGCGTCGGCGTCTCCTACGAGATGGAAGACGCGTATCGCTTCAGCGCCGTGCTCGGCGACGTCGATCTGCACCTGATCGGTGAGGGGACACACTACAAGAACTACGAGCGACTCGGTTCGCACGCCTGCGAGTGGGAAGGGGTTCGGGGCGTCAGCTTCGCGGTTTGGGCTCCCAACGCCTCGCGCGTGAGCGTCGTCGGCGACTTCAATCACTGGGACGGTCGCCGCAACCCGATGCGGTTCCACCCCGGCGCGGGCGTTTGGGACATCTTCATCCCCGAACTCGACAACGGGACGGTCTACAAGTTCGAATTGCTCGGCCCCAATGGCGAGGTCCTTCCGCTGCGAAGCGATCCCTACGGCTTCCACTACGAACTGCGTCCCAAGACCGCGACGATCGTCCACGACATCAACCAATACCAGTGGAACGACCAGGATTGGATCGCCGAGCGCGACGCCGACACCTCCCTCGACCAGCCGATCGCGGTCTACGAGGTCCACTTCGGTTCCTGGATGCGCGATCCCGGCGAACCGGAACGCCTCTTGAGCTACGGCGAGGTCGCCGATCGACTCATCCCGTATGTGAAGGATCTCGGCTACACCCACATCCAGCTACTACCGATCACCGAGCACCCGTTCGATGGTTCGTGGGGCTACCAGACACTCGGTTACTTCGCGCCGACGAGCCGCTACGGTACGCCGGAAGACTTCATGAGCTTCGTCGATCGCTGCCACCAGAACGACATCGCGATCCTGATTGACTGGGTGCCGGCCCACTTTCCGAAGGACGATTTCGGGCTGCGTCACTTCGACGGCACGGCCCTCTACGAACACCAGGATCCCCGCCAGGGCGAACATCCCGACTGGGGAACGCTGATCTTCAACTACGGGCGCAACGAGGTCTCGAACTTCCTGCTCGGCAGCGCCCTGTTCTGGTTCGAGAAGTATCACATCGACGGCATTCGCGTCGACGCGGTCGCCTCAATGCTCTACCTCGACTACGGACGTAACGACGGCGAGTGGATCCCCAACCAGTTTGGCGGCAACGAGAACCTCGAGGCGGTCGACTTCCTCAAACGCCTCAACGAGTTGATCCACGCCGACTATCCGGGCGTCCTGACCATCGCGGAGGAATCGACCGCGTGGGCCGGGGTCTCGCGTCCGACCTATCTCGGGGGGCTCGGCTTCTCGATCAAGTGGAACATGGGCTGGATGAACGACACCTTGCGGTACATGCACCGCGAGCCGATCTACCGCAAGTACCACCAGAACGATCTGACGTTCAGCCTGATCTACGCCTTCACCGAGAACTTCATGCTCCCGCTCTCCCACGACGAAGTGGTGCACGGCAAGGGAGCGTTGCTCGACAAAATGCCCGGCGACTTCTGGCAGCGATTCGCGAACCTGCGGCTGCTCTACTGCTACATGTACGGGCACCCGGGCAAGAAGCTGCTCTTTATGGGCGGCGAGTTCGGCCAATGGTGCGAGTGGCGCTACGAACACAGTCTCGACTGGCACTTGCTCGACTACGGCCCGCATCAGGGCGTTCAACGACTCATCCGCGACCTCAACCACTTGATGATCGCCGAGAAGTCGCTCCACGAGGTCGACTTCGAGTGGACGGGATTCGCGTGGGTCGACTTCCACGACTGGGAAAGTTCGATCGTCGCCTTCCTGCGTAAGGGCAAGGAGGAGTCCGACCAGATCCTCTTCGTGATCAATTTCACGCCGGTGCCGCGCGACAACTACTGCGTCGGCGTCCCCTTCGGCGGCTTTTGGAAAGAGGCGCTCAACTCGGACTCGGAGATCTATGGGGGTTCGAATGTCGGCAACGACGGTGGGGTGATGGCCCTCGAACAGCCGTGTCACGAGTTGCCGTTCCAGCTCAACATCAAGCTGCCGCCGCTGGGGTGTGTGGTCTTTAAGCCGAGCGACGCGGAGTAGCCACCGGGAGACCGTTGGCCCCTCACCCTAAATCCCTCTCCCGCCGGGAGAGGGACTTCAGACGTTGGCCCCTCACCCTAAATCCCTCTCCCGCCGGGAGAGGGACTTCAGACGTTGGCCCCTCACCCTAAATCCCTCTCCCGCCGGGAGAGGGACGTTGGTTGGTGAACTCGTGGAATCGTCTCGAGGATGTTGGGGTTAGCGGCTGGCGGAGAGAGAGCCGGCGAGAAGGGAGTGGGCGGCTCGCAGTTGGGCGTCGGCCGTCAGGGTCGGCTCGCGGGGAACGGGGATCTGATCGCCGAGTTGGTCGTTATCGCGGTAGACGATCCGGTCGGGATCGACGCCGACCTGCTCGAACGCTTCCCCTTGCGGCGAGTAGAAACGAGCGGTGGTCAACCGCAGGCCGGTCGGAACCGTTCGAAGTGGGAAGATGCTCTGCACCGACCCTTTGCCGTAGGAACGTGTGCCGACGATCGTGCCGCGTTGGTGGTCCTTGATCGCCCCGGCGAGGATCTCGCTCGCACTGGCGCTGTCGCCGTCGATGAGAATCACCAACGGAAAATCCCAGGTCTTGCCGGGCCGAGCCCGATGCGACCAGCTTTGGCCCCAAGCTCGTCCTCGCGTCGTCACCAAGGTACCGCGGTCGATGAACCGGTTGGCGACGCTGACCGCGACATCGAGCAAGCCGCCGGGATTACCCCGCAGGTCGAGGACCAGCGATCGCATGCCGCTCTGGCGAAGGTCGGCGATGGCTTTGTCCAGTTCGGTGGCGGTCAGCTTCTGGAAGGAGACCAGACGCACGTAGCCGACTCCCGACTGGCGATCGAGCATCGTGATGTTGGTCACGCTGTGAACGATGACCTCGCGGCGGGCGACAAGCAAATCGCGTCGCTGCCCGGCGCCGTCGCGAACGGAGAGCCGCACGCGGGAACCCTTGGGGCCTTGCAGGAAGTTCGCGGCTTCCTCGGCGCTGCGTCCGGCGAGCCGCTCGTCATCGACGACGAGGATGGTGTCGCCATCCTTCAAGCCAGCCTCTTCGGCCGGACTGTCGGCGAGCACCGAGACGATCCGCAGCCCTTCATCGCAACCCTTGACCTCGATTCCCAGTCCGACGAAGTTGCCGTCGATCATCGCGTAGAGATCGCGGAGCCGGTTGGGGGTCAGATGCGCCGAATAGGGATCGAGCCCTTCGGAAGCGGCCGAGACGAACTCCATCACCACCGAGACGGGTCGATTCATCCCCCACATCCGGCAGCGATCGCTCACGGCCCGGACTTCCGCGACGGCGTCGTCGAGCGAGTGAATGTTCAACGGACGCTTGCGCGAGAACTCCTCGATCAGGCGTTTGGCGTTGTCGCGCTGACCCTCGCGAAAGTTGGCTTCCACGAAGATCGGCTGCGCCAGGGCGACGCGCAAGTTGGTGTAGCCCAGCTCGACCAAATCCCCCAGGTCGACCTCGTCGACGTAGTGCGATTTAACCTTGGAAAGGATCTCGCGATAGAGGTCGAGCGACCGCTCGCGACCGAGGGTCAGCAGTTCCTCGCGGTAGCTGATGTCGTGGTAGCGTCTCGAGAGACTATAGAGTTGCTCGGCCTTGCGCCAGCGACTGCGCAGCGAGGTCTCGTCGGGATAAAAGCGAATGGCGCGCTCGTAGACGTCCGCCGCTTGCTGCCAGAGATGGCGGCTCTCGTACGAAGTCGCTCGCTTGAGCAACTCGTCGAGTTTGACGTGCGGTGCGGTCAGCGACGATGTCGCTTGAGCGCGTGCCGTGGTGGGTAGAAAGGCCGCGACACAAAGTACAAGGGTCCAGCCAAGCCGTAACGTGAAACGCATTCGGTGAGGGCTCCGCAGGTCGGGCGGTTGCGCAAAGGACCGGCACACCGTGAATCGGGGCAGGCGACTGCTGATGGCTGCGATCCATTCCAGGATAGCGCCTCCAGAGCCGCTGGTCAAAGGTGGAGTCGTCAAGGAAGTGCAATGCCGACGGCAAGATGCGTGGGATGAGGACGGTGATAGAGACTTTGCGGACGTCGACGATCTCTCCACGACGGGTCGGGCGACCTGATGATGGCTTCCTCGGGCCTCCCGTGCGAAGATGTCAGCAAGGGTGGACTCATCCCCGAATGCGAATTTCTCGCGGACGCTTCCTCCCATCCGCCACGACTCAACGCCCCCTGGAGAGGTGAGACGACATCACGCCATGCGGTGGACCGTTCAAACGCAACTGGTGGGGCCGATCGTCGTGCTGGTGCTCGGCCTCATCCTCGCCGGAGCGTGGTTTTCTCTCCAAACCGCCGAGCATGCCGCAACGACCCAACTCGAATCGCAGATGAGAGATACGGCCCGTTCTATCCAAGAGGCCTCGTATCCCCTCACCCTTCCGATCCTGGAACAGATCAAGCAGTTCTCCGGGTTCGACTTTGTCCTGTTGCGGGACGGGTCGGCCAAGGGAACTCTATCGAGCGAGTCGATTCCGAGCGATCTAGGGCGCCGGACGGCCAGTGGCGACACTGGCGCCCTCCGGCTCGACCGGTCGATCTCCGTCGATGGTATCGGCTATCGCTACGACGCGTTCCGGCTCGAGCGACCAAGCTCGCCCGGGGACGTGCTCGTCGTTCTGCGCGCCGATACGGGGCTGCGAGCAAGCTACCGCGACGCCCTCCGAACCACCACGATCACCTCGCTGGTGGGAGGGATCTTAGCGATCGTGGCGGTCACCGCCGTCGCCCACCGCATCAGCCGTCGCGTCCAGACGCTTTCGGCACGAACGAGCGACATCGTGGGGGGTGACTATCAACCTCTCGAACGAGGTCCCGTCGACGACGAGATCACCGACCTGACCAACTCGATCAACGACATGGCGGCTCGACTGGCCCGCTACGAAGAGACGATCAAGCGAACCGAGCGTCTGCGTCTCTTAGAGCAAGTCGGTGGCGGCCTCGCTCACCAGATGCGTAACGGCTTGGCGGGCGCTCGACTGGCGATCCAGTCCCATTTGCGCGAAGTCGATGCCGACGCCGAGCGCGAGGGGCTCGACGTCGCGCTTCGCGAACTGCGGATGCTCGACGAGCGGTTGCATCACTTTCTCTCCCAAGGGGAAGGCGACCGCGGCCGAGCGGCCCAGTGCGACTTGAGCGAGGTGATTGAGGAGACGGCGGCGCTCTTTCGGCCACGCTGCCGCCATCAGGGGATCGAGCTGACGTGCGTGACGTCGCCCTCGTGCACGGTGGAGGGACACGCCCAGGAGTGGCTCCAAGTGGCGATCAATCTGGTCGACAACGCGATCCACGCGGTCGGCACTTCCGGACAAGTCGCGATTGAGTTGACGGCGCCGGTGCGAGACGATGGGGAAACGACCGGTAAGAATGATCACGTCGTCCTCATCGTTCGCGACACGGGACCGGGTCTTCCCGAGGAGATTCTCGAGACGGTCTACGATCCGTTCGTCACCGGGCGGAAGGACGGGATCGGTCTCGGGTTGGCCGTGACCAAGACCGTGGTCCAGCGCCGGGGCGGCTCGATCACTTGGACGCGTGAGGACGGAATGACGCGTTTTGAAGTGACGATCCCCAAGCAACACGAGCGCGAGCGTGCTGGTTCTTCTAAGCTTTAGGGTGCCACTGGCTGCTTGTCAGCCAGTGCCAAAGGGTTGGCGGCCCGTTGATCTATTCGCTGCCGGCCGCGAACGGCTCTTTTGACCAATCTCGGCGCTGAAAAGGCTCGACGAATCTACGGATTCGCCTGTGTTTTTGCTCCTTGATCCTGGCAAACATGGCTCGCCCTGGCACGCTTAAATCAACGGACTGTTGGGGTTGCGCGATCACCAACTTCAAGTTGGAACAGAGCGGTTGGCTCCTAGTTGCAAGTTCATGACAAGATGTCTTGCCGAATCAAGGACGTATCCCGCATGCCCACGCGCCGCGTGGGCACAACACCCAAGAGTCCCTTGGGCAAGGAACGAACCAGTCGAGACCATGGCCTCCGAAGAGAAGAGTTCGATGAAGCAAAACGATGATGCGTGTGATGTCTTGATTGTCGACGATGAGCACGCGGTCTGCTGGTCGCTCTCACGGGCCTTGGCTTCGGAGGGTCGCAAGACCGAGACGGCGGCCTCGGCGGAACAGGCGATCGAACGCTGTCGGCAAACACCGCCGCGTGCGATTCTGCTAGACGTCCGCCTTCCGGGGATGGATGGACTGACCGCGATGGACTCGTTCCGCGAACTGGCCCCACGCGTGCCGATCATCGTCATGACCGCCTACGGCCAACTCTCGACGGCGGTCTCCGCGATCGAGAAGGGCGCGTTCGACTACTTAACGAAGCCGTTCGACCTCGACGATGCCCTCAAGTCGGTCAAGCTCGCTCTCGACACCGCCGAACACGGGAACCTCTCCTCACCGACATCGAGTCAGGGTTTCGAGTCGCTCCTCGGCCAAAGCGCCCCGATGCAGGAGGTCTTCAAGCGCATCGCCCTCGCCGCCCAAAGTGACGCCACCGTCCTGATCACCGGCGAGAGTGGTGTCGGCAAGGATCTGGTCGCGCAAGCGATCCACCGTCACGGCAGAAGAGGCAACAAGCCCTTTGTCCCCGTCCACGTCGGCGCCCTTTCGCCCTCGTTGGTCGAAAGCGAACTCTTCGGACACGTCAAAGGGGCCTTCACCGGCGCCTCGGACCATCGCGAAGGACTCATCTCCCTCGCCGATGGCGGCACCCTCTTCCTCGACGAAGTCGCCGAGATCCCGCCCCTGGTCCAAGTGAAGCTCCTGCGGCTCTTGGAACAGCGCGAGGTCATGCCGGTTGGGAGCGGACGGGTGACCCATCCCGATGTCCGCATTCTCGCCGCGACCCATCAAGACCTTGCTCGACTGGTCGAGGAAGGGACGTTTCGCCGCGACCTTTACTATCGGCTTCGCGTCTTCGATATCGAGATTCCCCCGCTACGGGATCGCCGCGAGGACATCCCCCTCTTGGCGGACCACTTTCTCTCCCAGATCACGCCGCGCGTGAGTCACGTCTCCGAGGAGGTGTACGCTCACTTGTTGAAGGGCCCCTGGATCGGCAACGTTCGCGAACTGCGCAACGCCCTCGAGTCGGCGGCGCTCGTCGCTCGGGGCGGCCCCCTGCTCCCCGACCACTTCAGCGAGCACTCTCGTCCGACTAGTCGTGGTTCCGTCGACTCGCTTCCCCACGCGGTCCGGGCCTGGTTGCGCGAGCTGCTCGCGCAGGAGGAACTCCCCCCGCGCGATCTCTACGATCGACTCCTCGCCCAGGTAGAGCCGGCGCTGCTCGAGGAGACACTTCGCCGCGTCGACGGGAGTCGCCAGGAGGCCGCCAACTGGCTCGGGCTCAATCGCACCACCGTTCGAAAGAAGCTCAACCGCTACGGCGTTGAGTGACTGCTTCCGACCAGTTCGAACCGACTCGCGATCATTTTTTCGCCGCGCCGCGGCCACTTTTTCCCCACGGCCAGTTTGCCGCCTTCCATTGACGTCTGAATTTGCGTCGAACAGCAACCCATCACGTTGGCACAGGAATCGCTTCTCGTTCTGAAGAAGTGAACTGACCACGTTTGTTCGTTCCCTCCGCCATTTTCCGACTCACCGGATCGACGATCTTTTCGGGACGTCAACCGAACGAAACGCGTCCGCCAGCGAAAGGCCAGCCATGCCGCACCGTCGCCCCTCGCTCCGAGGCTTCACGCTCGTCGAACTCCTCGTCGTGATCGCCATCATCGGGGTTCTCGTCTCCCTGCTCTTGCCCGCGATCCAGCAAGCGCGCGAAGCCGCTCGGCGAACTCAGTGCATCAGCAACCTGCGGCAAATCGGCAACGCATTGCACAACTACCTCGACGCCAACGGGTTCTTTCCCCCCAGCGCCGCGTTCAACACCGGTTCGTCGATCACCGGCAACTCCTCCTGGTCGATTCACGGGCGGCTCTTGCCCTATCTCGAGGGAGCTTCGGCCTACGATCGAGTTCAGCTCGACGTTGACTGGGGCACCCAGTTGGCCAGCGGTGTCCCGACCCTTCGCATCCCCACTTACCTCTGTCCGAGCGAGGTTCACGATCAGATGCGGCTCGACAGCAGCGGCCAGCCGAGGGTCTACCCGCAAACCTACGGCTTCAACTTCGGCACCTGGATGGTCTGGAACCCGACCAATGGACAAGGCGGGGATGGGGCCTTCTTCGTCAACAGCAGTCTCAACGTTGGTAGCTTCACCGATGGGACCAGTTCCACCCTCGCCGCCACCGAGGTGAAGGCCTTCACTCCCTACTTCAGAAACTCGTCCGATCCGGGAGCAACGGTTCCCTCAACCCCGGCGACGGTCGCGGGATTCTCCTCGGGCGCGCAGTTCAAGCTGGGGCCGAACACGAACGACAACACGGGACACACGGAGTGGCCCGACGGCCGCGTCCACCATAGCGGCATCACGACCGTCTTCACGCCAAACACCGTGGTCAACTACACCCACTCCGACAGCCGCGACTACGACATCGACTACAACTCGCGTCAGGAGGGAACGAGCTCCACCGAACCGACGTATGCCGCGGTCACCTCGCGTAGCTACCATCCAGGGATGGTCAACGCCCTCTTCATGGATGGCTCTTGCCGCACCATCTCCAACAGTGTCGACCTCGAAATCTGGCGTGCGATCGGAACCCGGAGCGGGAATGAAATCGTCGAGAAGAACGGGTTCTAGCGAGTCGCCCATTGGCGCGACGACGACGGGACCGTCGTTCCCGCATGACTGATTCTCGCCAGCCATCCTCGACCTACCTCCAGCGATCATCCCGGCGCCGTCGTCACGGTTATACCGCCGCGCGCCGGGCCCGCATGCGCCCGGGGGCGATGTCCAACGTTGACGGCAACCCGAGTCAGGCCTTAAATGGAGGGAGGTGTCGTCGGTCTCCTTTCTCCTCTTGCGAAGGGAGTCCGAGCGTAAGCGGACCGAACGTGCGTAAGTGAACCGACCAGACGCAAGCGAACCGACCGAGCGTTAGCGAACCGAGACCTCCTTTCCTTCAAGGCCACGCCCGATGATCCACGAACTCAAAGTCGACCTTGACGACAACAAGGGTGTCCGGCACCAGGCCAATCTCCGGAGTTCGAAGACCGGGTTCAACGGGTCGATTCAACTTCGCTTCAGTCCGCGCGAACGCTTCACCGTCTCCTGCCTCGGCCGACAGAACACCGTCATCATTCACACCGGCGAACGCCAGATCGCGCTGCCGCTCGATGAGTTGACCCGCTTGGTCGCTCGGGAGTTCGGGCAAGAGGATGACGCCGCGCCGACGACGAATCCCTCCTCCACCTAGCAGCATCCTGATCGGTCCAATCGTTGCAGACAGTCGCTTGGGTGCGGGGTGCCAGTATGCCCACGCTCGACGCGGGCAGTTCAAAAGGTTCACGCTCGACGTGGGCAGTTCAAAAGGTTCACGCTCGACGTGGGCAGTTCAAAAGGTTCACGCTCGACGTCGGCAGTTCAAAAGGTTCACCCGACGGTCGACGTCACTCTTGTAGGAACCCTTCATTCCCAACCCTTCTCGCACCGGGAGAAGGGAACCATCGGGGAGGAGGGAACCAAGCGACCCCTACGTGCTCGACTTGCGGTTGGCTCGGGAGAGCTTCAGGCCGATCTTGCGAAGCTCGTTGCGAACTTCCTTCATGTTTACAGGTCGATTATAAGCGGCTCGCTTGACGCACTTGCGAATCAGGAGATCGAGTTCCTTCGGAACGTCGTGGTTCTCCTTGCGCACCGGTCTGACGAGGGTGTCGACCTGAAGGATCTTCTCCTTCGAGTCGGCACGGCGAATCTCCGAGAGGATCGGCTTGCCGGTGAAGACGCGGTACATCGTCGCCCCGAGATTAAAGATGTCGGTCGACGCGTTGACGATCTTCTTTTGGGCCTGCTCGGGGGCCAGGAACTCCAGCGTCCCCTGAACACGGTCCTTCGATTCACCCGACTTCCACGCGAGACCGAAGTCGATCACTTTCGCCTTCACCTCGCTCGTGACCATGATGTTGTCGGGCTTGATGTCGGCGTGGTAGATCCCCTTGCGATGCAGGTAGACCAGCCCGTCGGAGACCTCGTAGAAGATCTTGACCAGCTTGATCATCGGGAGCTTGGTCACCAACGTCAGCGGACGACCATCGACGTAGTCCATCAGCAGCTTCGCCCCGGTCGTGCGGAACATTCGCCGGTTGGTTTCGAAGGCGTAGCTGCGAACGAGGCTGGGATGCTTGAGTTCGGAGGAGACCTCGTAATCGCGTTCGGCTTGAGCGACGAACTTGCGATCCTCGGAAGAACTGACGGAGATGACCTTGAGGGCGTACTCCTTGCCGTCGCTCTCGAGACGGACCTTGAAAATTCGGCTACTGGCGCCCGAGCCGAGCTCTCCTAGGACTTTATATTGGCCGATCGGCTCGCTCACGAGCGCGGCTCCTTGCTCTGCCGGTTGGGTGGAGCACGCAATCACGACGAGCCGAACCAGAGGTCCGTTCGTCGAGATGCCCAGTCGAAAACTTTAGACACGGGACGGGCATGGGGCAAGTCCTCCAATTCACACATCCGAATTGAGGGTCTTTTCCAGCACGTGTCGGATGCGGACCAACTCAGCGGGACTGAGTTGCTCCGCGCGGCCGTCCCCTGTAACTCCCACCGACTCCAATAGATCGGTCATTCTCGCTTTGAGAGGTTTGTAGCGCGGCAAGGAGATCAGGGCGGCGCGCAAGCTCTTGCGACGGTGTGTGAAGAGATCGCGAACAAACCGATGCTGCGCCGACAGTTCCTCCAAATCCGAACGCCGTTGCGCGTCGACGTCGATGCGAACGATCGCCGAGGTCACCTTCGGACGAGGCCAAAAAGCACTCGGCGGCATCTGGCGGACGATCCGCCCCTCCCCGACGCTGGCGACCAGAGCGCTCAAGGGGCCGTAGTCCTTCGAGCCAGGCTCCGCCACCAAGCGCTCGCCGACCTCGAGTTGGACCGTCATCGTCATCGAGTCGACCTCGAGACGCTCGAGCAGCAAGTTCCCGACAAGCGACGCGGCGACATCGTACGGAAGATTGGCGACCAGCTTGTAGCTCGACGCTTCCGCCCGACGCATCGCCTCCTCGAGCGCGGTCAGCACCTCCGGCTGAACTCGATTCTTCCCCTTGAGGGCGTCCATGTGCAAGAGCGTGAGGTTCGGGCGAGCGCGCGTCTCCTTGCGGGCGAGTTCGTAGAAGCCGGGGTCGATCTCGACGGAGACGACTTCGCGCGCGAGATCGGCGAGCCGGTTTGTCAGTCCGCCGGTACCGGCGCCGACCTCAAGGACAACGTCGTTCGGGCCAATCTCCGCGGTGCGTGCCAGCAGTTCCAGAAGATTCAAATCGATCAGGAAGTTCTGCCCGTACTGCCGCCGGGGACGCAGCCCGAACGAATCGAGCAGCCCCTTGAGGTACGTGCGGGTCGGACGCGGGTAGGAGACCGTTTCCTGCCGGTCTTCGTGTTCTTCGGTCATGGGGCCATCCCTGCCGAGCGAAGGGTCTCGAGGCTCAACCCGCCCGCGAACTGGCCGAGGAGCTTGAGAACGTACTTGCCCAGAATGTCTGTCTCGATGTTCACGCGTGCTCCCACGGGTCGGTGGCTCCCCAACGTCGTCGCCGCCAACGTGTGTGGAATCAACGCCACGCTAAAGGAGGTCTCGGTCACCTCCACGAGGGTCAAGCTGACACCGTCGACGGTGACCGAGCCCTTGGGCACCATCTGGCGGGCGAGCGCCCCGACGTTGAACCAGATCGTCTCCCACTCTCCCTGCGTCTCGCGCCGCTCAACGGTGCCGACGCCGTCGACGTGTCCCTGAACGAGATGCCCGCCAAGCCGACCGTCAACGCGCAGGGCCCGCTCGAGGTTGACGCGCGAACCGGCGAGCAACTCGCCGAGGTTGGTCTTGGCCAACGTCTCCGGACCGGCCTCGAAGGTCGCCGACTCCTCGGTGAAATGAACGACCGTCAGGCAACAGCCATTGATCGCGATGCTCTCGCCGAGCGTCAACTCGCCGGCCAAGTCCGACGTCGTCACTGTCAGCTTGCGGCCATTGGCATCGTCGCGCACGTCGACGACCGTCGCCAGTGATTCGACCAGGCCGGTAAACATCGAACACTCCAAGGGAAAGGGCCGCCAGGTGCCCGGACGAGCGGGTTTGTGAGTTCCGAGGGTAGAAGAGGGGTCTTCCGGGGACTATCTTAGCAATTCTCGTCCGTGGGACGCGGGTAGAGTTCATCCATCGGATCGCGTTCCTCCTCGGGCGACGTCTCCTCGTCGCGCGTCGAGTAGCGACTGGTGGGCTCTTTTCGAGGGAGCCATCCCCACCGCAAGACGCCGGCGCGAACTGGCCCCACCAGCGCGAAGCCCCAGAACCCGAGCACCAACGACAACTCGGGAAGCAGCAGCGCGAACCCAACCATGATTACCAGCATCACGAGGTGGTTGAACGAGTGCCGGCCTCGAATCTTCTGGTTGACGACGTGAAGATACGTGATGTTCGACACCATCAGAAGCGCCAGAAGGATGGTCGCGAAGGGCAGCGCGTTGCCGACCATACGACCGAGATACTCGACGTCAAGAACGCCATGCTGCCCGTAGAGGTGACTGCGCATGATCGCGATCGAGGCGAGACATCCCGCCGCCGCCGGCGAAGGCAGCCCCTTGAAATAGCGATGGCTCTCCTCGTCGACGTCGGTCTCGATGTTGAAGCGTGCCAGCCGCAGGATTGTGCAGATCACGTAGAAGGTCGCGGCGAGAAACAGGATCTTGTAGAGAAGCGGATTGGCCCGCGTCGGGCCGAGCTTGAGCAGCAAGAACGCCGGCGCCGCCCCGAACGAGACGACATCGCAGAGGCTGTCGAGTTCCGCTCCGAAGCGACTGGCGGCGTTGGCCAACCGTGCCATCCGGCCATCCAGGACGTCGAAGACCATCCCCGCGACGAGCAACCAGCCCGCGATCCCCAAGTCGGTCATCGCCTCGGCGTAGCCCTCGCCCCCGGTCATCAAGACCGCCGGTTGGATCCGGCTGGCCATGATGATCGACGCGAAGCCACACACGCCGTTGGCGAGCGTGAAGAGCGACGGGACGACCGCGACCGTTCGTCGACGACGACGGCGGCGACGTGCTGATTTACGGCGCGTAGTGTCCAATCTCGGTGGCGCCTCCCTTGATGCGATCGCCCACCTTGACCGAGAGGACCAGATCCTCCCGCGGCACGATCAATTCGGTTCGCGACCCAAATTTTATCATACCAATCCGCGCGCCCCGCTCGACTTCCTGCCCCGGCCGCAGATCGCAGACGATCCGCCGCGCGATCGCGCCGACGATTTGGCGAATGACGATCGGCCGAAAGGGCGCGGTCGTCTCGACCATCTCGATTTGCAGCCGTTCGTTGACCTCCGCGGAGTGCTCGAAGAGTGCGTTCGCGAATTGCCCCCTGCGGTAGTCGAGCCGCATGACCTGACCGGCGAGCGACGCGCGATTGACGTGACAGTTGAAGACCGACAGGAAGATGCCGATCTTGACGCCGGGTTGCCCCAGAAAGGGATCGTCGTCGATTTCCTCGATCTGGACGACCTTCCCATCGGCGGGACTGACGAGTGTCGCCGCGTCGCCGGGAATGGGGCGTTCGGGGTCGCGAAAGAAGTAGAAGACGAACGCCGCGGCCGCCCCCGGCACGAGCGCCCACCAAGGGGAAACGAGCACCCCGCTCAGAAAGAGGATCGTCAACAGGACCGTCGGCATCCCGAAGACGACGACCTCCGCCAGCCCCCAACGGGCCAGCGGAATCCGTTCGCGCCACCGGTAGGGATCGTCCTCGGGCTCGAACCAACAGTCGGCGACGTTGCGGAAGAACTTCAAGTCGCGGCTATCGATGACCTCCACGGGGCAGGTCGACGCGTCACCCTTGAGGAGCGATCGCATCCGTTTCACGTAGCCGGGAAAGCAGGTCTTCAGGAAAGCTCGCCGCCAACGTCCCCACGCCAGCTCCAGGGCCTGGCCCCATCCTCCGCCAGGCTGGATCGAGCGGATGTTCTCCGGTAGCGGCTGCGGGGATCGGAGTTGATGAGCGTCTTGGTTCACGGGGCAATCTTTTGACTGTGAGGAGAGCCGAACGACACGGCGAAGCATCAACCCGTCGTTTGCGTCACTTGATCGACGAGCGGAATCGAGTCGGCGAACTCCGTGTCGGCGATCAGGCAAGGGTGTTTGTACTGTTCCGCGGTGCCGCCGGTTCGCTTGAGGCGTTCGCGATCCCATTGCCGCCAGGCTTTGGCGGGAAGGAGCTTGATCTGGATCGGGCCAAGTCGGGCTGTCTCGCGTTTTGACTCGTACTCGCTGTTTTGAACCTGGAGCTCGCGTTCGACGACTCCCGCGAAACGTTGGGCATGCTCCCGGTCGGCGAAGTCGGACTCCTCGACGAAGAGCCCATAGTAAGGCATTTGATCGTGCCAGCAGGGAGCCAGCGCGAAGGCGTTGAGCTTGTGCTCGCACTTCGCCAGCGCCGCGGAGACGGCATTGACCACCTGGTGCTCGGAGATCTTCTCGCCGGTGAGGTTCGAGAAGTTCGCCCCCTTGTTCAGGAAGGCTAAGAGCGGCGTCTTGTTGTGCCAGCCGACACAGCGGACGACGTCGTAGATGTTGTAGCGGTAGAGGCCGCTGGAGGTCGTCAGCAGGATGTAGTAGTCCTTGCCCTCTTGCAGCTCGTGCGACTCGAGCACCGTCGGATCGGCGGAATCCATCTCCTCGACGGGGACGAACTCGAAGAAGCTCGAGGTGATCTCGAGGACGCCGGCGGGCGTTCCATCGGCGATCGGAATCGTCATCCGACCCTCGCTGGCGATCAGGCCGATATCGCGCACGCCGTGCTCGCCGTAGAGTTCCGGATAGTGCCGCATGTAGTTGGCGACGCTTCCGCCGGTCCAGTTGCAAAGCAGCCCCAAGTTGGGCCAGACATCTTTGGGCAGAAGCCGCCCTTCGCGTTCGACGATCTTCTCGAGTTCGCGGGCCCGTTCGGGCATCGCGCGCAGTCGCTTGCGTTCGGTCTTGTAGATCCCCTCGGGGATCTCGCCCGGCGCGGTGAGCGTGCCGTCGTGGACATCGCGGATAAGTTGCTCGCGATGCTCGTTGAGAAACCGGCCGAAATTGACCACGGTGCTCGGGTTGGCGGTCGAGAGGATCTTCGCGTCGCGCACCAAGCCGAGTCGCCACGCGAGGTAGTACTTCGACTGGATGTCCTTGATCTTCGAGGCCGGCGGCGGGAGAAGGAAGGTCTTGCGCACGACGTACATCTGCATCTGGACCGTCAGGCCGCTGATGCTGCCACAGGGAATCCCCGACGGGGCCGAGAATTCCTGCCAGTCGCTAGTGAACTGGAGCATCGTCTTGAAGAGGAGCTCTTGGTGATCCTCGAACATGTGGATGCCCCAGATGTGCCAACCGCGCCGATAGTCGTTGAGGAACTGTTCGGTTACGGGCACATACTTGCGGGTCGCGGTGGTGCCGCTGGTCATCGCGAACATCACGACGCGCTGCTTATCGAACATCGCGTCGACTTCGCCCTGGCGCACCCGCTCGATGTAGGGGTGAAACTGCTCGTAGGTCGCGATCGGCAGATGACGCCGAAAGTCGGCGACCGTCTTGATCTCCGAAAAGTGATGATCGCGGCCGAAGGCGCTGTTTCGATTTCGCTCGATGAGAGAAAAGAGGCGCTTTCGCTGCGTGTCGATGGGGTTGTTGGTGAGCGCGTGAAACTTCTCACGGACCCGGTGGGCCTTCTTGGCCGCGATCTTCGTGAGGAGCCATTTGACCGGACGAAACATGGAAACACCCCCATGGGGAGACAGAGTTTTCGCGAGGGGAATCCCATCGGCGGGAGGTTCTCGACCAGGAGCCGTGACGAGGCTCCCGATTGCCGACGCTCCACCGCGAGGTTCCTCGAGGTCGTGTCGCTTTGGGCAACGGGCTCAGTCCGTGAGCCGAGAGGAATCGGGAAGCTCCGCGGGCCTTGGATCACCCAGCGCCGCGAGTTCCAGCGGCCAGGGCCGAGGCATCACGGACCGGCGACCGGAGATGGCGAGGAAGCATCCTGCTGTTTCGAACTGGCGGTGGGATCGGCCCCGCCGGGAGCCAGCGCCTTGACGAAGAAGTCGCGGATCTTGCTCCGGTACACCTCGGGCTCTTGATCGAGACAGCCGTTGTGCTTGGCCCCCTTGACGAACCACAGCTCCTTCGGATCGCGGGCGAACTCGAAGAAACGCTCGACGATCCACGGATTGATGTAGTTGTCCCGCTTGCCGTGAATGATCAACAGCGGCCGCGAGCCGAACTTCGCGATCGCCCGTTCCAGCCGCAAGTACTGCACGCTGCGCCGGAACCGCATCCGCAACATCAACAGTTCGGTCAGCGTCGCGAAGAAGAAGATCGGCAGGTTGTTGTAAAACGTCTTCATCGTGACGACGATTTCGGCCCAGCGGCTGATGTAGTGCGTCACCGTCAAGTGGGTCGGAAAGGCCCCATCGGTGCAGACGGCGCGAATCGCCCGCTCGTCGGCCGCCGCGGCGATGATCGCCCCGCCCCCCTTGGAGACGCCAAAAGCGCCGATGCCACGCGGATCGCGGTCCTCGCGACTTTCCAGGTAGCGGACCGCGGCGCGGACATCCTCTTTCTCGTAGTTCGTCACCCACTGAAGCGGGTCGTAGCCCTCGATCGGATCGCTATCGCCGGTGTCGCCGAAATCGAAGGTGAAGAGATCGAAGCCGACCTCGCGCAAATGGCCGGCGTAGCGCAGACACGTCCAGCGATTACAGAGAAACTCGTGGCAGAGCAGTAAGACGCCGAGACGTTGCCGACCCGTGTGCTTGAGGTAGCTGCCGACGAGCTTCCGGCCCGATTTGGTCTCGAAGACGACTTCCTCGGCATCAGGATGCGGCTGGGCCTGATGCGTGAGAAACATCGGTTTCTCTTCGAAGATGCGAACGATCCAGTGCCCGTAGCGGCCAATGACCCAAAAGGCCAAGAGCGTCCATAGGAACAGGAACAGCCCAACCAGACTGAGAAGGACATACAGCAATGTGACAAGGGCGGAGTTCACGACCGACGCCCCTCTCGCTCGACGGCACGATCGGCGAACCCGAACCGCGTCATGGGTACCAACAAACCTCTCCCGATCCTTCGAGGATCAATCGGCAAGCCGACTCGCCACCAGGGAGATGTTCTGTCCGCCAAATCCAAAACTATTGGAGATGCAATGCGTCAACGGACACTCCCTTGCTTCGTTGGGCACGTAATCGAGATCGCATTCGGGGTCGGGCGTATCGTAGTTGATCGTCGGCGGAACGATGTTCTCGCTCATCGCCATCAACATGAAGATCAACTCCACGCTGCCGGCGGCGGCAATCAGATGCCCCGTCATGCTCTTGGTGCTGCTCACCGGAATCTTGTAGGCGGCGTCCCCGAAGACCTCCTTGACGGCGATCGTCTCGACCCGGTCGTTGACTTCGGTGCTGGTCCCGTGAGCGTTGATGTAGCTGATCTGTTCCGGGTTGAGCTTGGCGTCCTTGAGCGCCTCCTTGAGGCACGCGATCGCGCCGCGACCGGTCGGATGCGTATCGGTGATCCGAAAGGCGTCGGCGGTCGAGCCGTAGCCGGTGATCTCGCCGTAGATCTTCGCGCCGCGCTTGCGGGCTCGCTCGAGCTCCTCGAGCACGAGCATGCCGGCCCCCTCGCCAATGACGAAGCCATCGCGATTGAGATCGAAGGGGCGACTGGCTTGGGCCGGAGCGCCGTTATTGGTGCTCAGGGCCGTCAGCAGGTTGAAGCCGGAGACACCAAAGGGATGGATCATGCTGTGGGTGCCGCCGGAGATCATCACGTCGGCGTCGCCGCGACGAATGATCTCGGTCGCTTCGCCGATCGCCTGGCTGCTGGCGGCACACGCGGTCAAGCAGTTGAGGTTCGGGCCCTCGGCGTCGAACATCTCGGCAAGGTGGCTGGCGGACATGCCCGGTTCTTGTTCGAGTTCGCGCACCGCGTGAAGGCGCTGCATCGCCTCGGTGATGAACTGGGCGGTGTCGACTTCGCGCTCCTCGCGGTCGTAGGCGTGGGCGATCAGTTCGACGAAGTTGAAGAAGTCCTGGCGTCCCTCACCGGCGCCGAGGTAGATGCCGGTCCGTTCGGGTTCGTGGCCGTTGTCGTGGAAGCCGGAGTCGGCGACCGCCTGCTTGGCGGCGGTGATGGCGAACTGGATATTTCGCCCGCAATAGACCCAGTCCTTCTCCTCCTCGCCCGCTTCGTTGAGGGAGAAGTCCTTGACCTCACCGGCGATCTTGGTGGGAAACTCGGACGCATCGAAGAGAGAAATGCGATCGATGCCGCTCTTGCCCTCTTTGAGCGCTTTCCAGATCGACTCGGGATCGTGACCGAGAGGGGCAATCATACCGATGCCCGTGACGGCAACGCGTCGTTGCATGATCTTCCGTTCCTAATCGCGCCAAACGCGGCTCGTGTACCGTGAAACTTAGCCCTGGAAGGGGTTGATCACGAGAGCGCCACACTGACCACTGTGGCTCAGGTCGTACGTCAACAATGGCTTGTTCGGGAAATCGACCGGCTCGCGGAGCACCTTGAGCTCGGCGGCCTCGGGATCGGGACGTTCGTAGTTGAGCGTCGCCGGCAACACGCCGTGCTTGTGGCCCAGCAAACTGGCGAGCAACTCGACCGACCCGCTTCCCGCGCCGATCTGTCCGGTGTAGCTCTTGTAGGCGACCACCGGAACGTCCTTGGCCGAGTCCCCGAGGATCTCCGCCAGGGCGAACGATTCGAGCCGGTCCTCGTCGCGGCAACTGGTGCCGGTCGGAATCACGTGGCCCAAGTCGGAGGCTTCGATCCCGGCGTCGGCGAGGGCTCGTTTGACCGCCGAGGTGATGGCGGTTCCATGTTTCTTGGGAAGACAACTGACGCCGAAGCCGGTCACCTCGCCGTAGATCGTCGCGCCCCGAGCCTTGGCATGCTCGAGTTCCTCGAAGACCAACGAAGCGGAACCCTCGCCGGGGACGAGCCCGTCATGGCCGGCGTCGAAGGGTCGGCTCGCTTTCGCCGGGTCGTCGCCGCGGTGCGTCAAGCGATCGAGCAGCGCCAAGCGAACGATCGCCAGGGGATTGATCTTACTGTCGGTGCCGCCGGTGATCATGACGTCGGCCGAATCGCGTTCGATGACGCGAAAGGCCTCGCCCATCGCGAGGGTCGAGGAGGCCTCGCCGGCGGTGATCGAATTGTTGGGCCCCTGCGCGTCGTAGAAGATCGAGACGTGGCAGGCGGGCATGTTCGGGAGATACTTGAGCATCCAGAGAGGGAAGAGTTGTTCCATTCCCTCGACGCCCCACTTCTTCAAGTCGAAGCGGCGCGAGCCGTTGATGCTCTCGGAGACAGGCATGCCGAGCTCGTCGAGATCGCTGGCGATCATGCTGGCGCCGAAGCAGACCCCGAAGCGAAGGGGATCAACCTTCTCGGGATCGATGGTCGAATCGGTCACCGCGAGGTGAGCGGCGCCC
This sequence comes from Kolteria novifilia, assembly GCA_007748055.1. GTDB lineage: Bacteria > Planctomycetota > Planctomycetia > Kolteriales > Kolteriaceae > Kolteria > Kolteria novifilia. The sequence goes on from CP036279.1 coordinate 6,258,582, forward strand.
ACCGCGAGCTGGATATCGCGAGCCATCACCTTGAGGCTCTTGCGCTGTTTGACGAATTTCTTCGGGTCGAAGTCGCGCACTTCGCCAGCAATGCGCGTCGTGGTCTCGTCGCTCAGGAACGACTCGATCGGCATGATCCCGCTCTTGCCTGCCGCAAGTGCTTGCCAAACCGTATCGTTGCCCGTGCCGAGCGGCGTGACGGCGCCCAAACCGGTGATCACAATCCGTCGATCGGAACCGCTCATCTCTTGCCGTCCGTCGTAATGCCTTTGAAAGACGAAGTCCTCAGGCTCGCTCAGGGACGCCCATTATTTCCAACCGCGTCAGAGGTTGGATGGGTCTCTTCGACGCCGCGACTGGCTCCGCCACCACCACCTTGGTAAGACCCCTGAGCCATCCTCAGCAGTCCCATCAAGTGGTCCTTGGTAAAGACAAAGTTCTTTGCACTCAGACCGTCGTCGATCCCTCTCGACTTGTCGAGATGGGCGAAGACGATCTCCGATTCCACCATCAGCTCGCCGTTCTTGAAGACCTTCGCGTCGACGATGCCTCCCTCGCCACGCAACTCGACGAGTTCCACTTCGTAGTGGAGAACATCGCCGGCGATCGCGTGATCGTGAAAGGTGACCTTGGGAATCTTCGCAAGGACAACCTTCTCGGAGAAATCGTTCGCCTCACCCACGAGAATGCCACCCGTCTGGGCGAGCCCCTCGATAATAAGCGAGTGCGGCATCACCGGATAGCCGGGAAATTGCTCGTGCAGGTGGTCTTCGGCCACACTGACGACTTTGACGGCCCGCGCGGACTGACCGCTGTGGAACTCGTCGAAGTGATCTATCCAGATCCAACGCATCGGACTGGTCCTCAAAGGGCGGGACGCGAGGTGGCGTTCCTTACCAGACGTTCCCCTCGCTGGCCCTGCATCCAAGGCCGGCTAAGGCCTCGACAGCGATGTGCGGGGTACTCTTTCCCCGCGTAAACTTCGCTCGACGGTCGCCATGCCTTCGGGTGGGAGGTCGTTCGTGACACCCCCAGGGCACACGGCATCCCCTTCCCTGACCAGCCGAATCGAAAGGATCGAGCCACATTGAGCGAACGGCCCCTCCGCGAGAGATCCTTCTCGCGCTCGCTCAATCGCATGGGCCCGACGTCACGAATGTCTTTTCCACGCTTGCGTCGACTATCGTCCAGGTCGCTCAAGCGTTCTTTCAAACCGAGCCCATCAACACGCTCCGTCATCCCCAACTCGCGGGGAATTCCAAGCGGGCGACCGACATCGGCTCCGTTGCCGCGGCAACACTTGTCCCAATTCCCGCCAAAACGCGGGAGGGAGGACTTACGCGTCGGCCGGCTCGGCGAGCTTGCTCTCGATGTAACGGACGATCATCTCGACCGTGAAGAGCTTGCTGATCTGCTGCACGTTCGGATCGTTGGCGAACGAGTTGATGTCCGCGTAGGGCATCCGCATGCGAAGCTCGTCGAGGCCCTCGGCGGTCATCTTGCCGTTGGCGACGAACTTGGGATCGGAGAAGAGCTTCTCGTCGGGGAAGAGATCGCCCCGCGGAATCTTGATGCCGAAGTTCTTCTCGAGGCGGAAGACGATATCGAGGAAGTCGATCGACTCGGCTCCTAGATCACCCGTCAGCGTCGCCTCCGCAGTCACTTCGTCTTCTTCAACGCCCAAAGCATCCACGAGCGTGGTCGTGACCTTCTGAAAAATCTCATCTTGCGACATGGATCGCTCCTTCAAGACAACAAAACCAAATCAACGCACTGAGCACGCGATCGGCATCGCGACCGACTCGCCTTGCCGTCGTGCTTCCAAATGGTTAGGCGACCGCGCCGAGTCGCAACCCACCATCTACGGTCAAGACGGTACCGGTAACATAGGTGCTCTCGTCCGAAGCGAGAAACACCGCCGCGTTGGCGATGTCATCCGGCTGGCCGTACCGCTTCATCGGAATGGCCGTCTTGATCTTGTCGCCCGCCATCGAGCGAACTGTTTCGGTCATCTCGGTTTCAATGAAACCGGGGGCGATCGCGTTGACGCGAATCTTCCGGCTCGCCACTTCCGCGGCGAGGGTGCGCGTCAAGGCCTCGATCCCCGCCTTGCTGGCGGCGTAGTTCGACTGCCCCTTGTTACTGAACTGGGCGGCGACGCTCGACATGTTGATGATCGAGCCCGATCGCTTGCCCATCATCGCTCGCGCGGCGGCCTTGCAGAAGTAGAAGGTGCCGTTGAGGTTCGTGTCGATGACGGCTTCCCAGTTCTCCGGCTCGAGCTGGAGGAACAGCCCGTCCTTGATGATCCCCGCGTTGTTGACCAGGATGTCGAGCTTTCCCCACTTCTCGACGAGCTGGTCGACAATCTCGCCCGCGCCTTCGGCGTTGCTGACGTCGTGCTGGAAGGTCAGCGCCTCGCCGCCGGCCTCCTTGATCTGCGCGGCCAGTTCCTCGGCGGGCTCCTTGCCGCGATTGTAGACGATCGCGACCTTGGCTCCTTCGTCGGCGAATCGCTTGGCGATCGCGCGGCCGATTCCCCGGCTACCGCCCGTGATCAAGGCGGTCTTGTCCTGAAGACGCATGTGCGTGTCCTGTTCGTTCGGGAAAGGGAGCGCGGTCCATCGTCTGGTCCGAACTCCGGTTCGCGAGGCATCCGCTCGACCCAACCCCGTCCTTGACGCGATCAGTCGGTCCGAGCCCCTTGGGCAACCAATTTGTCAAATTTCTGGCGAAGATCAGGCGTCGCCAGCATCTGGAAGGTCTTCAAGTGATGGGCCTGGAGACGTCGATCGTCGCGACGAAAGCCCGCGTGACGATCCCGCAAATTGAACCGTTCCAGGACTACCTTGGCCGAGACGCTCGTCTTACCGTTCATTTGGCCCTTCGCCTTGAGCGTCGTCGTCGTCTCGTCGCTGGCGATCTGTTCGCACGTGACGGTAAGCTGACTACCGGGCGTGACGAACTGGCCAAACTTCACCATCTTGGCTTCCTTGAGCAGGATGACGCTGTGGCGGAACTGCTCCGACACGCGTACAAGCCAAGCCCCCGATTGCGTGATCGCCTCGATCATCATCACGCCTGGCATGACCGGAAAACTCGGGAAGTGTTCCGCGAGGTATTCCTCGGCCATGGTAAGGTTCTTGACGGTCGTGATCCGCGACCCGGGCTCGAGATCCAGAATTTTGTCGACTAACGTAAATCGCATGATTCGCTGTCGCGCCGCCTTCTCTCGTCGCGGGTATACCCCCCGCGGACACCGTCGTTCAGCCCAGGGTCGATCCCCCGTGGGCCCAGTCGCCTGGCCCGGGGTATGCCCCCGTGGGCACACTCTGTTTCAAACCACGATATATAGCCAATGCCAAATTGACCGGCAAGGGTTCCTCAACCCACGCGTGGTTGACTCTGTTCTGATCCAAATCCGACTCAGATGCTATCTGGTTACGAGCAAACTCGTAGCTTTTTGAATCGAATTCAGCGAGATTCACCCCAATCCCCCCTCTCAACTTTAACAAGATAGAGAAGACAGGAAGCATGGGTGCCTCGTTCAGGGGCGAGAATAGCATAGCCGATCCCGCTCGCTAGATCGTTTTCCCGTCTCTTTTGCCGGATCACTTGTGAAGCCGAGCGCAGTTTGAGACAATTCGGCAATATCGAAACGACCGCGACGTCCACGAGGCAGAATCTCCCCCGTTTCAACGCCTTAGGGCTCCTTCTCCTCTCACTGGATTCTCCCATGGCCCTGATGGATCGCACCCGATATGGCGTCACCTTGCTCCTAAGTGGCTGCTTCTTCGTCCCCGGCATCTGGTCTCCAGACGGCTCCGAGATCGCCTTCCTCACCCAAACGGTGCAGGGAGAGTCAATTTTTTCCCAGAATTGGCTTTTCGGGCGAGGCGATGGCGCCGCTCTGGTCTCCTCCGGCGCCGTCGAGGATCCGGGAGTCCGCGTCGAAGATTTTGACAAAATCGACTCGGGAGACGATCTCGAGGACCAAACGGTCGAGGGGTTCGATCGCCCCTGCCCACTCCTCGCGAACGAGCACACTTCCAGTGAGCTATGGATCGCCAATCCCCGCGGCGGAGCCCGCCGACGTCTCGTGCGCTCCCAGGGACTGCTGAGCAACCCCTCCTGGGCTCCCGATGGCGGCTATCTCGTCTACATGGAGTTTCTGCCCGAATCAGACGCTCCGGCCAGCGAGACTTCCGCGGAGCGGTACATCACCGGCACCCTCGCCCTCCGCCGCCACCATCGCCTCGGCAAGACCGAGACCATCGTCGAACGTGCCGTGACGCTCCCGGCGAGTTCGCTGGCGTTTCTGCCCGACATGGCCCCCGACGTCGCCCCCACGGGCATGCACGTCGCGGTTCCTTGGATCGATTCGATGAGCCTCGATGTGCTCAAACTCAGCGGTGGGGACCATTTGGCGACGATCGAGCACGCCACCCGCCCCTCGTGGTCGCCCGACGGGCAGTATCTCGCGTGCCTACATCTCTTGGGCGATGTCCCCGATCGCATCGAACCCGAAATCTCCGACGAAGCTCATCTCTACGTCCACCCGGTCGACGACCTTGAGCAAGGCGTGCGCATCCTCGCGAACGCCTCCGCCTCCCAGACCGCGAACTGGGACTCCAGCGGCAACTCACTCGTCGCGATCCACCACGACGATGCCGGCATCGGCATTCCATCGCGACACCTCGCCAGCGAACGGGCCCGATTGGTTCGAGCGATGCTCAACGGATCGGAGGAACAACCAATCCTCACGCCGACCGACGACCTGCGGCGCGGATCGCGTCCCAAGGGACCAGTCCGGCTCTACCATGTCGTCCTCCCCGCCGCGCGGCGCATCTTCACCATCGTCCAAGGTCCCAAAGTTCCCTCCCAAGTCAACGAGCTGGATCTCTCCTTCGGCGGGATCCTTCGGAGCTGGCATCCACTCGACAACGGCAAGACCGACCTCATCCCCTTGGGATCCCTTTCCGCATCCTCGCGGGGAGACTTCCTGGCTCTTCGCTACGGCATCCCCGAAGTCGGTGCCCCGCTCGGGTTGATCGAACTCTCCAGCGGGAAGTTGACCACTTGGACTCCCGATGCCGCCTCCACCGAGCGTGCTCTCTGGGCGATCGGGGAAGCCGTGAAGCGAACGGTACTCGATGACGCGGCCGGCGAGCGATCTCCGTTCCGCGTGGCGGGTCTCCTTCCCGCCGTCGAGCGTCGCGAACGTTCCTACCAAGGCCCGACGGGACTCGAGATCTTCCCGACACCGCTCGAACAATCGGAACGAACGACCTCGACCCAGGCGGCCATCGATCGCCTCGCCGCTCACGGGCTAGAGCTACTCGACCGCTATCCCAGCTCCCCCTCGATCACTCAAACGCGACAACGTCGGCTCGAGGAAGTTCGACTCCTGTTGGCGTACGCGCGCAGAGACTATGAGTCGGCGCTCGACGCCTTGACCGCAATCGAGCGTCTCTCGGAAGCCGCGGGCACGAACCGCGACCAGTTTCTTCTCGCCGTGGTGAAGGCCCAGTGCTGGATCGGGCTGAATCGACGGGTCCCCGCACGCTCGCTGGTGGCGAATCTCCTCGCCGAACGTCGCCGGCTGTGGAACGATGCCACGCGCCCGGTCGATTCGGAGAGTATCCTTCTCGTGGGGATCCCCTCCGCGACGAACGGTCCCCGGAACGAGGAGGTTCCGTCGGATGATCCGATCCTCAGCCGACTCAACGGGCTCATGGCCGCTTGCCAGCCACCCGACCCCTTCGGAGAGGAACTGGTTCCCGTCAATCCTTTCGAAGAGGACAAACCGGTCGAGTTTGCCCCGCCCGAACGCCACGACGATGACTGAGCGAACGTCGAAATCAACAACCAAGTTGCGTTGCCACCATAACAAGGGAGATGAGCGTGCGTAGCCGAACGCTTTACCTAGCTGGACTTTCCGCCGCGATGTTGTTCGCGGCCCCTTCCCTCACGCTTTCGATCGCGCAGGCCGGCTCGAGCGGAGCCGATGGAACGGCGTGGAACCAATGGCGTGGCCCCGACCGCGACGGCCTCTCCAAGGAAACGGGACTGAGCAAGGATTGGGAGACGCAACGACCCAAGCTTCTCTGGATGTCCGACCGGATGGGCACGGGCTACGCCGGGCTCGCGATCGCCGATGGCCGCATCTTCACCACAGGCAACTCCGATGGCGGCCAAGCGGTCGTCGCCGCGAACCAGGAAGACGGCAAAGTGATCTGGCGCCGCGTCCTGACCGACCAAGTCCCCAAGCACGGCTACCAAGGTTCACGCTGCACCCCGACCGTCGACGGCGATCGGCTCTTTGTCATGCTTTCCGACGGCACCATCGCGTGCCTCCAAACCGATGACGGCAAAGTCGTCTGGAAGCGACACGCCAAGGACTGGAACGGCAAGATGATGTCGAGTTGGGGCTACTCCGAGTCTCCCCTCGTCGACGGCAACAAGGTCATCGTCACGCCCGGAGGCCCCGACGCGATGATGGTCGCCCTCAACAAGAGGACCGGCAAGGAGATCTGGAAGTCGGCCGTCCCCAACCTCGGCGACAACGGCAAGGACGGAGCGGGTTACTCCTCCGCGATCATTTCCAACGGCGCGGGCGTGAAGCAGTATGTCCAACTCACCGGCCGAGGCCTCATCGGCGTGCGGGCCAAGGACGGCAAGTTCCTCTGGGGCTACAATCCGGTCGCCAACCCAACCGCCAACATCCCGACCCCGATCGCCAGCGGCGACTACGTCTTCGGCACCTCCGGCTACGGCACCGGCGCGGCGCTGCTGAAGCTCTCGCGCGCTCCGCGCGGCGGAGTGAAGGCGGAAGAGGTCTACTTTCTCCCCGCGAAGACCTTTCAGAACCACCACGGCGGTGTGCTCCTGGTGGGCGATCACCTCTATGCCGGACATAAGCACAACAACGGCTTTCCCATCTGTCTCGACATGAAGTCGGGGGATGTCGTTTGGGGTGGCGACATTCGCGGCCCCGGAAAGGGCTCGGCCGCGGTCCTCTACGCGGACGGCCATCTCATCTTCCGCTACCAAGACGGCACGCTCGCGCTCATCGAGGCGACGCCCGAAGAGTACCGGCTCAAGGGAACGCTCAAGCCCGCGTTCCAGGAACGCGAGAGCTGGTCGCACCCCGTCATTGTCGACGGCAAGCTCTACCTCCGCGAGCAAGACAAGCTGATGTGCTACGACCTGAAGGAATCGTGATTACCGAGTCCCAATGGGAGGATTCATGATGAGTCGCCTCAAGGATAAAGTTGCCATCATCACGGGAGCCGGACGAGGCATCGGCCGCGCGACGGCGGAACTCTTCGCCACCGAGGGCGCCAAGCTCGCTCTCGCCGGGCGCACGCTCGAGCCTCTCGAGGCCCTGGCGGAACAGATCAAGTCGGCGGGCGGCGAGGCGATCGCCGTCGCGACCGATGTCGCCGAGGAAGCAAGTTGCGCGAACCTGGTCTCGAAGACGGTCGAGGCCTTCGGGCGAATCGACATCGTCATCAACAACGCCGCGATCCTCATCGGCAAGACAGTCGAAGAGGCCACCGGCGACGATTGGAAGAAGATTCTCGACATCAACGTCCTCGGAATCGCTTGGGTCAGTAAGCACGCGGTCGCTCCCTTGCGTGCCGCGGGCGGCGGGTCGATCGTGAACATCGGGTCGACCTCGTCGGTTCTCGCCCAATCGGCGATGGTCCCTTACAACGCCACCAAGGGAGCGGTCCTGCAACTGACGCGCTGCATGGCCGGCGACTTGGCTCCCGACAAGATCCGGGTCAACACCGTCAGCCCGGGACCGATCTGGACGGAGATGATGGAAGAGTTCGCGACGTCCCACGGCCTCGATCGAAGTGAAGTCAACACCGCCCCGGATCTCGGCGGCCGGACGATGCTTGGCCGAGTCGGCGAAACGAACGAAGTCGCCAGCGCGATCCTCTTTCTCGCCTCCGACGAGTCCTCCTTCATCACCGGCGCCAACCTTTTCGTCGACGGCGGCATCACGGCGAAGTGAGGAGCGGGTGATCGCGCAATTTTGGGGTTCGCGACGAAGGAGACTACTCCCCGCTCGATCACCCTCCTATCAATCCCTTGCCGCGAGAACCGTGCCAAATACCTTTGGGAGCGGTCTATCATGTCCGTCGAACTGCGGCAGCCTCGCAATCTACACCAACCCCGAGCGGCGACTGAGCCCACATTCTACCCGTCGGGCCGTCACTGCCGAGTTGTCCCCCACCGAGAGGCTTGCGAGACGTGCTCCGACTCAAACTCCTTCTCCGAAACGCCGGTGTCGCCGGGATCTTGCAATTGAGCGTCGTCGCGTTGATCTTCTTCTTCGCCTTGCGCCGTGACATCTCAACGGGAGACGCGGTACTCACCATTCCCATCCTCGCGGGGGTATTGGTCTTCTCGTACCTGATCCGCGAGTTCCTGATCGATCACTTCGACGTCGTTCGCTGGATCATGAACGGGGTCGCGGTCGTGGGCATCATCCTCTTCGTCGTCCTTCGCAATGTCGAGATGGTGGAACCGCTCTGGTTGCGAGCGCTCATAGTCGGTGTTTTCGGATTCTACATGGGCTGTTACTTCTGGATGCTTTCCGATTGGCGAACCTTCCCGGCATGAGGTTCGCGGGACTCGCACGTCCATCGCGTCCACTTCCTCACATCGGCAGCACTTCGCCGGTAAGGAACTTCGAGTCCGCGTCGGACGCGAGATAGACATAGGACCGAGCGATTTCCTCGAACTCGATGGAAAGTTCCGGTTCGTCCTCGTCGGCGAGGTACAACGGTGTCGTTTCCAGCCCGAGGGCGACACAGTTAACACGGACTCGCCTCTCCACAAGGTTCTGGGCCAAGGACTTCGTGAAGGAATGAATTGCACCTTTGGTCGCGGCGTAGTCGAGTAGCCGTGCGTCGCCGTTTAACCCCGCGACCGATCCGGAGTTAATGATCGCGGCCCCCGGCGGCATGTGCTCGATCGCGAACTTCGTCATGCAGAAGTAGCCAAAGACGTTCGTCCGGAAGGTCTTCTCCCACTGCGCGAAGGAGATCTGGTCCAAGCCATCCCGCTGTTCCTGATAGGCCCCGTTGTTGACGAGGATGTCGATTCGTCCGAAGCGTTCGACGCACCGCTCGACCGCCTCGCGGCAGGAGCCCGGATCGGACATGTCCCCGGGAATGAGCAAGGCATCTTGCCCCTCCGCTTCAATCGCTCTCTTCGTCCGTCTGGCAGCCTCGTGCTCGGCGTCGGAACAGATCAGGGCCACATTGGCCCCTTCGCGAGCGAAGTGAACCGCGACCGCTCGACCGATCCCCGAGTTCCCACCGGTCACAAGGGCAACCTTCTGCCTCAGTTTTCTCGTGTCGCCAGGAAGGCCGCTTTGAATCTCGGGCTTCGGCTTCGCTCCCAAGCTCAGTCCGCTGTCGGCCGCGGCGGCAACTCCACTACTGATCGCGTCAGGATCTGGAGAAGAGCGTGGTCCAGACGTCATCATGTTCATGTGTCTATCCCCACTGGCGGAAGTGTTCGACGGGGGTTCTCGTTGCTTGCGAGCAATTGGCGTCCGTGCCGGAGCTGAGTCTCTCCTATGGCAACCACTGTTCCAAAGAGGGCCGGCCGTGTGGAGATTTTGACGGACAGCCAATCGTTTGAAGTGCCAATGATGTAGCAACGAAGCGATGGACGCGCAGCGACGATGAGCACATCACCTGAAGAGGCAACACAAGACCAATGTTGCTAGACAGTTATGACGACCAAGCGAGATGCAACCCGAACACGGCCGTCGACGCACCGGATGAAGTGGGATATGGCGAAAGTAGAGTACGACCGCCAGCTCCGCGATGCAGTGTCACGGGCAGATGTCGGAGACATTGGCCATGACCGAGACAGCTTGGCTTGAGAAAGACCATCCGGGGATCGAGCTGGGATCCATGAGTTCCCTGACCCAATCTACGAGGTCATTTCGAGGCCCTGCATCGTTCCGGTCGTGGTGGCGAACTGATCGACTTCCATACCGAGACGCTGGAGCAGGCTGATGTACATCCTGGGGAGGGCGTAGTTCTTCTTCTTGTCGAAGGCGAGGTGTTGGCCGTGCTTGAAGCCGCCTCCGGCGAGCAGGACGGGCATGTTGCGATTGTCGTGGCTCGAGGCATTGCCCAAGTTGCTCGTCAGCAGCACCGAGGTCCGATCGAGCAAGCTGGTGCCGGTGTCATCGGTTGACTGCAAGCTGCGGAGGAAGTCGCCCCAAGCCGCGACGATCGCGGTTTCGACCAACGCCAACTGAGCGAGTTTCTCCTCGTCGCGTCCGTGGTGGGAGAGCGAATGATAGCCCTCCTCGACTCCTGGAAGGGGGACGACACCGCCACTACCGCCCAAGTGATAGGTGACAATGCGGGTCGAGTCGGTTTCGAGCGCCAGTCGGACCATGTCGCTCATCAGTCGTTGACGGCCGACAAAATCCTTGGAATTGCCGATGTCGTTGGGGCGATTGGCGTCGACCTTCGGCTTGGAGCGCTCGGCCCATGCCTCCGAGGCGGCCATCCGCTTCTCCAGATCGCGGACGCTGGTGAAGAAGGCGTCGAGGCGCTGACGATCGCCGGCCCCAACTTGACGGGTCAGCCGCTTGGCGTCGTCGGCGACCAGGTCCATGATCCCGCGACCCTGGCGAATGTTGTTGGCCTGCCGCTTGCGATCGGCGGGCGAGTCGTTGATGAAGAGTCGGGCGTAGAGGCGCGACGGCGACGACTCCGCGGGAATCATCGCACCATTCTCGGTGTAGGAGGGACTCGTGCTGCCGCTGCTACTGAGGATCAACGATGGGAACCGGGTGTGATGGCCGAGATGCTTGGCCATGTACTGATCAAGCGAGACGGTGTTTCGCGAACGCCCCGTGCCAGCGCCCGGGTTGGCGGTCAACAGACTCGCCTCGGCGCGGTGCCCTCCGGTGACGCCCGGATGGGAGCTTCCCGAGACCACGGTGAACTGATCCCGCAAGTCCGCGATCGGCTCGAGGTAGGGCGAGAGTTCGTAGTCCCGTCCCCCCTTGGTCGGATTGAGGTTGTCGGCGACCAGTCCCAGCCCGAGCGTCATCGCGACAAAGCGCCGCGGCGGTTCGGTCACGCCGGCGAACGCGGCATCCATCGAGCTGAGCCAGGGGAGAGCCAGAGCGACTCCCGCACCGCGAAGCATGGTGCGTCGATCGATCTTGCGTCCAAAGTTGAAGTTGATGTCGTGGCTCACGAGAAGCCTCCCCTGGAATCACTTGGTGAGAAAGATGGGACTGGTGACGACCGCTTCGATCAAGGATCGCATTCCGTAGTCGCTCGATGCCGCCTGCGCGGCGATCGCTTCCACGTCGTCCCGATCGGCGAATGCCACCTCCGCCCCCGTACCGAAGGTAATCAGCTTATCGACCACGTTCCGTGCGAGCCCTTGGCGATCTTCGAGCACGAGTGTCTGAAACTGGTCGACGTCCTCGAAGTGGCGCCCGTCGGCCATGTCGTAGCTGGCGTCGACCTTCGCCCCTCGACGAACCCGACGTCCGGACTTCTGTAAATACTGGTCCCGCCATAACCCGGCGGCATCGTAGTTCTCCAGAGCGAAGCCGGGAGGATCGATGCTGCGATGACACACTGCGCAGCTTTCCTGGGAGCGGTGCTTGGCGAGCATCTCGCGAATCGTCTTGGCGCCGCGAATGTCGGGCTCGACGGCGGGCACGTTCTCCGGCGGCGGAGGAATCGGCACCCCGAGAATCCGTTCGGAGACCCAAATCCCGCGGATGATCGGCGACGTGTTGGTACCGTTGGCCGTCACCTTTAGGATGGCCCCCTGCGTCAACAATCCCCCGCGATGATCGCCGGGCTCAAGCGACACCTTGCGGATTTCGTCCCCTTCGACGCCGTCGATCCCGTAGTAGCGGGCGAGTCGGCTATCCAGAAAAGTGTAGTCCGAGTCGATCAGCCAGGTGACGCTCTTGTTCTCGCGAACCATGTCGTCGAGATAGGCGTGCGTCTCGGCGAGCATCGACTGCTGGACGATCGGATCGAAGCGTGGAAAAAGTCTCCGGTCGGGCTGGGTGAAGTCGATCAACCCCAGGTCCAGCCACTCCGCGGCGAAGTCGCGAACGAACTGCTTGCCGCGAGGCGAGTCGAGCATGCGTCGCACTTGGGCGCGAAGCACGTTGGGATCGGACAGCTCCCCCTTCTCCGCCAATTGCAGCAGCTCCCGGTCGGGCATGCTGCTCCAAAGTAGGTAGCTGAGCCGATTGGCGATCGCGTACTGATCGAGAGGACCAGGCTCTTCCTGAAAGAGCAGGAATCTGGGCGAGCAAAGCAGCGACCGATATCCGGTCCGTAGTGTCGAGGCGAAGTCGTTGCCCTCGGACATCGAGTCGATCGCCATCGCCACGTAGGGAGCGACCTCCTCCTCGGTCACCGGTCGGCGGAAGGCCCAATGGGCAAAGCGTTTAATCAGCCGCGCGAGATCCTTGTCGGGGTTCGTCGAGACGACGGTGCCGGGTTTTCCCTTCTTTCCAGGTTTGATCGTCAAGTCATCGAGGAGACGATGGCGGATCTGCTCGTCGGTCATCCCCTGATGAATGCGCGTCATGTGGATCGATTCGATGGCAACGCCGGGGACGTTCTGCGGAGCTCCTTCACCGGTACCGACTTGGCCTCCGGCGAACCTTCCCCTCTTGAGCGTCGTGTCGCCCGGTCGAATCTCGAGCATGTGTCCCTTGGGCAACCAAGTCTCGAAGGTCCACGTCTTCGGATCCTCGGTCGCCTCAATGGCCCCGACCCAGGGCAACAGCGGAGCGCTGGAAACGCACAGGCCGCGTCGAACCGTGCACCAGACACCGTGACCCTCGGGACAGTTCAGCGCGTTGGCGCGGATGACAAATCGGTACCATCCGCTTTCGGGAGCGGTGGTCGCCGGCAGGCGCCCGTAGAAGGTCACCCCGGAGGACCACGTCACGGCGCGATCGTCGATCAGTTCCGGCTCGCGCGTGCGGCGGCGCGGATTGCGGCGGCAGAGTGTCTTGGCATCGAGCGTCCGATCGTAGGAATCCGCTTGTCCAAGGGCGCGCTGGAATGCTTCATCGAGTGCCACATCGACCACGTGCAGATGGCGGTCGAGATGGAAGTGAGAGATCGTCTGATCTTCCGCGACGGTGGAGAAGCTGTCGGTGCGCGGTTCTTCCGGCAACTTGTCCGCGAGCGGGATATCGATTCCGAGTAAGTCGTGCAGGGTGCGCTCCATCTGGAGACGCGTCAGTCGTCGCCCCCGTACTCGACCCTCGGACTTCTGTTTCGCGTGCTGATGCGACTGAAGCCACTGGCTGAGTCGCTTCGCGAAGAGCTTCATTTCTTCGGCCGAAGCGGTCGAACTCTCCTCCGGCGGCATCTCCCCCGCGTGGACGCGATCGTGAATCCGAACCCATTTGGTGACGTCGTGCGCATGGTTCAAGGAGGCGTCGAGGCTTGTCAGGTCAAGATTGGCCTCCGCCTCGCTACCTGAATGACAATCGAGACAGTGATTGGCGATGAACGACTTGATCTGGTCGGGAGCCTCGGCGCGCAATCCGGTCGGCAGAACTCCCAGCAAGGTGAGCACCAAAGCCGTCGTCGTCCAATCGATCCGTCTTCCTGGCTGCATCGCCATCGCGATGAGATCCTCAAGGTAGGCAGGCACAATGTGAGCGACGATCCATCAGTCACATCGGTCTGGCAGGAAATCAAGGGGCGGGCTGTCGTCCCCGTTCGTTCGCGGCTGTTTGGAAACCATCGGCGAACGACCGCAAAAAACGCTACTAAAGTCTAGCTCTCCCTCTCCTTCGTATCAACTTGAATGCCTCTGGACGGGCAAGCAATTTAGAGAAGATCCACGAGATGGGCTGAGTCAACCAGTCGCGATCCCCTTCGGGCCCTTCAATTCGGTACCCACCAGTTCAACAGGTTCGCATATCCCTCCGATCCCCACTAATCCAACCAAATTGCCGGGAGGCTCCATTTCGGTTGAACCGGTCCTGTCGATTCTGCCGATGTCCACTGGGAAGTGATGGTTCATCTCCTCCCATGGGGAAATCGCGCAATGGCTCCACAACGTCGTCCCACGACATCCCGGTCGGGATGGGCAATGGTCCTCGTCGCCGGGATCGTCCTACTCGGCGCCTCCGGCTGTACCAGTCTCGATGAGTACTTGCGCAACGGCTTTCAGGTCGGCCCCGACTACGGTCGGCCACCCGCTCCCATCGCCGACCACTGGATCGACAGCGGGGACAACCCGCGTCTCCTTTCCGATCGAAGCTCCATCGCCGACTGGTGGACGCTGTTCAACGACCCCGTCCTCAACGGACTGGTCCGCTCGGCCTACCAACAGAACCTAACGGTCCGCGAAGCCGGATTCCGCGTCCTGGCGGCGCGAGCCAGTCGTCGAATCGCCGTGGGCAATCTCTTCCCGCAGACTCAAACCGGCAACGGCGGCTTCACCCGCGAGGCCCTGAGCACGGCCTCCGCCAATACGTCGTTCGTCCAGGACCGCTTTTACAGCATCTGGGACTACGGGTTCAGTTTGGCGTGGGAACTGGACATCTGGGGGCGGTATCGCCGGGCCATCGAGGCCGCCGACGCCAATCTGGACGTGAGCGTCGAGGAGTATGACGGCGTCCTCGTAACACTGATCGCCGACGTCGCCTCCAGCTACGTCTCCTATCGAACCGCCCAAAGTCAGATCGAACTGGCGACGCGTTCGGTCAAGCTCCAAGAGATCTCTGTTTCGATCGCCAAGGCTCGCTACAAGGGAGGCGAGACCTCCAAGATCGATGTCGATCAGTCGGAAGCCATTCTCGCGCAGACTCAAGCGATCATCCCGCAGCAGGAGATCATTCTCCGACAGGCCAACAACAGCCTCTGCGTCCTGCTGGGCATTCCCACCACCGACTTGGCTCCAATCCTCGGCGAAGGCCCGATTCCAAAGGCCCCCGTCGATGTCGCGGTCGGGCTGCCGGCGGATCTGTTGCGTCGACGACCCGACGTGCGCCAAGCCGAGCGGGAGGTCGCGGCCCAAAGCGCGGAGATTGGTATCGCGGAGACGGACCTCTACCCGTTGATCTCGATCACCGGCGTCCTCGACTACAACGGACAAGATCTCGGCAACCTGTTCCGCAGCAACGCGTTCGCCGGAACCATCGGCCCCAGTTTCAAGTGGAACATCTTTAACTACGGTCGCATTCGGGCCAATGTCGAACTTCAGAGAGCGGAATTCCAACAACTCATCGCCGCCTACCAGCAGACCGTGTTGACGGCCAACCAGGAAGTCGAAAACGGCATCGTCTTCCTGTTCAAGTCGGAAGAGCAAGCCGAGTACCTGCTCAAGAGCGTGCTCGCCGATCAAGAGGCGGTGAGCGCCGCGGTCGTCCAATACCGCGATGGCTTAGCCAACTTCACCAGCGTCGCCCTGCTCGAACAGGATCTCGTCGATCAGCAAGTCAGCTATGTCGACACGCTCGGCAACGTGGCTCTCGGGTTTGTCGACATCTACCGGGCTCTCGGTGGTGGATGGCAGATTCGCTGTCAGCCCCCGTCCGAGGACGAGATGTACGCGACGGAGCCGCCGCACTCCCTCAGCGACAGCCTCCCGTTCCTCGAATTGCCCCTTCCCAACGCTGGGGCCAATCAGCAGGCGGCCCCCAAACCGGAGAGCACTCCCAAACCCAAGGTCGAAAGCGTTCCCAAGGTGACGCTGCCTTCCACCGCGCCGAGCGAACCGAGCGGAGTCGAAGCTCTCGAGAACCTGGAGAAAGAGGCCCCATGATGAACTGCTTTTCGGGTAACTGGTGGCGGATCGATGTCTTCGTCTGCTGCGGGTTGATCGGCGTCGCTCTCCCGTCCGCCACGTTCGCGGGTGATCTCTTCCGGCCCGGCTACCCTTGCGTCTGCGGCAGTGAGTGCCTCGAGAAGTGTTGCGACGACTATTGCCGGAAGGGACTCCCCTGCCCAACGCCGCCGACAAGATGCTTCGGTCCCGACGACTACTGTCGGAAAGGGCTCCCCTGCCCAACGCCGCCGGAGTGTCAGAAGTGCTGCGATGACTATCAGCGTACGCCGTGCTGTCTCTGGATCGGGCATGGTTGCCCGACGGGAACGCTGCCGAACGCGCCCACGATCGCAGATCCCACGATCGCGGAAGTGGAGCTGATCGAGCCAGCCTCCGGCCTCTTGCAGAAAGCGCTGACGACTCCCTCGGTGCCGGATCGCTTGAGCGCGGTGTCGGTGCCGACGATTCCCCTCAGCACGGTGAAGAAAGGACTACGTAGCCGCTGGGTCGACGTCCGCGGCCGCGTCATCGCGGCGACGACCGAACCACGTGATGACGTAGTAGAAGACTGGCGTCAGGAAGACGCCGAAGAGCGTGACGCCAAACATGCCCGCGAGGACCGCCGTGCCAAGTGACCGCCTCATCTCCCATCCCGCACCGGTGGCGACCGCCAAGGGATAGACGCCGGCGATGAACGCGACCGATGTCATGAGAATGGGACGAATCCGCAGTCGACACGCGCTGAGGGTCGCCTCCCGCCGCGAGAGCCCCTTCTCCCGTTCCTGCTTGGCGAACTCGACAATGAGGATCGCGTTCTTGGCCGCCATTCCGATGAGCACGACAAAACCGATCTGAACGAAGATGTCCATCGAGTTGCCCACGGACGCTACCCCCGCCAAAGCGCAAAGCAGACACATCGGCACGATCAAGATGATCGCGAAGGGTAGCGACCAACTCTCATAGAGTGCGGCCAACACCAGAAATGCCACGAGCACGGCCAGCCCGAAGATCAAGATCCCCGTGTTGCCCGCCGTCACCTCTTGGTAGCTCAAGTTGGTCCAGTCGTAGGTCATGCCCGGCGGCAAGTGCTTCTCACAGAGTTGCTCGACCAGCGAGATCGCTTGGCCCGAACTGTAGCCGGGCCCGTTGCCGCCGTTGATCGACGCGGAGTTGAGATCGTTGTAGCGCATCACGAAGAGAGGACCGGTGGTGGGCCGCGACGAGAGGAACGACCCGATCGGAACGGTTTCGCCCGCCTGGTTCTTCACCTGCAACAGCTTCATGTCGTTGATGTCGGTACGGTACTTTCCCTCGGCCATGATGTTGACCTGCCAAACGCGGCCGAACTCGTTGAAGAGGTTGACGTAGACCGAGCCGAAACTGACGTTGAGCGTGTTGAAGACGTCCGAGAGCTTGACGCCAGTCTGCATCACCATCGTCCGGTTGATGTCGAGGTAGAGCTGCGGCGCCGAGTTGGTGAAGCTGGTAAAGACCCCTTTCAAGCCCGGTTGCTGGTTGGCGGCGTCCACCAAGGCCTCGGCCGTCCCCTCCAAGGCGCTAAGCCCGAGCCCCGTCTGGTCCTCGATCTGAAGCTGGAACCCTCCCGACTGCCCAAGACCAGGGACCGGCGGGGCCCCCATCACGTCGACGCGGGCCCCAATGATCT
The DNA here is from genome assembly GCA_007748055.1 of Kolteria novifilia. Lineage (GTDB taxonomy): Bacteria > Planctomycetota > Planctomycetia > Kolteriales > Kolteriaceae > Kolteria > Kolteria novifilia. The sequence continues at coordinate 6,276,076 of CP036279.1, forward strand.
CTTCCCGGTAGATCTTGTTGAGCTTCGCGGTGATGTACGCCGCTTGCGTCTCGGGCGTGGTGCGCTTCGAAAAGGGATCGAGGGTGATGAAGAGCGTTCCCCAGTTCGAGCAATCGGTCGTCACGATGATCGAGAAGCCCGAGATCGCCATCGTCGCGTGTACACCCGGCTGTTCGCGGGCGATCTTGTCGAGCTTCTCGAGCACGGCGCTGGTTCGCTCGAGCGACGCCGATTCGGGAAGCTGGACGTTGGCGATGATGTACCCTTGATCCTGCTGAGGGATCAGTCCGGTCGGGTAGGTGGTGAAACTGATGACCGTTAAGGCCAAGAGACCGCCGTACAAGACCAACACGAGCAGACTCAGCCGCAACATCCCTCCGACGATCCACGTGTAGGACTTGGTTCCCCAATCGAAGCCGCGATTGAAGAGCCGGAAGAACCACCCGAAAATGGCGTTGAGCACTCGCGTGATCGGATCGCTCATCTCGGAGCGTTTCCGAAGCAGCAACGCCGCCAGCGCGGGACTGAGGGTCAACGAGTTGAAGGCGGAGAAGGCGGTCGACACGGCGATCGTCAGCGCGAACTGTCGAAAAAAGAGCCCCGTGAGCCCCGGAATGAACGCGCAGGGAACGAAGACGGCACACAGCACGAGCAGCACGCCGACGATCGGCCCCTGCACTTCCTCCATCGCGTTCGCGGCCGCCTCGTCGGGAGGATAGCCCTCCTCGAGCCAGCGTTCGACGTTCTCGACCACGACGATTGCGTCGTCGACCACGATGCCGATCGCGAGCACCAAGCCAAAGAGCGAGAGCATGTTGAGGCTGAAACCGAGCGCGGCCATCGCGGAAAAGGTACCGACGATCGCCACCGGCACCGCCACCAACGGAATGAGCGCGGCACGCCAGTTCTGAAGAAAAAGAAGAACGACGATCGCCACGAGCCCAATCGCCGTCAACAACGTCCCGACGACGTCTTGAATCGAGCTGCGAATGTACGGCGTCGTGTCGAGGCCCACCACCCACTCGAGCCCATCGGGAAAGTCCTTCTCGAGCTTGTCCAACAGCGCATAGACACCGCGAGCGGTCGACAGCGAGTTGGCCTCGGGAAGGGGATAGACGGCGAGCGCCACCGAGGGGGCACCATCGCGGTAGGCGCTCAGGTCGGAATTCTGCGACCCGAGCCGAATGTCCGCGACGTCCTTGAGGCGAACCAACGCTCCCCGTTGGCCCACCTTGACGATGATGTCCCCGAACTCCTCGATCGAGGTGAGTCGGCCCTTGGTTTGCAGTACCAGTTCGTACGCCTGTCCCGCCGGGACCGGCGGTTGGCCGATGAAACCGGGCGCCACCTCGACGTTCTGCTCGGAGATCGCGTCGTAGACGTCGGTCGTCGTCAGGCCGAGTTCCGCCAACTTCTCGGGGTCGATCCACGCCCGCATCGAGTAGTCGCGCTCCCCGTGAATCAACACGGTCCCGACTCCCGGCAAACGGCTGAGGGCGTCGAAAATGTTGATCTCGGCATAGTTGCTCATGTAGAGCTGGTCGTAACGTCCGTTGGGGGAGACGAGATTGATCGCGATGAGGATGTTCGGGGACTGCATCCGCGTCGTGATCCCTTGCTTCTGAACGATGTCGGGAAGCTGGGCGATCGCGTTCTGAATTCGCGTCTGCACGAACATGAGGGCCATGTTCGGGTCGGTACCAATGTCGAAGCTGACAGTGAGGGTGTAGTCGCCATTGTTGGAACACGTCGACGACATGTAGATCATGCCTTCGACCCCGTTGACCTGTTCCTCGATCGGTTCGGCGACCGTTTCGGCCAGGACGACGGAGTTCGCCCCCGGGTAGGAGGTCGTCACCTGGATGGTCGGGGGAACGATCGGCGGATACTGGGCCACGGGCAGCGCCAACAAGGCGACGACGCCCATGAGGGTGATCATGATCGAGCAGACCATCGCGAAGATCGGTCGCTTGATGAAGAATCGAGACATACTGGTCCGGCGTTAGTCGTTCTCGGCAGCATCCACCGCCGAGTCACGAGGATGTCTTCTTGGCCTTCTCTTCCACCTTCTCGGAGGGTTCGTTCTTCGATGCCGAGGCATCGGCTGAGTTCTTCTTGGGTCTCGGGGTCGATGCTTCCTTCGTTTTCGCGGGCGCCGCTGAGCCCGGCTTGGCGGGCGCCGCTGAGCCCGGCTTGGCGGGCGCCGCTGAGTTCGGCTTGGCGGGCGCCGCGGAGTTCGGCTTCGAAGCGGGTTCGCCCTTTGTCGTCGACGCCGACTCCGCTTCTGTTGCCTTGGTCGAGGAGGTCACCGGCAACTGGCTGACCATGTCCACCAACTTCGGACTGACCTTGATGCCCGAACGGACCCGCTGCATGCCCCGCACAATGACGCGATCGGTCGGGGAAAGCGCCTTGTAGGTCTTGGTTGTGGTCTCCCCCTCCTTGCCAGGCTCGCTGACCTGCCGCTGGGGCAAGACCTGACGGAAACCATCCTGAACCTGGCCCACCTCGACCGGGCGGTAAACGACCTCGTCATTCTCGTCGACGACCAGGACGTAGTACTCACTCTGGTTGATGCTGACCGCGGCGTCCGCGACCAACAGCGCCTCGTAGGGCGGACTGACCGGAACCCGGATCCGCGCGAAGAGCCCCGAGAGCAAGCGATGATCCGTGTTTGGAAAGGTGCCCCGCACCCAGATCGACCCGGTGTCGGCTTGGACCTGATTGCCGACGAAGTCGAGATAGCCCTCGAAGGGAAACTCGTTGTTGTTGGCCAACCCCAATTCGGCCGGCGTCGTGTTCGACATCGCGGAGGGGAGTTTGCCACCGAGCACGAGTTCCCGGATCTTCAAGACCGTTCGTTGATCGACGTAGAAGTAGACCCACATCGGCGCGAGCGAAACGATGTTCGTCAGTTTCGTTTTGTCGGCGGTGACCAGGTTGCCCACATCGACGAAGTGCCGGTCGGTCCGCCCATCAATCGGTGAACGGACCTTGCACCAGTCGTAGTTGAGTTGGGCATCGGCGAGTTGGGCTTGGGAGGCTTTGAGCGATCCCTGCGCCTCGTCGCGAAGTCCCTGGCGTTTGTTGATCTCGAGTTTGCTGATCGCTGCGGGGTTGTCCTTTTGCGTTTTCAGCGCGATGTCGAGTTGGGCTTGGGCGGTGAGTAGGTTGGCTTGGTTGTATTCGACCTCACCCTTGGCCTGCTCGAGCGCCGCCTTGTAGGGACGATCGTCGATCTCGAAGAGGATGTCGTTCGCCTTGACATCCTGGCCATCGCGGAAGTTGATCTTCGTGAGGTAGCCGGTCACCCGAGCGGTGACGTTGACTGACTGAACCGCCTGGGTCTCTCCCGTGAAGACCTCGTAGTCGGTCACCGTCCGCTCGATCGGATGAGCGACTTCGACGACCGGCGGGGTCGTCACGACCGCCTTGGGGTTCTTGTCCCCGCAGGCCACCAACAGGCCGCATCCGGCCATCAACCAGACGAGTGGGTATTTCGAGCAAGCGGGAAGAGTCGTCTCGCGCGTCATCGGCCTCATCACGTCGCCTCGTCCAGCACCACTGACAGCGATCCTCCGCGAGGGAACCGCCCTCCCTCGCACCCTCAGCATAGAAAGATGGACCTCCTTGGCCGAGTGAAGCGACAATGGATTCTGGAATTGTCCATCCATTGACCAGGAACCTCTGGGCCGTGAGCGGTGTCCCTGAAAGGTGGTGAACGCCAAAATCTAGCGTGGGTGATCCAAGGATGGAGACAAGGCCGACGACGGAGATGCGAGGCTCGACCAATGACGCAGTGGTCGCCATCGATGGTTCGAAAGGCGAAGGAGGTGGTCAGGTGCTGCGTTCGTCGCTCGCCCTGTCGCTCGTCGCCGGGGCGGTCGTTGCGGATCGATCGGATCCGGGCGAAGCGATCAGAACCGGGGTTGTTCCGCTTTGAGCCCCGTCGTGTCGCCTCGGGCGAGTACCGCTTTAGCGTTGGCTCCACGGGAAGCGCGACGCTCGTGTTGCAAACGATCCTCTTACCGTTGTCGCTCGCGGATGGTCCCGCACGGCTGGTGCTCGAAGGGGGAACGCACAACCCATGGGCGCCGCCGTTCGACTTTCTCACGCGTTGCTATCTCCCGCTCGTGGTCCGCATGGGGCCGACGATCGAGGCGCGGCTGGAGCGTCATGGGTTTCATCCGGCGGGTGGCGAACGTTTCGTCATCGACATCCCGCCGTCCGATTCACTCGCGGGGTTCGACTTGCTGGAGCGTGGCGAGTTCATCTCACGTTCGGCGCGGGCGTTGGTCGCGAAGCTCCCCCAGCACATCGGCCGCCGCGAAGTCGAGACCATTGCCCGACGACTTGGCTGGTCGCCGAAGGAGACGAGCGTGGACGTCGTCGAGTCGAACGGACCGGGCAATATCGTCTTCGTCGAAATGACCCACGAACACGTCACCGAGATGCTGAAGGCCTTCGGTCGCGTCGGGGTTCGCGCCGAAGAGGTCTCCGCGGGCTTGACGGCCTACATCCTGGTGGCGATTCGTTGGGAGGAACGCGACCTGCTCGTCTTTCACGGCGACCTCTATCGCGACTATCGCCAACGCGTCCCGATGCTAATCCCAATCCGGATCTCGGAAGTGCGGAGAAAGCGCGAGTCGGCCCGACGCTCGACGATGTAGTGTCGAGGTGTTGACCCAAGGTGTCGCGAAGGCATTGCGCGACGCCGGACGGAGGATTGATGTCAGCTCGCGACCTTCATGCCGCCTCGGCGTGGCACGGAACGAAGAGTTCTCCCCGGGCCAGCAAACGAGCCGTGCGAAGTTCCTTCGCGGAGTGGATAGCGATCCCCTCGGCGGAACGGGTGAATTCGAGTTCGACGTCGAGATGGCCCATCGGGTGTTCGATCGACATCGTGACGGGAGCATCGACGGCGGAAACAAGACCCTCGGCGACCGACCCGGGAATGAGCGCCGTCGCCGCGAGACACTGGGCACCGGTGACGGCGACCGTTGGGTGACACTCCCGAGGCGTGAAGTAGCGCGCGGCGAAGGAACCGCCCTGGCGCGGGGGAGCGATCAAGGCGAACTTCGGTTCCACCGAGTCGGAGACGTCGCCCATGCCCATCCGCCGTCCGGCTTCCCGGCGAATCCGCTCCATCCGCTCAAAGAACGGACGAAGGGCGTTGAGTTCCTCACGGCTCTCGTAGCCTGTGAGCCCCAACTCCCCCGCGCGGGCGATGCAAACCGGCATCGCGACATCAACACAGCTCACCTCGACGCCGTCCACTCGGTCGCGTGGCTTTCCCGTTGGAAGCAGGGCCCCCGTTTCGCAACCGACGATGCGCATGAACTTGAGCATCACCGGAGCGGCGGTCCCGGGAACCCCATCGATCGCGGCGGCGCCGTCGTAGCGAACCTCTCCTCCCGGGGTTTGAATCAACGCCTCGATCAGCTCGTCATTGTTGACGGCGCGAATGCGCACCAGGGTCTCGCCGTCACGAGCGGGAAAGAGCCCCATCTCAATCGCCGCCGGACCGACGGCCGAAAGCATGTTGCCGCATGTGGGCCGATAATCGACCAATCGATCGGCGACGGAGACCTGCGCGAAAAGATAGTCGATGTCGGCGTCGGGGGATTCGGACGGCGAGAGCATCGCGACCTTGGTCGTGACCGAGGAACCACCGCCGATGCCATCGATGTTGAGGGGATGTCCCGAACCGATCACGTCCACCAGAACGTCGGTTAACCGGTCCCGATCGGAAGGAAGATCGCTCCGTTTGAAGAACGGCCCGCGTGACGTTCCGCCACGCATGAACAGAAAGGGGATCGCTGATTGTCTCATGCCGATTCTCCTCGAAGCGACATCGCTCTAAAGACTTCTACGAGGAGAACGGTTCGTTCGTTGGCCTGGAGCGAATCCCAGGAGACGCGACCGAAGGGGAACTAATCGTGAGCGCTCCGAATCGAGCGTCGATGCCCCGCGCGGTGGATCAGTTTGATCGACTCACGCGAGGAGAGCCCCGAGGTCGCGATCGAACTCGACGATCGCCGCGGAAACGAGGTCCATCCGCATCCCGCACGATCCTTTGACCAGGACGGCGTCCCGTGGTCCAAGCTGAGACACCAGTGCCTCGACGAGCCGTTCGCGGGACGGAAAATGGCAGACGTCACCGGGGAACCGTCGCCGCTCGAGTTCTTGGTGAAGGCAAGACATCAAATCACCGACCAATAGCACGCTGTCGATGTCCCCCTCACAGATCGTGGGAGCCAACGAACGGTGCAAGTCCGGACCGGCTCGGCCCAGGTCGAGCATGTCGCCTAGACACAGGAATCGTCGCCCATAGTCCCGCTCCCTCGTCAGTTCATCAAGATAGTCGATCGCGGCGCGCATCGATCGCGGGTTGGCGTTGCACTCGTCCCGGATCAAGGTCACGCCACACGACAACTCCGTCGACGCCGTTCGGTCGACCATCGGCCGAAAGCCGTTCAAGCCTTCGCGAATCTCGTCCGCGGAAACGCCAAGTCCCACCGCGACACTGATCGCCGCGAGTAGATTCTCCGCGTGGTGTCTCGCCACGATTGGCAAAGCAAACGACTCGACGGCGCCGTCGGGAAAGGATACTCCGAGCTGCGTCACATCAGGAAGGTAGCAGCCGACCAGTTGACGCGTGCGAATGGGCGCGGCGGAGCTCATTCGCTGAAGCCGGGGTCGCGGGGAGAACCCGAACGCGACTTTGCGCACATCGGGGAACTGATGGACGAAGGGACGAAGCCAGGGATCATCCGTGTTGATCGCGAGCAGGCCTCCACGTCTGGCGACATCCGAGAGGGCTAGGGATTCTTCGCGAGCGACGGTCTCGATGTCCGAGAGTCCCGCCAAGTGCTCCTCGGCGACGTGGGTCACGATCGCGACACTTGGTTCCAAGAGATCGAGTCGCTCGCGCATCTGGCCGGGACGATCGATGCCCAACTCGAGGACACCGACGGGAGCATCGGAAGGCATTCTTAGGATGGACCAGGGTAAGCCGACTTCGCCGTTCCAATTCCCGAGGGTCGCGTGAGTCCTGGACCAGCGCCCCTTGAGAATCGCGGCGAGCATCTCCTTGGTCGTCGTCTTCCCCGTGCTGCCGGCCACGACGACGATGGGTGCTTCGATCCCTTGGCGCCACACCCGCGCCAAGGACCAAAGAACCCGAACCGGATCATCGACCTCGACGACGCGTCGGTCGTCGACTCCGGTTCCTCGAGGGCAGACGATCAGTGCTGCCTGTCGCCGGAGCCCTTCTCTTACCGCGGCGGTCCGTTCACCGGAGTCGAGCAAGCTTGGGATGAGGATCTCGCCGACACGTACCTTCGACGGTTCGATCGCCACTCCTCCGAAGCGACCATCGAGCGGAATCCCCTCCGGGGAGCACTTGACCCGCCGGAACGCGTCTCGAACAAGATGCCCCGTCAAACAGTCGGAAGGCAAGCGAACACTCCTCAATCCCAGTTACGTGGCGACTTCCGCAAGCCCCGCATGACGCCGCGTCGCGTGATCCAGCAGTTGCTCGATCACCTCGACGAAGTGTAGGCCGACATGGCGCGCGGCCATCGGCACCAGACTCCGCTCCGTCATTCCCGGAATCGCGTTCAGTTCCAAGAGCATGGGGCCATGTCGTTCGTCGAGAATCAAGTCGAGTCTCCCGAGTTGTCGAATGCCGACGGAAGCGAAGGCGATGCTCGCGATCTCCTCGATCAGCTCCCGCACCGGCGAACTCAGTCCGGGTTGGACGACGTATCGTGTCCGCTGATCGACGTACTTCGCATCGTAGCCGAACGTCTCCGTGGCGGGAACAATCTCGATGATCGGCAACAGCCCTTCACCGAGGAAGCCCACGGTCAGCTCCCGGCCCCGAAGGTACGGTTCGACCATGACGCGCGGCCACGATTCGAGAGCCTGCCCTAGAGCCTCGAGGGCGTCTCCCGACTCCTTGACGACGCGGACCCCGAGACTGGAACCTTGATCGACCGGCTTGATGACAAACGGGGGCGTCAATATTCCCGCCAACTCGTCGAGATTCTCGGGCGTAACCTCGCGCCAAGGGCTCGTTGGCAGTCCACACTCGCGCCAGATCCGCTTGGCCGAGATCTTGTCGATCGTTCGTTCGCACGCTTCGGAACCACTCCCTACGAAGCAGAGTCCACGCGACTCCATGAGAGACTGAAGCTGCCCATCCTCGCCGAAGAACCCGTGCAACGCCGGAAAGATCACGTCGGTGGGAACGTCAAGCGCGGAGAGGTCGTTCGGATCGATGTCCGCTTCACTTGTCTGATGGCCGAGAGCGCGACAGGCCTCCGCCACGGCGGCTCCACTCTTGAGGCTGATCTCGCGTTCCGCCGACGGCCCTCCGCGGAGTACCATTACCCTGAGCATGCGGTGTCCTCGTGACCGGGATCGATGACTTTCCATGAGTGCGGAACGACGGCCCCTGCGGCATTGCCGTTAAGCGCAAAGGCAAGCGAACCTGTCGTTTCCCATCCTCGGGCCAACGTGTTCGGCTCGCTTCGAGGGGAGGTTTCCCCGGCCGCGAAGTTCTCCTCGCGAACGGCCTCGGGCCTCCTTTCTCGTAGATCGCTCCGTAATCTAGCAACTGCTCGGGCGATCCAACAGCAGACCGCTGCTGCGTTGCCGCAGACTTCACGGAATCTTCACCACTGATTGGTTGGGAAGAATCGACGATGATGCGAAATGCGTTGTTGGTACTGGGCCAACTTTCGGACGAGGACTTCGAGTGGTTGCTCGAGTCGGGTGCCAAGCGACGTCTCTCCCCCAATGAGGTCTTGATCCACGAAGGGCGATCGATCGAGGGACTGAGCATCATCGTCGAGGGCGAACTCGCGGTGACCCACTCCGACGATCGCGAGGTCGCACGTCTCGGTCCAGGTGAGTTCGTGGGAGAGATTTCCTTCGTGGATCAGCGGCCGCCTCTGGCGAGCGTTCGATCGGTCCGGCACGCCACACTACTGGAGATCCCACGTCAGGCGCTCAGCGACAAGCTGGCCTACGACCACGTCTTCGCCGCACGGTTCTATCGAGCCCTGGCGATGTTGTTGGCCGACCGTCTGCGCCACACGGTTCGCCGGATGTCCGTGACCAACAGCGACACACCCGCCGGCGTCGACGACATCGACAGCGCGGTCCTCGAGCGTCTGCATGTCGCCGGCGCGCTCTTCGAGCGTCTTCGCGACAACGTTCTCGAAAGACCCTCCTAACAGCCCCTTTCCGGCGTGAGCTTGAGGGAATTGGCGCCAATCGCCAAAAAACGAGCTATTTCACCTCGCAACATCGACATTATCGGCATTAACGCCAAAGAGATCGTCCTCGGTGGTCGATGGTGATCAAGAAGGAGTGCTCGGTCATTCCCTCCCTGGCCGCCACTTGCCGGCGCGACGATTGCCGTCGACCGAGCCTGCCAACCGCACAATCGCGAGCAAGGCATCTTGTCGAGGTGGCGGGGAGTGTTTCCAAGCGAGCGAACCAACGATGAAGGTGCGAAGGAACGAGTTCCGATGATCCCCGGACGTCCTCTGCTCCTGGCGCTCCTCACCGGCTTCTCCCTGAGCGTGGGATGCCAGAAACCCTTCGTCGCGACCCAGATCGACTATCTTGCCGCGAACACTCTCGCGCCCGATCTTCCCGACGATGTCGGCCCCGAGATCGAGCAAGTCGCCCATCTCGAACCACGAACGATCCTCAATCCCTCGGATCTCGTGAAATGGGAACTCTCTCTCGAGGAGGCGCGGCGAATCGCCCTCGAGAACAACCAGGACGTCCTCGTCCTCGGCTACGACCCGGGTATCGAAGGAACCTACGTTGACGAACGGCTCGCGAGGTTCGACGCCGAGGTGGATCTCGGCACCGGCTGGGGAAGAACCGACGAGCAGCAAAACTTCTCCGTCGACACCATCGCCACCGGCAGCGATGTGATCGAACAGGACCTCGCCGGTGTCTCCGCCGGCGCGCCGAGCTTCCTATCGCTGGGAAAGACCAACGCCACCGGCGGCAGGAGTCAAGTCGCCTACGGGTACGACTACGTCCTGACGAAACCGAGCAGTGATAGTTTCGCCTTCAACCCCGCGTGGTACTCGTACGTCAACGTCAGCCTCCAGCAACCGTTGCTGGAAGGGGCTGGAGTCGAAGTGAACCGAAGTCCCGTCCTCATCGCGCGGGCTCGCCAGGAACGTTCGATCCGGCAATTCGAGTCATCGGTCCAGCAACTCGTTCGCGATGTCGACCTCCAGTACTTCCAGCTCTACTTCGCCTACCAGGATCTCTACTGGCGAGGCGAAGCCCTCAAGCAATCGCTGCGGGCCTGGCAGATGGAACTCGACAAAAAGCAAGTTGGCGAAGGAGCGCTCCCCGACTCAGCCCAGGCCCGTCAGCAGTACCAGTTGTTCCGCGTCGATCGCTCCGACGCTTTGGCCCGAGTTCTCAAGGAGGAGGCGAACCTTCGCCTTCTCTTGGGGCTCGCCCCCGAGGACGGACGCCAAATCGTTCCGAGTGACTCCCCGACGATCGCGGAGTTCATTCCCGACTGGAACACGGCGGTCCACAACGCGCTCTATCTTCGGCCCGAACTGGTGGCCCAGCGACTCGAGATTCGCGCGGCGGAACTTCGGTTGGTCGAGGTTCAGAACCGCCGCCTCCCCGACCTCTCGGTTCGCGCCGACTACACGATCACCGGGTTGTCGAATCGCCTCGATCGTTCCATCGACGTTGTGGCCGACAACCGCTACCAGAACTGGTCGTTCCTGATTGACTACCGCCGGCCCATCGGTGAACGTGCGGCGCACGCCCAGACGCGCCGCGCCCAGTTCGACCTCGGCAAGGCGAAAGCCGAACTGCGCCGAAGAGAACGAGCGGTCCTCTTCGAACTTCGCCAAGCCTACAACGACGTCATCAATGGTTACTTTATCTTGACCCAGCGTGAGGATTCGAGCCAGGCCGCCGCGGTGAGCTTGGCCGCCCTGCAGGTCTATTGGACGGAGGGGCTGACGACGATGTTCAACCTGCTCAACTCGCGTCAGCTTCTCGTCACGGCGCAGATCGACGCAGCGCGCTCTCTCAGGGACTACAACCAAGCGCTGACCCGCTGGCAGTCCGCCCAGGGAACGATTCTCCAGGAAGGGAACATCAGCCTCTTTGAGACGCACCTGGCCGCCGCCCGCGACGCCAAAGGGTCGAAGCAGCGTGCCTGGCAGTGGGCGCACAGCTTGGTTTGGTGGCCTCCCGAAGGCAAGCGAGTCCACGGAGGACCGATCTGCTCTCCCGCGATCCCGCCCCTCTTCGGCGATGTGCCCGGACCGATGATCGAACCACCTCCCGAGGAGTCGGCCGAGGAGCCCTCGTCACTCGAGCCCCGTCCAGCGATTGAGGAAGGGAATCAGGAGAGAGATGGGAGGCTGCGTCCTCGTGGTGATGTGCCCGTTGCAGATGGTTCCCTCGGTCAAGACGATGTCGGGGCCACGCGATGATGTCCACCGATAGTTCGACTTGGTTCGTTCGTCGCGGTGCAGCTTGATCCGCACGGCCAGTGGGAACGGCGTCCGATCGGTGTACTCCTGGACGAGCTGTTCGTTCTTCAGACGCACCGCCATGTTCCCGGGACTGGCAGGGTACTCCGCCACCCAAATGACCTCGCCGGTCAGGTAGCCGAACTCCTCGGGCGCGACCATCGTCGGAGCGACCTCGGCGCTCATTCCCGCCTCAATCTCCTTGCCTCGCCGCGCATCGACGTAGAGCGTCACGTGCAAGAGCGCGCGCTCTTCCGCCTTTGGCTGCACCAACATCAGGACCTCGCCAAGTTCGACTTCCCTTCCCGACTCGGCGCGCACCTCGACGACATGGCCGTCGGTGGGAGCCTTCGTTTGGCTACGACGCTCGAGTCGATTCTCGAGAATCTTGATCTGGCGGCCGATCGCTTCGATCTCCATCTGGCGCGTCAGCTCCGCCTCCTGTTTCTGGTGCTTGAGCATCTCGAGCGAGTAGGGCAACTCCCTTAGTTCGGACCGCGCGTCGTTGATCAGCCGAACCGTCTCATCCATCACTTGCTCGGTTTGAAGAAGTCGCTCGGTGCTGATGAGATCGCGAGCCTTCAACACGGTCTGCCGTTGCAAGCGAATGTTGAACTGATCGAGTATCCGGTCGCTTCGATTGAGGTTCTCCTCGAGCCCCATTTGACGGGTGCGGGTGTACCGAGCTTGAAGCTCGATGGCCGCGTCGGCCAACGCCTTGAACTTGCGGTCCGCGCCGACGAGCTGCGCGAGGTTCTCGCGTGCCTCGAACAGTTCGTCCTCGATCTCGAACTGCTGGATGGTTCCGAGCGTATCGTCGGCCTTGATCTTGTCCCCGGCGGTGACATGAACCTCCGTCAAAAGACCACTCCCCGGAGCCACGACCGCGACGAGTTCACGATTGCGGAAGAAGATGCCGCTCCCCGAGACCCGGGTGGGAATCTGTCCCAGGACCGCCCAAATACAAACGGCGATCGTCACCAGGCCGAAAGAAGCCAACATCAACCAACTAGCCGGAGTCGTCAGTGAGACGAGTCGATCGAGTTGTTCTGGAGACGCCACGCGATCAAGCTTGCTCGAGGAACTCGTTGGTCGTGCCATCGTCACCATCCACCTGCTAGCGATTCACCCTTCCGAAGGACTCAACAGTCTCGCGAGTTCGCGGGCCATTCGGTTCGATCGTCCGGCGCCGAGCGTGAGGATCACCGTTGCACGCGCCCCTTTCGACATCCGCTCGGCGAAAGCCGCGGCGCTTTCGAACGGCCACGCCGCGACCCCCGACCACCGCCCAATGTCTCGAGCGACTCGGCTTGGCGGAAACTCGTCTCCCACTTCGCCGTCGGCCTTGTGAACGGGCATGACAAAGACCTCGTCACCACCAACAAACGAACCGGCGAAGTCGTGATACATCTTCCTCATCCGCTCGCGGCGATGAGGTTCGACCACGACCACTTGTCGATGACTCGGCCAAACTTCCCGCACGGCGGCGATCGAGGCGGCGATCTTCGCGGGATTGTGACCGTAGTCGTCGAGGAGGCATTGCGACGCGTTCCGAAAGAGGACTTGCATCCGGCGTTCGACCCCACCGAAGCTGTCCATCGCATCGACCGCGTCCTCGAACTCGGCCCCCAACGCGGTCGCCAAGGCGATCGCTCCCAACGCGTTGGCGACGTTGTGTCGACCGATCATCGCCAGCCGGCAGCGCCGTCTTCTTCCTCGCCTCGCGACCACGAACTCGCTGCCCTCGGCGGAGACGCGAAGGTCCACCGCCCGAACGTCACAGTTCTGGCCGAAGCCGTAGCGGATCGCCGCCTCTTCCTGCCCCTCGGTGATCTCCCGAAGAACACCCTCCGCGATCACGGTTCTTCCCGAGACATGCTCGAGGAACGACCGAAAGAGTTCGGCGGTTCGATCCCAACTCCCAAGGTGCTCGAGATGGTCGAGCCCGACGGGGGTCAACACGACATGCTCGGGCCGGTAGATCGCGAGCGACCCATTCGACTCGTCCGCTTCCGCCACCAACCACCGACCGCTTCCCGCCCGAGCGAGTGTCGCGCCGTCGAGCGACCGACCGCCGACAACAACGGACGGATCGAAACCCAGTCGATCGAGCACATGTCCCACCATGGCGGCGGTCGTCGTTTTCCCGTGCGTCCCGGTCACCGCGATCGACTCATGGTGCCGCATCGTCCAGTCCAAGAACCGTGGGCGCGACAGACAGCGGCACCCAACCCGTCTGGCCGCGAGCAGTTCCGGATTCCGCGAAGACACCGCCGTCGAGTAAACCACGGTCCGAGCGCCGGCGAGGTGAGCGGCATCGTGCCCCACCGACACATCGATGCCTCGCCCGGTAAGTTGCCGCGTCACCGATCCGCTCCGGAGATCACTCCCCTGGACGCGAAATCCTCGAGCATGGGCAAGCAGGGCCAAGGGAGCCATGCCGGCGCCCCCCACGCCGATGAAGTGAATCGGCCCTTCCAAGCTCGATCTCGTCATCGTAGTTCCTCACCGGCCGAAGGGAGACGCCCCGTTGGCCACGACCTCACGTCCCCCGGCATCCTGTCGACTCGACAGCCAACGCTGGAAAAAGCGACCGCGATCCTCGAAGTCCGCGAACTCGTCGAACGAGGAGCACCCGGGGGAAAAGAGGATGGGCCCCCCCTCCCGTCTCGCCCACCGTTCGGCATCCTCCAGGCAATCACGAAGGGAAGCATAGCAAGTGACTTCCACCCTACCGCAAAGCGTTCTTTCGATCAGGGGAGCGGCCTCCCCGAACGCGACGACATGGTCAATCGTGCCGCGAGCCTCCAGCAGCGCCTCCCACGCGTCGCCCTTCGGCTCACCACCGACAAGCAGCGTCACGGGCTCTTCAAACGACATGACGGCCGCCAACGTGGCGGCGACGTTGGTCGCCTTGCTGTCGTCGATGACTGGACGGTGCCGCAATTCACCAATCGGCTGACAACGGTGCGGCAGCCCGCGGAAGTCGCGAAGGAGGTGAGCCAAGACCGACAGCGACTCGGGGACGATTGACGCCGTCAGCAACATCGCGACCATCGCGTTGTAGTCGTTGTGAGGCTCCGACCAGGGAAGCACGCCCAAGTCGGCGAGTTGGCTGCCGCCCCGCTCACGCACCTGACGCTGGTGAAGAACGACGTCGGCATCACTCGAGCCAATCCCCACCGTCAGCTTCCGTGCGCGCGGCGGCATGAGCCGCAGACGCGCCGCCCGATCGTCGAGTTCCGCTGGCAGAATGACGGTACCACCAGACTCGCACTGTTCCAGCAGCTTCCACTTGCTGGCGAGGTAGTTGTCCAATGTCACGTGCCGTCGGAGATGGTCCGCGTCGAGATTGAGTACCGCCGCCGAGCGAGAGCGGAGCCGATCGCAGAACTCCAATTGATAGGAGGAGACCTCCAGGACGACGGGCGCGTGGGTTGGCCCATCGATCAGAAAGTGACTCAGGGGAATGCCGAAGTTGCCCGCGAGGATCGGTCGTTGGCCGAGCCCCTCGAGCAGGTGCGCGATCATCGCGCAGGTGGTCGACTTGCCGTTGGTTCCAGTGACGGCGAGCAGCGGCCCGCGAACCTCGTCCAGCGCCAGCTCGATCTCCGGGACGATGGCCAGCCCGCGCTGGAGCGCCGACCGAACCAAGAAGTGATTCGTCGCGACCCCTGGACTGACGACCACTGCGTCGATCGCGTCGAGGTGGTTCACGTCGTGGCCGGCGTCGCGAACGTCGACCCCCACGTCGACCAACCCGTCGCGCTCGGCGGGTTCGAGCCAACGTTTCTCGGAGATGCGAACGCCGTGGCCCCTCGCTCGGAGGTACAACGCCGCCGCCTTTCCCGAGACACCCGCTCCTATGATCAGCCAATTCTTCATGGCACCAGTCCCACTCCTTGGAGGGCGTTCCAAGACTCGAGCACAACTTCTCGATCATCGAAAGGAAGAAAGCGTGAGCCGATCTGCTGGGTCGTTTCGTGTCCCTTGCCGACGACCAACACGATATCGTCGGGCGTACTCAACCGGATGGCTTGCTCGATGGCCAGACGCCGATCGGCGGCCCGATGAAACTCCGTGGCCCTGGCGTCGATCCCCGATTCGATGTCATCGAGGATCTTCTCAGGATCCTCGCTTCGCGGATTGTCCGAGGTGGCGATCGTGACATCACAGCCCGCCGAGACGATTCGGCCAGCGGCGGCGCGCTTGGAGGGATCGCGATCCCCGCCGCAACCGAAGACGGTGATCAGCCGGCCCCGACTCTCGTCCGTCTGGCGCCGAAGAACCGCGATCACCTCCGCCAGCGAGGCGGGCGTGTGAGCGAAGTCGACGAAGACCGTCGGTGCGGTGGATCCGAGATCGACCGGCTCCAGACGTCCCGGCACCCGAACATCCCGAATCGCCTGAAGCACGAGATCGAGATCGATCGACTCCTGGTAGGCGACCGTCAACGCCGCGAGACAATTCGCGAGGTTGTACCGACCGATCAAGGAGGTCTCGAGCACGATTCGTCCCAAGGGAGTATCGATCGTCGCGCGCATCCGGGACGGTTCCACTTGCAGGTGTCGCACCCGAATCGTCGCCGCCCTCGCTTTCGCGGAGTAGGTCAACCAACGCGTCGAAGTCGATCCCTCGTAGACCAAGCGACGTCCCCAAGGGTCGTCCACATTGACCACGGCGATGGGAACCTCGAAGTCACGAAAGAGCTTCGCCTTGGCGCGAAAGTAGGTTTCCATGTCGCCGTGAACATCGAGATGCTCGGGGCTGAGATTCGTGAAGACGGCGGCATCGAACGCGACGCCGGCAACCCTCTCCTGATCGAGCCCGATCGACGAAACCTCTAACGCCACGTGATCAACGCGGTCCCGCTTCATTCGTGAGAGCAAGCCCTGTAGCTCCAGAGCGGGCGGTGTCGTCAGCGAGATGGGATAACGTTGAACGCCCCATCGAGCCCCCGTCGTCCCGATGAGTCCGGAGGCCTTCGACGCCGCGTTCCAGATCTTCTCGAGGAGGTAGGTCACCGTGGTCTTGCCATCGGTCCCGGTCACCCCGACCACCGACATTTCCCGTGAGGGACAATCGTGCCACCGCGCGGCCGCGACCCCGAGCGCCCGCGACGTCGAGCCGACAAGCACCGAGCGTTCCAACGAGCGATGGACATCAGCCTCCTCAACAACCACCGCCGCGGCCCCACGCGTCAACGCCTCCCCCACGAAACGATGGCCGTCGGTGCTCGATCCGGCGCGGGCGAAGAAGAGATCGCCGGGGGACACCTCGCGCGAAGACTCCGTCAGACCCGAAATGAGCATATCGCGAGGCACCGATGACGCCCGAATGTCATGGGAGTCAAGGAGACGATTCAATGTCGAAGTCATGTCAGTCCTTTTCCTTCGAGGGCGTAGCGCCTCGCCTCATCGCCAATCCATCGGTTCAAACGCTTCCGCATCGAGTCGCGAACGACAGCCCAGGCCGGCGAGCCGTTCCGGGAGATCGGCGTAGCCTCGGTGAAGCGTCCCACCGTGCCGGATCACCGTCTCCCCTTCGGCGGCGAGCCCCGCGAGCAAGAGGGCCGCCCCGCTCTGGAGATCGTTCGAGGAGACGACTTCTCCCCGTAGCCGCGTCGGCCCTTGGACAACCGCTTCGTTTCCATCAACGAGGATGGAGGCGCCCATGCCGCGCAGCTCGTCGACGTGGGCGAAGCGAGACTCGTACATCGTCTCGTGAATCGTCGTTCGCCCATGGGCTTGGGTCGCCAAGGTGGTCAACGGAGGTTGGTTGTCGGTAGGAAATCCTGGGTAGGACCAGGTTCGGATCGACTCCGCATGGAGCCTTCTGGGAGCGCGAACCGAAAGCGTCTCGGCGTCGACCCAGTCGATGGTAGCTCCCATCCCTCGCAGGTGGACGAGGACGGGATTGGCTTCCGGCGACGCCTTCCGAAGGATCAGATCCGCACCGGGGAGTGCCCCCGCCATGGCGAAGAGCCCCGTTTCCAAACGGGACCGACAACACCGGACCGTTTCGCCACGTAGCCTGGTCGGCCCTTCGATCGTGAGCAGTGACGTTCCAATGCCACCAATACGAGCCCCCATCCTCACCAACGCGTGACAGAGCCGGGTCACTTCCGGTTCCTGGGAGGCGTTGTGTAGACGCGTGACGCCCTGGGCACTGACGGCGGCAAGGACCAACTGCTGCGTCCCGGTGTGGGTCGGCAGATCGAGCAGGAGATCCTGGCCAACAAGCCGCTCCGCCCGGCCGACGAGCCCTGATTCGTCGTCGTCAATCCTGGCGCCCAGGCGGCGTAGGCATCTCAAGTGAATATCGATCCCTCGCGTGCCGAGCGCACAGCCTCCCGGGTGGCCGAGACGAAAACTCCCCAACCGCGCCAGCAGCGGAGCCATCAACATGACCGAGCCGCGGAGTGATCGGGTGGCGTGAAGGTCCGGCTCGTCCGAAACGAGTTCGGTCGCGTCGAGCACCAGTCGCTTGCCCCGCCAGTCCTCGTCGATGGCGACGCCGAGTTGGCGGAGCAGTTGCATCATCGTGAAGATGTCGTCGACGGCGGGAACCCGTTCGAGCACGGTGATCCCCTCCTCGACGAGGAGAGCCGCCGCCATCAGCGGCAAGGCGCTGTTCTTCGCGCCATCGATCGTGAGCTCGCCCCGGGGTGGCCCATTGGGCGAAACCAGCAACACGTCGCCACCGGCGGGCGTTTCGTGCGAGGGCGGGACAGTGATCGCGGACTGCTCGGCGTTCATGAACCCTCAGGCAACAAGGACAACCCATCGGCGGACGTCGTGGTCGGCGTCCATGCCGCAAGGGAGCTTTCTGGGAAAACGATCGTTCCCGGTTCGTGAGGGACGCTCAAACGTGGTGGGTCCCAAACGTCGACAAGGTATCTCGCCTCCTTCGGCAATGGAGAGACCGACGACACGGTGAGAAGAGGGCTCCTGGCGCGTCGGCGCGGACCTCCCTCGTCGAGGGAGACGACACGCCCGCGTGATTATTTTTAGTGCGAACGTGTCTCGATCAGAAATGAAGTATTGATGAAGGTCCGAGACACCCTGCTCCCTGTGTGCCAACGTCTGCTTAAGATACTCGCTAGGGATACTCGCGGGAGCTCTCGTTGATCCAGTACCACGCCCAACTTGCGAGAATGACCACCTTCCAACTCGGCGGTGTCGCCGAGCGACTGGTGCAACCTTCGAGCATCCGGGAATTGGCCGAGACCATCGCGCTGGGCCGTCGGCGCGGTTGGCCCACGCGCATCCTCGGACACGGGTCGAACCTCCTCCTGCGCGACCGAGTGCTTCCCGGACTGACCATCCGCCTCGACCGACGCGGCTTCGGCACGCTTCGCGCTCAAGGGTACGAAGTCACCGCGGGGGCGGGCGTTAGCTTGTCGAGGTTGATCGGCTTCTGTGTGGGGCGAGGATTTCATGGTCTCGAAGGGCTCGTCGGCATCCCCGCCGCCGTCGGCGGCGCGCTTCGGAACAACGCGGGAGGACGCGATGTCACGATCGCCGAGCGCTTGAGCTCGGTGACGCTGCTCAATCGCGACGGCGACGTCGTGACGCTCCCGAGAGGCGAACTGTCGTTTGGGTACCGCTCGAGCTCGTTCGCGGAAAGTGTCATCCTCGAAGCGGTCTTCCGGCTTGAACGGGGTGTACGAGAAGAGGCTCTCCAACGCTGCCGAGACCATTTTCAGCGCAAGCGTGCCGATCAACCACTCGCCGAGCGCAGCGCGGGCTGTATCTTTCGCAATCCCCCCGGTGACTTCGCCGGACGACTTGTCGAGACCGCTGGACTCAAAGGCCTGCGCATCGGTCGAGCGGAAATCAGCCCCCTCCACGGGAACTTCATTGTCGCCCATCGGGGGGCGAGGTCTGACGACGTGCTTCGGCTAATCGACCATGTCCGGGAGCGAGTTGCCAACGTCCATGGCGTGTGGCTGGAACTCGAGATCGAGGTCTGGTGACATCGTCGGGGCTTCAGGAAGGGGTAAGTCGCATGGAGACGGGCGAAGGGGCAATAGGGTGAAGCTCACCTACCTGATCGGCGCCAGCCACGACATGTACCGGGGACGGTTCCCCTATCGGGGACGACACCTCTCCTTTGGCACCCATAGTTTCATCTACGATCTCGTCCGCGTCGGAAGTCGTTTGGGGCACGACTGGACGATCGTCCTCGACGAACCGGAGTTGTTTCCTCTCAGCGCCGCGCTGCGGCACCCAGCGCGCGTGGTAAAGACGTCGGCATGGTCGCCTGAAGGGACCGATGGAGCCATCGCCGAGTACTGGGCAAGCGATGAGTCGCTCTCATCACTTCCCGCGCGAACGCCCCTGATCGCGGTCGTTCACAACTCCGATCACTGCTTCTCCTCGTTCAAACAAGACCGCGCCAACGCGGTTCTTTGCATGTCGCCGACCTCGCTGGTCAAGCAGAGGCGAACGTTCGATCCGGAAAAGCTCTTTCTCTCCATCCAGGGGGTCGATCTCGATCGCTTCTCACCGACACGAACCGTCGCCCGTCGTGACGGCGCGCGTCCCCGAGTCCTCGTCGCGTCTCGGATTGACGACAACAAGCAAGATGCCGTGCGTCAAGTCGTCGATCGGCTCGTGGAGAGAGCGATCGATCTCACCGTGCTCGGCGACGGCGCGGGGTTCTGGGATCTCAGCGATCGGCTCGGACACCGCCTCACGTTGATCAATCACATCCCCTGTCACTCGATCCATCGCTTCCTGCCCCAGTTCGACTTGGTCGTCTCCTCCGCTCGCGGCGTGATGGAAGCGTTCGCGTGCGGCCTGCCCGCCCTGTGTGTCGGACTCGACTATGGAGGAGCGGTCACCCCCGATCGGCTCGACGAGCTTCTCGAACGCAACCTGACCGGCCACGCCTCCGGCCGGAACCTCGATCAGCTCGATGAGGACCTGACGGCGGCGCTCGCGGTTGCGGGTAGCGACTGTCGACGCATTGCCGAGGAACGATTCGACGCAACGCGGGTCGTCGAACAACTCGTTGCCGTGTTCGATCGCGTTCGCCCAATCAACGCGGCGATGCCGTCGCCCGCCGACACGAGCGTCCTGGACGGAGTCGACGGTTCATGATCTGGCCCTTCCGCCAACGCCGGCGCACACCGACGATCATCGTCAGCGACCCCAAGGAGAGTGGCGCCGCGGCCTTGACGTCGCTTCTCGCGTTTCACGGTCGCTGGGTCCCCCTTGAGGAGATCAACGCCCACTACCGTTCGTCCCGCGACGCGGGAAGCCCGAAGCTACTCCTCGAGGTCGCCCGGCGTCAGGATCTGGAGGGCGAGGCCCATCAGACCGACATCGAGGGTCTCCGGCGCCTGCCCCATCCAGCGATCATTCTCTGGAAGTTTCAATCCTTCGTGCTTCTCGAACGGATCACGCGGCGCGGCGTGCGGATCAACGACCCGCGCAGCGGCCCCCGAAAGCTGTCGCGTTCGGAGTTCGAGCGGGGCTACTGCGGAATCGCGTTGCTCCTTCGGCCCGGCCGCGGTTTTCAAACGCGCGGCCAAGCTCCGTCCCTGGCGGTGTCGCTCGCCAGTCGGCTGAAGGGCAGTCAAGGATCGGTCCTGCTGATCGTCCTGGCGTCGCTGCTCCTCATCGTCCCCCAGGTCTCGATCCCCCTCTTCGCGAAGGTCTTCGTCGATCGCATCATGATCGAGGGACGGCAGACGTGGTTGGCTCCGTTGATCCTGGCGATGGCGGTCGCCTTCCTGATTCAGTTCGGACTGACGTGGTTACGGCAGTCGTTCTTGGCGCGACTGGAGATCAAGTTGGCGTTGGTCTCGTCGGGAAAGTTCTTCTGGCACGTCCTTCGCCTACCGACCAGCTTCTTCACCCATCACTACGCCGGTGACTTGAGCGCTCGCGTCGTCTCCAATGACCGTATCGCGTCACTTCTCTCCGGAGAGCTGGCGACCGCGTTCGTCGGCCTGCTGACGATGGTCTTCTTTGGAGCGATCATGCTCCTCTTCGACGTGACGTTGACGATCGTTTCCGTTGGCGTGGCGATTCTGTCGACCATCGTCATCGTCACGACAAAACGGATCCGCACCGACACCTCAATGAAGCTGGCCGAGGATCACGCCCGCGTGCTCGCGTCGACCGTCTTCGGGGTGAGCGTGATCGAAACGCTCAAGGCCAACGGGACCGAACACGACTACTTCGCGCGTTGGGCCGGCCAGGAGGCCAACGCGGTCAATTCCCGCTATCGGGCCGGTGGCATCCAGATCGTGGTCTGGGCCGGCCCTCTGTTGTTGATCTCTCTCTCGCGCATCACGGTCCTTGGCCTTGGCAGTTGGCAAGTGATGAACGGCTTGCTCTCGGTAGGGGACCTCATCGCATACCAGCTTCTCAGCGCGCAGTTCTTCGACCCGCTGGCCCGCATCATCCAGATGGGACAACAAATTCAAGAGGTTTCCGCCGACATCAAGCGGCTCGAGGATGTGCACCAGCATCCACTCGACCGCCAGATCGTCCTGACCGAGTTAGATTCCTCCGACGACGGCCCGGAGGACGAACGAGAGCAACAAGAGCCGCCTTCAAGAGTGCGCCGCCCCTCGGGCTACGTCGAACTTCGCGATGTCACGTTTGGCTATTCCTACTTCGACCCGCCGCTGATCGAAGGGTTTTCGCTGGTCCTCACGCCCGGTCGACGAGTCGCGCTCGTCGGATCCAGTGGCAGTGGCAAGTCGACCATCGGCAAGCTGATCGCCGGTCTCCTCGACCCCTGGAGCGGATCGGTGCTCATCGACGGCAAGCCACGATCGGCCTGGAAGCGCGACATTCTCTCCAGTTCGCTCGCGATGGTCGATCAGGAGATCAGCCTCTACGAGGGAACGATTCGCGAGAACCTGACGCTTTGGGACGAGACGATCTCCGAGGAAGCCATGGTCCGCGCCTCCCAGGACGCGTGCATCCACGACGAGATCGCCGGTCGCCAGCACGGCTACGACAGCCACGTCGAGGCGGGTGGCCGCAACTTCTCCGGCGGCCAACGCCAACGGCTGGAGATCGCCCGAGCCCTGGTCGTCGATCCGACGATGCTCGTCCTGGACGAGGCCACCAGCGCGCTGGACCCCATCACCGAACAACGCGTCAACGATCGACTTCGTCAACGCGGCAGCACCTCAATCATCGTCGCCCACCGGCTCAGCACGATCCGCGACGCGGACGAGATCATCCTTCTCGAACGAGGGCGTGTGGTCGAACGAGGGTCGCACGACGAACTCGTCGCTCGCGACGGCGCCTATGTTGAATTGATCAAGTCGGACTAGGAAACACGACGTGCCAAGCATCGCGACCGGAACCCTGGACCACCTTGGCGAAACGATCGCCTTCATGGGCAACCAAGCCGTCGAGCTTGACGAGGACTCGGTTTGGCTCCTCGTCGAGGGTCACCTCGATCTCTTTCTCGAGATTCGCGAGGGTGGAATCGTTCGGCGTCCCCTCTTTCGCCGTGGCCCGGGGCAGATGATCGGTCGCCTGGGTGACGAGCGTCTTCAAGTCACGGCGATCCCGGCCGGGCGTGTCGTTCTACGGCGGATCTCCCCGACGGTCCTTGCGAACAACCTCAAGGATCCGGAGGTTCTCGATGACGTAGCCGCCCTCCTCGATGGCTGGATCGGGGTTCTCGCCGGCGCCGCGCGACGCCCATCACCCAACGAACGCCATCTGCGATTCGGGAGCGACGCGACCTTCGACCTCGCCCCCGGTAGGATCGCCAGTCCGCAACACGCGGCGATCTGGGTTCGCCCCAACGCCTCAGGGGCGCGCTGGAACGACCAGGTCGACCTGGAATCGAGCAAGCTCTTTCCACTCGGCCCGGCCGGTTGGCTCTCCACCTCCCGGGCGATCCAAGTACAAGCGATCGACTCCCGTTCGGCGCTCGGCACCGAGTCTTGGCGCGCGGGGCTTGCCGCGCTTCATCGACAGATCATCGCGCTGTGGCTCGAGGACGTCGAGCGTGGTCTCCAGGAGGAAGGCGAGCGTCTACGGCGCCGGTCCACCGTCGATGCCCAACAGCTAGCCCACGCCGTCGGACGGCTCAGTTCCGTCTTCACGCGCGCGGAGACCTCGGTCTCCGCGCTCGATCTCGATCCCACGGTGGGAGCCTGTGCCGCGATCGTGCAGTCGTTCGGCATCGACTTCCATCGACCGCGAAGTAAGCTCGATTCGTCGACGCACGAGTGGCTGATCGCGATGGCCTGGACCAATGGCCTACGATTCCGGCGCGTCCGCCTCACCGGAACGTGGTGGCGGTCCGGCCATGGTCCCCTCCTGGCCCATCGCCGGGACGACCGCCGCCCGGTCGCCCTCATTCCGAACGGTAACGGCGTCTTCGAACTCGATGATCCGACCACCGGCAAGCGAACCAGACTCACCGCGAGCGAGGCCGAGTCGTTCGAAGAACGCGCCATCGTCTTCTACGAACCACTGCCTCACGAGAAGCTGACCTTCGCGGGCATCGTCTCCTTTGGCATGAAGAACTCGTTCCCCGATCTCTGGTCGATCCTCTTGAGCGGGTTCGTGCTCGCGACCACATTTCTCGCTCTGCCGATGGCGACCTCGCAGATCTTCAACACCATCCTTCCGTCGACCAACCAGTCCCAGTTGTTGATCGTCGTCATCGTCATCGCCATCGTGTCGGTCTCTTCGGTCACATTCTCCCTGGCCCGGAGTTTCGCCACGCTTCGTCTGAGTGATGGCGTCCTCACCCGGCTTCAGTCGGCGCTGATGAGTCGTCTCCTCGACCTGCCGGCCGAGTTCTTCGGACGCTACTCCGCGGGAGACCTGGCCAATCGAGCCCTCGGCTTCCGCTTGATGCGTGGCGAACTGCGTGCCTGGAACTTGCTCCCCGTCTTTGAGTTCGTCTTTTCGTGGACCGCCCTGATCCTGCTCATCGCCTACTTGCCGTCCCTGGTTGGATTGGCGTGTTTGCTGATTGTCGGGGCGATGTCGATCATGGTCTTGCTCTCGTTCGCCCAGCACGGCTGGACCAACTCGCTCGCCAGGACCGAAGGCAAGCTCGAAAGTCTCGTCTTCGGACTCCTGACGGGGGTCACCAAGCTACGAGCCAACGCGGCCGAGCGTCGCGCCTTCTTCCGCTGGTGCAAGATGTACCGAGAACGCGCTCGTGCCAGACTTCGCGTCAATCAAATCAACAACATCGCCGCGATCTTGGAGGGGAACTTGCCCCTGGTCTGCCTCGGTATCTTCTTCGCTTGGCTGGGAACTCACGAGGATCCGACGAAGATCCCGACGGGCAACTTCCTCGGTTTCATCGCGGCCTTCACCCTGATCCTCGAGGCGACGCTATGGATGGCTCGTCCACTCCGAGCACTGATGGCTTCCATTCCCCTGGGCACCCGCATGGTGCCGATTCTCACCGAGGCCCCGGAGGTCGGTCCGATGAAGACCGACCCTGGCGTGCTTCGCGGCGCGATCGAGGTCGCCAACGTCACGTTTCGCTACGAGCCGGAAGGACGTCCCATCCTCGACCGCGTGAACCTACGGATCTCGCCCGGCGAGTTCGTGGCGATCGTCGGGCCCTCGGGCAGTGGCAAGTCGACCCTGCTGCGGTTGCTGCTCGGCTTCGAGGCCCCCGAATCGGGAACGGTCTTCTTCGACCAACACGATCTGGCCTCACTCCACCCCCAAGCCCTGCGCCGTCAACTCGGCGTCGTACTGCAAAGCGGACAACTTCTCCCCGCCGATATCTTCAGCAACATCACCGTCGGGGCCGAATGCTCCCTCGCGGATGCCTGGGAAGCGGCACGAATGGCCGGCTTCGACGAGGATATTCAACGACTCCCGATGGGCATGCACACCGTCCTCGGCGAAGGAGCCAGCACGCTCTCCGGCGGTCAGCGCCAGCGACTGCTCATCGCCCGCGCGCTGGTTCGCAAGCCGCGCGTCGTCTTCTTCGACGAGGCGACCAGCGCTCTCGACAATCGAACCCAGGACAAGGTCACCAAGGGAGTGGCTTCGCTGCAAGCTACCCGCGTCGTGATCGCCCATCGTCTCAGCACGATCGCCGACGCGGATCACATCTGCGTTCTGGACAAGGGACGATTCGTCCAGGAGGGAAGCTACGAGCAACTGATGGACGAGGACGGCCCCTTCCAGCAGATGGCGAGGCGTCAACTCATCTGACCGAACTCACGAGCGGCGGCGACGTGCATCGGTGTCGGCGCCGGCGGGATGGGGCCCCACGAACTCTCGATGAGAAAGGATGCCGATATGCGACTGGCGGCGACACCGACCGACGCGGCATGGGGCTCCCGACTCGCCCCATTGGACTGTTGGACACGACCGGAAGTGTCTCCCGGAACGAAGTACCGGCTCCTCGCGTTGCTCCCGGTTCGCGATCGCCAAGCCCTTCTCCCCGCCTGCCTCGACTCACTTCGCGGCGCCGTCGACGGCGTGGTCGCACTCGACGATGGCAGCGAGGATCACACGCCACGGATCCTGCGCGAGGACCCCTTGGTCGTGAGGATCCTTCACCGACAACGGCGCGACCTCGCCGAGTGGGACGATGCCGCCAACCGCTACTTGCTCCACCAAGCCGTGAGCCATTTTTGTCCGGAATGGACACTGGTCATCGATTCCGATGAGGAACTGGAAGGGTCGTTCCGCGATCATCGCGAGACGCTGCTCGGGGCCCCCGCATCCGTTCGCGCCTACGCCTTTCCGTTAGTTTCGACCGACGGCGAGAGAATCTCCGCTCCGATCCACTTGCCGAGGATGTACCGTTACGTCGGCGATGCCCCTTTCGCCCAACGCCGGCTCCACGGCCTGCCGATCCCACTGTCGGTGCTCGAGCAAGAGACGCGTCTACTGAGTATCCGGTTCTTTCATCACTCGGGAACCGATCGCCAGCGCCGCGAGCGTTTCGAGAAGTACCGGGTCGCCGATCCCCACCGCGAGTTCCAAGACTCCTACGACAACCTCCTTCGACCCAAGACCGTTCACCCGCTCCTTCCACCGGAACCCGAACTGCGGATGGACGACTACTGGATCGAAAACGCGCATCGGCCCCGATTCTTCACCGGTGACGAGGACGGACCGACTCGAAACGACCGATCGAGGCATGGTGATCGCTTTCGCGAAGCGGTCGCGCTTCTGGGAGAAGTGATGATCGAACGGGTCGTCTTGAAGGAACGCATCGAACGTCGACGCTATCGTGTCGTCCACGTCGATGTTCCTTCACTCTCCTGGGAGGTCGAGCCGGAGCTGGCATGGCTGGTCGAACACTTTCGAATCGTTCGTCGACCCGACGAACTCGCCGCGGCCTTCACTCGGACCTGGAGATCGGCGGTCGCCGAGGCTGGTGAGACGCTGTTGTTATTTCTGCACGAAGGCTTGGAGCGTGGCCTCTTCGCCCATGGCGTCCGGCGGCTCTTCCGCGACGACGCGTGTCGCGGGACGAAATGAAGATCACCCGGTCGGCACCGTCTCCTTGTCGGCCTCCCACTTCAAGTCGGCGGGCACGTCCAACGTGAGACTACCCTCGGCATCGCTGAGTGAGACGCCCTTCTTCACGAGCGCCCGGCCTCCCGACACGACGGCGAAGACATCGTACGTCCCGGGCATCACCTTCCAGCGATAGTTGCCGCTGACCACGGTGATGATGGCTTTCTCTCCTCCCTCGACGGGAAGAAAGAGGAGCGAACTCGCTCGGTCGTCGGCGACCGTTCCACTCACCAGCACGCCTTGCTGGGGTAACTTCTCCACGGGGGCGGCGACCCGTCGTCGCTCCGCGCACCCGGTTAGCGCCAGTAGACTTCCCAAGACGACGACCAACCGCCAAGGGGCCAGCATCAGGTGGAGACGTTGTTTACAGATCACCGTCAAAGCGCTCCCCTTGACCACGCGTTCCAATCGCCCGCGAGAGATTGACATCCAAGCTGTCATTGAAGAATCGCACCGAACCGTCGGCGAGGAGACCATTGACGCCCCCCGGATGGGCGCTGCGCGGTGGCATCGCCGCTCCCGCTCCGTTGAGCACATCGGGACAGTGCGGACAATCGCCGTCACGCTGGCAGTCGACCTCAAGACTGTTCGGCGAACGTCCCATCGAGATGTAGTTGCGGCCTTCCTTCACCGGCCACTCATCCCCCCGGTAGAGGAGTGTGTAGGGATCTGGATGAATCGTCTCGGCGGCGTGGCAGTTGTTCTGGTCCGAGTTGACCGCCTCGTAGAGCGTCCGGGCCTTGCCGATCTCGCTGAACGCGAGTGTCTTGCTCATGCCGTCAGAAACGTCCGCCACTCGAGTCGCGGACGTGGTGAAGATCCCGAGGTGGGAATCCCCCGTCCATGACGCGACGCCGGTCGGATTGGAGACCTGATGGGAACCGCGAACCATCCCGTAGCTCGTCGTATTGCGGTTGTTGGCGATCAGCGGATCCGAGGGGCAGTTGTACACCGGAATCCGCGCTTTCAGGACATCCTCATTGGGGCTCGCGTTCGGCGATGATGCGAAGAAGTTCTTCGGCGGGATCTCGAAATTGGCCCGTTCGTAGAGCGCCGCCCGATCGACGTAGGGAAGCAACAAGGCCAGGGCGTTCCATCCCGAACTGTAGCCGCAAGGTCCCCATGTCGCGTAGATGTAGTCGCGAGCGCAGGTTCCGCCCACAGGGAAGACCGAGTGAGCCTCGATGTAGTTGTGCATCGCCGTGCCGATGTTTTTGAGGTTGCTTCGGCACTGCATCCTGCGAGCCGACTCACGAGCCTGCTGAACCGCCGGTAACAACAGTGCGACGAGAATCCCGATGATCGCGATGACCACTAAGAGTTCGACCAGCGTAAACGCTCGGCGCGTTCCCCTTCCCCTGGACATACCACAATCCCCCGGTGGCTTGCGACGGTCCAAGATCCGACCGCAACAAGAATGATGTACTAGATAGCCCCTACGCCCCGTTATAGACGACAATCGTCGCCCCCGCCAGCGAAAGCTTTCCTCTGCGCCGTTTGGCAAACCAATGTTCTCCCATGACGATCGGCCAAACGATGCGGGCCCGAACAGCGAGCGCCGTGGAGTCAATCGTCTTCAAGGCATGCCGTTGCTCGGCGGGGGGAGTCTCCTCAAGGTCACCTTCCGCGAACCGGCCACTGGGGAAATTCACCCCACGCCTTCCGATTCGCATGAGGGGATCGGCCCCTGACTCGCCGCGTCCCTTCGATCCCCGTCCCCCACGAGAAACCGACAACTCATTCACCCACAACCACTTGCGTCAAACCTCACCACTTACCGTGTCGTTTGGCTCGGTAGATGCTTACTCCCTGCCCTCCATCAGATGCCGACCCAGCGTGGATCGCTTGGCGGAGGGTCATGGGAGGTAAGATGTTTCACGATCTTTGGCTCAATTTCACTCACAATCTCTTCAAGCCGTTGCTGCTGTTCTTCTACATGGGGTTCGCGGTCCCGCTGCTGAAGGTCCAGTTCGAGTTCCCCAAGGTTCTCTACCAAGGGCTCACCATGTACTTGCTCATCGCCATCGGTTGGCACGGGGGCGAGGAACTGGCCAACGTCTCGGAGGAAGAATTTCTCGAGTCGCTCGGGTTCATGGGATTGGGCTTCGTCGTCAACTTCTGCATCGGCATCCTTGCTTACCTCATTCTTCGCGTCGTGACCAACCTGAGAAAGATCGACGCGGCCACCGTCGCGGGCTACTACGGGTCCGACTCGGCCGGCACGTTCGTCACCTGCCTCGGCGTCCTCACCGCCGCGAACATCAGTTTCGCGCCCTACATGCCGGTCATGCTCGCCGTCATGGAGGTTCCCGGCTGTCTCGTGGCGTTGACGCTGATCTCGCACTTCCGGCGCGAAGGCATGGACAGCAATGGCTACCTGCCGGGCGAGAAAGGCTACGATTACGCGCAGCTCGAGGAGAGCCAACGTTTCGCCGACGACGAGATCCATCAGCCGACCGCCGATCACGACGCGACGGGCGAGCATACCTCTACCTCCGTCACCCACGCCGCCGCGACCTCTCACGGCGCTCCCAAGAGCAAGAGCTTTCTCAGCCCCAAGGTACTTCACGAGATCTTCCTCAACCCAGGGCTCTTCCTTCTCTTCGGCGGCATCCTCATCGGCTATGTCAGCCGTCTGCAAGGAGCGAGCGTCACGGAAGCGGACGACAAACTCTTCGTGATGCTGTTCCAGGGATTCCTCTGCCTCTTTCTGTTGGAGATGGGGATCACGGCATGCCGACGCCTGCATGACCTTCGCCATGCCGGCTGGCCCTTCATCGCTTTTGGGCTTCTGGCTCCGAACCTCTTCGCCACGATCGGCATCCTGTCGGCCCACGTCTACAGTCACGTCCTCGGCGTCCCCTTCGATTTGGGGACCTACGCCCTCTTCTCCGTTCTCTGCGCCGCGGCATCGTACATCGCCGTTCCCGCGGTGCAACGCTTGGCGATTCCGGAAGCGAGCCCAACGCTACCGTTGGCGGCATCGCTCGGCTTGACCTTCACCTACAACGTGACGATCGGCATCCCGATCTACATCGAGATCGCCAAGGCGGTGACGAGCTATTGGCCCGTCGCGTAGCCCCTTGCTGACTTGAGCGTGCCATGGCGGGAACCGGTACAATAGAGAGGCCCATCGCCACCAAGCCGAGGTCGTCCCAGCGACATGGCTCTCTTGGCAACGTCACCGGGGAACCTCTCGTGACGACGCCGTGGATACGCGATCCGAGACTGTTTCATGAATCGTCGCTTCCTGTTCTTCGTTCACTCGCCGGCCCTCCTTCTCGGATTGGTTTTGGTCGGCGTGTGCGCGCTGACGATGTGGTCCCTGCACGCGTTGCACGAAGGGCTGATCGAGGGGGTCGAACGCAAGCTCGTCTGTCTCGCGGCGGCCCACGACATGGAAGTCGCGGTCCGTCAACTTCGCTACGACTTGCTGCTGAGTCACGCCGGGCCCTCTGATGAGCGACAACGCCCGGTGGAACTCGACTATGCCGAGTTCGAAGCCGCCCTCGCCGAAGCCAAGGCGGTCGCCCCCGCCGATCAACAACGACTCGTCGCGACGATCGAGACGGCCTACGATCAGTATCGCGCGGAACTCGACGGGGAAACGTCCCGAACACCCTCCCGCTCGACGGCCGATCTCATCGAGTGGGCCACGGCCCACCCGATCCAGCGCGTCGCCGAGGCCTGCCAAGCCCTGCTCCGCGCCAACCAACTGGTGATCAACCGAACCATTCACGAAACCCAGTCCTCGGGCCGGCAACTGGAACTGGCGCTACTGCTTTTGGGCGCCCTCGGCCCACTGGGGGGTATCCTCTTCGGGTTCAGCATCGCCCGGACCCTCCGACGGTCGATCGCCGGACTGCGGGTCAGCGTGCAGGACGTTCATTCGCACCTGGCTCCCGTCGTTCAGATGATCGACGTCCCCGCGGACTCGGATCTCGACAGTCTCCAAAGCGAGATGCAAGTCATCGTCGAGCGGGTTCAAGGACTCGTCGAACGTCATCAGGCCCAGCAGCTCGAGATTCTTCGGTCCGAGCAGTTGGCGGCGATCGGCAAGCTCGCCAGCAGCCTCGCTCACGAGATTCGCAATCCCTTGACCGCGATGCGTTGGCTCGTCGAAAGCGCCATTGAGGCGTACGATCGCGAACCGGTCAGTCTCGGCGATCTCAACGTCGTCCAGAGCGAGATCGAACGGATGGGACACACCGTTCAAGGCATCCTCGACTTCGCCCGTCCCTCCCCCCCGCGACGAGTCGCGTGCGACCTGAGAGGAATTGTCCACGAGTCGGCCGAGCTCATTCGAGTCAACCGAAAGAGGCTTGGCGTTGCGTGCGATGTCGAGCTCCCCGAGGTTCCCGCCGCGGCCAATGTCGATCCGGCCCGCATCAAGTCGGTCCTGCTCAATCTTCTCCTCAACGCGCTCGACGCGATGCCCCATGGAGGTCATCTCCGCATCCTCCTGGTTCTTCAGGACGAGCGCGTCGTCGAGATCGCCATCGAGGACACGGGCAAAGGCATTGACGAAGAGGTCCTCCCCAACCTCTTCTCGCCCTTCACCACCACGAAAGAGACCGGAACCGGTCTGGGACTGAGCGTCTCCAAGCACTTTGTCGAGGAACACGGTGGCACCCTGTCGGCAGAGAATCGCCCCGAGGGAGGAGCCCGTTTCGTCGTGACCCTACCACTCGCTCCAGAAAGGATTCTCGAATCCGCATGTCCAACCCAAGAGTGCTGATCGTCGATGACGAACCGGGCGTCTGCTACTCCTTTCGGCGCGTCGTCGAGCGCATGGAGTACGCAGTCGCCAGCGCCGCGACCCTCGCGGAAGGACTTCGGACCTTCGACGACTTTCTCCCCGATGTCGTCGTCCTCGATTTGAACCTTCCCGACGGTTCGGGACTGGAGGCCTTCCAACGGATCCGCGAGCGCGATCCCAAGTGCCCGGTCCTCTTCATCACGGCTCACGGGACGACCGAAACCGCACTCGAAGCGATGAAAAAGGGCGCCTTCGACTACCTGATCAAACCGGTCAACCTCGCCCAACTGACCGAGCTGCTCGAACGAGCCGTCGAGCAAGTTCGGTTGATGCGGCAACCGTGCCCTCTCCCCAACCAAGACGCGGGCGACCGCATCGTTGGTCACAGCCCGAAGATGCAGGAGATGTGCAAGGATCTCGGCCTCCTCTCACGCCAGGATGTCAATGTGTTGATCCTGGGCGAGAGCGGCGTCGGCAAGGAACTCGTCGCCCGCGCCCTCTACCAACATGGCCCTCGAAGCGACAAACGTTTCATCGCCATCAACTGCGCCGCCCTTCCCGAGCATTTGCTCGAAAGCGAACTCTTCGGTCACGAGAGCGGCGCTTTCACCGACGCCGTCAGACAACACATCGGGAAATTCGAACAGTGCCGCGACGGTACCCTCTTTCTCGACGAGATCGGAGACATGGCTCCCTCGCTCCAGTCGAAGATGCTGCGCGTATTGCAAGATCAGCGTTTCGAGCGACTCGGGGGAACGCAGACAATTCAAACCAACGCGCGCATCCTGGCCGCGACCAATCAGAACCTCGAAGACTTGGTCAACCAGGGTCGGTTCCGGGCGGACCTCTACTATCGCCTTCGGGTTGCCACGATCGACGTCCCCCCGCTTCGAGAGCGACTGGAGGACGTCGCGGAGCTAGCTCACCACTTCCTCTTCATCTCCAATTCCCAGCTCGGACTCGATCTTCGCGGCTTCACCCCCGACGCGATCGCCTGCCTCGAGGCCTACACGTGGCCCGGTAACGTGCGCGAGCTTCAGAGCATCGTCAAGGAAGCGATGGTGCGGACCCGCGGACCGATCGTCCGCCAAGAGTATCTGCCGCGGCACATCGTCAAGGCCAGCCACGAGGGCAACGGCGAGCACGAACCCGACAGCCTGAGACGAACCATCGCCGAGATGCTCAAAGGGGAACAGACGAACGTCTACGCTCGGGTCGGGACGATGGTCGATCGCGTCCTCCTCGACGAGGTCATGCAACGCACCGAAGGCAATCAACTCCGGGCGAGCAAGATTCTCGGCATCGATCGCAAGACCCTACGTCAGAAGCTCCGCAACCTCGAGATGCTCGACGGCCCCGAGTAGGCGACTTGGGGGAAGAGTCGCGCCGAACTCGGACCACCTCGCCCCTTCGCGATTACAATGGCATCGGAAAACGGAGCAACCAGCAACAGCGGGGTGACCGACTCGATGCACCAATTCGCCTTCTTCGTCATCGGCATGACTTCATGGCTCGTTGCGGCCCCGCAGGGGGAAGGACGCCTCCTCGATCTAACCAGCTCACCCTACGCGGCCACGGCCGATGGGACCGGCGATAGTCGCTCCGCGCTGAGCCGAGCCTTCCGCGACGCCCAACCGGGCGACACCATCTACTTCCCACCGGGCGACTATCGCGTGGTGCTCCCAGGGGGAGCGCTCACGATTCCGGCGGGGGTGACCCTACTGGGGCACGGCGGCGAGTCCACGATTCTTCTTGAAAGCAACGCAAGCGGCACCGACTATCGCGAGTTTCTCCGGCCAAGCGACAACGTCACTCTCGAAGGCCTGACCATCGAACGTGCCGGGAGCTTCACGGGAGTCCTGCTCCCTTTTGGCGGAAGCGCGAGTCACGTCGTCGTCCGGGATTGCCGAATCGTCGGCCATCAGTCAGCGCATCGCGGCGCCTGCCACTGCTTCCGCGTCGGCTTCGGCACGGTACGCGACTTCACGCTCGATCAAGTCACCATTGAGGAATGCGCCTACGGACTCTTTCAATCGAACGATGCCACGGGGACGATCGAGGAGGTAACGGTCACCAACTGCCGATTCCATCGCAACACCGCGTCCGACCTGGAATTCAATGCCCCCAAGGGAAAAATGCGCCGCATCGTCGTGCGGGATTGCTTCTTCAGCGACAATCAGAGCAAGGGCGCCAGCAGTGGATTCGCCGTGGGATTCGCCAACGTCCGCGATGGCCGGGTCGAAAACTGCGTCATCGCCAATTACGGCTCCGAGGCCCTCCACGTGGAGGATCGTTCGGAGAACATTCAACTCGTCGGCAACAAGATCGTCGGCGGCTCCCGACGACAGAACAATGGCGTCATCCTCGTCGTCAACGATTCCCGACACGTCACCATCGCCGACAATTTCGTCGATGGCCGGCCCAACACCAACAAGCCGCATCTCATTCTGGTGACGGCGGGAGGAGACAAGTTTCCCAAGCCTACCAAGGTCACCGTGACCGGCAACGTGCTCGTCAACGGACCAGCGACGCGTACCTGGTATCTACAACCGGGAAGCACCGCGCCGCGCGAGGCGAACATCGTGGTGAAGTGGGAGCCTAGTAAGTGAATGTTCCGAACGGTGTCGCGAGGGTGACGGTGTTGATCTCGGCACGCTCGCAACGGCCGACGATCTTGGCGTCGACGCCGTAGCGACGACTGATGTCGATCACACTGTTCGCGACACTCGGGCTGACCATCAGTTCGAGCCGATGGCCCATGTTGAACGTCCCGTACATCTCCTTCCAGGCGACCTCGCCGTGCTCGGCGATAAGGCGAAAGAGTGGCGGCACTTCGAAGAGATTGTCCTTGAGGTAGGCGATTCCGTCACCGAAGGAGCGGCACTTGGTTTGACCGCCGCCGGTGTTGTGGACGATGCCGTGTACCTCGCCGGGAAGGGTCCCGAGGACGTCGCGAACGATCGGGGCGTAGGGACGCGTCGGGCTTAGTAGCGCTTCGCCGATCGTCATCTTGAGACCGCGGGGACAGTCTTCGAGGCGGAACGGCCCGCGATAGGCGACGCTCGGATCGGTCTCCGGCGCCAGCGTCTCGGGGTACTTCTCCGCGTAGGAGCGGTGCAGCAGCGTATGCCGAGCGAGGGTCAGCCCGTTGGAACCGATGCCGCTGTTGGGGAGATCCTCGTCGGTCGTTTGCCCCGTCGAGGAGAGCCCGATGATCAGATCCCCCTCCTGAATCCGGCTATTGTCGACGACACGCTCGCGGGAAAGACGAGTTGCGAGGACCGCGTTGACAATTAGCGTTCGGACCGAATCGCCGACATCGGCGGTCTCTCCACCGGTCGGCGTGACGCGGATGCCCTGACGGTCCAATAGTTCGAGGCACTGTTGGTAGCCGCGGATGATCTCCTCGATCGCCGCGCCGGGAACGCAGCGACTGTTGCGGTCGATCGTGTTGGCGAGTAGGAAGCGGTCGACGGCCCCGACGCAGGCGAGATCGTCGAGATTCATCACCAGCGCGTCTTGGGCGAGGCTGCGAAAGACCTTCGCCTCGCCCGTCTCGCGAAAGCGAAGATACGCGACGATCGACTTCGTCCCGGCCCCGTCGGCATGAAGCGCGGAGCACCAATCGGGATCACCACCGAGCGTATCGGGACCGATCCGGCAAAACGCTCCCGGATAGAGCCCCGGATCGGTCTGGGCAACGGCGGCGTGAACCTCCTCCTTCGACGCGGAGACGCCAAGCTGTTCGTAGGCGGTCGGCTCGTCAGCCATCTGGATGCTCCCGTCGTCATCGACGACTACTTCTTGTCACTCTTGGCCGCTTCCTTCTTCGCGGGCTCCTTGGGAGGCGCGGGCTTGGCCTCCTCCTTCTTGGGAGCCGGCTTCTTCGCGGCCTCTTTCTTGGGGCTCTCCTTCTTGGGAGCTTCCTTTTTCGGAGCCGCTTTCTTAGGCGTTTCCTTCTTCGGCGGAGCCGGCTTCGTGGCTTCTTTTTTCGGCTCGGCCTTGGGCGTCATCTTCTTCGCGGGAGGCATCGGCTTCTTCGCCTCCTTCTTCGGCGGCTCGGGCTTCTTCGCCGGGGGCGTCGGAGGCGCCGGCGGCTTGGGAAGCGGACTGCTGTAGATGATCCCGTTCTCGTGTCCGGTCACCGCGACGTTCGTGTTCGGCGCCACCGCGACCGAGTAGGCCCCGAAAGCCGGTTTGCGGCTCGAGACCTGCTTGCCGTTGGTCGTGTCCCAAACAATCACGTGGCCAGTGTAGTCGACGCCGATCAGGTGCTTGCCGTCGTTGGCCACCGCGAGATCGAAGACCTGACCGGGATGACCTTGGAACTTTTTGACCTCCTTGCCCGAACCGACGTCCCAACCGCGGATCGTCTTGTCGGCCCCTCCGGCGAAGACGATCTTGCCATCCTTGGAGAAGGCGACCGACAGGGCCGAGTCGGGCAACCCCTTGATCTCACGGATCTGCTTTCCCGAGCCGAGATCCCAAAGGCGAACCGTCTTGTCCTGGCTCGCCGTCGCCGCCTTCTTCCCATCGGGCGAAATTGAAACGGCGTAAATCGTGCCCGCGTGGCCCTTCAATTCCTTGAGTTGCTTGCCATCGGCGACTTGCCACAGCAGAAGATTCTTGTCTTGGCCAACCGAGACGATTCCCTTCCCGTCGGGGAGAAACGCGATGTCGTCGACGTTGTTGCCGCTCTTTCGCATCGAGCGGACCTTCTTACCATCGGCGACGTTCCAGAGATTGATCGTCCCGTCGAGACCGCTGGAGGCGACCAGCTTGCCGTCGGGACTGAACGCGACCGCGTAGATCGGCTGTCCGGCGGCGTTGATCTCGCGAACGAGCTTGCCGTCGGCGGTGTTCCAGATCACGACCTTGTTGTCGAAGCCCGCCGACGCGAGGAGTTTGCCATCGGGCGAGAAGGATAGACCGTAGA
Organism: Kolteria novifilia; assembly: GCA_007748055.1. GTDB lineage: Bacteria > Planctomycetota > Planctomycetia > Kolteriales > Kolteriaceae > Kolteria > Kolteria novifilia. Next base: position 6,312,820 of record CP036279.1, read on the forward strand.
CCAGAGCCTGGTGTTTTTTCAGCTCCGGAGGCAATGCCGAGAGCACACCGCTGGGAAGGAAGGAGGCCAGCAGGGCGACGAGGATGATGCGAGGCATGATCGACCGTCCATTTCGTGAGGGAGGAAAACGGGTACGCGCTGACTTCGGCCAGCCAGAGGATGGCTGGTTGCTCGTGCTCACGAACGCAAGTTCGTCGTCGCGACGGCGAAGACCACAGCGGATGCCCAATCTTGTGGGCCATCGGCCACGATCGTCCCTTCGTGACTCGGAGCAACCCCACCTATTGTCTATGAAATCGGCTCGCACGCGACCGTCGCCGACGAGCTCACGCCGCGACTAGTTGCCAGTCCCCACAGGCTTGTCTAACATTCCCGGGAGAGAACCGAGTCGACAAGCAACCCGGACCTTCGACGATCCGCGACCGATTGGCCGCGTGATTCGGCGGTCCTCGCCGTCGGCGGGTCGATCGCGCCGGCCATCCTCAGTGCCGGCACGTTGATCGCGCCATCGGATTGACTACCGCCCAGGCGGTCTTCGTCTCAAGAGTAGATCGTCGGCCCGAGACTCTATGAATCGGTGCGGGTCGACAAAGTCCCGTGCCGATGCAGCGAGTCGAAGCCAGAGCCGAGTCTTGAGACGGAGCCTAGTCCCCAAGCGGTCGAGACAGCAGTCGTGACCAACTCGACGGCGCCCACGCGGAAGTCGGCACGTCGAGAGTTCATCCAAGAGCAGAAGGAATTCATTGATGAGCGCGAAAATCGGCAAGCCCGCCCCCGACTTCGAAGTCACCGCCTACAACCGTCCCAAGGACGGCACCGACGAGCAGTTCAGCACGATCAAGCTCAGCGACTACAAGGGCAAGTGGGTCTGCCTCTTCTTCTACCCGCGTGACTTCACCTTCGTCTGCCCCACCGAGATCGTTTCGTTCAACGACGCCCTGGGCGACTTCGAGGACCGCGACTGCGCCGTCCTGACCGCCTCGACCGACAGCGAATTCTCCCACAAGGGCTGGTGCGATGTCCACGAGGACCTCGGCAAGCTCAAGTACCCGATGCTCGCCGATCCCGGCCACGCCCTGACCGAAGCCTACGACGTCCTCGACGAAACCAAGGGCCTCGCCTATCGCGGCGTCTACCTGATCGACCCCCAAGGCGTTCTCCGCTGGATGGCGGTTCACGATCTCGGCGTCGGCCGGAACGTCGACGAAGTCCTTCGCGTCCTCGACGCCCTGCAGACCGACAAGCTCTGCCCCTGCAACTGGAAGAAGGGCGAAGAAACCCTCAACTAGTTGCTCGCGAAGGTCTTGGTTGGACGCTCTGTCGCAAGAGTCCTTCTGGGTGCCCTGCCCACGCTTGTCGTGGGCAGGCCGGACACGCTTGTCGTGGGCAGGCCGGACACGCCTTGAACTCGGCAAGGCTCCCGCACGTTCGGGGGCCGAGTCATCACGTTCCGCACCGGCCAATAAGAGCACGAGGCGACGACGTCTTCAACCTGAACAAGGTTGCCATGTCCACGCTCGCGTGGGCACTAAACCCGGCATGAATCGCGGACGAACGCGACTCGTAAGGGCGGGTCGCGACCACCAGTTGAACCGCCCGCATTGACTTGCGAGCCCTTGAGGAGTCTTAGCGATGTCGCCCGTTGCCCCCGTTTCCGAGTCCGAGGCGGTCGACAAGACCGCGCAAACCTACGGCCGCATCAAGGAGATGCTCGGCAGCGACACCATCCCCGAGCCCTTCCTCTACTATGGTCGCGTCCCGGCGTTCCTCCAAGACTTCTACATGAACGTCAAGAAGTTCGTCTACACCGACGGCAAACTCGACGCGAAGTTGAAAGCCCTGATCGCCCTGTGCGTCGCTCGCTCGATGCACTGCAAGATGTGGATCGACCCGCTCACCGAGCGTTGCAAGTCGCTTGGCTACTCCGACCAGGAGTTGGCCGACGCCCTCGCGATCGTCTCGACGTGCTACATGTATAACATCTTCTTCAAATTCCGCGACATCGCCGGCAGCGACGTCTTCGGCGGCATGTCGGTCGGCCTGCGTGCTCACGCCTTCGGGAACACCTCGCTCGACGATAAGACGGTCGAACTGATCAACGTCGTCATCAGCGACATCAACGCGTGCAAGCCTTGCACCTCCGGGCACGTCACCAAGGCCCGCGATTTGAAGATCCCCGACGAAGCGATCCAGGAAGCCATCCAGTGCGCCGCCACCATCGCCGCCGGTTGCACGTTCCTCAACTCCGTCGACGAGTAGCGTGAACGGGGCCACGGCCCTTCGCGTGGCAGCCACCTACCCCCGCACCTTCTTCTTCAACTCCGCCACCGCGGCGGTCATGCGGGCGCGGGCTTCGGAGAACCCTTCGGGCGTGGCTCCTGGCTGGCGAACGTAGTGGAGGACGTGTTCCTCGGCTTTGATGAAGGGATCACAGGTCCGCCCGACGGCGCCCGCGATCTCCTTGGGGATCGTCGTGACGCCATTGAGGTCGCCGTGAATCAGGTCGCCGGGATGAATCGTGACCCCACCGACCCGGACGGGGACATTGATGTCAACGATCTGGCAGTAGGCGTGCGAGGAGATGACACTCTGGACGAAGGCGGGAAACTCGATCGACCGCACCTGGTCGAGATCCCTTCCCCCGCCGCTGGTGATGATGCCAACACCGCCGAAGGCCTTGTAGGTCGTGCACATCACCTCGCCGAAGGTCGCTCCGACCGCCTGATCGTCGAGGTCCTGAAAGACGACGACACGCGGCGCGGGAATCTCCAGCAACGCCTTTACCTGGGCATCGAGTGACGCGTAGACTTCCCCACCGCGCGGCGGCGAGCCCGAGCGAAAGGTCGCGGTCGTCGCGAAGCCGACCATCGGCGGCAGGTCCGGGAAGCACGCTTTGATCCGCGGGTCCATGAAGCCCGTGTTGCGCGGACGGACGTCAAAGAGTTCGATGACGTTGTCGATCGTGGGGGTGTCGTATCTCTTGAGGAGTTCGAGATCCTCGGCGGTCAGCGTGCTCATGAGGTGGAGTCCGTGAAAGTCGATGGTTGGTCGTCGGTGGCCTCTATCTCTTCATACGTTCCGGACGGCTGGATTTCGAGGGAGCCGCCTCCACCGCACCGCGAGTTGCCGCGAAAAGGCCGCCCCCTCGCGTGTTCCGGTCTCTATGCTATCGCACGATGGCTCCATGGTGTCAGGGGGGAATCCCTCCGCGACTCCCTTGGCGATCGCGCTCCCCGAGGAACGGAACACTCATCGATGAATGACAGGCTCGGAACACTGCTGGCCGCATGGCGACACCGAATGGCCGCGAGGTTCGTGCGGGGCCGACTCCTTGACATCGGATGCGGCGCCAACCAACTCGTCGACCTTCACGGCAATGGCGTCGGTGTCGATGTTCACCAGTGGGAGGGCGTCGACCTGGTTGTCGAAAATACCGCCCATCTCCCTTTCCACGACGGCGAGTTCGACACCGTGACGGTCATCGCGGCCCTGAACCACATTCCGAATCGAAAGGATGTGCTGAAGGAAGCATACCGGGTCTTGGCGGACGGGGGCCGAGTCGTCGTCACCATGATTCCTCCGACACTGTCCGCCTGGTGGCACTGGGTGCGACGACCTTGGGACGCGGACCAACACGAACGCGGCATGAAAGAGGGCGAAGTCTACGGCATGACCGTCAAGGAGGTCGACACGCTCCTGATGGACGCCGGCTTCGGAAACCTGCGCCATCAGAGATTCATGCTCGGGATCAACTGCCTGACGGTCGCCGAGAAAACCGAGTAGGATCGCCTCTCCACGCTGGCGAGGCGGCCTGGCGACCGATGGCAACCGGCAGTTGAGCGTTGCCCGCGACGCCGAGCGCCTTCGCCGGTAAAGAGCCTACTCCCCCGACCTCGGCGCGGGGACCTCCGAGACCAGGACCGACGTGTCGGGCGCCTTGCCCGAATAGAACGAGATGTAGTGCGTCTCCCCGATCGCGGTGGCGTTCGCGTTGCCCGTGTCCAACGCGACTTGACTGCCGATCGCGATCGCCTCGGACGCGGGCCAACGGCGCGGATGATCGAACACCTTGTTCGGATCGACGACGCGACGCCAAAGAATCCCCCGTCCCCGCTCGAAGTGATAGTTGCTCAAGAGCCCGGTCTTGGTGTCGAGGATTAGCGTCGGCGTCGAAAGATGGACATCGCCGATGTTCGTCTTCTCCCGCGTCCACGTCTTGCCGTAGTCGGTCGAGACCATCTGGAATTGAGAGCGCATGGTGGAGTTGCCCCCCATCTCCGTCCGCCCGATGGCCAAGATCCGGCCATCGCCGAGATAGACCGCGGCCGGCTCGGTCGGCCACTGGTCCTTGGGAAGCTCCGACTCGATGGTGGTCTGCTTCCAGGTGGCGCCGTCGTCACTGCTGGTCAGCGTTCCCCACGAGTGATTGGTGCTCTCGCGATAGTCTCCCCCAAACCAGAGGGCCATCAGGCCGACCGTCGGGACCGAGAAGATATCGGTGACTTGCACCGGCCTCACGGGAAGATCAGGCGTCGCGATCAGTTCGTAAGTCACCCCATCGGTCGTCCGATAGAGATCGTGGAACCATCCCTTCGCCCCCACCCGACGAATCCAAAGCAGCATCGCCCCCTTGGAGTCGAGTCCCTTCCCGACGGTGACGTCGCCAAAGCCCGGCGAGTCGGCGACCACCGATTCCGGCGTCCACGTCTTCCCGCCGTCGGTGGAGGTGCGAGCGTAGACCGCGCGGGCATCCTCGTTGATCGTGTGCCCGCTGCCCCGGCTGTACGCACAGACCAGCTTCTCGCCAATCGCCTGAATCATCTGCCAGGAGTTGTAGCCGCTCACGTCCTGCACGACATGAGCCTTCTCGGGAGCCTCCAGGGGTGTCACCTTGACCATCGCCAAGCCGGTCGGCCTGGTGAACGAGTCGCCTGGGTCGGTGGGTTCTCGTTGAATCCGCACGTAGAGCGGCGTGCCCGGCACCACCTCGTAGTAGGACTCCAGACCGATCGTCCGCGTGTGCAATGGCCCGGCGGGAAGCGCTGTCCGCACCGGCTTGCCGAGCACATACCTCGCCGTGAAGGGCTCGCCGTCCACCATCTGCGTCAGGTGCACCCGGTAGACATCCTCATGGTCGGGGCTCGTCGCCTTGTCGGTCGTCGTCACCACGATCTCGACCTTCACCGCGTCGCAATCGCTGGGAATCCCCGTCACGAAGCCGGCGACCGACTGCCCAGGGGTGCCACCGGAGAGCGACCAGACGGGGATGTGCGTCGAGACGCTCGACATCAGCACGAGCGAGGGCTTGCCCGTCGCGATCGACATGTTGTTCGCCGTCAAATACACCGGGGAATGCTTCGCCGTTCGGGCGTTACGCACCTCGTCCCCTTGGGCGTCGCTCTTGTCAACAGCCGACTTCGCTTCGCCCGGCGACTCGACCGACTCGACCGGAGCATCGGCCCAAGCCGCGGCGACCGTGGTGACAAGCAGCGACCAACACAGATAAACAACACCAATAGCCCGCGACATTCTTCCTCCTTCTGCTTCCATCCCCCAAGCGCAAGGCGACCCAAGTCGTCCCATCATGAGAGCGCCTCCCAGGGCCTGTCAAACCCACTTCGGGGTTTGGATTTGTGTGACCCGTGACCCAAGGTGCGCTGCGCGACCTTGGGCTGTGCTCTATTTCGGCGTTGCCGTAAGAGAGGGTTCGCGGTGCCACGATCCCGTACGGCAGACCATTGCCTGACGGTCTCCTATCGCAATGAAGTTGCCGAGCGAGCCAATGGCAGGCAATGGCATGCCCGACTTGAGATGGCCTGCCCGGCTTGTCCGCACGTCCTAGCATGCCGAAGGTATGCGACAGCACAGCCCAGCGTTGCGACAGCGCACTTGTCCTCGCGTCCTAGCATGCCGAAGGTATGCGACAGCACAGCCCAGCGTCGCGACAGCGCACTTGTCCGCACGTCCTAGCATGCCGAAGGTATGCGACAGCACAGCCCAGCGTCGCGACAGCGCACGCTGGGTAACGACAGGCGTCCATCTCACGAACCCTGCAAGGGTTCGACCGAGGTGCCACCATCATGACAACACGCATTCGTTGGACGGGTCAAACCCGCTTCGGGGTTTGAACTTGTGCTGTTCCCGTGACCCAAGGTGCGCTGCGCGACCTTGGGCTGTGCTCTATAACGGCGTTGCCGTAAGAGAGAGATCGCGGTTCCACGATCCCGTAGTTCAGGCCATTGCCTGACGGTCTTCTCTCGCAATGGAGTTTCCGAGCAATTCATTGGCAGGCAAATGGCCTGCCCTACAGAACTCACGCGCATTCGAAGTCGGCGATGGTGTGCTCGGCTTGGCAGGAAGCGCAAATCCCAGTCGCCGTGAACCAGCCGAAGAAGTCCTCGGGCGCGATGGTCGGATCGTCTTCGACCATCTCCAGTTCGTTGCCATCATTCGAGAACCACACGACGACGCTCATCTCCTGCGACCCGCAATCCGGACAACGAAAGCCAACGCGAGGCCCCGTCCCTCGACTGGTGCAGGAACACCCAAGCTCTCCATTCCAACCGTGCTTCTCGGTGTCGATGATCTCCGTTGTCTTTTGACACGCCGAGCACTGAAAGCCCAAGGGGCCGACGAACATGTCGCCCTCGTAGTCCTCATTGTACTTCGAGAGCGGGTAACCGAGCACTTGCCCCGTCCCGCTACCACACGAACAGGCGAGCTGGAAGGTGACCAATCTCTTCCTCCGAAGAGCCTTCGCGTTGAAGCCGGCGATGCAGTGCGGCGGGTGGGTCCAGTAGTACTCCTCGTCGAACTGGCTGAGATCGACCTCTTCCTGACCCTCGGTGATCGTGATCACGCAACGCGGCAGCGCCCCCTTGAGAGCCATCTTGCCTTCCTGCGTGACGCGTGTCCCTCCCAGACCCAGCGACTTCAAGTGCTTGAGTTCCTGGAGATGCACCAGTCCCTTGTCGGTCACTCTCGTGCCAGAAAGACCGAGGTCGCCAAGGCCCTGACAAGCCGCAAGATACCGGAGACCTTCATCCCCGAACCGGGTATCGGTGGCCAGTAATGACTTCAGCTTCTTCAACTTGGAAAGCGTCTTGAATCCCACGCCTGTCATCTCGGTCCACGCGATCGACAGATACCTTAGCGAAACCAACTCACCGAGTTTCGCAAGTCCGGCATCGGTAAAGGTCGACTCGCAGAGAATGAGCCACTCGAGCGACGTCACCTGACCAACGTGCTCCAAGCAAGCATCGGTCACCCCCGGGCCGCCGACGTCGAGGTGCTTGAGCTTCGAGAGGCTGGTGATCTTGGCAAGCCCCGCATCGGTGATGCGCGTGCTGTGAAGATCCAGCTTTTCGAGGTCGCCGAGCGACGTCAAATGTTCAAGACCGACATCGCCGATGTTCGTATCGGAGAGGTCCAGCCTTCGTAGAGACGTCATCGTCGCGAGGTGTCTCATCCCCTCATCGGTGATCTCCTTGCAGGAGCGGAGGTTCAACTCCTCGAGTTGACACTCGTCGGCCAGATACTCCAACCCGGCATCGGTGATGTGCGAACCGGACAGGGAGACTCGTTTCAGCCGCGGCAGCGCGTGGAGCCGCGAAAAGACCTCTTCCGTGATGCAGTCGTCTCGCAAGCTGAGCAACTCGATCCTCACGGGGTCCTTGGGGAACAACAAGACGCGATGCTCCTTAAGGATGCGCATCAGTTCCTCGGCGTCGTCCTTCTCGCTCATCGTCATCCCCTCGTTTGCTCACCCACTCGCCAAGCGCGGACGTCATCCTGCGCACGCCCGACCACTACACCAATTGGCGGACAGGCAAGCTTAGGTCATGAATGGGGCGAGTGGTGACAAATCCGGATTCTGTTCGAGCTGGTTGGGTGGCCCAGGTTGCCGGACGCACGCTTGCGTGGGAACGCCATTGACAGGGTGGCCCAGGTTGCTCGTCAACCTGGGTGGCAAAGCCACAAGAGCCCCTGTCGCCGACAGACTCAATGGGCACACCGACTGACTTGCCCAACTCGTAGTAGCATGCGTGGGAACGCCATTGACAGGGTGGCCCAGGTTGCTCGTCAACCTGGGTGGCAAAGCCACAAGAGCCCCTGTCGCCGACAGACTCAATGGGCACACCGACTGACTTGCCCAACTCGTAGTAGCAAGCGGAACTCCAAGGGGTCGAGGATCTTTCTCCTTCGAAAGCAAGAGAACGTGACGAAGTGGGCGAACATCTCGTCGTCATGGACCGGTCGATGTCCCACTCGACTCACCGATTCTCGGGGCGCCTTGACAGGCATTGAAGAGAATGGTGCGACGGCCTGCTTAGCATGACGAGAGCCAATAGAGCGGTCGCACCTTGGCATCGGGCGTTCACCTCGGGGACACTTGCGTGCTTCGCACGCCCAGGTTGACGAGCAACCTGGGCCACCCGGCAATAGAGCAGTCGCACCTTGGCATCGGGCGTTCTTCTCGGGGACTCTTGCGTGCTTCGCACGCCCAGGTTGGCGAGCAACCTGGGCCACCCGGCAATAGAGCGGTCGCACCTTGGCATCGGGCGTTCTCCTCGGGGACTCTTGCGTGCTTCGCACGCCCAGGTTGGCGAGCAACCTGGGCCACCCGGCAATAGAGCGGTCGCACCTTGGCATCGGGCGTTCACCTCAAGGACTCTTGCGTGCTTCGCACGCCCAGGTTGCCGGACGCACGCTTGCGTGGGAACGCCATTGACAGGGTGGCCCAGGTTGCTCGTCAACCTGGGTGGAAAGCCACAAGAGCCCCTGTCGCCGACAGACTCAATGGGCACACCGATTGACTTGCCCAACTCGTAGTAGCAAGCGGAACTCCAAGGGGTCGAGGATCTTTCTCCTTCGAAAGCAAGAGAACGTGACGAAGTGGGCGAACATCTCGTCGTCATGGACCGGTCGATGTCCCACTCGACTCACCGATTCTCGGGGCGCCTTGACAGGCATTGAAGAGAATGGTGCGACGGCCTGCTTAGCATGACGAGAGCCAATAGAGCGGTCGCACCTTGGCATCGGGCGTTCTCCTCGGGGACTCTTACGTGCTTCGCACGCCCAGGTTGGCGAGCAACCTGGGCCACCCGGCAATAGAGCAGTCGCACCTTGGCATCGGGCGTTCTCCTCGGGGACTCTTGCGTGCTTCGCACGCCCAGATTGACGAGCAACCTGGGCCACCCGGCAATAGAGCAGTCGCACCTTGGCATCGGGCGTTCTCCTCGGGGACTCTTGCGTGCTTCGCACGCCCAGATTGACGAGCAACCTGGGCCACCCGGCCCATTCGCATGCCCACGCAAGCGTGGGGCATGGCACCTTCGTACCCTTGTCGTTGGCTGCGCCGAGCGTCCCGAAAGGAAACCTTCTGGCCCAACCCGGGCATCTCGCTACAACGTCGGCAGGACCGGGGACGGACCCGGGGATGAGCGGCGATCGAACAACGAGGACTCTCATGACGAACGACGTTGTGACCAACGCAACCTTGGTCTTCTTTGGCGGCACCGGCGACTTGGCCGGGCGAAAGCTCATTCCCGCTCTCTTCAACAATTGGCAACAAAAGCGACTGAGGGACTGCCTCATCGTTGGCATCGGCCGACGAGCCAAGGACCGCGACGAGTACCTCCAACTGCTCGACGGCAAGGTCGGCGTCGCTCAAACCGACCCCGCCGACTGGAAGGAATTCACCAAGCAACTCGACTACCACCAGGGCGAGATCCGCACCGAAGAGGATTTCAAGAGCCTGCGGGCGAAGCTCGAAAGCCTCGAGAAGGAGCGCGGGCTCCCCGGCAAGCGGCTCTTCTACTATGCCGTCGGCCCGCAGTGGTTCGCCCCGATCACCGAGAACCTCGCCGCGTCGGGCCTCCTGGAGAAACAGGGCCCCGACTACAAGGGACCGTGGACCCGGCTCGTCATCGAGAAGCCCTACGGCACCGACCTGGCCTCGGCCAAGGAACTCGATCGTCGCATCCTCGCGTGTGCCGACGAGGAGCAGGTCTACCGCATCGACCACTACCTCGGCAAGGAGACCGTGCAGAATCTGCTGGCCTTTCGCTTCGCCAACGGCCTTTTCGAGCCGGTTTGGAACCAAAAGTACATCGATTCGGTGCAGATCACCGTCTCCGAGTCGCTCGGCATCGGCAATCGCGGCGACTACTACGAGAAAGCCGGCGCGATGCGCGACATGGTCATTAACCACATGATGCAGCTCGTCTGCCTGACGGCGATGGAGCCCCCAGCGCGGATGAACGCCAAGTCGATTCGCGACGAGAAGGTCAAGGTCCTGCAAGCGGTGCGGGTGCCCCAGTCGCTGTCGGAGGTCGAGCAATCGACTGTTCGCGGGCAATACGGCCCCGGAACGATCAACGGCGAATCGGTCCCCGGCTATCGCGAGGAGGGGGACACCGATCCGAACTCGACGACCCCGTCCTTTGTCGCCCTTCGCCTGCAGATCGACACCTGGCGCTGGGCCCACGTTCCCTTCCTCTTGCGGCACGGCAAACGGATGGCCAAACGCGGCACCGAGATCGCCATTCAGTTCCGCACGCCGCCGCTGTCGCTCTTCCGCGGTCACGAGATTTGCGGGCACTGCTCCAACATGCTCGTGCTTCGCATCCAGCCGAAGGAAGGGATCACGCTCTACTTTGGGGCGAAGAAGCCCGGTGCGGGGATGAGCATCTCGACCGTTTCGATGGACTTCGAATACGAACGGGAATTCCACGAGTCGATTCCCGAGGCCTACCAGCGATTGCTGCTCGACGCCTTGGTCGGCGATCCGACGCTCTTCACCCGGTCGGACGAGGTGCGTGCTCAATGGACGTGGGCCGACGCGATTCTCAGTGCTTGGGACGAGATCCCTCCGCCGAAGTACCCGAACTACCCCGCCGGTGGTTGGGGCCCCTCGGCGGCCGAGAGTCTCTTTCCACAAGGCGACGAGATCCCCTCGGGATCGTGCCCGGTCGGCTGGCGCCGCTGGTAGCGGAAGGGGCTCGCGCATCACCCGAGGTTTCGCCTCTCGTGGTCCATCACCCCTGAACCTCTTCATCAATGTCGCGACCAATTGACAGACCGATGGGCGTGACCTAGGGTCTAGGCAGAGCGTCTCGAAGTACCTTTGCTCCCCAGGGAATTGGCAGATGCGCCCGACACTTTTCAGCTTCGGACTGGTCGCCTTTCTCACCGGCACGGCTTGGGCTCAGTCCCAACAACCGGGACAGCTCAACCTCAACGTCGGCGGTAAACAAGTCGGCATCAAGGACTTAGGTGGCGGCAAGTACGGCGGCACCGTCGCCGGCGAGAGCTTCTCCGCTCAATCGCTCGGCGGAGACAAGTACCGTGTCAACGTCGCCGGCCAAACGATCGACGTCAAACGAGGGGCCAACGGCCAATTCCAAGTCACCGTCGACGGCAAGACCGAAACCGTGAACATGCCAGGACTTGGCGGCCTCGGGGAGCTAGGTGGTCTCGAAGGCCTGGGCGGACTCGGACTAGGAGGCCAAGGGGGCGCGGGGGGAAACCCGCTCGGCAACCTTCAGCAGCTTCAAGGTCAACTCGGCAATCTGCGCAAACTGACAAATGGTCGAACCGGCGGCAACCAGGGACTTGGAGGCCTCGGGGCGCTCCCGGGACTCCTCGACCAACTCCAGGGAGGCACGAATCGCGCGGTCCCGCCGATGGTCAAGCAGGCTCCTCCGACGAGAACGCAGCCGAGGAAACAACACTACGTTCCGAGCCGAAACGGGTTCGATTTCGACCAATATCGAGCCTATATGCACAAAAAAGCGCGTGAAATGGCGAGAAAATCGCCCAAAACGGAGCAAAAGACGCTCGGATCGGACCACAAGGCAACCCCGACGGACGGTTCGAATTCCCCAGGTGACCATTCGACGAATGTGGAGCGTGCCAACGGCTACCTCCGAAGCGGGGAAGCTTATTGGAAGGCTGGTCGACGTCTCGGAAGCGACGAGTTCTACGCCAAAGCGCTCACGGATCTAACTCAAGCTGTCGAGATGAACCCCAAGAGTGCCCAGGCCCACTTCTACCGCGGCCGGGTCTACTTTAGCACCGGGAAGCTCCGGGAAGCGGTCACCGACTTCAACGCAGCCCTGACGATAAACCCAGACCTAGCAAAGGCTTACTACTATCGAGGACTTTCCTACCTCTCCGCCAACCACACCGAGTGGGGCAACGCCGACCTGGAGCGAGCCCGAGCCCTCGACCCGGATCTCCCCTGACGGGGCCTTTCGTTTGCCTCCCCTGGATGGTTCTTCCGACCGATCCGCTCGCAGGGTGCAAGCTTGATGAAAAAGACGAGAAATTCTTGAGACGGCAAAACGATTCTGTTGACGCAACGGCCGTTGTCGTATACTAGGGTGCAATCGAGAACAGTCTTCTCGATCACGTCAATGGAAAAACTGGAGTACACCGCGAGTCTTTATGATCACCGAATGCCAAGCTGGCTTTGACGAAATGCCGCTTGGTCCCACCATGAGGGCGAATCTCAAAGAGATCGGCTACACCGCGCCGACGCCCATCCAAGCCGCCGTCATCCCCGAAGCCCTTAATGGGTCGGATGTCATCGGGCAGGCACAAACCGGGACCGGCAAAACTGCTGCATTTCTCATCCCCATCATCGAACGCCTCAACGAACAAAAACAGCCGCAAGCGCTCATCCTCGGACCGACCCGCGAACTCGTCTGCCAGGTAGTCGCCGAAGCCCAACGGCTCGTCAAGGACCGCGACATCGTTGTCACTGCGGCCTACGGCGGCCAAGGCCTGGCCAGTCAGATTCGCTCGCTCGAAGAGGGTTCGCAGCTCGTCTGCGGCACGCCTGGTCGCGTCATCGACCTGCTCAAACGCCGGGTCATCAAGACCTCGGCCATCAACTGCGTCGTCCTCGACGAAGCCGACCGCATGCTCGATATCGGCTTCCGTCCCGACATCGAATGGATCCTCAAGCAAGTTCGTCAAGAGCGGCAAACCATGCTCCTCTCGGCGACGATGCCCGTTCCGGTCCTGCGACTGGCGCGGCGCTACATGAAGGATCCGGTGATGATCAACATCACCCCCGAAACCGTCGCGGTGCAGAAGGTCGAGCAGCGCTACATCTCGGTCGACAACCAGAACAAAGTCGACCTCTTGATGAGGCTGCTCGTTCGCGAAAAGCCCCGTCAGTGCATCATCTTCTGCCAGATGAAGGTCAGCGTGCGCAAGCTCGCGGCCGAACTCGGCAAACGCATCCGCGGCGTCATGGCGATGGAAGGGGACATGGCTCAGAATGTCCGCAGCCGCGTCATGCAGCAATTCCGCGATGGCAAAATCCGCATCCTGGTCGCGACCGACGTCGTCGGCCGTGGCATCGACGTCCAGGGCATCTCCCACGTCATCAACTATGACATCCCGGAAGATCCCGAGGCGTACGTCCATCGCATCGGCCGCACCGGCCGCATGGGCAAAGACGGCAAGGCCTACACCCTTCTCTCGCGCGAACAGGGTCGATTGCTGACCGACGTTGAGATCTTTCTCAACCAGCAGGTCCAGCGTGACGAAGTGATCGGCACCCTCGCCTTCCGCCCCCGCGACCCGGAAGCGACCAAGCGTCCGCGTTCAAAGCCCAAAGCGAAACCGAAAAAGGCGCGCGCCGCCGAGGCGGTCGGCGTCGAGTAGTTGTTAAGGGTCGCCAGGCCTTCCAAGCTCGGCGACACGTTGATGGAAGGGAGCCACGTTATCGCGGCTCCCTTTTTCATGCGCGGCCCGTTTCGACGAAACACTTCTTCCGTAGGTCAGGCCATTTGCCTGACATTCTTCTCTTGGGGATCGATCCCCGGCAAGTTCGACGGCAGGCAGATGGCCTGCCCTACTTGAGATGCCCTGCCCTACTTGTCCTCGCGTCTTAGCATGCCGAAGGTATGCGACAGCACAGCCCAGCGTCGCGACAGCGCACGCTGGGTAACGATTGTCCGTCCCACCAGAACCCTGCAAGGGTTCGACCGAGATGTCATTGTGATGACAAATCGAACGCATCACGTGTCAAACCCGCTTCGGGGTTTGGATTGGGGGGGTTCCGTGACCCAAGGTGCGCTGCGCGACCTTGGGCTGTGTTGTGCAACGGCGTTGCCGTAGAAGAATCCAAGCATGCCGAAAGGATGCAACAACATAGCCCGGCGTCGCGACAGTGCACGCTGGGGACCCCCAAGCATGCCGAAGGTATGCGACAGCACAGCCCAGCGTCGCGATAGCGCACGCTGGGAAACGAGCGATATCCCCACTAGAACCCTGCAAGGGTTCGACCGAGATGTCATTGTGATGACAAATCGAACGCATTACGTGTCAAACCCGCTTCGGGGTTTGGATTGGGGTGGTTCCGTGACCCAAGGTGCGCTACGCGACCTTGGGCTGTGTTGTGCAACGGCGTTGCCGTAGAAGAATCCAAACATGCCGAAGGTATGAAGCAACATAGCCCGGCGCACGCTGGGGAACTCCAAACATGCCGAAGGTTTGAAGCAACATAGCCCAAGGTGCGATAGCACGCTAGGAAACCCGAAACATGCCGAAAGGATGCAACAACATAGCCCGGCGTCGCGACAGTGCACGCTGGGGAACCCCAAGCATGCCGAAGGTATGCGACAGCACAGCCCAGCGTCGCGACAGCGCACGCTGGGTAACGATTGTCCGTCCCATTAGAACCCTGCAAGGGTTCGACCGAGATGTCATTGTCATGACAAATCGAACGCATTACGTGTCAAACCCGCTTCGGGGTTTGGATTGGGGTGGTTCCGTGACCCAAGGTGCGCTACGCGACCTTGGGCTGTGTTGTGCAACGGCGTTGCCGTAGAAGAATCCAAACATGCCGAAGGTATGCGACAGCGCACGCTGGGTAACGATTGTCCGTCCCATTAGAATCCTGCAAGGGTTCGACCGAGATGTCATTGTCATGACAAATCGAACGCATTACGTGTCAAACCCGCTTCGGGGTTTGGATTGGGGTGGTTCCGTGACCCAAGGTGCGCTGCGCGACCTTGGGCTGTGTTGTGTAACGGCGTTGCCGTAGAAGAATCCAAACATGCCGAAAGGATGCAACGACAGAGGCCGGCGTCGCGATAGTGCACGCTGGGGAACTCCAAGCATGCCGAAGGTATGCGACAGCACAGCCCAGCGTCGCGATAGCGCACGCTGGGGAACGATTGTCCGTCCCACCAGAACCCTGCAAGGGTTCGACCGAGATGTCATTGTGATGACAAATCGAACGCATCACGTGTCAAACCCGCTTCGGGGTTTGGATTGGGGTGGTTCCATGACCCAAGGTGCGCTGCGCGACCTTGGGCTGTGTTGTGCAACGGCGTTGCCGTAGAAGAATCCAAACATGCCGAAAGGTATGAAGCAACATAGCCCGGCGCACGCTGGGGAACTCCAAACATGCCGAAGGTATGAGACAACATAACCCAAGGTGCGATAGCGCACGCTGGGAACCCCAAGCATGCCGAAAGGATGCAACAATATAGCCCGGCGTCGCGATAGCGCACGCTGGGGAACTCTTCCGCCGTGGGCAAGGTTTTCCTGGACACTCTCGAGACCGCTTGTCAAAGTGGCCGACGACCCGAGGACACGAAAGGACCCAATGATCTCGTACCTGCCAATGCCCACGACGCGTCGACAGCTTCCCCTCTCCACCGTCCTCCTTTGCCTCGTCGCAGCCGCTGTCACGACAGCCCGAGCCAACGAACCGCTCGTCGTCGATGGCCCCGATTGGAAACTGGTGACGAAGGAGGCGGCGTGGAAGCCGCGGGACTCGAGCGGCGAGATGGTGTTCGAGGACAAGCTCTGGCTGCTGGGCGGGTGGTTCAATTCGTACGAGGCGCCGCCACGCGATGTCTGGGCGTCGGGGGAGGGAAAGACCTGGTCGCTGACGAAGCGAAGGGCGCCGTGGAAGTACAGCGATCTACCGATGACGATCGCATTTGCCGACCGGATGTGGCTAATGGGAGGCTGGTACAACGGCCGGCTCGAGGGGCACGGGGCGACGAACGAAGTCTGGTCCTCGGCCGATGGGGTGACGTGGGACTTGGCGGGAAAGGCGACTTGGTCGCCACGGGCGGCGTCGGCGATCGTAAAATTCAAGGGCCGGATGTGGATCCTGGGCGGCACCGAGAACTACTACTTCGGCGACGAGGGCAGCCTCAACAATGATGTCTGGTCGTCGGCGGATGGTAAAGAATGGCGGCTCGAAACGGCCGATGCGGGCTGGGCGCCGCGGGCCTATCATCAGGCGGCGGTGCTCGATGGCAAGATCTACCTCTTCGGCGGCGGCAACTATGTTCCCGAGTACCGGGCCTTCAACGATGTCTGGGCCTCGAGCGACGGAACGAGTTGGGAGCAAGTCACCGAGAGCGCTCCCTGGTCCCCACGGCTCTGGTTCTCGTCGGTGGTCTACCGGGACCGGATGTGGGTGCTGGGCGGCTGGTCGAATCATCCGTCGAAGAACTGGCAAGATGTTTGGTTCAGCAAGGACGGTCGCGACTGGCGCCGGCTCCGCTCGAAGGTGATCTGGAAGGAACGCCACGAACACTCGACTTACGTGTTTCAGGACAAGATCATCGTGGCCGGCGGGATGACACCGCCCTTGGTCAACGACGTCTGGTCGCTGGAGCTGCCGGAAGATTTTGGGAAGGGGGATTAGCGGGACAGGCTCGAGCCGCCCCTGCCTACGTCGGTATCTCCGTCGTTCACGGCAGGCAAATGGCCTGCCCTACGGGTCGGTTCGCTCCGCGGGTGGGTCACAGCCCCGTGCTACGGGAAGAGCAAATCGGGTTTCCCTACTTTGTGGGGCCTGTCCTTTTACAATTGCCTAACTGGAGGGGGAGAGGTCGGTCCGTCGACACTCGCGACGATGTGGGCTGGTCGTGGTGCGATCCACTCTTCCTTGGGCAAACATATTCGTTCTCGCGACGGCAACCGCCGGCATGGCAGCCTGGCTGAATCACCTCACCACGTCGCTTTCGCGGGACGGAGAAACCGGGACACGGCATGCTTGATCAACTCGATTGGACGAACTCCGAGGACAAGCGCGATCTCGTGCATCGAGCGGTCGAGCACCTCGTCATGGGACGACTCGTGATCTTCCCCACGGAGACGGAGTACGTCTTGGCGGCGTCCGCGGATCAAGCCGACGCGGTCGCGGCGCTGTGGCAGTCGTATTCCCGGCCGACCCGATGGATCCATTTCGCGCTGGCGCCGACCAAGGAACTGGTCGAGTCGCTACCTGGTCAGACACCCGAAGGCCGACGTTTGGCCCGGCGGACTTGGCCTGGCCCGATCGACTTCGTCGTTGCCCCCGACGCGTCCCTGGTTGAATATACGGCCGAGATGGTCAAATCGCTTACGGCGGATTTGGGAGCCGCCTGTTTGGCCTGTCCTGGACATCCGGCCATTGCCTCAACGGCCCAATTCCTCAAAACTCCACTGATTTTGGCCTCAAGAGCGAAGGATCCGACGCGGATTCTCAGTGATCAGAGTGTCGCGATGGAGGAATTCGGCGAGATTGCGGACGCGATGATCGACGACGGCAAGACCCGCTTCGGTCAGCCCTCGACGATCGTCCGGATCGGAACCGACGGCGTCGCGGTCGAGCAGGAGGGCGTCGTCTCCTCATCTTGGATTCGGCGGCTCTCCGGGGAGATGATCACGTTCGTCTGCACGGGCAATACGTGCCGTAGCCCGATGGCCGAGGCGCTCTTCAAACGGTTTCTGGCGGACAAATTGGGCTGCTCGATCGAGGAGCTTCCCGAGCGAGGCTACACCGTGGCATCGGCGGGCATCGCGGCCCACCCGGGCACCCCGGCGGCGGAAAATGCGGTATCCGTCGTTCGAGAATACAACGCGCACCTGGAAGACCACATCTCCCAGCCGCTGACCGACGAGTTGGCGCTCTACTCCGATCGACTCATTGTGATGACGGAAGATCATAAATCGCTGGTATGTCGGCTCTGGCCTGAAGTAGAATCTAGGACGACCTTGTTGTGTGGCGATCGGAACGTCAGCGATCCCATCGGTGGCACGTACGATCGCTACGAGCGCTGCGCGGGTCAGATCGCCGACCAGTTGCGATCATTGCTCGACGATGTCACGGCGCCCAATTGAAGACGTTGCGAATCATAGGTAGCTCGTTCCGGTGGGGGGGGGAGAGCCACAGCGGCCACTTCCTAGCAATCTCAAGCCGGCATACGATCCAAGGAGATTCGTTCCCGAGATCACGGACGAGTCGGGAAGGCCCACTAGGCCGCAGAGGCGGTGGGGTCGATAGGAGAGAAAGCGCATGAGAGTGGCGGTGGGGAGTGATCATCGGGGCTTCGGCCTAAAACAGCGAATCGTCGACTGGCTTTGCCATCGCGGCTCGGAAGTCGTCGACGTCGGGTGCAACGGAGACAGCTCCGTCGACTATCCCGACTTCGCGTTGCTCGTGGCCAACGAAGTGGTCATGAACCGCGCGGATTTCGGCGTGTTGTGCTGCGGAACCGGCTTGGGCATGTGCATCACGGCCAACAAAGTTCCCGGCATTCGCGCCACCCCCGTGCACGACGAAGTCTCCGCCGAGTCGGCGCGGCGTTACATCGACGCGAACATCATGTGTTTGGCGGGTGACTTGGTCAGCGATCGCTTGGTCGGCCCGATGCTGGATATCTTCCTGACAACCGAGTTCGAGGGGGGCCGCCATGCCCGCCGCGTGAAAAAGGTCTCCGAGATCGAACGGCGCCTCGGCCACACCGTCAGCGAGACGATGCTCGCGGAAGCCGTCTCCTTCCAAAAGAACTCGTAGCAAGTCCTTCCTACTGATGAAGTTCGGGCGTCACTGGCTGGGGATCAGCCAGTGAGAACACGATACCCTGGACTTCCAATTCACTCCTCGCCTAGCCCGGCGGCCAGGTGAAGTCACGCCCCCCCATGACGTGCAAGTGCAGGTGGGGGACGGTTTGGCCGGCGCTCTCCTCGCAGTTGATGATGAGCCGATAGCCGTCGAGCCCTTCCTGTTTGGCGATCTTGGCGGCGGCGAGTTGCATGCGTCCGAGGAGTTCGCAGTCCTCCTCGGTCACGTCAGCATGCGTGCGGATCTCCTTGAGGGGGATCACCAGGATGTGCGTCGGCGCCTTGGGACTGATGTCTCGAAACGCCAGGCAGTGATCATCCTGGTAGACGATCTCGGCGGGAATCTTCCCTTCGACGATGTCGAGGAAGATGTTCTTCTCCATCATGGCCATCGCTCTACCTCCTCGCTCGCGTCGCGACCTAGTTCTTCGGCTTCTCGGCGGACGAGGCGTCGTCCTTTGCCTTGGCGGGTTCTTGGCCTTTTTCGCTCGTTTTCTTAGACGATTCGGCCTTTTCCTTCGCCTTTTGGGCCGTTTTGGGGCTCTCTTTCGTCTGTTTTGTCGACGACGGCTCGCTTTTCGGCTTCTCCTTGTTCTCCGCCTTTGGCTTGCCCTTGCTCTCCGCCTTTGGCTTGCCCTTGCTCTCCGCCTTTGGCTTGCCCTTGCTCTCCGCCTTTGGCTTGCCCTTGCTCTCCGCCTTTGGCTTCGAGGGTGCCGGCTCCTTCTTCGCGGGGGTCTTCGAAGACGGCTTGGGCTCGGCAGGCTTCTTCGGCGTCTTGGCCGGTTCCGTCGTCATGGCCTTCTTCGGCTCGGTTTTCGGAGTCGCTTTGCCGGGGGGAGAGTCTTTCGGCTCCTCGTTCGGCTTGGTGAGCAGTTCGAGTTCCTTGGCGGAGACCAATCCGGGAGGCAGGCCGTTGGCCCCTAGTTTTGGAATCGCCGGTTCCGACGACATTGGCGAGAAGAGGGGCTCGGAATTCTTGAGAACTTCGACCGACTTGATCCGCACCGATCCCGGCTCCCCATGCGCTTGGTCGACGATCTTGGCGACGTTCTGACGGCCAATGCTCGTGTAGACGACTCCGAACGCCGTCGCCTTGCCGAGAAGCTCGGGGGCGGGCTTGGACGTCAGCGAAAACGACGTCACCGGCAAAAGGCCTTCCGCGTCGGTCAGCATGACGAGGGAACCCTCGCCCGGCGCTCGGGAGAAGAAGATCGGCTCGATCCGCGGGGCCGATGCCCCTTTGTCGGCGTCGACCGTCGCGACCGCGTCCTCGGCCGTGAAGGGCTGGTCGTCGAAGTAGCCCGCTTCGGCCAACAGCAAGAAGCTCCGCACGACGTTGGGGACGCTGTCGGGAGCCAGGTTGAAGGTGATCGCGGCGACGTTGGTCTCGATGCGGACGGCGTAGGAGTGGCGCTCATCCCCGGGGGCGTCGATGAAGGGCAGCTTGTCCCAGCCCTCCTTGAGGATGTCGTAGGCCTTGCCGGAACCTCCCTTGGAGAAGACCTTGTCGAAAGGCTGCTGGAGGTAGTCGGCGGTCCGCTGCTGATCTTCGGTGAGCTTATTGAGTTCCTTGAGCCCGAGCGTCTCCTGAGGCTCGACCTGAGCGCCCTGCAGGCGTCCCGAGGCTCCCGAGCCCTTGGGCATCACGCTCTCGCCGCAACCGGCGACGAGCAGCACCGTCGAGAGCAACCCTCCCAACCCAAGGCGATCTATCCGCACGCGACTCGCTAGCATGCCCATCGGCTCTCTCCCTATGCGTCGATTCCCCGAGGGGGAACGTCCTCGCGTGACACGACGTCGGGCAATATTGGTGGACGAAGCGCCCCGTCGAGCGTTCCCTGTAAAGATTCAGCGTAGTGAATGGATATTCGGTTGGCTGCAACAACGATCGGTCTCGAAATCGACGTAGTAGGGTGCAAGGGCCATTCCAAACGATTGTCGGAGACGAACGGATCGTAGGAGGAATGCTCCTCGGTCGGCTCTGGCATTCATCTTTTCCCAGGTGTCAGATCGGGCTCGTCCCTAAAGGCTTACCAGGCGGGAAAAGCGATCAGCCAGTTTGGCGTAACACGTTGAACCACAGGAGGTTGTAGGCAGGGTGCGTCATCGGTCGCGGCACGTTCCAAGGGGCCCATCAGAGCCACAAGTCGCGAAGCTGAAAGAGGTTGTGTTAGGGCACTGCGTTTTTTGGCGAAAATATCGAACGAACGAGAAATGATGCTTGAAGTCCCTCTATTCGAGGCTACAATCCGTGGAGAAATCACAGCCAACGAGTGCCCCGTGCACGTCAAATTTGGCTCGCGGAAGCCGAGTTGATGGCAATTTCGCAGCAAGCCACCCGACGCACGAATTAGTTTACCTGCCACCTCTACCTGACAAGTAGCAGCATCTTTAGATCGACCTCCACGAGGTCAGGGGGAAAAGTGTCGACTCCATCGAGGCCAACCGACATGGAAGATGGCATCAGCGAGACTGAGCAAGGTCAGCTCTCTTCGCGGGTTCTATCGACGGATGAAGAACGCAAGCTTCTCAAGCAGTTCTGGAAGACGAAGCGCGCGCTTGGTAAGCGGCTCAGCGAGGCGCTCAAGGAGAAGATCACCGTCGAAGAGCGCAAGAACCCGCTCGCCCTGGCGAAGTTCATCTCCAACCGCATGCACCGCCGTCGTTGGCGCGACAAGAAGACGCGCGACCTGATCAGCGAGTACACGCACCTCAAGCACCGTCTTGCTTCCGCGAATATTCGGCTTGCGGCTCACTTGGCCAAGCGTTTTCGCAGCTACGGCGTCCCCTATTCCGACCTGCTTCACGAAGCGGTCTGTGGCTTGATGCACGCGATCGATCGCTTCGACCTGAACTTCGATACCCGTCTGGCGACTTACGCCACGTGGTGGATCCGTCAGGCCCTTCAGATCGCGGTCGCGCAGCAGTCGCACCTGGTGTCGCTCTCGCCTCACCACCTCCAGCAGCTCGGCCGCTGGCAGCAAGAGGTCGAGGCGATGGCCCACGCCGACGCCAAGATCCCTTCCAACGAGAAGGTCCAAAAGAAGAAGGGCGTCGAAAGCGCCCAACTGACGCGTCTGCAAGCCGTGGCTCGTTCGCCGGTCTCGATCGACGCAACCCTCGACGAGTCGTCGGAGTTCTCGCTCTCGCATGTCGTGACCCAGCAGGATGCCTTCGCCGAACGCAATCAGTTCGAGCTCAAGGAACTGCTCGGGCACCTGATGCATCACCTGCAGCCGCGGGAACGGACCGTGCTGACGCTGCGGTACGGACTCACCGGCGAGGGCGGATTGAGCCTTCGCGACATCGGCAAGGTCTTGCTCGTCAGCAAGGAGCGGGTCCGACAGATCCAGAACCGCGCTCTCGACAAGCTCCGTGCCGCCGCCAGCCAAGACGGCCTCAAGGAATCGCTCCTCTCGGCTCACTAGTCGATTGGAGCCCAAGAAACGCCACGGGCCGCCCGTCGATTCACTCGATGCGGGCGGCCCACTTCATTTCTTGAGCCATCTTTCGACGGAACAACTACTTTCGAGGTGCCAGTTCCCCTCTGGAGCGTGCAGGCTCATCGAACCACGGCTTGTTCACGCTTGCGTGGGCATCCAACGAGAAACCACCACCGCACCTTCGGGGCGCCCCCGCGTTGCTGCGGACGCGCCCCCGGACGATCTCCCGCTAGTTGGACGTCTCCGGAATCTGCAACCAGCCGCGCTGAATCTGCCCGTTGCGGACAACGAAGAACCGCACCGGGTTGAGGCTCTGCTTATTCGAACGCGAGATCACGTAGAGCACATTGTCCAGCGACAGCGTCTCCCAGTGATGCAAGCCGACCAGCACATCGCCCACCTGCATCCCCGCTCGGTCACACGGACTGTGCTCCTCGATCTCGAGGATCCGCATCCCACCGCGTAGCTGCCGAGAGATCTGCTTGATGTCGCTGTCGCCCGATTGCTGCCGGAGACGGACCCCCAAGTGTCGCCAGACATATTCGCCCGGGCGGTCCTTCTGTGACGGGGTCGGCTCAAGCACCAAGGTCGTCGTCACCTGGCGATGGCCGCGAGCGAGCGTCACCTCGATCTTGTCGTAGGGCCGACGATCCAACAGGATCCGCTCGAGATCGATCGGCGTGTTGACGCTCTCGTTGTCCACGCTCAGGAGCCGATCCCCCACGCGAATCGCCGCCTTGTCGGCGGGGCTTGACGACGTAATCCGCTTGATGATGACTTTGCCAGGCTTGGTATCGTCAAGATCCGCCGGCTGAAGCTCCAGTCCGTGCCAAACCTGACCGACCCGCTCGACGCTCATCAACTTCGCGACGACGTGGATCACCTCGCGGACCGGGATGGCGAATCCGATGCATTGAGCTCCCGCCCGGATGGCGACATTCAGTCCGATCATCTCCCCGTCGGCGTTGATGAGCGGCCCGCCCGAGTTTCCGGGGTTGATGCTCGCGTCGGTCTGGATTAGGTCGCGGTACGCTTGATGGTCCGAGAGTCGGACGTCGCGGTGCAGTTCACTGATGATGCCCCGCGTGATGGTGTTCTCATAGCCGTACGCGTTGCCGATCGCGATGACGGTCTCGCCGAGCATCAGATCGTCGCTCGATCCGAAGGGCATCGTTTGCAGCCGTTTGCGGGGATGAATCCGCAAGAGGGCCAGGTCCGTTCCCGGATCGTGCGAAACGATTTGGGCGGAGTAGGTCGAGCCATCCCAGAGGGTGACGCGAATGCTGCTGACGTCCTCGATGACGTGGTAGTTGGTCACGACGTAGCCGCGAGCGTCGACCACCACGCCGGTCCCCATCCCGCTGAGCCGGTTGGGGGTGGCGGCGACGTTCGTGAAGGGGCCGCTCGCGGGAGCGACATTCTTCTCGCTGTGAATGTTGACGACCGCGGGGCGGACACGCGCGATGGCCTTCACCAACGGGGTCATGCGGCTCGAGGATGGACCTGCTTGCGCGAGCCCGCCAACGGCAAGGAGAGCGGCGACCACCATGGCAAAGGTGCTGATTCGAGGGTGCTTCATGAGGGGTCCGTCCACATCGCCGGCATCGACAGCGAGGACCCTTTGGCGCCAGGTTCCTCGTCGGAAGAACGCGGTCGCGGTCGGTTCGGCCCCACGGCGTCATGCCAGGCATTTGCTTGTACCACGGGTAGTTTCGGTCCCCCGACGGCGATGGCTTGACCGTGGGAACCGCCGCGGCATCGGCGGGCGCAAGTTTGGGTTGGGGCTGGCCGGGTGCATCCGGTTGTGTTGGATCAAGCGATTGGTCGGGTTTGTCGCGAGAAGTCGCAATTCATCGATTCTGACGAGTCGAATCCCACCTCCTTTTTCCCCGCCCGTTTCATCGCCAGTGAACCCTTCGTTGCTTCCGCGCGTCATCTTTTCCGTTCCCGTCGGCGGCATTTTTCCGGCCTTTCGCGAGCCGATTCAACGAAAGTGCCATCCAGGGATTGTCTGAAGGCCATCACCTCTTAAAATGTCCGTTTGCCGCACCCGTAGCTCAATTGGATAGAGCGTCGGTCTACGGAACCGAAGGTTCGGGGTTCGAATCCCTGCGGGTGTACTCGGAAAGCCATAAGCCAAAAGGGTTTATGGCTTTTTTATTTGGCTCTATTCGTATCCAATTTTGACCGTCCCGAATCCGTATCCAATTCGGCCCTCTTTGCGTTGCGGTATTCTCCCGCCGACTCGACTCCATCCGACTTCAACTATCTGTTCATCTTGTGAAGGCAGCCCGTTTCCAGACCTTGGCGCTCGATGCGCCAAGCGACCGCTACGGTCGGTTGATTTCTCCTCCCTGCTCCGTCAGATCAAAAGACCACACCTGCGCATTGGCCAGTCGTCGCTCAAGGGAAACCATCCGGTTGGAAACGAGTTGTGGAAGACGGCGCCTAAACACTTCGATCCTCTCCAGAAGTCAAAGCCATTTGATTCCAACAATCGCTGCAGCACCCCGAACCTCTCCCGACAAGTGGTGTCTGAGAGTACGGCACCCGGAATGAAAGAGGTGCGCCATGCGAAACGGCAACCACGAGCAACTTGACGAACTGCCATTTTTTTCGAGACGATGAGCAAACGCCGCCGAGGATACCCGTCCGAAACTCACGTGAAGCAGGGAGTGCGGGTCGTCCACGGCGACAAGTTGCTGGAAGAGAAGCTCGGGCGACATGATTCTTGCCCCTGCGATTCCGGCAAACGCTTCGCAACGTGCTGTCTCTCGAAAGGCCGCTTTTGATGGCGTGAACCGGGACCACTACTTTTAGGGACTGACCGTCTCAAGAAGAAATCAATGGCTCGCTCGGTTCGAAATGACCGGGCGGGCCGATTGCACTTCTTGGAGCCCTAGCGAGGTGGGTCCGCCTCCCAGCCCAAGCGGAAGGAGCCTGACGATGGGGGCTTCACAAGGTGATTTCACCAAGTATCCCCGCACGCCCCACCTGTTCGGGTCGAAGGGGACGGACGACGACAAGCATCTCGGTGAGGCGGAATCGAAAGCATTCATCGCTGATGAGTCGCTGATCGTCGAAGAGAAGATCGACGGCACCAACGTCGGCATCCACTTCTCGGACTTGGGCGAGATGATCCTCCAATGCCGAGGCCATCTCATCACTGATGGGATGCACCCGCAGTATGACCTGTTCAAACAGTGGACAGCGGTTAAGCGTCACGTGCTCGACGAACGGCTCGAAAACCGATACTTGCTCTTCGGAGAATGGGTCTACGCCCGGCACTCGGTTCACTACCGGAAGCTGCCGCACTACTTTTTCGAGTTCGACATCTACGACAAGCAGCGGGAAGTCTTTCTCGATCTGAACCAGCGGCTGGCGTTGCTCGAAGGAATGGGAATCCAGACGGTGCCCATCGTTCATCGGGGCACAGTGACACGTGATGATCTCGAAGACTTGATCGGACCATCGCAATTCGACAGTCACTTTGAGAATCCGACCACCAATCGCCCCGACAACCTGATGGAAGGTCTCTACCTGCGGACGGAGGCGCACGGTGTCGTCACGGGACGAGCCAAGTTTGTGCGGCCCGAGTTTGTCGAAAAGATCAAGCAAAGCACGCACTGGCAGCGCCAGCGGATGGTGCCCAACATGCTTGCCGAAGGTGTGGATATCTGGTCATGACATGGGATCAGCTCAACCTGTTGTCGCTGGATGGCATCGTCGACTGGGCCGAAAGCCAGTCGTGGTGTCAGGCGATGGCGGCCTGCGCTCAGGATGCTGAGTGGCATTCCGAGGGTGATGTCTGGACCCACACCAAGCTGGTCCTTGGCGAACTGCCCAAACTCGATGAGTGGCCGTCGCTCACGCCACACGAGCGGACCGTTTTGACCTACACGGCGCTGTTCCACGATGTTGCCAAGCCGCTGACGACCGAAGTCGATGCGGAAACCGGCCGCGTCCGCTCCCCGAAACATGCCGTCAAAGGAGAGCATGTGGCCCGTGCCGTTCTGCGTGATCTCGGTTGCGACCTGACGACACGTGAGGAGATCGCCCGTCTGGTCCGATACCATGGGCGTCCCGCCTTCCTGCTCGAACGTGATCAGCCGACTCACGAAGTCGTCCGGATGTCTTGGTTGGTCAACAATCGGCTGCTGTATCTTTTCGCTCTTGCCGACACCCGAGGCAGGGACACCGACTCGATGACTCGGCCCGAGGAGAATCTGCACTACTGGAAACTCATGGCCGAGGAAGCGGGTTGCTATGAACAGCCCTATCCGTTCGCCACCGAGCATGCCCGATTCACGTTCTTTCGGCAACGGGAGCCCAACCTGCACTATGTTCCCCACGAAGTATTCGCCTGCACGGCGACGTTGATAGCGGGGCTTCCCGGCAGTGGCAAGGACACATGGCTGTCCCGGAACCGCAGCGGTCTTCCCGTCGTGTCGCTGGATGAAATCCGTGGAGACCTCGGTCTCGAGCCGACCGACGATCAGGGACGAGTGGCACAGGCTGCGCAAGAGCGATGCCGGGAGTTGCTTCGATCGGGAGCATCATTCGCCTTCAACGCCACCAACACGATGCGGCAGACCCGTGGCCGCTGGCTTTCCCTGTTCGCCGACTACAACGCCCGAATCGAGATCGTCTATCTCGAACCACCCCTTGAGACGTTACTTCGCCAGAACAACGCTCGGAGTAATTCCGTACCTGAGCCGGTGATCCGCAAACTCGCCCAAAGGTGCGAGCCACCGACGTGGATCGAGTGTCATAGTCTGGTGACGAGCGAGGGAAAGGGACAATGAACCCTCGGCCCGGACGAGGCCGGAAGAATCGACGAGGTCACGGGAGCATTGCGATTGTTGTGATGGACCGATTGATGAACGTGGAAACCACCCCCTATTCCGAACAAGTGTGTCGATGGCCCGATTCCGGCCGCCACATCCTCGCCCAGTTTGATGACGAGACGATCATCGTCTATCAGGCGTACCGTCCGGAGATCGGGCACTTCGCCGTCAAGAACAGTGCCTTTGGCGGTGAGTTCAGCTACAGCCGCATGAGTTGGATCAAGCCGAACTTCCTGTGAATGATGTATCGTAGCGATTGGGGGCGGTCACAGGGACAGGAAGTCGTTCTGGCGATCCGCCTTCGGCGGGCCTTCTTCGATTCGCTGCTGGAACAGTCCGTGCCGTCGTCGTTCGTTCCGGAGTTGTTTGATAGCCAAGACACATGGAAGGCGGCAGGGGCACGTTCCGACGTGCGACTCCAATGGGATCCAGACCACAATCCGAGTGGCGGCAAGTGCGAGCGCAGGGCGATTCAACTCGGCCTTCGAGGCAAGACACTGGAAGCCTACGGGAAGAAGGAGATTGTCAAGATTGTCGATTTGAGTGGCTTCGTAGCTCAGCAGCGACCGTTCATTGGCGACTGGAGGTCAGGAAGTCTGCTCACTCCTGCCGAGCGAGTCTACGTTCCGAAGAGTGCGACCGCTGCAACCAACGTGGGCCTTGCTGAATGGCGTGGCAATTCGTCGGAGAACGAGACATAACCACGCCTCGACTCAACCTGCTAGTGATCCGATCCGAATTCCCTGTCCAAACGGTCGGCTTCTATGAGTTGCTCGGCCTGAATTTTCAGGAGGAGAAGCACGGCAAGGGGCCAGTTCACTGGGCTGCCGAAGTCGACAGTCTGGTCATTGAAGTCTACCCTGCCCAGTCGTTTGAGGAAGTGGACGGGACCACTCGGATCGGATTCGAGGTTGATGATGTGAAGTCAGTCCTTGCGTTACTGAAAGATCAGTGCGACGTCGTGAGTAATCGGAAACAGACACAGTGGGGCCTGCGAGCCGTGGTCAAAGATCCCGATGGCCGGTCGGTGGAGTTGGTGCACGAACCGGAGTCATGAACTCGGAAGATGCGAACAACACGGCGAAACTGTACCCGGACCTACTGGCGGTAGGAGGGCTTGCGGTTGGACTTGAGCAGGCACTCGTCGAGGTTGGCGCATTGCTTCACGTCCGTACCCTCGACGAACTACTGGATCCCAAGCAGAGGAAAGTCATCAAGGGTTTTCCTGCGTATGCCTATGTCGAACGACACGAAAGGTCTTCTCAAGTCTACATCGGCGCCGAGAGGCGGATGTTTCTGTTCGACTTCTGGCAAAGAGGCGTCACTCTTGCGAACGGCGCCACGCCGGAACTGAAGAAATTTGCCAAATCACTTCATTGCTGGATCGTCGAGTTGGTCACAACTCGTGAACTGGCGGCAGAGTTCCCATTCGTCAAGCCCGAGGACTCAGCAGAGGCGTTTGAATCAAGCTCAGAAGTGGACTATACATGGAATTGGTACGAGGACTGGATTCCAAGAGCCCACCCGGAGTTGATCTCTTTCTTCGAGGTGGCGAAGCACACACACCAGGTAACCGTTCACGGATTGGTGATAAGGGATGGGCTTGGTTGCGATCGGAAATGAGCGTCGACGGCGTCGGTGAGGTAGGTGAAGAGGTCGCGGGATTGTTGTCGGCAGGTCTCGATGACGGTCAGTGTGGTTTCGACGAAGCGACTGCCGGCGTTGCTCTGAGTGCCGAAGGAGAGCTTCCTCCAGATCACGGCGTGACGTAGCGAACGTTCGCTGAGGTTATTGGTCGGGTCGACGCCATCTTGATCGAGAAAGGTCCAGAGCCATTCGCGATGGTCGTAGAGTTCACGACACATGCCGATCAGTTTCGGGTTGCCGCTAAAGAGACCGCGCAGCAGCAAGTGCTCGATGTCGCGACGAACGGGAGCCAGACGATGTTTGAGTGTTCGGCGTGTGATGGTTCCGTCTCGGCAGCGTGCCCATTCGCGAAAGAGTCTTTTGGTCGGTCGCATCAGGTCATGACCCAGGCGTTTGACTTGGTGGTCGCTGCTGTCGATCAAGGCTTGGAAGTCACGCTTGAGATGAGCCCAACACCATTGCAGGCGGCCAAGCTGCCAGTACATCTTGGCTCGGTCACACATCACGACGCCCGAGAAGTTCTCGCCAAGCAGTTCGTTCAGCACGGTAGCCGCCCGCGAGCCACGCATCGTGAAGAGGGTGAAGGTGCTGGCCACGAAGGTCCACAACCATGCCTTCTGCCCCGCTTGTTTGGTCGGCGTCTCGTCGGCCCCCAGTTGCGGTTGAGTCGGGAGGGTCGTCGCCAGTTCGTCGTAGGCCGGCCGCAAGGCTTCGGTGAGGATCGCCTGATGTTTGACCGTCAAGCCGACGCTGCAAGGCTGGCCAAGCAGCGACTCGAGAAACAACGCCGTGCGGCGTTTGCTTTGGCGGAAGCAAGCCATCAGCAAGCCGGTAAACGCGATCAGACGCGGTCCGGATTGCCCGGTCGGTACCCCTTCGGGCAGGGGAGCACAGGTGCTCTCGCCGCAGCAAGGACAAGCGAGTCGATGACGACGGTACTCCGTGATCATCGGCCTGATCTCGGGGAGTTCCCACACTTGATGCCGCAACGGATCGGAGTCCTCTCCCGTCAACGGCGTGTCGCAGCGCCGGCAGGTCTTCGGCAGCAGCGTCACGACTTCCTGGCATTCCTCGGTGGGAACCAAGGAACGTTCGTGTTTCTTATGACCTGGTTGGCCACCACGCTTCCGCTTCGATCGCGCCGACTTGCGTGGTGTCTTGGCATGCGGATGCTGACTGCCGGGAGGCAGCGACGAGTTCCGCGGGGTCTTGGGAGGGCCAAGTGCTTCTTCCAATTCCGCGATTCGCAGCAGCAACGACTCGACGAAGGCACGCACCTCCGGCGTCATCTGGGCCGCGAGTTCAGGAGGTATCTTCGACTTCCCTGTCATGAGCGAATTCTCTCACGAACTCCCTTTCGTGAAAAGACCAACTCACAGGGTGTGAACGGTTACGAATGACACGAGGCGGTCAACTTGTATTCCCCCCCTACAAGGCACCCTTTTGGGTGCCTTGTTTGTTATGATGTGAGCGAGTGGAGGTTGCTGGCTTGCAAGAAGGAAGGATGGATGAATGCTCGGCTTGAGAGTATGGCTCTTGATGGCGGTGACCGTGATGGTCGCCGGAAGCATTCATGGCAAGACGCGGGCGGCGGAAGGGAAAACCAAGAAGCCGCGGAAGAACGTGCTGTTTATCACGATCGATGACCTCAACAACGACTTGGGATGCTATGGGGATGGACTCGTCAAGTCCCCGAACATCGACGCGTTGGCAAAGAAGGGAGTCACGTTCGACAAAGCGTACTGCCAGTACCCGGTCTGCAATCCGAGCCGGTCGTCGTTCATGACGGGGCTCTATCCCGATCAGACGGGCGTGCTTTCCAACAAGGACAACTTTCGCGACAAGAACCCCAACGTGACAACGCTGCCGCAACTCTTTCGCGAGCATGGCTACTTCGTGGCTCGAGTGGGAAAGATCTATCACTACGGCGTGCCAACGCAGATCGGGACCTCGGGGGAGGACGATCCCGCCTCGTGGGACCAGGTCGTCAACCCGCGCGGGATCGATCGAGAGGTTCACGAGAAGATCCACACCCTTCAGGAAGGGAAGTTCGGCGGAACGCTCAGCTGGCTGAATATCGAGAGCGACGATCTCGAGCACACCGACGGCATCGGCGCGACCGAAGCGATCAAGTTGATGGAAACGCACGACCCGAAGAAGACGGGGCAGCCCTTCTTTCTGGCGGTCGGGTTCTACCGGCCTCACACGCCCTATGTCGCGCCAAGCAATTACTTCGAGATGTACCCTCGAAACGCGATCGAGCCGGTCATGGAGAAACCGGGCGATCGTGACGACATCCCCGAGGCGGCCCTGCCCGATCGGCCAAAGCAGCGGGAATTGACGAAGGAACAGCGGCAAGAGATCATCCAGGCTTACTATGCCTCGGTCACGTACATGGACGCGCAAGTAGGCCGACTACTCGCGGCGCTGAAACGACTCGACCTGGAGAAGAACACAATCGTCGTCTTCGTTTCCGACCACGGCTATCACCTCGGCCAGCACGGGTTGTGGCAGAAGTCGGATCTGTTTGAGGGTTCCGCCCGGGTACCGCTGATCATCACCGACCCGAACGGAAAGAGCGGTGGGGAGACGACCGAGGCGATCACCGAACTCGTTGACCTCTACCCAACGCTCGCCGATCTTTGCCGGCTGCCGAAACCGAAGCACCTCAAGGGAAGGAGCCTCGCTCCCATCCTGGAAGACCCGAGCCAACCGGGCAAGGAGGCAGCGCTGACAGTGACGGTGAGCCGCGGGATACGCGTGAAGGGCCCCCAAGGGAAGCGGGAACGAGTGATGGGGTACTCGATTCGGACGCCGCGCTACCGCTACACTGAGTGGGGCAATGGCAAGAATGGGCGAGAGCTCTACGACTACTTGAGCGATCCCGATGAGTTCACGAATCTCGCCGAAGATCCCGAGCACGCGACGACGGTCGAGCAGATGGAGTCGCTGCTGAAGAGCGCGAAAAAGCGAGCCGGAGCGACGCCAGTCTCGGAAAACGCCCTCAACGAACTCGGCGGACGCCCCCAACTTGAGGGTTAACTCGCCAATAGCCCATCGTGGCGGGAGGGACAAGGTCGCCGCGTGAGAAAGCTCGTCCCCACTTGGGCGAGAGTTGCACGAAAACAGAGACGCTTCCCGCATGCCCACGCAAGCGTGTGCATGGCACCCAAGAGTTCCTTGAGCAATGCATTAGCCAATCAAGACGTTAGAGGCGTCCCCGCATGCTCGCGCGAGCGTGGTACCCGTCGGTCCATGGACCTCGGCGGATTCATTGGGAGCCTCCCTCGGGCAATCGCGTCAACCTACCCCAGAATCCAGCCCTTGCGATACTCCTTGGTGAGGAAGTCGCGTGCTTCGGGGGCGTTGGTCGCGGTCAGTTTCTCGGCGTCCCACTCGAGCTTTTTCCCCGTGCGATAGGCAACGGTCCCAAGCAGGACAGTCTCGGTCAGCCGGCCGGCGTAGTCGAAGTTGCACGTCGTCGGCGAGCCAGTCTTGCAGGCGTTGATCCATTCCTGGTGATGACCGACCGACTTCGGAATGCTCGGTTGCGGCGGCGTGAAGGAGCCAAACTTCTCGACCGGCAGGAGCATGCGCTTGCCGTAGTCGGCGAAGAGGTAACCGTCGTCGCCGACGAAGAGGACGCCGTTGCCGAACTTGATCGGCGATCCATCGGCATTCTTGAATTGCTTGGCGACCGCGGGCTGACGGCCCCCGTCGTACCAATTCAGCGTCACCGGCGGGAGCGAACCGCGCGCCGGGAATTCCCAATGGGCCTCGACATACGCGGGACAGCCGACAGCGTGGGGCGCGGGCCCTTCGGCCCAAACAACGCTGGGACGCCCAAGATCGAGCGACCACTGGACGAGGTCGATCAGGTGACATCCCATGTCGCCGAGGACCCCCATGCCGTAGTCCCAGAAGCTACGCCAGTTGGCGGGATGAACGTTGTCGGTGTAGGGCCTTTTGGTCGCGGGGCCGAGCCAGAGTTCCCAATCGAGTTGGGATGGCACCGGCTTGCCGGTGTTGAACCGTCCGTCACGCCAACGGTTTTTGCCCATCAGCACGTGGACGTCGCGAACGGGGCCGATGGCTCCCGATTGGATCAGTTCGACGACCCGCCGGTAGTTGTCGGTCGCGTGAATCTGCGTGCCCATCTGGGTCGCGAGTCCCGTCTTCTTGGCGAGTTCGGCGACCAAGCGGGCCTCGGCCACAGTGTGCGTGAGGGGCTTTTCGCAGTAGACATGCTTGCCCATGTTCATCGCCATTACCGTGGCGGGAGCATGGACGTGGTCGGTGGTCGAGACGACGACGGCGTCGATCTTCGGCTCGAGTTCGTCGAGCATCTTGCGGAAATCGCGGTAGCGTTTGGCGTCGGGAAACGGAGCGGCTTCCTTTTCGAGGAAGTTCGCGTCGACATCGCAAATGCCGACGATGTTCTCGTGCTGAACGCCAACGAGGTTGCTATGGCCCCGGTTGTGCGGTCCAATGATCGCGATGTTGAGCTTGTCGTTGGGCGAGGCGTTGTCGCCACGAACGATACCGCCCCAAGTCACTTGGGAGGCGGTCGCGGCGATAGCCGACGTCTTGAGAAAATGGCGACGCGTAAACTGGCGGGACATCAGACGAACTCCTGGAAAGAAATCGTGGCTGGAAAGTCTGTCCTACGGCGAGAAGAAACCGGGGGATGGTGTCACGTTTCGATTTCCCATTGAACCACGGGGCGGCGGGCGAAGACAAGTCGATTTCTGGCCGACCCAGATATCGCCAATTTCTCGATGATTTCTCGTTGCATCATGGGCTTTCAAATCGTTAGGCTACCTACGGTCGGGGAGGCTGGCTTCGTCGAGTCCTCCCACCCGCCGGCAAGCATGTCCCCCGTGGCCCACTCCCTCGTTGCCGCGACCGCTTGCCTAACTCGCTGACCCACAGGAGTTTTTTTCCGATGATCGCTCGCCGGTTCACCCTACCGCTCGTGCTAGCCCTAGGCTGCCTCACGATCTCCCAGGCCGAAGCCGCGAAGGTTTTCAAGGCGGGAGCCGTCGCCCAAGACATCACGCCGACCAAGTTCCCTGTCGACGTCAACGGCGGCATGAGCAACCGTACCGCCACCGCCGCCCATGACCGGATGCACGCTCGCTGCCTGGTACTCGACGACGGCACGACCAAGCTCGCGTTCGCGGTCTGCGATAGCTGCCTGATGCCCCGCTTCATCATGGATCAGGCGAAGAAGATCGCGTCGAAAGAGACAGGCATCCCCACGAGCCACATCCTGATCTCCGCGACACACACTCACAGCGCCCCGGCGGTCACCGCCGCCTTTCAAACCGACCCCGACGAGAATTACGTCAAGGAAGTCCCCGCGATGATCGCGGCGGGGATCATCAACGCGAACAAGCGGCTCGCCCCCGCCCAGGTTGGCTGGGGTGTCGGCGAGGATCCGACCCAGGTCTTCAATCGCCGCTGGTACATGAAAGAGGGAACGGTTCCGGTCAACGCCTTCGGAACGTTTGACGACAAGGTGAAGATGAACCCGCCCGCCGCGAGCCCCAATCTCATCAAGTCGGCCGGTCCGACCGATCCCGAGGTCTCGCTGTTGGCGGTCCGCTCTCCCGACGGCAAGCCGATGGCGGTGCTGACCAACTACTCCCTGCACTACGTCGGCGGCACCAGTGGCGGACTCTCCGCGGACTACTTCGCGGTCTATGCCGACCGGCTGGGCCAATTGCTCGACGCGGACAAGGAGTTCGTGGGCATCATGTCCAACGGCACCAGTGGCGATATTAACAACATCGATTTCTCGAAACCGCGCGTCCGCCAGCAACCCTTCGAACAAATCCGCGTCGTCGCCGATTCGGTCGCCCGCGTCGCCTACGACACCTACCAGCAGATCGAATTCCGCGATTGGGTCTCGCTCGATGCCCGGCAGAAGGAGATCAGCGGCGGCGTCCGCAAAGCCAACAAGAAGGAGCTCGCCAAGGCCCGGGAACTGCTCAAGAACAAGAAAGAAGGCGAGCGGATGAAGACCCTCCAGGAGATCTACGCTCGCGAGGCGATCAAACTCGCCGACTACCCCGACGAGGTCGACTTCATCCTGCAGGCCTTCCGCGTCGGGGAGCTCGGCATCGCCTCGATTCCGTGCGAAACCTTCGTCGAGATCGGCCTGGCGATCAAGGAGGAGAGCCCCTTCAAGCCGACCTTCGTGGTCTCGCTGGCCAACGGCTACAACGGCTACCTGCCGACCCGCAAGCATCACGGCCTAAAGGGCTACGAGACCTGGCGGGCGCGCTCGAGTTATCTCGAGGTCGACGTCGCCGAGAAGATCGAGAAAACGTTGCTGACGTTGCTCGACGAACTGGCGACCGCTCAGAAAGGCGCCAAGTAGGCGGCCATTTCGACTACCATGTGAGGATGGAGGGCGTCGCGACTTTCCCGCCCCGTTGGCCCTCCACTTACCCAGCAGGCAAATTCCGTCGGAGGTTGGTCCGTGACCTTTGGATTGATCGTCGCTATCGTTTGCACGTTCTCGGCGGAACCGTCGAGCAACGCCCCCGGGCCGCTCTCGCCGAGCGAGTCCCTCAAGCGTATTGAACATCCCGACAACATCGTGCTCGAGGTCGTCGCGTCGGAGCCCTTGGTCGTCGATCCGGTCGCCATGAGCTTCGATAAGCTCGGCCGACTCTACGTCGTCGAGTATCGCGACTACCCCAACGGCCCCAACGAAGGGGAACCGCCCCTCTCGCGGGTCAAGCTGCTCGAGGACACCGACGGCGACGGGATCATGGACCAGTCGCACATCTTCGCCGAGGATCTCTCCTTCGCGCAAGGCGTCCTAGCGTGGAACGACGGCG
Organism: Kolteria novifilia; assembly: GCA_007748055.1. GTDB lineage: Bacteria > Planctomycetota > Planctomycetia > Kolteriales > Kolteriaceae > Kolteria > Kolteria novifilia. The sequence goes on from CP036279.1 coordinate 6,348,481, forward strand.
TCATCGTCACCGCCGCCCCGAACATCTGCTTCTTCAAGGACACCGACGGCGATCACCGCGCCGACGTCAAGCGGACACTGCTGACTGGCTTCAAGCCGGGTAACCCGCAACTGCGCACCGCCCACCCGCGTCGCGGCCTCGACAACTGGATCTACGTCACCAATGGACTCAGCGGCGGCGAGATTTCCAAACCGGGTTCGGCCGACAAGGGACTCGACATCCGCGGCTTCGATCTTCGCTTCGATCCCAATAGCCTCGCGTTCGAGCGAACGACGGGGCGTGCCCAGTTCGGCAACACGTTCGACAACTGGGGACACCGCTTCTATTGCAGCAACCGCAACCCGATCCGCCACGCGGTTCTGCCGCACTACGCGGTCGAGCGGAACCCCTACGCGCTGCTTACCGACACCTCCACCGACGTGGCCCCCTTCGGCGGCGACGCCAAGGTCTACCCGATCGTGGCGACGAAGACGACCGCTGACACCCACGCCGGGACCAACACCGCCGCGTGCGGCGTGACGTGCTATCGCGGCAGCGCGTTGGGCCCCAACTTCCTGGAAAACGTCTTCGTTTGCGAACCAACCGGGCACCTGGTCACCCGCTATCGTCTCGAACCCGACGGACCGACCTTCAAGGCCTTCCGCACCGAGGAGCGGTCGGAGTTCCTCGCATCGGACGATCCCTGGTTCCGCCCCGTCAGCATGGCCAACGGCCCCGACGGCACCCTCTACCTGGCCGACATGTACCGCCAGGTGATCGAACATCCGCAGTTCATGCCCAAGGGGCTCGCGGAAACGCTCGATCTTCGCGCCGGCGAGGACAAGGGGCGCATCTATCGCATCCGGGTCAAGGGGCGACCGTCGCTCGACTACACGCCACCCGCTTCCGATGACGAGATGCTGACACTGCTAACGTCTCCCAACGGCTGGCAGCGCGACCTCGCCCAGCGACTCATCGTCGACCAGCAGCGCACCGACTTGGTGCCGCGACTGCGTTCGATGCTGACCGCTCCGAGCGCCCTTGCCCGGGTCCACGCCCTCGGCGCGCTCGACGGCCTCGACAAAGTCAGCGTCAGCGATCTCGAGCGTCTGCTCGACGATCACGATCCTCGCGTCCAAGGCCAAGCGATCAAGCTCGCCGTCGGGGAACTCGAGGACCATCCTCGGCTACTCGCGAAGTTCATCGCCCTCACCACGTCGGATGATCCGAAGGTCCGCTTCGAGCTCATGCTCGCCCTGGGCGAAAGCGATCATCCCGGCCTGTTGCCGACCTTGACCGAACTGGCGGTTCGCGACGGCGACGATCCTTGGATGCGTCGTGCCCTGCTCACCTCGTGCGCGACGCGGTCGGCTCTCTTGCTGTCCCGACTCGTGGACCGTTCCGAGTTCAAGGTCGCCAAGGGAACCCGAGGCATGGACCTGATGCGGTCGCTCTCCCGCTCGGTCGGCGAACGGGGTGACCTCGACGAACTGCGTCTGCTCTTCGAGCTAATCGCCGAGAGTGACGACGCGGACGCCTGGTGGCAGACCGTCACGATCGACGGACTTGCCGAGGGCCTTCGCTACCACCGAGGGGGGTTGGGGCGAACGACTCTCGGTAAACTACTTCAGTCACCGCCGGAACCTCTTCAGGGTTCGGTCGAAAACATCCGCAAGATCCTCACCAGCGCCACCGACATCGCGAAGGATGAAAGCCGTCCCCAGCGCGATCGCATCGGCGCGGTGCGTCTGGTCGGGCATCTCTCCTTCGAGGAGGCGAGTCCCGTCTTCACGGCCCTGCTCAAGCCGAACCAGACCGGCGCCTTGGCGACGGCGACCATTGAATCGATGAAGACGCTGAACGATCCCCGCAGCCTACCCATTCTCGTCAACGCTTGGTCGACGCTTCTCCCCCCCCAACGTTCGGCGGCACTCGAACTCGCCTTCCGCCGGTCCGACACGACCAAGGGACTGCTTGAGGCGATGGACAGCGGCGATGTTCCGCGTGGCGTCGTCGGGCTTGAGCGACGTCGGTTGCTGCTGCGTCATCGCGACAAGGACATCAAGGCGCTCGCAGTGAAGGTCTTCGGTGGTGAGATCAGCGAGAACCGTCGCGAAGTCGTCGACAAGTACCTCCCCGCCCTCGGCAATCCGGGCGATCCCCATCACGGACAGCTTGTCTTTCGCAAACGCTGTTCGGTTTGTCACCGCATCGCGGGCGAGGGCCATATTGTCGGCCCCGACATCAGCGACGTTCGCAACAAGACGCCGCAAACGCTCCTCTACGACATCCTCGATCCGAACCGAGCAGTCGATCCCCGCTACACCGACTACGTGATCGTCACCAACGATGGCAACGTCGTCAACGGCCTGCTCGCGGGAGAGACATCCGAGGCGATCGTCCTTCGCGGTGCCGAGGGGAAGGAGAACATTGTTCCTCGTGGTGACATCGAGGAGATGCGTGCGACCGGCAAGTCGATCATGCCCGAAGGTTTCGAGAAGGATCTTTCGGTCACCGACCTCGCCGACCTGATCGCGTTCCTTAAGAGCCGCAAGTAGGAAGCTCCTTTTGTCCCCCCTTGTCCAAGGGGGAGCGGTCGGAACGCCCATCGATATGGGGCAGCGGTCGGAATGCCCGTCGATATGGGGGAGCAATCAAGCAGGGGTAGCCCCGGTTGCTTCGCTACTGATTTCCTGGGTACCCCCGGTTGCTTCGCTACCGGGGCCGACGCAGTCGGCTCGATTCATTCTCGCCTTCGACAAGGGGGCGCAATCAAGCAGGGGTACCCCCGGTTGCTTCGCTACCGGGGCCGACGCAGTCGGCTAGAGGCCTCGCGGGAACGTCGGTCAACGAGCGATGACCGCCACGAACGGCCATCGCGTTGCCAATAATCTCCGTTTCACCAGCGATCGAACGACGCAGTCGGCTAGAAGTCTCGTGGGAATGGCGGTCAGGGAGCGATGACCGCCACGAACGACAATCGTTGCCAACAAACTCCGTTTCACCAGCGATCGAACCTCGGACCGAGACCTCCAGCGGCTTCGCCGCACCGGTAGCACAGCAACCGGTGCTACCCAAGAGAAGTCAGCGAAGGGCCCCTCCTTTTGCTGATCGCCACCCGCGAACTTGGTACACTCTCCTCGGGCCTCGACAAAACGCCGCAAGCATCAACCTTGCGCACCAAAGCTCATTCCCAGGAGACACTCCTCATGGCGAGCCTGCTCGCTCTTTGCTTGGCGACCATGACCGTTGCCGCCGAGCCACCCAACATCCTCTTCGTGCTCACCGACGATCAAGCCCCCTGGGCTCTCGGCGCCTCGGGCTACGACCAAGCCAAGACGCCCAACATGGACCGCCTCTTCTCGCAAGGCGCTCACCTGACCAACGCGTTTGTTGTTACCCCTGTCTGTAGCCCGTCACGGGCGGCGCTCATGACGGGACGCTACGGGACCGAACTCGGCATCACCGACTGGCTCCATTCCAGCAAGGAACCCAACGCAGGCCTCGATCCCAAGACGATCGCCTGGCCCGAAGTGCTCGCCAAGCACGGCTACACCAACGCCCTGATCGGCAAGTGGCATCTGGGGATGCTCGAAAAGTTCCATCCCACCGAGATGGGCTTCCACCACTTCTTCGGGTTCCGCGGCGGCGGCAACTCGCCGAGCAACCCAAAGCTTGAGAAGGAGGGGATCGTCGAGAAGTTCGAGGGACTGACGACCGACATCCTGACCGATCACGCCATCGAGTTTCTCAAGGAGAACAAAAAGCGTCCGTTCCTAGTCTCAGTCCACTACCGCGCCCCGCACGCCCGGTGGCTGCCGGTCGCCGACGAGGACTGGGCCCCCTACGAGAAGATGGACCCGAAGATCCCTAACCCCGACTACCCGAATCTCAACACGCCGCGTGTGAAGAAGATGACCCGCGAGTATCTCGCGAGTGTTCGCGGCGTCGATCGCAATCTCGGACGCCTGCTCACGACGCTCGACGAACTCGATCTCGAGGATAACACCGTCGTGATCTTCACCAGCGATCATGGCTACAACATGGGCCACAACGGAATCTGGCATAAGGGCAACGGCCACTGGGTGCTGACGAAGAATCCCAAGCCGACGCCCAACGTCCCCGCCGGCCAACGCCCCAACATGTACGACCATTCGATCCGCGTTCCGGCCGCGGTCCGTTGGCCTGGCAAGATCAAGCCGGGCACCGTCGTGACCGAAACGATCTCCAACCTCGATTGGTATCCGACCATTCTCGCGATGGCGGGAGTTCCCGTTCCCAAGGAGGCCGGCGTTCGCGGGCACAACTTCCTGCCACTATTGGAAGGCAAGAGCATCCCGTGGGACAACAACTTCTATGCCGAGTACAGCACCAAGCATCAATCGAAAACCGACATGCGGATGTACCGTACCCCGGAATGGAAGCTGGTGCGTGACTTCAAGAACGCCGGACGGGATGAGCTCTACCACCTCAAGAACGACGCCGACGAGGCTCACAACCTCATCAACAGTTCGGACGAGAAGGTCAAAGGCGTCATCGACAAGCTCGACCAGAAGATCCGCGCGAAGATGAAAGAACTCAACGACCCGGTGTTGCGCAGCGCGAGTTCGTCGTCATCAGCGGGCCAGTAGGGATGGAAGGGTAGGCAGGGGCGACGAGCCCCAGCTTTGGGGGCCCTCTGGTTGATTCAACCTGGGCGTGCGAAGCACGTAAGAGGTTTCGGGTAAAACCTCCATCTGGCGACAAACACACGTTGTCGGCATTCCTCCACTGCCCATGACCTGCGCCGCACCAGTAGCACAGCAACCGGTGCTACCCAAGAGGAGAAAGAAGAAGAGACCCCCACTAACTCCCCCTTGGACAAGGGGGAGCAATTTGACTTGCCCCTTGGACAAGGGGGAGCAATCTGACTTGCCCCTTGGACAAGGGGGAGCAACGCGTTGCTCCCACGATCATCTCCTCTCCCCTCCTTTTGCTGATCACCTCCGGCGACTTTGGTACACTCGCTCACGTTTCACCCAATGGCCGCCTCCTTCTTGCCGGTGGCCGCGAACTCTCTGTTTCAGGAGATTGCTCCCATGGCGAGTATGCTCGCGCTCTGGTTGGCCTCGGTCACGATCGCCGCCGAGCAACCCAACATCGTCTTCGTCCTCACCGACGATCAGGCCCCGTGGGCCCTCGGCGCCTCGGGCTACGACCAAGCCAAGACCCCCAACCTCGATCGGCTCTTCTCCGAGGGAGCCCACCTGACCAACGCCTTCGTCGTCACCCCCGTTTGCAGCCCGTCGCGAGCGGCCCTGATGACCGGACGCTACGGAACTGAACTCGGCATCACCGAGTGGCTCCATCCGACCAAGGATGCCAAGAAGGGACTCGACCCCGAAACGATCTGTTGGCCCGAAGTCCTCGCCGAGCATGGCTACACCAACGCCTTGATCGGCAAGTGGCATCTCGGCCTGCTCGACAAGTTTCATCCGACGCGAATGGGCTTCGAGCACTTCTTCGGTTTCCGGGCGGGGGGGACTAGGCCGAAAGACCCTCCCTTGGAGAAGGATGGAGTCGTCCAGAAGTTCGAGGGACTAACCACGGACATCCTGACCGATCACGCGATTGAGTTTCTCAAGGAGAATCAGAAGCGCCCGTTCCTCCTCTCGGTTCACTACCGCGCTCCCCATCGGAAATGGCTGCCGGTCGCCGACGAGGACTGGGCCCCCTTCGAGAACATGGACCCCAAAATCCCAAACCCGGACTATCCCAAGTTGGACGTGCCCAAAGTGAAGAACGCGACGCGGGAATATCTCGCCAGCGTTCGCGGCGTCGATCGCAATCTCGGCCGGCTCCTGCGGACACTCGACGAACTTGAGCTGAGCGACAACACGGTCGTCATCTTCACCAGCGACCATGGCTACAACATGGGCCACAACGGCATGTGGATGAAAGGCAACGGCCATTGGATCTTGACCGATCCGCCCGCCGGAACGACGAACGTTCCCAAGGGCCAGCGGCCGAACATGTACGACAACTCGCTCCGCGTTCCCGCAGCGGTGCGTTGGCCGGCCAAGATCAAGCCGGGCACCGTCATCACCGAGACGATCTCGAACCTCGACTGGTATCCGACGATCCTCGCGATGGCGGGCGTTCCGGTCCCCAAGGAGGCCGGCGCTCGCGGGCACAACTTCCTGCCGCTACTGGAGGGAGAAGTGATCCCTTGGGACAACGACTTCTATGCCGAGTACAGCACCAGCCACCAGACGCGCACCGACATGCGGGCCTATCGGACGCCGGAGTGGAAGCTCATTCGCGACTTCAACAACGCCGGGCGGGACGAACTCTATGACCTCAAGAGCGACGCCGCCGAGGCCCACAACCTCATCGACAGCTCCGATGAGAAGGTGAAAGGCGTCATCGACAAGCTCGACCAGAAGATCCGAACGAAGATGAAGGAGATCAACGACCCGGTGTTGTCGAGCACCGGTTCCTCATCATCGGCAAGCCAGTAGCCACCACAAGGGTGGCCTCTCTTTGGCCTCCTTTGGCCAAGGGGGGATCAAGGCAGCGTCGGTCTTGGCGCACCCCCGGTTGCTTCGCTACTAGCTTTCCTGGGTACCCCCGGTTGCTCCGCTACTGAACTTTCTTGGGTACCCCCGGTTGCTCCGCTACTGATTTTTCTTGGGTACCCCCGGTTGCTCCGCTACCGGGGCCGACGCAGTCGGCTCGAAGTCTCGCGGGAACGTCGGTCAACGAGCGATGATCGCCACGAACGACAATCGTTGCCAATAAACTCCGTTTCACCAGCGATCGAACCTCGGACCGAGAATTCCGACGGCTTCGCCGCACCGGTAGCGAAGCAACCGGTGCTACCCCTTGAGAAGAGCCCCCCTCCTTCTCCCCCTTGGACAAGGGGAAGCGGCGAGAGTATTCCTTGGACAAGGGCGAGCAATCAGGCAGGCGTACCCCCGGTTGCTCCGCTACTGATTTTTCCTGGGTACCCCCGGTTGCTCCGCTACTGATTTTTCCTGGGTACCCCCGGTTGCTCCGCTACTGATTGTTCTTGGGTACCCCCGGTTGCTGTGCTACCGGGGCCGACGCAGTCGGCTCGAAGTCTCATGGGGACGTCGGTCAACGAGCGATGACCGCCACGAACGACAGTCGTTGCCAATAAACTCCGTTTCACCAGCGATCGAACCTCGGACCGAGAATTCCGACGGCTTCGCCGCACCGGTAGCGAAGCAACCGGTGCTACCCCTTGAGAAGAGCCCCCCTCCTTCTCCCCCTTGGACAAGGGGAAGCGGCGAGAGTATTCCTTGGACAAGGGCGAGCAATCAGGCAGGCGTACCCCCGGTTGCTTCGCTACTGATTTCCTGGGTACCCCCGGTTGCTCCGCTACCGGGGCCGACGCAGTCGGCTCGAAGTCTCATGGGGACGTCGGTCAACGAGCGATGACCGCCACGAACGACAATCGTTGCCAATAATCTCCGTTTCACCAGCGATCGAACCTCGGACCGAGAATTCCGACGGCTTCGCCGCACCGGTAGCGAAGCAACCGGTGCTACCCCTTGAGAAGAGACCCCCTCCTTCTCCCCCTTGGACCACGGGGAGCGGTGAAAGTATTCCTTGGACAAGGGGGAGCAATCAGGCAGGCGTACCCTCGGTTGCTTCGCTACTGATTTCCTGGGTACCCCCGGTTGCTTCGCTACCGGGGCCGACGCAGTCGGCTAGAGGCCTCGTGGGAATGGCGGTCAGGGAGCGATGACCGCCACGAACGACAATCGTTGCCAATAATCTCCGTTTCACCAGCGATCGAACCTCGGACCGAGACTTCCGGCGGCTTCGCCGCACCGGTAGCACAGCAACCGGTGCTACCCCTTGAGATGAGCCCCCCTCCTTCTCCCCCTTGGACAAGGGGGAGCGGTAAGAGTATTCCTTGGACCAGGGGGAGCGGTCGGAACGCCCATCGATATGGGGCAGCGGTCGGAATGCCCGTCGATATGGGGGAGCAATCAAGCAGGGGTACCCCCGGTTGCTTCGCTACCGGGGCCGACGCAGTCGGCTAGAGGCCTCGTGGGAATGGCGGTCAGGGAGCGATGACCGCCACGAACGGCCATCGTTGCCAATAATCTCCGTTTCACCAGCGATCGAACCTCGGACCGAGAATTCCGACGGCTTCGCCGCACCGGTAGCGAAGCAACCGGTGCTACCCCTTGAGAAGAGCCCCCCTCCTTCTCCCCCTTGGACAAGGGGAAGCGGTAAGAGTATTCCTTGGACAAGGGGGAGCATATGAGGCTCTACGCTTCGAGGTCGTTCTCGGTGAGAACGATAAAGCCGTTGGAATCGAGGACGTTCGAGGCTTGCTCGTGGTCGTCGACCTTGAAGGCGAGCGCCGGCCGGCCATAGGGGCGGACCGTCATCGGGAAACAGTACTGGATGTTGATCTCGGCTTGAAGAAGAGTCGAGCAAATCGCCAACGTCGGCTGCGGGCGATTGGGAAGCTCGACCACGAGTAGGTCGACCTCCGTGAAGGCATAGCCATCCTGCTCGAGGAGTTCGAATGCCCGTTCCGGATGGGTCACCACGAGACGGATGATCGCACACTCGGCCGAATCGGAGACGGAGAGAGCACAAACGCGGAGCCGATGCGTCTCAATGAGCCGCACCAGGTTCTGAAGAGCCCCGACCTTGTTCGGAGAGAAAATAGAGAACTGACGAATACTGGGATAGTCGCGATCGCGACCCGTGCGCAGTTCGTTGGTGGTCCCTTCCCCGATACTCCCGCCCATGGAGTTCCTTTCCGCAAGCCGGCTTACTGCTCGACTGTCACTCTCGCCCTTGCTCGCTCAAGCCGGAGCGTCATTTCCGGCTTCCCGATACCCCGACTTGCCCAACTCGGCTCAACCGGGCCACCCGTTCGCGGAGTGTGACAGTCCCATGTGGTTGTAACGGTAATAAAAACAACTGGTTCCGTCAACGCAAGCTAGCCGCCAGCCAGCGTCATGGTTCATTCGGCCGAGAGCGCGACTTGCTGCAATTCCGTCAGGCTGGCAATCCCTTTTCGCCCAAGTTCGATCAACTGCTGAAGTTGCTCCCAGGAGAAGGTCTGCTGCTCGCCGGTCCCCTGGACTTCAATGAACTGGCCGGACCCCGTCATGACGAGGTTCATGTCGACGTCGGCGGTCGAGTCCTCGCTGTAGTCGAGATCCAAGACGGGCGTTCCCCCGACGATGCCGACGCTGATTGCCGCGACGCTCCCGGTTAGGATTGTTTGCTCGCGCCCGGCCAATGGGGACTCCCGGATTGCGTCGACCAACGCGACGTAGGCCCCGGTGATGCTCGCGGTTCGGGTCCCCCCGTCGGCATCGAGGACATCGCAGTCGATCCAGAAGGTGTGATCGGCGAACTGGTCCATCGCAACGACGCTGCGCAGACTCCGGCCGATGAGCCGTTGGATTTCGACGGTCCGCCCATCGGTCTTGGGGCCACGATCGCGCCGTTTGCGGGGACGGGTCGACGAGGGCATCATCGAGTACTCGGCGGTGAGCCATCCCTTCCCCTTGCCCTCGAGCCAAGCGGGGACCTCCTGCTCGACACTGGCGGTGCAGAGGACGCGGGTTCCTCCCATTTCGATCAGGACGCTGCCTGGGGCAGTGCGGGTGAATCGACGCTGAATCGTCACGGGACGATGGACATCATTGGCACGACCGTCATCACGTGACATCGTCGGCTCCTTTTTTGCGCGGAATCGTTCCAAATCAGACGAAAATCGTACGAATTCGGCTCAGGATGGCGGCAGAAATCGGTCACTTTGGAGAGGAACGTCGCTGATTGCCTCGAAGTCGCGCAGCGGTGGGCCCGAATTCGCAAAGCCGGCCTTCCCCCGTTGAAGAGCCGCTGTTATAAGCACGCGACGTTGGGGGCCCATCACCCCGGACGTCGCAGCATCCGTGAGGAGACAGAGGTGAAGCCGACCCTGAAAATCATCATTCCCCTACTCATTGGGACCCTCGCCAGCCTTGGCGTCGCCCTTGCCCAACCGCCGATCGGGATCCTGGACGATCGGGTCGACACGCTCCTTCGCCAGTGGTCCGAGCGTACTTCGAAGATCGAGTCGCTCTACGTCGAGTTTACGCGAACGACCTTCGATCCGGTCTGGCGGGCCAAGGAAGTCGCCAAGGGCAGCGCCCGCTACCTGGCGCCCAAAATGGCCCGACTCGACATCGGCGGCGACAACCCCGAATCGTATGTCCTCACCGGCGACGGCGAGATCTGGGAGTACAAAGCCGCGATCGAACAACTGACGATTTTCGAACTCCCCGAGGAGATGCGCAAGGACGCCGATCTTCAGGACGGCCCGCTGCCGTTCTTGCTTGGCGCCGATCCTGGGAAGGCGAAAGCTCGCTACCGGATCGACATCATCGCCGAGGACGAGAAGCTCGTTCACCTGAAGATCACGCCGAAACTCCAAGAGGACATGCAGAACTTCACGACGGTCGAGCTCTGGCTCAATCGCGAGACGTTCCTTCCCGAGAAGCTCTTCTTCACCGAGCCGAATCAGAGCGAAGTGACCTTCGATTTCGCCGATCCCGACCCGAAGGAGACCGGAACGCGGATCTGGATCAACATCGACATCAGCCCGGACGACTTCCGTGGCCGGATGCCGACAGGCGACAAGTGGCGGATCATCCGCCGCAAGGTCGAAGCGACCGCCGCCAAGACGGACCCGCGGGGCGCCGAGATGCCCTTCAGCCGCTAGTGCGCTGGTCCATCTAAGTTTTGGGGCGCCACTGGCTGCTTGTCCTCCAGTGCCAACGGGTTAGGGTTGCGCCAACACCAACTACAAGTCGGAACAGAGCACGAGGCTCCGTCTCAAAAGTCGGCTCTGGCTTCGGCTGGCCAGGGGCCTGCCCACGCCTCGTCGTGGGCATGCTGGGAACGCCTCGCCCTCCAACCATCGAAATCTGTACCGGTGACGACGGCACAATGGCCGAGGTCCAGCCGCGCGGCGTTCCTGTCACGAGAATCAAGTCAGGTAGGAAAAGAGAACGTCAGCGTCCGACGCGAAGGCGATCGCCCAGGAATTTGTCAAGATCCGGAATCGCGTAGATCTTCTCGATCGTCGTGTCCATGTCGTACTGAATCCGCCGAAAGTTCAACGTCCCCTCGTCGATGTCGAGCAGGACGTAGCACGCTCGCGGATCTCCATCGCGGGGTTGCCCGACCGAGCCGATGTTGACCATCGCCTTGCTGCCGTCGAGCTTGTACGAGTAGTTGAGATCGGCCGGCGAGAAGAAGCTCAAATCTTCCGTGAAGACACCCGGCACATGCGTGTGTCCCTGGAAAGCGTACTTGTCGATGAGCTGGAAAATCCGCTCCATCTTCCGCGGATTGTAGATGTCCTCGGGGAAGACGTACTCGTTGAGCGGGTTGCGTGCCGACCCGTGCACGAAGAGGAAGTCGCCGTGACGGTGGGAGCGAGGGCGCTCGCCGAGAAAGTCCCAGCGTTCCTCGGCTTGGGCGTCGGTGGCGTTCTCGAGCTGGGCTCGCGTCCAGAAGATGGCTCGTTCGGCGCCGGAATTGAAACCTTCCGGGTCGAAGAGAGCTCCCTGGTCGTGGTTGCCGAGAATGCAGACATCGCACTGCATCGCGACATCGATGCACTCGCACGGATTCGGCCCGTAGCCGACGACATCGCCAAGGCAGTAGACCTGATCGACGTCGTGCTGCTCGATGTCCTCAAGCACCGCCGTGAGGGCCTCGTAGTTGCTGTGAATATCGGAAATGAGAGCGTAGAGACCCACCGAGTCACCCGGTTCAGGTTGGGGATTGGGAAACGATGGTTCCCCGGAACGTTCACTAATCACCTTAGTGGGCCAATCGCAACCCTGTCAAGCCGTTTGCCCCACGTTTAGTGTTCTTATGGAATTGGAAGTACCAATCCTATCCAGGTTGCTGCAGGAGTGGGCAAGAGCCCCCTGCGCACCGCTCGATCGGCCGGCCTCCCGAGCGAACTCGGCCCGAGCCCTCACGATCTTCCGGACGAGAAGTTCGTCCGCGGAGCCTGATGCGGAATCGGCGCGATCCGACGGACCTGACGGCGGGGCTCCCGCAGCCCCGCAACGACCAAATCCGACTCCCCCATTCGGCCCGAACGTCGTCGTGGGAAAACGTGTCGTAAATCTCGGCAACGGGTCGATGGACGCATCGGGGTGCGGCTCCTACAATACGCCCTTTGGGGAATTTGGCCTTGATCGCCCTAAAGTCACTGCTAGAGTGGCTCTTCGAAATTGGCTCGCCCGATGGTATGCTGTTGAGCGAGCGTGATGTGGATTCGAGGCTAGCGTAGCTCAGTTGGTAGAGCAGCGGTTTTGTAAACCGCAGGTCGTCAGTTCGAGTCTGACCGCTAGCTCTGGCGGTGACGCGAAACACGACGAGCCACTGAGCGAAAGCTCGCGACAAGCGTCGCTGGGCGGACAACCCGAGGCACCCACCGACAGGCTGGAGCCCGACGAATTCCGTCCTTGTCCCTCTTCCCCAAGCAGGGAAATGCCATTCCAGGCCAATCTGGAGTGACAGCTTCCTGGGCTAGCAGTCCGTTGATGTAAGCGGGCCAAGGCGAGCACGAGCCATGTTGGCCAGGACCAAAGAGAGGAAACGGAGGCGAATCTGTCAATTCGTCGAGTTTCTTTGTAGCCGAGGCTGGTCAAAAGGGTCGTTCACAGCCGGCGTCGAATAGGTCGACGGGCTGCGAGACGAGACCGAGGGAGAGCGACCTACGGAGGGGTGCCCGAGCGGCCAATGGGAGCAGACTGTAAATCTGCCGGCTTATGCCTACACAGGTTCGAATCCTGTTCCCTCCACTCGTCGTCGAACCGTCAATCGCGAGATTGCCGGTGAGCGACGAATCAGATGGCTCCTCGCTCCATCGTCAATCGCGAGATTGCCGATGAGCGACGAAGCAGGCGACTCGTGAGCGAGTTGTCGATCGGTGCGGGTGTAGCTCAATGGTAGAGCCCCAGCCTTCCAAGCTGGTTGTGAGGGTTCGATTCCCTTCACCCGCTCTCGAGTTCACACCGACGAGGCGGCGACCTGGGCCACCGGGTGGCCAGCCCCGTCGCGTTTTGTTTCTTGGTGTCCGAGACGGGCTTATGCTGCTGGACGATGACCGGCCGACAGCATAGAAATGGTCCGTCCCGGATGCGAGATGGGGGCTGGCCGGGCACTGGGCTAGCTGATCTTCGGGCTGCTGTAGCTCAGTGGTAGAGCGCATCCTTGGTAAGGATGAGGTCAAGGGTTCAAATCCCTTCAGCAGCTCTTCGCCGGTAAAGACTGGAAGGTTGTGTCCCAGTCTTTCTTAGGTGAAACAGTTATAGGCAAACCCGCAGTGGTGTAGGAGCAACGATGGCCAAGGAGAAGTTCGAGCGTACGAAGCCGCATGTCAATGTTGGCACTATCGGTCACATTGACCACGGCAAAACGACGCTAACGGCCGCCCTTCTGACGCGGCAGGCACACAAATTCCCAGGGAGCAAGGTGAAGACCTACGCGGAAATCGCCAAGGGCGGTACCGTGCGTGACGATTCCAAGATCGTCACGATCTCCGTGGCTCACGTCGAGTACGAGTCGGAAAAGCGTCACTACGCCCACATCGACTGCCCGGGCCACGCCGACTATATCAAGAACATGATCACCGGTGCCGCCCAGATGGACGGTGCGATCCTCGTCGTCGACGCCGCCGACGGCCCGATGCCGCAGACCCGCGAGCACATCCTCCTGGCTCGCCAGGTCAACGTGCCGGCGATCTGCGTCTTCCTCAACAAGGTCGACCTCGTCGATGACGACGAACTGCTCGACCTCGTCGAGATGGAAGTTCGCGAACTTCTCTCCAAGTACGAGTTCCCCGGCGACGACATCCCCGTCATTCGTGGAAGCGCCCTTCCCTGCATGAAGGATCCTTCCAGCGACGAGGCCGGCAAGTCGGTCGACGAACTCGTCGACGCTCTCGACGCGTACATCCCCGATCCGGTTCGCGAAACCGACAAGCCCTTCCTGATGAGCATCGAGGACGTCTTCTCGATCAAGGGTCGTGGTACTGTCGGCACCGGCCGTATCGAGCGTGGCGAGATCAAGGTTGGCGACGAAGCGGAAATCGTCGGCTTGACCGACACCCGCAAGACGGTTGTCACCGGCGTTGAAATGTTCAACAAGGAACTCGACAGCGGGATCGCGGGCGACAACGTCGGCGTTCTGCTTCGTGGTGTTGAAAAGAACGACCTGGAGCGGGGCCACGTCCTCGCCAAGCCGGGTTCGATCACCCCGCACACCAAGTTCGACGCCAACGTCTACGTCCTGTCGAAGGAAGAAGGCGGTCGTCACACGCCGTTCTTCGCCGGCTATCGCCCGCAATTCTACTTCCGGACGACCGACGTCACCGGAACCACCAAGCTCAAGGGTGGCGCGGAAATGTGCATGCCCGGCGACAACGTCGAAATGGAAGTCGAGCTGCAAAAGCCGATCGCCATGGAGGAGAACCTCCGTTTCGCGATCCGCGAAGGTGGCCGGACGATCGGCGCGGGCGTCGTCACCAAGGTCATCGAGTAAGTAGCCGGGTGACTTTCGGCGTATCGCCGGAGGAATCCGAGCTGCGATTCGCGAATTCCTCGTCGCTTCGCCCTTGAGGTCGGGGCGGCGAGGTTGTGCGATGTTCAGCGATCCCTAAGGGCGATTCGTGGCGAACCAAGGAGCAGGCCGCCTCGCCCGGAGCGCGACACTGCCGACCGCCTTGTTCGCCGCGAAAGCCATCTCGTCTCGCCATCGTGGGAGGCGTTGCCGGCTCGCCAGGCAGTCCGCCAGAGGGGTGTAGCTCAATCGGTAGAGCACTGGTTTCCAAAACCAGCGGTTGCGGGTTCGAGTCCCTCCGCCCCTGTTCTTTTGTCATCGCGTGACCGATTCCCCACACGTACGCGATGCCGGGGCCCGATGGACGAGAGAAACGCTGGGACATTGGCAAGACTCGTCTCCCTCCCGTTTGTCTATCTCGGGTACACTGATGTGCATTCGAAGGATTCCGTCCCGCCCGAGAGCGGAACGAGGCATCCTGCTCTAGGACGAGACAACGTTTCCCGCGCGACGCGAGGCCTAGTCGTTCGCTGGACGTGGGAAGGGCGAATCAAGTCATGATGGCATACACGAGCCGACATCGCGACGATTCGGTGCGTGGCCGCAAGAAGCGGGAAGTTGGCAGATGGCGTTGATGACCGGAACAAGCGGCGATTTCTTTCGGGCGATCCTCTCCTCCCAGGCCTACAAGCCCGGCCAAGGGATAAAGGCCCGCCACGGCACGATCGCGGCCCTCGGGATCCTCATCCTCTTCGGGATGTATTCCTGGAGCCGGATCAATGCGACCTCCGGGCCAATCCTGGAATGGGGTGTGCCTGCGGTTGGCGGCGTGATCTTCCTTTGGCTCGCGTACCGGATCGTTCACTTTCCGCGGTTTGCCGATTTCCTGATCAGCACCGAAGCGGAGATGAACAAGGTCTCCTGGTCGACGCGCGACGAGGTCAAGGTCTCGACGATCGTCGTCCTGATTACGGTCGTGCTCGTCGCCGGGTTCATGTTTGTCGCCGACCGGATGTGGCAATGGCTGCTGACGGTGTGCGGATTCCTCCGCATCGGCGGGATCCTCGGTGGCGGCAACCCGAACATGATCGTGCCCTTCTCGTGGCAGGATTGGATTCCTTCATTGCCCAGTCTTGGAGATTGGGCATCGTGGTTCCTCTTTTGATCGATACGACAGGTGGTCGGTTTCATGTCCAGTGACGAGCGTCTTCCCGAATCGGCAGTAACTCCGGACACGTCGACGGGAGAGCCAGCCGAAGTCGAAGAGACCGCCGCCGACGGTGCCCCTCTCGAAACGGACCCCGCCGCGAGCGACGCCGACGCTCCCGCGGAATCGACCGACGAAGCCCAAGACGAGCAACCCGTCGCGGCCGCGTCCGACGAAGAGGACGAGCCCGCCGCCGCATCCGACGATGCGGAGGACTCCTCCGACGTCGAAGCCGACCCGTCCGACGTTGACGAGCAAGTCGCCGAAGAGGTTGCGGAAGAGAACGGCGCGGAGATGGCCGAGCAAGCCGCCGCCGCGGAAAGCGAGCCCGAGGACAGCGACGACGCCGACGAGGATGAGGTCGCCGAGGAAGAAGACGACGCCGAAGCCTCCGCGGAGGAGGGCGACGAGGAAGAGGCTGAAGAGGAGGAAGTCGAAGAGGCTCCTCCCGAAGAGACTCGCCCCTGGTATGTCCTCAAGGTTCAAAGTAACCGCGAGAAGTCGATTCGCGAGGCGATCCTTAGGCGCCTGAAGATCGAAGGGGTCGAGGAGTACGTCACCGAGATCGTCATCCCGACCGAGAAGGTCTCGGAGATCAAGGATGGCAAGAAGCGGGTGGTCGAACGTCGGTTCTTCCCCGGCTACATCATGGTCCAGCTCGATCTGAACGACGAGGTCTGGTTCGTGATTCGCGAAACCCCCGGCGTGGGCGACTTTGTCGGCGCCGGCGGACGTCCGGTCCCGATGACCGACCAAGATGTCGCTCGGATGCTCGGGCGACAGGAAGAGAGCGAGCAAGCCGCTCCTCGACTCAAGATCAACTTCCAGAAGGGCGACCGCGTCAAGATCAAGGAAGGCACCTTCGAGAACTTCGAAGGGGATGTCGAGGAAGTCAACGAGCAAAAGGGCGTCGTTCGCGTCATGATCCAGATCTTCAATCGTCCGACGCCGGTCGAGTTGGAGTACTGGCAGGTCGAACCGGTCTAAGGCTCGCCGACCGGGAACCGTCCGGCCGCGAGTACTCGCCAATGAACGAGCATGGCCTTTGGATTCCCAGCATCCCCCCTCCTTGTCGAAGGGGGAATGAGGGGAGTCGGGGCTTTCTCCCTCCTGATGGTTTAGCCGGAAACGCCGTGCAAGGAGACCCCAGCTAACTCCCCCTTGGACAAGGGGGAGCAATTTGGCTTGCCCTTGGATAAGGGGGAGCAATCGGAATGCTCCTTGGGCAAGGGGGGAGTCCGTACCAACAACGTTGGGCGTGCCCAAGACGCTAAGACATTGGCGTCGCCTAGGTTGGGCACACGGAGGTTGGGCCGCAAGCCGGGAACCTCGCCCGGTTTCGAACGTTACTTCAGGCTCCAGACCGGTTTTTCAATTCCGGGACTGGAATTTGCGTCTGCTCTTCCCAAAATAGCAGATTCCAACATCAAACCATGCTGGCCCTCGTGGCCAGCGAATAGGGAATGAATGGGCGATGGCGAAACAGGTTGTCGCGGAAATCAAGTTGCAGGTACCGGGCGGTCAAGCGACCCCAAGCCCGCCGGTTGGTCCGGCGCTGGGTCAGCATGGCGTGAACATCGGTCAATTCGTCCAGCAGTTCAATGACCGGACGAAGGACATGATGGGCGTGACGATTCCGGTCGTCATCACGGTCTACAACGACCGCAGCTTCGACTTCATCTTGAAGAGTCCGCCAGCGGCGGTCCTGCTCAAGCAAGCAGCGGGAATCGCCAAGGGAGCTTCCAATCCCCGGACCGAGAAGGTCGGGACGGTTTCGGAAGATCAACTCAAAGAGATCGCGAATAAGAAGTTCGCCGATCTGAACGCCCGTGACCTCGATCATGCCGCGCGCATCATCGCGGGAACGGCTCGGAGCATGGGCATTCACGTCGAGTAAAGACGACTCATCCATTTAGCACAGAGGGGGCTCTCCGCCGCGAGTCCGGAGAGACAAAGCTCATGGCGAAACATTCGAAGCGCTATCGCAAGCTCGCGGAGCTGCTGAAGAAGGAATACCACGACGTCGACGAGGCGATCGCGCTGCTCAAGCAGTTCGCGACGACGAAGTTCGATCAGAGTGTCGAAGCGGCTCTGCACCTGGGGATCGATCCGCGTCAAGCCGATCAGATTATCCGCGGCGCGATCAGTCTGCCCGCCGGCACCGGCAAGGAAGTCCGGCTGCTCGTCTTCGCCAAGGGTGACAACGAGCAAGCCGCGAAGGACGCGGGCGCCGATTTCGTCGGCGGCAAGGACTTGGCCGACAAGATCAAGGGCGGCTGGCTCGACTTCGACATGACGCTCGCCACGCCCGACATGATGGGGGTGGTCGGACCGCTCGGTCGTGTCCTCGGCCCCCGCGGCATGATGCCGACGCCCAAGAATGGAACGGTGACCAACGACATTGGGACGGCGGTCAGCGAGTTCAAGGCGGGCAAGATCGAATACCGCTCCGACGCCAGTGGCAACGTCCACGCGTTGGTCGGCAAGCTGAGCTTCTCGGAAGACAAGCTCAAGCAGAACATCGAGACCTTCATCAATCACATTCGCTCGAGCCGTCCGTCGAGCGTCAAGGGTATCTTCATCCAGTCCATCACGCTGACTTCGACGATGGGCCCGGGTATCGCCATCAGTCTCTAACACGCTCGGCCGGCTTTCCGGCCCCCGAACATGGATCACTCACGATGAGCCGATTCGTCAAAGAACTTGAGATGAAACACCTCAGACGCCGCATGGATGGCGTCGAAGACGTCGTCATTGTGAACGTCGTCGGCATGGAGGCACTGGAGAGCAACGAGCTGCGTCTCGAACTTCGCAAGAAGGGGATCGAGATGCAGGTCGTCAAAAACAGTCTCGCCCGCAAGGTGCTCGCCGACATGGGGTATCCCCCGGTCGACGAGATCCTCTCGGGACCTTCGGCCATCGCCTGGGGTGGCGAAGGGATTGTGGAATTGGCTCGCGAGATTTCCGAGTGGGCCAAAAAGGTCGAGAAGCTCCAGGTCAAGGGGGCGTGCGTCTCAGGCCAAGCGGTCGATGCCCAAGGCGTCGACGTGCTGAGCAAGCTCCCTTCCCGGGTCGAATTGATCGGCCAAGTGGTCGGCATGCTTCTGGGCGCGGGTTCCGCTCCGGTGGCGATGATCAACAACGTCGGTGCTCAGGTGGCCAGCCAAATTCAACAACTGGCCGAACGCGAAAGTGGCGACGGCTAACGCGGCAACGGTCCGACGAACGCGGCGTGGGCCGGCGTTCGCACGGTGGAAAACATACTCTCTCTCGGAAGATTGACGAAAGGTTCAGAAGCGATGTCTGAAGCAGCGGTTGAAGAGAAGACCTTCTCGGACGATATCAAGGGCCTCGGTGATCAACTGGTCGGCCTGACCGTCCTGCAAGCCAAGGAACTCAAGGATTACCTCTCCGACGTCCACGGCATCGAAGCCGCCGTCGGTGGTGGTGTCATGATGGCCGCTCCCGGCGACGGTGGCGGAGCGGCGGAAGCCGTCGAGGAAAAGACGGAATTCGACGTCGTTCTCGAGGCCTTCGATTCCGGCAAGAAGATCGCCGTCATCAAGGTCGTCCGCGGCGCGACCGGCCTTGGCCTCAAGGAAGCCAAGGAACTGGTCGAGGGCGCTCCCAAGCCGATCAAGGAGCAGGTCAACAAGGAAGACGCCGAGAAGCTCAAGGCCGAACTCGAAGAGGCTGGCGGTACCGTCGCCCTCAAGTAAATTGCGTTTGCCATTCGGCTTCGCTACACTACCGACGCCGCTCCCCCTCGCGGGGAGCGTGTGGCGTCACACCTTCCCGGCTACCCGGGCAGTCGAATTTGAGGGTCGCGTTATAAGCCCGTGTCCGTTGCGGTGGTCACGGGTTTCCTTTTGGTCTGGAGCGTAGGGCCGTATGCCGATTCCCGCGAAACGAACCTTGGCTTCCTCTGGTCGTACCTATGTTGGTCGTACCACCGATCTCTCTTCGGTGCAAGTGCCACCTCTGACGGAGATCCAGACAAAGTCCTACGATCGTTTCCTTCAGTACGAAATCCCCGCCCCCGAACGTGAAGCCGTCGGTCTCGAGGGAGTTCTGCGCGAAACCTTCCCGATCGAAAGCTACGACGGGCAAATCAAGCTCGAGTACCTGCGCTACGATTTGGGTAAGCCTCGCTACGATCCGGAAGAGTGCCGCCAACTGCGCCTCACCTACGGTCGTCCCTTCCGCGTCTGGCTCCGCTTGGTCAAGGACGAGCCGGTCGACGAAGAGGTCTACCTCGGCGACTTGCCGATCATGATCGGTGGCGGCGAGTTCATCATCAACGGTGCCGAGCGCGTCGTCGTCAACCAGCTCCACCGTAGCCCCGGCGTCGACTTCGTCATCGACTCCGAGAGCACCGACCGCAAGCTCCACTCCTGCCGGATCATCCCCGAGCGTGGTAGCTGGATCGAGGTCAACGTCACCCGCAAGGAGACGCTCGGCGTCCGCATCGACCAGAGCGGCAAGTTCTCCGCGATGACGCTTCTGCGAGCGATGAGCCCCGAGTTCTCGAGCAATGCCGCGATCATCAAGGAGTTCCACCAGCTCAACGAGGTCAAAGTCAGCGGCGACGGCGAAGGCCTGGTCGGCAAGGTGATGGCCGATGACGTCATCGACCCGGTCGACGGCGAGATCTACGCCGATGCCGGCGCCACGATCACCGAGCTGCAAGCCAAGAAGATCGCCGACAGCAAGCTCCAGGGAACCTCGCTGCCGGTCATCTCCGACACGAACGACCCGCTCGTGCTCAATTCGCTCGTCGAGGATGGCACCAACACCCACGAACAGGCGCTCTTGAAGATCTACCAGCGCTTGCGCCCGGGCACCCCGCCGCAACTCGACAAGGCGAAGACCCTCTTCCAGGAGAAGTTCTTCGATTCCAACCGCTACCGCCTCGGTCGCGTCGGTCGCTTCCGCATCAACCGCAAGTTCAAGCAGAACGTCCCCGAAGAGGAGATGACGCTTAGCGCCCGCGACTTCGTCAACGCCCTGAAGTACCTGGTCGGACTGCGCCGCAACGAAGGTGAGATCGACGACATCGACCACCTTGGTAATCGTCGTCTGCGGACAATCGACGAGCTGGCCGCCGAGGAGCTCCGCAAGGGCTTCCTCAAGCTTCGCCGCACGGTCCAGGACCGGATGAACCTTAAGGATCAAGAGGAGCTAACGCCGCGCTCCTTGATCAATCCGAAGAGCATCTCGGCCGCGATCGACTATTTCTTCGGTCGAGGCGAGTTGAGCCAGGTCGTCGACCAGACCAACCCCCTCTCGCAGTTGACTCACGAACGTCGTCTGAGTGCGTTGGGCCCGGGCGGTCTGAACCGGAAACGTGCCGGCTTCGAAGTGCGTGACGTTCACATTTCCCACTATGGCCGGATCTGCCCGATCGAGACGCCGGAAGGCACGAACATCGGCCTGATCTCGAGCCTCGCGATCTACGCGAAGGTCGACGAGCTCGGCTTCCTGATCACGCCTTACCGTCCATGCAAGGGGGGGAAGGTCGCCAAGGATGTCGACTGGCTTCGGGCCGACGAGGAGAGCCGTCGGAAGATCGCCCCGGCGGACGCGCCCAACGATGGCGACAAGTTCGCCGAAGGGTCGACGACCGCTCGTCTGGCGGGTGACTTCATCCCGACACCGACGACCGACGTCGAGTACATCGACATCTCGCCGATGCAGATGGTCGGCGTCTCGGCCGGCTTGATTCCCTTCCTCGAGCATGACGACGCCAACCGCGCCCTCATGGGATCGAATATGCAACGGCAAGCGGTGCCGCTTCTCGAGACCGACCCGCCGGTGGTCGCGACCGGGATGGAGCGCGTCGTCGCCGAGAACAGCAGCATGGTGGTGCGTGCCGAGGAAGATGGCGTGGTCACCTACGTCGACGCCGAGCGGATCGTCGTCAACGACACCATCCACAAGTTGCGGAAGTTCACCGGACTCAACGAGCGGACCTGCCTGAACCAACGGCCGATCATCAAGCTGGGCGAGGAGGTCAAGAAGGGTCAGGTCCTCGCCGACGGAGCCGCGACCAAGAATGGCGAACTGGCCCTGGGCCGGAACGTCCTGGTCGGCTTCATGTCGTGGGAAGGCTACAACTTCGAAGACGCGATCATCATCAGTGAGGATCTCGTCCGCGACGACGTCTACACCTCGATCCACATCGAGGAGTTCGAGACGGAAATCCGCGAAACCAAGCTCGGCCGCGAAGAGTTCACGCGCGACATTCCCAACGTCAGCGATCGCGCCCTTCGCAACCTGGACGACACCGGCATCGTTCGCGTCGGCACGCGGGTCTTGCCGGGCGACATCCTGGTCGGTAAGGTTTCGCCGAAGTCCAAGAGCGAGCTGACTCCGGAAGAGAAGCTGTTGCACGCGATCTTCGGGCGTGCGGGAGAGGACGTCAAGAATGACAGCCTCGAGGTCCCCTCGGGCATCGAAGGCATCGTCATCCACACGCAGCGGTTCTCGCGCCGGATGAGCCTCACCGACGAAGAGCGCAAGGCCTTCGAGAAGGAACTCAAGGAGTCCGAAGCCGAAGGTAACGCGGCGATCTGCGAGTTCTTCCGCCCGATGATCGTCGAGCTGGAAGAAACGCTCGGTCGCACGCTCAACGACGCCAAGGGCCGTCCGATGGGCAAGGAGGACGACGACAAGATCGTCGCCGAGCAAGCCTCGCTCTTCCTCTTCGACGACATCGACATCCGCAGTCCGCAGAAGGTCGACGCCGCCCGCGACATCTATCGCAAGTATTGGCCGAAGGTCGAAGCGGCGATCGACGCGCGGGAACGACAGCTCAACAGCCTCAAGCGGGGCGATGAGCTCCCCTCGGGTGTCTTGCAGATGGTCAAGGTCTACACCGCGACCCGTCGCAAGATCTCGGTGGGCGACAAGATGGCCGGCCGCCACGGTAACAAGGGTGTTATCTCCAAGATCATGCCCGCGGAGGACATGCCGTTCCTGGAAGACGGCACGCCGCTGCAGATCCTTCTGAACCCGCTGGGCGTTCCGAGCCGTATGAACGTGGGCCAGATTCTCGAGACTCACCTCGGCTGGGCGGCCGCGAAGAAGGGCGTCCAAGTCATCACCCCGGTCTTTGACGGAATCCAGGAGTCGGAAATCAACCGACTCCTCGTCGAGCAAGGCTTGCCCGAGAACGGCAAGGCGCGACTGATCGACGGCCGTACCGGGGACATGTTCGAGCAAGAGGTAACCGTCGGTTACATCTATATGCTCAAGCTGCATCACCTCGTCGATGACAAGGTCCACGCGCGGGCGACCGGTCCTTACTCGTTGATCACCCAGCAACCTCTCGGCGGGAAAGCCCGTTTCGGCGGGCAACGCTTCGGGGAAATGGAAGTCTGGGCACTCGAGGCGTATGGAGCGGCTCACATCCTACAGGAGCTGCTCACCGTCAAGAGTGACGACGTGGAAGGGCGTACCAAGATCTACGAAGCGATGGTCAAGAACCAGAATACGCTCGAAGCTGGTACGCCGGCGAGCTTCGAGGTGTTGACCAACGAAATTCGCGGCCTTGCCCTGAATCTCCAACTGGAAAAGAAGAAGATCTAATCGATCGACGCACGGAAAACTCCGACGCGGGGGACGCTTTGCGCTTGCACAGGCGTCCCGTCACTGGTTATCCTAAGAGGCTCGGACGCTTACTTGGCATGAGAGTTGCTTTGCCGCGACCCTGCGATGAACAAGAGTCAAGCAACCCCAGCAGGCCATCGCGGGTCTGTCTCGGGGAACGGACAGCGTCTACCCACCTCGCAATGAACGGGCACGCTCCTATCGTGTCCTCTCAAGTTCCCTTTGCTTTTGTTCCCCAGCATCTCTCGCGATCGCTCGGGGCTCGTCCCACTATCAGCATGTTCCTTAAGGAGTGCCTGGCGTGAGCATCGCTGAACATGCCTACGACCGCATCAACGACTACGGAGCCGTCAAGATCAGCTTGGCGAGCCCCCACGACATTCGGAGCTGGTCGTTCGGTGAAGTTAAGAAACCGGAAACGATCAATTACCGGACCTACCGTCCCGAAAAGGACGGCCTCTTCTGCGAGCGCATCTTCGGCCCGGAGAAGGACTGGGAATGCGCCTGCGGCAAGTACCGGGGGATGAAGTACAAGGGGATGATCTGCGATCGCTGCGGCGTCAAAGTCACCCACAGCCGGGTGCGCCGCAAGCGGATGGGGCACATCGAGCTCGCCGCCCCGATCGTGCACATCTGGTTCTTCAAGGCGATGCCCAGCCGTCTGGGCACCCTGCTCGACATGCGCACCACCGCCCTCGAGAAGATCATCTACTACCAGGATTACGTGGTGGTCGATCCGGGCGAGACGGCCCTCAAGGAGCGCCAACTCCTCACCGACGAGGAGTATCGCCGCGCCCGCGAGCAGTTTGGCGATGGCTTCCAAGCCGACATGGGCGCCGAAGCGGTGCGCCGTCTGCTCACCCGTCTTGACCTCGTCAAGCTTCCCGACGAGCTACGCGACGATCTCTCCAAGACCGCCAGCAAGCAAAAGCAAAAGGATCTCTCCAAGCGGCTCAAGGTCGTCGAAGCGCTGCGGGACAGCGAGAACAAGCCTGAGTGGATGGTCCTCGATGTCGTCCCGGTCATCCCGCCGGACCTTCGCCCGCTCGTCTTGCTCGATAGCGGCAACTTCGCCACCAGCGACTTGAACGACCTCTATCGCCGTATCATCAACCGGAACAATCGTCTCAAGAAGCTCGTCGACCTCAACGCGCCGGAAGTCATCATCCGCAACGAAAAGCGGATGCTTCAGCAGTCGGTCGACGCCCTCTTCGACAACAACCGCTGCAAGCGACCGGTCCTCGGTTCCTCCAACCGGCCGCTGAAAAGCTTGACCGACATGATCAAGGGTAAGCAGGGCCGCTTCCGCGAAAACCTGCTCGGCAAGCGCGTCGATTACTCCGCCCGAAGCGTCATCGTCGTCGGTCCGGAGCTGAAGCTCAACCAGTGCGGCTTGCCCTCGAAGAAGATCGCCCTGGAACTCTTCCAGCCCTTCATCATCCGGCGCCTCAAGGAACTCGGTCACGCCGACACGATCAAGAGCGCCAAGAAGATGCTCGAACGCAAGGACGAGCAAGTCTGGGACATCCTCGAAGAGGTGACCCGCAACCATCCGGTCCTGCTCAACCGTGCTCCGACCTTGCACCGCATGGGTATCCAAGCCTTCGAGCCGGTCCTGATCGACGGCAACGCGATCAAGATCCACCCGCTGGTCTGCAAGGGCTTCAACGCCGACTTCGACGGCGACCAAATGGCGGTCCACCTGCCGTTGTCGATCGAAGCGCAAGTCGAAGCCTCGACGCTGATGATGTCGACCAACAATATCTTCTCCCCGGCCAACGGGGCGCCGATTATCAGCCCGAGCCAAGACATCGTCATGGGTTGCTACTACATGACGGTCCCGCGCGAAGGGGAGCTCGGCGAAGGCAAGATCTTCGCTTCGCCGATGGAGGTCTTCCTCGCGTTCGCGCTGAAGACCGTCGGCGTCCACGCCCGGATCAAGGTCCGAATTCCCGCCAACAAGAAGGTCGTCGGCGAAGGAGCGTCCAACTACCAACCCGGTGGGCTGCTCGAGACGACCGTCGGTCGCATTCTCTTCAACGAGATCGTCAGCGATCGCATGCCGTACTACAACCAGACCAACGGTCAAAAGCAGCTCTCGGGCATCATCGCCGACTGCTACCGAATGCTGGGTCGGCGCGAGACGATCGACCTGCTCGATCGCATGAAGGAGACCGGCTTCCACGAGGCGACCCGAAGCGGGCTGAGCTTCGCGACCGACGACCTCAAGACGCCGGACAACAAGCCGACGGTCATCGCCGAGACCGAGAAGAAGATCATGCAGCACCGCCGCAACTACCAACGCGGCATCATTACCGACACCGAACGTCACCACGCGGTGCTCGACGCCTGGACCCACGCCCGTGACGAGATCACCAAGGCGATGATGAAGGAGCTCGAGGACGACCGCCGTCGTGGCGAGCAATACCTCAACCCGATCTACTTGATGGCCCACTCCGGTGCTCGTGGTGGTGTCGACCAGATTCGTCAGCTCGCCGGCATGCGTGGCCTCATGGCCAAGCCGAGTGGGGCGATCATCGAAGAGCCGATCAAGGCGAACTTCCGCTCGGGCCTGACGGTGCTGGAGTACTTCAGCTCGACGCACGGTGCTCGAAAGGGCTTGGCCGACACGGCGCTGAAGACGGCCGACTCCGGTTACCTGACGCGTAAACTCGCCGACGTCGCCCAAAACGTCGTCATCACCATGGTCGACTGCGGCACCACCCGCGGTGTCACCAAAGGTGTCATCTACAAGGGTGAGCAGATCGAACGGAGTCTCTCCGACGGTATCCACGGGCGGGTCGGACGCGACAACATCGTCGATCCGATCACCGACGAGGTCATCTTGCGTGAGAACGAGATGATCACTCACCACATCGCGCAGCGAATCGAGGCCCTCGGCATCGACAAGCTCACCGTCCGTAGCCCGATGACGTGCGACGCCCCGCTGGGTGTCTGTCGTCACTGCTACGGCATGGATCTCGCCACCGGTGCTCTCGTTGAGGAAGGGACCGCGGTCGGCGTGATCGCGGCCCAGTCGATCGGCGAGCCGGGCACGCAGCTCACGATGCGTACCTTCCACATCGGTGGTGTCGCGAGCCGCTCGGTCGAGGAGAGCGAAGTCCGCTGTAAGAAGACCGGAACGATCCGCTTCGAGCGCGTCTCCGCGGTCGACACCGGCGACGGCAACCTCGTCGCGCTTGCCCGTAATGGTGAAGTCTACGTCGAGGACGCCAAGGGTCGTGAGCTCGAAAAGTACTCCATCCCCAATGGTGCGTTCCTCTACGTGAAGGAAGGCCAGGAAGTCCAGGGAGGAGCCCCGCTCTGCCGCTGGGATCCGCACACCGTGCCGATTCTTTCGGAAGTCGGCGGTCGCGTCCGCTTCGAGGACATCATCGAAGGCGAAACGCTTCGCAAGGAGCAGGACGCCGGCGGTTCCGAGCGTTGGCAGATCATGGAACACAAGGGCGATCTGCACCCGCAGATCATCCTCGAGGACGCCACCGGCCAGATCCTGCACGTCTACTACATCCCGGAAAAGGCTTACGTCGAAGTCCGGGAAGGTCAGCAGATCACCGCCGGAACCCAGGTCGCCAAGACGCCTCGCGACGTCGCCGGTACCCAGGACATCACCGGTGGTCTGCCGCGGGTCACGGAGATCTTCGAGGCACGTCGTCCGAAGGAGCCGGCCATCATCGCGGAGATCGACGGTGAGGTCGAACTCTCCCCCGACAAGAAGCGCGGCAAGCGGTCGATCATCGTCCGCAACGAGTCGGGCATGGAACGCGAGCATCTGGTCACGACCGGTAAGTCGCTTCGCGTTCACAGTAGCGACTACGTCCGTGCCGGCGATCCGATCTGTGAAGGTCCGCTCGTTCCTCACGACATCCTTCGCATCAAGGGCGAAGAGGCGGTGCAAGACTACCTGGTGCGGGAGATTCAGAACGTCTACCGCAGCCAACGGGTCGAGATCGATGACAAGCACATCGAGATCATCATCGCCCAGATGCTCCGCAAGGTGAAAGTCGAGACGGTCGGGGACTCGGGACTGTTGCCCGAATCGACGATCGACAAATTCCGCTTCCGTCGCCGCAACCAAGAGCTCGTCGACTCGGTCCGGGTCACGCTCGCGGGCGATTCCGACTTCAAGGAAGGGGTGCTCGTTCCGAAGGACGTCTTCGAAGAGGAAGTCAACCGCATCACCGAGGAGGGGGGAACGCCTCCCGAGTGTGCCAAGCCGATCCCGGCGACCGCGAGCACCCAACTCTTGGGCATCACCAAGGCCTCGGTTCAATCGGACAGCTTCATCTCGGCGGCGAGTTTCCAGGAAACGACCAAGGTCCTCACCGAAGCGGCGATCGCCAGCAAGATCGACTACCTCGTCGGCCTCAAGGAGAACGTCATCCTCGGGCACCTCGTCCCCGCCGGGACCGGATTCCGGATGCACCACGAGGCGGAGGTTCGCATCAAGCCCGAGGCTCTCGAGGAACTCGAGGGGAAGACCACCCGGGCACCGGAACCAGTCGCCGAGACACCGGCCCCGAAAGAGTCCGCTCCTGCGGCGGAAGCGACCGGCGCCAACGTCGAGGAGTAAACGCCTCGAACCCTCGGCAGTCTCCTCTCGGCTGCCGATCGGTTGAACCTGAACTTAACGGGCAGCTCCGCGAGCATGTGGGGCTGCCCTTTTTCAATGGCCCACTCGGCGAAAGCTATTCGACAATCGTCAGGATCTCGATGCGGCGCGCAGGCAAGTCTTTCCGTTGGTCGGGGGCGGGCAGGTTTCCGAAACCGTGGGCGTCGGCGGTACGCCGCGTCAGCCATCCGGTCCGCTGGATGCCATGCTGGTAGGTGAGGTACTCGAGCACCGCCTCGGCTTGTTTCTGACTCATCAAGTCGGCCAAGCGGCCATCTTGCATGTCCGCCGCGAACCCCGCGACCACGACATCGGACTGGTGATGGTCGAAGTCGTGAATCCACGTCGCGACCTCGTCGAGCTTCGCCCGTCCCCCGTCGGTCAGGATGGCTCGCCCCGCCTCAAATAGCTCCTCCTCGGCGAAGATCTTCCGAAAGGTTTCGGCTTCGGGACGCACGAGGATGTCGTAGCGGTCGGAAAACCAACCCTTCACCGGCCAACTCTGCTTGAGCGAGCTGAGGTTCTCGTCGACGCCGCTGAGGACGTTGCGCGCATCGCCCAAGAGCTGCTCCAGCGACTCGTATGCCTCGGGGTTCTGGATCAACTTGCCGAGCGTTCCCTGGCCCTCGGCGATCTGTTCGCTAAGCTGATTTGCCTTTTGCATCAGCTCCTCCCACGTCGGGCTCGTCCGCGAAGCAAGCTCGGCGCCATCGGCGACGATCGCCGCCTCGGCCGTGCCGGGGTTGATCTCGAGGACGCGTTCGCCGACGAATCCCTCCTTCACGAGTTCCACCGTGGCGTCGGTTCGGATAAGCGACTGGTATTCCTCCTCGATCCAGAAATGGACCCGGACCGGTTCACCCGGCGTCGCCGGTGGCTCGATGCGCGACACCTGGCCGACTGGGATTCCCAGGACACGCACGCGGGTGCCGGTGCGAAGACCGTGGACTTGCTCCATCGACGTGGTGAGTTCGATCGGGTCGCTGAACCATCCGTCGCGTTGCCCGAGCAGAAGGACTCCGAGGCTTCCCGCCGCGAGGGCCGCACAGACGAAGATGCCCATGAACGCCGTCCGAAGCTGACCGGGTCGTTGTTCCATGACGAAACTCCCCACGAATCCCTTGTTGAGTCGAATCGGGGGATCGTGCCTCCTTAGCGACGGCGACGCCCCCTCCTCCAAGGCCATTCTACCCCGAAAGCCAAGCCGGCCTCCCTTGGTGGTATTCGAGGAAAACTGGCGAATCTTGGGTTCATATCGACGGTCATTCCGACGGCTCCCCCACATCGACGGGCATCCCGACCGCTCCCCCTTGTCCAAGGAACACTCTTACCAAGGGGGAAAAGGAGGGGGGCTCTTCTTAAGGGGTAGCACCGGTTGCTTCGCTACCGGTGCGGCGAAGCCGCCGGAAGTCTCGGTCCGAGGTTCGATCGCTGGTGAAACGGAGTTTATTGGCAACGACTGTCGTTCGTGGCGGTCATCGCTCGTTGACCGACGTCCCCACGAGACTTCGAGCCGACTGCGTCGGCCCCGGTAGCGAAGCAACCGGGGGTACCCAGGAAAGCTAGTAGCGAAGCAACCGGGGGTACGCCTGCCTGATTGCTCGCCCTTGTCCAAGGAACACTCTTACCGCTTCCCCGTGGTCCAAGGGGGAGAAGGAGGGGGTCTCTTCTCAAGGGGTAGCCCCGGTTGCTTCGCTACCGGTGCGGCGAAGCCGTCGGAAGTCTCGGTCCGAGGTTCGATCGCTGGTGAAACGGAGTTTATTGGCAACGATTGTCGTTCGTGGCGATCATCGCTCGTTGACCGACGTCCCCACGAGACTTCGAGCCGACTGCGTCGGCCCCGGTAGCGAAGCAACCGGGGGTACCCAGGAAAGCTAGTAGCGAAGCAACCGGGGGTACGCCTGCCTGATTGCTCGCCCTTGTCCAAGGAACACTCTTACCGCTTCCCCGTGGTCCAAGGGGGAGAAGGAGGGGGTCTCTTCTCAAGGGGTAGCACCGGTTGCTGTGCTACCGGTGCGGCGAAGCCGTCGGAAGTCTCGGTCCGAGGTTCGATCGCTGGTGAAACGGAGTTTATTGGCAACGACTGTCGTTCGTGGCGGTCATCGCTCGTTGACCGACGTCCCCACGAGACTTCGAGCCGACTGCGTCGGCCCCGGTAGCGAAGCAACCGGGGGTACCCAAGAAAGCTAGTAGCGAAGCAACCGGGGGTACGCCTGCCTGATTGCTCCCCCTTGTCGAAGGCGAGAATGAATCGAGCCGACTGCGTCGGCCCCGGTAGCGAAGCAACCGGGGGTACCCAGGAAATCGGTAGCGAAGCAACCGGGGGTACCCCTGCTTGATTGCTCCCCTTGTCGAAGGCGAGGATGAACGTTCTGCTCCGTTGAGCCAGGAAGGATGACAACGACCAAGACACCTACCTGACGGCGCGACGAGTCCCCTTCGCTGCCTTGACAGCGAAGGAACAAGCAGATACGGTCCCGGCGGACGACCTTCCCGCAGTGATCGCTCCGCCTCGTGGCAGCATGGGCAACCTGGGAGCGGTGCGGCGAAGGCGCTCCGCGTTTGGTGCCGGCCGACTCGGTAATCCGATCCGGGGAAGATGGCGCCGCCGACGGATAGGAGATCCGATCGCCATGAGACAGTCGCGTTTCGAGCAAGCGTTTCTCGCCTACCTGTGCACGATGGATGTGCTCATCACGGTCGTAAGCTGGCTTGCCTCGTACTTCATCTCAAGCCTCGCGTGGAGCCTCGACTTCTACCCGCAACAGGGCGAAACGCCCCCTTTCTGGTGGTGCCTGCGGACCGTCCCGGCGGTCATCCTGGTCTCCTTGCTCAGTTACCGCCTCTCGGGGCTCTATCAGCTCGGCCGACGCTGGCCCCTCTGGCAGGAGGTCTTCCATGTCCTCAAAGCGACGGGGCTGATGCTCCTGTTGCTCGTCGCCACCACCTTCTTCGCCCGCAATCCCTACGAGTCTCGTCTCGCCAGCGTCATCTTCCTGGCCCTGACCTCCGTCGGGTTGGTCCTCGGACGGCGGTGCTGGGGAATCTACTTCCGTCTGCGGCGCCGTTGGGGACTCGTCGACAGCAAGGCCCTGATCGTCGGAACCGGACGACTGGCCAAGAACCTCGACGTCGCCCTGCGAAGCAACAACTGGATGGCGATGGAGCCGATGGGCTTCATCGATGACGGCGTGCATTCCTCCGTCGGCCGGGCGACCCAAACGGTCGGTGGCATCGAGGACCTGCCAAAGCTCGTCGAGGAACATGGCATCAATTGCGTCTTCGTGGCGTTGCCGCTGAGCCGCTATGCCGCGACGAAGAAAATCTTGCGACTGCTGCGCGACACGCTGGTCGAGGTTCGCCTGATCCCCGACGTCCCGGCGTTGACGCCGCTGGCGGTCCAGATCGGGGAACTCGAGGGCCTCCCGACCCTCAATCTTCGCTCCAGTCCCTACAGCTTCTTGGACGGCCTGCTGAAACGAACCGTCGACGTCGTCTTCGCGAGTCTCGGCCTCGTGGTCATCTCTCCGCTGATGGGGCTGATCGCGCTGATCGTCAAGCTCAGTGACGGCGGCCCGATCTTCTACGGCCAGGAACGGATGGGGCTCGATGGCCGCAAATTCCTCATGCTCAAGTTCCGCAGCATGCGGGTCAACGCGGAGACGGAGTCGGGGCCGGTCTGGGCCAGTCAGGGCGATCAGCGCCGCACTCGTTTTGGGGCCTTTCTTCGGGAAACGAGCCTGGACGAACTGCCGCAACTCTTCAACGTCCTTCGCGGCGACATGAGCCTCGTCGGGCCACGTCCCGAACGTCCCTACTTCATCAACAACTTCCGCGAGTCGATTCCCAAGTACATGCTCCGGCACTCGGTCAAGGCGGGGATCACCGGCTGGGCCCAAGTCAATGGCTGGCGCGGCAACACCTCGCTGCGAAAACGCATCCAGTACGATCTCTACTACATCACGAACTGGTCGATTTGGTTCGACTTCCGGATCCTCTTCATGACCGTTCGGGCGATGTGGGACAAGCACGCCTATTGAGGCGACGCTTAGCGATCTCGCTTCCGCGAACGTCGCGGCGCCCCTTCCCGGTCGCCGCCGAGGAACGCTCCCCGTACAACAACGTTCCAAGAGACCTTCTCCACACGACTTACGGAGCGGTCGGCGCCGGTGTCGTCTTCCGCGATGACACCGATCGGCTCCTCATGGGGTAGCTTCCCATGGGAAGCGCCGCTCTCGTCTCGTCGTCCTTGGGGCGACTCGCCGTTGGGGCGGGCGCTATACTCAAGCGGGGAACGTGACGCGTTTGGTGGTGAACGTCGCCAAGTTTGCGGAACCGATGCCATGTCCAATAGCGACGAACCAAAAAGCGAACCGACCACGGCGTCCCCGACGGACCTCACCGTCCCGATCGAACGTCCCGACCAAGCTCGCGCATCGGGGGAAGCTCCCCAGGTCGACCTGACCGGCAAGACCCTCGGCGACTTCGCGGTGATCCGACGACTCGGACGCGGGGGCATGGGCGAGGTCTATCTCGCCGAGCAACAATCGCTCAAACGCAGTGTCGCTTTGAAGATCCTGCGCGCGGAACTCGTCAAGGACGAGAACTACTTGAAGCGGTTCAAGGCGGAAGCCCTCACCGTCGCCCCGATCAGCCATCCGAACATCGTCTCGGTCATCGCCATCGGCGAGGCCGACGGGATCCACTACATCGCGTTCGAGTACGTCGAAGGGGGAAACCTCCGCACCTTTCTCAACAAGAAGGGGACGCTCAGTTGGCAAAACTGCGTCGGGGTGCTGCGCAAGGTGACCTCGGCCCTCGACCGTGCCCACGAAGCGGGAATCATCCATCGCGACATCAAGCCCGACAACGTCCTCATCACCCGCAAGGGCGAAGTGAAGGTCGCGGACTTCGGCCTGGCGCGGCTGACGAGCGAGAACCTCAACTTGACGCAGCCGGGCATGACGATGGGGACGCCGCTCTACATGAGCCCCGAACAGATCGAGGGCAAGGATCTCGACATCCGCACCGATCTCTACTCGGCCGGTGTCATGGCCTACCACATGCTCGCCGGCCATCCGCCCTACATGGGCCAGACCGCGATGGCGGTGGCGTTGCTTCATGTTCAAGGCCGGGCGACACCGCTTCCCGAATTGCGCCCCGATGTTCCCCCCGAACTGGCGCGCATCATCGAGAAGCTGATGGCGAAGAACCGCGTCGACCGCTTCGCGACCCCGAGAGAAGTCCGCTCCGCCCTGTCGGCGCTCAAGTCGGACAACGCGTCGCTCTCGCCGCCGAGCAACGAGAAGAACTCCCCTAGCGTGCTGAGACGTCTCGAGGCCCCGACGTTGCCGCGAACGCTACTTCTCTCTCTGGGACTCCTCGTGACCATCCTGGTTGGAGCCTCCGCGGGATGGGCGTGGCGCGTTCGTCATTCGGTCGCCGCGAGCCCCGAGATCGCCGAAGCCCCCGCGATCGACAAGAAGTCCGAAGGGTGGCTGCAATTGATGTATGCCCGGATCGCCGCCTCCCCCGAGGAACGACTCGCGCGGTTGCGCAAGGTCATCGAATGGCATCCGGAGGACACTGATGAGACGATCGCCGCCGCGCAAGAACTCATCCAGCACGAACTCGACCAGCGCGCCTATGGTGACGCGCTGGCGTTGTCCAACCAACTCACCCAGCGTGACGCCAAGGTCCTTCAGTCGGTTGGCTATCTCTTTCGGGGCATTGTCGAAAGTCGTCAGGGAAATGCGAAGACGTCAAACGAGTCGTTCGTGGAGATGTTCAACGAGCGTGATGCCGTCGCGGTCCCGCCGGAACAGTTGACCTGGATGGCTCGTGAGTACTACCTGGCGCTGCGGGCCAATAGCGAACGTCTCGGGTTACCCGCCGATCGCGAGATGAAGCGCAAGTTCGTCGAACACTTCCGAGCCCGGCGCTCGTAGGATCTCCTCGACTCGACCCC
Source organism: Kolteria novifilia (assembly GCA_007748055.1). Classification (GTDB taxonomy): domain Bacteria; phylum Planctomycetota; class Planctomycetia; order Kolteriales; family Kolteriaceae; genus Kolteria; species Kolteria novifilia. Next base: position 6,382,489 of record CP036279.1, read on the forward strand.
CATCGCTGGCCGCGTGGACGTCCTCGCCGTACAACAACCAATTCGCGCCGTGCCGACGCAAGGAGTGTCGGCTGTCGGGTCGGGTGCATCGCGCTTGATCCCTCGAACACTCAGGACGATCGTGATCAAGGCACTATTTGATGACCCGCTGCTACGTTCGAGACCTCGTCGATGGAGATGCTGTGGACCGCGTGCTGCTTGTCCGCGACAAGCAAGTTCGCGCCAATCGCAACGGCAATCTCTATCTCCAATTCAACCTCGATGACCGCACCGGGACCATCGCCGCGCGGTACTGGAACTCCAGCGAATCGGAGACCCGCGCCTTTGAACCGGGCGATTTCCTCTCGGTCCGTGGCAAGGTGCAGACCTTCCAAGGTCAGCTCCAGCTCATCGTCAATGCCTTTCGCCGTTGCGATCCCGATACCGTCGACGCCGCCGACTTCATCCCGACCACGGAAAAGAACGTCGACGCAATGATGAACCGCGTCCGGGGCTATCTCGAGCGCATCGGCGACCCGACGATGCAGGCGATCGCCCGCTCGTTCCTGATGGACGACGAGTTCATGCAGAAGTTCATGCGGGCGCCGGCCGGCATCCGCAATCATCACGCCTACGTCGGCGGTTTGCTCGAACACGTGACGACGCTCCTGGATATCCACGAGCGAATCTCGGACCTTTACCCCGACTTGGACCACGATCTCTTGCGGTTGGGAATCCTGCTGCACGATGTCGGCAAGGTGCGCGAACTCGCGTTCGATCGCGTCTTCTCCTACACCGACGTCGGCGAGATGATCGGTCACCTCGTCCTCGGCGTGGAGATGCTCGACGAAAAGCTGCCGGTCGCGGAGGACTTGCTCGGCGAGCCCCTCTCCCAAGAGGTCGTTTGCCGCATCAAGCACCTCATCCTCAGCCACCACGGAACGTACGAGTTTGGAAGCCCGCGGCTGCCGATGACGCCCGAAGCGATCGCGCTGCACCACCTCGACAATCTCGATGCCAAGGTCCACGGCTACGTCCACATGATCCGCGAAGACGCCAATCCCGGTTCGGCGTGGACCGCTTACGATCCCTCGATGCGTCGACGGCTCTACAAGGGGCCCCTCGCGCATACCGGAAGCAGTTCCCTCCACGAGAACCCCGACTCGGCGAAATAGCCCTCGAGGGGTCCTGGCGCGCGAACGTCGAGGAGACGCTACTTGGCGACAGGCGGCAGCGTTAGCTTGAGATCCTTGACGTGAAGTTCGGCCTCCTGGCCGGTGGGAAGTTCGAACGCGATCAGCCCGCGTTCGGGCAAGTCGTCGCGTTGCAACGAGGCGACCTTGCGCCCATCGACAAAGGTCGTCACGCGAGCACCGTCGAGCACGACGCGAAGATCGATCCATTCCTTGTCGTCGTGGGAAGCGTTCCGCAACGCGACCGCGGCTTGGCCATCGAGATGTCCCTGCCTCTTTCGACCAAGCATGCATCGACAACCGGTCACGTCATTTCCTCGGCGCTTTCCACGAAGGATCAACGACGCCTCCGCGTCCGATGGGACAAGGCGTGCCCGGCAGCTTAGCTCCCCATCGCCTAGAGCCATGTCGGAAACCAAACGAGCGAACTTCGCGGATGGGTCCGAGCGGCCGACGATCGTGGCGTCGTCGACCTTCCAATCGGCCCCATGGACATGCCAACCGACGAGTCCCTTGCCGTCGAAAAAAGAGCCCGCGTTCTCGGGCGTCGCGAGCATCGGGGTCTGACGGCCACCCCGCAGGTACGCGACCAAGTCGTGAACCTGTCGCTCGGTGAGTTGCTTGAGTAGGTCGTCGGGCATCATCGACTTCTCGCTGCGGCGCTGCTCGTCGATGTCCTCCTTCGGCAAGGTGACGACCTCGTTCGCGGTGACGACGGTGTAGCTCTCCTGGTCCTCGCCGCGAATGATCCCGGTAATGACGCGGCCGTCGGCGGTGGCGAAGACAGTCGGTTGATAGTCCTTGGCCATCACGGAACTCGGGTCGAGGACGTTGCCGAGCAAATAGTCGAGATTGGCCCGGTTCGAGCCGGTCAAGTCGGGGCCGACGTTGCCGCCGGTGCTAAAGAGCCGATGGCACTGAGCGCAGTTCTTGGCGAAGACGGCCCGGCCGTGCATTGGGTCGAGGTTCTTCGGCCGGCGTTTGACAATCATCGTCTTCGTGTCGGCGATCAGCTTCGCTTTGTCGGCGGCGGTCTCGCGAACGATGCCCCAGACGTCGGTGAGCTTCTTGGCGATCGCGTCACTCTTCAGGAACCGCAACTGCCGGACAATGTCGGCCGTCACGTCGGTCCGCGGAACTTGGCCGGCGTCAATCGCGTCCAGAAGCCGATGAGCGAAGGCTTCGCGCGTGGCGAGTGCTCCCAGCACGTCGCGTTTCTCCGAAAGCGGCAAGCCGGCATAGGCGGAGAGCAACACGCTGGGCGTCTCGGGGTGTTCGATCGCGGCCAGGGAGCGAATCGCGGCCGAGCGGATCTTCGGATCGCTCAAGACGCGATGGAGCGTTTCAGGAAGCGCCGCGTCGCGGGCCTTGACCAATGCCTCGATCGCGTCGACGCGACGCTTGGTCGGTGCTTTCTCGTCAAGGACAGTCGCGCGAAGCGACGCGAGCGCCTTGGGATCGCCGAAGGTGAGGGCCAGCGACTGGGCCTGCGAGCGAATCTCCGGATCGGCGTGGGCCCGCAGCTTGGTCGCGACGTCGAGCCACGACTTGGGCATCGGCACCTGGCGCCGGGCGCGGAACGCCTCGTTCATCCCTCGCAGAAGCGTCAATTGTTCCTTGGCGGAAGATGACGATCCGAGGCGGTCGACCAACATCGTCAACACCTCGGGCGTGCCGATCGAGGTCACCCGGCGAGTCATGTACATCGGCAACAGGTCAATGCCGGACGAATAGGCCAGCTCGATGGCCCTGGCGGGATCGACCGGCGCCAGCGGTTCGATGGCGTACCAGTACATCAACGGCAGGTTGTGATCGTCCGCGTCCTCCGCGTGAGCGACCAGCGCCCTTGCGATCGCCCAGCGGTCGGCGAGCGGAAGTCGCTGTAGCGCCGACGCCAGGTAGAGCCGCACCACCGGCGAGGGGTCGTCCTTCGCCAACGCGACGAATCGTTCGAGCAACGCGGGTGACACCTTGCGGTCATCGTGGGAGAGCTGGATCGCCCACCCGCGGACATAGGGGCTCTCGTCCTCAAGGGCGCGAAGGATCTCGTCGTCCGACAGTCCTCCCGTGAGAAAGAGAGCCCATAGTCCACGAAGCCGTCGACTCTCCTCGGGATGGTCGAAGGCGATCAACACGAGCCGCGAACGCACCTTCGGATCGAGCGTGCCGGCGGCGGTTCGCTCTTGCAACAAGCGACGAGCGTGCCGCACGTACCAGTCGTTGGAATCAAGCTGCAATTCGGCCAGTTCCGCGTCGGAAAGCTTCGTCAGATCGACCTTCACCGGGTTTTCGTCGCCGTAGATCACCTTGAAAATGCGGCCGTTGGAACGGTCGGTGTTGTGACGCTGTTGGTGACATTGTGTCCGGTCGTACCAGTCAATCATGACCATCTGGCCATCGGGGCCGTATTGCAGGTTGATGATCTGCGACCAGATGTCGTTGGCCATCAGGAAATCCGGAGCGCGATCGCCGACGTAGCCCGATCCCTTCGGCTCGAGCTGATCCTGGTTGAGCCGGGCGCCGTGAATATTGTTCATGAGAATCTGATTGTGGTACTTGTCCGGCCAGGCGCCGCCGAGATAGATCATCGCCCCGGCGTGGGCATGGCCGCCCCCCGCGATCTTCGACTTGGGATCGCGAATGTGGGCCCCCGTCCAATGGCGATGCTTGGCGATCGTCTCGATGTCGTCGTAGGTGTACGGGTTGAAGTGCGAGCCCGCCTGGCGATGGTAGCGAGCCCCCTGCACCACGTGAAAGAGATGGGGAATCACGCAACAGGTCAGGAAGGACTGTCCCTGATCGTTGAAGTCGAACCCCCACGGGTTGCTGGTTCCGTGAGCGAAGATCTCGAATTCGTGGCGAACCGGATGATAACGCCAAATCGCGGCGTTGAGCGGCGTCCGCTCCTCCTTGGGCGTGCCCGGCTTGCCGACGAGCGAGTGCGTAAAGACGCCGTGACAACCGTAGAGCCAACCGTCGGGGCCCCAGATGAAGGAGTTGAGGAGCTCGTGGGTATCGTGGTAGCCCCAGCCGTCGAGGAGGATCTCCGCCTTGCCGTCGGCGACCGCGTCCCCATCGCGATCGGGGATGAAAAGTAAGTTGGGAGCGGCGCTGACCCAAACGCCCCCGTGGCCGACCTCGAGCCCCGAGAGAAGATTGAGTCCCTCGTAGAAGACGCTCCGCTTGTCGAAAGCGCCGTCGCCGTCGGTGTCCTCGAAGACGAGGATGCGATCCTTCGCCTCGTTGTCGGGCCGACGATGTGGGTAGGAATAGAACTCGGCGATCCACAGGCGTCCCTTGTCATCGATCGCCTGGGCGACTGGTTGGCGGACGTCCGGTTCGCTCGCGAGGACCTTGACCGAGAACCCCTCGGGCAGAGTCATCGCCTTGGCGGCTTCCTCCGGCTGACGCCCCACCTGCTCGGGAGGACGACGGCGGACCGCCTTGGTCGTCCCTTTCGGTTTCTCCCCGACCTTCTTGGGTTGCTGCTTCTCCCACGTCGCGCGGTCGACCTTCTTCGGCTCCTGGACGAAGACGAACGTGCCGAGCTTGTTGCAGATCACGATGTCGGGGTTGCCGTCGCCGGAGACATCCGTCGCGAGGATCTCCGTGCCGCCCCCGGAATGGGGATCAACCTTGTGGGGAATGAACGAAACGCCGTCGGGCGCGCGGTCGATCTTGAACCAATAGAGGACCGCGGGATCGTTGCCGCCGGGGTCCTTGCCGTTGTGCGCCCAGTGCCGCTTGCCGGAGACGACGTCCTTGATGCCATCACCGTCCATATCGACCAGGTCGAGGTTGTGCAGTTGGGAATAGACGACGCCGTAGTCGTTCTCCGACGGCTTCTCCCCCATGATGCGATGGGGAACGAATGTCACCGCGCCCCCCTTGGGAACGTGCTCGAACCAGGCGAAGCCGTAACCGTGGCCGTTCTTCGCGGCGATGACGTCGTTGTCGCCGTCGCCGTCGACATCGTAGACCAGGATCTGCGATGGGTTGTCGCCGAACTTGACCGGATGGAATGCCCATTCCTTCACGTCGGACGTCGCGGGAGGCTGCTCGTGCCAGCCGGCCTTTTCGAGGATGTCGGCACGGCCGTCGCCGTTGACATCGCCGACACCCAGCCCGTGAGTGAAGCGGGTATAGCGACGATTTTCCGAAACGGGATGGAAGGTCCAGGGCTTGGTCGGATCCTTGGGATCGGGCCCGGCCCAACCGAAGACTCCCTTGGTGTGGAAGATCAGCTCGTTGCGGCCGTCGCCGGTCAGGTCGGCATAGAGCGGCCCTTCGTTGTCGACCTCGGGGTGAATGAGATGCTGTTTCCAGTGTCCCTCGCTCGACTGCGGGTTCTGGTACCAGTGGACCTCCTTGCCCGGAAAGCCGACGACGAGGATGTCGTCCCAGCCGTCGCCGTTGATGTCATCGGCGTAGGTCAGGAAGTTGTCGGAGTAGCCCTTCTTGTTGTAGACCTTCGCGGGGCGGTACTCCCGGCGTTCCTCGAACTCCGGGCCGGCGTACCAGAACGGCCCGGCCACGACATCGGGCTTGCCGTCCTTGTTGATGTCGCCGACCGCGACTCCTTCCGCGTAGAAGTCCGTCGACAACTGGTGCTTCTTAAACGGACGAATGACATACTCGTCCGCCTTCGACGCCAGCGACTGCGTCAGCAAGAGTGTCAAGACACCGACAGTGATTCGCATGGAGAGCTTCCCATCTCGGTAGGTCGTCAATTCGTGGTCGAACGCAAGCTCAGCGACTTCGTCCATTCGAACTCGGCCGACCGCGAGGCGCCATCGTCTCCTGGCGTCGCTCGGTCCGATGCCATGCTCGATGTCGGACAGTTGAGATTTTGCGTCGATCCCCAGTTTCCCCGGGCTGGAGGACAACCCGATGATTTCCCCATCCTAGACGGGGAACCGTGGCGCGTGCCATGAAAGTTTGCGTCGGGGAGCTAAAGAATTTCACGGGAGAGCGGTCGCGGCGAATCGCCCGGTGTGGCCGGGGGGAAGCGATGGGGACGATTCGCCGTGTCAGGAAGGAAAGAGAAAGGATTGCACAACCAGCCGCGGGCAAAAAATCACCGCACGCCTACTTTTTGCCCATCGTCGCGTCGAGCGTCAGGAGGACATAGGCCGTCACGAGGGTCGGATCGTTCTCGAGCCATCGCGGATTCTCGTTGATCCAACTGCCGTTGGGCTGCTGCTTGGCGAGGAGTTGCTTGACGAGGTCGCCGCGCCAATCGTGGTGAACGCCATCGACGTCGACCAGTTCATCGAGTTCGAGCGCCGCCAGGGCCTTGGCGAAGGTGTGGTAGTAGTAGTAGAGCCCCTGAGCGCCGAGCCCGGGGTTCTCCTTGAGGGTGTAGTGTCGCTTGATCCAACCGAGGGCGGCTTTCACCCGGCGATCGTCCGGGCCGACGCCCGCGTAGATGAAACTCTTCAGGCCGGTGTAGGTCATGCTGCCGTAGGACCGCAGCCCAGCGCCGGTCGTTCCGCCACCGGGGTTGTAGTCCTCAGCGGGGGTGTAGTAGAAGCCCCCATCGTCGATCTTCGCGGCTTGGGGCAAGTCGTTGGCCCCTTCGCCGGTGAGGTTCTGACACCGGCTGATGAAGAGTTGAGCCCGCTTGAAGGCGGGGTCGTCCTTCGAGAGCCCGGAGTCCCTGAGCGCCTCGAGCAAGAAGGCGGTGTTGGAGAGATCGGGGCGGGTCTTGCGACCGTAGCCGGCGCCGCCATAGCGGGCATCCTCGGGGGTGATTCCCTCGCTTTCATCCCACTGTTCCTTCTTGAGGAACTTGACCGCATTGTCCAGGAGCGAGCGATACTGGTCGTTGGTGTTGGCCGCGGCGAAGGCCATCGTGGCGATCGCGGTCGGGTAGTTCTTGCGTCCCCCCTCGAGGTAGATTCCCCCGTCGGGTTGGACGTGCTTCTCCAAGTAGCCGAGAGCCTTGGAGACCATCGGATCCGAAGCCGTCACGTGTCCCGACTTCAGGAGACCGGTGACGACGAGCGACGTGATGGCCGGCGCGTTGGCGCCGTCGGCGAAGCGACCGTCATCGAGCTGTTGCTTGCGAAGAAAGTCGACCGCCCGATCGATCGCTTGGCTCGACTTCTCCCGCAGTTCCTTACTGACCCCCGAGCGTTGGGCCGCTTCCGCCGCCAGAGTTGACGAGACGAAACCGAAGCCGACACAAAGGGCCGCGGAGAGTGCAACGATGCGTGCCATGAACAAGAGTCTCCCGATCGAGATGAGCGTCTACCCTACTATCTGCCGAACGCGTGGCGAATCCACTACGCCTCCTTCGCGGTGCAAGTTTCGCGCCAGTCAGAATCCGACGGCGCTGCCGCGAATCCGGCGATCGATGCCGGGAACATACGCGCCGGTCTTGGGATCGACGAAGATGGCGTGGCAGTCTCCTTGCGATCCTCGGCGTCCAACCCGATGGCCCTTCTCCCGGAGCGCCTCGGCGGTCGACTCCGGGACGCCCTTCTCGAGATAGAGGAGATCGGGCTGCCACTGATGATGAATGCGCGGCGCGTCGATCGCTGCCTGAATCTCCATGTCGTGGTCGATGACGTTGGCGATCACCTGCAGGACCGTGTTGGGAATCGTCCGCCCGCCGGGAGAGCCGATGACGAGGAACGGGTTGCCATCCTTCAAGACGATCGTCGGCGATTGGGAGCTGAGCATCCTCTTGCCCGGAGCGATGAGATTGGGGGATGTGCCGATCAGCCCCGAGCGATTGGTCAGGCCGGGTTTGCGGTTGAAATCGCCCATCTCGTTGTTGAGCAGAAATCCGGTCCCAGGGGCGATCACCTTCGCCCCGTAGTTGCCCTCGAGCGTGTAGGTGTTGCTGACCGCGTTCCCCTCGGCATCGATGACCGAGAAGTGCGTCGTCTCCTCCGATTCGCTCTTTGTCAGGATGTCGGCGCCCAAGGTGTCCGACGGCGTCGCCCGCGCGTTGATACTCTTGTGCAGCAGCTCGGCGTGTTCCTTCGACGTCAGCCGATCGACGGGGATGTCCGAATGGTCGGGATCGCCAAGATGCTTGGCCCGGTCGTAGTAGGCTCGTTTCATCGCCTCGGCAAGGAGGTGGTAGCGCTCCGCCGAGGTCGGCCCCATCGCCTTGACGTCTCGACCTTCGAGGATGTTGAGCACTTCGGTGATGACCGTCCCGCCGGAACTGGGCGGAGCGACCGAAAGGATGTCGAAGCCGCGGTAGGTTCCTCGGACCGGATCGCGAAGAACCGCCTTGTAGGAGGCGAGATCCTCCGTCGTCATGATGCCGCCGTTGGACTTCATGGCGCTGGCGAGCAACTCGGCGGTCCGGCCCGTGTAGAAACCGGCGGGCCCTTCATCGCGAATGCGTCTAAGACTCTCGGCCAGTTCGGGAAGTTTGAGCCGAGTCCCGGCCTTGGGAGGTTCGCCGTCGGGGAAATAGACCTTCGCGGGCTCTCCCATTTGGTCGAAGATTTGCCGCTGACTCGCCAAGCCCCTGGCGACGACGTCATCGACGACGAAGCCCTCCTGGGCGAGCTTGATGGCGGGGTCGACGAGCTGCTCCCACGGCAGGTTGCCGGCCTCTTGGTGAGCGAGCCAGAGCCCCATCGGCGTTCCCGGCACGCCGACCGCGAGCCAGCCGAGCGTCGCCTTCGCTTGATCGAGCTTGCCGTCCTCGTCGAGGAAGAGATCCGCTTTGGCGGCCGCGGGAGCTTTCTCTCGGTAGTCGACCATGAACGCGCGCGGGCCCTTGGCCATCCGCACGACCATGAATCCACCACCACCGATATTCCCCGCTCGCGGGTAAGTCACCGCCAGGGCGAACCCAACGGCAACGGCCGCGTCGACGGCGTTGCCACCCCGCTCCAGAACCCTCGCGCCGATTTCCGATGCGACAGGATCGACGGAGACGACCAATCCTCCTCGAACCGACTTGGGATCGTGGAGCAGCTCCGCGGCCCGTGTCGCCCCAGTCTCCAACGAAAGCGTGCTGCAAACAAACGCGGAGAGCAGCATAACACGTAACAACAACCGTGGTTGGCTCACTCGTAGTTCTCCCACACTCAGATCGGCAGGACCGTTGGCGCCCGAAGCGTGCGCCGCGAAGATCTCGTTCAAGGTTTGCCAGGTTGGGTAGGAGTTTCAAGTCCCCGTCACCGGATGGGACAAACTCTTGCCCGTCTTCGGGCGGACGTTCGATTCGCGGAGCCGCCTTCGGCGACTTGTCTCACTAGCTAAGCTGACTACGATGACGGGGGTTTTCGTGGAGGCCAGGATCTGGCCGCCACGCTGCACGCTCGACGAACCCCAGCCGGTCAACACGATGAGAACGCTGGAAGGTTACCCTTCCGGAAACGAGGGAGCGCGACGTTCCGACAGTCACCGGCTGAGAAACATCTGTTCGTTTCTCGTGACATTCTCTCTCATAGGGTTTCGGAGATCCAACGATGCGGACGATGAAAGCGCGCATGCGGAGTAAGACAGTCGCGGGAATGGCGGTCGTCGCGGGAGCGTTCCTCTTGGTCCTGAGCGTGGCCAACGGCCAGGGAACCTCGGGCCAGTCACAAGCCGCCCCGGGAGCGTTCCAGCTCGAGGCCCCCAAGGGACTCGACCCCGTTCCGGTACCCGACGACAACGTGATGACCCACCCCAAGGTCGAACTCGGCAAGCGGCTCTTCTTCGATCCCCGCCTCTCCCTCGACAACAGCACCTCCTGTGCGAGCTGCCACGATCCCAAAACGGGCTGGAGCGATGGCCAACCGGTCTCCGACGGCGTCAAGGGCAAGACCGGCACCCGCAACGCTCCCACCGTCATGAACGCCGCGTACAACTACTTTCAATTCTGGGATGGTCGCTCGCCGAGCCTCGAGGACCAGGCAATGCACCCGATCCTGAACCCCGTGGAGATGGCGATGCCTTCCATGGACGAAGTCGTGGCCAAGCTCAAGAAGGTGCCCGGCTACCAAGAGGAGTTCGGCAAGGTCTTCCCCGACGGCATCACCGCGACCAACCTGCAAAAGGCGATCGCGGCGTTCGAGCGAACCATCCTCAGCGGCAACGCTCCCTACGATCACTTCGAGGCCGGTGACAAGTCGGCCCTCTCCGCCGCGGCGCTGCGAGGCAAGGATCTCTTCTTCGGCAAGGCGAATTGCGCGGCCTGTCATAGCGGACCGAGCTTCACCGACGGCGGCTTTCACAACACCGGAGTCGGCATGGATCGCGACAACCCCGACGTGGGACGCGAGACCGTGACGCATCTGCTCGGCGATCGAGGCAGCTTCAAGACCCCGACCCTGCGCGACATCGCTCGCACCGCCCCCTACATGCACGACGGAAGCTTGGCGACGCTCGAAGATGTCATCAACCTCTACGACAAAGGTGGCATCATCAACGATCAGTTGGACGAGGAGATGTTCCCTCTGAACCTCACCGCCGAGGAGAAGAAGGACCTGATCACCTTCCTCAAGGAAGGGCTCGCCAGCGACAACTACCCGTATGTCGAAGTGCCGACACTGCCCCAATGATCACGTGGATTCTGCTCTCCATGGCAAGCGTCCGCCACGGCGACGGCCGCTTGCCAGCTCCAGGAAAGGGAACTCGATGCCGTTTCTGAAGACTACCGCCCCCCTCCTCTCGCTCTCGGTGCTGGCCACCCTTCTCTCGGGAGCGTCGCTTGTGAGCGCCGACGACCTGAAGATGACGACCATCGCGTCGGGCCTCGACAATCCCTGCGGCATCGCGATCCAACCCGACACCGGACACCTCTTCGTCACCTGCAACAAGAGTGTCCTACGCATCGACCCCAAGGCTCCCGGGAAAACCCATGAGGAGATCGTCGGCTTTCCGACCGACGTCTACGGAAAGGGCCCCAAGTACAACATCAGCGGGCTGGGCGCCTCCTTCCTCGACTCGAACACGCTCGTGGTCGGTGGCGGCGGACTCCCCGACGGCAAGGAAATCGTTCGCTTCTACGAGGTCGGCTCGACGCCCGGCCAGCCGAAGAAGGCCGACGACATGAAGTTCAAGAGCGGCCCGATTCCTCCCGGCAAGGACTCGGTGCGCGGCGAAGGCAACTTCTACGGCGTCGTGCCGATCGGAACGACGCTCTTCATCAGTTGCAACGGCGACGACACCAAGGGCTGGGTCTCGACAATCGCGCTGCAGGGAGGCAAGCCCGGCAAGCTGACCCCGACGATCGCCACCAAAGTCGTGACCGGCGTCGACGCTCCCACCCCGGTGGCGAAGAGCCCCGAGGGAGAGCTCGCGGTGGGCCAACTCGGCGAAATCACCGTCCCCCACGACTCGCTCTACACGACTTACGATCCCGCCTCGCACAAGCTGACCAAGAAGGTGAAGATCGGACTGCACGACATCACGGGGCTGGCCTTCTCCAAGAGTGGGAAGATCTACGCTCTCGATTTCGCTTGGCTCAAGCCGGAGGATGGTGGTCTCTTCACCATCAAGGTCGATGGTGATTCGGCGAAGTCGACGCAGCTCCAGAAGATCCTGCACCCGACCGCGATGGCGTTCGCCGCGGATGGTTCGCTCTACATCACCGCGTTGGGTCAACCCGCCGACAGCGGCAGCGGCATGAAGGGCTCGGTCATCAAGATCGAAGGTCTCGACTGACCCGAACGCTTCCGCTCACCCGGCTTCCCCCTCTCCCCGTGGGAGAGTGAGCCTCTTGTTCCCCCTCTCCCCGCGGGAGAGTGAACCTCTTGTTCCCCCTCTCCCCGTGGGAGAGTGAGCCTCTTGTTCCCCCTCTCCCCGTGGGAGAGTGAGCCTCTTGTTCCCCCTCTCCCCGTGGGAGAGGGGTTAGGGGTGAGGGGGTTCCTTCTCCACCAGTACTCTCCCATCGAAACATCCCAGAGCCGTGCGAGTTCGTCGGCAAGCGGGATACGCCCTCTCCGTTCTCAACCCGAGGACGCTACTCCAATATTCTGATCGAAAGTGGCTGAAGGTTGATCTGCAAGGCGACGTTCCGCCCCGCCTTGGTGGTCGCAGTGAAGGGAGAACTCGGGCCACGAAGCCGCTCGAGAAACCGCGGGTCGACCAACCGTTGCTCTTCCGGCGGGAGCGATGGACGCTCCACGTCGATCCGAATCGAGACCGGTCCAACCGGTGCCTCCTCGAACGCGAAGCGGCCCTCCTCGTCAATTCGGGCACTGACGTGGTTGCCGACCGTCCCCCTAGTCGGGTAGAGGACCACGAACCCGCCGCGCAGTGGTCGCCCACCAAAGACCACCACTCCCGACAGGGTCGTTGTTGGAAAGGTCCTCGGCCCGCCCGGCGGCGTGTAATGGCAACCCGCACCGAACAGCGACAGGATCGTTACGGCAGCGGCAGCCGCGGCATGGAGAACTCCGGCGTCGGGCTCTCGTCGAACATTCCCGCGAGTGACTTTCTCCACAGCTCTGCTTGCTTTCCTTCCGAGAGAAGTTGCCCGCGATCATCATACTTGACGCTGCGCCCGGTCCGCTTCTCGAGCGCCGCCAACGCCGCCCGCCGCATCTCCAGCTTCGGATCATCGAGCGACCGAAGCAAGAGCCCGATGACGAAGCGTTCCTGATCCTCGCCTCCGACCTTGACGTCGCCGAGGTAACGAACCGCGTCGCGCTGAACCGACTCGTCCCGGGCTTGGCACAGCCGCAAGAGTCCGAACAGGCCCTCGCGATCGCCAAGTTGGCTCAAACTATGGGCGGCTTCCAGGCTCGTCCGGTCGTCGCGCGACTGCATCGACTCCCGCAGGAGCGGCGCGATCGAGTCATCCCCCGTCCGGCCAGCAGCTCGCAATGCCAGCATCCGGGTCAACGAGTGACTGTCATTGAGTAGCGGCACCAGCATCTGGGCGTTCTGGGGACCCGATCGTTCGAGCATGCGTTCCAGCGTGCGCCGACGGATGTGTGGGTTCTGGTGGCGCAATCCCAGCTCGTCGATCGACCGCGATGTCTCGGGGGCGTCGCGTTCCACCAACTCTAGCAAGCGAAGCCAAGCGCCATCGCTGTCGCGGCGCCGGGTGTAGCGAACGACTTCCGCCGCCTGCATCGGCGTCAACGAGAGATGAGCCAGCTCCTCCTCGATCGCGGCGATCCGGGCGGTCTCGGTTCGCGGGTTGCTCGACCAAAGATCGTTCAAGAGGGCGTAGGTGGGGTCGAGTGGTCCGAGCACCTTCGTGAGCAGTTGCGGGCCGGGATAGGAGTCGTGCTCTTCGAGCACTTCTTCGATGAAGGGAACGGCTTGTGGTCCCAGGGCGAGTAGCTCCTCGCTCAACTCCCCTCGGGGCCGTCGCTCCGGCCCATACCAACGACCAAGAAGCGCCGCGACGCTCTCCTTCAGTTGCCGTCGTGATTCAAGGGAGAGCTTCCCGCGATGACGCGCCAGATGCCGACGCCGTCCCGATCGCCACTCGTTCTCGATCGTGGCGAGCATCTGCGTGCGCTCCGCCGGCGAGGCGACCGCGTCGAACGCCGGCGCCTCCGGCCAGAGATACGCCAGCGCCTTGGCCGCGGTGGCGCGGGTTCGTGACGCGGGAGAATCGAGCCCCTCGATCAGCAGCGGAATTGCTTCGCTCTTCGGGCGACGGACGATCGATCGGATCGCCGCCTCTTGCACCGCCGAGGAACGATCCGCGAGCAGACGCCGGAGCACCTCCTCCATGCCGGGTGCCTGACAGTCGCTCAAGAACGCGGCGGCCTTGGCGCGAACCAAATTCGACTCGTCGCCGGTCGCCTTGAGCAATAGACGGTCCAATCCCAGCGTCGCGGCGGAGGGAATCGAAGCGAGTCGGTCGCTTGGACTACTGCTAGCGGACGCTTCGCGCAAGCGGTCGGCGGACTTGAGCCCCGGAAAGCGAGCAAGGGTTTCCAAAGCGTCCCGCCGCACGGATGCATCCGCGTCGTACGAGGCATCGAGCACCACATCGTGAGCGGCGCTGGTCGGGTGCGTCGCACAGGCGGCGAGGGCCGTTCGCCGAACGATCGCGTCGGGATCGCGCAGCAGTCGACGGAGCGTTTCGGGCATCGTGGGCCATGGGCGGTTCGCATGAGCGATCGCGGCGACTTGGCGAAGCAGCTTCGGATCGTTCTCCACCGCGACAATTCCCGTGGGGAGCATCCCGACCGCCGCGATGACGACCTCGTCGCGCGAGGCATCGAAGCTGGACCGTCGGGACGCGACTTGAACGATCGCGTGGAACACGGCCCCCACGAGGACCGGCTTCTCGCGGAAATGGCGAATCGCCTTGGTCTGGTCCTCGTCGAAGATCTGCTCGGGATCGCTTGGCGCGATTTGCCGCTCTTGAACGACATCGAACCAGGTGCTCATCAGCCGTCGCAAGCGTGCCTCGTCGAGCCGCCCGGGGTGCTGTGCGAGAGCGAACGCACTGCCAACTCGGACCGACAGTGGAACCTCCGGATCGAGGAGAGTTTCGCTCAAGACCGCGACGCCGGAATCGCTCCCCAAGTGCGCGAGAGCCACAGCGGCGTTGAAGCGACGCCAACGGTTCGTCGCGTCGACGAGTCCCTCCCGCAGGGAGGTCGTGATCCGAGTCTTGTCGTCGCGATGGGACGGATCGCTCGCCCGAGCAACGAGTTCGGTGATCGCCGGATGATGCCAGGGACAGATCGGCGCGGGCGGATCATCCTCGCGAATGGGGCGGAGACTCCACGAGGGATGCTCGAGTTCGGCGAGGAGCTCGGCGGTGAGTAGGTCCTGGACGGCGCGAAGACGTTGCCGACGGACGAGCGGCGAGTGGCCCGCGGGGAGGGAACGTCCCATCGCCGGATCGGCGCCGAGAAGCGTCAGGGATAGGCAAAGGGTCGTGATTGAAGCCATCGGGACCCTCCCTGGCCCCAGTTACGCGTTCGCGTCCGACCACCTCGTCCTTGAGGGGCCGCGAGTCTTCACCCCGCAGGCTTTTGGCCGATCATGACCAAATCGCCGGCTCGCGGAGCGAGACGTTTTTGCTGCGGGTTGTCGTTCTTCTTGAGCCATTCCTGAAGGGGGTCGATGTTCACATCCGCGCGGTCGATGATTTGGGTGATCACGGCGAAGGCGATCTGGGTGAACTCCGTGACATCCTTCTTCTCTTCCTCGCTGACGCTCGTGTTGTCCGCCATCTCTCGCTTCATCGCCCCGATCGCCAGGCCGAGCCGAAGGGCCAAGTGGCGGTACTTCTCATCGTTGATGAAGACCGCGGTGTGAGCATCGATGAGTGCCTGGAGGGCCTTGCCCATCACGACCGACTGGAGACGAAAGTTCCAGCCGCGGATGCCGGAGGTCTGGAGTTTGCCGAGAGAAATACCCGCGGCGACCCGAACCCGCGCGGGCATGTTGGTGTCGAGAGCGGTATCGGCCAGGAACTTGCCGACTTCGGCTCGTTCGGCGATGTCGCCTCGGTGGGGACGTTCGAGGTTGCCGAGCGTGGTGACCAACTGTTCGAGCGTGACTTCTTGAACATCGGGCTCGGACGCCATGTCGAGGATCGCGTTGACCGCCTTGCGCTCATCGACAACGCGAGCTTGGCCGACCTCCTTGGCCGCGTCGAGGCCGCTCAGGGCGAGGTAGCGAACCGCTTCTTCCTGCTTCTTGTCCCCGAGCACCTCGAGGAGGATCGGCACGCCGTCGTGAATGTTGACCGACTTGGGATCGTAGAGACGCTCAATCAGCACCAGAGCGTTGATGCGGACGACGAAGTTGTTGTCCGTCAGATCCTTGAGGTACTTAAAGAGCGAGGCCTTGTACGCCTTGAGAAATTCGACGCTTAGTTGCTTGGAATTGCCCGCGACGCTCGCGCCCCGAACATCGCGCATGATCAGGTCGGCATGCCGCGTCAGGTCGGCGAGTTCGTTGGGATCGGTCAGCTTGTAAACGTGGTACTTGGCGACTTTGTCGATGAGGGCGGGATCGGCGGCGATCTTTCGCTGCCTCATGTCGTCGAACGTGTCGTACTCTCGGCCGGTCGGTTTGGCGGCGCTCCGGCTGAGATCCTTCTGAATCTTCAGCGATTCGATGACCGCGCGATTGCGAACGGGACGGTCTTGGCGCTCGCTGGGACCGCTCGACTCATCTTGTGCCTGGGCAAACGTCGCCAGCACCAAGCACACGGCCAGGGCGGAGAAGCCCCCGACGGTGCGTCGGCAAGGACGCCGGATCGCCTCCGCGAGGATTGTAAGACAACGCTCGATCGGATTGTTCGCCGAATTCACCGATGTATTTACCTCATCCGAATGAGAAGCCACGAAGGGCCGTTCCATCGTGAGGGAACGCGGAGCCGCCATTTTGCCAAATGGACACGGACGTGAGAAGTGACTTCAGGGCCGGCTTGTGGGTCCTCCCGAAGTTTTGACACGACGTCGCCACCGCGTGCCCCGAGCGTACCGGCCAGATTCTCCATGTTCCGCGGAGTGCGGACAACAAGGCACTGCTGGATATTTTAGCGGTCCGCGGCTTTTGGCTCCAAAACGAATTCCCGCCCGCCACGCATTTCCCAGCCTCCTCGCGAACGGTTTTTCGGGAGAAACGGGCTCTTTGTAAACGGAAACGGGGGATGATCCGCCCAAACTGGACGGAAAAGCCCCCAAAGTGAACCAAGACCGGAGCCATTTGGCCGGCTCCGGGTCCGCCGATTATCCCCATCGGTTCGCCGATCACGGAGCTTAGTTCGCCCGCATGGTCGGCTGTCGCGGCGTCGGGATGACTTTCGGCAACAATGGCAGTTCCCCGACGCGAAGGTTCACGAACTTGTTCAAGTCGCCCTTGAGCCGGGGATCGTTCGGATGCGAGTAGCCACCGATGCAGACGATGCTCGCGTATTCCCCATGGAAAACGTATGCGTCGTACCCCATGTTTCGCAAGAGTTGCGTCAGATTGGTCGCGTTTTCCCCAGCGATCTGCAACCCCGTCCGCTTGCTGCTCAGCAGCGGCCCCTTTCGGAAGACCTCGTCGGCCCGCTCGTCGCCGACCACCGAGATCCCACGAAACTGACGAACCGAGATCGTGAACGGGTCGGGAATCTGATACGCCGACATCTCGCCCTGGTTCATCGCCAGGAGCATGCGGGCTTTGCCCTTCTCGATCCCCTCTCCCTGATCGTTCTTGGCCAGCGGGTTGCGAACCAAGTGGGCCGTCTTGAACGGGTGGTCGATCTGACTGCGATCGGTGATGAAGCGGGTCATCACGACTCCCTTGGGAAGGTCCTCGAGATCGAGCTTGCGAATCTTCTTGAGGATCCGTTTGGCGGTCCGGTCGTTGAACTCCTCGAAGTTGCCGGCGAGGACGACCCAGTTCTCCTGGGGAGGCGTGTTGAGCGTTCCCAGGCGAGGCTTGATGTCGAAACGCTTTTCGAACTGGCGTTTGAACTTCTTGATCTCTTCGTCGGAGGGCCGTCCGGTCGGGTTGGCCTTGTAACGGAAGGCGTACGCGTCGACCTCCAGTTCTTCACGCAAGTAGCGCGTCAAGTTGATCGCCGAACGCCTGGCGGAATCTCCCGCGAAGGAGGAGACTTTCACCAAGACGGGACCATCGTCCTCGGCGAGTTCGAACTCCTTCGGGAGGTCGACCACTTTGGCGACCGCGGGATCAAAGAAACTTTGGGCCAGCGCTTGGCTGGAACAAATGGCTAGCAAGAGCCCGGCAAATCCAAAAAACCGCATCCGTCTCGCCCCTTCTCTCGAGTCGTTTGGGTTCTCGATTGAGCGCAGTGTGAGGAGATATCCTTGGTGTGACGACGGCCTATAGCGCGCGCCGAATCGTGCGCCAATGGCAATTCCGCCAGATGCGATGGCAAAGGAGCTTTCCAATCGCTCCCAACGACCCAGGGGAGATTGAGGGGGGTTCGCCCATTCTCTCGCGACACCCGTTTTTCCTCACCAATGGAGTCTTGATCACCCGCATCGAGGCTGGGAAAGGGCCGCCAGTTGACGAAAGGAAAGACCCCCTCCTTCTCCCCCTTGGAAAAGGGGGAGCGAATGGAATGCCCCCCTTGGACAAGGGAGAGCGATCGGAATGCCCCTTGGACAAGGGGACACAGCGATCGGACAATGGCAAAATGTCGAATCAACAGGGCAAACCAGACTTGCCTAGCTTGCCTCGGTGAGAAGCCAGAGCATCAGGGCTTTCTGGGCATGCATTCGGTTGGCGGCCTGCTCCACGACGATGCTTTGATGCCCGTCGATCACCTCCGCGGTCACCTCTTCGCCGCGATGGGCGGGAAGACAGTGCAGGAAGGTCGCTCCCGGCTTGGCCTGCCCCATCATCTTGGAGTCGACTTGATAGGGCCGGAAGGTCTTGAGGCGCTGCTCGCGTTCCTCTTCCTGTCCCATGCTCGCCCAAACGTCGGTGTAAACCGCGTCGACCCCTTCGACCGCCTTCAGGGGATCGGGCTCGTAGCGAATGCGGCTCGCCATGCCCGACGCCTGCAAGTGAGCCTTGAACTCCGGTTCGAAGCTGTAGCCTTCCGGGGAACTCAGGACGAACTCGACATCGCACAAGGACGACGCGAACGCGAGCGACCGAGCGACGTTGTTTCCATCGCCAATGAACGCCAACGTCAACCCGTCCAGCCGACCGAAGTGCTCTTGAAGCGTGCACATATCGGCCAACGCCTGGCACGGGTGCAGGAAGTCGCTCAAGGCGTTGATCACCGGACAACTGGCGTGCTGGGATAGCGCCTCGAGCACATCGTGCGAATAAGTTCGCACCGCGAGCAGGTCGACGTACGTGCTCATGATGCGTCCGACGTCGGCGATGCTCTCGCGTTTTCCCAGCCCGACGTCTTGGCCGGTGAGGAAGATGCTCGAGCCCCCGAGGTGGGCCATCGCCGACTCAAAGCTGACCCGAGTCCGCAACGAGGGCTTTTCGAAGACCATTCCCAGGACGCGACCACCGAGGCGGACGTGAGGAATCCCCTTCTTTTGTTGCTGCTTCAGTTGAAGAGCCAGCTCGAGCAGATGATGGACTTCGTCTCGAGACAAGTCGAGGAGACTGAGTAGGTGACGCATGACACTTCTCTTCCAGGTCTATCATCTCAAGGGGAATCGCGAGAATGCGAACGGCGAGCAAAGATGCTCGCCGCCGCTTGTCCTCGAGAGGTCGCTTACCAGCTCCTCTCACCCCTCGGCCGAACGCAATACGTCGGCAATGATGGAACATCCTTCGTCGATTTGCTCATCTTGAATCGTCAGGGCCGGCAACAAACGCAAGACGGTGTCGTGCGTGCAGTTGGCCAGCAGCCCTCGCTCGAGAAGCTGCTGAACGATCTCCGCCCCGGGCATCGCGAGATCGACCCCGATCATGACCCCTTTGCCACGCACTTCGCGGATCACGCTGGTCGTCCCGCTCAGTTCCAGGAAGAACTTGCGAAACCGCTCACCGATCGCGGTGCCCCGTTCGAGCAGGTTGCCCTCGTCGATCGTTTCGATGGTCGCGAGCCCGGCCCGACACGTCAGCGGGTTGCCGCCAAAGGTCGCCGCGTGCATGCCCGGTTTGAGCGACGCGGCGACTTCCGGCCGAGCCAGCATCGCGCCGCCGGTCACCCCACCCGCCAGCGACTTGGCCAGCGTCATGATGTCGGGCGTGATGTCGGTGTGCTGATACGCGAACCAGCGGCCGGTGCGACCCATGCCGCTTTGAACCTCGTCGAGGATCAAGAGCAGCCCGCGGTCGTCGGCGAGCTTGCGAAGTCCTTCGAGATAGCCCTCGGGAGCGAGATTGACCCCGCCCTCCCCTTGAATGGGCTCGACCATGATCGCCGCGGTCTCGTCGTCGATCTGATGCTCCATCGCCTCGAGATCGCCGAAGGGTACGTGCTTGAATCCCGGCAAGAGCGGCCCGAAACCCTGCTGATACTTGGGCTGACCGGTGGCGCTGATGGCGGCGAAGGTACGGCCGTGAAAACTCTGCTGCGTCGCGATGATCTTGTAGCGAGGAGCCTGATGCGCCCGGGCGAGCTTGATGGCGGCCTCGTTCGCCTCGGCCCCGCTATTGCAGAAGAAGGCCTGGCTGGAGAAGCTTCGCTCGACCAGGGCCTGGGCGAACGCTCCCTGCGACTCGATGTACCAGGAATTCGGCACGTGAATGAGTTGGGCGACTTGCTCCTGAACCGCCTGGACAACTCGCGGCGGACAGTGGCCGAGGAGATTGCAGCCCCAGCCCGGGAAGAAGTCGAGGTAGCGGCGGCCTTCGGCATCCCAAACTTCCGACCCCTGGCCGCGCACGAGGCAGACCGGGTAGCGCGTGTAGTTGGGCACGACGTAGCGTGCGAAGACGTCCATCACCTCGGGCGAACTCAACTCCATGGCGGCTGTCATCTCGACTCCTTTTAACCACCGGGGAAAGGGATTTTCTACGATCCAGCCGGCCAAAGCGAAGGGAAAAAACGGCCCGGCCGCGATCACGTCCAACTTGAGGAAAGGTAAGAGGCGCCAACGGTTACGGAGGTTCACGTGTGAGAGAAAGGAGCACGGTCACCGAGGCAAGTCACTCCAGGCTGGGGCAACACCTTAATTTGCCGCACCAACGATACATCGCCCGGCCAACCCAGGCTTCCCCGCTTTCCTGGCTTGAGGGATGCTTTCGGCCACTTCGACAGCCTCCGCGCTCTCGGCTACACCAGCATGCTCCGCGCTCTCGGCTAGCCCAGGTTGCTCCGCGCATTTGGCTAGCCCAGGTTGCTCCGCTACCTGGGCGGCGCAGCCGCAAGAAGTCGCGGGAGAAGGTCGCATCCCAAGAATGGATCGTCCCTGCCGGATGGGCCTCTCCCCTGAGGCTTCCAACCGACTCCGTCGGCCCCGGTTGAATCAACCGGGGGTAGCCGTTCGTGGATGCATGCTCCGCGCTCTCGGCTAGCCCAGCTTGCTCCGCGCTCTCGGCTACACCAGCTCTCTCCGCGCTCTTGGCTAGCCCAGGTTGCTCCGCTACCTGGGCGGCGCAGCCGCAAGAAGTCGCGTGAGAAGGTCGCATCCCAAGAATGGATCGTCCCCGCCGGATGGGCCTCTCCCCTGAGACTTCCAACCGACTCCGTCGGCCCCGGTTGAATCAACCGGGGGTAGCCGTTCGTGGATGCATGCTCCGCGCTCTTGGCTACACCAGGTTGCTCCGCGCTCTCGGCTACACCAGCTCTCTCCGCGCATTTGGCTAGCCCAGGTTGCTCCGCTACCTGGGCGGCGCAGCCGCAAGAAGTCGCGGGCGAAGGTCGCATCCCAAGAATGGATCGTCCCTGCCGGATGGGCCTCTCCCCTGAGACTTCCAACCGACTCCGTCGGCCCCGGTTGAATCAACCGGGGGTAGCCGTTCGTGGATGCATGCTCCGCGCTCTCGGCTAGCCCAGCTTGCTCCGCGCTCTCGGCTACACCAGCTCTCTCCGCGCTCTTGGCTAGCCCAGGTTGCTCCGCTACCTGGGCGGCGCAGCCGCAAGAAGTCGCGGGAGAAGGTCGCATCCCAAGAATGGATCGTCCCCGCCGGATGGGCCTCTCCCCTGAGACTTCCAACCGACTCCGTCGGCCCCGGTTGAATCAACCGGGGGTAGCCGTTCGTGGATGCTTGCTCCGCGCTCTCGGCTACACCAGGCTGCTCCGCGCTCTCGGCTACACCAGGCTGCTCCGCGCTCTCGGCTACACCAGGCTGCTCCGCGCTCTCGGCTACACCAGGTTGCTCCGCGCATTTGGCTAGCCCAGGTTGCTCCGCTACCTGGGCGGCGCAGCCGCAAGAAGTCGCGGGCGAAGGTCGCATCCCAAGAATGGATCGTCCCTGCCGGATGGGCCTCTCCCCTGAGACTTCCAACCGACTCCGTCGGCCCCGGTTGAATCAACCGGGGGTAGCCGTTCGTGGATGCCGTCGTCAATTTCGACGGCGACTAGTCGGGATGGATTTCGGTACCGACGCCGCTCTCGGTGTAGATTTCCAAGAGGAGGGAATGCCGCACGCGACCATCGACCAAGTGGATCTTGCCGACACCCGCGTTGAGCGACTCCAGGCAAGCCTCGATCTTCGGGATCATGCCGGCGCTGATCGACCCATCGTCGATCATGCGATGACACTCATCCGCCGAGACACTGCTCAGGAGCGAATCCTCGTCGCTGGCGTCTCGCAAGAGGCCGGGGGTGTCGCTGACGAAAACGAGCTTCTCCGCCCGCAACAACCGCGCGACCGCCGCGGCGACGGTGTCGGCGTTCACGTTGAGCAGCCCGCCGTCCTCATCGGCACAGATACTGGGGATGACGGGAACGATGCCGGCGTGGCAAAGCTTTCGCAGCCGGTTCTCGTCGAGGCGTTTCACCCGTCCGACTCGACCAATGTCGATCGGCTCCCCCTTCTCGTCGACGCGGATACGGTCGCCGAAGAGGCAATTGGTCGTCCGGGCGTGCAGCCCCATCGCCCACCCACCGAGCGATTCGATCTTGTCGACGATGTCGCGATTGATCTCCCGTGTGAGGACATCGACCACGATCTCGAGCGTCTTCGGGTCGGTGTAGCGTCGTCCCTGAACGAAATGCGGTTCGATCCCGGCCCGCCGCATCGCCTCGGAGATCGCCTTGCCCCCCCCGTGAACGAGGATGGGCCGGACGCCGACGGTCTCCATGAAGACGACGTCCTCAAGGAAGGCTTGCAGCGCGTCGACGTGCTCCATGACACTGCCGCCGAGCTTGATGACGACCATCCGAGTTCGGAATTCGCGGATGTAGTCGAGCGCCTCGATCAAGACATCCGCTTTGCGAATTGCTTCATCCACCATGGTCATGCATTCCATCTCGTCGTCGGTCGCCCCCGTGTTGACCGGCAGCCAGTTTCCATCGAATAGACTGCTAAGCTGGGAAAACGGGCACGGGTGGTCAACCAGGTTCGCTCCGAACGACGTCCCGGACACCGGCATTCCCCTCCGGCGGCGCTCCCTTTTCTCGGGTTGAGCCACATTGGACACTCTGCTATCGGCTCGAACTCCGCGGAGGCACTTCTACGCGGCGTCAACGCCCGATGGGCGTCGCAGACCGTCAATCAAGCGATGCGGGCTGCTAGCCACGTTGTCCAAGGTCCAAATTCGGGTTGATGGTTACGCAACTCGTTCTCACTGACTGACAAGCAGCCAGTGGCACCCGAACCTCGGGCTTTGACGAAACACGAGGCTGCACCCACAAACACATTGAGAAGGGACTGAATTCATGGTGGTTCGTGACGATCAGCGGCTCCATGAGTTGTACAAGCAGTTGGGAGAACACCAGGCGGCGCAGGGGCAAACCAGCGAGGCCGCCGACTCCTACGCGTTGGCCCTCTACTTCGCCCACCGGACGCGCCGGCCCGACTTGGTGGCCTACTGCCGCATTCAGGTGGCGCAGTTGAACCCCGACCACGTCCTCGTGCGGGAAGAGTCCGCGCCGCTGCTCAACGCGCAGCTCCTACTCCGCATTCCGCCGCAGAAGGCGGAAGGACTGCTCGCGAAACTGAAGCAGCAGCCTCTCACGACCACCCCGGAAACGACGGCTCTCCCCGAGCCGGCCCCCGCAGCCTTGATGGCCGCGACCGCCTCGGTTCAGGAGACGTCGACGTCCGAACAACTCGCAGCCGCGACACCGGTGACGGGGATCGAACCAACGCCAGCCGCCGGCGGCATGCCCGCCGCCCCGGAGCCGGCTTCCGAACCCGACGACATGATGTTCCAGCAGATCTGGCAGGAATACGACCAGCTCTTGAAGGTGAACGACGCGCCCGAACCGGTCGGCGCCCCCTTCACCCCGACGACACTCGAGGAGACCAGTGTCATGGAGAATCTCGCCGAAAGCAGCGCCACCACGGCGACGACACCACCCCAGCAAGAGACCGCCACGACGTGGACGACGCACGAAATCAACACGCTCACCGCCAGCTCGAGTGTCTCGACCGCCTCGATGTCGGAATACACGACTGGCGCGGTCGCGTACCACCACGCATTCCCGTTCCCCACGACGCCGGCCGAAGCGGTGATCCCCGACGAACCGGCCCCGCGGCCCGAGCCCGCCAAGCTCTCCAAGGGTGGCACGTGGGTCAATGTCTTCGCGGGCCTCTCCTTCGCGTTCGGCTTGGCGGTCGTCCCGGTACTCGTGCTCGACGTGCAAAAGCACATCATCCCGACGCTGTCGTCGAACCAAGCGACCGCGGCTCCGGTCGATGAGGCGTTGACGACGCCGCCGGTCGTGTCGGCCGAAACGTCCCTGCCCCCGGTCGAGGACATGACCAATCGCTTGGAGTCGTCTCCGACGCTTCGCTTCGGTTCCAACCCCAATCCCGACGCCATCTCTCGCTAGAACCGGATCGGCAAGTTCGTTTCATGAAAGCACGTTCCCCACTCGCGCGGGAACGTGCCGAATCAGACGCGTTTCCCGCATCCCGACGGCGAGCGTGGGTCTTTTGGCGCCCAAGGCTCTTTGGAGCGATGATCTAACCAATCAGGACACAAGTGCTCCGGTCCATCTAGTGGTTCATCTATCCTAGGATTTCGGGTTGGTTGATTGCTTCTGTTCGAGGAAACTTGCTGCTTCCTGGAAAGCACGGAGGTTTCCCAATGAACAAGAAGTACATCGTTCGCCTCACGGAAGAGGAACGCGCAACTTGTCACGCGGTCATCAAGAAGCTCAAAGGCTCCTCCCAGAAGGTTCGACGGGCACAAATGCTCTTGAAGACAGACGCCAACGGTCCGGCGTGGACGGATGAGAGAATTGCCGAGGCTTTTGGTTGTCGTGTCCAGACCGTTGAGAATCTACGCAAACGCCTAGTCACCGAGAGTTTTGCGTTGGCATTGGATGGAATGAGACGCGAGAAGCCACCGACTCCGCCGAAGCTCGACGGGCAGGCCGAAGCAAGACTAATCGCCATGCGTCTGGGAGAGCCGCCCAAGGGATACGGCAAGTGGACGCTGCAACTGCTTGCCGATCAATTGGTTAAACTAGAGGTAGTGGAATCCATTTGTCCCGAGACCGTTCGCAAGACGCTAAAAAAAATCGCATGACCAAGCGTATGATCGACTATTGGGTGATCCCCCCCGAGAACGACGCTGAGTTCGTCGCTTGCATGGAGGAAGTCCTCGAAACCTATGAAAGACCCTACGATGCAGACCATCCGGTCATTTGCATGGACGAGCAACCGGTCCAGCTGATCAAAGAAACAAGGCAGCCGATTGAAGCTGCCAAGGACCATCCCAAGCGAGTCGACTACGAGTATGAACGAAACGGAACGGCGAGCATCTTCATGTTCAGCGAGCCGCTTTCAGGTTTTCGCCAAGCGACGGCCAGGTCGCAACGCACCAAGGTTGATTGGGCGCAAGAGGTCGCGCAACTGCTCGACACTCGCTACGCCGATTGCCAGCAAGTGACGCTGGTTCTCGACAACCTAAACACCCACACCAAGGGAGCGTTCTACGAGTTGTTTGAGCCTGCCGTGGCACGTGCCTATGTCAAGCGAATCACGTTCGTCTACACTCCGAAGCATGGGAGCTGGCTAAACGTCGCCGAATGCGAACTGAGCGCGATGACACGACAGTGTCTGACCGGTCGACGCGTCGGCGAACTCGACGAATTACGAGACGAAATCGGGGCTTGGTCCGATCAGACCAACCAGAAGCAGCGCGGCGTCGACTGGCAACTACAAATCGACGAAGCACGCACCAAACTGGCCCGACTCTACCCAAAAATTAAGAATGGATGATGCACTAGGTTTTGGAGAGCCACTGGCTGCTGGTCAGTCAGTGCCAAAGGGTTAGCAGCCCGTTGATCTATTCGCGGCCCGCTTAAATCAACGGACTGTTAGGGTTGCGCCAACACCAACTTCAAGTTGGAACAGAGCACTTGAGAGCAACCGATCGTCAACCTCCCTTCCGCGGGAACACGGATGGTCGGCCCCCCGGCCCGAGACCCCTCGCCGGTGACGCTGCCTCCACTCCAGAGCGGCTCGCGTCGGATCAAGCGTCCCGCTTTCCGTTTCCCTCCCGAGGACTTTGCGAAAACCGTTGGCTTGTCCGCCACGCCCATCCACCGCACAATGAGCGATTCGGACTTTCGCTGGAGCATCGTTCGTCGCGCCCGCAATGAACGTTTCTGGCCCAGGGCGTGTCGTGGATGTGGGTGAACGACGATGTCAAAGAGCAAGAAGAGCGGCAAATCGGACAAGACCACGTCGAGCGGCGAGAAGATCGTCTGCCGAAACCGCCGTGCGCGCCACGACTACGAAATCACCGACACGATCGAAGCCGGGATCGTTTTGACCGGAACCGAGGCGAAGAGTCTGCGGGCTGGTAAAGCCTCCCTCGAAGAGAGCTACGCGCGGGTCGAAAGGGATGAGGTCTGGCTGATCCGGGCCGATATCCCCGAATACGCGATGGCCAACATCATGAACCACGAACCGAAGCGCAAGCGAAAGCTTTTGCTGCATCGGCGTGAGATCGCCAAGTTCGCCAAGAAGGGAATGGAGCAAGGCTTCACCCTCATTCCCCTGCAACTCTACTTCAAGCGTGGCCGAGCCAAGGTCCAACTCGGACTCGGTCGCGGCAAGCGTCAATACGACAAACGCGAATCCCTCAAGGAAAAGACCCACAAACGCGAGATGGAACGAGCCCGCCGCAGCCGCGGCTAGGAACTAGGCTCCGTCTCAAAAGTCGGCTCTGGCTTCGGCTGGCTGCGTCGGCGCGGGACTTTGTCGGGCTGCATCGACGAATCCAGTGGATTCGCCTGCTTCGCCCTCCTCGTCCCGCACCAACTCGCTGAGCCTCGGACCAACGATCAACTTTTGAGACGAAGCCTAGTGCTTCGTCTCCGTAGCCGAAGCAGTGGCTCGGGGCGGTTGCGGCGCTCGGCTCGCAATCCCTTGGGCAAGTCAATCGCCGCTGGCGGATCCCGATGCACGAGTTCGGCGACGCTCACCAGTTCCTCATGACCGATCTCCCCACGCGGCCACGATTGCTCATCGAGCACGCGGCGAATCACCTCACGCACCAGAATCGCTTCGGCACCCGCGAGCGGACCGATCCGAAGCGAGACCTCTTCGGACGTCCGAACCAACCAGGCCTCCCGAAGCAGGACTCGAGCGAGCCGCCCGAAGAGGGCATCGGTCTCCTCCGCCAGACTGGCGAGGCGAAGTAACGACTCGTCAACGCGCGGATTGAAGGTAGTCCGGAGCAAGGGCAACAGGTCGTGACGAATGCGGTTGCGGGTGAAGATGGGATCGCGGTTCGACGCGTCGGTGACGCCCCGCTCGCCCAGAGCCTCGAGATAGGATTCGACCTCCGCACGTCGCAGCGAGAGCATGGGGCGAAGCACCCGAAGTGCCGGGGTCAACGACCTCGCCTCGGGGATTCCGGCGAGTCCACCAAGTCCCGTCCCGCGGACCAGCCGATGCAGAACGGTCTCGACCTGGTCGTCGGCTGTATGGGCGGTGAGCACCACAGCGGCCCCGACTTGTTCGGCGATCTGACACAGAAAACGGTAACGGGCGTCCCGAGCCGCGCGTTCGAGCGAGGGCCCTTCCCGAAGGTCGCTTGCCGGGTCCGGCCGCCCGAGATGGAAGGGTACCGAGTAGCGTTCGGCGAGCTTGGCGACGAACTCGGCATCGTCCCCCGACTCCGGCCGAAGTTGGTGATCGAAGTGGGCGACCCGCAGCCGATCCCCCTTCGCGAATCCCAGCCGGACCATCGCCAGCAACAGCGAGACGCTATCGGGGCCGCCCGAGACCGCGACGAGATAGGTCTCGCAAGTCTGCGCGAGTCTCCCGAGCGCCGAAGCGACTCGTGATTCAAACGTCGTCACTTCGCCCACCGGAGCCACGTGTTGCCCTCAAAGAGCGAGAGACTCCAGGCGCTACGATGCCTCGAGACTCTCCTCGCCATCCTCGGAGATCTTGTACTCCTTGAGCTTCTTATGCAACGTGTTGCGATTGATCCCGAGGCGAGCGGCCGCTTTGATCTGAACGTTGTCGGTCGCGGCGAGGACCTGCTGGATCAGTTCGCGCTCGACGGCGCCGACGACCTTGTCGTAAAGGTTCGTCTCGTCGGCGGAGGCGGAACGCAGCGCCAGCCGTGTCAGCTCATCGATCGCGGACTCAAGGTCGACCGAACGCGAGCGGATGATTCGCAGCGGTGCTTCGCCTCGAAGCTGGGGAGGCAAGAGGACCGAAGGCACCTGGGGCGATTCGCAGAGCACGACCGCTCGTTCGACGTAGTTCTCCAACTCGCGAACGTTGCCCGGCCAATGATAGCTGGAGAGGTGATCGACGAAGCCTGGCTCGAAGCTGTCGACGTCGCGCCGGTTCTCCTTGGCGTACTTCGCGAGAAAGTGGGCGGAAAGCAGCGGCAGATCCTCAAGGCGATCGCGCAGCGGAGGCAAGTAGACCGGAACGACATTTAGCCGGTAATACAAGTCCTCCCGAAAGCGGCCGGCGTCGATCTCGTCTTCGAGGTGCTGGTTGGTGGCGGCAACGACGCGGGTGTCGACGCGGATGGTGCGATTCTCGCCGACGCGTTCGAACTCTCGCTCTTGAAGCACGCGCAGCAGCTTGACCTGCAACTTGTGACTCATCGAGGAGATCTCATCGAGAAAGATGGTGCCAGTGTGGGCGGCCTCGAATCGTCCCGTCTTGTTGTCAATCGCCCCGGTGAAGGCCCCCTTGACGTGCCCGAAAAGCTCGCTTTCGAGCAGACTCTCGCTGAGGGCCCCACAGTTGACGCGCACGTAGGGGCCATCGGATCGCGGACTGAGATTGTGGACCGACCGCGCAATGAGTTCCTTGCCAGTGCCGGTCTCGCCGATGAGAAGGACGCTGGCGCGAGTCGGAGCTACCTGGCGCGTGACCCGGTAGACTTCCTGCATCGCGACGCTCGTCCCGATCACTCCCGCTAGAGGCTCGGTCACTGGACCCCCATTTCGTCAAAAGTCGTTAGCATGATTCCACTTTCGTCTCGATGTTCATGGCGTATTCTACGACTGTATGATCGGTAGGTGTGCGTGGCCTTCGCGGCAACGTCCATTTCGAGACCCCTAACAAGGCAAACAACGCTAATGATGTGGGCGCTCACTTCAGGCCAAATTGATTGGGATACTTGGCGTCAGACTTTCTCCACACGCGACCAAGTCACCATGACGCTACTCTTCCCGTTCGTGCTTATTATTGTAGCAGTCGTGCTCAGCTATTGGATTCAGCGACAGCGTCAGGCCCAAAAGAAAAGACTCTACAGCCACAGCAAATTGCTTGCCGAGCTTGTCGAGGCCCACAAGCTTTCCCCCACAGAGCGGACCTCCATCCTCGATCTGGCTCAGCGAACCAGCGTTCGTTACGCCGACAGCCTCTTCGTCCGCCCGGATCTCTATGCCGAAGCGATCCAATCCTGGCGCGACGACCACCCCGGACGCAGCACCACGGAACTCGAAAAACTCCAAGACAAGCTCTTCGCGACCTCGAGCATGGACTCCAAACTGACCTAAAACGACGCCTTTCTCAACGCGCCAACCGTTCCCCAAGCTTCACTCTGAGCAATTTGGGCGCCAAAACGATTCCCCCTCGACCTGGGCTGGACCCGATCGCGATTTCCCACTATCCCTCGCCACCGACCGGCCGGCATCGAGAGACCGGCCCGACTCTGGTGGGGACGTGAATCTTGCCGCATTGGCTAACCAAACCGTCGACGCTCGCCGCTCTCGCGCTCGCTGTCGTCGCCAGCATCGCCATCCCGACGGCCCTCCTCTGGCCGCGACTCAACGATGGCGTGGTCGTCGAGGGCCAGGTCATTCGCAGCGCCCAGCCCAGCGCCGAGCAACTTCAATTTCTCGTCGACCACTACGGCGTCCGTTCGGTGATCAACTTGCGTGGTCCCTGGAACCGCGAGGAGTGGTACAAGGCCGAAACCGCCAAAGCTGACGAACTCGGACTCGATCACGTCGACATTGTCCTCAAGACTTCCAACATCGCCCCACCCAAAGAGTTACGCAAACTGATCGACGCATTCGACAACCTTCCGCGGCCAATCTTGATCCATTGCCGCCGAGGCTCCGACCGGACCGCCCTGGCGTCGGCCCTCTACCGCGTGCTCTACACCGGCGCCTCGCTCGACGAAGCGATGTCGTGCTACCAACTCCGCTACGGGCATACGGGATGGGACCGAGGCTGCCGATTGCCACACCTTTTTGATCTCTACACCGCTTGGCTAGAGGAAGAAAACCTTCCCCACACGCCCGAGCGACTTCGCGACTGGCTTCTCGAAACACCCTCTCACGCCCATTTCGCGGCCAAGATCGTCGTCCAGGAGCCGCCGATTTCCCGTACCGTCCATCAACCCGACGAGATTGTCGTCGACATCACCAACACGAGCGACCGTCCCTGGTCCTTCAGCCGACACGCCGAGCGATCGGTCCATGTCGAACTCCGGATCGGTAGCGAGAACGGCGAGCGCGGC
This sequence comes from Kolteria novifilia, assembly GCA_007748055.1. Lineage (GTDB taxonomy): Bacteria > Planctomycetota > Planctomycetia > Kolteriales > Kolteriaceae > Kolteria > Kolteria novifilia. The sequence continues at coordinate 6,413,059 of CP036279.1, forward strand.
TGGAAACGAGTCACCCATCTCGACCATGGCACGCTCGATCCCGGCGAGTCGATCTCGCTTCGCCTCACCCTGCCCGCCGTCGACCGTCCGGGCCACTACGGCGTCTCCGTCGACCTCGTCGATAGTCGCGGCTTCAAGTTCCGCGAAATGGGCCCCAGCGGCGGCAACTTTGCCTTCAACGCCTACGCAAAACCAATCAAAACCATGATCGGCTCCGCTCCCCCGACAGGCTCGCGGGACCGCCAAGCCACCAACGACAAAACGCAGCGAAGGAGATAGCAGGTGCCTCAAGCCTCCATGCCTCTCGAACGACCCACGGAAGCCCCCGGCGAAGCCGCGAGCGCGACCCGTGCCGTCTTAGTCCTGATCGCGGCGACCGCCGCCTTTCGGATCCTTACTGGATCCTTTGTCGGCCTTGGCTACGGCGAGTCCTACCACTTCGCGTGTGCGATCCGCCCGAGTCTCGGCTACTTTGACCATCCGCCGATGTCGCTTTGGCTCGGCTGGCTCGGCCTGAAGGTTGCCGGCACCGTTGGACCGCTCGCGGTCCGCGCTCCGTTCATCATCATGTTCGCGGGCACGACCTGGCTGATGTACGCGATCGGCCGCCGGCTCTTTGGCTCTTGGTCCGCGTTCTATGCGGTGCTCCTTCTGAACTTCTCCGCCGTCTTCACGCTCAGCGTCGGGACCTTCCTGCAACCGGACGGCCCGTTGATGTTCTTCTGGGTCGCGGCGATCGCGGCCCTGGTAAAGGTCTTCTTCGATGACGTTCGCCGACCGACGGCCTGGTGGGCGATGGTCGGACTGATGCTCGGACTCGCGATGCTCAGCAAGTACCACGCCGTCTTTCTCGTCATGGGAACGGTCATCTACGTGGTGACTCGTCGCGAACAACTCCATTGGCTCTGGCACCCCGGCCCCTACATCGCCCTCATCATCGCCGCGGCCCTCTTCACGCCCGTCCTTCTTTGGAACCAGCAGAACGAATGGATCTCGTTTCTCTGGCAAGGCAATCGCGGGCTCGACTACAAGGGTCTTCGTTGGGATTGGCTGGCACGAAACATCGGCGGGCAAGCCCTCTGGCTCTTGCCGTGGATCTGGCTGCCGCTGGTCTATGTCCTAATGCAGTGTTGGTGGCGTGGGCCGAAGGACCGGATTCGCTGGTTCATCGCCTCGCTCGCGACGATCCCGATCGTCCTCTTCACCGTCATCTCCGTCTACGCTCCGATCGGCTTCCATTTTCATTGGCAGGCACCGGGCTACTTGCTCCTCTTCCTGCCGTTGGGGGAAGCGATCGATCGACGTCTGCGCGAGCAGAACAAGTTGACGCGCTACTGGATGGGGGGAACGGTCCTGACGACGTCGGTCGCGCTGATCTTCCTGACCTCGCACGCGGCCACCGGTTGGTGGCGTGACTTGGGACCGACGTGGCTCTCGGAAAAGTTCGGCGAGCCGGACGATCCGACGCTCGAGTGCCTCGACTATAAGCCACTCGAACGCGTCTTGGCCGACAAGGGGCTACTCGATCGCGACGACATCTTCGTCTTCACCAATCGCTGGTTCCAAAGCGGGAAGGTCGACTACGCCCTCAAGGGCAAGTTGCCGGTCGCCTGCTTCTCGGGCGATCCGCGATCGTTCGCCTTCTTCGAGAACCCCGAGCAATGGGTCGGCAACGACGGCATTCTCGTCAGCACCAAGAAGTTCCTCGACGATCCCAACGACTGGTATCGTGACTACTTCCAGCGCATCGAACCGCTCGAGGAAGTTCCCGTCTACCGCGGCAAGCACGCCGAGGAGACTCTCTATCTCTACCGCTGCGTCAGCCTCAAGCAGGCCTACCCGAACCCGTACCGGTGAGACGTGGCAGGGTGGGTCTTGACCCACCACGAAGTCCCGTAGGGTGGGCCTGTGGCCCGCCATGGGAGGCTTGTTGCTCCCCCTTGTCCAAGGGATCCCATATGGCTCCCCCTTGTCCAAGGGATCCCATATGGCTCCCCCTTGTCCAAGGGGGAGTTAGAGGGGGTCTCCTAGGCCCCGTGATTCGTCATCCAGCGATCGGATAGCCGGCATACCGAGCCGCCGACCTACCCATCCTTGGACGAATCAACGGCCATCTCCCAGCCGCGAAGCGGCAACGCGTAGCCTGGTACCTCAGTCAACCGTAGGTCAGGCTATTGCCTGACGCGAGTCAGAGAAAGATACCGCAACAAATCTAGTTCGGCCGAATTTCCATCTCTCGATTTCTCCATGCGGCCAAACATCCCGTCAGACAATAGCCTGACCTACGGTCGCCTCGGCGTTCGCTCCTCAGTCTCCACCCCCTAATTCCCCGACGCGACCTCTTGCGGACGGCCGGGGTCGACGATGGCGGCAATGACCAGGCCGGCGAGGAACCAGGCCAGGAGAATGTCGGCAACCTTCAAGAGGGCGAAGTCGACCGGATGCCCCCACCAAATCCAGTCGGGCAAGTAGCCGACTACCAGCGCGAAACAGACGAGCATCACGACGAAACCGACACGCTGCCAGTAGAAGACGACCGCGGGCCCGACCAGCGCGAGGAGTTGCGCCACCATGAAGGCTCCGCCGATGTCGAGCAGGAGAGCCGTCAGCGTCTCCTTGCCCATCGCGGCGTCCGCGTCACCGTGCTCGACGATCATCATCTTGACGCGCGGGCCGCTTTTGTAAGCCTCGGTCCAGTCGGCCATCTCCTGTTCGCTGGGGTTCGACGACGGGGGCATGCCTGGATAGTGATAGACCCCCGACTCGGGAAAGGTGCCGAGGAACTCTTCGACCTGGGCGGGCTCCCCGGGGATCCGGTCGAGCGTCTGCCCGTGAAAAGGAAGGACCATCCAGGAGACAAAGTTCCAAACGAAGACGATCAGTCCCCCGATAACCGCCGCGAGAATGACACGGAGCATGCCCCACCCTTTCTGTCGATCGTTTCACCGCGCCGGGACGCCCCACCCAACAGGTGACGCTCCGGCGACGTCGCTTCACGTTACCAGCCCGTTGATTTATTCGCTGCCTGCTGCGAACGGCCCTTTTGACCAATCTCCGCGTCAAAGAAACGCGACGAATCGACGGATTCGTCTGCGTTTCTTCTCCTCGATCTTGGCCGACATGGCTCGTTCTCGCCTTGGCCCGCTTAAATCAACGGACTGTTGCGGCCGGGCGTTCGCCGACACCGGCCTGACTCGGCGGACTCATCGCTCTCCACTCGTCGGCGAGCATCCGATAGACAACCAAGTCGACGTAATGATCGTACAGCCACTGAGCTTGAGCAAGCTTTCCTTCACAAGGAAAGCCGAGCCGCTCGGGAATCGCTCGGCTCGCCCGGTTTCCCTCGGCGCAGCGGATCTCCACCCGATTGAGCCTTCGCTCGACCAGCGCATAGTCGATCAAGGCTCGACAGGAGCGAGTCATGATTCCCCGCCCGCGGGCCTCGGGCGCCAGCCAATAGCCGAGACTCGTCCGGCGATTGGTCCAGTCGATGCTGTGGAAGCCGATACGACCCACGATCACCCCGCGAACGCGAATCGTTAGATGGGGACCTTGGTCTTCCTCCATTTGTTCGAGGGCTCGCTCGAGGTTCTCACGCGTTTGGTTGAGACGGGTGCAGTCGTCGAGCCACGGCAGCCATTGGCGCAGCGACCCGCGATGACGATCGACGAGCGCGAAGAGTTCCTCGGCGTCCCCGAGAGCGACGGGACGCAGTTCGGTCTCGGCATCGAGTGACAGGGGAAACATGATGACCCTCCTCGACCGGCACGAATCGGGATCGGGCCGGATCAACGACGGAGAGGAGACTCGCGGCCAGGCGAAGGTTCGGTGCCGAAGTGAGGAATAAGTGCTGGCGTGGATTCGCCAAACCGAAAGGAACCTGCCGGGCGGAAGTGCTGAGAAGACTCGCCACAGACCCCCTCTATCTCCCCCTTGGACAAGGGGGAGCGGTCGGTTTGTCCCGGGGCAATGGTGAGCACTTCAATGCTCGGCTGGGCGAGTTGGCGAGTGCCAACGGCGGGAAGCAGTTGGCACTGAACTGGCGAAATGAACGACCAAGAAACGCACAACACCCGGAGCGAGCCTAGGTTCGTCCCGGGTGTTGGTGAACTTGCGTCGTCGAATCGCTGGTTAGCGTTTCGAGAATTGGAACTTCTTGCGAGCACCCTTCTGACCGTATTTCTTCCGTTCTTTCATACGGCCATCGCGAGTGAGCAAGTGGTGCTCTCGCAAGACTTGATAGTGGTTGGCGTCGTGCTTTGCCAAGGCGCGGGCGATGCCGAGGACGCAAGCCCCCGACTGGCCGGCGAATCCGCCGCCGGTGACCCGGATGAAGACGTCGAGGTTACCCCCGGTCGAGGTCACTTCGAGCGGCTTGACGACGTCGGCGCGATGCTTCTCTTCCGAGAAGTAGTCATCGACCTTGCGGCCGTTGACTTCGATCTTGCCGCTACCCTCGATTACGCGAACCCGCGCCACCGAGGTCTTGCGACGGCCAACGCCCCAGATGTAGTTAGGTGCTTCTTTCGCCACGTTTCCCTCACAGATCGATCTTGAGCGGCTCGGGTTGCTGAGCCTGATGCGGATGGTCCGTCCCGGCGTAAACCTTCAGCCGCTTGAGCATTCGGCTAGCCAGCTTGTTCTTCGGAAGCATCCGACGCACCGCCAACTCCAGGATCTTCTCCGGGGCTTTGTCGCGCAGCGTCGATGCAGTGACGACGCGGCGCCCACCCGGATAGCCGGTGTAGCGGTCGTAGGTTTTGTCTTCCCACTTCATCCCGGTGAACTTCACCTTCTCCGCGTTCGTGACAATCACGAAATCACCGCAGAGGACGTGGGGCGTGTAGTCGGGGCGGTGCTTTCCCATGAGGATCGGAGCCAGCTTCGCGGCCAGCCGACCGACGACGAGATCCTCGCCATCGATGATCCACCACTTACTTTGCACCTCCGCCGGCTTGAGCATGGTCGTTTTCATAATCATTCATGCAATCAAGGAGCGTTGGGTCTGAGCCAGTCAATATAGAACCCATCGACGCACATTCAACCGGCGTGGGCTCGAAACGCGGACAACGACGAGAAATTGCCGGAAACCCACCGTTTTCATCAGCGAAGCAACAGTTTCAGCGCCAGATCGGCGCGGAATTGCGTCTTTTCGCGCGGGCACGCGGCCCGGGAACGCGCCAGCACGCCCGAGACGTAAATCGAGAAGAACTCGGCCAGTTCCTCCGCGGAAAGATCGTCCCGAAATTCGTTGAGTGACTGCCCACGACGAATCGCGTTGGCGTAGAGGCGCTCGACTTCCTGGTAGTGGTTGTGCACCATCTGGCAGACCTCCTCGTCGTGCGGCGCGAGTTCGACGATCGAGTTGATCGCCATGCAGCCCCGCCGGGCCGACGGTTGGTCGCACACCTCGACCAGCCCCTCGAGAAGATGCTCGAACTGCTCTCTCGCGGAGAGATCGCTCCCGAGGATGCCGCCGATCTGCTTGAGGACGCTGGAACTATAGCGTTCGAGAGCCCGCATGAAGAGCGAGTGCTTGTCGCCGAACGCCTTGTAAATGCTCCCCTTCTGGATCTCCATCGCGTCCATCAGGTCGGCCAGGGAGGTAGCTTCGTATCCGTGCTCCCAAAAGGCGGTCATCGCCGCCTCAAGAGCCTCATCGATGTCAAATCCGCGGGGCCGGGCCATGAAAGATCCTCAACTTCGCGCTGCCCATTCCTTACGACCACCGGAAAGCCGAAGAATGAATGATTCCTAACACCTTGGACGACAGCACTTGACCAAATGCTCCCCCGATAGGTCATAATGAGGGAGTCTCATGTGGAGTGGCCATGCTCTCGACGCGTTGTCGACCTCTTCTCGCTCTGACGGTGATCGCCACGCTCGTGGTGGGCGACATCCCCCATCCCTGTGCGTGCACAGGGGTTACGGATACCTGCCCTTGCCAAATGAGCTCGATCAGCAGCGACCGAGAGGAAGCGAGCTGCTCGTGTTGCGGCTGTTGCGCCTCGACGAACGTCCTGACGCGAGCGACCATTCCTACTGTCGGGGAACCGTCCCAGTCGATTCTTCCGACGTGCCAATGCTTTCCCGATTCGGAACCGCTCGGGCAAATCCCGACAGCTCCAGTTGACCCTACCGCCGCTAGTTCTAGTACGCAGCCACCAGCGAGAATCCTCGTGTCGGCGGTGAGCTTTCGCCACCTCTTCATCCGCGACGGGGGTTCCACACCGCTCGCCGGGCACTCCCCACTCCACACCCTCTACTGTTCATGGCTCACATGAATCAGATCGACGGGGCTCTCATGCGCACCACCTAGCGCAATCCATTCATTTTGTGCAAAAATTGGTCGGTATTTGTCCAAACCAAACACAAATTTGAGCAAATTCTTCGTTTTCCGGTGTAGATCGGCTCCCTTTTGGATGCAGGCTCGCCGCCGTCGCGAAGCACGCTCGTTGGACCGCCGCACCTTCGCCAACAGGCCCGGTGATCCCGTCGACACCGCCGGCCGCTGAATCGTGAAGAGCAGACTTCGTTGACAACAAGGGGCAATCATGTCCAACGAGCCAACCCATCGCCATCCGGGGCGAGCTCATCGATGGTGGTTCCGTACCCTCGTCCAGACTCTCGGCTTCGCCGCCGTCGGCATCGGTCTGATCGCGCTCTTGGGGGTCGCCCAACGCGTCGGCTGGCTGAGCGACTCCACCGGAATCTCAACCGCGGCGACCCAAGGTGACGTCGTCTACACCTGCCCGATGCACCCCCAGATCCGTCAACCCAACCCGGGCCGCTGCCCGATCTGCGGCATGGAACTCGTCGTCGCGGCTCCCGGCGGTCAAGCCGACGATCACTCGGTCACGATCGCGCCCGCCGCGCGACGCTTGGCGAACATCCAGACCGCCGAGGCGAAGCTCGTCCCTCTCGATCGCACCATCCGAGCGGTCGGTTCGATCACCTTCGACGAGAGCCGCGTCGCGACGATCGCCGCCTATGTCGATGGCCGCATCGAACGGATGTTCGCCGACTACACCGGCGTCCCAGTCGTCAAGGGCGATCACCTGGTCGTCCTCTACAGCCCCGAACTCTACTCGGCACAGTTCGAGTTCCTCGCCAGCCAACGCCGACTCCGCGAAGTCAGCAATCGCGGCAACTCCGGCCTCGCCGAGACGCAGGAGCGTCTGGCCGATCACGCCCGGCAGAAACTGCTGGAACTTGGCATGACCGCGAAACAGGTCGACGAACTGCGGGCCTCCGACAAGCCCGAAAGCCGCCTGACGATCTACTCACCGATCGGCGGTACCGTCACCGAGAAGCTCGCGGTGGAGGGGCAGTACGTCGAGACAGGCCAGCCGATCTACCGCATCGTCGATCTCTCGATGGTCTGGCTCGTCCTCAAACTCTTTCCCGAAGACGCCACCAGCATTCGATTCGGACAGCAGGTAAAGGCGAAGGTCCAGTCGCTCCCCAGGGAGACCTTCGACGGACGCGTCGCCTTCATTAACCCCGTGGTCGACCCGCGAACCAGAACCGTCGATGTCCGCGTCGAGATCCCCAATCCCAAGGGCAAGCTGCGACCTGGCGACTACGCGACCGCGACCATCACCGTCCCCGTCGGGCCCGCCGGCGAGATTTACGATGCGAAACTCGCGGGAAAGTGGATCAGTCCGATGCATCCCCAGATCGTTCGCGACCAGCCGGGAACATGCCCGATCTGCGGAATGCAATTGGTTCCCACCAGCGACTTCGGCTTCTCCCGAGAGCCACTGCCCCATCCCGAATCCTTGGTCGTCCCCCGGCAGGCGGTCTTGATGGTCGGCGATCACGCCGCCGTCTATGTCGAAACCGAAGCGGGCAAGTTCGAGCTGCGCCCGGTCACCCTCGGACTCTTCACCGCCAAGGACGCCGTCATCCTCAGTCGCCTCGAGCCGGGGGAGAAGGTCGCCACCGCGGGCAACTTCCTCATCGACTCGCAGATGCAGCTCAGCGGCAAACCCTCGCTCGTCGATCCGAGCCGAGCGATCGTCTCCCAGCCCGATGACCACACGCACGATCACGTGGACGTCAAGCCACTATCAGGGAGCGCCGGCAAGGCGATCGAGCAACTCTACACGGTCTACGTCTCCATCCAGAAGTCGCTCGCCAAGGACACCGCGGTCAGCAAGGAGCAGGCGACAAACCTCTCCCAGGCGGCGACGCTTTTGTCGAGCGAGAAGGACCTTCCCGAAGAGGTCACGCGTCAGGCGGCACTGATCGCCCAGGAGGCCGCGACGCTCGCCAAAGGAAATCTCGAGCAAGACCGAGCGATCTTCAAGACGATCAGCCACGCCGCGCTTCATTTAGCCGCCGTGGCACGCGGGAGCGAGGCGAAGAGGCCGCTCATCCAGTACCACTGCTCGATGGTGGAAGGGGGGCAAGGCGACTGGCTTCAGTTCAGCGACCACCTTCTCAACCCCTACTGGGGCTCCCAGATGCTCCACTGCGGCGACACGATTCGTACCTTCCCGCTCGCCGGAGCAAGCGCTCCCGACCATGCGAGTCAGCATCGCGAACCCGCCGACGCCAAGTCGTCCACCGCCGAAGGGAAGTCCGCGGCCACGAAGTCGGCGAAGGGGGAGTGAGTCCATGCTTCGCTCGACCATCGACTTCTGTTTGAAAGAGCGGTTCTTCGTCCTCTTGGCGACCGCCGTGATCGTGGCCTACGGATTGGTGAGCGTCGATCGCGTTCCCATCGACGCCATCCCCGATGTCGGCGAGAACCAAGTCATCGTCTTCGCCTCCTGGCCGGGTCGCTCGCCCAAGGACATGGAGGACCAAGTGACCTATCCGCTCTCGGTCTCCCTGCTCGCGGTGCCGGGCGCGGAGAACGTTCGCGGCAAAAGTATGTTCGGCTTCAGCTTCGTCCAGGTTACCTTCGCCGACAACATCGACTTCTATTGGGCCCGTTCGCGCGTCTCCGAACAACTGGCGACCGCGTCGAAGGATCTTCCCGAAGGAGTGACGCCGACGCTCGGCCCCGACGCCACCGGACTCGGCCAAGTCCTCTACTATGTCCTCGAACCACCTCCGGGGATGAACCTCGGGGAGCTGCGTTCGGCGCAGGATTTCATCGTCAAGTACGCCCTCCAAGCGGTCGAGGGGGTCAGCGAGGTCGCCTCGATCGGGGGCTATGTCCGGCAGTATCAAGTCGAAGTCGATCCCGACAAGCTGCGGTTTCACGACATTCCCCTCGACCAAGTCATCAAGGCCCTTCGCCAAGCCAACATCGACGTTGGCGCCAAGACGATCGAGCAGTCGGGGATGGAGTTCATCATCCGCGGCAAGGGCTTCATCGGCGGGACCGGCGATCCGCTCGACGCCGTCAGTGACATCGAGGAGACAATCGTCGTCGACCGCGACGGGGTCCCCGTCCGCGTCAAGGACATCGGCTTCGTCCAGATCGGTCCGGACTTTCGGCGTGGGGCGCTCGACCTCAACGGTCGCGAAGCGGTCGGAGGCGTCGTCGTCATGCGCTACGGAGAGAACCCGCGCAAGGTCATCGAACGGGTGAAGGAGAAGATCGCCAAGCTCGAACCCTCGCTGGAGGGCATCTCCATCGACCTGATCTACGATCGCACCACCTTGATCGACGAGACGATCGCGACTCTCCGCGAAGCCCTCCTCCAAGAGATCGCCATCACCGTCGCGGTGATCCTCCTCTTCCTGCTTCACTTTCGCTCGAGCCTGGTGGTGGCGGTCACGCTGCCGATCGCGGTCCTGCTCGCCTTCGTCGCGATGGACCGCTTCGGCGTCGACGCCAATATCATGTCACTCGCCGGCATCGCCATCGCGATCGGGACGATGGTCGATATGGGGATCGTCGTCTCGGAGAACATCTATCAGCACGTCGCCGACTGGGAGGCGAACGGCGACGCCAAGGAAAGCGACCAACGTCGGGCCGTGATTCTGGAGGCGGCATACGAAGTCGCCCCCGCGGTCATCACCGCCGTCAGCACCACCGTGATCAGCTTCCTGCCGGTCTTCTTCCTGACCGGCCGCGACTACAAACTCTTCGCTCCGCTCGCGTGGACGAAGACGTTCTCGCTTGTCGCGAGTCTCCTGGTGGCGATCCTGCTCGTCCCGCTCCTATGTCGTCTCTTCCTCCGCTCGGTCACGAAGCCGCGTTGGATGAGTGTCGCCAGCGGCGTCGGCCTGGGATTGCTCCTCGCAATCACCTGCTCCCAAGTTTGGGGCGAACGTCTCGGGCGTTCGTTGGGGCTCGATCGCTCGCTCCTGACGGCGGCCAGCTCCCTGGCGGGCTTTCTCATCGGCTACGCCCTCTTCAGGGAACAAGTCCGGCCGATCGACCAGAACCCCGTCTCCCGGTTGATCAACGCGATCTACGAACCGGTGCTGCGACTTTTCCTGCGGTTCAAAGCCGCCTTTCTGATCGTTCCCGCGTTGATCGTCTTTCTCGGCCTGGGAGCTTGGCTCGGCCTGCCAACGGTTCTGCGTCCCCTCGAACGCCTCGCGCGTCTCGTCGGGACCGAACTCAATGAAGTCCCAGGATACGTCGAGCTGAAACACTCGTTCACGGGACTACAGAGCAACGCGTGGATCGCGCTCGACGAGGGGAGCTGGTTCTACATGCCGACCCTCTATCCGGGGGCGAGCCTCTCCCAGGCGATGCAAGTCATCCAGACGCAGGACACGCTCATCAAGCGGATCCCCGAAGTCGACAATGTCCTCGGTAAGATCGGTCGCGTCGAGTCGGCGCTCGACCCGGCACCGATCGCGATGGTCGAGACCTACGTCACGCTCAAGCCGAAAGCCCAATGGCGCGACGGCGTCGACGAGAAGTCGATCTGGGAGGAGATCAACCGCGTCGCGACGCTTCCCGGTGTCACTCCTGCGTCGCCGCTACAGCCGATCGAGGGACGCATTGTGATGTTGCAAAGCGGGATCAAGGCGCCGATGGCGATCCGGATCTACGGCGACGATCTCGACGGACTCGCCAAAGCGGCCCAACGCGTCGCGCAGTTCCTTCGCGACCAAGTCCCTCAAATCGATCCCAAGACGGTCAACCCCGACATCGTCCTGGGAAAACCGTACGTCGAGTTCGACGTCGATCGGCAATCGACGGCCCGGTTCGGCATGTCGGTCGAGATGGTCAACCAGATCATCGAGGCGGCCCTCGGAGGCCTGACGATCGGCAACACCGTCGAGGGCCGCGAACGCTACCCAATCCGCGTTCGCTATCAGCGCGATTGGCGCGAGCGGCTCGACGAGCTCGAGCGACTACCGATCGTCACTCACTCTGGCGAAGTCGTCCCGCTCGAGGAACTCGCCACCATGTCCACCACCTGGGGACCGGGAAGCATCAGCAGCGAGGACGCCCGACTCGTGGCCCATGTCTCGTTCGCCCCCTCGGGCGCCGTCGGCGACCTCGAGACGGTCGAAATGGCAACCAGCCTGCTGCGGGAGGCTCAAGCCTCGGGCACGCTCGCGTTGCCGGCGGGCTACGAGCTTGAGGCGGTGGGTTCCTTCCAGAACCAGATCGAAGCCAATCGCAGGCTCCTCTGGCTGGTCCCGCTCGTCGTGCTGATCAACGTGCTGATCATCTACTTCCAATTCCGGCACCTGCCGACGACGCTGGCGGTCTTCGCCGGCATCCCCGTCGCCTTCGGCGGCGGGATGATTCTGCTCGGCTTCCTCGACGTGAAGATGAACACGGCGGTCTGGGTCGGCTTCATCGCCCTCTTCGGCATCGCGGTCGATGACGGCGTGGTCATCGCCACCTATTTGTCGCAGGTCTTCCGAAGCCGGCCGCTCGACACCATCGCCCGGGTGCGGAACGCAACCGTCGACGCGGGGCTGCGCCGGATTCGTCCCTGCTTGATGACGACGGTGACGACGATGGCCGCGCTCGTTCCCGTGCTCGTCTCGACCGGACGCGGCGCCGACGTGGCCCGCGCGATGGCCCTCCCCGTCTTCGGCGGGATGGCGGTCGAGCTCGTCACGCTCTTTGTCGTCCCCGTCCTCCTTTGCGGCTACATGGAAGCCCGCCTCGACTCCACCACCGACAGCGAGCCTGGAACGACCGATCTTCGTTAACGGGTAGCTTCATGGTGATGGGTGAAAATGCCTCAAAACTGTCGCCAAAGCCTGCCGCGGCGTAGTACATTGCAGTGTCGGTGATCTTCGTCCCTTCACCGAGCACTTGACCACGTGCGCGCGAGGGCGTTCGCGTCGATCCGGGAACGCCGATCCCGCACAGTGATGATGCCAAGGAAAGGATCCCATGGAACCCCTGGAACGCGACATGATCCAGTCGGTGGCCGACCGACTTCGCAGCGCCCAAACGGGCGAGTTCGACCAAGAGGCCGATTCGTTCATCCAGCAGCAAATCGCTTCGCAACCGAACGCTCTCTACAAGCTGACTCAATCGGTCATCGTTCAAGAGCACGCGATCAAGCAAGCCGAACAACACATTCAAGCTCTCCAGCAAGCCCAGCAGAACGCCGCGACCCAGTCGCATCAGGGGGGCAGCTTCCTGGGTGGCCTCTTCGGAGGTGGTTCCCCGGCGCCATCTCGTCCCGCGGCGCCTCCCCCACAATACGCCCAACCGTCGCGCTACGCTCCTCCGTCCCAAGCGAGCGGTGGCTATGCCGGGGCACCAAACCACCAAGGGTCGGGAGTCGGCTCGTTCATGAAGGGAGCCGCTCAGATGGCCGTCGGTGTCGCCGCGGGCTCGCTGCTCTACAGCGGCATCCGCGACATATTCGGCGGTGGCGGGATGATGGGCGGCGAGCGCGTCATCGATGAGAACGTGACCGACATCAACCAGAACGTCTACGAGCAGCTCCCCGACGACCAGGGCTACGGAGGCGATCCGAACGAGTTCCAGCAAGACCCCAACATGGACGACTACAACCAGGGCGACTACGGGATGGATGGGGGCTACGACGACGGCGGCGGGTTTGACGGCGGCTTCGATGGAGGTGGTTTCGACGACGGCGGCGGATTCTTCTGAGCCTGGTTGTCCGCGCCCCGCGAGTGCCGGTTGATGCGACCGAAGGCATTGCTGGACAACGCAAGTGATGTCTCGCGTCCGAGGCATCACGAACGGGGAGCTAATGCTGTCGGCGTTTACTTCCCGGGAACGTCCTGCCGCTTGCCGCGCGGCGACTGGGAGTCCTTCATCGCGTTCCTCTCAAGCTGTTCGCGGCGCAGTTCCTCGATCTGAGGTTTGACGATCTTCTCCTGACACTCCGGGCAGATGGCGTGAGAAAAGGTCGCCTCGGAGCGTTCGGTGATATAGCCCTCGACCCGCTGCCAATAGTCCTCGTCGTTGCGCACCTTGTGACAGTAGGAACAGATCGGGATGAGTCCCTGGAGTCGCTTGACTTGCGACAGGGCACCCTCGAGTTCGTCGACGCGTTGGGCGAGCGATCGCTGCAGGTTCAGGATGCGTTCCCCCACGCGAACGCGGGCGAGGAGTTCTTGTTGATCGAAGGGTTTGGCCAAGAAGTCGTCGGCGCCGCAGTCGAACGCCTTGATCATCTCGTCAACATCGCTCTTCGAGGTCAGAAAGATGATGTAGCGGTGGCCGAGTTCGGGATTCTCCCTGATCTGACGGCACAGATCGAGCCCATCCATCTCCGGCATCATCCAATCGAGGATGAGCAACCGCGGCGCGTCGTCGGCCTGGACCGCCTCCCACGCTTCCCGCCCGTCGTGTGTCACGACCAGCTCATGATTCTCCTTACGCAGCGCATGCTGCACGAGATTTCGTGATGCCCAGTCGTCTTCCGCAATGAGGATCTTCACCTTCGGTTCCTGCTGCGTCCGTCGGATGCGACGATGGTTCTATCCAGTGTAGTCGTATTCCCCACGTCGGTCGCGGATAGTGCCCCTCACCAAGATTCTTCGCCCCCCTCCACTCTACTCCCGCGCGAAGACGTGAAAGTTGAACTGTCGTGCTCCTTGTTGCTCGAGGAACTGCAGGAGCATGCGATCGCCGAGCAGTTTTTCGCCTTCGGGAACGAAGAACCGCACGATCCTGGTCGATTGCGGTTCCAGGTCGATCACGGGCCCCATCAATCGTGGATGGCGAAACGCACGGAGCACGGACGCCAGACGCACCGGAGTCGGCATCAGGTTGGTGACCGCCACTTCCACTTCCAGACTACCATTGGCCAGGAGCCGAGTGGCGGGATCAATCTCGATTTCCTCGCCGCCGATGTGAAACGGCAGCGGCATCGTGAAATGCCGCGTCTGGCCGCCTCGCAATTGGAAGCTGACCGGCACCACGTAGCGGCCTTGGGCAGTTCCGGATGGTATCTCGAGGGTGAACTCGCTGGTCATCGATTCTCCCGCCCCGAGTCGAACCGAGAAGCTGTTGGAACTGGCGTTCCACTCCCGCGGGAAGTCGATCCGCACGTCGGCGGCGAGCGGCTCCTCGAAGGGATTGCTGATCACCAAGCCGTCGGCGTGCCTTCCCAGGCTCCCCGGGACGCGACCGCGGACCCACTTGGTGTCGAGTTGCAGCCGAACGATCGCCAACGGCAGCCCGTCAATCATCGTCGGCGCCGGTCCGACCGCGACCCGTCCGAGAAGACCCTTGCTCGCAAGCGGCTCGCGCCGTCCCCAGATATCGGTCCGAACCGCATCCGTCCCCACTAGCAGATCATGCACCTCGGCTCCCCCCGACCACAGCACGAGCATCGCCGCATCGCCCTTGCGAAAGACCCGGTTGGGGAGATCTCCGGGTAGCGTCAAGCGACCGAGGTACTCGGCGGTTCCGAGTTCCTCCGCCATCGTCGCCCACACGGTGAAGAGGTCATCCGGGTAGCCCTCCGATGTGATCACCCCGCGCTCGGGCGAGGTGGCGTCCACGACGAAGATCCGGTCGGCCCCACCCACCTTGGCCGCGACGGCTCGACGCGCCAAGTCGATCGCCCGCGCCGCGCGTGGGAAATCTCTCACGGAGAGGGGCGCCAGTTGCACCCACAGTTCCGGGTCTGGCGCCGTCTCCTTCGCGGAGCGGACGTAGATCTCCAGGTCCTCGGCGGACAGCGGCGTCCCCATCCGCAAGTCATCGGTCAGCGCGACGAAATCGAGCGCCTTCGCCGTCGGCAAGGGGGTGAACCAATCCCACACCACGCCGACACGCATCGCGGGAAACACCTCGTTCATCTCCTGCTTGACATCCGCGACGATCTGCTCGACGCGGGGACTCTCGACGAAGCTGAAGTCGTGATCGCCCCCGAGAAGCCAGTCGCGCATGTTGGCCCCATAGACCGCCGCCTCGGTACGCAGCGAGGCGCCCCAGTCCTGCCTCGGAAGCGAGAGAACATCGGCGAGCCCGCGAATCGGAACGGGCACCTTGTCGGCCACCTCCGGAGGCGCGTGGGCGAGCTGCGCCACGAGCAGATGGTCGCGAGAACGTAAACGATCGGCGAAGTCGACGAACCCCCGAGTCAGGCCCCGCAACTCGGCGACCTCTTGAACATCCCTCCAGACCGGCAACCTCAGCGACCGGCAGCGGGAGAACTCCAGCAGCCGCTCGTATTGCGCCAAACCATGGCTCGGAGTCGGCAGACTTAGTCCGAACGCGTCGCCAAGTTCCGATCGGCTCGATGTCGGTGGCGGCCGCATGATCGTGACCGGATAGTCTCCCTGAAGCGTCGTCCGTTGATCGCTGACAACGACGACAGAAAGCTCGTAGAAGCCGACATCCTCCACGCGTAGCGGCCAACGCGACTCCCAGGTTCCCTCTTCCGATCGGACGACGGGAAGATCGTCGCTGGCGATCGGATTGCCGAGGGCGTCGCGAAGCCTCAAGACGGCCGTCAGGACCTGGTCCTCGATTCCCGTGACCCGGATGCGGACTTCCTTAGATCCATCCTCGCGAAAGAGAAACCAAGGCTGCGCCGGCACGACCTCGAACTTGGGAAGCCGCCCGACCCAGAGATCGTCGAAGAAGACGCTCCCGTCGATGTCCCCTTGGCCGGCGGGATGTTGCGTGAAGCAGCCAATTCGCAGCGAGCGAACCTGGTCGCTGGGCGGCGCCACGGGTCCGATGACGACGCGCTGCCAATCGCTTGTTTCTCCGACGTAGCGGGAGCGGTGAAAGGCCTGCCCCACCTTCTTCCCCGACTCGTCGAGAAATTCGAGCAGCACGAATGCGACATCGCGTTTGAGCCCATTGGTTTTGATCTGGGCTTGGAGCACGTAGTTGAAGTCGCTGCGAGCGGGGACCTCGGGAGAGAAGTAGCCGCAACTGCCGCCGTTGAGTTTGAACTCGAGCGAGCGTGTCTCGACGGCGGCCGCGTCGCTCGAGAGCCGCGCCTCGACGTAGAGAGGATAGTTCGCCCCGTTGACGGTGCCCTGAACCCGGCTCCAATCATCGGGAGTGAGAAAGTCCCCGTCAGGACGGACGCGAAAGTCAAAGTAGGCAGCCTGGACGGCCCCCGGATAGTCGGGCACCTTGGCCGCGACGGGACAAAGGAGCGCGTAGAGACAAACCAGCCAAGTCATCGTTGTCTGTCCCGCTCCCGAAGAAGTGAACCACCCCGATCCAGGGTACCAGACGAGCGGGAAAGGGACAGGGGCGGCTTGTCGATGTTGTTCAGCCGTCCGGCCCCACTAGAACAGCCGTCGTCCGGGAGCGCGGTCCCTTCGGCTCCCCCGACCGGAATCGAGATGGCTCGGAGGTAGGAAGAATGAACGAGGAGTTTGGAAACGTCGATGCCCTCTTTCTCGATTGCGACGGGGTCATTCTCGACAGCGTCAAGTTGAAGGAAGACGCCTTTCGGGCGATCATCGTCGAGCGAATTCCCCAACATGTGGAAAAGAGCATGGAGTACTTCCTCGCGAACGGAGGAACCTCCCGGATCAAGAAGTTCGAGTGGATCTGGGACAACCTCGTCGGAGAGCCCTTGGACGCCGCCGCGCTCGACGAGTTGGGTTGCGAGTTCGCCGATGGGATCTACCAACGGATGCTCAAGTGCCCCTACGTCGGCGGTGCCGAGGAGTTTCTCGAGGCTTACCATCAACGTTGGCCCTGCCACGTGATCTCCGGAACACCCGACCCGGAACTCAACGCCATTCTCCGTGGGCGGGGGATGGGAAAGTACTTTGCAGGCATCCACGGCTCCCCACGAAACAAGATCCAAATCGGAGAAGCTCTTCTCGCCGAACATGGCTACCAGCGTTCGAAGGTCTGGTTCGTCGGCGACGCGACGACCGACCGTGACGCTGCCCGGGGACTCGATGTCCGCTTCGTCGGGATCGATGGCCCGCACCTGACTCCCTATCTGGATGGAAACGAGTCCTTGATCCAAGACATGCACGGTTTGGCTCCGGTCCTTACCCGTTCGATCGACTAGTCGGCGACTCCCCTTTCCATCCAAACTCCCCAATCTTGGTGAGTCGACAAGTTCGGAACCTCCCCCAAGTCGGCTACAGTTTGCGGTTGCAAGGATTTAGGTCAAACGGCATTCTTCCTCTAAGTGAGAAACTCATGGGGAGACTCCGTCCCGAATGAGGATCGTGGAGTCTTGGGTTTCGACGGAAAGAGGTTGAGCCGATGCTTCAACACAGGGTGGCCGGTTCTAGTGACGGCCGATTCGACGCGTTTCGCAACTTCGCACGGGCACGGGCCGAAGGGCAGATTCTCCTTCCACCGACCGCGTTGGGTCCGGAGGAACGTCGTCTTCACGTGCGCCAGACAATCATTGACGACCACGACGTCCGCATCGCGTACCGACCGGAAGAGAGCGCGCCGAAGTTCAAACTCCTCGCGCAGTCTCCCTATCAGTTCTTCCGTGGAACGGCGTTGCTCTGCTTCCGCGACCTGGCCGGCACCGACGCCAGTCTTCCGAAGATCATTACCGTCGGCGATGTTCACCCCGAGAGCTTCGGAGTCCTCCCCAACGAAGAGGGACAGCCATCCTTTGGCATCATCGACTTCGACGAAGCCTACGTGGCCCCCTTCTCCTGGGACCTGCGCCGCGGGGCGGTCGGCTTCAACCTGGCTGCTCGCGAAAACGGCGACAGCAAGAAACGCCGTGCCCGGCTCGTCGCCTCGTTTCTCGAGGGATACCGCAAGGCGCTCAAGTCGTTCGATCGCCAAGAGCGCGATAAGGCACAACGTTTCGTCGTCGGCAACAGCCCCGCGATGATCGACCACAAACTCGAAGCCTGCGCCCTCGACCACAAAGTCTTCCTGATGGAGCTGATCGATCTGGAAAAACGGGCGTTTCGTCCCAGCGACGAGATCGCGCCGATCAGCGACCAAGTCGACGTCTTCCAAGCGGCGATCGACGGCTATCGAAAGAACTGCCACATCGACGCCAGCGGCCGGGTCCGGGACTTCCGCGTCCGCGACGTCGCGATCAAGAAGCGAAGCGGCGTCACGACGCAAGGACAAGAGCGGTTCTACGTCCTCCTCGAGGGAATCTCGGAGGAGTCGAAGGATGACGTGGTGCTCGAGATGAAGCTACGGCGCGATTCGGTGCTGCGGGGACTCATCCCGCGCGACCAACAATTCGCCGGTGACGAGCTCGAACGCGTCGTCAACGCGGCCCAGATTCACCAACTCGGCGGCGCGCCCTTCCACGGCTACGCCTCCATCAAGGAGCACGACTTCCTCGTCCGCGAGAAGAGCCCCTATCGAGGCCGAATCGACCTCGCGAAACTCGATCGTCGTAGCGCCCGGGAATACGCTCAGATCTGCGGCGACTGCCTCGCCCAGGTCCACGCCCGTTCGGACGTCGAAGGCGATGTCTCAACGCGAACGACCGAGCGACAGATCCTCACCTGTGTCGATTGGGATACATTCAGCGGCGACCTCGTCCGCTTCGCCGAGGCGGCCGCCGATCGCGTTGTCCGCGATGCCGATCACTTCCGCGCCGACTACGACGATGGCATCTTCAAATGGAAGAACGACGAGAAAGCCAAGCCCGAATAGCCCGCCCTGGATGGCTGACACGCCCACGCCTGTCGTGGGTATGCCGGAGAAGCGAGCAATTGGTCAGATCCAAAAGTTCGGGTGGCACTGGCTGCTGGTCAGCCAGTGAGAAGTGATCGTGGGTTCGCAACCCGAAATCTAGCGATTGACGCAGCACGAGACGCTCGCCATGGGCATGCGGGAACCGCCTCTCATCCGGGCAAACTTCCGCAAGCGGGGCGAACGAGATCTCCTCCGACGATCTCCATAGAGCCTCGAGAGGCCCACGCTCTCGTGCGAGTCCCTCTGGACGCTCCCCCGCCAACACGTGAGGCCATCGGCCATCGGCCTGACTGGCGGGCCAAGCCCCCTACGAACGCGGGCCGCGCCGATCGCCCCCATTGCCCTACGAAGTCGACGCCGCGTCAGACGTCGATTTCGGCATCGCTCGGAGCCTCGCTGTCGCCGAGCATCGGCATGACGACTTCGTCGAGGAACTCGTCGACTTGCTCGGGAGCTCGCCCCACGAAGAGCTTGGGATCGAGCACCTGCTTCCAATCGACATTCCCGAAGGCCTCGTCGCCGCGCAGGCGATCCAAGAGGTCGTTGGGCTCTCCCTGCGTCTTGACGCGCGAGGCGGCCGCCTGACTGTGGAGCCGGATCCGTTCGTGTAGTTCCTGCCGATCTCCTCCCTCGCGCACCGCCGCCATCAAGATCGCCTCGGTCGCCATGAAGGGAAGCTCCTCGGAGAGCGACCGCCCAATCACCTTCGGATAGACCACCAGTCCGTTGCTCACGTTGATCATGAGCCGCAGCAGCGCGTCGACGCCGAGGAAGGCCTGCGGGATGGTGAGCCGGCGGTTGGCACTGTCGTCCAACGTCCGCTCGAGCCACTGAGTGGCGTGCGTCTGCGCGGCATTGGAGGTGAGACTCATCACGAATCGGGCCAACCCACAGATCCGCTCCGACCGCATCGGGTTGCGTTTGTACGCCATCGCGGACGACCCGATCTGCTCCTTCTCGAACGGCTCCTCGATCTCCTTGCGATGGGCGAGGATGCGAAGATCGGTCGCACACTTGTGAGCCGACTGCGCGATGCCCGAGAGCAAGTCGAGCACGTGGCTGTCGATCTTCCGCGAGTACGTCTGGCCGGTCACGGGATAGACTTCGTCGAAGCCGAGCCGCTGGGCGACCATGCGATCGAGCTGCCGAACCTTCTCGTGGTCGCCGTCGAAGAGCGCGAGAAAGCTCGCCTGGGTGCCGGTGGTTCCTTTGACACCGCGAAGGCGAAGCGTGGCGAGCCGGTGGCGCAGCTCCTCGAAGTCGAGCAGGAAGTCGTGAAGCCAGAGACAGGCCCGCTTACCGACAGTCGTTGGTTGCGCCGGCTGCAAGTGCGTGAAGCCGAGAGTGACTTGATCGCGCTGCTCCCGAGCGAAGCGGGCGAGGTTCCCCATCACGCCGCGAAGATGTTGTTCGATCAACCCGAGGCCGTCGCGAATGAGCAGCAGCTCCGCGTTGTCGGTGACGAAGCAACTCGTCGCGCCCAGATGAATGATCCCTCGCGCCGAGGGGGCGACGTCGCCGAACGCGTGGACATGAGCCATCACGTCGTGGCGAAAACGCCGCTCGTAGTCCTTGGCGGCGTCGAAGTCGATCGACTCCCGAGTCGCCTGCATCTGGGCGATCTGCTGCTCGGTGATGTCCAAGCCGAGATCGCGCTCGGCCTGCGCCAAGACAATCCACAACTGGCGCCATGTCGAGAACCGGCGTTGATTGCCCCATAGCTCCGCCATCGACCGGCTGGCGTAGCGGGAGATCAGTGGGTTGACGTAACGGGTTTCATCCGACATGAGCGGGGATTCCTCTTCTCGTGCGATCTGCGTTTCTCTTGTTGCGCGGGAAAGGGACGCTAAGCGTCGATCAGCTCGGCGAGCCCCATCTCGGCCAACTCGGGGCCGAGCACGAAGCGGCCCTCGTTGACCCAGGAGGAGAAAGGCTCTTCCTCGGCTCCGAACAACTCGGCTTGGTAGCGATCGGCTTCCGACTCGAGCCACTGAAAGTGACTGGCCCAATTGACCGCCTCGGCGCTGCCGTAGTCCTTGTCGCTGCGCCACTTCACGCGGTGAAACAAAAAGACACTCCGTTCGGTCACGAGCCGGCGCTGGCACGCCGCGAAGACCAAGAGCGTCGAGGAGGAGCATTCGCCGATGACGATCGCGGTCGCCTTGAGCTTGCGAATCCGCATCAGCGTGACGATCGCCAGCGCCGAGTAGACGCTTCCCCCTCCCGAATCGATGTACATCGTCGCCTCGCTGCCCGGCTCGATGTCCAAGATCGCGTCGACGATCTCCTTCTCTCCATCCTCGGAGAGGTCACCGATGATCGCGATTTCTGGTGGGGGAGAAGCCGGCTTGGAAGTCTTTCGTTTGGCCATCGTCGCGCAGAGCGCCTTTCCAGCGGTTCGAGGAGTTCAGACGCCAGCGCCACCACCGAGGAAACGGCCACGGCGGCAGTTTCCTTCGAGGGAAGGCATCAAGCGACAAGCGTGAAAGGAGTATGGATAGGATTCTCTCTACGGACCGCAAAGCCGCCCACTCTCGGGAGACCCGCCCCAGGTGGTGACTCGCTCGACCTCGCCAAGTCGCGCCGATCGTATAACGTCACTCTTCCGAGCCGAGAGGACCGCGCGCGGGAGTCGCGACAGTTCTCTCGACGTGTCGGTGGTCCGTGGAGGGACTGTCTTGCCTTCGAACGAGTCCCAGCCCCGAGCCAAGCGGCGCCGCGTCGCCGACTGGGAACTGCCCCCAGGCGTCAACCGTCCGCTGTGGGACTACATGTCCGAAGCCCACATCGCCCGCGACTACGACGCCACCTTCGCCGAGACGAACTTGATCAAGCTCGACCGAGACTTCCTCACGCGGCACTTCCGAGCGCCGGGCCGGCTCGTCGACCTCGGTTGTGGCACCGGCCGTCTACTGACGCATTTCTCCCAACGGGGCCTGGAGACCTTGGGTGTCGATCTCTCCGAGGAAATGCTCGCCGTTTGCCGGGAGAAGCGCGAGGAACTCGGGGCCCCTATCGGCTTGCTCAAAGCCAATCTTTGTGATTTGGAGGTCCTGCGCGACGGGTCGTTCGCCTACGCCTGCTGCATGTTCAGCACGATGGGGATGATCATCGGCCGTGAGCAACGTCGTCGGTTTCTCGCCGAGGTGCGACGCGTACTCAAGCCTTCGGGTCTCTTCGGGCTCCACGTCCACAACCGCTGGTACAACCTTTCCGATCGGCAGGGACGGGGCTGGTTCGCTCGGGATCTCGTAAAGAGAGTCCTGCGCCGACATGACACCGGGGACAAGGTGATGAAGAACTATCGGGGCATCCCCGGGCTGACGCTTCATTTGTTCACGGCCACGGAACTTCGTGCCGAGCTGGGCCGGGCCGGCTTCGACATCGTCGACTGGGTCCCGCTCACCTCCTCGCGCCGGGAGAGTTTCCCCGCCGGCACCCTCCTACGCGACCTACGGGCCAATGGCTGGTTGGTGATGACCCGTCGTTCGAGTCGCTAACCTGTGGTGCCGCCCCTTTTTGCGATCCTCCACGTGACTTCATGAGCTATGGCAACCACTCAACGCCATGCGCCGCGTCAATTCGCCCCGCAGAATTTCTCTCTCACCAAAATTTCACCAGAAGAACAAAACTCTTTGTTGACCTGACACAATCATTGGGTAAAAGAAAACATGTAGTCGCTAATCATTAAAAACCACTAAACGAATGTATTGACCAATTGATGATTGATTGCGACCTACTGATACGCTCAATAACCCTCGTCATCAATCATACGAAACACCACAAAAGGAGGGGACACGTGCACTTCAGGAAGCAACGAGGATTTACGCTCATCGAACTTCTGGTGGTGATCGCGATCATCGGGGTCTTGGTGGCCCTGCTCTTGCCGGCGATCCAGCAAGCCCGGGAAGCGGCCCGCCGTTCGCAGTGCAAGAACAACATGAAGCAACTCGGGCTCGCGATGCTCAACTATCACGACGCCCACAAGGTCTTTCCTCCGGGGATCATCACCAACACGGCCGGAAGCTTCGCCGCGGCCCCGACGGACAGCAGTGCCGTTAACAGTGACGCGGCCTTCGGAAGGCACTCGGGCATCACGATGATTCTCCCCTTCCTGGAAGAAAAGGCGGTCTGGAGCGCCTACAACTTCGACCTCGCGTGTAATCACGACGCGAACGTCACCGCGACCCAAACCGTGATCACCGGCCTCGTCTGCCCGAGCAACTTGCGTGGGGCCGAACGGATCACGGTGACTGGCTACGACAACGACGTCGGACCCACAGACTATGTCCTCTGCCACGGTGCGGGCGCGAACATCACGACCGCCAGTCCCTATCGCGGGAGCATCTTCGATAAGGACGAACGTCTCCGTCAGGGTGCGTTCAGCATGAACAGCAAGACGCCGATCGCTCGCATGCGAGACGGAACCTCCAACACCATCCTGATGGGTGAAGGAAACGGCTCCCCCGATCTGCGAGCGACCACGACCGTCGACGGCGCGACGCTCACCTCTGGCGGCGAAACGGTCGACCAGGGTTGGTCCCAGGGCTTCATCGGGACGTCGAGCGCCATTACCGGCAGCATCTTGGGCGCGACGGCCCTGAACGCGACCTACGACGACACCACTTTGGAGCTTGATGCCGCCTCGGCGTGGACCTCGTTGCCGCCGAATCTGGGCAAGCAACGGTTCGCCTTTCCCACCGTGGGCGCGGACAACACCGGCGCACCGACGACGCCCGCCCTGGCGAGTTCGGTCGTCTCGAACTTCCGTTCGCCCCATTCGGGCGTTTGCCACTTCCTCTTCGCCGATGGTTCGGTGAAGTCGCTCTCCGACAACATTGACGCCCAAACATATGCGGGGTTGAGCACCGTCGCCGGCAAGGAAGTCGTAGAGCCCTAGGCTTCGCGGGGCCAAGGCTTCCCGAGGCCAAGCTGCCTCGGTTCGCCCCTGGTCAATCAACGTTTGGAGTGAGGAGTCGACATGTTCTTAACGAGAAAGATGCGAGCGTTCACCCTGATCGAACTGCTCGTGGTGATCGCGATCATCGGGGTCTTGGTGGCCCTGCTCTTGCCGGCGATCCAGCAAGCCCGGGAAGCGGCCCGCCGTTCGCAGTGCAAGAACAACATGAAGCAACTCGGGCTCGCGATGCTCAACTATCACGACGCCCACAAGGTCTTTCCTCCGGGGATCATCGCCAACCAGAGCTTCGCCGATCCTCCAGTGCCCGACTTTCTCGGCGCTCCCAGCACCGCCACCGCCGCGGCCGCGTCCGGTATCGCGTTGATTCTTCCCTTCTTGGAAGAGAAAGCCGTCTGGAGTGCCTACAACTTCGACCTTCCCTGTACCGTCGCGGCAAACTCGGCCGCCGTGCAAACGGTGATCACTGGTCTGGTTTGCCCGAGCAATTTGCGTGGGGCCGAGCGCATCGCCCTTCCTGACGTCACCACGCACGACTTTGGACCGACCGACTACGTCCTCTCCCACGGAGGTAGCATGGCCCTGACGACTGCCAGCCCTTGGCGGGGAAGCATCTTCACGGCGAGTCAGCGTAGCGGCTTTGGCGCCTTCGGCATCAATTCCAAAATGTCGATCGCGCGGATGCGAGACGGGACCTCGAACACCTTTCTCATGGGTGAAGGCAATGGAAGCCCCGACCTGCAAGTTTCGACGGATGGCGAAACCACCGGCATGGTCTCCGGAACGGGAGTCGACCAGGCCTGGTGCCAGTGCTTCATCGGCGAAGGGGTCGCTTCCGGCGACGAACCTTTCGGTAGCGTCTTCGGAGCGACCGCCGTCAATGTGGTCTACCAGACAAACGGCGACTTGCTCGCTCCGACCACCTCGGGATCGACTTGGGATCCGCTTCCGCCAAACATGGGCAAGCAGCGGTTCGCGGTCCCAACCCGTACCGCGACCTCCAATCAGGGACAGCCACCAACGGGAGCGATCGCCGCCGAAGTCGTCTCCAACTTCCGTTCGCCCCACTCGGGCGTCTGCCACTTCCTTTTCGCTGACGGGTCGGTCAAGTCGATCTCCGACAACGTCGACGCCGTCGTCTACGTCGGCCTGAGTTCGGCGAACGGAAAAGAAGTGGTAGAGCCCTAACCGCAACCACAAACCGAACTTTCCGATACCCACCAATCTCCAGCCTGGGTCGAATGGCGACCTGGGCTCGCTTGCTGTTCTCCGAACCTTCACTACCTGATCGGCCCGCCGATCGACTTCCGTGGCACACCAATGAAGCCTTCGTCGGGGCCCATCCCGGCAACGCTCTCCTCTCCCCCCCCACTCACTGGCTGGCTTCCAGCCTCTCGATCACTGCCCAGACCGCGATGTAACTCGTTTCGCCAAGTGGCGAGACCACTCTCGTAGTTCTAAAGATGTATATCATGGGCCAACATATTGGCCATTACTAAAATTTCGCTCCAGGATGAAATCTTTCGCTTGACCTGACCCAGTGGCGGGTTACTTTACGATTGGTGGAAGAATTTTTTGGGATAGGTTCATCCCAACGTGTCAAGAGTCACGGTTCCTGCCAGTGGTCAACAAAGGGTCCCACGCGGATCAGGACGTCAATGACGAGGAGGTTGTCGGGTATGCGAACGCAGAAGCTGCGGGGTTTCACACTTATTGAGCTGCTGGTGGTCATCGCCATCATCGGCGTGTTGGTGGCACTGTTGTTGCCCGCCATTCAACAAGCACGCGAGGCCGCGCGGCGCTCGCAGTGCAAGAACAACATGAAACAACTCGGGCTCGCGATGCTCAACTATCACGACGCCCACAAGGTCTTCCCTCCGGGCATCGTCGCCAACACCGTCGGCACGACCACGACGTTCACCGGTACGCCGACCGCGACGGCCTCGAGCGTTTCGGGAATCACGCTGATCCTGCCCTTCCTTGAAGAGAAGGCGGTGTGGTCGGCCTACAACATGGACCTGGCTTGCACCAGTCCCGCCAACACCACGGCGGTTCAAACGGTCATCACCGGCCTGGTCTGCCCGAGCAACCTTCGGGGCGCTGACCGGATCGACATCACCGGATTCCCGGAAGCCGTCGGTCCGACCGACTACGTTCTCAGTCACGGGGCCTCGGCCAACCTGTCGACCGCCAGCCCCTACCGTGGGTCGATCTTCAGCTCGAGCCAGCGTCTCGCCCAAGGTGCGTTCAGCATCAACAGCAAGACGCCGATCGCGCGGATGCGAGACGGTACCTCCAACACCTTTCTGATGGGCGAAGGCAACGGAAGTCCCGATCTCCAGGCCTCCTCGACCATCCCGACCTTCACCGTCGTCGCGGATAGCATTGTGGACCAAGCGTGGGCGCAAGGCTTCCTGCCCGACGCCGCGACCGGACCTTGGGGTAGTGTCTTCGGGGCTACGGGTCTCGACGCTTCCTACGACGCGAACCAGGATCTGGAACAACCGGGAGCGTCGACTTGGACCCCGTTGGCGCCGAACTTGGGCAAGCAGCGCTACGCCATTCAGTCGATCAGCTCCGCCGATACGACCGGGTCACCGGTCGCCGGGGCGATCGGAAGCGCGGCTATCGGCAACTTCCGTTCGCCGCACTCGGGCGTTTGCCACTTCCTCTACGCCGACGGCTCGATCAAGTCGATCTCCGACAACATCGACGCGGTGGTCTTGGCCGGTCTGAGCACCGTCGCGGGCAAGGAAGTCGTCGAGCAGTAAACCAAAGGCATCTCGTCTTTACGACGATCGCCATGCCTGTACGCAGGAACCGCGAAGCCCGGGTCATGGACCCGGGCTTTTGCATGCGCGGGTGGTTCCCGATCGACCTCGCTGGTTGTCTCCCTCGATTCAACTCGCCGCCAGGTGCGATCCCGATACGCTGGATTCAGAGCCTCCACCGTTCCCATTCGATCGAGGGCGAGATACGGGATGAACGATCATACGAACATCCAACATGCATTCAGTGACGATCGAATTCACTTGGAATTCATTCCGGCCAAATCACGTTACACCGTGGTCGTCACTCAGCGGGTCGAGAAGCACAAGGAAGCGGCCTTCATCGAGTGGCAGCGAGAGATCACGACAGCCGCCGCCCAACTGCCCGGCTACGTTCGAACCGAGATCTTCGAGCCGATCGACGAGCGCGGGGTCGATTGGGTGGTGCTCGTTCACTTCAAGGACAATCAGTCACTGGAGAACTGGCTCCAATCGCCGGCTCGGGCCTACTGGACCGACCGCTGTCACCGCGAGTTCAGCAACTATTCCGTGACCAAGCGAGGTGGGCTCGAAGCTTGGTTCGGCAACCTCGACGAAGCCGACGCGATTCCCGGATGGCGCATCGTCCTGACCGTCATCCTCGTGCTCTACCCAACGGTGATGACGATCACCACCCTGCTCAGCCCCCACTTGAGCCCACTTCCCCTGCCCATCGTGATCCTGATCGGGAACATTATCAGCGTCAACATGTTGCAATGGGCACTGATGCCGATCACGACACGTTTGCTCAGTCGTTGGCTCCGGCCACTGGAGTCATCGGGACTCCTGATAACGATCGCCGGTACGGTCGGTATCGTGCTGCTGATCACCATGATCGCCGCATTCTTTGTGATGATTGGCCAATAGATCTTGCCTCGAGTTCGTTGAGGGGATTTCACTAGATGACAGGTGCCGATTGCGCGGTTCGCGGAAGTTTCTTCGACCTCCTCGATAACCCTTGGGATTACCTAGGCCGGGAGCACGAGGCGGCGCGATTCCTCGCGGATGGACTCCTCGTCGTCAAGAGTGGGCTCATCGCCGACTTCGGACCATTTGAGGACGTCATCGTCCGGCATCAGGGGCTTGAGATCACCCATCTCGAGAACCGCCTCATCCTTCCGGGGTTGATCGACGGCCACATTCACTTCCCGCAAGTGCGAGTGCTCGGAGCCTACGGAAACCAATTGCTCGATTGGCTCCAGAACTGGATCTTCCCCGAGGAGATCAAGTACAAGGATCGCGACTACGCGACGAACGCTTCGAAGCACTTCTTCCACAACCTTCTCGCGGCGGGGACGACGACGTGCCAGGCCTTCACCACCAGTAGTCCCGTCTCCAGCGAAGTCTTCTTTGAGGCGGCGGCCGAACGCAACATGCGCGTCATCGCCGGCTTGACCGGGATCGATCGTTTCGCCCCCGACGACTATCTCATCACCCCCGATGACTTCTACCATCAGACGAAATCGCTCATCGAACGCTTTCACCGAAAGGGCCGTGGCCTCTACGCGATCACGCCGCGATTCGCCGTCGGCTGCACCACCGCGATGATGGATCGGTCGCGCCAACTCAAAGAAGAACATCCCGACTGCTGGGTCAACACCCACATTTCGGAGAACCCCACCGAGGTTAAAAGCGTGCGCGACTTCTACCCTGATTGCCGCGACTATACCGAGGTGCACGAAGTTCATGGCCTGCTCGGACCGAAGTTCACCGCGGGACACGGCGTCTGGCTCTCCGACGACGAGTTGCGTCGGTTCTCTTCCTCCGGAGCGGCAATTTCCTTCTGCCCGATGTCCAACCTCTACCTAGGAAGTGGTCTCTTTCGTTTGGGACGAGCCCTCGACCCGGAGTTTCGTGTTCGCCTCTCTCTCGGAACCGACATGGGAGGAGGGAACGCCTTCTCGCTCATACGCGTGCTCGACGAAGCCTACAAAGTCGGCATGTGCAACAACACGTTGCTCGACGGATCGGTCAATCCCCGTGAGCAGGACACGGCCGAGGCGGAGCGAAACAAGCTCTCCCCCTATCGCGCCTTCTATCTCGCAACCCTGGGCGGCGCGAAGTCGCTCTACCTCGACGATGTGCTGGGAAACTTTTGGGTGGGAAAGGAAGCCGACTTCATCGCCCTGGACTGGACCGCCGGCCAACCCGGCACGAGTTGGCACCAATCGCTCATCACGACCGAGGGCCCTACGTCGATCGAGCAAGCCGCTCAATTGCTCTTCGGTGTCATGGTTGTGGGGGACGATCGAAGCGTCGACGAGACCTGGATCGCCGGCAAGCGGCTTTATAAGACGGGCGACACGGTGGAAGCTGGCTAGGCAAGAAATGGACCAAGCGCCGCGAAGCACCGTCGGCGCCAGCGACACTCGATTGAATGTAAATCGTTGGAGAGGAAGAGGTGCCGGCCGGATTCGAACCGGCGAATAGCGGATTTGCAATCCGCTGCCTTACCACTTGGCTACGGCACCTTGAATGAAGAGACCTGAGCGGGATCCAGGTTCGCCTTCGTCCCGATCAATCATCGAGCGAGGGTGTCACCTCTCCGTCGCTGGATGATGGCATGCCCGCACAACCGGCATAACCGTCAGAGTCAGCGTACCCGATATGCTATTGGGATCGGCAAGAACGGTCAATCGACTTGAGCGGATGTCGAAATGTGATCCCGTTCCACGAGGGCTTCGGCGACCCGTTGCTGCAGGATATCGACCAGGAGTGAATGAGGCCCCAGCGGTCCGGCGAGCAAGAAAACCTTATCCGCATAGCGTTCTTGCAGTTCTTTCCGAGCACGCTCCAAGTCCTCGGCCACGTGTCTTCCGGAAGAAAGAAAATAAGGAAGCAACAGGATCGTTTTCGCTCCCCGGGTAACGCAAATGTCGCCTCCTTCGACGATGAGGGGATGCGCCAATTCGAGGTAGCTGGGCACCACGCAGCCAAATCCCCGCGATCGAAGCCCCTCGGCGACCCGTTCGAGCTCCTCGTTGGCGCTCTGGCGTCTGCTCCCATGGGCGATCAAAACGATTCCCAGGCTATCGGTACCGGTGTCGTCATGGAGCCATTGCATACGATCTGACCTTCGACTCGATCAAGCTTCCCCGTTATGATCATAGCGTCGCCGGGCTATCGATCCTCCCCCGAGGCGTTTCGTCCCCAGCGGTATCGACCTCGAGGCGGCACGATCCCCCTCGATCCCGCTTGCCGGATAGGACTTCGGCAACATCGCGCAAGGAGGCACTTCCATCCAACTCTCCATCGTGATCCCCGTGCACGACGGCTGGCGTTGGCTCGAGCCTTGCCTCGAGAGCGTGGAACGCCATCGCCCCGCCGATAGCGAAGTCATCGTCGTCGACGATGCATCCACCGAGCCGATCGAGCGTCTCGTACGACGCCGATTTCCAAGAGTTCGGGTCCTACGACTGGAGCAGAACGTCGGTTTCTGTGGAGCGGTCAATCGTGGTATCGAGTCGGCGAGCGGAGAGTTCGTCGAATTGCTCAACAGTGACACGCTGGTTTCCGCCCAATGGACCGAAGAGGCGCTGGCCAATTTCGCGGATCCAAGCGTCGGGGCGGTGGCTCCCCGGGTGAGTCGCTTGCCGCTTCGAGGTCGCATCGACAGCGCGGGAGATCTCTTCTGGGGTTTCGGCGTCGCCAAAAAGCGTGGGGAGGGCGATGCGAACGAGTTGTATCAACGGCGAGAGGAAGTCTTTAGCGCCAGCGGCTGCGCGGCGTTCTATCGTCGCGACGTGCTCCGCCGGATCGGCGGCTTCCCCTCTCACTTCGGCGCCTACCTCGACGACATCGACGTGGGTCATCGGTTGCGTCTGGCCGGCTATCGGTGCCTGTTCGAGCCGGAGAGTCACGTCTACCACTGGGTGAGCCTCAGTTATGGGCGCAATCGTCGTCGGGTCTTGCGCCAAACCTCGCGAAACAGCGAACACGTCTTCTGGACCAATCTCCCTCGGAAGGAACTTTTGGCCCGCTGCGCTCCCCATCTTGCTTTTCTCGTGATTCAACTCGCGTACAAGTCGGTCCGTGGCGAACTGGGTCCATGGCTGGCGGGGAAATGCGAAGCGATGCGCGATCTCCCGACCATTGTGCGACGCCGTCAAAAGGTCCAACAACTACGCATGCTCGCACCCCCGAGTGCGTGATCCTGGTCGTCGACGCTTGAAGTTTCTTTTTGAGCGGCGACGTCATCGGGGAACATTAACTACTGGAAGCGACAGTGGTTCCGATTTTGCGGGCGGTTGACCGAACGCATCGCGAGCAAGGGCTTGCTTTCTCTTGAATGCGCTATTTCCCCATCTTACCATAGCCGCTAAATGTGCTGTCCCGGAGTGCCCGGACAGGTCGAGAAACCCCCTTTCCGCGTGTGGGAGGAATGCGAATGTCTTGTTTTGTGGTGGCTCTGGGGATGACCGGAGTCCTGGGATTCTTTGGTGGTAAGAAGCACAAGGACTGCTGTCCGCCTCCGGTGACGACTTGCTGCGAGTGCGAAGCGACTCCTTGCAGCAGTTGTGACTCCTGCGAGAGCTGCGGTTCTTGTGATAGCTGCAGCTCTTGTGATTCCTGCGGCGAGGTCGTCGAGAGTGCTCCGGCCGAGACGAAAGAAGCCGCCAAGCCCGATCTGAAGAAGGCGCCCAAGCCGCCGAAGAAGGAGATGGAGGCTCCGAAGAAGGACGCCCCCAAGCCGGCCAAGAAGCCTGCTCCGAAGCCGGAAGCCAAGAAGACCACCCCGAAGCCGGCCAAGAAGCCCGCTCCGAAGCCCGCCGCCGCTCCGGCTCCCGTGGCTGAGGAAGTTCCCGCCCCGGCTCCCGAGAAGATCTCCGGTGGTGCGAAGAAGGCTGCCGAGCCCGGCAACTCGCTCAAGCTCGAAGCCGAAGGAAAGAAGGCCAAATAAGGCCGAGTTCCTTTTCGCTCGCGGCATCGCGTTCGCGAGCACCCACGACTAACCTCCTCCCCGGTGAGTTCCGCTCATCGGGGTTTTTCTTTTTCTCTCCCCGCGATCTGCCCCTATCGAAGCGCCTGTCGCTCCCGCGACTTTCGCCACTCGTCAAAGTGCCTCACCCACGCCATTGGGACGACAGTCTCCATGTGTTACCATGCGCGAAGGAACGAGGGGCAACCGCGCACGTCGGTGGGAGCGGGGTTCGAAGCCGGAACACACTTCGGGTATCCGTGTCGTCGATCACCATCGGCCCCATTTCCGTGGGATAGGGAACCGTCAAGGAACGCACGTTGAACAAGTGGATCCTCGCCGCGGGTGCGGCCCTGGTCATCGGCGTCATCAGCACGGCCGTGATGGTGCTTCAGCGTTCCGCCTCCAAGGAAACGGCGAACGTCACCGAAGAAGCCAATCCAAGAGAAAAGTTCGCCCCAAGCGCGAACCTTCCGACCACCGAGGAGGGATTTGGCGGCCCTCAGACGATCCGCTCGTCAAGCGTCCCGACCCCTCCGACGAAGCAGGAAATCAACCGGGGTCGGCCGGAACCGCTTTCGCTACGATTCGCGCAGGATGTCGCCAAGGAGCCCACAGCCCCGACGCCGATCCGTCGACGAGGTGGCACCGAGTTGCCACCCACCATTGGCCAGATCCAGGCACGCGGCGGCCGGACCGAGTTCGTTCCCGACGATGGCTCCGGGGCGCTCATTCTCCTGGAAAACGAGCTGCTCGAGCGCGTGGAATATGTCCAAGCGCGGGAGTCCAAACGCCACGCGGAACTGCGATGGAAGGTCAGGGGATTGATCACGGAGTATCGAAAGACGAACTATCTTTTGCTGCGTCACGCCGTGCTCGCCGAGGCGATGTGACCCAAGTCCAGGTCTGGTTGGCACTTCGTGCCACGGAGAAGGAACCGAGCCCATTTGACCTTGATGACTCGCGGGGGCTCTGCCACTATCGCCCCGGAGCGGCGATGCGTCGTCGGATTGCGTCAGAGCGGAGGAGCTTGTTTGTCGAACGTCTATCATGAGCATCGTTACGCCAACGGACTTCAGCTCTTGGTGGAGCCGATGTCTTGGTGCCGGAGCGCGGCCTTCACGTTTTTGGTTCCGGCGGGGGTCTCGCGAGAGCCCGCGACGGCGCCGGGGTGCGCCAATTTGGTGGCGAGCCTCCTGACGCGAGGGGCCGGCTCCCGGGACAGTCGACAACTCTCCAACGATCTCGACAATCTCGGCATCCAGCGGCACGAGGCTACCGAAACGATTCACACGTCGTTCACCGCGGCGACGCTCGCCGACAACCTCGAACCGTGCCTGACGATCACGCGGGACATCATGCGGTCCCCTCACCTACACGCCGATCAGCTCGAACTTTGCAAAGCCTCAACGCTTCAGGAGTTGATGGCGATCGAGGACGATCCGGGCCAAAAGATCTTCATCGAACTCAAACGGCACTCGTTGCCCGAGCCCCTGGGCCGTCCAATTCTCGGATCGGCGGAGGGGGTTCAGCGGATGACGCCCGAAATGATCGTCGACTTTCATCGCCGTTGCTTTCGCCCCAACGGCGCCATTCTCGGCGTCGCCGGTAACGTCGACTTCGAACGCATTCGCGACATCATTGGTGAACTCTTCGACGATTGGAAGCCCATCGACGAGCCTCCCTTTAGCGTCGCTCAGCGTCACGGTTCGCGGCAACACGTCCCCGCCGAGAAACTGCAAACCCATATCGGGCTCGCGTTCGATTCGGTCTCCTACAGCGACGCGGACTTTTACAACGCTCACGGCGCCGTCGGCGTCCTAAGCGGCGGCATGAGCTCGCGGCTCTGGACCGAGGTGCGCGAGAAGCGGGGCCTCTGCTATTCGGTCGGCGCGTCCTATCATCCCCTCAAGGACCGCGGCATCATCCTCGTCTACGCCAGCTCCTCGAGTGATCGGGCCAACGAAACGCTCGAAGTCATCTTCGCGGAACTGGAGCGCCTCCTCCTTGGGATCTCCGACGACGAGGTTCACCGACTCCAAGCGGGCTTGAAGTCGTCCCTGATCATGCAGGAAGAGTCAACCTCCGCTCGCGCCAGTGTCCTGGCTCGTAGCTGGTACCACCTCGGCCGGGTTCGGCCCTTCGACGAGATCGCCCGCGAAATCGAGGCGATGACCCCCGAGTCGATTCTCGGCTACCTCGAGCGGCATCCCCCTGGCAATTTCAACATCCTTACGCTTGGACCAACTCCGCTGGAGGCCAGCGCGTGAAGTTTCATCATCAGACGCTATCCAACGGTCTGCAGATCGTCGCGGAATGCAACCCCGACGCCCTCAGCGCGGCGCTTGGATTCTTCGTCCGCGCCGGTGCGCGCGACGAGACGCCCGAGATCTCCGGCGTCAGCCACTTTCTCGAGCACATGGCGTTCAAGGGGACCGACAAGCGGACCGCCGAAGATGTCAACCGAGAGTTCGACGAGATCGGCGCCAAGTACAACGCCTACACCGCGGTCGACCAGACGGTCTATCACGCGGCGGTGCTGCCGGAGTATCTTCCTCGGGCGATGGATCTGCTCGCGGGACTGATTCGTCCCACGCTTCGCGTCGACGACTTCGATGTCGAAAAACAAGTCATTCTCGAGGAGATCGCGATGTACGCCGATCTCCCGAGTTGGACCGCCTATGAATGCGCGATGCGGCGTCAGTTCGCCGATCACGGGATTGGAAACAGCGTCCTCGGAACCGTCGACTCGGTGGGAGCCCTCACCGCCGACGCGATGCGGGCGTATCACACCGACCGCTACGGCGCGAACAACATCTTCGTGGCCGCGACGGGAAAGATCGATTGGCATCAACTCGTCGATCTGATCGAGGAACACTGCGCCGACTGGTCGGCCGGGGCGTCCGAACGCGGTTGCGACCGAACGCACCGACGCGACAGTGACGAGATCATCTGCACCGACGCGTACGTCCAGGAGTCGATCGTGCTGGTAAGCGACGCTCCCGCCGCCGATGCTCCGCTACGGATGGCGTCGGAACTCCTCGCGAGCATCATCGGCGATGACTCGGGATCGCGGTTCCACTGGGCCCTTGAGGAACCAGGTCGTGTCGACAGCGTCGAGTTCGCTTACTACGCCTACGAGGACGTGGGGGCGTTCCTGACGAGCATCGGATGCCAACCGGACCTGGCCGAGGAGAACCTCGACATCATCAAGGCAATCTTTCGAGAGGTCGCCGAGAGAGGGGTCGAACCGGAAGAGATCGATCAAGCCAAGCATCGACTCGGTGCCCGGATCGTCTTGGCCGCCGAGCGTCCACAGAACCGCTTGCAATCGTTGGCGGACCACTGGACCTACCGCCAGCGGTACGCGTCGGTCGAAGAGGATCTGGCCCTCCTCGAGGCGGTGACGATCGAGCAAACGAAAGAGCTCCTGGATCGCTACTCGCTCTCGAATCACTTGGCGGTCTGGCTCGGCCCGCTCAAGGGCGACGCCACCGCGTCGGCACCCTCGCTCTCCTGAGATCGCATCATGGATGATTGTCGTTAGGGTCGCCGCGGTACCAAGTCAACTGGTGGCATCGCGGCGTGACCGCGTGCGCATAGGCCGATCGTGGGTTGCCATGATTGGGTTTGATGGTGGAATGGGATTTGGCAAGTCTGCCATGGTGGGATTTCGGCGTGGCGGGAGCAGAGAGACGAACGCACGTCGACGTCGGTCCCCACGATCCCGCTTGGCGGTGGCAACCACGGATCGGTCTGCCAAGGGATGGGAAAACGTCGTGGGGAGCGGACAAGTGGGTAAAAAAGATTCGTCACGCGGATTGCACCGCGCAAGCAACAGGTGAGGCTCGCGGAGCCACCGGCTACATTATTGGTGCTCGAAGCGAGCCACGAGCCGACGGCTGTTGATGTCGAGCGCCTCCAGCACGCTGATCACCCGATCCATCGGCAGCTTCCAACTGATCGCCCAGTTGATGATATCGAGGTTCTCCCGACCCATCTTCAGTCGATCGAGAATCCGATCGAGGAGAACTTGATCGTCGTGAAACTCGCGTTGCAGGAGCCCGAAGTCTCCGCGATCGAGTTCCTTCCAAAAGCGTACACCCTGGATGTGCTCCACCCAGCGCGCGCGCAGGTAGTTGTTCCAATGGTCGCGAATCCACTGGCGAATCGCCGTGTCGCCAAGGTCGCGCTGAGCCCTCTCGCTCTCAATCCACTTGTGCCTGAGCGCCTCTTCTTTACCGTCGACGTAGACGCTGCACACCTCCGCAGTGATTGCCACGAAAGGTTGTTACCTCACTCTGGCTGTCCGTCTCGGTTCTCGGACACGATCTTGCGAATGGGGCACCGAGCCGATTCGGCACCGACCGTCTCCACGGCGGCCCCTCCTGAGTATACCCTCTACGGGGTACGCTTCAAGATTCATTGAACTTTCCCGAATCGACGCGTTAGCCATACAACCCACTGTCGCCCAGGAAGAAACGACTGTCGAAATGGGCAGTCCGCGCAGTGATCATTCCCGTGGTCGGATCGAACTGCGGCACCAGGCAGAAACGATCGACATCCGCCGCCATTTTCAGATCGACGTCGAGACCCAATTCGAGCAATCGCTTGCCCCCCGCACCGAGTTCCAGCGCCGCCACCAAAACGTGACCATGATGCTCGTGCGTGTCCCATGCGATGCGGGCCGAATCGTTGAGACCGACGTCGTAGCCGGTGGCGAAGAACTCGACCACCGCCCCCGCAAAGAGCATGTCTTCCAACGAGACTTGACCGTTGGTCCCCGCGCAGAGCAAGTGGATCGGCGCGTCACCCGAGCGCAACTCCTCGCAAATCGCGCTGAAGTTGACGAACGAACCGATCAGCACCGATGACGCACGCGCCGCGTGCAAGATCGCGCGCGTCCCATTGGTGGTCGTGCAAATCGCCGTTCGATCCCAACAAGCGTCCGCCACGAAATCGCCAGGAGAATTCCCTAGGTCGAACCCCGGAATCGGCTCGCCCTGACGTTCGCCGATGAGCAGATACTCTCCTCGGGAAAAGTCCTTCGCGCGGTCGCGGGCATCATCGACCGTGAGCACGGGGATCACCCCGCGACACCCCGCGGCCAGTGCCGCCACGATCGTCGTCGTCGCGCGCAGGACATCGATCGCCACCACCACGCCACCCTCGAGATCCTCTGGACGAACGAGCGAGGGCAAGGGATGAACGTGGAGCGATCGAGGGGGATGATCGGAAACGCGACCACGTTGCGGATCCGGTGTATCATGTGCCAAGAGCATGTCCTCGAACCGAGGCGGTGTGCCGGCTCCGCCATGGGGAGCGAATCCCGGTAGCATTCATTCCCATCTCAACCAATCAAGACCCAGCCCCGTCGAGTCGCGAGTTGCCGCCGCGCGTTCCACCTGCTTCCCAAGCGATCACTCAGGACCTGGTAGTCGGACGTGACGGATTCCGGCCATCGTCAGGCGTGCCGACAATTGGTGGATAACAGACCCTCGCTCCAAATGGGACACGTGGGTTTTCCACACAGGGTCCGGCGAGGGAACAGCTCCGCGACACGACCGCGTGGGTCCGGCTCGCCAAGCGAGAAGAAACCAAGGATAAAAACGCCAAGGGGCGAGCCTTTCTTGGCTCGCCCCTTGGCGTTCGGAGTGACTCTCCTTGCGACCGATTAGCTGCTAATCCTTCGCCGCAACGCCGTCAGTGCCTGCAAGATGCTGGATCTTCTTCGTCACGGACATGAGTCGTTTGTTGATCACTTGCCGCTTTGTGTTGCTTGAGCTGTTCAAGAGTTGAAGAAGTTCGATCCGTTCCGCGCGAAGGTCCATCAGTTCGTCGGTATGACGCATAAAGGTGTGCCCCCTGGTGTGCCGAATGAAACCCATCCATTAGTATAAAATTCAATCGTGGTGAATGGAAGCCTTACCTGCAACTTTTGCCGTGTTTGTGCCCATCTTGGCCTCCCTCAGCCGTGTCACACTCCGCGCAACCACTTCCTGGAAGAAGCTCCCGGCCGTCGGCCCCAACACCGAAACACTCTTTGCCTCGTACTTCGGAACATCGTCATAACTGTCGGGAAGGACATAGCCGACGTAATCGCCATTGAAGCTCGTCACCACCACCTCGAGATCCTTGGCTTGATGACGTAGCTCTTGGGCGAGAACGCCACTGTAGTCGGCGGGCGTCC
Organism: Kolteria novifilia; assembly: GCA_007748055.1. GTDB lineage: Bacteria > Planctomycetota > Planctomycetia > Kolteriales > Kolteriaceae > Kolteria > Kolteria novifilia. The sequence continues at coordinate 6,450,886 of CP036279.1, forward strand.
CCGCGAGGATGCTGTCGCCAAGACGCAAACAGTGGACCCAAGCATCCGAGGGAACCAGCATCCCTCCCGTCAGGGGCGAGAGCCGCCACGACGCCCCCACCTTGAGTGTCGGCGCCGGCAGCTTTGCCTCGAAACCGACCGTCGCGAGCGAAACGTCATGACGATAGCTGACCGTTGACTTCTTCAATGCATCGGCGGCCGCTTCGGCGAGCGTCTTGCCCATGTGCTCGGCGAGCTTGTCGCGACTGACCGACTCCCCGGGCGCCATGCTTCCCACCGCGGCCGACGCGAAGAGCACCGGCCCTCCCACTCGCTTTCGAAGCTCGCGACGCAAGACACCCGGATAGTCCGACGAGATTCGCCGATCGCTCGAGTGATGCGCCGTGGCGTGAGCGCTGAACAAGGCGAGAGTCGCCAAGGGCTCGTGATCGCTCACGGTTTGAAACGAGAATAGGTCGAGGGTGCGATTGGCCGGATCATCGGCTACGGTTCGGTTGCGGACGAGGGTGTCGGGAACGTCGACCGACACGTGCGCCAGCTCGCTTGGTTGCGCGCGGCCCTCGGCATCGATGATGGCTTGAGCGATCCGACCGGCAAGCTGCTCGGTCAGCTTGGGATCCATCATCCCGAGACCCAGCATCTCGAGCGCCCGGCCAGCGAATCCCGCGGGCCCCGAGTGCGTGTGCGACGCGGTGAAGAAGAGCTCCTCGCGATCCCAGTAGGCTCCCCGCCGCCGCAACGCATCTTCGACCGCCGCGACCAGAACCCGGTTCGCCAGGAGTAAATCGAACGTGATCAGCGCGACCCGCGCGCGGGAGTTGTCGAGAACTAGCACTTGGCAGCCGACCGGGTCATTCACCTCACTGCAAGGGGTGAAGCACCGCTTGCCGTAGCCCGCGAGAGGGCGTCCAATCGCCAGATCGGTGAACGTCGCTTCCCCAATCCCGACGCGAAGGGGGCCCTCGGAGAGATCGATGTTGGCATGCTCGTGCAACCGGCGCACCGTAGCATGACGGGGATGGGAGCCGAGCGATCCGTCAATCCAGCCGCGCCGCCAGGGACCAACAACGATGAGTATCCAGAGACACCCGATCCCCAGGAGGTACGGCCAGCGTTGATGCCATGCGTGTGCGGAGCGTGCCATCCTTGGCCCTTCCTTGCGTTGAGAGTCGAGAGCATAGCAAGAGGAGCAGTTTCAGGGCAATGCGAGCTTGGCGGGAGTTCGGCAACCCTGAATCAGGAACCGGCCGACACCAGCGCTTCCTGATCGGCCTTCTCGATGAGTCGAAAGAAGATCTCCTCCACGTTCGCGGATTCGAACCGTTCGCGGAGTTCTCCGAGCGGTCCCTGATCGAGGAGCCGCCCATGGTGGATGATCGCGACTCGCTCACAGAGTTTCTCGACTTCGCTCATGATGTGGGTCGAGTAGATGATGCACTTGCCCTCATCCTTGAGTCGCTCGATATTCTCGAGCACCGTACGCGCGACCAGCACGTCGAGACCCGACGTCGGCTCGTCGAAAATCAACACCGGCGGATCGTGGACGATGGTCCGTGCGATAGAGACCTTCTGCTTCATCCCCGTCGACATCTTCGACGCGAGCATGTCTCGATAGTCGTTCATCTGAAGCACGTCGAAGAGCCGCTCCATGCGTTCGTAGAGCACCTCGTCACTGAGGCCGTAGAGCTTGCCGAAGTACTCGACATGCTCCCAAGCGCTCATCCGGTCGTAGAGAGCGGTGCTACCGGAGAGGAACCCGATACTCGCCCGAACGAGCGACGCCTGGGTCACCACGTCGTATCCCGCGACGGTGGCGGTTCCAGACGAGGGACGCAACACCGTGCTGAGGATTCGCATCGTCGTCGTCTTGCCGGCGCCGTTGGGCCCGAGAAGTCCGAAGATCTCGCCCGGTCGGCAAGAGAAGGTCGCGGAGTCGAGCGCGACCACCTCGCCCCGACGAAGGTCCTCGAACGTCTTGCGGAGTTGGCTAACAACAATCACGGGCGACCTCGCTGGTACCAATCATCTCAACGATACGCTACGGAACCGATTGCGATCCGTCCGCCGGCGTCGTGACGTTTAAGCTCGCCGCCCGCTCGAGCAAACGCCGCTTCCAAACGGTGTGGATGCAAAGAATAATCACCCCGAGCGTCGAAACTGCGTAGGACGCGGCGTGGGCGACCGCCGCCGTGAAGAACCCCGCCTGTCGCGCGACGGGAATGTTCTTCTCGAAGTACTCATTGTTGTAAATGAGTGGAGTTCCCTCCGCCGAGAGGGGACTCGTGTACCAGTAGGCGGCCAGCCCCAGACCGAACGCGGCGAGCGCCGTTATTCCGAAGACCACCAGAAGTGGACTCACGAATTGCCTCGCGACCAAGCGTGGTTCCGGGCCGCGTCGCGCACAGAGCCCCAGAAAACCTCCCAGAATCGCCCCCGCCCACCATGTCGCCGCGACGCCAAAGAACAGACCGATCAACGTCGGGGAATTGGCGGGGATGAACGGAGGCAGGGTGTGCGCGACCGTGAAATACTCAAGCGACAACCGGACCGTGATCTGGTCGTGGATCAGCCCATAGATCACGGCGAGCAGGATGCCCAAGCCGACGAACTTGAGCCACTCCATGAATCTCTCCTCTCGTTGCGGGTCCGGGACGGCCAACCGCCTATACTATCACAGGAAGGGCAACCGAAGACTGCGAGGCCGACACCTTTGACGCGTGAGAAATTGACCCACTTTGACGATGCCGGCGCGAGCCGGATGGTCGATGTTTCGTCCAAGGATGTCACCGAGCGGGAAGCGGTCGCCAGTGGCCGCGTCGAGATGCGACCGGAGACGCTGCGGCTCATCCTCGATCGCGAGATGTCCAAAGGGGATGTCCTCGAGATCGCGCGGCTCGCGGGGATCATGGGGGCCAAGAAGACCCCCGACCTGATTCCGCTGTGCCATCCGATCGCCCTCGACAGCGTCAAGATCGACATCGCTCCGGAAGACGATCGGTCGCTGACGGTTCGAGCGACCTGCCGCATCGGAGCGAAGACGGGCGTCGAAATGGAAGCGCTCACGGCGGTGAGCGTCGCGTGCCTGACGGTCTACGACATGTGCAAGTCGGTGGACCGGGGGATGCGAATCAGTACGATTCAACTGGACCGGAAGTCGGGAGGCAAGAGCGGCACCTTCGAACGTTAGGTTCGATTTTTTTGCTCTTGAGATTTCAATGCTTTCTGAAACATCCGAAACAACACGTCGACGTGACCAGGACACCGTGACCAAAACGGACGAACGCCAAGCTCTCGACTCCAAGCTCGCCGCGATCTACGAGCCCGTCGCGAACGACCTCCTCCAAGCCGAAGAGGTCTTCAACCAAGAGATCGGCTCCGACGTCGCCTTCGTCGAGGAACTCACCTCGCGCGTGCGACGCTACCAGGGCAAACGCCTTCGCCCCGCTCTCTTGCTCCTCACCGGCAAGGCCGTCGGCAACGTCAACCGCGATCACCACGTGCTCGCCGCCGTCGTCGAGATGATCCACATCGCGACCCTGGTGCACGACGATGTCCTCGATGACGCCGCTCTCCGCCGACACGTCACCACCGTGAATGCGGAATGGGGCAACGAGGCGAGCGTCCTTCTCGGGGACTTCCTCTTTACCCACTCGTTCCATCTTGCCGCCTCGCTCGAGTCGACGCTCGCGTGCCGACTCATCGGCCAAGCCACCAATCGCGTCTGCGAGGGCGAACTGCACCAGATCGCCCGTCGGGGATGTTTCGAACTTTCCGAATCCGAATACATCGACATCATCGCGGGCAAGACCGCCGAGCTCATCTCCTGCTGTTGCCGACTCGGTGCCCACTTCGCCGGCGCCAGCGACGAAGTAACCGATTCGATGACCGAGTTCGGTCGCGAAATCGGCATCGCGTTCCAGATCGCCGACGACGTCATCGATTTGACCAGCAGCGAAGCGACCGCCGGCAAATCGCTGGGAAGTGATCTCCTCAAGCAGAAGACGACGCTCCCGCTGATTCGCTTCCGCCAGACCGCCGAGCCGGACGTGCTCGAACGGTTCCGCAATCTCTTCGAGCATCCCGAATCGGCTGACCGAACGCAGATCGCCCGAGACCTCAACCAGAGCGATGCTCTCTCCTATGCTCACGGCAAGGCCGCGGAATTCGCCGCGCGTGCCGCCCGACGGCTCGATGCCCTGCCCCGCTCTTCCGCCCGCGATGTCCTGGAGAGCCTGACGCGATTCGTCGCCGATCGCGTTGCCTAGTGCCGGTCGATCGACCTACAACATCTCCGCCGACGACTCTCGTTGATGTCATCGTCCTTTCCCAAATTGGATGCCCTAGGAAACGAGAGCCGCGCGTGGCATGAGCCGTGTCACCGACATGTGGAGATCGAACGTTGTTATTGAAGCGACTGAGTGTTCGCCTGGAAGCCTTTCAACTCCCGTTGACCAAGGCACTCTCGAAAGCGGGGTCACTCGGACTGGGTGGGGTCGAGTTCGACGCGGCGGGAGAACTCTCGCCCGAGGAACTCTCGCAGACCGGCCGCCGTCACTTGCGCCATGCGATCCGCTCGCAAGAGCTGAACTTCACGGGTATCGGCTTCCTCTCCCGACATGGGTTCGAGGAGATCGACCGGCTCGAACGACGGGTCTCCCAAGCCGTGAAGGTGCTCGCGCTGGCCGCCGAACTCGGCGCTCCCGTCGTCGTTGGCCAGTTGGGCACGATCCCGACCGACGATGACTCCCCCGCGGCGCTCGCGTTTCACGATGCCGTCACGCGGTTGGCCCGGGAGGCCGAACGACTCGGCACGCGCTACGCGGCTTCGATCGGCCCGAACCAACCGAGTGAACTCGCCGACCTCTTCGCCAAAACGGGCGGATTCGGGCTCGCGGTCGCGTACGATCCCGCCCTGCTTCTCGTCCGAGGTGAAGACGCCTACGGCGGCGTGCGGACGCTCCACGATCATCTCGCCTCGATCCGACTCAAGGACGCCGTCCGTTCGGGCATCGCGGTCTCGGGCTACCGGGAGGTTCCTCTCGGTGAGGGAGAGGTTGACTGGGAATCGTTCCTGGGAGCGCTCGAGGAAGTTAACTACCAAGGATCGTTGACGCTCGCCCCCGACCAACAGGGAGGCGGCCCCGACGCCGTCGCCGCCAGTGCCGCGTTCGTACAACGGCTGATCTGATCTCGTCCGCGTGATGTCGAATCGTTCCTAGCCGGAGGCCTGTGGGATCTCCTTCAGGTCGGCCCGCTGTGACTCATAGGTCGTGGCGTAGTTCATGATCTCGGGATCGGGTGAAGTTCCCCAGCGTTCGCAAGCCTCGCGGTAGAGCTCGGGCCACCAGTTGCGATGTTCGGTCAAGCCCCGTTCGACGTACCCCTTCCAATCACTCACCACCTGCGTCCAACAGCGATCGCCATAGTCGATCGCGTCGTTGAGCGTTCCCATCTGCGTCACGTACCAGCGCCGACCGATCTGCGAATGCAAGACCTCGTCCGCCCAATCGAAGTCCTGAAACGTCGCCGAGAGGGGATCGCCCGATGCGAACGCGACCTCCCATTCGAACCGCTTGCCCGTCTTTGGCATCAGCCCTTGCTCAATAAAGAAAAGGACCGCATGTCGCTCGATCGGCTTGAGTTGCGTGTTGATGTTAAGCGACCACGTGAAGTTGATCGGGATCTTTCGCCAGTCGATGCCCAACGACGCGAAACCGATCTCGCCCATCATCGAGTGCCGGGCCTCGTCCCAAAGCTGCCGCGTCATCTCGGCGTAGTAGTCCCACGGTTTGTCCGGCGTCTGTTCAATAACGCTTGCCATCATCTCCGGGACGTCGAGCTCACGAATCCGCTTGTAGTACATCATCAGCGTCCTTACGCGAGCGGGATACGCCTCGTCGTAGAGGAAGGCCTCGGGATTGACGCCCGCATTGTAAGGATCGACAAACCGCTCATCCCGTTGCGGAATCGGATCGAAAACATAGGGAGTCTTCGAATGCCAACGCTCGACCAAGGACTCCGCGACCGGTTCGGTCCCATCGAGTCCCCCCGCGGCCGAGAGCATCTCCTTCAATGTCGCCAGCCATGGGGCCATTGCCAAACGAGCCTCATCGTCAACTAGCGACGCGAGTGCCCGCTCCCCAAAGGCGACCATGTCCTCGAGTTCAAGGAGCGCGAAGCGGCAAAGCCGCACCGAGGGAGCATCGGCCACCGGATGGGTTTCGCGACGATAGCGGCGCAGCGCCTCGGCCAGAGCCGGGATCGCCTGGCCGTAAAGCCCCATCACGAGTTCCTCCGTGTTGGGAGCCGACTGGATCTCGTCGAAGTAGAGTTCCAGGTTCCCATCGGGAACATCCTCGAGACCGAGCGGAGGCTCGCGCATCTCGCCGACCCGCCGACGCAACGACGAGACGTGCTCGGCGCAAAGATGGCCGTGATGGCTGTAGCTGAGCTTGAGTTCGTAGATCGGCTCGGCCGTCAGACGCGACACGAAGATGCGGTGCAGTCGTTTCAGCGCGTAGTGAAACCGCTTCAAGCGACCGACCGACTCGTCGACAGAGAGCCCCGGCGCAGTCGCCTCCTCCATGGCACAGACCCCGCCCAAGGGGGGCAGACCTCGGTAGGTTTCATAGGGGGCATGTTCGCTCTCGTGTTCGGCCATCCTCAGATCTCCCGGATTGGTCGACTCTTTGCTCCAGTGTGTCTCGATGATAGGAGCGCTCCGGCGGCTCGAGCGACGCCTCTATTGCAAAAAGAGATACTATTTTGACTTTCACGCATGATCGTGGCCAAATAGTAGTGAATTGACGTCAACTTCTGCCCGAGCGAGACCTCATGCGTGCGACGATCGAAAAGGTGGAACCCCCGGAGAGTTCGTCGTTTCGACTGCGGGAACGACGAGAGTCGGCCTTCGCTTTCTACTGGCACTTTCACCCCGAGTTCGAACTGACCTACATCGACCGAAGCCGAGGACGTCGTTTCGTCGGGGATTCGATCGAGGACTATGCCGACGCCGACCTCGTCTTGTTGGGTCCGAACCTGCCCCACGCATGGTGCTCCGATGGTTCGCGCGGACAGACCGCCGAGCACGTTGCGCGTTTCGTGCAGTTTGACCGCGCGTTCCTGGGGGAAGACTTCTTCGAGCGTCCCGAACTGGCGGCTTGCCGACGTCTCCTGGAACGATCGGCACGCGGCTTATGCTTCCAAGGCCCACTTCGGCAGCGCATCGGCAAGAGACTGGCGGCGATGGAGAAGCTCGGCCCCCTTCCACGGATCACGGCGCTCTTGGAGATTCTCGACGAACTCGCGCACGTCTGTCGGATTCGCGAACTCTCGAGTCCCGGATTCCAGCCGCGACTCGATCAACGCTCCCAGCGACGCATCGACGCGGTCTGTCGCTGGATCAACGACCGCTTCCGCGAACCGCTGACCCAGACGGAAGCGGCTCGGCGGTGCCATCTCAGTCCGGCGGGATTCAGCCGCTTCTTCAAACGGGCCACCGGCAAGACCTTCGTGGGTTACGTCAACGACTTGCGCGTCGGTTGGGCTTGTCGCGAATTGGTCGAATCGGACAACGCGATCACCCGGGTCGCTTTCGCCGCCGGCTTCGCGAACATGGCGAACTTTCATCGCCGCTTCCAGGAACGCGTCGGCAAGAGCCCGCGCGAGTTCCGCAAGGAGCATCAGCGCGGCCCGAGCGGGGTGGTGTAGCGAGCCTCCCAGGAAGCGTTTGCCTCCCTCCGCGGGCACCTCCTTTGCGACCCCTTTCGTGAAGATTCGCTCTTCGTTTCCATACATACCTTCGAACAGTTTCCTCCCACCGTGAAGTTCTCATGAGAGCGACGCGACGGGGACGAAATCCATTTCCATTGACGGATCAGATCTACTACTTTTCCTCGATACACGATGCATCGCATCAACGGGTCATTGGGAGAACTTCCCCAGGAAGAGCCCGTTTCAACCGGATCGAGAACAACGTCCGGTCGGTTCCATCGCGAGGGACCTCTGACCGACTGCCAACGAAATGTCATACGCTCTTGGAACCACCGAGGAAACGAAATGTTCCTCGGTGAGCGAGAAGGAACCGAGACTCCAGCCAGAGACGATCCACTAGGCTCGCCCATCATCTAGACGCGCCAGGGACCCTCGGTCCCCAGCCAGCGACATGACCGCCGGTCCTGCCGCCCCGCTACCGTTGCGCGCGTCCGTTTCGCGAAGTGCCGACGAGCCTCTTGATCGATCTGGTTCCGCCATGGTTAAACCACGAAAGGACTGCCCCAATGTTGCCCCTCACCTCGCTCATGTTTCGTCGTCCGTTGTCGCGTCTTCGCCGCTTCCTCGGCGAGACCACGCCACGGCGATCGACCGGCCGCAAGCACCTTCTGGAGACGCTCGAAGACCGATCGGTCCCGGCGAGCCTCGTCGTCACGGCAGGCGACGACATCTCCAATCCCAATGACAGCGATCTCAGTCTTCGCGAAGCGATCGAGGCAGCCGAAGAGACGCCCGAATCCGACACGATCACGTTCGCCCAAGACGTCGAGACGGTGATGCTCGGCCAAGCCGACACGAACGTCAATCTTGGTCCCTCGGCGTTCGTCATCACGACCGAGATCACGATCCAAGGGGGCGATAGCGACTCCGATGGCGCGCCCGACGTGACGATCCAACGCGATCCTGCCACCACGGCCAACTTCCGCCTCTTCGCGATCACACCCACCGGCAACCTGACCCTCAACGGCGTGACGCTTGCTGGTGGCGTTGCCAAGGGTGGCGACGGCGACAATGGAGGCGGCGGAGCGGCCGGGATGGGGGGAGCGATCTTCAACCAGGGAACGCTGACCCTTCAAGAGAGCTTGCTCACCGGCAACGAGGCCCGAGGCGGATCGGGCGGCAGTGGATCGTACGGTGGTGGCGGAGGCATCGCGGGTAGCTCTTCCGGGATGCAAGGTGGCCCGCCTCAATCCGAGAGCGGCTTCGGCAGTGGAGGCGCCAGCGGCACCTCGGGCGGGTTTGGTGGTGGCGGCGGTGGAGGAGCCCCCACTTCGAACGGAGGAAACGGCGGTTTCGGTGGAGGTGGCGGAGGTGGATCTAGTTTTCTTGGCAGCCCCACACAACCGGGAATCGGGGGCTTCGGCGGCAGCAGTGGCAACTCAGATCATGGCGGCGGTGGCGCGGGAATGGGGGGAGCGATCTTCAACCATTCCGGCACCGTGGACATTGACCAGACTCGCGTGGAAAACAACCTCGCCCAGGGGGGATCGGGCAGCGGTGCGAATGGCCAAGGCCTCGGCGGAGGGATCTTCAACCTCAATGGGGAAATCACCCTCGCCGACACCGCGTTCACCGGGAATCAGGCACTGACCGCTTCTGGATTCCCGATGGCCAACGGTGGTTCGACGATCTACAACCGGGCCCAGACCGGCTCGCAGCTTGGACCCAACCATGAGGATGTCGACACCGCCTCCGCGATCGCGACGGTATCCGCGACTGTTTCCCAAGCCAACTTGTTGGTCGACGACAACGATACCTTGGTAGCCTCAGAAGGCGGCGGCAGCGCGCAGTTCGAAATCACGGTAGTGAATACCGCTCCGGTCCTGACCGACGCCGACCACCGGCTGAGTGCCATTCGCGTCAACTTCCCTTCGGCCGACATCCAAGGCGACAGCGTCGCCGACATCCTCGTCGACAACTCGATCACCGATTCCGATGGCCTGGTCGAGGCGATCGCGATCACCGGAGTCGACAACACCAACGGAACATGGCAGCACTGGGCGGGCACCGAGTGGACCGACATCTCCGACACCAGTGGCCAAATCGTCGATCTAACAAGTGACTCCCTCCTACTCGGTCCGGACGATCAACTTCGCTTCGTTCCCAACGCGGAATTTGTCGGAACGCCGAGCCTCTCCTTTCGCGCGTGGGACCAGAGCACCGGAGCCGCCTTCGACCGCGTCGACCTCAGCGCCCCGGAAGTCCTTGGTGGCGAAACCGCGTTCAGCGCCGAGAGCGACGAGATCTCGATCGACGTTTTGCCCGTGGTCTCCATCGCCGCGGCCTCCACGACGATACAGGAAGGAGACTCGGGCCCGTTCACGGTCGAGCTCACGGTGACCCTCTCGCATCCCGTCGACGAGGAGATCTTTGTCCCCGTCGCGACGATCAACGGCCTGGCGGTATCCGACGTCGATTTCGACGGCTTAGACTTCGCCCTCTCCTTCAACGCCGGTAACCAACTAGACCAAACGATCAACGCGACGATCAACGGGGACACCCTCTTCGAAGGAGACGAGACCTTCTCCGTCGCCCTCTCCGAGGGGGATGGCTTCCTCGTCGACGAGTCGGCCTCCTCCGTCCAGTTGACTATCCTGGACGACGACCCCGCTCCGGTCTCCTTCGCTCCCTCTTCCGCCGTCCTTGACGAAGTGGGCAATCCACTGTCGATCACCGCCTCGATCCCCGCGGCGATCGAGGAGGAAATCGTGGTCCAGCTCGCCTACAGCGGATCGGCGGTTCGTGGCGCGGACTTCAATGCCCCCTTGGAGGTCACGATTGCCGCCGGCTCCACCGCAGCCACGATTGACCTCACGGGCATCCCCGATGACCTCTTTGAGGGGGATGCGAATGAGTCCATCATCATCACCCCCAGTACTACGGCGACGGGTGCCTTCCTGGCCGACGAGAACCCGTTCACGCTGTCGCTCCAGGACAATGAGTCCACGCCGTCGGTCCTCCTCCGGGTCCCGACGGGGAACACCGACCGAATCGCCGAACAAGGCGGTCGGTCGCAGGTGAGCATCGCCCTCAGTCATGCCAGCGTCGAGTCTGTCACCGTTGAGCTCGCCTTCGGCGGCACCGCGACCCTCGTCGACGACTTTCTCGTCTCCGGGATCACCTTCACCATTCCCGCTGGCCAGACCGAGCGGCTCGTCGACATCTCCGCCCTCGCCGATGCGACGATCGAAGGGAACGAGACGATCGAGTTCGCCATCGCGAACGTCGACAACGCTGTCGATGATCGGGGACGGCAACTCCGGTACACGATCACGGAAGACATCAGCACCCTTCCCCTAGCGATCGAGCTCGACCACGAGACGTTCGCCGAGGACGGCGAAGCGATCTTGACGGTCCATCGCACCCTTCCCACGGACGAGGAAGGAAACCCGGTCGCCATCGACGAGCAGATCCGGCTGGAGTTTAGTGGGTCCGCGGACTGGACATCCGACTACGTCATTGTGGGCGAAGATGATGCGGAACTCGAATTGCTCGACGACGGCAGTCTCACGCTCGCCTTCGGCGAAAGCGACACGCGCACGCTTCGCCTACGCAGCATCGACGATACGGAACTTGAAGACGACGAAACGATCGTGATTGGCTTGCCGGGCATCCAGCAGATCGAGGCCATGATCATCGACGACGACGATCGAGTTCTTTCCGTCGAGGGCATCGAGGTCAACGAAGGGGACGAGGGATCATCGGTCGCGACCTTCACGGTGAGCCTGAACCTCCCATGGAATGAAGAGGTCACCGTCAACTACCAGACGATCGCGGACACCGCCACCGAGGGGAGCGATTACGAAGCGGTCTCCGGAACCCTCACCTTCGCTCCGGGTGAAACCGAACGGACCGTTGAGGTCCCCATCCTCGGTGATCAGCTCGTGGAACTCGACGAGCGGTTCTCGCTCTCGCTGAGCAACCCGCTCAACGCCATCGTCGACGCGAGTCAAAGCCCCGCTCAAGCGATGATCGTCAACGACGATGTCGCGACGATCGCGTGGAGCAGCGTCGTCGTCGACGAAGCCGACGGGGTCGCGACCATCATCGCCACCCTTGATCGAGCGGTGGAGGCGTTTCCCCTTCTCCTCTACACGACGGGCGACGACACAGCGCAGGCGGGAGTCGACTTTGAAGCCGTCACCAACTCACTCCCCTTCACCGAGGGCCCCGGCGACTACATGATCACCATTCCGATCATCGACGACGCGATCGCCGAACCGGAGAAGAGCTTCCTGGTCCACTTCGTCAGTCTCGACCCGCAGGGACGAGCCGTTGAATTCACCAGTGAGTCCGCATTGGTGACGATTCTCGACGACGATGTCGCCGGTGTCTCCGTGACGCCCGGCGCGATCAACATGACCGAAGGGGGCTCGACGGAATTATCCGTCGTGCTCGGTTCGCAGCCGACCTCCGATGTCGTCATTACGCTCAACCCTGATAGCCAGCTTCGAACCAACGCCACCGAAGTGCTCTTCACTCCCGACAACTGGGACACTCCCCAGTTGGTGCCCTTGAGCGTCTTCAACGACTCCAGCGTCGAGGGCAATCACCAGGGTGTGCTCTCCCTTACGGTAAGCAGCGACGACTCGAATTATGGAGACTTGGCTCTCGACAGCGTGGTCGTCAGCATCACCGACAACGACCGCCGGACGCCGACTCAGACGCCCGCGCCTCCCACTTCGACGAGAATCCCCGAGACGATCGACGAAGATGGGACCACCGTTATCGAGTCCCCGGATGTCATCGAGCAAGAGGAAGGGGAAGTCACCAAGATCAATGGTCTTCTCGATCTCAAGTCGGGCGCCGGCGAGGTTGAATTCCAAGGCGACGTCTTGGGCAGTGGGACGATTCGAGCCGTGGATCAGCGCATCCGACTCCGAGGAAGAGTGACTCCGGGAGAGATCGCCGGCACGCTTTCCTTCGAGGCGGAACGAGTCGAGATCGAATCGGGTTCGGAATTTGAGTATGAGTACGGCCGCGACGCCCAGGACGCCCTCGCGATCGAAGGGGCGGTCCAGATCGATGCCGGAGCACACATGGTTCTTGAGCGAATCGCTCCCGAACGTTTGACCGCCGGCAACCGTTGGGTCGCGATCCACAATGATGGGGACGACCTGATCGATGGCGAGTTTGACAACGTCGCCGAGGGAGAGCTATTCCTCGTCGATGGGGCCCTGCTCCAAGCCAGCTACCAGGGCGGCGACGGCAATGACTTGAGCTTCCTCGTGGTCGCGTCCCGTCCCGACGCCATCCCCTCATTCGACGTCTCGACCGAAATGGTCGCTCTCTTCCGCGACGGCAAGTTCATCTTCGGTGGAGGCCTCGACGCCAACTTCGACAACGCGTTCTACGTCGAGTTCGTCTTCGGAACGATCGGCGATGTCGGCCATGTCCTGCCCGACGGGCGAGCCCTCCTCTACCGTCCCGGCACCGGTCAGATCATCGTCTCGCGCACTCCGTTGGGCAACGGCTTCAACGTCAACGAGTATGACATTCACGAGACGGGAATCGTCAACGGTCAACTCCGCGTTGAGGACTGGGCCAATCGTGGTTTCGAGACGGTCGCCCTGTTTGACTCGGCGACGGGGAGAATCTTGGTCGATGGGGACGGTGACTTCCAGTTCGACCTCGACCGACCCGCCGACTACTCCCTCGACGTGTCGGGCTTCGGCGGCGACGTCCAGTTCGCGGCGTGGGATGTGTCCGACAACCAGACCGGCCTGGCTCTCTATGCCGACGGCTTCGTTCGGCTTCACGACCGAGCGACCGCCGAGATCGACCTCAACGACCCGAGTTCGGTCTTCGCCTACGGCGACGGACCTCTCGATCAGTTCTCGATGATCGACGGAGATAGCGATGGTTTGGTCCGGGAGGCGGTGGTGCGACGCAATGGTGTCCTCTCGATCGCCAATGCCGAGGACGGCACGGGGTTTGTCGATCGGGCTTTCGGCCTGAGTGGAGACCAGTTCTTCACGCTCAGCTCAAGGGTGATCGACCAGATTTTCGAAACCATCTGACGGATCTGACTACCGTTTCCTCGAGTTGGGAGGCCGATCCAAGCATCGACCTCCACTCTCAAACACCGTCATCAATCCCCCGGCCGTGTCATTCACACGATGGCACGCTCGGGGGATTCTTTTTTTGGCCTACTCCCTTCACTCTCCTGGGAGAAGTCTCCTCGAGCATTGCTCATCGTCGACGCGCTCGACTCGCCGCCAGCATCGCCGAACCGGTTGACGAAACCACTCCGATTTCGCACTTGGAAACGAAGAGGACTCACCGAGCAATCCCGGACCGCTTACAATGATCCCAGGACCATGATCAAACTGACGAAAGACACGATCGACTATCATCAGCTTGTCGAAGAGGCCCGCGGCAACGCCTTCGGAGCGGTCGTTCTCTTTCTGGGAACGGTACGCGAGATGAGTGAAGGCCGACGCGTCGATGCCCTCGACTACGACGCCTACCCGCCGATGGCGGAGAAGGAGTTGCGGGGGGTCGTTGACGAGGCCCGGCAGCGTTGGCCCCTGGGAGAGGTGTCGGTCATTCACCGCTACGGGCATCTCGATCTGGGAGACATTGCCGTGGCGGTCGTGACGGCCTCGGCTCATCGAGCGGAGGCGTTCGCCGGCGCCCAGTGGATCATGGAGACGATCAAGGAACGAGTCCCCATTTGGAAGCGGGAGAATTGGTCCGATGGTTCGGCGCGATGGGTTCATCCCCAATCCGCACCGACCAACGATCACGATCATCCATGAGCGAACGACGAGCCCTGCCGCTGATCGACAGCTTCGGTCGTCGGCACAACAACCTACGAATCAGCGTCACCGACCGGTGCAACTTCCGCTGCACCTACTGCATGCCCGAAGACGTGACCTTTCTCCCGCAGCAGCACTTGATGAGCTTCGAAGAGATCGCCCGCTTCGCCCATATCGCGGCGGGCCGGGGCGTCGACAAGATCCGGCTGACCGGCGGCGAACCCCTCCTTCGGCGCGAGCTCCATAAACTGGTCGCGATGCTGACGTCGATCCCGGGCATCAAGGAGGTCGGGCTGACCACCAATGGTTTGCTTCTAGGCGAACACGCCTCGAGCCTCGTTGAGGCCGGACTGCGACGCTTGAACGTAAGCTTGGACACGCTCGATCGGGACCAGTTCCGACGCATCGCCCGCCGTGACGGGCTGGAAAAGGTACTCGACGGAATTGAACGGGCGCGAGTGGTCGGCTTTGGCCCGATCAAGGTCAACGCCGTCGCCATGAAAGGATCGAACGAGGACCAGGTCGTTCCCCTGGCTCGGTACTGTCGCGAGCGGGGCTTGGAGCTTCGTTTCATCGAATACATGCCGTTGGAAGCGGAAGAGACGTGGCAACGCGGCCAGGTGCTGACGGCGGCGCAGCTTCGCGACATGCTGGCCGAGGCCGGCATGCCGACCCAACCCATCCCGCGATCGGATCCCTCCGCGCCGGCCACCGACTTCGAATACACCGACGGGAAGGGTCGATTGGGGATCATCGCGTCGGTGAGCGAACCCTTCTGCCAAAGCTGCAACCGGATCCGCCTAACGGCCGAGGGGAAGCTTCGCAACTGCCTCTTCGCCCTTGAGGAAGTCGACATCAAGACCCCGATGCGGCAAGGGGCCAGCGACGCCGAGATCGCGTCCCTGATCGAAGGAAATGTTGTCGACAAGTGGGAGGGGCATCAGATCAACAGCGCCGGTTACGTTCGCCCGCCACGCACGATGCACACCATTGGCGGCTAGTGCATTGATAGATCCAAGAGTTCGGGTGCCACTGGCTGCTGGTCAGCCAGGGGGAAGTGATTGTGGGTTCACAACCCGAAATCTTGCGTTTGACGCAGCACTAGTGACCTGATTGGCTAGTTCGTTCCATGAGATCTCGGCCCTCAGATCGTGCGGGAGGCTGCCCCACTACAGGCGTTCCCCGCATGCCCACGACCAGCGTGGAGCGTCTCCGCATGCCCACGACCAGCGTGGAGCGTCTCCCGCATGCCCACGACCAGCGTGGAGCGTCTCCCGCATGCCCACGACCAGCGTGGGCATGGCACCCAAGAGTCTTTTGGGCGATGAACGAACCAATCAGGACACGAGAAGGAGATCCCGCGTCAGCCCGATGGCCTCACTCCAATAAAAAAGCTGGGGATCTCTCCCCAGCTCTCTCTGTTTCCATGCCAGAAGTCGCGTCCGAACTCAAACCGGACCGTTACGAGTTGTACTCGTAGTCCGAGAGATTGACCGACGCTTCGCTGGACGACGTCTCTCGTTCGTAGACACGTTGCCAGCCACCGTCGATCTCCTCACGGAGTTCGGGGTTCTCTTCGAGTTTTCGCTGACACTCAATGCAGAGGGTGGTGTAAGGCAGCGCGTTGAGACGGGCAACGGGAATACGCGACGCACAGATCTCGCACGACCCGTACTTCCCTTCACGTAGGCGAGCGAGCGCCTTGTCGATCTGGGCGACTTCGCGATACTCCATCTCGGCCAACTGCGAGATGATCTCGGTGTTGATCGTATCGGCCGCGAAATCGACATCGTCCCTACCCGAGCCACTACCGGTCTCCGTGCCGAGATCGTCGTAACCATCGCTCAGCGCACTGAGCAGTTCCCGACGCCGGTCGCGAAGACGGGTGTGCAAACGCAGTAATGCATCCTTCCTTGCCATGGTACACCACCTTCCCACCAACGTGAGTCATGCCGGAGTCACGTCTCGTGAACCGTTGGGTTGACTTGATCCTCTCCCGTCGCTTGAGCCTCCGGACTCCTTCTCCCGCAACCGCTTCCCACCCGGGAACCTTGCGGGCCTTTGGAAGCGACTCACTCGATGCTCCCAGAATCGCACGCACCACTATATACGCCGGTTTCGAGCGTCATGATGGGCGATTGACGAATTTTCACGCAACTTCACCAGTCGCGCGTTTCCGATCGACATGACCCCTCGAAACCGAACCGATCCGCAGATGAACGCGGCCAATTTTGCCACTAAAGTGTAGCGCCACGTTGGCCAGCTCGCGGGCGGATTGTCCGGATTCTTTGTAACCGAAGAGGCGCCATGTTCTTCGGCGGAGGTGTCTGTGATTGGACACTCTGGAAAAGTGACAGAAGAAGCTCTCTAGAAGCCGGATCGTTGGGCCGTCCGGATCGAGCGAGCGCGGAGAGTTCCGTCCGAGGAGGTCTCGAAATTGACGTGGATCGTCCCCGACACCCGCCGATAGCGCCACTGAACGACCGGTTCGGGGCGGCCGCCGGCACCAATGGTCACGATGCGCGACTCTTCGTCGGGGGAACCGAGGCGATCCCGAACTTCCGTATGGTTCATGCCGAGACTGATGCCACCGACTCCCGTCGTCATCGCCGCCGGGGCAAGTTCCACGACCCAGTTGTTCCCTTCCCGGCGATAGCCGAGTGCCCGCAGACGACGGGACGCTTCCCGAAACTCCGGATCGATCCGATCGGCCTGCTTCAGCAGGGCGACGACCGTCGGCTTCTCCCGCTCCGACCACTGCTCGTAGGCGGGACGCTCATACCACGCTTGGACAGTGTCCGCCAATTCAATCAGCTCGCGCGTCGAGGCGGTCGCCCCCATCTGCTCGCGCCGGCGATGGACCCATTGCCGCAACAACTCACCCGCCTCGAAGCTCTTGTTCAGTTCCGCACGCAGGATCTCCGCCATGACCGCGACCTCCGAAGAGGTCATGCTCGAAAGCTTGGTCCGAGACCGCAGCACGGCCTGCTGGTACCAATGCTCCGCGATCTCCGGGTAGTCGGGCAAATAGCGCCGGGCTTGTCCCGCGAGGTCGCGGGGTGGGGCCGCCCCCTTCCGATCAGCTGACTCGAGCCCTCGCTTGATCAGCCGGCTTTGAAAGTACCGCAATAGACGCGGCCTGGTCTTCGCATCCGCATCCCGAAAGACCGCCACCGGTCGTGCCTCGTAGCGACCGCGAAGAGCGGAATCCAAAGGGGGCAGCCCAACGTGGACGTTCGGAAAGTACTGGTTGACCGAAAGGGCGAACCGGATCCACTCGTTGAGTGAGCGCGGCGGGGCCGACGCGAGGCTGGCGTGAAGGATCTCGTGGTCGAGTGCTTCAAGATCGACCCCCGTCGCCGTCTTTTCCTTGGCGATTCGCTCGCGCAGGGCCCGAAGTCGGTTCACGTCTTCGGCGGCGAGTCGGTGCTCCTGCTCGAAGCCCATCAGACGCGCTTTGCGAGCGAGACGCTTCAGATCAACCGACTTGGTCAGCTCCGCGCGCGTCGCCGCCCACTCGGAGAGATCGTACCAGGGCTCGAACTGATCCACGGGAATGTCGCTCGCCCGATCCCGATACATCCGCACATCTGTCGGCAGCGGTTCGATCGACGTCACCTCCACGGTGATCGTTTGGCCACGCACCGCCACCAACCCGGTGATCCGGAGATTACCCCCCGCATTGAGAGGCAACGGCTTCTCGGTGACGAACGCCGCGTCGCAGTCGCGTAGACGAAGCTGTTTGTTGGCCTTCTTTCCAACAAGCCCGCCGTAGGTCCCTTCGACCACGATCCATTGGCCGTCCAGCGACCGCCTGATCTCTTGCGGCGCTACCGAACGCGGGGCCTCCCGCGTCTGGCTCACCCATGCGATCGCGACCAGCATCCACACCACTAGTCGTTACTCCCTGCCGGCGTTCGGGCCGATTCGAAAAGCTGATGTTGTTCGACCAATCGCTCCCGCGAGCCGGAGTCGCCCAACAAGCCGAGGGCGTCGGCGATTCCCGGATCGGTCAGCAAGACGCCGCTGTCGACGTCGAGCCGGAGATACCATCGCTCCTCGAGCAACCTCGGTTCGTCGAGCCCTGCCCCGAAGATCAAGCGTGTTGGAGAATCGATACCGAGTTGATCGAAGAGTCGGAGACCCGCGGGATCGAACGCGACCGGCGTTTCTCCCATGAACGCAACATGCCCGATCCGCCAACCATCATCCGTGGGCGAGACCTCGGCATCGATCACCAGGGTCTGCCCTTTGAGCAGGCTCCGGTCCGCCGGGGAGGAGAGCGCCTCGTCGAGGGGACGATCGAGGAGTCCCACCAGGATGCCAAGCTCCGCGTGAGCTTGCCTGAAGTCGGCAACATCGTCTCGCTGTCGCTGCTCGTCATTGAGCTTGCCGAGAGCGTCGTCCAGGAGTTCGTGCGCCTCTTCGAAGCGTTGCTCACGCAGGGCGCGCATGCCACGAAGCGCCGTCGGCAGGAATTCCTCGGATCGGTTGGCCGACTGATGGTGACGCCACTGCACGATCGCGAGCAGAAGAAGCACCGAAAGACCGACCAGCGCGAATCCGCGGCGCGACGTCATCCAGTGATGACGCTTCTTCCGCGCCGCCTCGGACGTCTCCAAAGCAAAGGAATAGTCGTCTTCGCCACGCGGTTCATCCACCGGTCGATCCGCTCCTTCGTTGCTTCGAGTGGAGTGAGCCGTTCGCTTGAGTCGAATGGCACGACGTGCCCGAGATGATGAATCAAGAGACCCACGACAACGTGCCCCGCTCGCTCAATTCTGAAGGTTCTTCCCGAGCAGGCAAGGGGAAACAGGAAAGAGACGGCGATTTCGACGCTACCTGGTCGCGGACTTCTCGGGTGGGGATTGCCCACGAGGTCGTCGAGCGGTAGCCTGACTTCTCGCGGCTCGCCGATGAAGCTCGCGACAGTGACGGGACGTCGAGCGTCCCGAGAGTTCCAGGCAGGGAGAAGATCTCGATGAAACGACGTCACTTCGTGGTGACCATGATCGCGTTGGCCATGGGATGTGGTGGAACGCGCGGAACACCCTTCTCGACCAAGACTCGACAAATCCTCGGCGCCCTGAAGAAAGCGGTCGACAACGAGGACCTCGCCGTCGTCGAGAAGACACTCGCGCTCTCCAAGAAGCAACTCGACGCCGGAAACATGATCCAGAGCGAGTACGACGTCGTCGAGGCGATCGCGGCTTACGCCAAGGAAGGTGACTGGGAATCCGCCCAAGCCTTGGCGGACGAATGCGACAAGCTGACCAAACGAAGCACTTGATGCGTCCTCTTCGGCTCCATTCGCTCCACCTCTCCATGCCGGAAGCTGAAGCGACCGCTGGTGGGCTGGGCCTCGAAGAGGTCGGCGAACAAAGTGAGCCGGGAGAGGGTTTCCGGTTCGGAGAATCGAGGGCAATTCGAGATGCGAACCCCCTCACCCCTAACCCCTCTCCCACGGGGAGAGGGGGAACAAGAGGCTCACTCTCCCACAGGGAGAGGGGAACAAGAGACTCACTCTCCCACAGGGAGAGGGGGATAAGAGAGACTGACATCTAGACCTAGATAGAACACGAAGTTGGGTCGGTAACCGGCATGAACTCCCCGGTGAATTGCTAGCCGAGCGGCGATCCCATCGCCTCCAAGTCGTATCCCTCGAGCGCCTTACCCAAATCGTCGATTCCCACGTCGCACTTCGTGGTCCGCCGAAGGATCCGCTGCACGCGGTTGAGCTGCACGTCGATCGGATCGGCGACCTGGGCAGCGCGTTGTTCTCGGGCCCGGTTGGCCAGGTCACCGGTTCGCGGAAACTTGCCGAGGTCGAGCAAGGCCCCTTCCTCCGCCAACACCTCGGGAGTGAGATCGGCGTACAACTCCGAACCCGCCTGCACGTTGACCACGAGGACGTCGCAATCACCTGGGGGCAATTCGCCGATGGTGCACGACTGGGCCCGCAATTGCGTCGCGACACGCCGGGCGCGGTGTCGGTCGCGGTCGATCAGGGTGACACGCGCCTTCTCCGTCAACAACGCGAACGCCATTGCGCGTATCGGCGGCGACAGACCCACGAAAACGACATGGCGATCAGCCCACTTCGAGCGATCTCCGGGAAGCACCCGCTCGATGACGTCGATCGCGGCCTTGGCGAAGGAGTGCTCTCCCATCCAGCCTCGCTCGGTGAGAAAGAGCATATCGGCCGAGCCGACCGCGCGAACCAAACGGGAACGACGCTCGAGCAGCGAGTTGAGACTCGTCGAGGTCTCTCCCTCCATCACCACGCCGACCAGACCGAGTGGTGACGCGACCTGGGCCAGTTCAGAAGCGCGATCAATCCGCAACGGCAGACAACGAACTCGACTACCGGCTTGCCGGAACCCGTCATTGAGAAGGCGTACCGTCAGGAGCGTCCGCTCTCCCTCGCCCGACACCACTAGGAACGGGGTATCCGTCGTGACGCGCCGCGCGTCGTAAAAGTCCTCCAAGTCGAAGAACGATCCAGCTCCAGGGTAGCCCTCCGTCTGCCGGGACAAGGAGGTGTAGGTCCACGGCGAGCGAAAGCGCCGTCCCAACAGCACCGCCGCGGGCCCCGACGGACCAAGGCCCACCACGGTGGTCGGAACTCGTGACGATTGCACGATGCTCGCCACCAGTGCCGCGTCGTGGGGGGTTCGGATGGGCAACACGAGTTTGACGACATCCGCGTCCAACCGGCTGGCCCGAGCGTGGATTTCCCGCAGGTTGGGCGGAATCCCCGCGGTGTTGGTGTAGCTGATCACACGAAGCGTGCTGCCTTCGCGGGCGATGTGTTCGGCACAATCGAGTTCCAACTCGACATAGCCAACTCCATCGCGGATCGCTCGCCGCAGAATCTCCAGGCGTTCGACCTCGGTCCCGCTCCAGCGCCCTCCGTCCTGCAATCGTCGGCAAGACGCGATCGCGGGTTTCTGACAGACCTCCAAAAGAGAGGGAATGTTGGGGGTGCGCACGAACCGATCGAGTCCGAGTTCGATCAGGTCGGCGAGCCGCCGAGCGTTGATCAGGTCGGCGAACGCCATCCGGTGACTGAGCGGCGTGATCGGGATACAGACCTTCGTCTCCCCGTTCGGAGACCCCTGAAACTCGTCGGGGAGAATTTTCGCTTTCGGGGTTGGCACCCTCCGACGAGTTCGTGGCGCATCGTCCTGTGCCAACCAGTCGGGCAGATCGGCTGGCAAGTGTAGGCTCGGATCGCCAGTCTTGCCCTGTTGGTCGTCAATCGATTCGGTCATCGCCGCGATGCCTTGCGTCGTGACTCGGGCCTTCTTCCGCCCCGAGACCTTCCTCAAGCAACGCCGCAGGTCACTGAGTAGCTCCGTAGGCGAGGCATGACGGTCGTCAGGCTCCTTGGCCATCATGCGATCGAGCAGTCGCTGGACCTCGCGCCCCGCCCCTTTCACCCGTGGAGCACTTTCGGTCATGTGCATCACGACCGTCTCCATCGGGGTTCGACCACGAAAGGGCGATTGACCGGCGAGCAACTCGTAGAGCGAGCACCCGAGGCTGTAGATGTCGCTGCGCGTGTCGGCGCGATGAACGTTCTGTGCCTGCTCGGGAGCGATGTAGTTCGCGGTGCCGACAAGGGTCCCGGCCTTGGTGAAGACCGTCTCGACGCTTTCGTCGCCGCCGGGAATCGCGTCGGTCGAGAAGAGTCGCGCCAGGCCCATGTCGAGCACTTTGACGTGATGGTCGGCCGTCACCAACATGTTGGAGGGCTTCAGGTCGCGATGAACGACGCCCTGACGGGAGGCGTACTCGAGCGCTTCGCTGACCTGGCGGACGTAGTCGAGAGCCTGTTCGACCGGAAGGGGCCCCTTGCGACGGACGAGGTGGTGAAGGTTCTCCCCATCGACGAGTTCCAGGATGATGAAGTGGAGCTTGCCGTCGTTGCCGACGTCGAGGGCGCGGACGATATTGGGGTGTTCGAGCCGACCGTTGGCGAGGACCTCCTTACGGAACCGCGCCAACATGCTCGGTCGTTCGAGCACGCTCGGCTTGGGGATCTTGACGACGACTTGGCGACCGAGCTTGAGGTCGCGGGCACGAAAGACCGCCGCCATACCTCCTTGCCCGAGCTTGTCGAGCAAGCCGTAGCGAGACTCGAGCAACATGTACTTGCCGCGACCGGCGACGATTTGGCGGGCTTGCCACGCGGTCAGCACATCCTCGTCGATCAGTCGATTGGCGTACTGCTCGGCGCTAGGAGGGGGACCGTTCTGAGAGAGCTTCCCGAGGATCTCATCGAGGCGGATCGGCGAAATGATTCCGCAGGCGACGACGCGATCGCGGAACTCGGCCGCGGATAGCATGAGTGGAGTCTCCTCGCCAGGGTACGCACGTGCGGCGAACGCGGAATTATTCGGACGATCGGAGGCGGGGACGGGACTCAACCACTCTCGGCCGTCGACTCGTCCTCGCCACTTGCGTGCTCTCGCTTGAGTCGCGCTTCCAACTGAATGTACTCAAACGAGGAAAAATCGAGAGAGAGCGCTTCCGACGACGCGTCGACCTGGAAGACCAGTTCCCCGCGCCCGTTGGTCAGGCAAGCACTCTGGGTCGGTGCGCCAAGCGTCAAGCTCGCGCGGCGTGATTCCCCTTGCGTCTCCGCCAGACGCAGTTCGATGCCCGTCTCCTCGCCTCGCCCAGGAAGCAGTCGCGTTCCGACAATGCTTGGAGGATGAAGCTTTGCGAGACTCGCCGTCGTCCCACACGAGGGCGGGCCCTTCGTCACCGACTTGATGCCGATCGGCCAAAGCGACTCGTAAGCGGCCGTCCACGGTAGGGGCAAATCGATCCCGAGGGTGAACTCGAACTGTCGTTCGCGCTCCCCCGCGACCAAGAGAAGCGTGTCGGCCTGCTGCGCGTTGATCCGGCGATGAAACGGAAGACCCTTCGGCGCGATCGTCGCCGAGAGATGACGCTCGGGCAAGTGCAGAAGCAGCGGCGACTCGATCTCCGCCGCGTAGCTCGGATCGAGACAATAGCCGATCGGAACCGCGATCGGTGTCTTCTCGTCTCCCCACGTCCAGCGCGAAGCGACGTAGTTGGTCGCGTCGCCCTTCACCTCGCCGACCGGTTCGAGTTCGATCGCGACCTCGACGAAGGAGCGATGAGCCCAAAGCCGGGTGCGCTGCGTGAAGGTCGCCCAGCGCGTTTGGCCATCCGACGCGAGGAGTTCCCCCTTCGAGGTGATCTCGCCGAGGGCCGGACCGTTCTCGGTGATCGTCAAGCTCGTACAGATTGAACGGCTGCCCGCGGAGTGAACCAGTTCCTGGGCGAGGCGATTGTAGCCGGAACGAGGCTGCCAAATGCCGCGAATGGTGCCCGTCTTCTTGTCGATCTCGACTTCGATGCGCTCGTTGCGAAGCTTTCTGCCCGACGCGATCGGCTTGGCCGTCTCCTCCTTGCCCTTCTTCGCATCGTCGGCGGGAACCCAGGTGTAGCCCCAGCCGGGGACGTCCACGATGAGCGCGGTTCCTCGCTCGGTCGGCTGGGAGGCCCGCACCGGCCCTTCCCACGATGGGGAGACCTTCTCCTCGATCTCGAAGCAGGTTCGTCGCGGATAGCTCGTCGGGTTGATCACAAGGATCCCACGCCCCTCGGGAGCATCGTCTAGCAACGCGTCGACCGCTTGATTGAGCGAGCTGGTGCGAGCCTCGCCGAGCGCCTGTTCGAGATCGCCCTCGGGTTCGCCACAACTCTCTTCGATCCGGTCCTCGAGGTCGTCGAAACGACATCCTTCGTCGCGGCCTGCCAGCAGACTCAGCGCCTCGAACGCTCGGGCGGTCTCGAGCACCCCCCGCCGTTGATGGTGCTTCGTCCAGCGACTGACGGCGAGCTCATCTCCCTTTGCGGCCGATGTTTTCAGCGCCCCGGAGAGATACTCATCGGCTTGGGTCTGGCTCGGCCGCTCCGAGGTCATCGAGTTCAGGAAGAAATCGGTGAACGTGTCGAAACGCCCGAAGACGGGTGCGTAGTGGTCGATCCGCAGAATCAAGTCGAACCAGAAAGCCGGTCGATGAACCCAGTGCGCGAAGGGCAACGTCGCGGTTCGGTCATCGAGCAGCGAACGGGCCAGGTCGTCGAAGATCACGAACGCCGAATCGGGATCGCCCGCGTTGCACGCGACTCGCGCGAGGGCGTCGACCGAGCTGCCGTCCGGGGCGGTCCAATGAACCTTCGGATCGCGAAAGTGCGGCCACGTCCCCGAGTCGAAGGCGACGTGCAGCGCGAACTGGTAGTGGAACTTCATCAACAGTTGTGGCAACTCGGGTGCGAGCGCCATCTTGCGAGCGCCGAAACAATCGACCTCACGGCCGAGCGTCGCCTCATAAGCCCGCGAGGAGCGGTCAAGCTGCCACATCCGCGACTCATGAGACAGCAGCGACCAGGGCCGCTCGTCGTAGGGCCCCCCGAGAAGCTGCGTCGATCCATCCTCGAGCGACGACTTGAGCTTCTCGAGCATCCCGTCGTCGCGACCGGCAATCGCTTCGATTTCCGCCCCCGTCGCGATCAAGTTGAAGGGGACGTTCGAGTCGACCCGTTTCTCGAGATCCGCGACTTGCCATTGCTTGGAATACAGGGCCAGATCGAGAAGGTTGATGGTCGCCGGGTAAACGAGTTGGCGACCGTTGAGCAGGAAGTCGAACGCGGCCTGCAGGGAACCACGCGATTGCTCAACGTTCCCCTCCACGTAGGCTTCCGCGGCGGACTGCATGTCGTTGAGCACCGCCCAGCCATCGACTTGGTCGTCGTGCTCCATCCCGACGAAAAGGACATAGAGCCCAAGATAGGCGTATGCGAAGGCGTAGAAGTCCCGTCGAAGCTGGTCGTCATCGCCCGTGGGAAGGCCCAACGGCTCAAGCAACTGATCGGGGCCATCGAGTCCGACATGTTCGCTGGTGACAACGAGCAGCTTATGTGGCTCTCTTCCAAGGGCCTCGCGGATCTCGGGAGGGATCTTCTCGAGCAACGGTTCGGGAACGATTGCTAGGACGGCATCGTCGAGGCGAACCTCGTCCGGTGCCACCCGAGTGGGAAGCTCGTCGGTCTCCGCGAGCAGACTCGGGTGCCACAGCGCCTGATAGCCAATCAGCGTCAGTGACGCGAACGGGCGATGCTTGCCCGGCTCGGTAAGCGTTTCTTCAGGGGTGAGGAGGCGAAGCTTTCGGGACAAGGCTATTCTGCATCTCTGGAGTGGGTCGGCACCGTATCAAAAAGGTTACGGCGCCGCCCCTCCCAGGTCCAAGGAGAATGCCCCGAAGTGGCCCCCGATCGGCGACGCGACTTTCGTATTCTTCGCAAGATCGGCCTAATTCCCCCGCACCGGGGACAAGTGATGCG
Source organism: Kolteria novifilia (assembly GCA_007748055.1). Taxonomy (GTDB): domain Bacteria; phylum Planctomycetota; class Planctomycetia; order Kolteriales; family Kolteriaceae; genus Kolteria; species Kolteria novifilia. The sequence continues at coordinate 6,476,805 of CP036279.1, forward strand.
GCCTCAGCGCCGGGAGCGGACCTCGGTGAGCTGGAATTCGCCGTAGTAGCCGACACTGGCCCGGTACTTCCCGAGGAGCTTGTTCCCCCTCATTTGCCCGATCCACTCGTAGTCGTGCCCGCGAATCACCGCGGTCCCCTTGAGTTCCTGATTGCGTCCCGACTTCTTCGAGTCGAAGGTGACATCGTACTTGAAGGGATCTCCCTGAAAGGTCCCCGTGAATGTCGCGGTCCAGACGCCATCCTCGCCCGGCGTGGCGACACAGCGGAGCGGGCCGCTGGTGCCATACTTGCGATTGTTCCACGTTCCTTCCCACGTCTTGGCCGACTCGGCGGCGAACAGCGGAGTGGCGATCAGTGTCGCTAGCGCGGCGATCAGCAGGCTCTTCATCGGGTTGTCCTTTGCAGAGAACGAGAAGTGACCCCAACATGAGTGGAAACGAACACCGGCCGGCCGATTCGCCACGCGAACCGTACGATTCGCGTCCCTTCGGGAATCGGCCCCGTTTCGCTCAGATTCAGTTTCCACTACCAGACAAATGGCACGAGAACCGCGAACCTTTCAGCAGATGGGACGATTCATTCTAAATTCTTGACGAACGCCACGACATGGCCCCAACCAACCACCAATCGGCGGCTCATTCACTCCGTTTCCGACTCGTTCAGCCGGCGTCGGTAGGCTTGCCGGGCGTGTTCATACGCGTCGCGGGCCGCTTCGAGTTCGTCCCCCCGGATCTTCGGACGCTTCTGCTCCCAGCAGCGTTCGACCCCCTTCAGGCACCACTCGGCCGACTTTCGCGAGGCCCGAATCGGCTTGCCGTCGACCTCGATGAAGACGGGGTTCGTGTGCGATGAGGGATAGACGCGTAACGCCACCCAACTCGACTTCTCGACCGGAACGTCAAAGCTCACCGTCTGGAGTGATCCATCGGCCACGATCGTCTTGGACGCGACCGGACGCCCATTCATGACGACCTCCACTGGGACGGTACGGGTCGCTCCAACGCGAGCACGCTCGACATGCCAGTACGGCTTCTTGCTCAGCGGCCGAGTTCGAATCACTTCGTCCGGCTTCTCGCCCAAAAGGGCCGACACCTTCGCGGTGATCGTGACGGTCTTGGGCGACTCGAGGTCGAGTTGGCTCCCCTTCTCCCCGACCGCGACGTCGTCGACGGTGAAATCGAGCAGATGACTGAGCCCGTCCGAGACATACGAGCGGCCATCCTTTAGCCCCTGGACCCAGTCGGGATAGTTAAGCTCGCCGTCGACCTTGACGTAGACCCGCCCGAGCCCGACCCGCTCGCCGTAGATACACGGGAAGTCGGTCTCGCCGCTGATGCGGCAGCGATAGCCGCAGTTGAGCGTGTGGTACCAGATGTTGAGCTCCCACGGCGCGGGGGTGTCGACGGTCGAGATGAAGTCGCACGCATCGTGGGTGATGTCGACGATGTACTCGTTGGCGCCGATCCCCGAAAAGGGAGGAACGACGTCACTCGGCAACGTGTCGTCGGGCAAATCGAGCCCCCAACCGGAATGGGCGAACCCGACGACACCGCCCTGCGCCTTAGCCCACTTCAAGATTGGAAGATCCCAACTCGGCCAGTCCTCGATGCGCTCGGTGCCGGGATAGTCGTCCTCACCCAAGTTCAGCAAGACGAGATGCCCCGCGTGCGACGACGGGAAACCGGAGACTTCGACGTCGTAGCGAAGCAGATAGTCCTTCTCCGAGAGTTGGTGGACTTTGCCGTCAAAGTACTGTTTCTGGAAATACCAGCACGGCCCCCAAGAGAGAACGCACGCGACGTTGAGATCCTCGCCCAACGCGTGGCGGAACATGTCCTCCGGCTTCACTCCTTGCGTCGGGTTCTCGTAGTGGGCACAGCCGGCGCCGTGGACGTGATGATCGCCCGACCACCAACCGAAACTTTTGGGCTCGACCCAGCGGCGTAGTCGAAAGCTCTCCGGCGCGACGGGCTTCTCGGGGACCACGAGCGTTCGCGAATCGATGTGATACTCGGGGCCACGTCCAAACTCGACGGTGTACGTTCCCGCCGGCAAGGGGATCGTCTCCCCATCGCCGCGGTAGACCTGCGGGTGGAAGAAGAAGTCAGGGGCGAGTCGACGCGTTTGCGATGGATAGACTCGGCCGAGTTTGTCGGTGATGCGAAACCACGCCATCGTCGGCTCACCATCGTGATCCAGGACCCGCAGCGTGACCGGCGACGCGGGTAGCGAGTCGAACAAAAGCGCCACTTCGCTGCGAAATCCGAGATCCTGCGTCCCTTGCCCGACATCGAACGCCAATGTCGCCTCGCGTTTGCCCACATCGCGGCAGAAGAGCTGCAAGAGGCGATACTCGACCCCGAGGCCGGAGAGGCTCTTGGTCATCGGCTGATCGTCGAACATTGTCGCGTCAAGAAACCGATCGCGGACTTGGTCGGGGGAGATCTCCAGCGTCGGCTCCTTCGCCCCCCGAGAGCGTTTCACCATGGGAGCGGCGTTGGGACTCTCGACGCGTAGCCGGCTGGTGATGCCCGCTTCGTTGATCACCTTGACGAGGAAGTTGCGCCAGCCCTGCTCGACGAGCTGCCTGGGAGCCGCGCCGGGAGCGACCTTGACCCGGCTCTCCGGATTGATCGTCACGCCGACGAGGGCGTGCTTGTCCAAGATCTCCTGAATCGCGCGAACCGCCTGGGGCCCATCGGCGCCCTTCATCGCGGTCTCGAGGGCTCTCCTGTCGTCTTCCGGGAGGGGTTGCCCCAGATAGTCGAGCGCATCGAGCAGGCGGCGGACCTGAGCCGCGAGGGGTTGGGCCTCGACCCCCGATACGATCGGCAGCGGTTCGTCCGCGGGGGCGGCAAGCAACAGGGCGAGCAGGAGAGAAGGCACGGCGGGATTCCTTGCGGCAAGAGCGTCTCCCAGACCTCCCACAGGCTAGCAGTGATCGAAGGCGAAGAACAAGCCGCCAATCGGAAAAGGAGACTTCGCGCGGCCCGCGATCGAACACTTGGTTTCGGGATGGAGTCTCGTCCCGAGGTGCCTGACCAAACGCGCCGTCGTATGATGATGCGTTCAAACACCTTCAACACTCAGGATGGGGGAGAGTCGTGCCGGAAGAGAATCCACTGTTGGTGACGTCAGGAATTCCGCCGCTGGATCGCATCAAGCCGAGCGATGTCGTTCCCGGTGTTCGCAAGGCCCTCGAGACCCTAACCGCCCGGCTCGAAGCCATCGAGTCGAGTGCCCCGACCACCTGGGACGATCTCGTCGAACCGCTTGAGGAAATCGACGCCCGGATGGAACGTGTTTGGGGCCCCGTCGGCCACTTGATGGGAGTTCAGAACTCCGACGAGCTTCGCGAAGCCCACGACACGGTCCTTCCCGAAGTCGTCGCGTTCGACCTTCGTTTGCGCCAGAGCCGTCCGATTTTCGACGCGCTGGAGTCGATTCGCGCCAGTGACGCCTGGGAGACCTTTAACACCGCCCAGAGGAGAGTCATCGAGCTGAAGCTCCGCGGCGCCCGCAACGCCGGGGTCGGACTCGATGGTGCCCAGAAAGAGCGATTCAACGAGATCGAACGCGAACTCTCGGAACTCTCGACCAAGTTCTCGCATCACGTGCTGGATGCCACCAAGGCCTTCGAGTTGATCATCGATGATCCCGACGACACCGAAGGGTGGCCCGACACGTTTAAGCAAGGGGCGTCTCAGTCGCACCAGCAAGCCAAGCCCGACGTGACGACCTCCCCCGAAACGGGTCCATGGCGGATCACGCTCGATGCTCCGAGCCTCCTGCCCTTCTTGCAGCACTCACGCCGCCGCGACCAGCGCGAGCAGCTCTACCGAGCGATGGTGACCCGCGCCGCCGGCGGGCCCTTCGACAACAGCCAAATCGTCCCCAAGATGCTTCGTCTTCGCAGCGAGAAGGCCAAGCTACTGGGATTCGACGACTTCGCCGCGTTGAGTCTCGATTCGAAGATGGCGCCGAGCGTCGCCGCCGTTGAGGAGATGTGGGCCGAACTCGAACAGGCCAGCCGCAAGCCGGCCGAGGCGGACCTCGAGGACTTGCGACAACTTGCCGCCGACTCGGGACAGGCCGAACCGATTGCCCACTGGGACGTTGCGTTCTGGGCCGAACGGCTGCGGGAAAAGCGCTTCGATTTCACCGACGAACAACTGCGACCGTTCTTCCCGATGCCCAAAGTCCTCGACGGGATGTTCGGGCTCACCGAGCGTCTCTTCGGCGTCACCATCAAGCCGGCCGACGGCGAGGCCCCGATCTGGCACAAAGACGTTCGCTTCTTCCACGTCTACGACGGTAGCGAGCAGATTGCCTCGCTCTATCTCGATCCCTACTCGCGGCCGCACGAGAAGCGAGGTGGCGCGTGGATGGATCAATGCCTCAGCCGGTGTCGTCAAGAGGGCGAACTCCAACTTCCGATCGTCTACCTCTGCTGCAATGGAACCCCTCCCGTCGGGGAGAAGCCGTCGCTGATGACCTTCCGCGAAGTCGAAACGCTCTTTCACGAGTTCGGCCACGGGCTGCAAGGAATGCTCACGACCGTCGATCACTTCGATGTCGCGGGAACGTATGGGATCGAATGGGACGCCGTCGAGATCGCCAGCCAGTTCATGGAGAACTGGTGCTACCACAAGCCGACCCTGCTCGGGATGACCGAGCACGTCGAGACCGGCGAGCCCCTTCCCGACGACCTCTTCGACAAGCTCTGCAAGGCCCGCACCTACCGAGCCGCCTCGGGAATGCTTCGGCAGATGACCTACGGCATGACCGACATGGCGCTGCATCACGGCTACGATTCCGACGGCGAGGAGACTCCCGACGACGTCTCGATGCGGATCAACCAGCGGATGTCGATCCTTCCTCCATTGCCCGAGGCTCGTCAGCTTTGCGCGTTCAGCCACATCTTCGGCGGAGGCTACGCCGCGGGGTACTACAGCTACAAGTGGTCGGAGGTGATCAGCGCCGACGCCTTCGCGGCGTTCGAGGAAGCGGGGCTTGACGACGAGGCCGCGATCAAGCGACTCGGCGAGCGCTACCGCGAGACGATCCTCGCCCAGGGCGGCGGCCAAGACCCGATGGATGTCTATCACGACTTCCGCGGCCGAGCCCCCTCCACCGAAGCCCTTTTGCGGCACTACGGCCTGGCCTAGCAGTCCAGTGATGGTCCACAACAACCTCTCCTTGGGGAGAGGGCGGCGAACGCCGTGAGCCGGGTGAGGGGAGAAACGGCTCGGCGAAACCGGGGGGGGCGTTCTCGGCGGGAGGGCCCCCTCACCCCTGGCCCCTCTCCCACCGGGAGAGGACAACGTGAACCGGCTGCCGACCTGCAATGCGAACCTCGCTCACGCGACTGTCGTCGAACGACTCCCCCCTTCGCCGGGCGACGCCATTCACGGATGAATTGAGAAACGAGAACCGATGCGACTACTCTTCGCGATCCCGCACTTCTACGACCCCGAAGGGAATCGACGACACGCTTCCGCCAACGAGCACCGCGCGCGCCGCGCGGAGACCGTCCGAACCTCCTTGTCGTCGTTGCGGCAAACCTTCACCGCCTCCCAAGGCACGATCGACATCGCGGAGAGGAAGTTCGTTCCCATCAACACCGCCAGCTCGGTCGAGGCCGACCTCGTCGTCTGCACGACCCGGGGCAAGCATCTACTCGAGGACCTCGCTCTTCCCGCCAAATGCTTCACGCATCACGCCACCGACGCGGAACCGATGTACCTCGGATACGAGTGTCATGCCGTCCTACGTGACCGGCTCGGCGACTACGACTACTACTGCTTTCTTGAAGACGACCTAATCCTGTCCGACCCGTGGTTCTTCTTGAAGCTCGCCTTCTTCAACGAATGCGCTGGCCCGGAATGCTTGCTCCAGCCGAACCGATTCGAGGTGAGCATGACCGGCGCGGTGCGCAAGGCCTACATCGACGGCGACCTCGCCCTTCCCGCGACCGAACGCTTTCAGAACATTTCCGAGCGTTCCACCCTTGATGGCAAGCTGCTCGGACGACCGGTCAAATTCCAGCGCCCCCGCAACCCGCACTCGGGCTGTTTCTTCCTGACCAAGAACCAGCTGGAACACTGGGCGAGCCAGCCCTACTTTCTCGACCGCAGCGCCGCGTTCATCGGCCCACTCGAGAGCGCCGCCACGCTCGGCATCATGCGTGCTTTCCGGATCTACAAGACCAGTCCCGCCGCCGCCGACTTCCTCGAGATCCTCCACCACCGCTCCGCGTTCCTGGGTCTCATCGGCCGCCAGATTTCGGTGTCGATTTGAACCGACAGGGGGGGGGGACACCACGTTCGTTCCATCACCAAACACGTGAGCCCAATGGGCAACAAATGGGTGGGCGTCGAACAATCATTCTCGGAAGGCTTTGACGTCAACAAAAGGGCAACATCACCATCCGAATGCCCGCTCGCGGACCTGCGATCACATTCCATTCATCGCCATCACTTATCCACCTTTCGCGAGTGAGCGTCCGAAGACCATCCCAACAGTTTCTCTCACCTGTTTGCCGTGTTCGACATCAACGACGACTGGAAACTGAAACTCCCCGGCTGGGGGAAGTTTCTTCCACACAAACTGATAAACGTAAGTTCGCCGTATGGCATCTCCCTTGAGACTCTTGTCTTCGAAGTCGACGAGTTTGAATTCGCCGATCGACTCCCCGCCTTTTCCGAGGTGAAGGACTGGCAACCAAGGATCAACGTCGGGATACTCAAGTGTTTGCACCTCTACCGGACGCACTTCTTCCTGATTCTTCAGTTCCAGAAAGCCAAGGTTGATTCTCGGAACTCGCGCAAACCGAGGTAAGCGGCGATCACGCGTCGCGTCTAACGACATCGTCAAGATCAACGGTTTTCTGTCTCCCTCGCAGCGAATGCGGATACTTACACTCCGTCCAGGAACGACTGGTGGAGCGAACCCGCCGGTGATCTCGAATTCTCCCGAGGGAGGGACTGGAGCGTGAGGAATTCCGGACAGACGTGCACAGCCACAACTTTTCACCACTTCCTCTATCTTCACCTCCCGAGAAGACGCATTTCGTATGGCGAATCGCGCCTTCTCTGAAGCATCGTGAAGATGAATGTTCTTCGTCGCGCAGACGAGAGCGACCCGTGGGCCCACTCCGTCGGCCGTGAACTCCTCGGCATTCATCGACAAGAAGAGGACACACACCAATCCGAGAAGTACCAAGATGCCGATAAGCCTACTCATTACTTTGCCCAACATACCTCCCCCTCGAGCAAGACAACGCTCCGATCAAGTGACACATGGCCACAGTCCACTCAGACGTGGTTCTTCGAATGAGACTGACTCGCTCGCCATCGAGCTCCTTGTTGACATATCAGCCCCCCCAATAGAACACCAACAAGGATTATTCCGTAGTTCCACCATGGCCGGCCTCGCGAACTCAACCGATGAGAGATCGGCACGTTCGCGGCGACATCCAAATACATCGCAACACCGGACCATCTTCTCCCAAGCGAATCGATACTCACAATCTGGGGAGTTCCTGGATAGTTGATGATGCACAGATTATCACCATCCCTTCCTGCACAAACGACGAAGTGATCAGACTTGCCGGAATCCGGACGTCGACGAACATGGAGAATGGCTGGGCAGGGGAACTCCGCCAACTCGACTTGATCCCACCGCACCGCAAGCGTCTGAAATCCCATCGACGTCGCGGCGAAGTCGACGTCCGCAAGAGAGAAGGGCTCTCCCCCATCCGGAAAGAACCTCATGACTTCCTGATCATTCGGAAACGCACCTAGCAGGGCAAGTGAGTCCCGAAAAGATTCGACAGCGCACCGTCCGTCATCCCTTGCCGCGCTTCCGCCGAGTGACCACGAGGACAGCAGTACGATCGTTACCAGGGAGAAGAGCATGGGCCGCACCATCTACCATATCTCCTACTGCCACACATGTGCCATCGCAAGCCGCACTCTCCCTAGTCACGGGCAGTGACAGGTGGCACAGTCACTAGATCCACCCGTACCATCGGTAAAGTTGATCTCTGTACAGTCCCCTGGACAGATGCCACAGATCGAGTCTTCCATAGTCCCAGTCGAGTAGATCCTACCACACGGATCTCCCGGGGTAACTGGCCCCATACATGATGAGTGAGTGTATATGCGCTCGGTCCCTTCGCAGTCCTTGAACTCTCCGTCAATACACCGATCGCACGTTTCATCCTCGTCATCTATTTCACACGCGAAGACATCTTGAGGTTCAGGACAACTGATCACTGAGCAACACTTACTCCAAGTACTCTCCCCGGAGGGAACACACGCAGTGCAGACGGGAACGGTGTTGAAGTTCTCGCAGTAGCCAACGACTCCTCCCTCATACTCGGCCAGCGAAGACGCCGACAACTGGACAAATGCCTCAATACCAACTGAGGTCCACGCCGTGGACGCCATGACGAATACTCCAATCACCGACATCATGTACTTCATCTCGATTTCCTCCGATAGAGAAGATATCCACCAATGGCGAACACCAACGATAGAGCGATCATACAGACCAAGAGCCAAGACCACCAACTGCCTGGAGACTGTCGCACAAGATATTCGTCTGGAACAGCTTGCTTGTCATCGAATACTCCTTTGTGAGCGGCAGCGAACTCCTCCTTTGTGAGTTTCGGCAAAGCCACTCTTCTCCGTATTTCTTCGTGTGACTGCCTAATTCGTTCACCATCGCGTATGTATTCAAAACCGGGTCGCGGCCCGGCGTGAAAGGTGCTGGCAGTCAACAGCCTGTTGACCGAGACATCCTTGAGGGTCATCGTTTGTCTCAGTTTGAGCTGGTCGTCCACGAATATTTCATTGACCACTTCCCAAGGAACCCAGACGTCATCTTCGGAACCTCCATTTGGAGTTCTCCGAAAGTCTTCATTGGTGAATCGCATCGCATATCTCTTGGATGGAACCAAGTACTCCCACCGAACTGGAGCGTAGCCGAACTCAGGCGCCATCGAGATACGTACCCTTGCATCGTTCGAATACTCTTCGCTGGCGGGAATTTCTGTAATTGGAGGCCCCACCGTCAGCACTTCGCACGCGACACCACCTATTGTCACGCGTCCTTCGTATCTTACGTGTTTCTCCGTCTTACATAGATCCGCGAAGGTCGAGTTGGTTGTTGAATAGGTCCGCAAGCCAATCGCGTGAATGTAGAGTTCTCCTCCAAAGTCACTGAGCGAGATTGGCTCATCGACCACACGCCGCAGTCGTTGACTTATGCGCACCGATCGACCATTAGCTCGAATGTACTCTCCTTCGTAGTTCGGATCGTCCTCGGATAGATCGAGACGCCTTACAAGCATACGCCACTTGGGAGGCTGAAGCTGCAGCTGGATCATTGTCCCCTTCTTACCGCTGTTCACTTCTGAATCGGAGTTCGCAACGTAGGTGACTTGAAAGGTTCGGATCTGACTTGTGTAGGCGTCCAACTTGGTGATCAAGTCCTCGGTCGTCGGCGCTGAGCCGTCCGCCGACAACGGCAACACAAGCGATATCAACATCAACGTCACAGTCATGGCCGACTATTCTCCGAAACGAGGTTACTGACACGGGACTAGAGCCCATGGCCGAGTTGGTCAAACGCTTCCTCACGGGTCGCGAGTCGGCGCCAAAGGATGAGATCAATTGCGTTGTCGACAAATGCGACGTGCCCATCGCCGTAGAGAACATGGACCCCTCCCTGGTGCCAACTCCTCGCGGACATGAACGCCTGGTTGCTCGCGACGCAATCCTTCATCACGGCGTTCGGCGGCAGGTAGTGGACATAGGTAACGTGCCGATGGGCTCCGCGAAACCAGGTCGCTCCGCAATCCTCGTCGAGGAAGGCGGGGCCCGACTGATTGGCGGCGACACACGGAGTCACAAAGTCCAGGCTGCTGCCGTCGGTGAATCCCAACGCGGTAGCGCGGGAGCGTTCGGAGACGAACGCCGTCTGGCTCAGCCCTTTGGTGATGTCTCTCGGCTTTTTTGAATAGATGCAGAACGCTCCGCCCGGATCGGTGGGCCAGTTGGGGAGCACTCCGCGGCAGAAGCGGTAGCTCGCCCCCATTCGAGGAGCCGTGTCCGAGGGACACAGTAGCGAGGCAATTTGGGCCGACATCGCGCTGGCGTTGTCGCCGATCAAGGGCGGCTGCCCGCCGCGATCAGTCGTCTCGTCTTTCCAATTGACCTTGTCGGCGACGTCGTGACGATCAAGCCAAGGAAGGAGTTCGACAAAACCGGAAAAGCAGTAGCCTCGGCTGCGACCATTCTCCCTTGTCGCACCGCAGAAGGTCCTCGGAAACTCTCCGTGACTATCGGTGAACCCGGTGATGGCGACACCGATTGAGTGCAACCTCGAGGTGCACTGCAAGCGTTGGGCGGAAGCGCGGGCCCCCATCACGGCGGGCATCAACAGGCTTAAAAGAAAACCAATGATCGCCAGAACGACGAGCAGTTCGATCAGAGTGAACGCGCACCGCCTAGGTCGCGCGAAAGAAGATGGCGCAGCCACTCGCCCAAGCCTCCGTCAACGAGAAGGAAATTCCCACTCCATTGAGCGTGTGGCGGGATTCGTCACAAGGACGAGGCTATCGCGGATCAGGACACAACCGAACGTTGCGGCTGCCGCGAGGGCATGGCTTCACGCGTACGAACAGCCTAGCACCAGAAGATGGATAGTAAAGTGAAAAAATAGAGACAGATGACCCACTTCAGCATCGATGAAACGCGGTCCCTCAGCAGAGGACTACTTGTTCATTCTTGCGAGCGAATGTGGGAGATTAGGAGACCGTCCAACGCTGACATGGAACGTGCGAAGCGGTCCGGTGCAGTCAGCTTGAATGGCGGCACAACGAGGCTTGGTTAGAGTCGTCGAGTGGACCTCGGCCCACCACTTTTCCTTCCGATCGGTCGTTGCAGATCGCGTTCGATGCGATTGAGGCATGGGATTACCCCACAACCACCAACAAGTTGGGTGGCTCCGGTTGCTCGTCGATCCGAACAAGCGGACCCATGGACCCGCTCTCCGCGCGTCCGCGGGCCACTGGTGGCTCAGGAAGGCTTCTGGGAAGCGCTCGTTCTCGTGTCCAGGGTCTCTTGTGGCTGCGCCACCCCGATTGGCAAGCAATCGGGGCCACCCGGTCACTCTTACCGCTCCCCCTTGTCCAAGGGGGAGTTTGAGGGGGGTCTTCCCTCCGCCTTTGCTCAGCACATTCCCACAAGTGGAACAACGACAACCGCCCCCCCTGAATCCCCTCTTGGACAAGGGGAGACATCAAAAGCCTAATGGGGGGGGGGACATTCAAACACTAAGCGGGGAACGTCGGACCGCGCATGCCTACCTGAAGAGTGGGCACGGCACCCACGACCGTTGTGGCACCTGAGGAGAAATTGAAGAGAGAATCTTTACCGGCGGGCGGTGGCGACGCCGACGTTGCCGCCGTTGGGGATGCTGGCGACGTATTGGCCGAACTTTGACTCGAGGTCGGTGACGCCATTGATGCCGTAGACCTGGCGAAGGGCGAGTTCGTAGTTGTTGTTCTGCAGAGCCGTGTTGATGAAGAGCGGCAGTTTCTCGGCACCGCCCATCTCAACGAGGTAGCGGCAGATGCCGACGCTGTGGGCGTAGAAGTCCCGCATCTGCGGCCCGGGCGGATACTCACGCATCGTGAACATCTGCGAACAAGAGAACCGCCGCCCCGTCGTCTGGCAACGATAGAGGTTGCCGAGATGGGCGTCCTGCTTGTCGCGCGGTTCGGTGAGGACCGCCATGCCCTCGTCGGCCCAACGGGGGACGTCGTGAGCGCCGAACTTGCCGGCCAGAACGACGTGCGTGATTTCGTGCGGCAGGATCGCGAGCTTCATGTTCGGATCGTCGCAGCGGAGTTCGAGCCGACGGCTGCGAATGCGACCATTCTCGTTGAGCACCTTCGAGTGGCCGGGCGACTGCGCGGGAACCCCGGTGACTTGCGTGTATTCCTGAGCGGTCGGGTAGAGAAAGACATCGCAGCGGGGCGTCCAGTCTCGTTGGGGCGGGCTGCCGAACCACATCTCGTGGCTCATCTTCCGAGCGGCCTCGGCGAGACGAGCGACCTCCTCACCCAACGCGCGGTCGCGGTGATGGATGCGGAAGTTGGCCGTCTCGATGACCGACCATTGGCCATGGGCGGTGGGTAGATGCCGCATCGGACAAGCGGGAGCGTTGACGAGCGGGTACTGACTGGTGCCGGTATGGATCGCCGCATTGTCGGTGCGGGCGACGTTGGGCTTCTGGACATCCTGCTTGCGATCGCTGATCGCATTGAGCACGGTTTGGGTGTACTCGATCGAGGGGGCGAGCCGCTTGGCGAGGCGAACATCGGCCTCGAGTTGCTCCCAGTCGCCGGCCGAATGAGTACCGACGGGGGCCTCGATCCAGCGGTTGTACTTGTCGACGCTGACAAAGAGCAAGCAGTAGCCCCAGCGTTCCCGCGCGGGCTGGGCGGCGATCGGGTCTTGTTCGTAGGCCTTTTCGTAGAGCGGAAGGGCTTGAGCGTACTGTTTCGCGGCGAAGAGACGCTCGGCGTCCTTGAGCAGGCTAGTTTGGCCGTGGGCGATGGCGGGGGTCGTGTCGAGCTTGGCCCGAGCTTGGTACTTCGGCTTCGAGGTCGCTTGAGCCCGCGGAATCGCCCGCCCCCGCGAGCGCTCGACGGTTGGCGGCGCGGCGGTGGGACGAGTCGTCGGCGCGGCCACATTGCCAGCCTGCGCCTCCGGCGTCAGGATGCGGAGCCGCTGGGCGAGTAAACGGGCTTCGTCGGACTTGCGATTGAGCAGCAGTTCGTTGATCTGGCCGCGATACGCCTCGGCGAGCGTATCGAGGTACTGGTCGGCGCCGGCGGCCTCGGTCAGGTGCGGCTCGAGGACGGTGATCGCTTCGGCGTAGCGGCGTTCTCCGACCAGCCCGCGTCCCTTGCGAAGGGCCGACTGGATCTTCAGGTTGCGGACGACGTCGTCGTGTTCGATGCGAACGCTCGGCTCGACGTGTTCGTTCACTTCGGGCTTATGAGCGGCGACTTGCGCTTGGGCCGGCTGGGACTTTGGCTGGAAGTCGGCCGGCGACAGCGTGATGGGAGTCGGGTCTTCTTTGATGACGATTTGAGCAGGCGGGGCTCCCCCTGCCAAGGCCACCAAAACCAGCGAAGGCAAAACAGAAAGCTGCGCTAGCATCTACGACGTCCCTGTCGTGCTAGAGTTCGTGGCTAGAAGCGCGCGGCATCATGCGGGCGCGGCGAATTTGGACGCGAGTCTTCACCCAGGGGGAGTCATGCCTTCGTGGCGGCTCCCAAAGAAAGGCCAAGACGGGATCGACGGGCAAACGCGAGCCGTCGGTCGATCGGGGCGGAACCTTTAATCGAATCTGAGGACTTTGCAAGCAAAGTTGTCGAGAATCGGCGCGGATTGGTCGCGATCAGACGGGAAAGAGGCGCAAAAACGTCCTGATTGGGCAAGATTCAGAGATGTTTTTGATCACATCGCGGGAGACGCGGGAGGTTTGGCGACGCTTGGAGTCTCAGGTCGCGTTGAGGAACTTTGCGGACTCGTCGGGATGGGGACGGATGAGTGAACGGCACCCACCAGCGCGCAGCGACAACTGCCAGCCGTGGGCACACCGCTTGGAAAGTTTGGGAGATTCGGTCGCATTCGCCGCGCTGCCAACTCTTGGGGGCAGCGTCGGCACGGCGGTCGGTTGGACGTGGATTAGGCGCTGTTGGCGTTGGCCTGCAAGATCTTCTTCAGACGCTTGCGCTGAGCGCGACGACGGCGTTCGCTCGGCTTCTCGTAGTACGCGGATCGCTTCATTTCCGTGCGGATCCCACTCCGCTCAATCAACTTCTTGAACCGTTTCAGAGCCTGTTCGATCGACTCATTGGTTCGCAGACGCATCTTCAGTAGTCGGTCCTCCTAAAAGGATCTGCCTCGGTTGGTCCAGAACGAGAGCGCACTACGGCCCCGGCTCCAAACCGCTGTTATATCGCCAACAGCCGATCCGGACAACACTTTCGGCGTCTCGACGCTACAATTTCCCCAGCAGTGCAAGAAGTCGCGAACGATTCGGTCCGATGCGCTTCTAAGTCCCAATACGGAGAAGAAGGTCGACGGGGGCGCCCACGCGTTCCCGCGAGCCTCTCTGGGGACCGACCACAACGACCGACGATGGGGAACGGGTGCGTGCTGGCGGGAAGACATCTCGCAAGAGAATCGATGCGAGCGGTGCGTCGGTCACTTCAGAAGAACGCCGACCGAGGGGGCGAGGCATGAGCGAAGGCGCCTTTCCTCCAGGCCTCTTCGTCGTCGGGACCGATACCGGCGTCGGCAAGACGCGCGTCACCTGCCAACTGGCCCGAAAGCTCCATGCGGAGGGTCACCGCGTGGGGCTCGCCAAGCCGGCGGCGACCGGTTCGGTTCGCTCGGCCACGGGTGAGGAGCAATGGGAGGACGTCGAACTGCTCCGGGCTCACTGTAGCGACGACGTCTCCGAAGAGGACGTTTGCCCCTACCGTTATGAGTACCCGTTGGCTCCTCCGGTCGCCCATCGGCTCGACCCGACCCGTGGCGACACCCCCCTTCCGGAAATTGGCGATTTCGTCAAGATCCTTGACAGATGGAGGGGAAACTGCGATCTAGTATTAGTAGAGGGGATAGGCGGTCTACTGTGTCCATTGACGGCGCACGAGACGGTGGCCGATCTTGCGGTCGCGATGGGCCTTCCTCTTCTCGTGGTCGCGCGCCTAGGGCTGGGCACGCTCAATCACACGCTGTTGACCCTCGAAGCCGCCCGGCGACGCGAACTGAACGTCGTGGGCGTCATGATGAACTGCCCCGAACCGCCAACGGGCACCCATGCCGACATGACAAACCCCCACGAACTACGATCGCGTATCGACGTTCCGCTCTGGGGGCCGGTTCCTCACGGTAGTCTTCACGACGCCGTGCCAGACGAGATTCAAACGGTCGATTGGGCCTCCCTGTGCCTACCCGGTCAGGTGACGCCACGACGTCGAGGAGCTCCGGATGCCTGACTCGAACTTTCACAACGATCCCTTCCGCTCCAATCGGGGTGGCAGTTCGTCGCCAAGCTGGCTCAACTCCGGCGCCGGCGATAGCAAGGGAGGCGAGCAGAGCGACATCCACGGTCATGGCTCCGCGGTCGGCCATCCCCCGCAAGACGTCGGCTTCGAGCCGCTCGACGACGAGGAGGACCTGACGGAGGTCGAGGATTCCTCCGCGGGCACTCCCAACAAGGTCGACCAGGGTGAGGAAATCTCCAAGGAGGTTCCGCCGCCAGAGTCATCCGCACCCGAGCCCGCGAACAACGCTCAGGACTCCGCCACCAACGCGGCCGACTCCACCGAAACGTGGTTCCAGCCCGACGAGAAACAACCTGCGAGCGACCCCAACGAATTGACCACGGCGGAGGAACCGACCGAAACGCCCGAGTTCGAGCCCGACGCCAGCCCCTTCGACATGGTCTCCTCGCCGTCCACCAGTGAAACGAGCATCGGCAACGAACAAGCCTCGAGCTTCGTCGAAGCCGCCAGCACCGAGACCTCGGGCATCTCCGGCCATTCGCCGTCCGGAACGCCCTATGGGGCCCGTACCGCGACCGCCGGCGGCACGTCGGGCGGGGCAGGCAAGACGGCGATGATCATCACCCTGCTCTTCACCTGGGCCAGTCTCGCGACCATCATCGCAGCTTGGCTTTGGATGACTCGGCCCGAGCCACCCGGACCGCTCGAGAACCTCAAGGATGAAGGGATCTACTCCTTCAAGGGAATCGTCTCACCGCTCGAAGCCCTTACGAGTCGGCAGAAACTCCGCCTCGGCGAGACCAGACGGATCGGCAACCTCGAGATCACTCCGCAGGAGATCGTTCACCGGCCGGTCAAGCTCTTCCCTGGCGGCCACCCCACCGACAAGCTGTTGGTCCTGAAGCTTCGGGTCAAGAACGTCTCCTCCGACCAACGCTTTCATCCGACCGACCCGACCTTCCTCTATCCCGATCGCGAGCAGCAGATCAAGGGACTTGACGTCTTCGAGAATCGGGGCTACTCCTACAGCTACATTCAGCCCGGTTCGCGGTCGCGCCGGCTGCTCTTCCATTACGACCTGCCGTGGCGAGAGGGTTACACCCTCGAGAATCACAAGCTCAAGGCCCTCGATCCGGGCGAGTCGATCACGCTCTTTCTCGCCTCCGAGGAAGGAGCTTTCGATCGCTTGAAAGACAACAACACCTGGCGTGTCCAACTCCGCAAGGGCATCCTCCCAGGCGGCAAGGGCGTCGCCACCGTCGTCGGCGTCGAGTTCTCCAAGAACGAGATCTGAGTCGCTCCATCGAGAGCCCCCTTCCGGGTGCCACTGGCTGCTTGCCAACCAGTGCCGCAACGACCATCTCTCCACCACCTCAATGGCCTCGTCTCCGCGCCCCCGTCTCCGCGATTTTCCGAACCTCGTTGTCTCCAACCCCTCCTTCTTGACAGGAGTTCTTGTGCCCGGTGTGTCTGCGGAGGAACTCCCCGATCGCATCGGCCCACGGTGATCACTCGTCGCGGAGCCACGATGAACGAGGACACGATGAAACGAGTCGCGAGCGTCTACCTGCAACCGATCTACGACGACGCCGATGGCGAGATCTACGACCACGTCAACGCCGTCCGGTCGGCGAGGAACGAACAAGCGACAGCCCAAGCACGGGACCAACTCTTCGCCTGTTTCGACCGACTGCTTGCGCGCCCCGATGTCGACTTCGGTTGCCAAGTCTTCAACCGCGTCGCGGAACTCGATGCCAAACCCTTCGAACGTTCGGCCCTGCGCGGATGGGTCGACAACGTCATCCGACGCCTGGAAAACCTCGAACAGCAAGCGGCCCTCGTCATCGCGATCTTTGTTCCCTTCGTCGACGACGATGATCCCGACGGCATCGAGGACCAGCAAGCCGAGTGGCTCTTCGGACAACTGGGCGATCCACGAACCGAGTGGGTCGTCTTCCTGACGTACGCCTCGATCAACATCGAACTCTACGCCCAGCGCATGCACCACCACTACGAGCACTATCGCCGACGGATGCGCACCAAGGGTATCGACAAGCCCGAGTTCCCCAACGACTGCTTGCGCCGCTGGGAAGCGACCTCGCCCCACATGCAGGAAGACTGAGCCTCCAACAAGCGCTTCTCTCCGCTCTCTGGGGTGGCCCAGGTTGCTCGTCCACCAACCCTTTCAACATCGCCACTGATCGTCCTGGCGATCGATGCTGATCCGCCAACAGGTCCGAAGCGAACCACCTGCGCCCCTCTGGGGCTTCATGAATGGATTGGCATCATCTCCAGGGGTTGGCCCCCCCTGGCTACTCAACGCCGCCGCCTCGCGGCTCAGGAGATCGGATGCAGTCGTTGGGAACCAGCGAGGAGATGCGAACAGTGACCACATCCTGCGTCCCTTTCGGACGTTGGCTGCGAACACCCTTTGCTCAACCGATCGCGAAGCGATGCTGAAAGGGTTGGTTGCTCGTCAACGTATAGCAGTCCGTTGATCGATCAGTCCAAGACATCGCGAGCCTCCACCCTCTGGGTTCCACGATCCCCTCGCCAACGAGCGCGATCGGCCCTCCGCACTATCGGCAAGGTATTGCGGACTAGCCGATGATTCCGCTGTCCCGATTCGGGTATGATGGCGGAGAATACCTGGCGCCGGAGACTCATCATGCGTGGAACGATGGTCGGTGGGGGATTGATCGCGGTCTTGCTGATCGCGGGAAGCGTCCCCAGTCGCGGGGCCGAGGAACGGACCTCCGCCAACACCCCGAAACTCAAACAACTGCTGGAAAAGCGGCCGCAAGCCGACATCAACCGCGACGGCGTCTTGACGATGCCCGAGGCCCGCGCGTTCCAAGCCCGCCTCAAGGAGATTCGCGAGAAGCGAGCCAAGGCCGCCAAGAGAGCGCGGCAACAGAACCCGCCCACCCAGAGCGATGTCGCCTACGGCCCGCACGAGCGAAATGTCCTCGACTTTTGGCAAGCCGAAGGGAACGGCCCGCGACCACTGGTCATCTACATCCACGGGGGCGGCTGGGTCGGCGGCGACAAGACGAACATTCGTCCCGACGCACTCGAGCGACTGCTCGATGCCGGCATCTCGGTCGCGTCGATCAACTACCGCTACTCGACCCAGAAGCCCTTCCCCGCGCCGATGCGCGACGGCGGACTCGCGGTCCAGTTCCTGCGTCACCACGCCAAGGAGTTCAACATCGACCCCGAGCGTGTCGCGTGCTTCGGGGGCTCGGCCGGGGCGGTCACGAGTCTCTGGCTCGCGTTTCACGACGACATGGCCGATCCCAACGCGAGCGATCCGGTCCTCAAGCAGTCGACCCGGCTCAAGGCCGCGGGGGCGATCGTCGCGCCGACCACCCTCGACAAGAAGACGATGGACGAATGGTTCGGCATGAAGACCGTCATGCACCCCGCGCATCCGATCATGCTCGGGGTCAGCAGCGAAGAGGAGCTCTACTCGCCCGAAGTGCGTGAAGTCGCCGCGAAGGCCTCGCCGATTCATCATCTCTCGTCGGACGATCCCCCCGCGTTTCTCGACTATCCGCAGAAGTACAAGCCGCTCGGCAAGCAGCACACCCCCGGCGAGATGGTCCATCACCCCGTCTTCGGCGAGAAGCTCAAAGAGGCCGCCGACAAGATCGGCGCCCCGGTGGTCCTCAACACGACCAAGGATCCGCAGACCCAGTTCGACGACCTCATCGATTTCTTGATTCAGAAGACGAAGTGACGAAAATCCCGCCTCATCGGGACTCGGCCTGGGGCCCCTGCTCCTTGGCGGACTTCTCGAGCTGCTGGAGGGCTTGCTTGAGTTCCGGGTCGACGCCGCCACGGTGCAGGATCGCTTCGTGCTGCTTTTGCAGCTCCTCGAGTCGTTTGTTCTCGTCCTCTTGTAGCTGCCGCGTCACTTCCGGGTCATTGACGACGATCCGGGACATGTTCGGGGACTGGCTTCGGCCACAGCCGAGCGCCGCGAGACTCACGCAGAGCAGCAGAGACGTTGGGGTTCGCTTCCACATCGATCGATTCCTTCGCTTCCAGAGAGAGATTCCCCGAGAGACATTCCTCGCGATTCACTGACATTCCATTGACAGCAACGGGAGGAGGAGAGGCACCCGCCTCGGCTGGGGAAAGTAGCCGAGGCGGGTGGAATGGGGCGGGAGAGGCCGAGCGGGGAGTGGCACTCTCCCATCCACCGGGCGGTGGTCGAGGTGGAACTCGCTAGAGATCGTCGGAGCCTTCGATCGTCGAGGAGCCCATATGAATGTTGGGGGCAACCGAGTCGGAGACCGTCGTTACCGAGCCGTCGGCCATCGCCATCTGCACCAGGCCGGGATGAACGCTTCGGAAGTTCGACACCGGGATCGTCGCGTAGTAGGCACAGTCGTTCGGCGGGTAATAGGCCCCCACTTGATCAACCGTCAGCCCGATCAAGGCGCGGCCTACTTTCTCGTAGTTGATGTTCATCGGCCCGGTCCAGCCGTTGGTGCCGGCGAAGATGAGATTCTCCTGGTGCACCGCGACGCTCGCCGATCCCAGCGGGACGCAGACGCGTTCGCCGCCGCTCGGATTGGTCGCGAGGTAGGGGTTGGCGGCGTCCCCCCCGGCGTGTTCCCCGAGCAGATACGTCTTGGAGAGCCCGTCGGTGATTTGACTGATCTTCACGCTCGAGTCGTACGCGAAGATGCCGCGCGATTGCGGGTTCTTCTCCCAACTCGGCTCCTGGGTGCTCGAGGCGTGGTGCGAGAAGGGGTAGAAGATCGCCCCGCCGCTCATGAGGTAGTCGGTCGCGCAGGAACGCTCCAGAGCGTAAGCGAGACCGCGATGACCTTGCGTGCTTTGCGACCGATTGGCGGGACAGAGAAAGACGCTCAGTTGAATCGTCGCCGCGGTACTGTTCTCATCCATCATCATGCCGTAGCCGCCGATGCCCGTGAGACCCGCGTCGAAGTTGATGTCATCGAACGCCGGCTGGGCGTCGAGAAAAGGATAGAGGCCCGGAAAGCCGGCAAAGTGCGGGTAGACGTTGGCAACCCAGCCACTGTCGTACTGGGCTGCGGGAAAGACGCCCTCGGCATCGTGGTAGTTGTGCAGCGCGGTCGCGAGCTGCTTGAGGTTGTTGGCGCACTGCATACGTCGAGCGGCTTCGCGCGCCGACTGCACGGCGGGGAGAAGCAGAGCGACCAGGACGCCGATAATGGCGATGACGACGAGCAGTTCCACGAGGGTGAGACCTCGGCGGGGAGGGCGCATGGGAAGCTTCCTTCGGCAGCGGCGATGGCTAGGTGAGCGCGACAGCGCGTTGCCTGGCGGGACTACGTGGGTGAGAAGCTTGGTATGCCGAGCGGCACTTCCTGGCAGGGACACGCGAGGAGATTGAGAATGAGTCTCAATGTCTCCCTGTAGAGAGAAATGTAGGCTCCCTCGTACGCCATTCAAGCCCCCTTTCGAAAAAAATCCGTCCTCGCCCGGGACCCGCGGGAGCTCACTCCAACATTCTCGCGACTTCTCCCGCGGTTGCAGTCGGCGAGCGTTGGGATCCGACGAGGATTGCGGACAAATGAGGGGCCGGCATCACCGCGCGAGCGATCGACTCTCTTCAATCCACGAGAGGAAGAGTTCGTCGGGACGAACCGCCATCGCGTGTTCTTCGAAAAGCGTCACGCTCGCCCGCGCGATCCGACGTTCGAGTTCTTCGCGACGATCGCGGTCCGAAGCGAGGCCCATGGCTCGCTGGAGGTAGCCTTCCACGTCGTCGGCGATCGGCTCATCGATCTCCATCGCTCGGTAGCAGCCCAAGGTGTAGCGACCTCGTTGGTAGCAGGTCGGCAGGGTGACGACGATTTTCCCCAACCCGAAAGCGTCATAGGAGACGTTCATGCCGCTGAAGTGAGGTGGGTCGATCACCACGTCGGCGGCCAAGAGGAGACTCGGATAGCCCTCGCCCCGTTGCTGCGGCACGAAGCGAATCCGTGGGGCGACGTCGGAAAGCTTCCTCGCGAAGCGGTCCATCAGTTTGCGAGCGAGAACCTTGTTGGTCCCCTCGGTGATGACGACGACGCCCTTGGGATCGCGGCGTAGCAGTTCCCCAATCCAGTCGTCGATGTCGGGATGGAACTTTCCCAACTGCTGCGGACAGAGATAGACATGATCCGTCGAGGACAGACCGAACGCCTCTCTTGGCAACGGTTGTTCGGGAACACGCAGTCGCTTGCGTGGCGCGGGCAATCCCTCGAAGGTGACCAGCCGCTCGGTGTAGTGAGACTCCCCGTCGTCGGGCTCGACGAGTCGACTTGAGAGATAGAGATCGATCGCCGGAATCCCGCTGGTCACCTGAATCCCCCAACCGGTCGCTTGGAGCGGAGCAAGCCGGCGATAGGGAAGCACGTAGTTCCAAACGTCGGTCGCGACTTCGGGGAAGTAGAGCAGATCACACCGAAGAGCGCCCATCGCCTCGCACAGAACCTCGGGGAAGACCGGCATCTCCAGATAGCCGATCTCCTCGCGGCCGAGGACGGGCTCGATCTTCGTTCGCCCCGCCGGCGAACAGATGATCGTCGTCCGCGACGAGCGATGATCGAACTGGGCGAGGTGCTCGCTCCAATCGCGGAGAAAAGGCGTCTCGTGCCGATCGGTGACGACGAAGCCAACGTGCGGTTTGCCCTCTCCGGGCTTGGGGCGTTCGGCATCGACGTACCGCGAGAAGACTCGGCCGAACTGACTCTTCAGCGGCTTCTCGTCGCGGCCGTGAAAGGGGAGATTGAACGAGGGGTGCGGTTTGATCTCGAGAAACGTCTTGAGATTGACCGTCGCCGGATTCGCCTGCTCGGCCTTGGTCAAGGCATCGACCAGTTGCTGGCGATACGCCGTGATCTCGTCGGAACTCTCGTAGAGCGTCGGGCAGAGGCATGCCCCGGCGAGTTCCCAAAGAGGCCCTTCCGGCCGCGATCGCGCGATGTGGACAAAGCAGCGCCGGGCTTCGGCGAACTCGTCGACCCGCGAAAGGACACGACCGAGGTTCGCTTGGACCGTCACGTCGTTCGGCAACTTCGCCGCCGCTTGCGTCAAGTGCGCCACCGCGTCCTGATGCCGCTCGGTTGCCGTGAGGAGAAGACCGAGATCGGCGCGGGCCTGGTGCAAATTGGGATCGACCTCAAGGGCCCGAAGGTAGGACGCTTCCGCTTCGTGCAAACAACCGAGCGTCTGGAGGATCTTCGCGAGATGCTGGTGACTCGCCCCACGGGAGGGGAACTGATCGATCAGCTCGCGGCACGCCTGCTGGGCCTCGTCGAGTCGTCCCAACTGCGCGAGCGACATGATGAGGTTATCGCGGGCAGGCAGGAAGTCGGGCCGCAGCCGAGCGACTTGTCGAAAACACTCGACCGCTTGCGGTAGATGCCCAAGTTCACGTTCGAGCGCCCCGAGGTTGTTCTGGGCCTCGACGAAATCGGGCTGACTCCGGACCGCGTCCTTGAAGGCTTTTCGGGCTCCCTCGATGTCCTTGCGTTGCCGGAGCGCCAGCCCGAGGTTGTTGTGGAAGGCCGCCATCCGAGGGGCGAGCCGGATCGCCTGGCGAAAGGAGTCGATGGCTTCGACTGCCTGACCGCGTTGAGCGAGGGCGTTGCCGAGATTGAAATGGATCTCCGCCTGCTTGGGATCGAGCCGAAGCGAGGCGCGAAAGGCGGTGATCGCGTCCTCGAGGGAACCCGACGCGTGCAGCGCGAGCCCGAGATTCGCTTGGGCGCGCGCATGGCGAGGGAGCTTGCCGACCGCTCGCTTGAGCAGCGAGATCGCGTCGGGAAAGGCTTCTCGTTGGAAGCGGAGCGTCCCCAAGAGGAAGAGGAGTTCGCCGTGATCGGGGCTCCTCCGCAGGATCTCGCGGTAGGCCTTTTCGGCCCCGGCGAGATTGCCGGCCTGATGCAAAGCGAGCGCTTTCTGGAGAGCTTGGGACGACAAACCGGCCTCGTCTGCGGAACCGCGAGAAGATGCAACGTGGTGTCATTGTAGCGGAGGCCCTTCCCGTGGGTCAGGCCATTGCCTGACTCTTGGAGGCGAACTCTTGCTCGCGTCAGGCAATGGCCTGACCTACGGG
Organism: Kolteria novifilia; assembly: GCA_007748055.1. Lineage (GTDB taxonomy): Bacteria > Planctomycetota > Planctomycetia > Kolteriales > Kolteriaceae > Kolteria > Kolteria novifilia. The sequence continues at coordinate 6,500,014 of CP036279.1, forward strand.
ACAACGCGCGGCGTCGGCCCCCCCTAGTAAAAAACGACGGGCAGCCCAGAACGTGCCTGGGCTGCCGGCAGTGTGGTTGATGAACGAAAGGGGGCGAGCGCTAGTTCGCCCGGGCGGACTCGGAGGGAAGGAGTTCGATCACCGTGCTCGCCCGGACCCGTTGCGTGACGCTCGTCGGTTCGGGTTTGGAGGCTTCGGTAGTGACCACCTTCATCTGAAAGCCGATGTGAGCCTGGAGCGACTCGACGCGGCCGGTATCGGGATTGAAGACGATCTCCGCCGCGCCGGGATCACTCGAAACGAGTTCTCCGACCACCTTCTGCTTGGCGTTGGCGACCCCTTGGCCCGGTTGGGCGGAGAGGTCGATGCGCGAGGCGATCTTCCAACGTCCCCGCAGCGTGGGCGTCATTTGCAGGGTGTTGGTTCGGGTCATCGTCATGATGCCGAGTTCCTGCTCCTCCGAGCGTGACCAGGGCCGGTGGAACCCGACCGGTTGCTCGGGAACCCACGCGTACATCGTCCTGAGCATCCGGCGCAATTGGCCCTCGCCGACGACTCCCTGAACGTTGGGATCGTTGGCCGCGGGATCTTGCCCGGCCGGTGTCAAGTCCTGCATCGCGAGGATCTGCCCGCGCGTGTCGAGCGTGACCGCGAAGCTCTGCCCGACGAGTTTGCGAAGGGCGACGAAGGGAGGAGGTTCGGGCCCCTTGGCCGGTTTCGACGAATCGAAGACGAGCAACTCCTCGCCCTTGTGGGGCGGCGACCAGATGACCCGATCGAAGCGGCAGACGATGTCGGCCCGATCTCCCTCGACCTTGCGGGTCTGGAAGCTGAGCGTCGAGCGCGTCGCGGAGGTCCAGGTCTCGCCCTGTTGCTCGAAGGAGCGCTGATTCTCAATGCGGTAGACGAGCCGGCGCCCCGGAACGAAGCGAAGGCGGACCGGCACGGCTTGTCCATTGCGCACCGATGGGGCGTCATCCCCATCGGCTGAAATCAGGGCTCCCAGGCAAAGAACCAGGGAGTACGAGATCACAGACGGCTCCCTTGGGCGAGGACGTCATCCAAAGGGCCCGGAGCGGCGTCCAGCGGGCAACCCGCGTCGATGAAGCCTTGCAGCATGATCTGCGCGGCGATCATGTCGCGACGCGCCTTCTTCTTCTTCTTGGGGAGCTTGGTGTTCTCGAGCATCGCGTCGGCCTCGACGCTGGTATAGCGCTCGTCCCAGAAGTAGACCTCGGCGCCCAATACGCTCTTAAGCCAACCACCAAACCGGCGGGCGGCGCGAGCCTTCTCCCCCTCGGAACCGTCGGCGTTGACCGGCAAGCCGACCACCACCTTCTTGATGCCCTCGGCCCGGCAGATCGCCCGGAAGTAATCCGAATCGACCTCGGGAGTCCGGCGCGTGTAGTTCTGCCAAGGCGTCGCCAGCTTGGTTTCGGTGTCCGCGAGCGCCAAGCCAATCCGTTTGTCGCCAAAGTCGACACCCATCCATCGGTCCATGTTCAATCCCTTCCCTGAGCTATCACTAGACGCACCACAAACGGAAGTGGCTCTCACGCGAGAACGTCGCGCGAGAGCGACCACCAACAAGACACTGTTCTCGGGTCGCCCGATTGCCGCGGCAATCGCAACCTTTCGGGCAAGCTACAGGCCGGTCCACCTCATCGTGTCAGGTATTTCTCACCTCTCCTTGGGGAGAGGTCGGCGAGCAAAGCGAGCCGGGTGAGGGGATGACCATCCCGGTAAGCAAAGGCGACTCGTCGAAAGAAAGCCCCCTCACCCCTGGCCCCTCTCCCACCGGGAGACGGGAACTCTCATGCCTAACACTTGTGGTTAGTCAGACCACGATGTTCTTTCTCTCCTCACTGGCTGACAAGCAGCCAGTGGCACACGATTGCCGATGCCGACTCGGCATCAGGGAGAACTGACACCACACGAGCAAGGGTTGACTCGGCTCGAGTGACGGTACCGTGTCAGCTCACGGAGACCGTGTCGTACTCCTTGCGACCGCTTGCCCCGAACCAGGTGGGACGACTGACCGGCTGCTTGTCTTGCAACTTCTCGGCGAACTCCTCCGCGGAGAGTCCCGCCAGCGGGCTGATCTCGATGGCGAACGCCGGTTCGCCGTCGGCGTCGACGGGATAGCCGACTTCCGCGACGCGAAGCCAACGGGCCGCTTGGGCAACCAGCGCCGCGCGGGCCTCGTCGGGTGAATCGGGCCCGGTCGCGTTCTTGACCGGCACGAACTCCCGCTCGCGACTCGTCTCGACGACGCACACCCGATCGGCCATCGGCATCGCGTCGAAGACGAACATTTCGAACTTGATCGCGTTGGGCTCCGACGGCGTCTGTTCCCGCCCTTCGTCGTCGACGTGGGGCACGGCCTTGTGAGCACAGTGAAACGGAAGCGAAAGCCCCTCCGACGTGATCCGCTCGAGGAACGGTCGCTGGAACACGTGGATCGCGATATTGCCCGCCCAGTAGCGAAGCTGGCCCTCCTCGTCGGTCTCCTCGGCCATCTCCTTCGGCAGGTTCGTGTACTCGATGATCGAGGTGTCGCGATCGTAGTTGATGACGACGCCGACCTTCTCGCCCGGATGCCGCTTGCGACAGACTTTGACCGACATGTCCGCTTCGCTGGCGAGGTGATGCCCGAGAAACTCGGGATCGAGCACTTGCGCCATCGGGTTGTCGACCTGAAAGTAATAGACGACATCGATGCCGCGTTTCTTCATGTCGTCAAGCACGCCCTCCTCGCGGAGCGCCAGCAGCGAACCCCCATGACCGTTGGGACTCGTGAAGATTCTCCCCTTCTCCGCCAACAGGACACGTCCCGTTTCGGCATCGACCGCCGGCATCGTCCCTTGCGTGAAGAAAGTCACTTGGTCCGACTCGAGCCCAAAGTGGTGATGCTCGGCAAAGTAGGCGACCGTCTCCTCGTGGTTGGTCGGACTCGTCATGACGTACCAGGGGATGACCTTGCCCGCATGACGTTGCCACGCTTGGATCTTCTCGGCGAAGAGTTGGAACAGCGACGTCCCGGCGACCGGCCCGATCGGGTACATGCCCTTGGGATGCTCGAAGCCGAGCCGACTCCCCTGCCCGCCCGCGACCAAGACCGCGGCGACCCGGCCGGCGCGAAGCGCCTCGAGCCCAACGGTGCGCGCTTGCTCGTCGCGCTGCCGATCGGCGTCACTGGTGGGAAGCCTGACCGCGCCGATCGGCTCGATCCGTTCGGGGTCGGTTTCCTCGGCTTTCGTTCGCGACCCTTCCCAGAGTTCCTTGAGCTTGGAAAAGTTGATTCGGCTGATCTGTTGGGCCAAGTCCCGCCGAGTCTGGGGATCGAGTTCGTCCCAGAACCGCACCAAGTGTTCCTGCTCCGCCTGTCGAAGCTGCTCGCGATCGATCGCTGCTTCGGCGCTCATCGAACTACCTCCCTTAGAAGCGTACGCGCATCCCGTCGTGACTGAGCGTCACATGATCGGGAAGTCGCGTCCGAGCGACTTCGGGATCGAGTCGGCACGAGAGATGAGTCAGGATCGCTCGACGAGGGCGAACCCGATCGATCACGGCCAAGGCTTCGTCGAAACAAAAGTGCGTTGGATGCGGTTCGAAACGAAGCGCGTCGAGGATGAGGACGTCCAAGTCCTCCAACAGTTTCCAACTCTCCTCGGGAATAAGATTGACGTCCGTGCAATACGCCAAGCCGTCGATCCGAAAGCCGAGGACATCGAAGCGGCCATGACGCAACGGAATCGGCGTGACCTGGTGGTCCAACACTTGAAACGACGGCCGCCGTGCCCGATGAAACGCCAATCGTGGCACCCCCCCGGCGGGGTACTTCAACACGATCGGATCGAAGGCATAGCGAAACGTCGTCCGGATGAACTCCTCGACGTGAGGGTCGCAGAAAACCGGAACCTCCGCCTCGAGGTACTTCCCGAAGATGCGTAAGTCGTCGAGTCCGAACACGTGGTCGGCATGCTGGTGCGTGAACAAAACCGCATGGACAAGATCGATCCGCTCGCGTAAGAGCTGCGTTCGCAGATCGGGCGGCGTGTCGATCAGCACCGTTCCCGCGCGGGAATGGATGACCGCTCCACTGCGGGTTCTCTTGTTCTTGGGGTCGTCCGACAGACACACACGACATTTGCAACCAATGGCGGGGACGCCCACTGACGTGCCCGTGCCAAGGAAGACAAACTCGCGGTCCGCCGAGTTGTTGTCGCCAATCCATGCTGCCATCTGAAACGCGTTCGACTCAAGAAGACGGTCCGACATCCCTCGGAGCCGCCGAACCCTACCAAAAAACCCCAATCGCCCCTAGACCGATCTCGCGGCAACCACCGAAGCCGCAAACCAATCCCGCAAAACGACTTACAGAGAGACCGCCAACGACGACGGTCGAAAATCCTTGATTTTCTCGGGATGGAGCACTCAAGATCTCATCCTTGACCATTCTATGGTGACGCGGTCGTGAGATTGAGCCATCCCCCATCCCTTATGGATTTTAAACAGTGTCTTCATCTTCGAACTCGCGGCTGATCATTGGGATGGGATTCCTCGGACGTCCGCTGGCGGCGCGCTGGATCGAGGCGGGCGACCGCGTCTTCGGCACGACCCGCAAGCGAGAACGCGTGGGCGAACTGCGTTCCTTGGGCGTCGAACCGGTCCTGTGGGATGTCCTTCAACCGATCGAGGAGCGACTCCCGCAAGTCGAGACCGTCGTCTTCTGTGTCGGGTTCGATCGCTCCCAAGATCGGACGATCGACGAGGTCTACGTCGACGGGCTCCGCCGGACGCTCAAATGCTTGCCCCAGCCGAAACGGTTCCTCTATGTTTCAAGCACGGGGGTCTATGGGGACAACCAGGGGGAGTGGGTCGACGAAACGACGCCGACCAATCCCAGCGACCGGAGCGCTCAGGCTTGCTTCGACGCGGAGGAACTCGTGCGGGACTACGGCTCAAGCAAGGGTGTCGACGCCGTGGTGCTGAGGATGGCGGGGATCTATGGACCGGAGCGTATGATCGGCAATCGCTGGCTCGAGCGAGGCGAGGTCATTCCGGGCAGTCCCGATGGGCTGGTGAACTTGATTCACGTTGAGGACGCGGCCCGCTCTGTCGACGCCGCGGCGCGAGCGACCACGTTGAGCGATCTCTACGTCGTCTCCGACGGGCACCCCGTCACCCGCGGGGAGATGTACGAAGCCCTGGCGGACCGCTTGGGGTACTCGCCCCCTCGATTCGATCCGGAAGCGACGAAGGCCCGCGGCCGAGGTAACCGCCGAGTCGCCAACACGCGGATGCGTAAGGAGCTTGGCGTCGTGTTGGCCTATCCCACGTTTCGCGACTCGCTCACCGACCTTCCCCAATCTCTCCGCGATCCTTTTGAATCGTAGGTCACGCCATAATCTGCCGCGAGGGCCGGTCGGCCGCCAAGAGTCAGGCAATAGCCTGACCTACGGGAAGAGCCTGGTAGCAATTTCCTTTGCCTTCGCCTGGCAGCAATTCCCGCTGCCTCCGTCTGGTGCCGGAGGGGGCAATTCCTATAATCGTCACGATTGGCACGAAGCAACGGCCGGAGCGAATCACGCTCCGCCTGGGAACGGCACGGTTGCCCGCCATGTCCCTCGGCCATCGAACGACGGATGCGAAACGCGTTTCGCGAGAGGTCAACGCGGAGCCCACCAAGGTTGGTTTGCCGCGTGCTCCATCCGTCCCGAGCCAACACGAGCCACACATTCAGGAGAGCAAAGCATGCCGTCTGGGTCATATCTGTTTACAAGTGAATCGGTCGCGATGGGTCATCCAGACAAACTGGCCGACCAGATCTCCGACGGTATCCTCGATGCGTTGTTGACCCAGGACTCAAGCAGCCGCGTGGCGTGCGAAACGATGGTCACCACCGGTGTCGCGATCATCGCCGGCGAGATCACGACCAACGCCCGCATCGATTACCCCACCGTCGTTCGCGACGTCATCCGGGAAGTCGGCTACACCCATTCCAACATGGGCATCGACGCCGACACCTGTGCGGTCATGGTCTCGCTCGATCGCCAGTCGGCCGACATCGCGATGGGGGTCGACTCCGATGACGCCAAGGGCAAGGAGATTGGGGCCGGCGACCAGGGGCTCATGTTCGGCTTCGCATGCAACGAGACCGAAGAGCTCATGCCGATGCCGATCCAGTACTCGCACCGGCTCGTCAACCGTCTCGCGGAGATCCGCCTCTCCGGCGAGGTCCCCTTCCTGCGGCCCGACGCAAAGAGCCAGGTCACGATCGAGTACGAGAACGACAAGCCCAAGCGGGTCAACACGATCGTCATCTCCTCGCAACACGACGAAGCGGTCAGTTCCAAGGAACTTGAAGAAGCGATCCAGGAACTGGTCATTAAGAAGGTCATTCCCGCCGAACTTCTTTCCGGTGACGTGACCTACCACATCAACCCGACCGGACGCTTCGTGATCGGCGGACCGCACGGCGATTGCGGCCTGACCGGCCGGAAGATCATCGTCGACACCTACGGCGGCCGCGGCCGTCACGGCGGTGGAGCGTTCAGCGGCAAGGATCCGACAAAGGTCGATCGCAGCGCCTGCTACATGGCGCGTCACGTCGCGAAGAACATCGTCGCCGCCGGCTTGGCCGACCAGTGCGAGGTTCAGCTCGCGTACGCGATCGGCGTCTCCGAGCCGGTCAGCGTCTACGTCGATACCTTCGGCACCGGCAAGGCGTCCGACGACCAGATCGCCGCCGCCGTCCGCGAGGTCTTCCCGCTCTCTCCGGGTGGCATCATCAAGCACCTCGACCTGCAGCGTCCGATCTACCGGGCCACCGCCGCAGGTGGTCACTTCGGCCGCAACGAGTTCCCCTGGGAGAACGTCAACTCGGTCGAGAAGCTTCAATCGGCCCTCGCCATCGGCGCCGCGTAGGCTTTAGCGACGCACCCCCAGGGTGTAGGATAACTTCAGGTGGCTGTGTCCTTTCGCGGGACACGGCCTTGGAGGCATGCCTAACACACGATCGGTGGGCACATACGATGGCGACCGCGGAAAAGCCGATCACGCTACGAGACTATTTCGACCGTCCGGACATCGACGAACCGACCGAACTCGTTCGCGGGGTGATCGTCCCCTTGAATCGTCCCTCTCCTCGCCACGGCGATATCTGTGCTCGCCTTTGCATCGAGCTCGGGATCTACCTTCAACGCCACGATCTCGGCCGGGTGATCACCAACGATTCCGGCGTCATCACCGAACGTCATCCCGACACTCTTCGTGGCCCCGACGTCGCTTACTACAGCTACCAACGCATGCCCAAGGGGCCAGCGCCTCAAGACCCCAACCCTTCGCCACCAGAACTCGTCTTTGAAGTCCGCTCCCCCCACGATCGCTGGCCAGGCCTGTTGCGAAAAGTCGCTGAGTACCTCGGCGCGGGTGTGGAGGTCGTCTGCGTCGTCGATCCAGCAAGTCGGTCGCTTCGCGTCTTCAGCGCCGACGATCCGGGCACGATGGTCGAGGAAGACGAAGAACTGACATTCCCTGGGTTGCTCGACGGGTTTAGCCTCAAGGTGCGACAACTCTTCGACTGACTCCATCAAGCGGCGGACTTGCCATGAACCGAGTGCGCATCAACGAGCTTCTCCAGCGTCCCGAGGCGGGAGGCGAGGTCACGATCCACGGCTGGGTCAGGACCTGCCGTCATAGCAAGGGCTTCTCCTTCCTCGAGATCAACGACGGCTCGATCATCCACAACATCCAATGTGTCGTCGACGCCGACGTCCCGAACTACGATCGCGACGTCAAAGCCCTGCAAACCGGAGCGAGCGTCCGCGTCACCGGTCGGCTCGTCGATTCCCCCGGGAAGGGCCAACGCTTCGAGATCCAAGCCAAGGACGTTCACGTCTACGGCAACGCCGAGGGCTACCCCCTCCAGAAGAAGGGGCACACGATGGAATTCCTGCGGAGCATCGCCCATCTGCGAGCCCGCTCGAACACCTTCGGCGCGGTCCTGCGAGTCCGCAACGTGATGGCGCGGGCGATCCACGACTTCTTTCAGTCGCGCGGCTTCGTCTACCTGCACACGCCGATCATCACCGCCAGCGACTGTGAAGGAGCGGGCGAGATGTTCCGCGTGACGACCCTCGACGCCGGCGATCCCCCGCGTGCCGAGGGGGAGATCGACTTCGCGCAGGACTTCTTCGGCAAGCCGACGAGCCTGACGGTCTCGGGCCAACTCTCCGCCGAGACCGCCGCCCTCGCCCTCTCGGACGTCTACACGTTCGGGCCGACCTTTCGGGCCGAGAACTCGAACACGACCCGGCACCTGGCCGAGTTTTGGATGGTCGAGCCCGAGTGCGCCTTCTTCGATCTCGACGACGATGTCGCCTTGGCCGAGGCCTTCCTCAAGCACATCTTCTCGACCGTGCTGAGCGAATGCCCTGACGACATGGACTTCTTCAACAAGCGGATCGACAAGACCGCCATCGAGACGCTCCGGCACATCGTCGAATCCCCGTTCGAACGGATGAGCTACAGCGATGCGATCGAGATCCTCTCGAAGTCGGGAAAGTCGTTTGAGTTCCCCATCGAGTGGGGGCTCGACTTGCAGAGCGAGCACGAACGTTACTTGACCGAGGAACACGTCAAGCGGCCCCTGGTGCTCACTGACTACCCGCGGGACATCAAGGCCTTCTACATGCGGCAGAATGACGATGGGAAGACGGTGGCCGCGATGGACGTGTTGGTTCCAAAGATCGGCGAGATCATCGGCGGCAGCCAGCGGGAGGAGCGCCTCGATCGCCTTCAGGAACGGATGAAGGAGATGGGGCTCCCCGAGGAGGACTACTGGTGGTACCTCGACACCCGCAAGTTCGGCACCGCCCCGCATGCCGGGTTCGGGCTTGGGTTCGAGCGCACGATTCAGTTCTGCACCGGGATGGCGAACATCCGCGACGTGATACCCTTCCCCCGCACGCCAGGCAGCGCCGAGTTCTAAGGTCCCACCGCGTGAGGTGAGAGAATCGACGGTTGGATAGGACGCGCGTCCTGCTAGGCTTCGTCTCAAAAGTAGGTCGTCGGCCCGAGACTCAGCCAATCGGTACAGCCCGGCAAAGTCCCGTGCCGATGCAGCGAGTCGAAGCCAGAGCCGCGCTTTGAGACGGAGCCTAGTTCCGGGCCGAGAAGCGAACGAGCAGGGCCACCAACAATCCCGCGATCCCGGCTCCTAGCATCGTGTTGCCCAAGATGCTTTCGATGCGAAGCACGCGGTCGTTGCTCCCCGGCACATCCGCCAGGTCCGCTTGCCCGATGGGCGACGCGATCGGTCCCCGCTGCTCGTGAAAGGGGCGATGAAAGTCCGGGTGATCGAGCGGAACGCCTTCGCGAAGGCGGCCCTCCTCGAACTCCTGATAGTCCTCTTGGTACTGTTGCCCGCGCGCCAGCTCTTGCTCATGGCGCGTCTGGAGTTCCGCGTGGATCGCGTAGCGGTCCTTGGCGTAGCCCTCGTCGACCATCTCCTGCTCGATCGCTTGCTGGCGTTCGTAACAGTAGTCGATGAAGGACTGCTGAATGTTCGAATCGGGCCAGAAGCGTTCGGACATGTCGGCGGCGCGCTGATACGCATCCCAAGCGAGGTAGCGTTGCCCGACGCGTTCCATCAGCCCGCCCAAGGCCAACGCGAAGTGGGGGTTCGGCCCGCCTCCCAGCGTCCACATCCCGAGGATTCCGAGCACCGGTTCGTCGAAAGGGACCTCGCGAACTGCCCCGTTGGAACTCGCCGGATCGACGAGATTGACTGGCGTGATCGATTCGCGAGCGGCTTCCCGGTGCATGTCGTCGACTTTGTCGTTCTCGGGAATCCCCTCGAGCGACCCAAAGAGACTCCGCGCCATATAGACCCATTCGCGATCGTAGGCCTTGCGGCGAACGTCCAAGGGTTCATCCAACCGGCCACCGACGATGTCATAGCGCAGCAACCGCCCATGATCCTTGATCGCTTCGAGGAGCGAGAGGACCGCGATGATCTGCCACTCCTCGCGGTCGAAGTGAGCCCCTGGGTTGATCTCGAGCGAACGACGGATTTGGCCGATACCCTCGAGCAGCAGATCTCGTCCCTTGGGGTCGCCGTTGATCGCTGGCTTGAACCCGGCGTGGATGAGGAAGGTTCCAAGGTTGGCGTGGGCTCGGTAGAGGGCCAGGGCCTCTTCGCTGAGTTCGCCGGAGTCGTCACTTCGAGACTCGGCTTCCGCCGCCGGATAGTAGCGTTTGAGAAGGTTGAGTTTTTGGCGCATCAGGTCGATCGCCTCGTCGTATTCCCCGAGACGCTCGTGTCCGACGGCCAAGTCATCCATGTTGGTCAGGTAGGCCAACGACGGAGGTTCGTTGGCGGAACGACGGGCGTCCTCGGACCGCAAGGCCTCGCGGCGGGCGCGGTTGCGGGCGAGATAATAAGACGAACCATGGACGGGATAGCGTTGGTGCAGGACGTCGTGCACCATCGCGAAGTGTAGTGGGGTCGCCTCGGGGGTCTTGGCGATGAGATGCGGTGCCGGAATGAGCACGTATTGTTGCTCGCGTGGCGCGCTCTGAAAGGAGACGATACAGCCAATCACCCCGCCAATCAGCGCTGCGATCAGCACCAATCCCCGGGACGAACCACCCTCCTGCTCCGACATACCCATCCGCCTACGCTACGCCTCATGCTCTCTTGGTCACGAGGACAATTGAACCGGCCAGCAGTCCGCCACCGATCAGCACGCCGCCCCAGTCCGCCAACGGAGACGGCTTGGGGCTCTCCGTAGGACTCGACGAGTCCAGCGGCGTCGATTGGCTCTCGTAGCTGGAACGGAATTCTTGTTCGGCGCGATTGGTTTGGCTGTCGTTAATACAAGCAAGCGCCAGGCCACAGGGCACCAGGACTGCGAACAAAGCAACAACCATCGACCTCTTCATGGCTATTCCTTCATTTAGACGCGGCGCGCGGCCAAGACGATGCCGCCAGCCAACAAGGCGCCGCCGATCCCAACACCTCCGACACTCGCCAACGTCCAGCCATCGTCACTACCAGGCTGCTCGGTCGGCGTGTAATGCGGCGTCGGTTCCGATGGAGACGGGGAACTCGACGACGAACGTGGACAAGCCATCGAGGTCGATGCCGCTAAGAGAAGTGCGACAGCGGCACCATAGAAGAGCGTTCTCATGACAACCCCTCTCGATCAGTTCCTAGCCCCAGTCTTTAAGGTTATCCGCCCGCGTCGTTTAACTCAACACCCTCATTGGCCCAGTGTTAAGGAATTACGGTTTTGCGGCCCTCCTTTTCGGACGTCGCTTGCGAGCGGGACTCCTCTTCGGCTCCTGCTCGTCGCTGGGCACGCGGGCCGTCGGCAACCGAACCGCCACCGGATCGCAGTGCAAACTCTGGTCATCGAAGAAAATATGGGGCTTAAAGACTTCGAGAATCCCCTTCTTGCGAACCCCGCCGAGAAAGAAACACTCGTCGAGCCGAACGTTCCAAGCCCGCAACGTCTTGATCGCGCGTTTGTGGGCTGGGGCGCTGCGAGCGGTCACCAGCGCCGTCCGGATGGGGCATTCCCGCTCGCTGAAATTCCGCTGGATCGCGTGCAACTTCTCGAGGAAGGGCTTGAACGGCCCCGGCTCGAGCGGGATCTCCGCGGAATCCTTCTCCCGTTGATGAAACGCGGTCAGCCCCTCGCGTTGGTAAATCTGCTCCGCTTCGGGTGAGAAGAGGACCGCGTCGCCGTCGAAGGCGATCCGCACCTCCTCGCCGTCGTTCTCGTTCGGCACCGGCGGTTGGTAGACCAACCCGGCGGCGAAGCCCGACTTGAGCGCCTGGCGAACATCGTCCTCGTTGGCCGAGAGGAAAAGATCGCAAGAGAAGGGACGTAGGTACTCGAACGGGGCCCGCCCTCCCGTGAAAACCGCCCGTTCGATCGGAAGATCCCGATGCTCAACGGAGTTCATCACCCGCAGGCCGGTGTCGGCGTCGTTGCGGGAAATGAGGACGACCTCGACCATTTCCCCCTTGCCCGCCTTGTTAAGCGCCAGCAGTCCCTTGGCGAGGGGATAGCCGGTCCCGGCGAGAAGAGCTTCATCCTCGTGCTCGGCCTGGTGGGCGCGATACGCCTCCAAGCCCTCCTGCTCGTAGATCTGATGAGACTGATCCAGGTCGAACAACGCTCGCGAGGAGATGGCGACCACCAATTTATTGTCGAGTTCGTAAGGCATCGTCTTGGCATTCTAGCGGCCCTTCCCCGCCGCGTCCTCGCCATGTCTACTCAACCTCGAGCGCTCTTCGGTGCCACGTTCACGGTTCTGCGCGGGCACGTTCCGACGACTTGTTGGGGGGGATATGTTCCTCCCTAGGATAGCCTTTCATCCCCTCACCCGTCTCGCTACGCTCGACGACCTCTCCCACGGGGAGAGGTCAGCTAGAGCTGCCGCATGGAGTTCGTCCAACCGTAGGTCAGGCTATTGCCTGACACGAACGTCGGCCGGCACCCTTGGTGCCCTACCTCCCAATGGGAGCGAGCCTCTTGTTCCCCTCTCACCGTGAGAGAGGGGTTAGGGGTGAGGGGGTTCTCTTCCAACGAAACGCCTCGATACACGACACATTTCATCCCCTCACCCGTCTCGCTACGCTCGACGACCTCTCCCACGGGGAGAGGTCAGCTAGAGCTGCCGCATGGAGTTCGTCCAACCGTAGGTCAGGCTATTGCCTGACACGAACGTCGGCCGGCACCCTTGGTGCCCTACCTCCCAATGGGAGCGAGCCTCTTGTTCCCCTCTCACCGTGGGAGAGGGGTTAGGGATGAGGGGGTTCTCTTCTAACCAAACGCCGCGTTACACGACACATTTCATCCCCTCACCCGTCTCGCTTCGCTCGACGACCTCTCCCACGGGGAGAGGTCAGCTAGAGCGGCCGCATGGAGTTCGTCCTACCGTAGGTCAGGACATGGCCTGACCTACTTCGGACTTCCGAGCCAATCAGGCTGGGATTTCGGCCAAATGCGTCCTCGTCCGCAAGACGGCCAACGGCCCCAAGCATCAGAAGCTCCCCGTCTCGGCAGACCACCGATTGCGTCCCGCCCGCTCCTAGCCTAGAATCCGGGTCGGTCTGGACTCCAAACTCGTGACGACGCGACGCCCCGCCACTTCGTCGGCAAGGTCTCGCGCACGCCATCCCCAACCCGGGGGCGACGACGTGGCGATGCACTTTCGCCGAGATTCCATAAGCGATAGAGGGTGGCACTTTGGTAGTCCTATCCGCGAATTTCGAGAGGAGTGTTCATGCGACGACTTCCCTTCGTCCTGTTCGTGTTGGCGTTGCCCCTGACCGCCTCGGCCGACGACTGGCCGCAATGGCGTGGGCCCGAGCGTGACGGCGTCTGGCGTGAGACGGGCATCGTCAAGAAGCTCCCGGCGAAACTCGAACCCATGTGGTCGACCCCGATCGGCTTGGGCTATGCCGGCCCCGCGGTTGTCGGCGACAAGGTCTACGTCACCGATCGCCAACTCGCCAAGGACGCGGCCAATCCCGAGAACCCCTTCGACAAGACCCCGGTGCCAGGCAACGAACGCGTCCTCTGCCTCGACGGGAAGACGGGCGAGTTTCTCTGGAAGCACGAATATCCCTGCCGCTACCGCATCAGCTATCCCTCGGGCCCGCGGGCGACGCCGACCATCGACGGCGGCAAGGTCTACTCCCTAGGTGCGATGGGCAACTTCTTCTGCCTTGATGCCGAGAGCGGCAAGGTCCTCTGGTCGAAGGACCTCCTCGAGGATTTCGGCGCCGAAATCAACGCCTGGGGCTACGCCGCCGCGCCCCTGATTGACGGCGACAACGTCATTCTTCTGGTGGGCGGAAGCGACAAACGCGGCGTGATGGCCTTCAACAAGGAGACCGGCGAGGAGGTTTGGGGCGCCCTCGAGGCGGTCGACCCCGGCTACGCCGCCCCCATGATCTTCGAAGCCGGCGGCAAGCGCCAGCTCATCGTCTGGGATCCCTACGGCCTCTACGCCCTCGATCCCAAGACGGGTGATCTCTTTTGGGAGCACAAGTACAACCAGCCACTTCGCTACGGCATGTCGATCGCGACCCCCATCCAGAACGACGCGAAAGACCTTCTCTTCGTCTCCGCGTTCTACGACGGCCCACTGATGATGAAGCTCGCCGCCAACAAACCGACCGCGCAAATGCTCTGGGAAGGTCAAAGCGATAGCGAAATCAACACCGACGGCTTGCACGCGGTGATGTGCACGCCCGTCTTCAAGGACAACTACCTCTACGGGGTCGGGAGCTACGGCGCCCTTCGTTGCCTCGAGTCCGAGAGCGGTAAACGAATCTGGGAGTCCTACAAGCCGACCGGCAAGGGGCGCTGGTGGAACGCCTTCATCGTCCCGCACGAAGATCGGTACTTCCTCTCCAACGAACAGGGCGATCTGATCATCGCGAAGTTCTCGCCCAAGGGCTACGAGGAGATCAGTCGCGCCTTCCTGATCGAGCCGACCAATCGGGCCCGGCGTCGCAAGGTGGTCTGGTCGCATCCGGCCTACGCCAACAAGAGCGTCTACTCCCGCAACGACGAGAAGATCCTTCGCGTCGACCTGGCCGAGAAATAGGAAACGCTGTTACCAGTCCTTCGGAAAGGAGGGTCGTCCACGCCGGCGACCTCTCTTTCCCGAGAGGCGTTAGACAAAGTCCTGGGGGTTCCGATTGTCCTCGATCGCCAAGTTCCTTTGCCTGCTCGTCGTCCTCACCGTCGTCGGGACGACAATCGCCGGTTCGTTCGTCGCCATGCCGCCACTCGCGATCCTCGCGGTCGGCATCATCACCGTCATCGGCATGATCATGGTCCTGCGGATCAACGCCTTCATCGCGCTGATCACCGCGGCCCTCTTTGTCAGCCTGATGGCACCGGGCACGATCGAGAGCAAGGTCGAGCGCGTCGCCGAGGCCTTCGGGTCGACCACCGCGAAGATCGGTATCGTCATCGCGATGGCGTCGGTCGTCGGTCGCTGCTTGATGGACAGTGGCGCGGCCGATCGCATCGTCCGAGCGTTCTGCAACGCCCTCGGCCAGAAGCGGGCCTCCTGGGCGCTGATGGGGAGCGGTTTCGTCCTCTCGGTGCCGGTCTTCTTCGACACCGTCTTCTACCTGCTCGTCCCTCTGGCGCGGGCGCTGCGACGCCGTTCCGGCAAGGACTACCTGAAATACCTGATGGCGATCTCCGCAGGCGGAGCGATCACCCACACGCTGGTCCCGCCGACGCCCGGTCCCCTGGCGGTCGCGAGCAACCTCGGCGTCGACATCGGCGAGATGATGCTCATCGGGGCGCTCGTCGCAATCCCCTCCGCGATCGTCGGCGGCATCATCTTCGCCTCGCTGATCAACCTGTTCATGAACGTGCCCTTGCGACAGCTTGAGGGCGTGACCGAGACCGAACCGCTCGAGGACTCGCAGCTTCCCTCGCTGTGGATCGCCATCCTCCCGGTCCTCTTGCCGGTCCTCTTGATCAGCACCAACACGGTGACCAACAACCTGCTCGAGAACCAGAAGGAGGTTCTCGCGGCGACCGAGCAAGCGGTGGCGGAGGGGGAGCAGCCGATCGAGAACGCAATCCTTCCCGCCGATGCTCCCGACGCCCAACCGGTCTCAACAGTCGAGCCTAAGCAACCGACCCCCAAGCCGGAATCCCCGGCGACGAAGGAGGCCGACGCCAAGGAACCCGCCAAGACGGCGGACGCCAAACAACCGGCGGACCCGAAAGAAGCTCCCAAGGACGCGAAGGGCGTCGACGAAAAACCAGCTCAAGCCGAACCAAAGGAAGGAGCCGAGGTCGACCTCGTCGTCGACGGCGAGAAGACGCCTCTCATCCCCGCGTCGAGCTTCGAGGACTTCGCCAAGTTCACGCAGTTGATCGGCGACCCGAACTTCGCGCTGCTGGTCGCCGCGGCGCTGGCGATGTGGATTCTGCAACGTCAACGAAAGCTTTCGTTCTCCTCAATGAGCAAGCTGGTCGAGTCGTCGCTGCTCAGTGGCGGGCTGATCATCTTGATCACCGCCGCGGGAGGATCGTTCGGAGCAATGCTCAAGGAAGCCCAGATCGGCGACGAAATCAAGCGCCTCTTCGGCGAGACCGGCAACATCGACGGCATGATGTACCTCGTCCTGGGATTCGGCGTTGCCGCGATCCTCAAAGTCGCCCAAGGATCGAGCACCGCCGCGATGCTCGTTGGCTCCGGCATGGTCGCGAGCATGCTCCCCGAGAATCTCCAGGAACTCGGCTACCACCCGGTCTACCTCGCGACCGCCATCGGCAGCGGTTCGCTCGTCGGGTCGTGGATGAACGACAGCGGCTTCTGGATCGTGGCGAAGATGGGCGGCATGACCGAAGCCGAGACCCTCAAGTCCTGGACGGTCCTGCTCGTGGTGCTGGGAGTGACCGGGTTCGGAACCACGATGCTGCTGGCCCAATACTGGGCCGATCCCTTCGCCCTTCCCGCCACCGTCCCCACCAATGCGGGTTAGCCAAGGGGGAACGAAGGGGGAACGTTGTCGGCGGATCGAAGCGTCACCCGCATGCTCACGCCAGCGTGGGCATTGACCCAACACCTCTTGAGGCCCCCCGCGCGAGCGTTGAAATGGCTCCCAGAGGTGACACGGGCGGTTGGCGATTTTCGAGGACTATGACGTGGTCCGGTAGTCGTCGAGCGTTCGGGCGAGCCCTTCCTTGAAACCGATCGTCGGTTCGAAGCCGAGCCGCGAGCGCATCGCACTGATGTCGGCTTGGCTGTGTCGAACATCGCCGACGCGCGGCGGGCCCATGACCGGTTCGATCGACTTCCCGAGCAGTTCGTTGAGCGTGCTGACCAAGTCGAGCACCGAGATCCGGTTGCCGGTGCCGACGTTGAAGACCTCGCCGTCGAGTCCCTCCGTCGTGGCGGCGAGAATATTCGCTCGGACCACGTCCTCAACCGCGATGAAGTCCCGCGTCTGTAGTCCATCGCCGAAAACGGTCGGGCGATCGCCGCGAAGCATCGCGGTGCAAAAGAGCGAGATGACGCCCGAGTAGGGGCTCGAGGGATCCTGCCTGGGGCCAAAGACGTTGAAATACCGCAGCCGCACCGTCTCCAACTCCGACGTCCCGCCGATCGCGAGACAGTACATCTCCCCCGCGAGTTTGCCGGCGGCGTAGGGTGACTTCGGTTCCAGAAGACTCGATTCGGCAATCGGGCAGGTGGCGGCATCCCCGTAGGCGCTGCTGCTGGCCGAGTAGACGACCCGGCGAACGCCCGCCTCCTTCGCCGCCAAGAGGATGTTGAGCGTTCCCGTCGCGCAGATCTCGTGACACCCAACGGGGTCGGCGATACTCTCCGGGACCGAGACCATCGCGGCGACATGAAAGACGACATCGACGCCGGTCATCGCCTCGGCCAGCGCGGTCCGGTCAAGGACGGAGGCCTTGCGAAAGGCGATCCGATCGGCGACGTTCTCAAGATTGCGGCGATGGCCGGTGCGCAGCAGATCGAGGACGACGACGTCCCAGCCTTCTTCCACCAGTCCACACGCCAAGTGGGAACCGATGAATCCCGCTCCTCCGGTAATCAAACAACGCGGCATGCCCGTCCCCGCCCTCTGAAAGTGACCCTGATAGCGGACGAGCATAGCGGTTCGTGGCCGTTTGAGCCATCTCAATGGCGGCGGGAAGACACGATCTGACCGCGATGTGAGGGAAATGCCGAGGCCAAGAAAGGAGCGACGGCGCGTCGCAATAGGAGGGGGCAACGCGCCATCGCGAATGAGTTCCGATGGTCGGCCGAGGGGAAGCCGCTCAGCACCGGCTGACCAGCAGCCAGTGCCACTCAGCCAAGTTGCGTGCCATGACCACGCTTGACGTGAGCATGGGGGAACCGCCTTTGATTCGGCACGCTCCCGTACAATCTAGATGCACGTTCGTGGAACGAACTCACCCATCACGACGCTAGCGTTTCGAGACCGCCTGGCCGCCGGGCTGCTTGGCGAGGGCCTGCTGCCATTTCTCGACACGCTTCTGCAGGATATCGAGCTGGACCTTGCTGGCGTTGGCGGCGCTCTGAGCCTTGGCGAGCGCCTCGTTGGCGGCTTTGAGCGAGTCCTCACGCGACTTGATTCGCTTGGGAGCGTCGCGAACGAACTTCTCGATGCCGGGCAATTCCTTCTTGAGGGCCTGGACCCGCTTGATGGCATCGTCGACCATCTTCTTGGTCGATGCGACCTGGGCTTGAGCAGCGGCGAACTCCTTCGAGGTCTTCTCCGCGTCGGCTTTCGCCTTGTTCAGGGCGTCCTGACGCTCCTTGACGAGCTTGTCGGCCCCAGCAACGCGCGACTTGGCTTCCACCGCCGCCACGGCCGCCTTCTTGGAGGCCTCGATCGCCTTGAGCGCGACTTGCTTGAGTTTGGCGTCGTCGGCCTTCGCTTTGGACTCCGCGTCACGTTTGGACGCTTCATCCGCGAGACGTTTCGCGTCGGCTTCCTTGCTTGCGAGTTCCTTGCCCAACTTCTCGCGCGATTGCTGGGCCTTCTTCAACTCGTTGCCCGCGGTGCTGACCGCTCGGTTCTTCTGATTGGTTTCGTTCTTCTTCGCTGCCTCGAGTTTGCGTTGTTCGCCGAGAGCCTTCTTGCCGTCGGCGACCTTCTTCTCGAGTTGCTTGATCTCGTTCTTGTGGGCGTTGATCTTGCCCTTGGCCTCCTCGGTCGCCTTACGATCGGCGGCGAGCTCCGCCGTCTTCTGGTTGGCGTTGGCTTTCGCTTTGGTCGCGGCGTCGCTGAGTTTGGTGAACTCCGCTTGCCGGTCGGCGAAGGCCTTCTGAACCAGAGCGAGCTGTTGGCTCATCGGGGGCGGGTTGGAGGTCAGGGTCCCGACGGGCTTTCCATCGTCGACGTTGTAGACGCGAATGTCGCCGGTCCAGTCGCCCGCGATCACCTTCTTGCCATCGTGGTGAAACGCGACCTGCATCGCGATATCGCCGAAGGCTTGGCAATCGCGAAGCTTTTTGCCATTACCATCCCAGACGCGGACCATGCGATCGCGACCACAAGTGACCAAGCGGCCGTCGTGCGCGTAGTCGACCGCGAGGGTGCCGCCACCGTGGGCTCCCCAGTTCTTGATCGGCTTGCCTTGATGCATGTCCCAGAGACGGACCTGCCCGGCCTCGTCGACGGTGGCGAGGACGTTCGAGTCACGCCGCCACGCCATGTCTTGAATCGCGGCTTTGTGCCCGTTGAGGACGTAGAACTCGCGTCCGGTGTCGGCTTCCCAGACCACCAGACCGCCCGCGCGGTCGCCGGTGGCGAGCAGCACGCCGTCGGGACTGAACGCGACCGACATGACCCAATCGGTATGCTTCTTGAGCGTGTGCAGCAGTTCACCCGAACCGGTGTCGAGAACCTTCGCGAGCTTGTCGGTTCCACCGATCGCGACGTTGGCTTGATCGGCGCGGATATCGGCAGTCAGGACCGCGTCGTACTCTTCGCCAACCTCCATGACGCGCTTGCCGTTCTTGATATCCCACAGCACCACGCGACCGAGTTCGGCCCCGAAACCGCCGCCAGCCATCAGGTACTTGCCGTTGCGGGTGAACGCCAGCTCATGCGCGGTTCCCTCGGGAAAGGGAAGAATACCCAGCAGCTCGAAGGTCTCGGGGTTGTAGAGGACGACTTGCTCGTGCCCCGCGATCGCGACCAGCGGCGCCCATGGGCTAGCGGCCATCGCGGTGATCGCACCAGCACGCGACGTGTGCACCACCGGTTCGAGCGGAAGATTCTCCGGCATCGGCGGCGGACCCTCGGGCCTGCCAGTGGGAGCGTCGCCAAGCGAGAGATCGTTCTTCGGCTTGGAGGGTTTTAGGGGCTTGCTGTTGATATCCTTGAGCAGCCCGCCGGCGATCCAGGCCTTCACCAAGGCGATCTCGTTGGCCGGGACACTGCCGTTGGGCGGCATCTTCGGCTCTTCGGTGCCGGTGATCAGGGCCAGCAATCGGCTACCGTCGGGATCGCCCGCCATGAGGACTTCGCCCGAACCACCACCGGCCAGGGCCGCGTCGAAGGTCGCGAGCGTCAAGTCGCCCCGAGCCTTCGAGGCGTCGTGACAGGAGAGACAACGTTCGCGAAAGATCGGGAGGATGTGATCCTCGAACGTGATCTTCTTCTCGTCGGCGGCGCGGGCTTGCGAGCCCTCGACCAAGGCGAGTAGCCCCAAACAGGCGACCGCCCCGCGGACGAGGCGGCGGCCGAGATTCGTGCTGGTGTGCATGTGGGATTTCCCTGCGAGGACCGTTTCGGTGTCAACGGATGACTCAGGAAACGGCTTAGTGATTGAACACGAATTCCTTCGAGTTCAGCAATGCCCAGAAGATGTCTTCGAGAACGACCCGTTTCTGAGCATCGTCCTTGGCTTCGGCCAGCGCGGTGCCCAGACGCTTGCGCTCCTCCTCGGTCGGCTTGCGGCTCAAGCAACGAACGTAGAGCGATTCGATGATCTCCTCGGGCTTTTTGCCCTCCTTGAGCATCTTCTCGACCAACTTGCCCTGCTGGATCTTGCTGTTGGTGGTGTCGCCGTTGAGCATATGTAGCGCCTGCGAGAGCGTCGGGTCGGTGAGCGACTCGCACGCACAGACCGTTTCCCGCTTCGCCCGTCCGAAGGTCGTCAGGAAGTAGGTGCTGGTGCGACCATCGGGAATGGTGATCGCCCGGGCTCCCTTCGGCAGACGCGAGAAGTCGTCCTCGGTGTCGGTCACCTGGCTGATGCAGTCGAGCAGGATCTCCGCCTTGACGCGACGGACGTTGCCGCGAGCGAAGTTGCTCTCGTCGAGCCGATTGGAGTCGTTCGGCTTACTCGAACGCTGGTAGGCGTTCGAGGTGCAAATGTCACGAACGAACTTCTTGAGGTCGTAGTCGTACTCGATCAACTTGCCCGCCAGGGCGTCGAGCAGTTCCGGGTTCGAGGGCGGATTGCTAATCCGGACATCGTCGACCGGCTCGACAATGCCACGCCCGAAATAGTGGGCCCAGATCCGGTTGGCCAAGTTCGTGGCGAAGTAGGGATTCTCCTTCGAGGTGATCCACTCAGCGACCACTTCGCGGCGATCGCGGCCGGCGGTGTTGGCCGTCTCGCCGCCGAGGAACTTCGGCTTCATCACTCGACCACCGACGGGGTGCTTCACCTCGCCGCCGCCGGAGTTAAAGATGATGTTCTCTTGGCGATCCTCGCCCGGCTTGCGGCCGATCTGCGAGAAGAACGAAGCGAAGGAGTAGTAGTCGTCCATCGTCCAGCGGTCGAACGGATGGTTGTGGCACTGGGCACACTGAATTCGCATCCCGAGGAAGACCTGGGCGACATTCTCGGCGATCTTCAGCTTGTCGCGTTCGTTCTGGTAGAAGTTCGCGCCGGGCGAGCGGAACGTTCCCCCGGTCGAGGTCAGCAGGTCGTAGAAGGTCTCGTCGAGCGGGTCACCCGCCGCGATTCGTTCGCCGAGCCAGTTGAAGAAGAGGAGCGTCGCCTTGGGGCTGACCTGGTTGCTGGAGCGAATCTGCAAGACCTCGGCGAAGTTCATCACCCAGATCTCGGCGAACTCCTTGCGGGAGAGCAGTTCGTCGACGAAGTGCTTGCGCTTGTCGGGCCGCTTGTCCGCGAGGAACTTCGCGTACTCCTCGGGGGTCGGCATCTGGCCGACGATGTCGATCGAGACGCGACGCAGGAACTCCTCGTCGGTGCAGATCTCCGAGGGTTCGATGCGGAGTTTGTTGAGCTTCGTGGTGATCAAGTCGTCGATGTAGTTGCCCCCCGATTCCTTCTTCGGCTGGAAGGGCTGGGTCGGGACGACGAGGACTTGGTTGGTCACCGCGAAAGCGTCGAAGCGAGCGAGCACGAAAGCCTCGCCGCGCTGCTTGGAAGTCGCTTTGCCCGTCTCGTCGACGGAGACCGAGTTGTCGTTGTTGCTCATCAGGATCGCGAGATCGGTGATGTCGCGGTCGGTGCCATCGGAGTAGTGAGCGCGAACGACGAGTTGTTGGGTAGCGTTCGGCCCGCCGAGCACGACACGTGAGGGCATGATCTCGATCGAAACCGGCTTGGCGACTTTATCGGAGTCCTTCGGGGCCCCCATCTCGACCCACTTCAGGACCGACTGGTAGAGCTTCCCGTCGGGATCCATCAGATCGCCACCGGTGTGATCGACCTGACCGGCCGCCTTTTGCAGCAAGAGGCTATCCTCGCAGACCGCGAGATTGAGCCGACGTCCGGGGAGTTCGCGGGTAATCCGATCGTAGTCGCCATCGGGATCGAAGCCGAAGAGGGAGAGGCGGAAGCCGTCCTTGCCTCGGGAGGCGCCATGACAGGAGCCGCTATTGCAGCCGGCCTTGGTCAGGGCGGGGACGACGTCGAGCTTGAAGCTGATCGGCTGGGCCGCTTGGGCTCCCTTGACGTAGACGGGAATCTTGAGCGTCGCGCCCCCTTCGGTGGCGACGAGTTCCGTTGTCCCGTCGGCGAGCGGCCGAACAATGTTGCCCTCGAGCTTCGCGATCTTGGGATCGGCGATCGATAGCTTGGCATTGGAGGTCACGTCGAGGGTGACTCCATCGGGCAGCGTCCGTTGCAGGACGAACGACTGGAAGTCATTCGCGCTGGTCAGGTTGACGTCGGCCGGGTAGATCGCGAGTTTTTCCTCGGCGACAGCGGTGCCGGCGAAGAGACTTCCTAGAGCGATCGCGACGAACAGCGATTTGGCGGTACGGACCACGCCTATCCCCTTCTCTTGGATACTTCGCGGATCAGTTCGTTTGAGCGGCTTGCTTGGCTTCGAGTCTCAACTTCTCGAGACGCGAGAGCTGCCGCTCCTTCTTCACGGGGGCCGCCTGCTTCTTGGGCTCGGGCTTCTTCTGGGCGACCGGCTTCTTCTTTGGCGGCGGGTCGATACGAAGCACGCCACCACGGCCGAGGCGGTGAATCACCGGAGCCCCGTTCTCGGTGACGGTCACTTCGCAGTAGAGGGCCTTGTGATTGCCCACCGGGCTGGTGGCATCGATCGTCACCGGGAAGGCGAGATCCTCCGGGGCGTCCTTGGTGAACTCCTTCTCGGGAGCGGTCACCTTATGGGGAAGCCCGATGATCTTGATTTTCGCCTTACCCTCGAAAGGTTTCTTCTGTTCGATCTTCGCGATGAGATCGGTCTGTTGACCTTGCTCGGCCGCCGCCATCTGTAGTTTGACGTTGACGTAGGGCGGAGCGATTTCCAGGTTGACCGGCTTGCTGGCGACTTGAACGGTGCCATTGATGTTCGACTCGGCGATCACCACCACCGGCCAGGTGCCGACCGACGCCTTGTTGTTGGCGTTGAGCGGGTAGTCGACCTCGCTCTGGTTGCCCTTGACGACGATGCTCGCGCTTCCCGAGACTCCCGGCGGACGGAAGGGAAGGTAGAGGCGAACGTCCCCTTTGAAGTCGCCCTTGCGATGAACCTTGACCTTCAGGTTCGTCGCCCCGTCTTGAACGATCGGCGCCTTGGGCTGCTCGAGTTCGATGCTGTAGGGAACCTCGTCGACCACCGCGATATCGAACCGCTCGGATCGCACTTGGTAATAGGGCTGATTGTTGTTGTAGAGGACGTAGTTGATCGGCATGTCGAAGTGGCCGGTGACCGGCTGCTTCGGATCGGTCTTCTTCGCGTCGACCTTGATACGGGCCGCCTCAAGGGGAGCATCGGCGCTCGCCTCGATCAAGAGCGGAACCCGATCGGTCTTGTCACTGATCACCGTGTTGATCGCGGTGACGCCCTTGGGCAGGTCCCCGACGTCGAGCTTGACCTCGCCGCCGAAGTCCTTGCGAGCTACGCGGAGCAGCACCATCGAACGATTGCCACGCGGCACCGCCAAGCGGTCGGCGTCACGACGCCGCTGCTGAATCGGCATCGCCACGATGCTCATCGTCGGGGTGACCGGCGTCGCCTCGACCCGGTAGACGTAGTCGGCGCCGCCAGCCATCAAGTGATCGCGGACGCGGAACATGTACTCGCCGTCGGCGGGAATCCGGTAGCGGCTATAGGAATCGGGAGCTCCCGAGTCGTCGTTGCCCGCGACCCGCTGCCCCTTGGCGTTGTAGATGTCGAGGACCGAATCGAGCGGCGACCGCAAGCCACGACCGAAGACGCGGAAGTCGATGACTTGCCCCTTCTTCGCATCGAACTTGAACCAGTCGGTGTCGCCCTTTTCCGAGATGATGCCGTGGACCGCGGCGGGAGAGCTGATGTCGAATTTCTGCGCCTGCTTGGCGTCGTTGTTCGGCTCGGCCTCAAGCACGCTCTGTTGATCGGCGACGCGGACCCAGATCGGCGACTGCGCCGGCTTGCCGTCCTTCTCGGGGACGATCGCGACGGTGTCGGGGCCGGCCACATTGGGAAGCTTGATCTTCGCGTCGTAGGGGCCGGCGGGATCGCCGAGCATCTTGACGGTGAGCTCCTCACCCGGACGTCCGCCGGAGGGATACGCGGCCGTGGGACGCGGAAAAGTCCCGACGCTGAGCCGGTAGGGACGACCGCCGCCACCGTAGGCGGACTCGCGAATCGCGACGTAGTACTTGCCATCCTTAGGGATGATGGCGCCGCAATGCGGATCGTGACGCAGGAGGGCGGTGTCGTCGGCGGTGGCCAACTCGAAACGGCCCTCATCCATGAGCGTCACGTGGAGGTCGAGGAAGGAGCGAGCAACTCGAAGCCCGGCGGTCTCGACGTTGATCCGCTGTCCCTTCTTCGCCTCGATCACGTAGTAGTCGATATCCTCGTTGCCAAGCGTCCCCGAAACGACCGAGTCGACGGCGAGAGGCTTGGCTTCCTCGAGGTTGTTGTTCGGCTCCTGCTCCATCACTTCCGGCAAGGTGGAAACGAAGAAGGTTTGGAGCGATGAGATTCCCGTCTTGGTGCGGACGCGGAACGGGTTCTCCCCGATCTCGCAGTCCTTGGCGATGGAAAGCGTCACCTTGGCGTCGCGCCCATTCTTATTGGGCTCGATCTTCTTGACGGTGATCCCTGGGCTCGAGAAGAGCAAGGCTTCGGCGTCGGCCAGACGCTGCCCCGAGACCTTCACTTCGACGTCGGTCCCTCGCTGACCACCGGGAGGCGTCACCCGCGAAACTTCGGGAGCTGCCGCCTCGGCAACAAGCGTCAACGAGAAGAGCGATAGAACCCCGAAGAGGAACCCGGTCCCCTTCGCCATCTTTCGAGAATCTCTGGCGTACATCATCGAGAGCGTTCCTCTTAAACGATGAGTTCGTCGACGACCTTACCATCCTTGACGATCTCGATCGGGCGATCGCCGGGAGCCATCAGCTCCTTGCTGGCGTCGATGCCCATCCGGTTGTAGACCGTCATCGCGAGATCCTCGACCGAGAGCGAATCGTGATCGGGCTCGGCGGCGATCGCGTCCGATTCGCCGAAAATGCAGCCCTTGCGGATTCCACCACCGGCGAGCACCACGCTGAAGACCTTGGGCCAGTGATCGCGACCGGCGTCCTTGTTGATCTTCGGGGTCCGTCCGAACTCGCTGGAGATCATGACCAGCGTCGAATCGAGAAGTCCGCGTTCCTCGAGATCGAGGATGAGCGTCGCGAAGGCTTGATCGAGCGGCGGCACGGTACGGGCGATACCGTCGCGGATGCGCCCGTGCATGTCCCAACCGCCGTAGGTGAGCGAGACGAAGCGAGTGCCGGCCTCGATCAGACGACGAGCCAGGAGCATCCGCTGGCCGGCCTGGTTGCGGCCGTAACGATCCCGAACCGCGTCGGGCTCGGCATTGATGTTGAACGCCTCGCGGGCCTGAACGGAGCCGACGAGGTTGTAGGCGTGTTCGTAGAAGGAGCTCATCGCGCCGACGTTGTCCGCGGGCTTGGAGCCGGTGAAGTGAGCGTCGACCGCGTCGAGCAGGTTGCGACGACGGGTGAAGCGGCTGTCATCGATCCCGCCAGGCAGGTTCAGGTCGCGGACCTTGAAGCTGTTCGACGCCGGATCGGAACCGACGCTGAACGGGCCGTAAGCGGAGCTGAGGTAGCCGTTCTTCGGAGCCGACTGCGGCATGTTCGGAATCGCCACGTACGGGGGCAGGCCCTTTTGGGCGCCCAACTCGTGAGAGACGACACTGCCCATGCACGGGTATTCGAGCGCGGGGCTGGGGCGATAGCCGGTGAACATATTGCTGGTGCCACGCTCGTGGGCGGCTTCACTGTGGCTCATGCCGCGGCAGACCGTGATCTTGTTGGCGATCTTAGCGGTATGGGGCAGGTACTGGTTGAAGCGGACACCTGGGATCGCGGTCTCGATCGACTTCAGGTCGCCCCGGTATTCGACGGG
Source organism: Kolteria novifilia (assembly GCA_007748055.1). Taxonomy (GTDB): domain Bacteria; phylum Planctomycetota; class Planctomycetia; order Kolteriales; family Kolteriaceae; genus Kolteria; species Kolteria novifilia. The sequence continues at coordinate 6,526,405 of CP036279.1, forward strand.
AGCATGCGGCTTCGGATCGAAGGTTTCCTGCTGGGCGGCTCCACCGGGAAGGTAGATGTGGATCACCGACTTCGCGGGAGCGCTTCCCTTGGCGGCGAGATCCGTTCCGGCGGCCATCGCCTCCATCCGGAGGAACTCGGGCAGCGTCAGCCCGAGACCGCCGAGGAGTCCGACGTACATGAAATCACGACGACTCCGACGACGGAAGTGAGCCGGATCATCCATCCAAGTCCCACGAATCTTCCGCTCCATGGCGAATCCTCCAGCGCAGGGGAAAAGGGGAACGAGCCCCATGTTGGCTTTCAGTGACTATTCGAAACGGCAGGGTTACTCTTGCAGCCCAAACGTTGGTTGGTCCGTGACGCCGCCGAGCCCACTCGGCTCAATGCGACAGACGGAATAGAAACCCAAGGTGACGCCTTTGGCGGGTCGCGGGGGAACCTGGCATCCAACGGGGCGACAATGGGGTGTCAACCCGACCAGAAGCTCGCGACGTCACCCTTTCTTCCTTTGTCGGCTGACGACTGGGGTGGCATTGCCCTATTGCAAGCCCTACAGAACGAAAAGTCTGTATTTACCCAGCGTCTCGATCATAGAACCAGAACTTTCAAAAAGCAAGCATCGCTTGTCGCGAACACACCACAAACGTGCATGCCCCCCCGATGTGACATTGTTTTCTCAGATTTCCAAACACCCTTCCCATTTCTCCTCCATCGAGACGAAATCCAGTGACCGGAAAACTGTTGGCATCCCCGCGACAGCGTGAGGTAGACTCGATGGCAGTCCTGGAACCACGTCCAGTCCCTGATCTCCTGTCTCCGAGAGGGTCATCGACGCCATGACTCCTACGTCCCGCTCCGCCGCCATTCTTGCAACTCTCTATTCGATAACTATTTTCTCGCTCTCCCAAGCCGATACCATTACATTTTCCCAGGATGGACTACGAAAAACCGTCGAGGGAAACGTCCTTGCCGAGGATTCCCGAGGGGGACTCTTGGTCGAGGGTCGCGATGGCCAGCATCACATCCTCCAATCGGGAGATGTCCTGGAGAGGCAACGCTCCGCCGAGGAGGTCCAGCCGTACTCAAACCGTGACCTACAAAGGGCTTTGGAAGAAGAACTCGGCCCGCAGTTCAAGTTCCTCAAGACCAACAACTATCTCGTCTGCTATAGCGGCGATCAGGCCTACGCCCGCCAAGCCGCCACGCTCTTCGAGCGGGCCTATTCGACATTCACCAACTATTTCCGGCGCCGCGGGGGCTTTCGCTTTGAAAAGCCAAAGTTCCCGCTCATCGCCATCGTCTGCGCCTCGCGCTCGGAGTACATCGACCTGGTCAGTAAGGAACTCGGCCCCCTCGCGGCCCAGACCGCCGGCGTCTACATGCCTGGGACCAATCGGATGTACATGTACGACGCGACCGGGGGCCAAACTGGACAGAATTTGCAGCGAATCGCGCAAACAAACGCCCGCCAAGCGCAGAATTTCGCGTTTTTGCTTCAAGAACAGAACATTTCGACCGTCATTCATGAAGCGGTGCACCAAATCGCCTTCAACACCGGCTTCCACAAGCGGCATGTCCTCAACCCGCTCTGGTTGGTCGAGGGGATGGCAATGTACTTCGAGGCTCCCGACCGCGATGCCCGAGGGGGTTGGCGCGGAGCCGGGAAGGTCAACCGCGAGCGACTCGAGCGGTTTTCAAAGATGTACCCCAGCGGGCTGATCCCGCTCGAGCAAATGATCATCGACGACACGGTCTTTCGCCAAGCCGATACCGCCAACGATGCCTACGCCCAGGCTTGGGCCCTGAGCTACTTCCTGGCGAAGTCGAAAACCAAGTCATACATCAAATATCTCAAGATTCTCTACGAGCGCGAACCGATGGTCGAGTACACGCCCGAGGAGCGACTCGCCGACTTTCGGACCGCCTTCGGCAAGTCGCCCGAGAAGCTCGAGGTCGATTTCAAACGCTACATGAAACGAGTCGTCTTGAAGTGATCGTCCGCGGAGGTTTCGTGACATCGCGTTCGCAGGATCAGTCCCCCGTCTCCAAGCGTGAGAGGCCGATGCAAGGGCCGTGCCGATCTAGAGACTGTCTCAAGAGTCGGCTCTGGCTGTGTCTGGCGTTCGCGTTGGTCGCTCTCCCGGCGGCGCATGCCGACGTCATCACCACCCTCGCCGACAATAAGAAGGAATCGATCGAGGGAACCGTGCTTTTCGAGGACACTCGGGGACACCTGGTCTTCGAGGGGCGCGACGGCCAATATCACTTCCTCGACCGCAAGGAAATCGTCGATCACCAGCGCTCGCGGTCGAAGGTCCGGCCCTACACGAGCCGGCAGCTCCAAGCCGCCCTGGCAAAGCAGCTAGGACCGAACTTCAAGTTCCTGAAGACGAAGAACTACCTCGTCTGTCATAGTTGCAGCCACGAGTTCGCGCGCGAGGCGGCCAACCTCTTCGAGCTGGCCTACGCCGCTTTTCACAACCACTTTCGACGTCATGGCGGGTTTCGTCTGACGCGTCCCAGCGGTCCGTTGGTCGCGGTGGTCTGCGGATCGCGTTCGGAGTACGTCAAGCTGCTCTACGAGGACAAGGGATTGCCTCCCTCGTCGTCGGTCGGCGTCTATCGCCCGGGCCCAAACCGAATGTACATGTACGACTCGCGTGGCAGCAACGTCGCCGCGGGGCTTCGTTCGGTCCGCAAGGATTCGAGTCGTTCGGACCAGGTGCGGCCGGCCCTGCTCGATCGCGATGTCGAAACGATCATTCACGAGGCCGTCCACCAGGTCGCCTTCAACACCGGGCTCCACAAGCGCAGCGTCGTCGGCAACCCCGTTTGGTTGGTCGAAGGCCTGGCGATGTATTTCGAAACCGCCGCCCACAAGGCCGGGGGTGGCACTCGCGGCACGAGCGACATCAATCCGACCCAGCTCGAGCAGTTCTCGCGTATGTACCCCGATCGGGTGATCCCGCTCGCCGAGTTGGTCGTCGATGACGAACGTTTTCGCAAGGGCGACAAGGTCTCCGATTCCTACACCCAGGCGTGGGCCTTCACCTACTTCTTGATCAAGTCGAAACCGCGCGCGTCCGCGAACTACATGAAGATCCTCTATGATCGCGACCCCTTCGTCGCATACACTCCGGAAGAACGGCTCGCCGACTTCCGCGAGGCATTCGGCAAGCCCCCCGAGAAGTTGGAACTCGAGTTCCGACGCTTCATCAGTCGTGTCGTTCGCCGTTGAAACCTGCCCTACGGTCTCAACCCCGCTCGGACGTCACTGGCCGATTCCCCGTAGGCAAAGGCTAGACAGAGGCCAACCGCGACGTGTCCGCCCGCCCAATCCCACCTCTCTTGGCCCTCCTTGCCGGTCTCGCTCTCTCGGCGAGCGCCGACGTGATCACCTACGAGTCGGCCGGCGAGCGCGTCACCGTCGAGGGACTCGTGCTCGCCGACGACGAACAGGGAAGCGTTCTCTTCGAGACGCGTGACGGCCGGCACCACATCATTCCCGGCACCAAGGTCTTCGAGCGCATTCGCACCCGCCAGGAAGTGACTCCCTACACGAAGGAGGAACTCAAGCGACGGCTGGGTCAGCAACTTGGCCCCCGCTTTCGCTTTGTCGACACGAAGCACTATCTGGTGGCCAATGGAGGCGACCGAGAATTGGGGCGTGAGATCGCGACCCTCGCCGAGAAGGTCTACGCCGCGTTCACGAACTTCTTCAGAAGCAACGTTGGGTTCAAAATCGCCAAACCCCGCTACCCGCTGATCATCGTGGTCTACCCATCGCGCGGCGACTATCTCGAGGCGATGTCCGCAAGGCTCGGATCGGTCGCGGAGAGCACGGCCGGCCTCTATGTCGCCAGCTCGAATCAGATCGTCGTCTATGATCCCTTGGGAGGCGACGCCGGGGCCCATCTCCAACGGCTCCGGGAGAAGGACTCCGCCGAGGCCATCGCGCTGGCGGAGCGGCTTCATCAACAGATCATGGCGACGATCGTGCACGAAGCGGTTCAGCAAGTCGCGCACAACACCGGATTGCGTCGTCGAGACGTCCTCGGTCCGGCCTGGGTGATCAAGGGCCTCGCGATGTACTTCGAAACGCTGGAGATGGAAACCGACGATGGTTGGTGGGGGGTTGGAAAGATCAATCGGCAGCGGCGCGACCGGCTGCGAGCACTCTTCCCAAACCAGCTTGTGCCTCTGGGAAAGTTCGTCATCGACGACAAGATCTTCCTCGATCAGAAGACGGCCGACAACGCGTACGCCCAAGCTTGGGCGTTGACGTACTATCTCGCCAAATCCCATCGGGCCCGCTACGTGAGGTATCTCGAGATCCTCAATGATCGTCCGCCGATGACTCCCTACTCTCCCTCTGAACGGAGAGCGGATTTCAGGAAAGCCTTCGGGAAATCGCCCCAGGAGCTCGAACTCGAGTTCCGGCGCTACTTACAGAAATACGTCGTCGAGTAAGACCGCGCGGCACGGCCAACTTGGGCTAGCACCGGTTGCTTCACTACTGACACAGTAATTTTGGGCTAGCACCGGCTGCTTCGCTACCGACACTGTAATTTTGGGCTAGCACCGGCTGCTTCGCTACCGACACTGTAATTTTGGGCTAGCACCGGTTGCTTCACTACCGACACTGTAATTTTGGGCTAGCACCGGTTGCTTCGCTACCGGTGCGGCGCAGCCGTCAGAAGTCTCGGAAGACGCGAACGAGTACCTGCAGCGCGATCCCTACTCGCCTAAAGCCGCAACGCGGCAGCCGACTAAAGAGGTATCGCCCCGCCGGGGCTCGCGCTTTGCGACGTACCAACCTGGCACTCACGTGCCAGGCTATACTCGCCCGCCGCTTCGCGGCCGAAGAGTCACGACGATGGCGCCCACCGGCGACGCGACTACGCACTGCGACGCCACGGAATGGGCTGCTCGTAGATCTCTTCCAACCCGGCGGCTTGGCGATAGACGCGAGCGGTGAGCCGAGCGGTCTCTTCCCAGGAAAAGCGGGCGGCGCGTCGATAGCCTCGACGGCGTAACTCGTCGGCCAACTCCCGATGACTGACGATCTCGCGCATCGCCTGCGTCAGTTCTTCCTCGTCCTCGGGATTGACGATGAGGGCATCGTCCCCGACGACCTCGGGAAGACTACTCCGGTTCGACGTCACGACGGGACAGCCGCACACCATCGCCTCGAGCGGTGGCAGGCCAAAGCCCTCGTGGAAACTCGGGTAGACCAGGGCGCTGGCGGCATTGGTGAGAGCCACGAGATCCTGGTCATCGAGATAGCCCAGCCAACGGACCGAGTCGCGCCACGGCGATTGACGCAGCATCTCGCGCACCGCGTCGCTGTGCCATCCCCATCCCCCGGCGAGGATGAGCGGAAACTTCGACCGGATGGCATTGCCGAGCCGTCCATAGGCTCGCAGAAGCCCCTCGACGTTCTTGCGGGGCTCGATGGTTCCCACGAAGAGAAGGAATCGGCGCGGCAACTCGAGTCGTTTGCGGGCACGTTCGACGCTCGCAACGGGCAAGACCCGAAAGTGACGGCGCGGCGCCAGCGGCGTGACCGAGATCCGGTTCTCGGGGATCCCGAGCAACCGAGTCATGTCGCGGGCGGTCGCCGAGGAAATCGCCAAGTAGTAGTCGGTCCGCTCGATTCCGGTTTGAAGCCGGCGCTCGTAGTGCTCGACCCGGTAACGCGGGTGCCACTGCGGAAAGAGAAGGACCGACAGGTCGTTGATCGTCGTCACCGTTGGCGCCTGGCATGTCGGCGGCGTCGCGTCGGGCTCGTGAAAGAGCGTGCGCGCCTCGCGATCGACGGCCCAATCGAGATAGCGTTCGTACAGCGGCGACGCGATGTAGCGCAGACTCGAGCGCAGACGCTGTTTGACTTGGTGGAGCGCCCCCGGCGTCGTCGAGCGCAAGGCGGGCCCCTGCTGCTCGCGGCGCGGTCGCGACTTGGACTTCCGTCGCAGCAACGATCCGGCCGGGGTTTGGCTCAGGCGCACCGCGCGGATGTCGCGATCGACGAAAGGCAAGTGGTAGAGAAGTTCCAGCGCGTAGTGGCCGACCCCCGAAGCCTGTCGGCACGCGACCGCATCGTTGATCAAAACGGTCATCGGTTCGGTCATCGCCGTGGGCCCATTCGAAAAAATAGTGTGCTCCTGGAACCGGCGTGTGCATACCACGCGGAGGCGACCGGATGAAGGGCAACTCGGTCCAATTCAGCGTTTCCCCGCGTCGATTCCCCGGAGACGGTGAGTAGACATGGCCTCGCTGGGCGGCTGCAACGTATGGACAAGCGTGGCGGTTCCGGCTCCCTCGCCTCCACGGGTTCCCGGTTCGCCAGCGTCGACCAGAGTCCCCGTTTGTGCCCGTTTCCCAACCGGTAGAGCCTTCCATTTGGCCCACGCGCTCGTTAAGGTGGGAGATTGCCAAACCTATTGGGGCCGAACCAAACTCAACCGACTCGTTTCACATCGTCAACCGATGTGCCATGTCGCCGCTACGTCGGGGGATGGGGGAAATCGACATGCGACTTTCAAACCGAGGGAACCTCCGATGGGGGTTCACACTGGTGGAATTGCTGGTGGTGATCGCCATCATCGGCGTGTTGGTGGGGCTCCTGTTGCCAGCGGTCCAGCAGGCGCGGGAAGCCGCTCGGCGGATGCAGTGTTCGAACAAGCTCAAGCAGTTCGGCGCCGCCTTTCACAACTACGTCGAGTCGCACGGAGCGTTTCCCCCGGGACTGGTCGCCCTCGGCGCCACGAACTGCCCGGCGCAAACGACGCCGAGCAACGATGCCCGCGCCCCTTGGAGCGTGCTGATCCTTCCCTTTCTCGATCAGCAGCAGCGCTACGACAGGTTCAATTTGAGTCTCGGCTTCTCGATCAACAATGAGTTCTCCTCCCCCAATAAGGCGGAGCAACTCGAGCCCAACGCACTCTTCCACTGCCCCTCCGACATCAATGGTCGAAGCCACTACTCCAACTACATCGCCAGCGCCGGGGGCGGTACGCCGACGGGGTCGGGATGCGTCGCGACCAACACGTCGAACTTCATCCTCTACCGCAATGGACTTTTCTTCGTCAATTCGAGCGTCGGCCTGCGGGACATCAGCGACGGCACGACGAAGACCTACATGATGGGCGAGAGCAAGTACATGGTTCACCCCGACGGGAACAGCACCAAGCATGGCTTCTGGTCGGCGGGCGTCTACTTGCGTGGGGATTGGCGCTACTACGTCAATTTGCTCGCGGCGATTGAACCGATCAACCAGCCCTACACCGGCCCGCTCGATCCCATCAAACCGAACAACGAAGCGGTCGTGGGACGCACCTTCGGCAGTCGGCATCCCGGCGGTTGTCATGCGCTGATGGCGGATGGCAGCGTCCAATTCCTCTCGCAGGACATGGACGTCAACATTCACCGCTCGCTGGGTGCCCGCGACGACAACGGCCCGCTGGAGATGCCCTTTTAAGGGACTGCGCGAAAGGATCGATGACGGATGAGAGTAGCGTGGCGACGGGGCGCCTTGGCGATCGTCTTGGGCCTGCTGACGTTAGGGTGCGGACCGACTTCATCAGGTCGGCATACGGTCTCGGGAACGGTGACCTATGACACCAAGCCCCTGCCCAAGGGCCGAGTCATGTTTGAGCCGGATGCGGGCGCGGGCAATCGCGGTCCTTCGGGAAGCGCGGAGATCGTCGACGGCAAGTTCACGACCTCCCGGAACATGGGCGTGATCGGAGGGCCCTACATTGTTCGCATCTACGGACCGCCGGTCGAGTCGGGTTCGATGAACCACGTCGACTTTCCGCCATTCGAAACCAAGCACGACTTCCCCGACAAGGACACCGAAGTCAGCTTCGACATCCCCGCCGCGAAGTAGTAATCCCGTGGTACGCGACGAGGGTGCCGACACTTGCTGCCGACACCCTCGCTCGGGCGATCATTCATGTCATCGGCCACGCCAACCGCGTCAGGGCAGCGGAGTCGGCGGGCCGGTGAACGAATCGCGAATCTCGATCGAGTGGTTGCGGATCGGAGCCTGCGTCACCCAACCGATGGTGTCGACGCCGTTGTAGTGGCGGTCCATCGGATGACGTTTCGGGGGAACGCCCCAGTTGACCGCCGCCGTCACGAATCCCCGCAACCCTCCCGTGCCGCCGACCACTTCACCACCGAAGCGAAAACGACCGAGATAGAGGTTGGTGAAGAGACCGCCGTAGGTCTCGTCGAGGGTGTCGTCATACGTCAGGTAGCGACCCGACCAACCGAGTTGCCAGAAGGGGCAGAAGTACTTACCGACGTAGATCTGGTAGTCGACGCTCGCGGTCTGGACCCGCTTGAGTTGATTGCGAATCCCGCCCCGCTGCGGCCCGAAGCTATCGGCGCCAAGCCCGCTGGCGATCGCCAAGTCGAGGGTCATCACCCGGACGAGCGGCAGGTTCGCCATCGCGCTGACCGCACCACCGACCTTCTGGTACTCCTCTTCCCAATCGATGAACGCGTCGAGCTTCATGTAGACCGTCTTGTAGCGCCAGCCAAGGTAGCTGTCGATCGAGAATTCTAGGCTGTCGTTGTAGCGGGTGTCGTTGCCGGCATAGCCGAACAGTCCCTGGGTACCGAAGATCACGCAGGGGGTCTGGATCGGCAGCAGCGTGCCGCCGGCCATGATCAGCGTCTGCTCCTCCTCGATGAAGCCGTAGAACTGGGTATCGCGGAGGAAGTTGTAGGTGGTATCCAGTCGCGGTCCCGCCAGTCCATTGGTCGAGTTCGTCGACGTCGTCAGGTTCGGGTTGCCCTGGAGCGTGTTGGCGACCGGCGTCGGCTGGTAGAGGGCATCATACCCATCGAGCCCGTCGTTGAGCCCCGGCCCCCCGTGGTAGAGGTGCGAGGTCTGCTGAATCCCCGAGCTGGTGGGATTCGTCGCGGACGTCTGATAGTCCGCCAGTCGCACCCCTCCTTGCTGGGAACCGCTGGGGACGCTCTGAAACGAGGCTTGCTGAAGCCCCCCGTCCGTCGCGGGAACGCCCCCATTCCAATGGGATTGCTTGATCGCCGCGGTTCGCGGGAGGACGTCGATGACGCCCTGGGCGTGGACGAGTGGCGCGAAATGCAGGAGCAAGACCAACGCGCCCGACAGGGAATATCGACTCGAGCGGGCCTTCGCCGCAACGCCCTGAGCCGCCGAACTAAGAGACCTTGGCTGTCGCCGATCGTCGCGCATGGATCCTCTCCAACTTCGCGCGGCAACCATCGCCGTGATGGCTTGCGCATCGAGTGCCGCTGATACTCTCTATGTCGAATAATCCGGCCGACCGATTACAGCAATTTTTGCGATCCAACCCCTTTTCACGACATTGGCCGTTTTGGCGGTCTTCCGTTCGCATGCGAACTCACCCCATGTTGCCTCGTCGGCATGACCGGAACGCGAAGGTGGGGAGACTTGAGAAAGATCGAGTCTTTCTGTCCAGCGGGGCGGATGGATGGCCCAGATAGCTCGTCAATCGGGGTTCGCGACTCGGTTAAGCCACCCGGTAGTCAGTGTCCTCCCCTGACCAGGGAGTTCCTCCCAATGTCCCCCCTTGGACAAGGGGGGAGCAGTAGAGACGGAAACTATCCCTGCACGACGGGATTGGCCAGGGTGCCGATGCCGTCGATGGTGATGAGAACCTCGTCGCCGGGACAGAGAGAAAAGTCATCGGGCGGAACGATGCCCGTTCCCGTCATCAGGAAGGCGCCATTGGGAAACGAGTTGTCGCGTCCGAGCCAGTCGACGAGCCCCTCGAGGCTACGATTGATCTGCGACGTGCTGGTTTCGCCTCGAAAGGCCTCGGCACCATCCCGCTTGATCTCGAGGACAATCGAGGTGTCCGCGATGTTCGGCATCTGATCGACCAGCGTGATGACCGGTCCCAGAGCCGCGCACTGACTGTACATCTTCGCTTGCGGCAGGTAGAGCGGGTTCTCCCCCTCGATGTCGCGAGCGCTCATGTCGTTGCCGACGGTGTAGCCGACGATCTCGAGTTTCGGCGAGAGGACAAGCGCTAGTTCCGGCTCGGGAACGGTCCAGGCAGTGTCTTGGCGAACACGCACCGCTTGGCCGGGCCCGACGACGCGATGGGGCGTCGCCTTGAAGAAGATCTCCGGACGTTCAGCGGAGTAGACTCTGTCGTAGAAAGAGGCGGCTTGCTCCGACTCCTCCATGCGAGCCGTTTGGCTTCGCTTGTACGTCACGCCGGCGGCCCAGACCTCCTGGTCGTCGATCGGAGCGAGCAGTTGGGTATCGCCCAGCGGCCTGGCGGTTGTCGCCGACACCGACGCTTCCTTGAGAAACGCCGTCAGGTCGGGCTTGGCGAGGATCGACGAGAGCGTTCCCGCGTCCTCGGCAAGCATCTGGACGTGATCCCCCTCGATCAACCCCACCCGCGCGGCGTTACTGGGACCGCGAAATCGACAAAGTTGCATGATGATCAGCCAGCGATGTTGTACATGACGATGAAGCCGGCCACGACCACCGAGACCATGCTCATCATCTTGATGAGAATGTTGATCGACGGGCCGCTGGTGTCCTTGAAGGGATCACCGACGGTATCGCCGACGACGCCCGCCTTGTGAGCCTCGGAACCCTTACCGCCGTAGTTGCCCGCTTCGATGTACTTCTTGGCATTGTCCCAAGCGCCACCGGCGTTGGCCATCATGACCGCGGTCGCGAACCCGGTCGCGAGTGTCCCGATCAACAGGCCGATCACCCCGGCGATACCGAGCAACAACCCGGCCAGGACCGGCGAGATGAGCGCCAGCATCGAGGGGGGAATCATCTCGATCTGCGCCGAGCGGGTGCTGATCTCCACGCAGGAAGCGTACTCGGGCGTGGCGCTGCCGTCCATGATGCCGGGAATCTCTTTGAACTGCCTTCGGACCTCGGCCACCATCTGGCCCGCCGCGCGTCCCACCGCCTTCATCGTCATCGCGCTGAAGGTGAAGACGAGCATCGACCCGAGCAGAATCCCGACAAGGAACCTCGGGTTCATCGCGTTGACATCGAGCAAGTCCATGAAGTTACGCATGTTCGCTTCCTGGACGCGAACATCGTCCTTGGGATCGTCGGTGATCCGCATGAAGGGCGTCGGATAGAGGGTCGCTTCTCCGGCTGGTTCGGTCTCCGCGGGAGCCCCTTCGTCCTCGAGCGCCTCGATCGGCGAGTGCGGCGCGGCCATCTTGACGAAGACCCGCCCGTCGAGCGGATAGCCCTCCTCGCCCGCCTGCTCGATCGATTCGATCGACACCGAGCGTGCCCAGCGGACATAGCCGAAGCGGACTTCCTCGACATACGCGGCAAGGAGCGCCAGAGCCGTCAACGCCGCCGAACCGATCGCGAAGCCCTTGCCCGTCGCGGCGGTGGTGTTGCCGAGGCTGTCGAGAGCGTCGGTCCGCTCGCGAACGATCGGATCTTGATGGGTCATCTCGGCGTTACCGCCGGCGTTGTCGGCAATCGGCCCGTAAGCATCGGTCGCCAGCGTGATGCCCAGCGTGCTGAGCATGCCGACCGCGGCGACGCCAATGCCGTAGAGGCCGAGGGAAATGTAATTTGGATCGTCGAACTCGAATCCGGTCGCGAAGCCGTAGGACAAGACCGTTCCGACACAGACCAGAAGGGTCGGCACCCAGGTGCTCTGCATGCCTTCGGCGATGCCGGCGATGATCACGGTCGCGGGGCCGTACTGGGCCTGGTCGGCGATCGAGCGCGTCGGTTGGTAGACATCACTGGTCGAATACTCGGTCCACTTGCCGATCGCCCAGCCGGCCGCCAAGCCGACAACGACCGCCATCGCGATCCCCCAGTAGGAGAATCCGAGGACCATGAAGACGAGCAGGAAAGCCGCCGCGATCACCATCAGGCTCGAGCCGTCGATACCGCGGGCGAGCGCTTTGAGAAGGGTCGCCTGGTCGGCGTTCTCCTCGGTGCGAACCCAAAAGATTCCGACGATCGAGAGCAGCGTGCCAATGCCACCCAGGGCCATCGGAAGCAGGATCGCGTAGAGCTGCATCTCGGCCGTCCGATTGACGTCCCAGCCCATCTCCACCGACTGCGAGGCCATCGCCGCGACGCCCAGTGCCGCCGAGGCGAGGATCGAGCCGCAGAACGACTCATAGAGGTCGGCCCCCATGCCCGCGACGTCCCCGACGTTGTCCCCGACGTTGTCGGCGATGGTCGCTGGGTTGCGAGGATCGTCTTCGGGGATGCCCGCTTCGACCTTACCAACGAGGTCCGCCCCGACGTCCGCGGCCTTGGTAAAGATACCGCCGCCGACACGAGCGAAGAGAGCCTGCGTGCTCGCACCCATCCCGAAGCAAAGCATCGCGACGGTGATTTCCTCGAGCGAGAGCGGTTCGACGAACCACGGAACAACGAAGTAGAGGACGAAGAACCAAGCGGTGATGTCGATAAGCCCGAGGCCGACGACGGTCAGTCCCATGACAGCGCCCGAGCGAAACGCGACTTGAAGGCCTTGATTGAGCGAGTTGCGAGCGGCGGCGGTCGTCCGGCTACTCGCGGCGGTCGCGGTCTTCATGCCGAAGAACCCGGCCAAGCCGCTGAAGAAACCGCCAGTGATGAAGGCGAACGGGACCCAACCGGACTGCGCGTCGAGTCCGTAGGCCAGGATCGCCAGGAGTCCGAAGATTACCGCGAAGACGATGCCGACCACTTTGTATTGCTGCCAGAGGTATGCCATCGCCCCTCGGGAGACGTACCCGGCGATGCGAATCATATCCTCGTCACCCGGATCGGCGGCGACGACATCCTTGTAGAAGCGAAAGGCAAAGACGAGAGCGGTAACCGACGCGGCGAACGCGACGAGCCACCAAAAGATATGTAGGAAGCCCCAAGCCCCGGTGGCGATCTCGCCCAGGCTCTGTTCCCCCGACGCCGCGAACGTAACGAGAATCTCTGGATCCATGTTGTGATACGCCTCCGTGGTGTGACCGAAGGAACCTCCGGAACCCCTACGGCCGCGCTTCATCCGGCCATGTGATCAGTGATGAGAGAGTCGGACAAGCGGTGAGCGCGGCGCCCGGTTGTTCGGTATGGCTACGAAGTGCATCCGGAAAAACCAGCACAATAGGTCAGAGAATCGCAGGGAGTCGGCCCGATCACCCAGCGGCCATGGCAACAGGGTGACAGTGCCTCACGACGGTCGTTCGTCGATGGCCAATCCACGGTGTTTGGAGAGGACCGTCGTGGCTGGACTGTCGTTCGATATCAGGCACTCCTTCCCTCTCCCACGGCGAGAGGTCGATGAGCGACGCGAGATGGGTGAGGGAACGAAGCGTTCTGAAGAAACGAGGCGGTTTGTCGGAAGAAAGCCCCCTCACCCCTAACCCCTCTCCCGACGGGAGAGGGGGAACAAGAGGCTCGCTCTCCCGACGGGAGGGGGAACAAGAGGCTCGCTCTCCCGACGGGAGAGGGGGAACAAGAGGCTCGCTCTCCCGACGGGAGAGGGGGAACAAGAGGCTCGCTCTCCCGACGGGAGGGGGAACAAGAGGCTCGCTCTCCCGACGGGAGAGGGGGAACAAGAGGCTCGCTCTCCCGACGGGAGAGGGGAACAAGAGGCTCGCTCTCCCGACGGGAGAGGGGAACAAGAGGCTCGCTCTCCCACGGGGAGAGGGGAACCCTACGTTCCAAGTGCCAGGCAATGGCCTGACCTACTCCTTCTTGGCGGCGTCCTTGGACTTGGCCTCGGCACGCTCGGCGGCGGGCTTGGGCTCGATCGGCTTGGGCTCGTCTCGCTTCAAGTCGGTCGCCGGCGCGATCGGGGTCTCCTCGGCGGGCTTAAAGAGCCCCTCGAAAGGACGCGTGGCGGGAAGCTTCTGGTCGAGCAAGCGGAGCAGCCGCAGGTAGTTTCGCTCGTACTTCTGCGAGTCCTCGATCGTCGTTAAGTCTTCCCTCATGTTGGCGTCACGCTCCATGACTTGACGCCAAAGCGGGAAGGCCTTCTCGTACTCGGCGATCGCCTTCTTGTAGTTGCCTTCCTTGCGATCCTTCTCGGCGTTGTAGAAAGCTTCGCGAGCCTCCTGCATCTCGTCGGTCGACTCGGTCGCGGTCCGCTTCTTCCAGGAGTTGTAGTTGACCACGCCGCGATAGCGGTCGACCCAATACCGCTGCGTGTCGGTCAGCTTGTTCCACTCTTCCGGCGAGTATTCGAGTCGAAGCTTGAGATCCTCGTCCTTGTCGGGGCCCCCTTCCCGGCCGAACTCGAGCCACTCGTTGTGGCCGGCGCGCCAAGCGTTCTTGGTCTTCTCGCCGAAGGTCCCCTCTTGTTGCATCAGGTCGGCGTAGTAGGACTTCGCCAGCGCCGGGTAGGTCATGAAGGGCATGATTCCCTTCGACTTCGGCGGTTCCTGGAGTCGGCGAATGGTGTCGTTGGCTTGCCCGAACCAGTCGTAGGCGACTTGGAAGTTGTCCTTGATGCCACTTTGGGCGAGGGCAAAGTTGTCGTCGGTCTCGTTGCGGAACATGTCGCGGAGGAAGGTCTTCTCGTCGCTCATGCCGAAGCGGTTGTGGTAAAGCCAACCGACGTACCACTCCATGTCGGTCTTGTCCTTGTTGGTCTCGACCGCATTTTTCATGAAGTCGATCCCCTCGCGAATCCAGTGGTATTTGTCGGGGACCGACTCCCACTCGGCGCAGATGTTGTACGCCATGTTCCATGCCTGGAAGGTCCAGGGATTGACGAAGTTCGGCTGGAGCAGCGTGATCGACTCGAGGACCGGACGGATCTCGAACCAGCGTTCGTGCTTCTTGAGTTCGATCGCCTCGTGCCAGAGGAAGGTGACCGCGACGCCACGCATTCCCATGAAGACGAGTTGGGCGGTGCCGCTGATCGGGTTGACCTTGCCGAGGCTCTTCTGAGCAAGCCCATTCTTGTCGGCGGACCACTGGATCCACTGGCCGACGCCGATGATGCCCGTGAAGAGAACGACGATCGCGAGCAAGTATGCGATTTTCCGCTGACGCGAGGAATTCATGCCGCCAGCTCCCGGTTCTTGAAGACGAAGTAGCCAAAGATCACCACCGGCACCACGTAGCCGATGACGAAGAGTGCGTTCCGCAGGAGCAGGGCCCACGGGATGTCGAAGCCCGACGCGACGAACTCGGCGGTATCGAGCAGCGTCAAGTTCGGGATGATGTACGCGAGGGCTCTCATAAGCTCGAGCAGAAGCATGTCGACCCCCAGCGCGATCCGGTTGAAAAAGTTGGGGTCGAGGTCGGTGACCTGGTTGTTCTGCGTGAACAGTCGGATCGACGACTCCAGCGGGCCGCCGCCACGGACCTGACCGGTGACGATGCCGATCATGAAGTCGTGGAAAAAGCCGAGGATGTAGACCATGAAGGTAAAGAGGATGGTCACGAATCCCTTGAGGAAGGTGCTCGCGGTCACCGCGACGCAGGTCAGCAAGAGGATCTTCAGCCAGATCGTGACCAAGCCCTTGAGGAAGTTCCCCTCGAAGGTCCGTTCATCGGCCAGCAAGTAGAGGTCGGCCGGCGCCATCCCGAGGAACTGGTTCCGCGTCAGGCATTGGGCGATCACTTCGACGTTGCCGCTCGCGAAGGCCTTGGCGGGAACGTAGACGACGTTGCCGCGGTTGTTGTTGACGCGGAAGGTCCGGTCGAAGACGGTCTCGCCGGTTTTGCGATCGACGAACCGCAGCAGACACCAAACGCCGGACTCCTCCGCTCCCGGACGGGTCGGATCGCCCTTGGTGGTCTTGAAGATGTCGAAGGTCAATTCGACGGGGACTTCTTCTCGGTTCTGGAACTGGCTCGGATCGAACTGAAAGAACCAGTGGGCCGAGTCGCTGGTCGCTCCCTCGATATGACTGCGGTAGGCCCACTCTTTGCCGACGTTGGTGCCCTGGGCTTGCAGTTGGCCCTTCTTGTAGAACATCAGCGGCAGCTTCAATTCGTTGGCCGTCGTGACGTCCTCGGGGGCGGTGGCGTAGATCGGCACCCGGGCGGTCCACTGCGACTGCCGGACGGTGGCATCGGACTGCCCGCGAAGGTAGATCAGCCCCACCCCGCCCATGATCAAGAGCACGAGCGTGAAGATTCCCATGAAGCCCAAGATGCGACCGACGAGAATCTCCAATCGGCGGACCGGCTTGGTGACGACGGTATAGATGGTGTGCTGCTGGATGTCGGTCGGCAGGCTCATCGAGACCAGGAAGACCGACAGCGGTATGAGCAACCACGAGATCGCCCCGTTGACGAACGCGACGAGAAAGCGGAGCTGGCCCTCGGGGCTGTTGGGTAGATACCATCCCGCGAAGAGGAACGGGATCAGAAAGAGGAAGAAGACATAGAGGATTCGGCGGCGGATCGCTTCGCGGAAGCTGAGCTTGGCGAGCGCGAAGATCCGGCTGCAACCAGCGGGCAGGGTCACGATCTCGATGAGTCCCTCAAAGAGGGCCTTGACCGTGAGCTGGAACGCCCGCGCCGCCGAGTGGGTCTTCAACCACGTCAGCAGCAAGGCACCCGCGAAGCCGAACACCGAGAGAATCAAGACCGTGCCGATCCACCAGAATGGAAGACTCCAGTGGGGCATCGAGTAGAGAAGACTCGGGTTGGTTGTCTCAATCACCATCGCGAACATGGAGCGTTGGGCCCTTTTCCCGTCGGACGCTTTGAATCTCTGGTTGCTGTCTTAGTTGCTGGAAACGGGTGGCTCGGTCGGCTGTTCCCCTTCCCGTTCGGGCAGGTAGCGGCGACCGGGATGGGCTTCGCTTTCCCGAATGATCTTCAGGAAGAGGTCCTCGAGCGTGGTCGAGGGATGGCCCATGCTGACCAGGTTCCCGTTATGACGGGCGACCACCTGACGGATCTCTTCCTTGGCCTCGTCACTCAGGCCGCCGACCTTGATCTCGGTCATGTCCTGAATGCTCAAGAGATCGCTGACGCGGCCGAGTTCCTTCAGTTCGCCCTGGTGCAGGATCGCGATCCGGTCGCAGACGTCCTGGACGTCGGCGAGGAGGTGACTGCACAAGACGACCGTCTTGCCCTCGTCGCGGAGGCTGCGGATAAGGTCCTTCATCTCGCGGGTACCGAGGGGGTCGAGCCCGGAGGTCGGCTCGTCGAGCAGGATCAGCTCGGGGTCGTTGATCAGGGCCTGGGCGACGCCGATGCGCCGCGTCATGCCCTTGGAGTACTCCTTGAGCACCCGCTTGCGAGCCCGGTTGAGGCCGACCTGCTGGATCAGGCTGTCGATCCGCTTGCGTCGTTCCTTGCCGCTAATGTCAAAGAGCCGGCCGTAAAAGTCGAGCGTCTCCTCGGCGTTGAGGAAGCGGTAGAGATAGGACTCTTCCGGCAGGTAGCCGATCCGCTCATTCTTCGCGACATCACTGGCGGGTTTGCCCAGCACCAAGGCTTCGCCGTTGGAGGGAAAGAGGAGTCCCAGCAGCAGTTTGATGCTGGTCGTCTTTCCCGACCCGTTGGGCCCGAGGAGGCCGAAGATCTCGCCGCGCTGAACCGTCAAGTTCAGGGACTTGAGAGCGTCGACCTTCTTACGGCCCCAGAAATCGCGATAAACCTTGGTGAGATTTCGTGTTTCGATGACGGCGTCAGTCGTCAATGCTCGATCCTCGATGGGAATGCTTGACGTGTGGGGAGGGATCACCGATACCCGTCGGCATGGTGAATGGATGCGATCGAATTCCCCAGCACATCGCTCATGGTTCGCGAAACGCTACGCTTTCGCTACCCTGCTGGTACGCACTTTAACAAGTGAACGTTCAATCGAGGGAAAAAAGTTTCACTCGATCGACGTTGGGCGACTGCCCGTCCCAGCCCCGCGAAAGGTGAACGTATCCAAGAGGTTGAGGATAACCAACTCACGCCGGGAATCAAGCAACACTCCTCACCGTTGTTTCTCAACTTGCCCGCTTCCCCATTCCGATTGTTCGTGTCCTAGCAGTTCGTTGATTGAAGCGGGCCAACGCGAGCACGAACAATCTCGGCCAAGATCAAGGAGAATAAACGCAGGCGAATCGGTGGATTCGTCGAGTTGATCAAGTGCCGAGATTGGCCAAAAGGGCCGTTCGATACCGGCTGCGAATAGATCCATCGGGCTGCGAGCGGTCGCGGAGGCTACTTGCCACCTCCCTCCGACCGTGACACCTGGTCGGGGACGGCGATCCTCGCTCCGTGAATCGACGCGGCCTGCTTGCTGCCCTTGTAGTAGACGAGAAACCACTCATTGCCGCCCAGGTGCGTCATCCAGGGATAGGCCCAATCCCACTCCCCCTCCTCCTCGACGATCAGGCCGACGCGTCGCCAACGCAGTTCGTCGCGGTCGGCTTCCCAAAGAGAAACCCTCTGCACCGGCGCCCGCTCGGACACGAGAGCCAACAGCCTTCGCGGGTTGACTGGGTCGGCGACCACGAATGGACTCGGATGTACCGCCCGAGCGTCCCCTCGAAGCGCCCGTTCGGTGAAGGCCCAACTCCTCCCGTGGTCGGAACTGACGAACTGGTGATAGGCGTGGGCTTTGTTCTCCCGCGCGAGGCCCAGGAGCTTGCCACCTGACTCGATGAAAACGGGCTCGAAGTACTTCGCGTCGGTGATCGTCTCCGGCGGCCCCCAGGTCTTCCCGTTGTCGCTCGAGGTGGCGATCCACAGCCCATCGCCTTTCGGTTGGCGATAGTGACCGCACACCGCCATCCCCTTGCCGGGAATCGGGAAGACATGCCCGAAGACGGAACCGGTCTTGTTCTCGGCGAGGGCGGAGGTGTCCACTCGCTGCCACGTCCGTCCGTTGTCGAGCGAGCGCCAGCCGAGAATCGTGTTGGCCTTCTCCCCGTGGTACGCCATGGCCAGGAGGATCAGCGCCCCATCCTCGCCGACCCCGAGCGCGACGTTGCCCAGATCGCGATACCGATCATCGTCGTCCGGGTAGTAACAGAGGAGCTCCGGAGCCGAAAAGGTCCGGCCCTGATCCGTCGAACGCGAGACCGCCAACCCGGACGCCCCTCGGTTGTGACCGACTCCGGCACTGTAGGCGACAACAAGCGTACCGTCGTCGGCACGAACGATCTTTGGCCACGAGAGATGCCGAACCGCGTCATCGTCGGGCGCCGGCACGACCACTTTCGGGCCCTCGGTGACCAATGTCGGTTCGTCGCCGACCACCGTCACCGTTCCGGTCAGCCACAGGGCGCCGCCAAAAAAGACAGCCCTATTCAAGAACTCGTTCATCGTGTTCCCCTTGAGAGTCGTGAAGCCCAACGCGTCCAAGGCAGGGACCGCCTCCAATGAGTCGGTGACGGACGTAGGACGGAGAGCCGCATCGTAACGGCTGCCCCCACCTCTGTCACGCCTCTCGTCTCGGGAGCGAGAAATGATCGAATCCAGGCCCAACGGGCGGCGAGCACCGGTTGCTTCGCTACCAACTCAACGGCTAGCACCGGTTGCTTCGCTACCAACTCAACGGCTAGCACCGCTTGTTACGCTACCAACTCAATGGCTAGCACCGGTTGCTTCGCTACCGGTGCGCCGAAGGCGCTGGAAGTCTCGGACCGACCACCATCCGCCGAACAAAGACCCTTCCTCCAACATCTCCCCGCCGATCCCGCCCCAGGTTGAACCAACCTGGGCTACCCAAAGAAGAGGCTCGCACCGCTTGCTTCGCTACCAACTCAATGGCTCGCACCGCTTGTTACGCTACCAACTCAATGGCTAGCACCGGTTGCTTCGCTACCGGTGCGCCGAAGGCGCTGGAAGTCTCGGACCGACCACCATCCGCCGAACAATGCCCCTTCCCCAACATCTCCCCGCCGATCCCGCCCCAGGTTGAACCAACCTGGGCTACCCAAAGAAGAGGCTCGCACCGCTTGCTTCGCGACCAACTCAATGGCTCGCACCGCTTGTTACGCTACCAACTCAACGGCTCGCACCGCTTGTTACGCGACCAACTCAACGGCTAGCACCGCTTGCTTCGCTACCAACTCAATGGCTAGCACCGGTTGCTTCGCTACCGGTGCGCCGAAGGCGCTGGAAGTCTCGGACCGACCACCAACCGCCGAACAATGACCCTTCCCCAACATCTCCCCGCCGATCCCGCCCCAGGTTGAACCAACCTGGGCTACCCAAAGAAGAGGCTCGCACCGGTTGCTTCGCTACCAACTCAACGGCTAGCACCGGTTGCTTCGCTACCAACTCAACGGCTAGCACCGGTTGCTTCGCTACCGGTGCGCCGAAGGCGCTGGAAGTCTCGGACCGACCACCATCCGCCGAACAATGCCCCTTCTCCAACATCTCCCCGCCGATCCCGCCCCAGGTTGAACCAACCTGGATTCGCCACGAGGGAGAGACTTGGCCCCTCCCTCGCCGTTGCGCCACGATGCCCGTATGAAAGCACGTGGTCATTTGAGGGATTCACCGGGAGAACCGTCACCTCGGCGCCGTGCCGGGGCGATCGCGCACCAACTCTCCGGCGGGGGGACGAACATGAGTACGAGCAGACGTCAGTTCCTGAAGCGTTCACTTCTGGCAACCGGTTCGCTGGCCGTCGGCGCCTTTGGGTCGGCACTTGCCGCGGAGACAAAGAAGGGCTTCGAGATTTCCCTGGCCGAGTGGTCGCTCCACTTGGCGCTTCAGGGCAAGTCCGACCAGAAGATCACCAACCTCGACTTCGCCCGCGTCGCCAAGGAGCAGTGCGGCATCGACGCGATCGAGTACGTCAACACCTTCTTCAAGGACGCCTCGTCCGACTACCTGAAGCAACTCAACAAGGTCGCCGACGACTACGGGGTCAAGCAACTGCTCATCATGGTCGATCGCGAGGGCAACCTCGGCGACCCCGACAAGAAGAAGCGGGCCCAAGTCGTCGACAACCACAAGAAGTGGGTCGATGCCTCGAAGGAACTCGGCGGGCACTCGATTCGCGTCAACGCCCGCAGCAAGGGCTCCTACGACGAACAGATGAAGCTCGCCGCCGACGGGCTGGCCCAACTCTGCGAGTACTCCTCCAAGCAGAACATCAACGTCTTGGTCGAGAACCACGGCGGGCTGAGTTCGAATGGCGCCTGGCTCGCGGGCGTCATGAAGGAGGTCGACTCCCCCTTCTGCGGCACGCTGCCCGATTTCGGGAACTTCCGCATCGGCGACGGCAAGATGTACGACCGCTACAAGGGTGTCAAAGAGCTGATGCCCTGGGCGAAGGCTGTCAGCGCCAAGTCGCACGACTTCGACGAAGACGGCAACGAGACCCACACCGACTACATGAAGATGCTCAAGATTGTCCTCGACGCGGGCTATCACGGCTACGTCGGCGTCGAGTACGAGGGCAAGAAGCTTCCTGAGGTCGAAGGCATCATCGCCACCCGCAAGCTCCTCGAGAAGTGCCGCGCGACGCTGACGTAGGGCGGCAACACGTCGACTGGAGTAACGCCCCCGCGGTGCTAACCATAGGCTGGGGCGAAGCCCTCTTCTTCCCCCCTCCTTTGTCCAAAGAGGGGATTAAGGTGGGCGCACTTCGGCGTTTCGCGATTTATCTGGATGAGAATAGAATTGGAGAAGCCCCCCTCTTCCTCCCGTCACCCCTCAGGGAACCCTACGTGTCGCTTACCTTCGAACTCCTTGCCGAAGACACCCAAACCGAAGCTCGGCTCGGCCGACTGACGCTGCCGCACGGGGTGGTCGAAACGCCGGTCTTCATGCCGGTGGGGACCCAAGCGAGCGTCAAGGGCCTGCTGCCCGAGCAGGTCGAGGCTGCGGGAGCCTCGATCATCCTGGGAAATACCTATCATCTGGCCCTGCGTCCCGGCGAGGACCGCGTCGCCCAACTCGGCGGCTTGCACCGCTTCATGAACTGGGAACGCCCCATCCTCACCGACAGCGGCGGGTACCAAGTCTTCAGCCTGGAAGATCTGCGGCAACTCGACGACGACGGAGTCCGCTTTCGCTCGCACATCGATGGACGTTGGCTCGAACTGACGCCCGAAACGGCGGTCGCGATCCAGGAAAAACTCGGCGCCGACATCATCATGTGCTTCGATGAATGCCCCCCATCCCAGGCCCCGAAGGAGCAAGTCCTCGCGGCGGTCGAGCGAACCACCCGTTGGGCCCGGCGCTGCCGCGACGCCCTGACGAGCGAGGACCAGTCGCTCTTCGGGATCGTCCAAGGGGGCATCGACGAGGAGCTTCGCCAGCAGTCGGCCGAGCAACTCGTCGAACTCGACTTCCCCGGCTACGCGATCGGGGGCCTCAGCGTCGGCGAGCCGTCGGAGGTGATGCTCGAAGTCGCGGCGAAGACCGCGCGTCACCTGCCAAGAACCAAGCCCAGATACCTGATGGGCGTGGGACGACCGCTCGAACTGCTCGAAGCGGTCGCGGGTGGCGTCGACATGTTCGACTGCGTGATGCCGACGCGCAACGGCCGCAACGCGACGGCGTTCACGACCCAGGGACGGCTCAAACTCCGCAACGCGTGCTACGCGGAGGACGAGCGGCCGCTCGATCCGGAATGGCCGGCTCCCTATGTGGGGCATTTCAGCCGGGCTTACATCCGCCATCTCTTCATGGCGGGGGAGATGCTGGGGCCGATCATCGTCTCGCTGCACAACATCGCGTTCTATTGCCGCTGGATGCGTGAAATTCGCGAACGTCTGCGAGATGGGCGCTTCAACGAATACCGGGCATCTGCTCTTGCTCGATTTGGCGACTCCCTCTAGCATTGCCGCGTCTGGCTGGGTGCGTCCGTTATCGGATACCCGGCTAGCCCAGGTTGATTCAACCTGGGCACGCGAAGCGTGCAAGAGGCATTGGAAGGAGGTTGAGTCCCGGCAGGATCATCATTGCTCGAGACTTCCAGCGGCCTCGCCGCCCCGATCGCACAGCATTTCGGGGCTACCCGAGTTCGATTTGGAGACTCCCTCTAGCATTGCCGCGTCTGGCTCGCTACTTTCCATACAATCGTTAAGATCGGAAGGGGCGATGGGGCGGCGACGCTGTCCCCAAGCAAGCGAACCACGGGAACCAAGCCGCCACCGCAAGGATGAAGACTCCGCGGGGTGTCGGCGGTCGGCGATTGATGGAAACGAGAACGTTCGATGGGTACGGATTGGCCGGATTTCACGCTCTTCGCTCAAGGGGATGCTGGACAAGGAGCGGTGAAAGTCGAGCCCGGCGCCGAACCCACGATCAACGCCGAGCAACCTCCGTTTTGGATCTACGTCGTCCCGTTGGCGTTGACGTTCGGCATCTTCTACTTCCTGTTCATCCTGCCCGAGAAGAAGAAGGCGCAGGAGAAGGAAGACCTGCTTGGGAATCTGAAAAAGAACGACAAAGTCGTCACTATCGGTGGCGTCTACGGAGTCGTCGCCAGCGTCAATAAGGATGGCGAGGACGTCCTCATCAAGATCGACGAGGACAAGGATGTCAAGATGCGGGTGACCAAGACGAGCATCGCTCGGGTCATCACGGGCAAGGACGAAACCAAGGACGCCGACAAGACAGCGTGAAGTCTCCCGGACCCCTTCGAAGGACCGGTTGAGGCGTCGACACTTCACCACAGCATAGCTCAACACCATGAAGAATCAGAAATCTCGCTGGTTTATCGTCGCGTTTCTTACCTTGATCGCCATTTGGGCGGTCAGCGCGGGCACCTACAACCTCGGTGTCGACCTCGCCGGCGGTACGATCCTCATCTATGAGGCCAACGTCGACGACGAGAAACGTAGTCTCGACATGACCGACTTGGCGGGAGCTCTCAAGGAGCGTCTCGATCCGGCCGGCCTGTTCAACTACGTCATCCGGCCGCTCGGCTCCGACCGCATCGAAATCATCATGCCCCAGGCGGAGATCGACGACGTCGATCGCGTCAAACGACTCATCAGCACCGTCGGGCAACTCCAGTTCAAGATCGTCGCCAATCGCCGGCAACACGCCGATTTGATCGACCGGGCCGAACTCTCCTGGCCGAACAAGCTTGTCGGCGTCGAGGGTGTCTTTGTCCCCTACGGCCTCTGGCTCCCGGTGGAAGTCGGCAAGACCACGACCGCCGAGGATGTCGCCGCCGCCGAGAAGGCCTGGCCCGAAAAGCAGGTCGACAATGAACTGAAGTTCTTGCCCGCCAACAGCTTGGCGAACCTCGAGATCGATCCCGTCACCAATCTCGTCAAGACCGCCGACGATGGCACCGAGTGGGTGCTGACCCGTTGGGACGCCGGCCGCGTCGGCATCGATCCGCAGCAGAATCTCGTTCGCGAGGACGACAAGGGCGACAAGTACGTCCTGATGTTCAACGATCAGTACGACGTTACCGGCGAGTACCTCACCCGCGTCTACCCGACGTCGGACCGTGACGCCCAACTCGCCGTCGGCTTCCAGTTCGACGCCATCGGCGAAACGAAGTTCTACAATCTGACCCGCGACTTCGAGCCCGACGAAGACGGCTACAAGAGCCAACTCGGCGTCATTCTCGACAATCGCCTTCGCTCGGCCCCGCAGCTCAACGAACGCATCGGTGGCGGCAGCGGCATCATCAGCGGCGACTTCACCCAAAACGAGATCGACGAACTCGTCCGCATCCTCGAGGCCGGCGAATTGCCGTTCGCCCTCCAGAAGGATCCGGCCAGTACCTACACGATCGGCCCGACCCTCGGCGAGGAGACTCGCTTCTACGGCCAGATCGCACTGCTGATGTCACTCGCCGTGGTGGTCGTCTTCATCCTGGTCTACTACCGCCTCGTCGGCATCGTCGCGATCATCGGCTTGGCGCTCAACATTCTCTTCACCGTCGCGCTGATGGTCATGTTCAAGGCGACGTGGACACTGCCTGGCCTGGCGGGTCTCGTGCTCACCGTCGGTATGTCGGTCGACGCGAACGTCCTCATCTACGAGCGTATCCGCGAGGAACTCGAGAACCGAGCCTCCCTCGGCATGGCGATACGTAACGGCTACGACAAAGCCTTTAGCACCATCTTTGACAGTAACACGACGACGATTTTGACCGCGATCATCCTCTTCGCGATCGGTACCGACCAAGTCAAAGGCTTCGCCGTCACCCTCATCCTCGGTATCGTCACGAGTATGTTCTGTGCCCTGTACGTGACGCGAACGATCATCGACTGGTACTACATCACGAAGCGTCCGCGCAGCCTCAACATGATGAAGTGGCTCTCGAAGCCCGAGTACGATTTCCTCGGCATGCGTCGCGCCTGCTACCTCGGATCGGCGATCGTCATCATGGTCGGGTTGGCCTTCCTGATCGCCCGGGGAAGTTCGAACTTCGACATCGACTTCACCGGCGGCACGATGGCCGGCATCAAGCTGACCAAGGCTTCGAGTTCCGGCGACGTCTACGACACCGCTTCGGCGGTCCTTAGCGATGTCTCGGTTGAAAACATCCAAGCCGCCGGCGAGGAACCCGACACCCGCTACATCATCCGTACGACCGAGCGGGATCAGAACGAAGAGGGCAAGTCGGTCGAAGCGACAATCGCCGAAGCCTTCAAGGATCAGATCAAGCTGCCGAAGATGACCATCGGCAAGATCGATGCGATCCCCGAGGTTGTCGAGGAAACCAAGAACGGCGACGATCAGCTCTTCAAGACTTTCCCCGGCGGTCAGTACACGACGGTCTCCTTCGACGAGCCGCGTGCCCCCGACTTCCTGCGGAACTTTCTCAACACCGAGCTTCGCAAAGCCGACGCGTCGGTCTCCAATCCGGAGGATCTCTACGCCCTGGCCCCCGTCGGTGACCCCGCCGATACGCCGGACGGTTCGACCCAAGTGCTCGCGTACAAGGAGTACAAGGTCGCGATGAAGTCGGGTCTTGAGCAGGCGCTCACCGCCACCTCAAACACGGTTGGCCAAACGGCCCAGTTCGACCCCTTTAGCCAGTTCGACTCGCAGGTCTCCGGTGAGACCCAGACGCGAGCCATCTGGGCGATCGCCCTAAGTTGGGCGGCGTTGATCGCATACGTCTGGTTCCGCTTCGGGTCGTGGTCGTACGGTCTGGCCGGCGTCGTGGCGATCGTGCATGACGTCTTGATCGCGGTCGGCCTGATCGCGGTCGCCTCGGCCTTCGCGGACATTCCGTTCCTCCAGTTCCTGCCGATCCACAACATCAAAATCAACCTGGTGACGATCGCCGCGTTGCTGACGCTCATCGGCTACTCGATCAACGACACGATCGTCATCTTCGACCGCATCCGCGAGGTTCGGGGCAAGTCGCCGCACCTGACCAAGGAGATCGTCAACCGCTCGCTCAACAACACCTTGAGCCGAACGGTGATCACCGCGGTCACGACCTTCTTGACGGTGAGCGTGCTCTACTTCGTCGGCGGCGTGGGGCTCCAAGGTTTCGCGTTCGTCCTGATGGTCGGCGTGGTCGTCGGAACGTACAGCTCGATCTTCGTCGCCAGCCCGGTTCTTCTGGCCTTGGTGAACTGGAAGGAGAACAGCAAGGGCGGCAGCCAGTCCGGCAAGACCTCCGCCTCCGCGGCCGCTCTGTAGGCAACCTCTTTCGTCCCCCCTTTGCTCAACGGGAAATCTCTTCCGTCCCCCCCTTGTCCAAGGGGGGAAAGAGGGGGGTCGAACGTCTCCCGATCGAGCAATCCCCTTCCCCCTCAAGCGGCCTGCCTCCACTCCAAACAAATCGCCGAGTACTCGTTGAATCTCTCGGAAGCACCCGCTACGATCCCATCGACCGGAAGCCTCCGCCTGAGGGCTCTTGCCCTAGTTTCACCCACGCGTCTAACCCGAACCGCACCGGTAAGTTTTCCGTAGTCCGACGCAAGTCTTCCCCTACCCGACGCGATCCTGGCGGCAATACTTCCCTGACGATGCGGATTTCTTCAAGTCCGTCCCCAGTCGAATGAGCGGGGACGGGGAGGCGTCATGAAGGGCGATCTAAAGTACGGGCTGGTTCTCGCGGGAGTCATGACCGCCGCGGCGGGCGTGAGATTCTTCCCGAGCCTGATGCGCGCTCTTCCAGACTCCGTGAAGGAAGCCGTCACGACGGCGCCGGAAACGGCGCAAATTGAGCCCAAAACGGACGAGATCGCGTCCGAATCGGTTGAAAAATCGCCCGAAATGGAGCCTTTTCCGACCGAAATCGCGCCGAAACCGCTCGAAGTGGCCCCTCAGCAGGCGGTCGAGCAGCCGTTCGACGAGCTCCCAATCGACCCACTTCCCGAGATGCAGCCGCAAAGCGAGGACGTCCTGACCGACGTCGTTCCCGACAGTTATGATTCCGTGAAGACAGCCCCGATCGAGCCCCCGAGCGACTTGCTCACATCGTCCGATCCCGCCCCGATGGCCAATTCGCCCGAGGCGACCGATCCGAACAGTCTCGACGACGCGGCGCTGGCCCCTCTTCCGGAAATCGGGGCGCTCCTCGGGGCGGTCGCGGCCAATGATGCCGACGATGAGGAATCCGACGAGCGGGAGGAGCCGGAATTCGAGCTCGCGGCCTCGCCGATGGCGCTCGAGGAGAAGTCTCTCCCCGACATGCCGCCCATGCCCGAAACCGAGGAAACCGACGACGAGCAGGCCGACCCCATGCCGATGGACTTCGCCTTCGAGGAACCCGAGCCGGTCGTCGCTCCGGAGCCGACCGCGGAGGACTTGCTCAAGCAGGAGAAGGCGGTCGCGGTTAACGAGCCGAGCGAGACGTCGTCCGAAGAGGCCGATCCTTCCCCTTTCGCGCTACCCGTGGCGGAATCTTCCCCCAAGCCGCCGAAGGAGACGCCTCGTCCCGCTCGCCGAGCGCCGGAGGAGACGCAACTGGCCGCGCGGAGCTCGTCCGGGTCCGACATCCAGGTCCGTTCGTACATGGTCCCCGCGGCGACGCCGGAACCGAAGCCGGTCCACCCCTACTTCCAACGGTTCCTCGACCGGGGGGAGTACTACGTCCGTCCGGGGGATAACTTGGGAAACATTGCCGAGCGGCTCTACGGCCAGAAGCAGTACGCCCAGAAGATCCTGGAAGTCAATCGAGACCTGATCGGCAACCAGGGCTCGCTCCAACCCGGGATGACGATTCGCCTTCCGTAGCGAGTCCACCATTCGAACCGATTTGAGCGTCACACGAACCTGGACGGCCCCGACCATCCGGGGAACTTCTCCGCGTCGACCCGCGTCCAACGTATGGCGGGCTCTTTTTCGATTGAGGGCCCGCCGCGACAGGCTTACGATACAGGGGTCGCACGAGTGCGGTTGGCGGTGACGAATCGGACGTGGTGGACGACACCAACGGGTGGAGCCGATTCCCGTGGTCGTTCCGAGTCCGGTTCCCGCGAACGCACGCGATCACTGTGTTTGGAGAGGTGCCACTGCGCGACGCGGTCCCCGTCCCCACGCCATCCTCCTGGAAGCTGCCGAGACGAATCTCGCCATTCGGCTGACGCCCTGGCGCGAAAAAGACATTCAAGGACATGACGATCAAGGACATGCCCAACATGCCGAAGTTCACGATCCCTGTCGGAGCCCTGACCACCTGCTGCCTGCTTGGTCTCGCGTTGACGGCTCGAGCGGAGATCCCCACCGAGTCCTACATCGAAGCTCTCAAAGGAAACGGGTTCGCCGATTTGGCGATCGAGTACCTCCAACTCGAGAAGTCTCGTCCGGGCTTGAGCAAGGACGAGGAGATGGAGCTCGACTTCGAGATCGCCTCGTCGATGATCGCCGCCAGTGACGAGTTAACCGACCTTTCCAAGCGGGAAGGGATGCTCGAGGAAGCGCGGACCGAATTCGAGAAGTTCACCAAGAAGTATCCCTCGGCCCCGCCCGAGTACAAGGGCAACGCCCTGGTCGAAGTCGCCACGATCGACCTGCAGCAGGGGCGCCTGGCCATCATCCGGGCCCAGATGCCGTCCAACGAGAAGCGAGCCGTCAAGCTCGCCGGCACCGCCCGCGACTACTTGTCGAAGTCGGCCAAGGACTACGAGTCGGCCGAGAAACTCTTCAAGGGCGAGTACGACAAGATGCCGGTCTACATCGGCCGGGAAACGCACAGCGATCGCATGAAGCGGCAAACCAAGACCCGCCTCTTTGAAAAGTACATCGAGGCCCGCTTCCAAGCCGCCCTGGCCCGCTTCTACTTGGCCGACACCTACGCCTCGGTCGAAATGCCCGCCCCCGACTCGAAGGACAAGAAGGTCCTCGAGGCCCACAAGAAGGAAGTCGCCAAGTGGGCCGCGGAGTACAAGAAGCTCAACGCCGAGGCGGAGAAGGGATTCCAGGAGATCTTCGCCGCTCACCGCCAAGAGGTGGTCGGCCTCTACGCCCACCTTTGGATCGCCCGCTGCATGGCTGACCGTGGCGAGTACCGTCGCGCGATGGGCATCTACGAGCAGCTTCGCGATCACGAGAACCAGTCGCTTGCCGCGTTCCAACGTCAGGTCTTCTACTTCTACATGCTCGCGTTCGCCGGCCAGAAGGATTGGCACCAGATCGTCAATCAAGCGACCGAGTGGCTTCGGACCAACGTCCGCTACGGCCGCGAAGCCTCCTACGTCGGCACTCAGTTCGAGCTCGCCAAGGCCTACGTGGAGTTGGGGCAAACCGCGAAAGAGACTCGCGACAAGAACAAGTACTACCTCGAAGCCGACAAGCTCCTCGATCGGCTCGTCCGCATGCCCAACCAGTATCAGGGTTTGGCGAGCCGCGCCAAGCTCCGACTTCAGTCGCTCACCGGCAAGACCGGCGGTAACGAGAACGACTTCGACGCCCTCTTCGCGCAGGCCAACACGAAGCTCGACCAAGTTAAGGACGAAGCCTCTCCCGAGCAGCGCAAAGCGATCCTGAGTGAAGTCAAGACGCTCCTGAATCGGGCGCTGGCCGCCTCGAACGAGCGAACCCCGATCGAGCTGATCAACGACTGTCGCTTGACGTTGGCGTACGCCCATCTCCGCGATGAGGAGGTCTACGAGGGCGCCATTCTCGCCCAGGCGCTCGCGGAGAACTACCCGACTTGGCGCGGGGCGCCGCAAGCCGCGTCGCTGGCCCTCACCGGCTTCGCGTGGGGCTACGAGGATGCCGACAAAAAGCGGATCGCCGGCTTCAGCTCCCGGCCCGAGGTCGACGCCGACCTGGTCCAGAAGGTCGCCAACCAGATCCTGCTCCGCTGGCCCAACCGGAAGGAAGCGGCCGACGCGATGATGACCCTCGGCCGCCTTCGCTACGCTCGCCAAGAGTACGACCAAGCCGCGGAAGCCTTCGACAAGGTCTCCCCCGACGCGGTCAATCATGGCGAGGCCCTCGCGATGGCCGGTAGCGTCTACTGGGACTGGTACAAGACGTTGACCCTCGAAGGCGAAAGCGCCGACAAGGACAAGAAGAAGGAGCTGCGCGACAAGGCAAGAGAGCGACTCGCCGCCGCGTCGGCTCCGCTCCGGGAACTTCGGGGCAACCAACTCGACCGGCAGACCTACATCAACGACGCGATGCTCGGCGAAGTCAACTTCGAGGCGGGCGACGACGAGGGAGCGCTCCAGGCGGTCATGCCGCTGATCGCGTTGATTAAGAAGGATCAACTCCCCGCCGACATCGAGCACCAACTGCGCACCGGCGTCATGATCACCGCCCTGCAGTCCTACATCCGCCAGAACAAGATCGACAAGACCGACGAACTCGTCGAGCTGATCAGCAACCAGGAAAAGAAGCAAGGCGATGGCGGCGGCAACGTCACCCTCGTCTTCGTTCGCCTGGCCAGCAAGCTCAAGGAGCAGATCGACCGGCTTCGCGCCAACGGCGAACAGGCGGAACTCGACAAGACGGTCGCCTCCTTCGAGAAGTTCCTCGACAAGATCGCCGGCCGGCCCGACCACGACTTGCAGAGCCTGGTCTACATCGGCAACAGCTACGTCGAACTCGGCTCCTACCAGAAGGCCGCCGCGCTGCTGCAAAAGGCGATCGAGAAGGCCGATCCGAACGACCCTGAAGCTCCCGGCTTCGTCACCCGCGCCCGTATGCTGCTGGCTCGCTCCGAGAAGGAACAGGGCAACTACACCCAGGCGATCGAGCTGATCAACGAATTGATGAAAGAGAACATGAACACGCTCGAGATCGTCAACCTCCGCGGAGAGATCCTCGAGTCGGCCGGCGATCACAGCCGGGCGATCGCTCACTGGAAGTGGCTCATCAAGCGGATGAAGTCGCAGCGTCCCAAGCCGGATGCGTACTACCACGCAATGGATCGGTTGCTCGACATCTACCTGAACATGGTCCCGCCAGCGGACAAGGATCGTCGGCTCAAGGAAGGGTACAAGTACGTCAGCTTCCTCTTGGAGCTCGATCAGGATTTGCCGGCCAACTGGCGCTCCCGCTTCGAGAAGCACCGCAAGAACATCGCCGAGAGTCTCGGCATCGACCTCCAAGCGAGCGCGACCAAGTAAACGTGCCGACACGGCGGCGTCGACGCTGGCTGACAAGAGGCCAGTGGCACCCAAGACGAAGAGGGAATGAAACGCTTGGTAGCTCCCAGACATGCTCTTGCCAAGCCGTGCCGAAGCGATGAGATGACAACACCCAGGGTCGTGCAGCGCACCCTGGAAACCGGGGGACCAATGTCCTCAAACCCCTCAAGGGGTTTGGCGATCTCAGGGGTAGGAAAGGAACGAAGATGAAGCGTGGTGCGATGTTGACCTTGGGTCTCCTCGTCCTCGCCGGCAGCATTCAGGCCGCCGACGAAGTCGAGTACCGAACTCCCGACGGCAAGTACAAGGTTGCTCGTGGGGATATCACGGCCGAAACGTCCAAGGACGTCACGATCAAGAACGAGAAGATTCCGATCTACCTGATCGAATCGGTCAAGTACGACCAGCAGTCGCCCCAGATCGTCACCGCCGATAGCCTATTCAAGCAGGGCCGCTACGACGACGCGATCGAGTCCTACAAGGAGATCGGCAAGGCGTCGGGCGACAATCCCAAGCTCCAGGCGCGCCTGCTCAACAGCGTCTTTGAGTCGATGGCGGAGAAGGCGATCGCCGAGCCGACCGGCAACTACGAGGAAGCGATCAAGTGGTTCGGTCGTCTGAATGACGCCTACCCGGAGAGCCGCCACTACTACCCCGCTCAGGAACTCATTGGCCGCGTTCACCTGGCCAATGGGAAGTACCAGGAGGCGGCGAAAGCCTTTGGTACCCTCAAGGACGTCGACTGGCCCGGCTACCAGGAAAAGGCGACGCTCTACCAGGGCATTGCCCAGGTCAAGCAAGGCAACAACACCGCCGCGATCAGCGATCTCGATCGCGTCATCAAGTCGCCCGGCACCGATCCCTCGATCGAGCCGCTACGTGGCGCCGCGGAGATCTACAAGGGAGTCGCGCTCTTCAACTCCGGCCAAGTCGACGAGTCCGAGAAGCTGATTCGCGCGGCGCTCAAGAAGATCCCCGCCGACAGCTACGAAATCAAAGCGGTCGGCCGCAACGCCCTGGGCGATATCCTGGTGAAGAAGCAGATGCCTAAGGAAGCGATGCTCGAGGGCTACATGTGGGTGGTCGTCGTCTACAACCGCACGCCCGAAGAAGTCGCCAAGGCTCTTTACAACCTGACTCAGATCATGCCCGGTCTCGGCTACGAGGATCGCGGCAAGATGATGCAAGCGGAGCTTCAAGGGACCTACCCCAATTCCTCCTGGACGAAGAAGCTCACCTCCGGGTCGTAGCATCCGCTGGGCTTCAACGTCCTTGTTTGTCCAAGGGGGTGCAGTTTGGCTTGCCCTCGGACAAGGGAGAGCAGTCTCTTACGTCCCCCCTTATCCAAGGGAGCAGTCTCTTACGTCCCCCCTTGTCCAAGGGGGGAAAGAGGGGGGGTCGGGTTTCTCCCGCGCGGCACCATCCGCGATGAGGGAAGAGAAGAAGAAGACTCCCTCTAACTCCCCCTTGTCCAAGGGGGAGCAATTTGGCTTGCCCTTGTCCAAGGGGGAGCAATTTGGCTTGCCCTTGTCCAAGGGGGAGCAATTTGGCTTGCCCTTGTCCAAGGGGGAGCAACTAGACGTTCGTCCCACAGAACCCAAAGGTCCCGTTCGCAAGAGGAAACGACTGTGATCAAATCGACCGTGGCCCACTCGACACGCCCCCTCCTGCTCGCACTGGTCGTCGCCGGCCTCGGTGCGGGATCGACCTCCGCGGCGGAAATCCCCGAAGAGGTGATGGCCGCCCTCCAGCGCTGGCAGCCGATCATCGGCGAATGGGAAGGTTCCGGCCAAACCGAGAGCCGGCCCAAACGCAACTGGGACGAGAAGATCGCCGTCATCTGGAAGTTCAACAGCAAGAAGGGACGCGTCGCGTTCCACTTCCGCTTCGAGAACACGACCAAGAAACAAACCTCCAAGTCGAAGATGGTGCTCGCCGAAGCGCTGATGACCTTCGACCCGGAAAAGCAGGTCTACGTCTTCCAAGCCTTCACCGCCGGCGACGATCCGGCGATGGTCGTCTTCGAGGGGACACCCAAGTCGGAGTCGACCATCGAGTTCGAACGCGTCGACAAGGGGAGCGCGAAGGACGACCTCGACAAGCTACAGATCAAGCTACTCAATCAAGGCGATCGCCTCGTCTATACCTTCTACATGCGTCGCGGCCGCCGTTCGTTCGCCCCCTACGCCACCGTCGGGCTCGATCGGGAAGGAACTTCGCTCGTCGGCGGAGCGGCCAAGGGCCCCGAATGCATCGTCAGTGGCGGCAAGGGAACCATCGCGGTTTCCTACAAAGGCAAGACGTACTACGTCTGCTGCACCGGCTGCCAAGCGATGTTCAACGAAGACCCCGAGCGTTACGTCAACAAGACCAAGAAGATCACCAGCGAGTAACGACTGACCATGCGATCGCGCTTGCTCTCGACCCCGCGTTTCGACACGCCTCCCTCCCCCGTGGCCGAGGGAGCTCTCCAACATCCCCCCCTGTCCAAGGGGGGAAAGAGGGGAGTCGGGTTCCTTCTCCCCGCCGCGGTACCGTCCGTGATGAGAGAGAGAAGAAGACCCCCACTAGCTCCCAAGGCAAGCCCGCGAGGGTTGCTTGGCGCCCCTGGTTCGACAAGGGGGAGCAAGAGAGTTTCTCCCTTGGATCAACAGATGCGGCAGAAAGCCCGTTTCTCCTCCTTGCTCGTCCTCTCCCTGACCATGCTGCTGACCATCGTCGGCAGTGCCCAAGCGGTGGAGCCAAACAAGTCGCAGCTCGCGGCGCTCAAGCCATTCGGATCCTTCACGGGCGTCTGGAAGGGTGAGGGCGCGGGCGTCGACATCTCCGCGTGGCAAGAGAAGGTCCAGTGCGTCTGGGGCTACCGCGAAAGCGACGGGCGAGTGTCGATCAATTTTCACGTCGAAGGGGGGGCGATCCTCAAGGTCGCGCTGCTCACCTACGACGCGGAGAAGAAACTCTACCGCTTCATTGGCAAGACGACCAAGGACAAGGTCATTCACTTCGAGGGGACGAAGTCGGGCAGCGAATCGCTCACCCTCGATCGCGTCGGCGACGACATCGGCGAACGCGGAGCGGCCGACAAGCTCGATCGGCTGGAACTGAAAAGCGTGCGTCTCGGCGACAAAGTGCTGTTGACCTTTGGACGCCGCAAGGGCCGAACCCTTTATGAGCAGTACGCTCAGATCGAGCTCTTTCGCGAGGGGCCCCCGATGACGGAACTGCTCGCGGGGACGCGATGCGTGGTGACCGAGGGTCCGGGACTGATCGCCGTTAGCCACGGCGGGAAGAACTACCTCGTCGTCGACGAGCCGACCAAGAAGGTCTTCCTCGCCCACCCCAATCACTTCCTCGTCGGCAAGTAGCTTTAGGCTCTGCTGAGTGTCAGGCACTTTCGGCCTGCCCACGCAAGCGTGGAGTCTTTCGGCCTGCCCACGCAAGCGTGGAGTCTTTCGGCCTGCCCACGCAAGCGTGGAGTCTTTCGGCCTGCCCACGCAAGCGTGTGCAGGGCCATCTACGTTTTTGGTGCCACCGGCTGCTTGTCAGCCAGTGCCAAGGGATGTAGGGCGACACGAACACGACCTTCACGTTGAAACGGAGCATTCGTGGACCGTCAAAGGTCCAAGCGCGGGGTGATGGCCGCTCGACTCATTTTCACTGGCTGACAAGCAGCCAGTGGCACCCGTGTTCAGGCTTTGACGGAGGGGCCTAATTCGCTCGAGGGGTTTCGGGCTGCTTCGGCTTGGTCAGTAGGTGGATCTCGGGAAACTCCTGCTCGGCATGCGGGAATTGCTCCAAGACCCGCGTCCGACTGGCGGCCACCGCCTCGATCCCATCCCGATAGCGGCACTTGATCACGTTGCGTTGCTCGTCGATCCAGAAGTCCGCGACCGGGCTCCCAAAGACCGACTGGCGGTAGCGGTAGGTATCGACCGGCCGAGCCTGATACGCGATCTGCTCCTTGCCCATGCACGTCAGATCCGAGAACGGCGCCGCGACCATCGACGCGGTGTCGAGGTATGAACAGCGAAGGCTCGCTCCCTCCTTTTGCGGCAACGTCGTGGCGACCTCCGCGGCCAGATGCACCGAGAGCGCATCGTCGGGCAAGTCGGCCTCGACCGGAATGCCGACGCGGTGCCCCTGGAACTTCCCGTCGGCGGCGGCCAGTTCGAGCACCAAGCGATCGGCGCTGACAAGCCGGATCGACTTCGGCGTGAAGGTCTTATCGGCGGTGTAGCTCAGGGTAACGTCGAGCTTGCGATCCTGTGTCTCGCTGACAATGCGGGTCTGGGCGCGCATGAAGAGGAGGTCGCCTTGGCGGGCGAAGAAGACATGGCGCCATCCGACGACGACGTCGCCGTGCATGAGCAGGTCCCAGTGATCGGACTGGCTCATCCGCTGCTGAACCCCGGAGAAATCGGGTTCAAATCGAGTCGGCCGCGACCAGAGAGGGCGCGAGACCCCTGCCCTGACTTCGACCAGATGAACGCCGAGGGGCGCGGGATCAAACATCGCTTCGACCGACTCGTCGCCGCGTTGCACAACCGCGAGAATGCCCGAACGCCGTTCGCGCGCCGCCGCCTGCCCAAGGCGAACCAACTCGCCCTTGGTGGTGACCGGTTGGCCATCGAAGATCTTGAGGATGTCGCCGATCCGCAGTCCCGCTTTGTCGGCCTGGGACTCCGGCTCGATGTCGTAGATGAGCAATCCGTCGGCCTTGGGATCCCGGAGGACCGGCGCGATCGCGCGAGCGATCTTCGGCCGAGGTGTGGCGGCACCGGCAGCTCCGGCCATCACCGCCAAGACGACAAGCGACGTCAGCAAACGCATGGGGTTCCATCCTCATCAGCATGTCAACTGGTTGGACATCGGGAGCGCCAAGCACCGGCTCCCGACGTGATCGCCGCATCCTAGGCCGCTCGGAAAAACGGCTCAACAGCGATTCGGGGCATGGAGGCAAGTTGGGCGATCGCGGCAAACCGATGCGAGAAATGCCTGCCTATTCGGGACTCGATCACGCGGCGGCGAGCACCTCGGAGGCCTCGAGCGGTGTCAGTTCGCGGACAATCCGACACTCGCCCCGAACCGCGAGGTTCCAATAGCGGGGCAGATGGACCGGCTTGCCCGAGCGATCAATACGCAACCGAACGACCGGCTTGACCGCCAACGCGGGATCCTCGCTTGCTTCCTGGGTCGCGACCACCTCGGCGATCGCGCCATTGGAGAGCTCGACCAGCGTCCCCACCGGATAGAGAGAGAGGTTCAGCAGCTTGCGGGTCCACGCGACATCGAGCCGACCCGCTTCGGCTTCCGCGAGGACCTCGGCGATCGCTTGGCGCACCGTCCGCCGCGGGCGATAGGGCCGGAGGGCACACCGACCGACGAAGTCATCGGCGACCGCCAACAGCAGCGCCGGCTGGGTCAGTTCCGCGGCACGCTTGCCATGCGGGTATCCCGTACCGTCGCAGCGTTCGTGATGGCCCAGCACCGCGCGGACGACCTCCTCGTCAATGCCTTCCAACTTGGCCAGGAACGCGGCCGCGACCAACGGATGACGGTCGATCTCCACCCGCTGGGGCGAGCTGAGCGTCCCTTCCTGAAGGAGCCATTCCGTCGGCACGCGCCGCATGCCGACATCCTGCAATAGCGCCGCCATCACGATCGACTCGCGGTGGGGCTGCCAGAGCGAGTCGTTCCAGGCGAGGAAAGCGACCACACGGGCGACGTTGACCGAGTGCTCCGCGACCATCCGGTCGGTACTCTTGGAAGGGACGAACCGCGGCATGGCGGTTTGACACTCCTCGACATCGTTGATGATGCTCGTCACCAAGTTGCGCAAGGGCTCGACGGAGGGGTTCTCGCCGGCGACGACCGCGGAGTGGAACGCTTCGATCTGCTCGACCTGTCGCTGGCGAGCGAGCTCAGTTTCGCTCCACTCGAGAAGCTCGCTACACGTTTGGCGCAACTGCTGGTCGATCGCCTCGGCGTCATGAAGAACGGTTTCGAGAGTCTCCGGCTCAGCACCGCGAAGGGCGCGGCCGGCCATCTCGGCGAGCCGCAAGGCATGACGATGAATCCGGTCCTGTTCGGGAGGCGCCGGGCCGAACTCCTTCTGGCGCTCCGCGATCCGGGAGAGGAGGCAAAGGCGGTCGTTGAGTCCCTCGAGAACGCGACGGCGCCGACGTCCAAGGACTTCGCTCGGCCAGGGAGACGCCGCGCCCGAATCCTCGAGGACCCGCTCCGCGTCGTCGATGCGGGCATCGCGTTGCCGGCGCGCGGCGGACGATTCGGATTGCCTCTCCTCGATTCGTCGCCGAATCTCCAGCAATCGGTCCTCGATCGATTCCCCCGCCGACTCGTTCTGCTGCCTCTCTTCCCACGAGCGCAGACGATGGCGAAGCTGATCGATCCGAGCCTGCAATTCCCCCGAACTAGCCACAGGCCGTTCCTCCCATCGCCCCGATGGACCTACCCATACCGGTTCTTCGGATGATGACGGTCACGGGCTTGAGGGAAAGTTTGCGGAGTGGGGCGAGCGTCTCCTCGAATTGATACCGGCTGGACGTTCGATTCATTGGTCCGGCGGCGATCTACCGGCGAATCCAGACCTGACCGGGCAACTGCATCTGCTGGATCGCACGAACACGCTTCACGACGATATACCCGCCGACGACGATGGCGACGATCGCCACGAGAACCCCGGCGTAGGTCCAGAGGCTCGGGGGCCCCTTGCGATGAGGGTTTGGATCGGGGGTGAAGAGACCGTTCTCGTACATCGAGGGATTCCCCATCGCACGGCTGGGCGTCGAGTCTTGAGCCTAATGAATCGCTTGAACGATTGCCACCATACTAGTGCTCTGTTCCAACTTGAAGTTAGTGTTGGTGCAGCCCTAACCCATTGGCACTGGCTGACAAGCAGCCAGTGGCACCCGAAAAGCTAGATGGACCAGTGCACTAGTCGCGATGGTCCATGGATGAGCGTTCGCGGGAGCGTCGCGCTCTCCAGGCGAGTCCAATCGGATGCAACGAGGGCCTGTCCTTTTGGCATATTGCCAAGAGTTCCCCTATTGCCGAACAGACTGACCACTTGGCCCAGCGGCAACCGGACCGAATCACGAGCAAGAGCCTATCCAGCAGGCACCAACTGCCCGTACCCCTATCGACATTCGCGCCGTCGGCTCAGTCGATGCTTTTCCCATCCCGTTAATCGACAGGCAGTTGCAACGATACTCGCTCAATTCGCGACCCATGCGGCACGACGATTGCGTTGGCGTGACCCCGTCAACACACGCCGCGCTTTCGCAAGGAAACGCTAACCCCTGCCCGAGACGACGATTCGGACAACGAGCCGTCTCATCCCGAGTTCCCCCAAGGACCGCGAGGAAAGAAGCAATGACGCACCACTACCGAGCCCCATCCTTCGGATTCACATTGGTCGAGTTGCTGGTCGTCACCGCCACGGTCGGCATCATGGGATCGCTCCTGCTGCCAGCCGTGCATCAGGCTCGTGAAACGGACCGGCGCCTGCAGTGCGCCAACAACCTCAAGCAGATCGCCACCGCGCTGCACAACTACCACGATGCCCACGACGCCTTCCCGTACGGCTTTCGCTTCGGGACGACGCAGGACCGCGACTGCTGGTTTCAGCGACTTCTCCCGTATGTCGGCGAGGAACAGCTCTACGAGAAGTACGAGGCGGCCAATCCCGACTACGTCTGGAAAGCGCCGGCCGAGGTTCGCCAGAAACCGCTCCCGCTCTTCATGTGCGCCGCCGACCCGGCCCAGCCCGCACAAGGGGGCGCGGACACCACGGAGGCTTTCCAGGGTAGCTATGTCGGACTGCACGGCAACGACTTCCTCGGCCACCAGTCCAGTGGTATCTTCTACCTCGACTCCTCCACGTCCCTCACGGATATTCGCGACGGCGCCGCCCACACGCTCCTGATGAGCGAGGTCATCGCTCGCGGTTCGGACGTGGTCGAAGGTGCCTGGGGTGCGGGGGGCAGTTACTGGGGAGGTGCCGCGGGAGGCGGCGCCTATGGGTTCAGCGCCAAGGAGTCGCCCAACACCTCGGTCTCCGACGCTCTTCCCATGTGCAAGAGTAATTCCTGGCCCAACGCCCCGTGTGAGAATACCGTAGGAGGTGCTTCGCCAACCGGCGGCCCCACGGAGCTGTATGCCCGCAGCTACCATCCCGGCGGCGCCAACGCGGTGCTCGCCGATGGATCGGTCCAGTTCATCGGGAACTCGACCGACCGCGTGATCTTCCAAGCCATGGGGACCATCGCTGGCGGAGAGACCGACAGGCCCTAGCAATCGTCGACCGAAGCCACGGGTCGAGCAACATCCTAGTGTCCTGATTGGTTGATTCATTGTCTAAATGACTCTTGGGTGCCATGTCCACGCTCGCCGTGGGCATGCGGGAAACGCCTGTGATCGGGCAATCTCCCGCAAGATCACAGGGCCGAGATTTCATGAACGAACTTGCCAATCAGGAATCTAGGAGACTCATGAACGCGTCCATTCAACGATTCCAGTTCGTGCTGGGATTGATCCTCATCGGTGCCACGATCGGTTGCGGCGGCCGAAGCGATCGGCCGGAGACCTTCCCCGTGAAGGGGACCGTCACCGTCAATGGAACGCCCCTCGAGAAAGGAACGATCAAGTTCCGGGGCGATCCCTCAAACACCGCGAGCACCGGCGGCGAGGTGGTCGACGGCGTCTTCGCCTTCGACGCGACCTCGGGGGAGAAGCTTGTCGAGATCGTCGCGACCCGTGCGATCCCCGGCAAGTTCGTCGAACCCAACCCCGGCGAAAAGGTCCAAGCGACCGAACAGTTCATCCCCAAGGAATACAACCGGGAGAGTACGCTGCGGGCGGATGTTCAGTCCGAACCCCCCAACGAGTTCACCTTCGACCTCAAGGTTCCGTAGCACTCGTCCATCCAACTTTTCGGTGCCACTGGCTCCTCTTCAGCCAGTGCCAAAGGGCTAGCAGCCAGTTGATCTATTCGCTGCCGGCTACGGACGGCCCTCTTGACCATTCTCGGCGTCCAAGAAGCTCGACGAATCGAAAGATTCGCCTCCGTCTCTTCTCGTTGATCTTGGCCAACATGGCTCGTTCTCGCCTTGGCCCGCTTAAATCAACGCACTGCTAGTGTCCTGATTGGCACGTTCGTTCTTGAAATCTCGGCCCTGCCATCGTGCGGAGGATTGCCCAATCACAGACGTTTTCCGCGTGCCCACGGCGAGCGTAGGCAAGGCACCCGAGGGTCATTTGGTCAAAGAATTAGCCAAGCAGGACTCCAGGCGTCTCGGGCCGGAGGCGTCTTGGCAGCGAGTAGGCAACAAGTAGCCTTCGAAAGCCAGTTCGACGGAGCCCCGAGA
This sequence comes from Kolteria novifilia, assembly GCA_007748055.1. Classification (GTDB taxonomy): domain Bacteria; phylum Planctomycetota; class Planctomycetia; order Kolteriales; family Kolteriaceae; genus Kolteria; species Kolteria novifilia. The sequence goes on from CP036279.1 coordinate 6,567,218, forward strand.
AACGCCGGAACACGAGTCGACCAAACAACACCGTTACGGCTGTGGGCAAGGCGTGAGGCGCGAACGCCAGAGGTCGAGTAGGCGACTGAGTTCGTCGAGATCGACGGGCTTGGAGATGTAGTCGTCCATGCCGGCGTCGAGACAGAGTTGTCGATCTTCCGGCATCGCGCGAGCCGTCATGGCGATGATCGGGACTTGACTCTCCGGGAAGAGACGCCGGATCTCGCGCGTCGTCGAGTACCCATCCAGCACCGGCATTTGGCAATCCATGAAGACGATCTCGAAGGGAGTTGAGCTAAGTTTCGCGATCGCTTCGGCCCCGTCGGCGGCGATCTCGACCTCGCATCCCAATCGCTCGAGCGTGAACTTCGCGAGCCGCTGATTCGCGGGGTGATCGTCCACCACCAGCACGTGGATCGTGGCGCCACGATTGCTGACGTTCGCGGCAACCTCCTCCGGTTCCGAAACTTCCTTCGCCCGCGCGGGAATCGGCTCCTTCATTCTCTGGGACCACGCCTTCATCATCGCTTCGAGCAGACGCGAGGCCGTCGCCGGTTTGACCATCCAGGAGGAGAAGAGCGCCACCGTCTCATCGTCGACCACGGACTCGTCCCCGATCGATGTCAACATGATCAGGACGAGTTCCTCGAACCGCCCATCGGAGCGTATCTCGCGGGCGAGCATGACCCCGTCGGTATCGGGCATCTGATGATCGAGGATCGCCAGGTCGTACGATTCTCCCTCGGTGAACCGCGTCTCGATCACCGCCAGCGCCTCGGACGCCGAGGACGCCGACTCCACCACGCAGCCCCAACTGACGAGTTGCTCGCTGAGGACGCTGATGTTCACTTTGTGGTCGTCGACCAACAGGACGCGTAGCCCCTTGATCTGCGTGGGAGCGACCGGCTCGTGATTCCACTCGACGACGTCGAGCGATAGGTCGAACCAGAATCGCGAGCCCTCGTTGGGAACGCTCGAGACGTTGATCGAGCCCCCCATCAACTCGACCAGGCGTTTGCTGATCGACAACCCGAGCCCGGTACCGCCATACTTCCGGGTCGTCGAGGAGTCGGCCTGCTCGAACCGATGGAAGAGCCGTTTCATGTGAGCTTCGTCGATCCCGATCCCCGTGTCCTCGACGGAGAACCGCAAGTCGGCATGCTCGCCGCGGCGATCGATGGCTTCGACATCGACAAAGACGTAACCGGATTTGGTGAACTTGATCGCGTTGCCGATGAGGTTGACCAAGACCTGGCGAAGACGCACCTCGTCGGAATGAACGTAGCGAGGGGTCTTGGGCGCGTAGCGCAGGACCAACTCGAGCGTCTTGTCCTCGGCTCTCACCGAAAAGGCGCCGACGACGCTTTCGATCATGACCCGCAAGTCGAACGGATTGGCGACGATGCGCAGGCGGCCCGCTTCCATCTTCGAGAGATCGAGCAAGTCGTTGATGATCGTCAACAGGGCGTCGGCGGAGGACTTCACGACCGCGAGATGTCCACGCTGCGTCTCGGTCAGCTCGCTCTTCATCACGAGGTGAGTCATGCCAATGATCCCGTTCATCGGCGTGCGAATCTCATGACTCATGTTGGCGAGAAATTCGCTTTTGGCGCGGTTGGCTGTCTCGGCGTTCACCTTGGCGGCTTCAAGCGATTGCCGTGCGTCGTGTAGTTTGTGGCGCATTTCATTGAACGCCCTCGTCAAGGCACCGATCTCATCGCCGCTGGCGACGGGAAGATCTTGATCGAGGTCGCCAGCCGCCAACCGCTTGGTCCCCTCGGAAAGGACCGCCAGCGGTTTGGCGAGTCGTTCGGCTTGCCAGCTCGACACAAACCACGCGACAATCGCCATGCCCACTAGGAACGCCACCGAGAGGACGATCACCAGGTTGCTGATGTCGACGACTTTGGAGGCATCCGCCTGCATCAATTCGTTCTGATTCGCCGACATGTTGGTCAACAGTTCGGTCGCGCGCTCGGAGAGGGGAATCGCCTCGGACCTCATCAAGGCTTGCGCGACGTTGGCGTTCGGCGAGGACCTCAAGTCGATGACGGTCTCGGCGTCGCTGGCGAACTTGAGCAGTTCGGTCTCCATTGAGGCGAAAATCTCGCGCTGCGTCGCGGTCAAGAGGTCCGGGGACTTGCCAATCTCCTCGATCTGGCGCTCGGTCCGTTGCAGCGAGCGTTGGAAGCTCCGCAAGTCGGTCTGCTCGCCGTTGCGAGCGAACTTCTCGAGTTCCTCGGCCGAGTCGGCAAGGGCCGACTGCAACGCGGCGAGCGACAACAACACCTGCCGGCGAACGTCGCTAGCCGGCTCGTCGGTCTCAAGATCAATCAACGACTCGATCCCGGCCTCGATCGCGTTGGCACGCGGCAACGCCTCCTGGTCGAGCACCACCAGCGCGGGTTCGTTGCCCGGCGACTGAGCGATGTCCGCGATCCACCATTGGACCTCTTTGAGATCGCTCAATACCTTGGTCGCTTCGGCGAGTCGGACCTTGTTGTCGGGGTTGGTCCACTGAGCGCTCAGCTTCCAGAGCTTCTCCACCGAGGGTTCGATACGCTGCGTCCACGCCGCTTGACGATCGCTCAGAAACCTCTCGTCGCCGACCACGGCCCAGGCGCGCATCGCCGCCAAGGATCGCTGCACCCCGGCCAAGACTCCCGTCGATAGTTCCGCGGTGGGGGCCCGTTGACGCGCGACCATCAGAGCGTTCGAACGCAGCCAGAAGGTGGCCGGCAACAAGACGGCGAGAATGCCGATGCCGATCGCGGCGACAATCAGATGAGACCGAAGCAACTTGCAGTGAATCGACGAGAAGGATCGCGAACTCCCCGCGCCGGATCGTGGAGACGTTCGGAGTTCATCGAGTCGTTGCGCGAGTTGCCCCGGCTCGTTTGAGCCAGTTGGGATCATCACCTACCCACTTCTCCAATTCGATCAACTGTCGCTCGAGAATGCCGACACGTTGATACACGTGCGAAGGAAACTTTCGTCCCGGGTAAACTGTTCGACGCGGGGGCTTCGCATCGGGAAGTTGGGAATGGATAAACGCGAGCTCGGAAACGAGAAGCGACGCGATGTCGAAAACATCACTCGGCGACGCCTCCTGGTCGACCTCCTCGTCCATGCGCAATTCGAGCACGTCGAGTCCGGACAACTGCGCGATCTTCCGAATCCGCGCGAAGCAATCCACGAGCCGCTGGTAGACATTGGCCGGGCGTTTCGATCCTTCGAACGCGGGGGCCTCGGGAATTCGGTCGGAACCGGGGAACGTCGCGAGAATGCTCGCGGCATACCCAATCCCAAACGTCACTTCCTCGAAAACATCGCTTGGCGACACCTGCCGATCGAGCAGCAAGTTCAGTTGACGATTGGCCTGAACGATCGAACGAAAGACGTCGTCGGGAGTCGTGGTGGGATCCCGCTCCGCCGGGCTGACGTCCTCGTCGATGCCGGCGCTTTGGCGTACACGATCGATCCGGTCCCCCGCCTGACTGACGACCTGGAAGACGTCGGCCGATCGAATGTTGCGGACGGGAGGCTCGGGGGCCTCGAAACGCTCCGCGGTGTGCTCGGCGCACAGACGATCGGCTTTGCGGAAGAGCGTCAGCGCCTGAAAGTAGACTTCTCGGGGAGCGGCCCCTTCGATGAAGAGATCGGGATTGCGGTTCTCGGGACGTCCCATCACCGAGCGCAACTGCTGAAGACGCTGCCGAACCAAGTCGACCTCGACGAGGACATCCGCCGGCAAGATCTCCTTGGCCGGACCGCCCTGGTCTCCGGTGTCCGCCTCGTTCGCGAGACTCACGATGGGAGCGACCAGCAGCAACAGCGTGGCGCATACCCCGTGGACATGGCTCGTGGGCATTTTGGCCTCTCGCTACAGGGAAACCTTCATTGAGGCAGCCAACCATTTGGAAACAGTGCACATGAAATTATAGCGGACTCTTGTCGGCATCGGCGAGAAAGAAGCCATCCAGTCAAGAAATGGAGGGGTCAAATAATGCAGTCGGTGTGAATCGATAAACCAGCCTTCGGCGAACTTCACGAATGGTTCACCGACGTGGAGGACTACCAGCTCCGCTCAAACGGGTAGCAAGGCAGCGTGCGCCCGCTCGCAACGACAATCGGCCACACCGCCAACATTACACCATGACTGAAACAAGGAACGCCGCGTCGAGTAGCCGGCGCCGGCTTGCATCGTAGAAACCGAACCCGCCGATTAAAGGCTCTTGAGGACATCGGCCGCTTTGGTTTCGAAAATCTCTTGCCAGCGAGGAGCCACGAGGCAGTCGCAATCCTCCTGGGCGTACCCGCTGTTGAGACGCTGCGTGGCCGTTGGCAAGTAGTAGATGTAACCGTTGGTGTAGCCCGCAACGAAGCTGGACGAAGGCATGGACGCCTCTTTGATCCGCAGCCCAACCTCGACCGTCAGTTCGCCCGGAAAGGTCACCATGCGGAAGTCGCCGATCCGAATGCCACCGATCTCGACGTCGATCGTCGGCTTCTCCGCGGAACGATTGGTCGCAAGATGCTTCTGAAGCAACTTGAGGTTGGTGTTCAGACGGGTCAGCTTCTCCATGGTATGGATGTTTCGCAAGTAGGCGTCGAGGTTACGCTGGTTCTCGGCATCTTGCTTGCCCAGCGAGTCTCGTCCCCGTTCTCGATCGTGAAGATACCCCTGGGCGTGGTATGAGGGAGCCTTGGGAAAGGTCTTGTGCTGAATATAGAGCGGCAAGAATGACTTGAAGTTGATGTCAGTAGGCCTCAACGACGCGGTGAGTTTCTCGCGCTGCTGGAGCAGGGTCGCGATGCGCTCCTGGAGGTCCGCTCCCCTGGGAAGAGAGATCACCTCGTTGCTGATGTTGATGGCGGGTGGCGCCTTCGTCTCCATGGTGTTGAAGGCTCGAAGCACGCTCAAGCCGAGCAGATTCCCCAAAGGTTCGGCGTCCTGGGGCGTGTTGACCACCTTGTAGCGCACGGGGTTGATGTCCCCCGCGCAGCCTTGAACGAACAGAGCGACCGCGTCATGCCCGAGCGCTTCCTCGAGCATGGCCGAGGCGAAGGCGGGAAAGTCGGCGGTGTTCTCGTTGCCCGGCACGCCCATGATCGGATGACACGCGAAGTTGTAGAGGACCGCCAACGGCGTCCCGTCCTTGCGATCGATTCGGAGCACCCCGACTTCGGGGTCGATGGGACCGACGCCGGCGACCTCCTCGTCCGGAGGAAGCGAGTAGGCCCGTCGCATGTCGACCTCGCTGCCATCCTTCATCCTGAGCCGGCGATTCTCGCTGATCCGATCCTCGCGCGCGGTCGCGACACCGACGTCGACCGGTTCGAGGCGCGTCCACGCCTCCTTGACCGCGTCGACCGCGAGCTTGCGGGTGTCGGCTCGGATCACGCCATGACAGTGACTCGCGTTGATAAGAACGCTCTTCGGATCGACGCCGAGTTGCTCGTGAAGGGCGGCGCGGACATCGCCGAGGAAAGTGTTGTCGATCCTTCCGATCTCGCCGATCGCCACCGCATCGACGGTGATCAGCACGATCGTCTCGGCGCCGTCGGTGACCACCAGGGCCTTGGCGAACATCGGTCCATTGACCGGGCCGTGGGCGTAGTCGGTGATGTCGACTTTCGCGGCGCCCGCGCGGACCTCGGCGAAGGCACGTCGGGGTGGGAGCATGACCAAGGAGAGGAGAAACAGGCAGGAGAGTGCGACGCGTCGAGTCATGATGCGGAACCTCGGTGTCGGGATGACGGATTCGACGTCATCCTAACACCCAAGACCCGAAGATGTCACGTGTAATCACCGTCACCACAAGGTGGGCGTGCTGACGGATGAAGCAATCAGGAGCACCGGGACAAGTCGGGAAACGCGTCGTCTACGCTTCCTGCTGCGCCGCGAGTTCTTCCAAACGCTTGGCGACATCCTTGTAGCCGTAGTCCATCGCGGCGATCTCGTTGAAATACTCCATCGCCGCATCGACGTCCTTTTTCTCCTGCGCCACGCAGCCGCGGTAGTAGTAGATCTGCTTGCGACTCTCATCGTCGCCCGGCGAGAGACTCTCGAGCGCCTCCTTGAGCTTGCGGTCGGCGAGCGGGTAGTTTTTCTTCTTCCAGAACCCGACTCCGGTCCACATCAAGGCTTCCGGCTTCTTCTTCGCGTCCTTGCAACCCTCTTGCAGCGCTCGGATCGCCTCGTCGTACTGCCGCGTCTGCAACAGACGGAAGCCGAGCTCGAAATGGGCGGCGTAGTTCTCCGCGTTGATCTCGGTCTGGAAGCGAAAGAGCTCGAGTTCCTTCTTGGTCTGCTCGACCTGGATGGCGCGTTGCTTTTCCTTGAGCTTCTGGGCCCGCTCCATGTAGTCGGGAGCGTTGCGAATCAGCTTCGAGAACGCCTCCTTGATCTTGCCTTGCGCGATCTTCAGCGGCTCGATCGTGCACTCGAGCTGCTGCGCCTTCATGTCGGTTTCGGTCTGGTCGGAGAGATCGTAGAGACGGCCGAACGCCTTGGCGGCTTGTTCGTACTTGCACTGCTGGCGGTAGCGACGGGCGAGATCGCCGAGAGTCGACGCGTCGTCGGGATTCTCCTTCACCTTCGCTTCGAGCTCGCGAAGTTCGCGTTCGGCGATCTCCTCGGGAGAGAGTCGAGTCGCCGCTTTTGGCTGCGGTTTGGCCGCCTCCCCCTCGCCCGCTTCGCCGTCGCCTTCCTCGTCGGACTCCTGGCTCTCGTCGACGCCCTGCTTGGTGAGTGTCGCGCGAGCGGCGAGCTGACGCATCCGGCCGCCGGCTTCGCGGTTCTCCGGATTGAGCCGACGGACCATCTCGAGGGCGTTGATCGCCTCGTCGAACTGGTTGTTGGCCTCGTACATGTCGGCAAGCAGTTTGAAGAGGTCGGCGTTCTTCGGATCGGCGGAGGTGGCCGACTGCATGACCCAAACCGCGGCGGGGTAGTGCTCCATCTCCTGGAGACAGGTGGCCAACTCGCTGAGCACCCCGGTGTCCCAAGGGTTGATCTTGAGCGCTTCCTCGGCGGCTTCGGCGGCCTCGGCCCACCTTTTGCGGGTCTTCGCGGCCTTGAGCTTCATCTGAGCGGGCTTCATCTTCAGCCCGGCCATCATCGCGCCCTTGCCGTTGTTGTTGTACTTCTTGTATTCGGCGCCACGAAGAGCCTGGCGGAACATGACGTTGTCGGGACAGCGCTTAGCGCACTTGAAGAAGCAATCGACCGCGAAGTCGTAGTTCTTCTTTTGCAGCGCCCCACTGCCCGCGTTGAACAGTTGGCCGGTGATCTTGTCCATGGCCGCCATGACCACTCCTTGCCCTTCCCAGACGTCGTGCGTCTCTCGGACCGTGGAGACGTTGTCTCTCGCGCGAGAGAGAGTCTCGCCGTCCCGACGCACCTCGAAAAATCAATCAACAGTATCAGAGTCGACATGTTGGGTTGCAACCCGGCCCGGAACATTTTCCCGGGAACGAGTCGAACGAAACCACGCTCGCCGCGGCGGCCCCACCCCGGTCAAGCGATCCGCGTGCCTCCCGCGCCGCGATTCCTTCAGGCGGACGAGGTCGCGTTGTCCTCGGTCGGCGCCCCTTCCTCATCGATTGAAGAGGACGCCTGCTCCGCGGGCGTGCGATGGAACATCGATCCAAGGACGAGGCACGACGCTCCCACTACCAGGAAGCTGTCGGCCAAATTGAAGGTCGGGAAGTGATAGACCTCCTCGTAGTGGGCGTCGATGAAGTCGCGCACCCCGTGAAAGACGAGACGGTCGTAGAGGTTGCCGAGCGCGCCGCCGAAGACCATGCCGAGAATCAGGGCGAAGAGTCGATCCCCCGCCCGAAGCCCCAAGAGGGCCCAAAGCAGGATCGCGAGAGCGGCAATGCAACTGAAAATGGCTAAAAGGGTGTTCGCCGTCGCTCCGAGTTGGTGAAGAAAACTCCACATACCGCCCGGATTCAAGCGTGTGATGAACGAGAGCCAGCCCGGAATGATGACCACCTCACCACCGCTCCCGGCGACCCAGTCGGCCACGACGTACTTGGAGATCAGGTCGAGCGAGAAGCAGACGACCGCTGTCGCGAGGAAGAGCGTGATCGCGCAGTGTCGTCGTTGCATCGTGTCATCCGTTCTAGGTTTCGCGTCGCCCGCCGTTCTTTTCAACCATTTCGGCGCATTCCACGCGATAACGCGTCCACGGAATCACGTTAAGACGAGCTTTGGGAATCGGCTTTCCCGACATTTCGCAGATGCCGTAGGAGCCTACCCGAATCCGTTCGATCGCGGCGTCAATCTCCTGGATCACGTTCTCTTCGGTCTCAACCATTTGAAACGTCAGGTCTTGCGCCGAAACATCCGCGCTCAGGTCGGAGGGATCGGGCATCGCCCCCGTGTCGTGCCCTTCGTCGCGAAGGTTGAGCACTTCCCCAGTGATACGTGATCGGACCTTCAGGAGCTTGGTCAGATAACTGTCCAGATCAGCCTTGCGAAGGTTCGTACGGCGCGGTGCGGAGGGATCAGAACTCATCGAGGATTCCCAAGTCGGATCGTAAATGCTGACGGATAAATGTAGCGCGACCGCTGGTCATCGTCAATGATGCGCCCCAAGGGACACGTGCCTCTCACGACATCCGCCCCCGCACAATCGGAACATAACACGTTACCATTAAAAAGGTTACCTCCAAAATCTCCGAGATCACCCTTCGTGATCGACAGCAGCAGCTTTGGCGGCGGAATAGCGGCGAATATCTTCCATCACGTTGTGGCGCATGAAGTTATGATGCGAGGGGTAGACCCAATTGACCTTTAGGTCAACAACTCGACAGATCGTCTCGCGAAGTTGCGCGCCATCGACGTTGAAGATGGGAAGCGGGAACGAAGCGCGCCCGAATGCGACCAGGGCCGCGTCCCCGAGGAAGAGGATTCGCTTGCTTTCGCTGTAGAACGCGACATGCCCCGGCGTATGGCCCGGAAGATGGATGACCCGCAATCCGCCCCAGAACGGCAACTCGTCCCCATCGGCCAATTCGTGATCGATGCGCGGCACCCGATACCCCATCACCGGACGACCCAGGGCCTCGAGGATCCCCGCGACCCGAGACCAGCCGCGATAGGGAAACGCTCCGCGTAGGATCGGCTCGTCGGCCGGATGCATGTAGACATCGGCATCACTCCAGCGCTGAAGCGAACCGGCACATCCCGCATGATCGAGATGGCCGTGGGTCAACAGAATCGCGCGAAGCTGGTTGGGCCGGCGACCGGTCTTGTGAAACCAGCGCCGGAGCCGCCATGCACAGATGTCCATGCCGGTGTCGAGAGCGATCACGTCGTCGCCGTCGAGCAACAGGTAGTGCCAGACCGGGTAGTGCCAGACGCCGATCAAGTCGGAACGGAGGGGTACATACATGGAGGGCTCTTTATTCGGCCTGTTGGTTCCCATTTCCTAGAATTGGCGCAACGTCGTTTTCGTCCAACAACTTCGGCGAGCGGACCAACAAGCCGCTCCCACCAGTCCCCGACGCCATGCCCACGAATACCCGCAATTACGATGTTGTCTGTGTCGGCGGAGGCGTGATCGGCCTGATCACCGCCTACGAGCTCTCGCGCCAATCGCTCTCGGTCGCCGTCCTGGACAAGGGACGCATCGGCACGGAAGCCTCGTGGGCCGGCGCGGGAATCATCTCCCCCGCGCGGCGCGACCGCGCCACCAGCCCCTTCGCCCTGCTTCGCGCGGTCAGCTACGACCGGTTTCCAAGCCTCGCCCGCGAACTGGCGGAAGAGACCGGCATCGACACCGGTTTTCACCAGACAGGGGGCATCTTCGTCGGTCGGACGCCACAGGAGAAGGCCGAACTCGACCAAGACCGTCTTGCCTGGATCGACCAGGGCATCGACCACGAGGCTTGGACCCGCGAGGAGATCGAATCCCATGCCCCGGCGTTGGCACCGGATCTCTCCGACGCCTTCTGGGTCCCCGAGGTCTCGCAGGTTCGAAACCCTCGATTTCTACGAGCCCTGATCCATGCTTGCGAGAGACGAGGCGTGACGCTCCTCGAGGGGAGTGCCGTCGTCGACTTCATTCGCCAGGGCGAACGCATCAGCGGCGTGCGAACCACTCATGGCGAGACCTTCACATGTGGCCAGGCCGTTCTCACCGCCGGGGCTTGGACCGAAGGGTTGGCCCGATCAATCGGCAGCGAAGTCGGTATCCGCCCCGTTCAAGGCCAAATCGTCGCGGTGCAAACCGACGGGACCGTCGTCCCCGCCATCACCTCGCTGGGCAAACGCTATCTCGTTCCGCGACGCGATGGTCTCGTCCTGATCGGCTCGACGGAAGCCGATGTCGGCTTCGACGTTCAACCCTCCAGCGCGGCGGCCGACGGCCTCCTCAACTTCGGCGTCAGTCTCTATCCGCGTCTCGCGAAGGGAGAGGTCGTCGCCTCCTGGGCGGGCCTGCGCCCCGGCAGCGATCTCGGATCCCCGATCATTTCGCGCGACGCCCATTGGGAGAATGTCTGGCTCGCGACGGGTCACTTTCGCAAGGGAATTCAGCTCGCGCCCGCGACCGGGTTGCTGCTGGCGGACTGGATGCGGGGAGAGGAGTCCTTCGTCCCGCTCGGCAGCTTTGATCCCTCCGCCGACCGCGTCCAAGAAGAGACCGGCTTTCGCTCCTAGCGCGAGTTGCGTTGGTGGCGGCTTGGCCCCTTGGCTCTGGCTGACAAACAGCCAGTGGCACTCGAGAACTCAGGCGGACCAGTGCAGTCGTGCATATTTTGACCGTCCACCACGACACCGGCAGCACTCATCTCAACAGATCAGAGCTAGCTGAGCCAACGCGTACGCACAGGCCGCTTGGGAAACGTTCTCCCCAAGCCGTGAGGCGAGCGAGATCGTTTCGGAACGACCCAGACGGGGACAGCGGTCGCGGAGCCGGCGGGCGAGGAACTCCCCTTGCCCACTGACGATCACCCGATCGACCGCGTCAGGCAGCGAGGCTTCCGCAACCTGGCGGACGGCGGACTCGAGAAGGGTCAACTGCGCTTGCCGGGCCGCTTTCGCGAGGGTGGTCGTATCGTCCTCGCCGAAACGCGTCGGGTCACTGCCGATCATCCGCGCCAGACGTCGCTGGGCGAACGAACGTGTCGCCCCGGTACCGTCAGCGGTCTCGGTTAGCTCGGGGGCCTCGGGTAGATCGCCGAGCCAGACGTACGCGTCGAGCGTGGTGGCAAAATGCTCCGCCATCGTTCGGTAGGAAACTCCTCCGAGTTCAACGCGCGACAGGAGAGCGCACAACGGCGTGCGAGAGACTCCGGTGTAGACGAGTTCCCCGCTGGCAAGCCGATCGGGGTCGCATCGTCCAGTAGGGACGGGAGTTCCGTCGCGGAGCGGAATCAGATCGGTGGTGGTCGAGCCGATGTCGACGAGCAGCGCCGCGTCGCATGGGAATTTCTTGCCCACCCATGTCGCCAGCGCGAGCCAGTTGGAGGCGGCGACGCCCCAAGGATTGGCCCTGGCTTCGGCGTCACTGACGAAACGCCCGCCCGTGTGCCAGATCTTGATCGGCACCTTCGGAAAGGCCTTGGCAATCCCGTCAAGAACGGTCGCGACCCCTTCCTCCTTGTCTTTGAAGCAATCGCACAACTCCGCCGTCATCGTGACGACGAGCCGATCGACGCGAGCATCCTCAAGCAGGGCGCCGAGCCGTTCGGAAAGTTGAGAGGGTTGCTTCCAAAGAGGAAAAGAAAAGGTGCGCGCATCGCCTCGTGAGGAGGCGGCTTTCAGGTGCGCACCACCGACGTCGAGCCCCCAGACTGCTGAGGAAGAAGCCTGGTCGGTCGTTTGGTCAGTCAAGGGAGGGCCAGCGAGAGGGCTTACTTATTGCTCTTGCGGATGCCCTTGTGAGGCAGGCTGATCGCGGGCTTGCGGCCATGGTTGGCTCGCTTGCCCTTCCAGCGGAGCTTGCCGCCTCGAACTTTCACAGGCATGGGATTTTCCTGTCTGAGGTCTTCGGATGATTGGGGATGTCCGCCACGAACCACGACAGGCTCGCCGCTGCATCGACCGTCTCGAATCGACTATTCTGGGAATAAAGGCTAGACGAGTCAAGCGAGCCTACGTGTAAGTCTCAGGGTGCCATTGGCTGACAAGCAGCCTGTGGCACGCGAACATCAGGTCTTGACGGAGCCGAGTCAGTCAGGACGCGAATCCGCATCAATCATCAGGACTGCTAGGCGATCGGAATGGGCTCGAACTGTTCCTGGTAGCGGTGAATCGCTTCCTCGGGGTTCATGTTGAAGAGAACCCGGCCCCCCGTTCCCCAGTGGCCGTGGTGGTAGTGGAAGACGGCGGTCGCGTTGCGAAGATCGTTGACGGCCGCAACCTCTTCCATACCTTCCCCTTCGATCGCCGAGAACCGGATGGTCACTTCAATAAAGGCGCTCAGTTGGCGCGACGAGCGGTCGCGAACGAAGCTGACGGGGGAGTGAAACTCGCAGTGCTCCCAGCGCAGGCCCTTGGGCTTGCCGGTTGAGCTCGCCAGTTCGATGAACTTGGCCTCCAGTCGCTCCCGCTGGAGCCGGAAGAGTTCGCGAGCCCTTTCGACCTCGATCTCACGCAGCATCCTGCGAAGCGGGCGATAGGCAAGCGCGCCACTCACCCCAAGTACGATGAGGGCGGCGGAGGTCCAAACGACGATCGACATCCCTGATCAGCCTCTCACCTCTTGGCTTCGTCTCAAAAGTTGATCGTCGGCCCCAAGGCTCAGCGAGCCGGTGGGGGGACGAGGAGGTCGAAGCAGGCGAATCCTCTGGATTCGTCGATGCAGACCGTCAAAGTTCCGCGCCAACGTAGCCGGCCGAAGCCAGAGCCGACTCTTGAGACCGAGCCTAGTCCCAGACCGATCTTTCCGCGAGCTTTATTCTATTCCGTGGCGTCGAACCAGCACCAGTTGAATTCGTCGCGAACTCCTCGGCGATCTCACCGCAAGCGGCTCGCGGAGCCCTCAATCCCGCGGAGAGCAGCGAAAGAGGCCGCCCTGAACCACCACGTAGCGAGCACGGCCACGCACCGCCCAGCCGGCGAATGGACAGTTCCGACTCAGCGAATGGAACTTCGACGGGTCGAGCACCCAGCGTTCCTCCGGGTCGAGCAGGGTCACGTCGGCGACGCTCCCCGGTCGAAGCGTTCCCCGATCGATGCCGAGGATGCGGGCCGGATTGACGCTGAGGCATTGAACCAGTGCGGACCAGTCGAGATGTCCCGGCTCGATGAGCGTCTTGACCGCAACCGGCAATAGCGACTCGATCCCGATCACCCCGAACGGGGCGAGGTCGAGTTCGCGCATCTTCTGCTCGGTGGCCCGAGGCGAATGCCCCGAGGCCAGGACGTCGATCGTTCCGTCCCGAAGCCCCTCAATCAGCGCGGCAACATCCTCGCCGGTTCTCAAGGGTGGATTGACCTTGTAGACACTGTCGAACGAGGTGAGCGCCTCTTCGGTCAACGCGAGGTGATGGGGATTGACCTCCCCTGTCACACGGAGCCCTGCCTCCTTCGCGCGCCGCAGCGACGCGACGCTCCCCGCGCACGAGAGGCTCTGAAAGTGGACGCGGCCGCCGGTCAACTGAGCAAGATGAATGTCGCGGTCGACATGGATCTCCTCGGCGGCGGCGGGCATCCCGACCATGCCGAGCTTCATGCTGATGAAACCTTCGTTCATCACGCCGGCACGGGTCAGTTCCGAGACCTCCGCGTGACTCAAGATGGCGGTGTCGAACATTTGGGCGTATTGGAGGGCACGTCGCATGATCTCCGCGTTGGCGACGGGGCGATCGCTATCGCTGAGGGCGACGGCTCCGCCATCGACAAGCCCGCCCATCTCGGAGAGTTCCTGGCCCGACCGTCCCTTGGTCACCGCCCCGACCGGCCAGACGTGGCAGAAGCCCGCCCGATGAGCCTGAAGGGTGACAAACTCCGCCGAGGCTTGGTTGTCCACCGCCGGATCGCCGTCGGGCATGCACGCGAGGCTCGTGAAGCCACTCTCGACGGCGGCCCGGGTCCCGGAAGCGATCGTTTCGTCCGCCTCGTAGCCGGGCTCGCGGAGGTGAACGTGCATGTCAATCAAACCCGGAACGATCAGCAGACCACTCGCGTCGACCGTTTCGTCGGGAACCCAATCGGGATCGGCGTCAATTGACGCGATCTTGCCCTCCTCAATCCAGACGTCGACGGACGCATCGAGATCCTGACTGGGATCGACGACTCGGCCACCGCGAAGACGTAGGCGTTTCATCAGGCCGACTCCTCCATCCCCTGCCCCGCGACCAAGTACATCGCCGCCATGCGGACCGCGAGACCATTGGAGACTTGCTGCAAGATCCTGCTATTGGGCCCGTCGGCGACGCCCGAACTGATCTCGACGCCCCGGTTGATCGGCCCCGGCGCGAGGATCAGCACGTCGGGCTTGGCCAGCGAAAGCCGCCGATCGTCGACCCCGAAGAGATGGGCATACTCTCGAATTGACGGGAAGAGGCCGGTGCGCTGACGTTCGAACTGGATCCGCAGAATATTGACGACGTCGCAGCGAGGGATGACTTCATCGAGGTCGTGGCTCACCTCGACGCCCAAACGTTCGATGTGGCGAGGAACGAGCGTCTTCGGGCCGCAGACGATGACATGGGCCCCGAGTTTCTGAAGTCCCCAGATGTTACTCCGGGCGACACGGCTGTGGGCGATGTCCCCGACCAGCACGACGTTGAGCCCCTTGCACGATCCCTTCACCTGGCGAACGGTCAGCAGATCGAGCAATCCCTGGGTCGGGTGCTCGTGAGCCCCGTCCCCCGCGTTGAGGACGCACGTGTTGAGGTATTTCCCCAGTAGGTGCGGCGTGCCGGGCGTCTTGTGACGAACGACGACGATATCGGCGCCGAGGGCCTCCAAGTTGCGGGCGGTGTCGGTGAACGACTCTCCCTTCGAGAGGCTTGAGGACTTCGAGGAGAACTCGACGACGTTCGCCGAGAGCTTGCGGGCGGCCAGCGCGAAGCTGGTCCGGGTTCGGGTTGAGTCTTCGAAGAAGAGATTGATGACGACCTTGCCCTTGAGGAAGTCCCATTGGCGCTGCTCGTCGTTCGATTGGCGAAAGAACTCCGCAGTCTGAAGCAACGCCTCAAGCGCCTCGGCCGGGAGTTCCTCGAGACCGAGGAGGTGGCGACCGGACCATCCGCGCGCGGCTTCACGCAGTTGCGACAACAAAGCGTTCTGGCTCCGTGGGAAAAGCGTGACGACTACCGGCCAAGCGAATCGAGCGGCGGAAGAAAACTCCTCCCCACCTCACCTCGTCGGCCGTCCCCTCGCGCGGGGTTGGGAACTCGACCGGCCATCTTACGTTCCCGGTCGGCGGTCGTCCACGAACCGGAGCTTCGGGTGTCGATTCGCCTCGACGAGAGTCACCGTCAACCCTTTGGGCGCCCTACATAGCGCTTCTCCCTAGACCGGAATCGGACGAGTTACTCCATTTCTGGTCCTGTTCCGGAAACCCATCGCGCCTAGAATGAATGCGCCCATGAATGTCGGTACGCCACAGGAGGTTCGTGCAAGATGCCGAAGCCTTATCGACTCGAACGCACCCAACGACTTCCCATTCCCTTGGACGAGTGCTGGAAGTTCTTCTCCAACCCCCAGAACCTCCCGGTCATTACGCCACCCTGGCTCGGGTTCGAGGTGCTCGATTCGGAACCGACCGCAATTCACCCCGGCATGATCCTTCGCTACCACGTGCACCCAATGTTCGGTCGCCGCGTGACGTGGGTCACGGAGATCACGCACGTCGACGAGGGAACGTTCTTCGTCGACGAACAGCGTTTCGGCCCCTACCATTTCTGGCATCACAAGCACTATTTTCGGCCGGTCGGCATCGGAACCGAAGTCCGTGACGTCGTCGACTACCTGCTTCCCTACGGACCGCTCGGACGACTTGCCCACGAATGGAGCGTCCGCGGAAAACTCCGAGATATCTTCGACTACCGCCACCGGGTGCTCCAGGAGCGCTTCGACGGATCCGGGCAGAAGTCGAACTCCACCTTCGTCACCTCGCCTAGACGTTCGCGAGCTCACGCCTGACAATGAGGCGGGGCCATCGAAGTGATCCTGACGAGTCATGACGCGGCGCGCGCGAGAACTCGGCAACCGATCCGGCGCGCCAGCCGGTGAGCAACCATCGCTCGCGAGCCACTTTCTCGACTCGATCGCTAAGGACTCCCCCGCACGTTCGTTGATGGAGCGGAGAGCAATCATCTCGTCGCCGGACGTTCGCGCCGGCGAGGTCGAAGGAGAAGCACATGCGCGGAAATGGAAGCTGGGCGTTGGTCACGGCGTGCGCCGTGGCCCTACTCCACGGAGCACCGGCCAGCGCCGCCGAGGACCGGGTGGAAATCAAAGGCAAGATCGACGCGGTCACCGTCTATCAAGGCCAAGCCCTCGTCACCAGACTCGTCGCCATCCCCGGCCCGGCGGGGCTCAAGGAGATCGCGGTGACCGATCTGCCCGAGCAAGTCGTCCCCGGAAGTCTCTACGCCGAGTCGGCCGAGGGCATTGAGGTCCGTTCGGTCCTCTACCGACTCCGTCACGTCACCAAGCACGACCGCGAGGAGGTCCGCGAACTCGAGGAGAAGATCCGTGAAATCCAGGACGAGTTGGAGCGGAACAATCGGCTCGCCCAACAACTCGAAAACTTCAAGAACTACCTGAGCCGGCTCGAAACCTTCACCGCGGTCACCGCCAACACGGAATTGACCAAGGGCGTGCTCAACGCCGAGACGCTCAAGGCGCTCACCGACTTCATCTTCGAGAAACGCTCCCTCATGACCGAGCGAGAGTTGACTTACAGCAAGGAACGGCGCGAACTCGAGGAAGAACTCCGGACGCGGCAACGCGAGTTGAGCGAATTGACCCGCGGATCGACGCGGGCGGCGCGCGAAGCGGTGATCTTTTGCAACGTCGCCGGCGACGGCGGCCAATTGCGACTTCGCTACCTCGTCAACGAGGCGACCTGGTCGCGGTCCTACAACGTCCGCTCCGACGCCGAACGCAAAGCGGTCACCGTCGAGGTGAACGCCCAGGTCCAACAACTCAGCGGCGAGGAGTGGACCAACGTGAAAATGTCCCTCTCCACCGCGACGCCCGCTCTAGTGGCGTCGGCGCCAACCCTACTCCCCTTGGCGATCACGCTGCAGCGATCCGCGGCGGACGAGGCCAAGGCGTCGGCCGATCGCGAGTACCTCTTCCGCAAGAAGCAGGACCTCGCCCAACGCCGTCGGCAGATCGAATCGACGAGGAACAACACGTTCTCCGACTCCCTCGGTTACGGAGCCGGCAAAGGCCTCGGAGGCGGAGGCATCCAGCAGAATGCCGCATCGACCCCCGCCGGCAAGCAAGGACTGAGCCTCAGTGCCAACTCCCGCCAGGAGGAAGCGCTCAAGCAGCTCGATCGCGAACTCAACCGCGTCGCCCAGGAAGCCCAAGTCGTCGACTTGCTCGCCTTGGACAAATCCGGCGCGGCGAGCAACTTGACAAAGTCCGAGGAAGGGATCAGCGTCAGCTACGACATCGCCGCCCGGACGACGCTTCCCAGCCGGACCGACTACCAACTCATCCAGATCGCCTCGGTCGACATGAAGGCCGACGTCTACCGACTGGCGATTCCGGTCCTGACCAGCTTCGTCTATGAAGAAGCGGTCGTTACCAACGACAGCAAACTCGTCCTCCTCGATGGCCCGACCACCGCGTATGTCGCCGGCCAGTTCGTCGGTCGCGGAAGCATCCCCACCGTCGCGGTCGGCGAAGAGTTCACCGTCGGCTTCGGCGTCGATTCGTCGCTGCGGACCAGTCGCGAATTGCTCGACAAGGAAGAGATCGTTCAGGGCGGCAACCGGGTCGTCACCCTCAAGTACCGACTCGCGGTCGAGAACTTCAACGGCAAGCCGGTGAACGTGCGACTTCTTGATCGCTTGCCGACGACCAAGGGCAAGGAAGCCGAGGTGACGCTCATCAAGACCAGCCACGAGCTGAGCGAGGATCAGGCCTACCAGGTCGACCGCGAGAAGAAGGGGCTTCTGCGGTGGGACATCGAAGTGCCCGCCCAGGCTATCGGCCCCAAGGCCTTCGACGTGACCTACGAGTTCAAGATCGAGTACGACCGGCAGATGACCATCGCCGGTGGCTTGAACGATCGCCGCTGAGCTCTCCGGGTCCTCCTCTCCCAGTCTCGTTCGATTGGGAGAGGAGCCTTGGGTCAACGACGATCCGCCCCCTACGTGGCACTGGCCGGATCGGCGGCGAGCTTCTTCATGAAGAGGAGCCCGTCGGAGCAAAGCTTGTCGGCGTCGTCGAAGAGGGGACGCCAAATTCGAGCGGCCGCCGCCAAGTCGGGCATCGCCGACGAGAAGGCCTCGATCGTCATCCAGCCGTCGTAGCCGACCTCCTTCGCCCCACCGAAGAAGTCATCCCAGCGAATCGACCGACTCGATCCCGGCACGCCGCGATCGTTCTCCGAGACGTGGACGTGCGCCAGGTGAGGCTTCGCGGTCCGGAAGGCTTGGCGAACGTCCTTCTCCTCGATGTTCATGTGGAACGAGTCGAGCATCATCTTGACCGAGGGGTGATCGACGTCGGCACAGAGCCGGGCGCAATCGGCCGAGGTGTTGACCGAGAAGATCTCGAAGCGGTTGATCGGTTCGAGGACCAGCCCCACGCCGACGCCCGCGGCGATCTCGCCGGCCTCCTTGAGGAAGCTCACCATGTTCGCCCACTGAGCCTTCGTCACCGGCTGCCCGGTGAACCAGCCGAGCGGCTGCATCAGCGGTCCGCAGATATACTCGACGTTCATGAGCTTGGCCAATTCGAGCCGCTCGCGAATACCGGCGAGTCCCTTTTCGCGGACCGCGGGATCGTCGCTGAGCGGGTTCTCGTCCTCGCTGAGGACGGAGACGGCGGTCGCGCCAAGTCCAATCTTGCGATTGAACTCGCCGACCTTGGTCGCCATCTCCTTGCTGATGCCGAGGATCGGCCACTCCAACCCGTCGTAGCCCATCGCCTGAAGCTTCTCGCAGATGGGAAAGATCGAATCGTCGGGATTCGTGGTGTAGAGCAGCAGGTTCATTCCAAACTTCATCGGTTCCTCCAAGGGGCGCCGTCGACGCGTGCCCGTAGTGGTGGTTTGGTTGTTGTGTTTCTTTTAGGGGGACCACCGGCCCAACGCAACGAAAAGCTTGCGGCTCGGACTCCATGGGCGGCGCTCGTCGCCGGGCGTGCCGAGAATCTCTTCGGAAAACTCAGAAAGTCGTTCCACCGCGGGTTCTCCATCGATTAGCATGAAATCGATTTGGGGAAGGGGTAAGTCAGGTAGCGGTAAGGGACTGGAGTGATTCGGCCCCCAATCCGACCGGCCGCCACCAACTGGGATGGCCACCGCCCGAGATGGACTAGCCAACGACACAGTCGGCGTTCGTGGATTCGCGAAGGTCGTCTGTCCCACCACGCATGTGATGCGACCAAGATTGTTGGGATATTGACGCACGAATGACACTGCCTACCGGCGAATCGGTTGCCGGAGGTCTCGCCATCGCGATCAAGGGATCGTGACGTTGTTGACACCATGAAAGCCGACGGGAAGAAACCACGCGTCTCGCCTTCCCGGTCCCGTCGTGGCACCGGGACCAGGTGAAGCCGCGTTCGAAGAGAACTCATCCATTCGAGGAGTGAACCATGCGCAGTCTGTTGGTCAGCACGTTGATTCTGGGAATCGTTTCGATCGCCCACGCCGAGCCGAAGGCCGAGGTCGGCAAGCCGGCCCCCGACTTCACCCTCAAGGGAAGCGATGGCGAGACCTATTCGCTCGCCGACTTCAAGGGCAAGCAACCGGTCGTCATCGCGTGGTTCCCCAAGGCCTTCACGGGCGGATGCACCGCCGAGTGCAAGTCGATGCGTGCCAACGGAGACGCCCTTCGCAAGACCGGCGCTGCCTACTTCACTGCCAGTTGCGACACGCCCGAGCGCAACGCGAAGTTCGCCGAGTCGCTCGGTCTGGACTACCCGATCTTGAGCGACCCGATGCGGACCACCGCCCGCGCCTATGGCGTGGTCGACTCCGAACGGCTCAACCCGCGTCGCTGGACCTTCTACATCGACAAGAACGGGATCATCCGCGAGATCGACACCAAGGTGAAGACGAAGAGCCACGGCGCCGACATCGCCCAGAAGGTCAAAGAACTCGGCCTCGGCAGCTAGCAACCTGATCGGTTCGTTTGCTGACTAGAAAACTCTTGGGTGTCCTGCCCACGCTTACGTGGGCAGGCAACGTCGAACACGCTCACCGTGACCAGGGAGAAGCGATCCCACGCACGGACTGAGCAAGACCACCGACGCCAACTCATGCGCTCTGGTTGAACCACTTCTCCGCTCGCTTCTTCCCCAGCGGAATATTCTCCCCTTCGCCCGCCGTTCACCCATCTTTTTAGCCCCAGCGGCCGTAGTGAAGGGCTAAGGGAACTTGCGGTCGTCTCGCATCCTCGCTGAGTGGGAGAGACTATCTCTCGGTGCCGAAGGGACCGGTCGGCAGACCAATCTCACATCTCGACACAAGACCTGTCCCTGCGGCCCACTTCGTTCCCGTAGCAGCCCGCGGATCTACGACGGCCGTTCGTAGCCGGCAGCGAATAGATCAACGATCTGCGGAACCGATCGCACATCACCAACGACACTTCGGAGAAGATCTCATGGGCAGGACCTCGCCGAGAGGATCGAAACGACCTCGCACCTCCACAACCTCCAGCCCGATCTTGGCCATTGAGTCACTTGAGTCACGCTGTGTTCCCGCCACCGGGATTCTCAACGGTGGGTTCGACGATGGGACGCTTACGGGCTGGACGGACGCCGCCGTCGGATCGGCGGAGGTCGACACGACGCAAGAGGTCGTTCACGAAGGCGACGCGGCGGTAGTGCTCCGGCCCACGGACACGGGAACCGCTCGACTCGAGCAGACCGTCTCGCTCGAGGCCAACAGTACCTACACTCTTCGAGGCGCCATTGCCTCGCCCAAGGGCGCTTACGGATACCTCGGCGTGACCGGCTTCGACGGCCGCTGGTCAATCGAGGAAACGGGAGGAAACGCCGCTGGCTTCGAAACCCACGAACTACAGTTCACCACCGGCGACGAGGCCACCGAAGCGGTCATCTTCCTCCAGGCTTGGAAGCAGCAATCGGGCGCGGTCTATTTCGACTCGATCTCGCTCGCCGGCCCCGGTCTCGGTGATCCTCAGCCGACCCCGAATCCCGACCCCTCTCCCGGACCCGATCCAGCACCCAACCCAACCGATAATCTCGTCGTCAACGGCGACTTCGCCACGGAATCAACGTCGGGCTGGTCGGACGCGAGCCTGCTCGGCGCCGAAGCGACGGTCACCCCTGATGGCGGTGGCGACTTCGGTCTCACGCTCACTCCGTCCGAAGCGGGGACGGCCCGCCTCGAGCAGTCGATTGCCGTCGAGCCTGACACCGAGTACGTCCTTTCGGGGATGATCGTCTCGGACGGGGCCTACGGCTATCTCGGCGTTCAGGGCTTCGACGGCCGTTGGTCGGTCGCCGAACAGGGAGGCAACGACGCCACGCCCCAGCGTCACGAACTCACCTTCACCACCGCCGCGGATGTCAGCCAAGTCACCCTCTACGTCCAGGCTTGGAAGGGGCAGGCGGGGAGCGTCTCGTTCGACGATCTGGTGCTCGTCCCCGTCGGCGCGGAGCAGCCCGATCCCGATCCGGATCCGAACCCCACGCCCGACCCCGAGCCACCGCCAGAACCTAGCGGCAATCTCTTTGTGGGCGGAAGCTTCGAAAGCGGCGACCTTTCGAGTTTCGTGATCGACGGCTCGGCCGCGATCGTGTCCGGCGACGCCACCGATGGTTCCCAGATCCTACGGTTGACGCCTGGCGCCAACCAAACCGCTCGCGTCACCCGGATCATGAGCGACCTCAAACCGGAAACGCTCTACACCATCGCCGTGAAAGTCCGCACCAGCTCCGAAGAGCTGTGGGGGTCATTCAGCGTCGACCAAGGTACCCAGATCGACAAGTCGAACTCCGCCACCGGCACCGAGTGGCAGGAGAAACGTTTCATCTTCTACACCGACGTGAACGAGACGAGCGTCCGCGTTCGTCTCCAGGCCTACCTAACCGAGGTCGACGGCTACGTCGAGTTCGACGACATCCGCGTCACCGAAGGGCGGATGGCGATGCCGGAAGAACTCCCGCCGGGCACCGTCCACGCCCTGCCCCCGTGGCTCCCCACGCTGCCGGCGCCGGGAGCGAACGTGGTGCAGGCCTCCTCCTTCGAGTCGGAGGATGACGACTACGACGCCGACTACTTCTGGATCATGGACCATGGCGCGTTCACCGAGACCGCCGACGGCGCGCACCTGACGCTGACGCCCCAGATGGACGAGACCGCTCGAGCCGTGCAGGACATTCAGGTCGCACTGGTTCCGAGGACGACCTATACGCTGACTGCCAAGGCCAAGGTAAGCGACCAAGGTGGTTCGGGAACCATCGCCTTCGTGATGCGCGACGGATCGACCGCGTCGGCGATTGTCACGAGCGACGAGTGGTCGACCATTTCACTTACCTTCGACACGGGAGAGGACTACACCTACGGCAAGGTCCTCCTTGAGAGCTGGAAGGGTAACCCCGGCTCGTTCCTCGTCGACGACGTCGTGCTCAACGCGGTCGGCGGCGAGTGGCTCGACACGCCCTCTCCCACCCCGGCGATGACGACCGAGGTCCTCTACGACGACTTCAGCGGTGGCCTCTCCTCCGACAATTGGCTGATCGTCGATCGGGCTTGGGGAGGCGACAACGGCGGGCTCGTTCCCGAGAACGTCTCGATCGAGGATGGCATCCTCAAGCTCGAAGCTCACGGCGACCTCTACGACGGTGATGTCGTCGGCCATGGCGGTCAGACCAACCGTGTCGGCGCCGGGATCGCGACGCGCGACTACTACGCCTCGGGCCTCTACGAGGTCAACGCCCGGATCCCGACCGAGCTCGGGGCGGCCACCGCCTTCTGGACCTTCCACTACATCGAGTACTTCCCCGGCCAGGAAGAGTACTGGCAGGAACCGAGCAAGATTCGCAATACCGAGATCGATTGGGAGTTCCCGACCGCCCTCCAATCGGGGGAGACCAACGATCCGATCGCGTTTTCGAACGCCCGAGCCAACAGTTGGGGCGGCCAGCAAGGGGGCGAAGGCGCCCACCATCCCGGACGGGTCGAGATCCCGGCATGGGCCCTCGATGGGGAGTTCCACAACTACGCGATCGAATGGCACACCGGCGAGGACGACGAGACTCCCCGGGTGATCTGGCGAATCGATGGGATCGAGATCTATCGCGTCGAGGGGGCCGCGTTCGGCCAGGACCACATCCCCTATCGCGCCGCCCGATTCTGGGTCGGCATCTGGTTCCCCGCGGCAGGATACAAGGAACTCGTCGACGGCGAGTATCGCGACACCGTCGGCTGGGCCGGCGACCCAAACTTCGACACGACGGTCCTCGAAGTCGACTGGATTCGCATCACGCCCTTCAACGAAGCAGGCGACGCGTGGGAAGCCGAGACCTGGCCCAACGGTTGGTATGCCACGCCGAACGAGTATCCCGACGCGGACTCGGCCATCGACGAAGCCTTGTCGTGACCGTCGGGTAACCTCAGGAGGTCGCGCCGTTCATGATCGCGCCGACTGCGTCGGCGAGGTCTCCGGTCTGCTCGGGATCGCCGACGACGACGACGCGCGTTCCCTCGAGCCGAAGATGGCGACGAATCACTTCGTCGACCGTCGCGAGGGTCAATTCGCGAATCCCGGTGACGTAGTGGCTGTAGTAGTCGTCGGGCAAGTCATAGAGCGCGAGCTGGGCCAAGTGTGACAAGATGCCGCCGCTGGTCTCGAACCGGGCCGGAAAACGGCGGATGAGATACGCCTTGGCGTAATCGAGCTCCTCTTGGGTGATCGGCTTGCCGTCGGAGAGTGAGGCGATCTGGGTGAGAAACTCCTCCACCGCCTCACGCGTGCCGCTCGACTGGACCGCGGCGCCCGCGGTGAAGGCGCCACCGGCGCGCCGGAGCGTCAGGCTGCTGCGAGCACCATACGTCAGCCCCTTTTCTTCTCGAAGGCTAAGGTTGAGCCGACTGGCGAACTGCCCTCCCAGGACCGTGTTGGCCACAAGTAGCGGCAGGTAGTCGGGCGAGGAGCGGGCGATCGATGCTCGTCCAACCCGAATCACCGACTGGGCCGAGCCGGGCCGATCGACCGTCACCACATGCTGCCCATTGACGTCGGGACGTTCGAATGGTGTCGGCATGTCGGTCGAACCTCGCTGCTTCCAGTCGGCGAAGTGGTGCTCGACCATCTCCATCACTTCCGCGAGCGTCGTGTCGCCAACGACGAGAAGGGTCGCGCCATCGGGGCGATAGCGGCGTTCGAAGAAGTCGACGACGTCGGCACGACCGATCCGTCGCAGGTCCTCTTCGCGTCCATCGCAACAACGACCATAGGGGTGATCGGAGCCGAAGATCGCTTCGTCGATGGCCTCGTCGGCGAGGTAGGCGGGTTGTTCCTCGCGATACGCGATCTCCGCGAGAAGACGGCCACGCTCCCGTTCGAAGTCGTCCTCGGCCAGCATCGGTTGTCGCAAGACTTCGGCCAAGAGGGCGAAGGACTCGTGACGCATCTCCCGCAGGCAGCGAAGCGAGAGACTACCACTCTCGACCCCCATGCTCGACTGCAATGTCGCGCCGAGATGATCGAGCTTACGGACGAGCCCGAGTCCTTGATGGCGGACGGTTCCCTCGTCAAGCAGTTCCGAAGTAAGCCGCGCGAGTCCCGACTTGTCGGCGACGTCGTGACTGGACCCGGCGCGCATCAGCAGCAGATAGTCGATGCGCGGCAGCCGGGGCCAACGGACGAAGAGGAGGTCGAGTCCGCATGACGCGGTGGCCCGCTCGATCGCCGGAGCGCGAAAATCGGGATCGGGGCCGGCGTCCGGTAGGTGATCGTGGTGCCCCTTCTTCTTCGGAACGTGCGTTCCGGAACGATCTTCCGTCACCTCGCGTGCCGCCTTTGCTTGGCCACCTTGAGGCAGAACGCGCACCGAGGCGTAGGGACCGTTGAGATAACTCGCGGTGACGCGCTGGACATCCTCCGCGGTGACGGTCTGATAGGCATCGAGTTCGACGATGAACGAACGGGCGTGGAGATCCCCGGCGTAGAAAAGGTAGTGATTGAACGCGTCGGCGCGACCGAGCAGAGTTTCGATGCGGGCGTAGGCCTGATTCGCGTAAAAGTTGCGAATCCGCGTCATCTCGTCCTCGGTCGGAGGCGTGCTCGCCAACTCGGCGATCTGCTCGCGAATGACCACCTCGATCTCGTCGAGCGACTTGCCTGGCAACGCGTAGGCCCGAATACCGAACTGCCCGGTCAACTTGAGCGTCGCGTTGTAGGCGCCGATGGTGCTGATCAGGCGGCGCTCGCGATCGAGAATGCGTTTGAGCCGACTATCCTTGCTCCGCCCCGCGAGGACTTGGGCGGCGAAGTCGAGGGCCGGCTCGTCGGCATGAAAGCGGGTAATACCCGGCCACGCCAAATCGAGTCGCGGCAGCGCCACACGGTCCTCGAGCTCGGTGCTCCGCGAGCCATCTAGCGGCGATTCAATCACCTCTTGAATCGGCGGTTTGCTGCCGTCGGGAATCCCCCCGAAGTACCGTTCGATCCAGTCCTTCGTCGTTGGAGCTTCGAAGTCGCCCGCCACGACCAGCGACGCGTTGGAAGGACGGTAGTAGGTCTCGAAGAAGTCCTTGGCGTCTTGGAGCGTCGCGGCCTCGATGTGCTCCATCCAGCCGATCACCGGCCAGGAATAGGGATGATCGTCCGGGTAGAGCTGCTTGGCCATCACTTCGCTGGCCCGGCCGTAGGGCTGGTTGTCGATTCGCTGGCGCCGTTCATTTTGGACGACCGAACGCTGGTTTTCGAGTTTGGCCTCGCTGAGCACCGGCAAGAGCCGCCCCATGCGATCGGCCTCCATCCAGAGGGCCCGTTCGAGGAAGTTGCTGGGAACCACCTCGTAGTAGTTCGTGCGATCGTTGCTCGTGGAGCCGTTGATCGAGCCCCCCGCCTCCTGAAGAGGCTTGAAGTACTCATCATCGTAGCCCGCCGAACCCTCGAACATGAGGTGCTCGAAGAGGTGGGCGAGTCCCGTCAGCGTCGGCGATTCGTTCTTGGAACCGACGTGATACCACAGGTTCACCGCGACGATGGGAATCGCTCGGTCCTGATGCAGCACGACTTCCAGGCCGTTGCCAAGGCGGTAGCGGTCCAGGGCGAACTCGAGAATGTTGCTCACAGGCCTCTTCTATGCTTCTGAACTCAGGATTGCTCACTGCGTGCCAAATCCCGAATTCTACACGCACCGAGGTCAAAGAGGAACCGAGGTTGTCTTCCCCGAGGTCGCGTCCGGGCGAGAAGCGTCTGTTTTCAACAGCGTCGACAAGAGGGAGTGGGGCGGGGGGTGCGGTGGTCGCTCCAGGGAGAGGATGGTCCTTCGCTACCAATCGGCTTCGAGAAGAACCTTGTCGCCCTCGATCTTGATGGGGTAGGTGTTGACGCGTGTCCCGGCCTGGGGAGCATCGGCCCAAATGCCATCGTCGATGCGAAAGCGCCACGCGTGCCACGGGCAGGTGACGATACCGTCGGCGACGTGCCCTTCACTGAGCGGGGCGCCGGCGTGCGGACAGCAATCGTCGATCGCGTGAATCTTGCCCTCGATCCGAAAGAGGGCGATCAGTCGGCCCTCGACGACGACCGCTTGACCGGCGTTTTCGTCGATGTCGTCAACCTTTGCGACTTCCAACCAGCGGCTCATGAAGGGATCTCCAGGGATTCGATGGGGCGGCATGCTCACCCTGGATCAGTCTAGTCATTCGGGGGTGGAAGTCCCCGCGGACGACTCGGTCGCCCCGGCCGGCTTTGGGAGGGAGACGTCCTCCAGATGGAAGACCTTACGGTCGCTCTCGTGGTGAGCCGAGTGCTCGTACCAATTGTCGGGAAGCTTGGGCGAGCCCGCGAAGGAGAGCCGAACCCGCCGCCAACCGACCAGCGGGATTCCCCCCTCGATATCGAGTCGCTCGATCACCCCCGTTTTGGGATCGGCATAGAGATCAATGGTCTCCGGACCGACCCGCTCGCTGTTGAGCCGGCGACCGCGCAAGTGAATCCAGTCTCCCTCGGCCCCCTCGGGGGCATCGCTGGTCAGGGTGAGATCGTAGTCCTCCCCGAAACGCCGAAGCACCGCTTGCAAACTCAAGAACGGAACGTCCTCACCCTTTTTGCTGATGAAATGACGAAAACGATCGGCATCGCGCGAGGCGAAAATCGGCCCCACGGGCGGAATCCACCAAGCCAGGTCGCCATCGGTTCCCACGTAGACATCCCCAAGAGGCGTCGGGCGGCGAATGACGAAATGATCGCCGCCGCGGACGTAGACGACGCTCTCCACCGTGCCGGGAAACAGGGTGCCCCCTTCCGCCATCACCGCGTACTGCCGATCGACCTCCTGAGCGTTCTTCTCCATGATGAACTCAAGCGCGGCATGAGCGTCGCGTGCGAGCCCGCCGGTGAACAACCAGAACGCTCCCGCGATCATCAGCGTCGCGGCGATGCCGATCCCCGATCCCAACCACGGCGGCCTCGGCAACGTCCAACGCCGACGCGTCGTCCGCTCAAGAAGTTCCATCACCCGCTGGGTTCGATCCTCGGGCGTTTCGGTGCCATGAACCCGCTCCAAGAGCGCGTCGACGAAGAGGTGATCGGCGTGCCGCCGGAGCTCGTCCGAGGTCGCGTTCTCGGAAGGAGAGGCGAGCGGTTCGCCCTCCTCGTAGCGGTCTTCTCGATTGTTGGCGCTGTTCATGTTGCTGTTGCCTCGGCCCAGCGAAGTTTTCCGTGCAAGCATCCCAAGAGCTTCTCGCGACCGCGTTGGAGCCTCTTTTTGACGTTCTCGATCGAGACCGAGAGACGTTCGGCGAGTTCCCGGCCCTTCATCCCTTCCCGATAGCGCAGCTCGATCGTCGATCGGTAGGGCTCGGGGAGATCCTTCAAGCAGTCGCGCAGTGACTCGAGCTTCTCGTCGAGCGTGTCCCCGGTCTGGCGGTGCAGCGATTCGCAGCGGGCCTCAAGAAACTCGAGGACCTGCTCTTGCTGGATCACCTCGCGGCGATTGCCGGACATCTTGCGAAAGTGGCGCTTGAGCAAGTTCGAGGCGATGCCTCGAAGCCACGGTCCGAAAGGGCGAAAGGGGTCGAACTGATGGATCCGCCTCCAGGCAACCAACCAGGTCTCCTGGAAGATGTCGTCGACCGCGGCTCGATCGCGCAGCGACGCCCGCAGGTAAACCAGCAACATGTCCGAGTGCTCGCGGACGAGAACTTCGAAGAGATCTTTGAAATCCATGGTGTCCCCAATCGTCTTGATCCTCCAGTTAACCATTCCCAGGTGCCCGCGAAAAGGGGACAAGTGATCGGCGAGAAGACTTGGGGGAAGTCGTTCGCCGAGAAACCGGCTCGTGAGAGCCGCCGGCGGGGCGATTCGATCCGATCGCGCAAAAAGAATTTGCCTGACGGGTCTCGCGAGGTTTAGAAAGGTCACTGACTGGGCCGACTGTTGGGGGCAGATCCGAATTCGGCGAACCGTCCCTCGCGCGGAACCGAGCGAGCGTTCGCGGATCGCATGCCAACGTGCATCTTCCTTCCTTGGGGCCACGACGGGTCCACCCGCACCAACGAGGTCGACGTGACCGTCGCCCGGTCAACTGACACAACCGAGAACCATTGTCGAAAATCGCAATTGGAGAGTGCCGATGGGATACCAGCAGACGTCGCAACATCGCCCAGGAAAGAGTTCGTACCACCAGATCGGGCTGGTACGGGGCCAATTCGGGGACATTCCCGAAGACCAATGGCTCGACTACCTGGCCGAGACCGGATTCGACGGCTGGGAGGAAGCGACGTGGGAACTCGATCTCTCCAAGTGCCGCGACGATGCCGGCGCCGAAGCCTACGCCAAGGAGCGTGTCGAGAAAGCGAAGAGCCGCGGGCTGGAGATCTTCACCCTCGCGACGCACCTGCAGGGCCAGGCCCTCGGTGACGAACCCTCCGCCAAGACGCTCCAGTTCTGTGGCGGCGAAGCGATTGAAGCCTACGCGAGCTGGCGAGCGGCCGGCAGCGAACCGCCTCGGACCGATCCCTACTTCGTTCCCGAGGAAGTCGGCAAGCTGATCCACAGCCAGGCCCAAGCCGATCTGATCGCGGCCGTGCGGCTGGCCCACTACGTCGGCAAGCTCCAAGATCGCAAGGTTCCCGTCCCGGGGTTCGTCGGTTCCCCGGCGAACTGCTGGAGCCACTTCTTCGAGTTCCCGCCCCGCCCCAGTTCGATCGCCGGTCACGCGATTGCCGAAGTGCTCGACGTTAGCCTGGAGTTGCTCGCGGAACGTTTCGGCCCGGTCTTCGATGCCTGCAAGAAATACGGCGTCACGTACGATCTCGAATGTCACCCGAGCGAACGCGCCATGGGCGACATCGAGTCCGCCGGCGACTACCTAAGGGCGATGGAGAAAGCGGGATTCGCGGGCGTGGTCGGCTTCAACTTCGACCCGAGCCACATGCTCTGGCAGAACGTCTCGCCGATCGAGTTCATCCGCGAGTACGGCGACGTCATCCACTGCGCCCACATCAAGGGCGTGCAAGTCGTCAAGGATCCGGTCCGTGCCGGGCTACTTGGCGGTCATCGCCCGATGGGCCACCGGCTCAACGGCTGGAACTTCGTCACCCCCGGCTCGGGACGCGATAGCATCAACATCGAGGAGTGCCTCGTCGAACTCAATCGGGCCGGGTTCAGCGGCGCGGTCAGCATCGAGTGGGAAGACAACGACGCCTACAAGCTCGACGGCGGACGCGCCGCGTTGGCGAACGTGCATCGGTCCGATCTCCCCCCCTCGACTGGACGCCACGATGACACGCTGAAGGCGTGAGCGAACCGACACTCACGAATTGAGGACTTATGACTTGGGTGCCATGCCCACGCTCGCGGTGAGCATGCAAGGAGAAAAATCACGCTCGCCGTGGGCATGCCAAGGGGTCACGTTCGGGGGGATAGCTATTCCTCGCGAGCCCCAGTGGGGCATCACTTCTCACAACTCCTAGCACCATCCTTGGTATAAGATAATCAAGACCATCATCCCATCCTCGAACCGGTAGAAGACTCGTCGCCTCGCCAGGTCAAAGGGAGCGAATCCATGGTGCTGCGCTCAAATTCGGCTCTCGTCGCCTTCATCGTGACACTACAAGCGGCCCTTCTCTGTTCGGTTCTCGGCGCGGAACCGAACAACAACGCCACTGGCGATCGTGTTGAATGGCTTCAAGAGAACGCCGTTCGCATCGATTCGATCGATCCCGCGAACGAGGACTTTTCCGACCTCCAACCCCTCAAGGAGATGATCGGCGATGCCCGCGTCGTGATGCTCGGCGAGCAGTCTCACGGTGACGGGGCCACCTTTCTCGCCAAGACGCGACTGATCAAGTTTCTCCATCAGGAGATGGACTTCGACGTCCTCGCGTTCGAGAGTGGTCTCTACGACTGCCACAAGGCATGGGAAGCGTTTCGCGACGGACAGGATGCTCTCGCGGCCGCCCAGAGAGGCATCTTCGGTATCTGGACGCGGAGCCAACAACTCCAGCCCCTTTTCGACTACCTCGCCTCAAACGCCAACAAGGATCGCCCGCTGGAACTCTGCGGAGTCGACTGCCAACTAACGGCCAGCAGCTCGCGTGAACAGCTCTTGGTCGATCTTCGTGGCTTCCTGCGGGGTGACGAACCGATCGTCGAGGAGGAGCGATGGAGAACCATTGAACGGACCTACCGCAAACTCCTCGATCGAAGGGAAACCTTCGCGGAGAACGAGAAAGATCGAGCGATCAAGGGACTCGACGAGTTGCTCAACGTTTTGGAGAGCCTCGACGGCAACCGAAGGAACGATCCTCGCCAACTCGCCTTCTGGAAACAGTTCATCAAGAGCAGCCAAGCGGAGATCACCAGTCGCTGGCGCCGCCAACTCTCTACGACTCCCACGCCGAGCAACGATCGCGACAGTCAAATGGGCCAGAACTTGATTTGGCTCGCCAACGAACATTTCAAAGATCGCAAGATCATTGTCTGGGCGGCGACGTTCCACATCATGCGCCATCCCTCGGAGGTCGAACTCGACGGAAAGCCCGACTTCTACGCGGACATCGTCACCATGGGCGATGTGGCCTCGAAAGAACTCGGCGACGATGTCTTTTCGCTGGGATTCACCGCCTACGAGGGGAAGAAAGGCTACCCCTGGACGCAAGGATTCGACATCGGCCAGGCGCCCGCCGGAAGCCTCGATGCGATGCTCGCCGCCACGGGGCTCGAGAACACGATCATCAGCTTCCGAAAGCTTCCCGACGACGGCAAGTGGCTCGACTCCGAGTTCGTCAGCCGACCGCTCGGCTACGCCTCCGCGACGGCGCGTTGGCCTCGCGTCCTCGACGCGATGTTCTTCACGAAGCGGATGACGCCTAGCACGCCGGTCGTCGACGCCCCAAAGACGCTTCCAAAGCCTCGCAAGCGACAACCTCCCGCCGATCTCCTGAAAGAGCTCGAGACGCGTCGGCAGTCGATTCAAGAGCTCGTCGCCCGTCAGCAGTCTTGGGCCGACAAGAAGAGCTTCGACCTTCACTTCGAGCGGTGGAAGCAAGGTGAGTCGCCAAACCCGGCGGAACTGAAGGCGATGGAAGAGAAGGTCCTAGACTGGCTGGAACAACACGAGGGAGAACCCGGTTTCGATTGGAGGGCGCACCGGCTGCGTTCGGTCATGGCGCTGGCCCGGAACGCACCACAGGAGGCAGCCGGGCACTTGGATCAGGCCATCGCCAGCTACCCCAAGACGAGTTACCGCACTCCATCGTCCCAGAGTAGCTTTCAACACCTAGTCAACGCTCGCTGCATGTTGGAGTGGGATCACGAGGGCCCGGACGCGGCCATCCAACTCGCCGCCGACTATCTGGAACGCGACGAACGATTCCAGCACTTCTACCTTCGTCCGTGGAGCAAACGGATCGGCAACGAGGAGAAGAGTGCCCAGTGGACTTCGAAGCTGATCGAACGTCTCAGGAAGGCCTACGAGATCCGTGCCAAGTCATTTCCCGACGCCACCGTGGAGGCCCAGGAATTCGAGCAAGCCTTCGATCAGCTCAAATGAACGGAGCACGTCAACCTCTAGGGCGACGTGCTCCGCGTGATGTCATGATGGGGCGGCTTCGCGAGGGAAACCGCGACGGGCGAACCCCCGCCGCTCGTATTACTCCGAGCGGTAGACCTGGTGGCAGTCGTTGCAGGACTTCTGAAGGGTGTTGTGGGCTTCCTTGGCGGCTTCCAGATCGCCCTTGGCGTAGGCCTTGGCCATCACGATGGAACCCTCACGCATCTCGTCGCACCACTTCTTCCAGTCCTCGCCCTCTTCGTGCTCGCGAGAAATCACGGCCAAGCAAGCCATGAGCTGCGAAAGCGACGCGAACTGCATCGACTCCTTCTTGAAGTCGCGGTCGGACATCTTGTTGGCTTTGCCGGCGTTGCTGTCGATCGAGGAGACGCTCTTCATCAGCGTCTCCGAATCGATGACGTCGTTCCAGTCCATCACCTCGGTCGAGTCGACGGGCTTGATCTTCGCGGGGTAGTCGCCGATCGCGTCGTAGGCCTTCTTGGCGGCCTTGAAGTTACGATCCTCGGCCGCTTCGGAGAGTTCGATCCCCGCGGCGCGAAGGGCGGCCGCCTTCTGAGCGTTCTCCCCCTTCATCGTCATCACGCCGATGTTGCCCAAGACGGCGATCACGCGGGCCTGCCACGCGACCTTCTTGCGACCGCGGGCGAAGAGACCCGGCGACCGCATGCCCCGCTTCATGTCCTCGACGTAGATCTGAACGATCCGCTCGAGATCGGCGGGAGGAAGCAGCCCCTCCCACGTCGAAACCTCGGTCGCTAGTTTCGCCTCGGCGGCGATCGCGCCCCGCGTACCAGGAATGACGGTCGTGGCGACCAGGCCCGCGACCATCAGGGTCGCGGTGGTCATGGTGTAGAGCTTGATCCGAACTGGATGGAGGGACATTGGCATCCTCTTGCGCGTCAAGTTGATTCATCTCGAGAACGATGGCGGCGCTACCGCGTGAACTGTCCGTTGGGGGCGATGATATTGCTTCATCGCGCTCAGTGCAATCAGCGGGAACCGACGACCAATCGTGGAAAGCCGTGTCGACGCATCCCCAAGCACTCATCCGACGGGGAACATTCGACAGACACCGTTCGAGGCGGGCGGGCACAATCCCGTAAACCCGTCGCGAGTATAGCGCCCCGCCGCCGCCCCGGTCAAGGACCAGTCGATGCGCGAATCGTCTTGGTGCCGGTCGAGTTGTAGCGATGGTGACGATTAGTGGACGCGGAGAACGGAGCGACTTCGAATCGGCGGAGCAAATCGTGGAACGCAAACGCCTCGAACGTGATCGCGTGCCGGAAGGGACAGATCTCTCCGCATGCCTACGCAAGCGTGGAGCATGGCACCCAAGAGGCATCGGGAACGCGGGGAGGAGGGAATCAGCGGTTTGGTCGTTGCGAGAGGTAGTCCCGAAGGGCGTCGCGCCAGTCGCGTGGCGGGGCGATCCCCGCGAGTCGGGCAAGCTTCTCGTTGGAGAGCACGCTGTGAACGGGACGCCGTGCCGGGGCGCCGAACTCCTCGGTCGAGATCGGTTCGAGGGGAACCTCGAGCCCGGAAGCTTCGAAAATCTCTTTCGCGAAGTCGTGCCAAGTCGTCCGGCCCGCGTTGGTCACGTGCAGGATGTCCTTCCAATGAACATCGGGTCGTGTCGCGAGAAGCCGTGCCGTCGCCTCGGCCAGATCGGCGGTGAAGGTGGGCGTGCAGCGTTGATCGGCGACAACGCGAACTGGCCCCCCCTTCGCCGCGAGCCGAAGCATCGTCTCGACGAAGTTCCCCCCCTTGCCCCGCGAGCCCTTGACCCCATAGAGGCCGCAGGTGCGAATGACCAAACACTCCGCCGCGTAGGCCCGTACCTGGTATTCACCGGCGAGTTTGGAAATGCCGTACTGACTCTGGGGTGACGGCAGATCCTCTTCCGAGAAAGCGGCGTCGACGGCCGCGCCCTGACCGTCAAAAACATAGTCGGTGCTAAAATGAACCAGAAGCGCCCCAGCGGCGGTTGATGCGCGAGCGATCGCCCCCGCCGCGTGGGTGTTGACCGCGAATGCGGCGAGCGGATCCTCTTCCGCCTTGTCGACGAGGTTGTAGGCGGCGGTGTTGACGACGACATCGGGGGATTGGCGTTCGATCGCCGGCCCGATCGCGGCGAGATCGGTCAGGTCGAGGTCCTCGCGGGCCATGGTCACCAGTTCGTAGTGGCCAAGTGTCCGACGCAGGTCGGCCGCGAGTTGCCCGTTGGCTCCCAGCAGAAGGACTCGTTTCGTCGCCGGTTGTTGGTGCGGGTCGCGAGGTTTCATGCGAGTCAGGGTAGATCCAGGGAGGGAACGTTTCCAGCGAAAAAGGGGCTCTCCGCCAGCCAGGAAGGACCGGTCGGCCTACAATGGCCACGCGAAGCAAAAACGACCGGCAATCGGCGAGAAGTGGGGCTGGCGAGAGGGACCGGTTTCGGACACGATCGACGAACCGACACGCTTACGCGTCCGCTGGCTCGTCGAGTTCCTACGATGTCGCGACTGGTCAAGCGGACCGTTCGCGACCGGCGTTCGTCGTTGCACGGGGTGCCAGGGGCCGGTTAGAGGGGCGACACATCCCGGTTCCTTGTGTTCCCCAACTTACCTCCGCTTGCGAAACGGCCTACACCCCGCTACGCTCGCGAACGGTAGCCGGCAAACAATCAAGTGGGCAGGTACGCGACTCGAGGAAGAATGATCCAGCGTTCGGACGACAGGCGAATCGTCATCACCGGCATCGGCGTGACGAGTCCTCTCGGAAACACACTACCGGAACTGCGTGCCAACCTCCTCGCCGGCAAGTCGGGCGTCCAGGAGTTCGAGACGCGCTACGTCGGCAAAACGCTCGCTGGCATCTGCGACTTCGACGATCTCAAGTACCAGAAGCGCAAAGAGGTCCGTCGCGGCACCCGAGCCGGCTCGATCGCGATCTACTGCGCCCGCGAAGCCCTCGCCGACGCGCACATTGAACTCAGCGACGTCGAGCCGCAACGCGTCGGCGTCTACATCGGCACGACCGAGCACGGCAACGTCGAGACCGAAAACGAAATCAACGAGATCAAGCAGTACGACTACGATGTCAAGTACTGGACCCATCACCACAACCCGCGGACCGTCGCCAACAACCCCGCGGGCGAAGTGACGCTCAACCTCAAGCTGACTGGCCCGCACTACACGATTGGCGCGGCCTGCGCGGCGGGGAACGCCGGCTTGATCCAGGGAATGCAGATGCTCTGGCTGGACGAATGCGATCTAGCCTTGGCGGGAGGGGTTTCCGAGAGCATCCACACCTTCGGGATCTTCGCCGGCTTCAAGAGCCAGGGCGCCCTTGCGTGCCACGACGATCCCGCGAAAGCGTCGCGTCCCTTCGACACCGATCGCAACGGCATCGTCGTCGCCGAGGGCGGAGGTATCGTCACACTCGAACGTCTCTCCGACGCGAAGAAGCGGGGCGCGACGATTTACGCAGAGATTGTCGGCCACGGGATGAACTCCGACGCGGTCGACTTCGTCTTGCCCAACCCGACGCGACAAGCCGAATGCATGCGGCTGACGCTCAAGCGAGCGGGCATCTCGGCGTCGGAGGTCGATATCCTCAGCACGCACGCGACGTCGACGAAATTGGGCGATCAGCACGAGGCCCACGCGGTTCGAGATGTCTTCGCGAACTGTCCACGGCTTCACGTGAACAATACGAAGAGTTTTCTAGGCCATGCGATGGGAGCGGCGGGAGTGATCGAACTCTTCGGGAATCTCCCCTCGTTCACGGATAAGAAGGTCCACCCGACGATCAACCTGGATCACCTCGACGCCGAGTGCGAAATGCCGGGGCTGGTGGTGGGAGAACCTTGCTTGGTCGATGAGGTCACATACATTCTTAATAATTCCTTCGGAATGCTAGGCATAAACTCAGCATTGCTGGTACGCCGCTACGATGGTTGAGCAGCGGCATGGGGAAGAAACTGTAGCGTTTGGTTGAGGAAGCGAGAATGACGGAACCGGAAGTACGGCAAGCCGTGCTCGACATTATCGAGCGAATCGCCCCCGATGAGGAACTTGGCGACATCAACGATGCCGAGCCGATCCGCGAGCAGGTCGACCTCGATTCGATGGATTTCCTCGACATCGTCATGGAGCTGCGCAAGATCTACGGCGTGGAAGTCCCCGAAGAGGACTACGTCGAGCTCTCGACGCTCGAGCGCTCCGTCGCTTATCTGTCCCCGCGCATGCAAGACAAAGAATTGGCGGCCAAGGTCTGACGATTCTTCCTCCTCACAAGTGAGTTGTCGCCAAGTCGATCGCTCGCTTGGGATGGTGTTCCGTCCAACGTGCCTGCCTCGTCTCTCCTCGTGCGACGAAGGCGTCCCAGGTGAACGAAGACTTCGACACGCTGATCATCGGCGCGGGAATGTCGGGATTGGCGGCCGGAATTCGGCTCGCCTACTTCGGCCAACGCGTCCTCCTGGTTGAACGCCACTCCATCATCGGTGGCCTCAACTCCTTTTACCGCTTGCGCGGACGCGATCACGACGTCGGCCTCCACGCCGTCACCAACTACGTCCCCAAGGGAACCAAGGGCAAACCGCTCACCAAGCTCCTGCGGCAGCTCCGCATCTCTTGGGACGAACTCGATCTCTGCCCCCAGCTCGTCTCCTCGGTCGCCTTTCCAGGCCGACGACTGCGGTTCTCGAACGATTTCTCCCTCTTCCATGAGGAAGTCGCTCGCGAGTTCCCGCACCAAGCCGACGACTTCGCCAAGCTGGTCACCCTGATTCGCGACCACGACGAACTCGATCTCTCGCAAAAGGCCACCTCGGCCCGCGCGGTCATCGGCGACGTCCTGAGCGATCCGACTCTCATCGACATGCTCTTTTGCCCGCTCTGCTACTACGGCAGCGCCCTCGAGCACGACATGGACTGGAACCAGTTCGTGATCATGTTCAAGAGCATCTTCTTCGAGGGATTCGCTCGACCGCGACGCGGCGTGCGCCACATCATTAAGCTCCTCTCCCAACGATTCAAAAAGAACGGCGGCATCCTGCGCACCAAGTGCGGCGTCGAACGCCTCGACGTCAAGGACGGACGCGTCGCCTCGGTCACCCTCGACAACGGCGATGTCGTCAACGCGGAACGCATCCTCTCCTCGGCGGGACTGGCGGAAACCTTGCGGCTTTGCGGCAAGGAACCGACGGGGGACGACGAGCAACCGGGCCAAATCAGCTTCATGGAGTCAATCTCCGTCCTCGACCGGCTTCCCAGCGACCTGGGCCACGACGAGACCATTACCTTCTTCTGCTCGAGCGACCGCTTCAACTACCGCGTCCCCGAGGGACTGAGCGACCCGACCAGCGGCGTGATCTGTAGCCCCAACAACTACGCGTACGACGAGCCCCTCGACGAGGGCATCATGCGGGTCACCACCCAGGCTCGTTTCGATCGCTGGGACGCGATGGAGGAGCCCGGCTACGTCGCCGCGAAGCACGCGTGTTACGAAGCGTCGTTGGACGAAGTGGTCAAATTCGTGCCCGATTTTCGCCCAAACGTCGTCGATGTCGACATTTTCACGCCGAGAACGATCAAAAAGTTCACCGGTCACGACAACGGAGCGGTCTACGGAGCCCCCCACAAACGCCTGGATGGACGCACGCACTTGGAGAATCTTTTCCTCTGCGGCACCGACCAGGGCTTCCTCGGGATCGTCGGCGCGGTCCTGAGCGGGATTTCCATGGCGAATCTTCACTTGCTAAAGTCGTAAAGTGACAGGAGGCGCTTTCGTCGGCGCCACGGATGTCGTTTTCTTGATCTGCGCGGGCCGAGCCTCATGCCGAAAGATTTTCTCGAAGGTGTTCAAGACGAATATGACGTGATCGTCATCGGTAGCGGTCTGGGGGGACTGACCTCCGCGAACGTCCTGGCCAAATGCGGTCACCGCGTCCTCGTGCTCGAGCAGCACTACAAGCTCGGCGGACTCGCCACCTGGTTCAAACGGCCTAAGGGCCATATCTTCGACATTTCCCTGCACGGTTTTCCCGTCGGGATGAAAAAGAGCTGCCGCAAGTACTGGAACAAGGAGATCCACGACTCCATCGTCCAGCTCGAGCAGATTCGTTTCGACAACCCACAGTTTTCCCTCACCACCACCTTCGACACCGCCGATTTCACGCGGATCATGACCGACGAACTCGGCGTCGCCCGCGAAACCGTCGATGACTTCTTCAAGACGGTTCGCTCGATGAACTACTACGACGACCAGTCGATGACAACGCGGGAGCTCTTCGAACGCTTCTTCCCGGGCAACTCGAAGGTCGTCCGACTGCTGATGGAGCCGATCGCCTACGCCAACGGCTCGACCTTGGACGATCCGGCGATCACCTACGGCATCGTCTTCTCGAACTTCATGCACAAGGGAGTCTTCACCTTCCAGGGCGGGACCGACCTGCTCGTCACGAAGATGCAAGCCGAACTCGAGCGCAACGGCGTCGACTGCCGCATCCGCTGCCCCGTCGAGAAGATCCTGGTCGATTCCAAACGCCGGATCGAGGGGGTCCGGGTCCTCGGCCGGGACATCAAAGCCCGCGCGGTCGTCTCCAACGCCAACGTCAAGCTGACGATCGAGAAGCTCCTCGGCGCCGAGCACGTCGACAAGGATTTTTTCCAGGAATGCGAGAGCGTCCGGCTCAACAACAGCAGTTGCCAGGTCTACATCGGCATCAAGGAGGGCGAGTCATTCGAGCGGATCGGTGATCTCTTTTTCACGTCGGTCTGCCCGACCTTCGATTCGCAACGGCTGCTCGATCTCGATTCCACGAGCCGGACCTTTTCCTTCTACTACCCCGACACCCGCCCCGGTTGGAACCGCTACATGGTCGTCTGCTCCACCAACGCCCGCTACGGCGACTGGATGGCCTTTAGCGAGGAAGAGTACCAGAACCAGAAAAAGTGGCTCTGCGACACCACCGTCGACGTGCTGGAGAAGTACATCCCCGACATCCGGGGAAAGATCAGCCACCTGGAAGTAGCGACGCCGCGGACGTTCAAGCACTACACCTGGCACGCCCAAGGGGCGTCATTCGGGACGAAGTTCGAGGGCCTCAAGATCAGCCAAGGGATCGCCGAGCAGGTTGACGGGCTCTTCCATGCCGGCTCGGTCGGGATCATCATGTCGGGTTGGTTGGGTGCTCTGAATTACGGAGTCATCGTCGCCAACAATGTCGACAAACTCCTCGCCTCGGCATTGGCCGGGCAATCGGGCTGATATAAGTTGAAAGCTCCAGGACGACTGATGCCAGCTTCGCACGGATGCGGGAGGAGATGGTTGCTCAGCCCCCAACCACGCTTTTCCCGGGAGGAATTCGTGTGATTGACTCCGCGCACGCTCCACCGTCCTTCGACCCGCCTCCCTTTGAACCGCCGCCGTTTCTGCGCAACCCGCACGCCCAGACGGTCGCCGGTTGCTTCCTGCAGGACACCTCCCGCTATCCGCTACGTCCCAAGCGGCGCGGCGTCCCCCTCCCCGATGGCGACATGGTCGTGATCCACGACGATCAGCCCGACGACTGGAATCCAGGCGATCGCGTCGTCTTGCTGATCCACGGCCTCGGGGGAAGTCATCGCAGCGCGTACTTGATCCGGATCGCCGCCAAGCTCCATCAGCACGGCTACCGCACCTTTCGCATGGATTTTCGCGGCTGCGGCGCCGCGGTCGGCCTGGCGGCCAAGCCCTTTCATTGCGGCCTGAGCGACGATGTCGCCGCCGCGATCCGGAAGATTCACCACTGCTGCCTGAACTCCCCAATCAGTCTCATCGGCTTTTCGATGGGCGGCATGACGATCCTCAAGCTGCTCGGTGAGGACCGCGACGACTTGGCGGCCGAGGTCGACAGCGCCTTTTCGATCTCCCCGCCGATCGACATCGTTCGCTGCGGTCTCTCGATCCGCGAACACCCCAACTACTTCTACGATCGCTATTTCACGAAGATGCTCCTCGATTTCGCCAAGCAGCATCGGCCCTTCTGCCAGCTCGCCAAGCGGGTGATCCGTCAGTCCCCCCGGCGGGTCTGGGACTTTGACGAGCTCTACACGGCGCGTAAATGGGGCTACGAGTCGGCGGAAGACTTCTACCAAGCGACCAGCGCCATCCAACATCTGCACCGCATCGAGGTCCCGACGCAAATCGTGACGTCGCGTGACGATCCGCTCGTGCCGTTCGACATGTTCGAGCGCGCGGAACTGTCGCCGTCGATCGGGCTGCATGTGACCGAGCGGGGCGGGCATCTCGGATTCATCGGCAAGCGGGGCGTCGACCCCGACCGCTGGTGGCTCGACTGGCGGGTCGTCGAGTGGGTATCGCAACTTCCGCGCCGATTCCCTGAAACGCGGCCGGTGGAGATCTTGACCAGCACGAGCCTGGCGTAGCGAGTTGGCAATTTCTCGCGACTTTCGGGGGTCTCTCCCCATTTTGGACTATTTTCTTCACGCATTTCTCATGAAAACCTCGCCCCCGACGAGCAGAATTGCTATCCAGCGAGCCTGAAATCATTGTCCAAAGCTCCGCGCACGGACCCCAAAAGCGGGTTAGAGTTCCTTGGACGAAGCGGTTAACATGTTTCGGATGGGGTGGCGACAAGGTCCGCCCCTCCCTCCGGAGAGAGGAGTTCGATGACCGAATCGGTTCTCGCCGCGCGTGAGGAAATGGGTGGCCGAGAACTCCCCGCTGGTGTCGTTCGCGTCTTTGGCGATTTGCGCGGGCGGACCGACGGGGACGTGCTCGCCCTGTGCTATCGCGACGATGGAACGCTCGTTTCCGTCGAGGACGGGGGAATTCTGCGCTGTTGGGACTCCGAACAAGGACGCCAACTCGAAGCGACCGATCTCGGCGAGATGGAGTCGTGTTGGGCCTTCGACCCCGACGGCCGACTCCTTGCCTCCGGCAGCAGCACCCTCAGTCTTTGGGAGAGCGTCACCGGAACGCTCATCGGACGTCTGGGCGATCTGCCCTGGATCGGATGCCTCCTCTTTAACGGCGATGGCTCCATGATCGCCACCGGACACGACGACGGCAGCGTCCGCGTCTGGGATGTCGCCAGTGGCAAGACCATCCGAACCTTCCGAGAACACTCCGCCGAAGTCTGTGCCCTCGCCTTCGGCCCTCAGTCACAGCAGCTCGCCAGCGCCAGCGAAGACCGCACCGTCATCCTCTGGGATCTCGACGTCAGCACGTCGGTGCGCACCCTCGAGGGCCACACCGACCGGATCGATGCGATCGCCTGGTCCCCCGACGGCAAGACGATCGCCTCGGCGGGTTGGGACACCTCCGTTCGACTTTGGAGTCCCGAGAGCGGTCAACTCACGGCGCTGCTCAACGGCCAGGGAGAGTGCGTCCACGCGGTCCGCTTCGGCCCCGAACCTCATCAGATGGTCTCCGGCGATTCCGACTGCGTGGTCAGGCTCTGGGAGTACTCCAAGCTCGCCGTCGCCGCCGAGTTCCGCGGCCACAAGGGGGCGGTGCGTCATCTCGCCCTCCGGCCCGACGGCCGCCAGATCGCCACGGGCGGCTCCGACCGAGCCATCCACTGGTGGGACCTGAACCGGCAGCGGTCGGTCGTTGGCGACGCCGCTCCACAAAGCGAAGTCAGGTCGATGGTCCTCTCCCCCAAGGGACGCGTGACCACCGTGCACCTGGAGGGATGCCTCGGCTGCTGGGACTTTGAAAATGGGCACCAGCAGAACGTCCTCCCCTCCGCGACCGCGTACGTCGCCGTCGCGGCCAGTCCCAAGGGACAGTGGGCGACCGGCGAGCTCGACGGCACGATCCGGATTTGGGATTCGCTCGATGCCACCCCACGCTGCCAATGGATCGCCCACGAAACGGCCGCGAGCGTCCTCGCGTTCGATCACGTCGGCAACTGTCTGGCCTCCTCGGCCGGCAATGACGGGATGGTCAAACTCTGGAATCCCGACACGGGCGCCTCGCTCGGAGTGATTCCCTCGGCGACGCGCGATTGCACGATCGAAACGCTCGCCTTTTTCCCCGATCGCCCGTGGTTGGCGGCCTCGGGCATCGATTGGCTCGGCCGCGAACACTCCGAGGGCGTCGTCGCGGTGTGGGATGTCGAACGTCAGCAGTTGATTCGCACCTTCGACGCGGGCGCCTCGCGAGTCGCCATCAGCGCCGACGGAAGCTTGGTCGCGGCGGTGACCACGTTCGATTCGATCATGATTTGGAAGACCGACGACGGGGAACTGATCACCGAAATCGCGGGACTGGAACTCGCGGTCCATTCCATCGCGTTCGATCCCTCGGGGCAGCACTTGGCCTTCGGCGGGGACGATGGAGGACTACGAATTTGCGAAACAAGCAACTGGAATGTCATCGCGACCTTCGACCTCGAAACCTCCCTCAAAGACCTTGCCTTCACGCCGGACGGTCAACATATTCTGACAGGCAATGGCAACTCGACCGCCTATCTTGTCGAAATCGGTAACTTGTCCGC
Organism: Kolteria novifilia; assembly: GCA_007748055.1. Taxonomy (GTDB): domain Bacteria; phylum Planctomycetota; class Planctomycetia; order Kolteriales; family Kolteriaceae; genus Kolteria; species Kolteria novifilia. The sequence goes on from CP036279.1 coordinate 6,610,096, forward strand.
ACCTTGATCCTTCATAAACTCTGCGCCTTGGCAAGAAGACCTAGCCGACTGCGCCATCGGCCTTATGGCCAAGGCCCAAACGTGGCTACGATTCATGTGAGCAGCCCTCGTGCACGACACGAATTGGACGGGCACCGAGCCAATGATTCGACCTTCCGGCCGCGTGATCGCCGGACCGAGCATCTCGGCACCATTGCCTCTGGGAGCGACATCAACGACATCGGATGGAGCCATCGATGCCCAAGTCACTGATCATTACGGAAAAGCCGAGTGTCGCTCACGACATCACCGAGGCGCTCGGTGGGTTCATCAACCACGAGAAAGAATACTGGGAAAGCGATCAGTTCATCTGCACCTTCGCGGTCGGTCATATTCTCGAACTGATCAGTCCCGAGGAAATCGACAAGGTCTACAAGCGCTGGACGCTCGAACACCTTCCGATCATCCCCGATGAGTTCAAACTCAAACCCAAGGAAAAACAGACCAACCGCGTCCGCCTCATCAAGAAGTTGGTCAATCGTCCCGATGTCTCCGATCTCATCAACGCGTGTGACGCCGGCCGCGAGGGGGAACTGATCTTCCGCGAGGTCGTGAAGTACCTCGACGTCGACAAGCCGACCCGCCGACTATGGCTGCAGTCGATGACGCCAGAAGCGATTCGCCATGGTTTCGCCTCCCTGGAGCCGGGAGAAAAGTTCGACGGACTCGGCGCAGCGGCCGAATGCCGCTCCTTGGCCGACTGGCTCATCGGTATCAACGCCAGTCGCGCCCTGACCGTTCGCTTGCGGAGCCGGTCTCAGAAAAGCGCCTGGTCGGCCGGACGCGTTCAGACCCCGACCCTCGCCCTGCTCGTCGAACGCGAACACGAGATCCTCAAGCACATCCCCATCGACTTCTGGCGGATCGAGTGCGACTTCGCCCACGACCAGCAGACCTACCGGGGAACGTGGTACAACCCCGGCTTCAAAGAGGACGAGACCCAACCGCACGCCAAAGCCGATCGGGTCTTCGACAAGGCCCGGGCCGAAGCGATCGTCGCCGCCGTCACCGGAAAACCGGGTGTCGCGTCGGAGAAACGCAAGCCCTCTCGGGATGCGGCGCCGCCCCTGTTCGACTTGACCAGCTTGCAGCGGGAGGCGAACCGCCGCTTTGGTTGGTCGGCCGCTCGAACGTTGCGGGCCGCCCAGGGCTGCTACGAAACCCACAAAGTCCTCACCTACCCGCGTACCGATTCGCGCTGTCTTCCCAGTGACTACGTCAAGCACGTCGAGCAGGTGATCGACAAGTTCTCCCAGGGATCTCCCTTCGCGAAGAGCGCCGCCTACCTGAAGCAGAATGGCCGCCAGAACGATAGCCGCGTCTTTAACGACAAGGGGGTCTCCGACCACTTTGCCATCATCCCGACCGGACAGCTCTCAAGTCGACTCTCGGGCGACGACCAGAAGCTCTTCGATCTGGTCAGTCGGCGTTTCCTCGCCACCTTCTTTCCCCCGGCGATCTGGGAACAAGTCGACCGCCGGACCGTCGTCGGCGAGCACCACTTTCAGACCAAGGCCCGCTCGCTACGCGATCCGGGTTGGCGCAGTGTCTTCGGCCAAGAGGCCAAGGCGGACGATCCGAACGTCCTGCCCGCCCTCGTCCCCGGCCAGGAGAAGTCCGAAGGGGTCGCCGTCAACGTCGCCGAAACAGAGTTGAAGGACGACAAGACCAAGCCGCCCCCACGGATCACGGAAGCTCGACTTCTCTCGCTGATGGAGAACGCCGGCCGTCAGATCGAGGACGAGGACCTCGCCGCGGCGCTCGACGAGAAGGGTCTCGGGACGCCGGCGACCCGAGCCGAGATCATCGAGAACCTCAAGAACAAGCAATACGTCGACAAGAGCCTGCGCCCCACCGTCAAGGGGATGCGGTTCATCGACTTGCTGCAGCGCATCCACGCCGATCGCTTGACCTCGGCGGAATTGACCGGCGAACTGGAACTGCATCTGAGCGAGGTCGAGCACGGCCAGCGCGATTCCAGCACCTTCATGAAGGAGGTCGGCGAGTACACCCAGGACATCGTCGAAGCCGCGCGCAACTTCGACTACGACAAGATCTACCCCAACGACGAGGCCCTCGGGAACTGCCCCCTTTGCAAGCGGTCGGTCTACGAACGCTCGTGGTTCTACCGCTGCGAGGAAGACCCCGAAGCCGAGGGGGACGACGACTGCCCCTTTCGGATTTGGAAGGACAAGTCGGGACGCTACATCGACCGAACGACCGCCAAGACCCTCCTCGAGAAGGGAACGACCGGCGAACTCGACGGCTTCCGCAACCTGCAAGGGCGGACCTACAAGGGCATCCTCTCGCTTGAGGGGGGCAACCTCGCCCTCAAGCCGATCGTCGGTTCCGAGGAAGGCGAAGCGGACGAGAACCTGCCCAAGATCGACGTCCGCAAGGAACCACTCTGCCCCTGCCCGAAAAACAACGGCTGCCCCGCCGCGGAGTCGGACGAACCCTGCAACATCGTCGAGACCGAGAGCGACTTCATCTGCGAACATCGCAAGAAAGCGTTCGAGGCCGGCCAACCGAAACCGACCGGCCCCGTCCTACCTCGAATCGTCTGCAAACGCGTCATGAAGCGTGAGGAAGCGATCGCCTACTTCCAGAAGGGCGAGACGCCCCTGATCGAGGACTTCATCTCGCGTTTCGGACGCAAGTTCAAAGCGACGCTGCACACGCGCGAGACGGGCAAACACCGCTTCGAGTTCCCCCCCCGCGAGGGTGGCGGGAAAAAGAAGTCCAAGAAAAAGGCCGCCAAGGGCAAGGCGAGCACCAAGAAGAAGGCCGCCGCGAAGAAGAAAGCCGCCAAAGCCAAGCCGAAGGCCGCCAAGAAGAAGGCCGCGTCCGTCAACAAGTCGACCGAACCGCCCGTCGCTTGATCGAACGTGGTCGGCCAAGACCCACCCGGCGCCAAGGACCAACGGGTGCCAGTGGCTGCTGGTTTGCCAGTGGCTACAGGGCCCAGAAGATCCCCAGGACCTTCTCGGGCACCACGATCCGGTCGCCCGGCATCAACTGATAGTTCGTCCGCGTGTCGCCACACGACGAGATTGCTTTCCAATCGACCTTCAGGATCTGATCCGCCCCACCTCCCGGATTCGGACGAGCAACGTGAATGCGGTGGACGCACGCGTCGTGCTTCAGTCCGCCCGCGAGCATGATCGCGTCGAGCACCGTGTCGCTTCCCGTGACCGGGTAGCGTCCCTCCTCCCGCACTTGCCCAACGACGTAGAACGCCTTGCTCTTCGACGCCTCGAGGTCGAGGTAGACCATCGGATTTTGCACGTACTCCGAGAGACGCTCGCGAATCTTCTGTTCCGCCTCCATCATCGTCAGACCCGCGACATGGACCTGGCCGTAGTAGCCCAGCCCGATGGTGCCGTCTTGACGCACCAGCCGCTCCCCACACAGCGGACGCCCCTTCAAGAGCCCCGACGATTGGATCACGAGGACGTCCGGCGGTGCGATCATGTAGAGCGGCAAGCTCGTCATCCGTAGCTCGCGCGGGAAACAGGGATCGTCAAAGCCGAGATCCCGCCAGCGTTTGCCCGGCCCCTTCTTGATGACTCCCAACTCCTTCATGAGCTGACGTTCGGCCTTCTTGACCTTGTGATGATGCTTCGCATGGCGGCAACGGTGGGCACCGTGCTTGCGGCAGTTGACGCGGCAGACCGTCGACGACGACTCCTCGGCGGATTCGACGGACGCCTCCTCCGCGTCGACGTAGACCGGCTCCTCGTACCAGGAGTCCCCGACGCTGAGCATGGGGGTCTGGCCGATCTCCTCGGGACCAGCGGCAAGAACCGAGCCGCTCGGGGCTCCGATGGCGTCATCGACAAAGCGGGTTCCGTTCCCTCTCGACGGCACTGCCGCCCGAGCGCCCGACGACGGACGCCGACTGGTGGGCGTCGGTAGGAGGATCATCTTCTCCTCCTCGACGTCGGAGGCCTCCGCGGGGACGCCTTCGAGAGACTCGAAACCGACCAGTTGGAGTTCGTCGTCGCGCCGCTCGTTCTCGCTCACCTCACCGTTGATCGGTGGATTGGTGTTGAGCATCGGGAGGCTCGGCGTGATGAACCGAGGAGTCCCTCCAGGCGCCTTCGGCGCGCCTCCGCCACCGAGCGTGCCGCACCCGGCAAGGGCCAGCGACAACAAGGGCGCGACCAGAAGGCTTCGATAGGCTCGGGCGTTCGTCTTCATCGGATCTCCGATCCTTCCATCGACACGGCGACGGCGGCATCAAGGGCTGACCACCCCTGTCGCGGCTAGAGAGGGAAGACGAACGCGTGGTGCGGATCAAGGAGAGGGTCGTCTCCCCGCAGCGCCTCCGCGCCCCGGGAATGAACACTTGCTCTTCTCATCGGAATTGTCGTCACATGCGCCAGGACAGTCCCAGCCAAACGACCCCGACCATCCCGGAGAACTCGCCCCGCGATCGGTTCAGTCGCTAGAGACCACGTAACCGTTACGACCCGACATGGGATTCCCCTTCAGCGCGACGGCCATACAACAGCGTACTAGCCTTCGCCTCAAGAGTAGTTCGTTGGCCCGGGGCTCCGCGAGTTGGTGCGGGACGAGAAGGGTGATGCAGGCGAATCCGCTGGATTCGTCGATGCGGCCCAACAAAGTTCCGCGCCGACGCAGCCAGCCGAAGCCAGAGCCGACTTTTGAGACGAAGCCAAGTGATAGGGCCGACGTTCGGGGTGAGTCTGGGGAGCCTGGCACGATGCGATTTACCATTCTTGGCGATGGAGCGATGGGGACGGCTTGTGCATTGCTGCTCGCCGAGCAACCTTCCCAAGAAGCGACGATCTGGTCCAACTTCGACGGCCACTGCCAACTTTTGGAAAAAGATCGCGAAAACAAAAAGTTTCTCCCCGGCGTCCCGATCCCCGACAAGGTGTCATTGACTAGTGACATCGCGACCGCCAACAACGCCGATGCGTTTGTTGTCGCCATTCCGACCGTCTACTTGGCGGATACTCTCGGCCGCATCGCCGACCAGTTGCCCAGCGACAAACCCTTCATCAGCGTCGTCAAAGGGATGGAGCGCGAGACCTTCCGCTCGCCGAGCCAGATCATCTCCCAATGCCTCGGCGACCCGCCCATCGCGGTCCTCAGCGGCCCGAGCCATGCGGAGGAAATCGCTCGCGGCATGCCCGCCAGTGTCGTCGCGGCCTCCGGCGATCTGCGACTGGCCGAATGCGTCCAACAGTGGTTCACCACCGATCGCTTCCGGGTCTACACTTCGCTCGATTTGCGCGGGACGGAACTCTCCGCGGCCCTCAAGAACGTCATCGCGATCGCGGCGGGCATCTGCGACGGGCTCAAGTTCGGCGATAACGCCAAGTCGGCCCTCATGACCCGAGGCCTCGTGGAGATGACCCGCTTCGGCATCGCTCTCGGGGCGGAAGAAGAAACCTACTACGGCCTCGCGGGGCTCGGCGACCTCTTCACGACCTGCGTCAGTCCGCACGGACGCAACCGGCGGGTGGGCCAGAAGCTCGGCGAGGGGATGACGCTCGAGGAGATCCTCGCGGAGACCGAGCAAGTCGCCGAGGGGGTCGAGACCTGCCGCAGCGTCCACGACCTGGCCCGCAAGAAGGGGATCGACATGCCCCTGACCGAAGAGATCTACAAGATCCTCTTCGCTGGCAAGAGACCCCTCGAAGCCGTCGAAGCCCTCATGAATCGCCCGCTCAAGCAAGAGCGCTAGTCGAAGCGGGTGAATACGCTACACTCTCGTCTTTGCCCAATCGCCAAAGTGATATCGAAGCGTCGCGCAGGTCCCGCGGAAGTAGAGGTCGATCAGCATCGCCAGCCACGCCCCGAGAAGGCCGAGACCGACCGCGGCGCTGGTGAACAGATACGCCAGCGGGATCCGAACCAATAGAAACCCCGCCGCGTCGTAGAGCAACGGCCAGCGCGTGTCCCCCGCCCCTTGCAGCGCCCGGGTCAGGATGATCGTCGCCGCCAGCGCCGGCATTCCCAGCGCGATCAGTTGAAGCACCGGAACGCCGAGCGCCCGAACGCTGTCAGTCATCTCCGGGGGCGTGAAGAGCGCGAAGATCAACGGCGCCCCGAGCACGAAGCCAACCCCGAAGAGCGACAAGAGAACCGCCCCGTAGCCGAAGACCGCCCATCCATACTGCCGAGCCAGATCGGGCCGGCGGGCTCCCAGCGACTGCCCGACGAGGGTCGCCGCGGCCACCGACATCGCGTCGGCCATCAGCCAACTGACCGATTCGCCCCGGATGGCGACCCCGTGGGCCGCGATCGCCGCGTTGCCGAGCCCGCTGATGATCGAGAGATACCAGAGCTGGCAAACGACGACCGACATCCCGTTGACACCGCCCGGAACGCCGATGTTGAGGATTCGCCGAAAAACCGCGAGATCGGGCTTGGGGATACGAAGCGGCACCCGCAGTCGACCCTCCCCCCGCACGAGCCAAGCGAGCGTCACCAGCCCACCGACGACGTAGGCCGTCGCCGTCCCCGCCGCCACGCCGGCCCATCCGAACGCCGGAATCGGTCCCAACCCGGTCGCCAAGATCCACGAGGCGGCGATGTTGACCACGTTGACAATCGTGATGATCCACATCCCCGCGATGGTGTAGCCCGCGGCCCGAAGCGCCCCGACGCCGACGCGCAAGAGGAGCATCATCGGGCAACTGCTCCCCGCGATGACGAGGTACTCGACCGCCGGTCCCCGCGCGAGCTCGTCGGGAAGAATCCAGCCGATCACCGTCTCCGCGGAGCCCCAGACCACGAGCATCACGCCTAGGCCGACCAGGAAGCCGAGAAGCAGCGATTGCAGTGTCATCGCCGCCGCGTCGTCGAACTCCTCGGCCCCGACCAGCCGGGCGACGATCGCTTCGGTCCCCTTGGAGACGAAGGTCCCCGAGGTCTCGATGAGCCAGAGGAGATAGCCGCTGACGGTCACAGCCGCCAAGAGATGGACTTCACCCAGGAGCCGTCCGGTCAGGATCGTGTCCGACCAGCCGACGAACATCCCGAGCAGGTTTTGAGCGAGGACGGGAATTGACAGGGCCCAGATCAGGCGTGACGACGCCTTGGGGTCCTTGTGCAGCGCCGACAGCATGACCGCAACATTGCTGCCCCGCGAGCCGGAGACCGACTCCAGACGACGGCGGACGCGTCGGTCATCCAATCCGTCCGGAGGGCTCTTCGTCGCCATGCACGCCTTCCTTGGGCACTCGTCGCTATCGTGTCCGTCTCGACAAGGGGAGAGCCTCTTACGTCGCCCCTTGTCCAAGGGGAAGCGTTCGGAATGCCCTCTTGCCGATGAGAGATCAACCGAAGCCGATCGGTTCCCCAAGAACGAACAATCGGGAGCCGATCACGAGGACCGACTCCCGATTGATTGTAGAGGGGTTGATTGCGTAAGCGAGACCGGCGGGTAGCCATGCACGAACTTGGCCAACGCCAACGCTCCCCCCTTGTCGAAGGGGGAGCCTCTTACGTCCCCCCTTGTCCAAGGGGGGAAAGAGGGGGGGCTCCTCGCCTAGAAGAGTTGCTTGATGTACTGGCCGTCACCGAAGAGTCCGCTCAAACGGAGCGGACGTCCGTTGGGCGAACGCAGTTCCGTCGTCGGTTCGATCCCGACCGACTTGTAGAGCGACGCGAAGAGGTTCGAGACCTCGACCGGCTCGTCGACGATCGCGACGCCATCCTTATCGGTGGCTCCAACGACTTCGCCGCCCTTCATGCCGCCACCGCCCAAGACCACCGACCAACAACGGGGCCAGTGATCGCGACCACCGTCGATGTTGATCTTCGGCGTCCGACCAAAGTCGCCCATCCAAACGATCGTGGTCGTCTCCCACAGACCGCGTTGCACCAGGTCCTCGACCAACGCGGAGAAGCCATCGTCGACTTGCTTGAGCCGTGACGGTCCGCCGTTCATGGGCGCCCCGGCGAGAGCTTCGAAAATCCCGTTATGCATATCCCAACCACCGAGGCCGACCTCGATGAACGGGACGCCGTTCTCGACGAGACGACGGGCGAGCAGGCAGCTCTTGCCGAACTGGTGATCGCCGTAGCGAGCCTGCATGTTCTCCGGCTCTTTGGAAATGTCAAAGGCATCGAGCAAGGTCGAGCCCATGAGCTTGTGGGCTTTGCCGTAGATCGCCGAGTGATCTTCGGGAAGACCACCGCGACGCTGCTTGACAAAGCCGGTCTCGATCGCGTTCCAGAGTTCGGCGCGGCTCGCGTGGCGAACGTCGCTGACCGGCGTGATCGTGTTCGGCACCGGCCGACCCGCGTTGACGCGGAAGGGAGCGTACGTCATCCCGAGGAAGCCCGGGCTCACGCCCTGACCACCCGCGCCCAGGCTGACATTGCCAGGGATCTCAAGACTCTCGGGGGAGTTGAACTTTGCGACACAAGCGCCGATCGCGGGGTGCACGACCGTCGGCAGCGGGGGGAACCCCGTGTGATTCAGGTACGTGCCCCGAGCGTGGTCGGCCTCGCGGCTCGAATAGGAGCGGATGATGTTCAGGTGCTTCATCTGCTTGGCGAGTTGCGGCAGGTGCTCGCAGATCTGGCCCGAACCGGTCGTTTGGATCGGCTTGAACTCACCGCCGTTCTTACTGCCCGGCTTGAGGTCCCAGATGTCGATCGTGGCCGGCCCGCCGCTCATCCAAAGCAGGATCATGCTGCGCGTCTTGGGCGCCTTGCCACTCTCGCGGGCGGCGTGAGCAGACTGAATCCACTGGGACATGGGCAGCGCCATGCTCCCGGCCGCGGTCATGTGCTTGACAAAGTGTCGACGCGTGATCGCCATTCGTCTGTTCCTTTCGTCGTCCGTTATCCTGGGTCAGGGGATTCTGGGGCAGAGCGACAAACCGCGCCGCTCCCTCCCTGTTCGGGGTCATCCAGCAAATCATCGGGAGCGAGCGATCGTCGTCGATCTCGTCACCAGCCTCGGGCGTGGCCGGTGCCCTCCCCTCAACATCTCCGGTCGCCTTAGTGATTCAGAAGGAACTCGTTGGAGTTCACCAAGGCCCACATCACATCCTGCAGAAATTCCTCTTCGCTGCGCGAGTTGCGTTGCAGCACGCTAAGCGCCTTACGCTCCTGGCCCATCGGCCGACGGCAAAGGGCCACCATGAAGAGGTCCTCCACCTTGTCATCGGTCTTCTTCTCGGTATTGCCCACGAGCTCGTGCAGAAACGTTCCGGGCGTCGCCCGCGTCGCTTGATGAATCAGGCGACTGTTCATCATCATCAGCGCCTGGCTGATCGATCCCTCGAACGCCGGCGTCGTCGTCGCCAACTGATCCGACGTGAAGGTCCGCATGATCGCGTTGATGAACATTGCTCGTTCGCGAGCCGGGTCCATCGAGCGGCTGGCACGATCGTAACGCGTCAACGCCATCAGTGAGTCGTAGAGCTGCTCCGGCGACATCGGCTTGACGAGTTGGAAGGTGAAGAAGCCGATCGCCGCCTCCGCGTCGCGACCGCGCTGCTTGGTGCTGAGGCCGTAGGCGTCGGAGCTACAGATCCAGCGAATGGCCCGCTTGACGTCGTAGTCGTTCTTCTTGAAGTCCTCCGCGAGCCGATCGAGCAGATCGGGCATCGTCGGCTCGTCCTGGCCGTTGTCGAAGTCGTCGACGTTCTTGATGAAGCTGTGGCCGAAGAACTGGTACCAGAGGCGATTGATCATCGACTGCGCGAAGTAGGGATCGTCGTCGGACGTGACCGTCTTCGCGAGCACTTCCCGAAGGTAGATCGGATCGCCGGTGTCGGGAACCGACATGTCGGGATTGAGCAAGAGATCGAGTTCGGCGCTGAAGGTCAAACCGGCATCTTCCCGCGAGCCCGGCTCACGAGCCTTCTCACCGAGCATCAAGTCGTTGATCGAACGGCCGTCGAGATAGCGCGGCGGCGTGTAGACCTGCATGCCGTTTCGCAGCATGAAGTAGGTCCCACCGTCGGCGAGTTCCTGGTAGGGAATCTCCTCGAGCGTGATCGACGCGGTGTAGGTGTCGCCGCGCTCGTCGAGTTCTTCCTTCTCGAACTCCTTGGTCCCGATGAAGAACGCGTTGAGCCCGTGGAAGTGGTGCTGCTTCCACTCGTTCCAGGGATGAGCGTGACACTCGGTACACTGGGTCTGCACCGAAAGAATGTTGCGGGTGAAGTAGGAGGTGACGTCCGCCGTCCGATCTCCCTGCTTGTGGGCGAGGATGAAGTTGACGGCCGGGTTCTCCTGCCACTCGCCGCGCGCCGAGATCATCTCGTAAGCGACTTTGTCCCACGGCGTGTTGCGGTTGAACTCGCGCTCGAGCCAGGCGTGGAACGCTTCACGGTTGGTCTCTTCGTCGTCGAAATCGGGACCGCTGGGAATAAGCAGCTTGGTCCAGATATTCGCCATGTTCTTGCCGAAGTCCTCCGACGCGAGCAAGCGGTTGACCAGGTTCTCGCGACGCTTGGCGGACTTGTCGCGGAAGAAGGTCTCCGACTCTTCGAGCGTCGGGATGCGACCGATGATGTCGAGCGACGCGCGCCGCAGGAACTCGCCATCGGTACATTGCTGAGAGACGGGGAAGCCGAGGTAGCTCCACTCCTCGCCGAGGGCTTCGTCGATGTAGGTGACGTCGTCGGGTGTCGCCCAGGAGTACTGGCCGTCACCGGTCTTCTTGGGAGTCCCCGAACGGCGCTCCGTCCGTTCGCGTTCCTTTCGGAGCTGACGAAGCCGGTCGAGCGCGGACATCGAGCCCGATCCCGTTGCCCCCTTCTTGCCCGCCATCGCGCCCTTGTTGGGTTTCTTCATCGACTGTCCGTGCGCCGTCGGGCCAGCCGCGAACACGAGCATTAAGGCGGGCACGCAGAGGCCGACCGCGATCGCGAGTCGATAGCCGCTCAGGAGGCGCTCTCGAGAGCCAATCGTCATCTTCACATCTCCCATGGGCAACAACACCCCAACCGGGCCTTGAGCGAAACCAAGGTTCAAGCGTGAAAACTCAAGGAAAGTCCGGTCCAGGTCACAAGTTATGGCAAGCGTGCTTGGGATGCCGCCACAACACTATCGTTAGATGCCCTTGCCGGGGAAGAGTTCCCGAGTTCCCGGTTTTGGGACCGAAAAATTGCGGGCATCCGTGAAGAAAACGCCACACCTCCCCCGATTCGTACGAGGAAACGTCCCCATTCGTCGAATCTCGACGAACAAAGTGGAACCTCTCCGCGCCCACGAACGGGAAACGGACGTTCTTTTCCATTGTTAATGATAACCCAGGAGAACGATGAATTGAAGGGGGAAGCGAGGGAAATGAGGCTTGAAGATACCGGAAAGAACCCGACCAAGAGGCAAACCGCAAACCGTTTCGAGAAAGAAGCTTACACTGACTCAGAAATCCTGGACGCCCAGTCGTGCCCGCTGGCAGAGCAAAATTAGTTCGCCGGTTCGTTTCTGCACGCTTTCGTCCACGCCGTCGGCGGCATCGACCGACTCCTCGAGCCGGGCCCCGGCTTCGGTGATCGAGCCGTAGCCGTAACCGCCCCCGGCCCCCTTGAGTTGATGGCCCACGCGGCGAAGGGCTGGAGCATCTTTCTCCTCCACGCTCTTCATGAGGACAGCGATCGTCTCCTTGAGACCTTCCGCGAACTCGACGAGGAGTTCCCTCATCTCGGCATCGTCGGCGAAATCAGAACGGAGAGGTTCCATAAGGGCGCAGTCCTTCGGCGAGCTCACGGCGGGTCATCCTCGCAAACCAACTTATGCCTGACAAGCGTTTGTCAAATCACAATCATCAAGATTGTCGCAACGGGCACGCCAACCGCAGAAACTCTAGTTCATCAAACCTGGATCGCAAGCGAGTTCGTCTCTTCTCCCGATCACGCCTCCTGGCCCCTAGCCGTCCGCTTGATCGCTCGGGCAATCAAGGGGCCGCGACATGATCTCGTACTCCCGCACCGGCAACCCGCCGACGAGGTGCTCCTGGATGATCCGTTCAAGCACCGGCGGATCACAGTCGGCATACCAAGTCCCTTCCGGGTAGACCACCGCGATCGGCCCCCCTTCACAAATCCTTAAACAGTTCGCCTTCGTCCGGAAGATCCCCCCCTGCTCGCTCAGCTTCAGCTCCTTGAGTCGACCCTTTAGGTACTCCCACGCCACCAACGACCGCTCCCGGTCGCAGCACTCCGGCACCTTCTGATCGCAACAGAGCATGATGTGACGCTTGATCACCGGGATGCCAAGCTTCTCGGCCTTCGCCCGCTGATGCTCGCGGGCCTCGTCGCTACTCATCGAAGTCTCGCCCCTCCACCGCCGTGCCCCCCGCTCGCCGACCTTCGCCCTCTACGGGCCAGCGAAGTCACCCCTCAACGGGCCAGCGCCGCCGACTCCGATCATCATATGGGCGGGCGTGTCGTGGTCTCCCCGGCGCACAACCGCTGCAACCCCGCCGGCCCGCGCCGACGACCCTCCTCCCTGCGGAGAACTGCCGCCACGCCTTCATGATTCACCGGCGAGATGACGATCCTCCTGATACCCCTTGCCAGCAAACGACCGACGACGACCGACACCAGGGAGCATACGCGTGGGCATCGCCCGATCACTCGACATCGCGATCACCGGCCTGAACACCTACTCGACCGACATCGAGATCATCGGCAACAACATCGCCAACGTGAACTCAACGGCCTACAAGGAGTTCCGCGCCGAGATCGTCAACTCGCTGGTCCTGCTCGAAAACCCGGGCACCCCCGTGACCGCCGACACCGCCGGCTCCAACCCGATCCAGTTCGGCCTCGGCGTCGAGATCGGAGCGGTCACGACCGACTTTAGCATCGGCCCCCTGATCACCACCGGCATCTCCACCGACGTTTTCATCGATGGCGCCGGCTTCCTCGTCGTCGAGGACGCCTTCGGCCAACAGTTCTTTACCCGCAACGGCGCCCTGCAACTCGACGCCAATGGTGATCTCTCCACCGCCGAGGGACTCACCGTCCAGGGATTCCAAGTCGACGCCGACTTCAACATCACCGATGAGATCGGCAACCTCAACATCCCGATCGGCACCCTGACGATCGCCGGCGAAACGACCACCGCCAGCCTCGAGGGAGCCGTCGACCCGACCGGCGAGATCGCCACCGACGCCACCATCCTCGACTCGCTCGCGACCAACACCACCGATCTCAACACGCCCTTGGCCGACGTCACCGTCGATGGCCAGCCGATCATCGATGACGGCAGCGGCGCCTTCACCGAAGCGGTCACGATCACTTACACCCCCTCGGGCTCCGACTTGACGCCCGCCCCGGCCTCGATCATCCTGAACCCGACCGACCCGCTCTCGACCCTCACCAACTTCATCGTCGGCACGCTCCAGATCGACACCGACCTCGAACAGCCGGCCGGCAACGAACCGGGCGCGACGATCCTCGACACCGGGCAAGTCCGGCTCACCGGTAACCTGGGAACGATCAACGACTTCTCGGTCTCGACCAGCGATTTCGTGGTCGAAACCGTCGCGGACGGCACGCTCGGGAGCTACAACCTCCCTTTCGAGGACCGAGCACAGACCGCCAACGGCGAGTCCGCGGGCCTCCAGTTCGAGGTCTTCGACAACGTCGGCGACGCCTTGCCGGTCACCGCCTCGATCTATCTCGACGAGGTCAACAACACCGGCTCGGTCTTCCAGATGATCTTCTCCAGCTCCGCCAATGAAGTCGCCGACGGCATCGACCGCACCGTCGGGATGGCAACCCTCGCCTTCGACACCAACGGCAACTTGACCGACGTCGTCGGCAACGAGATCACCATCACCCGAGGAGGAGTGCCCCAAACGATCACCATCGATGTCGACGGCATCCAGGCCCTGGCGGTCGCGACGAGTCAGATTGTCCTGGCCAACCAAGACGGCTTCCCCCCCGGCACGCTCGAGGACTTCGCCATCGAGGAGGACGGCGTCCTCTCCGGCCTCTTCTCCAACGGGCAAGTCCGCCCTCTCGGACAAATCGTCCTCGCCCAGATCGACAACCCCAGCGGCCTACTCGTCGAACCCGACAGTCTCTACTCGCTCGGGCCCAACAGCAACGTCGTCGCGATCGGCGCCCCCAACGACGTCACCGGCGGCCTGCTGGCCGGGGCCCTTGAGGGCTCGAACGTCGACGTCACGATGAGCTTAGTCGACCTGATCGTCGCCTCGACCGCCTTCGTCGCCAACACCCGCACCGTCGCCACCAGTCAGGATATCTTCGACGCCCTCATCGCGTTGCCGCGCTAACGAGGGGCCGAAAGTAAGTGTCATCATCGGCAGTTCCCCCTCTCCCACTGGGAGAAGGGCTAGCGGCGAGGAGGCGAGCTCGTAGGACAGGCCTGTGGCCCGCCAGATTTGGGCTTCGACGCTCCATTGTCAGGCAGGCTGAAACGATCCGTTTTCCACGTCGCTCAACCAACGACAAAAACGCACGATTTTTAGACGTCATTCTTAGACATGACAATAGAAGTGTCGGCGTCTCGATCTTAGCCCGCGCCGCCTCAAGAACGAACAGCTACTCTCGATTATTTTCGAACGCCCTTGGCCGCCGTGGCTCATTTCGACCCGCCGTATTCCAACACGGCTGAAAGCAGCCCCCCAAAACGTGCGCAAAACGGGGCCAAATCGGTTCAAAATCGGTCCTTTTTTGATGAGAATGGGAGCAAACGGGAAGAGTTCGAGGTCTGTTGGTGACCCATTCGTCCTCAACACGTGAAGATAGGCGACTTGCTTTCATCGCCCCGAGAGGTGGCAGTCCCCATTGGAACAAACCCGTTCGACGATTCAACACCTACCTCGACATCGCTCCCTCTTGTCCAAGCGACTTCTTATTGCTCCCCCTTGCCCAAGGGGGAGATAGAGGGTCTTCTTCTCTCCCCCCTTGCCGAGACAAGCTCTGATCGCCACCAACGTCTTCAACCGCAACGCCATTGACGATTGACGTTCACCCATCAACGTCACCGATTCCGACGACCGTGCCTCTTTCGTCAACCGCAACGCCGTTGACGATCAACGTTCACCCATCGACGTCACCAATTCCGACGACCGCCCCTCCTCGTCAACCGCAACGCCGTTGACGATCAACGTTTACCCGTCGACGTCACCGATTCCGACGACCGTTCCTCCTCGTCAACCGCAACGCCGTTGACGATCAACGTTCACCCATCGACCGTCACCGATTCCGACGACCGCCCCTCCTCGTCAACCGCAACGCCGTTGACGATCAACGTCTACCCGTCGACGTCACCGATTCCGACGACCGTGCCTCTTTCTTCAACGGCAACGCCGTTGTCTAATGAAGCCCAGGGTCGCGCTTCGCGCACCCTGGGGACCGACCAGACATCCTCCAAACGCCGAAGGTGTTTTCTAACCCTCCGCGCCACGGAGCGGCCCCCTCCCGCCCCCGTTAGAAAACCCTTCCAGGGTTTCCGGCACGCGGCGTGATCCCAACCCAGGGTGCGCGAAACGCGACCCTGGGCTTCGTTAGTCAATGCCTTCGGCATAGGGCCAGGCCCTCAACGCAGCCCCCCTGTTGCATCGAGTACCCATCAAGAACCGGCGATCTGAGGAACATGAGATCTCGACGGCATCATTCAACCCTCGTCAACCGCAATGCCGTTGACAATTGACGTTCACCCATCGACGTCACCGATTCCGACGACCGTGCCTCTTTCTTCAACCGCAATGCCGTTGACGATTGACGTTTACCCGTCGACGTCACCGATTCCGACGACCGTTCCTCTTTCTTTAACGGCAACGCCGTTGTCTAATGAAGCCCAGGGTCGCGCTTTGCGCACCCTGGGGACCGACCAGACATCCTCCAAACGCCGAAGGTGTTTTTTAACCCTCCGCGCCACGGAGCGGCCCCCTCTCACCTCCTTTAGAAAACCCTTCCAGGGTTTCCGGCACGCGGCGTGATCCCAACCCAGGGTGCGCGAAACGCGACCCTGGGCTTCGCTAGTCAATGCCTTCGGCATAGGGCCAGGCCCTCTCCTCGAATCGGGAGGACCTCGATCGGGTTGGTCGACCGTTACCTCGTCAAGAGACTTGTAGGTCAGGCTATTTGCCTGACTCTTCCCCGAGTTCCTTCTCTCGCGCCACCCTGAACATCGCTTCGGGCCAGTCTTTACCGGGATCATCATGGTCATCGATGCCGTCCATCCCCAGGTTGCGGATGACGAACCCCGTTGCATCGTTCTCGTAGAGGAGCGGGCTTCCCCCTCGGGACCGGGGGTGCCGATGATCTCGGCCAGTTCGCTTGTCGAACACAGAACGTGAGTTTGATGACGGAGCATCCATGGTCGGTTGGGCGTCGACCAGAGCCACCTCGCCTTCGAATTTGTCGGGTCGATTGGGAGCCGCTCGGTCGCCCAAGGCGGCACTATCTTCGAAAGCCGAACGGCTTTGAGCTTCGGGAATCCCTCCAGGCTTTCCGGCGTGGCGAACTCCATGCAGGACAGCATTGCGGCCCGATCCGAGATGATCACGTTTCGAAGCCGCACGGATCGCGGGTGCCGTAGTCGTAGGGGAAGTGCAGCGGCGGTTCGAGGGCTTTCCAGAAACCATCCCGCACCGCCATCCACTGCTTTGGCCCCTTGTTGATCACCCACTGAATGCGGTGACGCTCCTTAATCCGCATCGTCTCGATCACCAAGGGGGTCGCGGTTTCGCCACCGATCTCCTCGGCCTCCGGCTTGATCTCCGAGAACCAAACCAGCTCACCCTCCGCGCGGATCTTGGCGATCTCGGCTTGACGCTCCCGCCAAGCGAGGTAGTACCACACCGACCACGCGAGAACGGGCAAAAGGAGGAGACTCCCGACGATGACTAGTCGCCGGCGCCAGCGGGAGGGACGTTTGCCCCCTTCCCCTCGCGATCTTGCTTCGGTTTCGGTCATCATGGAACAACGTTACCTCTTGGCGCATCTCGACCGTCCCGCCTACAACGATCGCACCACCCCTGCGTGCCAACGGGGATACGTTGAGCTCTCCAGCGATAATCCGGCGCCAAAAGTCGACGAATCGGCTTGCGAATCGGGCCGGAGCGCTAGAGTGGAGTGGTAGCCTGTGGGAACAAACGTCTACCCCTGCGCCCTCTCCATCGCTGGAGGCCTACTTGATGACGCTTGGGATTCGCCCGACGGCCGACGCGGACGCAACGATCAGTTCCGCGCGAGCTCGTCTCGATCCGGAGTTCGCGTCCCTCCTCGATCCCTTTCTCCATCAGCTCGAGGTCGACGACGAGACGGTCGTCTGCGGCACCTGGCCCGATCTGCGACTCGCGTTCCTCAATAAGGGGTGGTTCCTCGCTCTGAAACAACACCATCCTCGGCCGGAAGAGTCCGACCGCTGGGGGCTGGGAAGGAACATACTCGATGGCATCCACGGTCCGCTAAAGTC
Organism: Kolteria novifilia; assembly: GCA_007748055.1. GTDB lineage: Bacteria > Planctomycetota > Planctomycetia > Kolteriales > Kolteriaceae > Kolteria > Kolteria novifilia. The sequence goes on from CP036279.1 coordinate 6,627,541, forward strand.
CTTCTTCGAGACGAACCTCCGACACTGCTTGGAGAAGTCGGTCCCCTGGCATCATCGCTACGAATGCTCCTCGCCCAACGAGTTCCGCGAGTACCAAATGAACGTCCTGCCCCTGCCCCGGCAAGCGGGCCTCTTGATCCTGCACTTTCTCACCGAGCGTCGTCCCCACGAAGAGCGGCGCGTCCTCCATCATCCCGAGGAGCAAACCTTTCGTGATCGAGACGGCTTCATCATCCAGTGCTCCTACTGCCGACGGGTCCGGAAAGCCGACGGGGAGCCTTCGTGGCACTGGGTCCCCGAGTGGGTGGCCACGAGTCCTTCCAAGACGAGTCACGGTCTATGTCGCGACTGCTTGCTTGCCTACTTCGATGCTCTTGTCGACGTCGACTCTCCCGCCGCGACGAGCGTCCCACCGAACAATGTTGTTCGGGGAGATGGGTAGCACCTCGCCAACGGCCCGTTGATCTATTCGCCGCCGGGAGAATACGGGGATCGTTTGACCTTCCACGCGGACCAGGTCACAATGGCACGCCGAACCGCCGGTTCACGAGAGAGCCACGCTCGACGCGCGAACCATCCACCCTGCCCGAACGAGGAACCACGAACCGATGCGCGCCCCCGTCACTCGTTTCCCCCAACACCGATTCCCCCACCAAACCCCAACATGGGTCGGCTTGATCGCGGTGGCATTTCTCGCCCTTGGTGCCCACGACGCTCTGGGCGCCGAGGAGGTCGAACACCCGAACGTCTTGCTCATTCTGACCGACGACCAGGGTTGGGGAGATCTCGGCTCGCACGGCAACGAGGTGCTCGAGACGCCGGTGCTCGACAAGCTCGCCGCCGAAGGGGTGACCTTCGATCGCTTCTACGTCTCGCCCGTCTGCGCCCCGACCCGCGCGAGCGTCCTGACCGGCCGCTACCACGCGCGCACCGGTGTCAGCGGGGTGACGCACGGGCTCGAGGTGATGAACGCCGAGGAGGTGACGATCGCCGAGTTGCTCGGCAAGGCGGGTTACGCCACCGGCTGCTTTGGCAAGTGGCACAACGGCTCGCACTATCCCTTTCACCCCAACGGCCAGGGCTTCGAGGAGTTCGTCGGCTTCTGCGCGGGCCACTGGACGCTCTACTTCGACACCCAGCTCGAGCACAACGGCAACGAATTTAAGAGCCGGGGCTACATCAGCGACGTCCTGACCGACCGCGCGATCGGCTTCATGGAGGCCAACCGCGAGAAGCCGTTTCTCTGCTACGTGCCGTACAACGCGCCCCATTCGCCTTTCCAGGTTCCCGACACGCCTTACGACAAGTACCGGCTCAAGGGGCTCGATCCCGAGCTCGCGACCGTCTACGGGATGGTGGAGAACCTCGACCACAACATCGGCCGGATGCTTTCGACGCTGGACGACCTCGGCCTGCGGGAGAAGACGATCGTCATCTTCCTGACCGACAACGGTCCCAACACGAAGCGTTACAACGGCGGCATGCTCGGTCGCAAGGGCTCGACCGACGAAGGGGGGGTGCGGGTGCCGTGCATCATCTCGTGGCCTGGGCACTTGAAGCCGCGTCGGGTCGAACCGCTGGCGGCGCACATCGACCTGTTGCCGACGATCATGCAACTCTGCCACGTCGCGGTTCCCTCGTCGCTGAAGCTCGACGGCGTGAGCCTGGTGCCGTTGCTCGAGGGGAAGACCGAGGGCTGGCCCGAGCGAACGCTCTTTCATCGCTACGCCCGACGGGGGAAGGACGACGCATCGATGGCGGTGCGGACGTCGCGGCACCGGATGTCGCGCAAGTCGAAGAAGCAGCCGTGGCGTCTCTACGACATGCACACCGATCCTGGCCAGAAGGAGAACATCGCCAAGGAGAATCCCGCGATCGTCGACCGTCTCGGCAAGGCGTACGCCGCGTGGGAGAAGGACGTGACCAAGGGGGGCTTTGGGCAGCGGCCGATCGAGGTCGGTCATTCGCAGTCGCCAGCGGTGAGCCTGCTCGCTCCCGAGGCCCAGATGAGCGGCTTGCACTTTCATGGCAAAACGGGCTGGGCCAACGACTGGCTCCAGGGGTTCACCAGCCCCGAGGCGACCGCGACGTGGCCGCTCGAGGTGGCCCATCCGGGAACGTATGACGTGACGATCTACTACACGTGTCCCGCGAAGGACGTCGGCAAAGTGGTCGAAGCTCGCGTGGGTGACGCGAATCTCGAGAAGCCAATCACCCGGGCCTTCGACCCCGAGGAGGTCCATGGCCCCAATCGCGTGGGCCGCAAGGAGGTCGGCGAGAAGAAGTGGGCCGCCCTGCCGATGGGAAGCGTCACGCTCCCGCGGGGCGAGACGAAGGTCGTTCTCTCCGTGGCCAAGCCCGCCACCGACGACTTCAGCGTCAAGCGCGTCGAGATCCGCAAGGTGAAGTGACGCCAGAGATTTTCAGTCCCCCCCTCGCCCTAGGGGGTGTACGGACTGTGGACATAGGTGGCGCTTGTTCGGAGAGATGGGTAACACCTTTTGGGTATCGTAAGCGACTTCTTCAGAAGGAGTCGAGCGATGCCTTGGAAGGTGGCGAGTGTGGAAACGATTCGTCGGGAGTTTGTGGAGTTGGCGTCGAAGGAGGGGGCGAACAGGTCGGAGCTTTGCCGTCGCTTCGGCATCTCGCGCAAGACTGGCTACAAGTGGCTGGCGAGGTACGAAGCTTCGGGCGGATCGGGGCTGGAGGACCGTTCGCGTCGTCCGGTTTCTTCTCCAGGGCGGACCAGCGAGGAGATGGAATCGGTGGTGCTGGCGGCTCACCGAGAGATGAATAGGTCATGGGGTGGTCGCAAGCTGCGTCAGCTCTTGCTTGACCGGGGAGTCTCGGGGGTACCCGCGGCGAGTACGATCACGGAGATTCTGAGGCGTCACGGGGAGTTGTCGCCTCGTGAGGAATCGACGTTGGGCCCCTATCAGCGGTTCGAGCGGGAGAGGCCCAACGAGCTATGGCAGATGGATTTCAAGGGTCACTTCGGACTTGCTGACGGGACGCGTTGTCATCCTCTGACGATGCTGGATGACCATTCCCGCTTCTCGCTGGTGATCGAAGCCTTCGGCAACGAGCGTGGCGAGACGGTTCGTGGTGCGTTGACGGCCGCGTTTCGCGTCTATGGCCTTCCCGAGGCGATGCTGATGGACAATGGTGCTCCGTGGGGCAACGACCGCGAGAGTCCTTGGACGCCGCTGACGGTGTGGCTATTGCGGTTGGGAGTGCAGGTGCTTCATGGCCGCCCGAGTCATCCTCAGACGCAGGGGAAGCTGGAGCGTTTTCACCAGAGTTTGAAGGCGGAAGTGCTGCAAGGAGGGCCGCTACGGGACCTTCAGCAATCGCAAGAGCGTTTTGATCGCTGGCGGTCGGTGTACAACTTCGAGCGTCCACACGAGTCGTTGGGGATGCGTCCACCGGGGGAGCGTTACGAGGCGAGTGCTCGTCGTTATCCGGAGGAGGTGCCTCCGTTGGAGTTCAGTCCGATCGACGAGATTCGCAAGGTTCAGCGTCGGGGCGAGTTCCATTTTCAGGGTCAGCAGTGGTACGTGAGCCAGGCGTTCTCTGGCGAGCACGTGGGACTCCGTCCGACGCTCGTCGATGGCGTGTGGGAAGTGTGGTTTGGACGAGTTTGGCTCGGTGAGCTGGACCAGTCGATCAGTGGTGAACGCCGACGGGTGGTCCGTCGGCGCCCGAGGGGATTGAACGAGGGATCCGGGGGTGGCACGGACTGCGGTCGCTGCGATCCCTCCGTCCGTTCCACCCCCGAAACCGAAGAAGAGGACGTGTTACCCATGTCCCCGGACACCTGTTACCCTTGACTCCGGCCCGTACAGGGGGGAATAAGGGGGGCTCTTCTTCCCTCCACCTGTAAGCCAGGCCATCGCCTGACGAGGCATTCGGGTTCGACCACCGTTCTTCCAGAGAAGGACGAGGGCGCCCTAAACGTAGGACAAGGAAGCCCCCCTCCAACTCCCCCTTGGATAAGGGGGAGCGTCAGATGGGCTCCCCTTGGATAAGGGGGAGCGTCAGATGGGCTCCCCTTGGACAAAGGGGGAGAGTCAGGCAATGGCCTGACCTACGAAGAACTGACCTACGAAGAACCCTACGTGCCGATGCGGGTGAAGAGACCGAGGGCGACGGGACCGAAGAGAAAGACCGGGATCCAGGCGGCCGAGAGCGGGTCGATGTAGCCGTGAGAGGCGAAATAGCCCGAGCAGGCGTCGATCACGAAAAAGAGCGCGCTGATGATCATCGACACGAAGATGCTTCGGTAGATGTTCTTACGCTCCCATTGCAACACGAAGGGAATGCCGATCAGCACCAACAGCAGGTTGAGGATCGGCTGCATCAAGCGGTTGTGGATGATGATGCGGACCTTGCGCGGGTCCTTGATCTCGCCGCGCTGCAATTCGGCCAAGAGTTCCCACGTTCCCGCGAACCCCATCCAGTTGCGCCGCCGGATCATATCGCCGAAGCTGATGTCGGTGAAGAGAAACGCGTTGCCGTCGGGGAGAATGCGGACCTTCTCCTCCTCCCCCTCGGCGGTCTTCTTGACGGTCGGCAACGGGTCGGGTTTGATGAGCAGCCAACCCCAACGCCCCGTCTTCTCATCCTGACGCCAATACGCCACCGAGGAACGAAGCTCGGGAGGATGCACCCCGAGTTCCAAGGGGAGCGTGACGTTGAACTTCTCAATCCGCTTGTCCTCGCGGTGGGCGGTCTCGCCTCGAATCAACACGTGGTCGCGGTCGAAGTGACTCGTCGGCAACAAATCCCTGTTGGCTTCGATATCCTCGTGCAGTCGCTGTAGGGGCTCGGAATAACGTGGCAGAATGAGCTCGCGGTTGATAACGCCAAAACCGATCATGCAGCCCGCCCCGAAGATGATCGGCACGAGCGCCCGCTTGGTCGGCACACCCGCCGCCAGCAGGGCGACGATCTCGTTGTGGCGATGCAGCGCGGCCAACGTCACCATCGCGGCAATCTGGGTAATGATGGGCGAGAGGCGGTTGTAGTACTCGAACGAGTGCAGGACGTAGTACTTCGTCGCCCGGCGAACAAACGCGATCGTTCCGGCGTGGTCCTCAATGAACTCGTCGGCGTTCGAGAAGAGGTCGATCACGACATAGAGGCCGACCATACTCGAAAAACAGATCGCGTAGGCGATGACGAAGTTCGCGAAGAGATAGCGGTCCATGATCCGCATGGCGAAGGGATCCCGTCGAGAAATCGTTGAGCAAACCGCGGGGCACGTTGTCTGGTTTGGGGGCCGTATAACGTCCCAGGCGGAACGGCTCAACCCCACTCCGTATCGACTTGTGCGAGTGGCTTCACCACCGATTCCCTTTGGACGAATGTTCACTCTCGGGTACCGGAGCGCGCAAGAAGTCGCGGACGGTGGTCGAACTCCGGGGACAGAGGGTTAACGCCGGAAGAGAGTCTTGCCCCGAGACTTCCAGTAGCCATCCCAGAACTCCCATGTTGATCAGGATCGAATGTTGCCACCACACCGTTCACCGAAAGGACGGGGATGCCCATTCACGCCAGTCGATCCATGGAGATTCGTGGTAGAGTGGCATGAACGTGGCACGCTCCCCTGGGGAGTCCTTGCGGCGGGGATAGATACTGAACCCACGGGACCTGAGCCATCGACGTGCGTTGGGCGTTTCGCTACCTTTGGATCCTCTTGTCGATTGGCGTCGTCGGCGGCGGCTGCGCCAAGGGAACGCGCGAAGTCGTCCTCAAGCACACCAACGGCCAGATCAAATCGCGCGGCAAGTTCAAGGACGGCCTCGCCACCGGCCCCTTCGTCTTCTGGTACCCCTCGGGCGTGAAGGAGTCCGAAGGCCTCTACGAGGGCGGCGAGCAGACCGGCCGCTGGGTCTACTTTCACCCCTCCGGTAGCAAGGCCCGCGAGGGCGAATTCGCCGACGGCCTGCAAGAGGGGGTCTGGATCGACTGGCACCCCAATGGCCAAAAGGCGCTCTCCGAGGAGTTGCGTGCCGGCAAACGCGAGGGCTTGGTCCTCGCGTGGGACGCCGAGGGGAATCTGCTCTTCCGCGAGACCTACGCCGACGATCAACTCGAGGGATCGGCGACATACTACCATGCCGAGGGGGGAACCAAGGCGGAAGGGAGCTACCGGAGCGGGTTGCCCCACGGGCCGTGGAGCTACTTTCACGAGAATGGTGAACGGGAGGCCGAGGGGAATTTCGACCAAGGCGACCGCGTCGGCCCATGGGTCTTCTGGCATCCCAACGGGGAGAAGCGGCAGGAGGGAAACTACGCCGACGGTCTCCCCGACGGGGTTTGGGCTCGGTGGTACGACAGCGGGGTGCGTCAAGATCGTGTCACCTACCGCCAGGGCCGTCGCGATGGCCCATTCATCGCGTGGGGCCCGACGGGGATCAAGCTTGAGGAGGGTTCGATCGTCGACGAAGCGGTCTATGCCGAGACCTCCGAGGAGAACTCCACGGCCGCCGCCGACCCGACCAGTTCCGACGAGGGGCGTCCCGAGATGGGACGTTCGCGGGACCGCTTCAGCGGCCAGATCAAGACGTGGCTCGGAGGGGGCCGGTCAATGGTCAGCAACTTCCAAGGCGGCAAGCTTCACGGCCCGCGCCGACTGCTCGACGCGGATGGCAAGGTTGTCTCGGAGGACTACTTCCGGGATGGGGAGTTGGTGCGCGGAGCGGGGAGATGAGTTTCCGCCGGCAACGGTGATGGAGGGTCGAGGTTGACCCGACGAAGCTGACAATCGTCGCGAGGACACTGGCCTGGCAAGCAGCCCGTGGCATCCTGGAGAGAGTCCGGGAACATCAGCATGCCCACGCAAGAGTGGGTATGGCCCCAAGGTGCCAAGGCATAGTGACCGGAAACGGGCACCCGGAGATGAAGGTGGATCAAGACCCACCCTACAAGATATTCCCAGCCCACGATGACGAAGAACGTTTGCTAGCGCTCCGAGACGGGCAAGTAGCGGCGTTTGGCGGGGCCGGTGTAGATCTGGCGCGGGCGGCCGATGCGGCGACCGGGGGTCTCGAGCATCTCCTTCCAGTGGGCGATCCAGCCGGGGAGCCGACCCATCGCGAACATGACGGTGAACATGTTCGTCGGAATGCCCAGGGCGCGGTAGATCACGCCGCTGTAGAAGTCGACGTTCGGGTAAAGGCGACGCTCGACGAAGTACTCGTCGGCCAGCGCCACTTCCTCGAGTCGCTTGGCGATGTCCAAGAGCGCGTCGCCCTTTTTCATCTTCGAGAGGACCCGGTCGCAGCTCGCCTTGATGATGCGGGCGCGCGGATCGAAGTTCTTGTAGACCCGATGGCCGAAGCCCATCAGCCGAACGTTGCTCGACTTGTCCTTCGCCTTGGCGACGTACTTCTCGACATCGCCCCCCTCCTCGTGAATCCGCTGGAGCATTTTGACGACCGCTTCGTTGGCACCGCCGTGCAGCGGGCCCCACAGGGCACAGATGCCCGAGGCGATGGTGGCGAAGAGGTTGGTCTCGGCACTGCCGACAAGCCGAACCGTCGAGGTGCTACAGTTCTGCTCGTGGTCGGCGTGGAGAATGAGCATCAAGTCGAGGGCACGGGCCGCGTCGGGATCGACGACGAAGGGCTCCGAGGGACGCGCGAGCATCATCTGCAGGAGGTTCTCGGCGTAGCTGAGTCGGCTGTTGGGATAGACGTAAGGCTGGCCAAGTAGCTTCTTATAGCAGAAGGCGGCGATCGTCGGCATCTTCGCGAGGATCAGCGTGATCGTGTGGTCGATCTCTTCCTTGTTGTTGATATTGATCGAGTTGGGATAGAAGCTCGAAAGAGCCAGGCACATCGAGCCGAGAATCGCCATCGGATGCACCGTGGCCGGACAGGCATCGATGATCCGCTTCATGTCCTCGTGGATCATCGCTTGATTGGAGAGTTCGCTGGCGAAGTCGTCGAGCTCGGTATGGGTCGGGAGATGGCCGTTGATCAGCAGATAGGCCGTCTCGGGGAAACTCGACTTCTCGGCGAGTTCCTCGATCGGAATCCCGCGATAGCGAAGGATTCCCTTCTCGCCATCGATGAAGGTGATCTTGCTGGTGGTCGATCCGGTGTTGCCGTAGCCGGGATCGAGCGTGACCAACCCCATCTCGCCACGAAGCTGCGTGATATCGACACCGCGTTCTTCTTCGGTACCGGTCAACACCGGCATTTCCATGGACTGCCCATCGTAGGTCAACGTCGCCTTTTCGGGGTTGCTCATCAGGCGGGGCCTCGGCTCGTAGGGTTTCCAAACTGTCTCAGGGTCGCGATGCAGGTGATTCTATCCCATTTGGCGGCCGATCCAATCGTACCGCCGTCGAAAGGCGTCCGCGTCTCCATCATCCGATTGGCAAAGGCGTTACAGGCGGAATGCTTGGTGATTCACCGACTCGCCGGCGGCCACTCTCACCCCGCGCCGACCCCCGACACTTCGTCGCCCGGCGTATAATGAAGGGCACTTCTCATCCACCGACTCGGCCTTCCTTTCTCCCAGCGTCAAAGGAGGTACCACCATGTCTCGCGCCGAGGCAGCGGGCACGCGGAAGGGGCGTCGTGGCTCGACGCCTTCCTCCAAGAAACGTGCCAAGACCATATCGCAACACCTCATCGGCCGCCTTGAAGGCCTTGGACTGCGACACGTCTTCGGCATTCCCGGCGACTACGTACTCGGCTTCTACGAGGAACTTTGCGCCAGCTCGATCGACGTGATTGGGACGACTCGCGAGGACTGCGCGGGCTATGCCGCCGACGCGTACGCGCGGGTGGCGGGACTGGGAGCGTTGTGCGTGACGTACTGCGTCGGCGGACTGAGCGTCGTCAACTCGGTGGCCCAGGCCTACGCGGAGAAATCGCCGCTCCTGGTCATCAGCGGCTCCCCCGGGATGAACGAACGAGGCCGCAACGCGCTGCTCCATCACAAGGTGCGTGATTTCGAGACGCAGCGCGACATCTTCGAGAAGATCACCGTCGCGGGCGCCGTGCTGCACGATCCGCTGACCGCCTTCCGCGACACCGACCGCGTGATCGACGCGATTCTGCGCTACAAACGTCCGGGCTACCTCGAACTGCCGCGCGATCTGGTCGGGATGACGCCGCTCTTCGACCACGAGACCGCCAGCGAGAAGCCCACCAGCGATCAGGCCGAGTTGACCGAAGCGGTCGAGGAAGCGGGCCGCCGCTTGGGCCAGTCGAAGAGCCCCGCCATTCTCGTCGGCGTCGAGATCCATCGCTTCGGGCTTCAGGACGACGTCATCGCCTTCGCCGAGAAGCACAAGCTCCCCATGGCCAGCACTCTGCTCGGCAAGTCGGTCGTCCCCGAAAATCACCCGCTCTATGTCGGCGTTTACGAAGGGGCCTTGGGAAAGGAGACGCCGCGGCAAGTCGTCGAAGACTCCGACTGCTTGCTGATGCTCGGGACCTTCATCACCGACATCAATTTGGGGATCGACACCGCCAACCTCGACCCGAGGCACTGCCTGGTCGCGACCAGCGAAGACCTTCGGATCAGTCACCACCACTACCATTCGGTTCTTCTGGAGGACTTCGTGGGCGCGTTGTCGGAGCGGAAGATGACCATCGCGGCCCCCAAGCTCCCCGAACGGGCCAAGGCGGAAGCTTCCCCCTTCACCCCGGAACCCGACACCGCGGTGAGCGTTCGCCGGCTCTTCGAGAAGATCGACTCGATCTTGAGCGAGGAGATGGTGGTCATCTGCGACGTCGGCGACGCCCTCTTCGCCGGGGGCGATTTGACGGTCCGCAAACGCACGGAGTTCCTGAGTCCGGCTTACTACACCTCGATGGGATTCGCCATCCCCGCGGCGCTCGGCGCCAAGGCGGCCGACCCCGATTGCCGGCCAATCGTGATCGTCGGCGACGGGGCGTTCCAGATGACCGGCACGGAACTCTCGACGATCTTCCGGCTCGGGCAGAACCCGATCGTCTTCGTCCTCAACAACAAGGGATACACGACCGAACGGTTCATCAAGGATGGCTCGTTCAACGATATCGGGAACTGGAACTACCACCGGATCACGGAATTGATCGGCGGCGGCTGGGGCTTCGACGTCCGGACCGAGAAGGATCTGGAAAAGTCGGTCAGCGCGGCGCTCGCGAACCGAGACAGTTTCAGTTTGCTGAACATCCACCTCGATCCCTACGATCGCAGCGACGCTCTCGAACGGGTCGCGCGCAGGCTCGGGGCACGATTGGGGGTGGTTCCGCCGGAAGACGGCGCGAACGAATAAGTCGAAAGACCCATGGGAGATCGGATGCCACGGGAGCGCCAATTCGGCTCCCGCGCGAGTTCCCAGCGACGCCGCTTCGGAGCAAATGGTATCCGGCGCGGGCGAATCGTGGTATAGTCGAGGGAAGTGCCCCGAGTAGCATCAGGCGGGGCTTCGTCGCATTGACAGTCCTCGTTCCGCGCGAGCTACTCGGGCATGGTTGAGTCGCAAGGTTCTAGTTTCAAGACGGTTCGGTTGCCACGGGGCTCCTCCAGTCCCGCGATGGCTTCCCGTCTGGACGAAGCGCCGACGCAGATCAAGCCACAAGAGTCGATCGTCACCGATCGGCACGACCGCATGTCGAACATGGCGGCGGAGTTGCTCGGAACGACCCTCGATCATTTCGAGCTCCTCGACTCGATCGGCGCCGGCGGCATGGGCCAGGTCTTCCTCGCCCGCGACGACCGCCTCGACCGCTTGGTGGCGCTCAAGGTCCTCTCCCCCGACGGCTCGCAAGATGGCGAAGTCCTTCGGCGTTTCCAGCAGGAAGCCAAGGCGGCCGCCCGACTCGACAATCCCCACTTCGCGAGCGTCTACTACTTCGGCTCCGACAAGGGCCTTTGCTACATCGCGATGGAGTACGTCGAAGGGAACAACCTTCGGCGGCTGATCGCCCATCAGGGACGACTTCCCGTCCAGCTCGCGGTCAACATCGGCTTGCAGATGGCTCGCGGCTTGGCCCACGCGGCGGAGTTCGGCGTCGTCCACCGCGACATCAAACCCTCGAACATCATCCTCACGCCCAAGGGCCTCGCGAAGCTCGTCGACATGGGGCTGGCGCGAAACTACCTCTCGGCCTCGGGCAACTCGGCGTCGGGAGAGCTGACCCAGTCGGGAATGACGCTGGGAACCTTCGACTACATCTCTCCCGAACAGGCCCGCGACCCGCGCGTCGCCGACGTCCGTTCGGATATCTACTCGCTTGGATGCACCCTCTTCCACTCATTGACGGGTCGCCCGCCATTCCCCGAGGGAACGGCGCTGCAGAAGCTGCTTCAGCATCAGGGCAGTTCGGTGCCCGATCCGCGGGAACACTTGCCCGAGTTGGCCCAACCGATTGCCCGCGTCATCATGAAGATGATGGCGAAGGATCCCCGCGATCGATACCAGACGCCGGCCGACTTGATCCACGATTTTCGCGCCCTCTCGAGTATGTTTCACGTGACAGTACCCGAGGACTTCACCGAGCAGACGCCGATGGTCGTCGAACGGGGCTCGTGGGACCGGCATCTCTTTTGGGCCGTCCCCACGTTGCTCTTGCTGGGCGCGGTGAGCGTGATGAGCTTCTTCAACAGCGGCCAGTCGCTTGATTTACCGGAACGGCTCACCCGGCAACCGGAGCCCACGCCGAGCGTCCAAGGGGCGGCGGTGACAGGCGTCGCCAAGGATGACGCCGGGCGCGAACCCTCTTCCAAGACGGCGTCGACCGAGCGCCCCAATGCCGCGCCCAACGGCAATGGCAAGGCAACGACCACCAAAGTCGTCGAACGACCCGCCACCGAGACGATGCGCAAGGGTGGCGACGGCGATGGCCCCGTCTTTCCCGACGAGCCCGTCGTGGTGGCCTCCAACACCAACAAGCTGACGGTCAACCCGTCCGTCCCCGGAGGGACGCTCAAGTCGGTCTTCAAGAGCATCGCGACCGCGTGCGACGAGGCGGAATCGGGCATGACGATCGAGCTCGAGTCCAACGACGTGCTCGACGCGGCCAACGTCCTGATCGACGGCAAGGAATTGACGATCCGTCCCGCGAAGGGATACTCACCCGTCTTGCGACTCGATCCCCAGAAGGATCCCAGCGCCTCGACGTATCAGCTCTTCGTGATCGAGAACCGAGGTCGGCTCAACCTGGAAGAAGTCGATCTGATCGCCGAGGGCTTCCCCGACTCGGACGACTACCCCACCGTGGCGCTCTTCGAAGTCATGGGCGGCTCGCGCGTCGCGTGCCAAGATTGCGCCCTGGTGATGGGCGAGAACAGCCGAAACGCCCAGTTCCACGTCGTACGGAACGTCACCGCTCCGACGCGGGGACTCAACGACGACACGCGTCCCAACAACCGAGTCGAGTTCGATCGCTGCAATATTCGCTCGTCGGGAGGGCTGCTCGACGCCAGTCCGGAAGGGCTCTGGTCGATCCTCGTCCGGGAGTCCTTTATCGCCACCGCCGAGGCGGCGATCCTCGTCGAGGGCTGGTCCGAGGACTGGAAGGGTCCGGGGCCCAAGGCGTGTGACGTCGACTTCTCGAAGACTTCTTTTCGTCTGTGGGGATCGCTGATCAGTGTCACCGCCTTCGGCGAACAGCCGTTGCCCCCACGGCAAATCGAGGTGACCTCCAACGACTGCATCTTCATCGGCAATATGGACGAGCCCTTCCTCAAGTCGAGCGGAAACCACTCGCCGATGTCGCAACGTGAATCGATTCGCTGGAGTGGGACATCCAACCTAATCGCGGGCTTCACGACTCTCTTCCGATCGGGCGGAACCAACGTCGGCCAAATGGAAACGCCGCCGACCCAACTGAGCGGGGACGACTGGAAACGCTACTTCGAACTGAGTGCCGATAGCCACCAGATCAAGGAATACGCCCCCTTCGACAACTGGTCGGCGATGCCCTGGGAGGTGACGGTTCCGACCGAGCAGATGCTCCTACAGGCGGGGATCGTCGATGACGGCAAGACGCCGATGGTCGTCTCTCCCTCTTCGCTCCCGGACCTGCCGCGTCAACTCCTCTCGTCGCCGGAACGCTAGCCGCCGGTTGATCGGTTCGCTGCCAGCTACAAACGGCCCTCTTCAACGGGCTGCCAAGCCTCGTCGTCCCGCTGACGTGGAACGCTCCTTCGACACTTATTTGACTCTTTTCGCCTTCTCTTCATGCCTCGGGCGATCGCCACCATCGTGGACATTTCGCTGGACTTTCACTCGATCACGGAGCACGAGCAACCGCCGTGGCGACTCAAGGAAACGCCCGAGCGTCGTCGGAGCGACCAAATGCCTACCTCGAATGTGAAGAATCCATTTAGATCCGAGCGCTAGCCTTGTCGGCCCACACCACAGATCACTACACTTCGCCAATCTTATCGCACCTGTCCGATCGTCTTGCTCGGGACGAAGGGATTCGCCTCTCCGTTTCACAAGCCGAGCGCGAGCAACGGCTGTTCCCGTCAAACCAAGCGTGATCAGCGCCCTTTGCATGGGGCGGCGGCCCCTGGGCCCCTACTCAATGGAGTGATGGAGAATCCGAATGGGACGCTACTTCTCTCTCCCGCTACTACTCGTGTGTCTTTGCCCAAGTCTCGGACTGGGCGAGGAACAAGGGGTCGTTCGGGCAGCCTTCGACATCGGTTCGCAGAACACGAAACTTGTCGTGGTGCGCGTCGACCCGGCTCGGATGGAGATCCTCGAAGTCCTCTACCCCAACGGGAAGGAGGATGGGCAAATCCCCGTCCCCTACAACGAAGTGCTTCGCGCGAATCGAAACATGGAGAACCGGGACGTTTGTGACATCATCGATCGTGGGGTCGCCGCGATCAACAAGCTCAAGGAGTTCGCGACCCCCTTCAATCCCGTGGGGTACGTCGGTGTCGGCACTGCCTCGTTCCGCGAGGTCGGCCCACTGGGGCCGAAGGTCATCAAGGAGTTGAGCCGGCGGACCGACGTTCCCCTCGAACTCATTTCCTTCGCCAAGGAGGGCAAGCTCGAGTTCATCGCGGCGATCAAGGACTCCTGCGCGAGCGCCGATCGAGTCGTCACCTGGGACATCGGCAGCCTCGACATGCAGTTCAACATGCTCAAGCCCGGCCACCAAACGCTCGAGGATGTCCTCGTCGACGAATTGGAACTGGGAGCGATCGCGTTCAAACGCAAGTTGATCAAGCGGCTCGGCAAGCCGGGAGACACGCCCAACCCGCTCAACGGGGAGGAGATCGATCAGTCAATTGACTGGGTGGAGGAACTCGCGAGCAAGGTTCCCGAGGCGTTTCTCGACAAGCTCGCCGATCCGAACACCGTCGTGCTCGGTTCCGGCGGCGTCCATCGCTTCTGCGTACGTCTTCAAGCCATGAAGCCGGAAGACAAGGCATACAATCTCGGGATGGTGGAGCGAGCCCTGCAAAAGGTCGAGGGCATGAGCGATGGGCAAATCGACAGCCCCTTCGCGAACACCCAAGTCTCGAACTTGATCCTGGTGGCGGGCTTCATGGAGAAACTCCGCATTCGCCAGGTCGTTCCAAGTAAAGCCCACGTCGGACTCGGGGTCGCTCTCGACAACCGGCTATGGTCCCAGATTCACGAAACCGACCAGCTCGCCGCGACCTCTTCGACAACCGGGACCTCCGCGACCGATCCCTGCCCTAGCACCGCTTCCGCCGCTCCCTAGCGTCATGAATGCTTGGCTCCTTCGACAGAACGCTTCTGGGTGCCATGCTCACGCTCGCGTGGGCGTGTCGGAAACACTCTTGAGTGGGCATGTGGGAACCGCCTTTGATTTGGCATGATCCCTTCGTCATTCAGTAATCGAGCGAGAAGCGCGTCCCCCAGCCGACAAACTGTCCGGCCGTGTAGCCGCCAACGTCGGCGCGGTCTCGAATGCTGCCGAGGACATAGTTGACTTGCAGGCGCGAGTGCTCGTTGAGGTACCAGTTGGCCGCGAGCGTGACATTGTCTTCGACCCCGCCGAGAACGCCGCGATCGCTGAGATCGACGTGGGAATAGCGAACCGCCACTTCCCATGCCCCCTGGCCGAAGCATGGTCGTCCCCCTTCCCCGCGTACCAGGAAAAACCGCTCGTAGGGCTCCAGCGGCGCGAGGACGGCACGCTGTTTGTCATAGGGATGGTGCTCGCCCGTGATGAGGTACGCCACGAGCACGTACCAGCCGTCGAACGAGAGATTGCGGTCGGAGGACCGAAAGACCCAGGTCTTCAAGTACTCCGACATGATCGTGAGCGATCCGAGGTTGAGCCAGAACTCACCGCCGAGGGTGTCCCAGCCGGGCACGTCCGCGATCGAGCCGGTGTCGAGCCAAGGCTGACGCGTCCGCAACTCGGGCCAGGTGAAGAAACGCGCCTGATTGAGCGGAGGACCGGCCGCTTGCTGGCTGTTGTTGGCGGCCATGTTCGCGATCCCCAGGTGCCAATAGCCGCGACCGTGCGACGCCTCGTCGTACCAGAGCAGTCGCGTCAAGCGGGAGTTCAGGCTCCAGTTGGTGAAGAAGTCACCGGTGTACTCCCCATCGCCGGCGATGTCGTCGGTGAGGTAGACTCCCAGCGCGTGGGTCGAACGCTCATCGTCGTGGACGCCGTAGGAGACGATTCCGGAACGTCGCAGGTTCTCGTTGAAGGCATCGACGACGGTGGGACGCTCCATGAAGATCTCGTCACGGCTGCTGTTGAGGGCCGCGAGCCCCAGCGGGCGTTTCTGATTGCCCACGATGACCGTCGAAAGGACCGGCAACGAGTCTCGGGCGAGGTAGGCGTCGCGCAGCAGCACGTGGGACGGGTCGGCGAAGTCGATCTCGACGGCGAACCGGCTGGTCTGGGTGAGTTGCCCCTTCGCGCCGAGCCATAGGCGACGGAACAACCACCGGTCAGGGGGCGCGTTGCCCGTTGTCGGGTTGTCGATGAAGTCGACACCCCGCGTCGATTGGGGAAACCCGAGCCAGTCGATTTGCGTTCGCGCGATCAGCTCCACGCGTGGCTTCTCTTGCGGTGGCTCGGCGGCCGGGGCATCGGCTTGTTCGGCGCTCCACTTCGCGACCAACTCGTCAATGCGCTGGTTCCAACGCGGATCGGGACGCAGGGGCTCGGGACGCTCCTGGAACGTCTCCTCGGCATCCTCTTGGCGATCGCGCTCCTCGAGACGTTGCCGCAACTCGCTGACGGTCCGCTCGGCCGCCTCGAGTCGCTCGAGAAGGACCTTCATCTCGTCGCGAGTGACCGCCTCCTCCGAAGCAAGGGCAACGGGAGATACGCCGAGGACAAGCATGGCGCCGAGGAGCAACGTGGATCTCAAGCCGCCTCCTCCTTCCTCATGGCGTTCGCGAATTCGCCGACCTCCGGGCAGGCCGCGTCCTACTCTTGATCGTCGCGGCGCCATCACTTCGGGAAGACCGAGGGGCTGCCGACGGAGAATCGGACGCGTCACGCTGCCGATTGTGGTGGTCCTGACGGTTGTAGGAGTTCGACCGAAGGCCCGTGGCGCCAGCGATGCAGACTCTTTATCGGGGAAATCGCGGGCCGACGGTGTCCAGTCGGGAACCAATCAACTAGTCTTGCCAATGCGGTGTGGTGGGCACACGTCCCCGTCCACCCGCCGGTGAGGTGTCGCGGCAGGAGCGGTTGGGAGTCTCCTCCGCGTTGATCGCGACGGCAACGCCACCCGAGGAACCATGCTTTCGATCGTCGACAAGGTATTGTTGCTCAAACGCGTCGAGCTGTTTCGCGACTTGCCGGGCGAGGAAGTGGCGCGGATCGCCGAGATCGCCGAGGAGATCCGCTACCCGCCCGAAGCGGTGATTCTCGAACAGGGATCGACCGACGATTGCCGCCTCGACTGCATCATCCAGGGCGAGGTGCTTGTCCAAGTCGATGGTCGCCGGGTCTCCCGGCTGCATCGCGGCGACTGTTTCGGCGAGTTGAGCCTCATCGACTCCGAACCGCGCAGCGCCACGATCATCGCCGAAACCGAGGTCGTGATCCTACGCTTGAGCCGGGAAATCTTCCTCAACTTGCTCGAGGACCGCTTCGAGATCGCGCGCGGGCTTATCGTCACCCTGGTGCGCCGACTCCGGGTGACCTACCGGCAGTTTCAGACGACCGGAGAGATTCTCCCCGGATCGGTCGTGGGCGTTACCGAGTCGTGACGGGGCTCGCTCCGCCACGCCCATCGTCGTCCGCCCGATGCGCGATGGGACTAGGGAAACCCAAAGGGGCAGGCCGTCGGGATACTGATCGATGACCCGCTTTCTCGAGCGTCTCTTTCAAATCCGGCAACGCGACGTCCTCAAGGTCCTGCTGCTACAGTGGTTCGCCTTCGGGTCGACCGGCGCCTACATCGTCGGCCGGACGATCGGTGACAGTCTCTTCCTGAGCGAGGCCGGTCCGGAGTGGCTGCCCGAGCTGATCGTTCTCTCCTCGTTCGTCGTCGTCGCGGCCGCCCTATTCAACACCCGCTGCGTCGCTTCATGCCGACTGATCAGTGTCATCCGGGTGACGCTCGTGCTGATGGCGATCTCGTCGGTGGCGCTGCGCGAGCTGTTGGTAAGCGGCAGCGGCGGCCTCCTCGTGGTCAGTCTCGTCTACATCGCCGCCGAGATTCGCGGCGCGTTGAGTTCGGTCCAGTTCGCGACCCTGGTCAACGAGGTCTTCGACAGCGGCGAGCCGAAACGCGTCTTTGGCTTCATTCCGCTCGGGGCGACGCTCGCCGGCATCATCATCGGCTCAAGCATCGAAGGCATGGTCGACACCTTCGGTTCGATCAACCTTCTCTTCGTCATCGCGGGCATCGAGCTGACGATGCTCATCCCGCTGGCCCTGCTTGGAAAGCAAACCGGCCCGTCACCGCGGGTCAGCCCCGGTCCGAGGAAGTCGGCGTCGGCCTCGATGGTGGCCGACATCCTCACCGTGATGCGCACGCGCTACGCCCGAAGCATGGCCTTCCTGATCGCCGCGACGGTCATGGTCGGCGTCATCGTTCAGTTCCAATGGAAGACTTCGGCGGCGTACTACTTCGACGACGACGCCAACGAGCTGACGACGTACTTCGGGATCTACTACGGCGTGGTCGGCGTCCTCACCGGGCTGACGCAGCTCTTCTTCAGCGGACGGGTATTGCGGCGATTCCACCTCATCGTCTCGCTACTCTTGTTTCCCTCGGCCCTGGTCGGCGCCATGGCGACCATCCTGATCTCCTCGCGCGAGGTCGTCCTGCTTTGGGCGGCGACGCTGGCCCGCGGCTGCGACGTCCTCAAACGGACCGTCAACGAACCCGCCATCCAGCTCCTCTATTGGCCACTGCCTTCGGTCGTGCGTCGCCAGACGATCTCCCTGGTCGGGGGCATCGTCAAGCCGTTGGCCGAGGCGACCTCGGGCATGATGATCCTCGGACTGACGAACATCATCAGCGCCCGTGATCTCTCCTACGTCGCGTTCGGTCTGTTGGCGTACTGGATCTACCAAGCGACGCGTTGCCGCAAGCTCTACCTCGAAACCTTGAGCCGATCGATTCGCGCCCATCGCCTCGAGTTGGACGGTCAGGAATTCCTGCTAAGCGCCTCGATGCTCTCCCAAGTTCGCGAACGGATGGGAAGCGACCAGGACGCCGATATCCACGCCTGCCTCGATCTACTCGAGGAAGGAAAGGTCACCGACTTCGAACCGACCCTGATCGCGGTCCTCGGGCGCGCGAATCCCGACCTGCGGCGGCGAGCGGTCAATCTCCTGGGGCTCACGCGGAGCAAGCGCCACGCCGACAACGTACGTCCTCTGCTAAAGGATCCCGACGTGTCGGTTCGCGCGGCCGCGGTCAAGGCCTACCGCCGGATGATGGGACAGCACGCTCAGAAAGAACTTCGCAAGATGACCAACGATCCCGATGTCGAGGTCCGGGGCGAAGTGATGGCCAATTTGGTCAAGGCGGTCGGCTGGAAGAAGAGCCAGTTCAGCATCAAGGACCTACGCAAGTTGGTCCGCGCCAAGGACGAGCGCACCAAACTGGTCGGGCTCAACGTCATTGAGGAGATCTACCAGCCCTCAATGGAAACGCTGCTGACCGAAGCGCTACACGACGAGAGCTTTCGGGTCGTTCGTCGCGCGATCGACGTCGTCGGCCACCTTCGCAACGAGACCTTTGTCGATCACCTCATCGACTTGCTTCGTCAACCGACCACCGCGACGCCCGCCGTGCATGCGTTGGCCTGCTATGGGAAGAAGGTCATTCCCCACCTGACCCGCCGTTTGAGCGACCCGCGCTATCCGGCCACGATTCGGGCGGAGACATGCCGCGTCCTCAAACGCATCCCCTGCAAGCAGAGTCTCGCGGCGCTGCTCGGCGCGATCGAAGATGAGAGTGAGGAGGTCCGCGATGAAGCCATCTCGGCGACGCGACGTATCTTCGCCGTCAGGCAGATCACGCTCGCCCAACCAGTCAGCGACCGGCTCGCGAAACTCTATCACCAGGAGATTCACTCCTACTTTCAGCAGTTGCTCGACATCCACACGATCGAGTCGTTCGACGATCCGGGACTCCTCTCCGAAGCCCTTCGACACGCGGCGACCAAGTCCGTCGATCGGGTCCTGCACCTGCTCGCCATTCGTCACCCCGAGGGCGACTTCGAGACGATCGCACTAAGCCTTCGCAGTCCCTCGTCTCGACTGCGAGCAATGGGACGCGAGCTACTGGATCACACCGTCGACGACGAAAACAGGCTCCCGGTGCTGACGATGCTCTCGGATCTTCGCTGCGAGGAGAAGCTCCTTGTCGGTCGCGACTACTTCCGGCTCGAGGAGAAGTCGGTCGAACTGCTCTTGCACTCGCTGCTCCACTCCCCCAACGAATGGATCCGCGCCGCGACGCTCTATCACCTTCGGCAAGGCCGGTCCTCCCGGCTCCTCGATGACATTGTCGCGTCACTGGCCGATGCGTCGTTGATGGTGCGTCAGGCGGCGCTGCAAGCATTGCTGATCATGAGAAACCGACCTAAAAACAAAGACATTCGGACGATTCTGAAGAACAATGGGGACACCAAGCTCCTGGCGTTCCTCGAGTCGGGCTCCGCGAGCGAGCCCGAGCCATGCCCAGCACCGGCCACGCCCGGCGAGGGAAACGACGAACCAACTTAGAACGGAATGGAAATGAGAGCCACCATGAACCGCACGCTCACGATCGTGGGACTGAGCTACTGTCTACTTCACCTCTCCTTGAGCACCGCGATCTCCGCTCCGCCCGACGCCAACTACGACGAGGCGAAGGTTCCCGAGTACACGCTGCCCGATCCGCTGGTCGCGGCCGACGGCGCGAGCGTCGACGACCCGGCCGAATGGATCTCCAAGCGACGGCCGGAAATTCTCGAACTCTTCAAAACCCACGTCTACGGCCGTTCGCCCGACGCGCCCAAGAGGCTTCAGTACGAACTCACCTCCATCGACCGCCAAGCCCTGGGTGGAAAGGCGACCCGCAAGGAGATCGCCATCAAACTGGGAGACGCTCCCAACGCCCCGAGTATGAACCTGTTGCTCTACCTCCCCAATGACGTCTCCAAGCCGGTGCCGGTTTTCCTCGGCCTCAACTTCAAGGGCAATCACACCATCCATTCGGATCCCGGGATCACCCTCTCGGAAGTTTGGTCGCGTCCTTCGAAGGGCCGCGCCGGCGAGAAGAAGCGAGGCAGCGAAAAGTCGCGCGGCACCAGCGCTTCTCGCTGGCCGGTCGAGACGATCATCGACCGAGGCTACGGACTCGGAACGATCTATTACGGCGACATCGATCCCGATTTCCATGACGGCTTCAAGAACGGCGTTCATCCTCATCACGACAAGCACGAGAGCGCCGAACGGCCTGCCGACGCGTGGGGATCGATCGCGGCGTGGGCCTGGGGACTCAGTCGCGCGATGGACTACTTCGAACGCGACGACGACGTCGACCAGAAGAAGGTCGCCGTGCTCGGCCACTCCCGATTGGGAAAGACCTCCCTCTGGGCGGGAGCGACCGACCCGCGCTTCGCGCTGGTGATCTCCAATGACTCCGGTTGCGGCGGCGCGGCGCTCAGTCGGCGACGCTTCGGCGAGAAGGTCAAACGCATCAACACGTCGTTCCCGCATTGGTTCTGTGGCAACTTCGACAAGTACAACGACAACGAAGCCGCTCTACCGGTCGATCAACACATGCTCATCGCGCTGATCGCGCCCCGCCCGGTCTACATCGCCAGCGCGGCGGAGGACCAGTGGGCCGATCCACGTGGCGAGTTCCTCTCCGGACTCCACGCCGATCCGGTCTATCGGTTGCTGGGCACCGACGGCATCGCGACCAAGGAGATGCCGAAGGTCGATCAACCGAGCCATTCGGCGATCTCCTACCACGTGCGCACGGGCAAGCACGATCTGACCGCGTTCGACTGGGGGCAGTACCTCGATCGGGCCGATACCATCTTCCAGGGCTCGGCGACCCCGGCGAAGTAGCCCGCCTTTCCGGTCACTCCTTATCGGGGTGACACTCACCGGAGAGCCCCCGTCGCCGAAGCATCCCACGTTTGGTTCGCCGTGGCGAGTGCCGTAGAACCTCTCGGTGCGGTTGTCGGGACGTCTCTTCCCCGGCCGTGCCGTGACGACGAATGTTCGCGACGGAAGAGTAGATGCACACCGCGGGAATGATACTTGCCGGACTCGGGCTCTTCTTTCTTGGGATGCGCCTGATCGGCGACAATCTGAAGAAGGCGAGTGGGCAACGGTTCCGCGAGTTCCTGGCGAAGTTGACCGGCAACATCTGGGCGTCATCACTCGCCGGCCTCTTCGCGGGCGCCCTGCTTCAGTCGAGTTCGGCCATCGTCCTGATCATGGCCAACATGCAAGCGGCGGGACTGATCGCCGTCCGCGGCGCTTTGCCGATCATCGCCTGGAGCAATGTCGGGGCGACGGTCCTCCCCTTCGTCGTCGCCTTGGACATCGAGACGGAAATCTTCTTCGTCATCGGCGTCGCCGGCATCCTGAGAGCCTTCATCAAGAAGGACCGCTACACGACCGGTCTCGGCGTCGTCCTGGGGGTCGGACTGGTCCTCTACGGCCTCTACGTCATGGAAACCGGCGCCGAACCACTCGGCAAGTCCGACAGTGTCCGCGAGCTGATTCAGCAGTTCGCGTCGTATCCGCTCTTCGCCTTCGTCCTCGGCGCCGCGCTCTCGTTCATCACGCAGTCGAAGTCGGCCGGAGTGATGATCACGATGACCTTCGCCGCCGCGGGATTGGTCGAGGTGGGCCCCGCCGCGTTCGTCGTTTGCGGGGTGCAGATCGGATCGAGCCTGACGCGTCGCATCACCGGCGCGACCGTCAAGGGATCGGCGCGACGGCTGTTGCTCTTCCAAGACATTCTCTGCGGCGCCGGAGCCTTCGTCTTCTTCGTCCTCTTTTACGTCGAACAAGTCGCCGGAATCCCACTCTTGTTGGCGACCCTGATCGACTTCACACCCGATGTCGAGACGATTCTTTCGCTCGTCAATCTGATCATCAACCTCAGCACCGCGCTCGTCTCGTTCGTCCTAGTCGTCCCGATGGCGCTACTCGTCGAGAAACTCTGCCCCACCACCGAAGAGGAAGAGGCGGCGGCTCCCAAGTACCTACAGTGGAACGCGCTTTCGGATCCTCCGGCGGCCCTCGACTTGTTGCGATTGGAGCAGGGACGTCTGCTCGACACCATCAGCGCCTACGCGGACATCCTCAACGAGGACCGCAACGGGCGTCACATGAAGGTCGTCGAGCGCTACGTCATCATTCGCGACCTCACCGAGCAGATTGAGACCTTCCTGAACTCGATCGATCACCACCAGTTCACCCCGGCCGACATGCGACGATTCTCGCTCGCCCAGAACAAGATGGTCGCCATCAACAGCATCGAGGAAACGGCGCGGATCTTGATCGAGGAACTCTCGAAGGATGCCGAGGTCGCGGAACTCGAGCCGGTGGTCGACCACATCCGCGACTCGCTCAAGCGTCTGATCACCGTCATGACCAACGCCACAATGGATCTCGAGTCGGACGCCAATCAGCGACTCCTGGAGCTGACCGCCGATCGGGGGCCGCTGATGCGACAGATCAAACGCGCCTTCGCCGAAGCGGTCTCGGGCGAGAACGAGGAGATCCGCGCCCAATTCTTCAACCTGGCCACCAACTTCGAACGGCTGATTTGGTCGGCGCAGCGCTACGCCAAGCTCATCGCCCGCGAAAGCCGTAGTTCGACCATGGAAGCGACCTTCCTCCAGACCATCTCAAGCGCCTTCGGCGGTTCGACCACGCCCGGCAAGAGTCCGTAGCTCCCATCACGACCGTCGGGCTCAAGCGAACAGCTCATCGAGCCAATCGTAGAGGACTTGGCACGCGAGCGCGACGTTGTTCTGTTGGCAATGAGCGTCGGCTCCCTCCGCGACGGTGAACAGCCGTTTGGAGACATCGCCGGACACCCGATCGCAGAAGAGATCGGCCTGCCGCAACGCCTCCTCCCCTTCCCCCTCGCCGATCATCGCAAGACAGGGAACGTCGATGGCACCGAGGTGTTCCTCCACGCGGTAGGCGTTGAGCTTCTCGAGCGCCTCGAAATAGGTCTCCGCGCCGTACTTCTTGCAAAGCGAGAGCAACGCCCACTTCTCGTGAGGCGGGAGAATGTCGTCGGGAACCTCCGGCACCTCCGCGACGCGAATGTCCTCGTCTTCCCCTTCCTCGGGCTTGGTCCAGCTTCCCAAGTAGGTCGCCCAGTCGACGATGGGCGAGTTGGCGACCAGGGCCTTGATCCGCTTCTCGAAACAGGCCGCGCGAGCACAGAGATGCCCTCCGAAACTGATCCCGTAGAGGGCCAGTCGATCGGCGTCGACCTCGGGTCGCGCGAGCGTCCAATCGATCACCGCCCTGATCGGGACTTCGTAGTCGTGGCGAAACGCGGTGTCGGGATGGAGCCGGCGCAATCCCGTCTGTCCCGGCCCGTCGAACAGCAACACGTTGTAGCCGCGCTCGACGCCCGCGAGGCCGTTCATGAAGTAGAGCTCTTCGGAGGTCCCGTCGTAGCCGCTGAACGTCACGATCGTCTTGCGCGGCGCCGGGTCTCCGGCCGGCTGAATGAAGTAGCCGCACAGGGGCGTCTCGAACGGGATCTCGATCACTTCCGCCTCGAGCGGCAAGAGTGGCAACGCCTGCCCGAAGACCTCGCGTGCCGCCAACCCGAGGTCGCGTTGTTTCGGAGACGCGATCGGGGCGTAGTACTCGGCGGTTCGGTAATAGTTCGAGGCCCGCATCAACTGGTCGCGGGCGCTGACGTGATGCCCCCTGTCAAAGCATTCGCGCGCCACTCGCAGCGTGTTGTCGGCGAGTTGCTCCCACGAAACGACCCAGCTCTCGGGATCGGGCTCCTCGATCGTCAGCGTCGCCGCGAGACACTCCCCCACCGTGGCACCACCGTAGGAAGAGATCCCCATGGTGCGCAGCAATTGAAAATCGAACTCGCCGTGCTCGAATCCACGAATCCGGCAGGCACTACGTGTCACTTCCCCCATGGTTTTCCCTCACGTCCAGGTTTGATTCCGTGGCGTGTTCCTCGGCGGTCCCCACTCGACGATCGAGATGGGTCACGCAGACGAACTCCGCGAAGAAGAAGAAAATCGTGCTCGCGTAGTAGGCCCATACCATCATGGCGATGAAGGCCCCAACAACGCCGTAGGCACTGTACTTGTCGCCGATGACGAACCAAGCCAGGACCTCGCGACCGAGTTCCCAGGTCAACGCCGCCATGATCGCCCCGAGCCAGACGTCACGCCAAGGTACCGAGACCCGCGGCATGGTGCGATAAAGAGTCCCAAAGATGCCGACGTAGATGCCGAACGTCACCAACGTTTGCGCCAACTGCGGCAAGTACGCGTGCACGATCCATCCCGACACCCACGTCCGAAACGCGGACATCACCAGTCCCATGGCGAACATCGTCACGACGAGCATCCAAAGTCCGGCGATGAGCAACAGGAACCGCAGCCCGCGCGAGACGATGAATTCGCGAACCATCCGGATCATCCCCATGTCGGTGGGGCGTTTGACGTCCCAGATTCGGTCGAACGAGGACTGCAAATGGAGGAACATCCCGATGATATTCAACAGCAGGATCCCCAATCCGAGGAGCCCTCCCACGCCCGCGTTGGCTCGCACCTGACCGAGCAGGTTCGCAATCTGCTCGGACAAGCCCTTGGCGAAGTAGTCCGAGAGCGAGGAAATGACCAGTTGGTACTGATCCGAAGCCGAGTCGGAGAAGCTGACAATCAAACCGAACATCGCGATCACGATGATCAGCAATGGAAAGAAGGAGAATGCGATCCAGTAGGCCATGCTCGCCGCCATCATGCTGCCGTAGTCGTCCATCCATTTGTTGACCGTCCGCCAAAGGCGCACCAACAACTCATCCTTCAACCACTGCCGCATGCTCATGGACCTCTCGACTCGTCAGGCGGTCGTACGCAAAGAGACTTCGCAGGCATCTTAGGGAAGACTCACGCGGCATCGAGGCGCGAGCAATTCAGACGAGAATCATTCGTGGGTGAGCCATGGGAAAGAAGGAGCATCGGAGCGGGACACTGCCGGGGTGATGCGTCGGGAACGACGCGTCTTGATTGAACTTCCGACACGTCCGCCTGGGGGGTAAACCCCGACCCCGCGACTGGGTCTTGATGCGGGCAAGGGAAGCCGCCTCTTCGTGGTCAGACACTCCGCTCCGGGCGTTGCCGGAACGGTGGACGCGGCGACTTGCGATCGCTTCGCTCGGCCGCGACCGTTCCCGCCAGCATCCCCGCCGCGAGCATCGCGACCTGGGGATCGGCATCGTCTTGGTCCACCGGCGCGATCGCTCGGGCAATGGCCTCGATCTCGGCGTCGAAGGAAGTCCCGGAACCGTCGAGCGACGTCGAATCGTTCGCTTCCGGCGCCGTCGCGGCCTCCCCGGACGTTCCGTCGGCCTCTTCATCGCTCGCGTCGCCGATCAAGCCGGCGAGTCCCTGAAGAACCGTCGCGATCCCATGGGTCTTCGGCGAGTAGATCGCCCCCACCGAGGCCGCCAACTGACCGATCCCGTCGCGGGTCGCGGGTAGACTCTCCAGCCCGATCCTCCCCAGGGTGGCGTCGATCAACGAGCCACGTTGGATGCTGCTGAAGACCTCGTCGACGATCGAATCCTCGCCGAGTAGTCCGCCGAACGTCGGGAAGTCGGTTCGGTTGCGCCCAATGTCGGCTCCCGCCGTCGATGGTCCCGACTCGAGCGTCCCGAAGCCGGAGACACTGGTCGTGTTGAGCAACAGCGTGCTGGCGAACTCGCTAGTCGTCCTCAGTAGAGAGAGCCCACCGAAGAGGAGACTGAACGGCCCCCCACCGCTGGAGACGAAACCGCCATCGCCCTGTGGGTTCGCCGGGGCGGGGTTGCTCGGGCTGGGCGTCGGCAGAACGTCGTCGAAGTCGATCACCAGGGCGAGCTGATTGCTCGCGCCGAAGGTGCCGTTGGGAAGCGATCCACCGAGCAAGGTCGTCGAGACCGTCCCGTCGCTGACGAGATTGATCCCGCCCCGATAGGAGGTTCCGTCGCCGACCAATGTCAACTGATAGTCACCCGCCAAGGAGTTGGGGATGACCCAAAGTTCGTTCTCCCCGTCGCCGGAGTAGTAGGCTCCGGGAATCTCGTTGAAGGATTGGCCGTCCGCGGCGCCGATCCGCCGACCGTTGCTGTCGGTGAGCGTCGCCCCCACGGGGTCGAACCAGACGATCAGGAACTGTCCCTGGAGCTCCGAGAGCGGTCCGAGAATCGATTCGATTTCCGCGATCACCAGGTTGTTGATCTGCTGGAGAAGTGGATCGATGCCCGAGAGAGCGCCCGTCGCCTCGAGGCCGACCGATTGGGCATCCCCAAGGGGAGTATCGGTCAAAACCTTTTGGCTCACCGAACCGTCGCTCCCAAAGAGCATCGCCCCGACCTGGTTGGTCGCATCGCTGGCCCCATGGACGAGGAGTTTGAAGTCGAGATCGGGCTCGACGGAATCGCCGTCGACGCGCGTCAGCCCTCCCGTCGCCACCAATTCGCCGTCGGGACTCAAGGGAACGATGGCCAAGGAGAGTCC
This sequence comes from Kolteria novifilia, assembly GCA_007748055.1. Taxonomy (GTDB): domain Bacteria; phylum Planctomycetota; class Planctomycetia; order Kolteriales; family Kolteriaceae; genus Kolteria; species Kolteria novifilia. The sequence continues at coordinate 6,654,698 of CP036279.1, forward strand.
GCTCGCGGGATCGTCGAGGAAGATCGCGCCGTCGACCTCGATCACCTGGGCGCCGCCGTCGAGTTCATAGCCGACCCGCCCCCCCTTGAGGCCGTTCGAGGGAATCTCGAAGAGGAAGCGAGCATCGTGTCCCCAGAGGACCACGAATTCGCTCCCCTGGAAACCGAGACTCTCGAAGGTCGCCGCCAGATTCCCTTGGAAGATGTCGATGAGTCGCTGGCTGACGACATTGGCGATCACCGCCGAGTCGGCTCCCGCGTTGGCGGCAATCTCATTCCGCATCGCCGCGAGCAGGTCGTCGGCCAAATTGCTGCTCAGGACGCTCGACACCGCCTGATCGACGTCACTGGTCAACTGACTGACGACGGCGTCCAGAGCGGCCAAGTTGCGCGCGATGACCTCCGGGTTGATGCCGCTGGCCCCCTCGGTGAGAGCGACGTCCAACTCCGCGAGGTAGCTCCCATTCTCAAGGCCCGCCCCGTCGAACGTCTCGATTCCGGTGATGGTCAACCGATAGCGTCCCAGCGCGAACTCGGTCCCCGCCGCGGGAACGAGAATGACGCGATCGCCATCCTGGCTGTAGAGCGGCGACGACAGCTCGACGGGAACCCACTGGCTGCCGCCCCCCGGTTGCTCGACGAGTCGCTCGAGAAGATAGTTCGAAAGGTCGGTCGCGGTCGCGGGATCAATATCGAGATCGCCCCGGCCATCGATCGCGAGCGTGTAGCCGACGTTCCCTCGATCGGAAACGCGGAGCGTCACCACGTTCGTCGCCGCGTCGTATCGGAACTGATCGTTTCGCAGGGCGACCCGTTCACCATTGGATCTGGTCAGCTCGTAGTTGAGTGCCCGAAGCGCCTCATCCTCGTCGAGCGAACGATCGAAGTGGAGCGTGAAGAGAACTTCGCCGTCGACAGCGCTCGCTTGAGCCTCGACGAGGGCCGGGCCATCGGGACTCATCCCCTCCTGCTCGACGCCGATCGTCGCGGAAACGCTCCCCCCGGAAAGTGACGGGAAGGAGACTTCGAGGTCCCCGTCCCGCGAGTAATTGCCGTCGCTGTCCTTGATGCCGAGGGCATCGTCAAAGTTGACGTAGAGGTGGGTGGGCAACTGATCGAGCCGAGGCCCGGCGATTAGTACCGACTCGATGCCGATCGTCGCTTTCTCGAAGAAGAACGAAATGCTCGATGGGGATCCCAGCGGATTGCCCGCACGGTCGGTCACCATGCTTGGCTCGACCTCCAAGCGGTAGGATCCGCTCGGGAACCCGTTCTCGCCCAGAAAGGCCTCGACGACCCACTGATCGGCGTCAACCATGGCGACGGAAAGAGCGACGCTCGCGTCAAACTCGTTGCCCGACGCGTCGGTCCCGACGAGGTTCAGCGAACCAAAGTCGGGCGGCGACACCACTTCGTCGAACGTGAGGAAGTAGCGAATGCCGGCCGCGACTCCATCCTCGACGAGTTGTTCGGCTCGCTGCTCCACTACCTCCGGTCCGGATTGGTCGATCTCCAGGAGGACCTCGCCGGTCAGCAGTTCATTGCCGACCGGATCGACGATCCGGGCCCGGACGCGCGCCGGACCATCGGTCAATGGCTGCGTCGCGGTGACATCGATCACCGTTCGCGTTCCCGCCAGGGAGACCGTCGCGGCGCCATTGGCGAAACCGCCGTCGCCATCGGTGTCGAGTTGCACCCTCACGTCGCCGCTGGCGAGGGCCCCGGCGGAAAGGACGAGCCGGAAGGTCGGCGTCGCGTCATTGATCAAGGGGCGGCCATCGTCGGTCATCGGTCCGTCACTCGCCAACAACTCGAACGAGGCGACTTGGAGCGCCAAGCGATTGATCGTGTAGGCGTCGGGAAGCAGGCCACTTGCCGGAGCCATGAGGTTTCCTGCGAGATCCTTGATCCGCGTCGTCGCCGATGCCGGCCGCAGGCCCAACGTCCCGACTCCACCAATGTTCCCGATCGTGACGCGGTAGGTATCTTGATCGACGGCGGTGACGCCCACGATCGACGCGATCGCCGATCCCGTCGAAACCACCTCGAAAGCTCGGGCGTCGACTCCGGTGACTTCCTTGGAGAACTGGACGACGAAGTCGAGCGTTTCGCCATCGGCGTTCGAGGAGCGACGGGTGATGGACTCCAACGTCGGCGGAGTCAAGTCGACGAGAATTCGCGGGCCGGTCAGGCTGCCATTGAGGGCTCCCGCGAGAGCTTGGGAGAAACTGTCGACGATCGAGTCGTTGTCGTTCAGGCGCAAGCGAAGCTCTCCCGTCCCCGCGAGGTCGGCGAGTTCGACCACGTAGCTCATGCCCGAAGGATCGTTGGAGGTGACGCTGGCGATGCGTCCCGTCGCGGTTCCCGTTCGAACCAGCGAAAAGTCGCTCACGTCGACACCAACCACCGGCGCCGAGAAGTTGACCACGGCGCGAGCCGAGCTGGAGTTGAGTGTCCGGCTACTGTTGACGATCGAACTGACCGTCGGTGGCGGGGGGAGCACGACAAGCGGATCGATGATGATCGCGACGTCGTTGCCATCGCCGGCTTGGTAGTCGAGCGTGTACTTGTAGAGTCCCAACGGATCGACCACCGGAACCCCTTGAAGGTATCCGTTGAACTGGCCGATGACGGGACTCGAGCCCGTGTTCTGGATGAAAATCAGCGTTTCCGGTTGCGAGGGCGTGAATCCCAGTTGGGGAATGAGGCTCGCGCCGACGAGGTTGACACTGGTCGAGGCGACCAAGAGATCGTGGTCCACGGGGGTCGGCCCATGGAGATCGACCTTCAGCACGCCGACGGCAAGATTGAGGACGTCGGTCGTATGCGTTCCGAGCGGCGAAGCGGCGCTGGCCTCTCCGGGGGAGAGATACCCTCCGACGATGCTCGTCGCTCCGGAGACCGTCCCGTCGCCGGTGAGAGCCGCGCCCAGGTTAACCGTCACGTTTCCCGTGTGCGTTCGATCAAGTTGAAGCACGCCGGCGCCGACCTGAATCGTACCGACGCTGTTGGTCGAAGGTGAAAGAGTGAGGGTCCCGTCACCGATCTTACGGAGCGTTTCGGTCGCGGTGGCATCGAGGTCGCCAGCGAAGGTGGCGTTGTTGTAGAGACTAACGTCGACCGTCAGCATCGTCCCCAACTCGAGGGTGACCACGCTGTCGAGCGATCCGTGAAGCGAACCGATCGTCTCGCTCGTCCGTACGACCAAATTCCCGTCCTGGTGGACGATGACCGTGCCGACATCGCCGATCGCATCCCCGGCATCGACGACGAGCGTGCCTTCGGCAATGATCGTCGCCCCGGCGTAGAGGTGGTTCGTGTCGAAGACGAGCGTTCCATTCCCCGTCTTGACGACATCCCCCGAACCGCTGATCTCGTGGCTGAACGATTCCTCGAGGCTGCCGTCGAAGTCGAAGACCAAGAAGGCGTATCGGTTGGTTTCCGAATCACTTTGGAGGACCACATCGGTGGCGATGCTGTCGACATCTCCTTCCAGCACTCCGTCGAGCACGTTGATCGCGCCCGAGAAAGTGTTGATTCCGTCGAGTTCCAGTCGATCATCGCCATCCTTGACCAATCCCCCGGACCCACTGCCGTCAAGGATGGCCCCGTCGATGTCGACGGGACGATTCGCGGTGATGTAGAGATCGGTGTCGAGATGGACGTCGCCACGAACGAACAGGTCACCATCGGGTTGACTGTTGTTCACGACCATCGTCCCCGCGACGGACGCATTTAGATCCAGGGAGGATTCGAAGACAACGTCGCCGCGATTGGCCGAGGTCAGTTCGATCCCGTGACAGTCGGCGAAATCGATCGAGCCACCATACCCGAGGGCGTCGCCGGTGATCTGATAGGTGTTGGTGGAGTCGTTGCGGAAGCGCATCCCGCCGATGTTGAGACTCGAGGAACCGATGTCGACCACGAAGCTCCAGGCCGTCTCGTCGAACACCGCCACATCGGCCGCGCCGGGAGTGGTTCCGCCGGACCAGTTACCGGGATGGAAGAAGTCGGAACTGACGTTCCCTCTCCAGAACACCTCGTTGGGATTGGCGACGATCGCCGGAACGATCCGTTGCTCGAGGATCTCGAAGCTGGCCACGTGGGCGACGACATGGTCATCACTCACGCGATGGCTCAGCCGCCGTGAGGCGTCCGGAACGATGCTCAGAGGGATCACCACGTTGCCACTCCCATGTCGTATCGGCGACGTCCGGAAAGATACGGCACCAGGAAGTTCTCGCGAAAGCGGGAACTCCGGGCGGCTTCTTTTCGGTGCGAGTGATCCGTATCGCCGCTGGCGCGAAGGATGGAATGGAGGGACGAACCCTCATCTCCCCCGCGTCTGGGGATCCTTCCCGCGCGTAAGGTCGTCGGATCTGCCGCCGAAATCCCTGTCGGCAAAGCCTTGTTTCGAGTCGTGCCGAGTCCGCGGGGCACCGCGAAAGGGAAATCCCCGCCGCTGGTCCTGGAGGGAACGAACCCGGTCCCTTGTTCCAAGTATACACTATCGTCGCAACGTCTCGAAGCTCCGACGACCGCACGCTTAATACGATTCTCCCTCATGAACCGGACAACTCAACTTCGGAAAATCGTTCAAGTTGTCCGATTCACTTGATGCACGCGGAGACTCCTTGATCGAGGCAATTTGGGCCAGCGGGGCTGCCTGAAGCAATTCCGTCATCGACTGAAGCATCACCGAGTGTGCCCGGCAGGTCGCGTGCCCCATGAATCACCCGCGACCGCTCGATCCCGTTGGGAACAGGAGGTAGGATCCCACCAAACTTTGCCGACGTTCCTCTGGCAACTCCTTCGGAATGTTCACTCACACGGAGCACTCAGCGGAGATGATGCGAGAAACGTGCATCGCTCAGCAATTCGGTCCAGGACTCGATCGGCGCCACGTCGCCAGCTTGACTCGACCGCCAGGCTTCGCGAAGTTTCTCGATCATCTCCGGCGACAGCTTGCTGGGCGGGACAAGGCAAGGTTCTGGATCCCCGCTTCGATCACCTCCTGAGGGGTCCGATACGCTCCTAGGGCGATCAGGTGTTCGATCCGCTCGGCGCTCTCCTTGCTCAAGTCGACGTTCATCGGAACCTCCGTGGGAGGAAAGACACCATCCGCCTTTCGAATGGCTGTCTCCCTCTCTCCTCTTTTGTAACATAAACCTCTTCGGCCCAAACGAGTTACCAGTCTTCTCGGGAGAAGTGAACGATGAGCGGTGTTGACGATCAAACGCCGTCGAATGCCGACCAAGGCGCGCGGTCGCCGGCCAACGAACCCTCGACGCCGCCACCGGGCAAGAACGAGTTCCGGGGAGGCGCCGCGAAGCGCTTCTTCGAACGCCGCGAGAAGCGCAAGGAACAGGCCGATCCCAACGACGAAGCCGCCAAGGCCGAGGACGAGGCCAAGTACCTTCAAAGCTACAATGCCGAGCCCGAGAAGGAGGAGCTCGCCGACGACGTCGCCAAGGCCCGCGGCAAGGAACTCAAAGCCGCCCGAGGCCGCAAACTCGTCCGCCTGCTCGACGAGGATATCGACGACGAGCTCGACGAGGCCTTCTCCTCCTTCAACCCCGACGCGATCATGACCTCCGAGCCGCCCGCCGGCGCCGACGCCTCGGACGACGACGCCAGCGGTAGCTCCGGAAAGCGGACCGTCCGCGTCCTCTCCGTGCGCGGCGAGAGTGTCTTCGTCGACATCGGGCAAAAGAGCGAGGGCGTGATCCCGACCATTCAGTTTCAAGACAAAGTCCCGAACGAAGGCGACTTGATCGAGGTCCTCGTCGATGACCTGGGGACCGAATCGGTCAGCGTTCGCCTGCCCGGTTCGATCCAGGAAGCCGATTGGAGCCAAATCGAACGGGGATCGATCCTCGATGTCCTCGTCAAGAAGGTCAACAAGGGCGGCCTCGAAATCAGCGCCGGGGGAATTCGCGGCTTCATGCCCGCCGGCCAAGTCGACATCGATCACATTGAGGACTTCTCGACTCTCGTCGGACGAAGTTTGCGGTGCCTGATCACCGATGCCAACCGCGGGGAAAAGAACCTCGTCGTCAGCCACAAGGCCTTTCAGCTCAAGGAGCGGGAGGAGAAGGCTCGGGAACTCCTCGCGACCCTCGAGGTCGGGCAGAAGGTCTCCGGCATCGTCAAACGCATCATGGAGTTCGGCGCCTTCGTCGACATTGGCGGCATCGAGGGCCTCGCTCACATCAGCGAGATGAGCTGGAAGAAGATCAAGCACCCCTCCGAGCTCGTCATCGCCGGCCAGGAAGTCAAAGTGGTCGTGCTGAGCATCGATCCAGAAACCCGCCGCATCGGCTTGGGACTCAAGCAGCTCACCGACAATCCCTGGAATCACGTCTCGACGAACTACTTCCCGGGAAGCACTGTTGCGGGGCGGGTCACGCGTCTAATGGAGTTCGGCGCGTTCGTGGAACTCGAGCCGGGGATCGAGGGGTTGATCCATATCTCCGAACTCTCGCCCAATCGCGTGCGCCGCGTCGCCGACATCGTTGGCGAAGGGCAAGAAGTCGAGGTGAAGATCCTCGATGTCGATGCCGAGAACCGACGCATCTCCCTCTCGATCAAGCAGGTCAAGGCGGAGGCCGACGAGGAAGAAGCGATCGAGGAGGAAGAGGTCAAACCGCTGATCCGCAAGTCGAACGAACCCCTCAAGGGTGGTTTGGGCGGCAACTCCGGCCCCCTGTTCGGCTAGCTTCGAGCGGGTCTCGCCCGAATCGATCGACCGTCGATCGGCACGAATCACGCTCCTCATCCTTGACAGAGGCGCTGCCGAACTAGAGGTTGGCAGATACTTGCCGGTCAAGGCGGGCAACTTGAGACTTCTCGTCTCGAGCGCATTAGGCAAACGGGGGAGGGAAACGTGACGAGCAACCACTCGAAAGAACGCTGGGGCATCACTCTACTTGTCGGCGTGTCGTTGGCGTCTTTCGCCACTGCGGACGCGAAGGAGCCTCCGCTCAAACGCCCCAATGTCGTCCTCTTTCTCGTCGATGATCTCGGCTGGTCCGATGTCGGTTGCTACGGCAGCAAGTTCCACGAATCGCCCAACATCGACCGCTTCGCCAAGGCGGGCATGCAGTTCTGGGATGCCTACGCCGCGTGCCCGGTTTGTTCGCCGACCCGGGCGAGCATCATGTCGGGCAAGTACCCGGCGACCCTCGGCCTGACGGACTTCATCCCGGGTCATCAGCGTCCCTGGGCGAAGCTCAACGTCCCGCCCAACGCTCCCAACCTTCCGTTGGAAGAAGTCACGATCGCCGAAGCTCTCAAGACGGTCGGCTACACCACGGGCTACTTCGGCAAGTGGCATCTCGGCGGGCCGACGCACTATCCTCCTCAACAGGGGTTCGACGAGTCGATCGTCACCAGCGGTCGTCACTTCGCCCCGAAGTTTCGCACCGCGCCGAAGGTCGACGTTCCAAAGAACGCATCGCTGGCGGAATTCCTGACCGAGAAGAGCGAAGGGTTCATGGAGAAGAATCGCGAGAAACCCTTCTTCCTCTTCGTGGCGCACTACCTGGTACACATTCCTCTCGAAGCGAGAGCCGAGAACATCTCCAAGTATGAAGCGAAACCGAAGCCGCCCGAAGGAATCAACCACCCGGTCTACGCCGCGATGGTCCAAGAGGTTGACGAGAGCTTCGGACGCATCCTTGGCAAACTCAAAGAACTGGGACTTTCGGAAAACACGGTCGTCATCTTCACTTCCGACAATGGCGGTCTGACGCGTCGCTTTGACGGGGGCGGCGAGGCCGTCACCACTAATGCTCCCCTTCGCGACGAGAAGGGCTCGCTCTACGAAGGGGGGATTCGCGTCCCACTACTCGTCGATTGGAAGGGGCACATTCCCGCCGGGAGCGAGAGTCGCGTTCCGGTCTCGACCGTCGATCTGTTGCCGACGATCGTCGACTTGGCCGGGGTTCCGAAACCGGAGCGTCCCCACGTCGATGGAGTTAGTCTCGTCCCGATTCTCGAAGGCGGCAAGTCGCTCGATCGCGCGGCGATCTATTGGCACTACCCGCACTACCACCACTCGACTCCCGCCAGCGCGATCCGCGCCGGGGACTACAAGCTCCTGGAGTTCTTCGAGGACGGCCACCGCGAACTCTACAACCTCAAGAGCGACATCGGCGAATCCAACGACCTGGCCAGCGCGAAACCTCAGAAGACGACCGAACTAGCCGCCCAGCTCGATCAGTGGAGGAAGAAAGTCGGCGCGAAGTTGCCAACCGCCAACCCGAACCACGATCCCGAGCGGGCGTCGCAGTGGTCGCGACGTTATGGTGAGAAACGGCCGCGGAAAGCCAAAGCCGGCAAGTCAGCGACGTCGCCAAACTCCAACCCGACGCCTCCGCGTTGACCCGGCTCGGCTCGCTACCAACCCCAGGTTCCAGGCGCGCCCTTGAAGGGGCCGACGATGTCGTCGGTGATCCATCCGCCGTAGAAGTTTCCTTCCTGGACGCGAACAACCTCGCCGTCGATGGTGCATTGGTCCATGGGCCCTGGATAGAACGCGATGTGGTCCTTGAGATCGGCGTAGCGTTCCACCGGCTTCGGATAGGCCCACGCCGCCTGTGCCGCGATCCGGCTTCCGACCGCGACGTCGTAGTAGCGGGCCTCCCCTTTCCACTCGCAGTGAGTTTGGTGAGTGCTGGCGACCAGATGATCGACGCGGATATCCTCCGGGGGAAGGTAGATATTCGGCGGATGACTCGTTTCCAACACGCGCAGGGCTCGGGTCGAGTCCGCGAGAACGACACCGCCAAAGACGATACGGACTCTCTTGCTCATCCTCTCCATCGCGGGAGGACGGGGGTAGTCCCATACCGACTCTTGGCCGGGACCAGGCTCGATTCGTTCCGCTCGCGACACGTTGATTGTCACTCCTTCGAAAACCGCACGCTCATCCACCACCATATCGCCTTACTCTAGCGAGGCTGTCGAGAAGCAATCCCAGGATGAGTCGACGATGCTGGGAGACGTAGCGGTTGACCACTCGTCAAAGGGAGGCCTCCTCGGCAACGCCATCATCAAGCCATGCGGTCGGCACTTTCCACGGTGACAATGGTCCGAGCGTCCTCGTGCGACCGCTCCATGACGCGCCGGCGACGAGGGAGAACAACTCAGAGAAACACGAAGACTTCAAAAGAATTCGTTCAAGATTGGCCCATCCGATCGCGCGCACTTTCCCTCGATAGGATGTAGACTAAAACGCACGCAGGATGCTCCCGGCAGAACGTTTGATCCCATCGACCCATTCGTGCCGGAAGGACGGAGTAGAAGAACGAATGCCCAAACTCGCTCTCGAAAATGTTTGCGAAGGAATGCACGCCCGGATCGATGTCTGTGACGCCACGGGGAGGCTCCTGGTCCCCGCCGGGACGTCGCTGACGTCGAACCACCTCAGCATTCTCCGCAAGTGGGGTGTGCTCGAAGTCGAGATCGGCGGCGACTCCGATGACGTCGACCAACACTGTCTCGCGGTAACGCCGGAGATCGCGGCCCACGCGGCGAAACTCACCGAGTGGGCCTTCCAGCACGTCCCGAGCGATCATCCGCTCATCGTCGTGCTTCGCGCCGAGGCCACCGCTCGCGTCACGGACCAACTCTTGGAGGAGACACTTGATGGTTGCTAGTCCAGGTGAACTAGCACGCGGAGTCAACTCCCTAAGCACGCTCCCGGATATCTTCGCTCGCTTGAGTGAGGAGATCTCCAACCCCGGAAGCTCCGCGACCGACTTGGCTCAGATCGTCAGCGAAGATACCGCTCTGGCCGGGAAGCTCTTAAAGCTGGCCAATAGCGCCTTCTACGGCTTTCCGCGACGCATCGACACGATCACCCACGCGGTCGCGATCGTCGGCATGGGACAACTTCAGCAACTAACGCTCGCCATCTCCGTGGTCCGCGCCTTCAAGGACGTGCCGCCGAACTTGATCGAGATGGAATCGTTCTGGAAACACAGCTTCGCGTGCGCCCTGTTGGCCCGCGTGATCGGCCAACAAGGGCGATATCCCGATCCCGAACGTCTCTTCGTCGCGGGACTCCTGCACGACGTCGGCCGACTCGTCCTGTTCATGAAGGAACCGGCCGAGTGCATGAGGCTGATCCAGCACTGTCGGGAGACGGGGACTCTTCTGGTCGACGCCGAGAGCGAGGCTTTCGGCTATCACCACGGCGATGTCGGCAAGGCTCTTCTCGAACTTTGGAAGGTGCCGGCCGTTCATCTGGAAGTCGCCGCGCTGCACCACACGCCACTCGACGCTCGGCAGTTCTCCCAGGAAGCGCGAACGGTCCATGTCGCCGACGTGATGGCCAACGCGCTGCGGTTCGGCAGCAGCGGCGAGGGACTCGTCCCTCACTTCGTTCCCGAGGCGTGGGATTCGCTGGGCATCCCCGCCGATCAAGTTCCGTCGTTGATCCAAGCCGCCGAGGATCAACTTTGGGTCACCATGCAAATCGTCGTCGAGGGAGTGGCGTGAATACTCCCCCTCCGGGGTCGTCCCCCAGCATCCCTGGAATGTCCATCGCCGAGATGCATCGGCGACACGCGGAGTCTCTCGAACGGATCGCGGAACTTAGCCAAGCCCCTTCCGCGAACCTCGACTACCCCGGACAGCGTCGCCGGATCCTGCGCGCCACACGCGACGCCCTCGGCCAACTGCTACCGCTCGAAACGATCGCGCTCTTTCTCGTCGACGAGGAATCGTTCGATTTCCTCCTGGATCAATGCGAACCGGAGGATTGCCGCAAGGAGCTTCAACTCGAGATTGACAGACAAATCGAGTCGGGAACCTTTGGGTGGGCCGTCAACAACGCCCATCCCGTCTTGGTCACCTCGACGCGGGCGTCCGGCCCCCTGTTGTTTCACGTCCTCGCGACCGAACAACGTGTCATCGGCATGTTCGTGGGCATCCTCGAGGAGTCGGCGCCACCGCTGCCTCGCGAATCGGAGGTGCTGATTTCCATCGCGATGCGGCAAACCGCGCAGCTTCTCGACAACGCCGCCATCCGGGAAAGTCTGCGCCAAGCCACCAGCGAGGTCGAGTCGATCGTCGCGGAGCGAACACGCACGCTCCGGGCGGCCAACGAACGACTGGAGGAAGCCGGCCGCGCCAAGACAGAGTATCTCGTCACCAAGATCCGCGAAATGCGAATGCCGCTCACCGCGATCACGGGATTCACCGAACTCCTGCTGGAAGACCCCTCGCTCGAGGCGATCTCGCCGGAACGTCGTCAAGATCTGCGGGTGGTCCTGCGCAACAGCAAGTGGCTGGGCGAGATCGTCGAGAACATCACGGAACTGGCGCGGATCGACGAACGCCGCTTCGAGCCGGTACGGCAACGCTGCTCCCCTGCGGAAATCGCCCAGGACGTCGTCAAGTCGATGTTGATCAAGGCGAACGAGAAGCGCATCTCCCTCACGGTCAGCGTCGGCGACGACACGCCACCACTCATCCACACCGACCCGCCGAAACTACGTCAGATTCTGGTCAACCTGATCAGCAACGGCATCAAATTTACCGAGGAAGGTCACGTCGAGCTTCAAGTCGCGCTCGGTAGGAGCGACGACATTTCGGTCGCCTTTCGTGTCGTGGACACTGGGGTCGGCATGACACCCGAAGAGTTGCGTGGAATCTTCGAGCCGTTCAGCCAAGCCAGCGAAGGGACCAGCGAACAGTTCGGCGGAACGGGCCTCGGGCTCACGATCAGCAAGCAACTGGCCGAGGACCTGGGAGGCTCGATCGTCGCGGAGAGCGAGGTGGGGCGTGGGAGCATCTTCACGCTCCACATTCCGATCAACCAGAAGGTCGCCGCCGTCAAGCAACCTGGCGGCACGTCACCAAACGGAGATCAGGACCTCGCGGAGATGGAACCCTCGCAGGAACTGCCAGCACTCGACTGCCGCGTTTTGCTGGCCGAGTACGGACACGATCATCAGCGATTGATCGCCTCGGTTCTCGAGAAGTTCGGAGCGACCCTGACGATCGTCAACAACGGCGCCGAAGCGATTCAGCTCGCCGAAGCGGCGCGGTCGGAGGGAGAATCCTTCGACTTCATCCTGCTCGACCTGCAAATGCCGATCATGGATGGCTACGAAGCGACCCGGCTGCTACGTGAACGGGGAATCGACTCCTCGATCATCGGCCTGGCCACCACCGACGGCGACGACGATTGGAAGAAGTGTGTCGACGCCGGCTGCAGTGGCTATGTCACCAAACCGATCGACCGCCAGGAGTTCCACGAGATCCTCGCGGCCCAGCTCGAACAACGCCGGGCCGCGCGGGAATCGTAACCGCCCGCTTCTCGCAACCGGCTGCTACCGGACCGGAGCGCGCCGACGCGGAGGCTTCTTCTTGGTCTTCGACGTCGGCGTTCCGTTGAGCACCACTTTCACCTTCTGGGTGGGAGTCGCCTTGAGGATCGCGATCGTCTTGCCGTTCTTCGTACCGGCACTGCAGTACATGTAGTCGACGTTGACCTTGCCGTCGGCGAGCTGCGCACAGACGTTGGCCAACTCACCCGGATGGTGCTTGACTTCGACGGCGATCACGTCGGTTTCCGAGAAGGGCGTATTGAGCTTGGAGAGCACATCGCGGGTCGACTCGACCGAGTCGACCACCAACCGCAAAACGCTGTGCTCCTTGCTATCCATCACCGTGAGGGCTCGGATGCTGACGCGTTCCTTGGCCAAGGCATTGCAAATACTCGAAAGTCGCCCCGGCTTGTTCTCGAGGAACGCGGTAAACTGGCGCAGCGTTTCCATGACTACTCCTATGAAGTGAACCTTACGGGGATCCTCCGGCAAACCACCCTTGAGGCCGGCACGGACTCCCTCTTGAAGTCTAAATCGAGTCCGAAACAGTTCAACAACCATTTCCACCAGCAACGTCTTGCCGTTGGCATTCCAGCCAATTATGTTCGGATGGAGTTCGACGCGCGGCACCCGTGTCGATCAACGCGGGAATGACCTATCGCGGTGCCATTCGACTTGGAAGGAACGTGGCCGAACGACGTGCTCCCATGCTCCCCGCGAGGGGAACATCGGGTCACCGGTCCGGCGGGATCAGCGGCGGATGCGACGCGGCGAGCCCCACGCTTCGCCTCGCTCAGAGACCGTTCTCCCCATGGCGCATCCCTCCAGATCGATGACGAGGATCGGAACGAATGGCGAAGCTGACCTTTCCGTACACGATGTACTGTCCGAGCTGCAAGGCTCCCCTGAAGATCAAGAGTCCCAAGTCGATCGGCAAGCGCATCCCCTGTCCGCGCTGCGACCGAAAGATTGACGTGGTCACCCCCGACGAGGATGGCAACATCCCCTACGGCGTGCAAGCCATGTCCGAGGACGCGGCCAACGAGGAGGAAGAGCGCAAGAAACAAGAACGGCGCGAGGAACGACGCCAGCACCGACTCGAACAGGAAGAGAAACGAAAGAAAGCTCGCAAAGCCGCCATCAAGCATTGGTCCGGAGTCCTGTGGCTCCTCCTGCTCCTTTCGGCGGGAATCGGCATCTTCGTCTACTTCGTCATCCTCAAGCCACCGCCCGAGGAGGAAGAGTCCAAAGAAGCCCGGCGGCCGGCAATCTACTGGGAGGCGGGCTCGGAGGTCGATGCCGACGTTCCCTTGTCGCGCGGCACCACCGCGACGTAGGGCTTGCCGAGCATCTTCTTGAAGACGATCAGCTCGCCCGCGTCATTGCCCTCGATGGCATGACCGACGAACTGAATCGCGTAGCCTCCGACAAAGAGGATCAGCGCCGTCAACCACCAGCCGGCGATCAGGAATCCCACCGCGATGATCGTCATCGGGATCCCCACCATGTGCAGCGCGAAGCTGACGGGGTCCTGATGACGTTCCATCCAGTTGCTCAGAATGCGTTTGACGATCTTCATCGGGACCTTCCTTGAGGAAACGTTGGGGCCGCGCGGCGACGCGTCGAGCCGACACGCCCTCGTCGGCCAAGCGGGACGTAGGACTCGACCCCGGTCACGTCACGATGCTCGTTGCGCCAAGGCCGCTTGAGTCGTTATACGCCTCGCCGCGTTTGACGGCCGGTCGCGGCGACGTCCCTTCCCCTCGTTGGCGATGGAACAAAGTCGTCTGGCCGGAAAAGCCGATACATCACATACTCGCGTACCGCGAAACCAGCAGACCGCTTCGCCCGTCCCCGCCGGGCGCGCCATCGATGTTCGGTCCATGGGAACGGCATCGTCTTTCGGGAGCCCATCGATCATGAGGACGTTTCGACTCTCTCTTCTCGTGCTGCTCCTGGTTTGTTCGAACGCCCGTCCCGAGCTGGTCGCCGAGGAACGCGACGATACCTCCATCCCCAAGGACGCCCAAGTCAAGCGGATCTCCGACACCGTTAGCCTCTACCACTGGAAGGTTCCCAATAAGAACGAGACGAGCTACCGCGTCTACGGGGTTCCCAAGGTGACGGCGTGGCCGAAGTATAAATGGGGCGCGGAGATCATGCTGACCCCGGTCCCCTTTTGCTGCGGCGCCCGCGACCGATCGGTTCAGTGGCTCAAGAGCGACCCGCAAGAACCGCGGTTCCTCGCCGAAGTCCCCTCGGGAAGAAGTTATCGCCTCTTCTTTCGCTTCAAGTGAGCACTCCCGGCCCGCCTCGATAGAACATTGGTTTCCGAATCGCCAGGACCGACAACGCTCGCGCCGAGGCGCCGGTCACGACTTCAGTCACGAGACTTTCGATGCGCATCGCCTACATGGGAAACGGGCCCTTCGCGGTTCCGGCCCTCGAATCACTTCACGCCTCTCCCCACGAGGTCGTCCAAGTCGTCGCGCGTCCCGATCGGCCGCGGGGCAAGTCCCAACGAATCGAACCGGGCCCGGTCGCGCTGACCGCCACGACGCTGGGACTGTCGCTGGCCCAGCCCGACGACGTCAACGCCGAGTCGTTCGTCGAGGAGTTGGCGAATCTCGCTCCCGACCTGCTGGTCGTCGCCGACTTCGGCCAGATCCTTCGGCAACGTTGTCTCGACGCCGCCTCCAAGGGAGGCATCAACATTCACGCCTCGCTGCTTCCGAGCTACCGGGGCGCTGCCCCGATCGCGTGGGCGATCTATCACGGCGAGAGCGAAACCGGAGTGACAATCATTCAGATGAGTCGACGGCTGGACAGTGGCGGGATCCTGGCGATGGAGCGTACGCCGATCGCGTCGGAGGAGACGGCCGGGGAACTGGAGGTTCGGCTCGCCCAAATGGGGGCGACCCTCGCCTGCAAAGTTACCGACGCTCTCCAAGATGGAACTATTTCGGCCACCGAGCAGAATGACTCACAAGCCAGTCTCGCACCAAAGCTGACCAAGGACGATGGCAAGATCGACTGGAACCGGACCGCTCGCCAACTCCACGATCAGACACGCGCTCTCGATCCGTGGCCTGGATGCTTCACTCACTGGGTTCGACCGGAAGGAGCTCCCGTTCGGATGAAGCTCTTGAGCGTGGACGTCGCCGATCCGAGCGGGGCGCCGAGCGCCGTGCCGGGGACCGTGGTCGAAGCCGAGGGTGGCAAACTCATCATCGCCACCGGCACGGGAACCCTATCGATTGCTCGGCTCCAGCCCGCGGGAAAGAAGCCATTGGACACGGCCAGCTTTCTCAGGGGGCATCGCGTGCGTCCCGGAGACCAGTTTGAGTGAAGATCACGAGAAGTTGCGCTCTCATTGTGACAATAGGGCGACATTCTCCTCATCGAATTCTTGCCAATCCCACAATCGTGACGCAGAATGTGTTCGGAGAGAAACTAGGTAAGCAGGGAGGCGGCTGACCGGAAGACTCTAACGTGGACGAAGTGACGTTAGTCATCTACGGATTGGCATTCCTCGTCGCGGGGTATGTGGTATGGGATTTCGTGGCCCAGTATCGCAAATACCTCGAGTACAAGGCGGAACTCGCCGCGTTCCACGCCGCTCGACTCCAATCCCGTCAACAGGCTGCCGATCGTTCCAAACAGAAGCGTGAACAGCGCTACGAACAGTTCGAGGAGACGCGTCGTCGGCTACTCGGACAGCAGGCCCCCGCGCCAGCGACGAACGACGTGCCCGAACTCGCCGCGACCGCAAGCGAACCAGCCGCGCAAGCGCGGATGGAGAAAGCCGTCGGCGCGACCTAGCGGCTCATCAATCTAGTCGACGCCCACGACAAACGACCTTCTCCCTGGCCACCTTCACCAATTCATCATCCCCAACGCCGTCCGCAATTCCGCGCTCTCCCGATGGCTTCGCCGCCCCTATCACCGTGCGTCGGCGGAAGCGATCCGACGACACTTTGCCCCTCCACACGCCCATCTATCGTGAGCGATGCATCCTCTTTGGTTTGCAGCACTCACCCCGCCCGATGGCGCTCGGCTCCTTCGCGAATCGACGAAGGAAGGCCCGGGTCGTCGACGGGGCGTCCTTCTCAAACGAGCGGGTGACGCGCGCAAGCGTTTTCGTATCTCTACCGACGCGGAGCTGGAACCTTTGCCCCCAAGCGGGCTTCCAAGTGAGCCGTTGGTCACGTGACGTACGTCAACCCGGTGACCCGGTTCACCGCTCGCCGCGAACAACTTCCCTTGATGAAGGTCCCTAGGATCACGTGAGCACGGACGTGTCATTGTCGGAGTCTTCCTTGGTGGAAATGCCGTCCGAATCAGCGCAGGAATCGAGTGCGTTGCCGAACGCCGCCAGCGAACTGCACGACTCTCGGCTCTACATCAATCGCGAGCTGAGTTGGCTCGAGTTCAACAGTCGCGTTCTTGAGGAGGGACTCAACCCCGACGTCCCGCTCCTCGAACGCCTCAAGTTCCTCGCGATCTTCAGTTCGAACCTGGACGAGTTCTTCATGGTGCGGGTGTCGATCTTGAAGAAGAAGATCGCCTCGGGCATCACCACGAGTTCCGGCGGCGACAAGATGCTGCCGCGCGATCAGTATCTCACCGTGACCAAACGGGTCCACGAACTGGTGGACGAGTTGTGCCGCTGCCTGCACGAAGCGGTCCTGCCCGGACTGCGAGAGAATGGCATCGCGATTCGCGACGCCGAACCCTTGTCACCGGAACAGCGGGATCATCTGCGCGATCTCTTCACGCGCGAGATCTTCCCGGTCCTGACGCCGTTGGCGATTGATTTGAGCCATCCCTTTCCCCATCTGCTCAACGGCTCCTCGAATCTCGCGGTGCGACTGCGCCGGAAGAAGGAGTCGCGCCAACTCCTCGCCGTCGTCCAGCTTCCCTCGGTCCTGCCCCGCTACGTTCCGGTAAGTAGCGAGGATGGAGACGAGTTGGTTCCGATCGAACGAATCATCCGCGAGAACATCGAGGCACTCTTTCCCGGCATGGTCGTCATCGACAGCTTTGTCTTCCGCGTGACCCGCGATGCCGACTTCGATCTCGACGACTACGAGGAGATCAAGGATCTCGCCGAGAAGATCGAACGGCAGATCCGCGAACGACGCCGTGGCGCCGCGACCCGGCTGGAGATCGAAGCGGAAGCTCCACTCGAGCTGGTGGAGTTTCTGCGCGAAGCCCTCGACCTCGAAACATCGGACGTCTACCAAGTCAGCGCCCCGGTTGGCTTGACGGGACTCTTCGACGTGTATCACCTCGCGGGCCACGAAGAGCTTCGCGATCCACCGCACGTCCCGCGAGTCGCGTCGATCATCGCCGACGCGAGCAGTGTCTTCTCGGCGATTCGCGAGGGTGACATCCTTCTGCACCACCCCTACGACTCGTTCAAGCCGGTCGTCGACTTCATCAGCGCCGCCGCCGACGATCCGAAAGTGCTGGCGATCAAGCAGACGCTCTACCGCACCAGCAGCGACTCCCCGATTGTCGGCGCCCTCAAGCGAGCGGCCGATCAGGGCAAGCAAGTCACCGCCCTCGTCGAACTCCAAGCTCGCATGGACGAGGAACGCAACATCGCGTGGGCGCGCGAACTCGAGAAGTCGGGCGTCCACGTCGTCTACGGGATCCTCGGCCTCAAGACCCACTGCAAAGTCTGCCTGGTCGTGCGCCGCGACGAGTCGAAGATCCATCGCTACGTTCACTTGTCGACGGGCAACTACAATCCGCAGACGGCACAGTTCTACACCGATGTCGGCATCCTCACCGCCGACGAAGCGTTCGCCGACGACGCCAGCGCTCTGTTCAACTACCTCACCGGCTACGGCGAGCTCCCTAGCTGGAAACGGTTGATCGTCGCTCCCAGTCGCTTGCGTTCCTCGCTCGTCGAGATGATCCAGGCGGAGACCGCCCTCGGGCCGGAGGGACGCATCGTGGCCAAGATCAACGCCGTGCTCGAACCATCGGTCATCCGCGCCCTCTACGCCGCCAGCCAAGCGGGCGTCCGCATCGATCTGATCTGCCGCGGCATCTGCGCCCTGCGCCCGGGAGTTCCCGGGATCAGCGACAATATTCGGGTCCGCTCGATCATCGATCGCTTCCTTGAACACAGCCGCATCTATTACTTCGGCAACCAGGGCCAGCCACGCGTCTACCTCGCGTCGGCCGACTGGATGGACCGGAACCTGCTGCGTCGGATCGAGATCGCGGTCCCGATCGAGGATCCGTTGCTCCGGGCCCAACTGATCGAGATTCTTAACGTCAATCTCTCGGACAACGTCAAGGCCCACGAGTTGACAGCGACCGGTCAGTGGAACCGAGTCACGCCGAGTGAAGTGACCGACGAAACGGCGCCGCGCGTCCGAGCCCAGCAGTATCTACTGCGAGCGGCGGCGCGCAACCCGGTCGATCCCCCGCTCCTGCCGGTCGACGAGGCCCTGCCTTTCATCGTCGACGAGCGGGTTTCTCGCAAGAAACTGCTCAAGGGAATCCGTAAGAAACGTCGCGCCGAACGCGAAACGAACTCGTGAACTGACTGACCA
The DNA here is from genome assembly GCA_007748055.1 of Kolteria novifilia. Taxonomy (GTDB): domain Bacteria; phylum Planctomycetota; class Planctomycetia; order Kolteriales; family Kolteriaceae; genus Kolteria; species Kolteria novifilia. The sequence goes on from CP036279.1 coordinate 6,673,610, forward strand.
GTCCGCCCTGGGAAAAGGGAACCGAAATGTTTGAGATATCCGTCGCCGAAATGGGATTGATGCTGCTCATCGTCACCGGCATCGGCGGTTTCTTCATGGCGTTCACCATCGGTGCCAACGATGTCGCCAACTCCTTCGCGTCGGCCGTCGGTGCCAAGGCGATCACCATCAAGCAAGCGGTCGCGATCGCCGGCCTGATGAACATCCTCGGGGCCGTGATCCTGGGCGGCAACGTTTCGATGACCCTCATCACGGGAATCATCAACCCTGGGAACTTCGCCAGTCCCGATCAGTATGTGCTCGCGATGATCTCGATCCTGCTCGCGGCCGCCGTCTTCGTCTTCTGCTCGACGGTGCTGGGCCTTCCGGTCAGCACGACGCACGCCCTCATCGGCAGCTTGACCGGCTTGGCGATCTTCGTCGCCGGCTGGGATTCGGTCAATTGGGGAATGATGATCAGTATCGCGATCACCTGGGTCGCCTCGCCGCTGATCGCGGCCCTCTTCTCCTACTTGCTGGTCTGGTTCATTCAGAAATCGATCGTCGGTGACGGCGGCGCGGGGTCGATCGTTCGCATCAAGCGCGTCGTCCCGTACATCATCGGCCTGACGATGGGCATCTTGCTCTACTTCTTCCTCAACGCCGGAGCGCTACGACGTTTCAAGGAGTTCGAAGTCTGGGAGATCGTGGTGCTCCTGGCGATCGTCTGTCCCTACACCGTCTTGATCTCCCAGGGCCTCGTCACCTTCTGGTGCAACCGCGTCTCCGACAACCTCGAGGGAGTCGAGTCAGTCTTCCAACGGTTGCAGGTCGGCACCTCGAGCTATGTCGCCTTCGCGCAAGGCGCCAACGATGTCGCCAACGCGATCAGCCCCTTGTTCGCGGTCTTCCTAGTCGTGCAACTTCACGGACTTCCCTCGGAAGTGGGTGACTACTCCGTGCCGATCTGGATCCTCATCCTCGGTGGTGCCGGGATCGCGGCGGGCATCGGCATCCTAGGCCATCGCGTCATCTCGACCTTGGGCGAACGCTTGACACCGCTGACCAACACTCGCGGTTTCAGCGTCGACTTCTCGGTGGCGACGACGGTGGTCGCCGCCTCGATGGCGGGTATCCCGGTCAGTTCGAGTCACGCCGCGACTGGCGCGGTGGTCGGCGTCGGTCTCTATCGCGGAGTCAAGTCGGTCAACTTCGGCATCCTCGGCGGGATCTTTGTCGCCTGGATCGTGACGTTGCCAATCGCCGCGGTCGTCGCCGTCGGCATCTTCCAATTGCTCAACGTGATCTTCGCGTTGCCCGAACCCGTCACGCCTCCGATGTAGGCGGAATCGTCGAGGGGCTTGGCGCGTCCCCACGAGCGAGAACCTTTGCGAGAGCGAACGATGGCGACAACCGCGGCGGCGATCCTTGGGTTGATTTCGGGAGCGGTCGCCTACTTGCTCGCCCTTTCCACGGTTTCGCGCCACCAGACCTTTATCGCCCGCATGAGCCCACGACTCCTTGGGCTCTTGGTCGGTCTCGGCACCTTCCTCATGCTCATGGATCTCTGGGTTCACCCGACACCAGCCCTGTAGCGGGCCGCTGAACGATGCGATGCCGGCGGTAAGCGGACCTCCATTCAGAGCCAGGCACACGGCCTCGGCGAAGAGCTCGGCCACGATCCCAACCCGCTCGAGCCTCGCTTGCGATAGAATGGACCGCGAACCGTCAGCGCGCACGCCGCGCGACGTCAAGGGACGCACACAAGGGAGTCGGGCTGGGTGATGGACGATCAATACTTTGGCCTGTCAGTCGATCGGCTACCTCTGGACCATCACGTCGACCACCCCATTCTGAACCGAGACCTGGAACCATTGGCTCCGGCGGGACAGCGTATCGACCGCGACGTCGTCCAGCGGCTCCGTCTCGATGGCAACGATCAGGTCTTCGTCCACCTGGAGGATCGAAAACGCTGGGGCTTGTCCCTCGTCTTCGCCAAGACACCCTCTGGCCGTCCGGCGATCATGCCGACGCGAAAGACCTTCAGCGCCGACAGCATGGCGAACGTGGCGCCCGAACTAGTCGAGCACGTGCAAGAGATCCTGGCGAGCCCCGATCCCGGAGCGACGGACGATCGTCGCGAGGAAGCCCGCTACTCGATCGCCGCTCCCGTCCCGGTCCAGGAGCTGACCGATCACATGACGCCATTGGGGAGACCCTACCTGGCGGTCCTGCGCGACGTCTCGTCGAAGGGGTTATCGATTTATCACGTCAAGGATGTGGTCGTCCGGCACTTCCTGGTCGAAGTCGAAATGAAGGGGGAGACGCAGCAACTCCTCGCCGAAACGGTGCGGTGTCGCCGAACCGGTAAGTTCCACGAGGTGGGCGGGAAGTTCGTCGCCAAGCTGAGCTGACCCTCATCCCGCCACCGGACGTGACGGGATGAAGCGGTCGTTGATGGGAAGGTTGCTCTACGGAGCCAAGTCGAACAGCACCGAGAGCTGGTTGACGCTACCGACCGTGCCTCCGGTTCGCTTGACGTAGACCAGGAACTGGTCGGCCTCGAGCGTGGCCGGAATCGACTCCTCTTCGCCACTTTCGAAGGTGAAGCGATCTTCGCCATTGGCGTTGGTGGCGGCGAAGCTCGTGATGACTTCGATCGCGGCATTGCCATTGAGGAACTCCTCCGCGGAGCCCCCCGTCAACGCGTAAAAGCCGATGAGCTCCGAGCCGGAGAAGTCCTGACTGACTTCGTCCCCGACGGCGACTCCATCGGAGAAGAGCGTCGAGCGACGGCCAGCCGCGAGCGCGGCGGCAAGATAACCCTCATCGCCAGGCGACAGCCCGTCGATCGTCCCGTCGACATCGTCCACGGTGAAGACGCCGAGTTCGGAGAAGGTGGAGTCGTCGGCGACGCCGGCGACCGAGGCCCCGACCGTCGTCGTCGAGGTGCTGCCCCCGGGAACGCGGACCGTCTCGGTGCTGCCGCTCGAGGGGACACCCGACGCCCGAGCCTCGATCACGAGGTCGTTGAAGTCGAGATCGCCGCCATCGAAGAGATCCTCAAAGAAGTAGCTCACCCGCTGACCGACGGCGTCGGCGACCGTCTGGTGATGGCGAATCCCGTCGGGATTGGCCGAGAAGGTCGTGAAGTAGACAAACGGCCCGTCGCCGGTGGAGTCATTATTGGGGTTCTGGCTTAGGAACTCGCTGCTGGTAGCGTCGGCGACGACGTAGACGCCGTAGACGGCTCCCGCCTCCAGTGCGATCGTCGTCGAGGCTCCCTCTTGGAAGCCCTGCGCGAAGAGGACTTGCCGCCCGGAACTGTTGAGCACCGTCGACGCGTAGTTCGCGCTGCCCGGGCTAACGCCGTCGACGGTGCCGTCGGCGTCGTCCATCCGGTACAGACCGACCTCGTTGGAGAACGCCGTCACCGCGGCGAGGACCGAGAAGGTCATCGTCGCGTCGCCTTCGGCCGGCACGCCCACCGCGATGAACGCTTCATCCTGCGAGGGGGTATAGAGGACCGTCTGGACCTCGGAGACGACAATCTCTCCGCCCGACTTGGTCTCCTTGGCGCGAACCTCGTTCTCTCCAAGTTGGAGGGCGTCGGCCGGTAGCACCGCGACATAGCGTGTCGGATCCGTTCCGGACGGAGTCGCCACCGCCGCGACGCGGTTGTTGATGAGCACTTCGACCGTCGATCCCTCATCGGCGATCACTTCGATGGTCGGCGTCGCCGAAACGGTCGAGTTACCGCCATCGTCGCTGTCGGCGCTGAGTCCGATTTCGATCGAGGGATCGGTTGCCGCCGTCACGGTGAGCGTGAACTCCTCGGTGTCGAAGGTCGTGGAGAAGGGATCACGAACCCCGATGATCAGGTTGACCTCGCCGACCACCCCATCTTGAGGCGACAGCGTGACCTCGCCGGTCGCGGCATCGAGGTCGACGTCGATCTGGGCGGGCGGAAGGTCGATGTTGCCGTTGCTACCGACTTGGTAGATGAGCTCGTTCCCCTCGAGATCGGTCGCGGCGACGGTGAAGGAAACCGGCTCGCCCAATTCGGTCACCAAGTCGCTCACCGGATCGAGGAAGGGCGGGTCGTTGACCGGGTCGAGGGCGGCGTTGAACGTGAACGAATCCGTTGCGATCGACCCTTGGCCGTTGTTCGCCGAGACCGTGACTTGCGCCGTGCCGACAAAGTCCTGATCGGCGGAGACCAGGAGCACGACGTTGTCGGTATCGGTCACGATCCGAGCGCTGTCGATCGTCACCGGATTGACCGGACGATCGAGCTGGTTGGTCTCGGTGGTAATGGCCTGTTCGAAGATGTCGAACCCATCCACCATGATGCCGAAGATCGAATGGTTGAAGTTCAGGTTCTGCGGGAAGCTGCTGGAGGGGACATCGATGTCGGTGATGAAGATCTGCGACCCGTTGGTGTCGTTACCGGAGTTGGCCATCGCCAAGAGACCGGGCGAGGTGAACGTCAGTCGCGGATCGAACTCGTCGGCGAACTCGAAGTCCGGACCACCGGTGCCGTCGCCATTGGGATCGCCACCCTGGATCACGAAGTCGTCGATGATCCGATGGAACGTTAAACCATCGTAAAAGCCCGATTCGACCAGGCTGATGATCTGGGAGGTCGTCTCCGGCATCAGGTCCTCGAAGAGCCGCAGAATGATCGTGCCCGAGAACTCCTCTCCTTCCGCGTTGACCCCGGAGACGTCGAGTTCGAGATTGCGAACGTCGCCCAAGACCTCGACGCTCACGTTGGAGTTGTTGGTCGAAGCGCTGACCGTGACCGGAAGCCCGTCGGTCTCATCGGTCGCGACCGCGACGAGCGAACTCTTCCCGGTGAATCCCGCGACAATATCCTCACCCGTTGGCGAGATGACCGAAATGCTCGCGTCGAGCACCACGCGGTCTTCCAGGGCGTCGAAACCGAGCTTGCTGCTCGTGGCCAACCGAGCCCGCTCGACGCGGCCTGGGCGGGGAAAGCTTGCCAGAATGTTTCGACAGACTTTTCCTGCCCAGGTAGTGGGAACGCGAATCATGTCAGGGTTTCTCTCTCGTAGGAATTGTTCATCTCGTGAAAGACCGGTCACCGTCGATGGACCCGCGAGGCCAACTCATGCCCCACTCCCATCTCGTCAGTCATCCGCCTCTCTTGAGAACCACTTGGACCAACCATCACCGTGGGCAGCGCCGCGAAGCGTTGAGGATCGAGCGCTCTCGGCATGCCCCCGACCGAGTACGTCCCCGAAACGTCATGGGTGTCTCTCTCCACCGCACCGGGCATGAGGATTCCCCCCTCGTCGCTCCTTGAGGAGCGCCGTCCAGGGATCGTCAACGTCCACGCTCGCTGACTGGCTTCACCAGACCGTGCAGTCCCCCCTATCGTAATAGGTTGACAACCCATGTCGCAAGAGGTCGCTCGCGACACTCACTACGCATTCCCCCACCGATCCGTTGGAATCGTTCCGGTCGTTTTTTTCAGTACTGCCCAAAGGGCCAAATCTTTCACGACCGCGAGCGATTGTTGTCGGCGCCAACCGGCCGCGCGAGGATGGACCGAAGCCACCCCCGTCGTCACACGCATTCACTCTCTGTGGAACGCGACCACCGACGACGCGGCAACACAGAAATCGCTAACCGCAATCACAACAAAGAGATACAGCAGATTCCCGAGTAGAAATCAGTAGGTGGGCACCGACGAGTCGATCTCCCGGGACCAGCGGTCAATCCCACCCCGCAGGCTCCTCGATCCAGCGAAACCACGCTGGCGAAGCCACTGCACGACTTGGAGGCTCCGCACGCCCAAATGGCAGACGACCGTGATCTCCGCGTCCGCGTACGGCTCCAACTCCGCGACTCGCCCTTGCAATTCGCTCATCGGGATGAGCAGTGACCCGTCGATGCGAGCAATCTCGTATTCCTCCCGCTCGCGACAGTCGAGGAGGACGATGCCCTCATCTCCCTGATCCAGTAGATCGACCAGAAACTGAGGCTCGATCTCCCAATCCCCCCGCTGCTCGTCGCTCATCATTCTCCTCTTGTCTGCACAGGACCGTTTTCCCCCGTTATGATAAGCGAAGCACGACGCCATTTCGCACCCAGGGCGAAGGTTACCCGTTGAAGGACCGCCGTCGTCCGCCAAGGTGCTGGCGGAGCATCGCGAGCGTCCACGAACATTCGGCGCCCGAACCCCTTGGCAAGGTGCACCCCGTCGTGCACGTTGCCCCGTGACGATCATGGAGTGAAGTTGATGGCCGACCAACAGAACAACCCACCCGCCAACCAAGGCGGTCCCTTCGGCAACTTTCAGGTCATCATCGGGCACACGGGGCTTACTGCGTCTCAGCAGCCTGGCAACTCGACGCCAACGCCGTCGGTCTCCATCTCCCAGATGGCCCCGAATCAGCCGACTCGGCCCGAATCGCTCGAACCGAGTCTCAAGCTCGGGGACGAGGGACGCCCGATCGCGGAATGTCCCGAGAACACCCTCATCGCGTATCAGTGTTGCGACACGAGCCAACCCATCCAACGGGCCCAGCCCCAGCGTCAATGGATGGACCAGACCCGAGACCGCTTCGCTTACCGCTGTCTGCCCCTGACGATCGCGAATCAACATGGTTGGGAGTTGCTGAACCCGACGCCCTTCCGGGTCTACTGGGACGGCGGGCAAGCGCCCGAGAACCTCCACTTCGAGTGGCCCGAGGGGAAGCCCGACTCCTGGATCACCGGGCATTTCGGCGAGGGTGTGCTCACCTTTAGCCTCGCGTTCCTCTTTCGCACGCCCGTTGGTGTCAATCTCTACGTCAAGGGACCGGTCAATCGCTACAAGGACGGCATTCACGCGCTCGAGGGCATCGTCGAGACCGACTGGCTCACCGCGACCTTCACCATGAATTGGAAGCTGACGCGAACCAACAACTGGGTCGAGTTTCACCAGGACGAGCCGATCTGCCACATCTTCCCGATCGCTCGGGGGACGATCGACCAGTTCGAACCCGAGATCCGCATGATGACCGACGATCCGGAAATGCTCGAGGCGTTCAACGCCTGGTCGCGTTCGCGCTCGAGCTTCTTGAAAGACCTGAAAGTCGAGGGGAGCGAAGCCCGTCGTCAAGGGTGGCAAAAGGAGTACTTCCAAGGCGCCGCCGACCAAGGGATTCGTTGGTCGCAACACCAGACGCACTTATCGGTGAAGGAGTTCGCCGACAAGCGTGGCCAGGAGATCCCCAGACGTCCGACTCCCGACGACGCCGGTAAGTGACGCCGATGGCTCCCTTAGGCGCCGACATTGTTCACAGAATCCGTTCGTAGCCGACAGCGAATAGGCCAACGGGGTGCTAGGCTTCGTCTCAAGAGTTGATCGTCAGCCCGAGGCACAGCGAGTTGGTGGGGGGCGAGGAGGTCGAAACAGGCGAATCCGTCGGATTCGTCGATGCAGACCGACAAAGTCCCGCGGCAACGTAGCCAGCCGAAGCCAGAGCCGACTTTTGAGACGGAGCCTAACTCTCAAACAATTCCTCGTCCCACGCCTCGGCGATTGGCGGAACTTCCCCGCGCAGAAGCGTCGCCACCGCGAGCGTCGCTCGTCGAGCATCGCCGAGAGGAAGTGGGAACGCCCACCAGTGCTCGCTATCCTCGCCATCGTGGTTGGGAATGACATGATCGAAGTGGCATGCCATGCGAAGTTCCCTCGGCGCCGACCCCGCCCGATTCTCGATGTCCTCGAGTTCGGGTAACCCCAGGAGTCCTTTCTGACGCTGCGTCCGACGCAAGAGCTTGCGACGCATCATGGTGACCACGAGGTCGTCGAGTTCGAGATTCTCCATCACGCCGATCGCCCGAATTTCTTCCTTGGAGATGGGGGACAGAAACATGCCGACCTTCTCGAGGTTCTCGAGCGCGGGATGCTCGAGCAGCGCTCGGCCGACGAAAGGATTTCCCTCGAAGAAGAGATCACCTTCCGCCTCGTCGCGCCACTCGACGATGTTGGCGGCTTGCAGATCACCACGCACGTCCATCACGACGAAGTCGTCCTTGTCGCGAAAATGTTCAATTTCTTCTCGGGAGCGGAAGTGATAGTCGACGCCATCCTCCTCGCCAGGGCGGGCGTCGCGAGAGTTGTAGAAGACGCACGGGACCAGTTGCTCGCGCAGCTTCGGGAAGAGGTCTCCGACAGCCTTGAGCAAGGGTGACTTCCCCGCGCAGGAAGGGCCGGAGAGGACAATGAGTCGTTTCGAGTTCTTGGCCATGACGATGCCTCCGATCAGTTGACGCGTCGGCGCGTTGACGTTCAAACAAAGGGGCCGGCCTCCTCCCATGTCAGAGAGACCGGCCCAGCGCCGTGACGAGCCCTCGTCGAGAACAATTCTCTTACGTGGAGACGGCGTCCTCGAACTCGGCGATCTCCGCGGGAAGCCGACTCTCCGACTCTCGCCACGACATCCAGTAGCGTTCAAAGCGATCGGCGATCGACTCCGGTTCCTCCGCGTAGAGACGGCGACCGACGTCCATCGCGCGCAACCGCAATTGCTCGTGCTCCCGGTCAATCAACCCGATCACGATCTCGACGACGTCGACACCACCGAACTGTTCGGGCTGCTCGGTCAGCGTGTCGCGCAGCAACGTCAGATCGCGATCGTCCCCGAGATGATCGGCCATTCGCTTGGTCGCCCGGCGGCGCGACTTCATCGGCACGCTCCAACTCTCGCGAAGCAAGCGAACCTGGTACCAGTGGTCCTTCGCCCGCTTGCGCCACTCGTGGATGTTGCCGCGCGTCGGTTTCTCAAGCGCGACCTCCATCGCCTCTTGGCCATCGGCGTAGGTCTTAACAAAGCCGCCACGGAAGAGATCGAAACCAGCGACCTCTTCGTCCGCCTCCGGAAGCGACCAGTCCTCGATCGCCTTGGCTCCCTCCTTCAGCTCGGCGAGGAGTTCTCCAACCACCACGTTGATGTCTTCGCTCTCTTGACGAACTTCATCGCGGCGGCGGACCAAACCCGCGTGGGCCGGCGCGAAGCTGGCAACGTTGAGCTTGTCCTCATGGCCTTCGATGAGCTTGTCGAACGCCTCGATCATCGAGGTGGCGTCGCGACGAGCCGAGACGGTCTTGGCGATCTCCCGGAAGCGCTTATTCTCAACGTCGTAGAGGTCCGTGTTGGAACCGCGCACCAGGCGGAGCAGTCCGCGGACCTTTTTGCAGCGTTTGCGCATGTCGTGGATCTTCGCGGACATCGGCAAGGGGGCGACGTCGAGCACGTCGATCGCCTTGAGCGTTTGCTCGTGGGCAATGCGTCGAAGTCCTTGGTCGGTCGTCTCGTCGGCCTTGAAGTGGTAGCTCATGGAAGTCTCCTTTGAATCTGAAGGCGGGACTCGATGGCGAGGCTGTCGATACCCAGCGATCGCGTCATCAGCGTGGACGCGACGTCCCGCCCCATCTCGGCTTGGCTTAAATGTTCAGATATGGTGAATGCAACGAGCGCGCCCGATTGTCGGAGCAGGGCCCGGCGGCGATGCCGCGAAACGCTCGTTCGCCGGACAATAGACTTGCCGATCGCCCTCTCGCCCCACCCTGAGAGAAATCCGAGTTTTTCCGTTTCCCTCGGGACTTTCCCGATGACCAGCGATCCCGTCGTGCCAACTCCATGTCCTCGGCGTGACCAAATCGACTCCTTTTTGACCGCCATCGAGACGAATCCGCCCATTTTCGCGAGAATAGAGAGCGAGGAATGAGATCTCCCGTCGCTATGGACCGCGAGGGGCCTGCGAGGATCGAGCAATCGGTCACGACCGCACTGGCCCGAAATCGTTGCGAGGGCGGCGGCTCAAGAGGAAGTCGGGTGGTCGACGCCTCGGTTTTGTGTTTCCACAAGGCCGGGCTTAGACTTGCCTATGGAGGGAACCAGAAGCATGTCCGTTGAGATCGAGCGCAATCCGACCCGAGCGGTGACCATCGGCAACGTCACCATCGGCGCTGGCCACCCGATCGCCGTCCAGAGCATGTGCGCGACCCACACGCAAGACGTCGAGGCGACGACCCAGCAGACCAACGCCCTCTTCGATGCCGGCGCCGACGTCGTTCGCATCGCCGTCGACAGCCGCAAGGATGCCGAAGCGCTCGCCGAGATTCGCAAGCGCACCGCGGCCAACCTCTCGGTCGACCTCCAGGAGAACTACCGGCTCGCCGAGCACGTCGCGCCGCACGTCGACAAGATCCGCTACAACCCCGGGCACCTCTATCACCACGAACGCGAAAAGCCCTGGCAGGAGAAGGTCCGCTATATCGTCGGCATCGCGGCGGAGAACGACTGCGCCATCCGCATCGGCGTCAACTGCGGCTCGGTCGATCCCGACAAGCTCAGCCTCTTCCCGCCCGACGATTCGATCGCCCCGATGCTCAGCAGTGCCCTCGAACACTGCGAGCTGCTCGACGGTCTCGGTTTCACCCGCTACTGCGTGTCGATGAAGGACTCCGACCCGAGCAAAGTGATCGAGGTCAACCGTCGCTTCGCCGAGCAGCGCCCCGACGTTCCGCTCCATCTCGGCGTCACCGAGGCCGGCATGCCTCCCGACGGAGTCATCAAGACGCGGATCGCCTTCGAGCAACTGATCGGGCGCGGCATCGGTGACACGATTCGCGTCTCCCTAACCGTTCCCAACGATCGCAAGCACGAGGAGATCAAGGCGGGTCGAGGGATCCTCGCGGACATTGCCGCGGGCCGCGTCCGCAGCGTCGTCGACTTCGGTCTCGACACCCTGAACATCATCAGTTGCCCAAGTTGCTCGCGGGTGGAGAACGAGGCGTTTGTCGTGCTCGCTCAGGACGTGAAGGAGCTGACGCGTTACGCGAAGGATCACGCGATCACGATCGCGGTCATGGGCTGCCGAGTCAACGGTCCGGGCGAAACGGACGACGCCGATCTCGGCCTCTGGTGCGGCCCAAAGTACGTCAATCTGAAGAAGGGGGAGCAGGAACTCGGCGCCTATCCCTACGACGAGATTCTCGGTCGGCTCAAGGAAGAACTCGACGCCCTGATCGAAGCGAAGACGCCCGGCGTCGCGACCTAGGAGAGCCTTTTTGCAGGTCAGCCGTTCACGCACGCTTTCTCGTAGGTCAGGCCATTGCCTGACACGCACACCTACCGACGCTCGAACGATCAGGCAGTTCCCTCACCTGCGGGGCCGGCTCGGCCGAAGCGTCAGGCTCTAAGGTTCTCTCCCTGTGGGAGGGTGAGCCTCTTGTTCCCCTCTCCCTGTGGAAGAGTGAGCCTCTTGTTCCCCTCTCCCTGTGGGAGGGTGAGCCTCTTGTTCCCCTCTCCCTGTGGGAGGGTGAGCCTCTTGTTCCCCTCTCCCTGTGGGAGAGTGAGCCTCTTGTTCCCCTCTCCCTGTGGGAGAGGGGTTAGGGTGAGGGGGTTCGCATCCGCCAATGATCCTTGGTTTTCCGAGCCGGAATCTCCCTTACCCGGCTCGCTTCACTCGCCAACCTCCCCCCAAGGAGAGGTGAGAAGAAGCTGACATTGTGAGTTGGACACACCCGCGGCCCAGGCGATCCCCCCCACTTGCCGGGGATCATCGCCTTCAATGATGTGGCGTCATGCTCCGCCCTACTGGACGGCGACCTTGGATGCCGCTCGGGTCGCGACGTCCTTGAGCAGCGTCGTCACTTCGGGCGAGAAGGCCTTCTGCTTGCGGCTCCAGAAGTTGAGCGTGGCGGGCTTGCCCTGATAGAGCAGCGGCACGTGGTAGCTCGAGCCGAGCCGACGGCTCAGCAGTTTCAACTCATACCCCGACGCCTGCGTCAAGTCATCGTGCTGGATCGGCTCCTCACGCTGAGCGTACTTCGGCAACGCGAATCCCCACGTCATCGACCGGCGAAAGCCCGCTCCGGGGATCTTCGAAAACTCCCTCTTCTGCTCCGCGTAGACGATCTCGAGCGTTCCCCCATCGGCCGTCGTCAGACAGATCCGATCAAGCAGGGGCACGCGACGCTCCAGCGCGGCGGAGAACGCCTCGAAGCCGTCCGAGGTTTGGAGCGAGGATTCGGCCAACTCCAGCAGAGTCGCGTCCGAAACCTCTCGGCTTGGGGTTGAAGGGGGCGGCGTCCGCGCCCCGCTGGAGACGTCACGAAGCACGTCGTAATAGCCGATCATCATTTCGTCGTCGGTCTGGTCGCCCCACGTGACCACCTTGGTCGGGTCGGGGTTGGCCAGGTTGCTTGCCGAGTTGTCGTAGTAGGCCACGCACTGGAGCACCGACCCCTTCGGCATGCTCCTGGGCGTGCTCAGGATGTAGGAGTTCTGCCAGTTGAAGTCGTAGCGGGGGACGTCGAGAAGGATCTCCCTCTTCCCATCGGGGTGGATCGCCTCGTAGCGAAACGACTTGCCGCGAAGGTGCATGTGTGGGAACAGCGACAGGATCTTCCCCTCGCTGCCAAAGTGCCGGCTTGCCTCGACGCGGTGATCGCTGGCGCCGGGCTCGATCCGAAACCGACGATTCGACACCCCGCGCGTGAGCACTTCCCGCTTGACCGTCTTGGGGTCGGCGAAGACCAACCCGACGCTACTGCGGTCGGTCTGCACCGAGCCATTGGGAGTGTAGTGCATCTGAAAGACGAGCAACGATCCGGCCGGAATTCGCTTGGCGATCCCCTCCTCGAGCCGCAGCGGACGCGCTCCCGGCGCCGTGGCGACGAGCATCGAACGCTTGCGTTTCCACAAGAGCCCTCCCTTCGGCTCGACCACGTAGACGATGATGTGGTGAACGATCGCGGGGTTGCCCGGCTTCGCTTCGGCCTGCCGGATCCAGCGATCCTCCGTGAAGCCCGGATCGACGGTGAAGTACTTGTACGCGACCTCGCCCTCGGCGGGAATCGTCACCTCCTCGGGAAGCGAGAAGATCGTCTCGGGCTCCTCGATCCGCCAACCCTCCGCGAACTGGAGCGGTTCGGGCATCTCCTTCGGGTCGCCGAGTGGTGTTCCCGCTTCGACCCATCGTCGAACGGTCTCGATCTCCTCGGCGGGCATCCGAGCCTCGTTGGCGAACGTGCCGTGGTCGGGGCTGGCGTGCCAAGGCGGCATCCGACGGTCCTCGATCACCTCGAGGATCGTCTCGGCCCACGGCGCCACCTCCTCGGCCGACGTCATCGCGAACGGCGCCACTTGCCCCTCGCGGTGACACTCGACGCAACGTCGGTTAAAGATCGGAGCAACGTCCTTCGCGTACGTCACCGCCGCATCGGCCTTCGGCTGGCGACGTCGACCAATGAAACAGCCCTCCACCGGTGTTGACGCGACCGTCACTTCCTCCCCGGCGAGGATTTCTCCGAGCGCCACGGCCAGATCGCGACGGGTCGGTTCGCTGCGAAGAGTCCCCACGTAGAACTGGTCGTCGATCCGTCCTTGGTAGCGAACCTTTCGCTCTTGATCGAGCACGAACGCCTCGGGCGTTCGCTTCGCCGCGAAGTGATCGGCGACGTGCGCGTCGGGATCGCGAAGGACCGGAAAGCTCAGCCGATGCTCCTTCGCGAAGGCGGCGATCTCCTCGGGGGAGTCTTGGGCATTGGCATTGATCCCGAGAATCGTGACTCCCTTGGGGGCGAATTTCTGGTGCAGTTGCTCCAATTTGGGAATATAGAGCTTCACCAGCGGACATTCGGTCCCGAGAAAGACGACCGCGACAGGACCTCTCCTAGTGAGTGCCGAAAGCCGGTGCTCCTTCCCCTGACCATCGCGAAGGGTGAAGTCGCTGACCGTTCGTCCGATCGCCGGCTCCGGAACGGCCGACGCCACCTTGGCGGAAACGAGCAGGAGTAGTCCCGCAACCAAAACCGTCACTTGCGATCGCATGCTCCACACTCCCGTTCGACGTGCTTACTTGTCCACGGATGTAACCCCGAGGTTGGCCATGAGGTTTCAACGAGCGATCGAATCGGTACGCCAAGCGGCTCCAGCGCCCTCCGCCCGAAAGAACACCAAAAGACCCACTACCTGGCCTGCAAAGAGAATCCTAGCGCCGCGCGGGTTCAGATTCTTATACTACCGGCAGGCTTTTCTCTCAAAACTCGGCTCTTGCTCAGACACCGAGCCCGCTGGCGCGGGCGATGGGCCCCTTCTCTCTCGGGAGACACTCTCGTTCTCCCCGCGCAAGAGCGACCCGGAGGCTACCTTGGTGCGGCTCACGTGGCGTGTCGCGACAGCGTTGATCCTTCTTTCGCTCTCCGCTTGCGAGCGGATCGACGTGTCGAAGGTGCGCGACGTCCTGGGCCCCGCCGACATTCTCGCCACACGCTTCGACTTCTATCAGCACGATCTGTTGGTCGAGGCGCTCGACGTACACTTGGACGCGCTCGAAACCTCGTGCACGTCCGCGATCGAGTCCGAAGCGGTCGTGCTGTTGCGACAAGCTCAAGCCTCCTTCTCCAAGCAGGGCGAAGCGCTCGAACGCTATCGAAGCCAAGGAACGACCGACGATCGGCAAGCCGCCATTCTCCACTGGTCTCGAGGCCGCGCCCTCGTCGCCGAAACCCGCTCTCGCCTGGGCCTTGAGTAGCCGTCGGCCCTTAGATGGCTCGGTGCTGGCTATTTCAACAGCTTACTCGGTGCTCCCTCGTTCGAGAGATTGGGTATACTTCCTGACGGAACCACCGAATCGACCGATCGTCATCGACGGACAATCAGGGAGACCACGTTCTTGCCGAGCCGGAAGCGAGCCGTGAACGATCCGCTCCACGGGCTCCCCGATCCGGTGCTCCGTCTTGCCCAAAGACCATCCCGACTGCTCCCCCTTGTCCAAGGGTCACTCCGACTGCTCCCCCTTGTCCAAGGGGGAGAGAGAGGGGGTCTCTTCCACGAGGGAGACACACATCAAGCCAAACGAGGTCTCCCCAAGCGACCTCGGCAGGCCGTCCCCCCGCCAACCAACCACCATCCCCACTGGCACGGCCGCCCAGGCGCCGCGATTGCCCTTTGCCTACTCTTTCTGGGGGCTTGCCAACGAGTTGATTTAGTGAAGTTGGGCCGTCCGTTCGGACCCGCGGACGTCTTGGCGAGTAGTTTCGATCTCGGGCATCACGACGCGATGGTGCAGGCCTTTGCCGAGCGTCTGGACATGCTCGAGGCGAGCCCCGAGGTACCCGTGGACGAGAAGACGATCGCCCTGCTTCGCCAGGCCGAAACCGCGTTCTTCGAACAGGGGAAGGCGCTGGAGCGTTTCCGAACCGACCGCTTGTCCGAGGACCGACAAGCGGCGATGCTTCACTGGACCCGCGGTCGCGCCCTGGTCACCGAAGCCAAGACCCATCTCGGCTTGGACTAGCCGCGGAGCGGCGACGAAGCCTAGGCTTCGTCTCAAAAGTTGATCGTCGGCCCGAGGCACAGCGAGTTGGTGGGGGACGAGGAGGTCGAAACAGGCGAATCCGTTGGATTCGTCGATGCAGACCGACAAAGTCCCGCGGCAACGTAGCCAGCCGAAGCCAGAGCCGACTTTTGAGACGAAGCCTAGTGCTTTCTCAGATCCAAACGTTCGGGTGGCACTGGCGTCTCGTCCGCCAGTGAGAAGTGATCGTAGGTTCACAATCCGAAATCGAACGTTTGACGAAGCCTTGCATGCTGTTCCAACTTGAAGTTGGTGTTTGTGCAACCCCAACCTTTTAGCACTGGCTGACAAGCAGCCAGTGGCACCCGAACACTTCGATGGACCAGTGCACTCGCCAAGGGTCGCAACAAACAAGTACTGCCCCCTCAACAACAGCTTGCATCTTCCACCCCATGCTCACCCCGCGTCCGCGAAGGCTTAAGAGCGACTCGAGGAGAAGATTGGTCCGGAGTAGGCGTTTCCGTTGGCGGATCGATCGGGTAGCGTGGAGGATGCGGGACGCTTGCAGCCAACCGGGCGGCGAAAAATGGGTGGAATTCGATTGCATCAGCGCCCGATTCGAGTTAGTTAATATTGTTAAATAACTCAGCTGGGGGAGACTCCCCCTCCGGACCGCGGGAACCGCTTCGCGACCAACCGCGCCACGCCGACGCGACGTCTGAGTCAACGCCGGCTACTTCGGGAACCTCCGCCGTGGAACCGTGCTTATGAGATCCCTTGGTCACGCGACATCCTGGATGCCTCTTCTGCTCGCCGCATTCCTCGCCGCGCCCGCGTCGGCCGACTCGAGAACCTCGGACTCGAGAGCCTCGAAATCATCTGCCGGCAACAACGACCACACCGCTTTCTTCAAGGATCACGTCCGCCCCCTTCTCACCAAGCATTGCCTCAAGTGTCATGGGCATGGCAAGACCGAAGGAGGCCTCGACCTCACCTCCCGGGCGTCGCTCCTCAAGGGTGGCGACTACGGTCCCGCCATCGACCTCGAGAACGTCGAGGAGAGCCCGCTGCTCGAGGCGATCAACTACGACGGCCTGGAGATGCCACCAACCGGCAAGCTCCCCAAGAGCAAGATCGACGTCCTGACCAAGTGGGCCAAGAGGGGGGCGCCCTGGGGGCCCAACGACGAACCGATCGCCGCCGAGCACGAGGAAGCCGGCCCCCCCGCGGTCAACGACGAGAACCGAAAGTTCTGGTCCTTCCAACCGGTCAAGCGGCCCGACGTTCCGGAAGTAGGCAACCCCGCGTGGATCAAGAATCCGATCGACGCGTTCGTCCTCGCGAACCTCGAGTCGGCCGGGCTCGAGCCCAATCCGCGAGCCGAGAAGCTGACCCTCCTGCGACGGGCGACCTACGACTTGACGGGCTTGCCGCCGACGCCCAAGGAGATCGACGAGTTCCTCGCCGACACCGAGCCGGGAGCCTACGAACGGCTCGTCGACCGACTGTTGCAGTCGCCCCACTATGGCGAACGTTGGGGCCGGCACTGGCTCGACTTGGTTCGCTACGCCGAGACCAACAGCTTCGAACGCGACGGTGCCAAGCCCCATGTCTGGCGCTACCGCGACTACGTCATCAACTCGTTCGGCGACGACAAGCCCTACGATCAGTTCATCCGCGAACAACTCGCGGGCGACGAGATCGAGGGGCGCACCGCCGAGCAACTGATCGCCACCGGCTACTTCCGGATCGGGCTCTGGGATGACGAGCCGGCCGATCGGCTGATGGCGGAGTTCGACGAACTCGACGACTATGTCCGCACGACCGGCGAGGTCTTTCTCGGGCTTCGCATCGGCTGCGCCCGCTGTCACGACCACAAACTCGATCCGGTGCCGCAAGCCGACTACTACCGCATGCTCGCCTTCTTCCGGGGCATTCGCCACTATGGCGTTCGCTCCCCGGAGAGTGTCGCGGCCGCTTCGCTGCGGTCGATCGCAACGCCCGAACAGCAGGCGTCCCACGAGAAGGTGATCGCCGACTGGCGTGGCAAGATTGACGACGCCAAGGCTCAAATGAAAGCGATCGAGGACTCGGTTAAGGACGACTTCATCCCCGTCGAGCACGAGGAGTTCCGTCACGAACAGAGCCGCGTCTCCATCCTGAAAAAACGTGTCCCGAAGAAGCTTCCGCAAGAGAACTTCGATCGCTACGTCGCGCTGGGCAAGCGGATCAAGCACCTCGAACGCCATCGCCCCCAGCCGTTGCATCTGGCCCTCTGCGTGACGGAAGTCGGCCCCAAGCCGGCGACGACGCACGTGCTTGGTCGCGGCAATCCGCACTCTCCCTCCGAGGAAGTCTCTCCCGGATTCCCCTCGATTCTCGGCGTGCCCGATCCGACGATCCCGATCGCCGGGAACGATGCCCCTACCTCCGGCCGACGCACGGTGCTCGCCGATTGGATTGCGAGCGAGGAGAATCCGCTGACCGCGCGGGTGATGGCCAATCGGGTTTGGCAACACCACTTCGGCCGAGGCATCGTCGCGTCTCCCAACGACTTCGGGATGGCCGGATTGAAGCCGACTCACCCCGAGTTGCTCGATTGGCTGGCGAGCGAGTTCGTCCAGATGGGCTGGCGACTCAAGCCGCTGCATCGGCTGATCATGACGTCGAACACGTATCAGATGTCCTCGCGAGCGAACCCGAAAGCGTTGGCGGCGGACCCGGACAATGAAACCTTCTGGCGATTCAACATGCGACGGCTCGGGGCCGAGGAACTGCGGGACTCGATTCTCTCGGTGATCGGATCGCTCAACCCGAAGATGGGCGGCCCGAGCATCTATTCGTTCATCCAGGACGAGGTGCTCCAGGGGCAATCGCTTCCGGGCGAGGGTTGGGGCAAGTCGCCGCCGGCGGAACAGAATCGCCGCAGCGTCTACATTCACGTCAAGCGGTCGCTGATCACGCCGATCCTCGCCAGTTTTGATGTGGCCGATGTCGATTCGAGTTGCCCGGTTCGCTTCGAGACGACGCAGCCGACTCAGTGCCTCGCGACGCTCAACAGCGAGTTCCTCCACGAGCGGGCGAAGCGTTTCGCGGAGTACCTGACCAAGCAGGCCGGCGACGACCCGAAGTCCCAAGTCGAGTTGGCCCTCTTGCGGACCTTGCAGCGTCCCGCGACCGAGGCCGAGATCGCCCGGGGCGTCAAGCTGATCAACGAACTTATGGCGGATGATGGAGCGACGCCCGAACAGGCGCTCGCGTACTTCTGCCTGGTGACGCTGAACCTCAACGAGTTCCTCTATCTGGACTGAGCGATCCGAGACCGTTTGCGTCGTCGGCCGGACATCGCCTGGAAGGACCGATGGACCAATGGGCTGGAGAGAGACCTGATGATGAAGAAGCAGACCCCCTCTAACTCCCCCTTGGACAAGGGGGAGCAATTGGAATCAACCTTGGACAAAGGGGAGCATTCGAACTCCGCGGGAACATCGCACTTCGTGGCGGGGCGTCCCGAGTGCGGCCGGACGAGGCGCGAGTTCTTCTGGCAAACCGGGGCGGGCTTCACGTCGGTCGCTCTGGCGGGCATGCTGGGCAAGGACTTTCTCGCGCGGCAAGCGGTCGCGGCCGACGGCGTCACGCCCTACAAGTATGTCAACCCGCTGGCACCGAAAGAGCCTCACTACCCCGGGAAGGCCAAGTCGGTCATCTTCCTGTTCATGTACGGCGGCCCCAGCCACATCGACACCTTCGACTACAAACCCGACCTGGTCGGCATGGACAACAAGACGGTCAAGGTGAGAACGTTCGGTCGTGGCGGGCACAAGAACGAAGGCCGCATCGTCGAGCCTCGCTGGAAGTTCAAGCGGCACGGCGAGTCGGGTCAGTGGGTCTCCGAACTCTTCCCACATCTTGCAACGTGCGTCGACGACATCGCGTTTCTCAAGTCGATGACCGCCGACTCGCCGATCCACGGCTCGGCGATGCTGCAAATGAACTCGGGCAGGATCCTCAGCGGCAGCCCGGCGCTCGGCTCGTGGGTCAACTATGGACTCGGCTCGGAGAACGAAAATCTACCGGGGTTCGTGGTGATGCTCGATCCTCGCGGCGGCCCCATCAGCGGCGCGAAGAACTGGAGTTGCGGCTTCATGCCCGCGTCGTACCAAGCGACGGTGATGCGAGCGAAGGGTTCGCCGATCCTCAACCTCAAGCCGCCGACGGAGATGACGCCCGCGATGCAGCGGCGCGTCCTCGACTCCCTGCGGGACTACAACGTCGAGCATCAAGGCCCGCGGATCGACAACTCGGTCCTCGCGGCGCGGATCGCCAACTACGAGCTTGCGTACAAGATGCAATCGGCCGCTCCCGAAGCGGTCGACCTCAATCAGGAATCGGAGGAGACCAAGAGGCTCTACGGTCTCGACGATGAGCGTTCGGAGGTCTTCGGGCGCCAGTGCCTGATGGCCCGTCGGCTGGTCGAGCGGGGAGTCCGCTTCATCCAGCTCTACTCCGGGGGCAATCACTTTCTCTCAACATGGGACGCTCACGGCGACTTGGTCAAGAATCACAACTTGCACTCCGGCGAGACCGACAAGCCGATCGCCGGGTTGCTCAAGGACCTCAAGCGGCGGGGCCTGCTCGAAGAGACGTTGGTGGTCTGGGGCGGGGAGTTCGGTCGGCAACCGACGGCCGAGTACGCGAAGGGAACCGGCCGCGACCACAACGCGTACGGCTTCACCATGTGGATGGCCGGCGGGGGCATCAAAGGCGGTCAAAGCGTCGGCCGGACCGACGAACTGGGCAGCGCGGCGGTCGAACGGCGGCTTCACGTCAAGCACTTGCACGCGACGATCCTGCATCAGCTCGGCCTCGACCCCAATGCGCTGACGTACTTCTACGCGGGGCTCGATCAGAAGCTCGTCGGGGTCGAAGGGGCCGAGCCGATCGCCGAACTCATCTCCTGAGCGAGTCGTGAGACGGATCATCCGAATCGCTCAAGGCCTCCTTCGCGGCCGCCTCGCGCTGGTTTCGCGTCCTTTTGCGCGCCGTTTCCGTCCAAAACGGACGCAAAACGATTGAAAAGGCACCCTTTTTCGTTCAGTTTGTGGGGACATTGAGCGGCTTTCCGTCCATTTTCGTCTCGAAGGAAAGCTTGGGGAAGCTCGATGAACCATCCAATGGAACCGACATGAACAAGACTCGTTCGACCCTCCTGCTGCTCCTGGCGGGCGCCTTCCTCGTGGGATGTGGTGACTCCGGCGGAGGCAACAGCAAGCCGACCGTCGCCTACGTGACCAACGGCATCGCCTCCTTTTGGCTCATCGCTGAAAAGGGCGCCGAAGCGGCCGCAAAGGACTCCGACGTCAACGTCGAGGTCAAGATGCCTCCCAAGGGGGTCGCCGACCAAAAGCGCATGGTTCAAGAGCTCCTCACCGCCGGCGTCGACGGCATCGCCATCAGCCCCATCGATCCCGCCAACCAGGGGGATCTGTTCAAGGAGATCTCCGAGCGAACCAACCTGATCACGCAAGACTCCGACGCTCCCGAGAGCGACCGTCTCTGCTATATCGGGATGGACAACTACAAAGCCGGCCGCATGTGTGGCGAGTTGGTCAAGGAAGCGATGCCCGAAGGAGGCACCGTCATGCTCTTTGTCGGACGCCTCGGCCAGCTCAATGCCCGCTTGCGTCGCCAGGGCGTCATCGACGAGTTGCTCGATCGTGACGAAGACCCGAATCGATACGATCAGCCCGGCTCGGAGATCAAAGGGGACAAGTACACCATCCTCGGAACCCAAACCGACCTGTTCGACTTCGCCAAGGCCAAGTCGCTCGCCGAAGATTCGATCGCCAAGTATCCCGATCTCGGCTGCATGGTCGGCCTCTTCGCCTACAACCCGCCCAAATGTCTCGAAGCGGTGAAGGAAGCTCAGAAGGTCGGCCAGATCAAAGTCGTCGGCTTCGACGAGGATGACGAGACCCTCCAAGGGATCAAGGATGGCTCCCTCTACGGCAGCGTCGTCCAGAACCCCTACCAGTACGGCTACGAGTCGGTCCGCGTCCTCGCGGGACTCGCGCGCGGCGATCAATCGGTCCTTCCCGAGGGCGGCTTCCTCGACATCCCCGCCCGAAAGATCAAAGCCGACACCGTCGACGAGTTCTGGGCCAATCTCAAGGAACTGACCGGAGAATCCCCGAAGCCCGCCGACGAGTCCAAGGACGAGTCGACAAAAGGCGAGTCCAAGGACGAGTCGTCGAAGGGATCCTAGTGACCGTTCCGCCCGTGAATCACTGGCTTTCTTCACCTCTCCTCGGGGAAAGGTCGGCGAGTTCCGTGAGCCGGGTGAGGGGAAGAACAATTCCGCGACCAGGCGCACGTCCACGACGAACAGCCCCCTCACCCCTAACCCCTCTCCCACGGGGAGAGGGGAACAAGAGGCTCGCTCTCCCACGGGGAGAGGGGAACAAGAGGCTCGCTCTCCCACGGGGAGAGGGGAACAAGAGGGTCACTCTCCCACGGGGAGAGGGGAACAAGAGGCTCACTCTCCCACCGGGAGAGGGGAACAAGAGGCTCACTCTCCCACGGGGAGAGGGGAACAAGAGGCTCACTCTCCCACGGGGAGAGGGGAACGATAGGGTCTGGCCGCTGGTCATCGTTCGAACACCAAGTCGTTTCGAAATCCGATACGGAAGATCATCGCGTCTCGCACGCTCCGAGGCAGTGCCATCGCCATGACCGAAATCGAATCATCACCGCTTCTCGAAGCCCGGGGAATCACCAAGCAATTCCCCGGCGTCCTCGCCCTCCACAACGTCGGCATGTCGCTGCGCGCCGGCGAGATCCTCGCGGTAATGGGCGAGAACGGCGCCGGCAAGAGTACACTGATGAAGATCCTCGCCGGCGTCCAAACGCCCGACGAGGGCCAACTCTTCGTCGACGGCCGGCCCGTCACCATCGACTCGGTCGAGGATGCCCTGGAGGAAGGAGTCGCCCTGATTCACCAGGAGCTCAACCTCGCCGACAACCTCGATGTCGCCTCGAACATCTTCCTCGGACGCGAACCGCGGAGCCAAGGCCTGATCGACGACCGCGAGTGTCGACGCAGGGCGAGCGACTACCTCAAACAAGTCGGCCTCGACCTCTCGCCCAAGCGAATCGTCGGCACCCTTTCCATCGGCCAGCAACAGATGGTCGAGATCGCCAAGGCGCTCTCGGTCAACGCCCGCGTGCTGATCATGGACGAGCCGACCTCGAGCCTGTCGCAGAGCGAGACCGAGGCCCTCTTCCGCGTCGTCCACGACTTGCGACAACGCGGCGTCGGCATCGTTTACATCTCGCACCGTTTGGCCGAGGTAAGCCAGATCGCCGATCGGGTCGTCGTCCTTCGCGACGGCGAGAACGCCGGGGAGCTAGCGCGGGAGGAGATCGCTCACGACCGCATGGTCAAGCTCATGGTCGGACGCGACATCTCCGGCTTCTACGTTCATCTTCCCCACGAACCGGGCGCGGTCGTCCTCGAGGCACGCGATCTGGTCGTTCCCGAACATCCCACGCATCCGGTCTCCTTCTCGCTACGGGCGGGCGAGATCGTCGGGATGGCGGGCCTGATCGGAGCCGGCCGTACCGAACTTCTACGCGTCCTCTTCGGCGTCACCCGACCGCTCGGCGGCACCATCAGCTCCAGCGGTCGTCCCGTCACCTTCCGGGAGCCCTTCGACGCGATCAAGCAGGGGATCGCCCTGGTGCCGGAGGATCGCAAGCTCGAAGGCTTGGTCCTCGAGATGTCGGTCCGCGAGAACGTCGGGCTGGCGGGGCTCTTCCAGCATCGCGGGCCGTGGGGCTGGCGCAACGGAGTTCGCGAACGCGACGACACGACCCGGATGGTCGAACGGCTCAACATCAAGACCCCGACCCAGCACCAGATCGTGCAGTTACTCTCCGGCGGCAATCAGCAGAAAGTCGTGCTGGGCAAATGGCTCGCGTTGGGACCCAAGGTTCTCTTGCTCGACGAGCCGACCCGCGGCATCGACGTCGGGGCCAAGCAGGAGATCTACCGGCTCATGGAGGAACTCGCTCAACAGGGCGTTGCGATCCTCTTCGTCAGCAGTGACCTGGAGGAGATTCTCAGCATGTCCGACCGGACACTGGTGATGCACGAGGGAGCGATCACCGGGGAACTCGCCCGCGAGGAACTGAACGAAGAGGCGGTGATGCGGCTCGCCACCGGAGCGACCGCCGAGCTAACGTATTCCCAGTAAGAGTCCCCAGTAGGGTGGGTCTCGACCCACCAACAAGAACTCCGCGACCAAGACACGAACGCAACGACTCAGGAACCTCGAACGACCATCATGAAGAAAACGCTCGGCATTTTGGGACTCTTGATCGTCGTCGTCGCGATCACGGCGATGGGCAACCCCAAGAGCTTCCTCTCGCCCTACAACCTCGAAAACCTCACGAAGTGGACCAGCCTCTTCGGCATCATCAGCATTGGGGTCTCGTTCGTCATCATCACCGGAGGCATCGATCTCTCGATCGGCTCGGTCGTTGGACTGACCGGATGTCTCCTCGCGATGCTCGTCAGCGATTGGGGCGTCCCGGCCGTTCTCGCCGTCCCGATCGTTCTGGTCATCTCCCTCATCCTGGGACTCTGCCATGGTCTGCTCATCGCCAAGCTCAAACTTCAGCCATTCATCGTGACCCTCTGCGGGCTCTTGCTCTACCGCGGCATTTCTCGCTTCATGTCCGGCGACGATACCCAGGGCTTCGGCAACGAACACCAAACACTTCGCATGCTTGCCAACGGCAAGATCCCAATTCCGTTTACCGACGGGTTCGACCTCCCCATCCCCGCGATCATGCTGATCGTGCTGGCAGTCGTCGCCGCGATCTTTCTCAACAAGACGATCTACGGACGCTATCTCCTCGCCCTCGGACGCAACGAGCAAGCCGCGCGCTACAGCGGCATCAACACCGACGTGATGGTGATCCTGTCCTACGTGATCTGCTCGATGGCGGCGGGTTTGGGGGGCGTCCTCTTCGCGCTCGACTTGAATTCGGTGCAGCCGGCGAGCATGGGCGAGTTCTACGAACTCTACGCGATCGCCGCGGCGGTGCTCGGAGGCTGTAGCCTTCGCGGTGGTGAGGGAACGATCTTCGGTGTCCTCATCGGGACCGCGGTCATTCAAGTCCTGCGAAATTCGATCAGCATCCTCGGCATTCCGAGCCAACTCAACTTCGCGATCATCGGCTCGGTCCTTCTGATCGGGGTCGCCGTCGACGAAATCGTCAAACGAATGGCGGCCCGGCGCCGACGAACGATGCGCGTTCAGGCGTAGGTTGGTCGACTTGCCAATGAACTCTTCGGTGCCATGCCCACGCTTGTCGTGGTCATGCGGGAGGCGCCTTCAAATCGGCGAAGTTATCCGTCACCAAAGTTGGTCGTGAGGGCCGTCCGTTCCCGGCAACGAGTCATTCAATGGACTGTGGGGGATGACGTCGCCGGGATGGCACGATCGATTTCAACGAATCTGGGAGAACCGTGATGTTGACCGAGTCTTGGCTTCTATCGACTGTCCTGGTCGCGCTGCTGTTGCTCGCGGCGCCGATCGCCTTCGCGGCGGAGGCCCCCAAGGCCGAACCCTTTGGCGAAACCGCCGACGGCGTCGCGGTCAGTGAATACACGCTCACCAATCCCAACGGCATGGTCGCGAAGCTCATCACCCGTGGCGCGACCCTTCGCGAACTGCACGTGCCCGACGCCAAGGGGAACCTCGCCGATGTCGTGCTCGGTTTTGACGACGTCGCCGGCTACGAGTCCGAGGGCAACCAATACTTCGGAACGACGACCGGCCGCGTCGCCAACCGCGTCGCCAAGGGCAAGTTCACCCTGAACGGCAAGGAGTACTCCCTCGCCACCAACAACGACCCCAATCATTTGCACGGCGGTGGCCCTCGTAGCCTCGACAAGGTCGTCTGGAACGCCGAGCCCTTCGGCACCGACAACGGCCAAGGCGTCACGTTCACCTACACCAGCCCCGACGGCGAAGAGGGCTACCCGGGCAACCTCGCGATGGCGGTCACCTACACGCTCACCAACAACAACGACCTGCGCATCGACTACAAAGCGACCACCGACCAAGCGACACCGGTGAACCTGACTCATCACAGCTACTTCAACCTGAGTGGCGCGGGCTCCTCGACGGTGCTCGATCATGAATTGATGCTCAACGCCGATCGCTACACGCCGACTGACGAGACCTTGATCCCCACGGGCAAGCTCGCTCCGGTATCGGGGACGCCGCTCGACTTCACCAAGCCAACCGTTGTTAGCGAACGCATCGACGAGTTGGTCTCGACGCCGGCGCTCGGCTACGACCACAACTACGTCTTGAACAAGAAGGGGGACGAACTCGCTCTCGCCGCGAAACTTCGCGATCCCTCCTCCGGCCGCACGATGAGCGTGCTGACGACCGAGCCGGGGGTTCAATTCTACACGGGCAATTTCCTCATGGACCAGAAGGGCAAGGGAGGAAAGGCCTATCCCAAGCGAAGCGCGCTTTGCCTAGAGACGCAGCATTTCCCCGATTCGGTGAATCAGCCCACATTTCCATCAGTGATCTTGAATCCAGGGCAGACCTATCGCCAGACCTGCATCTACCGGTTCGGTTCCGAGTAGACTTTTCCCACGTCCCTCCTTGTCCAAGGGGGGAAAGAGGAGGGGTCGGTTTTCCCATCGATCCATCGTGAGCCATCGCTCCACCTGGTGGCGAACGACGACAACACGCGAGCGTTCCCTTGACAGGGCCGCTCGAACCAACGATAGTTAACCTTATTTACTAATCACGACCCGAAGAACACGCGAGAGAGTCTCTTCCATGGCCAAGACTCGTTGGGGAATCCTCAGCACCGCCAAGATCGCCGTTGAGCAAGTGATCCCCGCCCTGAAATATTCGGACTCCTGCGAGGTCGTCGCGATCGCCTCCCGACGGCTCCCCGGCGCCCAGCAAGCGGCCGAGCGGCTCGGTATTCCCAACGCCCACGGCGCCTACGACGATCTGCTGGACAATCCCGACGTCGACATCGTCTACAACCCGCTCCCCAACCACCTTCACGTCCCGTGGACGATCAAGGCCCTCGAAGCGGGCAAGCACGTCCTCTGCGAAAAGCCGATCGGTCTCAGTGCCGCCCAGGGGCAGGAACTCGTCGACGCGGGCCGGCGCCATCCGACGCTGAAGCTGATGGAAGCCTTCATGTACCGGCACCATCCGCAGTGGCGACTCGCCCATCGGCTCGCCACCGACGGCAGCATCGGCGAGCTTCGGACGATTCAGACCTTCTTTTCCTTCTTCAACAACGATCCCGAGAACATTCGCAGCAACCCCGATTGGGGCGGCGGCGCTCTCATGGACATCGGGTGCTATCCGATCTCCCTCTCGCGGTTCCTCTTCGGAGCCGAACCGACGCGGGTGCTCGGCACCGTCGAGTTCGATCCCGAGCTTCATATCGACCGGATGACGTCAGGCGTGTTGGAGTTCGAGCGGGGAACGTCGACCTTCACGTGCTCGACGCAGTTGGCCGACTACCAGCGCGTCAACATTGTCGGCACCGAGGGCCGCGTCGAGATCGAGGTGCCGTTCAACGCTCCGATCGATCGCCCCTGTCGCCTCTGGCATCAGGATCGACACGCGGTTCGCGAGCTGACGGTCGACCAGTGCAATCAGTACACGATTCAGGGAGATCTCTTCTCGCAAGCGGTCCTCAACGACACGCCGGTCCCGACCCCGATCGAGGACGCGGTTTCGAACATGTTGGTGATCGAGGCGATTCTCGAAAGTGGCCGCACCGGTAGTTGGGCCCCGATCGATCAAGAAGTCGAAGCGGTCTGAATGTTCGAACAAGAGAGTGACGCGGGATCAGTCACGGTCGATGATGTTTTTTATGGGGACGATGTCGGACGGAAGAGCCCGAAGAAGGAAGAGCCCCCCTCTAACTCCCCCTTGGACAAGGGGGGAAAGAGGGGGATCGGATGCCGCATGCTCGCCCAGCGGGTCGGAAACTCTCCTCTCGCGCCCGGTGAATGCGACTCAATCCACCGTCGAGCTCGGCTCGTCGACTAGTTGGCGGCCTTGGTGCCCGACTTGACGACCGAGACCCCATTGGGATCGAGGACGTCGAACCCGCCGTCCGCGGCACGCTTGAGGTAGGCGCGAATCGTGTCGCCTCGCTTCGGGGCGCCCCTCAAGCCGCTCGGACCCACCCATCCCTCGGGGCTCGACTTCAAGACCCAGTAGCGCATGTAGAGGACTTGTCCCGGCGAAGGGCCTTCGCCCTTGGAAACCTCGTCGACCACGACCTCCGCGACGAAATAGGTCCGCACGAACCCCTTCTCGGAACGCTTCTTGTGAAAGACTTCCTTCACTTTCCCGGTCACGACGACGTTCGCGTCGGACTGCAACTCTTCCGGACTTCGCGGCGGCAACGCGGCCCAAGCGGCCGGAGCCAGCCCGCCCAAGATCACCACCAGCATCATCCCACGCAGCGCGTTCATCGCCTGTCTCTCCCGTGACTGTCGACTTCCCAGGGCGTCGTCGCGTTCGCGAAACGGCTCCTCTCGGGGGGCCGCATGGGATCGCCTTCCCCGACGCCTCACGGCTTCCCAAGAAATTGCGGTCAACCGATCCCCTACTTCTATACTTTTCGCGTATGAGAAGAAGGGCCCGAAGGAAGCTGGCCCGCGAATCAGGAGTGTTTCTCCATCTTGCGGAAGTCATGCCGTATCATGGGAGCGTTAGGGCTCGGGCGGCGGCGACTTTCCTTTTCTGAGGATGATTATTCGATGGGCAACGAGCGGTCTTTTTATGTCCCGATCTCCAATGACGGCAGCAACGAGATGCCGATCATCCCGGTCAACGACGACAAGGGCTCGCACCTGTTGTTCACGACGCCCGAGAAAGCGGACGAGTACATCCACTTGCTGGAGTGGGATGAGGAGTTCGCGGTGGGCGAGTTGCCCGCGGACGCGCTGCTCCCCTGGATGCTCGAGCTTCACGAGAGCAACGTCGACTACATCTTCATCGATCCTTCCGCCTCGAGCGATTCGCAGGAAGCGGTCGATGTCGCCCAACTGCTCGAAGGGCTCAATGAGACCCTGATCGAGACCCTCACCCCCGAATCGGACGAGGACGATGAGGACGATGACGAGGACTTCGACGACGAAGAGGAAGAGGAGAGCAAGGACTAATCGAGGTGCCTCGCTCTCCCATCCTCCCCGACTAAGGTCTCCGTCAAATTCGGTCCTTCGGCCCCCAAGATCGTGGGCCGAGACGATGTCTCCGGTCCCAGGTCGAGGGGCCGAGACGATGTCTCCGGTCCCAGGTCGAGGGGCCGGGACGATGCCTCCGGTCCCAGGTCGAGGGGCCGGGACGATGGTTTCTGAGCTTCGTCCCAAGCACCAAGTGCTTTGCCAGCTCCAAACGTTCGGGTGGCTCTGACTGCTGGTCAGCCAGTGAGAAGTGGTCGTGGCTTCACAACCCGAAATCGAGTGCGCGGTCGGTCGGCCCTTCCCAATCGCCGCGAGTCAGCCTCGTACAACGAATCAACGTTCGAAAGCGAGTTGCTGGAAGCTGACAATCTCCACACCGGGGAGTCGACGCAAGTCGTCCGCCAACGCGTAGAGGTCCTCGGCCGTCGGCACCGATCCGGAGAGGGTGAGAATTCCCTTCTCCAGTTCGTAGCGAATATTGCCCGCCCGCGGATCGCTGGCCAGGAAGGCGTCAATCCTCGGATCGGTGTGCGGTCCCGCGGCGGCCGGCGCGAGCCAGTTCTGGGCTCGCTGCACGCCTCCCCAAGACCCCGACTGCAAGACCTCCGGCCGGCGATGATTGGCGTGGGGATCGCGTTCGTTCCATCCCCATTCGCTCGTCGATTGCGGCGAGCGCGGCGGGCTCGTCGGTCGGGCCTGCGCCATGAGCGTCGCCGGAAGCCGAAGCTGCGCCGCGGGCTTGGGAGCCGGCTCGGTGGTGGCCGGCGGGATCCGACGAAGCAGGTACGTCGCGACCATCGGCGAACCGACCTTTCCCGAGATCCGCTCGGTCGGCCCGATCCGCTCGTAGCGATCGTTTGAGGAATCGGGTTGATTCGCGCTGGTCGAGGCGATGGTCGGAGCCGACAGCCGCACCGTCCCCGTCGAACGCAGAGTTCCGGCGGAGCGATAGATGCCCGGCGAATTGGTCGGCGTCGACAGCCTGGCCGGGGCCCACGGGACCGAGGAGGTCGAGCGACTGCGTACCACGAGATGACTATCGAGCCGCGTAATACCCGGCGTGCTCTGCGCGAGACGCTCGGCACGGCTCTTCTGGGTCTCGGTGATGACGTGCCCTTGCAGGGTGAGCACGCCCTCGTTACTGGTCACGTGGATAGAGCTGGTCGCCAACTCGCGATCCTGCCGCAAGAGCCCGCGGCACCGGCTCACGAGCAAGTGATCGCTCGGGGGCTCGGGCTGACGTCGTCCGAAGAGGGATGGCCGATCGTTGGCTCCGGTCGCTTGCTCGGCTTGATCGCCGCCACGGCGTTCGCCCCGCTTGAAGATCCGCGGGAGCCACGACTGCTTGCGCGAGACCGACCGCTGGAGGGTAGGGCTCGTCGCGACCGGGGCGGAGGTGCTGACCCAAGTGGTCGACGCAGGGGACACGGCCGGTTGCTGGACCGGTGCGGTGACCGGCTGCCAAGCGGAACCCGCGCTGACCGCGAGGGTCGCCGCAAGACAGGTGGCCGTCATTGTCGTCATCAAGGGATCACCTCCGAATCGTTCCTGACTCCGTCGGGCTTCCGCGAGGGGACGGTCCGGGTCGACCGATCAGCGAGCGTCGACCACGTTCGTTGGCCCTCGGGATGTCTTGGAGCCGAGACAACTATACCCCTCTCCACTCCAGCGGAAGAGCTCTAGGACCCGTGAAAAAGGCGGAAATTCAACATCGCGTGGCGGACCTAGGGGAAGCTCCTCCCGGGCAAACCTGGCTGTCCGGCGAAGCGGTATCGATTGCCTGGGAGGTTGCGAGTCCGGAGGGTTCGACGGGTGATGCGGGTTGGACGGGGGGAAGAGCCTCCCTGGAGTTCGGCGGCAACAGCCTGCCCTACGTGTGCGGATTGCACCGAACCCCGCTCTGCCCCGCCGTGTCCTTTTGCGGGAAGACAAGTCGCGGGTCTGCCACGTGCACGGGCACCGGGGCGGCGGAGGGGGGGCGGAATTGACCTCGATTTCGCCATGACCTAAAATTGAGGGCAGTCCTGACGATTGCCGCCGAGACGGGTTTGTCGTCGAAAGGATACGTCCGCCGCGGGGCAAGAACCGTGGCGAGCCAGGGACGACAAGCTATCCTGGCGGGCGCTTCTTGCAAGGCTCGTGATCTCATGTGCCCTGCCGCGCCCATCGCGAAAATCAAAGAGAAGGAGAGTGGACCACTTTGGTCGATCGACATCGTGAAGACTTGACCGTCCGACAGGAAGGGGCGGTCCTCGTCGGGGTGACACTCCCCAACACTTCGGAATCCAACGACCATCCTCTTTCGGAGTTACGTGGCCTGGCGAAAACCGCCGGGGCTCGCATTCTCGGCGATCTGCACCAACGCCGCAACAAGCCCGACATCGCGACCTATCTCGGTAGCGGCAAGGTCGAGGAACTCGGCGAGATGGTCGAGGAGCGCGACGCCGACGTCGTCCTCTTCGACAACGAACTCGATCCGGGCCAAGTCCGGAACCTCGAACGACGCACGCATACCAAAGTCGTCGACCGGACCGAGCTCATCCTCGATATCTTCGCCACCCGAGCCAAGACGCACCAAGCCCGGCTCCAAGTCGAACTCGCCCAGCTCGAATACCTCCGCCCCCGACTCAAGCGGATGTGGACCCACCTCGAGCGTCACGGCGGTGGCATCGGCACCCGGGGACCGGGCGAACAGCAGCTCGAAACCGACCGCCGACTTCTCGACAAGCGGATCCGCGACCTGAAGCAGCGACTCTCGTCGATCCAACAGCGTAAAAAACGCGAGGTCAACCGTCGCAGCAACGAGCTGCGCGTCTCGCTCGTCGGCTACACCAACGCCGGCAAGAGTACGCTGATGCGCCGACTCACCGGCGCCGATGTGCTCGTCGCCAACAAACTCTTCGCGACACTCGACACGCGGACCCGACAATGGGCGATCCCCGGCTGGACCAAGGTGCTGCTCAGCGACACCGTCGGCTTCATCCGCGATCTGCCGCACGACTTGGTCGAGTCGTTCAAGGCGACCCTCGAGGAAGCGACCCACGCCGACCTCCTGCTCCACGTCGTCGACGCCAGCAACCCCTACGTGCGCGAGCAAATTAAGTCGGTCGAGAAGGTGTTGCGCGAGCTGGAGGCCGAAAGCACGCCGACCATCCTCGTCCTCAACCAGATCGACTGCGTCGAGGATCCGACGATCATCCACGGCTTGCGTGCCTCGTACGCCAACGCGGTCGCCGTCAGTGCCGCGACCGGCGAGGGAGTCGGCAAGCTTGAGCAACTCGTCCAGAAGATGCTCAGCGAGCGTTTCGTCACCGCCGAAGTGACGACGCACGCCGGCAACGGCCGCTTGCTCGCGTATTTGAACGCCCATGGCGAGGTCGAGGATCAGCGCTACGAGGGTGAATCGGTGATCGTCACCGTGAAGATCGCTCGACACCTGCTCGAACGCGTCTCCTCGGATGAGCTCGAGATCACCCTGCTTGACGGCGCCCCCTTGATGGACCCCGTGGCCGATGACGAGTAGGCGAACACGGGCGGCGAGCAACCCTTCGTGACTCGGAGGGAAGGAAAACTTCGAAGAAGGACGAGCCCCCCACCGGAAGAGACCCCCACCAACTCCCCCTTGAACAAGGGGGGAAAGAGGGGGGGGCTTCCCATGCCTATGTGCCACTCTTCCGCGACACTCTTCCCTCCCTTCCGCAGAGGTCTTCTCGCTTCCTCACGGCGCTCTCCCCGCCTACTCACCGAGGTCTTCCCACCTCCTCACGGCGCTCTTCCCTCACTTCCGACGACCACGGCGTCAAGCCAATCGGAGCGCCCACGATCACCGATTCGAAGCATCTCCTGATTTTTTTGTTCTACGGCGGAAGGACTGGGGAACCGCTTTCCGACGGCTTTCATCTTGCCCGCCGAAAGCGACCTCCAGAACGACTAGATCTTCATGAGTCCATCACGAAACTCCGATTTGACAATGCCCACTCTCGAGCTATAGTCCGCATGATGTATCAACGCCATCATCTCTCCCCCATCCTTTGGCTCCCCAAGTCTCCGGATAGGGACGGAGACATTCCAAGGCTTCAAGCGGACCTGCATGAACTCCATGGTCGAATCGCGACTCTCGCTTGCCGCCCGGCAGGGTCTCGGCCGGCTCGCCGAGCGTCCGGGGCTTCTCTTCCTCACCTTGCTCTTGGTGCACAGTCTCTTCACGCCTTACGTCGGCATTCGTGACGACGCCGAGTTGTACGCCCTGCAAGTCCAGCACCACCTCCACCCTGGGGTCTACGGCAACGATATCTATCTCAAGTTCGGATCGCAGGACTCCTACTCGGCCTTCTCCACCATCGTGACGCCGATCGCCGCGTCCTTGGGAGTACCGACCGCGTTCTTCCTCGTCTACTTCCTCAGCACCTCGTTGCTCGTCTACTTCCTCAGCACCTCGTTGCTCGTCTTCGCTTGCATGCGGCTGACGCGAGTCATCCTGTCGCCGCCGTCGCTCGCGGTCGTGGCGGCGATCCTGCTGGTGGTAGTCGCTCTTCCCTACGGCGGCTGGCACTCCCACGATGCGCAAGAGGACTACTTGACGCCCCGAATCCCGGCGGCCGCACTCGGACTTCTCGGTGTCGTCGCGGTGATCGAACGACGCTATGTGCGTGGCTGGTGCTTCACCCTCGCCGCAATGGCTGTCCATCCCCTCATCGGCGTCAGTGTCCTGGCAGTCGTTGGGGGCGCGACGCTGCTGACATGCTGTTCGTGGCGATGGCTCTTGTCTTCGTCGCTTCTCGCGGGCTGGGTGGTCGCTTACGTGCTCGCCAATCAGTCGCTTGGACTTCGTCTCTTTGGAAGGATGGACGCCGACTGGATGGCGTTCGTCGTTCGCACGAGTCCCAACTGCTTTCCCACTCTTTGGAGTTGGCCCGATTGGTTGCGAGTGACGTCCGCCCTGCTGGTGCTCCTGCTTGGCTTGACGCATTTGCGCGACCAGCGACGCCGCGTGGTCGCCCTGGTGCTCGCGGTCGCTTGCGCGGGGTTGTCGGTATCGGTCGTGGCCGAATACCTTCCGTACGCCCTCCTGCTTCAGGGACAAGCTTTTCGAGCCGTTTGGTTGGCACAGTACCTTTCGATCCCGGTCGGCGTCCTCGCCATGGTCGAACGTTGGCGGTTCCAGCGCCCGCTCGACAGGATCGTCGCTCTGGCCGTGGGGATCGTGACGACACGAGCTGTCGACTGGTGGCAAGTCGATCCGCGCCAAGGCGTGCTACTCGTCGCCATCTTCGCGCTGACCAGCACCGTGCTGGCCTTCTCCGATCGCGGCAAGGGAGAGACGAGAACGCCCCAGCACCGCCGATTCCTCCTCGCCCTGGGACTTGCTTGTCTTGTCGTTTCCGCCTTCGGCGTCTTGACCGTCGGATCGAAGCTCTTCGCCCACTTGCCGAACCACGACCCGGTCTCGATCGTCCTGGGAACGCTACGGACCAAAGGACAATTGATCGTGGCGAGCGTCTCCCTCGGAATCGGGATCGCGATCGGGTTGCTCGTCCAGCGTCGTTCGGGGGTCCTGGTCATTCTCGCCCCATTGGCACTACTGGTCGGCTGTTGGCCCTTCCTCGTTCAGCAACACCAGGGATACGCCGTCAGGTACGAGCGTGACGCGAGTGATCTCGCCTTCGTGAGCGCCTACCTCGCGAACCGGGAGCGACCTTCACCGCGCGCGACCGAGATCTACTGGCCAACTTGGCCGACGGTGCTCGCCTATCGCATCACGTCGACTCCCATCGTCTCCTTCGCGAGCGATCGCCAATTCTTCGGGGTCATCTTCAATCGGGGCACCGCGACCGAGGCGCAACGACGGGCGGTTCTGGTTCGGCCATTTGAGAACGACTCGATGCTCGATATCTGTTGCCACGAATCCTTCTGGTCGCATTCGTTTCGCATCTTCGGTGCCGACACGACGCCGCCGAC
Organism: Kolteria novifilia; assembly: GCA_007748055.1. GTDB lineage: Bacteria > Planctomycetota > Planctomycetia > Kolteriales > Kolteriaceae > Kolteria > Kolteria novifilia. Next base: position 6,708,132 of record CP036279.1, read on the forward strand.
GATCGGCGATTTCCAGCGACTCTGCGCCGAACCCTCGCTTGAGGTCGTCATCCTCAGGCAACGCTTCGGCGACCAAGTCGCGGCTTCCAACGGACACGTCCACATCTACGAGTGCCATGCGATCCGCAATCCCGACCAACACCTTGCACAGACCCGTTCGCTGGAGTCCCCCTTCCCCCCTCTTGGTCAACCGAGTCAACGCACCAAATACGCCGTGAATTTCATTGAGGGACACTAATGTCGAATCCTCCCAAGACCGCGATCATCATCGGAGCCGGTCCGGCCGGATTAACGGCCGCGTACGAACTCCTGACGCGCACCTCGATCAAGCCGATCGTCCTCGAATCGAGCGATCACCTCGGCGGCATCGCGCGAACGATCAACTACAAGGGCAACCGCATCGATATCGGCGGCCATCGCTTCTTTTCTAAATCCGACCGCGTGATGGACTGGTGGCTTCGCATGCTGCCGCTCGAGGAACTCGAGGCCGATCGTCAGACGCTGAGCTACCAGCGACAGCGTCGGGAGATCGACTCCCTCGGCCAGGGCCCCGATCCGCGCGACGTCGACCGGGTCATGCTGCTGCGCCAACGTCGCAGCCGAATCTACTTTCTCCGGCGTTTCTTCGACTATCCCATCTCGCTGACCGTCAACACCCTTCGCCAACTCGGACCGGCCCGCACCATCGCGATCGGGTTGAGCTACCTGCGGGCGATGCTCTTTCCGATCCGGGACGAGAAGAACCTCGAGGAGTTCTTCATCAATCGCTTCGGGCGCCGGCTCTACGAGACCTTCTTCAAGTCCTACACCGAGAAGGTCTGGGGGCGGCCCTGTCGCGAGATCAGCGCCGAGTGGGGCGCCCAACGGATCAAGGGACTCTCCATCGTCAAAGCGATCCTCGATGCCGTGAAGCGTCCCTTTCGAGGAAATCAGTCGATCAGTCAGAAGTCGACCGAGACCAGCCTCATCGAACGCTTTCTCTATCCGAAACTGGGGCCGGGCCAGATGTGGGAGGAGGTCGCCCAACGCGTCATCAACCTCGGTGGCGAGATCCACATGCTTCACGATGTCCACGAGTTGGAAGAGTCCGACGGACGGGTGCGCGCCGTGATCGCCCACGACAAGCCCGAGGGAGCTTCGCGGCGATTCGAGGGAGACTACGTCTTCTCGACGATGCCGATGAAGCATCTCGTGCGGGCCCTCGGTGACGAAGTTCCCGAAGCGATCAAGGAGATCGGCGAGGGACTCGTCTATCGCGATTTCATCACGGTCGGGCTGCTCGTCAACAAGATGAAGATCCACGAAGAGGGCCCCAACGGTTCGAAGCTCATCAGGGACAATTGGATCTACATTCAGGAACCAGACGTCCAGGTCGGACGCCTACAGATCTTCAACAACTGGAGTCCCTACTTGGTCGCCGACCCGGAGAAGGTCTGGCTCGGCCTCGAGTACTTCTGCGACGAGGCCGACGATCTTTGGAAGTTGCCCGACGACGAGTTGATCGCGCTGGCCAAGGCGGAACTCGCGCACCTCGACATCATTGACCGCGCGGAGGTCGTCGACGCCACCGTGATCCGCGTGCCAAAGACCTATCCCGCCTACTTCGGCACCTACGACCGGATCGATGAGCTCCGCGACTATCTTGATCGCCTCGAGAACCTCTTCCTCGTCGGGCGCAACGGGATGCATCGCTACAACAACCAGGACCATTCGATGCTCACGGCGATGGTGGCCGTCGACAACATCGTGGTGGGCCGCACCGACAAACGGAACATCTGGGAGGTCAATACCGAGCGGGAGTACCACGAGCAGCGGCAGCCGAATTCGACCATCGGACCGCGTCGCGGCCACCTGCCGCCGACCCTCACGGAATCGGCCACGATGGAAGCCGAACAGATCCGAAGCGGCGAGCTTCCCCACTCCGGCTACAGGCAGGGTGAATCCGACGACATCGGCGCTCAAGCCGGGCGGGAGGATACCGAGCGCGAGTTGACGACGAGCGTTTCCTAGCGGGCTGTCGACTTTCGCGACCTTGTTCCTTCGTCGCCCTATAACCACGGGGGACGTTGGATCTCTTCGGACGCGAGAGGAATGCCCGGCGATGACCGATACCTCCGAGACCCTCCTCGACCGACTCAAGCACGAGCCCGACTCGGCCTCGTGGAAGGAACTCGTCGAGATCTACAATCCGATGATCGAACGTTGGCTCAACCGCCACGGCTTGCGCGAAGCCGACTGCGACGACGTCGCGCAGGAAGTCCTGCTCGTGGTCGTGCGCAAGCTGGGGGGATTCGAGCGGGAGCCCCGGACCGGCGCGTTTCGGCGTTGGCTGCGAAACATCACCGTCAACTGCCTGCGCGACTATCGTCGCTCGAAACGCTACCAACCGTTGGCGACGGGCAGCAGCGACTTCGACGAAATGCTCCAGCAACTCGCGGACGACGACAGCGAGTTGAGCCGCCAGTGGAACCTCGAGCACGACCGTCACGTTACCCGTTTCCTGCTCGAGCGCATCAAGGGCGGATTCACGGAGTCGACCTGGCTCGCGTTCGAGCGCGTCGCCCTCCAAGGTCAACCCGCCGAGCGAGTCGCCCAAGAGCTTGGCCTGTCGGTCAACGCGGTCTTCATCGCGAAGTCGCGGATTCTGAGTCGACTGCGCACCGAAGGGGCGGGAATGCTCGACTGAGCCCTCCCCGCCAGCCTAGTGCTCTGTCAGATCCGAAAGTTCGGGTGGCACTGGCTGCTGGTCAGCCAGTGAGAAGTGATCGTGGGTTCACAACCCGAAGTTTGGCGATTGACTCAGCGCGAACAGTCCGTTGATTCAAGTGGGGCCAAGTCGAGAACGGTGAATCTCGGCCAAGATCAAGAAGAAGAAACCCAGGCGAATCGGTAGATTCGTCGAGATTTCTTCGACACGGAGATTGGTCGATCGAACCGTTCGCAAACGGCACCGAATAGATCGACGGTCTGCTAGCCCCCGCCGCCGAGAGGGCAGCGACCATCCCTTCCGCGCCCCCGAATCCTCCGGAGTCGCTTCCTCACCTCGCCGTGACAACGTACGATACATCTTGGACCGGGGTCGTCCCCGCGGCCGAAGCGTCTGTTCGTATCTCGAAGCGATTGCGCCCGAGCGTGGAGATTGGCTGTGACTGAGTCCCAGGGAGTCCATCCGACCCCTGATGAGCTGACCGACTTCGGGTTGGGGCGTCTCGACGCCACCAAGAATGCCGAGATCGAACGGCACATCGCGCACTGCGATCAATGCTGCGCGTTTCTCGGCAGCCTCCCCAACGACACGCTCATGAACCGACTGCGCCGATCCGACACCGTCACCGAAGCGATCGGGAAGAAGGGAACCTTCCGGCCCGATTGGCGCGGCTTGGTCGATGCAATGGTCGTCAAGGAACTGAGCGACCACCCACGCTACCGCATCATCCGTTCGCTCGGCGCCGGCGGAATGGGCACCGTCTTCCAAGCCGAACATCGGCTGATGGAACGACAAGTCGCCCTCAAGATCATCAGCCCCCAACTCCTCGAGGACGCCAAGGCGATCGAACGCTTCCGCCTCGAAGTCAAAGCCGCCGCCCGTCTCCATCACCCCAACATCGTCACCGCTTACGACGCCGAACAGGTCGGCGATCTGCACATGCTGGTGATGGAGTTCGTCGATGGAAAGAGCTTGTCGGAAGTCGTGAAACTCAAGGGCCCGCTGCCCGTCGGTCATGCCTGTCACTACATCCGGCAGGCGGCGATCGGATTGTCGCACGCCGCGCAGCTCGGCATGGTGCATCGCGACATCAAGCCGCACAACCTGATGCTCACTCGCAAGGGACAAGTCAAGATTCTCGACTTCGGCCTCGCCCGGTTCGCGCGGGAAGCGACGACCGCCGAGGACGCCGATTCCGACACCGTCACCGCGCTGACGCACGACGGCGTCGTGTTGGGAACGCCCGACTACATGGCTCCCGAGCAGGCTCGCGATGCGCGGACCGCCGACATTCGCGCCGACATCTACTCGTTGGGCTGCACCCTGTACTACCTTCTCGTCGGCCGCCCTCCGTTTCATGGCCGAACGACGGTCGGGAAGCTGATGGCTCACGGCGGCGAGGAACCCGACTCGATCACCGAACTGCGTGAAGACATTCCGCCGGAAATCGAAACCATCCTCCGACAGATGATGGCCAAACGACCCGACGATCGCTTCCAAACGCCCGAAGAGATCGCCCAATCGCTGGCGCCCTACGCGAAAGCGGCCAAGGGAACCAATCAGCGCCGTCCGAGAGAGACGCCCAGCAGCATTCCCCAGGCGCCGGTCGCGACTCCCGACTCGATCACCGATCTGCTCGATCACGCCTCGGGCGGGACGCCGACGCAAGCCCCTTCGACGACACAGCTCTCCGTGCCGCCCAATCCCACGCCGCCAAAGAACCGGCTCGCGGTTCCCTTGATCTTGGCGGCACTGGCCGGGTTGCTCGGGACGGGTTGGTTGCTCAGCCCCCTGCTCCGCTCTTCGGGAACCGACTCGGGCGGCGGTGGCCTCGCCTCGGCGGGAACGACGCCTCCTCCAGCGATCACGACCAACGTGCCCGAGGAAGCCATGGCGACAATGGATCCCAGTCCATCGCCCGTCGAGACCGCTCCCCACTCGCCCACCGGCAAGGTCCTGATCATCCTGCCCCAGAACGGCTACTGGCCCCCCGACTATCAGCCGGTTCGCGACGCCCTGGACGCGAGTGGCTTCGACTGCAAGATCGCCACGGCCGAAGGCTACGAGTCGTCGCCGGCCGACTCTCCCAATGGTGGCCCTCCAAGGGGTCCGACCATCGAAGCCGACCTCGCGTTCGGCGATGTCGACGCCAAGGACTTCGACGCCGTCGTCGTCTTCGGCTGGAACGTCCGCGACTTCGTCAACCAAGGCGCCGCGGAACCGCGATTGCGACGAATTGTCCGCGAGATGTTTCAGTCGGGACAGCCGGTCGCGTCGATCTGCGCGGGCAACGCGGTGCTGGCCGACATGGGGTTACTCGAAGGCCGCCGCGTCGCTTGGGGACGGTGGCCGCAGCGGGCGCTCGACAGCTATGCCGCCAACCTCAACGGAGCGATCACAGTCGAGGACGAACCGATCGTTCTCTCCGGCCAAATTCTGACCGGACGCGATGACACCGTCGCCGCCCAGTTCGGCCAACGGCTGGCCCAGGAACTCAAGTCCCGCCGGTAGTCGCTCACCACTGCTTCGACATCGCGTTACGTCTGTTCTCAGCTTCCACCCGCCCCGAACACAAACACCCCACACCCTTTCACTGAAACGACTTACGACCACCATCCCTGAATTCCGCGAATCGACTGAAAGAATCAGCCGGCCAGACTCCATCTCTCCTTCGGGTGAACCAACACACAGCACATCGCAGGAGTGCATCCATGTCACACGTCTGGAATGGCTTGATGAGACTGAGAAACCGGTTGGAAGACTGGATGAACGAGAGCGAACGCCGCTCGGCCGACTGCCGGCCGGAACGTCGTTTCTTCGGTATCGAATCGCTCGAAACCCGCGTCGTGCTCTCCAACGACGTCGCCAACGTCGCGATTCTTCCGGAGTTGGAGGATCCCGCGCCCTTCTCCGCCGCCGAGGTCCAGTACCTCGACGCCGCCCAGCAAGCGGCTCAACAAGCCGACCCGGCCCAGTCGGACACCAAACGAGTCCTGCTCGTCATTCCTAGTGTCCACTTCTGGTACAACGACTACGAAGCGACCCGCGCCTCCCTCGAAGAAGCGGGGATTGAGGTCCAGGTCGCCGCGCCGACGTTGGACTACGCGGTGCCGCACGCCAACTCCGGCCAGGGTCCCGACGGAGGCGTCGTTCAACCCGACCTTCGGATCGATGAAGTGGCCGCCGCCGACTTCGACGCCGTCGCCTTTCTGGGCGGTTGGGGCGCGACCTCCCTGCAATACACCTACGAAGGGACGTATTTTCAGGAATCCTACAACGGCGACGCCGCGACCAAGCTCGCCGTCAACAACCTGGTCAACGACTTCCATGCCCAGGACAAGCACATCGCGGCGATCTGCGTCGGCGTCGGAACCCTGGCTTACACCGACGTCGGTGGCGAGAGCCTCCTCGCCGGACGCACCGTCAGCGCCTACGCCGGCTACGCCCCCCCATCGCCCACCCACGGCTACCGCCTGCTTCGCTCGGACATCGAAGGCAACGGTGCCGTCATGGTCAACTCGCACTCGATCGGCGATCCGACGACCGCGAGCGACGACGTCTTCATCGACGGCAAGATCATCACCGCCGAGAACTCCTCCAGCGCGTCCCACTTCGGCGCGGTGATCGCTCAAGAGATCTTCGCGGTCGATACCGCGAACGTCGTTCCCGACGAGGCGATTCCCCAACCCCCCGTGGAACCGGAAGGCCCCGTCGAAGCGATTCCCGAGGCCCCCGCGGAAGACGCCGGCGAGACCCAACAGATCGAGCCGGTCCTCTTGGTCATCGCCAATCAGGACTTCTACTACCAGGAGTACAACGACACGCGAGCCGCCCTCGAGGCTCAAGGACTTTCCGTCGTCGTGGCGGCCCCGACCCTCGGTCCGGCGACCCCCCATGCCAACTCCGGCCAGGGCGCCGGCGACGGCGTCGTCCTCCCCGACATCGCGCTGACCGATGCCGACGCGGCCGACTACTCCGCGATCTCCGTCATCGGCGGTTGGGGAGCCTCGCAGTTCTACTACGCCTACGAGGGCGAGTTCGCCAACCCGGCCTACAACGGGACCGAGGAACTCCAAGCAACCTTCAACGATCTCGTCAACGACTTCATCACTCAGGACAAATACGTGACGGCCATCTGTCACGGCGTCTCGGCCCTGATGCAAACCCAGAACGGCGTCGGCGAGTTCAACTTCGAGGGCACCACTGTCGCCGGCTACGCCGGAAACGCCCCCTACTCGACCACCGACGGCAACCAACTCTCCCGCTTCTACGTCGAACAGACCGGAGCGACCATGGTCGCCTCGCAGTCGATCGGCGATCCGGGGACGGCGGACGACGACGTCACTCAAGACGGCAAGCTGATCACCGCGGAGAACTTCGATTCGGCTTACTACTTCGGCACCTACATCGCCGAGCAATTGCTCTCCGACGCGATGTATCCCGACGATGATCCCGAGGAAGAGCCACCCGTTGAAGAACCGCCGGCCGAGGGCGGCGGGGAAGTCGAGGCGGTTCAACCCGTCCTCATGGTCATCGCCAACCAGGACTTCTACTACCAGGAGTATTTTGACACCAGGCAGTCACTCGAGGCCGCCGGACTCGAGGTCGTCGTCGCCGCCGCCACGACCGAGACCGCCACGCCCCACCTCAACTCTGGCCAAGGCGCCGGTAGCGGCGAGGTCATGCCCGACATCGCTCTCACCGATGTCAACGCCGGCGACTACTCGGCGGTCGCCATCGTCGGCGGTTGGGGCTCCTCTCAGTACGCCTACGGTTTCGACACCGAGTTCACCAACCCCGCCTACAACGGCACCGAGCAGTTGCGGGAGACGTTCAACGACCTGCTGAACGACTTTGACGCCCAGGGCAAGTACATCGCCGCGATCTGTCACGGCGTCATGTCGGTCGGCTACGCCCAAACGCCCGAGGGAACGAGCCTCCTCGACGGCGTCACCGTCAGCACCTACTCGGGCAACGCCCCGACCACCGTGGCTTACGGCGACCAACTGACGAGCTGGTACCTCGAGCAAGAGGGCGCGATCGTCGTTCCCTCGAACTCGGTCGGAGACCCGGCTCACGCCCACGACGACGTGATTGTCGACGGCAACCGCATCACCGCCCAGAACTGGGACTCCGCCGCTCTCTTCGGCGAGGTGATCGCCAACCAACTCCTCGGTCTCGAGGGTGATCCCGGCGAGGAAGAGCCACCCGTTGAAGAACCGCCCGCCGAGGGCGGCGGGGAAGTCGAGGCGGTTCAACCCGTCCTCTTGGTCATCGCCAACCAGGACTTCTACTACCAGGAGTATTTTGACACCAGGCAGTCACTCGAGGCCGCCGGACTCGAGGTCGTCGTCGCCGCCGCCACGACCGAGACCGCCACGCCCCACCTCAACTCTGGCCAAGGCGCCGGTAGCGGCGAGGTCATGCCCGACATCGCTCTCACCGATGTCAACGCCGGCGACTACTCGGCGGTCGCCATCGTCGGCGGTTGGGGAGCGACGCAGTACTACTACGCCTACGAAGGGGACTTCGCCAACCCGAACTACAACGGAACCGACGAAGTCAAGGAGGCCTTCAACGCGATGGTCGACGACTTCGTCGACCAAGGAAAATACGTCGCCGCGATCTGTCATGGTGTCTCGGCCTTGGCCCAGACCACCAACGAACTCGGCGACTACCAACTCGAGGGGCAAACCGTGGCGGGCTTCGCCGGCACCGCCCCCAACTCGCTGCTGGACGGGAACCAACTCTCGCGGTTCTATGTCGAGCAGTCGGGAGCGACCATGGTCGAGAGCCAGTCGGTCGGCGATCTGGCTCATGCCTTCGACGACGTGATCGTCAGCAACCTGTTCATCACCGCCGAGAACTGGGACTCCGCCGCTCTCTTCGGCGAAGTGATCGCCAACCAACTGCTCGGACTGGGTGGTGACCCCGGCGAGGAAGAAGTTCCTCCCGAAGATCCGGGCGAAGGGGGCGAGGTGGAAGGCGTGCAGCCGGTCCTCCTGATCATCTCCGACGTCGACTTCTACTACCAGGAGTACGCCGACACGCGGGCGTCGCTTGAAGCCGCGGGATTGACCGTCGTCGTCGCCGCCCCCACTTTGGGACCGGCCACGCCCCACGCCAACTCCGGTCAGGGCGCCGGCGATGGAATCGTCCTGCCCGACATCACGATCGCCGACGCGATCGCGTCGGACTACTCGGCGGTCGCCGTCTCCGGCGGCTGGGGAACGACCCAGTTCTACTACACCTACGAAGGGGTCTTCGCCAACCCGAACTACAACGGGACCGACGAGCTTCAGGACGACTTCAACGAGCTGATCGGCGACTTCGTCGAGCAAGGCAAGACCGTCGCGGCGATCTCCCACGCGGTCTCGGCCCTGGCCCAGACCCAGGACGACATGGGAATCTACCATCTCGACGGCGTTTCCGTCTCGAGCTACGCCGGCTACGCCCCGGAGTCGCTCACCGACGGGGCCCAGCTCACCCGGTGGTACGTCGAGCAGACCGGAGCGATCATGGTCGAGTCGCAGTCGATCGGCAATCCCGGTCACTCGTTCGACGATGTCCTGGTCAGCGGTCAGTATGTCACCGCCGAGGACTGGGACTCCGCCTCCTACTTCGGTGAGGTAGTCGCTCAACAGATCCTCGGAGCGTAACCCCAGAGAGCGACGTCTCGTCGTCGGTGTCGATCCCTTCTTCGGCACCGGCGACGAGCGTCGCGTCTGTCGCGGCCGCCTCGCTCCTCCCCCAACGCTTCCCCATGACCTTCCAGCACCTCCGCCTTTTCCCCGGATGCCACCCATCGAACCCTCGAGCGAGACGGCCGCGACAGCCCTCTCTCTTTTTCCAAATCTGGAGAATAATTCCGTCGAGCCGCGCATCGTTGCTTTTATGAGGGGCCGGGAAGTTGGTGCGCGTTGGGTCACCGACTGGGACCGCCCCCTCTCCCACGGAGAGACCTGATGAAGAAGCTCGTCTGTTTGACCACCACCGCGGCCATGATGCTGGCCAGCGCGGGATTCGCGATCGCGGCCGACAAGGAAAAGAAGAAGATCGATCCTGAAGCTCGCTTCCAGAAGATGGACAAGAACGGCGACGGCAAAGTCTCCCTCGACGAGTTCGTCGGAAAGCGAACTGGCGAGAAGAAGGAGAAGGCCGAGAAAGCCTTCGCCAAGCGCGACAAGGATGGCGACGGCAACCTCACCAAGGATGAGTTCATGCCCGCCAAGAAGGCCAAAAAGAACAAGAAAAAGAAGAACAAGGACAACTAGTCGCGGCAGGCCCCGCGAAGCCGGCGTCCCGCAAACCTTGCTTCGCCCGAACGCCTGCTGCTGACTATTGTTGATGCGACGCCGAGTGCTCCATCCTCGGCGTCGTTTTTTATTGCGCGGTGATCACACGCGACCAATTCCCTCCGATCTCCCCGTTCCCGTCAAAGAGTGTTGTGCCGCCGGCCCCGAGTCGCTATCCTTATGTGGCCACCTGTACACTATCCATTTGATGCGGGGAACTTCACCATGGGCACGATGAGCAGCTACGAACATGGCCAATTTTCCTGGGTCGATCTCACGGCCCACGACATCGCCGACGCGCGCACCTTCTACGAGTCGCTCTTCGGCTGGTCGGCCGTCGACAGCGATACGCAAGGTGGTCCCCCCTACGTGATCTTCGAGCTCGAAGGTCACAAGCTCGCCGGCCTCGCGCAGATGCCGGAGGAGATGAAGGCTCAGGGAATCCCCCCGACCTGGAACAACTACATCAACGTCGACGACATCAACGCGACCACGGAAAAGGCGGTCGCCCTCGGCGGGACGAACACCATGCCGGTGATGAAGGTCCTCGACGCCGGTTCGCTAGCCTTCATCCAAGATCCCTCGGGCGCCCACGTCGGTCTTTGGCAGAAAGACAAGTTCCACGGCGCCGATCGCGTCAACGATCCCGGCTACTTCGGCTGGAACGAGCTTCACACTCGCGACGTCGACAAGGCCAAGACCTTCTTCAGCGAATTGTTCGGCTGGGAGTTCGAGCTCAGCCCCGATTCGCCCCACCCCTACCACGTCATCATGAACAAGGGCCGCATGAACGGCGGCATTCTCGAGATGAACGAGGAATGGGACGGTTTCCCGCCCCATTGGACCGCCTACTTCACCGTGACCGACGCCGACGCGATCGCGGGCAAAGCGAAGGAACTCGGCGGCAAGATGTGCGTCGAGCCCTTCGACCTCTCCTTCGGCCGGATGGCGGTCATCTCCGATCCGCAAGGCGGCACTTTCTGCGTGATCGCCATGAATGACCTCTCCGACCTCGACTGAGCGGAGAGTGTCCCATCGCTCGGGGTACACGGGGGCCCCAAGGATCACGCTTGCGTGGGGCATGTGTAGAGGATCACGACGGGTGCCACGGCCTGCTTGCCAGCCGGAGCTCGGAAAAGATCCCCGACGGTGGCTCAAGCCCCACTCCTGAGACGAAGGCCACTCTAAGAATTCGACGCGTCTTTTCGAAACGAACTTGGGGAGACGCCGTGCTCGCGTTTGAAGACGGTGCTGAAGTAGTCGACGCGATCGTAACCGACGCGCGACGCGATCTCGGTCAGGGAGAGACTCGTGCTCGTGAGCAGTTGACGCGCCTTGAGCATCCGCAGTCGCGTCAGTTCCGCCAACGGTGTCCGGCCGAGCATCTGGCGAAATCCGTTCTCCAGCGCCGTCCGGGAGATGGGCACACTGCGCAAGACGTCGTCGACGTTGATCCCCTCGTGGGCGTGGCCGTGGACGAACCGCATCGCAAGCCGGATGAGGTCCTGACCGATCGCGGCGGCGTCGGTGCTGTGACGCGATTCGATTCCGATCGGGTCGATGTTGGGAATGGGGTGAACCGGCCTGCCGTGCGTGAGGATTTCATCCAAGACAACGGCCGCCGCGTGCCCGATCTTTTCCGTGTTGGGAATAACGCTCGAAAGCGTCGGTTCGCTGAGTTCGCAGACAAGCTCGTCGTTGTCGACACCGATAATCGCGGCTTCGTCGGGGACGCGAAGATTCGCGTGCAAACACGCGGTCGCCACCCAGCGAGCGCACGCGTCGTTGCACCCCATCACCGCGAACGGTTTCGGTAGCGACGAGAGCCACTCGGCGAGCCGACGCATCTCCGCGAGATCGAGTGCCAACCCGGGTAACTGACGGGCGCGGCAGTTGACCTTGCGTTTGCCGCACTCGTGCTCGAAGAACCGATGGCGACGCTGGGACCAGGGGATCGACTCGACCCCACAGTAAGCGAGTTCCTTAAACCCCCGTCCCACGAAGTCGTCGACGACCATCCGACAGACGGTGCGGTTGTTGACGTCGACCCACGGCACGGACTCTCCCCAATCGATCCCACTGACGTTGATCAGCGGTAGCCCGGTTTCACATAGCTCCGACCAAATCGCGGGCGACTCGACATGGGCGATGATCCCATCGGGACGGCTCTCCTGGCGCCAGGAACTCTTGCGCCGGTTCCAGTTCTCGCCGAGCATCTCCGGTCCCCCTTCATCCAACTGAAGGTTCCAGCGCGACTGGCGGTTGCAGAACTCCGAGACACCACGAATCAGTCTTCGCGTGAAGCCGCTCGAGGTCTCGATCAATAGAAGGATGTTCGATTCCGACGCCATGGGGTCCATTTCACCAAATCGTAGGTTCCCCTTCCCGCGCATGTCGCCAGTGAGACCTCCGGCGAACTCGGTTCCCCGCGAGGGAGCATGGTTCTGAGTGTAGACGCGCGTGAAATCGAGGTCCACGGCTCCCCTGGAGTTCCTCGCGCCACTTGGGGAAAATCGCAAGTCGCCTTGGGGAAATCCAAATGGCGTTCGGCGCCCGCCCACCGCAAGATAACATCCGTCATCGCGGAGTCTCATCGAGGGCCGTCCACGTCGCGCGGGGTTTGGGTCGCTCGCAGTTCCGCCAACACCACGCTCCTCGGCCACGCACGCAAGAAAGAGCCCATGAAACCGATCGTTCAGATCTCGCTGGATGTCACCGACATCGCCGAAGCCATCGAACTCGCCGAAGTCGCGATGCGCGCCGGCGTCGACTGGCTGGAGGCCGGAACCCCCCTGATCATCGCCGAGGGCATGAACGGCGTCCGCGCCCTGCGCGAACGGTTTCCCGACACGCCGATCGTCGCCGATCTCAAGACCATGGATGGCGGCTGGCTCGAAGCCAAGCTGATGGGCGAAGCGGGCGCCACCCACGTCGTCGTCATGTCGCAGGCCCACGACGAGACCATCAAGTGCGTCGTCAAGGCGGGCGAGGACTTCGGCCTTGGCGTGATGGGCGACAACCTCGGCTCGGCCGACATGGTCGATGGAGCCAAACGACTCGCGGACCTCGGATGCGGTTTCGTCATCCACCACATCGGCTATGACGAGCGCAATGGCATCGCCGCCTCCGGCCGGCGGGCGCCCAACCCGATGGATCAACTGCGTGAGGTCGTCGCCGCCGTCCCCGTTCCGGTCCAAGCCGTCGGTGGCCTGACCATCGAGCAAGCGATCGAGACTCCCAAGCACGGAGCTCCGCTGGTCGTTCTCGGGGCCCCGCTGACGATCGACGCCGACAGCTTTCAAACGGCCGCCGGCGACGTTGAGGGCGCCCTCACGCAGATCTGCGAACAAGTCCACGCCTACGGCGATGTCGCCATCGGAGCCAAGTGACATGACTATGACCGCGGTCGTCAACTACGCCAACCAAGAGCACTGCGTCGAGCTACGCGAGTGCGACCTTCCCGAGATCGGGGACGATGACGTCTTGCTCGAGGTGAGCAACGTCGGGGTCTGCGGCAGCGACCTGCACCAGTGGACCGCGCACCACTCGTGGCCGGTCAACTATCCGGTCATCCTCGGGCACGAGTTCGGCGGCGTCCTCGCGCGGGTCGGCAAGAGCGTCGATGGCTGGAGCGAGGGCGACCGCGTCGTCAGCGAAACCGCCGCGATCATCGACCCCAACAACCCGATGACGCGTCGCGGCCGCTATAACCTCGACCCCAGCCGCAAGGGGTTCGGCTACGGCGTTGACGGCGCGATGACCAAGTTCGTCCGCGTCCCGTCGCGAACGCTTCACCGCGTGCCCGACGAGTTGGTCTTCGAGGAGGCCTGCTTGGTCGAGCCCTGCTGCGTCGCCTACAACGCCGCCGTCGGCAACAGCCGCATCGAACCCGGCGATCGCATCGTCGTCATGGGACCGGGAACGATTGGCATTCTCTGTGCCGCCATCGCCCGCTTGTGCGGTGCGGACGTCGCGGTCGTGGGGCTGGCGGGAGACAAGACGCGTCTGGAGATCGCCGAACAGTATGGCTGCACCGCCATCGTCGAGGATGCCAGCGACTGGGCAAAGCAGCGCGACGGGCTCGGCTGCGACGGCGTCATTGACGCGGCCGGCGCGAGCCCCGCCCTGAGGACCGCCCTCGACCTCGTCCGTCCCGAGGGCTGGATCACCAAGGTCGGTTGGGGCCCCAAGCCGCTGGGGTTCTCGCTCGATCCCCTCGTCCAGAAGAATGTCACGCTCCAAGGGAGCTTCAGTCATCACTGGTCGATTTGGGAACGCGTCATCGGCCTGCTCGCGAGCGGCAGCCTCGATGTCCGACCGATCATCGGCGGTGTGTGGCCGCTCGAACAGTGGCACGACGCCTTCGAGAGCATGCACGGTGGCAAGATCGTCAAGGCGGTCCTCAAGCCTTAGTGCCATCCTCATGACATCCGCCGTCCCTCGCCCGACGCGCACTGACTCAAGAGGTCATCCCATGCCGAAACTCGCCGCCTTTCCGAAAGCCTACATGGACGCTCTTTGCATCGACGGCTCGATGCGGCTGGAAGAGTGGATCGAACTGGGGGCCAAGCTCGACATCGACGGGCTCGAGTTCTACAGCGGGCTCTTGGACTTGAAGGATCCCTCCCGCTGGGCGACCTATCGGAAAATGGCCGCCGACCACGGGCTAGCGATCCCCATGCTCTGCTGTTCGCCCGACTTCACTCATCCTGACGCCGCGTTCCGGCGCAAGCAAGTCGAGCAAGAGAAACACTGGATCACGATGGCCGCCGAATTGGGCGCGACCTACTGCCGGGTCCTCTCCGGGCAGCGTCGCCCCGAGGTCGGTCGTGAGGAAGGGATCGGCTACGCCGCGGAGTGTATCGAGGCCTGTTTGCCCCACGCCGAGTCGGTGGGCGTCACGCTGATCATCGAAAACCACTACAAGGACAACTACTGGACCTACCCCGAGTTCGCCCAGTACGCCGACGTCTTTTGCGATCTCATCGCGAAGCTCGACTCCCCCCATTTCGGCGTCAACTACGATCCATCCAACACGCTGCTCGCCGGCGAGGACCCGATCGAGCTACTCGAACGGGTGAAGCGTCGCGTCGTCACGATGCACGCCTCGGACCGTTTTCTCACCGAGGGGACCTGGGACGATCTACGGCGTGAGGAGATGAATGTCGAGGGCTATGCGGCGCGACTCTCCCACGGCGAGATCGGCCAAGGGCTCAACGACTACGACAAGATTTTCTCGATCCTCGCGGGCGAAGGCTTCGACGGCTGGATCAGCATCGAGGACGGGGTCGACGGCTTCGAGCAACTTAAGCGAAGTGTCGCGTTCCTCAAAGGAAAGATGGCCCAGCACTGGCCCGCGACTTCGTGACTCACCACGCAAGCGTGACCTTTCCCGCATGCCCACGCAAGCGTGACCTTTCTCGCATGCCCACGCAAGCGTGACCTTTCCCGCATGCCCACGCAAGCGCGGGCATCGCACCCCAAGCGATGTTACCAGAACACATCTCTTTCGCAGGGTGGGTCTTGCCCCACCATCAGAGGCAAGCGATCGTCTCCCACGTCATACCATCGATCTACCAACCTGAGGCGGGAATCACCCTACGCCACGATCTCCCGGATCACGTGGCCGTGGACATCGGTCAGGCGGCGATCGATGCCGTTGTGCCGGACCGTCAGCCTGCGATGATCGATGCCGAGCAGATGAAGCAGGGTCGCATGGATGTCATACACCTGCGTCGGGTGCGCGCGATCGGCGGGTCGAAAGCCCCACTCGTCGCTCTCGCCGCTGGTGACGCCTCCCTTGATGCCGCCTCCACAAAGCCAGTTGGTGAAGACGAACGGGTTGTGGTCGCGGCCCTTACTTCCCTGCGAACAGGGCATGCGACCGAACTCGGTCGTCCAGAGAATGATCGTGTCCTCAAGCAGCCCCCGTTGTTTCAAGTCCTTGATCAGCGCCGCGGTCCCTCGGGCCATGCCGAGCGCCAACGGGCCATGGTCGCGCCCGATGTCCTCGTGTGAATCCCAGTTGCGCCGTGGGAAGCCGTTGTCGTTGCCACTCCAGATCTGAACGAAGCGAACCCCTCGCTCAAGAAGCCTTCGGGCGGTCAGGCAGCGCTCGCCGAAGAACGCCGTCTCCGCGACGTCGTTGATCGTGGAGTCGTCGACCTTACTCCCTTCGGGAGCGAGCCCGTACATCCGCTTGATGTGCTCCGGTTCGCTCCCAATATCGAGCGCCTCGGTCGCGTGGAGTTGCATGCTCGCCGCGAGCCGGTAGGACTGGATCCGCGCATCGAGTCGCGAGTCCCCTTCCCGACCTTCCAGGTGCTCACGATTGAGGCGTTCGAGCAGCTTCCGTCCCGCCTTGTCGCCGGCCTTGGTGATGTAATCACTCTTGGGTGGAAAAAGATCGGCGATCGGTTGATCCGAGCCTGGCCTGATCACCGTCCCTTGGTGTTCGGCCCGAAGGAACGTCGACGACCAGTTCTTCGTCCCATTGGACGCGAAACCGCGATGATCCGGCAAGACGACGAAGGCGGGCAAGTTGTCGTTGAGACTCCCCAGGCCATGACAAACCCACGACCCGGCACTCGGAAAGCCCGGCGTCGCGAACCCAGTCGACTGCAAGAGCGTCCCCTGGCTGTGAACCGCGGTCTTGCCGACCACGTTGTGGACGAAGGCAATCTCGTCGACGACCTCGCCCAACGGAGCGACGACCTCGCTGAGATGCTTTCCCGAGGCCCCGTAGGGCTTGAATTTCCAGGGCGGCGCCATCGTCGCTCCCGGCGAACTCTGAAAGAGTTCGATCTTCTCGCCCGGATCCCATGGCTTGCCGTGGTCGCGTTCCAAGCGTGGCTTGTAGTCGAAGGTGTCGACGTGACTCGCCGCGCCCGCCATGAAGAGCTGCACCACCCGCTTCGCTCGGGGAGGATGATGCAACCCCGTCGCCCCCTTCGCCTCTTGGACCGCCCCGTCGGCGAGACCGTCACGGGCGAGCAGATCGAGGAGCGCGATTCCGCCAATTCCTCCGCCGCACTGAACCAGAAAGTCGCGTCGGGTCGGTGGCGTTGGCATCGACGGGTATCCTTCTCGAAACATTATTCCCTCCATTTCAGTCCGTCTCGCGGTCGCGCTCGGCATTCCGAATTGACGAGGTTTCTCGGCGCAAGGAGTTCGTCATCCGTTGAAGCGAGCTTGATTGGAGAAGACTCACTTCTCCCTGGCTGACCAGCAGCCAGTGGCAGCCGCCCCTTGAGGACGACAAGAGTTCTAATCGATAAAGGCGAACTCGTTGAGGTTGAGGATCACGCGACACGCGTTCGCCAACCCGTGCTCATTCGCGTAGGCAACGAGGGCGTCGGCCTCGCTATCGGTCGACGCGCGGGCCAATGCCAGCCGAAACGCTCGCTCGATTTGGCCACGCGGGGACGATCGCTCGGCGGCGACCCGGCGAGCGACATGTTCGCTCATGCACTCCATGAACGGATTGTTCAGCAGCGCCAGCGACTGAAGCGCCGTGGTCGTTTGGTCCCGCTTGGCGACGCTCTGCGAGGGATCGGCACAGTCGAGCGTCGTGAGAAAGGGCTGCGTCTGCGAGCGAACGACGAAACGATAGATCGACCGACGATGGGTCGCGGGATCGTCGGGATCGTGAAGGTGGTACTGGTAGTGGGGCGAGTGCTGGGGCTTCTCGACGACGAAGTCCATGAAGCTCGGTCCATACAACGTCCGGTCGAGCTTGCCCGCGGTCGCGAGGACCGCGTCGCGCACCTCCTCGGCCTCGAGCTTGCGACGATTCATCCGCCAGAAGTAGGTGTTCGACTTGTCGATGTCTTCCGCACGAGGATCGTGGCGACACTGTTGCCGGTAGACCGAACTCGTCACGATCAGTCGATGAAGATCCTTGAGTGACTCTCCCTTGTCACGAAACTCGACCGCGAGCCAGTCGAGCAGGGCCGGGTGCGTCGGCTCGAGCCCCATCCGCCCGAAGTCATTCGGCGAGTCGACGATGCCGCGGCCCAGGTGATAGAGCCACACCCGGTTGACGATCGAACGCCAGGTCAGTGGATTGTCGCGATCGGTAAGGTAACGAGCCAAAGCCAGCCGCCGTGACCCCTCGTCCGCGTCAGCGTCGATCTCAACCTCGCCGGCCTCCTCCCACAGTGGCGGCATTCCCGGAGACATCACCTCGCCGGGGGAACGAATATCGCCCCGGTGCAGCAGGTGGATCGGCCGCATCTTGCCCCGGGTCGGGACGAAGCGCCCCTGCCGCGCGAAGTCGCTCGCCGCCGCGTAGACGAACTGGCCGGAGAAGAGCGCCGACTGCTCCTTGCGAAGGGCCGCGATCTCGCGATCGAGTTTCGCGACTTCCGCGGTCGCCTTCTTTCTCGCGCTCGCGGCTCGCTTGCCGCCCAGGTCCGCCAAACGCCGCCGGATGTCGTGGAACCGTCCCTTGTTGGTGGGGGCGAGCCCGAGGGGGCGGTCGGCGCGGTCGATTCCCGCGAAGATCGCGTGGAGCCGATAGTAGTCCTCCATCCGGATCGGGTCGAACTTGTGGTGATGGCATTGGGCACAACCGACGGTGGCGCTCATGAAGACGTTGAAGGTGGTCGAGACCATCTCGTCTCGGTCGAGGTGCTTCGCGATGCGGCCGTCGACCTTGCCCTCGCCGACCTCGACATGGGCGATGTGGTCCCAAGGCCCCGCCGCGAGAAACCCGGTCGCGATCACGCCGTCGGCGTCGCCCGGAGCGATGACATCGCCGGCGAGCTGTTCGCGAACGAAGCGCCCATAGGGTTTGTCCTCGTTGAGCGAGCGGATGACGTAGTCGCGGAAGGGCCACGCGTTCGGCCGAGGCTTGTCCTTGTCGTAGCCGTGCGTCTCGCCATAGCGAACGACATCGAGCCAGTGCCGCGCCCAGCGCTCGCCGTAGTGAGGCGAGTCGAGCATCCGGTCGACGAGCTTCTCGTAGGCGGCGGGGTCGGGATCACCGAGGAACCGATCGACTTCTTCCGGACTTGGGGGCAGGCCGAGCAGATCGAACGAGAGTCGCCGAATGAGGGTGAGCCGATCCGCTTCCGGAGAGGGCGAGAGTCCCTTTTCTCGAAGCTTTGCGAGAATGAAGTGATCGATCGGCGTCCGCGCCCATCCTCGATCCTCCGGCGACAGGGCCGGTAGGCGCGGACGCTCGAGAGGCTGGAGCGACCACCAGTCGAGGCTCTTGCGATGGGTGTCGCGAAGAACGAGACCCTCCGGCCACGGTGCCCCACGATCGATCCACTCCTTCAGCAAGTCGACCTCGTCAGGGCGCAGCGGCGGGCGATCTCGCGGCATCAACGGGTCGGGGCCTTCGACCATCGCCAGGAGCAGGCTCTCGTCGCGATCGCCCGGCACGACCGCGGCGCCACTCTCCCCTCCCGCAAGCACTCCCTTCTTCGTGTCGAGTTCGAGGGATGCCTGCGCGATCTGCTTGGAGCTATGACAGGAGACACACGATCGCTGCAGAATGGGCGCGATCCTCTCTTCAAAGAATCGGTCCCGATCGGCTTCGGACGGCGTCGCGCCGAGGAGAAGGAAGATGATCGAAGCGGCATGTGTCATGAGTGAGGCCTATTGCCTGGGGCGGGAATCGTGAGATCAATGAACCAGGTTCGGTCGTTGTTCGTGTCCTCTGATTGGCAAGCTCGTTGCGTGAAACCTCGTCCGCCATTCGTGCGGAAACGCGTCGAAGCAAAGGCGTGTCCCGCATGCCCACGTCAAGCGTGTCCCGCATGCCCACGTCAAGCGTGTCCCGCATGCCCACGTCAAGCGTGTCCCGCATGCCCACGTCAAGCGTGGGCAGGTCACCCAAGAGACACTTACACAAAAAGCGAATCAATCAGGACACTAGGTAATGGCGCGCTGCCGAGCGGATTGGTATGGATTCTTGGGTTTGGTGCTCCGTCAAGTTCTGACATTCGGGTGCCACTGGCTGCTTGTCAGCCAATGAGATGGAGTTGAGCCGTCAACCCAAACTCCGCCGTCGGATAGTCCTCTGTCGCAACTTGAAGTTCGTGTTGGAGAAGTCGAGAACCGCAGGGCACTGGCAAGCAGCCAGTGCTACCCGAGAACGTAGGCGAACCAGTGCCCTACAGCGAGAAGTCGAGATCAGACTGACTTTGCTCGATCGTGCAGGTCAACTCGGACTCTTCATTGAACCGTTTGGGTAGATACTGCTCGACGACGTCCACGAGCGGCGAATCGGCATCCCCTTCGTAGGCCGGCTGCGTTCCCGTCGTTCGCGTCGCGAGGATTTCGACCCGCTTGCGGCCGGGACTGATGGGAAGCGCGTAGCGGCCATCGCGAATCACTGTCGCCGCTCGAGCCCGGTCGGGGTCGAGCGAGATGAAGATGATCATCCCTTCGTCGATTGGCTGCCCCTGAAACTGGACGCTCCCTCCAATCTCGGTGCCCGAGCTCTGCCGGCAGGCTGGCATCAGCACGAGCGTCACCAAGATTCCGAGAGCCCGCATCGCGGACAAGATCTTATCAGCCTTCACGCTCTCTCCTCGAACGAATCTCGTCTTGTTGTCTCCCAACCCCGATCGCCCGATCACGACGCACCGCGGCACAGGAAGCACCCTCCCGCCTAGGCTTTACGGTGCCACTGGCTGCTTGTCAGCCAGCGCCAAAGGGTTGGGGTTGCACAAACACCAACTCCATGTTGGAACACTGACCAACCCGCCGCGAGTGCCGCTCCAGCACCCAAACGGGTCAAGGCATCAGCGATCGGTCTCGCCACCCTGACTCGAGCCCAACGCTTGCCATACCGGGAGGGCGATCGAGTCGGACATGAAACGAACGGTGCCATCGCCGAACGCGGCATTCACTCCCCCGGCGTGCCGACTGCGAGCCACGAGATGCCGACCTCCCGCCGCGACGCATGGTGCCGGATCGTCGGGATGGTCCGTGCAGCGCGTCGAGTCGACGCCCGAGTTTGGCGTGAACCGGGTCATGAACTGGGCGCCGGCCTCGTCGTCGTTGAGGAAGTCGCCGCGAAAGTCGAAATCGGAGTCGTCGCTCGGCTGCAAGATCTCGGAAATGAACATTGTCTTGGAGAGCCCGTCCTGGATATCGCTGGGGCGGACGACCTTGTTCGGGCCGAACGGAGCTCCCGAAAAGTCGGACTCCGTCTGGTGGTAGGTACCGTTGCCGAAGTTGACGACGTAGCTTCCTCGGCTTCTCAGGTTCGCGTCCCCGCGCCAGTATCCCTGCTTGTCGGAAGGGCAGAAGTAGATGTTCAGTTGCGTCCGGACGGAGGTCGTATTCTCGCCTTGGTAAAAGCTGCGGTTGAAGTTGTACCCCTCGAAGAGTGCGACCTGGTCGAGTTCCGCCCAAAGACTGGGAACAAAGGTTTGCCGCTTGACCGCGCCGAGGCGCACGGTCCCGAGCGGATAGGTTCCCTGACTGTTCTCGTAGTTGTGAATCGCCAGCGCCCACTGCTTGAGCTTGCTCGTACACTGCATGCGCCGCGCCGATTCGCGTGCCTGTTGCACGGCGGGAAGGAGCAGCCCGACCAGCACCCCGATGATCGCGATGACCACGAGGAGTTCCACGAGGGTGAATCCCCGAGGTCGCCGTGAGCGACGGAGCGAGAGGAATCGGAACGAGTGAAACGCGCGCAGGGAAGACTTGCGGGGAAGCGTCATCGGCACCAACCTCGAGATGTGATCGTCAACGAAAGAGAACGGCCCTACGTTCTTGTGGCGCCCGGGCTCGAATTCTGGTACGAAAAAGAGATTGAAGTTCCTTTTCGGGGATCGCGATACCAAATCGGCTTCGCGGGCGCCAGTAGTTGATGGGAGTTGCCGCGCGGCGAAGCCCCGAGTCAAGCCGCGCCCGCTCAGCTCAAGTCGGAGCGAGATGAGAGATCGGCCGCCGTGGAGAACCGTAATCATGTCGATGGCCCGATCGGACGAACGGGTATCTGCTGAACGGGACGACTACGAAGAGTTCCTCCAGTACTTCTCGAAATCGCATCGCGCACTCTTCGCGTACATCATGGTCTTCGTCCACCAACAGACCGACGCGGAAGAGATCTTCCAGGAGGCAAGTCTCATTCTGTGGAAGGAGTTCGGAACCTTTCGCCGCGACGCCCCGTTCTTGCCCTGGGCGAAGGGGGTCTGCTTCAACCAGATCCGCCGCTACCGCCGCAAGCGTGGACGCGAAAAGCTCTGGTTCAGCGGCGAGTTGATGGACGAGTTGGCACGCGAGGAGTTGGCGCGGGAGGACGTGCTCGTCCAGCGCAAGGCGGCCCTCGACGTCTGTCTTCGCAAGCTCCCCGATCGCGATCGCCGGATCCTCGACCTCTTCTACGGCGCCCGCAAGTCGGCGCAACAGATCGCCGAGGAGATCGAGTGCTCGGTCCACACCGTCTACAAGGCACTGCAGCGCGTCCGCCGCAGCCTCTACGAGTGCATCGATCGCCGTTTGGCGACGGAGGAGAGTTGATCGTTCCCCCATGGACCGCCGCCCTCGCGGGCTCGAACACTCAGT
Source organism: Kolteria novifilia (assembly GCA_007748055.1). GTDB lineage: Bacteria > Planctomycetota > Planctomycetia > Kolteriales > Kolteriaceae > Kolteria > Kolteria novifilia. The sequence goes on from CP036279.1 coordinate 6,730,665, forward strand.
CGAAGCAGGATCAGTCATGAGTTCGCGTTACCGCCAGTTCGAGCACCTTCTCCATCTGGCCAGCCGCCAGTGTGATGGCACCATCGGGGCCGACGAACTCCAAGAACTGGAGCGACTCGTCGCCGCGAGCCCTCCCGCGCGCCAAGCCTACTTGGACTACGTCTTCCTCCACGCCGACCTAGCCTGGACCGACGCGGCCCTCGAAGGCTCCCTCGCCGAACCGTCGGCGGAGGAACCTTGCGGCGAAGCGCGCCTTGCCCCTTGCCCACCGACCTCCACGGCGACACCCTCTCGTCAGTCCGCGTCGACCTGGCTCGGACAGGTGGTGGTCGCGTGTCTCGTCCTCGCGATCGGCGTCGGCTGGTGGTCGCTCAACGCGCCCCTGATGTCCCGTCGACCTCTCCTGGCGGAGACCGTCGCCCAACTCGTCGAGGCCGAAAGCGTCGAGTGGGTCGATCGCCGCGGAACGATCCGCGTCGGGGCGAAGCTCGGCCTGGGAACGTTGCGCGTCCATCGCGGCACCGCCCGGATTCGCTTTCGCAATGGCACCATCATCGACTTGGGGGAAGAGGCCGCCCTGCGGATCGAGTCGGCGATGAGCGTTCGGCTCATTCACGGCTCGGCCAGCGCCGACGTCCCCCCCGAGGCGATCGGCTTCCGCATCGAAACGCCAGCGGCGAGCGTGATCGATCTCGGCACTCGCTTCACCGCCCATGTCGGCGACTCCGGCCAAACCGAGGTGCGCGTGCTCGAGGGCAAGGTCGAACTGCAAGAGCGACGCCGACTGCCGCGCTACTACCTCAGCTTCGACAATACCTCGGGGCCGGCGGTCGATCACTTCGGCGGGCTGCGTGGGAAGATCATCGCCGGCGCGCGGCGCGTGCCCGGCCTGATTGGGCGCGGCGCGGTCCACTTCGACAACTCCAAGACCTCCGAGGTCAACCTCGGCAACGGCTTCAATAGCTCCACCACCCCCAGCGGCTTCGTCACCACGACCGGAATCACCGTCGAAGCCCTGATCCGCCCGGATTGGACGGGGGCGGGACGCACCACCGGCGAGAGATTCGACTACGACGAGATCTTCCGCGTCGAGGATGGCGAGTACCGTATCCTCCTGAGCTTTCAGAACGACGATCACGAGATCCCCACCCGGCCGCCCATCGCCAAAGGGCCGAGTCTCGCCTTCGGTCTGCACCTGGATGGGCACGGCTACAGCGAACTCGAGATTCCCCTCGATGGCAAGGAGGGACGACCGACGCTCGCCGATCTCAAGGATGGCTCCGCCCATCACGTCGTCGCGACCTACGACAGTCGCGAGGGGGTCAAGCGACTCTACATCGACGGCGTCGTGAGGCAGGAATATCGCGTCGAACCGGGGACGCTGATCATCAGCGGCGGCAAGGCCAACGCCGTCATCGGTAACAACGAGAAGCGGGTCAACGAGGCCTTCCAAGGCGTGATCGACGAGTTCGCCTTCTACGACTTCGCCCTCTCGCCCGAGGAGGTCGCTCGCCATCACGAGAGCGTCGCCAGCGGAACGAATTACTTTGGACGTCCGCTCGAGGAACTCATCGCCGAGGCACGGCAGCACCGTAGGCAGCAACTCACGACGGGAAACAGCGCCGTCTGGGAAGAACCGCGACCATAAGTTCTCGACACGTCATTTGGGAGTCGACTTGAATGGTCGACGTCCTCCGCGCATGCCCACGCACGCGTGGGCTTGGCACCCAGAACTGATGAAGACGTGGGCTTGGCACCCGACGGAGAGTAACCTCGACCGTCGCTCACTGCGGCTTGCCGGCTTCATAGAGGTCGCGAACCTCCACGTCGGTGAGGGCGGTCTTAAAGAGGACCAACTCGTCAATGCGACCGTTGAGGTTGCGGACGTTGCTCGTCGGCGAGACCGGATTGAGCCAGTTCCCGATTGTCGCTTCCCCAATCCCAAGCGGGCCCTTCGCTTCGGGCACCAACGCTTCCCTCGCCGAGAGTTCGCCATCGACGTAATGCCTTACTTCGCGATTGGCGTTGTCGTAGACCGTCACCAGGTTGGTCCATCGTCCCAGGCTGAAGACGTCGATGAGCGGCTCGGAGAGGTAGTCGCGATGACTCTTCGCCTCGCTGTTGCGAACCCCGAGGATCAACTCCCCCATCTTGCGAATCTGCCAGTGAGGCCGCATTGAGGCCCACCCGTCGGTCAGCAACAGCGAGTTGAAGGCACGATCCAATCCGTCGATGCGAACCCACGCCGACCAGGTCATCGAATCGAACGACCCCGGAATATTGACGCGAACGCGATCGCCGGGCCGCTTGAACTCGAGCGAGTCCTTCCCCGGCCAACGTCCCGCCGACCACGAACAGCCGATGATCGCGCCGTCGAGCGAGCGGTCGTCGCTCTTCTGACTGACCAGCACCCGCGGATCGTCGTTGTGCCGCTCGAACGAGTACTGCACGATGACGCGAGGATCGGACTTGAGGCCGTCGCTGTACTCTCGCCACTGCGCCAACCGGGACTTGCTCTCCTCCTTGTCGAGTCGCTGCAACTCGCTCGCCGAGATGAACCGCGCCGGCTCGGGACGGACGTCATGCCGGGTACCATCGACCGACACCGAGACGGCACTGGTCGCGTCAAGCGCTCGGTGAGTCGCCATCGAACGGTTCGACCCGGGCTCGTAAATCTCGACCTTTCCATCGAAGACGTGGACCGAGGCGCTACCGTCGTCGGCGATGTCGACGCCGAACTCGGTCCCGAGATCGACCAGCTCGAACTGGCCAGTCAGCACGGTGAAGCCATGCGCCGCCGGCGGGACGCGAGCGCGAAGTTTGCCCGTGTGGCAGACCAGCTTCTCGGAGTCGACAAACTCGAGGCTCGCCGGACCTTCCACGATCACGACCGCCCCCGAGTAGAATTCCAACTGCACCAATCCCGACTCGAGCTCGAACAGACCCGGCGTCACCGTCGATCCGGCATCGAGCGGCACATCGTCGTTCGCCCATTGCGCGCGGAACGCACGAGTCACGACCGCGACTCCCTCGTCGATCGTTTCGTCATCGCCCTGAACGAACGACACCGGTGTCGGCTCGGGGACAGTTCGGGCCAATTCGCCGCCGGGCAGATTCCCCGGGGCACGGAACCAGACAACCAGGGCGACACACGCCGCGATCGAACACGCTAGCCCGACCGCCGCCGACCAATAGCCCGGCTTGGCGAGAAAGCGATTCGCGGGCGCGCCGCTGTTGCTCTCTTCCAACTGGCCGAGCGCGACCTCATCCTCCAGCAGAGCGGCCAACTGCATCTGCTCGGCGAAGCGATGTCGCGCCCCGGCGTGCAGATCCAACATCGCGTTCAGTTCGGCCGACTGCTCCTCGGTCAGCTCTCCATCGCGAAGTTCGCCGACCAGCTCGTCGAAGCGGCCGTGCCAAGAGTTTCCCGCGTCGCTCATGTCGCTCCCCCCGTCTCCAGGCGACGGTTGATGCATTCCAGTAACTGGTGATGGATTCGATTGAGTCGTTTGTGAATCGCAACCCGGCTCCGGCCGAGTTGTTCGGCGATCGCCGCGACCGGCTGACTCGACTCGTAGCGTTGCACGAGCAAGCCGCGATTCTCGTCGCTCAGGTTCTCGAGACAATGGCCGAGGGCCTCGCGGCGATCCTCCATCTCGCAACTGACCGCGACGGCCGCATCCGCCAAGAGGGCGAACTGCTTGTCGTCGAGAGGAAGCGGGAGCTTCTGCTGCCGACGGCGCCAGTTGAGTATCGTCAGCCGCGCGACGCTCATCGCCCACGCCGCGAAGTCAGTCCCGGGCTCGAAGCGGTCGAACTTCTCCCAGAGCAGCGAGCTGACGTCCTGCAAGATGTCGTCCGCGGCGGCGCGATCGTGAACCAGCGACAGGATGAATCCGTAGATTCGCCGCTGATTGGCAACGAGGAGGCGTGAATACGCCTGCACCTTGTCGTTCTCGGATGATGGTTTGCTCATGGCACGCGAAACGCCAGTTGTTCCTCTTTCGGGTCAGTCCCGTGGCCATCGCCATGGACGTCATGGCCCACGACTCCAACGATGCCACGACCGACGGATCTGCCGTCCATCCCTTTAGGAAATGTTTTGCGACGGCGTCCTGTTAACCCGATGATGGCGATTTTGAAATTTTTGCGACGTTCGGTTTACAATCCGGCCCATCCGGACATTTCCATGTTATCCGAACCCACCGCCGCGATCGGGACACGGCCAAAACGATCGCCAAACAACCTTCCGACAGGGGAACCTTCACAAAATGCGCTATTTGAGTGGTTTAGGTGCCATCGCCCTTGCCGCGGGCCTTTGGGCTACCGTGCAAGGTGCGGACGATTCGAAGACCGAATCGCCATCACCCTTCGCCTTCAAGAACGATGACGTCGTCGCGATCTTCGGCAACGGACTCGCCGACCGCATGCAGCACGACCCATGGGTCGAGACCGTCCTGCAAAGCCACCTCGGCGACAAGAACGTCCGCTTCCGCAACATGGCCTTCTCAGGCGATATCGTCAACCGACGCCCACGGAGCCAGGGCTTCACCAACGACGAGGAGTACCTGCAACACGTTGGCCCCAGCGCCATCTTCGTCTTCTACGGCTACAACGAGTCGTTCGGCGGCCCCGCGAAAGCCGCGGCCTACGAGGACGAACTCGTCAAACTGGTCGATCGCTATCGCAAGCTCCGCAAGGAGAAGGACGTCGACGCCCGCTTCGTCCTCTTCAGCCCGATCGCCGCGGAAAACACCGGCGACCCCAACCTGCCCGACGGCAAGGAACTCAACGCCCAACTCGCCGAGTACACCGAGGCGACGCGACGAGCCGCCGAGAAGTCCGGAGCGACCTTCGTCGATCTCTTCACGCCGACGCTCGAGCTCTTCGAAAAGAGCGACGACCAACTGACGATGAACGGAATCCACCTCAACGCGAAGGGCTACGAAAAGCTCGCCGGCATCATGTCGGAGGCCCTCCTCGACAAGCCCGCTCCCCCGTCGGACTCACTTGAGGATCTTTATGCGGCGGTCAAGGATAAGAACTGGCACTGGCACAACCGCTACCACGCCACCGACGGCAACGACGTCTGGGGTGGGCGTTCGACTCTCTCTTTTGTCGACGGCCAGACCAACGCCGACGTGCTCAAGCACGAGTTGGCGATGCTCGACGTCATGACCGCGAATCGCGACAAGGTCATCTGGGGCGTGGCCCAGGGCAAGAAGATCGAGCCCGACGACAGCAACGTTCCTCCACCGGTCCCGGTGAAGTCGAACGTCGGCGGCGGCAGCAAGAGTTCCAGCGCCATGAAGGAAGGGAGCGTCGACTACCTCAGCCCGGAAGACAGCCTCGAGAAGATCAAGGTTCCCGAGGGCTTCGAGCTGAACGTCTTCGCCTCCGAGGAGATGTTCCCCGACCTGGCCAACCCGGTGCAACTTCAGGTCGATACCAAGGGGCGTCTTTGGGCCGCGAGCTGGAACACCTATCCCAAGTGGGAACCGCTCAAGGAGATGAACGACAGCCTCATGATCTTCGAGGACACCGATCATGACGGCGTTGCCGACAAGCGGACCATCTTCGCCCACGTCCACAACCCGCTCGGCTTCGAGTTTTGGAATGGCGGCGTCCTGGTCACCTCCGGTCCCGACCTCTGGTTCCTGAAGGACACCGACGGCGACGACAAGGCCGACATTCGCTACCCGGTCCTCCAGGGACTGGGAACCTCCGACACCCACCACGCCGCCAACAACCTGATCTACGGTCCCGACGGTGGTATCTATTGGCAGAGCGGTATCTTCCTGGTTCACAACCACGAAACCCCGTGGGGCCAGAACCTAAACATCGGCTCCTCGGGCATGTACCGCTTCGATCCGCGGACCTTCGCCATCACCCCGATCGCCGAGAACAGCCCCAACCCGCACGGCACGGCGTTCGACTACTGGGGCTACCTCTACGCCAATGACGGCACCGGCGGCCGCTCCTACCAAGTCCGTCCGGAGGGCGAAGGCTTCAAGATGCACTTCCTTCTGGACAAGGAGTTTCGTCCGGTCCCGGCCAACGAAATCCTCTCGTCGCAACATTTCCCCGAAGACATGCAGCAGGACTTCTTGATCCTCAACGTCATCGGTTTCCTCGGCATCAGGCAGTACGACCTCGATCGTGACGGTGACGGCTCCAAGCGCAAGCTTGGCGAAGTATGGGGCACGCCGGTCCGCGATCTGGTCAACGGCGAGGATCGCAACTTCCGACCGAGCGACGCCATCGTCGGCGAGGATGGCGCCCTCTACATCGCCGACTGGCACAACGTCATCATCGGCCACATGCAGCACAACATCCGCGATCCCAACCGCGACCACAAGCACGGCCGCATCCTGCGTCTCACCGCCAAGGATCGCCCGCTCCAGAAGCCGGTCAAGATCGACGGCGAGCCGATCGAGGCCTTGCTCGAGAACCTCAAGCATCCGGTCGACGGCGTTCGCCATCGGACGCGGGTTGAACTAAGCGAGCGTGATTCCGACGAAGTCATCGCCGCGACCCAGGAATGGATGAAGGACTTCGATCCCAACGACGAGACCGAGGCCCATCACCTGCTCGAGGCACTCTGGGTGCATCAACAGCACAACGTCAAGAACGAGCAGTTGCTCGACAAGCTCCTTCGTTCCCAGGTCGACCACGCTCGCGTCGCGGCCAACACCGTCAATCACTTCTGGGGCAACGTCGACATCAAGGGAGCACGCGGTTTCGTCGCGCCCGCCGAAGTGAAGTTCGTGAAGTACCGCGCGCCGAACCACCTCAGCCCGGCCGACAAGAAGGTCTACATGAAGGGGGCCGAGATCTTCCAACGCGAGTCGCACTGCTCGACGTGCCACATGACCAACGGCCAGGGCAACGGTATCGTCTACCCGTCGCTGGTCAACAGCCCATGGGTCACCGGCAGCGAGGATCGACTCGTCAAGCTCGCGCTGCACGGCATGTGGGGCAAGATCAAGGTTCGCGGGAAGACCTACGATCCGGCTCGGGGCGTTCCTCCGATGACCGCGTTCCGCGATCTTCTCAAGGACGAGGAACTCGCCGCGGTGTTGACATTCGTACGCAACACTTGGGGCAACAAGGCCGATCCAATCAAGCCGGAAACCGTGACGAGGGTTCGCGAGGAGACCGCCGGCCGCTCGATCTTCTGGAAGCCGGAAGAACTTCTAGAAGAGCACCCGATCGAGAAGGAGTTGCTCGCGAAGGATGACACGGCCGAGGCCTTCGTCAACCTCGAGCTCGAGAAGGCGCTCATGGCCAAGTCACCCGAGGTGCTCGCTCAAGAAGCGATCTCCAAGGGCAACTCCGCGCGGGGAAAGGTCCTCTTCTACAAGTCGGCGGCGGCCTGTTTCGCTTGCCACGATCCGCCCACCGGGACCCCTCGCGTCGGCCCCGATCTCGCGGCGCTGAAGACCAAGCGCAAGCCCGAGGATCTGGTCGACTCGATCCTTCGTCCCTCCAAGTTGATCGACAGGGAGTTCGCCCAGGTCACCGTGGTCAAGGCGGACGGCTCGCTGGTCACCGGCATTCGCGTTTCGGAGAACGACGACGAGATCGTGCTGCGGAACCTGGCTCAGCCGAAGCCCTTCAGCATCCCGATGGATGACGTCGATGAAGTCGTCGAGTCGAAAGTCTCGCTCATGCCGAAGAGTCTGGCCCAGCAACTGAAGAATCGCCAAGAGTTCGACGACTTGATGAAGTACATCATCGAAGTCCGCAACCGCTAGGCGGCCCTCTTCGTTCTCAGGGTGCCAAGTCTTGGATGCCGCATGCTCACACTCGTCGTGGGCACGCAAAGAGGATTGGGACATTTCAGGGTGCCACTGGCCGCTTGCCAGCCAGTGCGGCGCCGCCATCAACACCGCGGGGGTCGCGTCATCGCACGACTCCCGCGACAACCATCTCCCTAAGAGAGCACAGCTCCAACCCCTATTTCGCAACTGCGCCTGATCGAAGGCCATCCGGTTCCCTTTTGCGCGATTTCGGCGCTTTTTGGTCGAGAATGCGTCCAGAACGGATGGTTTCGCGCGCGGATTCGCGTCACTTCGGTCGAGAATCGCTTCAAAACCGCCTGCCGAGACTCCCTCCGACCCGTCTCCCCACCACGTCGAACCGCGCCACCAGCGACCGAAAACCGATCGGTCATCAAACCCACAGGGAGTACTCCTTGACTCCGTCCGCGCCGATGCGGTACAAGCATAAGGGATAGGACTCTCCTCCACTTGAGCTCGCCACTATGCCCCGCCTTTGGTTTCTTCTCTCTGTGGCTTCGTGCCTCCCCAGTCTTTGCCTCGCGGCGGAGCCTTTCGACAAGGCGATTCAGCCGTTCCTGGCGACACACTGCCTAGCCTGCCACGATGAGACGACGCAGGAGGGTGACTTCCGGATCGACACGCTTTCGCGCGACTTTCAGAAGCAAGATGGAGCCCAGAGATGGGCGGAAGTGATCGAGCGGATCAACTCCGGCGAGATGCCTCCCGAGGACGAGGTCCAACCGACCGAGACAGAGATCGCCGCGGTAGTCGGCTGGCTCGGCGACCGCATCAAGGAGGGCAAGCACGCGCGGATGGCCAAGCGGGCTCCGGTAGCGCACTACCGCTTGAGCCGTGAGGAATATTCCAACACGATCCACGACTTGCTGGGCGTTCACTACGACGCCGCCGCGCCGGGGCACATGACCGAGGATCCCGTTTGGCACGGCTTTGAACGGATCGGCTCGCAGTTGACCCTCTCGCCCTCCCACGTCGAGAAATACCTCCGCGCCGCCCGCGAAGTCCTCGACAACGCCTACCCCGAGAAACCGCCGAAGTCCAAGCAGTACCGCAAGGACGCCCTCGACATCGACTGGCCCAACCGCACGAAGCGCGAACTTTTGCGAGAGCGGGGAATTCTCGATCAGGTCCGCGTCCTCCTCTGGCCTGGACACAAGTTGCCGCACGCCGAACCAGCTCACGGCAGCTACAAGATGCCCCCTGGGATCTATCGCGGCCGCATGAAGATCAGCGGGCTCAAGCCGAAGAACGGACGACCGCCGCATGTGAAGCTCTACTCCAAGCAGCTCGATCGGACCCTATTCGAACAGGACATCCTGGCCCCGGAGGACGAACCGGTCATCGTTGAGTTCGAGACCTATCTCGAGGGAAAGATCACCGTCAGCGTTGAGAATGCGGTCCCCGGTCCCTCCAACGCGGGCCGCTCGGGACGACCGACGAACCAGTACGTCTTCACCAAGCTCAACAATCCCAACTCGCGAGCCCCCTGGCAGCGGAAGATGACCGACGAGGAGGGAAACGCCCTCTATCCCTTCTTGATCTTCGATTGGCTCGAGTGGGAAGGCCCGATCGTCTCCGACGAGGAACTCGCCCGACGGGCCGCCTTTTTCCCCTCGAACCCGAAAGACCTCGCCGACGTGAAAGCCAGCCTCCAGCGGTTCGCGGAAGCGGCCTGGCGCCGTCCGGTCACGGACGAGGAATTGGCGCCCTACCTCGCGATCGTCGAGAGGGAACTGGGCGCCGGCGAGCCCACGCGCGAAGCGTACAAGACCGGCCTTCTCGGCGTGATGGCGTCGAAGAACTTCTTCTACCTCACCGAGGGATCGGCCGACCAGAAGCGGACCGAACTCGACAATTTCGAACTCGCTTCGCGACTCTCCTACTTCCTCTGGAGTTCGATGCCCGACGAAGAACTGCTGGCGGCGGCCCGTTCAAAAAGACTAGGCGACAAGGACGAACTGAAGCGACAACTCGACCGTATGCTGAGCGACGAGAAGGTCGCTCGCTTCTGCGAATCGTTCCCCCGGCAGTGGCTCCAACTCGGCAAGGTCGGGATGTTTCCTCCCGACCCGAAGCTCTTTCCCGACTACGACGAGTGGCTCGAGCGAAGCATGATCCTCGAGTCGACGAACTTCTTCGCCGAGGTCTACAACAAGAACTTGTCGATCGGCGAGTTCCTCGACTCCGACTGGACCATCGTCAATCCCCGTCTGGCGTGGCACTACGAAATGCCCTCCTTGCCGAAGTCCGGCTTCCAGCGAGTCACCCTAAAGCCGGACGATCATCGGGGCGGGATCATGACGCACGCGTCGGTCCTGTCGCTGACCTCCGACGGGACCCGGCATCGCCCGGTCCATCGCGGCGTCCTGGTTTCCGAGGCAATCTTCGGGAAGACGCCTCCCTCGCCGCCGGCGAATGTCGATCCGATCGAGCCCAACCCGGTGACCGCTCCCAAGGCGTCGGTGCGGATGAAGCTTGAGGCCCACGCGATCCATGCGAGCTGCGCCGCTTGTCATCGCAAGATCGACCCGCTCGGTTTCGCGTTCGACCACTACGACGCGATCGGCCGTTGGCGGACCGTCGAGATCGTCCCCGATGGCAAAGGGAAGAACCCGACCGTCAACGCGACTGGCGTCCTGCCCGACGGACGCGCGTTCGACGGTCCCGATCAATTCAAGCGTCTGCTGCGCGACGACCTCGACCTCTTCGGCGAGGCCTTCGTCGAGACGCTGGCGACGTATGCTCTGCGTCGCGCGATGACGGTCGACGACCGCGAACAGATTCGGGCGATCGCCGCCCAGTGCGAGAACGACGACTATCGCTTGAAAGCGGTGATCGAGAACCTGGTGACCTCAGACCTCTTTCGGACCCGTTGACATGAACATCCTCACTCGCCAATGGCAGCTCAAGCGCCGACACTTCCTTCGCGGCGCGGGAGCGGCCCTCGCGCTGCCGATGCTCGATTGCATGAGGCCGGCACGGGCGGAGTCGACCCCGGAACCGGAACGGGCCAAACGCAGCGTCTTCATCTACCTGCCCAATGGCGTCAACACGCTCGACTACCAGATCCTCGAAACCGGCAAGGACTATTCCTTCAGCAAGTCGCTCAAACCGCTCGAAAAGCACCGCGGCGTTATCACCCCGATCAGCGGTCTGCACCACCCGCGAGCGATCGGCCATCACCACAACTGCCAAGCGGTCTGGCTCACCGGCGCCCAGGCGGGAGCGACGGCCCGCAACTCGATCTCCGTCGATCAACTGATCGCGGCCAAGACCGCTCCCTTCACTCGCTTCTCCTCACTCGAGATGAGCAACACCGGCCGCTCGCTCGCCTACAACGCCGACGGCATCGGCCTTCCCGCCGCCACCAAGCCGGCCGAGATCTTCAAGCGACTCTTCGTCGCCCCCGAGGGTGGCGTCGCGAAGGAACGCCGCGAACTGGAGCGGACCGGCAGCGTCCTCGACGCGGTCCTTGGAGAGGCTCGCCGCCTCAACAAGAAGATCGGCGGCAACGACCGGACCCGCCTCGATCAGTACCTGACGTCGGTCCGCGAAGTCGAGATTCGCACCCAGCGCGCCAACTCCTGGCTCGATGTTCCCCGCCCGACGATCGCCAAAACCGACGAGGCCCGGGTCAACAGAACGGTCGATCAGCAGCAAGTCGGCAACTACTTCCGCACCATGTACGACTTGATGGTCCTCGCGTTTCAAACCGACATGACGCGGGTCATCACCTTCAGCAGCGGCGACGAGGGCAAGGGACTCCCCATCCCCGAAATCCAAATCAACCAGACACGACACTCCCTGTCGCATCACAACGGCGACCCCGAACAACTCCGGCGGCTCACCGAAAGCGACGCCTTCAACTTCCAACAGTTCGCGTACCTGCTCGAGCGATTGCAAGAGATCCAGGAGGAAGACGCCAACCTACTCGACTCGACGGTCCTCCTCTACGGCAGCGGCATGGCGTACGGCCACAGTCACGGCAACGCCAACGTCCCCACCATCCTCGCCGGCGGCGCCAAGCTCGGCCTCAAGCACGGCCAGCACGTCGACTTCAATGTCGGCCACTTCGACGGCTACACCCTCGACGACGCCAATGCCCACTACCAACTCTGCTCGCGTCCCCTCGATAGTGACGCCCGCCTCAGCAACCTCCTGCTCACCGTCGCCCAGTCGATGGGCGTCGAGGCCGATTCCTTTTCCGACAGCATCCGCACCCTCTCCGAGGTGACGTCTTGATGACACCCACGTCAACCCCGAAATCGTCGCCCGCGCGCGGCCGTGTCCATGGGACGGGCCGAGCGGTCGGGGTGACCGCGATCCTTCTGAGCATGATGACTTCATCGGCCACGATCGCCGACGAGAAACCGACAATCGCTCGGCCGAGCGCCTTTCCGCCGCCCAACACGTCCCACTACCTCGCGGGCGAGTTGACGATGGTCGATCACGTCAACCGGATGGGCATTCTGCGACCCGATCGGCTCGACGACTACAAGAAGAACCATCTCGACTTGCCGCATCACTTCGCGATGCTTCCCTACGGAACCGTCACTTTTCACGGCGCCCCGGCGACGCTCAAGGACGTTCCCCTCGGCACCCATCTGCACGGGGCGTTGCACCTTGGGCCGAAGGGCGAGTACGACGTCGCGCTGCAACCGACCGACTACCAAGCCCAGGTCAGAAACCAACCTAACGCCTTCTCGCCCGAGTCCCCTTTCAACCAGGCGTTGACCCTCGAGGACGACTTCTCCTTCTACCAACGCCGGGGGAAGCGTTGGAAGGTCCTCTCGGTCGATCGCGAGCAAGGCAAGCTCGTCGCCGAACTCGTCGACTCCAAGAGCCCGACGAAGTCGCCCGAGAAGGTACCCTTCCCGGAAGAGTTTGACCTCGAGGGGCCGCAAACGTTCGATATCAACGCCGCCACCCGCATTTGGAAGGGCCTTACCATCGGCCGACTCGACGACATCGCTCCCGGCCAAGAGACCCTCTTCAACCTGACGTGGGCGACGATCTATGGCCCCGGCCGCATCACCGACCTTTGGCTCGACAAGGAGAGTCAAGCCATCGCGACCGAGCGGCAGCGCCGCGGCTATTTGGAACACCTGAAGATCTACGGTGTTCCGGTACTCGTCGAGAAGGTCGACCATCACGACAAGGGAGCCGGCACCGTGACGGCTCATCTTTACGCCGGCCCCGACGAGGAGATGCTCAGCGAGTTTCGAGCCAAGACCAACGGCCGCTTTATCGTCGTCGAGTCGAACCTGCGGTCGCACGATCAAGGCAACGACGCGAAGGGATATCGTCTCGAAGCGATCGTCGGCGTCGACAACCCGCCCCCCGGCAGCGGCGGCAAGCGATGGACGCTTCACATGTCCGAATTGCTCGAAGGCGTTCGTCCCGGCCGAACCATTTGCTTAAAAGCGCCCAACTGGTCACGGGTCAGCATTCCGCGCGAGGAGCGACTTTGGCCCTTCGACATCCGCCCCCAGTTCCTGGAGCGTGGCGCCTCCCCCAAGAAGCCCCCCTCGTCGTAGGGCTCGCATGACCTCGTCTCTTTCGTCCCCCCTTGTCCAAGGGAAAGTCTCTTTTGTCCCCCCTTGTCCAAGGGAAAGTCTCTTTCGTCCCCCCTTGTCCAAGGGGGGAAAGAGGGGGGGTCGGCTCTCCGCCACCTGGCCGAATCGATTCCGCGTTGCCCAGAGCAAAACACCTTTCCGGTAGAAGAAGGAGATTCCCCTTCGGGAGAAGAGAAGCCCACTCCAACTACCAAGCCAAGCCCGTCAGGGCTGCAATCCGCGTCTCTTAGCGACGCGGCGTGTCCGACGTTGCCCCTGGCTCGACAAGGGGGAGCACAACGGAGTTCCCAGAACCAACGGAAACGTTCGGAATCCTTGACGGCCTCAGTCACTTTGGGTAGCTTGCCGTAAGAGAAGAGACCTTCCCGACCAAGCTCCAAGACACGGGCGTTCCCTGAATGCCCATTTTTTCGACATCCATGATGGCACGTGACATTGCCGACAAACACAGGTACGCTGCCATGTTCACGCCTGCGTGGGCATGCTCGGACGACCTCGGCAAACGACGACCATCCTCAAGCGACGATCGGACGGCCGCCACGCCGCCGCACCGATCAACCACCCCGTGAGGCCCACCATGACCCAGCCCGCGACACGATGCCGATGGTCGATGCTCCTCATCCTAACGTTGGGCGCATTCTTTCCAGGGATCGGCAAGGGGGCCAGCAATCCGACCGACTATCTCTCCGGCGTGAAACCGCTGCTGCGGGAACGCTGCTTCTCTTGCCACGGAGCCCTTAAGCAAGAGGGAGGCCTGCGTCTCGACACCGTGGCGCTCATGATTCAGGGCGGCGACTCCGGCGCGACGATCGTCCCCGGCGACGCCAGGGAGAGCTACCTTCTCGCGCGGCTCGCCGCGAACGACCTCGACGAGCGCATGCCGCCCGAGCACGAGGGCGAGCCCTTCACGGCCAAACAGCTCGCGATGGTTCGTACCTGGATCGACTCCGGAGCGCCGGCGCCGGAGGGCGAAGAGCCGGAAGCCGACCCCGAGGATCATTGGTCCTTTCAGCCGGTCGTCCGACCCGACGTTCCGCTCGGGGAGGTGGCCTGGCGGCGAAACCCGATCGACGCCTTCCTCTCGCACCGCCACCAGGAGCTTGGACTCGTTCCCCAACCCGAAGCCCCCCGGCTGCTCCAGGTCCGGCGGCTCTACCTCGACTTGGTCGGCCTACCGCCCAGTGCCGAGGAGATCGAGCGCGTCGTGAACGACCGCTCGGCCATGTGGTACGAACACCTCGTCGATCGACTCCTGGAAGATCCCCGACATGGCGAACGGTGGGCGCGGCACTGGATGGACGTCTGGCGCTATAGCGATTGGTGGGGCTATCGAGACATTCTGCGCAACAGCCAGAAGCACCTTTGGCACTGGCGCGACTGGATCGTCGAGTCGCTCAATCGCGACCTTCCCTACGACGAGATGATTCGACAGATGCTCGCCGCGGACGAACTCTATCCCGAGGACGCCGACAAGCTTCGGGCGACCGGCTTCCTCGCGCGGAACTTCTACATCTTCAACCGGAACATCTGGCTGGAGCAGACCGTCGAGCACGTCAGCAAGGGCTTCCTCGGTCTCACCATGAACTGCGTGAAGTGCCACGACCACAAGTACGATCCCTTTGAGCAAGCCGACTTCTACCGGATGCGAGCCTTCTTTGAACCCTACCACGTCCGGCTCGACATGGTTCCGGGCGAGGCGGACTACGAGCGTGACGGCGTTCCCCGTGTCTTCGACGCTCAGCTTGAGATGCCGACCTATCTGTTCGTTCGCGGTCAAGAGACTCGCCCCGACACGTCGACCCCAATCGAGCCCGGCGTCCCCGACATTCTCGCCTTCGACGAGCTGGAGATCGAACCGGTCGCCCTCCCGACGCGAGCCTGGAAGACGGAACTTCGGCCGTGGACCGCTGCCGCCCATGTGACACTCGCCGAACGCGACCTCGCGGCCGCCGAACGTTCCCTTCGAAACCTGGTCAACAAACAGAAGAAGGATTCCCACAAACCCGACGCGAAGATCGAGCGGGCGACGTGGAAGGTGAAGGAAGCCGAGGCGCGCCTCGCGTCGGTTCGCCTGCGTGCCGCGGCCAGCAAGGCGGCGCGGCCGGGAGTCGATGCGATGGCGATGATCGCGACCAGGGCGGAAGCGGTTCGCGGGGAGCGTGCCCTCGAACTCGTGAAGCGTCAGGCCGCGGTCGCCGCGAAACAACTGTCGCTCGATCAGGCGAAAGGGGATGAGAGGAACGCCAAGGCGAAGAAGGAACTCGCCAGCGCGACGAAGGCTCTGCGCGACGCCGAAGAGACCGCGTCGAAACCGGTGTTGCTGGAGGAGACCTTCACGCCCTTGGAAGGAGCGAAGTGGGCCACGACCCGCTTTCTGCACACGGGACGGGACGACCCGCCAATCACGTTCCCGGCCCATAGCTCCGGTCGGCGCACGGCCCTGGCCCGCTGGATCACGGACCGTCGCCATCCCTTGACCGCGCGGGTGGCGGCCAATCAGCTTTGGATGCGACACATGGGCGAGCCGTTGGTCGCGGATGTCTTCGACTTCGGTCGCAAGGGCTCCCAACCAACGCACCCGAAGCTGCTCGACTGGTTGGCCTCGGAACTAATGGAACACGGGTGGAGCATGCGGCATCTGCATCGCTTGATCGTGACCTCGGCGGCCTATCGGATGAGTTCCTCACTCGCGGGTGCCGAGTCGAACCTCGCGGCCGACCCCGACAATCACTACTGGTGGCGACGGACACCTGGGCGGCTCGAGTCGCAAGTGATTCGCGACTCGGTCCTGGCCTTGGCGGGAACGCTCGACCCAACGATGGGCGGCCCTTCGGTGCCACCCAAGAGTCAGGAGAACTCGAAGCGACGCAGCCTCTACTTCTTCCACTCCGACGACAAGCGGAACCTCTTTCTCACTTCCTTCGACGAGGCCCTACCGGCCGAGTGTTATCGGCGGGAACAGAGCATCGTGCCGCAGCAAGCCCTCGCCCTGAGCAACAGCAAGTTGGTCCTCGACGCGGTCGGCCAGATCGCCACCCGACTCAGCGAGCAGACGACCGACGAGGACGGCTTCCTTCGTCAAGCCTTCGTGGTGATCCTCGGCTTCGAGCCGACGGAAAGGGAGATCGCCGCCAGTCGCGAGGTTCTTCGCACCTGGCGGAGGCTGCCCGACACCTCGGAGGAGCGGGCCCGGGCGAACCTCGTATGGGCCCTGATCAATCACAACGACTTCGTCACCATTCGGTAGGATCACGACGATGGAAGAACGAACGATGAACCACGACGCGACGTACGGCTCGACTCGTCGGACGTTTCTCTCCCGCGCGGGAATGGGATTCGCCAGTCTGGCCCTGGGTGCCATGCTGCACCGCGACGGCTACGGCAGTGACGGGCACTGGTCACCACCGACCGGCGAGCCACACTTTCCCGCGAAAGCGAAGAGCGTTATCTGGCTCTTCATGAACGGTGGGGTCAGCCATATGGAGAGCTTCGACCCCAAACCGATGCTGACCAAGTACGGCGGCAAGACGATCGCCGAGACCCCGTTCGCGGAGACGCAGAACCCCGAGAAGCTGGCCCTGGCGCGGGCGGCGGTCCCGGACGCGAACGGCCAACAGCGCAACAAGCTCTTCCCGCTGCAAGTCGGTTTCCGCCGGCATGGCGCCAGCGGCATCGAGGTCAGCGACTGGTTTCCCAACCTCGCCAAGCAGGTCGACAAGCTGGCGGTGGTGCGGTCGATGTGGACGACCGACAGCAACCACGCGGCGCAGCGCGAGTTTCACCAGGGACGCAACCGGATCGACGGCTACTTCCCGACCCTCGGCGCTTGGGTCCACTATGGACTCGGGTCGCTCAACGACAACCTGCCGCAGTACATCTCCGTCGGCACCCGGCCGATCTGGAACAAGAAGGATGGGCTCTACCTCGGACCGGCCAACGACGCGGTGCCGCTGCGGATCGACCCCGACAATCCGCTCGACTACAGCCGTCCCCAAGGGACCTTTTCGAGGAAAGAACAGTCGATCGGCAAGGACTACATCGACAAACTCAACGCCCTGCGCGGCGAACGCTACCCCGACGATGACGCGATGGCCGCACGGATCAAGTCGTACGAACTCGCGTTTCGCATGCAGACTTCCGTTCCCGACGTCGTCGACTTCACCCAGGAGTCGGAGGAGACGAAAACGCTCTACGGCATCGACCGCAAGGAGTGTGAGGACTTCGGGACCAAGCTCCTCGCGGCCCGCCGGTTCGTCGAACAGGGGGTGCGCTTCATCCAGGTCCAGCATGGCGGAGGCGGGGCGGGCGCTTGGGATGCCCATTCCGGCCTGAAGAAGAATCACGCGAAGAACGCCCTGGCGGTCGATCGGCCGATCGCGGGGTTGCTCGCGGACCTCGCCCAGCGGGGGTTGCTCGACGAGACGCTCGTGGTCTTCGCCAGCGAGTTTGGTCGCACGCCCGGGTCACAGGGGAGCGATGGCCGCGATCATCACGTCTACGGCTTCTCGGTTTGGATGGCGGGAGGCGGGATCAAGGGGGGCGTGGTTCACGGCAAGACCGACGAGATCGGCTTTCACGCCGTCGAGGACCGGCACTACGTCACCGACATCCACGCGACGATCCTGAAGCAACTCGGGCTCGATTCCCGCAAGCTCGAGATCCCCGGCCGCAAACGTCTGGTCATCGACCACGGCCAGCCAATCGACGCGATCATCGCGTAGCGTTTGCTGGTCATCCCCTGCCCGCGTTCGCGTGGGCATGTCGTCCGAGAAGCGACGACCGTTCCTCCTCCCTCCCTCTGACCACCACTCCAATCTGCCCTCGACCACGCAAGGTCTTGTCCGCGGCGTGGGCCGTTGACGTGCCCCTTCCCGGTTCGAGCTTCGCGGTCGTCGAGGCTCGCGACGAGGCCTTCGGAGAGATCGCGGAATTCCCGTTGATTGGACACCTCCCCGGATGTAATACTAAGTATTACCAATAATCCGGGTCATGTTTCTCCGAGGAAAATCATCCATGCAACCACTCCCCGTCACGGTCCTGTCCGGGTTCCTAGGCGCCGGCAAGACCACGGTGCTGAACCACATCCTGGGCAATCGCGCGGGCCGACGGGTCGCCGTCATCGTCAATGACATGAGCGAGATCAACGTCGACGCCAACCTGGTTCGCGGCGAGACCGCACTGAGCCGAACCGACGAACAACTCGTCGAGATGACCAACGGCTGCATCTGTTGCACACTCCGCGAGGACCTGCTCCTCGAAGTTGGCCGGCTCGCTCGCGAGGGCCGCTTCGACCACCTGCTCATCGAGTCGACGGGCATCTCCGAGCCACTGCCGGTCGCGGAGACCTTCACTTTCGAGGACGAATCGGGAGCGAGCCTCTCGTCGATCGCCCGTCTCGACACGCTCGCGACCGTGATCGACGCCTCGACGATTCTCGAACAGCTCGAGTCGGTCGCCGATCTGCGTTCGCTCGGTCTGTCGGCCGGCGAGGAGGACGATCGCGACTTGGCGCAGCTCGTGGTCGACCAGATCGAGTTCGCCGACACGCTGATCATCAACAAGTGCGACCTCGTCTCCGGGGACGAACTCGGCGCGATCGAGGCCCTGCTTCGGCAGTTCAACCGCAAGGCGATCATCTTACGGTCCTCGCGCGGCCAGGTTCCCCTCGACGAATTGCTCGACACGGGGCGTTTCAGCTTCGAGCGAGCGGCCGAGGCCCCCGGTTGGCTGCGAACCCTACGGGGCGAGGAGTCGAGCGAGACCGACGAATACGGCATCGGCAGTTTTGTCTACCGCGCCGCCCGCCCCTTTCATCCGACTCGGCTTTGGACGCTCCTGGTCGGCGACACCTTTCGGCCGGTCCTGCGTGCGAAGGGCTTCGTTTGGCTGGCGACCCGGGTGGAGTTGGCGGGAATCTTCTCGTTGGCCGGTCACATCTGCTCGATTGAGCCGGCCGGATACTGGCCCGACCCGCGGGAGGCCCCCGAAGGCGAGCTTCCTCCTCGACAGGAGATCGCGCTGATCGGCCAAGACCTCGACGTGGCGGGACTGACCGCGACGCTCGACGATTGCCTGCTCACCGACGACGAACTCGCCATTGGCCCGACTCAATGGTGCGCCATGGACGACCCGTTCCCCGCATGGGTTCTCCAGCAGGATGAGGCCTCCGCGCCATGAGCCCCTTGGGACAACGGCCTCTTTGGCTTGTTCGACGGCCGCGACGACGCTCGGGCCTCTCGGCATCGGCCGCCGGCGCCGAACTCTCCAAGGAAGCGGTCCGACTCTTCGAGATGCAGCTCTGGTGTTGGGGGCTGGACATCCGGGCGGCCCGCGACAATCTCTTGTTGACCTACGGCCTGGAACGCCAGCGTCCCCCGAGCGATGAGTGCGGTTCCAGCTTCTATCGGGGACGTTTCGACGATCTCGACGTCGGGCTCTGGGGATTCGGCGTCGTGGTCGCGTTGCCGACGGAGGGGAGTCTCTTCGTCCGACGCTATCACTCTCCCGTCCGCTGTTCGTGTTCGTGCGAGTTGCCCGACGGCGTTCATTCGCCCGACGACATTCGCGGCTTCAAGAGCCCCCGGGCCAGTGCCGACCTCCAGCGAGCCCACCGGCTGCTCCATCGGCTCTTCGCGTGGATCGCCGACTACGAACGGTGGGTTCGCGAGTCCCTCGGCAAAGGCTACCGCACGCAATGCGTCACGAAGTGGTCCCGCTACCGGGGCGAGGAGAGCACCACGATTCCGGAACAATGGGAGGCCCTAACATGCGTCAGCGGATGAAGTGCGTCGAGGTGGCGATTGTCGGCGCGGGTGCCGCCGGTGTCGGCGTCGGCATCGCTCTCCAAGATCTCGGGCTTAACAACTTCGTCATCGTCGATCGTGGCCGAGTCGGCGAGTCGTTCCGTCGGTGGCCGCGAGAAATGCGATTCATCACGCCCTCGTTCTACAGCAATGGCTTCGGCCTATTGGACCTCAACTCGGTATCGCCGACGACTTCTCCCGCCTTCACTCTTGGGGAACAAAACCCGACCGGCCTCCAGTACGCGGCTTACTTGGAGGCCCTTGCGACCTATCGTCATTTGCCGGCCGAAACCAAGACGAACGTTCACTCCATTACCCGTGACAAGAACGGACGCTTCCTGCTGAGGACCGACCGAGAAGACTACGAAGCCCAGTACCTAATCTGGGGCACGGGCGAGTTTCAGTACCCGAACAGGTGTCCGTTCGTCGGCTCCGAGCACTGCGTCCACACCTCGTGCGTCCAGTCGTGGGCCGAGTTGAGTGGCAGCGAGTTCGCCATCATCGGCGGCTTCGAGAGCGGTGTCGACGCGGCAACCCACCTCGCGAGCACCGCCGATCGAATCACCTTGATCGACCGCAACCCCATCGGGATCTCCGACGATCCCGACCCGAGTGGCTCGCTCGTCCCTACCTCCGCGCTCAGGTTGCGCGACCTTCTCGATCGAGACAAACTCGTCCTACGCCCCGATTTCCACGTCGTGGCCGTCGAACGAACGAGTGACGCCTTCGTCATTCGCTCGCACGCGGATGATCGCGTCACGGTTTCGTCGCCCCCGCTGTTGGCCACCGGTTTCCTTGGCGGGCAAACGCTCATTCAAGGACTGTTCGAGAATGACCCGGAAGGCTTCCCCATGCTGACCCCCCAAGACGAGTCAGTAAAGACACAGGGCCTCTTCCTTGTCGGTCCCAAGGTACGCCATGAGGGCTTGCTGTTCTGCTTCATCTACAAGTTTCGCCAGCGGTTCGCCGTCGTCGCGGCCGCGATCGGCGAACGCCTCGGGGTCGACACGAGCGACTTCATCGACTACTACCGCGAGGCGGGCATGTACTTGGACGACTTCAGTTGTTGCGGCGAGTCTTGCGAATGCTGAGCGGCTACTGTTCGCATACTCCGGTCGTCACTCATCTCGGGCGCCAGCGATCACGTGAGGCTGGCCGACATTTCGTTCACATGCGCGAACCACCCATGGACTCAAACACCACCACACTTCCAAAACGCGTCGACGCCCTCGTCACCGCGACAGTGATCGGCAAGGAGGGAGCCGGGAAGACCCAGCTCTGCGCCTCTCTCTCCGGAGGAAAAAGACCCGCGAGCAACTACCTCGGAGCCACTGTCGAGGTGGAAAAGTACTCCACCGGTGAACTGGCTCTGCTCGATACGCCCGGCATCCTTCTCCGATCGGATACCGAAACGACGCGTTTGGCGCTCGCTCAACTCGTCGGCGATCCCGTCGTCTTGATCGTCGTCGCCGCGGACCGACTCACCACCGACCTCAACGACCTGTTGCCACTCGTCGCCGGCAAACGGGGCGGAATCGTCGTCACTTGGTTTGACCAAGTCGCGAACCAGGAGAAAGCGCGAGAGCGGCTCCACCATCTCGAGAAGGAGATCGGCGTGCCCGTTCACGCGATCGACGCCCGTCGTCTTCCGCAAGAGCGACGACGGGAACTGCTCGCCTCCCTTCGTGAGCCACTCCGATTCCAAAAACAATCGTTGGAAGAGCCCTTCGCACTCGACCTCGCTCAGAGAACTCGCCCGTCATCCCGTTCCAAGGGCTCGATCGCGACCTCGCTTCGACTCCTCGCCGGAGTTCTTCTCTTGCTGCTACCGGCGCTCGCGACGATCTTTCTCGCGAACACGATTGCGGGCTGGCTCGATCCGGCTGTCTCCTCTTGGATCACTCCCGTGATCGACTCCATCAACGGAAGCCCGCTCGTCCCGAATATCGTCAAGGCACCACTGTCGGGCGAGTTTGGATTGCTGCCGATGGGCCCGTTTCTGTTGGTCTGGGCATTCCCCACCGTTCTTCTCTACGCGCTCATCTTGGGCGCCTACAAGGCGAGTGGGTTGATCGAAGCCATCAACCAGTACCTCGAACCAATCTGTCGTCCAATCGGCCTGACGGGACGGGATGTCGTTCGCGTGATGATGGGACTCGGATGCAACGTCCCCGCGGTGATCGCGACGCGGGCATGTTCCCGATGCACGCGCCAACCCACGATTCAAGCCATCGCGTTCGGAGCGGCGTGCTCCTACCAACTTCCCGCATCGCTTTCGGTCTTCGTTGCCGCCGGGAGCCCTTGGTTGGCGCTCGTCTTCCTAGGCTATCTCGCGTTCAGCACCTTCACCTACCTGTGGCTCACGAAGCCCCGAGCCGCCC
Source organism: Kolteria novifilia (assembly GCA_007748055.1). Lineage (GTDB taxonomy): Bacteria > Planctomycetota > Planctomycetia > Kolteriales > Kolteriaceae > Kolteria > Kolteria novifilia. Next base: position 6,753,227 of record CP036279.1, read on the forward strand.
CATCCGACTTGACCATCATCAACGTCGGGCCGTCGGTGCATCTGTGCTGGCCTTCACCGCAAGCGATCGGCTGGGAAGCGCGCTCGACGATCCGGCAATTCGTGACCCAAGCGATGCCGGTCTTCTTCGTGATCTGTGTCGCTGCCGCCTACCTCGCCTCCTCGGGTGTGCTCGCAATGGTCTCCCGATGGCTGGAGCCGGCGATGGCGCTCGTTCGACTGCCTGCCGAGGCCGCGCTTCCCGTCATCATGGCCTCGATCCGCAAGGATGGGATCTTCCTACTCACCGACTCGGTGGCGACGAACCAGATGACGCCGCTCCAAGCCTTGGTGGGAGTCTTCCTGGCAGGTTCGCTCCTGCCCTGCATCGTCACGGTGATGACCATCGCTCGCGAAACCAATTGGTCCGCGTGCGCCCGGTTGCTTTGCCGCCAGGCCGCGGCCGCCGTGGGATTCACGCTGATCTTGGCCTGGGGAGGCGCGTTGTTGGTCGCCGCGTTGGGGTAGATCGCGACGCTGGCCAAGCCCCTACATCGAAAAACCGTTGTAAAACAATTCAGCGAGAAGCATACTTTGTTATACTGAAGTATACTTCGTTTTACCTGCTCCATTCAACGCGAGACGACAGCGTGCGCCCCAGTCCCTCCAAGCCTGCCAAGACCGCTCGCGCCCGACAGCTTCTCGCTTGGCTGACAACTCGAGAGATCAGAGAGGATTGGAACGCGTATCTTCCGTGGCGAAATCGGCTCGGGGCGATGCTGATCGTCGCGACCATCGCCGGAGTCTGCGGAGTCTACGGTTCCAGTCGGGCGTTCCTGATCATGACGTTCGCCGTGGCGATTGTGGTTCTGGGGGTCGTTTGGCCTTGGATGAACGCTCGCGCCTTGCGGGGCACCCTGTCGCTCGACCGACGCCGGGCCACCGAGGGGCAGACGATCGTCGTCACCCTAACGTTGACCAACCGCCTGCCGTGGCCCGTTCACTGGATCGCCGTCGATCTCGGGGGCATGCAATCCAAGCCGATCGAGGAGACCGGCGACACCGAGCGGGCCGACACCTTCATCGCCGTCGTTGGCGGCCGCCGAACGATCACCACGACCTGGTCGATGAAAGCCCACCGTCGGGGACTCTTCCCGCGCCAAACCCCGCGGCTTCGCTGCGCGTTTCCCTTCGGCCTGTGGCGAGCCAGTCGACCGATCGCGATCGAACGCACCGCTTTGATCTGGCCAAAGCCCGCCCCCGCTCCCCCCTTGCCCGAAACCTGGGGCGAACGCCGAACCCACGGCGAACTGCTCAACGACCGCGTCGGCACCGCCGGCGAGATGCTCGGCGTCCGTCCCTACCGCATGGGCGACTCGCTGCGCCGCGTCCACTGGGGCCAGACCGCGCGACACGATCGCATGATCGTCTGCGAACTGCAATCGACAACGGTCCCCTTTGTCCGCATCGTGCTCGATTCCCAGATTCGAACGATGCTTGACGCCTCCTTGGAAACGACGGCCGACGAACTCGACCATTGGGAACGGGCGATTCGACTCGTCGCGGGGATTCACGACCAAGCGATCGCACGCGGGGCGGCCGTGGAGATTCTCTGCGGCGCGCAGATGATCAGCGGTTCCCGACATGTCGCCTTCGACGCGCTGGCGCAGCTTCCCGATCGGACCGCCCCGGAGGACGAACTGACGGCGACACCTCTGCAAGAACCCTCGATCGACATCGCCTTTCAGTATGTCGTCAGCATCGACGGCGCGCCGTTGGCCAATCAGGTCCTTGGCAGTCACCGGGCGAACTGGCGACTGCTTCGCGCCGATCGTCAACCGACCTCCACAATTGGCGACCATCGGGAACGACGGGACCATCGTCTGGAGGTCCCCGCGTGAACTCCGAACGTCTCGCCGGCTACTCGACGATCGCTCTCGCGGGCATCGGCTCGCTGGCTATTCAGGACGCGATCGCCGGTCCGCTCGGATCGCTCGTCGACCGAACGCTCTTTCCGTCGCTGTTCGTGGTGGTCAGTCTCGTGAGCTTCCAATGGCTCTCGAAACGAGCTCGGCCCGATCGCCCCTACCCACGCGTGATGGCGGGCGTCTCGCTCGGACTGCTCCTCGCGCCGGCCCCTGTTGAATGGCTCACCCGGTCGCTCGCCGACGTGGGCATTCCCTACGAACTCGTCATGATCGCGGGACTGCGCAACGTGACGCTCGGACTCGCGGCGGCCTCGTGCTGGCGACGCTATCGCAACATCGCCGCCGCCCTGAGCGCCTTTTGTTTGCTCTTCGCCTGCACGCTCGACACGACCTGGCTCACGCTGGGCTGTGTCGCGGCGTACACCGTGGCCGGGAGTCTCTGGCTGATGGTGCAGTATCAGTCCGCCCTGCGCATCGAATCGGAGAACCAACCGACCGCGAGCATGCCGATCCCCGCTTTCGGCATCGTCTTGCTCGTTCTCTTCGCCGCGTTGGGAGTGGTCGCCGGCGCGGGTGAGTCGGTGACCTATGCCCTGGGCGAGTTGATGCCGACCTCCGGCGGGACCGGGGCCCGCGACCCGTTCGCGCGCGGCGGCATCGGCGATGGTGACGACGTCGTCGCGGGCGAGGACGTCCAATCGGACGGCGGCGATAGCGACATCCACCTCAGTTCCCCTGAACCCTCCCTCTACGACGTCTTCAACGAGCTCTACGGCGAGCCGCAGATGCCGAAGAACATGCAGCGGGCGATCGCTCTGCCCAGTGAGCGGATTCGCGAGCCCGACAAGGTCTCGAAGAACCACCAAGCGGGGCGCGAGTTCAGCCTGCATCGCCGACGCACCCAACGACGTCCCGCGCCGCGCGATCTCGTCGCCGACGCGCAGCTCTATGTCGACGGCAAGTCACCACAGCACTTGCCGTTGGTCGCCTACGATGAGTTTGACGGCTGGCGATGGCACGAGGCCGAGCACGCTCCCAGGCACGTCGATCTCGAGAAGACCCTGGCGGGATGGCTAAAGTCGCCCGAACCTGAGCGCGAATACGAAGGGGGAACCGAGCGTTACCGCATCAAGGTCGGCAAGCTCGAAACCCGCGGCCTGCCCTTCCCGCGCCGCGTTGTCTCGTTCAAACTCGGGGCGGTCGATCGCGCCGATTTCTTCCGCATGGCCTACCCCGGAATCATCTCGCTCGCGGACGCCTCCTCGACGCTTCCCCCCGGCACCATCCTCCACGTCGAGGCCGCGACCCTCGACTGGGAGGCCCTGGAGGAGCTGAGCCCGCACTCGCTCTTGCGTACCTCGACGGGCCAAGCCCATGCCGATCCATCCGACGGGGGACTCTCGAAGCGAACCGCCGAACTCGTCGACCAGTGGGCCGCCGAGTATCCTCCGGGTCCGAAACAAGTGGCCGGCGTCGTCGAACGACTCCGGGACCGGTGTCGCCTCGATCGCGACGCGATTGTTCCCTCTTCCGTCGACGGTCCGGTTGACTACTTCCTGTTCGAGTCGCGCAAGGGTCCCGACTACCTCTTCGCGACCACGGCGACGTTGGCCCTTCGCCATCTGGGCTATACCGCGCGGGCGGTGTCGGGGTTCTACGTCAACCCGGCCCGCTATGACGCCCACGGCCGCACCACCCCCGTCGTCACGGAGGACGCTCACTTCTGGACGGAGGTCCAACTGGCCAACGGCGATTGGATCACCCAGGAACCGACTCCCGGCTACTTTCGGACGCCGCCGACCCTGACGTGGGAAGAGTGGGCGTGGACCGTGGTCGCCGGCGCCATGCGCTACCTCATCGACCACGCGGCCGCCGTTGCTGCCATCCTCTTGGCAGTCGGACTCGTCACGCTCTATCGTCGCCGCGTCGCGGATGTCGGCTTGGTGGGCGTCTGGTGGGTAGGGATTCGCTGCCAGCGTCGGGCCAGCGTCGCTTGGACGCTCTGGCTCCTGGAGCGACGTGCCACGCTGGCGGGACATCGCCGACCTCCCGGCCAGACCCCGAGCCGCTGGCTAGGCCCCTTGACCGCATTGGCGAGCGAGCCGAGTGACGCGCTATCGACATTTCTTCAGACCTTCGAACGCGTCGCCTACGGCGCGGGCGTGGAGGACGCGACCTCCTTTCGTCTATGCGGACAGGTCGTCCGCGACTGGAAGCTCGCGACATTGCGAAGCGCCCTGAGTGAATTCATCACCATCGTCCCGGAGAGGTAAGGCGTCGTATGGCAGCGACCGAGGAGTTGACCAATAGCAACGAGTTCGTGGCGGCGAACGGCGATGCGCGGGAGTGCGTCTATCAAGCCGCCATCGACCGGATGCGGATCTCGCTCAACGACGCCCTGCGTGGGAAACGCGAGGTGGTCGAGTTGGTCCTCGCCTGCCTGCTCGCCCGCGGGCACTTGCTGATCGAGGACATCCCGGGTCTCGGAAAGACGACCATCGCCAAGGCGCTCGCGGCCGCGGTCGGCGGAAAGTTCGCCCGGATGCAGTGCACGCCCGACCTTCTGCCGGGAGACATCACCGGGTTCAACATCTTCAACCAGAAGACGCGCGAGTTCGAATTCCTGCCCGGTCCGGTCTTCGCCGACGTCCTCCTGGCCGACGAGATCAATCGGGCGACGCCGCGGACGCAAAGCGCCCTCTTCGAAGCGATGGCCGAGCGACAAGTCACCGTCGACAACTGTTGCCGGCACCTTTCGGAGGGCTTTTTCGTCATCGCGACCCAGAACCCGATCGAGCAGCACGGGACTTATCCGCTTCCGGAAGCCCAGCTCGATCGTTTCGCGATCAAACTCAGCATCGGCTACCCCGATCCCGAGAACGAGTGCGAGATGCTCGCCGCCCACGTCGGCACGGGCACGCAAGTTCGGAAGGTGGCGACCGCGGACATCACGCCCGAACAGCTCCTGGTACTGCAACGTCACATCGAGTCGGTCGCCGTCGCCGACTCGGTGCGGCGCTACTTGATCGACGTCGCGTGGGCCACGCGAAGGCACGCGGCGGTGACGCTGCCAATCAGTCCTCGCGGCGTCCTGATCTGGCAACGCATGGGACAAGCTTGGGCCCATCTGCGTGGTCGCGACTTCACGACGCCGGACGACTTCCAAGAGGTCGCGCCCCACGTGCTCGGCGTTCGCTTGTCGGGAGACTTCTCCGACCCCGGGGCGATCATCGCCGAGATCCTCGAGACGGTTCCCGTTCCCGTCGCGTAAAAGACAGGTGAGACGACGTGAGTATTTTCCTTGGCACCATGGTCATCCGAGGCATTCAGGTCCTCCTCGAGGCGGCGCCGACGTTGCTCTGCGGCGTCGTCTTCGCCGGCTTGCTGCGTCACCTGGTCAAGCCCGACTACGTGCGACGTCTCTTCGCACGCACCGACTTCGGCGGCTTGGTCAAGGCCTCCTTCGTCGGCATGCTCATCCCCGTCGGTTCGCTGGGCGTCCTTCCGATTCTTCGCGAGCTGCGCCGACTCGGGGCCCGAACGCCGAACCTGCTCAGCTTCGCCCTGGCGGCACCGATGCTCAACCCGATCACCCTCGTCTACGGCTTGACGGTCCTGCGACCGCCGATCTTTCTGCTGCTCGTCGCCGTGACGCTGCTGGTCTCCCTCGCGGTCGGAGGCCTCACCAACCGCTGGTCCACGCGAGAGAGAACCCCGGTGGAGGACGTCGAGCCGACTCGCTCGTCGTCGCTGCGGCTGGTCAACTCGCTCATCGCCAGCGCACGACTCTGCGCGGGGCCGACCGCGCTGGATGTTCTTCTCGTGATGGTGGTGACGGGCCTCGCGGCCGCGTTCGTCCCGATCTATCCCTTGACGAGTTCCCTCAAGTACACCGACCCGTGGGCGCCGCCCCTGATGGCGTTGGTCGCGTTTCCCGCGTACGTCTCGCCGGCGATGGGCGTCGTGCAGATGGGGGCGATCTCGTCGATTCAGTTCTCCCTCGGAGCGGCGGTCGCGATCCATGTCTTCGGCGTCGGCCTGAACGTGATCCTGCCGTACTGGGTCGCGCGGATCTACGGCGTGCGACGCGCCATCGCGCTCGGCTTCGTCGTCATCGCGGCGACCCTCGCGTTGGGCTATGCCTCCGACGCGATCTTCGAACACCCCCTGGGGAGCGAACAGGACACCCACGCGCTCGACCAGTATGGACAGGTCCGCCACCTCCTCGCTCCCGAACGTCTCTGGCAACTCCTCGAGGAGGCGAGCATTCCCGTCTACGTCGCGCTGGGAACGCTGCTGGGACTGCTCGTCACCGGCACGATCCTTCGCCTCACGGGAACCGAACGCCTAAAGGAGTCTCCCGCGGCGGCCGAAGTCGCCCACAACGATTCGATTTGGAACAAGCAGATTCCCCAACCGTGGCCATCGATCGTCGGTGTCGTCAGCGCGCTGGCGGTGGTGGTGATGCTGATCTACGTCTACTACCCGCCCGTCGAGGAGCTCTTCGACGAGATGTCCAGCGTGCGGGCCAACGCGATCTCCGCCTACCGGGTCGGTACCCCGGAGCTGGCTCGGCAAGAGTTTCAGACCTGGGACTACCTCGCCGGGAAGCTCCCTATCGCTGCGGTCCTGCGGCGCGGCTCCGTGTCGGCCGAGGCCCGAACGCGAACCGGCGCCTTTCGCGACATGCTCGCCCGCGTGCGGGACTCCGTCGGAACGACCTCGAAGATCGAGAAGGACAAGCTGATTCGCGAACTGACCGACTCCTACAGCGAATGTCGCGAGGCATATCGTGCCGCCGGCAACACCGAGCGTGAGGGCGCGACATGACCGACGCGACGAAGGGATCGCCAGCGCCCACTCCCCGCAAGTCCTCCGAATCGCGCGGCGTGATCGTCGCCGTCGCGCTGACCGCCTCAATCGAATTGGTGGTCGCGGCGAGTGCGGGGATCACGCTCGAACTGGTCAGCCTGGTCGCCTTGGCTCTCCAGGCCGCGTTGGTAGCGACGGCCGGTTGGCTGACGCTCGATGCCTGCTCGATCCGCAAGAAGCAGTTCGCCAGCGAGACACCCGACGACGACAAGGAAGAACCGCAGGCGTCCTTCGAGGAGGCCCGCTCGATGCACGCGGTCTTTCTGGCGGTGCCGGTCGCGGTCGTTCTCTTTCTCGCCTCGTTCCAGCTCTATTCCCACGCCCTGACGGTCGGCGGTCGTCCGATGCCGGGCGTTCCGGCCGCGATCGCGCTTGCCGGCCTATTGGTCTTCTGCGTCTGGCGCGGCTTGACCCGACTGATCGCAAACCCGGCCGAGTCGCCGCTTCCCGAACAGCGGGCCCTCTTGCTCGCCGCTCGCGAGAGTCAAGTCGCCCTGCTGCTGACGTGCCTGGCGCTGTTCGTTTCGGAGACGTGGCCAGCACTCGACCAATGGGTCGGGATGGGGGTGATCCTCTGGGTGCTCGTCACCGGGGCCGAACTCCTCGTGCGCGCGGTCGGCCTCTGGTCCTTTCCGCCGTCCAGCGACGAGCGCTTCCAATCGCCGACGACGCTGACGACGCGCGAGTTGATCTTCGCCTCCCGCAACCCCGTCGCGAGTCTCTTCGACACCATCGAACGTCGCTGGGGAGTCGGGCTGCGATCGACTTGGGCCGTCGGCTTCGTCCGGCGCGCCTTTGTCCCCTTACTGGGCGCGATCGTCTTGATGACTTGGCTGCTGACGTCGCTCGTCGTGGTCGAGGTCAACCAACTCGGTGTCCGCTTGACGCTTGGCCGCATGGAACCGAGACCGCTCGGGCCGGGGATGCACCTCGTCTTGCCGTGGCCCTTCGGATCGGTCCTGCGCGTCGACGTCACCGAAGTGCGGACACTGCCGATTGGCTACGAACCGGGTGAGGAGGCGGGCCCCGAAACCGGAACGCGGGCACTCTTGTGGACCAAGGCTCACGCGAAGAGTGAGGACGCGTTCGTCCTTGGCGACGGCATCGAAGTCGTCGCGATCAACGCGCTGGTCTACTACCGCGTGTCAGCCGAGCCCGACCGCTTTCGCGAGTTCGTCTACTCCTACAGCGACCCGACCGCGGCGCTACGGGACTACGCCGAGCAGGCGGTGATGGAAGAGACCCGTTCGGCGACCCTGGCCCAGGTTCTCTCCGATGACCGCAAGGCCTTCGCGAAACGAATCGCCCGCCGCATCGCGAGGGCTTGTCGGGAGAACGCGGTCGGCGTCGACATCGTCGATGTCGCGATCGTCAACCTCCACCCGCCAATGACCGTGGCCCCGGACTACCTCGACGTCATCAGCGGTCGCTTGCAAGCGACGCGAGCCATCACCGAGGCCTCCGGTTGGGCGAGCAAAACGGTCGAAGCGGCTCGTTCCGAACGAGCCAGCGCCGTCGCCATCGCCAAGATCGAGTCCGAACGCCGCGTCAGCGAAGCCCTGGTCGCCACGTCGCGTCTGCGGGCCTTGGCCGAGGCGCTCGCCATCGACCGCGCCGCGCTGTCGCTGCGGCTCTGGTTCGACACACTCGAGACGGCCTTGGCCGACAAGCCTCTCTTTCTGATCGAAACAACGTTGCTCCAACGCCAAGGGTCGCTGTTGCTCGACTTGAACAAGCCGACCAGCCTCCCGCTCGAGCAAGTCATCGCGGAACCCGTCCAGTGAAAGCGCGCGAATGAATGACAGCAGCATGACAAACGCGACTCCCGACCGACCCAGCGGAGCCAGTCGCCTCGCGCGGCTGGGGATCGCGATCGGATTGGTCGTCCTGATCGTCGGCTACAGCGCCTACTTCCAGATCCCCGAAGGCTCCGGCGCGGTGGTGACCCGCTTCGGCAATCCCGTTCGGGAGATCCTCGCGCCGGGCCCCTACGCCAAGCTCCCCTGGCCGATCGACCAAGTCCATCCGATCGACCTTCGCAAGCAAGTCTTCAATACGCCCTACACCGCCACCTTCACCAAGGATCGCAAGAACGTCGTCGTGCTCGCCTACGTTGTCTGGCGCGTCGAGCAACCGCTTCGGTTCCTACAGGCGGTCGGAAGCCTCCAAGCCGGGGCGAGCAAACTCGACGGCATGGTCACCGCCGCGAAGAACGTCGAGTTCGGCAACCATGAACTCACCGCGCTGGTCTCCACCGACGCCGACACCATCAAGACCGACGCGATCGACCAAGCGATCCTCGAACAGGTTCGCGGCCCCGCCCAGGAAAAGTTCGGCATCGTCGTCGACCAGGTCGGCATCAAGCGGATCGCCTATCCGGAGGAGAACGTCGCGGCCGTCCTTGCCCAGATGAGGGCCGAGCGGGTCGCCGAGGCCGATCGCCTCCGCGAGGAGGGCACGACCGAAGCCAACCGAATTCGCGACGACGCCCGCGTCGAGGCCGAGCAGATCTTGCGGAGCGGACGACAGGAAGCGGGCCGGATTCGCGCCAAGGCCGAGAGCGAAGCGGCGGCGATCTACGCCGCCGTGCGGGAACTCGATCCGAGTTTCTACCGCTATTGGCGCTCGCTGGAGGCCGTCAAAGCGACCCTCGGCGCCAAAGCGACCATCATCATGACGACCGAACAGGGGTTCTTCGACGTCCTCTCCCCACCAACCGAGAAAGCTCCTCCCGACACTCCGTCGCTCGAGAAGCAGTCGATTTCGCGACGGGGTGAACCGTGAAGCGTCGCCTCTCCCGGTTGACCGATGCCCTCGACGCCGGCTCGCGCGCGCTGCGCTGGGTCTTCGCGGTCCTCGTCCTGTCGTTTCTCTGCTCGGGAATCACCAGCGTGCCGCCCGGTAGCGTCGCCCTCGTGCTTCGCTTCGGCCGACTCCAGGGAGCGACGCGCGACGAGCAGATCAATCAGCCAGGCCTCTTGCTGGCGTGGCCCTACCCGATCGACGAAGTGATCGACGTGCCGGTGCGCCGCGAAGGGGAACTCATCCTCGCCGACCTTTGGAACTCGCTCGAGACGGCGATCGGACCAACGATCGATCCCCTCGTCGAAGGCTACGCCCTCACCGGCGATCGGAACATCGTTCAAACCAAGATGGCGGTCAAGTACCGCATCGCCGACCCAATCAACTATCGACTTCGGGTGGAGAAACCCGAGCGTGTCCTCCGCGATGTCGTGCTCGCCTCCGTGACCGAGACGCTGGTCGAATGGCCCGTCGACGAAGCCCTTCGCTTACAACGCGGCGATGCCGAGCGAGATTCCGCGGCTTCGCTACGGCGTCTATCGACGGCGGTCGAGGAACGGGCCCAAGGCCGTCTCGACCAGATCGACATCGGGATTCGGCTGACGACGATCGAGTTCACCGAGATGCATCCCCCACGTCATGTCGTCGACGCGTTTCGCGATGTCCAGAGCGCGAAGATCCAGAAGGAGACCGCCAAGCGGGAAGCGGAGGGGTTCGCGAGCAAGACCTTGTTGCAGGCCAAGGCGGAGGTCAATCGCGTCGTCGCCGACGCCAAGCAGCAAGAGCAGTCGATGCTCGGTACCGCGACGACTAGGGCGGACGTCTTTCGCCAAGTCCACGCCGCCTACCGGAAGGAGCCGACGGTCGTCCGCGATCGACTCTACTTCGAGACGATGGAGTTCGTCCGTCGCCAGGTCGGACGGCTCGACTTCGTTACTCCCGGAACGCGTTTATTCCTGCGTGGCGGGGAGGTCACCCAATGAGTTCCCTCGCGATGACGGCAAGTGCCCAACTCGAACGTCGTCTCGATTCCGTGTTGACCGGAACGGAACGTCGCCGAATCGCGGTCCAACTCGGCTCGGCGATGATCGCTGGCGGTCTCTTAATCGTCGGCTTGTCGCAGATCTGGTTGGGGCCGCCGGAACAGCGTTCGGTCGGCGAGTTGACGATGGGACTGGCCGCGCTGATCGTCGCCCTTCCGATCATCGTCGACGGCGCCCGCGGTCTCTGGACCTCCGACCCGAACTCGCAGAGCAACCAACTCGTCGCGCTCGCGGCACTCGCCGCCATGGCCTCGGGCGACTTCATCACCGCGACACTCGTTCCGGTCATTGTTCATCTCGGGCACTTTCTCGAGGAACGAAGTCTCCTCGGGGCGCAAGCCGCGATCGAGGGGCTCGAGCGTCTAACGGCCCGGCGAGCGATGCTGCTGACCGACGACGGCGAGGTCGCGGTCGACCCCGACTCCCTGCGGGGCGGTGACATCGTCGTCGTTCGGCCGGGCGATGTTCTGCCCGCCGACGGTGAGGTCGTTCTCGGCGAGTCGACGATCGACCAGTCGATGATGACAGGCGAGTCGATCCCGGTCGATGCTTCGGAAGGCTGTCTCGTCTTCGCGGGTTGCGTCAACCTGACGGGGATGATTCGTATTCGCGTCGACAAGGCGGGAGAACGAACGACGCTGGGGCGACTTCGAGAGATGCTCGCCGCGGCCGAGCAATCGAAGACGCCCGTGGCCAAGGCGATCGAGCGCTATGTCGGCTACTACGTGCCGCTGGTGCTGATCATCGCGGCGGCCGTCCTCTTTCTCACCCGCGATCCGTCGCGCGCGATCGCCATTCTGGTCGTCGCCTGCCCCGTCGGCTTTCTGCTCGCGGGCCCCTCGGCGATGATCGCGTGCCTGGCGGTCGCCTCACGGCTGGGCGTGCTGATCAAGAACAGCAAGTTCGTCGAAGTGCTGGCCGATGTCGAGGTCGCGGTCCTCGACAAGACGGGAACCGTCACGTACGGCAAACTCGAACTGATCGGCGCGGAACCTTGCGGGGAGCATTCCGTCGCGGTCCTCCACGACTCGGCGTTCGCGTGCGCCCATGGCTCGCTTCATCCGGTGAGCCGTGCGGTCGTCGCGGCGGTCCATGCCTCCGACCCGACCCGGGAACGTCCGCTCGGCGAGATCCACGAGACAGCGGGAAAGGGAGTCCGTGCGACGATCGGGGAGTTGGTCCACTACCTCGGCCGCGCGGATTGGCTCACGCAGCAAGGGTTCGCGATGCCCGAGGAACCGGCGCACGAGGGACCGGTCGTTTGGGTCGCGCGAGCCGACTCAAGAACCGATGCGCGAGAGGTCCTCGGGTGCCTTCTCTTCGCCGACCGTCCGCGCGAGGACGCTCATCACGCCATTGAGGAACTGCGCGAACTCGACATCGAGCGAGTCGTCCTACTGACGGGGGATCGGCGGCGGGTTGCCGAGCCCATCGGCCAGCACCTCGGCGTCGATGAGGTGATCGCGGACGTCTTGCCGGAAGAGAAACTCGAGGCAGTGCGCCACGAACGTCACGCGGCGGCGACCCAGGAACCGATGTCGGTCTTGGTTGTCGGCGACGGCGTTAACGATTCCCCAGCGTTGACCGAAGGGGACGTCGGGGTCGCGATGGGGGCGATGGGTTCGGACATCGCGATGCAAAGCGCCGACATCGTCTTGATGGGGGCCGACCTGCGGCGACTCCCGGCGATGATCCGTCTTTCCCGGCTCACCCGACGCGCGATCCATCAGAACCTCGCGGTCGGCATCGTGGTCCCGCTGGGCATGATCTTGCTCGCCTCGGCCGGTATCGTGACCCCTCTCGCGGGCGCCGTCCTGCATCACGTCGGCGAATCGTTCGTCCTCTTCAACAGTGCCCGCCTTCTCCGTTTTCGGTAGCACGCCTCCTCTCGATTCCGTCTTGCTTCCCGTCAGCATACCTGGCAGACTTATTTATGAAAACAGAATCAGCATCCCTCGGGTCGGCGATGCTTTGGACGGGTCGTCGTGTGGACGTTGGATGGGGCAACTCGCGGGCCACCGCGCATGCCCACGAATTTCACGAAGACGTGGGGATGAGATCCAAGACCAACCTCATACGGGTGACATCCGGGGATCGGGGCGCAATCGGCGGGAGAAGGGGGAGAGACGTGATGAGCGGCGACGAATCGAACGCGAGTGTCCAAGAGGCCCATCTGCTCCGTGGCGACGCGAGCGTTTTCCGCTACGAGGAGAAATCGAGCCCGACCTCCTCGAACCTCGACCTGCTCACCTACGGACACTATCGCTTGGCGCCAAGCGGCTCCAGTGACGCGATCGCGCATCCCGACCAGGAAGCCCTCCTCTTCTGCCTCGACGGGAACCCGGAGGTCGAGTTGGGGGAGGATCGCTACGCGCTGGGGCACTACGACACGCTCTACGTCCCTCGAGGAGCGGCTTACCGTTTTCGGAATCCCGTCGACGCGGAGGCCCTCCTCGTGGTCTGCCGTGCTCCGGCGGCGACGACTCATCCTGTCGTTCATTCGTCCTGGGAAAAGATCCGCGCCGACGAGACACGGATCAGGCATCTCGACAAGAAGGATGTCTTCCTGATGTTCGATGTCACGGAGTCGGCGGATCATCTCATCGCCGGCTACACGATCTTCGAGCCCCACGCGCGCTCGTGGCCGCCACACAATCATACGGACCAGGAGGAGGTCTACATCTTCACTCGTGGACGTGGGGCGATGGAGGTCTACGCGAGCGAGGAGGAGAAGACCTTCGTGCACTCCGTCGACGAACTCGACGCGGTGACGATCCCGCTACTGAACTACCATCCGGTCTTCAGCCATGACGAAGAGTTGCACTTCATCTGGTGCATCGCCGGCGAGCGCTACTGGGTCGGCGACAAGAACAGCGACTTCATGGACGGGTCGGTCGATCGGCTGACGACGTAGCCCCCTTCTCAAGAGTTGGTTCGTCCTGTTGACGAGGTGTCGGAACACGACGTTGTTTCCGCAAAGCCCTCGGCAAGCGCAAGCATTCCCTTGGGGCTCACGCTGGCGTGGACATTGCACCCAAGACAAGATTCCCCCCCCAAGAGTTACTCGGCCCCGTCCCGACGGCCAGCGAGGCGAAGGTCCCCTACCGGGGCAGTTCTTTCCCCTTGGTCTCGGGCAGAAAGAACATCAGAACCACGCCGACCAGGAACAACGAACCGAGCGCCGTGATGGCGAGGCGAAGGTCGACTCCCTGCTGCGACTTCAGCCAGCCGGAGAAGAGGAGAACGGGCACCGCGAGAACTCGGCCGCCGTTGAAACAGAAGCTTGTCCCCGTCGCGCGGAGATGGGTGGGAAAGAGTTCGGGGAAGTAGATCGCGTATCCCGAATGGATCCCGAGCGTGAAAAACCCGAAAACGGGAAGGATCACCAAGAGCTGCGGGAAGGAACCGGGCAGGTAGCACGTCACCGGGACGATGAGGAAGGCCAACAATTGCATCGCCACGAACGAGAAGCGCCGTCCGAAACGTGCACAGAGAGGGCCAAAGGCCAATAGCCCCAGTCCGCCTCCCGCGGTCTGGACGATGCCGAAGGCGAACTTCGCGTTCCTCGAAGCGATGTCGGGGCTGGTTCCCTCGCGGAGTAGGAGTTCGCGTGCCAGGTCCTGTCCCGCCACCGTCACCGACCAGAACGTTCCCAGCCCGATGGCGGCCAGCGCCATGCCGAGCAGCGCTCGACTCCCCCATTGGGGCGTGAGCAGCAGTTCCCGGAAACTGCCAAGTTGCCGTCCCCCCTCCGACGACTCCGCTTCCGACTTGGTCGCTTGCCAGGACTCGGGCTCGCGAACGCTGGAGCGGATCCAGAGGACCAGGAGGGCGGGGATGATCCCGATTAGGTAGGCGTAACGCCATTGGGCTCCTACCGCGATGCCGGCCAGCGCGGCGAACCAGGTCCCGAGCACGCTCGACGCTTGAAAGATGCCCGACGCGTGCGCCCGGGCCCGAACGGGAAAGACCTCGGCGACTAGGCTGGCCGCGACCGCCCATTCGCCTCCTACCCCCAGGGCGACGAGGAAGCGAAGGGCCGCGACTTGCCAGAGTTCGGTGGCGAAGAAGGTCAAACCGGAGAAGAGCGAGTACATCAGGATGGTGACGACCATGATCGGACGCCGTCCGAAGCGGTCGGCCAGCGATCCCGCCGCCAGTCCGCCGACAGTTCCTCCCAAAAGGAAGATTGCCAGGAAGAAGTCTCCGTAGCGTTTGACGTCCCCGCCCTCGCCGCCGAGGATGTCCGAGAGCATCTGGGTGCGGGTGATGTTGAAGACCTGACCTTCGTAGACATCGAAGACCCAGCCCGCCGAGGCGATGGCGAGGACCAGCCACTGGTAGCGAGTGACGCCGTGGTACCAACGTTCCGTCTTTTCGGACGTGCTATTCATGGTTGCTCTCTTTGTGTCGCGAATGACCATCCCGCGTGGTGACGGCCACGTGTCAAAAGGCCCCGATCCGTTTCCAGCTCGCGTGGAACCGAAACGCCTCCGCCGCCCGCACGCGAGCCTGGGCGCCTCGCGTCGAGTACTGCCGAACCATCACCTCTTCCAAGGGCGATAGGTTCTCGTCCCCGCCGCGAGCGAGTTGGCTCGCGTGGCAGGCCAACATGCGGTGCTTGACGTCGACGACCTCCGAGACGTCGATGTAGCCATGCGGTTCGAAGGCAATCATCTCGACGTTGTCCATCCACCAGAGGACCGGCGGCTCCGCGAGGGGCTCGTGCTCGGTCGCGTACCCGGTCGAGGCGCTCATCCACGACGCGACATCGACGAGGGCGGAGGTCGCGCGATGGTCGGTGTGGTAGTCGCTGGGCGAGTGGCCGAGGAGCAGCGTCGGACGGAAACGCCGCAGGATGTCGACCACGACCCGGCGCGATGCGGGGGAATCGTACAGCTCGCTGTCCCCGAACTCTCCGGTGAACAGCTCGGCGCCGAGGATCTCCGCGGCGGACATCATCTCCTCACGGCGGACATCGGCAAGGTTGGCGATCGGTTCGTTCGGCTGACCCTTGTCGCCGCGACAGAGCACGCCGATGCCAACGGCCGCGCCATCGTGTTTGGCCCGCGCCAGCGTTCCAGCGCAGAGCAACTCGGCGTCGTCGGGATGCGCAACGATGGCGAGCACCCGTTCATTTGCGAAATCGAGCCTCATGAGTTCGCTTCGTCTCCCACCTCGGAGGTGATCGAATGATTCGCCGCCGCCCAGTGTCCTGACGGACCAGTTCGCTTGATGGAAACTCGTTCCCCACTCGTGCGGGAGACTGCCCAATCACAGGCGTTTCCCGCATGCCCACCGCCAGCGTGGGCATGGAACCAAAGCCCGTTCACGCCTTGGCCCGCTTCCATCAACGGACTGCTAGACGACGTAGCGCGGGACGCGGGCGGTCTCCTCGTCGGTTACGACGACATAGTCGCGATGGCCGCGAATGTGTGTCACGGGATAGTCATCGCCGGGTTCGCCAAAGAGGGCAAGCCGCAGCACCGTGTTCGCCCAATCGAGCGAAATACCGTTGCGACAATAGAGCCGGAGGCGCTCGGCACCCAGGAGTTGGCGCATGCCGAGGGTGATGCCCTTGCGGGGATGCCCCTCGAGGTTGCCGCCGATCTCCGAGCGGATGGCGTTGATGGTACGAGTGAAGTCGTTGAGCTCCACCAGCCGGGGGTTCGAGTCGCGCACCTCGGGCGCCGGTTCGTTGTAGGCCAAATGGCCGTGAATCCCGATGCCGCCGTAGGTCGTATCGACGCCGCCGACCGACTCGATAAGGCCCTCGAGTTCGTGCACGTTCCGGTGGTCGGGGAAGATGAGTTGCTCCGGGGGAATGGCGAACTCGGGCCGAACGCGACTCGTGAAGAGCTCGTTCAGCACGCCACGAAAACTGAGCGGATGCTCGGGTGGCAACACAATACCGTTCTCGTCGCACTGCTCGTCCATCATGAAAAACCAACACCGCTCGAGACCGATGCGCCGCTCGTTGATGAGTTCGGCGAGCAACGGATACTGCCCGGTGGGACCAACCGGCAGAATGAGGGAAGTCCGGCGCCCCCGGGCGTTGTTGACTTCGATCTCCGTCGCGATCGATGCGGCGAAGTGACGGTGCAACGCGTCGATATCGCGGCAAACGACGAGCCGCTCCCCCGCCCGACGTCGCATGTCGTCGGGGGACATCTCGAACAGCGTTCGGATCTCCTCTTTCCGCGTCACGATGGACACTCCCCACGGTGTTCAAGCTAGCAGACCGTTGATCTATTCAGTGCCGCCTGGGAACGGTTCTCGCGACCAATTTCCGTGCCGAGGAAATCTCGACGAATCCAACGGATTCGCCTGTTTCGACCTCCTCGTCCCCCACCAACTCGCTGTGCCTCGGGCCGACGATCAACTTTTGAGACGAAGCCTAGGGCTGCGTCAATCGCTAGACTTCGGGTTGTGAACCCACGATCACTTCTCACTAGCTGACCAGCGACCAGTACCACCCGAACTTGTGGATCAGACAAAGCACTAGACGAAGCGTGTCGTCCCGGGAACGGCGATCGGCCGGGTTTCGGGGGTGATCTTCCAGTCGTAACGCGGAAGGGCGTATTCCTCCTTCGAGTTCATCGCTTGATCCCACGTGATCCTTTTGCCGGTGTAGCTGGCCATGCGTCCGAGGATCGCCTGCATCGTGCTCTTGGCCATGTACTCGGTGTTGTTGATCGGCTTCCCGGCTCGGATTGCGGCGATCAGGTCGTCCTGTTCCTGCTGGTGCATGACGTTCCGCTTGCCTTTGAACTTCCACACGATCTCGCCGTCGTGGTTCCGAATCACGCCGCGGTCGATGTCGCAAATGCCGTTGGTCCCGACGACCTCCGTTCCCACGTCGTTGGTGCAACCGATCTGCTGGCGGCAGGTGTGGAAGTGCTTCAACCCATTCTCGTGTTCGTAGACGACGGTGTGATGATCGAAGATTGATCCGAGTTCATCCCCCTGACGAGCTTGTAGGCCGCCGAGCCCGACCGCGGCGAGCGGCGTCTCGTCGCGAATCGCCCAAGCCCCCTTGTCGATACTGTGAATGGCTTGCTCGACGATGTGGTCCCCGGAGAGCCAGGTGAACCAGTACCAATTGCGAAGCTGCTCCTCCATCGGTCCCCACGACGCGTCTTGCCGCATCGGCCAGGGCTTCCCCGGAGGGCTGGCGTTATAAACCGAATGGATCGCGACCACATGCCCGAGGTCGCCATTGTGGATCTTCTCGATCGCCGCGCGGGCGCGGTTGTCGTAGCGCCAACAGAGCCCCGAGACGACAACGAGGTCCTTCTCCTTGGCGACCTTGCCAGCCTCGAGGATGCCCTTCACCCCCGCCGCGTCGACGGCGACGGGCTTCTCCGCGAAAACGTGTTTGCCGGCCTCGACACATGCCTGCATGTGCTTCGGACGAAAGTGGGGCGGCGCGGCGAGCAACACCACGTCGACGTCGCTGTCGATCAATTGCTGGTAAGCGTCGAACCCCGTGTAGCAGCGATCCTTGGGCACCTCGGCCCGCGGAGCAATCTCCTTCATCCGGCCAAACAGAGAGTGGGTCGTTTCGATCTGATCGGGAAATGCGTCCGCAAGCGCCACCAACCGCGTCTGGGGATCGGCCTTCAGCGCCTGCACCGCGGCGCCACGCCCCCGACCGCCGCATCCGACGAGCCCAATCTTCAGCGTCTGGCTACCCGCGGCATGGACATTGGGGACGACTTGCGACCCCAAAGCGAGTCCAGCGCCGACGGCCGCGGCCGAGCGCCGCACAAAGCCTCGACGCGAATGACGCGAACGATCTTGCTCATTTCGCTCCGGCATGACATCTCCTCCTTCTTCAGTTCCAGTTCGTCCACCACGATGTCGGCCACGGGTTCCTCTCCGTCGGCTCGGGCCTCTCTAGGGCACCGTCCACTCGCGAGTGGAGTGGACTCAGCGCTTGACCAAGCCGAGCACCCGATCCATTCGGGCCGCGATGTCGGCGAGTCGGCGGCGATCTCCTCCGGGGACCTCGGCGGTCGCCCACCCGGAGGTGTACCCGATATCGACGAGGGCACGCCTCACGGCCGACCAGTCGCAATCCCCCTCGCCGATCTCGACGTTGAACCCTTTGCGCAGTCCTTCGCTCACCTGTTTGCGGCGACTGTATTCCTTGATGTCGAGCTTGACGACGCGATCACCCAGGATGCGAATCCACTGGTCCGGCCAACCGAAACGGACAACATTGCCGACGTCGAAGTAGGCACCCACCGAGGGGCTATCGAACTCGTCGAGGAATCGCGCCATCTCCAGCGGACTGAGCAGGAAGTTGTTCCAGACGTTCTCGACGAGTAGCTTGATCCCTTCGCGCTCGGCTTGGGGCAGCGCGGCACGAATGCGATCCTGCTGTTCCCGGTAGACCCGGTCGTAGGGGTGCTCCTGATCGACCCTTCCGGCCACGACCAAGACGCTCGTGGCTCCGTAGAACGCCGCGGTCTCAATGGCATACGCCAAGTCGGGCTTGCTGCTGTTCAAGAACCCGTGGATCGCGACGCCGGTGACCTCGCTCGCGCGCCGAGCCTCGTCGCGGTCGATCGTCGTCGTTACGTGAATCTCCGTTCCGTCGAAGCCGAGATCGGCGAGCAACCGGAACTTGTCGAGGACCGGCAAGTCCTCCTTGATCATGTGGTACTTGACCGCCTTCTTGATGCGGCCCGGTTCGCCCGACACGGACGCTCGCGTGTTCGGTGCGCCAAGGCTCCCGAGGAGGGCCGTCGCCGCGACTCCATGAAGAAACTCTCGACGGACGAGGTGACGCTTTTCACCTTCGACCGTCTCGAGCGCTTGGTGTGATTGGCGGGACTCGTTCGGCATGATCTCCCCCTGTCAACTAGAGAGCACGTCACTCATCGCGACCGGCTGGCCCCTGTCGACCGAACGCTGCGCGGCGAGACACATCGCCACCGACCACTTTCCGTCCTCACCGGTGGTCTGAAGCGGTCGCCCGTCGCGCGCCGCCTGGACGAGCATCTCCATCTGATCCTCGAGTTCGAAAACCTCGCCGGTGATCTTCTCGATCGGGATGTCCTGGACCTCGTCGCCCGAACCCGCTCTCAGGAAGAAATCGGGCCGGCGCGTTCGGTCCATCGCGCCGCTCCAGCCCGCCCACAGCGATCCCTTCGTTCCCGTGACCTTCACCGTCTGATGATGCTCGAACATCGACAAGGTCTGGGAGATCACCGCGTAGGCGCCTCCCGAGAACTGCATGATCGCGCTGAAATTGTCTTGAAGCTCGGGGTGATCGGGTTGCTTGGAACTCGCCGACGCGAAGATCGACTGAGGCTCTCCGTTCGACGACAGATACCAGCGTGCCAAGTCGAAGAAGTGGATCGGTTCCTCGAGAATCCAGTTGCCGACGCGGTCGATGTCGTAGCGCCAGCCGTCGGCGCCCACGCGATAAGGCTTGCGCGAAAGCTCGACCAACGCGTAGCGTGGGTCACCGAGAAAGCCGTCGTCGATCATCGTTTTGACTTGGCCCCAGAGGGACGAAAGCCGCAGTTCATGCCCGATCGCGAGAAGCACACCACGTTGCTTCGCCAAGCGAATCAACTCGTCGCAGTGCTCCACCGAGAGGCACATTGGCTTTTCGAGGAGCAGGTGTTTGCCGGATGAAAGGACCGCGGAGGCGATCTCGAAATGTAAGTAGCTCGGCACCACGATGTCGACGACATCGATGTCGTCACGCCCGACGATCTCCCCGAAGTTGGAGGTGACCGACGCCTCGGGATAGGCCGTTCGGGCGTCGGCGCACGTCGACTCCGAACGAGCGGCGATCGCGACGAGCTCCGCCCCCTCGGTCTTCGCGATGGCATTCGCATGGCACTTTCCCCAAGCGCCGAAGCCAATCAGTCCGAATCTCAATGAAGACATCACCACCTCAATCGAGTTCCTGCATCCCTTGGCATTGACGATCGCCCCGTGTGGCGGGCCTACGCCGGCGTTTCGTCCCAAGCCGCTTGGAAGATCTGCTCGCCCATGTCCGTGAACGGACTTCGAACACTCTCCTGGTAGACCGCGAGCCCCGCCGTGACGCAGTGAGCGCCCGCCACGGCGAGATCGCCCACTTGGCGCGGGTTGCGGATCGCGGCGCCGATGATCTCCGAGGAGTAGTCGTGTGTGTCGAGCATCGCCCGCACCTCGCCGATGAGCGTGTCGGGGGCCTCGCCGTACTGTTCCTTCCAGCCCACGAACGGACTGAGGAAGGTCGCGCCCGCGCGGGCGGCGTGCCAAGCCTGGGCCACGGTGAAGATCAAGGTCGCGTTGGTGCGGATGCCTCGGGACGACAATTCGCGGATCGCCCGAAAGCCGTGCTCGCTCGCCCCGACCTTAATGACGAAGTTCGGGGACAGCGTGCTCAGATCGGCTCCGGCGCTGACGATCTTTCTCCAGTCGAGCAGATGAGGATCGACCTCGACGCTCACCGGCTTGTCGGTTCCCGCGAACAGCTCGGCGATCTCGTCCAGCACGGCTCGAAACGATTTGCCCGATGCCTTGACGTGCTTGGGGTTGGTCGTGAGACCGTCGAGATCCCAAGACTCAAGGGCGTGGCGAATCTCGTCGGCTTTCGCGCTATCGAGGAACAGCTTCATCGAGTCATCCTCCTCCAGATCGCCATCGTGGCCGAGAGCCAAGTCGCATGACGCGAGCACGCTCGGGCGCTCGGTTTCAACGTTAAGGTTGGCGGCGTCCACATCTCATGGGCACTGACTGACAAGCCAGTGGCACCCTAGAACGCAGATGGACCAAAGCACTAGGCTCCGTCTCAAAAGTCGGCTCTGGCTTCGGCTGGCTACGTTGCCGCGGGACTTTGTCGGCCTGCATCGACGAATCCAACGGATTCGCCTGTTTCGACCTCCTCGTCCCCCACCAACTCGCTGTGCCTCGGGCCGACGATCAACTTTTGAGACGAAGCCTAGGCTTCGGCCGCGAACTCTCCGCGTTGACGTTCGAACTTCTCCTTGGCCCGACTCACCAGGATGCTTTCACTGACCGGAAACGTTCGGGCGAACCCCTGCCACGCGGCCCCGAGGGCTCCCGCGTAGCCGCCGAGCGTTCCGTCCTCCAGGTAGGCCGTCGCGAGAATCGTGGGCAAGGTGTACTGGCGGAATGTCCTCTCCATCTGTTGCCGAACCAAGGGCGAACAACCGGGAACCTCGCCGGCGAGGACCAGCTTCTCCGGAGCGAACAGGTTGGCGAGGCTCGCCGCCAGCATCCCCAAATGAGTCCCGAGCCGCTCGAGGGCCTCGCGACACCATTCGTCGCCTTCCCGCGCCGCCGCCACGATGTCCGCCAAGTCGACCCGATCACGTTCCTGCAAGAGACGCTTGCGAATGTCGGTTGGCTTTCGCGACTTCATCGCCTTGACCGTCGCGTCGACGAAACCGGTGGCGGAAACCAGATCGGTCGCGAGCCGTGGACCCTCCGGAGTGGGGAAGACCATGTAGCCAACCTCCCCCGCCATCGAGTGAGCGCCACTGTAGAGTTCCCCATTGACAACGATCCCCAGTCCGACACCGGAGCGGACCGCCAGACAAAGGAAGTTACGGATCCCTCGGCCGCTGCCACGAAGAAGCTCGCCGTACGCGACGGCGCGAATGTTATCCTCGACAAAGACCGGCGCCTCGACGACTTCCTGGAAGCGGTCGCGGATCGGGACTTGGTCGAAGTCGGGAAGCAAGCGGTAGTGAATGACCCGGCCCGCTTCGCAGTCGACTTGGCCGGGGGCGGCGACGCCGACCGAGAGCAGCGGCGCCTTGATCCGCGCCACCAACCGCTTGGCCAAGGCGACAATCCGCTTGAGCACCTTCTCCCGTGATACCTCGGCGGGGAACGCCAGTTCCTCTTGGGCGATGACATTTCCAGCGAAGTCGCACGCGACCGCCCGGGCCCGCAGGGCTTCGAAGTCGAGCCCCAGGAACGCGCCGTGCTCCGGGTTGATGAGCAGCGGCGCCCGTCCACGCGGAGCCGCGGCGGGATCGCCCTCGACAAGCAACCCCTCTCCTAGGAGCTCGTCGACGTAGTTTCCGACCATCGTGGCGTTGATGTTGAGTCGTCTCGCCAGATCGAAGCGCAAGCAGCCACCACTGCGGAAGACCTCGTTGAGGATCCCGTTCTTCTTGGCGGCCAGTTTGGTTTCGCGCGGTCGGGGGTGCATCGTGTCGCCCCACTCCTCCTAGTGCCTCGACGCGACTGTCGTTATGAAATAATAAACTCGGACGGAGACACATCCAGAGAAATCCTGGCAAGAATCAAACTTTTCCCTGGCTAGGGATCGACGCGCCCGCGACATGTTCCTGAAAACAGAACCGATGGATTTGATGACGGTCATCGTCCAGGACGAGATCGACGGACTCGCCCGCTCGCGGAGTTGGGTGGATGGGAAGGAGGAGCGTGGCGTGGAGGAGAGGATCGCGAGCAGTGGAGAAGTCCCCAGCGAACGATGCCGAGAGGCGTGGCGTCCCCATGGCCGACGGGGAGAATAGGCCGCGGGACCGCTACTCAAACGGCCGAGGGGCTTCGCAACAATGCACTGATACGCGACCGCAATTGCTGGGCGTCGAACGGCTTTTGGATGATCGGGATGTCGTCGTCCACCATCCCATCGCTGCCGAAGACCTCGTCGGTGTACCCCGACATGTAGAACACCCGAAGCGACGGAAAGAGCTGCAGGAGTCGCAAATAGAGCTGCCGCCCACTCATCTCCGGAAGGACCACGTCGCTCAGGAGAAGGTCGGGCTCTTGCTCCACGCACAACGCCAGCGCCTCGCTGGGCATTGACGCCGTCAAGACCGTCGCTCCCGACTCCTTGAGCATTCGCTCGGCAACCTCACGAACCGCCCCCTCGTCCTCCACAATCAAGATCGTCGTCCCGGCTAGCGAGATCTTCTCCGGCGAGGGTTCTTTCTCCGTCGCCGTCTCCGGCTCGTCGACGCGCGGGAAGATCACCTTGAATGTCGTTCCCTGTCCCGGAAGACTCGAGACGGTGATGTTGGCCCCGTGTTGCTTCACAATCCCGTAGACGGTCGCGAGCCCGAGTCCCGTTCCGCGCCCCTTCTCCTTGGACGTGAAGAACGGTTCGAAGATTCGCTTGGTTGTCTCCTCGTCCATTCCCACCCCGGTATCGCTCACGATGAGCTGAACCGATTGCCGCGTGATCTGGCGAGAGCCTGCGGGATCGCCGATCGTCTGCTCCAGCTTCTCCGTCACGATCTTGAGCATGCCGCCGTCGGGCATGGCGTCGCTCGCATTGACGGCGAGATTGACGACGACCTGGTGAAACTGTCCGGGATCGAACTTCACGTGGCCGACGTCCTCTCCCAGCGACATGCGGAGTTCGACGTTCTCGCGAATGAGCCGTCGCAAGAGTTTCGTCGACTCCTCGAGCACGTGGTTGGGTTTGATGACCTTCGGCTTGATGGTCTGCTTTCGGCTGAAAGCCAGCAATTGGCTCGTCAGCTCCGACGCGCGATCGGAGAGTTCCAACACTTGGTTCAGATCGTGCTGTTTCGCCTCGTTCGATTCCCCGCTGAGCAGCAGACGCGTGAAGCCGCTGATTCCGGTGAGCAGATTGTTGAAGTCGTGGGCGATCCCTCCCGCGAGACAGCCGACCGCTTCCATCTTTTGGGACTGCCTCAATTGCTCCTCCCGATCGCGGAGCATGTCGCGAAGCTGGGTCTCCTCCGTCACGTCGCGCTGGATGGCCATCCAGTTCATGACGATGCCATCGTTGTCGCGGATGGGCATGACGCGTAGTTCGTTGACGAACTCCGTGCCATCCTTGTGATAGTTGATCGTCACGCCTTGAAAGGTGTTACCTTCCTCCATCGTCTGCCGCAAGTTGGCGAGCAGGGACCGATCGGTCTTAGGCCCCTGAAGAATCCGGGGTGAGTTGCCGATGAGCTCCTCAGGACGATAGCCGGTCAGTTCCTGGGACGCCGCGTTCGCGTAGACGATCCTCGGCCCCGGAGCGTCCAGAAGGGCATCGGTGATCATGATGCTGTCCCGTGCCTGCCGGACTCCGAGTTCGATGAGCTGCAATTGCCTCGTCAGGTCGAGCCGCTTCATCGTCTGCGTGAGGTTGTGGGAGACGAAGTCGAGAAACTCGCCGTACTCCTCGCGGAACGCGTCTCGGTCAAACGAAGGGTCCTCGGACCACAAGACGACTCGGCCCTCTTTCTCTTCCTCGACGCGGAACGACTTCCGCATGACCTCGACGCCCGAAGGGGGCTCGCCATGCACCTTGTCGCCGACGTGAACGCTGACCTGAGGACGCGATCGGGCGGGAAACGCCCGTGGGACGACCCGGCAGACCGTCTCGCACACCTCATTCTTGTCTCCGTGGTACTCAAAGGCGTCGGCCAACTCCCAGAGCGTGGTCAGTTGCCGCACGCGCGATTGGAGGCTCCCGACAAGCGCCTCGCGTTCGATGCTGAAGTGAATCGTTCGCTCGAGCAGACGGTGCGCCAATCCGTCCTTCGGCAGGTAGTCCGCCGCGCCTGTATGGAGCGCCTTGAGATCGAGCTCCGAATCGCGCATTCCGGTGAGCAGGATGAAGGGCCCCGACTGGTCGCGTTCCCGAGCCTGGGCGATCAGTTCGAGCCCGGTGTCTCGACCAAGCTGAAAGTCGACCAGGTAGACATCGTGCTCTCTCCGGCAAATCCACTCGAGCGCCTCATCGACGTTCCGCACCCAGTCGAGGGTGAACACGGTCGAGACACTCTTGGACAGAAGCGCCCGCGTGATCGCGTAGTCATCCTCACAATCCTCGACCAAGAGCACGCGAAGAGTCGGCTTCATACGGTTGACCTCATCAATCTGCCGGCTGGGAATCGGGAGGGAGAGCGACGATATGGATCCAATACTGCTCGAAGCCCTTGATCACGTCGACCAGACTGTCGAATGTCACCGGCTTCGCGATGTAGGAGTTCACGCCAAGGTCGTAGGACTGCAACACGTCCTCATCGGCCTTGGAAGTGGTAAGGATGATCACCGGAATGCGTCGTAGGGAGGCGTCCGACTTGATCTCCGCCAACGCCTCGCGTCCATCCATGCGCGGCATGTTCAGATCCAGAAGGACCAGACCGGGGCGTTCCTTCGAGGTGTCGGCGAAGCGTCCC
This sequence comes from Kolteria novifilia, assembly GCA_007748055.1. GTDB lineage: Bacteria > Planctomycetota > Planctomycetia > Kolteriales > Kolteriaceae > Kolteria > Kolteria novifilia. The sequence continues at coordinate 6,779,005 of CP036279.1, forward strand.
CGCTGGCGTAGACAGTCGAGCAACTCTTCTCCGTTGTCGACGATCTCGAGCGGATTGAGAATGCGAGCCTGCTCCCATGCTTTCTTCGCCATCAGTTGGTCATCGGGATCGTCTTCCGCCAGAAGAACGGTGATGGGCCTGCTACTGGTCACTCACGACTCTCCTCGTTCGACGGAGCGTGACGACGAAGGTCGCCCCCTGCCCAGCCACGCCCGATGTGGTGATCGTGCCACCGTGATACTCGGCGACGCGTTTGCAAATCGCCAACCCAATCCCCGAGCCACCGACCCCGGAGGCCTGGTCCAGACGATAGAACGCCCGAAAGAGCTTGTCGGCGTAGCGGTCGTCAAACCCGATGCCGTTGTCGCTAATACAGATTTTAACGACCTCCGCGGAGCCTTGTTGCTCGTCGGTCGCGTCGTGGATGCGGATCCGTGGCGTCCGCCCCGGCGCCTGGAACCGAATCGAATTCGCGACGAGGTTTTGAATCATGCGCCGCAGGAGGGTCGCATCGCCCGGAATCACCGGCAAGTCTTCGACCACGATCTCCGCCGAGGACTCGCGGATGTCCTCGGCAAGATCCTCGAGCGCCTTGGCCGCGGCGTCACCGAGGTCGACCGACTCGTAGGTCATTCGCTTTCGGGTGACCCGGGACAAGTCGAGCAAGTTGTCGACGAGCAAGTGCATGCGAACACACGAGCCTTGAATTCGATTGAGGTAGTCGCGCTCTTCCCCGTTGAGCCGATCGCCAGAACTTTCGACTAACAGGTCAATCAACGCTGAGATGCGCCGGACGGGAGCCTGGAGATCGTGCGACGCGACGTGGGTGAACTCTCGGAGCTCGTAGTTGGATCGCTCGAGTTCGCGGGCCACCTCGGCGAGAGCCGCCCGGGATTGCTCCAGTTCCGCGGTCCGCCGCCCCGATTCTTCCGGCGTCGGCAGCGCCATCGCTTGGGGAATCACTGGGATGAGTGCGAACACGGTGATGATCGACACGACCGCGGTGAAGAGCTTCAGCGCGCCGGCCATCCGATACATCGGCCACCAGAAGATGATCGCCTCCATCAAGTGGGTCATCCCACACGCCAGGATGAAGAGGCCGAACAGCAGGAAAATCCGCGGAAAGGGCAGAGTCCGACGGCGATAGACGAAGAAGGCCAAAGCGATCGGGATGGATACGTACGCGATGAAGATTGCCAGGTCGGAGAGAATGTGCGTCCATCCGAGGATGTTCGTCCAATTGCCGCAGTACCAACGCGGCGGCCATTGGCTTGTATCGAACAGTGCTGAAACTGACACGAGGAGCCTCACCCTTCCTCAGGTTGCGAATCGATGACCACGAAGCGTGGCCGGCCGAGCGGGCATTTTGGCGAACCATGCGTGGCGCGACGATGACCAGAACACGACGGGAAACCCAACCGCCTACGAGTCCATGTCGACCCACACTCGCGAGCAATGAAGCGAGACGCTCGCGAGGCGGCCATGGAAAAGGGTCCTGTCAGGCTTGGTCCGAATTGGCATCGTTCCCGAAGACGCAGGATTCCACCGGAATCCGATGTGCGTGAAGCGACTCGGCCTACCGATGCGTACCACGAGTCCGGGCGGGCGACAAAACTTGCTCGCCATCGTCAGGCATTCCCGGAGCAAGACTAGATCCGTCGAAGCGAAGCGCCTTCGGCGACTTGAGGGGTCGCCACATCATCCCTAACCTCGGACACCCGAGAAGAACCCCACCGAGTCAACGGAGAGCGGGTTGGGCGTTCCCATGCCGTGGCTGGAGCATGCTCTCTCCCCCGACCACACCGCTTCCATCGTCTCCCGCCTTCTGCTCCTTCCCCAACAACTCGAGGCGGAGGGTATCGCGATTCTCCTTCTCGTCCTCGAACACCACCCGACGAATCTCGCGGATCTGGTCGAGGGCTGCCTGGAAGGCGTCGACCACGCGCGGGTCGAATTGAGTTCCCGCGTGCTCGGCCAAGTAGGCGACGGCCGTGGGCTCGGGCATGGGCTCCTTGTAGGGTCGCCGGTGGATGAGGGCATCATAGACGTCCACGACGGAGACGATGCGAGCGCACTCGGGAATCTCATCTCCGGCCATCCCCAAAGGATACCCGGTACCGTCCCAGCGTTCATGATGGCAGCGTGCGATGGTACACGCCATCTGAACCATCGGGATGTCCGACTCGCCCAGCAACTCGGCGCCCAACCTCGTGTGCTGTTCCATCGTGGTTCGTTCTTCTGGAGTGAGCGGCCCGGGCTTGAGCAAGATGCCATCGGGGATTGCGATCTTGCCGACATCGTGCATCATGGCCGCGATCCGGATAATCTCGCAGTTATTCGCGTTCCAACCGAGCTCCGCGGCGATCACCGCGGAGAACTCCCCGATTCGACGAATGTGGGCTCCCGTCTCCTTGTCGCGATATGTGGAGGCGCAAATGAGGCGATGGGCGACCTCCCGTTCGCGAAGCAAAAGGTCGCGGGAGCGCCTGCGCAGCCGACTGGTCAAGGTGCGTTTCTGGGCTTTGAGTTCTCGCTCTTGCCGCAAGCGCCGAAGGGCCGAGTGGACCTCGGCGAAGAGAGCCACCTCGTTGAGTGGCTTGACGATATATCCGTAGCCGTTTCCTCGGAAGGTTCGGCGAACCGACTCTTTGTCCTCGACACCCGTCATTATCAGAAAGGCGCCATCGAAGCCGCGCCTTCGAGAGGCCTCCAGGAGATCGAGCCCCGATCCGCCCGGCATCCCGATATCGGAAATGACCAACGCGTACGGCTTGCTCGCCATCTTCTCCAGGGCGGCCTCGACACTGCACGCGGCATCGCAGTGGATCCCGTCCCGTTCAAGCCAACGCGCGATCAGTTCACAGATGAACGATTCGTCGTCGACGACTAACGCATGCGTCATGGCAACCCGTCCAAGCATCCGTGGCTCGCATTCAACATCCCGCGGCTGACGCTGCGGAAACAGTGAGAATGAACCCAAAGAGTTACTACCCCCCGAACTACGTCCGCAAGAGAACCGCTAGCACTGAAAGGTTAGCACAGAAACACTGAGCCGCTATGGTTCTTCGAAACCAGCTCGCTGTCGAAATCAGATGACCTCGCCGAGAACGTGGAGCTTCGACGAAAACCGAGGCGATCAAACCCAGGTAAATCGGTCGAAACGTCGTGGTTTCGTCGATGCAAGGACGCGTCGTGAGGGACGCTTGCGGCGGCGAGCGAATGAGCAGGAATGGCTACTCAGCCTTCACCTAAAATGTCCCGTTCTGTCCTCATACCCGACTCAGCAGGAGGCTACGAGCGACCCGACAACGTTCTCAACGGGAAAATTGGGCGTTTTTTTCCATTTTTCGTCCGTCGCGAACCTATTGTTTCACAGAGAATGACTGGGGTGCGCCAACCAGTTGTCTCCCGTTGCTGGCATGGCCGTCTATTTCAGCAGGACAGCAATCGCGCAACGCGGGCCGATTCGAGCCTCATCTCCCCGGTCGCTAGACATTGAAACGTCCGGCCCGCGGAAGCTAGAGGAGGAACTCAGCCAAGATCAAGGAGGAGACACGCGAGCGAGTCGGCCGGTGTGCCGGGGAACGGCGAGGCGGAGATCCGTCAAACCTGCCGAGCGCTTCCGGCTACGAGTCGCCCCAGGGCCCGGCAGAGCTTCCGCCAAGGACCGAGACATGGAAACAGATCCGAAAGTGCTGCTCCTGGTCAATCGTCCCGAACTGGCATCCGGTCTGAGCGCCGCCCTCGAGGCGCGTGCGATTCCGAGTTTGGTTCTCGACCATTCCGATGCACTCTATTCCTTCCTCAACAGTCGCTCCGTCGATGGCGTGGTGGTCGAAAACGAACTGCCAGGCTTTCTCACCGGAATCGAAATTCTCGACCGCATCTATCAGGATCTTCTTCGTCCCGAGACCATTCTGCTCGCGCCGCGCACCAACGAGATCCAGGAACGCGCCAACGACATCGGGATCGCCCACGTGATCGATCCCAGCACCTCCATTGAGGATCTGGCGAGCCACATCGAGTCGAGCCTGCTGCGCAGCGACACGCGCTGCGCTCGGCTGAAAACGGAAGCCCGACACATCGTTCGACGGGCGGGGGAGATTCCCGCCATGCCCCAAGTCCTCGTCCGCATCGCCGATCACCTCGACAGTGGTACTTCGTCGATCGAAGAGGTCATTCGAGACATCGCCATCGATCCCAAGGTCACCGCCGATCTCTTGAAGGTCGCCAATAGTCCCCGGTTCGGCGCCTCGCGAACCTTCACCAAACTGTTCGACGCGGTCAACTACCTCGGCGTGCATCGCTCGCTCTCCCTAATCGTCTCCCGCTCGATCGCGAGCGCCCAACGGCGCATGAGCCTGCATATCCCGTCGATCGAACGACTACGCTACAACCAGCGAAGCGTCCTGATCGCCTCGACCGCCGAAGTCTTCGCCGAGACATTCGAGGGGGTCTCCCCCGACACTGCCCACGTGGTGGGGCTGCTCCAAGACATCGGCATGCTCGTCCTCGCCAAGGTCTTCGGTCGCAAGTACATGTCCCTGCAATTGCGGGTGCGCGATGTGGGACACCTTCGTCTGGAAGTTCTCGAGAATGAGGCCTTCGGAGTCACCCATGCCGACGTCTCCGCCGCCCTGCTACAGATGTGGGACTTCCCCGTGTCGGTCGTCTCCTTGATCGGCCAGCACCATAGCGAGCGGATCGTCGGTCACGCCGCGACCGTTGACCAGACGGTCATCCATCTCATGCGCGTCGGCGAGGCGCTCGCGAATCTCGCCGATGGGCATACGCAGCAGCGATTCCCGATCTTGTCGAAGCTGCTCAGCAAGTATCCGAAGACCGAGGCTCTTTCCTCGATGCACAAGGCCATCAAAAGGGCCAAGGAGGCGAGCGAGCTCCTTTCGGTCAATGTCCCCAAGACGGATCCCGTCTCCTCGATCGTCTCCGGTCTCTCCGAGGAGATGCTCGACCAACGCGATGAGCAACCAATCGAGACCGTGCTCACGGTGCCCGAACGCGAGCCACCTGCGCCGCCTCCCCCAGCCGCTCCCCCCTCCATCACCGCCAACGTGATCTCCAAGCCCCAAGCGCCACCGGCAGCCGGAGGGAGTCAACTCCATTTTCTCGTCGTGGAGGACGATCAGTTCATCGCCCAAGTGATCGACCGCTGTCTCGAAGTCTATTCCGGGAAGGTCACCGCTTGTCAAACGATCGCGGAAGCCAAGCTCCACGCTCCCGCGGCGGACATCCTGTTCGTCGACGTTCACTTGGGTGGGGAGGATGGCATTCAGTTGATCGAACAACTTCGCCAGGAAGGGTGCAAGGCCCCCATCGTGGTCGTGAGCGGCGACCGCACGCGCAGTACCGTCGGCAACGCGCTACTCGTCGGCGCCAACGACTACGTGTTGAAACCGTTCACGGAAGAATCGATTCGCGAGAAGGTCGACCGGCACCTGGAATTGGTGCGCTAGCCCCTAACCAAGCGTACTCTTTGGAGGAAATTTCGTTGGCGGCATGAAAAACTCGAAATCCATAGGCGATTCTCGTCGTCCAATGAGTGAACAAGAATTCGCTGGAACCGAGCCACGGAGGGTTTTCGAGTGAACGCAGGGATACGACGGCAGATCAAGTGGAGCAAGAGGCGTATCGCCAAACGCTTGGACAAGAACAACGTCGAGGGATGCGAGCGGCCGATGTTCACCGCGCCCAACATCCAATACGAGATCGCGGAGCGAACCAGCGCCGTCTCGGCGGATGGCATCGGGCAACTGTTAACCCGCTTCGCTGATCGGAAGGGGGAGCGGTTGGTTTGGCACGTGGGAAGTGACGGCATCGAGGGCGTAGCGGAAGATGTTCAGGCCATTCTTCTGGCAGGTACTCATCGATCGCCTCGGCCAACGACGGAATGCGTCGCGGACTCCGATCGGGCGCCTTCCGCGTTCCGCCGCTAACGATGAAGTCACCGAGATCGACGCCGAATGGGGCGTCGAGTTTTCCGATCGTCAGGAGGTGTATCGTTTGCTCGATGCCACCTTTGGCGGCGTTTGCATCCGCTTCATCACGAGTACGTAGGGTCTTCTTGAATTCCCTTCCCCCAATGGAGAATCGGTCCTAGTAGACGCCGTTCTTGTTCCCAAGATGGGCCATGAATGGTCTCCGTGTGGCGATGAGACTTGGTCCACGAGACTGCCGAGGCCATTCTCGACAGCGATTGCCACACGGTGCCCGATCGTTGCTACAGACGTCACTATTCCGGCACCGGCGTCCTATTATAGGACCGACGGCTGGGAATAGGGTTGTCGCAAGTCCTTTTCAGAACTCACGTTGCGGCTCGGTTTGTCGCGAAAAGGGAAGCTGGGGTACTAGGACTCGAACCTAGACTAACTGATTCAGAGTCAGTCGTGCTACCATTACACCATACCCCAAGAGAGTGGTGACGGGGATCCGCTGCCGGGGCAAGGGGATTCCCGATCACTCTAGGATACATATCGGACGCAACGGAGCAACCCGAGGAACCGAAGCGGCTCCGTGGGCTCGTCCAACGTTGCGCCTCGCGGGGCGGAAGAAAGAGGGCTTTCGCGGGCCCTCTTCACTAAAATCCCTCCGCGTCGCATGTCGCTGGTCGTCTCCCAAGGAAGGGGATCTTCGTGACTTCTCCGCCGATCGCCGTCGAATCGCTCTGCAAACACTTCGGGAACGTCCAGGCGGTCGACGATGTCTCCTTTTCCGTCAAAAAAGGGGAGATTCTGGGGCTTCTCGGGCCCAATGGCGCGGGAAAGACGACCATCATCCACATGCTTCTGGGCCTGGTGCTGCCGACTTCAGGGAGCGCCAGACTCTTCGGCGAGGAGGTCGCGTTCGCCCGGCAGAAACTCCTCGGGAGGGTCAATTTCTCCTCCGCGTACGTCGCCCTGCCGTCGAACCTGACAGTTCGCGAAAACCTCCTCGTCTTCGCGCGGATGTACTCGGTGCGCCGTCCCGAACGTCGTATCGACGAGCTGCTCGAGCGCTTCGAGATCGGCCAGCTTGCCCATCGGGTCAGCGGCTCCCTCTCCTCCGGCCAACAAGCCAGGCTGAGCCTCTGTAAGTCGCTGCTCAACGAGCCCGAGATCCTCTTTCTCGACGAGCCGACCTCGGGACTAGATCCCGATATCGCCGACAAGGTTCGTCGCACGCTCCGCGAGATCCAGCGGGAGCGTGGGCTCGCGATGATCTACACCTCGCACAACATGCCCGAGGTCGAGCTGATGTGCGACCGCATCATCTTCCTTTCGCGGGGAACAATCGTCATGGAAGGGACGACGAGCGAGCTACTCGAGCGTGCTCAGCAGGCCTCCCTCGAGGAGGTCTTCATCAAGGTCGCCCGCGATGGGCAGATCCGCGATGTCGCGTCCGAACCCTCCCCGAGCGGAGACCAGGCATGAACACCTACGATCGCTGGCTGCGGATCAGCGCCGTGATCTACCGCTACTTGTACCTCTACCGCCGCAGCGTGACGCGGGCGGGGGAGATCGTCTTTTGGCCGGTGATGGATCTGCTCGTGTGGGGATTCTTGACGCTCTATCTTCGGGAGCTGTCGGTCTCCAACGCGATTCTCTTTCTGATTGGGTCGCTGATCTTCTGGGACTTCCTCTATCGCTCGCAGCAGGCGACGACGGTGGCGTTCATTGAGGAGATGTGGTCGAAGAACCTCCTGAACATCTTCCTCTCGCCGATCAGCGTATGGGAGTACATCCTCGGGACCTGCCTTTTGGGGCTGATGAAGTCGCTTTTCACCGCGGTCTTGCTCGCGGCCTTGGCGTGGTTCTGCTACGCCTTCAACATCCTCGCGGTCGGCCCGATGCTCATTCCCTTCGTCTTGAGCCTGTTGCTCTTCGGGTGGGCGTTGGCGATGTTCACGATGGCGTTGATGCTGCGTTTCGGGCAGGCGGCCGAGGCCCTGGTGTGGGGAATTCCCTTTCTCGTCCAGCCCTTCTCGGCGGTCTTCTACCCGGTCGACGTCTTGCCGGTGGGTCTGAGGGTGATCGCTTATCTGCTTCCCTCGACGTACGTGTTCGAGGGAATGCGGGCAATTCTGATCAACGGGGAGACCAGTTGGTCGCTGCTGCTGATCGCGTTCGCTCTCAACGCCGTCTACCTCGCCGCCGGGGCCGCTTTCTTCGCCTGGATGTTCCGGCTCGTTCGGGAGAAGGGCTACCTCAGTCGTCTCGGCATGGAGTAGGCTTCGCGTATCTCTCGCAAACGCCGCAAGGAGCCGGCACGGCTGCTGGTTGTGACCTATCCTTTCGAGGGGAGGGGGCGAAGCCGGGGGAACTTGGGGTACCTGGCCTTTTCGATTGACGAACGCTATTCCGCCATTGCTCTATTTCCCAAACGTCGTTACGGAGCCGACGTTCGCGGCCATCATGGCATGATTTCATGCGGTGGCGTGCGGTGCCGACGGTGTTTGGGCTCTGGGATGCCCTTCTTCTTCCAAAGCGGGGATGCGGTCAGGATGATTCTTCATCTCGACGAGTTGGGATTTCAATCGGCTCAACGGGACAAGGAAGCGAACTTGTCTCTCGCGAACCCCACAATTGCGGTGATCATCCCGACTTACCGCGAAGCCGCCAACTTGCCCGTTCTCGTGCCACGGATCGACACCGCCCTGCGCGGCTCCGATCTTCGCGGCGAGATCATCGTCGTCGACGACAATAGCCCCGACGATACCGAACGTGTCTGCGGCGAGCTTGCCAAGACCGTCCCGCTGCGGCTGGCGATTCGGCGAAACGAACGGGGACTTTCGAGCGCCGTGATCCACGGCATGCGCATGACCGACGCGGATGTCCTCTTGGTGATGGACGCGGATCTGTCGCATCCGCCCGAGAAGATTCCGGAGCTGATTGAGACCCTGTGCCGGCCGGGCGTCGATTTTGTGATCGGCAGCCGCTACGTCGCCGGCGGTTCGACCGATGTCGGTTGGGGCCTCTTTCGCTGGCTCAACTCCAAGGCCGCCACGCTGTTGGCCCGTCCGCTCACCAACGCGAGGGATCCGATGGCCGGCTTCTTCGCCATTCGCCGTTCGACCTTCCGGTCCGCCGAGAACCTCAGTCCGATCGGCTACAAGATCGGGCTCGAACTGATCGTCAAGTGTCGTTGTCAGCAGGTCCGCGAAGTAGGGATCTCGTTCGCGAATCGCCTGCACGGCGACAGCAAGCTGACGATGAAGGAACAGCTCAACTACGTCCGGCACCTCATGCGGCTCTACGGCCACGCCGCCCGCCGCGCCTTCCGGCGTCGCTGATCAATTTAAACGGAGTGCGTTCCTCGGAACCGGGGGCCGCTGGCTGCTTGCCAGCCAGTGAGGACTGTTGGCGGTGCCGGCGAACTCGCTTCCCGCCGACCACCAACGTCCCGACCTACCACCACAGAGACATGAAAGCCGTCGGGGCGATCTGCAAGGTCGCGTTATCCCAGTCTGACGGAGAGAGAGCCTCGACCGCGGCCGCGGCGAGAGCCACCAGTGGCAAACCCACGACCATCGACGAACTCGACAGCGGGGCCCCAAGCAACAAACCACCGACCACCAGGGCGGCAAGCGACCCAACAAAGACGGCGGCGGAACCCTCCCAACTGCGGCTCGCGGTGTGTCCCCCGAGAAGAGTGACGCGATAGCGGTTCCGACCGAACCGTCGCCCGATCACTTCGCCGAGCGCATCGCCCATCCCCACCACCAAATAGCCAACGATGGCCAACGGCCCGAAGAGGAAGTTCGTCGTCACGCCGCCCAGCACCGTGGCGACGTAGGGCAGCAAGACGGAGAACTTCCCCTTCTCCCCTCCATCGACGCGAGCCACGGCTTGGTAGGAAGCCCGCTCGCTCCCTCGCGCGACGAGTCCCGCGACGATGACGGTCGCGGCGACGCCGAAGACGATGACGCCGGGCAGGCCGATGAGGGTCTGAAGGACCGTGGCCGCGAGAAAGACCCCGACGTGAACGAGTTTTCGAGTCTCGGCCGTTCCCCATCCCCATTGATGGAGATGGCCCGCCAGCAGGAGGACGCCGGCCGCGTAAACGAGGCTCGGTGGCCCGATCGCCGCCCACTGCCACCAGGGTGGCACGTTGTCCCAGAGAAAGTTCCACGGGCTCGGCATTGGTGATCGGCCCTCACGAGGGCGAGTCGTTCTTCTGCTGGGTCAGGCCCGGTCGCCAGAGGACATCGCCCTTGGCCTGGTGATTGATCGCACGCGGCAGGACGAAGAGAAGGTCGGACAGGCGATTGAGGTAGATGATTGTTCGGGGATTGATCGCCACCATGCCGGCAAGCGTGACCAGTCGCCGTTCCGCCCGGCGGCAGACGGTGCGTGCCAAGTGACACCATGCCGCCAGCGGCGTTCCGCCCGGGAGGACGAAGCTCTTCAGCGGTGGGAGATCCTTGTTCAGGCGATCGATCGCTTCCTCGATCCGGGCGACTTGGCCCTCGGTGATGCGAAGGGCGGAACCGGGTTCCTCCTCGGAACGTTCGGGAACGCAGAGATCGCCGCCGAGGTCGAAGAGGTCGTTGCTGATCGACTCGAGGAGGGCTCGTTCGGGGACTTCGCCGAAGCTTGAAAGGATCAAGCCGAGGATGGCGTTGAGTTCGTCGACCGTCCCATAGGCCTCGATGCGCGGGTGATCCTTGGCGACTCGTTCGCCGTCCCCGAGAGCGGTCGTCCCGGCATCGCCCGACTTGGTGTAGATCTTCGAAAGGTAGACCATGCTGGTCCTCCCTGCTTGGTGGTCGGTGGTTGCTAGACGATCCGCCGGAGTTCCTCGAGAAGATGATCGATCTGATCGTCCCTCCCGACGGAGACGCGTAGTCCCTCCCCATAGCCGGGGAAGGCCATGTAGCGAACGAGGATCTTGCGTTCGAGCAGGGCGTCGAAGATCGGTTTGACCGAGCCGTCGCGTTGGGCCCAGACGAAGTTGGTGTTCGAGGGGATGGTCGAGAAGCCGAGCTCGTCGAGCCCGCGCTGAAGCCGGGTTCGGGTGGCGAGGACGCGGTCGCGATAGGTTTCGAAGTACGCGACATCCTTGATCGCGGCGGTCGCGGCGGCGATCGAAAGAGCGTCGCAGTTGTAGGAGTCCTTCACTTTCAGCAGCGTGTTGGCCACGACGGGTTGGGCGATGGCGAAGCCGAACCGCAGGCCCGCGAGGCTGTAGGACTTGCTCAGCGTGCGCGTCACGACCAAACGTTCGCACTCGGCGATCTTGCCGATACAGCTCGCGTCGGCGAAGTCCCCATAGGCCTCGTCGACGACGAAGGGGCAAGGGGCTTGGTCGGCGACGGTGAGGAGTTCCTTGGGCGTCAGGCACGTGCCGCTGGGGGCGTTGGGGTTGGGGACGAAAGCGAGCTTTGCCCCGGTGGTGAATCCCGCGGGAAGTTTCCAGTCCTCGGTGAAGGGCCGCTCCTCGAAGCGGCAGCCCTGGATCTCCGCGAGAGTGTGATAGAGCGTGTAGCTCGGGAAGGGGACGACCAGGAGATCGTCCTCGCCGAGACAGCAGCGTGTCAGGACGGCAAGGGCCTCGTCCGATCCGTTGAAGGCGACGACCCACTCGGCGGGGACGCCAAAACGCTCGCCGGCCGCTTCGCGAAAGGCGTTGGCGACCGGGTCGGGGTAGATTGCCAGCCGGTCGCGGGCGGTTCGCTCGATGGCCTCGAGGACCTGCGGGGAAGGAGGGTAGGGGTTTTCGTTGGTGTTGAGCTTGGTCCATCCGCTCCCTTGGGGCTGAAAGCCCGGGACGTACCCCTTCATCGTCTTGATCGGTTCGCGAAAGTAGTCCACGTCCCCGGAGGCTCCCTGATCACGTTCCTCGTGTCGGCGAAAGTCAGACAGACCATGATAGCCAGCCGATCACGAAAGTCGCGGCACCCAGAGAGGAGCCCGATCGTGGCGGTGAGGATCGGCAAGGCATGGAGCCGTCGGTCAGGCTGTTGTCTGACGGGAGGTGAAACAGAAGGGCAGAAGGGAAGATGGTGGATCAAGACCCACCCTGCGGGACTTCTCTTTGTCGGTCATGCCAATTGCCTCGCTCTAGGCTGGGCCTATGCCGGAGGCATTGACTAATGAAGCCCAGGGTCGCGCTTCGCGCACCATGGGTACCGATCGGATGGAAATGCGAACCCCACAAGGCAGCCCTCTCAAGGTGTTCACGAACGCGGTCTTGTCGATCTGTTATATCTGCTGAAGCCAAGAGGTTTCTCCGCGGAGGCAGCAAGGATGTCGCTCGGCGAAGTGTTCGAAGCGTTCAGGCAGAAACGGCCGAGTTGCGTGATGGCCGTGGTAGTGCTGCAGAGAATGTTCGATCCCGATCGGCTCTCTTTCACGAGGACTCTTACGGCTTCCGGCCAGGAAGATCCGCTCATGATGCCATCAAGCGGGTCAAGGAACTCCATCGGCAAAAGCACCGCTTTGTGCTCGACGCCGACATCAAGGGGTTCTTTGACGCTATACCGCACTCGGTGGTCATGAAGGGCCTGGCCAACGTGGTCGCCGATGGCAATATCTTGGGAACGGTCGAGCGAATGCTCAAGGCCGGCGTCATGGAAGAGGGGATTTTACACCCCACGACGGTGGGGACGCCCCAGGGAGGGGTGCTCTCGCCGCTACTGGCGAACATCGCCCTGAACTTCCTGGACTGGCAACTCGACGAACTCGGACTGCGCCACGTGCGCTACGCCGACGACTTCGTCGTGCTCTGCAAGTCCAAACGCCAGGTCCAAGAGGCCCGACAACTGGTCGAGGAAATCATCCAAGGGCTCGGACTGACGCTCAGTCCCGAGAAAACGGTGATCACGAACTTCCAGGAAGGCTTCGACTTCCTGGGGTTTCACATCAAATCCCAGACGATGACGATGCGAGCCAAGTCGGTGGAGAAATTCAAAGACCGCGTCCGGATACTGACCAAACGCTGCCATAACTTCGACGCCACCGTGGTCGAGAAACTCAACGCCCTCGTGCGGGGAGTTGCTCGCTACTTCGCCGTCGAGGAAGCTACCTGCGTGAACCAGTTCCGCAAACTGGACCAGTGGCTACGCATGCGGCTACGCTGCATGCGTTCCAAACGCAAGAGCGACCGGGACAATTGCCGCATGCCGATCCGACACTTCCGGCGGCGAGGCTTGATCTTCCTCAGCGACATCTACCCGTTACGGTGCTGAGATCATCGCCCCTCGCAAGAGGCAACGTCGTTGGGGTCGCCCGGTGCGGGAAAGCCGCATGCCGGTAAATATGGGGAAGCAACCCCATCGCGACAACGGGGAGGGAGAGGGCCGCCTCTCCCTTACCCGCTGGAAGAGACCTTAATTTGGCAATCTCCCGCACGATCTGAGCGGCGAGATTCAATGTAGCAAACTTTCCAATCAGGGCGTCAGGCTCACGACCCTACTCCCCGATGTCCTCATTCCAAAGCCGCGGATGATCGCGGATGAACGCGGTCATGAGATCGGCGCACTCGGGACTGTCGATGACATCGACCTCAACGCCGCGATCGCGGAGCCACCGCTCGGGCCCCCGAAAGGTACTGTTCTCCCCGACGACAACGCGGGGGATCTTGTAGAGAAGAACCGCGCCGCTACACATGTCGCAGGGCGAGAGTGTCGAGTAGAGCACCGACCTCTTGTAATCGGCCGCGCCGAGCCGACCCGCGTTCTCGAGGCAGTCCATCTCGGCGTGCAAGACGACACTCCCCTTTTGAACGCGCTGGTTGTGCCCTCGCCCCACCACCTCGCCATCGATCACCAAGACCGATCCGATCGGAATACCGCCGGCGGCGAGCCCTTCTCGAGCCTCCCCGATCGCCAGTGCCATGAACTCGTCCACGCGCTCGATCCTCCGTGAAAAACCCTATCGCTTCCTGCAAGTACGAGATTCGCCGTTCGCGGTGACAGTCGCAAGCACTTCGACAGTGAACTCGCCGAGTGCCGTCGTGTACCATGAGAGTGCCCCATCGGCCAAGGGAGAGAACCTGCGCCGGACGACAGCCTTTCGGCCCTTCGATCCCCATCAGGACACCAACGCCATGTGTGGTCGCTTCACGCTTCGAACTGCTCCCGACGCCTTCGCGACGAATCTTGAGATCGAGGAGCCCTATCCGCTCTTGCAGCCGCGTTTCAACATCGCGCCGACGCAGGATGTCGCGACGGTCCGCCAACGCGACGGGCATCGCACGCTCGATTTTCTCCGCTGGGGACTGGTTCCCTCTTGGTCCAAAGACGCCAAGGGGGGCGCCCGTATGATCAACGCCCGCGCCGAAACCGTCGCCATCAAGCCCGCGTTTCGCGCCGCCTTCAAGCGGCGTCGCTGTCTCGTCGTCGCCGATGGCTACTACGAATGGCGGCACAACGGCAAGGAGAAACAACCTCACCTCATCCACTTCGAGGACGACCGCGTGCTCTTCTTCGCGGGCCTCTGGGAAGCGTGGAAGAGGGAGGAGGCGGCCTCGCCACTTCTGACATGCACCATCATCACGACCGAAGCCAGTCCCAGGCTCGCCCATCTCCACGACCGTATGCCAACGATTCTACAGGACGAGACGATCGATTTATGGCTCGACGAGGAGGTGGAAGAGCGAGAGTTCCTCGAGAAGCTGCTCGTCCCCAACGAGTCCGAGGTTCTTCGAGCCGATCGGGTGAGCACGCGTGTCAACAAGGTCCAAAACGACGATCCGGGGTGTCTCCGACCACCGTCGGGCGAAGAAACGTCGTCCTAACAACCCGTGAATCGTTCGCTGCCGAAACCCCGGAGCCAGGAAGTCCCACGTCGCCTTCCCCTTTCGTCGATGACGGAATCTCGCCGATAGCGTAGACTAATGGGGGGGACGCCGAATGGGGAATCGGTGTTCATGTCATCTCATCTTCTGGGGAATATGGGGAATGAAGAATCGTCGTGGGTTTACCCTCGTGGAGTTGCTGGTGGTGATCGCCATCATCGGCGTGCTCGTGGCCTTACTACTTCCCGCCGTGCAACAGGCGCGCGAGTCGGCCCGAAGAATGCAGTGTACAAGCAACCTGAAACAAATGGGCGCGGCTCTGCACAACTACCATGATGCTCATGGCAAGTTCCCGCCGGGATTCATCACCGACACCGGCTGGGCATGGGGATCGTTCTTATTGCCTTACCTCGACCGGATGGACCTCTACGATCGACTGAACGTCAACGGCATCATGGATGTCCGCTCGAGCAATCCGACCCTACGGGATCTTTGCCGGACCAAGCTTCCCATCTACCTCTGTCCTTCGGACTCGCCCGGCAGCAAGGTCAGTCAGAACCCCCACGGACCGGTAAACATCCTCGGCACGGGGGGCAACCAGATCGGGCTGTCCAACTACCTTGGCATCAGCGGCACGTTCGACATTCGTTGCTGGAGCACCAACGTCGACGGCATCTTCTACTTCAACAGCGCGATCGGGATCCCCGACATCACCGACGGCACGAGCAAGACTATCGCGATCGGCGAACGCGCCGTCTCGACCAACAACACCAGCGCCGCGCGGGGCGCCAACTGGGCGGGAACCTCTTCCCCGTCGACCAAGTGTTGGGACAACTCCGGCGGCAACCCGCCCGACCACATCCGTTTCCGCGAAACGACGCTCTTGGCGACGCGCGCGGGCTGGAGCTTGATCAACACCCCCGCGGGATATACCCGTGGCGCTTCGAGCCTGCACCCCGGCGGGGCCAACTTCCTCCTCGCGGACGGAGCGGTGACGTTCATCTCCGACGTCATCGACTCCAGCAACAATAGTGGCGCGAACATGAGCACCTACCAGCGACTCGGTTCGCGGAACGACGGGAAGATCGTCGACGCCTTTTAGTGCACTGCTTTAACTGAGTGTTCGGTATGCCACTGGCTGCTTGACAACCCGTTACGTAGCCGCCAACCCGAACATAGACGTTTGACGGAGCCTAAAACGAACCGCGCGCCGACACCATTCGCTTCGCGCGTGCGACGAGACGATGCCCCGTCTCGAGACAGTCCCTGGCATTGACCAGCGCCCGCGCTCGCTTCTTCTCGCTTGACGCGCGATGGTGAACCTGAAAGAGTTCGTCCGCGAAGAACCACTGCGATCGCGCCTGCCGTAAAAGCAGAACGATCTGTTGCTCGCGCTCGGAGAGTTCGCCCGTCTGGAGTTGGCTCAATTCGTCGCTGAAGGTGTCGCGGAGCCGCGAGAGACTGACGGGGGTCGCGTGCTCGAGTTCATCCGCGACGCGAAAAACGGCGTGGTAGCGTTGCGGGTCGATGTCGGAGCAACCAGACAGCGCGAGGAAAAGCAACGCGGCCGAGAAACTTCGCGTTGTTTCTCTCATTCCCCAAACTCCCCACCAACCGCCGAGGCGACGCAAGGTAGATCGTGACCTGTCCCTCGCCATCAACCTGCCGTCGCCAACCTCTCCGGGACGGCAAATCGGTAGACCCACGACCTGAAACCCGTTCACAGGATAGCCGAGACACGACCATTTCACAGGCGAAAAATGGAACGCCCCCGCAAGAGCAAGAGGCCCCACGCGACCGATCGTCGCCAAACGGTCGGGAGATTTCGTCCCGCGATCATGTGGTCATCGCACCGGGAGGTGGACGCTCCCCGTGTACCCACCAGCCGTGGGTACCAACCCAGCTTGTCCACCGCCGCATCGTGCTGGAACGAACGGTCATCCGGTCGCGAGGTGGTGGCCTGGCAGCCCGTAGATGGAAGCGGGCCAAGGCGAGAACGAGCGATGTTGGCCAAGAGGGCCGTTCGTAGCCGGCAGCGAATAGATCAACGGGCTGCTAAGCGTGCTCCTGGCCGATCCGCGCCAGTTGGGAAGCGAGGCGTCGTAGCTCATCGATGACGAACGACTCGTCGCGATAAGACGCATGCTCCTGCTGACAGGGCATCGATGGCACTAGATCGCCGTCGTGGCAGCAGTTGAAGCCGATCCACCAGTCGGCTGCGTCCTCGGCGTGACCACACAGTTCCGGCCCCGCGCAGGAGACGCCGCCATGGACATCGAGCGCCGCGAGCTCCGGATCCTTGGGATCCTTGCCGGCCAATGGATGACCTGACGGCACGCCAACGTAGCCACAGAAGTACCCGAGACGCTGCTTGATCATGACGCACGGTAAACCGGAATAGTAGAAATCATCGACCAGCGTCCCCCATGCGGGTTGTAGCTCGAGCATGATTCTTGTCCCCGAACGTTGCGTAAGAAGAAGTGAAATGGCCCCACTTCATCTTACTCCTCCGGCCGGGCCCCCCGCTAGCACCACTCCCGGTAATGCGAAGAAACCATCCTTCGATCGTTGCCAGCCCAAACGCGTTTCCACACACTCCTCCAAGCACCCTCGCGTGACCGTTCCGTTCGCGACGACAGGAGGATCCGATGAAGAGTTCTTGCTCGCGCCTCGTGTGGGCCATCCTGCTTGGCAGTTCACCCATTCTTCTGGCAGCGGATCAATGCCCCGATATTGATCCGCCAAATCTCCCCGCGATCAAAGCGACACTGAAAGAGTACTACCACACTGGTCCCTACGATGCGGCCGTGAACGAGGTGGTCGATCGAGGAATCGACTATCTGCGCTCCCGAGGAAAGGCCAAGAAGGGTGACGCGGTCGTCTTCGATCTCGACGAGACACTTCTGAGCAATGAAAAGTACATCGACGGCGTCCTTCTTGCCGGACTGAAGACTTTTGCCCTCCCCGAAACATCTCTTCGGCCTTGGCAACTGAAAGCCGAAGACCCTAGCCTTCCCACCAAGCGGCTCTACGACGCCGCCGCGAGTCTCGGCTACACGATCTTCCTCATCACCGGCCGACCGGAGATCCCGCAATATCGCCAAGCGACGGAGAGGAATCTTTCGAAGGTCGGCTGCGATGGCTACGAACGGCTCATCATGAAGCCGGCGGACTACAAGCAACCGAGTGTCATCCCGTTCAAATCGGGTGCTCGGCGTCAGATCGAGGAAAAGGGACACACCATAGTCTTGAACATCGGCGATCAAGAGAGCGACTTGAAAGGCGGCTACGCGGAGCGAACCTTCAAGCTGCCGAATCCTTTCTACTTCGTGCCTTAGCAGTCCTTTGATTTGAGCGGGCCAAGGCGAGAACGAGTCATGATGGTCATGATCAAGGAAAGGCGATCGAACTCGTCGTGAGAGCGGGAAATGAAGATTCGCGGCGGAGGGAAGACGGGTTGTGGCCGAGCGGTGGACCGCTGGGCCCGGAAGACTCCAACCCTGACGTCTCCGGGCCACTCATTCACGTCAAGTCAACTACTTGCAGCACTTACACTCGCCGCAGCAATTGCCCTTGTCCGATTCCTTGCAGCACGCACCCTTGCAGCACTCGCACGAGCAATCACACGCCATTGGTCAAGTCTCCTAGTGACTCGAGAACCTGTTCACCCACAACGCATGATGGCATTGCCCCAGCCGAAATCAATTCAACGAAGTAGTACGCCTCGAGTGTTGCCGGTTCCGCGTCGAGATGAGCGGGAGCGGTCTTCGCATCCCTCTTACGAGCGCCCGCTCGGGGCTCGAAAGTCGGCCGGGTCGAACGAGCGGCTCTTCCAACGAGGGCCCCCGCCGAAGTGGTAGTCGTACGCGCTCGTGAACGCGATCAGGTTGTAGAGCGTGTACGCGAACGGCATCAGCGCCGCGTGCCACCACGGAATTCCCAAATGGACGATCATCGGCACCGCGGTCAATGCCTGAAAGAGCCAACCAACCGCCCCGAGAGCGAACGTCGCCGCGGCGAGGGGAGCCCCCAACCCGATCCCGAGCAAACCGGCAACCAGCGCGATCACCGGCGTCCAGACCACGGTCAGCCCGATCGCCGAGAGCGAAAGAAAAAACCACGGATTAAACTCGAACCCGGCGTAGGCGTTCTTGCGCAGTCCCGTCCAAATGTCCGCCAACGTCCCATACCAATGGGTGCTGGCCATCCGTCGGCTGGCGGCCAGGTGCATCCGGTAGCCGGCCAGTTTGAGGCATTGGGCCCGCTTGAGATCCTCGCCAATCTCTCCCTTGACCGCCTCCTCGCTCCCAAGGGCCTCGTGGACGCGCCGGCGGATGAGAAAGAACCCACCGGCGGCGATCGCGGTCGACTTGCGAGGATCGTTGACCTCGACGAGGGGAAAGACGACCGTCAACGCCGTCGCCATCGCCAGACACGAGGTCCGCTGCCAAAAGGTTTCGCACTCGACGTTCGGGACGATGCTGAAGAGATCGACCTCGCGCCGCGTCGCCTCCATCACCGCGATGCGCACCGCGTCGTCCGACAGCCGAATGTCGGCGTCGACGAAGAGAATCCACTCGCTTCGCGTCGCGAGGACCCCTTGGTGCAACACCCAGGTCTTGCCCACCCAACCGGCAGGACGATCGATCCCCTCGAGAATGCGAAGTCGCGGCTCGCGCTCGGCGGCCTCCGCGAGCAAGTCGCCGGTGCGATCCTCGGACCGGTCGTTGATGATGGTGATCGATAGCTCGGGATAGTCCTGCTGAAGGAGTGTCGGCAGGGTACGCGGGAGCTCCTTCTCCTCGTTCCTCGCGGGAACGATCATCGCGACGCTCGGCCACGGAGATGGCTCGACGCCCTCGGCCTGCGGCTCGCTCCAAGCTTGCAAGGAAGGCATGCAGCGAGAGAGGGCCCAAAGCCAACCGATCGCGCAGACGGCAGAAAGAGTGAAGATGATGGTCATGTAAGGAGTTTATCGTCGCCGGAAGCTTTCGCCGCGATTCTCCCGAAACGAATTGCTGGAAAGGAGCTTCCCGTCGCTCTATGACGGCCACCAACCGCCCTTGGGCCACGGAACGCGTGACCCGAAGGGGGCCACGCCCGATGGGAGCCAATCATGCGTAGTTGCCAGGCAATGGTGATGGTGGCGTTCGTGGTCGTCTCGGCGAGCGAGAGCCCTGCGTCCGATCCCCCGAGGATCGCCCCCGGCCTCACGCGGGTCGACGCGGAGACGATCGCGGGCCCCAAGCACTTCGTCGACGGCTACCCGAGTGTCAATTCGGACGGCACCGTCAACGTCGTGGTCGAGATCCCCGCGGGCACCAACCAGAAGTGGGAAGTCGCGAAGGATTCGGGCGCCTTGACGTGGACCCATCTCGACGGCGCGCCGCGGAACGTGGCTTATCTCGCGTACCCGGCCAACTACGGGATGATTCCCCGGACGCTCTTGCCGGAGGATCGTGGCGGGGACGGCGATCCACTCGACGTGGTCGTGCTCGGACCGGCGTTGCCTCGGGGAGCGGTCGTCCCGGCGCGCATCGTCGGGGTGCTCCGCCTCGTCGATCGGGGCGAACAGGACGACAAACTCCTCGCCGTCCCGCTTCGGTCCCCCTACGACCAGATCGCCGATCTCCGCGAACTCGACGATCGCCTCCCGGGCGCGACCTCGATTCTGGAGACGTGGTTCACGAACTACAAAGGCAAGGACGTGGCTCGTTGCGAGGGCTTCGCCTCGAGGGAGAAGGCCTTGACGATCCTGAAGACCGCCATGGTGAGCTACGCCCGAGACCATGGTCGTCAGCCCACGAGCGAGACTCCCGCGACCTGTTGCCCCTGAACGCCGACTGTCGACACGACAGCACACAAGCGACCTACTGGTGCACCGTCTAGCAGCCAGTGAGTCGGGTGCCACTGGCTACTTGTCAGCCAGTGTGTCGGGTGCCATGCCCACGCCCGCCGTGGGCATGCTGAACTCGCCCGCCGTGGGCATGCTGAACTCGCCTTTGATTCGGCAAGATGCTGCACAAACGGTGGACGACGAATTTGCCCATCAGGAGACTAGCACACAGTCCCAGCTTGAAGTCGGTGTTCATGGAGCCTTTCATCTCTTGGCACTGGCTGACGAGCAGCCAGTGGCACCCGAGACTTCGCGATTCTCCGAAACAACCAGCGCACTACGGACCCATCATGACCGGAGGAGCAACGGTTGCTCCCGGACCGTAGACCGGGGCGGCCATCGGTTGCTGACAGCAGCAGCCACCTCCACCACCCTGCGCCGGCGGCGCCATTTGTCGAACACAGCAGGGAGCGCAGCTAAAGCATCGCCGACCGATGCACCAGTTGAAGCTGCAACCGGTCTGCGCCAGCAGAACGCCGGCAACGACGAGAGAGAAATATTGCTTCCAGCGCATGGCGAAGACCCTCTTGAACAATTGGTCAACCTCGCGAACGGACACCGTGGTCATCGGTCGCTCCGGTTGGGGCAGGCAGGCAACGCCGCTCAAGCCAGAGTTGCGGGACGTCCGCTGTCGAACCGAGCGAGCAACGCCGTTCGCGCTGAGGACTCCACGCCTCGCGAACGCTCTCGAGCTCGGCCTTCGGCACGTCGCACGTCCGATGACTAACGGGAACATATCCGGCAAACGGGAGGTCGACTGAAGTTCGAGCGAGTTCGCCCATGGGAATTCACCGATCGTCGGACGCACAATCGGCGCAGCGATCGTCTTGGACAAGGTCGTTGACTTGGGCGCAGGTCGGCCAGCCCCTACGACTGAGCGGACCCGAGCATCACGATCCACGAAACCCCGAAGGTTTGCCAAAGAACGCCGCCCGGCGCGATGTGCCCAAGATGACGGCGTGTCGAGGTGAACGACCGGCGAGTTGCTCGTGCCAGACCGATACGTTGCGATCAACCGAGGGCACGTGCGAGGAGGTTCCGAGTCATGCGCTCAACGCGCTCGTCCGGTCCATGCGGCCGCGACCAGTGAGACCAGGGAAGGATATGCCCCGGCGGGCTAGCGAGGCCCTGAGGCCACCAGATTGTCGACGCGTTGAAGACGATGTTCCCCTTCGGACCGGGAAAGATGACCGAGGTGTACTTACCCTCCCGCGTCCCGCCCGACCAGATCGGCCCTTCGGCGAGCACCTCGAGATGGGGGATCGACAGGTCGGGTTCGCCATGGTGCTCCCAACCGACAAGCCCCGGGATCGACTCGCCCCGCTTCATCCCCGTCCCCTCGAAGACCCAATGGTCGGGATGACGACACGTCCAATCGCCGCCGCCATTGAACGGCACGACCGAGCGAACGCCCATGATCTCCCGCTCGTCGGGCGCGGTCCCCTCCAAGGTGTCGAAGAGCCGTCGGTAGCTTTCGAGTTCCTCGTCGCGAAGCTCGCCGAAACAGCCGCGCCGCGAAATGATTCGTTTCTCCCGCCCCGACGTGGACCCTTCGAAGGGCGAGTCGATGAAGACCGAGTTGCCGCAGAGCCACAGCACGCTCGTCCCGGTGTTGATCGCGGCCTTGGTCGCGTGGAACTGCCGCGGATCCCAGTACTCGTCGTGGCCGACGCTGAGGAAGACCTTACCGCGAGAGATCGTTGCGGCCTCGATCGTGTCGGCATTGGAGACATAAGTCACGTCGTAGCCGTGCCGTTCCAGCCAGTAACTCAGCGGATACTCCCAAAGCAGGTACTCGCCCGATCCGATCGAGAGCGGATGGTCGTAGATCTGCACGTACTTGCCGTAGGGTCGGTCGAAGCTGACCGCGACGCCGGGGGCATGCGCTCCTCTGGGATCGGTGTAGAGCGACTCGTTGGCCGGCCAACGGTTGTAGGCTTGCCAGGTGTTGTCGCTGACTTGGAAGACGACCTCGGCGGGGCGGTTGTCCCGAACCACGAAGATGACGTAGCTCTGCCAATAGGGCTCGGACGGGGAGTCGGGGACCGTCGTCAGTTTGCCGAGATAGACGCCGCTCGGCCAGTCGTTGGGAATGGTGAGTTGATGGCTCGGCTCCCAACGGCATTCGCGAATCCGCCGCTCGCCGATCTCGGGGACGGACTGCGTCTTACCCTGGAGCGGCCCGATCGTCGCGAGCTGTCTTCCCCCTTTGCCGCCGTAGTAGCCCAGCCGGTAGAGGTCGAGGAGGAAGCGTCGAGCGGGCTTGGTGCTGACGTGGAAGGTGATCGTCTCGCCGGCGGCGACCGATTGGCGCGACGCGTAGCCCTCGATCAGGGATGTCCGGTACTTGCCGTCATTGACGCGCACCCGCGTCAGTTGCCAGTCGAGCGTTCCCTCCTTGGCGTTCTCTCGCTCGATGAGCGACGCTTGACGTTTCCCGTCCTTGTCGGCGGGACCAGCTTCCCCCGTGTGAACGGCGGCGGTTCCCGCGAGCGCCGCGGCGCCGGTCCCCTTGAGCAGATCACGTCGGTTGAGCTTCGCCTTCTCCTGGTCGGACATCGCTTCACCTTCCATTGGCGGGAGTGCCGCAAGCTCCTCGGCAGCTCGACGGCACGATTCGTTCGGGTTGTAATGGAGCTTCCACGATTCGGAAGCGGCTAGTTGCTCTA
This sequence comes from Kolteria novifilia, assembly GCA_007748055.1. Classification (GTDB taxonomy): domain Bacteria; phylum Planctomycetota; class Planctomycetia; order Kolteriales; family Kolteriaceae; genus Kolteria; species Kolteria novifilia. The sequence continues at coordinate 6,802,303 of CP036279.1, forward strand.
TCATCCTCGACCCGCGAAGCGTGCTCAAGAGACTCCACGGCGGAAAGGTGCGTATAACAAGTCAGTGACGTCAAACGACGGGGACGATCCCACGGGAGGAGCATGTTCGAGTTCGCGGCAGATGTCGATCCGCCCTACTACGCCGTGATCTTCACGTCGCTCCGGCGGCGTGAGGAGAGCGACGCGTACGAACAGATGGCAGCGCGGATGCTCGGGTTGGCCGCCAAGCAACCGGGCTACCTCGGCGTGGAATCGGTTCGCGACCCCAGTCGGTTGGGAATCACCGTCTCGTACTGGAAGGATCTGGCGTCGATCAAGGCCTGGAAAGCACACGCCGACCATCTCGTCGCCCAGGAACTAGGCCGATCACGATGGTACGAAGCGTTCCGTGTCCGCATCTGCCGCGTTGAGAGCGAACGATCCATGTCCGCGATTGCACCGACCGAACCATGACCAACGAAGATTCGTCCCAATTGATTCCGATCGCGTCGGCGGACGATCCGCGCGTCGGGCACTTCGCCGACCTGAAGGGAGCCGCCCGGCTTCGCGATCAAGGGCTCTTCATCGCCGAGGGGAGCCGGCTGGTGGACCAGTTGCTTTCGTCGTCGTTCGAACCGCACTCTCTCCTCGTCGAGGAACGAATCGCCCGCGACTATCAGGGGATGGTGCCACCAGGGACCATCCTCTACGTCGCGACCAAGGACCTCATCGAGAGCCTCGTCGGATTTCGCTTTCATCGCGGCGTCCTCGCGTGCGCTCACCGGCAAGCATCGCCGCCACTGTCGGCGGTCGTCGCGGAACCCGGTCGGCAAACGCTCGTGGTCTGCTTGGGCGTGCAAGATCCGGTCAACCTGGGGACGATCATACGGACGTCACTCGCGCTCGGGGCCGACGCGATCCTTCTCGGCGAGGGCGCTCCCGATCCGTTTTCTCGGCGGGTGCTGCGTGCATCGATGGGGGCCGTGCTGAAGCTGCCCGTCGCGACGATGGAGAGAGTTGAAGCCGGTTTGGAGGAAGTGCGACGCGGGGACTTCGAACTGGTCGCGACGGTGGTGGGTCCGGAGGCAGTCCCCTTGGACCGGTTCGCGCGGCCGGCGCGAATGGCGCTGCTCTTGGGAAGCGAGGGAACGGGGCTTGGCGAGGAATGGATCGCGATGGCCGATCACCGGGTGACGATTCCGATCGCCGAACGCTGCGAATCGCTCAACGTCGCGATCGCCGCGGGGATCTTCCTGCACCACTGCCGCGCCAAGTGAGACGGAGTCGGCAAGAGACTCAGCGTGGATAGCGGTTCCAACGCAACTCCGACCCGATCACCGCCAACACCGCCACCCCATTGACCGCGCAAAACGCGAGAATGGTGTAAACCTCCGGTGCCGGCTCCGCTTGAATGGCCACTAGGGTTGTCATGCCAGTGGCAAGCGCGACCACGGCAACGAAGAGTCCTTCGACCCAATTCATCGCCACCTCTCCCCGGTCTAGAAAGAGTTCCTCATCGACATTGAGTAGATGTCACGTCGACCCATCCACCTCGATCGGGTCGTCGTCCTTGGCTGCTGGAAAGGGCGCCTTCCCAGCCAATGGTTGCGGGATCGGTCATTCAAGAAGCGTCGCCAAAACGTCGCTTCGCGAACACCGACATGTGGGACGTACGAATGAAAGGAAAACGAAGCCGCCGTGCGTCTCACAGTTTTAACGATAGCTCGCACTGGGAGGATGTTCAAACGAATTAAAGATGAGGTTTGAGAAGGTTCTGTTAGCAATTCGTTGAAGTATTCGCTACAGGCGACGAACGGCACTCTTGCCCCAATCACTGGCGACTCCCGCATGCCCACAATAAAAGCATGGGCACCGCCCCAAGAGATCTCTTGACGATGCGGGACTCCTACGTCGCCTCGTTCGCAGTCACCACCGAGGAAGCGACGCCGGATTCGAGCTTCTCGCGAGTTTCCTGGTCACTCGGCCGCTTGAGATAAAGATCGTAAATCGCCAGCGTGTCGGCCGCCATCATCTCCGCGCTGAAGGACCGATGCACACTCTCCTTCCCCAACCGGGCTAGCTCATCCCGGCCCGGATGGTCGGTGAGCATTTCCTCGAGCATCTCGGCGAGGTGCTCGGTGTCGTTGGGCCGATGGAGCCGTCCGCCACCGGTGGCCGAGAGCAACTCCGGAAAAGCGCCGTGGTCGGGCGTGATGACCGGAACTCCGCTCGCAAGGGCCTCGAGGACGTAGATCCCCTTTGGCTCGCGATAGGTGGTTGGCACCGAAAGGACATCGATCCGCTTGAGAAACTCGACCTTCCCTTGGCGATCGACACTGCCGTGATGCACGAAATTCCCCTCGGCGCCGGCACGGCGAATCTTCTCGAGTTGCTCTTCGAAGAACTTCTCGTCGTCCTTGCCGAGCCAACCGGCCGCGCGCAGCACGAGCTGCTCCATTCCCGGCCGCTTGCGAAGCTCGAGAAACGCGTCGACGAGCAAGTGAAATCCCTTGGCGGGGCAGATTCGGGCCAAGTAGCCAATCGCCGGCGGTTCGGTCGTCGCCCCGTCGGCGGAGGGTTGGTGCTCGTGATGGAAGTCGATCAAGTTGATCCCCATCGAGGCGATGTGAAACCGCTCGCGCGGAACGCCCAGGAGGGTCGCCATGTAGTCGGCATAGTAGTTGCTAAAGACGATGTAGCCGTCAATGTGATCCCCCAACCGCGCGATCGCTTCGAGCGCCTGGGAGAAGTAGGGCTCGGGAAGTCCCTCAAGGAAGAGATCGTCGCCTTGAAGCGTCACGAGGACCGGACAACCGAGACGTCGCTTGAGCTCCGGAATGCAGCCACCAATCAGGATGTTGCTCAGATTGATCAAGCTTGGGCGGATCGTTTCCTGCAGGAAGTGGGCGAGCCGGTCGACCTCCTTGCGAAGATTCCCCTGCTCTCCTCGCAGCATCGAAACGGTCAGTTTCCCCAGCTTCTCCGGGTTGGTGCGAATGCCGAAGCTCGCGAGCCAGCGAATGAGCCCCGGCCGATCGAGCCAGCGATCGAACGCTTGCGGCAGGTAGCGGAAGAAGGGAATCTTCTCCTGCAAGTAGACGTTGATGCCACCGAAGTAGACCTGTTCCTGACTGTTGTTGTCCTCGTCCGTGCGCAGCGGCGTGTAGGTCGGGATGAGCACGATGTCGCGCCCGAGCCGCTGGATCGCTCCCGCGAGGGCGTTGTCGCGCAGGCAACTGCCGCAGAACATGTTGGCGGCGCCCGCCGTCAAATAGGCGATCGTTTCCCGTGACTGACTCATGGATCGTTCCGTGGAGGGCGGCATTGTTTCGCTTTCGGCCATTATAGTCGCCCAGGGCGCCGATCTCCCGCGCAACTTCGCTCGGTCATCGTGCCTGCGACGCCCAAGAACGTCGGCCGCGGGCGCCCCGGCCAAGTTGAAAGAGAGAATCCGCAAACCTAAAACACCAACATGATTGGCGATGCCGTCGCGGACCCTCGGGCGGCACGCGGCCGTGAAACCAGAAGCCGAACGCCCGTGTGCGGCGGCAGGAACCCGAAACGGAGTCCGTGGAGCGATCCCCCTCCCAACGCAGTCTTCACTGTGTTCGAGTCACGGCCCCTTCTGTAACTCAGGCACCACCATGACGAAACGATCTGGTCTCTCGACCGTCAGTGTTCATGCCGGCGAGCAGCGTCAAAAATTCGGCGACGCGATGACCGATCCGATCTTCTGTACCTCGACCTATACGTTCGAGACCAATGACGACGTTCGCGCCTTCGCGGAGAAAAAGACCGAGCGAGAGGAGTACGGACGCTACGGCAGCCCCAACGAGCGCGTCGTCGAGCGGAAGCTCGCGGCCCTCGAAGGAGGCGAGGCGGCCGTCCTCTTCTCCTCCGGCATGGCCGCGTTCGTCGGCCTGCTGATGTCCAAAGTCAGCGCAGGCGACAACGTCGTCTTCTTCGACGAGTGCTACCACCGCAGTCGCGAGTTCTGCGTCAAGCATCTCTCGCGCTTCGGCGTCGAGTCGCGCCAGATCCCCACGGGGGACTACGAGGCCCTCGAACGGTCGATCGACGATCGCACCAAGATGCTCGTCTCCGAATCGCCGACCAACCCGCACCTCTCGGTGGTCGATCTCGAGCGCTTCATCGCCATCGCCCGCGACAGAAACGTCGAGTCGATGATCGATGCGACGCTGGCGACGCCGTACAACCTCCGCCCGCTCGACTACGGTATCGACTACGTTCTGCACTCCGCCACGAAATACCTCGGCGGCCACAACGATCTCCTGGCCGGCGTCGTGATCGGCTCGGCCGAGAAGATGGAGTCGGTTCGCTATCTGCGCGGTATCATGGGAGCCGTCAACTCCTCGATGAACGGCTTCCTGCTCCAGCGCGGCCTCAAGACCTTCTCGCTTCGCATGCAACAACACAACCAGAATGGAGCCACCCTCGCGGAGTTCCTCCACGATCACCCGAAGGTCGAACGCATCTGGTACCCGGGATTGCGAAGCCACCCCTACCACGACATCGCCCGCCAAACGATGAAGGGATTTGGCGGCCTACTGACCTTCACCGTCAAGGGAAACGCGGAGACCGCCAGCCGAGTCATCGACAAGGTCGAGATCCCTCGGATTGGCCCGAGCCTCGGCGGGGTCGAGTCGCTCATCGAGCAGCCGATGCTGATGAGCTACTTCAACATGACCCCCGAAGAGCGCGCCGCCGTCGGGATCGAAGACGCGATGATCCGCGTGTCGCTCGGCATCGAAGACACCGACGACCTCCTCGACGACTTCAAGACCGCCCTCGACGCGATCTAGCCGATCGGCTATCGGCTATCGAGCGACGGGTGCCACTGGCTGATTGTCAGCCAGTGCTCGAGTCATGAGAGAACGACCAAACATACCTGCTGTCGACGATTAGACGGAACACTTGTGTTTTGTCAAACGCCGACATTCGACTGATATCAATGCAAGCTGTTCTCGCTGGCTGACAAGCAGCCAGTGGCACCCGAATACTTACAACAGACACGACACCAGCGGTCGCCGCGGTCCAGCACCCGATCACCTTCGACGAGATCCACCATGCGTTTCCGAACTCAAGCGATCCATGCCGGCAATCACAAGGACCCCGAGACCGGAGCGGTGGTTCCCCCGATCCATGTCGCCTCGACCTACGTCCAACCCGGCGCCGGCGACTGGGGCAAGTTCGACTACGCTCGTAGCGGCAACCCGACCCGCGCGCGCCTCGAGGAGACCCTCGCGGCGATCGAGGGCGGCACCAACGCCCTGGCTTTCGCCACCGGCATGGCCGCGACTCACGCCGTGACCATGCTGCTCGAAGCCGGCGATCACATCGTCGCCGGTCAAGACATCTACGGGGGCAGTTATCGCCTCTTCCACAAGATCATCAATCGCTCCGGGATCACGGTGACCCTGGTGCCGCCGCACGACGTCGAGGCCTTCGAAAAGGCGATCACCCCGAAGACGAAGCTCCTTTGGCTCGAGTCGCCCGGCAACCCGCTGCTGACGATCACCGACCTCGAGGCCTGCGCCGGCGTCGCCCAAAAACACGGCATCCTCTCGGCGGTCGACAACACCTTCGCCAGTCCCGTCCTCACCCGACCGCTCGAGTTGGGTCTCGACATCGTGATGCACTCGGCGACCAAGTACCTCGGCGGCCATAGCGATTTGCTCGGCGGCGCCCTCGTCGTCAAGGATCGCGATCTCTTCGATCGACTCTACTTTGTCCAGAACGCGACCGGCGCGGTGATGTCCCCGTTCGAATCCTTCCTCTGCTCGCGCGGCATCAAGACCCTCGAACTGCGCGTTCGCGAGCACTGCCGCTCGGCGCTGCGGATCGCGACCTACCTCGATGAACATCCGAAGGTCTCGAAGGTCTTCTACCCTGGACTGGCCAATCATCCGGGGCATGAGACGGCGACCAAGCAGATGAAGGGTGGCTATGGCGGGATGCTGAGCTTTCAGCTCGATGCCGACTTCGAGGCGGCCCAGTCATTCGTCGGCCGGACCAAACTTTTTCAACTCGCCGTCAGTCTCGGCGCGGTCGAATCACTTATCGAGCAGCCCGCCTCGATGTCGCACGCGAGCTACGATCGCGAGGACCGACTTGCTCACGGCATCGAGGACAGCCTCATTCGGCTCTCGATCGGGCTCGAGGATCCCGACGATCTGATCGAGGATCTGGAGATGGCCCTCGCCGGCGTGTCGTGATCTCGGACGTTTCCTTCGCCGAGGAGGTCCGAGGACTCATGCGAGCCGCGCAAATCGCGTCGTTCCCGCATACCGACGCGAGCGTCGTCGTCGAACACTCGGCCAAAACTTGCGGCTTTCGTTCGCCATCGGGCACGCGAAGATCGTAAAAGAGGAACAGCGTCGGCGGGTACTCGTTCCCCGGCAAGAGGATCCAAGCGAATGTTCCCGACAGCCTTTCTCGGAATTCCAACGCTCACCGGCGACGCGATCGTCGGCCCCGGAGCCCCCACCGTCATCATCGGCGTCGCCCCCGTCTCGTGTACCGGCGACGCGGTCACCGGAGCCGCTTGCACCGGAACGGTCGGCGTCGGCAGCTTCACCGTCCTCGCCTGCGGCCGTCCCGTCAACCGGCTGAGCACGCCGGTCATGGGCGTCAATCCCGCCAGCGGAGTCCCCGTCACCACCGCCACCGGCGCCGGCTCTCCCACCGTCCTCACGTCCTAGCCCTAGTCCTCTGGTCCATCGAATTTCTTGGTGCCGTTGGCTGCTTGTCAGCCAGTGCCAAAGGAGCGCGAGGCTCCGTTTCGGCTTGGGTGCCATGCTCCACGCTGGCGTGGGCATGCAAAGAGGATCACGCTGGCGTGGGCATGCAAAGAGGATCACGCTGGCGTGGGCATGCGGAACACGCCTATGATTGGGCAATCTTCCACACGAACTGAGGGCCGAGATTCAATGTAACGAACTTGCCAATCAGGACACGAGGCTTCGTCTCAAAAGTCGATCGTCGGCCCGAGGCACAGCGAGCTGGTGGGGGACGAGGAAGTCGAAACAGGCGAATCCGTTGGATTCGTCGATGCAGACGGACAAAGTCCCGCGGCAACGTAGCCAGCCGAAGCCAGAGCCAACTTTTGAGACCGAACCTAGCATCCCGTTGGTCTATTCGCTGCCGGCTGCAAACCGATCTTCTGACCAATCTCGGCGTTGAATAACCTCGACAAATCTACGGATTCGCCTGCGTGCTTCCTCCTTGATCTTGGCCAACAGGGCTCGTTCTCGCCTTGGCCCTCTTGGATGATCGGACTGCTAGCCGAAGCTGCCGGAGCGCTCGCCAAAGAGTAGCGGGACCACCGGCAACCCCTTGACCCCGGCGAGTTGTTCGAGGGAGACCTCCGGCGGTTCCAACCCCGCTTGGCGGTACTGTCGTTTCATCTCGTTGGCGAAGGCCTGCCGATAGTCGTCGGCGGTGATCGCGAAGCCTTCATCGTTGGCGATCTCGACCAGCATGGGCAAGACATCGTCGCCGCTGGCTTGGACGAACGTAAGCCGTTTGCGCAGTCGGTAATCGTCGTGAACCCTGAGGATGAATCGCCATACTTCGTCGACTGACATCGTTTCCCACCCCGTGGACTCCGCGGACGCAAGCTCATGACCACCACATGAATCACGCGTCGGCGGGACTCCCAATGATTCTTACGTGCTGATCGGTCTCCGGTGACGGCCGAATCTCGGGATGGTCCGCTCGCGGAACGTTGAGCGATTCGGAGCGGGCCGCGAACTGTTCTCGCGCCTCATCTGCTGCTCCTAGGAGCTATGCCGAGTCAATGGGGCCGACGGCGTTCCAGGATCCCCACGCAAGCGTGATCCTCTTTGTGCCCACGCAAGCGTGATCCTCTTTGTGCCCACGCAAGCGTGATCCTTGTGTCCCCCAAGAGTTTTGGCCAACGAATCGATGCGACACTAGGGGATGGCGACGCGTTCGTCCTTGGCCGGCTTGGGGGGAGCGACTTCCGGCAAATCGGCGAGCATCTTCACCAGCGGGACCTTGATCTCCTCGAGCGACTTGGTCGAAATGTTCGGCCCCAGTTCCAAGAGCAGTCGCGCCGCTTCATCATACTCGCCACAGAGCCAGCAAATCCCGGCGTACTTCGTCTTCAGATTGAAGCGTTGCTGGACGTCGAAGGAAGGCTCCGCCAGCGCCCCTTCGTAGAGGTCGCGAAAGTTCTCGTAGATGCCCGGCATGCGGAAGGCGTCGGAACGCTCGCTCAACTCGCCGCCGATGTCATTGATGACGTCATAGAAGCAGAACGGCACGTAGGTGTCGAAGCGATGGGTGTTGAGACACTCGACTCCAAAGGCGATCATCTCGTGATGCGTGCCCCCCCAACGGGGACGCTTCCCCCAGCGCATGTGTTCGTATGCCGGATAGTAGTCGAACTGGGCCGCGACCGTTTCATCGAACCAGAAACGCATCGTTTCGTCGGCGACTCCACCACGGGAGATCGAGAGCCTCGCCAACTGCCGGGCCCCCTCGGGAAGCTCGGGATGACGATCCCACGCATCGAGGTAGTAGGCTCGCGACGCCTCCTGATGAAGCCCAAAGTAGCGCCACCCCTCGTCGGTCACCGTCCGCGCGTAGCCACTGCCGCGCGCGGCCCACGCAATCTCTTGATGGTAAGCGCCGAGGACAAGGTCGCGAATCCACGGGTCGGCCCGCCCATCAGCAACGATCGCTTTGGCGATGAGGTAGTTGCGATCGGGGATGTGATCGTAAAGGATGTTCTCGCGTTCGTAGCCGTAGAAACGCTTCTCCTCCGGGGTGAAGGGGCCTTTCGCGGCCTCGACATACTCATGGCACGCTTGCCGATTCCACTTCCCGGCTTCGCGCTGCTTGAACAGATCGTTGGTGCCGACCAAGACTTTGCCAAGGAACAAGGGGGCCAAACGCCGCGTGAGGATGGGGTAATCGCTCTTCGGAAAGAGCTCGGCCGCGTCGCGAAGAACCTCCTCGGCGCGATGATAGACCTTCTTCCGCCACAAGACGTAACCGTACGCAGTCAGGACGAGTGGGTCGCGGCCGCCGGACTCGACGGCGCGCCGGCCGTGCTCAAACGCCAGTTCGACTTGCTCCGAAGTCCCTTGCTTGGGGTAGAGCTGCGCGACTTGCTGAAGCAGCGCCAGCTCATCGCTATCCTTCGATTTGTCGGCGTCGTCTTGCTGGAGATACGGATCGACCATCAAACGCGCGACATAAGCGGGATAGTGCCGGTCGAGTTCCCGCTTGAGCCGCCTACTTTCCTTGGGAAGCGGGCGCGAGGGATGGTCGCGGAACGCCTCGGCGACCTTGCCGACAACCTTGGGATTGGGGGTTCGGAACCAGTCCTCCGGCGTCGCCTCGATGTACGCGACTCGCTTCGCCTCCCGCAAGAGGTCACAGATCTTCGTCTCGGAACCGTTGGTCACGATGGCTCGCAGGTTGAATTCCCGATCGACCAAGTGGAACCCAGGGGTCATCCCGCGAATCGTCGGGTGCTGGTGCTCCTTCCTTCCCCCGAGGACGATCATGTTGTCGAACTTGTCGAGCCCGAAGTGCTTCTCCCAAGCTTGCAAGCTCTCCGCGGTCGGCGGCTTCATCTTCATGTCGTAGAAGATGATCGAGACGAGTTGTAGCCGTTCATCGGTCGGTTCGATCTTCCCGTATCGTCGGAGCAGTGTGTCGATCGAGGCCAAGCGCGGCTGAGGCTGCATCCCGCCAAAGCCGCCACAGAGACTGCCCCCCGCCAATCCCTGCGAGCCCGGACAGGGCATGCCGACGTACTCGATCAAGAGCGGCTGCCCGGAGAAGGACGCAAGCTGGACCTCGTTCCCCCGCGTGTCGATCAGCGTGAAGTCGGGGTAGCGCTCCCCCTCGCTTGGCGGCCAAATCCCAGCCCCGACTTCCGGCGGGTCGACCGGCTTGGGTTTCGGCAAGGGCTTGCCCGGTCCGAGCGTGACCGGATCGCTGAAGGCACCGGTTTCGGCGACGAAGACGTAGCCGAGGATGCCGAGTCCAACCCCAACCGCCACCAGCGTGACGATACCCACTCGGATCAAACTCGCCATTCGAACGCTCCTCGCCCTTGGTGGCGTGGCCGAACACCACGCGACACGCGGATTCGCCCCCCAACAGGTCTACTCTCCAACACTGATCCAAAATGTCCAGCGAGTTCTTGAAAAGACCGACCACCATTCGGCCAGCGCGAACCCCGAGCGGACCCGCGGGCGCGGCCGCGAGCGAGGTTCCACGAACATCAATCGGAGCGGTATCAGGTACATTCCGTGGGCATGGGTGTCGGTCGGGAGCGTTCCATCACGATGACGGCACCGACGCACACCAGCACCGCCGCCGCGCACCACGAGAGTGGCAAGTGAGCCGAGTCGACCGTCAGCAACTGGATCTTCGACAGGAAATCCGACCGAAACGACAGGAAGACGACAAGCCCGTTGTGGCACGCGTGCAGCAACATCGGTGGGAAGATACTCCCCGTTCGGTAGCGGACCCAGCCGAGCGCCAAGCCCATCAGCAGGCTCGGGAAGAGCCGCTCGACGAGAATGCCCTGGGCGCTGACGACGTGGAATAGCCCGAAGAGGACCGCGGTCACGAGAATCGTCCGCGCCGCACTTAGTCGGGGCTCGAGTGTTCGATAGAAGTATCCTCGAAAGAAGAACTCTTCGGCAATCGCGGGAACGAGGACCAATGCCCCGATCACCAGCCAAGGAGGCATTTTTCGCAGCCGCATTACCGTCACCGCGCCGCGTTCGAGAATCGACCGATCGACCGTCTCGAAGCCGAGCAGGTTTGTCGCCACCACGAGCTCATGACACAGCGGCCACAGCGAAAGCCCGAAGAGGATCGCGGCGAGAAATCCGAGGAGACTCGCACCGCGCCACGCGAAGGCTTTTCGCAGCGTCACGTTCCCCATCCACGCCGCCAGCAACGGAAAGAGTCCGAAGACGATCAACAGCGCCACGGCGGCACAAAACAGTCGCCACGGGGCCTGAAGCGAACTCTGGGCGATCCCCCCATTGGCCAAGATGAAGAGCGGGAAGATCAGCGAAATACACCCCATCGCGCCGCTGAGCGTCGGCGCGTCGATCGGCGTTCGGCGCCGCCGCCAGAAATCACGCCAACGGGTCTCGGTGTCGTAGAGCATCTGGTCGGACCCGAAGACGCGCGCCGCCAGCGCGATCGCCGAGATGGCATAGAGCAACGTCGAGAGGATCACCACCGCCATGATCGACGGCTTGACTGCCCCGTTGAGCAGGTCGCGCACCAACAGCGAGATATTCAGCAGCGGCACGACCGCCAAACCGAGCTTGAGTTGAATCCCCGGCAACATGCTCGCGACCCCCGGCACCAGCGCGGCCAGTGTCAGCGGGATCAGGTGCGCTTGCGCTTCCTTGAAACTCTGCGCGAAGCTGGTCACCGCCAGCAGCACCGCGGAGAAGAACGCCGCGAACAGAAACAGCGAGAGCGCCAGCGCCACCATCGTCGACCCGGTCAGTCCCTGGGAGCCGAGCAGGGTCTTGCCCAGCCCGCTGAGCCGGAGGGTGATCAGCAGCATCAGCAGGTTGACGCTCGCGGTGAGCAGCGCGACGGTGAGGACCGCCGAGTACTTCGCCAGCAAGAGCCTCACGCGGGGCACGGGCGCGGCCATGAGGACTTCGAGCGTCCCCCGTTCGCGTTCCCCGGCCGTCAAGTCGATCGCGGGATAGACCGCCCCGGTGATCGTCATCATCAGCAGGATCAGCGGCAGGACCGCCGCCAACGGAATCGCCGCCTCCTCCTCTTCCGACTTGACGGTGATGGTTTTGCTCTGGACGGGCATCACCCGTTGCAAGTCCCCGTGCGACTGCAAGCGGGCCTGGAGCATCGCCTGGTTGGCGAGCGAGAGCCTGCGTTTGAGAAAGTCGACCCCTTTTCGGCCGCGCGGGTTCCCTTCGCGAACAATGAACTCCCAGTCGATCTCGATCGTCTTCGACGACTCGTCGAGCTGGGGCGACGACTCGCCGCGCCGAACGCCGACATCGACGTTGATCCCCTGAACCGCATCCTCGACATCCTCGGTCAGGTAGAGTCGCCCGATCGCCTCCTTGACCGGTTCGGTCGAGTTCGGCAGCAGCGCGTTGGCCTGCTCGACGCGGGGCTCCTCCTCCGGGACGTAGGGCTCGAACTGCGCCGCGACATTGAGCAGGTTCAGAAAGATCGCCCGGTCCTCGGGCGACACGAACCCGAGGTGGTACACGATGCGATCGGGCCTCGGCGCGTTGCTGAGCAAGTAGGTCTGAAACGCGATCGTCACCAACGGATAGAGCACCAGCGGCATCACGACGAGGGTCACGATCGTCCGGCGATCACGCAACGTTTCGCGCAGTTCCTTGCGAGCCAGCCGCGCCCAGCGCAGCAGTTCGCCCCGCTTGGTCGACACCGCTGGAAGCCCACTGGGAAGCGACGGCACCCGTGCATCCTTGCCATCGTTCACGAAGCGACCTCCTTGACCTCGGCCAGATCCTTCGGTTCGAGAAACGGAGCCTCTCCCGAAAGCTGCAGAAACATGTCGGTGAGCGTTTCACATCCGGTTCGCGCTTGCAGCTCCTCGAGCGTTCCCTCGCTGATGATTCGGCCCCCACACATCAGGCCAAACCGATCGCAAAGCCGCTCGGCTTCTTCCAAACGATGGGTACAGAGGATCGCCCCTTTGCCCAGTTCGCGCAGATGGCGAATGAAGGCGGCCACGAGCTGCGACCCCATCACGTCCAATCCCGCGGTCGGCTCATCCAAGAGGACCACCGAAGGGTCGTGAATCAGCGCCCGCGCCAGCGAAGCCCGTTGTTTTTGGCCCGTGCTGAGCGTCGAACAGGAGCGATCGAGCAGATGCGAAATCCCGAGCAGCCCCGCCAATTCGTCGATCCGTCCCTTGGTCACGTCGGGGGCGACGCCGTAGAGATCGGCGAAAAAAGCGAGCATTTCGCGAAGACTAAGCCAGCGGTAGACACCCGTTCCGGAGGTGACCAGGCCGACGCGCCGTTTGACCTCCTCGGGTTCGATATCCGATCGGAAGCCCGCGACGGAAGCCCATCCGCCCGACGAGGGGAGCAGTCCCAAGAGCATGCGCAGCGTCGTGGTCTTCCCGGCGCCGTTGGGACCCAGGAGCCCATAGACTTCCCCCGCGTGGACCTCGAACGAGACCCCGTCGACGGCGTTGAGTTCCTTCCCGCTCGCCAGGGAAAACGTCTTCGACAAAGACTCCACATTGATCATTGGTAGGTCGATGGTCGTGGTCTCCCCAAGTTCCGGGCACGATGGCAGGGTTGCTGGTGCTCCGAACTCATTCACTGGCGGGCGGCTAGCTAGCCTGTTGGTTGATCGCGATGCGCCATGTCGGCCCTTCGCGGGTGTTCCGTCAAACGTTCGACTCGCGCCCGATCGCTTCAAGTGTTCGGCGAACGGCGACCCCACGTCGCCTCACGGGCCGGTCCGTCGCCCGTGCCCCCGAAATTCTGGAACCGACGCTGCGCTATTCGGCGATCTCCATCTCGAAATAGACCACCGGGGAGCGTAGCGATAGCCAAACGCCTCCACCGGCATGAACGAAGTAACGCCCCAGCTCGCGGCGATACCACGCCCCTTCTCGAAGATAGACATCCCCGTCGGTAACGGAACGATCGCAATTGAGTTCCCAATCGCGGCGTGTAAGCACTTCAAGATAGAGCGCCCCGCGAGAGAGCAACCCTAGGTTTTCGATTGCCCGGCGGGCCTCGGCGGCGGGAAGGTACTGAAGCACGCCCTGACAGATCACGAAATCGAATGCTTCCGGCGCGTCGTAGTCGACCACCGAACCTCGTTGCCAGCCAAACTCTCGGCAAAGGTAGGGGCTGACCTCGACACCCTGGTAATCAGACCTCGGAAAGTGGCGTTTGACCACCGCTTGCCAATAGCCCAACCCACAGCCGAGATCGAGCGTGTTCCGTACCGGCTGCGCCAAATGCTTCAAATAGTGGCACACGAAATTCCCCAAGCGATGGATGCTTCGCTGGGTGGTGACACGCGTCTCCCGATTGCCATAAAAACGATCATAATAGGCTTTGTCGAATCGAAACTTCTTCACGTGGTGCAGATCCCTTGGGGTGGGAGCATGGGGCGGTCTCTGGGTGAGCCAAGTCTGGCGGCCAGCCCGTGGAGGGAGCAAACATGATCCGAGCCGCCAACGGGCTCTCCGACGAAAGCGCTCGCGACGCCCGCTTCCAACCGGGCGCGTTGGTCAAACACCGACGCTACGGGTATCGCGGCGTCGTGGTCGCCGTCGATCTTCGCTGCATGGCCGACGACGCGTGGTACCAAAAGAACAAAACGCAACCGAGTCGCGATCAACCATGGTACCATGTCCTCGTCGACAAAGGGCAGCACACCACGTACGCCGCCGAAGAAAACCTGTCGCGGGATGACCTGAGCGTTCCCATCGATCATCCATGGATCGAGCTGTTCTTTCTTGCCTTTTCCCATGGTGCCTATGTCCGCAACGATCGCCCGTGGTCGTTCGAGTGATCTCCCGGCGAGTTCTCTTTTCCCCAATCCATGATGGAACGCCCCCACGCCGGTGAGTCGACCGCAACGGGGCGGTAGTTGAACACGACGTCAATCGATGAGTAAGAAGGCATGAACTTCGATCGGGATGCCCTGAGAGCCGCCGCGGGACAGTGCGCGTGCGCCAACTTTCGCAAAGCGGCGCGAGCGGTCACGCAATACTTCGACGAGATGCTCCAGCCGATCGGCTTACGCTCGACCCAACTGATCATCGTGCTCGTCGTCGCCGCCGAGCAGCCGACCAATATCACCCAACTCGCCGAAGCGCTCGTCATGGATCGAAGTACGTTGACGCGCAACCTCCGTCCACTCGAAAAACTCGGCCTGATCTCCGTCAACAACGACCGAGGCCGGACGCGTCTGGTGACCCTCACGACCGAGGGCGAGAAGAAACTCGCCGAGGCGATCCCGTTCTGGAAGAAGGCCCAGGGTCAGTTCGTCGATCAACTCGGTCCCCGTCAGTGGGACGCGTTGGTCGACCAACTCAGCGCGACCGTCACAATCGCCCGCGGGGATTCCTAGCGTTCACTTCTCTCCCGCCTTGGGTGCCATGCCAAGAGGGTCACGTGAGCGTGGGCATCGGACACGAGGTCAGAGACCGCTGGTTGGTCATACGACAGCACAACAGCATGCCCACGCAAGCGTGGGCATGACATCCCTGACGAACAGACATCCCAGACGAAAGTCCCGCGGAGTCAAACGGACAACGGAGACGAGGTCCGCGGCGGGGCCGGAAATCGACTACGCCAAGACCTCGTTGACGACGTGGCCGTGAACATCGGTCAAGCGGAAGTCGCGGCCTTGGAATCGGTAGGTGAGTCGTTCGTGGTCGATCCCCAAACAGTGAAGAATCGTCGCGTTGAGATCGTGGATGTGAACCGGGTTCTCCACGACGTTGTAGCTGAACTCGTCGGTCTTGCCGTGCGTCACTCCCGGCTTGATGCCGCCGCCGGCCATCCACATCGTGTAACAACGCGGATGATGGTCGCGGCCGTAGTTCGACTTCGTTAGCGTTCCCTGACTATAGATCGTGCGTCCGAACTCGCCGCCCCAGACAACGAGAGTGTCCTCGAGCAGGCCCCGACTCTTCAGGTCCTTGATCAGTCCCGTCATCGGCCGGTCGATGTCCCGGGTCTGGAGGCGGATGTCGCGTGGAAGGGCTCCGTGCTGGTCCCAACCGCGATGGAAGATCTGCACGCAGCGGACATCGCGTTCGATCATCCGGCGAGCCAAGAGGCAGTTCGCCGCGAACGTCCCCGGCGTCGTCACCTCGGGCCCGTATAGATCGCGCACCTTGCTCGACTCGCCACTGATGTCGACCAGGTCGGGAACCGACGCCTGCATCCGGTAGGCCATCTCGTATTGCTGGATCCGGGTGTTGATCTCCGGGTCACCGAAAGCCTCCTCCTGCTTTCGATTGAGCTGCGCCAGGGCATCGAGCACATTGCGGCGCGACTTGCGGCTGACCCCGGGAGGGTTCGAGAGATAGAGCACCGGATCGCCCTTGGAACGCAGCGAGACCCCCGCGTGCACCGAGGGGAGAAAGCCCGTTCCCCAAAGTCGCGAGTAGAGCGCCTGCGCGTCACGGCGCGCCGACCAGGAGGAGTGCAGCACGACGAACGCGGGCAAGCTGTCGTTCATCCGGCCAAGACCATAGGAGAGCCACGCCCCTAAGCTTGGACGGCCCGGCTGTTGATGACCGGTCTGGATGTACGTGATCGCGGGATCGTGATTGATCGCCTCGGTGTGAACCGATTTGATGAAGCTGACGTCGTCGGCCACCGTCGCGAAGTTGGGGAGCAGTTCGCTGATCCACGCCCCGCTCTGTCCCTGTTGCTTAAACTTGAACATCGACGGCGCGATCGGGAATCGCTTCTGCCCCGACGTCATCGTGGTCAGTCGCTGTCCCATTCGCACCGACTCGGGCAGGTCCTTGTCGAACCACTCCTTCATCGTCGGCTTGTAGTCGAACAAGTCGAGCTGGGACGGCCCTCCCGACATGAAGAGGTAAATGACCCGCTTGGCCTTTTGAGGAAGATGCGGCTTCGTCAGCACCCCTTCCCCAGGCTTGGTCTCGGCGGCGGTCACTCGAGCCCCGTCTCGATCGAGCAACGAGGCGAGAGCGGCGACCCCGATGCCGGTCGCGGTCTTGCCGAAGAAATGACGGCGGGTCTGAAGGTGCTGGAACTCTTGGATCGGGTCCATCGCAATCATCCTTTGGTGATGGTCTCGTCGAGGTTCAGGATCAGGTTGGACACCGTGGTCCAAGCGGCGAGTTCCGCCACGTCGACATCGGTCGGACGAGGCGAGTCCCCCACCTTGGTCAGCGACTCGGCCGACGCGGGATTGCTCCGATAGTCGGCGAGCTGCGACTCGTACGCTTGGCGCAGCAGCTTCACTTCGCTCTCGTCGGGACGCCGTCCCGTGGCGAGACGAAACGCGTGAACGATCCGCTCGTCGGGACTGTCGCCTCCCTCAACCATGACGCGATAGGCCATGTTGCGGGCGGCTTCGACGAATTGCACATCGTTGAGCAACACCAGCGCCTGCAGCGGCGTGTTCGTCCGCGAACGCCGCACGGTGCACGATTCGCGCGTCGGCGCGTCGAACGTCGCCATCGAGGGGGGCGGCGCGGTCCGCTTCCAGAAGGTGTAGAGGCTGCGACGATAGACCGCGTCCCCCTTGTCCTGTTTAAAGACCGCCGTGTTGCTCGAGGTGTAACCGACCGCCTTCCAAACACCCGAGGGTTGGTACGGTTTGACGCTCGGCCCACCGACGCGATCGATCATCAAGCCACTCAGCGCGAGAGCCTGATCGCGAATCATCTCGGCGTCGAGGCGGAAGCGCGGCCCCCGCGAAAGGAGCCGATTGTCGGGATCCTTCTCGAGCTTCTCGGGCGTGATCCGCGAGGATTGCCGATAAGTCGACGAGGTCACGATCAACTTGAGCAGTTGCTTGACATCCCAACCACTTTCGACGAACTCGACCGCGAGCCAATCGAGCAATTCGGGGTGCGAGGGCCATTCGCCCTGCGAGCCGAAGTCCTCGGAGGTCTTGACGATGCCCGTTCCGAAGAGGTGCTGCCAGTAGCGATTGACCGTCACCCGAGCCGTGAGCGGATGCGAGGGATCGACGAGCCAGCGGGCCAGCGCGAGGCGGTTCTTCGGAGCGTGCTCGGGGAGGGGCGGCAGCGCCGCGGGGACGCCGTGGGAGACCTTCTCGCCGTGCTTGTCGTACTCGCCGCGAATCAGCACGAACGCGTCTCTCGGCGTGGGCGCCTCCTTCATCACCAGCGATCCGGGGATCGACTTCTCGAGACTGTCGAGTCGCGAGGCGATCTCCTTGGACTGCTTGGCCAACGGGCCGAAGAAGTCGCGATAGTCCGGATGAACGTGAGCGATGAAGTAGTTCGTGAGCGTCTTTTTCTGCGCGTCGCTTCGCTTCTCCTTAGCGACCTTGAGGACGTTCTGGAGATCCTTGGGCAACGCGGCGAGCTTCTTCTTGTCACCCTTGAGCACCTTCTCCCACGCGGCCAGGGAGGCCAGTTGTTCCTCGCCTTGAGGAATCGCGCTGACGATGCCCGCCTTGTCCCAGTGGACCGTCCCATCGAACTGCGTGCAGGCCCAGCCGTTGATGATCGTCCCCGGCTTGAGACCGACCGTCCGGGCATCGACCTCGAGACGGACCCACTCCCCTTGCTTGGGAAGCGGACCGGCGTGATGGCGGCTCACCGTTCCCGCCTCGCCCCACTCGATCAGGTCCTCGCCCCAGTAGGCGCGATGCTCCCACGTCCCGTCGTTGAACTGGAGCATCACTTGCCGCGGGGGATCCTGGGGGTCCAAGTAGACGTGGATAAAGAGTTTGTCCGACTCGCCGATGAGCAGCCCCTTCTCGACGCCTTGGAAGTAATGCTGACTTCGCGACTTGGCTTTTCGGGTCGCGACCGACTTGCCGCAATAGACGGGATACTTCGGGCCACCGACGAAGCGCCAGCTCTTCTCGTTCTCGTTGCCCAGGGGCTTGGCGCCCTCGGGGAGGGAATCGTCGAACCAGACGTACTCGCGTGGTTCGGGCTCCCCGGCAACCAACTCGGCCGGGTCGCTGTAGTCGATGCTGGCCAACTCGGCATCGATCGCTTTGTCCAGGAGGGCGATTTGCCTCTTGTAGCGTTCGACCGCCTCCTGCTGATCGGGCGTCGGGAGCATCAGTGTCGGCGGCGGCAGCGGCTTGTTCCGGTCCATCGCCGGCTCGGCCAGATTGTTGAAGTACGCGAAGAGCTGATAGAACTCCTTCTGCGAAATCGGGTCATACTTGTGGTCGTGGCATACCGCACAGCCGACGGTCAGCCCCATGAAGACGGTCCCGGTCGTCTCGACGCGGTCGATCGCGTAGCGGACGCGGAACTCCTCGGCGATCGCCCCGCCCTCGCTAGTTGTCACGTTGCAGCGGTTGAATCCGGTCGCGATCATCTGGTCGCGGTTCGGCTTGAAGAGCAAGTCGCCGGCAAGCTGCTCGACGGTGAACTGGTCAAAGGGCATGTTGTTATTGAAGGCCTTGATCACCCACTCGCGGTAGGGCCAGATCGAACGTTCGTTGTCCAGATGCAAGCCATGGGTGTCGCCGTAGCGGGCGGCGTCGAGCCAGTATCGGGCCATGTGCTCGCCATAGCGTGGTGATTCGAGCAACCGGTCGACGGCCTTCTCGTAGGCGTCGGGTGAGTCGTCCGCGAGGAAGCGGTCGATCTCCTCGATCGTCGGGGGGAGCCCGGTCAAGTCAAAGGTCGCGCGCCGCAGCAGCGCTTCCTTCGTCGCCTCCTCCGCGGGCTCGAGCCCCTCGCTGGCAAGCCTCTCGTGAATGAAGCGATCGATCGCGTTGCCCGATGTCGCCGTCGGCTTCACCTCGGGAACCGTCGGGCGTTTGGGAGCCTCGAACGACCAGTGTCCCTTCCAAGGGGCTCCCTGGTCGATCCAACGTCGGATCAACTCGATTTGAGCGTCGGACAGCTCTTTCCCGGAGTCGGGGGGAGGCATCTTCTCGGAATCGTCGGCGGAGACGATGCGGCGGAAGAGCTCGCTCTTGTCGCTCTTTCCCGACACGATCGGGTGATAGCCGCCCAAGTCGGCGAAGGCCCCCTCCTTGGTGTCGAGACGCAGGTCCGCTTCGCGCGTCGCCTCGTCCATCCCGTGGCAGTGAAAGCACGTGTTGGAGAGGATCGGTCTTATATCGCGGTTGAAGTCGATCGGCGCCTCGGCGGAAGCGACGGATGTTGGGAGCGCACCAAGGAACAACAGAACATGGGTGAAGTTGCGTTGCATGACTCGTCCGGCCCGCTTGGAACAATGGCTGGCAATCGCTGCAACGAGCCCACGGCCCGCTTCCCGCCACCCCCCGGGGAACCGAAGCCTCGCTGCTCTGGTAGGTCTTTCAAGAATAACTGATGGATGTCACCAAAGTCAATCGTTAGCCCCTTGCGGAACCCTCGACGAGCCAGAGAGAACAATAAGTTCAGCCGGCCGGGTACCATGCTCACGCTTGTCGTGGGCATGCGAAAAGATCCACGCTTGTCGTGGGCATGCGAAAAGATCCACGCATTGCCGCGTTCGCCCGACGTTTGAGGGCGTACTCGCGAATGAAAGCGAACCACGAAAATCGCCATCGTGACCATTCGGCGCTTGCTGAGCTCTTCGCGGGCCAAGATAATGCCGCCGATCGCGCCGCCCCCGGAAGTCGTCACTTGTCGCGGTTCGACGGGGGCTTCCTCGCTCGGCATGGCCTCCGCGGAACGTCGCGGCGCGACTTCGTAACCCTCAAGCTGGAGACCTGGGATGAACAACCAATACGGTCGATGGGCGAGCACCGCTCTCGTCGCGATGACAACCCTGACGCTCTTCTCCGCGTTGCCCGCGGAGGCCGCCGACAAGAAGGCCAAGCCGAAGGCCAAAGCCGCCCCCGTCGTTCCTCCCAAGTCGGGCGAAACGGAAGTCGTCGAAATCTTCAACGGCGAGAATCTCGACGGTTGGAAGGGCCACGAGAAGTATTGGTCCGTCAAGGACGGGGTGATCGTCGGCCGCAACGACGAACCCGTTCCCGTGAGCACCTACCTGCTCACCGAAGAGGAGTATGACGACTTTCGGCTCGTCTTCGACTTCATGTTGGCCGAGTCGGAAATGCACTCGGGGATCGCGATGTGGGGGCGGGTCGCTCCCGACAAGGGCGATCCTTACACCTACGCGGGGCACTTGGTGATGTTTCCGTCGAACTACGGCTTCTACGATCTCTACGGCCGTCGCGGCATTCATCGCAACGCGAAGATCGCCAAGCCGCTCGGCAAGCAACACGACTGGAACACGATGGAGATTCTCGCCCAAGGAAATCGGATCCGCTACGTCCTCAACGGAAAGCTCATCTCCGACTGGCGCGAACCGGAACCCGAGCGAATCAAGAAGGCCCCGATCGGACTGCAACTACATTCGAATAAGGTGCCCCAGGAAGTTCGCTTCAAGAACCTCTCGCTGGAGAAGCACCCCAAGGATAAGTTGCTGACCATCAAGAAGGACGACAGCAAGAGCTAGCCCGTCCGTTCACCAATCTTCGCCTTCCCCAAGAATGGGGCGGTTTCTCTCGATGAGAACTCGCCCCACGACTTCCATCAAGCGGACCGCCCTTCGATTGTCATTTTGATAGTCGCCTCTCTCCCTCCGAATGCACTGTTGTCGCCGTAATCTATTAGCATGAAAAGCGTTACGGCCTCACGCCCAGTGTTACCCAACGTCTCGGCACGGCAAATGCAACTGATCTCTTCGCATCGAACGGATCCGGTTCTCCCCGTCGATCTCACGCAGTTCGTGAACGCTGATACCACTTTCGAACGCGAGGAGCGATTGTCATGCCCTTCAACTTTCGAACAAGCCAAGTTCTCTCCGAAGAGGTCCCGTTCGGGCTCGAAACCGACGTTTCTCAACCAATTTCATCAGAAACCGACGCGGATTGGACCAATTCCGGCCCCGATCGTCGCAAATGCGAGCGCCAATCGACCCAAGATGCCGCCCTTCTGATCCCGACCCATCACGATCGCACGGCAACTCTCTTTCTCCACGCCCAACGGGTCCAGGTCCGCAACTGGTGTCGCGACGGGTTCGCCTTCGCCACCGAGGCCCCCTTGGACACGACCCGCGCTGTCGCCAACCGTTTCGGAACCAGCGAATTCCACCTCATTCGCCAAGTCTACCAGCACCAACACTCCGTCCGTAGCTTCTCGTCCGGTTGGGAGATCGAAGAGACGTTCGAGTCGCTCGAGCGTCTCGAGGACTGTTTGTCCTGACAGTCCGATGATTCAAGCGGGCCAAGGCGAGAACGAGCCATGTTGGCCAAGATCGAGGAGGAAAAGCGCAGGCGAATCCGCAGATTCGTCGAGGATTTTCAACGCCGAGATTGGTCCAAAGAACCGTTCGCAGCCGGCAGCGAATAGATCAATGGGCTGCTAGCGAACAGTCGATCGAAGCGGGCGTTACCTAACTGGCGGCGAATCGCTTGGCGGACTGTCGCCCCTCACACTTCCCGGGAAGTTCGCTCGTTGGCCGAACACACGTTGCCGGCTGTTCTTCAGCACATCGCAACGTCCGCTTTGACGGCTATCCTTCCTCAGCGAAGATCGAACGAGCCCGCTGCCGAGTCAGTGGGCAATGATGTTCACTTCGTCGACGTCAGGACCGGCTCCCGGCGAAACGAGCGAGCTGGAAGCGAACCGATTCGAGCGTCCTTACCCCTGCCCAATGGTGGATGACGAGGCATCGGACTCCTCGACCTTCTTCTCCTCGCATTCCGCTCATTGTGCGTGGGGTGTCGCGCCAGCGGCAAATGGCAGAATCCCCTAAATCCCAGAGGATCGCTCGCCAATGCGACGAGGCTTCGATCCCAAGGCAACAGGGCCTCGGACTCATGCCAGCCAACGCCGATCACCCCTTGCCCGATGTGAGCACGACTCGGGATCGGTCGGCGTCCTTCCTCCCATCACACCAAAACTCCCATCGAAGCGGCACCGACTTTGCAATCCCTCGAACGTCCCCACTCGTCGACGCGAGAGGACGGTTGATCACGACGCCACCGTCAACCCTAGGAATCCCTCGCCGCCAGTAGAGGCCAACACCAACCGAGCTGACACGACGAAACAAATTCGCCAAACCGTTGATAAATTTCCCTGAGAATTGGGGCGGCGCGGCGAATCCCACAGGTGATAGGAAGGAGAGCCGCGCGAAGGAGAGGGCGGCACCAGGAACTCCAAACGGCTCTTCATCGGTCCTCGGCCCAGCAAGTGGACCAAAGAACCGATTCACTAGTGGCATCCCCAACACAAAGAGGTATCATAGGCGCGACTTTATCGCGCAGGAGATTCCTTAGACATGCGTAGGACATGGATCCTTTCGCTGATCGTCATCGCGCTGCCCTGCGGCTGCACTGACGCCGATCCTCAGAAGTTCAAGGCGGCGTTCGATGCTGCCCAAGCCTTGGAGCAGGCCGACATCGTCTCATTCACGTCGTATCGTGAGTTGTTCGCGAACGAAGTCTTGGCCCTGGAATCGGTGACGATGACGACGTCGGAGAAGCAGATCCTAGCGATTCTTCGCCAAGCCGAGACGGAGATGCGGCTCGCCGATATTTGTCTCGACCGCTGCCGATCGGAAACGAGCGAAGAAGGCCGCGAGTCGTGCCAAGAGGTCGCCAAGGAGTTGATCGCGTCAGGAAGCGCCATTCTCACGCGCGCCCGTTTCCAACTGGGGGGCTGGTTGGCCTTCTGAGTCGGATGGTCCCTTCATGGGCGTTTGCCTAGGTCCATTCATTGCCCAAGAGACTCTTGGGTACCGTGCCCACGCTCGCCTTGGGCATGCGTGAAAGGCCTCTCATTGAGCACGTTCCCGCATTTGGGGAACGAGGTTTCAGGGATGGAACTTGCCAATCAGGACACGGGTGCACCGCCAAGACCTGATGTTCGGTTGTCTCAGGCTGCCTGTCAGTAAGAACAAGCGACATGACCGGAAGCTCGACGCTAGCAGTCCGTTGATCCAAGCGGGCCAAGGCGAGAATGAGCAACGTTGGCCAAGATCAAGGAGAAGAGACACAGGCGAATCCGTAGTTTCGTCGACGGGGAGATTGGCCAAAAGGGCCGTTCGTAGCCGGCAGCGAATTGATCAATGGGCCGTTAGGCGTTCGACCATGCACCGGTATCCTTTTCGAAGCATTTGGGACGATACGTCGCGACCAGTTCGCGGGAGTCGTCCACTCCGAGAGCCGACGCCCCGAAGAGAATCCCGATCGCGGTCGCCAGAAGAAGGCGGTCTCCCAAATCCGGAACCTACCCCATCGGAAACAAGAGAAGATGCGAACATCACCTCTCCTTGCCATCGGAGCGATCGCCTTGCTCGGCTGTTCGCGCATCGATCCGGAGAAGTTTGCCCAAGTCTTCGACCTTGCCGAATCGGTTCGAACCGCAACCCCCGCGGAGTTGCCCGAACACCGAGCCAGGTTCGAGCGGGAGTTGAAACAGCTCGAGCAAGAGCGGCCTCACGGTTCCGAACGGACGGTGATGCAGTTGCTTCGTCAGGCCTCGAGTCAATGGATGTACGCGGATCTCAGCGCCGACGCGTACCACCGTTCCGGGAGCGCCGAAGAGCGGCAGGTGACCTTGCGGCAATGGCGCTCGTGCATGAACAAGGGAGCCGAGTCCATTGGTCGGGCCCGGCGTCTGGTGATGGAGTCGACGCGCTTTTAGAGCCGAAAACTTTCTCTCCGAGAGAAACTCCGCGGGAAGGGCGGTGTTCAATGGATCGTGTGATCGAATGTCGGTACCTCGAATCGTCGATTTGCCGGTCGCGATCATCTCTCGGGAAAAGCGGGACGACTCGTCAGCGCTGGACCGAGGGAATGAACATGTCGCGGCACTGGATTGTCGCCATCATCGCGTTTGCCGCCATCGGGTGCTCCCCATTGGATCCGGGGCGATTCGACGCAGTGTTGGCGGCCGCGGATGCGATCAAGTCGGCCGAGCCAGAAAACCTGTCCGGACGACGGGACACGTTCCATCAGGAACTCGAGCGACTCAAGCGGCAGTCTCTCTCCAAGCGAGAGCGACATGTCTTGGCGATCCTCGAACAGGCGGGAACACATTGGCTCTACGCCGATGCCCGTTTCGACGGCTACCGGGGCTCCAGGCAGCCCCTCAGACGGTCCGATCACTTGGAAAAAGGAAACGAGTTTCTGCAAGAGGGTCTCGACTGTATACGCAAGGCCAGGCGACATCTGAGCGGGCAGTTCTTTTTTTGAATCGGTCCCGCCAAGACGATCTTCGCCTCGCTTGCGGCCCCGTATCCAACCCCAAAACGGATACGTCGGCGTCACCCTCCCGGAGATAGCGAGATGAAGAACGTACGCTGGTCCTTGCTGGTGCTCTGTCTTCCCTTGGCGGTCGGCTGCTCCGAGATCGACGCCGAGAAGATCACACCGCTGCTCGAACTTGGGGCGGCGCTCGAGGACTCCACCCCGGACACGATCACGGAACTGCGGAACAAATTCAGCAAGGAATTGGCCAAACTCGAGTACAACGAGCTTACTCCTGGTGAGCGACGGGTGGTCGGCTTGCTCGATCTCGCCGCGACGGAATGGTTGATGGCGGATGTTCAACTCGACCACTACCGCAGGGGCCGCGAGGAGGAACACCGTCTCGCGGGGCTGCGATACGCCCAAGCCTACCTGGACAAAGCGAACGAGTACGTTCAGAAAGCCCGACTGTTGACGGAAGGGAATTCGGTCTTTTGATGATCGACGACGCGATAGACCGGGACCGAGTGGTCCGTTCCCAACCTCGCCCGGAGCCTCCACGGCGGCGGCTCGACGGAACGCCCCGACTCTTTGCGTTCGCGATGATCGGCCTACTCGGGATCGGCTGCTCCCGGATCGACCAAACGAAATTCAGCCCCATCTTCGAGCTGGCGTCCTCCTTCGCCGACGCGACCCCCAGTTCCCTACCGGACCTGCGCTCGCAACTGGCCGAGCAGTTGTGTCGCCTCGACCAACTCTCCCTGACACAGCGTGAGAGTGAGGTCATGCACCTGCTGCGTGAGGCGGAGATGGAGTGGATGATCGCCGACTCCTGCCTCGACACCTACCGGGCCCAGAGCGATAGTGAAGAGGGCTATCGACTCTATCGGATCGCCTGCCGCCATCTCGACAAGGGTTGCTACCTCGCGACCAAGGCGCTGGAGATGACGACCGGACTCTTCTAGTGTCCCGATCGACCAGTATTCTTCATGTGGTGGCGGCCCGTGACCGCGCGGGAGCATGCCGAACACTCGGGACGCCGAACGCCTCGAGTGCCGCTCATGCGACCAGCACACTGGCTGACCAGCAGCCAGTGGCACCCAGGGTCAGCGGGCCGAGGTGGCGAGAACGACGACCCTCAAGAGAAGTTGTCGCACCAACGGTAGGCTTCGATCAGGGTCTGTTCGCCCTCCTTGCCCTTGCCACTGACGCCGTGCTCCATGCCGACGACGCCGTCGAAGCCCTTGTCATAGATGTGCTTGAAGACGTTGCGGTAGTTGATCTCGCCCGTGAGCGGCTCCTTGCGGCCGGGATTGTCGCCGACTTGGAAATAGGCGATCTCGCTCCAGGCCTTGTCCATGTTGGGGATGAGGTTGCCTTCGGTGATCTGCTGGTGGTAGAGGTCGTCGAGGATCTTGCACGAGGGCGAGTTGACCGCCTTGCAGATGCTGTAGGCTTGCGGGATCTTCGTGAGGAAGAGACCGGGGTGGTTCGCCCACCAGTTGAGGGGTTCGAGGACCATGACCATCCCGGCCGGCTCGCAAACCTCGCTCATCACCTTGAGGTTCTCGACGCAGTTGGCCATCTGGTAGTCGTACTCGAGCTTCTGGGTGGTGTTGCCCGGAACGACGGTCGACCACTTGGCGTTGACCCGCTTGGCGACCTCGACCGCCTTCTTCATCGAGTCGCGCAGCGTGTTTTGGTAGTCCTTCGAGGTGTTGGAGACGAAGTCGCTCTTGCCGAAGCCGGAGAAGCTGACGAAGACGCCCATCGTCATCCCCAGATCGCCCATCGTCTTGGCGATCTTTTCCTGGAGTTCGACCGGCTTGCGCATCATGCCGTTGTCTTCCCAGGCGGTGAAGCCTTGGTCGGCGGCGAACTTGAGTTGGTCGATCGGGTCGTTGCCCGCGAGCGCCTTGAACATGCCGAAGTGCGGCGCGTACTTGAGTTTGAACTTCGCGCCGGTGGAGGTGGCGGGGTCCCCCGCCCGCGCGGAGTTCCAAAGGAGCGGGGCGGTGGCGGCCATCGCGCCAGCGGCGAGAAACTTTCGGCGATTCATCAACTCTCTCTCCTCGAACAAAATGGTTCAGATGTGGCCGTATCGTACCGACCGGCCAAGGCCGTCGCAACGCTGCCGTTGACGACTGCGCGGAGATCGGCCGCGGGCCACTCGTCGCCATCATGAACGAGGAGGAAACGAGCTCTGTCCCGGCTTCCCGCGAACGACGCGAACGAGTCCCTCCCAGCCAAGGAGCGCCAAGAAGGAGACTCCTATGGTCGGAAAGACGATTCCCACGCCGACGAGACAGACGATGAGTCCCTTGGGAACCGGCGCGGGAGCTCGAGCGGCGACACGATTGGAGACCGCCGATGGCCCCGACGCGGAGTTCACTCGTGCTCGCCGCTTCCACCACCAGATCAGGTAGCCGGTCACCGCCAGGATCGGCAGCGTCAGGCACGCGACGATGGCAAGGATCTTCGTCGGCCATCCGATGAACGAGCCGTAGTGAATCGTCAGACTCAGGATCCAGAATCGCATCATCGGATGCACATCATGCCAGGTCTCGCGTTTGAGCATTTCCCCGGAGTACTGATCGAACGACCAGCGCCGGTAGTCGTGGCGGTTCGTCCAGACCGGCCGTTCCTCTCTCCGCGATTGCACGACGTAGCACGCCTTCTCCCCATTCGGCAAGAAGACGGTCAGCGGTGCGTCTTGGCCTACCTCATTGCGAATCACCTCGAGCACCTTGTCGACCGAGACCGTCGCCGTTCCGGGAGTCGGCGTCGACGTCACGGAAGAGCCGAACGCGCCCCCGGTCGCTTGCATGATTGAGCGATAGATCTTCCCCGAGTAGGTGGAGAAGACCATGCCGGTCAGGCACATCAACAAGATGAAGACCGCGATCCAAGCGCCCACCGCGTTGTGCAGCCGCCAGTTGATCTTGTAGCCCGAGCCGCGAAAAGGGACCGTCAGTCCGTGCCGTAGCGCCTTGAGGTTTCGCGGCCACCACATAAAGAGCCCCGTCAGCACGAGCACGATGCCCCAGCCGGTAATGAACTCGACGATCGAACTGCCGACTTCGCCGGTGAGCAAACGACGATGGATCTGTTCAACGATGCGAACGAATGCCGTCTCGCGCATGCGGTCGCCGACGATCTCCCCGGAGTAGGGATTGACCCAGACGTCGTGGAGCCCCTCTTTCGGGTTGCCGATCAGCAGGAACTGGTAGGGTTCGTGGGAGTGTTCCCCCTGGAAGTAGAGGAGCAAGCGTTTGTCCGGGACGTGTTCGCGAACCAAGTCGATCATCGCCTGATCGGAGATGGGTTCGGCGTTGGGGATCGGGCTCTCGATGACCTTGAGGTCGGGACGGAGCCAGTCGTCGATCTCGGGGGAGAAGACCAGAATCGCGCCGGTCAGCGCGATCAACACCAGCAAGGGCCCACCGAGGAGCCCCGCGAGCTTGTGCCATCTCCAGAAGAGTTTGCGGTAGTTGAATCGCTGTCGGCGCTTGGCGGAGTCCTCCCCCGCTTCAGTGTTTTCGGTCGACGCGTTGACGGCCCTGTCTCCATCTAGGCGCTCTAGGCTTCGTCTCAAAAGTTGATCGTCGGCCCGAGGCACAGCGAGTTGGTGGGGGACGAGGAGGTCGAAACAGGCGAATCCGTTGGATTCGTCGATGCAGACCGACAAAGTCCCGCAGCAACGTAGCCAGCCGAAGCCAGAGCCGACTTTTGAGACGGAGCCTAGTTGATCGGCTGCGCGCGGTTCTTGTTCAACGCCTGGTGTGCCTTCTCGACCGTGGCGGCGGGGGCCTCTAGCCGGAACGGAGGAATCAGGGCGTCGGCATCCTCGACCTTCACTTGGAACTCCGGCCCGTTCGGCTTGACGTACTTGCCTTCAAAGAACTCCTGCATGCTGTTGCCACCTTCCGGCCAGAAGAAGGTGACATCATACGTCCCGGCGACCGCTCCGTCGTCCTCGCCGTTGGTGGAAAGGACGAAGCAGCCGTCCTCGTCCGTAACCGCGATCGGGCGGGCGGCGTTCTTCTTCACCGAGGGGTCGGTGTGGTTGAACCGGACGACAACGCCCTTTTCGGGATTGCCGTTGACCAGCACTTGGCCGGTCACTTGATGCTTGATCAGCCCGTCGTCGGGCGCGCTACCGCACCCCGAGAGAATCGTCGTGGTGGCAAGAGCGATGATCGCGGCGTTTCGCATGTTGGCGTACATAGGTTGTTCGTTCCCGTTGAAAGTGGTTCGTCCCACGATGAGCCTAGAGACCTTCGACTCTCTCCCCATCGGCACGCTTGACGAGACGTTCCATCGTTCCCACATCGATCTGCTCGTCGACGAACTGAACCGCCCCGTCCCCGAACAAGATTTGGGCGCCGCCGGGATGAAAACTGTAGGGGTTGCTGCCACCACTATTGCAGTTGACGACACAGTTTCCGCCAAACTGTGTAACGCCATCTCTGCTGAAGCCTCTTAACGATAGGCGGTTGAACCCGGCCCAGATCCCCCAGTGCGGTGTTCCCGTCACGCTGAGAACGTTGCGGGCTCGGTCGTGGGCGATGCCGCCGCCACCGGTGATCTCAACCACGTGGATGGTCTTGCTCAAGCCGTCGGTCACTTCGGCGATCTTCGTCGAGTAGCTGTTGTAGGGCATCAACCCGTGCTCGGAGGTCGTGCCGTCGTACACATTGGAAGAACACGCATACTCGTTGATCCCGAGCGGGATCGTCTCGCCATCGGTCGTGTCGACAAACGGAAGGCTGGAATGATCGACGGTAATATCGACGACGCCTGGGGCCGTCGAGGAAGGGCACTTGAACACTCCCAGCGACTTTCCCACCAACGGACGATTGTCGGGATGCAGGTGCGACACCCTGTCGTTGTAGTTGCTCGTGATCTGCTCTTGATCGACGTAGGGCAGCAGGCTCCGTGCCCAGCACGCGGAGATCTCGTACTGCGGTCCAAGCTGACCCCAACTCTGACTGATGGGGAAGCGGGCGTAGGCGTCATGGTAGTTGTGCATCGCGGTGCCAATCTGCTTGAGATTGCTCTGGCACTGCATCCGCCGGGCCGCCTCTCGGGCTTGCTGGACCGCGGGCAGCAACATCGCGACCAAGACCCCGATGATGGCGATCACCACCAACAACTCGACAAGCGTAAAAGCATGACGGCGTTTCATGAAAGCACCTACTCCTGCGGGAATTTCCGAGTCTCCATCACGACGAAACGGCCCTGGCCTCAACGAGTCAACAAGAGGCACCGTCACGTTGTTTCCCACTCCCATGACGGGGGCGCGAGGCGTTCGACGAGATCTCTCAAGTTGTCGGGACGATACCGCGGATGGCCTTGTCGACAGCACGGAACGGCGGTTCGACTACCGTCCTAGGTGGCTGGCGAAGAGCTGGCGGGGAGTACGGCAGGAATTGAGAACCCGTCTCAATCTCAACAATGTAATTAGGCGATGGAAGCGTCTGTTTCAACCCAATCACGTCGATTTCGTCGGCGTCAGTGAGAGGTATCGACTTGCCACGATCCTATGAGCAACGAGGAGAAGCCCACGACGACTCGTGGGCTCCTTGCGAGATGCGTGCGAACGGTCAAGCGTCCCAAATTCGAGTTGACGGTCACTCAACTCGGTGGCACTGGCCGACAAGCGGCCAGTGCCACCCGAAACCCAGGTCTTGACAGCGCACCAGTGGCACGAGAAAGCCAGGTCTTGGCGGAGCCTAGACGGGAAAGGATCGCTCACTTGGGATCGTAGGAAAGATTCGGCGAGAGCCACTTCTCGACGTCGGCGAGCTTCATCCCCTTGCGCGCGGCATAGTCCTCGACCTGATCGCGCGTGATCAGATCGACCGCGAAGTAACGCGACTCGGGATGGGCGAAGTAGAGCCCACTCACCGACGCGGCGGGCATCATCGCGCAACTCTCGGTGAGGGTGATCCCCGTGGCCGCCTCGACATCGAGCAGACTCCAAAGCGTCCGCTTCTCGGTGTGGTCGGGACATGCCGGGTAGCCGGCCGCGGGACGGATACCGCGATACTTCTCGGCGATCAGGTCGTCGTTGCTGAGTCCTTCGCTCTTGCCGAACCCCCAACTCTCGCGCACTTCCTTGTGAAGCTTCTCCGCGAGCGCCTCGGCCAGACGGTCGGCGATCGCCTTGGTCATGATCGAGTTGTAGTCGTCGTGATCGGCTTGGAACTTCGCCGCCAACTCGCTGGTCCCGTGTCCGGTCGTCACCGCGAAACCGCCGAGATAGTCGAGCTTGCCCGTCTCCAGCGGAGCAATGTAGTCCGCAAGCGAACGGAACTCCGTCTGCCCCTTCCGCTGCCACTGTTGCCGGAGCATGTGGAAGCGACAACGCTCGGCCGAACGCTGCTCGTCGGTATAGAGGACGATCGAGTCGCCGACGCTGTTGGCGGGGAAGAAGCCGTGGATCGAGTGCGCCGTCAACAGCTTGTCGGTGATGATCCGATCGAGCAACCGCTTGGCATCGTCGAAAAGTTTGCGAGCCTCTTCGCCGAGATTGGGGTCGTCGAAAATCTTCGGGTACTTCCCTTTCAGCTCCCACGAGAGAAAGAAAGGAGACCAGTCGATGAAGGGGACGATCGAGGCGAGGTCGATCTCCTTCTCGATGCGGGTTCCCAGAAACTCCGGCGTGTCGATCGGCGAGGCATCCCAGTCGACCTGGAAACGCTGCTCCAGCGCGGTGGCGTAGGGAACATAAGTCCGCTCGACGCGGCGTTCGTAGTTTTGACGCTCGCGCTCTTGATTGGCCCGGTTCTCCTCGTCGAGCTTGGGCCGCAGTTTCGGGTTGATGATCTTGTCGACCACGCCCACCGAGCGGGAGGCATCCTTCACGTGGATCACGATGTTCTCGTAGTGCGGCGCGATCTTGACCGCGGTGTGCTTCGCGCTGGTCGTGGCGCCGCCGATCAACAGCGGCATCGTAAACCCTTCGCGTTTCATCTCCTTGGCGACGTGAATCATCTCGTCGAGCGAGGGGGTGATCAGTCCGGAGAGGCCGATCATGTCAACCTCGTGCTCGCGCGCCTTGCTGAGAATCTCGTCGCTGGGGGTCATGACGCCGAGGTCGATGATCTCGTAGTCGTTGCAACCGAGCACGACGCCGACGATGTTCTTGCCGATGTCGTGGACATCTCCCTTGACGGTCGCCATGAGAACCTTGCCGCGGGCGGAATGGGTCCCGGTCGCTTCCTTCTCGGCTTCCATGAAGGGCATCAGGTAGGCGACGGCCTTCTTCATCACGCGGGCCGACTTGACGACCTGCGGGAGGAACATCTTTCCCTCGCCGAAGAGGTCGCCGACGACGTTCATGCCGTCCATCAGCGGGCCTTCGATGACGTGCAGCGGCCGCTCGTGCTTGGCACGGGCCTCCTCGACGTCCTCGTCGATGAATTCGACGAGCCCCTTGACCAGCGCGTGCTTGAGTCGTTCCTCGACGGTCGTGTCGCGCCACGCCAAGTCGGGGCCATCCTTCTTCCCCTTGGCTTTGACGGTCTCGGAGAAGTCGACCAATCGCTCGGTCGCGTCGGGACGCCGATTGAGCAAGACGTCCTCGATGTACTCGAGCAGATCCTTGGGAATCTCCTCGTAGACCTCGAGTTGGCCGGCATTGACGATCCCCATGTCGAGGCCGGCGGCGATCGCATGATAGAGAAAGGCGGCGTTCATCGCCTCGCGGACGGTGTTGTTGCCGCGGAAGGAGAAGGAGACGTTGCTCACCCCGCCGGACGTCTTCGCCCGTGGCATGAGCCGCTTGATTTCGCGGACCGCCTCGATGAAATCGACCGCGTAGTTGTTGTGCTCCTCGATCCCGGTCCCGACCGTCAAGATGTTGGAGTCGAAGATGATGTCTTCGGGGGGAAAGCCGGCTTCCTCGGTCAGCAGGCGATAGGCCCGTTGGCAGATCGCGACCTTGTTGTCCTTGTCGACCGCTTGCCCTTCCTCGTCGAAGGCCATGACGACGACCGCCGCGCCGTAGCTACGGACCAGCCGCGCCTGTTCGAGGAACTTGGCTTCCCCTTCCTTGAGACTGATCGAGTTGACGATCGCCTTGCCTTGAACGCATTTTAACCCCGCTTCGATCACCTCCCACTTGGAGCTGTCGATCATGATCGGGACGCGGGCGATGTCGGGCTCGGCGGCGATCAGATGGAGAAACCGAGTCATCGCCTCGGCGCCATCGAGCATCCCTTCGTCCATGTTGATGTCGATGATGTTGGCGCCACCCTCGACCTGACCACGGGCGACGTCGAGCGCTTCGTCGAAATCCCCCTCCTTGATGAGTCGGGCGAAACGGCGCGAACCGGTGACGTTGGTCCGCTCGCCAATCATGATGAAGTTCGTCTCTTCGCGAAGCTCGAGCGGTTCGAGCCCGGTATAGGTCGCGTAGCGCGTCGGCTCCGGACGCGTGCGCGGCGGCAATTTGGCGACCGCCTCGGCGATCGCGTGGACGTGCTCCGGCCGGGTGCCACAGCAACCGCCGACGAAGTTGAGCCAACCGTTGGAGGCGAACTCGGCGAGGACGGCGGCCATCGCGTCGGGGGTCTCGTCGAACTCGCCCATCGCGTTGGGAAGACCGGCGTTTGGATAGCACGAGGTGTAGACCGTCCCGCGCTTCGCGAGAATCTCGCAGTGAGCCCGCATCTCCTCCGGGCCGAGGGCGCAGTTGAGCCCGACGCTGAGCATGTCGAAGTGATTGACCGAGTTCCAAAAGGCCTCGATCGTCTGCCCGGATAGGGTACGACCACTTTTGTCGGTGATCGTCATCGACACCATCACCGGCAGCGAGACTTTGTGCTCGCGAAAGTAACGATCGATCGCGAAAAGACAGGCCTTCAGATTGAGCGTGTCGATCGTCGTCTCGGGCAGGAGCAAGTCGACACCGCCGTCGACGAGCCCGGAAATCTGCTCGGTGTAGGACTCGACCAACTCATCGAAGTTGATGGCGCGGAAGCCGGGATCGTTGACGTCGGGCGACAGCGAGGCGACCTTGGTCGTCGGTCCAATGGAACCGGCGACGTAGCGTGGCTTGTCCGGGTTGCGCGCCGTCCAATGCTCCGCGACCCCCTTGGCCAGCTCGGCGGCGACTTTGTTGATCCGGTAGACCTCGGGCTCCATGCCGTAGTCGGCCATCGAGATCGACGTCGCGTTGAAGGTGTTGGTTTCGATGATGTCGGAACCGGCCTCGAAGAACGCCCCGTGGATCTCCTCGATGATCTTCGGTTGTGTCAAGACCAGGAGGTCGTTGCAGCCCTTGAGCGCATTGGGATGGCTCTTGAATTCGCTGCCCCGATAGTCCGCTTCCTCGAGCCCGTGGGTCTGAATCATCGTCCCCATCGCGCCGTCGAGGACCAGGATTCGTTCCTGAAGCAGCTCGTCCAATTGATCGCGGACCGTGGCGCTGCCTGTCTGTAGCATCGTGTACCCCGAGAAATCATGGGTCGAAAGTTTAGCGAAAGGATGTCTCGCATCCGTGTCGAGCCGTTCGCATCGGATTGATTGTTGCTTGTCGGCCCAAACGCGACAAGAAGACTCCCCTGGCCGCCATTCTAGAAACTAGACGGTCGGCCGGAGCAAATAGCCCGTCACCCTGCTACCGCACTGGTCCATCGAAGTTTCGGACGCCACTGGCTGCTTGTCAGCTAGTGCCAAAGGGTTAGGGTTGCGCGAACACCAAATTCAAGTTGGAACAGAGCACTACGAGGGAAACGCGTCGTTGTCCGGGATGATCTTCACCCGTTCGAACAGTTCCGGGAGCAATTCGGAAACCGAACGCTCCTCCACTTCAGCCTCGGGCCGAAGAATAAGGCGATGGCCCAGCACCGAGGGGGCGACCTCGTGAACGTCGGCGTGAGTCGCGTAGTGACGACCATCGAGCAGCGCGTGAGCTTTGGCACACTGGAGAAGATAGATCGCGGCGCGAGGACTCGCGCCGAGCGCGATGTCGGGATGGCGTCTGGTCTCGCGAACGAGGTCGACAATGTAGGGCAGCAAGGAAGGTTCCGTGTAAACCGCGCCCAATCGCGACTGGATCGAAAGAATCATATCCGTCGAAAAGACCGACTCCGGCATGGGAGGACCACTGATGACCGTCGAGCCGTGGCTCTCCTCACCGTCGTCGGACTCATGCTCCCGCTCGACCACGATCCGCTTCGGTCCGCCGTGAAGCTTGAGGATGTCGATCTCCGTCTCCCGCGTGGGGTAGTCCATCACGACGCGCATGAGAAAACGGTCGAGCTGCGCTTCGGGGAGCCGGTAGACTCCCTCCTGCTCCACCGGGTTCTGCGTCGCCAGGACCATGAAGGGAGCGGGCAGGGGAAGCGTCGTCCCCTCGATCGTGACTTGGTGCTCCTGCATCGCTTCCAAGAGGGCAGCCTGGGTCTTCGCGGGCGAACGATTCACCTCGTCGGCGAGCAGCAACTGGCAAAAGAGCGGCCCTTTGCGAAGCGTGAACTCGTTGGACGAGCGGTCGAAGACGTAGGTCCCGGTGATGTCCGAGGGGAGCAGGTCGGGGGTGAACTGAACCCGCTGATGATCGATGCCGAGCACGCCGGCCAGCGCCTTGGCGAGCGTCGTCTTCGCGGTGCCGGGAACGCCCTCGAGCAAGACGTGGCCCCCGACGATCATCGCGATGAGGAATTGGCGAACGACATCCTCCATGCCGACGACCACTTCGCTGACGGCGCCCTGCACCTTCGTGGCGAACTCGTGGATCTCGGCCCGGACCTCTTCGGGGAGTTGTTCGTGAGTCGTAGTCAAACGGAACTCTTTCCTGGTTGCCCGGTCCGACGCGAGGGTTCCGAGTCGACTGGCGTCAGCGACCCATCGCGGACCATTCGTTCCAACTCGCCAACGAGTATCTGCACACGCCGAAACTCTCGTCGCGACACGGGACGGCTCGACGAGCGTCGCAGCAATCGCCAAAGATAGCGAAGTTGCCACCAACGCTTCCAACGCCGCCAAAGCGACCCACGAACGCGAACCGGTGGCATTTTAGGCTCGTGGACGTCCGCTCGCAGTGTATGGCAGAAGAACTGCTCAGCCAAGCGCACGACCGGGTCGGTGAAGTCGCCCGTGCCGACCAAATCGGTCCGCCGCTGCTCCAGCAGGTTTCCCAACGGAACCGGTTGCGCCCGCTCCTTCCTCCGCCGGGATCGCTTGCGAGGCAGATGGCGAGCCCGCACGCCCATCAGCCACCAGCCGAGGAGCAACAGCAGAAACAGACTTGTCAACATCGCCACCGCGCGCTGAAACGGGACGATCGGCAGCCGCGACTGCACCCGCTGGATCTGTTCGTCGAAGACCCCTTCGTCCTCCAACCCGCTGATGAGACTGTTCGCCACGGCGATCAGTTCCTCGATCCCGGGAAGATTGAACGAGCCGTCGCGAAACCGAGGGTCGACCCACTCGCCGATGACATCGACATCCTTGACGAAGAGGACGTGGAGATCCTGAGGCGAGCGATCGCCGATCAGCCACGCGACGGTGTTGAGCGCGAAGGTGAGATTGTCCTCCTCCTGGATCATCTCATTGAGAAAGAGGGTTTGATCGGCGACCACCATGACCCGGCCCTTGCCGAGACTTCCGGCCGAGATGACGGGCCGATGGCCTCGTAGCGGCCGCTGCCCAATCGCGGCCGAGGGGGGCAGATAGCCGACCGCCCACTCGTTGGCTTTGAGCCCGGCGAGGTAGCCGGGCAAGTTCATCACGATCGTGTCGACCCCCTGGGTCAGCCGTTGCGCGTCGGGGTTGGCGAGGTTCCAATCGTCGATCAACGGCAGACTCGTTCGGCCCATGTAGGCTTCGCGTGGATCGAGCACGCCGAGCGGTCCAGACTCGATGTCGACGACGAACTGGGACCAATCGTCGTCGCTGGCGATCAGGAGCGCCCCCCCCTTCTCCACGAAGTCCGTCGGTTCCAGCGGCATCGTGGTCAGTCGAGCCAGCGGCTCCGGCGCTCCGACGAGAACGATGATCCACCGATCCCAGTCCTCGCGCGGCGCGGCCCGAAACTCTTCCAGCGAGGAGGGAGTCAAGCGATGAAACGCGAAGAGATAGCGAAAAGCGTCCGCCCGCGAACCGAACGGCGAGAGTGGAGGCGTCTCCCCCAAGTCGTCGTTGGCCCGGCAATCCGGCGCGAACAGCCCGCCCAAGAGGACGAGACTCCACGCGAATCGAGACGCCACGCCAAAGCGCCAACGGCTCACTCTCGACTTGGCACCATCACTCGCCACGCCTGCCTACCCTTCCGCGTACCCCAGGGCTCTTTCGTCTCTTCTCCGCCACGATTGGGCGGATGAACCTCAAAAAATGGTCGCTCCCTCGGCTCCCTTGCTAGATTATTCGCAGCGCCGCCATTGTGCGACCTGGACTCGGAGGAATCGCGGCGCGAACCGCCGAGCCGCCTCCTCGGTCGCTCAAGAGGAAGCGAGACGTGCCGGCTTCGAACCCACGGGCGCTCGTTCGTCGCGAGACGTGAGGCTCGATCGAAACGCGTGCCGACATTCGCGCGGGTCGAACCAGACTACTGGAGAACTTCGTTGACCTTTGCCGTGTTCGTGACCCTTGTCATTCTGGTGGGAATCCTCGTCGGATTGGTCCGCGAGAAGCATGGCCCCGAGATCATCATGCTCGCGGGGCTGACCGCGCTGATGCTCTTCGGCGTCGTCGGCGTCGGCGATGCGCTCTCGGGCTTCTCAAGCCCTAGCGTGGTCGCCCTTGGGGCCCTCTTCGTGATCGGGGCGGGACTGCGTTCGACCGGAGCGTTGGCCTACATCGGACTGAAGGTCTTCGGGCGACCGAGGCCGGGGGGAGCCCTCTACCGACTGACCGCTCCGGTCTGCGGGCTCTCGGCCTTCTTCAACAACATGCCGCTGGTGGCGATCTTCGTGCCGGTCTTCGTCGATCGCGCCAAACGACTGCGGATCTCGCCGTCGAAGCTCCTGATTCCGCTCTCCTACGCCTCGATGCTCGGCGGCACCTGTACCCTGATCGGGACCTCCACCAACCTCGTGGTCGACGAAGTCCTGCAAAACTCCGGCCAACGCGGGCTCGGCATGTTCGAGCTGACCTGGGTCGGACTGCCGCTCTCGATCGCCGGCTTGGTCTACCTGTCGACCGCCGGGCAACGCTTGCTGCCCGAGCGCACCGACTTGCTCGAACACATCGGAGCCAATCTGCGCGAATATTCCGTCGAGATGCTCGTCGCGCGTGACTGCGAATTGGCGGGGAAGACCGTCCGCGATTCCGGACTCCGCGATCTCCCTGGACTCTACCTCTATCGGATCGAACGCTTCTCGCACGTCATCAGTCCCGTCGCCCCCGAGGAGCGAATCTTCGCCGGCGACCTGCTTCACTTTTCCGGCGTCATTTCCACCGTCGTCGACTTGCAGAAGATTCGCGGCCTCGAACCGGTCGATGCCGACGGCAGCTCGCACCCAAAACACTCCAACGCCCAGCGGATCCATGAGTCGCTGGACTCCCTCGAAGGGGTCCCGACCCCCGATCCTCCGCGGCCCGCGCCGCGGATCGGCCCCCAACTCTGCGAAGCGGTCGTCGCTCCCACCTCGCCTTTGGTCGGCCAGACCATCCGCGATTCCCAGTTCCGTGCTCGCTACCAGGCCTCGATTGTCGCGGTGCATCGCAGCGGGACCGCCCTACAGCAGAAGATTGGGCAGATCGTCCTCTCGCCGGGCGATACGCTGTTGCTCGACGCGGGGCCCGATTTCGTCTCGAAATGGCGCAATTCGTCCGATTTCGTGCTCGTTTCGGGCGTCGATGACAGCGCGCCGGTCGATTATGAGCGCAGTTGGCTCGCGTTGGGGATCTTCGGTCTGACGGTCCTCGGGATCACGTTCGGCAACGCGGGGATCGCCATCCCGGCGCTGGTCGGGGCGGGCTTGATGATCTTCACCAAGTGCGTGGCGTCGCGCGACGTGATCCGCACCATCGAACTGCCGGTCCTCATCCTGATCGCCGCAACCCTCGGGGTCGGCAGCGCGCTCGACTCCAGTGGCGTCTCGGAACTGATCAACAAGATGCTGATCTCTCTCGGAGGGGCCAACAGCCCCTTCCTACTCCTCGCGGTTTTCATCTTCGCGACCTCGATCATGTCGCAGTTCCTGAGCAATGTCGCGACGGCGGCCCTCATGGGGCAACTGGCGATCACGACCGCCGACCAGTTCCAGTTCGATCCCCGCGGCTTGGTCATCGGGGTCGCGATCGCGGCGTCGACCGCCTTCGCGACGCCCATCGGCTACCAAACAAACTTGATGGTTCGCGGGCCGGGCGGCTACCGTTTCATGGACTACGTCCGGGTCGGGGCGCCGTTGTCGGTCCTCTGCTGCTTGGTGTCGCTCGTCGTCATCTACTTCGTGTGGCCGCTGTAAGCTTCCCACGGTTTATCGACCGCGGACAGATCGGAACGCGACTCTCCTGATCGGCAAGGCGGTTGACGACGACTTGTGCGCGATTGTGCTGAATCAAGGGCGTTCCCCGCATGCCCACGGCGAGCGTGGGCATGCCACCCAAGAGTCTTCCTTTCGCAATGAATCGATCAATCGGGATGCGAGAGAGAGTCCTCGTCTCGCGGGGAGGGCTTGGGCGGCTTCGCGGGTCGAAAGAGAAGCCCGAGGAGTTGAAGCGAACAAAACAGCGCAAGCACACCGAGAATCCCCAGGAAAATCGGCGGCTGCCAATTCCCGAAGACGCCCATCGACGTCATGATCGCTGCGACGATCACCACCAGGACGAGCCCCATCAGCATCCCACAACCGGTGAGCGTCATGATGCTGCGAAAACTCTGCTGCTCGGAAACGTCGGAGTACTCGAGGCTCACCGCTCGGTGTCGCTCGAGGCTCTCGTTGGTCGCCGACGCCAGTTCGATCTGACGCAGTCCGCGATGCCACGCCTCGTCGTCGCGTTTTTCCCTCAGCGCCTCCCACTCGGCGACCCAAGTGGGGCCGACATCGAACGGCTCATGCGTCTCGGTTCGCAATTGGCCCCCACGGCGATCGATAAGGGTGACGGGCCCCTGGCAGCCCCGTTCGAAAGTCCCCTCAATCGTTCCCGCCGTCGTCTCCAAACGAAAACCGTAGCCTTCCGAAGGAAGCGCCCGCCAGCGGATCGTCGTCAAAATACCCGACTGATGCCGGGCGCTGACGAGGAGTTGCGAGCCGCCGCCCGACTCGTCGCCCCCGGTCGCGGAGATCTCCTCGATCTCACCGCCGAGGCTTCGGATCCAACTCCATCCCTCGTGAAACCGAAGCGAGCCCTTCTGCTCGGGATCGAAGGGGAGTGTCCACTCCATCCACTGCGGCGAGGTTTCGCCGGTCCATTCGCGGAGCTTCGCGAGTCCGGGATGCGCCGCCTCGGGCAAGAGCGTCAGCATCGGAAGCTTCGACTCGACGCGATAGAGTCCAAGCTCGTAGTAGACGTCCGGTTTCTCGGCGAGGGGAACGCTCAACACCAGGGGCATCGGCTCGAGCCGGACAAGGGCGAGAGCCTGCTCCGCGCGATAGTCGAAGTCGCCCGCCAAGACGGCGTAGCCGACATCGGTAAGCCGGACGACATCGGCGAGGCCGTCGAGCCGGCGGGCGCTCGATGGAACCTCGGGCGTTTCGCCATCGTCGGCCATGAACGCGATCATCTCGTGCGACGCATCTTGGGCCGCCCGCACAAAGGAATCGGTATGCGGGTCGCTCCCCAAGAGAACGAACTTCATCGGTGTCATCTCCCCCTGACGAGGACGTGGTCTCGATGCTGCTTTCGCCTTGGCACCTTGACCCTCCCAATGGTTGCGGATGCCACTGGCCGCTCGCGGGCCAGTGAAGGAGGACGGGGCTTCGCGAACAAACAACCCCATCGGTCATCGATCGCCAGTGTTCTGCGAAACGCAAGCGCTCGGGCAACAGCGAACCCGATGGTTCTCACTGGCTGACAAGCAGCCAGGGGCACCGGGATTGTCGAAGCCGCCCCCACGCCACTGACAAATGTCGCGTGCGCACGGAGTCCAAACTCGTCCGAAAACAAGCGTCGGCGCGAACCCTTCCGCGCGCGACGGCGATCCAATTCCTATACGATTGCCAACATCGTTGCGCCGCCGATTCGTACGAACTAGCGGTGAACTCTCTTCGTATCGTGCCATGGCGACACGATGCTCTGACGGCCCGATGGGTTCGAGAGAGGCTCAACGGCGACAACGACCATCGACAACACATGACACCAGCGACCGAGGGGGAAGACGATGGCAACCATGATCCTGGGCGGAGAACGGGTCGACGCGAACGAGCACATCGAAGTGACCAACCCCTTCGACGGCAGCGTCGTCGACGTCATCCCCAAAGGGACGCCGAAAGACGTCGAACGAGCGTTGTCGATCGCCGAGGCTGGCGCCGTGCGCCTGCGAAAGACGACCGCTTACGAACGCTACGAGTGGCTGCAAAAATCCGCTCAACTGCTCGAAGAGCGCCGAGACGACTTCGCCCGTACCATCAGCCTGGAAGAGGGCAAGACGCTCGGCGAGTCGCTCGCGGAAGTCTCCCGCTCGGTCGAAACACTCGTCCTCTCCGCGGAGGAAGCCAAGCGACTCTGTGGCGAGGCGGTTCCGCTCGAAGGGGCTTCCGGAGGCAAGGGCCGCTTCGGCTTCACTATCCGCGTCCCCTGCGGCATCGTCGTCGCGATCAGCCCGTTCAACTTTCCGCTCAATCTCGTCGCGCACAAGCTCGGCCCCGCGATCGCCGGAGGCAACTCGGTCATCCTCAAGCCGGCCTCGGACACGCCTCTATCGGGCATCAAGCTCGTTGAATTGATGCTCGAAGCGGGCGTTCCCTCCGACGCGCTGCAGTGCATCACCGGATCGGGGGGAACGCTAAGCGATCCCCTCTGCGGCGATCGACGGGTGCGCAAGATCAGCTTCACGGGAAGCTTCGAGGTGGGCGACAAGATCTGTCGCGTCGCCGGGATGAAGAAGGTGACAATGGAACTCGGGTCCAACTCGCCGCTAATCGTCATGGACGACGCCGATCTCGAGAAAGTGATCGCGGCGACGTTGGTGACCGGCTACGGCAATGCCGGCCAAGTCTGCATCAGCACCCAACGCGTCCTCGTCGATCGCCGCGTCTACGCCGACTACCTCGACGGACTCAAGGCGGGCGTCGAGGGGATCGTCACCGGCAATCCCCTGCTCGAAGAAACGAAAATGGGCCCGATGATTCGGCAACGCGACGCCGAACGGGTCACCGAATGGCTTAGTGAGGCGGTGACTCAAGGAGGCGAACTCCTCACCGGATCCGAGCGCGACGGCGCGATGGTCAAGCCCGCGATCATCGCGGGGATGAAGACCGACATGAAACTTTTCCGCGACGAACTCTTCGGGCCGGCGGTGGGCGTGATGCCCTTCGACGACATTGACGAGGCGATCGCCGCCGCCAACGACACTCGTTTCGGGCTCTCCGCAGGCATCTTCACCGAGAACATTGGGCGAGCGATGAAGTTCGCTCAAGAGGTCGACGCGGGAACGCTTCAGATCAACTGGGGGCCGGCTTGGCGGGTCGACTTGATGCCGTACGGGGGCCTCAAGGATAGCGGCATGGGCAAGGAAGGACCGAGTTACGCGATCCGCGAGATGACCGAAGAGAAGATGGTCGTCATGCACCTCTAGGCACAAACGCCGCGGCGACCCTGATTCGACATCATTCTTCAGGTGCCGCTGGCTGCTGGCCAGCCAGGCAGCGAGGACTGGCAACTCAGCGGTAATACGAAGGCGATTGCTCGATCCGTGCAACGACGTTCCCCGCGCATGCCCACGCCGAACGTGGGCATGGCACCCGGCTCGATTTCGGATTGTGAATCCACGATCGCTTCTCACGGTCTCACAAGCAGCCAATG
Source organism: Kolteria novifilia (assembly GCA_007748055.1). GTDB lineage: Bacteria > Planctomycetota > Planctomycetia > Kolteriales > Kolteriaceae > Kolteria > Kolteria novifilia. The sequence goes on from CP036279.1 coordinate 6,845,134, forward strand.
CCACCCGAACTTTTCGAACTGACAAAGCATTAGGCCGCTTGGCGACTGACTTCCTCGTCGAAGCGGTCGGCGACATGGCAGACCCAGCGATCCCAATGCATCCGGTCTCCCGGAGTGATCTGGCCCAGTACCCTGGGCGCGGTGGCACCGGACGCGGAGACGACACTTCCCGGGATGTTCTCCATCATGCAAAAACCGAGTAGTGCCGCGTGTGTCGCCCGGCGTGCTTCGGAGGGAAAGCCGAGATCGTCGGAGCGCCGTACCGGCTTTCGGCCGAACGCGTCCTGAAGCAGCCGCCAGAGAAAACCGTTGCGTATCCCGCCGCCGTTGACCCAGACTTCGTCGATCTCCACCCCCGCCGGCAGAACGCGCTGAACCGCCTCCTCAAGGTTTTGGATCACGAATTGGCTGGCGGAACAAAGAACGTCGCGGGCGGAGTAGTGGTTTTCGCGGGCGAGCGTCAACGATGAGTCGAGGAAGCCCCCGGAGAACTCGTTGCCATCCAGAAAGCGAGGCACGGGCCGAAGCAAAAAGGGATGACTCGACCACTGCCGAATCAATCCATCGCGATGCTTCCCTTGAACCGCGAAACGGCCATTGGGATCGTAGGCGTGCCGGCCCCGACTTAACTGGCGGGTCAGCTCGTCAAGGAATCGACAACACGGGCCGGCATCAAAGACAACTACCTCCGAAGGCGAGGATCCGGCCTCAATGAACGTCGTTCGTAGCCCGGACCCAAGGTGAACCAGGAGTCGATGAAGTCGGGGGGAACGGAAGAGAAACCAATCGGGAACGGGGCTCAACGGGCCGCCTCTGCCACCCGCGGCGATGTCGCGAAGGGCGAAATTGCTGACGATGGTCAGCCCCGTCCGCTCCGCGAGAAGGGCTTCCACCAGCCCGAGAGCACTGGCCGGCGCGACCCCTTCAAGGGCGAAGCAGTCGACCGCCTCTAGGGGGACATCGCTCCTCTCGGCGAGCATCCGCAAGGCCCGCTCGACGGCGTCGGCGATGAGCCGACCATTGTTGTCGATGGGGGGAAGCGTGAGTGCGTCGACGGCCAAGACGCGGAGCTGCCGTCCCTCCCCCCGGCAGCGCAGCAGGGCGAGCTTGAGCCGTTTGCTGGTGCGACCAATGCTCGCGCCGGCAAAGACCCGTGTGGGAAGAGCGGTGCTCCAAACGGGGATCTCGATCGTCATGACGAGTGTCCGTCCTTGGACACGAGGGTCGAGGTTCGCTCTCGAGTTGACGAGGGAACCGACCGAGGTCTGGTGTCGGTTCCTTGTTGGCAGTTGGCCGAAGTTCTTGGATTCAGGCTTGTGTCCGCCAAGGTCCCGACTTCCCGGCACTGGCTGACGAGCAGCCAGCGCCATCGAGGGCGCAACGTCGGGAATGGTCCACGCCTGAGAAGAGTCGGCGGTCGTCTGACGCGCGACTTACGCGGCCATCGGGAGAATGGTCGGCTCGGCGATCGACTCGGCGGCCGCTTCGACAAAGCCTTCGAAGAGCTGACGATCAAGAGCCGAGGCGGTGTCCGATTCGGGATGCCACTGAACGCCGACCATGAACCAATCGGGATCGGTGCACTCGATGGACTCGATCAAGCCGTCGGGAGCCAGCGCTCCACTGCGAAGGCCCTTGCCGAGGGTGCGAATGCCTTGGTGATGGCTGCTGTTGACCCGGATTTCGCCTTCGCCGTAGATGTCCTCGAGCCGGGTGCGGGGCGTGACGAAGACGCCGTGGCGAAGCGACCCTTCGATGGGATCGCAGTGGGGCATGCCGCGAGGCATGTCTTCGGGCAGGTGGGTGTAGATCGAGCCACCGAACATGACGTTCATCAGTTGCATGCCGACGCCGACGCAGAGGGTCGGGATCTTGCGGTCGATCGCGAGATGGCAAAGGATGCGATCGGACTCTTCGCGTCGCATGTGCATCGTCTTGACCGACGGATGCGGCTTCTTGCCGAGCTTGCGGGGGTTGAGATCGGCCCCGCCCGTCAAGAGCAAACCATCCAGACGACCGACATACTCTTCGAGGATTTCGTCACGGGTGAAAGGAGGAATGATCAGCGGCAGACCGCCCGCGGCATTGATTCCGTCGGCGTACCCGGAATCGAGTACGAGATGAGGCTGATTTGACTTCTTCGTTTGGATGAGGTCAGAACAGATCCCAATGACGGGCTTCATGGCGGCTCCTTCCGTGGAGTGTCGTGATGTCCTGGTCGCGTCCATGTGACCAGTTTGGCTGTCGCTCGCGAGTCCGTCGCGAGGGGTGACAACCAGGTGAAAGAAAACTAACAACGTCCATCGCCATTCTCAACTAAAAAACCTGACAAATTGCCGCCGTCGGCGAACGCCCTTTGGACCCGCTCGCTGCAACTCGCTTGCCCCGACGGGGAATGCGCGTCGCGAGCAGACTGGGCAAGCGCTGGACGAGTGCTTACCATCAACGTAACGAGAGCATCGAACGACGGTCGCGGCTGACGGCATCGCCATGTCCCGGCCAACTGGCGGGGTGACTCGGGGCACCGGTCACCCATCGCCGGAGATTCCCATCGGGCTCGATCCGTCGAAAAGGAGAACCATCCTCATGATCTTGCGTCGAGCGGGCCTGACCTTGCTCCTTTCTCTTTCCCTGTTGAGCCTTCCCTGTGTCGGCACGCTCCAGGCGCAAGCCCCCGAAGACGTCAATCGAGCGATCGAACGCGCGGTCGACTTTCTCAAGTCGAAGCAGCGCCACGGCATTGGAAACTGGGAGGAAATGGGGGACTACAAAGGCGGGGTCACCAGCCTCGTGGTCCTATCGATGCTACTGGCCGACGTCTCTCCCGATGACGACCGCATTAAGAAGGCGCTCGTCTATCTGCGGCAAGTCCCCCCCGAGTACACCTACGTCGTGGCCCTGCAAACGATGGTCTTCGCCGAAGCCAAGTCCGACTTCGGCCTGATTCGCCGCAACGCCAAGTGGCTGATGGAGACCCGACTCCCCTCCGGCAACTGGAGCTACGGCCGACGAGGGGGCGCCGGGGACAACTCCAACACGCAGTTCGCGCTGCTCGGCCTCAAGGCGGCCGCCGACGCGGGCGTCAATATCAACGAGGAGTTCTGGAAGAAGTCGCGCCAGCACTGGGTCAACTCGCAATCGAACGTCGGCTCCTGGGGCTATCGCGGCATCGGCGACGCGACAGGGAGCATGAGCGTCGCGGGCATCTCGAGCCTGATCATCACTAGCCGGCAATTCGCCTCGGTGAAAAAGGGATTCGTCGATGGTCGCGCCGTCCGTTGTGACGGCGCCCTCATCGATGAAAACTTGCGTCGGGCCATTGACTGGATAGGGCGAAACTTCTCCGTCAGTCGCAATCCCGCCGGCGGGAACGAGGTCTGGCTCTTCTACTATCTCTACGGGCTCGAACGAGCCGGACGGCTGACCGGGCAACGCTTCTTCGGCAACCACGACTGGTACCGGCTCGGTGTCCGCTTTCTCCTCACCCAGCAGCGACTCGATGGGTCGTGGTCGACGCCGCGAGCCGCCCAAGGGCCCTACCTCCTTTGCAACACCGCGTTTAGCCTGCTCTTTCTCACTCGCGGCCGCATCCCGATCTTGGTCAACAAGGCGCAGTGGGGAGCGGGCGACGATTGGAACAACGCCCCCAACGACGTGAATAACCTGACGGAGTTCATGTCGAAGACGGTTTGGAAAAAGAGGCTCAACTGGCAGTCGGTCGACCTCAAGGTCGCGGACGTCGCCGCGCTGTTGCAGGCCCCCATCCTGCAAATGAGCGGGCACGAAGCCCCCCGGCTGCCGGTGGCGCAGCGAACGCTGCTACGCCGATTCGTCGAACAGGGCGGCCTCTTGATGGCCGATTCCAACTGTAGTTGTGGTAGCTTCGACCAAGGCTTCCGCACCCTCTGCAAGGATCTCTTCCCCGGGCCGGGGCAGGAACTAAAACGACTCGAGCCCGATCACCCCGTCTGGACGAGCCTCTTCGACCTTCGCAATCTCGCCGACGATTGGCCCCTCTTCGGGATCGACGTCGGTTGTCGAACGGGCGTCTTCTACAGCCCCAAGGACATGTCGTGCCGTTGGGAATTCCCGACCGAGGAGGCATCGCTCCCCGCGTTTCGGCTGGGGGCGAACATCATCGCGTACGCCGTGGGGCCGGAGGACTTGCTCGACAAGCTCGACGTCCGCAAGGTCTTCGACGATGTCCCCGAGGACGAGATTAAGCGAGGCTACCTCCACATCGCCAAAGTTCGCCACAACGGCGACTGGAACCCGGCGCCGCGCGCGATCCAAAACCTGATGAGCTCGCTTCAGGAAATCGCCAAGATCGACGTCATTCGCCAGCAGCGCGATATCGAGATTCTCGATCCCAACTTCTTCAACTACCCCCTGGTCTACATGCACGGCCGCAACGCCTTCACGCTCTCCAAGAAGGAAAAGGAGACGCTCACCGACTACCTCGAATCGGGCGGCGTCCTCTTCGCGGACGCCTGCTGCGGGAGCGAGCGATTTGCCGACTCGTTCCGAGAGATGGTCGAGGAACTCTTCCCTGGCCAGAAGCTGAAGCCGATTCCGGTCGAGCACGAACTCTTCACCCAAGAGATCGGCTACGATCTGTCGAAGGTCAAGTTGAGCAAGGCCCTTGGATCGCGCGAAGTCGCTCCGGTCCTCGAAGGCCTGGAGATCGATGGTCGCTACGCGATCATTTTCAGCCCCTACGACATCGGCTGCGCGCTCGAGCGTCACCAGGGGAGCGACTGCAAGGGCTACACGCACGAAGCGGCGCTGAAGCTCGCGTCCAACGTGATTCTCTACGCCCTCAAGCAATAGTCGCGGCGTGGAGCCTCGCGCGCCAGGCCGATCGCGGCACCATCGTCGCCCCCCTCGCGGGGGAACATTCCGGCGCAAGCCGCGGAGACCGGCATTTGGAGACTTCCGCTCCCCGGGAAGCCGTTTCCTCGCCCTTTTCCTACAACGACGCGAACGGCTCGACGGATTGGCCGCACGAACAACCAGATTGAATGGATGCCTTGAAGCGACGATAGCACCGCGAATCGGTCCGGAAATGCTGTGAATTCGAGCAGCCGGAGCAAACTTCGCCCTTTCTCTTAACAGGTTGCCACGTCGCGCGAGCTTGCATGTGGAGATGGGATCTAACGCGTCGATGGCACACTACAAAATCGCGGTAATCGGTGGGGACGGAACCGGCCCCGAAGTGGTTGCGGAAGGCATCAAGGTCATCAAGGCCGTTGCCGATCTCGAAGGCTTCACCTTCGAAACTCAAGAACTCGACTGGGGCGGCGACCGCTACCTCAAGACCGGCGAACTCATTCCCGAGGGCGGCGTCGAGTTGCTCAAGCAATTCGACGCGACCTATCTCGGCGCCGTCGGCCACCCCGACGTCGCCCCCGGTATCCTCGAAAAGGGGCTCTTGCTCACCCTTCGGTTCGAACTCGACCAATACATCAACCTGCGTCCGGTGAAACTCTATCCCGGCGTCGAAACCCCGCTCGCCGACAAGAAACCCGAGGACATCGACTTCGTCGTCGTCCGCGAAAACACCGAGGATCTCTACGCGGGCGTGGGCGGCAACTTCAAGAAGGGCACCCCCGACGAAGTCGCGACCCAGACCAGCGTCAACACCCGCAAGGGCGTCGATCGCTGCCTCCGCTACGCCTTCGAACTCTGCCGCAAGCGCAACGACAAGAAACGCTTGACGCTCGTCGCGAAGACCAACGTGCTGACGTACGCCCACGATCTTTGGGATCGGGCCTACAAGGAAATGGCGACCGAGTATCCCGACATCGAGGCCGACTACAACCACGTCGACGCCTGTTGCATGTGGATGGTCAAGAATCCCGAGTACTACGACACCATCGTCACGACGAACATGTTTGGCGACATCATCACCGACTTGGCCGCGATGATCCAAGGCGGCATGGGCGTCGCCGCCGGCGGTAACATCCGTCCGGGCGGAGCGAGCATGTTCGAGCCGATGGGTGGTTCGGCCCCCAAATACACCGGCCAAGGCGTGATCAACCCGATCGCCGCCATCGCCGCCGCCTCGATGATGCTGGACTTCCTCGGCGAGGAAGCGAGCGCCAAGCGCGTCGAGCAAGCGATCACAAAAGTGACCGGAACGAAAATGCAAAGCATGGCCGCCGGCCGGATGGGACACTCGACGTCCCAAATCGGCGATCTGGTGTGTGAGGCGCTCTAAGCCAGCCAGCTTGGGGCGATGATCGACGGTTTGGACGGTTTTGACGACGAGCGAGTGAACCGGAAGGAGTTTGCGCGAAGGCCAGCGGCCTAGTTGAGTCCTTGACTTGCGGGTGAGTGAACCGTTCGCCAACGTGGCGGCGGATGACGTAACCTCTTGACGTCGCATGATGTTGTGATGCGTAAGGAGACCGCGGGCCATGATTGTCGAGGCACATCCCTCCTCGAGTCTTCGTCTAAGTGTCCTGGTCCTCAACAAGCTCTATATGGCCGTGCATATCATCTCGGTCCGTCGTGCTTTCATCCTTCTCGTCAAAGATCTCGCCGAGGTCGTCTCCGTCCAGGACGGCCAATGGGAGACCTACGACTTCTCCAGTTGGCTCGACGCCGGCGACCAATTCCGAGACGAGCCCGACGCCGAGGCCGATTGGGTCCGGGCCGTCTCCTTCGACATCCCAGCCCCCCGAATCATCCGCCTCTTGAGCTACGACCGGATTCCCAAACATCCAGTAAAGTTCAATCGGCGCAACATCTTCGCCCGCGACGAGTATCGCTGCGCCTACTGCCACAAGAACTTCTCGGTAGGCGAACTGACGCTCGATCACGTCGTTCCACGATCGCAGAACGGCAAGACGACGTGGGAGAACGTCGTCACCTGTTGTGTCCGCTGCAATGTCAAAAAAGGAGGGAGAACGCCCGAACAGGCGGGGATGAAACTCCATCGCAAGGAAATCAAACCGAAGACCAATCCCGTGGTCAACAGCAAGCTTTCCCACCGACGCTACCGCTCGTGGAAGCCCTTTCTCGAAACCTCGCCTTGCGTCGTCGACACTCACTGATGTCGCGAGTGTTCGCGGCGGCGTCGGTCACCCCGACTCCGTCTTGAGCAAAGCCGGCTAACGCCGATCCCAAACGGCTTCCAGAGGATCCGCGTCAGTCCCGCGCCGTTCGAGCGTGGCCTCGATGAAGGAAGGAAGCTCGCGAATCTTGGTCATGTCAAACCGACTATCGTACCCGACCGAGCGATAGTCAACCTCCTCCACCAACGACGAGGAGACGCTGATCGACGCGACGTGGACATCCTTGGTTGCCGGCTCGCGCCGGAGCCCCTTCAGCACCGCGGCGCCGTCGATGTCGGGCAGCTGAAAGTCGAGAAGAATCATGTCCGGATCGCACTGGCGACTGATTTCGAGCCCCTCCTGGCCGAACTCGGCCGCGTAGACACGAAAACCAGCTTTCCGGAGGATGTGAGAGGCGAGATCGCGCTTCGCTTCGCAATCGTCGATGACCAACACCGTGGTCTCGCGTTCCTGCGACATTCGAGAATCCTTTCCCTACTTACTGCACCGTATGGCCCCGACTCGATCGGTCACCATCCGCACCCATCCGCCGACTTCATGAGGCATCGACGAAAGAGTCTTTCCGACGGATGCACGGGCCACCTCCCCAAACCCTTACATCGTCCGAACCAGCAACAGAGGAATTACATTAAGCTTTCTTAAGATCTAGAGAACACCGTGTCAACACTACTGAAATACGCACGAGTGCCTGACAAGATTGTTACGCACGTTCTCCAGGAGTTGTCGAAAGAGAAATGGCCGAAATAGAGCGACTTACGAAGACGCGAGGGTAGAGGAGAGTAGGCTTCGTCTCAAAGGTTGATCGTCGGCCCGAGGCACAGCGCGTTGGTGGAGGACGAGGAGGTCGAAACAGCCGAATCCGTTGGATTCGTCGATGCAGACCGACAAAGTCCCGCGGCAACGTAGCCAGCCGAAGCCAGAGCCGACTTTTGAGACGGAGCCTAGTGCACGATCAGACGTCTACCCTCGGGCTGCCGGCGACGTAACTCGTTCTCACTAGCTGACAAGCAGCCACTGGCATCCGAACACTAGGTCTTGGCGGGGTACGAGCAACGTATCAACCGATTGGCGCGGCGACTCGATCGCCACCCGTTGACAAGGAACGACAAGGTGCCATCGGCATCCAAACGATTGCGCGAGCGAAGAGAAAACGCGATGAACCAACGGAAGCGCGTCAGTTGCCGAGCAACGACGGGTTTAGTTCGCGGACACGAGCGCGGTTGCGTTCGACATCGCTCTCTCGATCGCCCATCGCTTCGTAGGCTTGCGCGAGATAGAAGTAGGCCTGAGCGTCGTTCGGTTTCAGTTCCGCGACCCGTTGGTAGTCGGCGATGGCTCGCTCGTACTCATTGAGCACGTAGAAGCAGAAACCGCGGTTGTAGTAGGCGTCGACGTAGTCGGGCTTCAGCCGAATCGCATTGTTAAAGTCACGAATCGCTGGCGCGTAGCGATCGGTGACATAACGGGCGAGTCCTCGGCAGTAGAAGGCATTGGGATTCTTGGGGTCGAGCTCGAGAACGCGGTCGAACGTCTCGATCGCCTCCGGGTAGCGGCCTTCCTTATAGTGCTCGAGTCCTTTGACGTACAGAAGACTGGCCTCGGTGGGGCCCTTCTCTTGCTCGGCGTCAGGCCGCTTCATCTTGGGAGCCGGCGTCGAGACGACGGGCGTCCGCGGCTCCTCGGCCGGAGGAGTCGTCATTTTCTTGGCGTTGGCGGCAGGCGGCGTCTTTGGCGTGGAAACCGCGACCGCCACGGGCTCAGGCTCGGGATTGGGTTTGGAGCCGGACGATGTCGCGGGCTTGTCCTCGGCGACCGCCTCGGGTTTGGAGACAGGCGTCGGCCGAGAGGGCGACAGCTTGGCGACCGTGACGTCGACGCTCTCTTCCACGACCTCCTTCTTCATCGGAGGCTGAGCCACTTCCGGCACAAAGAGTTCCGCGACCTCTTCGGGCGAGTTGGCCTCGGCGGGGCCGTCCGGCTCATCCGTGTTCGTCGCGTTGGATGGCTGATCCTGCTTGGAGCTGACCGCCTGTTCGATGACTTCGAACTCCTCTTCGACGGCGGGAGCCAGCAGAAACGCCCCGAGAAAACAGAGCGCTAGTCCCGCGAGTAGAACGATCGAATCGGAGCCGCTCATGCGTGAGCGCGCCACGATGATCCAGACGCCGAACAGGAGCACGGCAAGGCCGATACAGAGAAAGGTGATGTTCATCATCAAGGTCCTTCGCCGAGGAGGGAGCACTTGCTTCGGCCGTCGAGTCGCCGTCGACGAGGCCCATGCTGGCTAGCATACAGCGATAGGATGGGGAATTCACCCCGCAATAGGGGGCTGAATCACGCGGTTACCTGAAAAGAATTGGAACGACCGGAACGGCCCGCTCATCTCCACAGCCTGTTATTCGACGAGTTCCTCTTCCTCGGCCCCACGCTTGCGGAGATGAATCGCCCCCGCTTCGTCGAGTCGGCGAACCACGTCGACGATCTCTTGCTGGGCCCGCTCGACCTCGCTGACGCGAACGGCGCCGAGGAACTCCATGTTCTCCTGGACCAACTCGGCCGCTCGCTTGGACATCGCGGCGAAAAACTTCTCACGCAACTCCTGCGTGGTCCCTTTGAGGGCCAAGGCCAAGGTGTCGTTGTCGATCTCCTTGAGCACTTCCTGCATGCCACGCTGATCGACCAACGCGACATCCTCGAAGACGAACATCAAGCGGCGAACTTCCTCGACGAGTTCGGGATCTTCCGCCTCGAGGTTCTCGAGGATCGCCTTCTCCGTCGTCCGATCGGTGTAGTTGAGGATCTCGGCGACGGTACTAGCGCCCCCAAGTTGCTCGAGATCCTCGCCGATCACCGAGGAGAGGCGTTTTTGCAGGGAGCGTTCGACCTCGCGAACGACTTCCGGCGAGGTCTGCTCCATGTTGGCGATCCGCCGCGTGACCTCGAGTTGCTTCTCGGGGGAGAGGCTCTTGATCAGGTCGCTCGCTTGGCGTGGCAGAAGATGGGCCAGGACCAGCGCGATCGTCTGCGGATGCTCGTCGGAGAGAAAGGTCGCCAAGGTCTCCGAGGGGGTCTTTCTCAGGAAGGAGAACGGCGTCGCCTCGAGCGAAAGACGGACCTGATCGATGATCGCTTTGGCTTCGTCGGTCGGGAGGGTCTTCTCGAGCAGCTCCTGAGCGTAGTGCAGACCGCCACGCTCGATGTACTGCCGGGCCATGACGATGGTGTAGAACTCCTCGACGGTCCGATCCCGTTCCTCATTGGAGACGTCATCCAACCGAGCGATCTCGAACGTCATGCGTTCGATGGTGTCCTTGTCCAGGTGCGCCATCAGGTTGCAGGCAGTCTCTGTGTCCAGACTGACGATCAAGATGGCCGCCTTTCGCAGCCCTTCAGAGGAGACCATCGCCACGTACCTCGGTCACCAGTGTGGCCACCCGCGTTCGTCACCGGCCCTCTCGGCTCGCGAACGAAGCGGATGGCCGCGAAGAGATTTAGCCGTAACCAACACGACAACAAGGACTTACAAGATGCCACCAGCCACCGGACGATGCGTGCTCGTCGAAAATCTTCCCAGAAAGCGAACGAAGGCTCCCCAGGGCGGCTAGCTTCTGACACAATAACCGTTTGAGAAAAACTCGCCAAGATTGACCATTCGGCGCCGAGATCGCGTATCAGTCTCCAGCGGGATTCTGTTTCATTTGGGGTCAACGCCGACTTGGGCGAAAACGGAAAGCTATATTACTTAGTAGCTTACGCTAGGATACAATTGGTACTTGCATCGATTCCTTGACCTAGATCAGCAATGGCCAAGGAGTTAGGACTCAAGATGCAGAACGGAATCGCGACGGGGGACGTACGGTGAGTCGAGAAGAAATTGTCATCGTTGACGACGAGCAAAGCGTCAGAGACACGTTGACGAGTATTTTGGATGGCGAGGGATACTCTTGCCGTACCTTCGAATCGGCGAAAACCGCCCTCAAACACATGGAAGAAGTCGCGCCAATCGCGGTCTTCCTCGATATCCGCATGCCCGACATGGACGGACTCGAGTTCCTCCATGAGATGCGCAAGTCGCATTCGGCGATCCCCGTCATCGTCATGACCGGGTACTCCGATCACGAAGTCTTCCGCAGCACGCTGCAGTACAAAATCGCCGACTTCCTCCCCAAACCCTTCGAGGCGCGCGTGGTTCGCGACGCCCTTGAGCGGGTGCTCGGACGCGATGAGTCCTTCTCGGACCGCTTCCTGGAGACCGTCACGCACCGCCTCCGTGAAGCACGTATTGCCCTGGGCCTCAAGCAGTCGGAAGTCGCTTCCCGCTGCGGCATGTCGACTTCGCAAGTTAGCCAGATCGAACTCCGACAGTCGTCCCCGTCGGTGACGACGCTCCTTAAACTCTGCAAGGCGCTCAATCTCACGATCACGGAGCTGGTCAAAGGCTTCTAGCGGTCGTCACCGGAGTTTCGGGTCACGCTGGCTGCTTGCCAGCCAGTCAGGAGAGGTTGGGACTCGCGCCGCGCGGTTCCAGGCTTCGAACGAAAAACGCCAAAAGCCCACCTCCAACGGTGGGCTTTGCCATGCGCTCGACTCTTTCCAGCTCTACCTCTCGGATGATCCTTAGAAGCGAGAGTAGGAATACTCGGGATTCGTCGCCGAGAAGTCCAAGTCCTTTAAGCCGTTATTCACCTTCAGATCGAGATAGGTGTACGACTCCAGCAGCGGTCCGGGCGTCAATCCGGGCTGCGCAGGCCATTCGTAACCCTCGATCCGGATCGGCAACATCTGCTGCTTGTCGAAGTAGACCTTCGCGGTATGGAACATGAACCGGCCGTCGTTGGGAATCGGATGAGCCACCGTCACCACGTAGCAGTCGCGATCGTTCAGGGTCGCTTGCGTCACCTTGACGTCGGCGACGTTGAACTGACGTTCGAATTCCCAATGGTGGCGGAGCTTGGTGACCAAGTCAACGATCCCCATGTCCCGCAGCGAGTGGCGATAGCCCTTGCGAGCAAGCGAGCTGTCCGGATCGATCCGCAGCGTTCCCGTGAGAGCCTTGGCGATTCCGGTCGTATGGGTGACGATCTTGTTGTCGTTCTTGCCTTCGACGTAGATCGCTTCCTTACCGGGATCGGGATCGAGCCACTTCAAGTAAATGCTGAACGGCTCGATGCGGAACTTCGCCTGCATGTACTGCGGAGGACGAAGCGTTCCCCCGATCCGCTCCTGCATCACGAACAAGGTTTCGTAGTCGGCGACTTGCGCCAGCCGCTCTTCACTCTTGCCAAGGAGCAACAAAGCCTGGTCGATCGGATGGGCTCCGTCGGGCGCGGCGGCAACGTTCGGCTTCCCCGCCGGAAGCGCCGCCGAGGTCACCACGTGGGCTGGCGCGGGTGGCTTGGCCCGCGTCACCACTTCCGGCCCCTCGGAGGAGTTCTCAGCCTGCAACACCAGCACGGGCGCGAGCAAGGCTCCAATAATGCAGATACCCGTCAGGCGAAAGCCGAGGGTCGAGCCACTCATCAAGATTCGCAACGGCCAAGCGAGGACACTTCGCATCAATCGATCACTCCTCATGTTCGGGACCAGAGGACGGCGCGACTCGCACACCCAGGCACACGATCTTACCGCACCTCAACGTAAGAGCATCTCGCGTGCCGCTCGAAGCTCGGCGATCAACTTCGCTCGGACTTTCTCGAGTTCCATCCCGTCTCGACTGAGGCTTGACGGGTATTCGCACGGGTCTGACAAGAACGATTGCTCAAGCCGCAGCCCGGAAATCGCCCGACCAACCGGTCCGCTGGGAGGTCTGTATCGACCGGGCACGTTGTAATTCTTTCAAACGACGACCCTTCCGGAGGATTGATCTTGCGGTCCCGAAGCCGGACGATGCAGTTCAAATGGCAGGCGGCCACCGCTAGCGACGCCCACAAATAGGCGCCGTAGGCCTGCATCACCTTCGGGCCATCCTCCCCGAAGAGCGGCTTTGCCAGGTCGTTACTTGTCGACGCCATCGCCATTCCCGCGAAACCCAGGCCGCTCGCGAGGAACACGCCGCGACGCCGATCCCCCTCGGCCAACAACCGAGCGACGGTCGCCACCAAGAAAACAAAGGATGGGACGAGAAGCACGTAGTGATGTTTCCACGTCCGCTCGCTGAGCCAAAGCGTCGCGATCAGAACCAACCCGAACTCATGGAGGTAGCCCACATGACGACGTTCCGGCCACCTCGTCCGGCACGCCCATAGCAACGCCAAAAAGATGGTGAGGCTTACTCCCTTCGTCACGAGAGTGACGGTCGTGCCGGAAAGGGCCACCAGATTCAAGGTGATCGGCGGCCGCCCATCGTCGGGGAAGATCGCAGGCTTGGCCGTGGTGAACCGGTGAATCAGCGCGGGAACCGACTGGTTGATCTGCTCGGTGGTGACTTCGCCGCGTACGACGTAGGGAACCACCATTGCCTCGGCCCAGTGTCGAACGAGTTCGGCGTTGCGCACCATCCCAAGGGCCATGCCCGGCACGAGAAAGGTCCACGCCACGAGCCCGACACACGCAATCGCCACGAGGCGAAACTGGCGTTTGACCGCGAAATAGGGAACCAGGAGCACCGGCGTCAGCTTGCAAGCCGCCGCCAGCGAGATCGCCCCCCCGGCCGTCCAGTCCCATCCCTGGCGAAACGCCGCGAACCCCGCGACGACCAGGAACAGAATCCAGAGATTGACGTTGCCGTGGAGAAGGTCGCCCATGATGGGACGACTGATCAGCAGAAAGAGGCCCAGTTGCGCCGAGAGGGACCACCGTGGGTAGATCGGCTGGACCATCCTGAGGAGGAGGATCAGCGCGGCGATCGCGAGCAGCGCCCGCAGCAGGTACCAGGCGCCCATCGTCCAGGCGCCGGCCAGGGACGTGAACGGAACCAAGACGAGAGCCATGATCGGCGGGGTGGGAAAAGCGAACTTGCGATAGATGTCCTCACCCGCGAGAAGTTCGGCGACCATTGGTTTCCAGCGGTTGATGGCGCTGCGACGCGTTCCCTTGACGACGACGTAGTACGTACCCACAACGAGAAAGAAGACGATGAACGCCGTCATGAGCGGGGCGGGAAGGCGGAATCTCCCTGTCAAGGATGCGCGCATCGTCGATCGGCGAGCCAATCCAACCATGGAGAGCCATTCCGGGCGACGTCCCGGGATTCCCATAGGCCGACATCCGTGCCGTCGGCGCGAGGGTAAGGACTGCGTCGCCAAATGAGTGGTCGATTTTGCGTGCCAGCCCTTTTTTGACTACCGTTGGACGCCAGCACAGCTATCTTGAGCCTTATGGGGCTCCTTCGGCCGCATTTGAGTCGACCTTCCGGAATCGAACAAGGCCTCTTTCCGACCCACCTTGTCGTCGTGGACTCCGAAAGCTATCTGTCAACGAAGGGCTCGCTCGCCGCGACGTGATCGCGGGTTGGTGTACCTCTGTTCCAACCAGGTGCGACGAGGTCCACCAACAGCGTGCGGACCGAAAAAGGAAGCGATATGAGCGCCGTCGACGGCGAATCGACGAATCCCCCCATCCCCTGGTACAAGCTGCCTTGGATCAAACGCCTCGTGCATCTGGCCGTCCTGGGCATCACCGTGGTGCTGGTCGGACAACACGTGATCCAAGCCGCCAACGAGCTCCGGCACCAAGAGTTCCGCATCAACGTCGGTTGGGTCGCGCTTGCCTCGCTCGGCTATCTCGTGGGGTTCGCCATTCAGGGCATTCCGTGGTTTCTGGTGAATCGTGACTGGGACCTTCCAGTCCCGTTTCTCCGCTCCGAACGTGCCTACCTGGTGAGCCATGTCGGCAAGTACGTTCCCGGCAAGATGATGGTCATCGTCATTCGTTACGGTTTGGTCAGCAGCCTGGGAATCGGTTTCGGGACGGTCTTCATGACCACCCTCTTCGAAACGTTCATCACCATGGCCAGCGGTTCGAGCGCGGCGATCGTCTGCTTGTTGGCGTTGCCGACACCGGAGGGCTTCGCCGGAGCCTTCTCGTCTCATCCTTGGCTCATCCTCGGCATCATGGGGATGTGCGCCGGCTTCCTCGGCGTGATCACTCCCTGGGGATATCAGTTCTTCTCGAAGATCGTCACCGCGCCGTTCAAGGACGCCCGCGTCCTCGCGGATCGCCGCATTCGCGTCGCCACGGTCCTCGGCGCGTTCGCGGTGGGCCTGGTGGCTTGGTCGGTGATGGGGCTGAGCTATCTGGCGACGCTCAACGCCGTGCTCCCCGAACCGCTCGGCTTGGAAGCCTGGCCGATGACAATCACGTGCGTTGCGCTCTCGATCGTGGTAGGCTTTCTCTCCATGATTCCGGGACAGGCCGGCGTTCGGGAGCTGATCCTGATCGAGGCCCTCAAACCGGTCGTTGGAAATCTAGGTGCCGTCGCGGCTTCGCTTTTGTTTCGCGTCTTGACGCTCTTTGTGGAGGCGGGACTTGCCGCCGTGTTATATCTGGGAGGTCGTCGTTGAGCCGCGAGCATGATGAGCCGCCACTGCTCAGTTTTGTGATCCCTGTCTTCAATGAAGCCGAGAGTCTCCCCGAGTTGCATGCCCAACTCGACGAGGTGATCGTCCAGCTCCCCAATCCGTCGGAAATCATCTTCGTCGACGACGGTTCCAGCGACGAGAGTTGGAAGGTCATCGAAGAGTTGCAGTGCCACGACTCCCGGATTAGTTCGTTGCGCTTTCGCCGCAACTTCGGCAAGGCCGCCGCGCTGACCGCCGGGTTCTCGATCGCGCGGGGCGCTTTCGTCTTTACCCTCGACGCCGATCTCCAGGATGACCCTGGAGAGATTCCGCGATTCCTAGAGAAGATGGCGACCGGGTTCGACATCGTCTCCGGCTGGAAGAAGGTGCGTCACGACCCGTTTCACAAGACCATCCCCAGTCGCGTCTTCAACGGGATGGTGAGCTGGATGACCGGCGTCCATCTCCACGATCACAACTGCGGGTTCAAGTGCTACCGCGACGAAGTCCTCGACGAGATCAAGCTCTACGGCGAGTTTCACCGCTTTGCCCCAGTCCTGGCCCACGCCAAGGGCTTTCGCGTCGGCGAGCTCGTCGTCAACCATCGACCGCGCGAGCACGGCGTGTCGAAATATGGCTGGCAACGGTTCATCAAGGGCTTCCTTGACCTGCTGACGGTCAAGTTTCTCACCGCCTATCAGAACCGACCACAGCACCTGCTCGGTACCGGCGGCCTGATCTTCTCGGCCCTCGGGCTTTCGGGACTTGCGTACTTGACGCTCATTTGGCTGATCACGTGGATGGGGATCTTCGATTTCGGGCCGATCGGAAGACGACCGCTGCTGATGTTCTCCGCCACGACCCTGCTGCTGGGAATTCAGATGTTGTCGATCGGCCTGATCGCCGAGCTGATCACGGCCCGTAGCCAGGACGAGATGCACGTCTACAGCGTCGCCGAACGACGACTCTCGCCGCTGCGACTGAAGCTCTACGGCGAACAAGAGGAAGGTCGCGTCCGTGGGATGACGCGGGGGAATCACGAAGGATGAGTCAGGCCGATTCGAAGCCCTTGAATCCATTGACCCTTTCGCTCGATCGCCGGGCGATGTTCTGGGGCATCCTGATCACCGTGCTCGCCCTCTTAGCGGGATACACCTGGCGAGCGAAGTCGTCGTGGAGTCCCAACGATCGCTCTCGCTGGAATACCGTCTGGAGCCTCGTCGAGTACGGAACCTACCGGATCTACGACACCGACGAGGAAGCCAAAGCCGCCGGCAAGCCCCGACAATTCAAGACCATCGACAAGGTCCGCACCGAGGATGGTCTGCGCTCCAGCAAGCCACCGCTGATGCCGACGCTGATCGCCGGATACGTCCACGCGCTGCGTCTGGTCTTCGGGCGGGAGTGGTCGCTAAGCGACAAGAAAGACCCGACCAAGGGGAGCTTCGAGATCTATTCGAAAGCGACCCTCTACTTCTTTCAATTCCTGCCGTTCGCGATCTTTCTGATCCTCTATCGCCGCTACCTCGACCAATACGCGACCACCGACTTTGGGTGGGTCTTCTGCTTGCTGGCGGCGGCGCTCGGCACCCTGCTGACCGGCTATCTCGTCACGCTCAACAATCACGTCATCGCCGGCTGTTTCGGATTCATGACCTACTCGATGGTGCTGAGCATCTGGTGTGATCGGGCCGAGGAACCGTGGCGCTACGCGCTGGCCGGGCTCTGCGCCGGTTGGACCTTCGCCAACGAACTGCCGGCGGGATTGTTGATCATCGCGGTCTTCGCCCTGCTATTGGTTCGCGATCCCAAGAAGGCCATCTTCGGCTACCTGCCGCCGTTGGGCCTCGTGATCGGCGCCATGTTCTGGACGAACTACCTCGCGGTCGACTCGCTCCTTCCCGCGTACATCCAAAAGAACCTCTACGACTACTCGGGCAGCTACTGGACCTCCAGCGCCAAGTCGGGCATTGACGCGCTCAACGACCACCCCGAGCACCTTGTCGTTTACTTCCTGAACATGACAATCGGCCACCACGGCATCTTCTCGCTCACGCCAATTTGGATCTTCTCCGCATGGGGCATGATCCTGTTGGCCCGTGATCGCTCCTCGAAGCTGGCTCCCATCGCGTGGTCGATCCTCTTCATCAGCGCCGGCGTCTTCGCCTTCTTCTGGCTCGTCACCGACCAGCGCAACTACGGCGGCTTCTGTCACGGCTTGCGGTGGCTCGCTTGGCTCTCCCCGCTTTGGCTCCTCTCCTTGCCGACCGCGATCGACCGGATCGCCGACAGCAAGATCGGTTGTCGCTTGGCGTGGGCATCGCTCGCGGTGTCGATCTTTTCGGTCGGGGATACGCTCGCTTCGCCCTGGTCGCGCTCTTGGCTCCAGCGAATCTTCCTCTGGTCCGGTATCATTGACTACTGAACACGGTGTTCTCGCCTCCTTCAATCCAATAGAGAACCCGAAGGACGATCCCGCGCCCGTGGATCGTCCCAACTCGACAGATGTCCGAACGTGCCAAACGGGTGGATTGTTCGCAGGAGCGTTGAGCATGAAGGTGCTGGTTGTCGGCGGGGCCGGCTACATCGGATCACACACGGTCAGAGCGCTACGCGACGTCGGCCACGACCCGATCATCTTCGACAACTTGGTCACCGGTCATGCCGCCGCCGTCCAACGACTTGGCGTCCCATTCGTCGAGGGGGATCTCAATCATCCGGTCGACATCTACCGGGCCCTCAACGAACATCGCGTCGAGGCGGTGATGCACTTCGCGGCGTTCTGCTACGTCGGCGAATCGGTCCGCAATCCCTCGAAGTACTACCAAAACAACGTCGTCGGCACGATCCAGCTTCTCGAAGCGATGCGTTCGTGCGCCGTGAAGCTCTGCGTCTTCTCCTCGACGTGCGCGACCTACGGCGTTCCGACCGCCCCCATGCTCAACGAGAGCCATCCCCAACGCCCGATCAATCCGTACGGCTGGACCAAGCTGATGGTCGAGCAAATGCTCGTCGACTACGATCACGCCTACGGGATGAAGTACGCGGCGCTGCGTTACTTCAACGCGTCCGGCTCCAGCGCCGACGGCCTCCTGGGCGAGGACCACACTCCGGAGACCCATCTGATCCCCCTTTGTCTGCTCGTCGCCAAGGGAGTCCGGGACAACCTGAGCATCTTCGGCACCGACTACGACACCTTCGACGGAACGTGCATTCGTGACTTCATTCACGTCGAGGACCTGGCCGAGGCCCACGTGCGGGCGCTCGATCACCTCTCCGGCAAAGGGGAGTCGCTCGCGATCAATATCGGAACGGGAACGGGACACTCGGTCCGCGAAGTCGTTCGCTGCACCGAGGAAGTGACCGGCTTGCCGGTGCATGTCGTCGAGTCGCCTCGGCGCGATGGCGACGCCCCGGTGCTCGTGGCGGACGCCACCATGGCTCGTGACGTGCTCAACTGGCGACCGAAATACACCGAGCTGAAGCCGATCGTCGAAACGGCTTGGAAGTGGTTCCAACAGTGCGGCCACTATCCGAAGGCATGATCGCCCCCACGAATCCCGGCAAGATGGGGCAAGGCCCGCCCCAACAGCCCGTCGATCTATTCGCTGCCGGCCCGTTTACATCAACCGACTGCCAACCAATGACTCGCTTCATTCGATGATCAGCCACTCATCGAGCGTCCCCGTCTCATCCATCGCGCCGATCAGGCACTCGTTGACCGTCTGGTGTCCGAGAAAGGCGTAGCGTTTCTGCTCGGTGAGCGCCCGGAAAAAGACCACATGGTCGTCACCGTGGGTCACGCGAAACGCGACCGCTTCGTCGGCGGGGACGGGGCGCCGGTCATTGGTCATGCTCAATTGCCGCCATTCGATCGCGGCGGGCAACCTCTTGCGATGCCAGTTGAAGACGAGAGGCATGTGCAACCGGGTTCCACGCCCCCGCTGCTTCATCACCAGCGACTTCCCGCGGTAGGAAAGACTCCCTGGACTCGACACCATCGGGTTGGGGGGGAAGGCGGCCGGCGTCAGCGAAAGCTCGAACGGCAATCCCAGCACCCGCTGGGCACAGGTTGGCAGTCGTCCCTCGAGCCCCGTCGCCGTCGGCATCGGCAGGGTCCACTCGAGTTCCAGTTCGCTCTCCTCGGGGGCGATGAGCGTATCGGCGATCCAGAGGACGTCGGTCGGCCGAGCGAGAAAGAGCTGGCGATCCAGCGCGAACCCCGACTCGAACTTGACGTGAGCCTCGAGATACTCGGCTTCGCCGTCGCTGAACCAACAGGTCGCGCTCCAGGCGGTCTCCTGCTCCAGCGGTTTCCCGCCCGCCGAGACACGTACCTCCCAAGCTCCCTTGAGAAACGCCGAGCCGAAGAGCCTTCCGTCGATCTCCCAGTCCTCTTGGTTCCAATCGAGCCCCAGCGCCAGTTCCTCGGGCGACCAATCCTTGCGCATCACCGCGATGTCGACCTCGTCGGACTGCATGCCGTGGCCGGATGGCGGAGCCCCTCGCTTCGGCGTGCGCGTTTCCGTCAGACTCGCGACCGCCGGGGCCCAGGGCCGAAGTGGCTTCTCGGTGACGAGATCCGCCAGGAGTTGGGCCATCCCCTCGGAACAGGGCGCCTCGGGCCGCCCAATCCACCCCTGGCCGGCACAGCAACGGATCGTCGCCGGCACGATCGCTTGAAAGACCTTCTCCCACTTCGGCTTCCACGCCAACTCCTGGAGAACGCCGCGAATCCGCCAAAGGGACGGAAGGATCGCGAAGGTGATCCACGGATCTTCGCGGAAAAGCCCATCCGGCGCGACGTGCGTCTTGAGCCAATCGCCGAGACGATCACCACATCCCTTTGGTAGGGAGGCCTTCTCCGCATCCCGGGCCCACTCGGCGATACTCGCTTCGACGCGGAGGAGTTCGACGAGCGAGGCGCCGTCCCCTTCGCCGGAGTGGCCGGTCACTTCTTCAGCGATGGAGGATTCAGGGGGGGAATCAGCCCAGGGCCATGCGGGGGCAAAAAAAATCTGACGCGAATCCTCCGGCTCCTCGAGGAAGGCCTCGAAGGCGAATTGTTCCTCGTCGAGATACCCATGGGGGAAGAACTTGCGGACTTTTCGAAGATTCGCGGTAAGTCGTCGACGCTCGGCCTTGTCCAATCGGATTCCTTTCCCGTCAGTGTGACCGAATTGATGTATCTTTCGAATCGAGGCGCGGAAACAAAGAGAGAAAACCCGCACCACGCTTGTCAGAATACACCATTCTGCGGCCTCTCGCAGGCCATCCCAAACTGCTTCTTTTTTACGATTCACCCTCCTTCCGCTTTAGCCTGCTTTGACATTTTGCCGAAGTTAAGGTCGAACGGACTCGTCCCAAGGTCAGGACGAGCCTGGGACATGGAGTGTTTCCAAACCCAACTAGCGTGGGGCGATCATCGAAGGAGCCAAACGGAATGATCGAGAAACTGAAGCCTGCGATTGGACTCGCAGCCGCTCTACTGCTCGGAGCTCCGGCGTTTGCCGGGGACACCTGCCCTTGCGAGGAAGCGACTGAGTGTGAAGCTTGTTCGATCTGTGAAGATGGTTGTGAGGAAGAAGAAGTCTCTTGCGATTGGCTGAATCGCAACCTTCTCGGCGAGTGCCTTTCCGAGCGGACCGGCTTGTCCATCTACGGATGGTTCGAGGGCGGGTCGACGTTCTCGGGACAGGAAGGAACCAGTCTCCTTCCGGTCGGTTTCAACGACGTGAAGACCGACTTCATGCTCAATCAGCTCTATGGTGTCATCGAGCGGACACCCGACACCGACAAGCTGTTTGACGTCGGCGGTCGTATTGACTTGCTGTACGGTACCGATGCCGATAACGTGTCGTTCAACGACTACGGACTCGGTTCGGACCAATTCGGCGTGGTCAAGTACATCCGTCCCGGCGATAGCTTCTCGGGCCTCTACGGGTTCACGCTTCCGCAGTTGTACGCCGATCTTTATCTCGGCGTCGGCCCGGGCGTGACCTTCACGGTCGGTCACTTCTACACCCTGATCGGTTATGAAGTCGTGACGGCCCCCGACAACTTCTTCTACTCGCATGCTTACACCATGCAGTACGGCGAGCCGTTCACCCACACGGGTGTCTTGGCGAGCTCGGATCTCACCGACAAGCTGTCGGTCAGCGGTGGTATCACCCGTGGTTGGGACAACTGGCAAGACCAGAATAACGACCTCGGCCTTCTCGGCTTCATCAGCTACCAAGCGACCGAGAAGATCAACATCGCGTGGGCCTTCACCAACGGCGAAGAGCAAATCGAGCCGCGGTACATGGGCGTCGGTCTTCCGACCAACACCCCCGGTGGCGGTCCCATCCCGCGTGTCAATCGGTTCATGTACTCGTTGGTCATCGACGTCAACGTCACCGACAAGATCGAGTACGTCTTCCAGCACGACTACGGGATCGACTCGGCCGCGACCAACACGCCCGAGGTCAAGTGGTACGGCATCAACCAGTACGCCTACTACACCGTCAACGATGCTCTTAAGCTCGGTGTCCGCGGCGAGTGGTTCAGTGACTTGGGCGGAGCCCGGGTTCCTGGTGCCGCCCCGACGGCCGCCAACGGCATCGTCGTTCCCGGTGGCGTCAACAACGGTGCGAACTTCTACGAAGTCACCGTTGGTGCCAACTACAGCCCGGTCGATTGCATGACCATTCGTCCCGAGCTTCGCTGGGACTGGAACAGCAACGACAACGGCACCGCCGCCTTCTCGAACATGGCTGACAGCCTGTTCACCTTCGGCACGGACTTCATCCTCCAGTTCTAAGAGACGAAGTCAGCGTTGCCTTGCCAACCTCGCACAAAGCCCGGAATTTTCCGGGCTTTGTGTCGTTCTTGACCAAGCCCGCGCTCGCCGGGCTTTCAGTGTTTCTTGACGCTTGAGTGGTGGTGCGACGAGCAAATCAACGCATGACCGAACGGCAACGCCGTTATCCGATGACCGAACGGCAACGCCGTTATCCGATGACCGAACGGCAACGCCGTTATCCGATGACCGAACGGCAACCCCGTTCTCCGATGACCGAACGGCAACGCCGTTCTCCGATGACCGAACGGCAACGCCGTTATCCGATGACCGAACGGCAACGCCGTTATCCGATGACCGAACGGCAACGCCGTCTCCGATGACCGAACGGCAACGCCGTTATCCGATGACCGATGACCGAACGGCAACGCCGTTATCCGATGACCGAACGGCAACGCCGTTATCCGATGACCGAACGGCAACGCCGTTATCCGATGACCGAACGGCAACGCCGCTCTCCGATGACCGAACGGCAACGCCGCTCTCCGATGACCGAACGGCAACGCCGCTCTCCGATGACCGAACGGCAACGCCGTTCTCCGATGACCGAACGGCAACGCCGTTATCCGATGACCGAACGGCAACGCCGTTATCCGATGACCGAACGGCAACGCCGTTATCCGATGACCGAACGGCAACGCCGTTATCCGATGACCGAACGGCAACGCCGTTCTCTAGTGAAGCCCAGGGTCGCGCTTCGCGCACCCTGGGTACCGACCGAAGAGAAAAACCAACCCCGCGGGGGTTGTCTATCCTACCGGTTTGCAAGCTCGCGCGATCGCTCGGTCGCGGCCGTCACCGCCTCGATCAGGGCGCTGCGAAATCCATGAGCCTCGAGCGTCGCGAGTCCCTCGATCGTTGTCCCGCCGGGACTGGCGACCGCGTCCTTGAGCTGTCCGGGATGCGTCCCGGTCTCCTGCACCATCGTGGCCGCTCCCCGAACCGTCTGGGCCGCCAAGGAGAGGGCGACGTCACGTGGAAGCCCCATCCGCACGCCCCCGTCGGCAAGCGCCTCGATCAAGAGGTAGACGTACGCGGGACCGCTGCCGCTGAGCCCGGTGACCGCGTCGAGCAACGACTCGGGAAGGCGAAACGCAACCCCGACTGATTCGAGCAACTGGCCCACTGTGGCCGCGTCCTCGTCGGAGGCCGTGGCGTTCAGGCAGTAGCCGCTCGCTGAAGCCCCCACCAGACACGCGGTGTTGGGCATGATGCGGACGATGCGGCGATCGTTGCCAAGGAGCTCTTCGAGCCGCGCCAGCGGAACGCCGGCCGCGATCGAAAGAACGAGATGGTTCTCCGTGATCACGGATCGCACCGACTCGACCGCGGAGGCCAGGTACTGCGGCTTGACCGCGAGCACAAGGATCTCGGCCTCGCGCACGACCTCGAGGTTGTCGTCGATCGCCCGGGCCCCCGTCGCGTCGGTGAACGCGGAGCGCGACGCCGGGGATGGATCGCCGGCGAGAAGTTGATCGACGCCCACCAGATCCTTGGCGAGAAAACCACGAGCCAGGGCTTGGGCCATCTGCCCCGCCCCCAAGAATCCCACAACGTGTTTCACCGACCTCTCCCCATGTCTGTCGTTAGCGTCCGGCGGCGTCTCGACGTGATCGCGCACGCACCCAGCGCGAACGCCAGCTGGCGATTCTACGAGGCTCCGACTCAAAGTTGAATCAGGGATGCCCGCTACGGGGCGACATAGGTAAAATAGGAAAAGCCGATGCGCAGCGAATGCAGGGCGGGGCCGAGCGAGTAGATCGCGGTGGCCGCGAGGACCATGTGGGAAAGGGACACGGCCAGCAGGTTCTCATGGCGCCGGAACCATTCACACCAGTAGATGCCCGCGACCGCGGTCAACGCCATCAGCGGAGGATTGGGAGCGTGCAGCAGCGCAAAAATACCCGCCGCCATCAGCGAGACCGCCAGATCCTCGCGCCGCATGATCACGCGCAGACGCGTGACCAAGATCACCTGTAGGAGCACTTGCTGGGCGATGTCGATCGGCCAGTTCCCGGCGATCCATCCTCCAATGTCGGTGGTGATCCCGACAAGCCCCGCCAACTGTCCAATGCCGAAGACCAACGCGGCCCCCGAGATCGTCGCCAAGGAGAGCGACCACCATCCACTGAACCACGAACGGGGCGCAAGACCACACGTGCGCCGACTGGGCCATTGCCGATAGAGCAGCCACACGATCAGCAGAATCACCACCACGCCCTCGGCGAGGCGGACCGGCTTGGGCAGGATTCGCTTGTTGTTCGTCCAGAAGTAAAGCTCGAGCATTCCGACAAGGAGCCCCAGCTCCATCCATGCCCGGCCGAGGGTCATGGGCAAGAGAGGCCTCTTGGAGAGGATCGACGGTTTATCTAGACTATTTTTTAGAATCATCCGATGGTACCATCACCGCGATTCCATTCCCCGCTCCACCCTCCGAGAAGACCCCGCGGAATGGGGAATCAGAGAGATCGTCTTCCAGGACGCTGATGGTTCCTTGTCAGAAAACGCGACACCAGGTAAGACGCCTGTCGCATAGGTCGTCAAAACAAACGTGTCAAGCGGCCCAAGACACGAACAGAGTGCGGAAGGGACATCCCTCATGGCCAAGCAGTCGGTCGAAGAGATCAAGGAAGAAAGCGATTACCTGCGCGGCACGCTGGCCGAGGATATCGCGAACGAGGAACTCGACCATCTCGATGAAGCGGGAAAGCAGCTCATCAAATTCCATGGATCGTACCAGCAGGACGATCGCGACATCCGCAAGGAACGCAAGAAGCAGAAGCTAGGCCCCCTCTACTTCTTCATGGTCCGCGCCAAGCTCCCCGGCGGCAAACTGACCGCGGACCAATACCTCGTCTTCGACGACCTCTGCGAACGCTACGCGAACGGAACGATGCGGATCACCAGTCGCCAGGGAATTCAGTTCCACGGCGTCTTCAAGCCGAACCTCAAGAACCAGATTCGCGCCATGAACGACGCGCTGGTCAGCACGCTGGCCGCTTGCGGCGACGTCAATCGCAACGTCATGTGCTGCCCCGCTCCGATTCGCAACGATTCGGTCCGCGATGAGATGCAGGCGCTGGCCGATCGCATCGCCGAGCACCTTTGCCCGAAGACGACCGCGTATCACGACATTTGGCTCAACGGCGAGAAGCAAGCCGCCAGCCCCAAGGGCGAGGTGGTCGAGCCGATCTACGGCAAGCACTACCTTCCGCGCAAGTTCAAGATCGCGATCGCCCTGCCCGAGGACAATTGCGTCGACGTCCTTTCCGACGATCTCGGGATTCTCGTCAAGCACTCCGACGGCAAGATCGAGGGGTACAACCTCTTCGTCGGCGGCGGCATGGGCATGACCCACGGCATGGCCAAGACCTATCCGCGACTCGCCACCCCACTCTGCTTCGCGACGCCCAACGAGGTGATCGATGTCATGACCGCCGTCGTGAAAGTGCAACGCGATCACGGCAACCGGGAGGATCGCAAGCAAGCCCGCATGAAGTACTTGATCGACTCCTGGGGCGAGAAGAAGTTCCACGACACCGTCCAGGAGTACTACGGCAAGCCGCTCGCCGAATACACCGGCGATCGCGTCACCGGCATGGACGACCATCTTGGCTGGCACGATCAGGGCGACGGCAAGCGCTGGGTCGGCGTCCATGTCAAGTCGGGGCGGATCGCCGATCATGCCGACCACCGCTTCCGCTCGGGACTGCGCGAGGTCGTCGCGAAGCATCGCGCCAACGTCCGGTTCACGGCGCAAGCGAACATCCTTCTCTGCGATGTCGATCCCGCCGCCACGGTCGACATCAACCAGATCCTGCTCGATCACGGCATCGTCTCCTACGACGACCTGACGAAGATCGAACGTTACTCGCTCGCGTGTCCGGCCATTCCGACGTGCGGCCTGGCGCTCTCCGACAGCGAACGGGCCCTCGGGCACGTCCTGTCGATGCTCCACGCGGAGATCGCGGCGCTGGGACTCCAGGAAGAGGACATCGCCCTGCACATGACCGGCTGCCCCAACGGCTGCGTGCGGCCCTACAGCTCGGACATCGGCATCGTCGGACGCCAGCCGAACAAGTACACGGTCTTCCTCGGAGGCAATGTCGAGGGGACGGCCCTGAGCTTTCAATACCAAGATCTCGTCCCCACCAACGATCTTCCCAAGGTCGTTCGCGGACCGCTCCTCTTCTACAAGCAGGCTCGCGAGGAGGGCGAGGGTTTTGGCGACTTCTGTCGTCGCAAGGGGGAGACGGAGGTTCGCTCGTTCGTCGAATCTCTTCCGGACACCTCGGCGTGATCGAAACCGACCCGACGGCGGGTGAACCCTCTCACCCGCTTCATCGACCAACGCCCCTGGAGATTCTTCTCGACGATGCTCCCTGCCTGGTCGTCAACAAGCCCTCACGGCTCTTGATCCAGGGCCATCCCGGCATCTCCGACACCATGGTCCTCCGGGTCAAGGCCTACCTGCGCGAAAAGTACCAAAAAACCGGGAATGTCTATCTCGGGGTTCCCCATCGACTCGATCGAGCGGTCAGTGGCGTGCTCCTCTTCTCGCGCAACTCCAAGGGGGCGACGCGGCTAGCCCAACAGTTCGAGCACCGACAAGTCGAGAAGGTCTACTGGGCGATCATCCCCGAGGAGCCCGATCCCCCCGAAGGTCGCTTGGTCCACGTCATCGAGAAGGTACCCGATCGCGCCATGGCCAGGGCCGCCGAAGCGGGAGCCAAGGGGGCGAAGGAAGCGATTCTCGACTATCGCTTGCTCGGTCGCGTTTCGTCGGGCTGGCTGTTGGAATTGCGGCCGCGAACGGGACGCTATCACCAGATCCGCATCCAGCTCTCGCTGCGCGGCTGGCCAATCATTGGAGACGGCGACTACGGTTCGGAGATCCCGTTTGGGGTGGGAATCCCATGGGAGAGCGCGGACCTGAGGGACAATCGGGATGGCCCGATCGCCCTTCACGGACGTCGATTAACGTTCCTTCATCCGGTTCGCTACGAGCCGGTCTCGGCGACGGCACCCGTCCCGAGCTATTGGCCAGCCGAAACCGAATCGTTCGCTCAAATGGATTGCGGTAGTAGATAGACGGCGGCGTCGGGGCGGCTAGACGGCGGTATCGGGGTGGGAATCAACGCAACCAGACGAGGCGCCGTCATCGGCAGGATGGGCCGAGCTGATTTGCCCGAAGGTCGACGCGAGCACCTGATCGACGCGGTGGACTAGATCGTTTCTTCGGAAGGGTTTTTCGAGCGTCGCGTCGGCGCCGTGAAGTTCGGCACACTTGAGCAGCGCCGTCCCGATCGGAAGATCCTTCCCGCCGGAGATCGTGAGCACCTTGGCACCCGGCTCACGCTCGCGGATCGACCGCATCACTTCCAATCCAGTCAGTCCGGGCATCATCAAGTCGGTAATCACCAGATCGTAATCGCCCTCTTCGTAGAGTCGGAGGCCGCGAGTACCATCGAAACAGGTGGTCACCTCGTGATCAGGATCGAGCATTGCCTCGATCATCTCACAAACGCTCCAGTTGTCGTCGATCACAAGGACGTTGGCCATGGCGTGGGCTCCTCGGTACATGGCGGGCGCCGGCATAAACCGGCGTCGTCTGGTTGCGAGACAATGGTCCACGGAATCTAGCTGGCCACTGATTGCCAAAGCGAGGTGTCGTCGCCTCGTCGATTCCAAGTTGTCTCTGCTCGCCTGGGTAGGAGCAATCCGGGAGCAAACCGGACATGGATCGATGTTTTTTCCCTAAAGTCGACCAAATCGGCTCCCATCAGCACGAAAACCGACCGAGAACCTCTTCGAAATGGCTCAAATGACGCGCCCGGCAAGGGCTAGAGGAAGGATGTAGATCTGATGAAAGGGACGGATCGGGCCACCCAACCGAACGTCGGGTGACCCAAGGCGATGGCCATCAGTCGCTTTCGCGACACAGTGTTAGTCGAAAAGCCCGCCGGAGGATTTCTTCGGAGCCCCCTTCGACTTCTCCGCACCTTTCGACTCTTCGCGACGCCCGCCGGACTTGCCCTTGGGCTCCGCGCCTCCCCGAGCTTTGGGCTCGGCGGACTTGTTGTCCCCGCCGCCAAATCCGAAGTCGAAGAGGCCGCCACTCTTTCCGGAAGCCTTGGGCGAGCTCTTCGGCGCCTCCCCTTGGGCTTTCGGCGCCGTGGGTGCCATCTTGCGATCGGGCTCATTTCCCTTCGGAAACGCTGGCGATTCCTCGCGACGTTCACCGGCCCGCGGCGCGCCCTGTTTCGTCGACGGGGCTCGATTCAGCCGGAGGTTGCTCGAATCGTTGCGAGGCTGATAGCCCATCGCGCGGGCACGGGATCCGTCCGCCTGAGCCCGCGCGTCGTCGCCTAGCGCCGCGTGCGACTGCCCCCGATAGTGGTAGGAGCCGGCGTGCGAGGGATTGAGCTCGAGCGAGCGGTTGAAGTCGGCGACCGCCCCTTGATGGTCTTGCGTCTTCGCACGAGCGAATCCTCGGTTGAAGTAGGGTAGATGATTATTCGGCTGTAGCTGAGCCGCCCGCGTCTGGTCGGCGATCGCCGCGTCGTAGTTTCCAAGTCGCGCCTGGGTATTGCCGCGGTTGATGTAGACGTTGGCGTTGGTTGGCGCCGCGGCCGCCGCCTGGTTGTAGGAGTCGAGGGCTTGCTCGTGTTGGCCGAGCTTTGAGAGGACGTAGCCCTTCGCGAAGAGGGTGTTGGCGTCGGGATTGGACTGAGAGGCTTGCTGGAAGTTCGCCAGCGCCGTTCTCAAATCTCCACGGTTGAGATGACCGAGACCTTCTTGGTACGGGTCATTAGCGTTCTGACTGAATCCGGACGAAGCAAGCAGCAGAACAAGACCACCGGCACAGAGACGGCGCATGGTCATCACTCCTTGGCATGGTTGGTGTTGGCCCTTTGCGTCTAGCCTAAGGGCGTGGTCGAGCACGTCAAGCACCCTCTCGGGGACCGGCTTGCTCGATGATGGTATTGATGGGCCAAGTGCCCGATGTGGCAAGCGTGGATCTACTCTAAACTCTTAATGGGGGACCATGTTCGTGCGAGTACGATTCCGCCAGCACAGACTCCGCGAACCACCACATCATCTTTCAACGTTGAGGAGTTCAAGCATGTCTCGTATCCGCGCGCGCCGTGTCGCGTTCACGCTCGTCGAATTGCTCGTGGTCATCGCGATCATCGGCGTTTTGGTCGGATTGTTGTTGCCAGCCGTCCAGTCCGCCCGGGAAGCCGCCCGTCGAGCGCAGTGCTCCAACAACATGAAGCAACTCGGGATCGCGTTGCACAGCTACCACGATGCCCACTCGGCCCTGCCGCGGGGCAATTTCGAGACCGACGGAACCGGCAACGGCTTCTCCTACCGCTCCTGGCAAGGCTTCTCGGCTCAAACCATGCTGTTGCCGTTCCTCGATCAGGTGGGGATCTACGACCAACTGAACTTCGACAACAACGCGTACAACGCCGTGAACGCCGCCCTCGGCCGCAACAAGATCGCCGGATTCCTCTGTCCCTCCGATTCACCGCGTTTCTCGAACGCCCCTGGCAATAGCTACGTCGTCTCGTCCGGGCCGTCGATGTTCTACCTCGGGGGAAACGCCGGAGCGAGCGCGACCAACCCCGTCGTCCAAACGAACCACCAGGTCGGCATGTTCAACTACCGTGTCACGGTCCGGTTCAACGATGTCACCGACGGGCTCTCCAAGACGATCGCCGCTTCCGAAATCATGCACGGCGACGGCGAGAACGGCACCTACTCGCTCGGCGATACCGTCCGTGGCGTCGGCAGGCCAGGTGGCTTCCCGAACTCGTTCCCGACGACCGCCCAGGTCGAAGCCTGGGGCGATAGCTGCTCGGCGGGCGCGGCGTCCAACTCGCGCGGCGACTCCGGGGCCAACTGGATTCGTGGCGACTTGAACCAGACCGTCTTCAACACCCTGACCAACCCCAACAGCCCCTACCCGAGCTGTCTCTCCTGCTCCGGCTGCGGCGCCTCGGACAACTGGGGCATGGTCACGGCAACCAGCCGGCACCCTGGCGGCGTGACCGTCCTGCTCGGCGACGGCAACGTCACGTTCATCTCCGACAGTATTGACAACAGCACCTGGCAGTTGCTCGGCGCGACCAACGACGGCAACATCGTCCAGACCAACTAGGCTCCGTCTCAAAAGTCGGCTCTGGCTTCGGCTGGCTAAGTTGCCGCGGGACTTTGTCGGTCTGCATCGACGAATCCAACGGATTCGCCTGTTTCGACCTCCTCGTCCCCCACCAACTCGCTGTGTCTCGGGCCGACGATCAACTTTTGAGACGAAGCCTAGTTCTCTGTTAGCCCCAAAGTCGGGGTGGCATTGGCTGCCGAACACTCAGATGGACCAGAGCACCAGCGGCCAGCCTACCCCAAGTGTCACAAGCGTGTCATTGAATGTTCGCCAGCTTGGGTGCCGGATGCTCACGCTCGCCGTGGGCATGTTCAAAAGACTCACGCTCGCCGTGGGCATGCGGGAAGCGCCCTAGTTTCGCCAAGCTCCCGTCATTCATCAAACGTCGTAAGAATGCTCCCACCTGGGATGATGTCGGACATCGTCATGGCCGAGTGTCTCGACAGCCGAGCTTATGGAAGGTGTGAAACCACGATGCGCGTACTCTCTTGGTTCTTCGTTCCCGTCGTCATGATGGGCTTGGTGGGATGCGGTTCCTCGGCGGGCCCCGAAAGTAGCGAGTCGACCTCGTTGGCGTCGCTCAAGCAACACCTGAAGTTGCACGCCGAGACGGGGGAAGGGGGAAGCGGCTTGGAGGAGATCAGGGCTCCGCTCGAGGAACTCAAAGAGAGCGATCCCGCCCTGTACGAGGAACTCGCGCCGCTCTACGAGAAGCTCAACAAAGCCAATGGCGTTGCCCAGGTGAAGAAGATCGCCGGGGAGATGCTCGCGAAAGTGGACCAGGCTCCGGCACCTGCGCCGTAGCCATCGTCAAAAACGCGAACCGGCCCAGTCGATGACCGGGCCGGCGTGTCGCGAAGGATCCATTCGGAGAGGATCAGGCGCTTTCGCGCTGCGGCGGATCGGATGTCAGCGACTTGAAGCCGCGAATCACGTCCTCATCGACTCGGAACTTCTGACCGCGATCCTGCTCCGGTAGAGCGTAAAGCAACTCGAGCATCATGTCTTCGATCATGCTGCGAAGACCACGGGCACCCGTATCGCGCTCTTGGGCCATCTCGGCGACTGCCTTGAGCGCCTCGGGAGCGAACTCGAGCTCGGCCCCTTCCATCTCGAAGAACTTCTGGTACTGGCGAACGAGGGCGTTCTTCGGCTCGGTCAAGATCCGAACCAAGGCACTCTCGCCAAGCGGCTCCAGCGGCGCGATGACCGGAAGCCGACCGACGAACTCGGGGATCATGCCGTACTCGATTAGGTCGTCGCTGGTGACCTGCGAGAGCAAGTAGCCGAGATCGTCTTCGCGATCCCACTGGTTGTCGCTACCGAAGCCGATCGTCTTGCGACCGACGCGGCGGGCGATAACATTCTCGAGCCCCGCGAAGGTCCCTCCACAGATGAAGAGGATGTTCGAGGTGTCGATCTGAATGTACTGCTGCTCGGGGTGCTTGCGTCCCCCCTGCGGCGGCACGTTGCTGACGGTTCCCTCGATCATCTTGAGCAGGGCCTGCTGGACGCCCTCGCCGGAAACGTCGCGGGTGATGCTGACGTTCTGGCTCGTCTTGTTGATCTTGTCGACTTCGTCGATGTAAATAATGCCCCGCTGGGCGGCTTCGAGGTCGAAGTCGGCGGCGTGAAGAAGCTTGAGCAACAGGTTCTCGACGTCCTCGCCGACGTAGCCCGCTTCGGTGAGCGTGGTCGCGTCGCCGATCGCGAAGGGAACGTTGGCGATCCGGGCGAGCGTGCGAGCCATGAGCGTCTTCCCGCAACCGGTCGGTCCGACCAGCAGGATGTTGCTCTTCTCGAGTTCGACGTCGTCGCTGCCTTCCTCGTTGTACTGAAGGCGCTTGTAGTGGTTGTTGACCGCGACCGAGAGCACCTTCTTGGCACGCTCTTGCCCGATGACGTACTCATCGAGGCTGTTGGTGATCTCTCGCGGGGAAGGAATCTTTGAAAAGAGGGGGCGGGCTCCGCCACGACGACGCCGACGTTCCTGTTCAAGGATCGACTGGCAAAGCTCGATGCACTCGCCGCAGATGTAGACGTCACCCGGACCCTCGACGAGCGGTCCGACGTCGCGGTAGCTCTTACGGCAGAAAGAACAGAACGCATTTTTACGAGCGTCGCGGCCGCTCGTGCCGATCGCACCACGCTTGCTGGCCATGAACACCTTTCCTTGAGGGTAGGAACCCTGAGATCGGCAAGCAGTGGCGAGGAGGAACCTCCTCGTGCCGCTCACCCGGTTTCATTGTACTCCGAATGGACACCCTCGCAGTTTCGCAAGCGGCGTGCCGAAGCCGTCGCTTGTCGACACGAATGGGGCAAAACAGCAGAATTGGCGTCGTTTTCCGTACCCAGCCCTGCTGATCGCTCCCGTTCGTGGCCGGAATCCCGACACACGCTTTGTACATTTTCCCTAAACGGTCGCTTTAGTAAAGCGTCCTTTTCAAGGGATCACCGCGAGGCGACGGCAATCGTCACCCTGTCGAATGGACGGGAGCTGTCCGGCGACGCTTTCGAGCACTCGGCCTTCCCCAGCATTCACCTCGGGAAGACTCACTCGGCGGCTCGCCAAACAGACAGGTGTCGATCGCCTCTTCATTATGGCGCATCGTCACGGCCCATTCGGATTCGACGCCCTCTCTTTTTCGATCTCCGGACCGGGGAACGAACCTGATCGGGCGCTTAGCCCCTCTTTTCCGTTTCAGCCGGTTTTCAGGGCTAGTGTCTTCTCCTGTTCGATCACGGGTGACGCCGACGCCGTTTCGCAGGGCGCCGCGGGGACGCGTCCCCGCAGTTCTGACGCCTCGACGAGGATCTGATGCCACCACTCGAGCACCGCCGAAGGCTCCGCCCGGCTCGACAACCATGCCCGACCCTGATCGCCGAACGTCTTGCGCCGCTTGGGATCGTCCACGAGAGTTCGCATCGCCCGGCAAAGACTCTTCGCGTCGAAGCGTTCGTGGATCAGCCCCGTGACATCCCCATAGAGTGCCTCGGCACGCTCCAAGTGAACCGTTCCAATCACCGGCAGCCCCATCGCCTTGGCACGCATGACGAGATAGGGGCGAACGTCGTTGAACCCTTCCGCGATCACAACGTCCGCCGCGGCGAGCGGAATCTCCCATCCCACGGGCTCGGTCAGGATCGCCACCCGATCGAGGCGCCGCGCGAACCGCAACAGCCGCATCTCCTCGCGACTGGTCACCGGCCCTTGCCGCAGGACGAAGAGGAAACTGGGCGAACGGGTGGTGCCGAGTTTCCGGTACGCCTCGAGGACGGTATCCAATCCGGCGTCACTCGAATCGTTGACCACCGCGAGGAAGACGACGCAATCCTTCTCCAACCCCCATTGGGCGCGGGCGATGCGCTGCCGGGTCTCGTCGATGACGGGCGAGTCGCCCTCATCGGTGAGCACGCCATCGATCAGCGAGAAGTTCTCGGGCGGAACGCCGCCGGAGGCCCAGCGATAGGAGTAGATGTTGTTGAAGACGACTTGATAGGCCCACTGCATCGCTTCGCGCAGCTCGAGAAAACCGGCGAGTCGCTCCGGATCGCGATGATCCTCGACGATCAGGTGCTCGGGCAGATGCCAAAGTGACGGGACGCCGACGTTCTTCGCATCGCGAATGATGGGCAGGAGAGTCGTCCCTTGAGCGACGACGACATCGAAGTCTCCGTCGCGCAGTGCCGTTCGCCCCGCGTTCAAGCTGGCCGGATCGTCCCGCTCGACGCGATGGTCGATCAGTTCGATCTGCCCGCGCCGCCGCAGCTCCCCGAAGAGGTCCGCGACGTTGGGCCACGCTTCCGCGACCCGGCTCGGCGAGGAGACCACCAGGACACGTGGTTTGAGGGACTCCCAGAGCCGACGAGCCTGCCGCCGCGAGTTCAGCTCGAAGTAAGGGCTCGTCCGGCTGAAGTTGGGGTTCCAGTAGGGATCGACGATGCGGGGATAGCGTTCCCGAAGGGCGGCCAGTTCGTACGGATTGACCTTCGACCCGCGCGAGCTCCCTTCGTCGTGGAGCAGTTCCGCTTGCGGCACGAAGGCGGTTCGCCATCCGGCCTCGCCCGCCCGCAGGCAGAAGTCGACATCGTTGAACGAGACCGCGAACTTCTCCTCGTCGAAGCCGCCCAGTTGGTCGAAGAGTTCTCGGCGGGTGCAAAGACAAGCTCCCGTCACCGCCATCGCGTTGCGAGGCAGATAGGTGTAGCCATTGCCCACCTCCAACGCCGCCGGCAAGCCGAGAAAAGCGTGCCACGCTCCGTAGCCCATCGCGCCGAGGATCACCCCGACGTGCTGCACGGTGCGATTGGGAAAGAGCAGCCGGGCGCCCGCGATGCCGACCCCGGGAACCTGCAACGTCCCGATCATGCCCGAGAGCCATCCGCGCGAGAGGACTTCGACATCGTCGTTGAAGAAGACGAGGTAGTCGCTGTCGAGACGCTCAACCGCCTTGTTATTGAGCTGGGAGAAATTGAAACCTTCGGGGCCGCTGGGAAGCTGAATCACCCGGTGGCGCCTTCCGAGCCGAGCCAGGAGTCGCCGAGCTCGCAACGTGCGACTTTCGTTGTCGATGATGACGATCTCGTAGTTCGGATAGTCAGTCAACTTCTCGATCGAGCCGACGGCCTTGCGGAGGAAGTCGGGGTTGTCGCGAGTCGGGATGATGATGCTGACTTTGCCTCGATCAGCGGGCGCGAATTCCGGGCGAACCCAGTTCTCGACCCGTTCGCAGCGAGCCTCGACCCCGCGACGTTCGAGATGACCGTCGACCACCCCCTTGGCGGTCTCGATGATTTTCTCGGAAACGACCAGCCGCTTCTCGCCGTCGTCGCGCTGCCGGCTGAGCGAGGGAACTTGGAACCAACGGTAGAGGATGCGGGGAATGTGTCCGACGTGACAGCCCCGCTCGACCATCCGCAGGATCATGTCGTGATCCTGGGCGCCGTCGGTGTCGGGTCGGAGACCGCCGATCTGCTCGAACGCGGATTTGCGCACGACCACCAGATGGCAGCAGTAGTTCTGGGCGATGAGTTGCTCGGGCGAGAAGTCGGGCTTGAAGTAGGGATAGGGAGCCACGTCCCAGGTCGGGACGTACTCCTCGTCGCTGTAGAGCAAGTCGAGTTCCGGCTCGCGCTGCAGGCGATCGGCGACATGCCACAGCGAGTCGTCGAGCAATTCGTCATCGTGGTCGACGAACGCGATGTACTCCCCGTGACTGACATCGACACCACGGTTGGTGGCGCGGGAAACCCCACCGTTGCGTGGTGCCCACTCGACCCCGATCCGCTCGTCGAGATCGGCGATCTCACGCAGGGTGCTCTTCGTCTCCTCCGACGTCGAGCCATCGTCGACGAGGATGAGTTCCCAGCGATCGTAGGCTTGTTTGACGATGGAGGTCACCATCCGCAACAGCCACTCGCGGGGCGTGTTGTAGACCGGGACGACGACGCTGATCAGTGGACGGTAAGAGAAACCGCGAGCCAGGTTCCTCATCCGCTCGACCTCTTCGGGCCGGGGGCGGTTGTTTTCGATGTGTCGTCGATAGGGATCGCTGCGAAGCGTGTGCCCCCAGGTTTCGAAGGCGTGCAGACGCATGAGGAAGTAGGTGGTCCACTCCCGCCGCCACGCGTTCCACGCCCGTCGTCCACTGGTCAGGGGAATCCGCGACTCGTGGTGGAAGAGACGTTTGAAGAGGAACAGCGTCAGGGCCAGGGACCAAAGCGGACCGGGGGCCGGACGATCGTCGCGGCGTCTCTTCAGGGATTGGAGAACCCGCCGAGCGGCGACGAGGCGCGCAAGCCTAGAAAGGGTGTCCAACTTGCGCCGGGCAAGCTTCACGCGAGAATTCATGGGCCATCCATAGCGAGATGGGACGCCGTGCCGCGTGGCCACGTCCCCACTCCATCGATCCTTCGCGGTCGTGATCCGCGCTCGGCGCGGACATCTTCCGGCACTTAGTGTGGCGCGATCGTCGTCCCACTGCAAGCCGAATTGGTTCAACCTCGGGAAAGGTTCGTGGCGGAGGCATTCCGCGAACGAGGGACGAATGTCCTTCGCCATGGGCCGTCGAGGCCAGGAACCGAGTTCTTGCAACCGCCGCCCGACCCCATTAGCATAGCCTCCCGCCAGCCGCAAATTGCAGGATCATTCCGGGAGAGGGTACCGACGTGGCGAACGTGTTTCTTGGCATCGACGTGGGAACTAGTGGCACGAAATCGCTCGCGATCGACGCCAAAGGGAAGATCCTCGCCAGCGCCACCGCGACCTATCCGATCAGCTACCCCAAACCCGGCTGGTCGGAGCAGGAGCCCGAGGATTGGTGGCAGGCCTCCAAGGCGACCATCCGCCAGCTCGTCAAGAAAGCCAAGCTCAAGGCGGCCGACGTCAAGGGGATTGGCCTCTCGGGCCAGATGCACGGCTCCGTCTTCCTCGACCGCAAGGACATGGTCCTTCGCCCCGCCCTGCTCTGGAACGATCAACGCACCGGCGAGGAATGCGCCGAGATCGAAAGCCGCGCCGGCGGCCGCGCCGAGTTGCTCCGGCTCGTCGCCAATCCCGCCCTGACCGGCTTCACCGCCCCGAAGATCCTTTGGCTTCGAAACCACGAACCGAAGGTCTTCGATAAAGTCCGCAAGGTGCTCCTTCCCAAGGACTACGTCCGCTTTCGACTCACCGGCGAGTACGCGACCGAGGTCAGCGACGCGTCGGGCACGCTACTCCTGGATGTCGCCGGCCGTCAATGGTCGCGTCCCCTGCTGGAGAAGCTCGAACTCGATCCCGATCTATTGCCCACGTGCTACGAGTCCGAGGAGATCAGCGGATCCCTGACCGTTCAAGTCGCCAAGGAAGTCG
Source organism: Kolteria novifilia (assembly GCA_007748055.1). Taxonomy (GTDB): domain Bacteria; phylum Planctomycetota; class Planctomycetia; order Kolteriales; family Kolteriaceae; genus Kolteria; species Kolteria novifilia. Next base: position 6,882,575 of record CP036279.1, read on the forward strand.
GGCTCGCCCCAGGGACTCCCGTCGTGGGCGGCGGCGGCGACCAAGCCGCGGGAGCCGTCGGCAACGGCATCGTCAGCCGAGGCGTCATCTCCGCGACCATGGGCACCAGCGGCGTCGTCTTCGCCCATAGCGACACTGTCGAGACCGACCCGGAAGGCCGGCTGCACACCTTCTGCCACGCAGTTCGCGGCAAGTGGCACGTCATGGGAGTCATTCTCTCGGCGGGCGGCAGCTTGCAGTGGTATCGCAACGAACTCGGGGACTACAGCGTCTCGCGAGCCAAACGCAAGAAGGTCGATCCCTACCAGATCCTCACCGCCGAAGCGGCCGAAGCCCCTCCCGGCTCGGAAGGTCTCTTCTTCCTCCCCTACCTGACCGGCGAACGGACGCCGCACGCCGATCCGCATGCCCGCGGCGCCTGGATCGGACTGACCCCGCGCCACGGCCGGGCCCATATGGTTCGTTCGCTCATGGAAGGGGCGACCTACGCGATGAAGGATTCGCTCGAGTTGATCAAAGGACTCGGAATTCCCGTCGAAGAGATCCGGGTCTCCGGCGGCGGCGCCCGCAGCCCCTTCTGGCGACAGCTTCAAGCCGACATCTACGGTCAGCCGGTCCGGACGATCAACGCCGAGGAGGGCCCCGCCTACGGGGTCGCGCTACTTGCCGCCGTCGGCACCGGGCACTTTAAGAGCGTGCCGGAGATCTGCGATCGGGTCATCCGGACCGTCCGCAAGTCGAGCCCCAAGAAGAAGGCCGCGGCGATGTACGAGAAATGCTATCCCGAGTTCGGGAACCTCTACCGCTCGCTCAAAGGCGACTTCGCCACCATCTCCACCCTGACGTGATCGCCGCCCGTGACTCGCGTCAGGCAATAGCCTGACCTACAGGGCCAATCTCGTGTCAGGTTCTTCTCACCTCTCCTTGGGGAGAGGTCGGCGAACGCAGTGAGCCGGGTGAGGGAGATTCCCGTCCGGAAAGACAAGGGTGACTTTCGAAGACAAATCCCCTCACCCCTAACCCCTCTCCCGACCGGGAGAGGAGGACAAGAGGCCTTTTCCCACCGGGAGATGGGAAACCTCGGCAATAGCCTGACCTACAGGGCCAGACTCGCGTCAGGTTCTTCTCACCTCTCCTTGGGGAGAGGTCGGCGAACGCAGTGAGCCGGGTGAGGGAGATTCCCGTCCGGAAAGACAAGGGTGACTTTCGAAGACAAATCCCCTCACCACTCAGCCCACCGGGAGATGGGGACAAGAGGCCTTTTCCGAAGGGGAGATGGGGACAAGAGCTCACGCTCACAGCAGCGCGGTGGTCTCGGGGAAGCCGAACATCAGGTTGAAGTTCTGCACCGCCGCGCCCGAGGCCCCCTTGAGGAGGTTGTCCTCGCAGGACATCACGACGGCGCGCTGGCGAACGACCCGGACCGTCACATCGAGGAAGTTGCTGCCGACGGTGTCCTTCGTCGCGGGCAGGTGCTCGATGACCCGCACGAAGGGCTTGCCGCGATAGAAATCCCGAAAGATCTCCAGCAGTTGCTTCTCGTCGACCGTCCGTTGCAGCGGGGCGTAGGAGGTCGTGAAGATCCCGCGATCCATGGGGATCAAGTGGGGCGTGAAGATCACTTCGACCCCGGTGCCGCTGACATCCGAGAGGATCTGCTCGATCTCGGGCGTATGCCGGTGCCAGCCGACGTTGTAGGCTTCAACGTTCTCGTTGCATTCGGGGAAGTGCGTCATCAGCTTCGGTGTGCGTCCGGCCCCGGTCACCCCACTCTTGCTGTCGACAATGATGCCCTTCGGGTCGATCAAATCCCCCGCCGCCAACAGCGGAGCAAGCCCCAGAATCGCCGACGTCGGGTAGCAGCCCGGATTGGCGATCAGGCGAGCCTTGGAGATCTCGTCGGCCCATAGTTCGGGCAGGCCGTAGACCGCGTGTTCGAGGTTCTCGGTGTCGGCATGGCTGGCGCCATACCACTCGGCGTAGACGTTCGGGTCGCGAAGCCGGTAGTCCGCGCTCAAGTCAATCACGCGAACGCCGCGAGCCAACAGGTCTCGCACCGCCGCCATGCTCGCTCCGTGGGGCAGCGCGCAGAAGACGCACTGGGCCTTCGCCGCGATCGTGTCGGGATCGAAGGGCTCGCAGCGAAGATCGAGACGGCCGGTCAGCGACGGATGCACATCCGCCATCGCCGGTTGCTCCTCGTCGCGCGAGGTCACGGCGACCACCCGAGCATTCGGATGCCGGAGAAGGATTTTAGCTAGTTCCAGCGCCGTGTAGCCGGAAGCACCGAGAATGGCGACATCGATCGTCACGGGTCACGAATCTCCTCTATCGAAGCAGCATCCACCACGTCGGCTTCGCGCCGATGCTGCTTTTCTTATCGCGAGCGGGCCTCGATCACCAAGACTCTTCGGCGAAGAGTTTGCGATCCCCGCTCCCCAGGCGTTATCATACACCCTGAAACAACGTTGATCCTCGGGAAGCAATTCGCGAGGATCAAGCCCCGGCGTCATTTCGTAAGCCAGGTCCACTTAGGGTGTTGCGAACTCGCGTCGTTGGTCGGCTCCGCCGCCGGACTCGCGACACCCCAGACGTTCGGCATCCGTCGAACGTGGCTCCCCGAGAGCCGAGGACCGACAAGGGTGGGTACGTTCGTGTCGGCACCGGAACTCCACAAGTTGGATCCCAAGGAGACCGCATCCAGCGAGCCAGCTCCCAGGAGGACATCCGCCGGGGGAAACTGGTTCGCCACGGGAATCGCGGGCATCCTGGTTCTCGCGGGTGCCGTCACCTTTGCCGCCAGGGCCCAGTCGGGCGAATGGGCGAGCGGAGCCACGGAGCTGTTGACCTGGTCAGCCCTGGGCGGGATTGCGTACGTCGTCATGAACGCGCTGGAGCGCGCTCTGGCGTGCTGGACTCGCTCCCTCGAGCGGCAACCGGACCAGTCGCCGACGCCGTTCCAGCTCGACCTGATCTCCGAACTGGAGCAGCTTCGCGAAGCGATCGTCGACTTGGCGCATGCGGAGCGGCCCTCACGGTCAACACCCGTGAATTTGGAGCATCTCTCTTCGGAAGAACTGCGCGAACGGCTCGAATCGGCCGAGGAACTTGGCGAGATCGACGAAGTGCTCGAGGCTCGCACGTTCCTCGCCAGGAAGCTCTCCGCAGCCGATCGCGAGAAGCTCGATCGCGAGGTCTCGACGTGGTGCGCCGGCCATCTCGAACGTGAACTGCGCGCTGGGCGAGCTGTTCAAGTCTTGCCGGCGCTCCAGCGAGCGATCGATGAATTGGGAGACCGCGAGGCGATGACTCCCCTGCGCGAAGCGTTTCCGACGATCAAGATGAGTGCCGAAATCGCGATTCAGGCGAAGGGCGGCCCAACCGGCCCCGAACCGATCGACCCCGACGCGAACGGGACCGGCGTTTTCGATCCTTTTCTCTAGCGCTAACGCGGCCGACGCGAGAAAACGCCCCTCGCGACCCGAAGGATCGTCACAACTCGATCAACGCGCCCAATGGGCTGGTCTCAGACGCCGTCGCAACCGGGCAACCAGGCGGCGCCTCGATGATGTAGGTGGTATGCTAGTAGACACGTGGATCCGCACGCGCATCCAATCCGGGAGGAGATGGCGATGAGACGAGCAGGGACGGTAGTCGGACTTTGGATTCTGTGCCTGTCGACGGCAAGCGTCGGCCAAGCCCAACCCAACGTCAACGGTCCCCGTCTGCCAAGCGCCCGCAAGCTCGCTCGCCTGGAGATGACCGAGGAGTGGACCGCTCGCCTCGGCGGCCGGCGCGGCCTCGAGCAGATCAACGCACTCTATGTCGACGAGGGAATGGTCTTCCTCTCCACCACCGAGGGCGGGCTCCACTGCGTCGACGCCAACACCGGCCAACACCTTTGGACCACAAAAGTCTCCCGGTCGGGTTACCCGGTCAATCGCCCCACGGTCGCCGAGGATCGCATCTTCGTCGCCAGCGGCGTCGAGTTGCTGGAACTCGATCGCTCCACCGGCCGTGTCCTGCACCGCAAGCCGCTGCAATCGTTCACCACCGCGGGCCCCGCGCTGGCCGGCAACGTCCTCTTCTGCGAGACCGCCGACCACCGGATGAGCGCCTTCAACCTCAAGCCCACCGAAACGTATAAGTTCACTCGTTGGCCACGGCTGTGGTTCTTCCAAGCGAAGAGCGACCTCTTCTGCGCCCCCGTCGTTCGCCAGAACGTCGTCGCGCTGTTGACCGGGGAAGGGACTCTCTACGCCTTCGCCGGCGGTCAACGCCGGCTCCTCTATCGCTATGTCACGGGTTCCCCCACCCGGTCGCCGCTCGCCTCGTTCAAGGACATGGCCTACTTCGGATCGGACAACACCTCGGTCTACGCGTTGGATCTCGCCAAGCAGGGCGAAACGGTCTGGCGCTATCGGGCAAGTTATCCCGTCGAGCAGAAAGTCCTCGCCCTCGAAAAGGACGTGTTCATCGTGCCGGTCAGTTCCGGCCTGCACTGCGTCGACGCCCAAACCGGAGAAGCTCGCTGGGTCAATCCGGAGATGACCCGCGTCCTGGGCGCCAGTCCCGATCGCGTTTTCGCCTACGATCGCGCCGGCGACCTCGCCATTCTCTCGCGCGAGGATGGTCGCACGATCGGCACGCTTCCCCTCGCCGACTTCACGGTCCCGGTCGACAACCAGCACAACGATCGTCTCTACATGGCGACGCCGGATGGGGTGGTCATTTGCTTGCGAGAGAGCGCCCGACCCGAGCCCCATCTTCACGCGGCGGACAAGATCGACCTGGTGCCCGAAGCGATGGCGGGCGATGGCCCCTCCGCGGGCGAACAGGCCATCCAGCAGGAGCAGCGGCGCAAGAAGGCTTCCTCCTTCTTCGGCAACGACGACACCCCCGAGCCGGCCGAGCCCAAGTCTTCCGGCGGCAGCATGTTCGACGAGCCCGAAGAAAAGAAAGAGATGAAGAAAGAAGAGCCCAAGCGTCGCAGCCTCTTCGACGACTTCTGAGAGACAACTTTCTCACGAACAACGACCATGAACAACGTGGGGAGTGTCTCTTACCACTCCCACCTTCTTGGGGCGTTCTTACCGCTCCCCCTTGTCCAAGGGCCACTCTTATTGCTCCCCCTTGTCCAAGGGGGAGAAGGAGGGGGTCTCTTCCTCTCCTCCCCAAGCCAACATCAACGCCCCTTGCCGCGACACTCGCGACGACCCTCACGATCGATTCACCCCGAAGCCCCTCCATCGACCGCGCGCGGGAGCCTCGCGCTTCCCATCAAGCCCTCCGCCGACAAACGTCGATGACCGATACAGCAACTTCGGGGCGAGCGCTCTCCGTCGGCACCTGACGCCGCGCGCCCGCCCCGCCACGAATCGACCTCAGTGAAGGAGCGTGACCCATGAACCATGCGCGAATGCTGACAGCGATCGGACTGCTGTCGCTTCTTCTCCCGGCCAACCTCGTCGCATCGCCTCGGGTCGTCCCCCTGCACTCCTCGACGATCGCGTCCGAGGTCCCCAACTGGTATGAGTTGGGCGTCCTCCCCGGCGACTTCCTCCTCGAGTCGGACTCGGCCCGCGCCATCGTCCTGACCGCCCAAGGCCCCAAAGGTCAGGAGCGCGCCGGCGGCTGCATGATCCTCGTCGCGGGCAAGGACCCAGTCCTCTACGCGGCTGGTCCCTCGATCGGCTGGAAGGGAGCCAGGCCCCTCCGCCACGGCAACACCGTCGGCGTTCGTTTCGATCCGGCGCAACCCTATCAGGGCGAACTGAGCTACACCGTCTCCACCGACGCCGAAGGGGTCGTCGCCTCGACGCGGATCGTCAACACCTCCAGCCATCGCCTCGAGTTGCCCATCGTCGATCTTCTCGCGGGCAGCGACGAAACCCACATGGAGCGGCAAGATGGCAAACTCGTCCTGCTCGACAAGGAGAAGGGCCACGCCGTCATGACCGTCGATCACGGCCAACGCGAATCGAGCGTCGGAAAGGTCGGCGACGGCAACTGGCGACTCGGCATCGTTTCGGGCGAACCGCTCGCGGGGGTCTTCCGCCGCATGGGACGACGGATCTGGCCCGGCAGCACCAAGACGTGGCAGCCGGTCTCGGCGCAGCGCAATTGGCCCCGCACGATGCGTGACCGCGAGAGCTGGTTCCGGCTCGATCCGAAGGATCAACGATTGGTCGAACGGCGGCTCATCGTCGCGCCGGAGTACCGCGCGTCGCAAGAGCTCGCGATCGCCCCGGTGGCAACCGACAACCGCGAGGATGACCAGCCGCGTCACCGGATCGTGGGCAAGCTTCGGGCTCCCGCCTCAATGACAACATCGACCGAGCCGGAGATCATGGCCGAGGTGGAAGCGGTCGAAGAAATCGAGGAGTCGCGTTTCGTGCCCGAGTCGGCGATGGAATCGGTCGAGATCGCCCCGTCGGATGTCGAGACGCTCGGTCTGCCGCTCCTGATTCCCTCCGCCGACGAGTTGCAATCGGTGCCGACCGAGGAGACGAAGGAAGATACCAACAGCGGCCCGCTTTTGATCTTCAGCGAGCCCTAGCAGTCGCCGCGACATCATCGAAACCTCAAGCCCTCCGCACGCCGGAGGGCTCTTTCGTTTGAGTCCCGGTCGTTGATTGCCATCTCTTCCCGTAGGTCAGGCCATTGCCTGACATTCGTTCGCTTCCGGCCTTCCCCGAGCCGCGAAGCAGCGCCATCGCGTAGCCGCGGATGTGAGTCCGGGGTAAACCATCAGCCACCAATCCCCGAACTCTGAAGAAACGATACCTTCCGCATCCCGCCGATGCCGTCCCTTCAGGACGACGAACCTATTGGTCCTCTATTTCCTGGGGCTCACGCCACCAGGCGGCGCCATGCCGTCGCGACTCTTCGAAGATGGCAGGCAAATTGCCTGCCCTACGGGACTACCGGACTGACGACGCCTCCCGGAATTCTCCCGATGCTCGATCACGCCCCACTCTCGCCAGCCGCTTTGTCTCGCGAACGAAACAGCAATTTCTGCCCCTCGACGGCCCAGAACACGATGGTGCTCAACGCGATGCAAGAGATGAGCTCCAACAAGGTCAACCCGGTCGTCTTGAAAATGCCTTGCAGCGGCGCCCAGTAGATTACGCCGAGTTGCAAGCCGAACGTCAGGGCCACGGCACCGATCAGCGCCCGATTGGAAAAGATGCCGATTCGAAACAACGAATCGCGGTCGGAACGCAGCGCCATGGCGTTGCCCATCTGGGCGAGCGTCAAGACGGTGAAGACGATCGTACGCCAACGGGCTTCGCCCGCCGCGCCAGAGGCCCACCACCAGTAGCCCATCGCCAACGAGACGACTCCCATCAGCAGCCCGATCCAGGCGATATCCCAGCCCATGCCGCGTCCGAGGATATGCTCTTTCGGAGGATAGGGAGGACGTTTCATCGTGTTCCGCTCGGCCTGTTCCAGGGCTAGCGCCAGTCCAGGCAACCCGTCGGTGACCAAGTTGACCCACAGGATTTGCAGCGGCAGCAAGGGGAGCGGCATGCCCATCAAGGGACCAAGCACCATCACCCAGACCTCGCCCGCGTTGCTGGTCATCGTGTACTTGACGAACTTGCGAATGTTGTCGTAGACGATGCGGCCCTCTTCCACCGCGTTGACGATGGTGGAAAAGTTGTCGTCGAGAAGGACCATCTGCGACGCTTCCTTGGAAACGTCGGTGCCGGTGATCCCCATCGCCACCCCGATGTGCGCTTGCTTGAGGGCCGGCGCGTCGTTCACGCCATCGCCCGTCATCGCGACCACATGGCCGTTGTCTTGAAGCGCCTGGACGAGTTGCAGTTTGTGCTTGGGAGCGACCCGCGCGTAAACCGAGGTCGTTTCGACCGTGCGCCGCAGCTCGTCACCGCTGGTCCCTTCCAACTCCTGTCCCGTCCTCACCTGGCCATCCTCGGCGATGCTCAGTTGACGGGCGATATGCGTGGCGGTCAGGGGATGGTCGCCCGTGATCATCACGGGCCGAATACCGGCTAAACGGCAGCGGGCGACCGACTCGGCGGCCTCGGCTCGCGGCGGGTCGATGATCCCGAGCATCCCAATGAAGATCAGATTCTGTTCGTCATCTTCCGTGGGACTTGTGGGCGAGCCGCCCGATTCCTGTTCAATCGCCGTGTCGAACGGTCGCATCGCGACTCCTAACACGCGCATGCCACTGGCGGCCAGCTCTTCATTGGCCCTCGAAATGCGACGGCGCCAGTCGTCAGTCATCGACGTCAGCTCGTCACCGTCCCAGACCTGCTGGCACGCGTCCACGATCGCATCGACCGCCCCCTTGGTGAACGCGATGTGGTCGGAAGTCATGCGAACGATCGATCGCATCGCCGAGGGGACGGGACCGTCGTCTTGTTCGAGCGACGAGGACTCGATCCGATGCACCGTCGTCATCCGTTTGCGGTCCGAATCGAACGGCACCTCGGCCACGCGCGGCATTCGCTCCGATAGCTCGTCCTTGTGAAGTCCAAAGCGGGCGGCCGCCACCGCCAGAGCCCCTTCGGTCGGATCACCGATGGCTCGCAATTCCTGGTCCTTCTCGTCGATGTCGAGTTCCGCGTCATTGCACAGGCTCGCCCCCGTGAGCAGGAGCGCCAGCGAAGCGTTCTGCCCCGAGCTTCTCCCCATCGTGGAAGCTTGGTCGGAGTCTTCGGAATCGGTCGACGGCGAACTAGTCCGCGAATCCTTTGAGAGTTCGAGCCGATGACCGGCCACGTCGAGGACGGAAACGGTCATCCGGTTCTCGGTCAGCGTTCCGGTCTTGTCGGAGCAAATCACCGTGACCGAACCGAGCGTTTCGACCGCGGGGAGCTTGCGAATCAACGCCCGCCGGTGGAACATGCGACGCGCGCCGATCGCGAGCGTCACCGTGGCGACCGCCGGCAAGCCCTCCGGCACGATCGCGACGGCGAGGCTCATCGCTGTCATCAACATCAACTGGAAGTTCTCTCCCCGCAGCACTCCCATCGCAAAGACCAAGGCCACAATCGCGATCGCGATCATCGCCAACGCGCGACCAAGCTGGGCGAGTCGCTTTTGTAGCGGCGTCGGCTCGGCCTCGACCGTCTGGAGCGACCGAGCGATCTGTCCCAGTTCGGTCTCCATGCCGGTTTCGGTGACCACCGCCTGTCCGTGGCCGTAGGTCACCACGGTGCCCATGTAGGCCATGTTGGTTCGGTCGCCCAGCGGCATGTCGTCCCCCGCCAAGGCTTCGACCTGCTTCTCGACAGGCTCCGACTCCCCCGTCAGGGCTGACTCTTGAACCTTGAGATTGACCGATTCCCACAAGCGACAATCGGCCGGCACGTAGTTGCCGGCCTCCAAGAGGACCATGTCACCGGGAACCAATTCGCGAGCGGAGACCTCGCGCACGCTCCCCCCACGCCGGACTCGGACGATCGGGACGGCCAGCTTCTTCAACGCCGCCAGGGCCTTCTCCGCTCGATAATCTTGGACAAACCCGAGCGCCGCATTGAGCACGACGATGACGAGAATCACCACCGAATCGGTGAACTCGCCTAGGAGAGCGGAAACGCCCGCCGCGACCATCAGCAGGACGACCATCGCTCCGCTGAGTTGTTCCAAGAGGATCTTTGCCGGCCCACGGCCGCCGGTTTCCACAAGTTCGTTGGGGCCGTGTTGAGCGAACCGTCGCTTGGCTTCATCTTCCGCCAAGCCACGTTCGATGGGGGAATCGAGCTGGCTGGTGACCCCGGACACACTCTCCTGGTACCAAGTCGACATGCGTGGCGCCTTTCGCGAACGAGCAACCAGGGCAAGGCAACCGAGTCGGCGTTGCCAAGGATCGCCCATGCCCCATGACTTTTCTCGGCCCAGACAACGTCACTGGTCGTTGTCGGAAAACGACAATCCGTCTTCAATGGCCTGCGCCAGGGGTGCCGCCGAAACGTTCGGATCGGGGGTAAAACAAAGGGTTTCGGGCGAGATCGAGGAGTAAGTGCGCCGTGGTTCACGCCATCTGCCGGCGCGACTGCGACTCTTGGAAGATGGCAGGCAAATGGCCTGCCCTACGGGGAGATCATTCACCACATCTCTCGGAGATGGTGGGTTAAGAACCACTGCACGTGTTGCGCAACCATTCACCCGACGATGTCAAGAAAAAGCAAAAGCCCTCCGAACTTCGGAGGGCTTTCACTGCTGAGGGTTAGTCATGAGGCGACGGCCACCGCGACCGGGGCGCCGACCTCGTCACGTCGACGAGTGCCGTCGCGCGGGAGCCGTGGCTCCAAACGCTCGGGCGCGTCATCGTCGACCTCTTGGTCATCGGCGGCATGATCCGCGAGCGTTGAGGTGGTGCGGAGCACCGACTCGAGTCGACCCCGGGCCACGTGCAGACGCCGCTTCACGGTGCCGAGGGGAACCTCGAACTCCTCGGCGATCCACGCCAAGGAGCGACCGTTCAGGTAGAAGGCGACGAGCACGTCCCGGTCCATGGGACGCAGGCTCGCGACCGCTTCGCGAACCAAGTCGCGCCGCTCCCGATCGAGCACGCTATCGAGCGGGCCGTCGCCCGAGTCGCGTCGCTGCTCCATCTGCTCGGGACCGACCGTCGCCAGGGGCGGCCGTCGGGTCTTGCGGTTGAGGGCCAAGCGAACCGTGATTCGCTGGAGCCACGCACCGATGCAAGCCGGCTCCCGCAGTTGCGGGATCTTCCGAAGCGCGTGGAGGAAGACCTCCTGAACCAGTTCCGCCGCTTCGTGGTGGTCTGACTGCCAACGCCGGGCGGTGGCCCAGACGAGTCCCTGGTACCGGTTGGTCAGTTCGCCAAAAGCATCCCGATCACCCGCTTGAGCCCGGTTGACCAAGCGGGCGAGCGCCCGCTCCTCGTCGTCAGTCCTTGTTGAGGTTTGGGTATCCATCTGTGTCATGTCCTTTCCCGAGCGACGCGGGGGGAGCGTCCTCGGCTCATCTATGGGGAGAAATCAATGGGAAGTCGCGCGACGTTCGACTCCGAGGAGCGAGAAGAGGTTGGCAACGCGCGAACAGAGCGCAACGTCAACAACCACTCGCGGTCCGAAGGAGCGAGCCGATGCGTGGAACGAATTTCCGAGAAGGAATAATCCCGTTCGGGTCAGCTAGCGCAACAGAACGCCGTGACGCCACGCATCGGTAACCGCATTCGTTCGCGTTTCATGGCGAACGGGCGCGGTTTGGTCGTCGTTAGGCCAACTCCTTGGAACAGGAGTCGCCACAAATACGACCAGGGCGTCGACCCTCGATGGAAAGCCCATGAACATGGGGACATGACCACGGAGGTGACGACCGAGATAACGCTCACGCGAACATCAACGCCGGCCTTAATGGCAATAGCCTGAGCCGCATTAATGGTCTCGATGATGCGATCGAACATCTTCGGCACCTCCGCAAACTAGAGGGAGCAATCATTGGTAGACCTGGGGACTCTCCCCCAGGCGGGTCGGTCACTAGACCGATCAGTGACCCCGAGCCACACCTGTCGCGGCCTCGGAATCGATTCCTGCGCTGTCCTGCCAAACAGGACCGTCGCAATGGTTGACACGCGACCCTATCTTGCGGTTCGCGCGCCGTACGCGGAATTCGGTTATTTTTAACTTCTTTTTCGACCAAATACAATCGCCACGGCGCTAGATTCCCTCCAAAACGCACCAAAGGGCGTCGTTTTCGAGCAGCTTTTGCCTCCTGTCCGCGGACGGGAACCAGTCTTCTGGTGGGACTCGCACAAGGAATCTGGTGACGCGGTTCAGACGTTCACCATTGCTTCATCAAATCTTGATTGCCCCGCTATTGATCCCTACCTTCTTTGACCTACCGTAGCCGGCGGAGAACAACCCGTTGACGTCCCCGGAGGGACCCGCTGCCCGTCGAGCGAGATTTCGTGCTTCGCTCGGTGGCTCTTTATCGGACGTTAACGCCAATATCGAACGGATGCGACCTGGCGACAAAACACCTCAAACACCTACCGCAATTGAGGATACGTCGCAAACAATCCCGTTCCTCGACCAAGAGGTCCACGGCGCGGCGTTTGCATATGTCCCCGAGGCGGCTCTGGTGACCAATATTCGCGATTGATCGTAACGCGTTGTCACAAGACCGCTCCGGGGCGTTCAAGGATGAGAAAGGCACCGGGCATGATGATTCCCGGCTTGAAGACGGGTACGCGATCCAGTATCCGCACTCTCCGGCTTCGACGACCGCAACCGCTGGGTCGACCTGATGGTATCAGTCGTTGTTTGCCGGAGATGAGCAATGTTCCTCTCGGAAGGGCAATACGTGGGAAGCTTGGGTTGGATGGCAGCTTTGGGGGCAATTGCGTTGCTGGGGCCCTTGGAGGAAAGCCGATCAACAAGACAAGACGTCATCGCAAGCGTTTCCTGAGCGTACGTCCGTCCGGCGAAGGAGATCATTCCCCCTGCGACCCCCTCTTTCGACGTGCCTCGCGGGCCCCGGCCTTGAGTGGAGGCCTCTCGAAAGTGCCAAATGGCCTCGTCCGAGGAGGCCCCTCGGCCGCCACGATGCCGGCCACGTTCATGTGTCCAAAAGGGTAGTCACTGTCGCCAACGCCTCTCGCGCATCAGGGAAGTAGACGAGAAGACGCCATGAAGCGAACCGAACGACTGCTGTGGGACCGGAAACACACACCAACGCCTTAACCGGCGGAGTATGCAACACGATGAGCATCCTCGACGTGAGAGGAACGCGCGGCCGCCGAGGCGCTCGCGAGTTGTTCCTGAACTGGTTCGGCCCAAATCGCCGAACTTCACCACTTTGGGTGACCTCTCTCTTATGAGTGATCGAGTCAAGAAAGCCCCTGAGGGGATCATGACGCTGGATCGATTTATCGACGAGGTCGTCGCCAGCGGTCTGATGACGCGGGCCGCGGTCACTGCCGTGCGCGATCGACTCAATCGGGAACAGCGCACGATGCAGGGACTGGCTGATGCGCTGATCAAGCGGAAGTTCCTCACCATTTGGGAAGCTCGCCAAATCGCCGCCAAGCGCGGACGCTTTCTGTTGCTTGAGGGACGCTATCGGCTCAAGAGCAAGCTCGGCGAAGGGGGCATGGGCGCGGTCTTTCGCGCGCTCGATATCCAGCTCGACCGCCGCGTCGCCCTCAAGATCCCGCGGACCGATCGGCTTGAGAACCCCTCGACCCTGAAGCGTTTCCGCCGCGAAGCGCTCGCTCACGGCCGGCTCGAGCATCCGGGGATCGTGCGCGCCCTTGATGTCGGCTCCGATGGTCCCATCCACTTTATCGTCTTCGAATGGGTCGAGGGACTCGACCTGCGCCGGCTCGTCGGCAAGAACGGCCCGCTCTCGGCCCCTGTCGCGGCCGACTACATGCTGCGTTCGGCCGAGGCGATGGCCTTCGCCCATGCCCGCGGCGTCACCCACCGGGACGTCAAGCCCGGCAACATCATGATTACTCCCGACGATCGCCTCAAAGTGCTCGATCTCGGGTTCGCGCGACTGACCGCTCCCCAGCAAGTCGATCCCGAGGAGCGACCGAGCGAGTACGCTCAGTTGACCAAAGTCGGCTCCCTCGTCGGCACCGTCGACTACATGGCTCCCGAACAAGCGCGCGACACGCGCCAAGCCGACGTTCGCAGCGACATCTACGGGATGGGGTGCACCTTCTACTTTGCCCTCACCGGTCGACCGCCCTACCCGGCGAAGAACTCGATCGATGCCCTCTTTCGGCACGCGAAGGATCCCATTCCCCGCGTTCCGGGAGGCGATCCGACGCTCGACGCGATCTTGCGCCGCATGATGGCGAAGAAGCCCGCCGATCGCTACCAGAGTTTCGAGGACGTGATCCGAGCGCTCGAGGCGTGGCTAAACTCGCCGGCCGAGGCGCGCCACTTGGCCGTCATCGACGATCCGGGGATCGCCAAACTTGAGGAAACGATCGAGGTCGCGCCAAGGCGCGATTCGGGGAACGACTCTCCCGAACAAGACATCCCCACCTGGTTGGCGACGCTCGACGATCCGACCAAGTCCCCGGCCCCCTTGAGTCGAGGTGACTCGTCCATCGATGAGCGGTCGCGGCCTTGGGGTCACCTCGTGTCGACCGTGATCGCCGCGACCCTGCTGCTGGTCGGTGGTTCGATCCTTTGGAACAAGGCCGGCCAGACCCAAATCGACGTCCAGTGGCCCGAGGATCAGCGGACCGGAGGCACGATCATCGTCGATGGAAAGACGCGACTGCTTCCGACGGTCGGCAGTCTGGTCTATCCGGGCTCGTGGGGCGAGCGCCAAGTGGCGATGTCCCGTCCCGGCTACTTGCCGCTGACCTTCACCGTCGACTTGGCGCGTGGCGAGCGACGCGTGCTCAATCCTCGCTGGGCCCCCACCGCCGCGACCCGGCGACGTCAGGAGATCACCCAACTCGAGGAAGCGGTCGCCGACATCGCCACCCGCAACGCGGATGATCCGGACGTCGCGCGACTGCGCCGTTCGCTCTTCGATTTCCAAGCCCGCTGGCGACAGACCAAGGAGAGTCTGCGGGCGGCCACGCTGTTGTCGCGATTGCCGAGCCCGCACGACGGGCGGAGCTTCGTTTCCGACTCCGGCTTCGGCCCGCCGCTCGTGGATGATCTTCCGATCGTCGCGGTGTGGGCTCAAGCGGGGTCGACCGAATGGACTTACCGTCACGAGGCGAAGCTCTCCCGCGACGGCGAACTGCTCATCGTTCCGACCCCGAAGAAAGGACTCTCCGTCCTTCATCTTCGCGAGAACCAAGAGACCCGCGACTTGGCGGTGCCGGCCTTCTCGGGAAGGCTCGACGTCGACGAGGCGACCCAACGCGTGGCAACGCTCGAGAATCAGCGAACCGTCCGCGTCCGCGACTTGACGACCGGCGAGATCCTCTGGTCGCAGGAGAGCGAGCACGACCTCAGCGACGTCAGCTTCTGCCCCGGTGGTAGCCATCTCGCGGTGAGCGGGTTCCCCAAGCCGGAATCGGTCGCGATTCTCGATGCCTCGACCGGCCAAGTGCGGCTCACCTTGCAGGGCAGCCGTCAGACGGTGCGTGCCATCGCGTACAGCCCGCAGGGAAGCCTGCTGGCATCGGTCTGCCAAAACGACACCGGCGAACCGGCCGAGATCAAGATCTGGGACGTCACCCAAGGAGTCGAATGGATGACGATTCGCGAGAGTCGCTCCACCCCGACCGCCGTCGCCTTCAGTCCCGACGGGCATTTCGTCGCGACCGGTGCCGAGGATGGGGCGATTTCGCTCTGGGACACCGAGTCGGGTGAGTCGATCGAGGACTATCGTGGCCATGAGGGAGCGATCACCACGCTCTGCTTCCGGCCCGATGGGAAGCAGTTCGCCTCCGGCTCGGAGGACGGGACCGTCCGGTTGTGGCAGACCGAGTCGCGCCAGCCGGAAGCGACCTTCCAGATCGGCCCCAGAAACGGTCGGGTCAACAGCGTGATCTACAGCCCCGAGGGACGCCATCTCGTCACCGCCAATGGCGATGGGACGGTATACATGCTTCGTCTGGAGGGTTCGGCCAGCTACCGGCCGCGCAAGATGCCCGCGACGCCGACCTTCGACATCACGTCGGAACGCGGACCGGGCCGCTATTGAGAAGCGGTCGAGGAAGCCTTGCCCCCCTCGTCGCGAACCACGCGAAACCCGACAACGTTCGAACGGTAGTCGGGCCGCACGGGACGACGCCTGCCCGACATCGTGTCCCAATGATGGCTCGTCCAGTCCCCACCACGAATGATGCGAAAGTCGCCCGTCTTCGGACCGCTCGGGTCGGCTTCGGGGGAATTGGCGTAGTAGGTCGCGTCATACCAATCCGAGACCCACTCACCCGCGTTGCCATGCATGTCGTAGAGGCCGAAGTCGTTCGGCTTCTTCTTCCCCACCGGATGCGTTCCCTTCCCGCCGCTGGAGTTGACCCACGCGTAGTCATCGACGATGGGATACTCGTCGCCGAAGGACCATAGCGTCTGCTGCTTCCAGATCGGGTCGACCGCACGGCAGGCGTACTCCCACTCCGCCTCGGTCGGCAGCCGGTAGGTCGCCCCTTCCTTTTTGCCCAGCCAATCGCAAAAGGCGAGGGCGTCGGAGTAGGAGACGAGTACCGCGGGGTTGTATTTAGTCTGCTCGAAGCCGGGCGAGCGCCAGCTCACCGAGCGTTGCTGGGACGCGGGCTCGTTGCCGCCCACTTGGATCTCGCCACCGCTGCCGTTGGTCTCCGCGAGGGTCTTGTACTTCGCCTCGTCGCAGAACTGCGCGAACTGGGCGACGGTCACCTCGGTCGCGGAGATCGCGAAGGGTTTGGTGATCTTGACGGTGTGTTCGGGGAACTCGTCCTCGCGGCGTTTGGCATCGCGTTCGTGAAAGTACCCCCCCATGGTGAACTCGCCGGCCGGAATGACCATCATCTTCATCCCAAGCGAGTTCTTCGTCGCCTTGGCGCGGGGGCCGGACTCGAAGGGAGAGATGAGCTTGTCCTCGGGGAGTTCGGGGGTCGACATCTCGTCGTCGGTCTTGGTCTCCGGATCCGCCGGGGTCGATGCCGAGTCGTCGGCGTTTTTTGGCTTGGCCTTGGCCTGGGTCGACGTCGTTCCGCCGCATCCGGCCACCAGACCCAAGACGAGAGGAAGCATCAAGAGCGTTGACCAACGTGCGAACATACGCGGCCTCGTGAATTCGAGAAGAAGGGAAATTGCCCAGCAGCAACCATACTCGGCCCGAAGGACCAGTGCCAACGAGAATTCCCGAGCGAGGGAAACAGGAGGAAGGACCATCGCCCACCAGGGAAGGGCACTCGCCCCTGGCCAGCACGCAGTTGTAGGGTGGGCCTTGGCCCATCAGGAAAGGCTGTCGCCCCAGCGAGCACGAGGCATGACGATCGGGTAGGATCAAGGAAGGGAACCGAACGCACCTCGTCGCATGAGGCCATGACGTGAAGCGATGGCAGCGAACGACTGTCGATCATCGTCAACGGCAACGCCGTCATCTGGTCGTCAACGGCAACGTCGTCGTCTGGTCGTCAACGGCAACACCTTCATCTGGTCGTCAACGGCAACGCCGTTGTCTGGTCGTCAATGGCAACGCCGTCGTCTGGTCGTCAACGGCAACGCCGTTGTCTATTGAAGCCCAGGGTCGCGCTTCGCGCACCCTGGGTACCGAACCATCAAAAAACCAACCCCGCAAGGGGTTGTCTAGTGGCGATGAACGGCCCTCTTGGCCAGACTCGGCAGCGTAGTCTAGAAAACCCTTTCAGGGTTTCCGGACCGTTGATCATCGCCACCCAGGGTGCGCGAAGCGCGACCCTGGGCTTCGCTAGACAATGCCTTCGGCATAAAGTCAAAAACACCGGCACTTCGACACTAAAAAACGAGAGTTCGTGGCCCCCGCACCTCTCCCGACCGCGTGACATTCCCTACATGAACGGCAACGATTTCCACGCCGCAATCAAACACGATTCCTTGCACAAACGGCAACGGTGTTCTCTTAGGGAGGTAGCCCTAGGGTCGCGCTTCGCGCACCCTGGGTACCGAACCATCAAAAAACCAACCCCGCAAGGGGTTGTCTAGTCGTCAACGGCAACACCTTCATCTGGTCGTCAACGGCAACGCCGTTGTCTATTGAAGCCCAGGGTCGCGCTTCGCGCACCCTGGGTACCGAACCATCAAAAAACCAACCCCGCAAGGGGTTGTCTAGTGGCGATGAACGGCCCTCTTGGCCAGACTCGGCAGCGTAGTCTAGAAAACCCTTTCAGGGTTTCCGGACCGTTGATCATCGCCACCCAGGGTGCGCGAAGCGCGACCCTGGGCTTCGCTAGACAATGCCTTCGGCATAAAGTCAAAAACACCGGCAATTCGACACTAAAAAACGAGAGATCGTGGCCCCCGCACCTCTCCCGACCGCGTGACATTCCCTACATGAACGGCAACGATTTCCACGCCGCAATCACACACGATTCGCTAGGCAATGCCTTCGGCATAAAGTCAAAAACACCGGCACTTCGACACTAAAAAACGAGAGATCGTGGCCCCCGCACCTCTCCCGACCGCGTGACATTCCCTACATGAACGGCAACGATTTCCACGCCGCAATCACACACGATTCGCTAGACAATGCCTTCGGCATAAAGTCAAAAAACACCGGCACTTCGACACTAAAAAACGAGAGATCGTGGCCCCCGCACCTCTCCCGACCGCGTGACATTCCCTACATGAACGGCAACGATTTCCACGCCGCAATCACACACGATTCCTTGCACAAACGGCAACGGTGTTCTCTTAGGGAGGTAGCCCAGGGTTCGCGCTTCGCGCTCCCAGAATGGGAATGCGGGAGACCGCGCTACCGCTCGACGTAGGATTCCGAGTGGCGTTTGCGAAGTCGGGCGAGGGATCCGAAGGTGGCGCCGCGCGAACGCGAGGCGGTTTCGGGGCGGTCGGGTTCGATATAGACGTAGTCGCCCGGTTCGACGTGGATCCGCTCGGTCGAGAGGGGACGAAGATGGCTATCGAGCTTCACGGTCGCGATGTAGGGAACCTCACCAATCGAGCGTCGCGGCCGAACGACGCGAACGCGATAGCCCTTGCGCGAACGACAGCCGACCCGCCTGAGGAAGTCGACGAGCGACTCGCGACCGTGGTAGGCGACGGGCACCGGCTCGTCGAAGTCGCGATCCCCGTAGACGTAGACGAACTGGCCGTTGAAGGCCCCCACCTCGACACGGCCCTCACCCCAACAGGGGCAGCCCTCCTTGCAAAGGCGCTGGCAGATCTCCGCGGTCGTCATGTTGTCGACGCGAAGCTCCTTGCCCTCGGGCAGTTCGATGCAGCCATCGGGGCGCACACGAACCTCTTCGCAGGGTCCGCCGTCGGACGGCGTGATGCGAAGCGTATCGCCCGTGGCGACGCGGTAGTTGGGATCTTGTCGGAGGTTCTTCGTGGAGGTGAGGGAGCGCAGGTGGGACGATTCGAGCACGCCACGACTGGCGCATCCAGCGTTTGCCAGCGTGAGTGCGGCAAGAACGACCTGTCGAATCATCAACGGGGTCGGCATCGTGGTAACCGGATGCTCCTGGAGACTCGATGCCAAGCGCCATCCCTGAACGGCACTGCCTTCGCGTCATTTCCCTGTCTGACCAAATCGTCTCTTTTGCGCGGTCGACTTTAGGCTAGAATGGGCAACCTAACGAAAATGACGAGATCGGACACCTTCCAACCGCACCCGCGAGCGGTCGCTTCCGCGCCGTGGCGTGGACTCGAGGCCGATTCGCATGCCGGTCTTGTCGACTCGGGGGCGTGAAGATACCTTCGTCATGATCGTGAGGACGAGTCGTCCCCTCGTCGCCTGTTTGTTGCCGCCCAAAGCTGGATGATCGATGCCGCAGCCATCTGCCGACTACCCGCTCATTGTCGGAGTCTCCGGAATTCGAGGAATCGTCGGGCACAGCCTGACGCCCGATGTCGTGACCAAGTTCGCCGCCTGTTTCGGCACCCCTCGGTCGGGAAAGACGATCGTCGTCTCCCGCGACGGTAGGTCCAGTGGCGAGATGCTCGTCCGCGCCGCCACCGCCGGTCTGTTGGCGGTCGGCTGTGACGTGCTCGATCTCGGGATCGCTTCGACGCCGACTTGCGGTTTCATGGTGAAAGAACACGGCGCTGCGGGAGGCCTCCAGGTCACCGCCAGCCACAACCCGCCGCAGTGGAACGGGCTCAAGCTCTTTCGCCCCGAAGGCTTCGTCCTCAGCCCCGACGAAGGCCAACGCGTCGCCGAGGACTACCACGCCGACAACCGGCGCTACGCCGAATGGGAGTCGATCGGCAACGTGCACGGCAACGTCGACGCGTACCTCCCCCATCTGCATCGCGTCCTTTCGCTCGTCGACGCCGACGCGATTCGACGCCGACACTTCCGCGTGGTGCTCGACGCGAATCATGCCTCGGGAGCCGTCTTCGCGCCGCGCCTGCTCGAGATGCTCGATTGCCAGCTCGAGATCCTCGGCGCGGAGCCCAACGGCCGCTTCGAGCACATGCCCGAACCGATCGAAGAAAACCTCGGCGGCCTGGCCAAAGCGGTGCGCGAGGCCCGTGCCGATATCGGGTTCGCGGTCGATCCCGACGGCGATCGGCTCGCGGTCGTCGACGGCACCGGACGCTACATCGGGGAAGAGTACACCCTCGCGCTGTCGATCCTGCACCGACTCGCTCAAAAGACCGGCCCGGTCGTCCTCAACGGTTCGACCAGCCGAGTCTCGGAGGAGGCGGCCCGTCGCTACGACTGCCCCGTCTTTCGCACCAAGGTCGGCGAGGTTCATGTCGCCGAGCGCATGCTGGCCGAGGGAGCGGTGATCGGCGGCGAGGGAAACGGGGGCGTGATCGACCCGCGCGTCGGCATGGGTCGCGATAGCAGCATCGCGATGGCCCTCCTGCTCGAACTCCTTACGACCCGCGAGCAGCCCTTGGCGGAGATCGTCGACGAGTTGCCCCGCTTCGAGATCGAGAAACGCAAGTTCTCCATCAGCGGCCTCGACCTCGCGGCCCTCTTCGACCGCATCAAGATCCACTTCGCCGACGGCGACCTCGACACCGCCGACGGCATTCGCGTCACCTGGAAGGATTCCTGGGTTCAGATCCGCGCCAGCAACACCGAACCGATCGTTCGCGTCTTCGCCGAGGCTCGCGACCGGAGCCGCGCCAACGAACTCTGCGACCAAGTCCACCGACTCATCGAGATCGGATGAAGGCCACCAAGGGTAGAGAGACAGCCATGACGAGATCCCTGAAAGCGACGATCACCCTGCTCGTGGTCGGCGCCATCGCCGGCCCGATCGCCGCGAACGAACCGTTTCTCCTTCGGGACGGCGATCGTGTCGTCCTCGTTGGCGACACGTTGCTCGAACGGGCGCAGCGGCAAGGCTATTTCGAGACCGCCCTGCTCTCCCGCTTCCCCGACGCCGACGTCACCTTCCGCAACCTGGCGTGGAGCGCCGACACCGTCAACGGCGTCTCGCGTGCCTACTTCGATGCCCCCGCGAAGGGACGCGAACGGCTCGTCGAGCAACTCAAGACGGCCGATCCGTCGGTCCTCATCCTCGGCTACGGTCGGGCCGACGCCGCCGCGGGGCCCGATCAGGTCGAAACCTTCGCCAAGGACTATCGCCAGTTGCTCGCCGACGCCGCCGGCAAGGAGACCCGTCTCCACTTGATCACGCCGCTGCCCCAAGAAGCGAATTCGACGTCACCGGACGACCTCTCGCAACGGAACGAAACCCTCGCCGCTTACGCGAAAGCCGTCAGGGAACTGGCGGAGTCGACGGGAGCCCGAACCATCGACCTCGCGGCCTCCGACGAATCACGGGCCGCCCCGCTCACCGACAACGGCGTCCATCCCTCGCCCTGGGGCTACTGGTGGCTCGCCCCCGAGTTCGAACGACTGCTCGGGCTCGACAAGCAAGTGATCCTCGTCGACCTCGACGCCAAGGGAAACGTCCACGAGGCCCAGAAGACGATCATCACGGACATCAAAACGCCCTCCGGCGGGCTCTCCTTCAACCAGCTCGATCGCCGTCTGCCGACGCCACCCCTACCCGCCCACGCGCCGAAGGACGGGGCGCATCCCTGGGTCGTCGAGAGCCGACTGCGGGTTCGGGACTTGCCGGAGGGAAACTATTCCATCGCCATCGACGGCACTCGGGTCGCGACCGCCTCGGCTCGGGAACTCGCCCAAGGCATCGTCCTGGAGAAGACGCCCGGCCACCAGCAGGCCGAGGAACTCCGCGGCCAGGTGTGCCGGAAAAACCGACTCTTTTTCCATTCCTATCGACCGCAAAACATCACCTACCTGCTCGGCTTTCGCAAGCACGAGCAAGGACACAACGCCAAGGAAATCGACGAGCTCCGCGAGCATGTCGCCGAGACCGAAAAGACGATCAACACACTACGCCAACCGACCAACCATCAAGTCGTGATCCAGAAGGAGTCCTCATGACGGGAATGATCGCCCTCCCGATCGTCTCGATCCTGCTCGCGAGCCTCTCGGCGACGGCCGACGCCGACGCGCCATCGCACGAGATCGAAGCGGCCGAGGGTTTCGAGGTCGAGCTCTTCGCCGCCGATCCCAACATCGCCAAACCGATCCAGATGACCTTCGACGACCAGGGCCGACTCTGGGTCGCGACCTCGCGCAGCTACCCCCAACTCGAGCCGGGTGCCGAACCGAACGACCAGATCTATGTCCTCGAAGACACCGATGGCGACGGCAAGGCCGACAAGTCGACCGTCTTCGCCGACGGCTTGCTCATGCCCACCGGCATCGCGGTTGGCGACGGCGGCGTCTATGTCGGGCATAGCACCGAAGTACTCCATCTCTCCGACACCGACGGCGACGGCAAGGCCGATCGCACCCGCGTCGTTCTCTCCGGCTTCGGGACCGAGGATACCCATCACCTCGTCCACACCTTCCGCTGGGGACCGGGCGGCGCCCTGCACTTCGCCCAGTCGATTTACATCCACAGCCACGTCGAGACCCCTTGGGGCGTCCATCGCCTCAACGGCGGTGGCTTCTGGATGTATCGTCCCGGCTCCCACCGGCTCGACGTCTTGGTCCGTGGCATGGTCAACTCCTGGGGCATCGCCTTTGACAACGCGGGCCAAGCCTTTGGCGTCGACAACGACCACGATTCGGTGAAATACTTTCTCCCGGGAGCCCGACTTCGGTTCACCCCGGGCGAAAAGCTCATCCTCCAGGGCCTCGTCAGCGACAAGCCGAAGTATTGCGGCGCGGAGATCATCGCCAGCCGCCACTTCCCCGACGACTGGCAAGGCGACTTGATCACGTGCGATTTCCGCGCCCATCGCGTCTGTCGCTACAAGCTCACCGAGGACGGAGCCGGTTTCGCCGCGAAGGAGCTCGAACCCCTTCTCTCGTCCGAGGACATCACCTTCCGACCGATCGATGTCAAACTCGGCCCCGATGGGGCCCTCTACGTCTGTGACTGGTACAACCCCATCATCAATCACGGCGAAGTCGACTTCCGCGACCCCCGGCGCGACAAGACCCACGGGCGCATCTGGCGAGTCGTGCGCAAGGACCGCGAGCTCGCTCCCAAGCCCGATTTCGCCAACGCCTCCATCGACGAACTCCTCACGCTGCAAACGTCACCGGAGAAGTGGAGTCGGCTCGAGGCACGCCGGGCACTTCTCGACCATCCCCGCGAGGATGTTCGCAAGGATCTCGGCGCCTGGGTCGCCAAGCAGTCGGACGACCTACTCAAGCTTCGCGGCTTGTGGACCTATCAAACGCTCGAGGAAGTCGAGCTCCCGCTCCTGGAGTCACTCCTCGATTCGAAGAATCCCGAGGTCCGTGCGGCGGCGGTCCGTGTCCTCTCCGATTGGCACGATCGCGTTCCCGAAACATTGAAGCTGCTGACGAAACGTGTCGGCGACGACCATCCGCGAGTCCGTATGGAAGCGGTACGGGCCTTGGCCAAACTTCAGCGCCGCGAGGCGACGAAGCTCGCCCTCACGGCACTCGATCAGCCGACCGACCGCTTCCTCGACTACGCGCTGAAGCTGACCAGCCGGGAGACCGCTCCACACTGGCTTCCGACTCTTCAGGATCCGAGCACGATCGCGGGTCTCTCGCCCGAGTCGGCGCGCCACTGGACCTTCGCCCTGTTGGCCCTCGATCACCCCTCCGCCGCCGGTCCCCTCTTGCAGCTTTGGCGAAAAGGGCTCATCCCCCCCGAGGACCTCCCCAACGTCCTCTCGAGCTTGTCGAAGCATGGCGGACCGAGCCATTTGCGCGCGATTCTCGACGAAATCGTCTCCTCCGAGAGCGAGTCGGTGACCACCGATGCCCAGCGGGCGCAGTTGCTCGCGACGCTCGCCAGCGCCTCGAAGCTCCGACGCGTCAAACCGGACGGCGACCTCTCGAAGGCCCTGACCGGGTTGCTCGGCTCGCCGGAAGCGAACTTGCGGAAGCAAGCGTGCCTGTTGGCCGCGTTGTGGAACGTCGAGGCTCTCTGGCCTCGCGTCCGGGACTTGGCCGCCAGCAGTGACGCCAAGCCGGCCGTGACCGCGGCGGCGATCGAGGCGCTCGGCGTCTATGGGGGCAAGCGAAGTGCCGGCGAACTCGAAAAGATCGTCGCCACCTCCACCAAGCCACAAGATCGGCTCGCCGCCCTGAGGGCTCTCGTGCCCCTCGCCCCGAAGAATGCCGCCAGACTCGCGGTCCCGTTGCTGACCAAGGCGACCAACGCGGCGGAGGCCAAGCCGGTCTTCGAGGCGTTTCTCTCTCACCGGCGTGGTCCGGCGGCGCTCGCGGAGGGATTGGGCGGAAACATTCTCGGAGAGGAAGTCGCCCGGGAGGGGATCAATCTGGTCAGCGTCTCCGGGCAAGTCGCCCCCGGACTGGTCGGGGCCCTTACCAAGGCCGGCTCGCTTCCCGACACCGCGCGAACGCTCAGCAAGGAGCAGCTCGCCAAGCTCGTCGCTCAAGCCCGACGCCAGGGCAACCCCCATCGCGGCCAGAAGATCTACCAGCGGGAGAAGCTCAACTGCGTCAAATGCCACGCGATCCGAGGCACCGGCGGCAAGGTCGGCCCCGACCTGACCACCATCGGCGCGAGCGCTCCTCTGGACTACTTGATCGAATCGCTGCTCCTGCCGGGCGCGAAGGTCAAGGAAAACTACCACTCGATGACGATCGTCACTGCCGACGGCGATATCGTCACCGGCATCCCCGTCCGCAAGACCAACGACCAAGTCGTGCTTCGTAACGGCGAGGACAAGCTCATCACCATCGCCACCGCCGACATCGACGAATCGAAGCTTGGCGGCTCGCTGATGCCGGTCGGCCTGACCGACTCGCTCCAGCCCCAAGAGTTCCTCGATCTTGTCCGCTATCTTGGCGAACTCGGCAAGCCCGGCCCCTTCGGACCGACCGAGCAGCTCACCGCCCGAACCTGGCGACTGCTCGGCCCCTTCACCAAGCAGGTCGGCGACGAACTGCAATCGGGGCTGATCGCGGGGGCCACCCCGCCGCCACCTCGCGCGTGGCGGCCGACGTCGGTGACCAACGCGGGCTGGGTCTCGATCCGCAACTTCGCCCTCAACCCCGATCGCCCCGTCCTCTACGGCAGCGTCGACGTCGACGTGACCAAACCGGGCAAGTTCGCCCTCGCCCTCGAACCGATCGCCGGCCCCGCGACGGTCTGGCTCGACGGCAAGCCAATCGCGGCCTCGCAAAGTGATGGGAAGGAGTCGACGTACAACGTCGAGCTCTCCAAGGGCGTGCATCGTTTGCTCGTTCGGATGGACCTCCACCCCGAGCTGCGTTTCCTCAAGGCTCGCGGGTTCCCGTTGGATCCCGACGCCGAGCTACGTTTCACCATCGACGCGGAGAGATAGGTTCGGGCTTCGCCATCGAGTCCTTCGGAGGTGAACGGAGACTCGATCGTGGTCACTGCCCCACGAGCGGCCAGTGGCACCCGGCGACCATTGGTGCCCCGAAGGACAACGCACACGCGCATGCCCACGCCAGCGTGGACATGGCCCCCAAGGCGGTGGCGACCGAAGAGCAACTCGTTCCGATCCGCTTGGGCTCACGAACGCGCGGAGGACACAGCGTTGTCATCCGTCAGGAAGGCGGCGCGGCGTTCGACCAGGAAGTCGATCCACGCTTCCATCCCGTCGCCTCGCTTCGAGGCGACGTCGAGCATGGTGATCCCTGGGCGGGCGGACTGGATGTTCGCCTTCATCTGGTCCGCGTCGAATCCGACTGCCTCGGCGATATCGATCTTCGTGATCAGCGTCACGTCGGCGGTATTGATCAGCGTCGGGTACTTGAGCGGCTTGTCTTCCCCCTCGGTCACCGAGAGAAGTAAGACGCGCAGGTGCTCGCCAAGGTCGAAGCTCGTCGGGCAGACGAGATTGCCGACATTCTCGATGAAGAGGAAGTCGAACTCGTCGAGGTTCCAGTCAGCGATCGCTCCGGAGACCATGTCGGCTTCGAGGTGACAGATGTTGCCGGTCTCGATCTGCTTGGTCGGCGCCCCACTGGTCGCGATCCGGCGGGCGTCGTTCTCGGTCGCGAGATCCCCCACCACCGCCGCGATCCGGTAGTCCCGTCCCAACCGCGAGAGCGTGTGCGTCAGCAGTTCGGTCTTCCCCGCTCCGGGGCTCGAGACCAGGTTGACCACGAAGAGTCCGCGACGCGCGAAGTCCGAGCGCATCTCGCGGGCGATCTCGTCGTTGTGCTTGAGAATCTTCGTGCGGACTTCAAGAATGCGCGGCTTCATGCGAGTCGATCTCCAAGGATGCCAACTCCATCTCCCGCCCCGTTCTCATCTCCGGCGTCGGCGTGCCACAGTCGGGACACGTGAATTGATAGATCTCGGGAAGTCGCTTCACCGCATCGCAGTCGGGACAGTAGACCGTCACCGGCACCTCCTCGATCAGCAACCGGGCCCCCTCGCACATCGTCCCCTCGGCGGCGAAGCCGAACGCGAACAAGAGCGCCTCGTGATCGACTCCCGCGAGCGGCCCCAAGCGAACCCGAAGCGACAGCACGCGTTCGGCCCCTTCGTCGCCCGCCGCGTCGCACGCCACGTCGATCAAGCTGGTGGCGATCGAGAGTTCGTGCATCGCCGTCTCTCCCCGGCACGGGCCAACGGACCTCTCAAGGCACTTGGGCCTCCCCCTTTGTTCTAGCGAGTTCCCCCGCCGCAGGAATCGACTTCCCGGAACAATCGCGTTTGCATCCGACTTCCCGGACGACACGCGGCCTCGGCGGAATATAATCTCAACAAGTCCACGAAGTGCTCACGAGGATGGACCATGTGCCTGGCGATCCCGGGACAGATTCACGAAGTGCTCGCCGCGGAGAATCTCGCGGTCGTCGATGTGCTCGGCGTGCGGCGCCAGATCGGGACCGATCTGCTGCTCGACGATCCCCCCGTTAAGGGCGACTGGGTCCTCGTTCACGTCGGCTTCGCGATGAGCAAGATCAGCGAGAAAGACGCCCAGGAGCAGATCGAGTTGCTGCGGATGCTGGGCGAAGCGGCCGAGTCCCGAGACGAGGTCTCCAGCAGTGCCCAGGATCCTCAAGCCGAGCCGGACGACGCGACCGACTCAAGAGGGGAGCCCACCCCATGAAATTCGTCGACGAGTTCCGCGACGCCGACCTGATTCGCCGGGCCGCGCGCGAGATCCACAAGCTCGCGACCAAGGACCGAACCTACCGCATCATGGAAATCTGCGGCGGCCATACGCACTCGATCTTCCGTTTTGGCCTCGCCGACCTGCTCCCGGAGAACGTCGAACTGATTCACGGCCCCGGCTGTCCCGTCTGTGTCCTGCCGAAGGGGCGGATGGACGAGGGGCTCGAGATGGCCGAAGATCCCAACGTCATCCTGACGACTTTCGGCGACATGATGCGCGTTCCCGGCTCCAAGGGCAGCCCCCTCGAAAGCAAAGCCCGCGGCGTCAGCGTTCGCATGGTCTACTCACCGCTCGACGCTCTCAAGATCGCCAAGGAAAATCCCGAACGCGAGGTGATCTTCTTCGCGATCGGCTTTGAAACAACCGCGCCGTCGACGGCGTTGACCCTTCGCCAGGCACGGGCCCAAGGCATCTCGAACTTCGCGGTCTACTGCAACCACGTGCTGGTGATGCCGGCTCTGCGAGCCCTGCTCGACGATCCCGCGATGCGTCTCGACGCCTTCATCGGTCCGGGGCACGTCTCGACGGTGATCGGCTGTCGGCCCTACGAGTTTATCGCCCGCGACTACCGCCGGCCGGTCGTCATCTCCGGGTTCGAACCGAGCGACCTGCTGCAATCGATCGTCATGATCCTTCGGCAACTCAACGCCGAGGAGCCGAGCATCGAAAATCAATACCGCCGTTCAGTGCCGCAAGAGGGCAATCGAGCGGCGCTCGCGGTGATGGAGGAGGTCTTCGAGGTGCGTGACACATTCGAATGGCGTGGGCTCGGGTTGATCCCCAAGTCCGCGATGAAGCTGCGGGAAGCCTACGCGCCGTGGGATGCCGAGGCGCGTGTCGGGATCAAGGGCCTCCGGGTGCTCGATCCCGAGGGAGCCCAATGTGGGGAAGTGCTCACGGGGCGCACCAAGCCTCACGAGTGTCGCCTCTTTGGTCACGACTGCACCCCCGAGACGCCGGTCGGGGCATTGATGGTGTCGTCCGAAGGAGCCTGTGCCGCCCAGTACCGCTACGGCCGACGTCCCAACGCTCTCACTTAGGGTTCCACGCGACAGGCTTCCGAGTTCCCCTCTCCCACTGGGAGAGAGGGGGCTCGTAGAAGTGAGGGCGCTTGTCTTCGCGAACCACGGGCGTCATACCGAGCCGGAATCTCCCTCACCCGGCTCACGACGTTCGCCGACCTCTCCCCAAGGAGAGGTTGAATGAGGAACCCGTAGAAGTGAGGGCGCTTGTCTTCGCGAACCAAGGCCGTCATACCGAGTCGGAATCTCCCTCACCCGGCTCACGACATTCGCCGACCTCTCCCCAAGGAGAGGTTGAAGGAGGAACCCGTAGAAGCGAAGGCGCTTGTCTTCGCGAACCACGGGCGTCATACCGAGTCGGAATCTCCCTCACCCGGCTCACGACATTCGCCGACCTCTCCCCAAGGAGAGGTTGAAGGAGGAACCCGTAGAAGCGAAGGCGCTTGTCTTCGCGAACCACGGGCGTCATACCGAGTCGGAATCTCCCTCACCCGGCTCACGACGTTCGCCGACCTCTCCCCAAGGAGAGGTTGAGTGAGGAACCCGTAGGGTGGGTCTTGACCCACCATTTTGGTCACTCGTAGGCTGGGCTTGTGCTGCCCACCAAGCCTTGGCGGCGATGTTGGGCGAGGCATTGCCCGCACCGGCTGACCAGCAGCCAGTGGCCCCCGACGCGCGATGCACCTCGGTGCCATCTCTCCGTCAGTCGAATACCGATGCTTGTTGCCCTGTTCCCGATCACCGATGGCCCATCACCATGACCTCAGCGTTTCGCGACCCCACCATCCAGATGGCCCACGGCGCCGGAGGCCAAGCGAGCCGGCGGTTGATCGAGGGGCTGCTCCGCCCGGCGTTCGGCAACGACCTGCTCGATCCCCTCGCCGACGCCGCCCTCTTGCCCGGCGGGCTGGCGCTGACCACCGACAGCTTCGTCGTCCATCCGCTCGCCTTCCCCGGCGGGTCGATCGGCGAGCTGGCGGTCCACGGGACGATCAACGACCTGGCCGTCTCCGGAGCGACGCCGATCGCGCTGACGGCGAGCTTGATCCTGGAAGCGGGCCTCGAACGCGAGATTCTCGAACGCGAAGTCCGGGCGATGGCCGAGGCGGCCAACCGCGCCGGATGCCCGATCGCCACCGGCGACACCAAGGTCGTCGAGCACGGCAAGGCGGATGGTCTCTACATCAACACAACGGGTCTCGGCCGTCTCCATCCCAACGCCTCGCTTGGTGCCGACCGGGTGACACCGGGAGACAAGATTCTGTTGTCGGGAGCGATCGCCGATCATGGGGTCGCGATCATGCTCGCACGCGACGAACTCGCGATGGAGTCCGATGTCCGCAGCGACACGCGTTCGGTCTTGCCGTTGACGACGGCGCTGCTCGACGCTTGGGGAGCGGAGATCAAGTGGATGCGGGACGCGACTCGGGGAGGCATCGCCACGGTCCTCAACGAACTCGCCCACGATGCCGATGTCGGCGTCGTGCTGACCGAGGAAGCGGTTCCGATCCACGACGCGGTGCGCGGAGCGTGCGAGTTGCTTGGCCTGGAGCCCTACCATGTCGCCAACGAGGGGCAGTATCTCGCGGTCGTCAGCGCAGCCGTGGCCGAGGAAGCCCTCGAACAACTCCGGGCGATCGAGGGGGGCGACGAAGCGGCCCTGATCGGTGAAGTGAGCGACGCGTCACGGCGGCTCGTTCTCGGCAAGACACCCTTTGGCGGCACACGCGTCATCGACATGCTGATCGGTGATCCCCTGCCGCGAATCTGTTAACAAGAGAGCCCGATGGCGCGACGTCCCTCCGCCGAGACCGATGAGGTGATCGCCCGCGAGGTGACGATCCGCGGCGTGGTTCAGGGGGTTGGCTTCCGGCCCTACGTCTATCGCCTCGCCCACGAACACCACCTGGCGGGTTGGGTATGCAACGACGAACGGGGCGTTCGGCTCCTCCTCGAAGGCCCCTCGTCGCGAGTCGGCGCCTTTCTCGACGCGCTCCCCCAACAAGCTCCCCCAGCGTCGACGATCATCAAGCTCGACGTTTGCGATACCGACGTGAGCGGACTGGTGTCGTTCGAACTGAGGGCCAGTACGCGGTCGGCGGCCCCGACGGTTCGCATCTCTCCCGACCTGGCGGTGTGCGAGGAGTGCCTCGCGGAGATGCGCGATCCCTCCGATCGTCGTCATGGCTACGCGTACATCAACTGCACGAACTGCGGTCCTCGCTACTCGCTGATCACGGCGTTGCCCTACGATCGACCCAAGACGACGATGGCCGCCTGGCCCCTCTGTTCCGCCTGCGCCGCGGAGTACGGCGACCCGCTCGATCGCCGCTTCCACGCGCAGCCGGTCGCCTGTCCCACGTGCGGACCGACCTATCGGCTCCTCGTCGACGATGACGTTCAGGCGGAGGGCCCCGAAGCGATCAAGGTGGCGGCCGCGATGTTGCGGGAAGGTCGAATCGTGGCCGTGAAAGGAGTTGGCGGCTACCACTTGGTCAGCGATGCTCGGAACGTGGCGGCGGTGGCGGCCCTGCGCGAGCGAAAGTACCGCAAGGAGAAACCGTTCGCGATCATGGCGCGCGATCTGGACGAGGCGGAGGCGATCGTCGACCTAAACGCTACCAGCCGCAAGTTCCTCGTCGGGACCGCGCGGCC
This sequence comes from Kolteria novifilia, assembly GCA_007748055.1. Classification (GTDB taxonomy): domain Bacteria; phylum Planctomycetota; class Planctomycetia; order Kolteriales; family Kolteriaceae; genus Kolteria; species Kolteria novifilia. The sequence goes on from CP036279.1 coordinate 6,913,494, forward strand.
GATCGTGCTCGCGCCGGCGAAGATGGTGCTACCACTGGTCGCCCCGGATCAGTCGCGACTCGGGGTGATGCTTCCCTATGCGCCGCTGCATCATCTTCTTTTCGACGCGGGGGCGCCCGCCGCGTTGGTGATGACCAGTGGGAATCGTTCGAGCGAACCGATCGCCTTCACCGACGACGAAGCGCGGACTCAGCTCGAGGGGATCGCGGACGCCTTCCTCGTCGGGGAACGGCCGATCGCCCGGCGCGTCGATGACTCGGTGGTGACCGTTCAGGGCGAGCGGCCGATGATGCTCCGCCGGTCGCGCGGCTACTCGCCCGGCGTCGTCGCGGCGTTGCCTCCCGGTCGCCCCATCCTCGCGGTCGGGGCCGATCTGAAGAACGCGATCGCCCTAGTCGTTGAAGGCGATGTCGTCGTCAGTCAGCATCTCGGCGATCTGGCCGACTACCGAACGCGCCAGGCCTTCGAGCAGACCATTGACGATCTCTTGGAAATGTACGATGTCCCGCGATCAGAGCTCGTGGTCGTTCACGATCTTCACCCGGAGTACGTCTCCACCGGGTGGGCCCGCGAACGTTTCCCCGAGCAATGCCTGGCGGTCCAGCACCACCACGCTCACCTCGCGTCGGTGCTCGCGGAGCACTCGCTGAGGGATCAACGCGTGGTCGGACTCGCCCTCGATGGGACCGGCTATGGGTGCGATGGAACGATCTGGGGATGCGAGATTCTGGTCGGCTCGCTCGAGGAGGGCTTCCAGCGTCGTGGGCATCTACCGCCGGTGCCGCTTCCGGGGGGCGATGCGGCGGCCCGCTATCCCGTGCAGGCGGCGGCGGGCTTTCTCGCGGGGCTGAGCAAGCTACCCGATCTCCGGGCGGCGCCCATTCACTTTCCCGAGCGCTTCGATCGAGCAATGAGCCTGGTCGAGCGCGGCGTGCGCTGCTTTCCCTCCTCCTCGGCGGGGAGGATGTTCGACGCCGTCGCGGCGCTGCTTGGGTTCACGCGCGAGGCCTCGTTCGAAGGGCAGCCGGCGATGTGGCTCGAACATCAGGCCGAGCAGGCGTCCGGCATGGATGCCTATCCGGTGGAGGAACTGGCGAGCGGCCCACTCTTGGAGCACATCATCGCCGATCGGATCGTGGGGCGCCCGATCGGCGAGATCGCGGGAGCCTTCCATGCGAGCCTGGCGCGGGTCCTGTCAATCGCCGCCGCTCGAGTCGGCCGGGAGGAGTCAATCGCCGTGGTCGCGTTGTCGGGGGGTGTCTTTCAGAACCGCTTGCTTGTCGATTCGTTGGAGGCGTCGCTCCAACGGGAAGGGTTTCACGTCCTCACGAATGAGGCCGTCCCCGTCAACGATGGTGGCATCAGCCTGGGGCAAGCGGCGCTCGCATCCACGGCACTCGCCGGCCATCCGCGGGGTGGGTCTTGACCCACCTCTTCCTTTTGTAGGGCGGGCCCGCGGCCCACCGGATCGGTCGACAGCCAGCGAATTCGTAGCCACTTCAATCCGGAAATGGTGGGTCGAGACCCACCCTACGCGAGGACCACGTGTGACAAGAGTCTGTCAGCCGAAAGTCGGCGAGATCCCGGCTCCGGCTGATCAGTGGCCAGTGGCGCCCAAGTCGTCTGGGCAAACGGTAGCCTTACGCGCTGGCCGGCGAGAGCTTGAGCAGGTGCTCGGCGATCTGGACGGCGTTGGTGGCGGCTCCCTTGCGAAGATTGTCGGCGACGACCCAAAGGTTCAGCCCATAGGGGACCGTCGGGTCGCGACGGATGCGGCCGACGAAGACCTCGTCACGCCCGACCGAGGCCTTGGCCAGGGGGACGTTGCCCGCGACGGGATCGTCGAGGACGATGACCCCGGGAGCCGCGGCGAGCGCTTCACGGGCCGCCTCGGGAGAGACCGGCCTCTCGAACTCGAGGTTGATCGACTCGCTGTGGCCGCAGCGGACGGGAACGCGGACGCAAGTCACGGTGACGCCGAGCGACTCCTCCCCGAGGATCTTGCGCGTCTCGTTGACCATCTTCCACTCTTCCTCGGAATAGCCCTCGTCGCCGATGGTCCAATCGTCGGGCAAGCAATTGTCCAAGAGTTGGTGCTTATGAGCGGTCGGTTCGGGCACGCCATCGGGATGACATGCGTGGGCGAGTTGGCGTTCGAAGTCCTCGAGCCCCTTGCCCCCTTTGCCGCTGGAGGCCTGGTAAGTGCTAACGACGACTCGCTTGAGCCCGCCGAGATCGTGGAGCGGCTTGAGCGCGACGACCATCTGAATCGTCGAGCAGTTGGGATTGGCGATGATCCCCTTGTGCTTGGCGATCGCTTCGGGGTTGACCTCGGGAACGACGAGCGGGACCTCGGGATCCATGCGAAAGGCGCTGGAGTTGTCGACGACGACGGCTCCCGCCTTGGCGGCGATGGGGCTAAATTCCCGGCTGATCGAGGAGGGGGTGCTCGAGAGGATAATATCGAGTCCCTTGAAGGCGTCGGGGCCGATCGCTTTGACGACGTGGTTCTCGTTTCGGAACTTCAGGGTCGTGCCGGCGCTACGCTCCGAGGCGAGAAACGTGATCGTGTCGTACGGAAGATTCCGTTCATCAACGATCTGGCGCATGACTTCGCCCACCGCGCCGGTTGCCCCCATGATGCCGAGACTAATACCCACGATTCAGTTCCCTTCGATTGAGACTCCCTCTCTCGCGAGAGGCTGGCGAGTCGCTTCGTTCACGCTCCCCATGACTCGGCATTTTAGAAAAAGGTTCGCAACCGAGCCAGAATCGGGCCGATCAGCCCCGATTCGCGGGTCAACGGAGACGCAACGGCGCCATTTTCGACCAATTCGGCGCCAAAGTGCCCCGAAAGTCATCACGTGGCGTCCCAATATTCGGCCAAACCGGGCGAACGAGAGAAACGATTCGGCGGAAGTGGCGATGTTCCTGTCCCCGTTGCCGGCGCCGCGAGCAAGAGAGTGACGAGGATGCGCGAACGTTTGGGAAACGCGACGGCTCTCCGAGGGGTAGAAGACGTGGCGGGCGGTCCGTGCCGGGGCGGGCACCTTGGGGACCGATTGGTTCCCATGAAGGGAGATTGCCGCTTGACAGGAAAAGCGAGCTATGGTCGAATTCATACAGACGTATGAATTAGTGCGTTCCCGGGACCGAATTCCCCCAACATTTGAGCAAACGGCGTTCTTCGATTTCAGTATCAACCCTATAGTTCGACGGCTGCGTCCCAGGCGGGCGGACGCGCGATCGAACCAAGTGCGTCACCGAATGACGAGGGCCCAGGAACCGGTCCTCTCTCCGTTCGCGATCCAAGGATACTTCGCCGTTTCGGCGCCGTCCCGCGCGAACCGTTGACAGAAGCTGTCGATTGGGGCGCCAAACCGACGTTCCATCGTTAGGGCAACACAACTCTCGATTCCTCAGGCGAGGACACCAATTCCATGTCAGAACGAAAGCCCACCGGTTGGCTATCGACTCTCCTCGGCGCCGCGCTCCCCGCGGTGGTGCTCCTTGCGGGGGTCGCGGGCTTCTGGACCCTCGCGTCCCTCAAGGCGGCACCCGCTCGCGAGGAATCGGTCGTCGCCGATCCCCTGGTCGAAACACTCGAGGTCGAAGCCGCCCCCAGCAGTTTCGCGATCAAACTCCACGGGAACGTCGTTCCCAAACGGATCGTGACCCTCGGCGCGGAAGTCCCCGGGCGCGTGATTCACAAGTCCGACGAATGCGACGTCGGCAACTTCATCACCAAGGGCACGCTGCTCCTCAAGATCGATCCCCGACCCTACGAACTCGAGATTCGACGACTCCGGGCCGAACTCTCCCAAGCGAGAGTCAATCGGACGAGACTCGACGTCGAAGAAGCCAACGCCAAAGCGATGCTCGAAATCTCCGAAGGCGATCGGGAGATCGCGGCCCGGGAGCGCGAACGGCTCGAACTTCTCTTCAAACGCAAGGCGGCCTCGGAGTCCGAGCGCGATCAGTCGGTCAGTTCGTTCTTCAAGGCACGCAACTCGGTCCAGTCGCTAACCAACGAGTTGCGTCTCGTCGACGCGCGCCGCGAAGGCCTCGACGCCCAAATCGAACTGATCGAAGCGCGGCTCGAGCTGGCCCGAATCGACCTCGAACACACTACCATCCACGCCCCCATCGATGGGGTTATCACGGAGGAGTCGGTCGAGGAGAACGGCTTCGTCCAGCCGGGGACGAAACTCGCGATGATTCGCGACACGTCGGCGGTGGAGATCGAGTGCCAACTCCGTCCCGAGGACCTGACGTGGATTTGGGGGTCGGTAGACCCCGGTCCCGACGGGCAGATCGAGGTCGATCAGCTTCACGAGGCCCCGCCGATTTCGGCGACCGTCAGCTATCGGGTCGGCAGTCGGACCTACACGTGGAACGGCGAACTCGGCAAGTTCCTCGGCGCGGGCTTCGACCAGAAGACGCGAACCATTCCCTGTTTGGTGGAAGTCGCCCAACCCCGTTCGGAAACGTCGGCGGGGGGACCTCCCATGCTCATTCCGGGAATGTTCGTCTCGGTCGAGCTACACGTCATTCCCTCAACACCCTTGGTTCGCATCCCCTACGTCGCCCTCAAGCCAGGCAATGTCGTGTGGCTTGTCGACGACGGTGCGTTGCGGGTGGTGCAAGCCTCGGTCGCACGCATATTCGAGGATCACGTCTTTGTTCGAGCGTCCGATGACGGGCTCCAAGTGGGAGATCGCGTCGTCGTGTCGCCTTTGGCCGTGGCCAGTGATGGCATCAAGGTCCGGGAACAGCACCGACGATGAAAAAGATAGTCACGTGGGCAGTCAACAACAGCCCCGCCATGAACACGTTGATGGTGGCGGTGCTGGGTGTGGGGGCATTGTGCGCCTTTACGCTTCGGCGTGAGTCGTTTCCCCAGTTCGAACTCGACTACGTCCTAATCACGGTCGTCTACCCGGGAGCGAGCCCGGCGGAAGTCGAGGAGGGGATCTGCCTCAAGATCGAGGAGGCGATCCGCGGCATCGAGGGAATCAAGAAACTCGAGACCGTCTCACGGGAGGGCTCGGGTTTCGGCATCGCCGAGATCGACCCCAACGCTCGCGACGTCCAAACGGTCGTCAATGACATCCGCTCGGAAGTCGACCGGATCCCGAGTTTTCCGGAAACGGCCGAGGATCCCGAGATCAAACAGGTCACCCTGCGATCTCCCGCGATCCGTCTCTCGGTCATCGGCGGCGATCGCGACGATCCCGAGATGGAGTGGAAGCTCCGCCAGATCACCGAAGATGTTCGCAACGAACTGCTGCAAATCCCGACGATCACCAACGTCGATCTCCAGGCGGTCCGGCCCTACCAGATCGACGTCGAGATCTCCGAGGAGACACTCCGCGCCCACGAGTTGACCCTCCAGCAGGTCGCCGAGATCATTCGCAAGGAGAACCTCGAAGTCCCCGCCGGCAACATCCAGACCCGCTCGACCACCTACCTGGTCCGGGGCAAGAACAAGTACCTTACCGGCAAAAAGATCGCGGAAATCCCCATCCTGACCCAACCCAATGGCGCGGTGCTGCGCGTCGGCGATCTGGGCACCGTCCGCGACGGGTTCGAGGACCAGCCGATCATCAGCGAGGTCGATGGCCAACCGGGCATGGTGATGGTCGTCAACAAGACCGACAAAGAAGACCTGCTGGAGATTGTCCAAGCGGTCAACGACTATGCCGCGACCAAGGTGATGCCTCCCGGCTACGAGTTGCGGGTTTGGGGCAGCGAGTGGCGCATGGTCCGCGACCGCCTCGACCTCCTTACGCGCAGCGGCATCTCGGGCCTGATCCTCGTCTTCATCGTCCTGGCGCTCTTTCTCGAAATTCGCTTGGCGTTCTGGGTCGCGCTCGGGATTCCGATCGCGGTCTTCGGCACCTGCGCCGTGATGTATTTCTCGGGCGCCACGCTCAACATGATCTCGATGTTCGCCTTCGTGCTGGCGCTGGGGATCGTGGTCGACGACGCGATCGTCGTGGGCGAGAACGTCTACAAGCATCGCCAGATGGGCAAACCGGCGATGAAAGCGGCCATCGACGGCACGGTGGAAGTCGGCCCCTCGGTTATTGCGTCGGTGACGACGACGATCATCGCCTTTGTTCCGCTCCTGTGTGTTTCGGGCGTGATGGGCAAGTTCATCGCGGTGATGCCGATGGCGGTGATCTCGATGCTGGCGATCTCGATTCTCGAGAGCCTGTTCGTGCTTCCCTGCCACTTGCGGCACTCCTCGTCGCCGGAGACGAGCTGGTATCGGCGTTGGCTTGGGTCGCGCAACCCGCTTCGTCTCCTGGTTGAAGCCTTCCTGTTCGCGTTCAACCGAGCCCGTGGCTATGTCTCGCGCGGTCTCGAGTGGTTCGTGGAGCACTATTACTTGCCGTCCCTCCAGTGGGGCCTAAACCGGCCCGCGCTGGCGATCAGCTCGGCCCTATCGATGCTCGTTCTCTCCTTCGGACTGGTTGTCGGCGGGTTCACGCCCTGGTCGGTCTTCCCGACCCTCGACATGGACACGATCGTCGGGAAGATCGTCTACCCCAACGGCACGCCCAAGGAGGTTCTCGACCGAGCGACGCAGCGCATGGAGGAGGCGGCTCGGCACGTCGTCGCGGACTACGAAGCGGCCGGCACGCCGATCCTCAACACGATCTTCCGCTCGGTCGGCGACGTCCGTGGCCAAGACGGCAACTGGGAGGACCGCAGCGGGGGGCACGTCGGCCAAGTGACGATGGACATGATTCCGTCCGACGAACGCCAAGTGAAGAGCACCGAAATCATCCGCAAGTGGCGCGAAGCCCTCGGCGAGGTCGCGGGCGCCGAGAAGGTGACCTTTGGGGGACCACGGATCGGCCCTGGTGGCCAACCGATTGAGTTCAAACTGGTCGGCGAGGACCTCGATCGTCTCGACGCCGCCGCCAACAAGGTGAAGGAACGCTTGCGAAGCTACCCCGGCGTCTTCGACGTGGCCGACAGCTACGAACCGGGTAAGTGGGAACTGCAACTCAACGTCCGCGAGGACGCGAAAATGATGGGCCAGCAGATGGCCGATCTCGCCGACACCGTCCGCGCGACCTACTACGGCGATGAGGTCATGCGTCTGCAGCGCGGCCGTCACGAGATCAAGCTCATGGTCCGCTATCCGAAGGAGGAACGCGAATCGCTGGCCAACTTCGAGGAGATTCGCGTCCGGACCGACGAGGGAGACGAGATTCCACTGCAAGCCCTTGCCGACGTCAAGGTCGATCGGGGACCCGCCGCGATTTCGCGCATCGACCAGCTTCGAGCCATCACGATCACCGCGGACGTCGACGAGGACACCGCCAACGCCAGTGAGGTCGTCGCGGACCTTAAGAAATCGTTCATGCCGGGGCTCTTCGAGGAATTCCCTGGCATGGGCGTCCGTTGGGAGGGACAGCAACAGCAGAGCGACGAGTCGATCGCGAGCCTGATGATCGGTTTTCTCATCGCCGCGTTTGTGATGTTCTCGCTCCTGACACTCGAATTTCGTTCCTACACGCAACCGGCGATCGTCATGGCGGTCATTCCCTTCGGGGCCATCGGCGCGATTCTCGGCCATTTGTGCCTCGGACTGCCGATCACGATGTTCAGCCTCTTCGGCATGGTGGCCTTGGCCGGCGTGGTGGTCAACGACTCGATCGTGCTGATCGACTTCATCAACCACCGGCGGGAGGGGGGCATGACGATGCGTGAGGCCCTTCTCGACGCGGGTCGGCGCCGCGTTCGGCCGATCCTGCTGACGTCGATCACGACCGTTGCCGGGCTGCTTCCGATCCTACTTGAACGCTCGATTCAGGCTCAGATTCTGATCCCGATGGCGGTAAGCGTTTCGTTCGGGTTGATGCTCGGAACAATTTGGGTGCTGATCATGGTCCCGATCTTCTACCAGACGTGCACTCGCGTCACGGACATGGTCACTCCTGATGAGCATGAACATCTACCCGCGGAGCCAATGGGCGCCTCGGTCTAGCGGTCGAATTGGTTCACGACCTTGCTCAAGAGATCTCTTGGACTCCCTCTTGGGTGCCATTGGTCGCGTCTCGGGACGACGCGACGGGATGGGCCGAGCGACCGTCAGCGCGGATCCCCGCTCCGTGATTCTTCCACCGATCTCAATTAGCCATCAGATGCACGCTGGTCTCCGCGAAACATTCTCGCTATTCTGGGGTTTGTGAAATCAACTCTGAACGGTGTTTCTCCGTTGCGACCTTCCGTCGCAACCCTTTGACGTTGTAGGAGACATTGCCATGCCGCAGCCATGGGCGCGTTGGGCGATCGTCGTTTTCTGGGTGATGATGACGGTTTGGTTGTTCAACCGGGACGTCATGCCCCGTTTGGGTTTCGGCGACTTCGACTATCGAACGGTGCTGACCACCCGCGCCGTCGCCGAGCCGACGCACTGGCTCGTCGAGATGGACGGCGATCACATCGGCTCGGTCACCAACGTGATCTCGCCAAAGCCCGACGGCAGCTACGGCATGAAGAGCCGGACCAGCCTGAGCACCTCGATCTTCGGGGACGAACAGGCCGAGACCCAGCTCCTCATCGAAAGCACTTTCAACGTCAGTTCCCTCGGACGTCTTCGCAGCGTCGAGATCGACCTGGAAGTCGAGGGGACGCAGCTACGCGTCAGCATCTACGGCCAAGTCAAAGGCAACGAGATCGTCTTTCGCACGACGGGCCTGCCGACCTTCTCCGACGAAGTCAGCATGCCGATCGATCCGGAGTCGCTGATGTTCGACCCCTTCGGTCAGGTCCACAGTTGGCCGAACTTGCGGATCGGCAAGACGTGGGTGACCCGAACGGTCAACCCGATGTCGGCGCTCATGGGGACGGGGACGCTGCTGGGCGGCTCGGGACCTTCGATCGACGTCGTGACCAACGAGGTGGTCAAGGTCGACGACCTCCACTGGGGCGACCACCTGATTCGTTGTTTCCTGATCGAGCATCGCCACGGGCCGATGGCCGCGCAGTCGTGGGCGCGAACCAGCGACGGGAAGGTCTTCCAACACAAGCTCGCGATCGCGGGGGGCCTCACGCTTCGTCTCGATCCGGTGATGCACGAACTCGAGTGAGCGACGCCCACTCGCGACCGGCCATCTCGATCGGTGGGGAGGGGAAGCGAGGTCCCTTCGGCACGTGGGCGCCCACCCGAGGAGATGGGCGGGGAATTGGGCTACCTTCGCAATTGTCGGGAGAGCCGATTGCGGCGACCGAAATTTGTTGCGTATACTGACTGCTAAGCCGCAAGCATAATTGGCGCCGTCAAGCTTGTTGCAGAGGTAGACAAATGCTGTAATCCTACCAGGGGCGTTGAGGAGACGTTCGAGCCCGCGGGCAACGCGGCAACGACGTCGACGCCTTCGGATTCAGCGCAAGTCACTCGGATCGCTCCGCCGGTGGTGGAGATTGAGAACAAGATTCTGACAACGAATCCCCGCGAGTGCGGGTAAGTTGGTAGGGAACCGCCATTGGCCCGATGGGCGAGCACCCGCGAACATCGGGGTGCGAGGGATCGATCGCTCCGGGGCAATCGCGAGTCGAGGCCGCCACGAACGGTTTCGACGAGACCGATCGCGATGAATGCTGATGACACCGCTTGAACTGGGACCACGTTGTGGCGAGCGGTGTCGTCGTTTCCGTTTCGGATCCCAAGGCGCCGGGAGTGAACGCTCGCTCCTTGCCGGGCCGAGATCCCAGCCACGAGGGGCCGGGGTTACTGACGTCGTCCCCGTGAAGTCCTCGGGTTCGTCCTCCCCTGGAGGAAGGATCCCAGGTTCGGATCACGGGGAGACGAGTTCGACTGACGTTGGATGGGGGGGAAGACAAACCTGATGGCCAACGGTGCCGGCATTGCCATTCAAATCGATCACGTTTCCAAGGACTACGGGAGTAAGCGTGCCGTTCACGAACTGACGCTCGAGATTCCTGAAGGGGAGCTGTTCGCGTGCCTCGGACCCAACGGGGCGGGAAAAACCACCACGATCAAGATGATCACCGGGCTGCTCCGGCCGACCATCGGGCACGTCCACGTCGCGGGATTCGACATGTCGAGTCCGTCGATCGACGCGCGACGAAGCATTAGTTTCGTCCCCGATCAGCCCTACCTCTACGACAAGCTGACCGGTCGCGATTTCATGCAGTTCACCGCCGACATCTACGGCATCAGCCCCGAGCAAGCGGCCGAGTACGGCGAAGAGCTCATTGAAACCTTCGAGATGACGCACTACGTCGACGACTTGGCCGAGACCTATTCGCACGGGATGCGCCAACGGCTCGTCTTCGCCGCCGCCCTGCTCCATCGACCGCGCGTCCTCATCGTCGACGAGCCCATGGTCGGGCTGGATCCCCGCAGTACCCGCATCGTCAAGGATCTCCTGCGCCGGATCACCAACGAAGGCACGACAGTCTTCATGTCGACGCATACGCTCAACATCGCCGAGGAGTTGGCCGACCGGATCGGCATCATCAACCACGGCCGGCTCGTTCGTCTCGGGACGCTCGAGGAACTGCGCTACGCCGGCGCGGATGGTTTGTCCCTTGAGGAGTTCTTCCTCCAAGTGACCGCGGAGGCGGAAGAATGAGCGAAGCGACCGCGATCCCTTTCACGACGCCCCTGCGCACGTCGGATGGTCTTCGACGCCTGCGCTGGCTGTCGTTTCGCAATGACTTGATCCTGAAGTTCACTCGGTCCCGATTCCGCTCGATGCTGGTGGTCATCTTCAGCATCGTCTTCTGGATCGGGCTCTACTTTCTCTTCATGGACGCCTTCGGCTTCCTGTATCGCCATCGGCTCATCAGCGGCTACCTGGTCGAACTGCTCTTCGGACTCTTCTTTGGGTCGCTGCTGGTGATGCTGGTCTTCTCCGCCGGCATCATCCTCTTCGCGGGGTTATTCGCCTCGGAGGAATCCCGCTACTTACTGATCAGTCCGGTCCCGCCCGACATGATCTTCGCGTACAAGTTCCAGGAATCGATGGTCTTTAGCTGCTGGGGCTTCGTTCTACTCGGCAGCCCGCTAATGATCGCCTACGGGGTCATCACGCACGCGCCGCTGATGTTCTACGTACTCTCGCTGCCGTTCTTCGTCTCCTTCGCGCTGATTCCCGGTTCGGTCGGGGCGTTGATCTGCCTCTTCGTCACGCTACTGATGCCGCGACGCAAAAAGGAAGTCCTCGCCGCGCTCATCCTGTTCGTCATCGTGATCGTGGCGATCATCGGCGTCCGCGCCTGGTACTTGATCGAGACGCAGCCGATCTCCCGCGCTTGGCTTCACCGGCTGATGACCGGATTGCAGGTGAGTAACCTCCCGTTCCTGCCAAGTCACTGGATCAGCCGGGGGCTTCTGGCGGCGACCGACGTGAACGGCCTCTCGGTCTCCTTCTTCTACTTGCTCGTGTTGTTGGCCAACGCCTTCTTCGTGCATCTGGTCACCGCGGCGTCCTATTCGCAGTTCTACCGCCACGCTTACGATCGCAACGCCAGCTACCCCGTCGGACGACGTCGCCCACGCTCGCGTTGGCTGCCGAAGGCCGTCGATACCATCTTCTTTCCTCTGAACAAGGCGATCCGGGTGATGATCCTCAAGGACATCCGGATCTTTGTTCGCGACCCGGTGCAGTGGTTGCAGGTGCTCGTCTTCACGTGCCTGCTCATTCTCTACTTGGTGACCCTGGGGAGGATGAATCACTACACGGAGAGTCCCTACTGGCGAAACCTGATCAGTTTCTTCAACCTCTCGGTCACCGCGCTGATCGTTTCGACGTTCACCAGTCGTTTCATTTTTCCGCAGCTCAGCCTCGAGGGGCAGCGAATCTGGATCCTCGGACTGGCCCCCATCAAGCGGGACGCGGTTCTCTGGGGCAAGTTCGCCTTCGCGTCGGGCGGGGCAATCATGGTGACGGTGCTGCTCACGATTATCAGCGCACTTATGCTGAAGATCGGCTGGCTTCTCTTTTGCCTGCACTTGTTCACGAACTTGATTCTCTGCTTTGGAATCTCCGGCATCGCGGTTGGCTTAGGGGCTCGCTTCCCGGAACTGAACCAATCGGACCCGTCGAAGATCGCCGCGGGGTTCGGCGGCACGCTCAACCTCGTCACCAGTCTGCTCTTTATCCTGGTCGTGGTGACGATCATGGTCCTCCCGTGCTACCTCTATGCCATCACGCTCTCGATCGAGCAAGGCCACGCGGCGCTCGACTTCGCCGAAGGCGCGGACCCGGCCGGCCTCTCCTTGAGCGAGTTCCAGTTCTGGCTCGCGGTCAGCATCGTCTCGACGCTCGGCATTGGAGTCTTCGCCACGCTCTTCCCCCTCAAGGTGGGGATGAAGGCGTTTCGCGAGATGGAGTTCTAAGCTGTCTCAAGAGTCGCTCGTCGGCTCGAGGCTCAGCAAGTCCAACGTTTCGCGCCAACGTGGCCAACCGAAGTCGGCAGCGAATCGATCCATGGGCTGCTAGACCAGTGACTCGGTCGACTACAATCAAGGGAACGCCGCGCCGTCACCGCATGGCAAGCCCATCAAGTCCTCCGACAAGCGCGATCGTGCCATGCTTTTGGCGCTCCCATGAGCAAGCACGGAAGCACGTCCCAGCAAGCTGTTGAAGTAAGCGGGCCTGGGCGAGAACAGGTGGTCTCGGCCAAGATCCAGGAGCGACAACGCGGGCGAATCCGTCAATTCGTCAAGTATTTGGGACGCGGAGATTGGTCAAGAGGGCCGTTCGCAGCCAGCATCGAATTGTTCAACGGTCTGGTCTGCTAAACGATGCTATCATTGACTGTCGATCGCGACGAACCTACAGACGGGCGATTGCGGGATCTCTTCGGCGCGAGGGTCCGACATAAGGGAGGCTTCCTCGATGATTGGGAATCCATCGCACCAAAGTCTCGAGGCCGACTGTGTCATCAGATAGCGCGAACTCGAACAACAACTGCATGGATCGTGCTCCGGACATCCCAGGCTTCCGCATCTTGAGACCCATTGGCAGCGGCGGCATGGGCGACGTCTTCCTCGCAAAGCAGGATAGTCTGGGCCGCTCGGTCGCGATCAAGGTGCTTCGTCCGATCCAGGGGACCGACCTGGAGTCGCAGCAAACGCGTTTCCAGCGTGAGGCCCGCATCCTCGGTCAGCTCTCGCACCAGCATGTCGTCGCGGTCTTCGATCAGGGGATGGTCGACGCCTCCCCCTACCTCGTCATGGAGTTCCTCGACGGCGGCAGTCTTCGCCGAAAGTTTCCCAAGGAGGGGCTTCTCCCCGTCTCGGAGTCGCGCCGGCTCCTGCGCGCGATCGCCGACGCCGTCATCTATCTTCATTCGCAACACATTCTCTATCGAGACCTCAAGCCCGAAAACATCCTGCTCGGCAGCGAAGGCGAGGTGAAACTCGGGGACTTCGGCATCGCCGTCTCGAAGGCCGAGATCGGGGAGCTGACCGGGACGTCGGTTCTCGGAACCGAGAGCTACCTCGCTCCCGAACAACGCTATCACCTCCCGGTCGACGAACGGGCCGACCAATATTCCCTCGCCTTCGTCGCCTACGAGATGTTGACCGGGCGGCTTCCCTTGGGCGTGCTCAAGCCCCCCTCGGCGCGAAGCGTGCAGCTCACCGAGGATGTCGATCGCGTTCTCCTTCGCGGACTGCAGGAAGAACCAGAGGACCGTTTCGCGAGTGTCGAGGAGTTCGCCCGCGAACTTGACGCCGCGCTCGCGGCGATCCCCGAGCCGGCCTCGTCGCCCAATCCGACGTTTGGCAACTATGAAAACCCGGGAGCCGCCGATACGGCCTCGAGTCCACAGAACCTGACCGATACGACTCGCTCCGACACCTCGACGGGAGAAGTTCTCGTTCCTCCTCGGTCGCGGTTTCAACGCATCTTGCCCTGGTTGGTCGCCGTGATCGCGATCGCGGTCGTCGCCGATGTCTTGCTGGAGTTGAGGCGCGAGAACTCGGTCGCTCCGCCGAACCCGGGCAACGACGTGGCGAAGGTCGCCAAGAACAAGCCTCAGGCCAACGTCCCGGCGCCGGCGAACAAACCCGCGAACAAGCCCACGGCTCCATCTCCCGCGGCCAAGACAGCCCCACCCGAGGCGGAGAAACCGAAGGAAGGGAAGGCGCCCTACCATTTCACGCAGTATCGTTGGCGAAAGCATCTCGACATTCCGGTGGAAAAGAAAAACTCGATCGGGATGACGATGATTCTCATCCCCCCCGGCGTCTTTCAGATGGGAAGCGAGGATTCGGACAAGGAACGACTGCTGAAAATGCTCCCGCCGATCGACGCCCAGCAACAGCAGAAGCGCGATCAGTACGTCGTCTCGGAGACCCCGAAGCACTCCGTGCGGATTAGCCAGCCCTTCTATCTCGGCGCTCACGAGGTGACGCGCGGCCAGTTTCGCCAGTTCGTCGAGCGGACCGGCTTCACAAGTGAAGCTCTATCCAAGGGAAAGAACACCGACGCGTTGACCCCGATGGCTTGGTGGGTGAAATCGAAACAACTGACCGACGACTGTCCCGCGACCAATGTGAACTGGCACGAAGCGCAAGCCTTCTGCGAGTGGCTCTCCAAGAAGGAGGGCAAGACGTACGCACTTCCGACCGAGGCGGAGTGGGAGTATGCCTGCCGAGCGAACTCGTCCGACGAGTTCTACTGGGGTAACAAGTGGCACGATTTCAAGGACCATGCTTGGGTAGGTGACGTGAAAGGGACACTCAAACCAGTCGGCCTGCTTCAGCCGAATGCCTACGGGCTGTATGACATGATCGGCAATGCCTTTGAGTGGACCGCCGACCGCTACTCGCCAAACTACTACTCCAAGTCCCCGAACACTGACCCAAAAGGTCCATCATCCGGGGAGGAGCGTTCCGTTCGTGGTGGAGCGACCAACACTTTCATGTCCCGGACGCGACCCGCGTCCCGCTACAGCACCCCCCCTAGTGGGAGGTGGAACTTGCACGGATTCCGGGTCAAAGAGGTGATTCCACGAGGCGATTCCAAAACGGAGCAGTAAGTTCATTCGTTGTCACACTGAAATCGTGTAGAGTAGGCAGGAGTAGGGGCCGGGAGAGTGCTGTTGCCGCATCCTCGTCCCTATCATGAACTGACGCACGACTGGAGAGAAGCGACGCGGGCATTTCTTCAGCGACGGAGCTGCCTAACTAGGGCTTTGGGCGCGATCGTCACCCTTGAGCAGCGCGGGGAGGATGTGGCGGACGTCCGCCCCCCTCGTCGAGGGAGCATGGCATCGCCGCCCCCCCCCCTACCCGTCGATCCGTGGTAGCCTCTTCTCGCGACGGATGACGACCCTTCCGAGCAAGCGTTGGCGAAATGGAGCAGTTGCAACAACATCAAGAAGTACTTCACGCCATCTTGCGCGAGATGAACGATGGGATCTTCATCGTTGATCCCGTCGACTTGCGCATCCTGGAAGCCAACCCCATGGCGCAGCGCATGTCGGGTTGGCGCAAGCGTGAGTTGCGTCAACACGCCTTGACCGAACTGATCGAGCCCGAGTCACCAGCCCGAACCCATCGCCTCCTCCACGCGGCTCGAACAACCACCATCTTTCATTCCCGCGAAGGCTATCTCCTTCGCCGTGCCCACGACGAACCCCTTCTGGTCAACGTCAGCATCAGCCGGATCCACACCGATCCGTCACCCCTCTGCCTGGTCATCATTCGCGATGTCAGCGAACGCCGTCATCTTGAGTTGACGCTGCGCGACAAGGAACGCTTCATCAATCACGTGGCAAACGCCACGCCGTACATGATGTACGTCTTCGACACCATCGAACGGCGCAACATCTACGCGAACCAACAGTGCTGCACCTTCTTCGGCTACTCCCAAGAGGAGCTTCAAAGCTTCGGCTCGAGCTTCTTCGAGCGCGTCGTTCACCCCTACGACTACCCCTACGTCGAACAGTTGCTGGGCCGCCATCGCCACGCGCTCGACGACGAAGTGATCGAGGGAGAGTACCGCGTCCGTCACGCTTCGGGGTCTTGGCGCTGGATTCGGGCGCGCGACGTCGTCTTCGTTCGCGACGACGACGGCGCCCCGCGTCAGACCCTCGGAACCGCCGTTGACATCACCGACCAGAAAGAGGGGGAAGTCTCCCTCCTGCGCACGCAGTTCGCCGTCGATCACGCCGCCGACGCGATCTTCTGGACCGAGCAATCCGGTCGCTTGGCGTACGCGAACAACGCGGCCTGTTCCTCCCTGGGCTACAGCCGCCAAGAGCTCCTGTCGCTCCACATCGGCGATATCGATCCTTCCTTCGCCGGCGACGGCTGGCCACAGCACTGGGAAGCGATCAAACGCGATCCCGTTCACGTCTTCGAGTCGAGCTACCGCACCCGATCGGGCCAGCGGATTCCCGTCGAGGTCCAATCGAACTTCCTCGACTTCCGCGGCCAGCCACTTGTTTGTTCGTTCGTACGCGACATCTCCGATCGCCGCTGGGCGGAGCAGCAGCTTCGCACCAGCCAAGAGCAGCTCACGCTCGCGCTCGATGCCTCCAACGTCGGCCTCTGGGACTGGAATCTCGAAACCGACCGCTTCTATTTCAGCGATCAGTGGTACCGGATTCTCCAGTACGAGCCCGGCGAACTGCCGATGGAATACGGCACCTGGGAAAAGCTCGTCCACCCCGAGGATCTCCCCGCGGCGACCGAGACACTTCGGGAGAACCTCGAAGGGCGGGCCCCCGACTACAGCGTCGAGATTCGCATGAAGTCGAAGTCGGGTGCCTGGCAATGGATGCTGACCCGGGCGCGCGTGATCGAGACCGACGAGGAGGGGCACGCGCGGCGCATCGCGGGGGTCCACCTTTCGATCGATTCGCTCAAACGCCACGAGGAGGCGCTGCGCCACGCGAAAGAACAAGCCGAAGCCGCCAACCGGGCCAAAAGCGAGTTCCTCGCCAACATGAGCCACGAGATCCGAACCCCGATGACCGCGATTCTCGGCTTCGCCGATATCGTGCTACAGGAGGCCCGGATCGAGGGGGTCTCGCCAACGTGGCTCGATGCCCTCGACACGATCAAGCGAAACGGCGAGCACCTCGTCCAGATCATCAACGACATCCTCGACCTCTCGAAGATCGAGGCGGGCCGGCTGAGCGTCGATCGTTCGGCGATCCCGCTGCGTCGCTTCATCGACGAAGTCGTCTCCATGATGAGGATTCGGGCGGACACCAAGGGACTGCGACTCACCACCGAGTACCAGGGGGCCGTCCCCGCCGTCGTCGAGTCGGACGCCACCCGCTTGCGCCAAATCCTCATCAACCTGCTCAGCAACGCGGTGAAGTTCACCGACGCCGGGTCGGTCGTCCTTCGCGTCTCGCTCACCGACAAGGAAATGATCCGCTTCGATGTCGCCGACACCGGCATCGGCCTGACGCCACAGCAACAGGTCAGCATCTTCAGCCCCTTCTCGCAAGCCGATGCCTCGACAAGTCGGCGTTTCGGTGGGACGGGGCTCGGGCTGACAATCTGCCAGCGTCTGACGACCTTGCTCCAGGGCACGATCACTGTCGAGAGCAAACCTGGATCGGGGTCGACCTTTTCGGTCGAGATCCCCGCGGGTCGACTCGACGGCGTCCCGCTTCTCGAGGACTCACTCGCCGGAGGCCATGTCGCTGGCGGGCATCTTGCCGACGAACAGAAGAAGCCCATCTCCTACCGGATCTTGCTGGCGGAAGATGGCCCCGACAACCGGCGGCTCATCTCCTTCCACCTCCGCAAGGCCGGAGCCAAGGTGATCCTTGCCCACGATGGACAGGCGGCGGTCGAGGCATCGCTCGCGGCTCGCGCGGCCGGCGAGCCGTTCGACGTCATCCTCATGGACATGCAAATGCCCATCCTCGACGGCTATCAGGCGACCCGCGTCCTCCGCGCCAACGGCATTCGCGAGCCGATCATCGCACTCACGGCTCACGCCATGGCCGGCGATCGGGAGAAGTGCGAGAACGCCGGCTGCGATGACTACTTGAGCAAGCCGATCGATCATCGCGAACTCTCTCGCGTCATCAAGCAACACTACCGGCGCTACCACGGGGGGCCCAACTGCTCCGGTTCGCCACCGGTAACCTGACCTGCCCACCACCAACAGATCTCCCCCCATCCCTCCAGCCTTGGCGAGCAACTCGATACAACACGGGGATGGACCGGCCGCTCGACCGCTCGCGGCGCGTGTCCGAGGAATCTCAATCGAGGGGGGGAAGGGAACACCGTGTCGCTGAGCATCATGAGACGGGTCAAGTTCTGTGCCGGCCATCGCCTGGTCGGGCACGAGGGCAAGTGCGCCCACCTGCACGGCCACAACTACGTCGCCGAGTTCTATGTCACCGGAGATGGCGTCGACAGTGTCGGACGGGTCATCGACTTCAGCGTCCTCAAGACGACCCTCAAGGGATGGATCGACGAACACTGGGATCACGGGTTCGTGGTCTACGAGAAGGACGACAACGCCATCGACCTCCTCGAACAAGCGATCCCCAGACGCTTCTACACACTTCCCTACAACCCAACCTCCGAGAACCTGGCGCGTTACCTCCTTGACGAGGTCTGCCCGAAGCTGCTGCAGCCGCTGGGGGTCATCTGCGATCGAGTCGTTATTTGGGAGTCGGATGAGTCGTGCGCGGCGGCATGTCGCGAGGTTGGCGCCAAGCGAGGGAAGTAGCGAAAGCGCCCAGAACTCCGTCATCCCGAAGGATAGATCCAGCGTGGGACATGCCGCGAGGGGATCCAAGGCGTCGTCGATGTCGGAGAAATAAGGGTACCACCGGCCGATCGTCAGCCGGTGAGGACAGACAGATCTTCTGTCGCCCCGATCTCCGCCAGTTGACGGAAGATCGGAGCCACCACGAGAAGGGATGTCGTTCAAGCGCGAACATCGCGGTTCGGATTTCACGGACCGCGAAGACTCCACCACGGTCCAGCACCGGAAACCGCGAAGGATAGTCTCCCGTTCTAGACGGTGATTTCCTTTACCTCGAACGGCTTGCGAACGACGGGCTTCTCGACGAGGCCCATACGAATCGCCTGCGTGCTGACCGTCATGCGGACCACGCGGCCATCGACCACGGCGCGGACGCGCTGCAAGTTCGGCTTGAACTTCCGACGGGTGATGCCGGTCGTCTTGCGTCCGACACCGCCAAGGTACTTGGCCTTACCACGACGGGAGACACGATTGCCGACACTGGCTCGCTTACCGGTCAGTTGGCATCGACGCGACATGGCGACGACTCCTTCTCTTTCTCTAACGAATCGTTTTGGGGATCGCCGCGGCGGGCTCCCAATCAAGCGTTCCGCGTTGATCGAACCTCGACCTGCGGCAAGACGCGAATGGCTCCCGGCGCGGAAGCTGCGCAATCTCACTCGCGAGCCTATCAGTCTATCAAAAGGCCCCCTACCCGGCAATGGCACGTCGAAGGGCCAAATCGCTCGGCTAAACCACCGACGCCAAGGGTGGCTCCTTCCCCAAGTTCACCGCGTAAACTCCTGTCGGCTTCTTGGTTGCGAGCACGGACCGCCATCGATTATAACCCGTAGGCGACACTGAGCCGGATGGCCGAGCGTGGCGGGACGAACCCCGTTCGATCCGCGTGGACGGCGCATGCGGCGACGTGTTTCCAGCATCTGATCGGAGATTTTAGGGGGAATGGGTGTGAACCGAATCTGTTTCTGTCTCGCAAGCTTTCTGAGCCTGGGGGTTGTCGCTCCCTTGGCGGCCGCCGAAGCCGTCAAGCCCCCGAACATCATCTTCATGTTCGCCGATGACCACGCCTACCAAGCCATTGGCGCCTACGGCTCGAAGATCAACGAAACGCCCAACATCGACCGCTTGGCTCGGGAAGGGATGCTCTTCCTGAACTGCTTCGTGACCAACTCGATTTGCGGCCCCTCGCGGGCGGTCATTCAGACCGGCAAGTACAGCCATCTCAACGGCTTTGTTCGCAACGGCAACTACTTCGACAACAAACAGCAGACCTTCCCCAAGCTGCTTCAGAAGGCCGGCTACCAAACCGCCGTCATCGGCAAATGGCACCTCGCGTCCGATCCCGCTGGCTTCGATTGGTACGAAGTCCTCATCGGCCAGGGCCCTTACTACAACCCGCCGATGAAGACCAACGGCGAGGTCGTCAAGCACACCGGCTACACCACCGAAATCATCACCGAGCAGACGCTCGCGTGGCTCAAGGACAAACGCGATCCCAACAAGCCTTTCATGCTGATGATGCAGCACAAGGCTCCGCACCGGCAATGGGATCCGGGCCCCAAGTACCTCAACAAGTACGACGACAAGAAGATTCCCGAGCCCGAGACGCTCTTCGACGATTACGCCAACCGAGGCACTCCCGCGAAAACCCAGGACATGTCGATCGCCAAGACCATGACCGAGCGCGATCTCAAGCTCGTCCCGCCCAAGAACCTCACGCCGGAACAACTCGAGGTCTGGAACAAGGCCTACGACGAGAAGAACAAAGCCTTCAAGGAGGCCAACCTCGAAGGGGACGAGCTCGTCCGCTGGAAGTATCAGCGCTACATCAAGGACTACCTGCGCTGTATCTCTTCGGTCGACGATAGCGTCGGCGCCGTGCTCGACTATCTCGATAAGTCGGGACTCGCCGACAACACCATCGTCATCTACTCCTCCGACCAGGGCTTCTACCTGGGCGAGCACGGCTGGTTCGACAAGCGCTGGATCTACGAGGAATCGCTCCGGACGCCGTTGCTGGTTCGTTGGCCCGGCGTCGTCAAGGCGGGAAGCGTCAACACCGACATCGTCTCCAACCTCGACTTCGCGGAGACCTTCCTCGACATCGCCGGCGTCAAGGTTCCCAAGGACATGCAAGGTCGTAGCTTGCTGCCGCTGCTCGAGGGCAAGACACCCGAGGACTGGCGCAAGAGCTTCTACTACCACTACTACGAGTATCCCGCCGTCCACAGCGTTCATCGCCACTACGGCGTCGTGACCGATCGCTACAAGTTGATCTACTTCTACCAAATCGGCGAGTGGGAACTCTACGACTTGGAGAAGGATCCCAACGAACTGCGCAACGTCTACGGCGAGAAGGAATACGAAAGTGTCGTCGCCAATCTGAAGAAGGAGCTCACTCGCCTGCGCGAGGAACTCAAGGTCCCCGAGGAAGATCCCGAAGGGGTAAGGCGGCCTCGTCCCAATAGGCAGCAGAACAAGGCAAAAAAAGCGAACAAGCCCGCCGCGTGACGCTGGACCAGCCTGCCATGCCGTCGCGCGCCACGAGCTTTCTGTCGGAAAGCACCGCGACCCGTTAAGAGTGGAGCGGTTGCCGAAAGACGTCCGCGTGTCTTCGGATGCCACTGGCTGCTTGTCAGCCAGTGCGAGAATCATTCGCTCTTCCCGAGCACGCCGCGTCGGCCCCATGCCATCTTCACGGCGTTCCCCCTCCGCGAGGGAACGCCTCTCGCGACCAACGTTACTCGCCCTGGGAGCCTTCTCCACCATGCCTCACGCACGGCCTCTGCTGCTGCTCGTCGCGATCTTCGTTCCGTGTTCGCTGGCGAGCAACGCCCACGCGGAGAACCAGCCACCGAACATCGTCTTTCTGCTCGCCGACGATCAACGTGCCGACTCCCTCGGCTGCATGGGCAACTCGGAGGTACAGACTCCGAACATCGATCGCTTGGCGGCCCGCGGCGTCACCTTCACCGACGCCTTCGTGACGACCGCCATCTGCATGACCAACCGAGCCTGTATCCTGACCGGCCAGTACGCCTCCCGCCACGGCATCTGGGACTTCAGCAAACAGCTCGCTCCGACTCAATTGGCGAACTCCTACCCCGGTGTCCTCCGCAAAGCCGGCTACCGGACCGGCTTCATCGGCAAGTGGGGCGTCGGCAAACCACCCGAAGATCTCTTCGACTACAACAAGGGCTTTCCCGGCCAGGGCAAGTACCTATTCAAAAAGGACGGCAAGACGAGACACTTGACCTCGGTCATGGGTGATCAAGCCATCGAGTTCCTCGGCGGATGCGAGAAAGGCCAACCCTTCTGTCTGTCGGTCAGTTTCAAGGCGCCCCACGTTCAGGACACGCGTGACGTCCATGCGCAACCCTTCCCCCACGATCCCGCGCTGAAGGACCTCTACGCCGACCAGGAGATGCCGGTTCCCGCGTTGGCCGCGCCCAAGCACTTCGCCACCCTGCCGACCTTCTTGCAGAACTCCGAGGCACGGGCGCGATGGGCGGTTCGCTTCTGGGGCCCGGCTCGCTTTCAGGATTCGGTCAAGTCGTACCACCGGCTCATCGCGGGGATCGATCGGGTTGTCGGCCGCATCGTCAAACAGCTCGAGGAGATGGGAGCGGCCGAGAACACCGTGGTCATCTACACCTCCGACCACGGCTTCTACCTCGGCGAGTACGGACTCGCGGGCAAATGGTTCCCCCACGACTTGTCGATCCACATTCCCCTGATCATCGCCGACCCCAGACTCGAAAGGACGCACGGCACCAAGCGCGACGAATTGGTCCTCAGCATCGACTTGGCCCCGACAATGATCCAGCTCGCGGGGCGACAAGTACCCGACGTGGTGCAGGGGAAAAGCTTGCTCCCTCTGCTCGCGAGCGACTCCGATCCCAACTGGCGGTCCGACTTCTACTACGAACACCTCTTCGAACATCGCCTCATCCCCAAGAGCGAGGCGGTCCGCGACGAACGTTGGAAGTACATGCTCTATCCAGAACAAGAGCGAGACAACGAGGCACTCTACGACCTCGAGAACGATCCCGGAGAGACTCGGAACTTGATCGATGACTCAACCAAGCAAGCGGAACTCGAGCGTCTTCGCCAACGTCTCGACGAGTTTCGGTCTCAAGTGCGTTCAGAGCCCTAACAGTCCGTTGATTTAAGCGGGCCAAGGCGAGAACGAGCCGTGTTGGCCAAGATCAAGGAGAAGAAACGCAGGCGAATCCGTCGATTCGTCGAGTTTCTTTGACGCGGACATTGGCCAAAAGGGACGTTCGTATCCGGCAGCGAATTGATCAACGGGCTGCTAGGACACCGGCCCATCCAAGTTCCGGGGTGCCACTGGCTGCTTGTCAGCCAGTGCCAAAGGGTTACACCAACACGAACGCCAACACCAACTTCCAGTCGGAACAGGACACTAGGACACCCCCATGCCCACTTGTTTGCTCACCGCTCTCTGTTCCCTCCTCGGGTTCGGCGCTCTCCAAGCCGCGGAGACCAACAAGCCCCCCAACATCGTCGTCATCCTCGTCGACGACTTGGGCTACGGCGATCTAGCCTGCCAGGGGGCCAAGGACCTACAAACGCCTCACGTCGATGGGTTGATCGCCAACGGCATGAAACTCAACCACTTCTACGCCAACTCGCCCGTCTGCTCGCCAACTAGGGCGGCGCTGCTGACCGGTTGCTATCCTTCCGTCGCGGGTGTTCCCGGCGTTATCCGGACTCATCCGGAAAATAGCTGGGGCTACCTGCGGCCCGACCTGCCGCTCCTCTCCACGATGCTCAAGCGCAACGGCTACCACACCGCGATCGTCGGCAAATGGCATCTCGGGCTCGAAGCGCCCAACATTCCCACCAAGCGTGGCTTCGATCTCTTCCAAGGCTACCTCGGCGACATGATGGACGACTACACCACCCATCTCCGTCACGACATCAACTACATGCGACTCAACGAGACGGAGATTGATCCGAAGGGGCACGCCACCGACATCTTCTCGACCTGGGCCGTCAACTACATCAACGACCGAGCCAAGAAGCAGGAGCCCTTCTTTCTGTACCTCGCCTACAACGCCCCACACACGCCGATCCAGCCCCCGGATTCCTGGCTCAAGCTGGTGAAGAAGAAGCAGCCGGGCATCAGCGACAAGCGGGCCAAACTCGTCGCCCTGATCGAGCATCTCGACAAGGGGATTGGCGAGGTCCTGCACGCGATCAAGTCCGCGGGCATCGACGAGCGAACCGTCGTCGTCTTCACCTCCGACAACGGCGGACAGTGCGACGTCGGCGCCAACAACGGCAAGCTTCACGGCTGCAAGGGCGAGATGTACGAGGGGGGCTTGCGCGTCCCCGCGAGCGTCACCTGGCCTGGTCACATCAAGCCGGGTGTCTCCCACGACGGAGTCTTCCTCACGATGGATCTCTTTCCCACCCTCTGCGAGGTGGCAGGGGTTCCGGTCAAGCACCGCATCGATGGGCAATCGTTCGCCGGGGTGCTCAAGGGTGACTTGAAGCCATTTCCCCAGAGGGATCTGTACTGGGAGCGCCGCGAAGGGGGCAAGTTCGACGGACTGACGATTCAAGCGGTTCGGCGTGGGAACTGGAAGCTGCTTCACAACAGTCCGTTCGAGCCAATGAAGCTTTTCAACCTCAACAATGACCCGCGCGAACAGTTCGACTTGATGAAGACCAGGCCCAAGGAAGTTCAGGCCCTTTCTTCGCTCCTTCGCAAGCATATTCAACGCGGGGGCGCCGTTCCATGGCAGAAACCTACCCCTCCCCTCACGTCGCCGTGACGATTGCATGACAGGCTTTGCTCGAAGCCGACAACACGACCGCTTCGCCTCTACCCATCCAGCGGCAGTGGCGTCCTTCGGGCACGCGATCGCAGATAGCCATGACGGAGGAAGTTGACCGTCATTCGACGCACGCTCGGGGCGTAGGAAAGCATCGGATGGATGCCGCACACCAAGGCGAAGTCACTCGCTCCCGGGACCTTCGTGCTCTCCACGCTCACGGTGAAGTCATCGTTCCCGGAGACGATACCACTATAGCCCCAGCCTCCCGGCGATCCGCCGGCGATGACGGCGAACTCGACGGGCAACGTCCTTGGCAGCTTGGCGGCGATCCCCTCCTTCCCCGGCACGAGTTGGACGCCCGACGGGCCGAAGAGGCGCTCGAAGAGCTTGGTTCGTCGGTGAAAGAACGCGGCCTTCTCCGCTCCCTGATTGGGACATGCCACCAGCACCGCCCGCTCGACGCGTTGCTTGTCATGCCGAGCCAGGCAACTGCGGATGACCAATCCCCCCATGCTATAGCCGACGAGGTGGATCCGACGGTGCCGGCTCAGTCCGGCGAGCACTTCCGCGAGATGGTCGGCATGGTCCTCGATCGGAGCATGCTGGCTCGCGTACTCGAAGCTGTACGTCGAGTAGCCACTTCGTTTCAAATGCTTGGCCAACAGCCGAAGCGAGTGCCGGTTGTCGGAGAGTCCGTGGACCAAGACGACCGCGTCGCGTTCGGCCTTCTCGCGAGCCGAACCGCCAACCCGTTGGCGAAGCGTCTTGAAACACTGCTCCTTGGTCCCTTTCGCGTGGCGGAGGCTGTAGGGTCCGATCAGTTGATAGAGCTCTGTTCCCGCACGCTGCTGAATCCTCCAGGGGCCTTCGAGATAGACATCGCTCCAGAAAACGACGCCCCCGAGTGTTGGCTGCGGCCAACGGAAGAGTCGCCGCCCGGAGGAATTCGGTTGGCTCTCCGGCTTCGTGGGCAACGTCGCCTCCCTGTCTTGCTCCTCGGAAGCGACGAGCTGCTCGTCTCGCTGCGCGGAGACTGATGGCTCGTCCTGCTGCGCGGAGACTGATGGCTCGTCCTGCTGCGCGGAGACTGATGGCTCGTCTCGCTGCGCGGACGAGGGATCAGGCCAGCAAGTCGCCACCGATACTTGTGCCATTTCGCCTCCTTGGCCTTCCGTTGCGACGATTTCGCATGATCCACTCTAGCAGCGACGCCGCGGTTCGCAATCGTTCGCAACCGGGGCGGCGAGCGTTCGAACACCGTTCTGCTGGTCCAGCCTCGAGACCTCGACACGGGATCCCGACATACCGAATCAACCGAACCGGGAGGAGTTCTCGTGCATCGCCAGGCTCGAGGCATCGGGTGCCATTGGCGCCTCGTCACTCAAGGAAAACGGTTCGACGCGGGGTTCAAGCAACAGGCTGGACGTCGACGCCGACACTCATGCCGTGATGGCCCCCGCCGACGAAGACTCCCTGGATGGGACAGACGTCACTGTAGTCGCGGCCCCAGGCGACGGTGATGTGATCGGTGTCGGGCATCACGTCGTTGGTCGGATCGAAGTCGATCCAACCGCTCTCGCCGCAAAAGACCGAGATCCACGCATGCGAGGCGTCGGCCCCGACGAGGCGAGGTTGTCCCTCGGGGCTGACGGTGCGCAGGTAGCCGCTGACGTAACGGGCGGCGAGCCCCATCGAGCGAAGACAGCAGATCTGGATGTGGGCGAAGTCCTGACAGACGCCGTGCCGCTGGCGAAAGGCCTCCTCGATGGGAGTGTACATCGTCGTCGCCTTGGGATCGTAGGTGAAGTCGGCGTGGATCCGAGAGGTCAAATCCATCACCCCCTCCAACACGGGCCTCCCCTTGGGGAACGAGGTTTTCGCGTAGTCGGCCAGCGCCGGGACTTGCGGGATGTTCGGCGAGGGAAAGGTGTGCTGGTAGGCATCCAGAAACCGCGGCTCGCGAACGGTCTTGATGCGCGTCGCCAGCTCGCTCCATGCGGGCGATTCCTTCAGCTTCTGCTTCGGCCGGGGCATGACGTTGACGCGGCTCGTCGCGGTCACGGTCAGTCCGTGATGAGCCTCCTGGATCGAAAAGAAGTCGATCGTGTTTCCGAAGTAGTCGAGTCGTCGGCCTCGGACCGCGGGCATGGGATGAATCAACAGTCGGTGCTCTTCGCACTTCTGCTGGACACCATCGCGTGGGCAGAGGTGGACCTGGTTGTGGCAAACCGGAACCGACTCGGTGTAGGAGTATTTGGTCGTGTGCGAGATCTTGTACTTCATGGGACTACTCGGGACGGATGGTCGAGAGTTGCTGCGCCGGTCCGACATGCATGAGGTACTTATGGGAAATCGCGTCGCTCAGTCGAGGCAACGTGACTTCCAGCTCGGTCATCAAGTTGCGCAAGGGGTCATCCTCTTCGAATTGATCGAAGCGGGCGAGTTCGTGGACGTCGGCCATGCGAATCGCGTGCAGCGCCGCCATCGCCAATCGCTGCTCGGTGCCGTAGAGCGGTTTCGAGCGATCGCGGGGAAGCGCCTCGACGTGACGAACTAACTGAAGGAGTTGGTGCGCCAGCGAGCGGGGGTTGGTCTCGTCGGTGAGCACGAGATCGAGCACCGCCGCCATCTGCAAGTTCGCCAGATACCGCGAGCGATACGTCATCCGGCTGTCGGCCACTTCGAGGAGCGCTTCGAGGATGGGGCCCTGAACTTGCCCGACGTCGACGAAGGAACTCTTCACGAGCCCGATCGTCTGCATGCATCGCTCCACCCGCCGGCCGATGTCGAGAAAGCGCCACGAATGGGTCCGCGTCATGCTCTCCATCACCATGCCCCCGAAGGCGGCGAGATCGATGATCACCTCGTCGAACAACTCGATGAGCGACGAGAGATCGACGTGCCCCGTCGCCGACGGGCGAAAACGCTCGTCAATGCGGTGAATGATGTGCCAACTGTCGACGGAGATGCGATCGCGCACGATCGAGGCCGAGCGACAAAGACGTTCGATCGTCGAGCGCAAACTCATCGGTTGGCTCAGATCGAAGACGATGTTCGGAAGGACTCGCTCGATCGAGGGCAGGTGTTCCTTGATGCCGTCGACGACGTATCCCGGTTCGATCTGGCCCTGCTCGGCGACCACGCGCAGCAGGACGGGAATCTCGACCATCGCCGCCCAGGGGATTTCGCTGGTCAGTCGCAGCGTCAGGGCGCGAAGCACCCTGGCCGCGGCATCGGCTCGTTCCAGGTTCCGCCCCAACCAGTAGAGGTTGTCGGCGACTCGGCTTGGAAGTTCGACGCCGCCGCGACGCAGCTCGATCGCATGCCCCGGCTTCTGCAGCAGCGTGATCGGACGGACGGGGCCCTCCGAGAGGATCCACGTGTCCTTGCTACCCTCTCCCTCCCAGGACGAGGCGGGCGGCGGTTGCGTCGAGGGCGAGATCCGCGCCAGCCCCCCTTGCATCACCTTGTAGGAATCGTTCGAGGAGACCAAAAAGGCCCGCAGGGTCACGTGCGCGGGCACCATGGTGCGGTCCATCCACGCGGGACAGGACGAGCGCGACACTTGCTCTTGAGCGACATAGTCCCTGGGACGAGCCTTGATCCGCGCCGCCAGTTCCTCGCGCGGCAGACTGTTGAGACGTTCGCTCATCCGCTTGCCGCCCCCCCGCTGCCGAAACGCGGGCCGGATGGTGACGCGATCGAGTCGCTCGAGCACGAACTTCAGGACGCTCGGATCGCCGCACCACCATGTCGCGACGCCGGGAATCTTGAGGCTCTCCCCGAGTAGGATGCGAGCCAGTTGCGGCAGGAACGCCATGAAGATCGGCGACTCGACCAGTCCGCTTCCCAGCGCGTTGGCGAAGGAGACATTCCCGCAGCGCACCGCCTGCAAGAGCCCCGCGGCCCCGACTTGCGAATCCCCCTCCAGTTCGAGCGGGTCACAGGAGCCACTGTTGGGACGGCGGAGAATGACATCGATCGGCAAAAGCCCGCCGAGCGTCTTGAGCATGACCTGGTTGTTGCGCAGCGCCAAGTCGCCCCCCTCGACGAGGGTGTACCCGAGATAACGGGCCAGGTAGGCGTCTTCAAAGTAGTGGGCGTGATCGGGCCCGTTCGTCAAGAGGACGATGCGCGGATTGTCGCGATGCTGGCGTGCCAGCGAATGCAGCTTCTCCTGCAGGGCGATGAAATAGGGGGCCAGCCGCTCGGTGTGACACTTGCGGAAGATGTCGGGGAGCATGCGGGAGATGACCAAGCGGTTCTCCAGCGCGTATCCGGTTCCCGAAGGGGCCTCGGTGCGATCGGCGAGAATCCACCACTTCCCATCGGGGGCCCGCGCCAAGTCGGCCGCATAGAGGTGCAGGAAGACATCGTCGGGGACGCGCTGTCCGTGAAGCGGGCGGTGAAACCCGGGATGCGAGAAGAGGATCTCCGGGGGAAGCAGACCTCGGCGGAGCAATTCCTGGGGGCCATAGAGGTCGGCCAGGATCCGGTTGAGCAAGACGGCGCGCTGCTCGAGGGCCGCCGAAACCACGCGCCACTCCTGCGAGGAAATCAGCAGGGGGATCGCGTCGAGGTTCCACGGACGCGGCTGGTCGTGCGGATCGCCGAACGGACTGTAGGTGATGCCGTTCTCGTGGACGAGTCGTTGGGCCTGCCGCCAGCGTTCGCGAAACTCCGCCGGGCGAATGCGCGCGAACTCCTCCCCGAAGAGCTCCACGTGTTTGCGGGCGACGCCCTTCTGGGAAAAGTGCTCGTCGTAGGTATTCGAGCGAGGCTCATAGCCCGCGAACAGGCCGTGCGCCGAGACAGTCCGCGCGGAGACTGAGTCAGCCAAATCACCCTGGGAAACGGAGGCCTTATTGGTCATAAGCTATGCACGTTCATGGACGAGAACGAACCGGTGGTCATACACCAGCCATTCTAGCAGAACGGCTCTCCCTTGAAATGTTGGCGCTGGATCGATTCGGGCGATGCCCGATCAGCCCCCCGCGTTGGCCCTGCCACGACGGAGATCCAGCGTAAAGGGAAAATTGGGATTATGTTCCGCATTCGGTGTCATCAGCGTGCCACCGGTGTGTCCGATATCCGCGAACCGGGCCGCCCGCCGACTTTCCGCCTCGTTGGCGTTGACGGGGAAACTCTCGGGATTCAACCCGCCCGGATGGCCCACGTAGTAGCGACAACCACCAAGGGAACGGTGAAGCCACGTGTCGAGGATGTCGAAAATCAGCGGCTCATCGACCGGAATCGTCGGGTGCAAGCAGCTCGGCGGCTGCCACGCCCGATAGCGAACGCCGGCGACGAACTCCCCCACGGTCCCGGTCGGCTGTAGTGGCACTTGCCGACCGTTGCACGTGACCAGATGACGCGGGTCGGCCATGCCGCTCACTTTAACCTGCATCCGCTCCACGGAGGAGTCGACGTAGCGTGAGGTTCCCCCCATCGCGTTCTGCTCCCCGAGGACATACCACGGTTCGATCGCTTCCCGCAGTTCGAGATGGACGCCGCGATGGGCGATCTCGCCGATCTTCGGGAAACGGAACTCGAAGTGGGGCGCGAACCAGTCCGTATCGAACGAAAGCCCAAACCGATTCGTCTCCTCGACGACGTCCTCGAAGTCCTGCTTGAGGAAGTGAGGCAGGAGGAACCGGTCGTGAATCCCCGTTCCCCACTCGACCAGTTTGTCGCGGTAGGGCTCGTTCCAAAACCGGGCGACGAGGCCACGAAGCAGTAGCTGTTGCGTCAGGCTCATGCGAGCGTGCGGCGGCATCTCGAAGGCCCGAAACTCGACCAACCCCAGACGCCCCGTGCTCGATTCGGGCGAGAAGAGCTTGTCGATGCAGAACTCCGAACGGTGCGTGTTGCCGGTCAAGTCGACCAGGAGATTGCGGAAGACCCGGTCGGTCACCCATGGGGCGATCGTCCCCTGATCGGGCACTTGCTCGAACGCGATCTGCAACTCATAGATCGCGTCGCGGCGTCCCTCGTCGACGCGCGGCGCCTGGCTGGTCGGGCCGACGAATTTTCCCGAGAAGAGGTACGAGAGCGAAGGATGGTTGTGCCAGTAGCCGACGAGGCTTCGCAGAAGATCGGGCCGGCGCAGGAAGGGGCTGTCGGCGGGCGACGGCCCTCCGAGGACAACGTGGTTGCCGCCGCCGGTGCCGGTGTGCGTTCCGTCCTGGTCGAACTTCTCGGTCCCGAGGCGCGATTGGTGAGCATCCTCGTAGATGCCGGTGGTGATGCCGACCAGTTCGTCCCAGTCGTGAGCGGGCTGGACGTTGACCTCGATCACGCCGGGGTCGGGCGTGAGCGAGAGATGGTTGATCCGTTGGTCGTGGGGCGGCAGATAGCCTTCGATAACGACGGGCGCTCCGAGGGCCTCGGCGGTCTCCTCGACAGCGGCCACCAGGTGCAGATAGGCTTCAAGTCGCTCGGTCGGCGGCATGAAGACGTGTAAGCGGCCATCGCGCGGCTCGACGCAAAGCGCCGTGCGGATGATGTCCGACGGACCGGCGAACGAGGACGAGAAGTACGGATGCTGGAAGTCGAAGTCCTTCTCCTCTCCGTTGGCCTCGTGGAAGCCGTCGCCACCGCCGTCACCACCGACTTGGTGGCTGACCAGGGCCGGGCGTCGACGTCGTCCGAGAGCCGCGCCGGGAATCGAGTGTTGCCGCCGGAGTTCGTCGTACAGCGGAAGCGGCTCGCGTGGAGCCAGCGGATCGAGGGGCGCGGTCAGCGCCGGATCGTTCTCCGTTCCCACCCACGTAAGCGATTCGAGCGGAAGTCGCAGCCCCATCGGCGAATCGCCGGGAACCAGAAAGAGCTCCTCGGAGCGAACCGGCCACAAGCCACTGCGCCAGCAGGGTTCCGCCAGCCACCACTGAAACTGCAACGGCAGCACGCAGCCGATCGGCGAGGTGATGCCCTGCTCGAAGACTTTTGCCAATCGGGCGCGCTCTTGCTCGTCCTCGAGCTTCGAATCGTGAACGTTGACGTTGGACGGAAGCCGCCGTTCCTTCCAGGCGTAGTAGAGGACGTCCTCGTAGCCGAGGCTGACGTGATCCGGATTGACGGCGAGGCGTTGGGCCACCTCGGTGCTGAATCGCTCGGCGAGGGAAACGTCGTGCCCGTAGTGTTGATTGGGATCGGCGAGGAGGTCCGGATTCCGCCAGATCGGCTCTTGGTCCCTCCGCCAGTAGCAGCGCAGAGCCCATCGAGGCAGCGGCTCCCCTGGGTACCACTTCCCCTGCCCGAAGTGGAGCAACCCACCCGTCGAGAAGCGATCCTTGAGTTTGTAGAGCAGCGACGTGGCGAGCTTGAGCTTCGTCGGACCGACCGCCTCCGTGGTCCACTCGGGCGACTCCATGTCGTCGACCGAGACGAAGGTCGGCTCGCCCCCCATGGTCAAGCGAACGTCGCCGTCGAGCAGCAGCCGGTCGACATCGTGACCGAGCAACTCGATGGTGCGCCACGTCTCCTCGGTATAGGGTTTGGTGACGCGCGGGTCCTCGTGGATCCGCTTGACCGACATCGCGAAGTCGAAGGTGTGATTGCACTCGCCGATCGAACCGGTAATCGGGGCGGCGCTGGCCGGTTCCGGCGTGCATGCCAGCGGGATGTGCCCCTCGCCGGCCAACAGCCCCGACGTCGGATCGAGCCCGACCCAGCCGGCACCCGGCAAGTAGACCTCCGCCCACGCGTGCAAGTCGGTGAAGTCGTTCTCCGGTCCCTCCGGTCCATCGAGCGGCTTGACGTCGGCGCTCAATTGGATCAAGTAGCCCGACACGAAGCGCGCGGCCATTCCGAGGTGCCGCAAGATCTGCACCAACAGCCACGCGGAGTCGCGGCACGAACCACTCCCCTTCGTCAGCGTCTCCTCGCAGGTTTGGACGCCGGGCTCCATTCGGACGAGATAGCTCACCTCCTTCTGGAGCCTTTGGTTGAGTTCGACGAGAACATCGACCGTCTTGCCGGAAATCCCTCGGACGCTCTCAAGCCAGGCGTTGAGTTTGGGCCCCGCGGTGACGAGTTCGCGAAACGGCTTCAGTTCGCTCGCCAGCCAATCGGCGTACTCGAACGGATAGCGCTCCACGGAGGACTCGAGAAAGAAGTCGAAGGGATTGATGACCGTCATCTCGGCGGTCAAGTCGACCTGGATATCGAAGTGATCGATCTTCTCGTTGAAGATCAGTCGCGCGAGGTAGTTGCCCTGCGGATCTTGCTGCCAATTGACGAAATGCTTGCTGGGACTGATCTTCAGCGAGTAGCTGTTGATCGGGGTTCGACTGTGAGGGGCCGGCCGCAAGCGAACGATCTGCGGCGAGACCCCGATGAGTCGGTCGTACTTGTAAGTCGTCTTGTGGTGAAGCGCAACGCGAATCGTCATGGAATCTCACGCCTGTGACAGTGGGTACGTCGCGCTGACCTCCCGTCAACTGGACGTTGTTCATCAAGTAAGCAAGGACTCGTGACCCACGGGCGCTCCATGCGCCGTGACGTAGTTCGACTAGCGGGCCGTCGATCGACGCGGACCACGACGAGAGTCGTGCGCGGTCGGCGTCGAGTTGTTCCACGGCCGGCTAGGTCGTGAAGAAATCCTCCTGGATGGTCGAACTCACCGCATTGAGCTTCGCCTGGAACTCATCGACGAACTCATGCAGCCCCTCACGGACGATCCCGCCGATGGAGCTGTAGTCGAGTTCGGCGCGCAGCATGCCGACCTTCTGTTCGGTGGGGTTGCTGAACGCTCCCGGGGGCGTTCCGGTGATCGCCATCAACGACTCCTGTGTCTTCACGACGCAGAAGTGCAACGAGCGGGGAAAATGACGGTCGAGCATCAAGAAGTCGGCGACCCGCTCGGGGGTGATCTTGCCATGCACCCGCCGATACATTTCCAACGCGCTAGCGGATCGCAGCAGCGCCGACCACCGGATGACGTCGAGCGCCGTGCCGACATCCTCGGGGTTCGGCAACAGGATGTAGTACTGGACGTCGACGATGCGCGAGGTCTTGTCGGCTCGTTCGATCAGTCGTCCCATCCGCGCGAAATGCCACGCTTCACTGTGCGACATCGTCGAGTCGGTCACGCCGACGTGAAGGTGGCTCGCCAGCTTCACGCGATTGCAGAAATCGAAGGGTTGATCGAGCACCCGCGGATGATCGGCCGAGGCCCGCACCATCAGGTAGTACTTGTTGATCTCCTCCCACATCGTCGAGGAGATGATCTCGCGAATCGTCCGCGCGTTCTCGCGGGCCTTGCCCAAGCACGAGAGGATCGAGTTCGGGTTCCTCTTATCGAACGCGAGGAACCGCAAGACATTCTCCCGAGTCGTCTCGTCGTAGCATTTCTCAAAGGCCTCGTGATCGCCGGTGGTGTAGACAAGCGGCGCCCACTGCCCTCCGATCGCCTCGTTCTCGTCTCCGAGCAGGAGGCTGTAGTTGACGTCGATGAAACGCGCGACGTTCTCGGCACGCTCGACGTATCGGCTCATCCAGTGGACGGAGTCGGCGACGCGACTCAGCATGAGGGACTTCCTTGCTCTTGAGACTGACTGCTCGGAATCGCCGACGCGGGATCATGCTTCCCGTTCGTCTTGCGAAGCACCCAGGTATCCTTGCTCCCGCCACCCTGCGACGAGTTGACCACCATCGATCCCTCACGAAGCGCGACCCGCGTCAGGCCTCCCGGCAGGACGAAGACATCCTCGCCACAGAGAACGAACGGGCGCAAGTCGACGTGGCGGGGCTGGAGTTTGCCGCCAATCAGCGTCGGGACCGTCGAGAGCTTCAGCATCGGCTGCGCGATGTAGTTGCGTGGGTTCGCCCGGATCTCTTCCGCGTAGCGATCGCGCTCCGCCTTGGTCGACTGCGGCCCCATGAGGATGCCGTAGCCGCCCGATTCATTGGTCGGTTTGACGACGAGTTCATCGAGATGGCCGATGACGTAGTCGCGTTCCTTGTCGTTGGAGCAGACATACGTCGGCACGTTGTTGAGGATCGGGTCCTCACCGAGGTAGTAGCTGATGATCTCGGGAACGAAGGCGTAGACGGCTTTGTCGTCGGCGACCCCGGTCCCGGGTGCGTTGGCCAGTGTCACCCGCCCCTCGAAGTAGACCTGCATCAAGTCCTCGACGCCCAAGCAGGAGTCGGAACGGAAGCAGGCCGGGTCCAGGAATTCATCGTCGATCCGGCGATAGATGACGTCGACTCGCTTGAGGCCGCGCGTCGTTCGCATATGGACGTAGCCGTCGCTGACGATCAAGTCGGTCGGCTGGACGAGTTCCACCCCCATCTGCTGGGCGAGGAAGGTGTGCTCGAAGTAAGCAGAGTTGTAGATCCCGGGCGACAGGACGACCGCGGTCGGTTCGGGGGCGTGCGGCGGAGCGCACGAGAGGAGCGCCTCGAGCAGCCGTTCGGGGTATCCTTCGATGGGGGCAACCGCCATGCCCTCGAAGACGTGCGGGAAGGTCCGCTTCATCACCTCGCGGTTCTCGAGAACGTACGAAACGCCCGAGGGACAGCGAAGATTGTCCTCGAGCACGTAGATGCGACCGTCGTGGTTGCGCACCAAATCGATGCCGCTGATGTGGCACCAGACGCCCGCGGGGGGACGGAACCCGACGCAGGCCTTTTGAAAGGTGCTCGAGGAGCGAATCAGTTGTTCGGGAATGATCCCGTCCTTGATGATCTTCTGATCGTTGTAGATGTCGTCGATGAAGAGGTTCAGCGCGGTGATCCGCTGCTTGAGCCCTTGCTCGACTTGCGCCCATTCCTCCCCGTCGATGATTCGAGGAACGAGGTCGCACGGCCACACCTTCTCCGTGCCGGCCTCATGGCCGTAGACCGCGAAGGTGATACCCATGTCGCGCATGATCAGATCGGCCGCTCGTTGACGCTGCTCGAGCTCGCCGTCGGGAATACTTTCCAGACGTCGAACGAAGCTCGTGCAGATCTCTCGCGGTTGACCGCTGGTGTCGAAAATCTCGTCGTAGATCGATTCGGTCGGATAGGTGCCGAAGCTCACGATCTCCTCCCATTCCGTGGATTGAGTGTGGAGGATGCCCCGTGTAAGCGTAGCAATTCTCGTACCTCGATCTTGAGCTTCTGGATGCAGAGGGGCCGCCAATCTCCCGGCGAAGGCGCGATCCCCTTCGCTGGTCCGGGCAGGATCGAAAGACGAGAATTTGTGCGGAAGCTGATCAGCGTTGATGGATTGAGCCGTCATTGAGCAGAAGCTGCCGAAGAAATAGGCATCGCCGATGCCAGTGAATGGAGTTCCCCAGTCCCTCGACAAGGCGACGACTCAACCGTCTCCGTGTTGGGCGTTATCTTCCGTTAGAGTAACGCACACGCCCGAAGTTGCCCCTTCAACTAACGCTTTCTCCCCACTTCGCCGGAACCCGCACCCAGCGCAATCGCCGAGACACGCACAATCGGTCCTGGGCGAACGAAATTGGTCCACCCGCCCGCCGTCCCGACGGCGCCTGGTCGCTCGTCGGCGGTCCATGGTCCTCGCATGTGACGAACAACGGAGCCGCTAGACGTCCAGGACGATACGGCTGTTGGTTTCCTGGATAGGTCGGTTGTTGCCAAAGAGGCCCACGGTGGCGGAACTGGCGATCGACGAGCGAATCGCCTCAAGGTCGATCATGGAGAGACCAACCGGTTCCTGAAAGACCCGCCAACGGACTCCCTCGCTATTGGGAGGTGTCGTCAGCGACCCGGAGTACGCGAAGTAGTCATCCGCATCCGGCAACAGCTCCGCTGGATCGAGCGAGACCTCGGTCGGGAGCCCATCGGCGCGCAGCCGCGTCATCAACTCCGTCCACGCCCCCGATGGGGTTGTCCCTTCGACGAGGAGCACCGCGACCACCAGCGCGTCGCCGGTCTCTTGATGCTGATGCACCATGTGCATCTCGGCGGGAAAATGCGCGCCGTCGATCGCGTGCTCACTGGCGCTGTGGAAATGGATCTGCTGCAACACGAACACAGTGCCGTCAGCATCGGTCACGCTGTTATCGGGATGGTTCTGGAAGCCGACTTCGATGTTGTTGCCGGAGTTGAAGAACTCGAGGTTCGAAGAGAACGTGTAGTCGAACGCGAGCGGCGCCTCGCCCACGGAGACCGAATCGTCGAGCGACAAGTCGATCGCCGATTGCCGCCGTCCGACAGTGCTGTAGAGCCAAGCGGGTGTAAGGAGATGCCATTGATCCGGCCCAATGCCGGGGGTGTAGCCGAAGACGACATCCTGAACAAGCGGCGTGTTGGTCTCGAAATAGGGCACGACAGGCTCTTGGGCGAATTGGTTGTTCGCGTCGACGTCGGGGGTGATCGCATCGCCCTCCCCGTTGCCCCCATCCAGCAACGACCGGCCGAGCACTTGATTCGACTCCATCCAAAGTTCATCGTCGCCCGTGCCCAAGAGGACGCCCAGATCCGACGCGATGACGTTGCGCAACAACGCGACGCGGTCGTCGTCCCAACGAGTCGGCAAACTGACTTGCTCCGCGATGGCGCTGTCTTGAATGAGCAGCGACTGATCGCCGACACCGCCGAGAACGTGAAGGGTCTCCCCGATGTCGGCGCGATCGACGATGATATTGTCGTCGCCCTCGAGCCGAACCTCGAGATCTCCCCCAATCGTGACCCCGGTCAGTTGAAGGTCGTCGTCCCCCTCCAGGCCCAAGATGTAGATGTCACTGGCCGCCTCCAGGTCGATTAGCCCCAGGTAGTCGTTGCCCCCTTCGAGAAAGAAGTGCAGGCCGTCCTCCACGTCGCCGACCACGGCCCGATTGCCGCCGTTGATGGTCGTTCCGTGGAGTCCTTCGATGACGTACTGGTCGACCGACGCGCCCTGCGTAACGCGGATCTCGTTATCCGCCGCGTCGCCCTTCACGACGAGATCCCCCCAACGCGTGACGAACGCCGACACGTTATTGGCGAGCAATTGGCGCTCCTCGAGCGGCTCGAGCGATGGGGTGCGCGACAAGGATGATGAACGCATGATGGATCCCGTTTGGCGGCTACCAGGAGATGGCGTAGGAAACGAACGAAGGAAGGCGTTGCCCCAACTCTAGCCTCGGCCGATTGGGTTTCAAGGGCTACTCGCGCATTCCTTGAGCGAGGGCCTACCGCGACGTCGACGCTGGAGTCGACTTTCCGCTACTACTTGAAATACCGGAAGTTAGGAGATGCATGCCGGTCGCGAGGGCTCATGAAGAATGCGTGAGCCTGTCTTGGATGCCCCCTCCATGCCCACGCTTGCCGTGGGCATGCAAAGAGGACCCACGCTTGCCGTGGGCATGCAAAGAGGACCCACGCTTGTCGTGGGCATGCAAAGAGGATCCACGCTTGCCGTGGGCATGCAAAGAGGACTCACGCTGGTCGAGGACATGCGGGACGCGCCTTCGTGCTCCTTGCCGACTTGAAGTTGGCGCAACCCCAATCCCTTGGCACTGGCCGACAAGCAACCCGTGGCACCCGAAGACTTAGAGGGACCAGTGCCCTAGCAGCCCGTGGATCTATTCGCTCGCCGATACCGGACGCTTGATCAAGTACCAGGAGGGCCACGGCTCGTCGATCACGAAGAGCTGCTGATCGTGCTCCGCGACGAACTCGTCGATCGCCCGTTTCACGCCGTAGTCGCTTCCCTCGATCTGGCCCTCGAGATAGTCGTGCCCGGCGAAGATTCCGCCCGGGCGCACCTTCGGCCACCACCAGGCAATGTCCTGGCGCGACGCCGCGTACGAATGGTTCGCGTCGATGTAGACGAAGTCGAGTGATGCGTCCTCGAACCGGCCAACCGCCTCCTCGGACATCTCGCGGTGGAACCGGCAGCGGGTACCGAACCGACGCAGGCGATCCTGGGTGAATTCGAAGCGACGCTGCATCTCCTCCTGAGCCGCGTTGATCTTGTCGCTGTAGTCGTCCTGGTGGAACTCCTTCCAGGGGTCGATCAGATGCAGGACCGCGAGGTCGCCGAACTGGAGAAACTCCTCTGAGTAAGCTCCTTCGTAGACGCCGATCTCGGCCCCTTCACCGCGGAGTCCCAAGTGCGAGCAGAGTGCCGCGAGGTGGGAACGCTCCAGAAGCGGCAGCCCGGCTTCATAGCGACTTGCGGCAAGTTGCCTCGCCCGCCGACGGTTCCAAGCGACAACGCCACGCCGAATCAGCGCGTGCACCGGCGGCAGGTAGGTCTTGACCAAGGGAGAGACGCGATGGACCAATTGCGTGAGACGGGGATGGACTGTCGCCATGCGGCATCCTTGACATCGAGGCGTTCGACCCTCTAGCAGGATGCCGTTCGCGCACCGCGACGTCAAGCCAGTCCCCATGGAGACGGAGCGGGTTTCCCTCTCGGCTCAGACGATTTCGGAGATGGGGCCGACGTCGGAGACGAACTGTGGCCTCCCGGTCGGATCGGTGATGGTCGTCGATTCGGTCCGAATGCCCAAGTTGCGATAGAGCGTCGCGATGATCTCCTGGAAGTGAACGGGCCGGCGTTCCGCGTATTCGCCCAAGCGATTGGTGGCGCCGATCACCTGACCGGTGCGCATGCCGCCTCCCGCGAGCAACGCTCCGCTGACCTTCGGCCAGTGATCGCGACCGGCGTTCTTGTTCACGCGCGGGGTGCGTCCGAACTCGCCCCACACCGCGACGGTGACGTCATCGAGCATCCCGCGAACATCGAGGTCCTCGATCAGGGCACTCAAGGCCTGGTCGAGCTTCGAACCGTGATCGCGGACCAGGTCGAAGTTCTTGCTGTGGCTGTCCCAGCGTCCGTAGGAGAGCGTGACACAGCGGGCCCCGGCCTCGATCAGACGACGCGCCATGAGGAATTGCTCGTTGCACGTCGGGGCGCCGTCGTATTGGAACTTGTAGGGCTTGCCGTCGCCGTAGCGTTCGCGGACCTTGTCGCTCTCCTTGCTCAAGTCGAGGGCCTCGACGAGCTTGCTCGAAGTCAGGATGTTGAAGGCTGATTGCGTGTTGGAATCGAGCGCCGCGATCGAACCGTCGGCGTCGATGTCGCGACGTAGCCGATCGAGATTCCCGAGCAGCGCCCGTCGAGACTGAAGTCGCTCGAGCGTGATGCCGTTGAGCTTCATGTTCGCCATGCCGGGGCCATCCGGCTTGAAGGGGGCGAAAGCGGCCCCGAGAAATCCGGGTTTGCCCGAATCGGACCAGGGCGTGTGCCGGGTCTTCGCCGCCAATCCGACGAAGGGCGGGACCGAGGGATTGACGGGACCGAGAAGCTTCGCCGCCGTGGCCCCCACGCTGGGACGGCCTCCGAGCGAGACCAAGTCGCGCGTCGTCCAGCCGGTCATGCACTGAAACGCGTCGTGGCGACCCTCGGAGCCGACGACCGAGCGAATCAAGACGCTCTTGTCCATCAACTGCGCCATGCGAGGAAAGACCTCGCAGATGTCGATCCCGGGAACGTTGGTCTTGATCGGTTGGAACTCCCCCCGGATCTCCGAGGGAGCCTCCATCTTCAAGTCCCACATGTCTTGGTGGGGAGGGCCACCGCCGAGAAAGACGTTAATGACGCCCTTGTGCGGCGCGGAGGTTCCCGACTGTTGCTCGGCGCGCAGAATGTCGGCCAGGGAGAGCTGCCAGGCCCCCATGCTCAGGGCGCCGATTTTGAGAAATCCACGACGGGAGAAGTTCTCGCAAAGGCGATATCGCGGTCCAGTGATGGTCAGCATCGCGGCAGGCCTCCTAGGTGTGCGAACTTGCGGTGGGAGATCGGTTCACTCAGCGTGCGCGGGCTCGCGGGAAGGCTCCCCCGGCGTGGCGTCGGGAGATCAATGGGAGGGTCTCACGACTCACTAAGTAAAGCTACCGTAAATTCCCTATATCGGGCTGTCAAGCACCGAATGGGTGGCAGGGGAAATTCCCCTTGGGACGCGGAAGGATCAGATGCGGATGCGTTGAGCGGTGCGCGGACGCGCCGTCTGGCGGGACGGGTCGAGGGCGTCCTCGATCGCTTCGCGGAGTCGATCGAAACGGAAGGGTTTGTAGAGCACCACGCGAAGGCCCTCTTGCCGAGCTTTCACGAGACTGTGCGTCGAATCGTAGCCGAATCCGGTCATCAAGATGATCGGCGTCTCGCTGAACACCGAGCGGACCTGGCCAAAGAACTCGTAGCCGTTCATGTCGGGAAGGCGAATGTCGCCGATCACCACGTCGTAGCGTCCGATCTTCAGGAGAGCGAGCGCCTCGCGTCCCTCTTTCGCGGTGACCACCTCGCAGCCAACCCGGCTGAGCAGCCCGTGCGCGGAACGGCGGATGCTCTGATCGCTGTCGACAAGCAAGACGCGCCTGCCGGCGAGTGGAAGCTGTTCGTTCGGCTCGTTGCCGGCGTAGGTCGCCTCGAGGGTCTTGTAGGCGCGTTGGATCGAACTCTTGATGGTTCGCGCGTTCTCGATGAGACGTTTGGCGACCTCGCGATCGAGGTTGGACGTGTCGTCACCGTCGTCGATCGCCTCGAGCAGCGCGATCGCGTCGGTGAGAATTTCGTCGGTGGGAACGCCAATCTCTCCGGCGATCGCCTCAATGCTCGCACTCCCCGCGACCCGCTTCTCCTCCCTCAACAGATCGAGCACGTGAAGCGCCACGGCAATCTCGCGGGTGAAGAGCTCCAGGAACTCGCGATCGCTATCGCTGAAGTGACGCGGCTCGGGACTCTCCACATTGAAGGTCCCGATCGGCCGATCGTAGGAGACGATGGGGACCGTTAGCGAACTGCGGGCATCGACCGCACCAGGGATATAGAGCGGATCGTTGAGGACATCCTCGCAAAGGTAGCTGGTCCCGGTCGCGGCGACGAAGCCGGTCACGCCGTTGCCCTGTGGCTCGGCCAACAGCGGTTCGTCTTCCTCGCGGGCGCCCATCCCTTCCGAGAGGAGGATCTCGAGGTGACGCGTCCGCGGATCGAGAAGCCGAATTTCCAAATTCGAGAAATTGAGGATGCGACGCGAGTACTGGAGGATGTTCGCCTTGAGCAAGTCGATGCGCTCTTGGATCGACATCCGCGAGAGTTCCTCGGGATCGAGGTTGCTCAGTTCCATCCCCGCTTGCTGCAGCGCGAAGAGCTTCTCGCGATCGCGAACCTCGAAGGTGACGTCGCGAAGCAGACAAAGCGCGTGGGAGCTGCTCGCGTCGGCTCCGGGTAGGGGTTGGACGACCGCCTCCAGTTCGCAGCCCGATGGCAGATGGAGCCGGGACCGCGCCGTTGTCCTGCCGCCGAGACAGTCCAGGAACGGGCAGAAGTCGGGCCCCTCGTTGTTGGGAGAATCGAGGGCGTCGTAGATGTTCTCGCCGACGCGGGGCCCGCGTGGGGAAAAGTTGATGAACGCCTGATTGAACCAGACCAGATTGAGACGGGCATCGACGATCGCGACGCCGGCGGAGAGATCGCTCAAAATCCGCAGGCCGCTGGTGGGAGGAGTCGCCCCGTCCAAGGGGTCGGGCTCGCCGGTGCAAATACCCTCGAACCCGCCCTGCTGGAGTAGCTCAAGACCTTGCTCGGCGGTTTGCGCCCGGACGACGTCGACTTGATCCGAGAGGGACTGTAGCGCGGCCGTCGCCTGATCAGACGGATCGAAGACGAGAATACGTGGCCGACTAGACACCTTACCAACCCCTTGCGTTGGGAGAATCAAGTAATTCCGTCACACTCCCCACTTGAAAATCTGGCCCCATGTCAATCGCGAAAGACTCCTCGTTGAGTACGGATTCTGTTCTACTTACGCCCTAGTTTGATCCGCTTTGTGAAGGAAGAAATACTTTTTCCTCGAAATCAGCATTTGTTTCGCCAACAACAGTCGTTTGTTCGACTTCTTCCCTTCGTTACAATGGCGAAGCCATGGCTCCGCGAAGGAAATCACGTTGTTGTCTCGTTTTGCCTCGATGATCACTCTGGCCGTGCTCTGCCTCGCGACGGCTCTTACCGACGATCTTCGTGCAGAGCCTTCACCCGCCGCCGAGGGAAGACTCCCCTCCGGCGAGATGCGTCGTGGCACCGTCCGCAAGAGCGGCTTGAGCACAGACGGGAAACCCGCAAGCCTCGACTCCGCCCGAGGCACGGACCCGCTTTCCTCGTTCCGCCAGGTCACCCTGCTTCCCGGGGCTCGCTCGGTTCGCCTTCGGTCCCAGCCGCTGCTCGTCGATTGGGGCGACGCGGGCGGCCTGCTGACGCGGTCGCTCGCCATAGACAACGCTCTGGTCCGTTTCCAGTCGACTTTGGGTCCGGTGGAGTTGCCCAAACGGACACTCCGCTCCGTTCTGACTTATTTTAAGGGCGAGGTTACCCTCGAAGATCCCTTTTCCACGATCGGTCCCTCCTGGAACCGAAAGGGAGGCGTCGACGTTCGAACCCAGCGCTACGGGACGCCACCGTCGGCGCTGCCGCTCACCGTTCCCGGCCAACGCCTGTGGCGGGAGTTCGACGAGCCGATCGCCCGCGGTTCGATTCGATTTCTCTTCTTTGACGACAGTCGACGTTTTCGCCATCGACGATGGTACGTAGCTGTCACTTTTGGCTCATCACCGCGTCCCCAGCTCCGCATCGAGCCTGGTTGGGATCGCGACTTTTATACGGTGTCGGCCGGCCCTTTGTTGGAACTCGAAACTCAAGCGATCCCCCGGACAGTTGGGTGGAAGGAAATCGTCATCGATTTCGGTTCCGATGGGATGGTGATCACCCTCGATGACCAATTGCTCGCGTGGCGTCACCGCTCCAAGGAGTTGCCGCCCCTCTCGCGTCTGGAGTTCGGCACCGACGACGGCCCAGACGACGAGGATGCCGAGGCTTGGATCGACGACCTGCGGATCATCACCAAGTGGCCCGAGCGGACCACCCTCTTGAGCGATCCCCATCGAACCATGGTCGCCACCGGCACCGGGGACGCGTGGTTCGGAACGCTCGAGAGCGCCGACGAGGAGGCGGTGACCCTCGCGGGAGCCGAGCGAAAGCGATTCGACTGGAATGACATCAGTCGACTCGTCCTGCCCGACTCGGCGGAACCGACCCCGCTCGTCTGGGAGGGAGAGATCGGCTTGCTGCGGCTCCGAGACGGCAGCCGCCTGATCGCGACC
Organism: Kolteria novifilia; assembly: GCA_007748055.1. Lineage (GTDB taxonomy): Bacteria > Planctomycetota > Planctomycetia > Kolteriales > Kolteriaceae > Kolteria > Kolteria novifilia. The sequence goes on from CP036279.1 coordinate 6,957,151, forward strand.
CTGCTCGACGCGGACGAATCCTCCTGGACCATCGACCATCCCCTCCTCGGCCGACGCACCGTTGCGCTCGAACATCTCGATTCGTGGAAGCCGCTGCTTGTCGGACGACGAACTCTTTTCTATCCCCGTTCGTTTCACCTTGGAGAGAAGGTGGTGACGTCGTTCGATCGCCCCGTCCCGGACGGATCGCGGTTGCGGGCGAGCTTTCAGCATGAAGCGAAGCCCGGGACGGCGTGGCTCACCTTTCGTTGGAACTTGAAGGACTCGCCGCTGAGCGCCCCCCGGATGCTGCCGGGCAATTTCGGCTTGTGGGTCAATGGACAATCCTTGGGCAAACTCTCTTCCCTGGCCCGAGTCGACGACGGCCTGGCGCGGATCGCTCTCCCGGAGCAGGTACTCCATGCGGGCATCAACAGCCTCGAGTTCATGCCGCTCGTCGCCGGCGACTTGGAAGAGGTCGAGTTTTCGGGACTTGCGCTCGAGTTGGAATCTCGCGAGGACGCGACGCCGTGAACACGCTAACGCAGTCGATGCTGCAACACGCTTACGCCATCGCCCAAGAGGTCGATGCGAAAGCCCTCATGTTCGATGCCGAGGCTTGGGAAAACCCCGACGACCTCAACGAAGCACTCGCCGAAGTGAACTATCGGCTCCTGCTCGTCAGTCGTTCGCGACCGCCGGGATCCCAGGACAGCGAGGTGATCGAACCTCCGGAGATGAACTCCGATCGGGTCTCGGTGATCCATATCCCCAACGTCCCGCTGACGCGTCTCGCGCAGGTGAAGGTCTCCATGCTCGTCGGGGTCGCGGAGAAGAAACTCGCGCGCGGCGACGTTATCGTCTGTCTCTCGGGCGTTCAGCACTCCAATCGCCTCGACACGATGGTCGTGATCCGCGTGGGCGACGAGGCGGAGTTCTTCCTGACCGACGAGTCCTACCCGCTGCCTCCCGACGTCGACCCGGCGGTCTTCGAGCGTGTCCTGAGCATCGCCTCGGAACTCGCGGTGGAGGGTCGCGAGACGCGTACCGTCGGCGCCACCTTCGTCGTCGGTGATTCGGAGAACGTCCTGGAGAACTCGCGGCAGTTGGTCTTCAATCCGTTCCACGGGTATCCGGAGGAGGACTGCAACATCCTCTCGGGTGGCCTCGACGAAACGATCAAGGAGTTCGCCGCGATCGATGGCGCGTTCATCATTCGGGGCGACGGCGTCGTCCTGGCGGCGGGGCGCTATCTCATGGGGACCGGGAAGTCGACCGAACAGCTTCGGGGCGGACTTGGCGCCCGCCACGAGTCGGCGGCGTCGATCACCTCGGTCACCGATGCGGTGTCGATCACGCTCAGTCAGAGCACCTCGACGATCACGATCTTCAACTCCGGTCGGGTGATGACCGAGATCGAGAAGATCCGCGTCGGCGGCGAAGGGTCATAGTGGTCCGTTTAGAGCCAAGAGTCGGGCTTCGTTGTTCCCCTCTCCCCGTGGAATGAGCCCGTAGGGAGGGGTGAGGGGGTTCGTCTTCGAGTATCACCTTTCCAGGACACTTGCCTCGCATCAAGGATGGCCGATGGCGCGTCAACGCATGATCTCCTCCGACTCGAGCGACACGAGTTCCTCCCAGCCCGTCCCGGCCGCGAAGGAATCCGTGCCCGATGACTCGCTGCGCCCATCGAAGCTCGCCGACATGATCGGCCAACGCGCGGTCATCGAACGACTCGACATCCTCGTCGATGCCGCCCGCAAGCAGGCCGAATGCCTGCCGCACATCCTCTTCGACGGGCCGCCCGGTCTGGGAAAGACAACGCTCGCGACAGTGTTGCCCAAAGAAATGGGCGTCGAACTGACGCTTGCCAGCGGCGCCTCGCTCTCCTCGCCCAAGGAGATCATGCCCTACCTGACAAACCTGACCGACCACGGGGTCCTGTTCATCGACGAGATTCACCGACTGCCCAAGAGCGTCGAGGAGTTCCTCTACACCGCGATGGAGGACTTTCGCATCGACATCGTGCTCGGCGAGGGCCTCGGCGCCAGAACGCTTAGCATGCCCCTGAAGCGATTCTCGCTGATCGGCGCCACGACGCGCAGCGGCATGCTCTCGGCTCCCCTTCGCGATCGCTTCCAGGTCCGCGAACACCTCGACTTCTACGAACTCGACGAGCTGGCGCGAATCGTCTCGATTAACGCGCGCAAGCTCGGCGTCCCGATCGACGAGACCTCGACCAGCGAACTGGCCCGACGCAGTCGCGGCACGCCGCGCATCGCCAACTCGCTGCTCTTCTGGGTGCGCAATTTCGCGATCAGTCGTGGGGACGGCACGATCACCCTCTCAATCACGCGACAAGCGCTCGAGATGCAACAAGTCGACATCGCGGGGCTCGATAAGCAAGACCGACGCTACCTCGAGACGCTCGTGAGCGTCTTTGGCGGGGGGCCGCGGGGCATCGACGCGATCGCCGCGACGATGAACATTCCCTCGGAAACGCTCAGCGAGGAGGTCGAACCCTTTCTCCTCCGGGAAGGGTTCATCATCCGGACGCCGCAGGGCCGTCGGGCAACTTCCAAAGCGATCGACCACCTGGGGCGATCGGGGCCGGCGTCGCCACCTGGGGGCGGGCTGTTTTAATTCTTCTTCATCGCTACCGTTTCTCCTAGAAAAGCGTTGACGAACGCCTCGAGTCATCAAATACTCCGGAGAGAACGTCGAGAGGTGTGCTTGGGCGTTTCCCGCCCCCAGCGATCGGGTGCCAAGGCTGCTTGCCAGTCGCGAAGGTCAGGTTGAGTCCTGTCCATGTCACTCGGCTCCTGGAGTGAGACGGAAACACTTGTTGGATTCCCAATCCCCCGCACCTCTCCCCGCAACGGATTGCGAGGCACCAGACAAGGATGGTCGAGATGCCGGAGGCTTCTCAGCCTTTCGCGAGTGCGAAGGGCCCATTCTGTCGTTCGGTCCTCACGCCCACTTGACGCGCGAGCCCTCCCAAGGGCGGCGCAACCCTAGAGGATCATCTCACCATGAACAGCAGCGGCAACAGTGCGACCCTCACTCCCGACCACGCCTCGATCGCGACCAGCGTGACCCAAAAGATCGGTCGGCGCTTGCGCGAGTTCTGTCTCGAAGAGGTCGGCAAGACGCTTGTCCTTCGCGGAAAAGCCGCCTCCTACCACATTAAGCAACTCGCCCAGCACGAGGTGATGGCCATGACCTCCGAGTGGCACATCGCCAATCGGATCGAGGTGACCTCCGTCGCGGCCCAAAGCCTCTGGAAGCATGGCAGCGACCGCTAACGGCCTGGTCATCGCGGCTCCCGCCTCCGGCAACGGCAAAACGACCCTGACTCTGGGACTCCTCAAGCACCTCTCCGCGCGCGGGCTCCGCGTCTCGTCGGCGAAGGTCGGCCCCGACTACATCGATCCCCAGTTTCATCGCCGCGTGACCGGTCGCGACAGCGTGAACCTCGATGCCTGGGGCATGAGGCCGGAAACGCTGCGCGCGAACCTCGCCGCCGCGACGGACGACGCCGAACTGGTGATTGTCGAAGGCGCCATGGGACTCTACGACGGGGCCAACGACGAAACGGCCTCCACCGCCCATGTCGCGGCTCTCCTCCAGCTTCCCGTCATTCTCGTGGTCGATGCTTCCGCGATGGCACAGTCGGCGGCCGCGATCGTTCACGGCTTCGCCACCTACCGCGGCGACTGCCGCCTCGCCGGTGTCGTCTTCAATCGCGTTGGCGGGCCGGGGCATCGGGACAAACTTGTCCGCGCGGTGGAGCGACTCGGCATCCCGGTACTCGGATGTCTCCCGCGAATGACCAACCCCGAGGCGATGGGGCATCGCCACTTGGGCTTGGTGCAGCCGGAGGAACTCGACCAGTTCGACGCGATCCTCGCGGAACGGGAACGACTCGTCGCCTCCCACGTCGCGATCGATCGCTTGCTGGATCTGGCCTCCCCTTGCTCGGCCATCCAGACCCCGTCGAGCTTTCGGATGTTGCCCCAGGCGAAACGGATCGCGGTGGCCGACGATGTCGCCTTTCGATTCAGCTACCCGCACGTGCGACGACGATGGCGCGAGGATGGCGTCGAGTGGCTACCCTTTTCCCCGTTGGCGGACGAATCGCCCGAGGCGCGTGCCGACACGATCTACCTTCCCGGCGGCTATCCCGAGTTGTACGCGGAGCGTTTGGCCGGCAACCAGGCTTTCCTTGAAGGGTTGCGGCGAGCCGCCGATCGGAGGGTGGGGATCTACGGCGAGTGTGGCGGCTTCATGGTGCTGGGGAGTTCGCTTCAGAGCGCCGAGGGCCGTTGGTTTCCCATGGCCGACTTGTTACCCCTACGAACCTCGTTCGCCAAGCCGCGTTTGCATCTCGGCTATCGCCGCGTCACGTTGGCGAGCGATGGCCTCCTTGGCGAAGTCAAGCCGACTGCTGGCCTCCTTGGCGAAGTCAAGCCGACTGCTGGCCTCCTTGGCGAAGTCAAGCCGACTGCTGGCCTCCTTGGCGAATTCGGCCAGGGGTTTCGCGCCCATGAGTTCCACTACGCGTCAATCGTCGAGCAAGGGGAAGCCACCCCGCTCTGGCAAGCGTGGAATGCTGATGGAACGCCGCTCGGGCCGATGGGATTGCGCCGTGGCAACGTCTGCGGGTCGTTTCTTCACCTGATCGACCAAGAGTAGAGAGGATCGCCAGCGTTGGTGATGGGTCGAAACCTATCCGACGAGAATCGCGGAATTCCCCCTCTCCCTGTGGGAGCGTGAGCCTCTTGTTCCCCTCTCCCTGTGGGAGAGGGGTTAGGGGTGAGGGGGCTTTTCTTTGAGAACCACCCATCTTCGACCGAGTCGAAATCTCCCTCACCCGGCTCACTACGTTCGCCGACCTCTCCCCAAGGAGAGGTAAGCTCTTGTTCTCCTCCCCCGTGGGAAAGGTAGCCTCTTGTTCCCCTCTCCCTGTGGGAGAGTAAGCCTCTTGTTCCCCTCTCCCTGTGGGAGAGTGAGCCTCTTGTTCCCCTCTCCCTGTGGGAGCGTGAGCCTCTTGTTCCCCTCTCCCTGTGGGAGAGGGGTTAGGGGTGAGGGGGCTTTTCTTCTCGAAACAGTTGGAATCAGCCAACTTCTCGTTCGGCATTGCGGAAGCCGTCAAGATCCTCGGTGAGATACTCGACCAGGCGGTCGACGAAGGGGCGTTGGTCGCGGTGCAGGACACTGTGAGCTTCGTCCACGGAAAGAAACGCGACGCGATCGACCTCCCACGACGCGCAGTGAGGATCGGCGTCGTCGGGGATGAGTCCCCCCCAAGCATGGACGATCTTGCGACTCTTGGTGGTGTACTGGATGCTGCCGAGCGGAAAGAGATCCGCCGCCTTGACGCCCGCCTCTTCCCAAGTCTCGCGCCGAGCGGCTTGCTCGAGCGTTTCGCCAGGATCGGGAAGCCCCTTTGGCAGGCTCCACGGCTTGGGGCCGCCGCTGCGGTGCAGCCCCGAGGGTCGCACGAGCAGGACTTCGATGTCGCCATCCTCGAACGGACGATAGAGAAGAATACCGGCAGATGTCTTCATCGCGAATCCTCGCTTCCTCGACCTGACTCGTTAGAGGTGAACCTAGCGGCCCGTTGATCTATTCGATGCCGGCTACGAACGGCCCTTTTGCCAATCTCGGCGTCATAGAAACTCGACGAATCGACAGACTCGCCTCCGTTTCTCCTCTTTGATCCTGGCCAACATGGCTCGTTCTCGCCTTGGTCCGCTTGAGTCAAGGGACTGCCAATGTCCTGATTGGTTGGTTCATTGACTAAAAGGCTCTTGGGTGCCATGTCCACGCTGGCCCTGGGAATGCGGAAAACGCCTATGATTGGGCAATCTTCCGCACGATCTGAGGGCCGAGATTCAATGTAGCGAACTTGCCCATCAGGACACTAGACGGTGACGTTGTGGAACGCGGTGCGGCGTTGGATACGCTTCATGAGCCCGGCGAGCACGCGGCCCGGACCGAGTTCATAGAAGGTATCGTAGCCCTGCTCGAGTAGGGCCCGCATGCTGCGCTCCCACAGCACCGGCTCGGTCACCTGCCGAACGAGAATACTTCTGATCTCGGCCGGATCGCTGTGAGCTTGGGCGTCGACGTTGGAAATCACGGGAATTCGCGGCGGCTGAAGATCGACCCCGTCGAGCGCCTGCGAAAGAGGCCCCATTGCCGGCTTCATGTAGTCGGTGTGAAAGGCTCCCGCGACCGCCAAGGGGATCGCCTTCATCGCTCCGGCGTCGGTGGCCAGTCGGCTCGCTTCGGCACACGCCTCCTTGGCTCCGGAAACGACCAAGTTGCCCGGGCAGAGATGATTCGCGATTCGGATTGGGCCGACAGAGGAAGCTTGCTCGCATACCTGCTCGAGCTTCTCCGCGTCGAGTCCAAGGATACTGACCATGCCGGTGGGGCTCGCTTCGGCTGCGGCCTGCATGCTTTCGCCTCGGACCTTGACGACCCGGAGGCCGTCGTCGAAGCTCATCGCTCCCGCGAAGACCAGGGCGGTGTACTCGCCGAGACTGAGTCCCGCGGCGCCGGCGCACTGGTCAACGAGGGAGGGCTCATCCACTTTGAGCTGTTCGAGGGCGGCCAAGCCGGCGACGAAGAGGGCCGGTTGACTGACATCGGTGGCGTCGAGACGCTCGGCGGGCCCTTCCGTGCAGAGGGACAAGAGATCATAGCCAAGGATGTCGGCAGCTCGTTCGAAGAGTTCCCGCGCGGCCGGAACCTTCTCCACCACTTCGCGCGCCATTCCCACCGACTGAGCACCCTGACCGGGAAACAAAAAGGCGATCGTCGCCAAGACTCCAACCCTCCTCACTCACAACTCGTTCGAGGTAAACCGTTCGACAGTTACCTTTTTGGGTGCGATAGTCTCTCACTTGGCCCAGGGCCACGCAAGAGAACTTGCGAGAAGCGATGCCGACGAGGCGCTCGCCGCTCAATCGTTCTCGACCGGACCGAACGCGGGGCATCGCGCACCGGCGACGCGGGCGGTCACCGTTCTGCATCCAACGCGCCATATGACGCGATCGACGAAGCGCCGAGGTGGATCTGGGAAAGGAATCGAGGCAAGTCGAGGCAGGATCGCGACCTCTTGGTCGAGCAAGCGCCACGTTGCTGGCGCCCGCGTTGTGCGAGGAGACCGCGAGTCGAGTCCGCGTTGACGCATGGGGAGTCGACAGCCCCGACACATGGGGGTTGCTCAGTCGTGCCGAGGCCGTCGGCGTCCCGCGGTCGTCATTGGCTCCAGAATATATTTCAACATCACCATAGCGTAGGCCGTTGAGCGAACGGTCCGTTTTCTAACTATTGAGGTATATTTTCAGGAAATTGGTAGCTTTGTACTTGGCTCGATCCCCACGTCTTTCTGTGTCACTGAACCCGAGGCTCCACCATCCGATTCGCCGTTCTGATCATATTCACGGCCGAGGGAGCCAAAATCCGGGCCTCGTGCACACAATTTCCCATCGGATCGATTTCACGCCCGATGACGTAGTTGACCGGTTAGACTAGAATAGCGACTATGAAGCATACCTCAAACCATTCATCTCGCACGATTGCAATTGGCGACATTCATGGATGTGACCAAGCTCTCGATGGACTTCTCGAAGCAATCGATCCAAAAGAAAAAGATCTCGTGGTCACTCTTGGCGATTATGTGGATCGCGGAGAGAATTCACGCGGAGTGATCGAGACACTTATGGCACTCGGAACGAAGTGCCAACTCGTCTGCTTGAAGGGCAACCACGAAGCGGCGATGCTCGCGGCGTTGGACGGAGCGATGCCGCTGGAGTCCTGGCTCATGATCGGCGGCTTGCAGACGCTCTATTCCTACGGGCCGGTCGGCAGCCCCGACGACATCCCTGCCGACCACATTGAGTTCCTCAGGGAGTGCCGCCTGGTCCATGAGACCGACACCCACGCCTTTCTCCACGGGAACTACGATCCCAAAGTCCCCTTCGACGAGCAGACCACCGCGACGCTGATGTGGCTGTCGATGCGCGACCACTTGCCATCGCCCCACGTCTCCGGCAAGACCGTGGTCGTCGGCCACACCCCGCAGCGCAGTGGCGATGTGCTCGATCTCGGCTACTTGCAGTGCATCGATACCGCTTGCGTCTACGGCGCCTACTTGACGGGTCTGGACGTCACCACGGGGAAGATTTGGCAAGTCGACCGCACCGGCCAACGGCGATAGCGAGCCACGCCTCCCGAAGGCCCCTTGGGGCGCCCGACGAGTGGTTTCGGAGACGGTTGGTGTTGATTCAAGACCGAAATGAGCGCGATTCGCGCAAGAGTGACGCAAAAAATCACCGAATTGGACCCAAAGTCGACCATTTCTCCACCGTTTTGACACCGACTACGGCGACGAGCGGTCGAGCCAGTCTTCCCAACTGAGCTCCTTCTTCGGGTTGTCCTCCCCATCGCCTTTGTCGCCGTCCCCGGACGGGTCCGAGTCCGACCCCATGCCCGAGACCACTTCGTTCGCCGAGGAATCCTGTCGCATCAGATCGGTCAGCGAGGCGGGACGATCATCGATGTCGCTCTCCGACGGCGAGTCGGTCGTCTTGCCCGCACGGCTCGTCGCCGAACGCGAGAGCCAATCCTCCCAATCGGCACGTTGGCTAGGCGTCTCTTCCGGCGTGGGCGCGTCGGTCGAGTTGGTCAGTTCGACCGGTGCATGCGGATCCGGCGTTAGGCGTGGGTTCGCTTCGGCCGGGCGAGGAGGTTCCACCCGAGGCGCCACGGGGGGAGCCGGCTCACTCGCGGGCGGCGGCGAGGAAGGCTCGACGCGAGGTACAGCCGGTTCGCTTCTCCTCGCGGGCGCCGAGTCTCCGATCTCCGGAGCGGCCAACGCGTCCTCGAAGTGACGCTCCCCGGCGACGCAGGAAAAGTGCGCCTGGACGATGTACCAGCTTTCGTGCCGCTGCCGCATGAGGGTCGTCAGCCGGTGGGGAATGCGAACCGCTTGCCCCCCCTTGACGAACTCGCCGGTCACCTCCATGACCGTCCACGCGACCGGGCCGGTCGACCCGACCGAGAGCCATGTCGTTTTCCAGCGGTAGTTGTCAATTCGCGACAGGGCGGCGAATTCTTCCTCGAAGTAGGTCTTCACCCCTTCGACACCCACCCGATGATCGCCACGGGTCCCGACCAGCACGATGTCGGAGCTGGGGGCGAAGATCGCCATCGTCTCGTTGATGTCACGGTGGGCGTAGGCTCGAAAGAGCGACTTGAGTACGCCAACCACCTTCTCTTCGACTTGAGGATTGGAGCCCACGGTCGCCTACCTCCAACTTGATCCCGTGATCGCCGACCTCCACCGGCCCCAACAGACTTACCGTCGATAATACAAAACCGAAGAAGGGCTGCGAGGCGGTTCGCTCGGATGATTCGACAAAAAGTTGCTCCCGACTCCCAAGCGAGCGTCTCCGCGACGTGGCGTCCGTGAGTCTCCCACACCCAGCCACCAATGACCAGTCCGATTGTCGGGGAGTTCGCGACGCGGCCGACGACCGAATCCGCGCGACCTTAGAGGTATCCGATCGCGATGTTGTAGAGGCCGACGTAAGGCCAACGGTAGGGCAGAAGGGACAGCACCCGCGCCAACCAAGGGGGCGTCTGGTTGGGCGTGAAACAGGCCACGGAATAGACCGTCACCCGCGAGAGCCCGGCCTCGACCAAGAGGCGTTTGGTGTAGCCGGGAGTGAACCGTAAGAGCCCTCGCTCGGCAGGCTCGAGCAACCCGAAAGCGGCCATCGCGACATTGAGGCTGTTCGGCTCGCACAACATGACCGCGCGACGTCCCACGCGTTTCATCTCCGACACCGCTCGCGAAGGATCCCCGACGTGATGCAGCAACTCCCAGCAATAGACGAGCTCGAACTGGTCGCTCTCGAAAGGAAGGTCATAGGCTTCCGCGAGCGTTAAGCGATCCGCGGGCGCCGGATTGGCTTCGAGCATTGCCGGCGAGAGGTCGCACCCGTGAATGTCATCGACCAGGGTGTTCATGTGCTGCATCCCGAAACCATCGCCACAGCCTACCTCCAAGGCGGTTGAAGGACGCCAGTCGCCGAACTTTCCCTTGATAAACTCGACCCGCTGATTGGCGAAGGAACGCACGACAGGATGGTCGTGGGAACGAAGATTGGTGCGCGTCGTCCAGTAGTCCGCTTGCAACTGGTCAAACGCTCTCACAGGGTCCATCCAGACATTCCTTCCCTTCGCCAGTGGAGGCTGACGGCCTTTGCGGAATCGCTTGTCCGACGCCCCAGAGAGATGAAAACTCGCCGCGGGCGCCGGATCCGCATCCATCATCGTAAGCTGTTCCAGTGAGGTTGGCACGATGGATATCGGCGGATGGACCACACGCTCCACGACAAACGCCTCGCGTTGAGATCAGTCCGTTCGTCGCAGAAGGATCGCCGGGTGCCATGTTCACGCTCGTCGTGGACATGCGCAAAGAGGGGGCATGCGGAAGAGACGCACGCTTGCGCGCGATTGAGAGACCCGTGGCTCAGCAAGCTCCGGCCCGAAGAGTGGATGTTTGACGGGACACGAAACTCCGTCACCGGAGTCTATTCGTGGCATCGCTCATCGTCTCCGAGATGGCGGGCCCTACGTGGCGTCCTGGGAGTCGCTCGAGAGAGGGCTCTCGTCGAGGTACTTCTCGTTTCCGTACGAGTAGGCGTAGCCGTAGCCGCCATAGCCGTAGCGCGTCCCGCGGTCGGAGTTGTTGACCACCACGCCGATGACGTTGACGCCGTGCCGACTTAGCAACTCCTTGGCGCGTTCGGCGGGATGCCGCCCACTCTTGGAGAGCCGCAGCACGAGCAGGACCCCGTCGACGCGCACCGCGACGACACTCGGATCACTCACCGCCAAGACCGGCGGGGTGTCGATCACGACGAAGTCGAACTTCTCGCGAACGCCCTCGACGAGTTCCTCGAAATGAGGGGACGTCAAGAGTTCGGCGGGGTTCTCCGGAAGCGGTCCACACGGGATGACCGACAGTCCATCGATGCCCGTGTCGTGGATGACGTCGTCGAGATCAGCGCCATCACGGATCACCGAGACGAGCCCTTTCTTACCGGAGAGATTAAAGAGTCGATGCACGCGCGGCTTGCGCAAGTCGGCGTCGATCAACAGGGTCTTTCGTCCGAGTTGGGCAAAGGTGATCGCCAAGTTCGACGCGGTCGTCGACTTGCCGTCGCCGGCGTTGGGACTGGTGACTTGGACGACGTTCTGGTTGTGGGCGTTCATGCTAAAGTAGAGAGCCGTCCGCAACCCGCGATAGGCCTCGGCGTGAACCGAGCGCGGCCGCAGATGGGCGCAGAGGGTCATGTCGATGGCGGCGTCAATCTGGGCGTCCTCGCCGGATCCCTTCGTCTTCGGGGCGGCGATAAAGGGAATCAAGCCGACAATCGGCAGCCCGAGACGACGCTGAATCTCCTGGCTGGTACGAAACGAGGTGTCGGCCATGTCGACGAGATAGACCAGTCCCAAGCCGCTCATGATCCCGAGTAGTCCCGCCACGGGGAAGATGATGATCGCCATCGGCCAGACCTGTTCTCCCAACTCCGGGGGAGCGATGATCTTCGCCTCGTAGCCACCCGACTGCGTCACCAGCCCGGCGTCTTGCAGCCTGGTGATGATGCTGTCGTAGAGCTGCTGGGTTTGATCGATCTCCTTCCGAAATGCCTCGTCCTTGATGTCGTAAGCCGCGATCTTGCGGGCTTCGTCGTACTCCTCCTTGTAGAGTTCGTCGAGGCGATCCTCGGCGACCTTCAGGTAGTCGAGCTTCTGATTGAGGTAGTCGAGATGCATCTCGACCGCTTCGGCCGCCGAACCCGACTTCGAGAGAAGCGTCTCCGCCGACTCGTGATCGCCGGAAAAGGCCGCGAAGGCCGCCGTCGGGCGGGCGAAGAAATTCCGCGCCAACTGAATGCGATCGCGAAGCATCTTCAGCTTTGGGTGATCGGGACCGAAGTCGACCGCCAACTCTCGCTCAGAAAGCAGCAGCGGGAAGAGTTGATTGTCCAGATTGAGCCGACTGTCGTCCTTGGTGTCGGTCTGCTTCGACTTTTGAGCGATCTCGGTCGCCATCACGAGCAAGGCGTCAAACGGCTCCTTCTCCTGGATCGCTCGCTGAAGAGTCAGCAAGTCGCTCTCGACCTCGGCTCGTTCCAATTTGAGTTGAGAGATCTCGCGTTGAATGCTCGCGAGCGACTCGAGGTTGGTGTCGACGCCCTCGGACGATCGCCCCAGCAGAGGCGACTCGAGTCGGAACTCGCGATAGCCCTCCTCCTTGTCGCGGAGTTCCTTCCGGAGCACGTCGCGGGCCTGCGTCATCAGCGTGGCCGTCTCGTCGGTGATGTTCTTGTACGTCTCGTCGAGAAAGTCGCGATAGCTGTCGATCACCGCCGCGAGAATTAGCCGCGATTCCTCCGGGAGCTTTCCACTGAACGAAACCTCCAAGACGTTGTCCGGGCTGGAGGAGAGGCGCCCAGTCGTCCGCTTGACGTCAATCTCCTCGATGATGACGTCGACCGCGTCCTCGTCCTCACTGCTGGGCTTGGCCGACTCCAACTGCAGGATCTCGGGATTGGTCCGAATCGCGCGCTCGACGATCAGCGGACTCTCGATGAGGACTTGGTGCGTCTCGACGTAGTCCTCGAAGTGCGAGACCGGCAAGCCGGCGCGGTCGGTCATCAACGTCGGCTTCTTGTTGATGACCAATACCTTCGCTTCCGACTCGAAGCGCGGCGTCGCCTGCACGTAGTAGAGCGTGGCCAGGGCGAGAAAGACGACCGGCCCCACCAGAAAGGTCCAGCGACGTTCCCACACGATCTGCACAAGCCGCGTCAGATCGGGCATGGCAATGATCGGGGAGTCATCGCTCGCGTTTGGGTCAAACGGCTCTTGTCGGTCCATGAACGCTCTCACTTTGCCATCGGACGACGAGACGGGACGGAACTGGTATTCGCCTGAAGTATCTCTCGTCCGGTTCGTCTGTCAACAGAGTCAATCTACGGGGAGAGGGGATACGCCAGAAGCGCCCGCTCCCTAGGACCAATCGCCTTCCCCGACACGGCGTCACCCGGATGCGTCGAGCGCGGCGCTCGGCGCCGCCGGCCCAACTCCCGCGATCGCGTCGCGAGAAGATGCGCTTTTTTAAGTGCCCGCGAACCTTCTTTCCCAAAGAGAAGAAAACTTCGCGCCTTGCCTAGACGTCTCATTCCTCCACGCCGCGAGAAAGCCCCCTCGGCGTCTGCTCTCTACCCTCACTCTGCATTGGTCGACCGACACACCATCACTTCTGTTGTCACAATCGGCACAATCCACAGAAACCGTGGAGCCCGAACAAACGATCTTCCGATTCTAGAGTCGGGTTCTCCCAGACGGCGCCCGGTTCCTTCGACGACTCGCGAGGCGCGGGTCCGTGGGGCGTTGCTGGCAAACCGTGCGCCACCCTCTTCGCCACGAGGAGAGATGGGAAGACGATGGGCGGGAATACTGTTGTTCCTCCTGGCCGGCTGCGCGAGTGTTCGCAGCGTGGTCCCGGAGAACGTCTATCGTGCCGGCGGCGTCATGCCCGAGGCACGACTCGACCAGGAGATCGCCCAGCGTGACATCCAAACCGTCGTCAACGTCTCCGGTTTCCAACCAGGGGAAAGCTGGTACCGCCACCTCCGCGAGCATTGCGAGACCGAGGGTGTCGAACTCGTCGATTTGACGATCGAGCCCAACGTCGCGCCCGACCGAGAAGAGCTGTTGCGACTCGTCGAGACCTACAAGAGCTCACCCAAACCGATCCTCCTCGTCGCCCACGATTCGCCGACGAGCGCCGGATTCGCGGGAGCCTTCTACCTCCTGAGCATGGAGGGCCAGACGCCGTCGACCGCGATCAAGCAGCTCCCTCCTTGGGCCCGCGTCGGCCACGATCCCCTCGCGAACTTCGTTACCGGCTGGACGAGCCTCGCCGACTTCTACCGCGACTACGGCGTCACCCCTGAGACAGCCCACGATCACGCCGTCGACGCCTCGCCCGCGTTGGCCCAGTCATTTGATCATCAAGTCGCGCGGCCGACGGAGCCCACGGTCAAGCCGAGCGCGAAGACCGAACTGAACCGCGAGGAGGTCACCGAGTCCCTCTACGAAACGGCCGAGCGAATCAAGCAGACCTGGGACGAAGCGTCCGATGGTCCCAGCTACGCCCTGTTCGGCAACCATCTTCCCGAGGAGGGAACGGTCCTGCGCGACTACTCGTCGGTGATCGTCAACAGCCCGATCGACCAGGGAACGATTCTCATCGGACGGGCAAAGCCGCTTCTCACTTGGGGCCGCCCGAAGAAGGCTCCCCCACCGGACGACGGAGGCGGCTCGTCCCCGAACGCGCCGATCAGACTGGGCGCTCCCGTCGTCAAGTCCCCCTCCCGAGGCACGACCACGGGCAGAGGGCTTGGCGTTCCCATCGGCCTCGATTCGGCGCGTGGCCGCTCGACTGCCTCCTCCACGCCACCGGCGCGTCTGGGCGCTCCCGTCGTGGTCGCGGCGCGCGATCTCGCGGGATCGTAGCTTGCCGTTCAGCGTGTCCCTCGTCCAAGGGGCGACTACAGGGGGGGTCGGCTTAGCAAGTGTCGGGCCTCGGAGGTCTCTGAACACCAGGAAGAAGACCCACACGTTCGACGTAGCGGTTCCTAACAATAGAGACTTCGGAAGACTTCCCTTTTGGTGGCGACTTCGTCCATGACGACAGCGTATCGCGTTCAACTCGATGTGTACGGCGGGCCGCTCGACCTGCTGGTCCACCTCGTGCGCCAGGACGAAGTCGATGCGCTGGAATTGACGATCGCCGAAATCTGCTCGCAGTACCTCGCATACCTCGAAAACCTCCAAGCGGTCGATGTCGACGAGGCAGGTGAATTCCTCGTCCTGTCGAGCCATCTGCTGGAAGTGAAGAGTCGCGCCCTCCTGCCGCGCGCGGAGGAGACCGCCCCCGAGGAAGAGGACGAAACGCGTCAGGAGTTGGTCAAGCAACTGCTCGAGTACCGCCGCTTCAAGGAAGCCGGGGCGATGCTGTGGGAGCGTGCCCGCGCCCAACAGCAGAAGCTGTCGCGACAGCAAAACGACCTGCCGGCAATGCAGTCCGATCCGGGGGCTCGCCCGATCCGCGAGTTGGAGCTGTGGGATCTCGTCAGCGCGTTCAGCCGCATCCTCAAGGAAAACATCGTCCCGGTCACCGACACGATCAAGATCGACACGACGCCGATCGAGGTCTACATGGCCAAGCACGAAAAGCGTGTCCTCGAGACCGGAGGGATCACCTTCGCCGAGTTGATCGGGACCACGAACACCCGCTCGCAGGTGATCGGCAAGTTCCTGGCGTTGCTGGAACTGATCAAGATGAAGAAGGTGTGGTTCGAGATGACCGACGCCTACGAAATCTCGATCTACCCACCGCGCCCACTGGTTCCGCTCACCGACCAAGAGCGTGCCGAGCCGATGGCCGACGCCACCGAGCCTCCGCCGCAACAGCCGAGCCGCGACGATCACGAGGCGAGCGTCGCCGACGCCAGCGACCAAACGAGCGAGGCCGCCGACGCTTCGCCAAGCGCGCCGCAAGCCCCCGCCGATCCCGCGAACGCCGCCTGGGAGGACTTCGAGCCGGTCTCGTTGGAGGAGGGTTCCGACGAGACGCTCCCTTCCGCCAACGACCTCGACGGCGCCTGGTCCGACTTCGAGCACGCCGAGGAGCTTCCGAAGCCCGAGGGCGTCGTGGACGATCCGGATCTCGACGCCATCGAGGACGCGCACGGACGCGAGCCGGTCGAGGACGATCTCGGACCCGAGACGGAGTCCGACCAGACCGAACCTCCCCAAGCGGACTAAGCGTCCCCTCTCCCGTCGCCCCCAAAAGCCCGTACAACGACCCCTCGCCCACGCGCCCGAGAAATCACCGCGCGGAGCCAGGACCTTCTTTGCGAACGGGGGAGCGACGATGGATGATCGTTGGGAGTTCTGGATCGATGTCGGCGGCACCTTCACCGACTGCCTCGCCCGAGATCCCCAAGGGGTGGTGCGGACCTACAAGCTCCTCAGCAGCGGCGTCGTCAAGGGCGTCTGCGGCGCCGACTCGACGACCACCCAGTTGCGCGTCGACGATCGAGGGAGCGACCCGGCCGGCTTCTTCGAGGGCTATCGCCTCCATCTCGCCGCTGCCCCCCCCACCGCCAACGCGCCCCAGACGCCGATCGAGCGGACCATCGTCGGGTTCGATCGCGACGCGGGCACCATCGCGCTCGACGAGCCCCTCGCCGCCGCTCCCGCCAAGGGAACGCGCTACGAGATCGTCGCCGACGAGGAAGCGCCCGTCGTCGGGATTCGCTGGCTCCTCGGCCGGCGCCGCTCCGAACCAATCGGCGACGTGTCGGTTCGACTCGGCACGACGCGCGGAACCAACGCTCTCTTGGAACGCCAAGGGGCCCCCACGGCGCTGGTGACAACACGTGGATTCGCCGACGTGTTGCGCATCGGCTATCAGCATCGCCCGAAGATCTTCGACCTACACATCCGCCGTTCCGACGACCTCTTTCGCGAGGCGGTCGAGATCGACGAACGACTCGACTCCCAAGGGAGGGTCCTTCGCCCCCTCGACCTCGCCGGGGCTCGCGACGCCCTGGCCCGACTGCACGATCGCGGGATCACGTCGCTGGCGATCTGTCTGCTGCACGCGTACCGCAATCCCGACCACGAGGAGCGGCTCGCGGCCATCGCCGAAGAGCTCGGCTTCGAGCAGATCTCCGTCTCGAGCCGTCTCTCGCCCCTCCAGCGAATCGTCGATCGGGGCGACACGACCGTCGTCGACGCCTACCTGACCCCGATCATTCGCGAGTACATCGCCAGTATCCGGGCGAGCCTGCCCGACGCGCGCCTCAAGCTTATGACCAGTGCGGGGAGTCTGACGGGCGCCGAGAAGTTCGTTGGCAAGGACAGCATCCTCAGCGGTCCCGCGGGAGGCGTCGTCGGTGCCGCTCACGTCGGCCAGACCGCGGGGTTTCCCAACGTCATCGCCTTCGACATGGGAGGCACGAGCACCGACGTCAGTCGCTTCGACGGCAACTTCGAACGTCGCTACACGATGGAGGTCAACGATCCCGAGTCAGGCTCCGGCGTCCGGGTGGTCGCCCCGATGCTCTCGATCGAGACGGTCGCCGCCGGGGGCGGGTCGATCTGCTGGTTCGATGGGCAGAAGGTCTGTGTCGGTCCGCGCAGCGCCGGCAGCAACCCCGGCCCGGCTTGCTACGGCCGAGGGGGCCCGCTGACGGTGACCGATGTGAACCTGTTTCTCGGTCGCATCCCAAGCGATCGGTTCGCCTTTCCGCTCGACCGAGACGCGGTCGAACGTCGCTTGAGTGAATTGATCGACGAGGTCTGGGAATCCTCCGGGCAGCGCTACACACCGGAGAAGCTCGCGGAGGGCTTCATCCAGATCGCCAACGCGAACATGGCCTCGGCGATCAAGAAGGTCTCGATCGCGCGCGGCTACGATGTCCGCGACGACGCCCTGGTCAGCTTTGGCGGCGCCGGTGGCCAGCACGCTTGCGCCATCGCCCGCGAACTCGGCATCGGGACCATCCTGCAACATCCGCATGCCGGCGTCCTCAGCGCCTTCGGCATCGGGATGGCCGACGTCACCAAGTTCGCCGAGCGCGACGTCGGCAAGATCTACAACCCGGAGACCCTCGCCGAGCTCGACACTCTCTTCGAAACCCTCGAGACCTCCCTGCGCGAAAAGGTGCTCGCCGAGGGAATCGCGCCCGAACGGGTCACGCCGGGACGCCGACTGCTCGATCTTCGCTACGACGGGCAGAACGCGACCATCACGATCGCACGGCCCAAGGACGGCGACTACAGCCGAGCGTTCGAGCGCAAGCACCACAAACTCTACGGATTTACCTTCCCCGGTCGCACGATCGAGATCCACGCGGCCCGAATGGAGATCACCGGCACCACCGACCGTCCGGCTCCCACGTGCGAGGAGACCACCGACCGACGCCCAGCGCCGACCTCCTCGGGACGCGCCTACTTCGACGGCGCCTGGGGCGAGACAGCCCACTTCGATCGAACGCAACTTCGTCCCGGCGATCGCATCTTCGGCCCCGCGATCATCGCCGAACCGATCAGCACCATCGTCGTCGAGCCGGGCTGGGAAGCGAGCGTCACCGGGAGGGGAGAGGTCCTGCTCGAAGATCGCTTCGGATCGAGCCGACGCAGCAATGTCGGCACCGAGGTCGACGTCGTGACCCTCGAACTCTTCAACAACCAGTTCGCCTCGATCGCCGAGCAGATGGGAGCGACCCTTCAGAAAACCGCCCTCTCGACCAACGTGAAGGAGCGACTCGATTTCTCCTGCGCCCTATTCACGGCCGAAGGGGACTTGGTCGCCAACGCCCCGCACATCCCCGTCCACCTGGGCGCGATGCGGGACACCATCAAGGCGATCCTCGCCGAAGTCCCCGAGATGCGTCCCGGCGAAGCGTACATCACGAACGATCCCTACCGAGGCGGAAGTCACCTCCCCGACGTCACGGTGATCTCGCCGGTCTTCGACGAGACGAAGGAGCGGATCCTCTTCTTTACGGGAAGCCGGGCCCACCATGCCGAAATTGGCGGCATCGTCCCCGGATCGATGCCCGCTTTCTCGACCTCACTGGCCGAGGAGGGAGTGCTCATTCCGATCTTTCGGCTCGTCGCCGAGGATCAATCGAGCGAGAGCGCCCTGCGTGACTTGCTCGAGTACGCGCCCTACCCGACGCGTTCGATCGAAGAGAACATCGCCGATATCAACGCCCAGCTCGCCGCGAACCAGACCGGCGTGCGGCTCCTTCGGCAGCTCGTCGGGCGCTATGGTCTCGAGACGGTCAAGGCCTACATGCGACACATCCGGGCCGCCGCGGAAGCGAAGATGCGTACGGCGCTACTGAAGATCCCCGCGGGCGAGCACCACTTCAAGGACCAACTCGACGACGGGACCCAGATCGCCGTCACCATCGACGTTCGCCACACCGATCACGGCGGCGAAGCGCTCGTCTCCTTCGAGGGGACCGGGCCGGTCCATGCCGGCAATCTCAACGCCAACCCGGCGATCGTTCGCTCCGCCCTGCTCTACTGCTTGCGCTGCCTCATCGATGAAGAGATCCCGCTCAATGACGGCGTCATGGCACCGGCGACCTTGTGGATTCCCCGGGACACGATTCTCTTCCCGCAAGCCAATTCCGACCCGACGCTCTGCCCGGCCGTGGGTGGAGGCAACGTCGAGACCTCGCAGCGCGTCGTCGATGTCATCTTGGGAGCCCTCGGGGTCGTCGCCGCGAGTCAGGGAACGATGAACAACCTCCTCTTCGGTCGATCGCCCACCACCGACGTGAAGGGGTTCGGCTATTATGAAACCATCGGCGGCGGCAGCGGCGCCGGTCCCGGATTCCACGGAGCGTCGGCCGTCCATTCGCACATGACCAATACCCGCTTGACCGATCCGGAGGTCTTCGAGGATCGCTACCCGGTTCGTTTGAGGGAATTCGCGATTCGACGGGGTTCGGGGGGCGAGGGGCGCTATCGCGGAGGAGACGGCATCCGGCGCGTGATCGAGTTTCTCGATTCCCTCGACGTCTCGGTCGTCTCCAATCGGCGCCGATCGGTCCCCTACGGTCAGCGGGGCGGAGGTCCGGGAAAGCCGGGACGGAACTTGCTTCTCCGGTCCGGACAAAACGAGCCCGAGGATCTCGGCCCCGCCGCCCAACTTGAAGTCGGTCCTGGCGATGTCCTGACGATCGAAACGCCCGGCGGGGGCAGCTGGGGAAGGGTGGCGACGAGCGAACGGTAGCGACTGCTATTGGCCTGACTGATTCGCTCACTGCCCAAGAGACGTTTCTTGGGTACCCCCACGCTTGCCGTGGACACGAGGGACACGCCTCCGATTCAGCACACTCGCGCCCGATTGGGGAACAAGGTCCCATGGAACGGACTTGTCCATCAAGAGGCTACCGCTTCTTTGTCGCTGGCTGCCCTTCGCGGACACCGATGCCGGCAAGACGCCATAGCTCGCCGGTGAGCACGTACTTGAGGTCGAAGCTGATCGGGGGCTGACCGCGAAGGGTGCCCTTCAACACCAGAATCCCCGACGTGGTGATCTCGGGCTCCGCGTCAAAGATGATCCAGGCCTCCTTCGCCTTGCGCTCGAGATCGACTTTCGGGCCGCCCAGATGACGAAAGCCCTCCTTGAGCCGCTCGAGCGTGAGCTGGTCACGTAGACGCGGGTCGAGGCTCTCGAGGAAGGGGGCGAAATCTCTCTTCGTCAGTGCCTCGCCCAGGGACGCGAGTGAGGTCCGTACTAGTTTCTTCAGCTCCATTCCGTTAGGGACGGGACGCCCATAGCCGTCGCCAACCACGGGATAGACGTTGACGCGAATGCCGTTCAACATCCACGTCTTGTCCTCGAGAACATAGGCCAAGTGAAACGCGAGCCGGCGATTCCCCTGGAGACTCGAACCGGAGGCGATCAGTTCCCCCTCGTCGTTGATCAGCGGCTCGCGGCTGAAGTCGAGGTCGCTCGTCTTCATCGCCGACAGATCGCCGATCTGAGCAACGCTGCCTCTCACCGAGGCGCGAAGCGAGTCCGGAGTGACGCGTCCTTGAAAGCTGGGCGCGAGTGACTGGTGGAACTCCGTGAAGTCGCTCGCCTTGACCGCCTTGGCGAAGGCCAACAGCGAGCGACGCGCGAGTTCTCGGATGGTCGCGTCATCGGGCACGAGCCGCTGGGAAGGGCGAACATCGGTCTTCAATCCCACGAGTTTCCACTCGCCGCCCTCCTGCGCGTAGTTCAACTCGAACGCCACTTGCGTGTCACGCAGTTCGATCTTGCCCGCGGTACGCAGCAGTCCCTTGTCGAACCGTGGAGGTTCTCGATAGGTCGGCGTGGCCGATTCGATGCCGTCGAGGAAACGCCCTTTCTCGATCAAGGGCTGAAAGCTCTCGCTTAGCTTCTCCTCGGTGATCCCTTTTCGCGCGCTTTCGGCAAGCGACTGTTGAAACGCGCCGAAGTCTCGTTGGCGCAGGGCGAGGTTCAATTCCGAAAGGGTCGCGATCACCAGCGAGTTGACACTCACGGGCGCGGGCCCATCGGCGTCGCCCCCCTTCGCCGACCCAGCGGTTACCTTGCCCCCGGCGTTCTCGACGGGTTGAACGCTCGCCACGCGCCATTGACCTCGCTCGTCGACCAGGCTCACGAGCATCGCCACGGCCGAACCGTCTTTCCGAGTCGCGTCCCCGACGAACGCCTTGGTTCCCTCGGGAGCCCCCTCCTGTCGTGACCAGGTGATCGATGAGACAGCACCGAGTCCCGTCTCCTCGAGGAACGTGTGGAACTCTTCCTTGGTCGTCGATTCCCGCAGTTGGCTCGCGCTGTCGGCGTAGGCATCATCGACTTCTCCGGAAGTGATCTGGCCAATCCAGCGGTTCGCGGCGTCGTGGGGCGTCGGCGTCGGGGCGCTCCACCAACGCAAGAGGAAGTAACTTCCCACCACCAGGAGCAGGAGGATCGTCGTGCGACGGCTTCGCATCGTGGGAATCCTTTCACAGCCCGTTGATCGATTCGGCACCGGCGGACCGTGGAGCGATCCGGCGCTCGCGAGAGCCAAGCCATTCTGGGCCGAACGGAGATGGCTAATGGGAGCAGGCTCCGCCCGCGAACGGCCGACGGACTTCAGCCTGCCGCGTTGACGGTCGCCTTGGGCATCTTAGAATCGAATCGACAGAAGGATCACTTTTCTTCGGTCGAGATCTACGTCCCGCCTCCCCTAATAAGGCTACATCCGTGAACCAGAACCTTGCATGCACGAAGTTGCTGGCGTTGCTCGCGGCGTTGCATCTGGTCGGCTGCCAACAGCGCAACGATCCCTCCCTTTCGGCGAAGGGCGATAGCGACGCCGACAAGCCGACCATGGTGGAGATCACGTACGTCTTTCCCGACGGTCCTCGTTCCTACACGCTCAACTTCGTCGACGGCATGACGGTACTCGAGGGCATGGAGAAAGTCGCGACCCTCCAGGATGGCGTGAAGTTCCAGCGGAAAGGCGAAGGCCCGGCGACGCTGATCACGTCGATCGGAGGGATCGCCAACGAGGGAGACACCGACGGGGCGAAGGACTGGATCTGTCTTCTCAACGGCCGCCGCATCGAGGGAAGCGCCGCGACGCACCAGTTCAAGCCACTCGACAAGATCGTCTGGAAGTTCATCGATCCCGACGAACTCGAGTCGACGACTCCCGGGCCGAGTGATGACACTTCTCAGTGACCAGCGTTCGAGACGACATCTCGTGCACTGTCAAACGTCCAGGTTTGGGTTTATGGTGACCCAACTCGAACTCACTGGCTGACAAGCAGCCAGTGGCCCCGAACAGGCAGGTGGTGAAGAAGCCTAGTCCGCGTCGGCGATGCTCGACCAATCGACGAGACTCGCCTCGATCGGAATCACGCGGACGAGTCCCCCACGTTTAATCACTTCATGTCCCTTGCCGCCCCGCCCGGTCGGCTGGTACTTTCCGCGACGCAACTCGAGTTCCGAACCGCGCGTCGTCTCGACTTTCATCGCTTCGCGGAACCCGGAGACGATCTGGCCGCCGATGCACGAGACCTTGTCCTCCATCTTGATCCCTTTGACGCCCTTGCCGACTCCCGAGAGGACGTTGACATCGGAGAGATGAAAGTGGATGACGTGGCCGTCGGAGGCGGCGAGAAACATCGTCTCGTCGTCGATGGTCGGGACGCCCACGAAGACGACTTCGTCGGAGTTGTCGGTCAGTCGAACATAGCGCCGGCCAGCCTTGGTCGACGGGACGCCGAACGGGGCGAGGGCCGTCCGTAGGATGTTTCCACTGCGAGTCGCGACGACGAGTTGCCACTCCTCGGTCTCCTTCATGAACATCGAACGACGCGGCGGCATCGCCTGGCCGGTGGGCGTGAAGCGACTGTCAGTCGTCGCCGCGCCGACGATCGTCACGCCATCGCGGAGCCGGAAGAACTTCGCCAAGGGCTCGCCGTAGCCGGAGCTGACGGGCACCTCGTCAATGCGCATCGTGTAAGCGAACCCGTCGCTCGAAAAGAGGACCACGCAGTCGAGCGTGCTTCCCGGCAATACCACCAGGACCTCGTCGCCGTCGCGAACCCGCGTGCTCTTGATCGACGAAAGCCGACCGACCCGCTTGATCCACCCCTTGCGCGTCAGGACGACGTTGGCATTCTCGCGAACGATATAGGCTTCGGGATCGAACTCGGGCGTCTGTTCCTCGTCGGCGATCTTCGTCCGACGCGAATCGGCGTAGGTTTCCGCGAACGCGGACAACTCGCGATGGACCTCGGCCCATAGCTTTTTGTCGGAGGCGAGGATGTCCTCGATCCGTTTGGCTTCCTTCTTCTTCTCGCGCAGTTCGTCGACCACCTTCTTGATCTCGAGACTACCGATGCGGTAGAGATTCAAGTCGACGATCGCGAGGCTCTGAACTTCGTCGAGGGGAAAGTGGTCGCGCAGACGCTCGGCGGCGTCGAGACGTCCCTTGCTCTTCTTGATGATCTCGATCGCGGTGTCGAGATCGTCGAAGATGATCCTGAACCCTTCGAGAATGTGGATGCGTTTGAGCAACTGTTCGAGCAGGAACTCGAATCGCCGCCGAACCGTGAGGAAACGGAAGTCGAGAAAGGCGAGCAAGATTTCCTTCACACCGACGCGGCGCGGCTGCACATCCTCCTGCGTCTCCTGGTTGTCGGTCGGCATTAGACACGTGAAGTTGCACGCGAAATTCTCTTGCAGCGCGGTGTGCTTGAAGAGATATGCCATCACCACTTCGGGGTTGGTGCCCTCCTTGAGTTCGAGGACGATCCGCATGCCGTTGTCGAGGCTCGACTCGTCGACGAGATTGGTCACCTGTGGCAAGCGACGCTGAGCGACGATATCGCCGATGCTCGCCAAGAGGTTCCCCTTGTTGACGCCATAGGGAATCGAGTGAATGATGATCTGGCGATCCTTCGTCCGCCCCTTGCCGACTTTCTCGATTTTCCACTCGCCTTGGACCTTGATCGGCCCCTGCCCCGTCTCGTAGATCTTGCGCAGCGTCGGTTGGTCGACGAGCATCCGGCCACCGAGCGGGAAGTCGGGGCCTTTGATCGGGCCGCGATGAGCGTTGACGAGCTGAGCGGTGGTCGCCTCGCGATTGCCGATCAACAGGAGGCACGCCCTAATCAATTCGCCGAGATTGTGTGGTGGGATGTTCGTCGCCATGCCGACGGCGATTCCCGTCGAACCGTTGGTCAGGAGTTCGGGGAACTGAGCCGGGAGGACGACTGGTTCTTCCTTCTCGCCGTCGAAGTTGGGCCGCATGTCGACGGTCTGCTGGACAAGCTCGTCCATCATCCGTTCGGCCAAGGGCATCATGCGGCATTCGGTGTAGCGCATCGCGGCGGGGGGATCGCCGTCAACCGAGCCGAAGTTGCCCTCGCCATGCACCAACGGGTACCGCAGCGTGAAGTCCTGCGCGAGCCGAACGAGGGCGTCGTAGACCGGTTGATCGCCGTGCGGGTGGTAGGACTTGGTCACTTCGCCGGTGACGCCGACGCACTTGCGGCAACGGCTGTCGGCTCGGTAGCCCTCTTGTCGCATCGCGAAGAGGATGCGCCGCTGGACCGGCTTGAGTCCATCGCGCGCATCGGGAAGGGCCCGGGACTGGATGACCGAAAGAGCGTAGTTTAGGTAGCGTCGCTTGGTCTCGTCCGCGATATTGATCAGCTCGATCGATTCATCCATCGGAACCTGCTTCCTCCTTGCCGCAGCGTTTCTGAGAGTGGCTGAGTGTAGCCAATTCTAGTCCTTCCGCCAGAGCAAGTTGCTCGGCGGCCATTGGACTCACCAGAGCAAGTTGCTCGGCGGCCATCGGACTCACCAGAGCAAGTTGCTCCTTCACGAATGCCCCAACGCCACTCCTGCTCGGAAATTCCGGGGCGCTCGACCAAACCGGCGGCGAAAGTGGGCACTAAACCGCGAAGGGTCCTGGTAGCCAACGTGAGCCGCGATCATCCGGATCGGGTCGGCGGTCTCGCGCAAGAGCTCCGCGGCACGCTGCAATCGCAGTTCCATGACATAGTCCGTGAAGCTGAGGCCCTGCTCATCGCGGAATCGTCGGGCCAAGTGCCCAGGACTGCAACCGGCCACTCGCCGCGCCAGCGAGGTGAGCCGCAGCCGTTCGTTGAGATGAAACGCGACATACGCCATGGTACGTGCCAACGCGTCGTCGCCGACGTCGTGGATTTCGTTCGAGTAGTGGAGCCGGTACCAAACCGAGTCGCAGTGGGTCGCCCCGGCTTGGGCCGCTCCGACTTCGTCCCCCTTGCTGATTGTCTCGACGAGGCCACGGTGCGCGTCGAGCAACGCCGACAGATCGGGCCAACAGCGATCGATGGTATCGACCCTGAAGGCATTGACCGCGGCGAAGGCGCACCGCCACGCTTCGAGCAGTCCGGGAACGTTGGCGATTCTGGCGATGAGTTCGTGCAGTCGGCGGTCGGTCTCGACGAAACGTTTGCGGCTACCGCGCTCGGTGGCGGCACGAAGTTGATCGAAGCAACCAAGAAGCGGCTTCACATCCGCCCCGGCGCCGACGCGCCGCGCGGCCTCGCGAGCGGCCAATTCCTCAATATGACTGCGCAGTTCGAGAGCGGGCTTGATCATCTCCCAGCGGTTCGTGCTCCCCATCCTCGAGTGCCCCTTCGCCAACACGTTCGGCGAGCGCGCTCGCCAACGAGTATGTGAATCAGCGCGCGGCTCTGTTCCAACGCGCTCTATCTTCGGCCCACCCCAAGCCGAATACTGGCCACTGTAACGTCGATTGGGGGCAGTCGACAACAACGCGAAGGGGAACACCATGGCGAACCGACGACGTCCCGGATTCACGTTGATCGAGCTATTGGTCGTCATCGCGATCATTGGCGTTCTCACGGCGTTGCTCCTCCCCGCGGTGCAGCAGGCGCGCGAATCGGCACGACGCGTCCAGTGCCGCAACAAGCTCAAGCAAATGGGCTTGGCACTGCTCAACTATCACGATGCCCACTCGCTCTTTCCGCCTGGCTCGGTGATAAGTAGCACCGCGTGCGACTTGTCGACCGGCGCTCGCCGCGGGGCCCCCTGGTCGGTGCTCGTCCTTCCCTACCTGGATGAGCTCTCGCGCTACGATCAGTTCGACTTCGACGGCTCCTTCGCGTCGATCGCGAACGAATCGACAAACGTCAACGAGCCGTTTCAGATCGTTCCCAACGCGAAGTTCCAATGCCCCTCCGACTCGAACTCCAAACGATCCGAGCCGAACGCGAATTATCGAGGCGTGCAAGGGGGCGGCACCGACAGCGAGGCTCTCTGCCGCGTCGGCACAGCCAGCAACTACCGAGTACGCTACGACAACGGAATCCTGTACCTCAACTCGTCGATCGCTCTGGGCGACATCGCCGATGGGACTTCCAAGACGTTGCTGGTGGGCGAGTCCCGCTGGTGGTTCGCCGTGGGCCAGAACTCCCCCTACGGCACGTACTTCACCTGGGCCTCGACGACGCGAAACGCGGGAACATCGTCCCACGTCAACATGGTGGCGTCGGCGACCGACCCGATCAACCAACCGCAGTTCGACTACGACCCGTCCAAGGGCCCCTACACCGCTCATCCGGCCGGGATCGGAACGATCGTCGGAACGCATACCCGTAGCTTCGGGAGTTGGCACCTCGGCGGCAGTCACTTCACGTTCGCCGACGGCGGCGTTCGTTTCATCAGCGAAGCGGTCGACACCACGATCTATCGACGCGCGGGGCAGCGGGCCGACGGCTTGGTGACGGAGAACCTCTACTGATGCTTTCGGGCCGGACACCTCTCTTGTTCTTGGTCAGCGGCGTGCTCGTCGCGGTCGTCGCGATGCGCGTTCTATGGACATCTTCGGCGAATCCCGGGACCTACATGCTCTCGGGGGAGGCGACATACGAGGGCAAACCGATTCCCTACGGAACGCTTTCCCTCCGGCCCGACGCCGAGGCGGGAAACCGCGGCCCAGCTTCGGTGGTGACGATCGACCGGGGCCATTACCGGCTCTCCCCCGAGCGAGGGCATCAGGGAGGCTCCTACATCGCCCGGATCGTCGCGACCGACGGCACGCGGCCCGAGTCGGCCGATGTCGACAACTCCCTTTTCGCTCCAATCGTCATCCGATTGACGCTGCCCCCACGCGATGGCAAGTGGGACTTCCACCTGACTCGGTCCGCGAGCGACGGATGACGCCGAATGCTCGGACCAATCTCGATCCCAGACCTCACTCGACAACACCCAGTGAAAGGACCTCCCCCATGAAACGTCCGATTCTCCTGCTCCTGTGCGTGCTTGGATACTCGAGCGTGAGTCCCACGCATGCGGAGGATGCCCAGCCGACGCTCTGGGACGCCACCAAGCCTGTCCCTCGTTCAAAGGATCTCGACGATATCGAGGGGATGGGCCTTCATGTCATCAAGCCCCACGAGAAGAACGTCGACGGCTACGACTGGCTGCACGGCATCGCGCTCGCCTTTCACGACGGCCGACTGGTCAGCTCCTTCGGCCACAATCCCGGCCGAGAGAACACCGCCAGCGAGGTCGCCAACGGGCGAGCCAGTTCCGACGGAGGAAAGACTTGGGGCCCCCTCTTCCCCATCGCCGACGGGCCGGAGCCTCAAATCGGAGTCAGCCACGGAGTCTTCCTCGAGCATGGCGGCAAGCTATGGGCCTACCTCGGCGCCTTCACCAACCAGTACGTGGACACGCACACCCGCGCCTACGTTCTCGACGACGAGACCGGCAAGTGGGAGCCGAAGGGCGTGGTGGTCGAGGGAGGATTCTGGCCGACCCAGGAACCGCTTCGGATGGACAACGGGAACTGGATCATGGCGGGCATGAGCGTGTCGAATCCGCCGGGGCATCAGTACACGCCGCCGGCGGTCGCGATCAGCCGGGGTGATGATCCTTTGGCGTGGGACCTCGTCATCCTGCCGACGCCCCAGAAGCAGGTCTGGGGAGAAGCGACGGTTGTCGTCGACGGCCCGAAGGTGACGTGCATCTCCCGCTACGGAAAGCCGATCGCGCTGGTCTCGGAAAGTCGCGACTACGGACGAACCTGGTCAGCGGTCAGAGAGAGCAACCTCCCCATGGCGGCTTCGAAACCCTACGCCGGGACTCTTTCGACGGGGCAGCGCTACTTGATCGGAACGACGACCGCCGACGCGAAAAACCGTCGTTCTCCGCTGACGATTGCGGTCTCGCGGCCGGGCGAGGAGTCATTCTCGAAGATCTTCCGCATTCGCGACGCGGTGCATGAGGGGCCAGGCGAGTCGCACCCGAAGTCGAAGCTCTCCTATCCCTACGCCGTGGAACGCGACGGGAAGCTTTATGTCGCCTTCTCGAACTCCGGTCCGCGAGGTGGCAACCGAAACAGCGGGGAACTCGCGGTCATCCCCATCGAGTCGCTAAAGGTCGATTGACCATTCGGGCGCCGCTCACCGTCTCTGAGA
Source organism: Kolteria novifilia (assembly GCA_007748055.1). Taxonomy (GTDB): domain Bacteria; phylum Planctomycetota; class Planctomycetia; order Kolteriales; family Kolteriaceae; genus Kolteria; species Kolteria novifilia. The sequence continues at coordinate 6,985,786 of CP036279.1, forward strand.
GTGCGGAACAACTTCTTCAAGGGTGCCATGCCACTGGCTGCTGGTCAGCCCGTGTGGGGAGACTAGTGCTGCGTCAAACGCTCGATCTCGGGTTGTGAACCCACGATCACTGCTCACTGGCTGACAAGCAGCCAGTGACACCCGAACATCAGGTCTTGACGGAGCCTAGTGTCCTGATTGGCAAGTTCGCTGCATTCATTTCGGCCCAGTGATCGTGCGTGAGATCACCCGATCATCGGCGTTCTCCGCATGCCCACGGCGAGCGTGGGCAGGCACCCAAGAGTCTCTTAGTCAATGAACTAGCCAATCAGGACATTAGTCCTCCGCCCAGTCCATCGAGCGTCCGACCGCCTTCTTCCAGATCCCAAAGCGGCGCTCGCGCTCGTCGCTGTCCATGGCGGGATTAAAGGTCCGTTCGGCCTTCCAGATCCGACGTAGCTCCTCGGTGTCGCCCCACATGCCGACCGCCAGTCCAGCCAATTGGGCCGCCCCCAAGGCCGTGGTCTCCGCGACCGACGCGCGCACGATGGGGACGCCGAGGATGTCGGACTGAAACTGCATCAACAGGTCGTTGGCGGAGGCCCCTCCGTCGACTTTGAGGTTTTCGAGCGAGAGATCCGCATCCTTCTGCATCGCGAGGGCCAGCTCGCGTGATCGAAAGGCGATCGCCTCCAGGGCGGCGCGGGCGAGATGCCCGGCAGTCGTGTCCCGCGTGATCCCGACGATGGTGCCGCGAGCACTGGAGTCCCAGTGCGGCGCCCCGAGACCGACGAACGCGGGCACGAAGCAGACCCCTCCACTATCGGAAACCGTCGCGGCCAACCGCTCGACCTCGGACGACGACTCGATCACCTTCAGCCCATCGCGAAGCCACTGGACCACCGCGCCCGCGATAAAGACCGATCCCTCCAAGCAGTAGGTGACCTTGCCGTCCAAGTGCCATCCGATCGTCGTGAGTAGGTTGGCATGCGAGGTGACCGGTCGTTCTCCCGTGTTCACGAGGAGAAAACACCCCGTCCCGTAGGTGTTCTTCGCATCACCACAGTCGAAGCAAGCTTGGCCGAAGGTCGCGGCTTGCTGGTCTCCCGCCATGCCGGCGACCGGAATCGGTTTGCCGAACAGTTCGGGGGCCGTCGATCCGTAGACGTGGCTCGACGGAAGGACTTCGGGGAGGACGGCTCGGGGAACGTCGAGCATTTGGAGCAACTCGTCGTCCCAGCCAAGCGAGTGGATATTGAACAAGAGCGTACGGCTGGCGTTGCTGTAGTCAGTGGCGTGGCACGCTCCTCCCGTCAGCCGCCACAAGAGATACGAGTCGATCGTCCCGAAGAGGACGCTCCCCGCCTCGGCGCGCCGCCTCAGTCCGGGCACCGTTTCGAGCAGGTGGGTGATCTTCGTCCCCGCCAAGTAGGGATCGACGACCAGCCCGGTCTTCTCGCGAATGGTCGGTTCGCAACCCTCCTGCTTGAGGCGCCGACAGATCGGATCGCTAACTCGGCTCTGCCAGACGATGGCGTTGGCGACCGGAATTCCAGTCGTCTTGTCCCAGAGGACGGTCGTCTCTCGCTGGTTGGCGATGCCGAGGGCGGCGATGTCGTCGGCGCTGGCTCCCGCTTTCTCGAGAACATCGCGGGCGGTCTCGAGCTGGGACGACCAAATATCCTCGGGGTCGTGCTCGACGGAACCCGGTCGTGGGTAGATCTGGGGGAACTCCCGCTGGCTCACCGCCACGGGTTGTCCCTGTTTGTCGAAGAGAATGGCTCGGCTCGACGTTGTCCCCTGGTCGAGCGCCAGAACGTACTTGCCCATCTTGTCTCATCCCGTGGTGGTTCGGTCCCTCCGCTAGTGTAACGGGTTGGACGACGGCGTTGCGAATATCTTGCCTCTTCCCCAATGCACGGCGGACGGCGACATTCCACGTTGCCAGGAACGCGTTCTTCGGTCATAAATTGGCCAACCCGCCGAGGCAAGCACCCAGCGTGCTCTCCGAGTGGGCCGACAGCGAGATGTTGCGGCGAGGTGAATGTGACTACGGCGATCGCCTTTGACTTTGACACCAAGCACGAGGAACGCATTCCGGCGGACAAGGTGCCGGAGTTCGTTCGCGATGGGAAATGCTGCTGGATCGACCTCGATCCCACGCAGGAGGATGCGCGCGAGATCCTGAAAGGACTGGGCGTTCCGCGAATGGTGCGCCGCGACGTCTTCGCCGATTCGCACGAGACCCGCTATCAGCTCTTCGCCGAGTGCTTGCACTTCACGGCCCACGACGTCCGCTACGTCGACGGGACGATCGGCTTCAGTCCGATCGATGTCATCGTCGGGGAACGCTTCGTCGTGACGCTGACCCGTGGCCCGTCGGAGGTCACCAAGAACATGCGGCGGATCCACTCGCAGGACTTCCACGCCTTCGCCAAGACGCTCAGCTTCATCCTCTACGAGTTCTGGGATCAGACGCTCGACGGCTATCGTCGCGTCGTCCACGCGATCGAGCTCGACGTGCAGCGTGCCCAGGAGCAGATCCTGACCCACTCGGACGATCCGGACTTTGAACAAGCCGCGGGGATGTCAATCGCGATCCTCGAACTGCGAAAACACATCCTCTCGAGCCGGGAGGTCCTCGACGAGCTGGCGACGAGACGGAGCCCCTTCATCAGCGAGTCGACGCAGCCCTATCTGGGGAACATGGTCAGCGTGCTCGACCGGTTCGCGTCGGACCTGAGCGTTGAGCGCGAGGTGCTCGCCGAAGCGCTCCAACTGCACATGGGGATTGTCTCTCACCGCACCAACCGCGTGCTGAACCGACTGACGATCATCAGCGCGATCTTCCTGCCGCTGACATTTCTCTGTGGCGTCTACGGGATGAACTTTGAGCACTTGCCGGAAGTCGGGTGGCGCTACGGCTACTACTACTTCTGGGGGCTCTGCGTGACGATCGCGGGATCGCTCTTCGCGGCGATGCGGATGTATCGCTGGCTGTAGGAGTTTCGTTGGGTCGGGCTGTATTGCCCGTCGAGCGTTGATGGGCCACCGGCCCACGTTGTTTGCTCTTGGGTAGCCTCGATTGCGCGTCAACCAACCCTTTCAGGGACCAAGTGTCAGCATCACCGATGATCGTCCCGTCCATCGCCTTGGTTCAGTCAACGGGTCTCGAACCTGCCTCAGCCGCGAAGCACCACCTGCGCCCCTCCGGGGCTTCCTGAAGAGACCGGCATCATTTCCAGGGGTTGCCACCCCTGGCTACTCAACTCCGCCGCTTCGCGGCTCAAGAGTTCAAGAGTTCAAGAGTTCAGGAGTTCAAGAGTTCAAGAGTTCAGGAGTTCAGGAGTTCAGGAGTTCGAGAGTTCGAGAGTTCGAGAGTTCGAGAGTTCGAGAGTTCAAGAGTTCGGAGGCAGTCAATGGGAGCCGGCGCGGCGGAATTTGTACCACGATCAGCGTCCCTTTGGGACGTTGCCTGCACATCAACCTTGCCCAACCGATCGCGAAGTGATGTTCAAAGGGTTGATCGCTCGTCAACTTGGGCGTGCGAAGCGCACAAGAGGCCACAGAGGGAGACGCACACTCAACCGAGTTCGCCCTCATTCCTCTAAGGGGCTCTTGTGGCTGCGCCACCCCGATTGGCAAGCAATCGGGGGCACCCGGCCTACTGGCGCCCAGCACGTTTGCTCGGCCGTGGTGCGCGACACGCCCACTCGCGATGACTTACGACTTGCTCTTGGACTCCGCGGCGGGCTTGGTAGCGTCTTTGGCGGCGTCTTTCTCCACGGGTTTTGGGCCGCCCCTCTTCGCGGGCTCTTCCTTCGGTTTTGAGGCGCCCTTTTCGGTGGGCTTCGATTCGCCCTCTTTGGTGGGCTTGGCGGCCTCATTCTCGTCAGGCTCGACGCCGGCCCCCTTCTCCTTGAGCTTCCACCACTCCGAAAGCGCCTTCAGCGAGCCGTGTTGCAGCGGAAGCAGGTCGACGCTGTTGGTCTCCAGCAGTTCGTACGCCTTCGAAGAATCGCCTTCGGCGTGAGCCGCGAGGGCCTGGTGCCGGAGAAGGCTCGCCAGTCGGTGGCGGCGGTCGGGGACGATCTCGTTTCCAAACGCCGTGTCGAAGAGGATGCGATTGCGACGTTCGATCTCCTCCTCGGTCAAGGACTCGGGGTCGCGACCGAGTAGCGCGGCGATCCGCGGCGAGAAGGGCGTGTTGGGCATCTTGGCCGGATCGTAGAAGTCCCGCTTCTTGAGAATCTTGTTGAGCGCCTCGATGATGCGCCGCTGCTTGTCGCCGGAAATCTGGAAGTTCATCGCGTCGCGAATGGCGCCCGCGGTATCCTCGCGGGCCCGATCGACGATCGGTTGATACTCGTCCGCGATTCCCTGGATCAGTTGCCGATCGGCTTCGGGCAGTAGGTTCCAAACCCGTAGCGGCACTCCCGGCTGCTGTTCCTTCGAAGCGAAACTCAGGCGCACCGCGAGCAAGCCCCAGTTGAGCACGTCCCGTGGCTCAAGCAACGGCGAACGATAGAACGTCATCGCGCGATCAAAGAACGAGGTCGCGATCTCGGGATCGGAGTTCCGCTTGCCAAGCTGGCTCACGCCACAGAAATAGAGAACATCGACGGGCGTCTGGCTGACGAGGAGTTGCCGTTCCAAGGGAGCGATGGGCATCGCCAGGGTCGCCAAGTGAATGCTCTTGGGTGTGGCCGACTTCTGAAGATCCATCGCGACAAGCTTCTTGATCGCGTCCTGATGATCGCCGCGAAGCTGGAGCAACCGAGCCGACTCGTTCTCTCCGAGCCATTTGCGGTTGGAGGAGGCGACGACGGTGTCTCGATATTGAGGATCGGCGAGGAAACGGGAGCGGAGCAGTTGCGGGTAGGTCCAGAGTCGAACCGACTGGTGATCGGGGATCTTCCGAAGGGCCGTCGACGCGGCTCGAAAGAATGTCTCCGGCTTCGTGTAGAGGATCGGGCGATTGCGACCGACCAATCGAGACTCGAGAAACTTCATGCGGGGGGCGACCATCTGCGGTTCGATGATCAGCAAGAGGGAAAAACCTTTGAGTTGCTCCTTGGTGACGAAGTAGGAGAGCCCGCTCGCCTTGGGAAAGAACTCGACCAGCGAGGGATCCTTGGCGAGTTCATCGAGCGTCGCGACGCTTCCCTTTTTCGTCGGGACCGGCACGCCGAGGGCCGGCTCGAAGAGGTAGATCTTCTCCTCGATGATGACGCCGCACAACCACGGATAGAGCGCCTCGGGATTGTTGGGCATCGGCAGGGCGACCATGCACCCTTGGAGTCCCGCCTGACGGAGCAACTCCAGGAAGAGCCACGAACGCTCGTGGGAGTTTCCCGATCCACGCACCGCCAAGGGCAGCGGGGGCGCCTCGACCTGAAAGTTAGGCGGCACGATCTCGACGTTGCGTACCACCCAGTCGAAGAGTTGCTGAGCGCGCGTTAGCGGCGGCTCCTCGTTGCTGGCGGTCGTTCGCGCCGCCGAGTGCAGGAACAGGCAGGTGCGCAGGTAGTCGGCATCGATCTCGTCGAAGGTGGGGCGCGTCGCGATCGCGACGGCCTGTTCTCCCAGGATGCGCGTCAGTGTCGCTTCCGACTCCTTGTCGAGCTTCTCAATCGCCTCACGATCGCGCGCGACGAACTGGTTGAGTTGGCGTATCGCGGTGGGCAGCGACTGCGGATCGGTCCCCTGTTCGAGCATGTTCAGGGCGCTACTGAGTAGTTCGTTGGCCTCTTCCTTGGACTCCTCGGAAGTTGCTTCCTCGGCTTTCGTTGTCGTGGAAGGACTCTTGCTGTTGCAACCTCCCACCACGAGAGCCAGGAGGAGGGTGAGCGGGAGGAACTGGCCAAAGAGACGCTGGGTCGTCGTCTCGGTCGCTTGGGTCGGTGTCATGGTCGAGTGGCTCAAGAAGAAGGTTCCCGGTCGATCGTACGATCCGTTCAGGCGCGTGTTCGGGCAGTTGTCAACTTATGCCCGTCGCCTCCCGAATGCGAAGACACGCGGTCAACAGAGCTTCCAGCTCGTCCAGTGGGACCATGTTCGGGCCGTCGCTGAGGGCCTTGTCCGGATCGGGATGCGTTTCGAGGAAGATCCCGTCGCAACCGACCGCGACCGCGGCACGGGCGAGGTAGGGAACCATGTCGCGCTGCCCGCCAGATTTCTCGCCCTGGGCGCTGGGCATCTGAACGCTGTGAGTGGCGTCGTAGATGACCGGAGCGCCACTTCGACGCATGATCGGAAGCGATCGGAAGTCGCTGACAAGCATCCCGTAGCCGAACGTCGTTCCCCGTTCGGTGAGCAGGACGTTCGGACACCCGGCGTCGGCGAGCTTCTTCACCGCGTGGTTCATGTCCCAAGGCGCCATGAATTGGCCCTTCTTCACGTTCACGGCGCATCCGGTTTTCGCCGCGGCGATCAGAAGGTCGGTCTGGCGAGCGAGGAAGGCGGGAATCTGCAAGAGATCGCACGCTTCCGCCGCCAGGGCGCACTGCGCTTCGGTGTGGATGTCGGTCGTGATCGGGAGATCGTGGGTTGCCTTGACCTTGGCGAGCGTCTTGATGCCTGCTTCGATCCCTGGGCCGCGGTAGGAGTTGATCGAGGTTCGGTTGGCCTTGTCGAAAGACGCCTTGAAGATGTAGGGCATCCCGAGCCGGTCGGTAATCGCTTTCACTTTCTCGCAGACCGAAAGGACGAGCGACTCGCTTTCAATCACGCAGGGACCGGCGATGAGAACGAGGGGGCGACCGGCGCCGCAGGAGACGGAGCCGATCGACACGGGGTTGTTGGTCATAAAGAATCACTTCCGGCGACATTGGTCGATCTCGCGAAAGCAATGCCACCGGAGGTGGACGAGCGGGGCCGGGATTTCCCCAGCCCCCTTGTCGCCACATGGGCGACATTCCTTTCCCGAGAACCTGTAGGCTCTGTCACGCCGCTTGCCGATTGGCCAGCGGATCGAGAGTCGGAACGACGAGCTCCAAGGCACTCGGATTGACTTCGATCACCGCGGGAGCCTTGCCGACCGGATCGCCATCGGCTTGGATATCGTGACCGCCGCGACTATCGAGACGGAGCCGTTTGAACTTACGAATAACGACATCGTTCAGTTCGTGCAAACGTCCGCCGAGCATGGCGCTCGTGTAACGCAGTAAGTGATACGGTCCCGGCTGTTGGAAGACCAGTAGATCGAGTCGGCGGTCATCGCCATCGGCCTGGGGGCACAGCGGCAGTCCCATCGCGTATTCGCGAAGATTGAAGACAAAGGCGTGATAGCCCTCGCACTCGAACCCATCGTCGTCAACCTGGATCCTCATCTTCGGAAACGAGTAATTCCAAAGGCTTTCGGCCGTCGCGTGGACGTAGTTCCAGCGTCGCACGTGGCCACGGCGACGTTCGTGGACCTTGGCGACCACCGTCGCATCAAAGCCGATCGTCGCCATCAAGGTGAAGGCGGTCGGATCCCCTTCATCACCGCTGATCCGTCCGAGGTCGATCGTCCGGGAGCGGCCGGCGACCACCATTTCGGCGAAACGTCGAGCACTGCGCCCAATCCGAAGATGGCGGGCGAGCAGGTTTTCCGAGCCGAGCGGAAAGATCGCCAGCGGGGCGGCGGGCTTTAGATTGACGACCCACTGAGCCGTGCCGTCACCGCCGCACGCGACGATGCAGCGGCAATCATCGAGCCGATCGGGGTCGGCAACCGCTTCCGCGAAGGCGTCGCGATCGTGGAAGACTTCCGCGTCGACCGCCGACTCGCGAAGATACTGCCGGAGTCGGGCGACCGGACCGCGGCGGCTCTTCGGGCCCGCGGTGCGATTCACCAAGATCGGAACCCATCGTCCCCGTTGACGTAAGTCGACTGTGGTGTTGGTCATGTGCATTGTTCGGCCCGCCTCTCGCGCTTTGTAGAGCCCCTGGTCCCGCATCACCGTTCGATGGTCGGCCTCGACAGACGTCGACCGACATCGCGAACTGTCCGTGGTCATGGAGCGACCGAACTGGTTACTCGCGAATCGCTTCTCTCACCCAACTTCAGTGTTCCTGACGTTGCAAGTGTAGAGCAAAGACGATTCCGAATGCTTGGTCGCATGGCCTCGTGAAGGAAGAACCATGATCCTCCGCGATCATTCTCTTGCGAGCAGCGGCTCTTCACCGGATAATACGACAGGCAGGGCGGTGTTGTTGAACGATCCCGTCCCCTTCCCACATCAAGTCAGGGCAAACCATGCCAGCACCCGAGGAGCTGCTGGACCTCTATCTGCGTCTCGCGGATGCGGCCCAGGAACAACAGCAACCACTTCAACGGAATAAATTCCTCGTCTTGGCGGCCGATGCCGCCGGTCGAGCCGGGCTGCTGGCGGTCGCGGAGGACTGCCGCACGAAGATTCTCGCTCATAATCCTAAACACATCTTGCGGCAATACCCCTCCATGGGAGAGGCGCTCGCCTCCAAGGATGTGCGGCTCTACACGCGGCAACTGCATCGCCTGTTCCCCTTCGAAAAAGCGGAGTACCTGCTCAGCAAGTTCGAGGGCACCAACGACGACGCTTCCTTCGTACTGGACCTCGATCCTCCCGCGAAAACCCCGCGCCGACGGCCCAAAGGGAGCAAGAGACCCTCCCTAAGTCGTCCAAAACGCAGGCCTCGTGCCTCGATTGTGCGAGCTTTTCAACGATCCAAGCAAGAAACACGACGAAAAAAGACCATCCGGCCCACCAACGCGGAACAACGTAGTCTGCCTATTCTCCCCGTTTGGGCGGTAAGCCAACCGAAGAGCCTGTGGGAGTGGGGCGAGCATCATTGGTCGACATGGGGGGTCGTCTTCCTGCTCGGCGTCGTCGTGGGCGGTTCCTCGGCCGCGCTCATCCTGCTAAACTTCTAAACAATCGTCGAAACTCCCGGAGATCCGGCGTGGAGAGAGACCCACCCTCATTCCGCAAACCTCCCTGCCTGCCTACCGATCGACCTTTTACCACTCAGCGTTCTCATCGAAGAAGGTTCGGCCGTGACGAACGATGCCCTTTCACGACAAGCGGTCCGGGACTATGACGCCAATGCGATCGCTTTCGGGATTCCGGGACCGGTTTTGATGGAAAATGCCGCCCGTGGCGCGGTTGAGTTGTTGCTCTCTCTCGGCGCGGTCGGCCCAGTCGCAATCGTCTGTGGCAAGGGCAACAACGCTGGCGACGGGTTTGTCATAGCCCGACTGCTGGCCGTCCGCGGCATCGACGTGTGGCTCGAATTGGTCGTCGATCCCGAGGAACTCTCCGGGGACGCAGCAACAGCGTTCGCCCCGCTCGCGTCGTTGGGCATTGAGCGACAACCCTTCGACGAGGAGAAGACCACGCGACGTCTCCGAGGGGCCGAGTGGGTGGTCGACGCCCTTCTGGGGACGGGAACCAAAGGAAGCGTTCGTTCGCCCTACGATCGCGCGATCGACACCATCAACGACTCCGGGCGGCGCGTGCTCTCCGTCGATCTACCCTCCGGCCTCGATGCCGACACGGGCGAGTGTTTGGGACCGACGGTGGGTGCCGAACGAACGGTGACGTTTGTCGCCCGAAAAATGGGCTTCGCGAACCCGCGATCGGCAGCGTTCACCGGCCAGGTCCACGTCGTCCCCATCGGCGCCCGACCGCCGAGCCCTTAACTCTCGGCGCTCACCGAGAACAGACTTCCAGATGGCGGTCGGAGACGATTCGAACCTTCAAGTCGCCGAGCCCGACGGCATCGAGCTGCTGGCGAACCTCTTCGGGAGTAAACGCCGCGAGCAGCGAATTGTAAAAGTCGTCCTGAAATTGCTTCGGCCCGCCGGCGGCATGCTGATCAACCAGAGCGCGAACAACCTCCTCGTTCGGCGGGCGAAACAGATCCTTCACGAAGACGAGCGTCGCCACCCCTCTCAGCCGCTTGATCTCATTCCAAAACGGCAATGGATCGGGGAGGTGGTGGAGGAGCGTGTTGCTGATGATGGCATCGGCGCTCTGGGTCGCCAAGTGCGTTTCGGTGATATCGGCTAGGTGAAGGCGAACTCGGTCAGTGAGTTGCTCTCGTTCGATCGCGGACTGGGCGAATCGCAACATCGAAGCCGACGCGTCGACGGCCAGAAACCGCCAGTGAGGACACTTCCTCGCAAGCCGAATCGGGATATCGGCGGGGCCACACCCCAAATCGATGACCGTCGCGAAGGGAGACTCCGACGGCAGGCCGGACTCGGCTAGCTCGAGGAAACGCCCGACGAAAGCACTGTTCGGCTGTTCCAGATCGGCGCTGGCATAAGCCTCGGCCTGCCCTTCCATGTCCATAACTTCCCGTTCGGGGACACGCGGCATGATCTGTTCGTTGTCCATGGTGAATCGGTATCCTTTGGAGGGCGAAGGTGACGTCGAGTCGAACCTCTTTCGCCGTTCTATGAGAGTTTTCGCCGCCCCGCGATGCAGCCTGTGTCGCTGTTGTCGGTCTTGAGGTACCGGGTGTCCAGTTCGCCACCGGCCGAAGCTGATCACGACTTTCAGACGGTGGTCCGATGAGCTAGCATGAACAAAAGGAAGTGCGACGAGTGCCGGGCAAGTTCCTGGGTCTCGGGTGTTGGCTGCCACTGCACCAAACGAACAAGCGTAGCTGTTGCGAGAAAGGGATCCGTTGGGAAAGACGCTTGGAGGCCTCGACGCCGAGATCGAGACGATTGACCGGGAGGTGGAACAGCATCTCGACCTCCTTCGCGAAGTTCGCCGCTACCTTCACATGCATCCCGAACCGAGTGGGGGCGAATTCCAAACGACGCTCTACATCGCCCACCAGTTGCGTGAGCACGGCATCGACCATCGTGTCGTCGAGAGCGAACGGGGAATCATCGCCGGCCAGCTTGGTGCCTCGAACGAGCCGCTGATCGCGATCCGAGCCGACACCGACGCCCTTTCGATCATCGACGAAAAGTCTGTTCCTTACCGTTCCCGCCATGACGGCGTCATGCATGCGTGCGGTCACGACGCCCACAGCACCATGGTCCTCGGCGCGACGCTGGCGCTCAACGCCCTCTCGCGCGGCTTGGATCGACCACTGCCGTGGCGAGCCATCTTTCAGCCGGCCGAGGAAACCGCCCTTGGCGCCAACGAGATGGTGGCCTCGGGCGCGGTCGACAGCGTTGGAAAGATCCTCGCCCTTCACGTCGACCCGACGTTCCAAGTGGGTCGAGTCGGTATTCGCCGCGGGGCGCTCACGGCCCAGTGTTGCGGGGTCGAGATCGAGATCTGGGGCAAGGGGGGACATGCCGCCAGGCCTCACGATTCGATCGATCCAATCGTCGTCGCCAGCCAACTCCTGAGCCTCATCTATCAGACCGTGCCACGCCGCAACGACTCACGGGAACCGGTCGTGGTGACCTTCGGCATGATTGAAGGGGGTAAGAACCCCAACGTGATTCCCGAACGCGTCCGCCTCGCCGGCACCATTCGGACGACGCAGCGCGAAACGACCGAGCGAATCAAGAACCAGATCCTCGCGATCTGTCGTGGGCTCTCCGAGGCGAGCGGAGCCGGCATCGACGTCGACTTTCCCATGGGGCCCGACGCGGTGGTCAACGATCCCGACCTCACCGATCAATGCGAGGAAGTGATCGTCGACCTGTTGGGTCCGGGCGCGGCCGAGCATATTCCCCAACCGAGCATGGGCGGCGAAGATTTTTCGGCCTACTTGCGAGAGGTCCCCGGATGCCTGATGCGCCTGGGAGTCGCCGACGGTCGCCATCGCGCCGAGCCACTTCACTCACCACGCTTTGACATCGACGAACGGGCGCTGGCCCTCGGAGCCAAATTGCTGGCTCGCGCCGTGGTGACGCTCGCCCATCAGGACGCCCGAGGAGCTACACCATGACGTTGTCCTTTAGCAGCAATGACTACCCGACGGTGGGCGTCGAGGTCGAACTGCAGTTGGTCGACGCGACGTCGATGGCCCTTCGCAGCGCGATCGACGACATTCTCGAACGATTGCCTCCGGAGCTGGAAGGCAAGATCAAACCGGAACTGATGCAGTGCTACCTCGAGATCAACTCGGATGTCTGTCGCACCGTCGCCGACGTCGAGGGAGACCTCAGTCGTAAGATCAAGCTCGTCGAGCAGTCGGCTCGCGACGCGAACGTGCTGCTCCTTTGGGCCGCGACACATCCTTTCTCCCACTGGCACGAACAGAAAATCACTCCGGATGATCGCTACCTCGGCCTCGTCGATCTGCTTCAAGACACCGCGCGGAGGCTAGTGACGTTCGGCCTGCACGTTCACGTCGGCGTCGACTCGGGTGACAAGGCGGTGATGATCTGCGACCGGATCATGAGACACCTGCCGACACTCTTGGCACTCTCTTCCAACAGCCCATTCTGGCACGGGCGACTCACCGGACTTCGGTCTCAACGCAGCAAGGTGATGGAGAACCTCCCGACGGCGGGGCTGCCGCCGCTGATGCGCAACTGGAGCGAATATGTCTGGCTGATCAACCACTTGATCCAGACCGGATTCATCAACTCCAACCGCGAGATCTGGTGGGATGTCCGGCCCCATCATGTCTTCGGAACCGTCGAGGTCCGGATCTGCGACATGCCTCCCTCCCTGGAAGACGTGCTCGGCCTGACGGCGCTCACGCAGTGCCTGGTCCATTCCCTCTCCGAAGCCATCAACGCGGGCACTTTTCAGCACGACGGCCATCCGATGATCGTCCGTCAGAACAAGTGGCGGGCGGGACGCTTCGGAATGGACGCGCAACTGGTCGACCCGCAGACTGCCGAGTGCCTCCCCGCGCGTGAAGTGGTCCGCCGTCTCGTCGAAATCTTGATGCCCGCCGCCGAGCACCTCGATTGCGTCGGCTACTTGGAACACGTCCTGGTGATGGCGGAACGTCCGACTGGGGCCGACCGGCAGATCGAGATCTACAAGCGCACCAACGACTCCCTGCAAGTCGTTCGCGAGTTGACCGGCAACAATCCCCACGCCAATGCAACCTCGTGATCGTTTCACCCAGCGGGGAATCTCCGTTCGATTCGTCGGGCGAATGGCCGTTCCGCTTTGTACGATCTCCCGCACGGACTTCGCGCCCTCTCCGGTCCCACCCACTGCTACTCTTCATGGAGTCGTGACGCCATGCCGCTAAACTCGAATGCCCGAGCGGTTGTCGACGAGCTGATGAGCAAGGATCTTCCGGCGATCTGCGAGTCGACCGCCGTCGAGGCGCGGCGCAACGCGAGCGAAGCGACCAAGAACTTCCGCTCCCGGCCCGATCCAGCGGTCAAGCGACGCGATTGGGAGCTGCCGGGAGGGGAGGGTTCGATTCGGGGAAGGCTCTACTTTCCCCCCTCGGGCCCGAGTGATGGACTGCTCGTCTACTACCACGGGGGTGGTTGGGTCCTCGGTGAACTCGACAGCTACGACGCCAACTGTTGCCGGCTCGCCTTGACGACCGGCCTCGTCGTCGCCTCGATCGACTACCGGCTGGCGCCGGAGACACCTTATCCAGGAGCGGCGGAAGACTGCTACGCGGCGACGGCCTACTTGGCCGGGCAGCGTAAGGAGTTGGGCATCGAGTCCCCAACTCCCAAGCTGGCGGTCGCGGGCGACAGTGCCGGCGGGAATCTGGCCACGGTGGTCTGCCTAATGGCGAAGGATCGCGGCGGGCCGGCGATCACTCATCAGACCATGATCTATCCCGTCACCGACCACGACTTCGACACGCCATCCTACCGCGAATTCGCCACGGACCACGTCTTGACCCGCGCCGACATGATCTGGTTTTGGGATCAGTACGTCCCCGAGAGGTCGCGACGCAATGAGGACTACGTGGCGCCGCTGCGCCGAGCCGACCTATCGGGGCTACCACCCGCGTTGGTGGTGACGGCCGAGTGCGACCCGCTCCGGGACGAGGGAGAACGCTACGCGGCTCGTCTCGCGGAAGCCGGAGTTCCGACGAAGCTGCTCCGAGTGAACGGGCTTCCTCACGCCTTCTTCGGTTGGCCGGAGAAATTTCCGGAAGAATCGGGGCAAGTCATTCGGCTCATGGGCGAGGAGATCGCAAGGATCTGAGGCCGATCGACCGCGTGGCGGCGGGGGAGGCGATCCCGTCGTCGGCGGCTCTCGTCTGGACGCGGCGCCGTAGTTGACTAGAACCGGTATCGCGGGCGCGACCGGAGAGGGTCACGACCTGGAGGTCCAACGTGAACAGAATTCTCGTCCCAATCGACTTTTCCTTGACGACCCAAGCCGTGGTCAACGCAGCGATTCAAGCCGCGCGATTGGTCGATGGCGAGGTCTTCTTGTTGCACGTCGCGCCGTCGGAATCAACACTTTCGGCGGCCTACGAAGCGGGACTCAACGACGTTCGTCACTGGCGGGCCGAGGACATTCTCGCCGAACACCGTCAGATCGTCGAACTGGCTCAACGCTTCGAAGAGAACGGGGTCAAGGCGACCGCGCTTCTTATTCAAGGTAAGACGGTCGACAAGATCCTGAGCAAGGCCGAATCGCTGCATGCGACCCTCATCATCATGGCGTCGCACGGTCACGGTGCCCTCTATGACTTGATGGTCGGGAGCACGGCCGAAGGAGTCCTCCGCAAAGCGAGCGTTCCGGTACTGATTATTCCCCCCAACGCTCACAATTCGGACCAGAGCGAGTGAATTCTCCGTACTAACAAGCTGTTCTTCCGAGAAGCGCGCCATTTTTGTCGATCGCCCGATCGGTCTTCCAAGGACGCGCCTAGGATGGTGGTAGTGAGGGTGGGCCAAACGATTCGGCCTGCCCGCAGATGGTCAATTAGTAGTTTGGATTCCCCATGGACGATTTCGTGAATTACGTTGCCACCGCCGCTTTCATCGCGGTGATTGTCGCCCTCGTTGTCGGTGGCCTTTGGATCGCCCGACACGACTCCAAGGCGACGCGGTCGTGACCCCCTTTTCCGCCTAGTTCTCCCGCCTCGCCTCATCCTCGTGGTCACTTAGAACTCCTCAAGAGCCTGTTGCAGCGGCTGCCAGTAACAAACGATGAAGATGCGGACGACAAAGTAGATGATCAGCAGGGCGACCCCCGCCCAGACGCCCCATCCAGCCACCATCGTCACCAGAGCCATCTGGTGCTCGGCTTGTTCGTCGTATTGACGTCCGAGCCGCAACATCGCTTCGGGAACCTCGCCGCTCTCCTCGGCACTTTCGAGGATATCGAGGAAATCCTCAGGGAAGACGTCGTATTTGGCGATCGAGACGGAGATCGTTTGCCCGTTGCGAATTTCCTGAGCGACCCGGTCGGCGAGCGAGCGATAGGCGCCGTTCTCGGTCGAGACGAGACTCAGGCGCATCGCCTGGTGCGCGGGCATGCTGCTATCCATCGTCATGTTCATGCTGAGGCAGAGCCGGGCCAGCGCCAAGGTGCGAAAGCAGGGGCCGAGCACCGGGATTTTTAGCAGCAGTCGATCGATCCGGTTGGCCTGCCCAAGCATGCGGCGCAGATACCAAAAGGTTCCGTAACCGATGGCCGCGGATCCGAAACAGAGGGCGAGCCAGATCGCCGCGCCACTAGGGCCTTGAAGGCCCAGCCCGACGATGTCGATCGCTTGCGCGTTCTGCATCTCGGCGATGATCCCCAGGATCAGGATTAGGACCGCGATGATGAAGATCGCTGAAAGGAGTTGCAGGACCGGCCAGATGATCCGGCTCAGGAAGCGCCGGCGCATGCTTAGCTGAAGCTGAAAATAGCGTTCGAGTTCCTTCAGCACCTCGGGCAGTCGACCGGTCTTGGCCGCGACTTCGGTCATCGCGAGAAAGATGGGCGGCACCGACTGGTCCGCCTTGCGTATCGCCTTGGTGAGGCTGTCCCCTGAACGAAGCCGACGGGCGAGATAGTCGCTAAAGCCACGGGAGTCCGACGGGCCGCGCTTGGCCAGAATCTCCATCGCGTCGGTGAGCCGTTTGCCCGCGGAGAGGTAGCCCGCCAGCATCCGGCACCAGCGTGCCAGCGACTTGGTCGCGATTCGCCGTCGGCTCAGTTCCCCCCATAGCGAGCGACCTTCCGAGTCATCTTCCACACGATCCACCTTTCCATCATCGTGGGCACCGAACGCGACGGGATGCCTACGAACGCCGCTGAGCCAACTGCAGGAGGGCACGGGTGATCGCGATTGCGATCCCAACCACGACCAGAATGATGCCCCCAATGATGACGGCAAGGGAACCAATCATCCAACGTTGGTTGGAGAGCATCTGGTCGAGTGGATGAGAGATGATCAGCACCACGTAGCGCGACGGTTCGTTGGGGTTGTAGTAGAACTTTCTCGCGAAGATGACTCTCGGCGCGGAACTCTTCGTCGTGATCTCCAGAGAGTTGGGGCCTTGGTGATGGTTGAACAGCGGCGCCAACTCCGGATAGACGCTGGTGACCAGTCCCGCTTGCACCCTGCTCTCCCCGTCAGCGTGATCGACCCCGACAACGTAAAGACCGGTCGGGCTCGCGAGAGTCAGGGAGATCCCATCCTCCGTGACGGCGATGCCCTTGGGGATGCTCGACTCGTCGAGCGCCAAGTCCCACCCGAGCACCACTGTCCCCAGCGGTTGTTTCTGATGGAGGGCGTAGACGGGCGAGGAGAAGTAGGAGACTCCGCTGAGGTCCTTGGCTTGCGTGTCGTGGGTTCCAAGCTGGGTCAAACTGGTGTAGAGACCGCCGACCGCGAGTTGCTGCGCCTCCCTCGCCGCCGACGACGCCAGCGCGGAGAGTTTCCCATCCTTCTCCACCACGGGCATGTGTTTGAGGTCAGGCCGAACCACGCGCAAAACCGTCTCCTGGTGTGAGTCGAGGAGCATCATCTGCATGCAGCGGGGCTGCTGGCGCATGAAGTCGATGAAGAGGTCGGCCAACTCGATTTCGAGGGACTGGTCGTGATCCTTGGCCAGTCGGCGATGGGAACTCGGCATCTCCGCCAACAGGACCGTGAGATTGCGCATCTCATTCAAACGGAACTCAAGGTCCGCTTCGACGCGACCGGCCATTAGTTGGAGATTGCGGGAGATCTCCCGCGTTCGCTCCGTCGACTCCATGATGGAACCGACGATCAACGTCGTGGCGACGATCAGCGACGCGATCAATCCGAAAGCCGCGGCGAGGGCCAACAAGCGCCGCCGCGCGATCCAGCGCGCCAGACGCTGCGGCATGCTCTCCCGAAAGACCGAAATCGGCTCACAAGCTTGCCAACTCCGCAAATCGGCAAGCATCTCCTCGACGCGACGGTAGCGATCCTCGGGCTCGCGCCGCATCGCCTTGAGGGCGATCGCTTCCAGCGCGGGAGAGACGTGGACATTGATCTCGCGCGGACGGCGAATCTCCCCCTCGGCCACCCGCACGAGAAACTCCTTCTTGCTTTCACCAACGCAAAGCAGGTGGGGAGGATGGCCGGTCAAGATCGCGAACAGAATCCCCCCCAGACAGAAAATGTCCGCCGAGGTGGTGATGGCGTCGTGATCACCGCGTGCCTGCTCCGGCGAGAGGTACGCCGGCGTGCCAAGGACCGATCCGGGTTCAGTGTTCGAGGGGTTCTCGTCCGAGAGCGACAGTCCCAGATTGGAATCGACCAGCGAAGAGGGCTTGGGCGCGTTGGCTTGCTCCCAAGCGACCTCCTTGGGGTCGGGTTCGAGTCGTTTCGCCAGTCCCCAGTCGACGACCGAGACTTCGCCGTGTTCGCCGAGCATGATGTTCGACGGCTTCAAATCGCGGTGAATGATCCCTCGGCAGTGAGCGCATGCGACCGCTTCACAAGCGCGGGCGAAGACATCGACGAGTCGTTGGCGATCGCTTTCGTGATCCTCGCCGCCGCGACGGCGTTTGTGATAGGCCTTGATCGCTTGCTCGAGCGACTCGCCGCGGAGGATCGACATCGTGTAGAAGGGATCGTCGACGTTGGCGAGTTCATGCACCGCGACAATTGAGGGATGCTCCAGCTGCCCGGTCACCACCGCTTCCCGGAGAAATCGGTCGCGAGCATCATTGTGTCCACGGGAATCGCGAAGCCGTTTGAGGGCGACGCGCCGATTCATCTTCACATCGTGGACTTCCCAGACTTCCCCCAGACCTCCCTTGCCCAGGAGGTTGAGGGCTCGGTAGCGACTCGGCAGCGTGGGAGGGGTCGCGAAGAGTCCATCCCGTCGATCTTGGGGCGATGCGACGACCCGCTCAGTCTCTGGCGTTGTGAACTCGTCGGTGGGATCGTCACGCCTCTCCTCCGAGGAAAAGTAGACCTCGACGTGGGTCACGATCATTTCACGAATCGCGTCGAGCCGTTCGGCGAACTCAGCGCGTCCGGAGCTGCGCTCTTCGGAGGCGGCCGCTTCGATCAGGGTCGCGAGAATCTCCAAGCGACGGCGTCGAGTCTCCGTCCTCTTCGCGTCGTTCGTCGACATCGAACCCTCGTTCCCAACCATCCTCGCCCCGTCGCGTGGTGACCAACAGTCTCCGTCACCGCGCCTCCGCGACGTCATCTTGCCAAGTTAGCCGGCCGTAGGAAAGGAGATGCACGAACGAAAGCCGCTCCCGACGCGCCCATTCCCTCCCTCCTCAGCCCCGAGGACTGCGTACAATTCATCGAAAACCATTTGTCCCATGGAGGAAATCTCGGGTGTTCTTCGATCCCGTCTATTTACTGTTTCTGCTTCCAGGGCTCGCCCTCTCGCTGTGGGCTAGCTCGAGGGTACGTTCAGCGTTCGCCCACTATTCGCGTGTCCCGACCCGTCGGGGCTACACCGGAGCCCAAGCCGCCGCGATTCTTTTGAATCGAGCCGGCATCACCGACGTTCAAATCGTTCCCCATCGCGGCCACATGACCGACCACTACGACCCGGTCAACAAACGGCTCGCCCTATCCGAGCCGGTCTACGGCCAGCGCTCCATCGCCGCGGTTGGCGTTGCCTGTCACGAAGCGGGACACGCGATCCAGCACGCGCGCCACTACGCGCCGCTGCACTTGCGTTCGCTCCTGGTCCCGACCGCCGGGATCGGGTCATCGATCGGCTACGGCGTCATGATCCTGGGGCTACTGCTCAGTTCCATGCCGATCTTCGTGGTCGGGATCGGGCTCTTCTCGATGGTGCTCTTGTT
Organism: Kolteria novifilia; assembly: GCA_007748055.1. GTDB lineage: Bacteria > Planctomycetota > Planctomycetia > Kolteriales > Kolteriaceae > Kolteria > Kolteria novifilia. The sequence continues at coordinate 7,004,895 of CP036279.1, forward strand.
TCAAGTCGTCACGCTTCCGGTCGAGTTCGACGCGAGTAACCGGGCAAAAAAGCTCATTGTCGAGGCGGGCATCATCGACGTCGACGAGCGTCAAGGGGTGTCGGCAGTGCTCAACGCCGCGGCCTGGACCTACGTCGCCGCCGTGGTGTCGACGTTGTTGACGGTGCTATACTGGCTGTTCCGGTCGGGACTGTTGCGAGGTAGCGATGAATGACGAGCGAAAACGCTCCGTTCGCCAAGTGTCACAACAGGAACGACTAGAGATCTGATAGGTAGGTTCAGTTCCAAGAGATTCCGGGTGCCATGCCCACGCTTGCCATGGGCATGCGGGACACGCCTTCGACTTGCAGGAGTCGCAGACGATTAGGGCCCGAGACCTCTGTGTGCCACGTCTCCCAGTGCCCCCTGGGGCTCTGTCCGAAGCCTAGAGCACCGCTGACGCCTCTCAGGCGACGCGAATCGGGTCGAGCCAGAACGAAACAAACGGCAAGTTGGAATGGGAGCACGAGAGTGACATCGGCGACGAGGGCTCCAGACCAATGGACATTGGTTCGGTGACAGGTGGCCGATGTTCCTCCTCCGACCGCCGATGACGAGGAAACCTGCTCTTCCCTCGTTCTCGGTTGTCTGCGATTCTTGGCCAGGCGACTCGACCATCACGGGAGCAACGCGGGTTCACCATGGCACTCGATCCAGAAGAAACGCTGGCACGGATCATCCCCTTCGATATCAGCGGGACGATCTCGAGCGTGATCGGCCTGACGATGGCCGCTCAGGGTTTCCCCGTTCCGCTGGGAGCCCAGTGCCGGATCAGCCGCCAAAGCGGCCCGCCCCTCGACGCGGAAGTCGTCGGATTCCGGGACGACGCGACCTTGCTCATCGGTTACGGCGACCCGCGTGGCGTCCGCCGCGGCGATGTCGTCAAGCTCGTCAGCACCACCCCGACCATTCACGTCGGCCCCTCCATGCGCGGCCGGGTCTTCGATGGACTCGCGCGGCCGATCGACAGTGGCCCCGCCGTCTCGCTCCCGTTCCGCGCCGAGATCTACGGCAATCCTCCCGATCCCATGCTGCGGCAACGGATCGACGAACCGATGCCGACCGGCATCCGCGCCATCGACTCGCTACTCACATGCGCCAAGGGACAGCGACTCGGCATCTTCGCCGGCACGGGCGTCGGCAAGAGCGTCACGCTCGGCATGATCGCCCGCTACGCCCAGGCCGACGTGATCGTCTTGGCCCTCATCGGTGAACGGGGCCGCGAAGTCCGCGAGTTCATCGAGAAAGACCTCGGACCGGAGGGACTCGCCCGGAGCGTCGTCGTCACCGCGACCAGTGATGAACCCGCTCTCGTCCGCGTGAAAGCCGCCTTCACCGCGACCGCGGTCGCCGAATACTTTCGCGATCAGGGCCTCAACGTCCTTTTGATGATGGACTCCCTGACCAGGTTGGCGATGGCGCAGCGCGAGATCGGCCTTAGCGCCGGCGAGCCACCAACGACCAAGGGATATCCGCCCTCCCTCTTCGCCCTAATGCCCAGACTCCTCGAACGGGCGGGCATGGGGCCGACCGGAAGCATCACCGCACTCTACACCGTCTTGGTCGAAGCCGACGACATGAACGAGATCGTCTCCGACACTGTTCGCGGGATTCTCGATGGCCACGTCTGGCTCAACCGGCGTCTCGCCGCCCAAGCACACTTTCCGGCGATCGATGTCCTGGAGAGCATCAGTCGTTCGATGCCCGACGTGGTGGCCGACGATCACCTCAATGACGCGATGGCACTCAAGCGGCTCATCTCGACCTACAGAGAGAACGAAGACCTCATCTCAGTGGGCGCCTACGCCCCCGGATCGAACCCCGACATCGACACCGCGATCCGCATGCGGGAACCGATCAACAAGTTCCTTCGGCAACTGATGAAGGAGCACACGTCGTTCGAGGAGTCCCGACGCATGCTCCGTCTCTTGATCCAAGAGAGCCTCAAGCGACAACCATCTCCCGGCGTTCAACAAGCTGGCCGGCAACAGGCCGGCGCCCAACAGGCTGGCCGGCAACAGGCCGGCGCCCAACAGGCTGGTCGGCAACAGGCCGGCGCCGCGCGGGTCCAGGGCCAACAGGCAGCTCGGCCTCAAGGGGGAGGACCGCCGGGAGGACGCCCCGCTCCCCAACCGCCAACGGGCAGTCGGCTCATTTCCGGTCCCGGTCAGCCGGGGCGTCCGGGTCCTTTGGGTTGATCCCGGAGACGTGAATCTTCACCCGAAGGCGCCTGCTCGTCGCGAAGGTCGAAATGTCCAACGCTCCCGGTCCGGCCCGGCAGGTGATCATCCCCTCCTCGCTCGTACGCAACACGAGGGAACCGACCTCGCGGTAAACATCCATGGGATCGCGCAGCCGATGCCGTCTAGCATCGCTCACAAGGACGACGCGCGGGCGAAGTCGCGCCGCCAGCGATGCGGGATTGCTCGACCGGCCCCCATGATGGGGAGCCAGCAGGACGTCGTACGGCCCCGGGAGCGATGATTGGACAGCCGAGAGCCCGTCCCCATCGAGATCGCCCGGAAGGAGCACACGCACGCCGTCAGCGACCACTTCGAGGACCAAGCTGCCACTGTTGTCACTTTCGGACACGACGCGAGGATCGGGCCAAACGACATTGAAGCGACCGTTCCCGCAACGAAAGCGATCGCCCTTCCAGATGAACTTCAGCTCGACACCGCGTTCGACCAACTCGCCCAGCACGTGGCTGGCGGCTTCTTCGTCGGACTGGGCGAATCCGGGAGTGATGTAGACGCAGCCAATGTGTATCCGTTCGTTGAGCCTCAATAGCCCATTGAAGTGATCAAGGTCGGCGTGCGACAGGAAGACCCCGTCGAGACTCGTCACACCCGAAGCCCAGAGAAAGGGTGTCAGCTCTCGGTCGATCGTCGCGGGCCCGGACATGCTGCCGACGTCATAGAGCACCGTCTCCCCGGACGAGAACCGCAACAGGGCGCAGTTGCCGTGACCAACCGCGACTTGGTAAACGACGAATGAGGCTGGCGCCGTTCGACTCCCGACGAGGATCGCCCCCAACCCGAGCCAGAGACCAACCATCCCCGCGGCCACTAGCCGCATCCGCGCGGAGCAACGGAGGCACCAAGGCAGAAAGAGGACCAGGTAGTATCCCGCGACCCACCATCCCGAGGGCGATGGCAACCCCTTGACGGGAGGAACCCACCGCGCGACGAGCTCGACCACCCATGCCATGAGACCGAGAACCACATCGAGTCCCCACGCCAGCGGAAGAGCCAGGAGCGGACTCACCGGATGCAAGGCGAAGAGCCCGAAACCAAGCGCGAGCACGATCCCCACGAGCGGAAGGAGAAGCACTGACAAAGGGACCGCGGCCAGCGCCCAGAGATGGAAGTGGTGGACGACCAGAGGCGCGGCGAGGATCCAAACGACGAGCGAGACCAGCGCCGTCGTGGCGACCACCTCCGCTGACTTGGTCAGGACCTTGGTCCACGTCGCCGTCGGAACGACCTCCCGTTTGGTCCCCTCGAACGAGATCCGCCACGTTCCCGAAAAGAGCAGGATCGAGAGGACCGCGACAAAGGAGAGCTGCGGGCCGGGTCGAAAGAGATTGGTCGGGTCGAGGATCAATAGCGCGATCGCCGCTGCCGCGAGACTGTTGAGCGAACGTGGTTTGCGTCCCAGAAGGAACCCAACGAGCACGATCCCCACCACGACGACCGCCCGAATCACCGGCGCGTGAGCTCCCGTCAATACCGCGTAGAGCACCAACAGCAACGCCACCAGGATCGACCGTCCTCCTAGAGAACAACCGACGACGTTGGCGACGAACCAGAGCAAAGCGACCAGCATGCCGACGTGCAGCCCGGAGACGACCAGCAAGTGCATCGTTCCGGTCTGACGGTAGGCGGCGCGTTCGTCCTCGGACAGGGAGTGCTTCTCGCCAAGCAAGAGAGCTTCCGCGAGCGCCACGTTCGCTGGCCGCAGCGAGCGTTCCAAGAGCTGACGTGCCGATTGCCGAATCGATCCGAGCAGCGTCGGTTCTGGAGAAAGGCTTGAGGTTCGTCGCGTCGACTCGACGCTAAGAACCCCTCTTACCCGTGGATCGAGCGGCAACGACGAATTGCCGCGGTTTCGTGGGCGATGGGTGGGAGAGAGCCAGCCGACGAGATCGACCGTCTCTCCCACGTTGGCGGCGGGAACGCCATCCATGAAGACGACTAGCCGGCCTGTCGACTCCGTCCAGGAGGAACCGTCGCGGACTCCTTCCAAATCAATGGAGAATCGTGATCGTTCGCTCCGGTAGCGAGGGAGGAGCAGATGGCCCGCGCCGGTCACGATTCGCCTGGGTGGATCGCGTAGCCGACCTCGAACGCGAGTAAGCCGACCCGTCGCGCGCGTGAGACGACCGATGTCGTCCGGGGAGAACGTCCGAGTGGAGAGCCCGTTCCAATCGCCGGCGGCGGCGAGCGCCGCGAGGAGCAGGGGCAACGTCCCTATCCACGAACGCGATCGAAACGAAACCAAGGCGAGCGACAACGACGCGGCGACGACGAGGAGCCAAACGTCGCCCGTAGGCTGAAGGAGTTGATCGGCGACGATTCCCGCCATCACGGCGAGGGCGTACTTGACGAGCGGGTCCCCAGGGGGATGACCAAGTGGGCGCAGGGCCTCGGGCGCAGCCTGTTCGACGACAGGTCGCTCCGAGTCCGTCGCCGGAGCTTGACGATCGGAAGTCGCGCCGACGGAGGTGACCAAGGGCAAACTCTTCACGGGGCCGCACTCGCGAGGAGTGGACCAGCGACCTCTTGGTTCCGCGGCAGTCTCTTAGTCTATCAGCAGTCGCGTGCGGAGCGTGGAAGAGTTGCTCAGGATTGGTTCAGCTCCATTGCCTCTTCCCAATGTTCGAGCAGTTGCTCGAGATCGGCCTTGAGCTTCTCGATCTGACCGGTGGCCTCCTTCACCTTCCGGCCATCCTTGTAGACCTCCGGCAGCAGGAGGGAGTCCTCCAGGCCGGCAACATCCTTCTCGAGACGAGCGATGTCCTGTTCGATCTCCGCGGTCTTTCGGTAGGGAAACTTCCGCTTGCGCCGCGGCGCCTTTCGGTTGCTGGACGCATCGGCCTTGGAGCGATTGTCGGCTTTCGCCTTTCCCTTCGAGGCGGGGGCTTGCCGAGCTTCCCAGTAGCGTTGATAGCCGCCAGGGATGTCGCGAATCGTCCCGTCGGTCAACCAGAGCATCCGCTCGGCGACGCTCGCGAGGAAGTAGCGATCGTGACTGACGACCAAGACGGTGCCGGGAAAACCCTTCACACACTTCTCGAGGGCTTCGCACGCCCAAAGATCGAGGTGATTGGTCGGCTCGTCGAGGATCAGAAAGTTGACCGAGCGCGCGGAGAGACACGCCAGGGCAACACGGGTCCGTTCCCCGCCGCTGAGGGTCGAGATCGGCTTCTCGACCAGATCGGCGCCGACACCGAAACGGGCGAGTAGGCCGCGAAAGACGTTGACCGGTTCGCCGACGCGCGAAGGAGGGCGAACGGCCTCAAGTGGCGTCTGCGTCTCATCCAGGGCGGCCAAGCCCTGATCGAGGTAGCCGACCGAGACCTGATGGCCGAGCCGAACGCTACCCGCGCTCGGGCCTTCCTCGCCGAGAAGGACCTTCAGGAAGGTCGTCTTCCCCGTCCCATTGGCACCGACAATTCCGATGCGCTCGCCGCGCTGGATCTGCAAGGTCACGTCGGAGAAGAGTTCCTTGTCGAAGCTCTTCCCCAAGTTCTTCGCGTCGACGACGATGTCGCCGGTGCGGGTCACTTCACCCATGAAGGCCATCGACGGAGCATCGAGCTCGGCGTAGTTCTCGACCCGATCCTCCTCGAGACGGGCGATCATCTTCTCGCGCGACTTGGCCTGCTTGGCGAGTTGGCCGTACTTGTTGCGGCGGATGAAGTCTTCGTGGTGGGCGATCGCCTCTTGTTGTTTCGTCGCCATCCGTTCGGCGACCTTCGCCCGTTCCTCCCGCAACTTCGAGTACGCCTGGTAGTTGCCGGGGTAGATCGTCAGTTTCTCCCGATGCATCTCGTAGATGTCGGTCACGGTTCGGTCGAGGAAGTAGCGATCGTGACTGACGATGACCATCGCTGTCTGCTGTCGGCTCAAGTATCCCTCGAGCCACTCGGTCGCTTCGATGTCGAGATGGTTTGTGGGCTCGTCGAGCAACATCAAGTCGGGAGAACGCAGCAGCAGTTGGGCGAGCAGCACCCGGCTCTGTTGACCGCCACTGAACTCGTCGAGGCAACGCTCGAAGTCCTCTTCGCGGAACCCGAGGCCGAAGAGGACCTCTTCGAGACGATGCTCGAAGTCGTAGCCGCCGTGACGCCGGAGTCGGTCCTGAAGGTCGTCGTAGCGGTTCTCCCAGCGGCGCTGTTCGGTCTCGTCGGTCGCTTTCGCGAGCTCCTCCCCGGCGGCGACCATCTGTTCGTACCACTCTTCCAAGTGGCGCATCGCCGAACGAACTTCCTCAAGGAGCTTGCGTCCCGGCGGGAAGTCGGGGAACTGAGCCAGACGGGCGACCGTCGCCTCGTCGTGGATGTGAAATCGCCCCGCGTCGGGTGGGTTCTCCTTGGAGATCACGCGCAGCAGGGTACTCTTGCCCGCTCCGTTGGGACCGACCAAGCCGACCCGTTGGCCCGCTTCGATCTCGAAGCTGACCCCGTCGAAGACCGGAAAGGCTCCGTAGTGACGAGAGATTTCGTGAGCACGACAGACAATCATGGAATCCTAGGTGTTCCTCACCTTGCTTGACAATCGTTGCCGCGGAGCCAGTCGCTCCACGAGCCTCGGGAGCACCACGTCGCTCGCGGCGGCGAAGGCGCGAGGCCAGGGGGCGGAGCCTGGCGAATGGCTCTCTCACTGCCCCGTCGGAACTCGCAATCGCTTCGGGAAGTGTACCGAATTGACACGATCGCGAAATCGAGATTCTCATCTCGCCCGTTGGGAAGGGGGCCGCGACTGGGTGAAAGGAGCCGATGCGAACGCTCCATTTTCGCCCGAAGGCGGTGTTTGGAGAGATATTGCGTCAAGATTCCGCAACTTGTCGGGAAGATCGGCCTATTCTTCTGAGAAGATTTGATCCTTTTGGCGATCAGGCGGAGTCAGGGCGGCTCAATTCACTAAAAGGTGGGACCGCTGGACTTTCCTCGCATCCACCGAGTTCCCACAATGACGCTCGATTGAGGGGGCCAGGGATGCTTCAGGGAATCAGCAATCGGTTCTCGAGGTTGGTTGATTGAGCTGAGTCCGAGGAGGCGTCTCCATATGAAACGTATTGGTATTCTCACCGCCGGGGGCGATACGCCCGCGCTGAACGCGACCATTCACGGTGCCGTGACCCGAGCGAGCGAGCTCAACGTCGAAGTCATTGGCTTCATCAAGGGATTCAGTTCCCTCTTCAACCCCGGCGTTCCCCACTGTCACCTCAACCCCCTCTATCGGCCGATTCCCGAACTCGACCCGACCCGCGGTGGAACGATCCTCGGGGCGTCGCGCGACTACGTCGACCACAATGACACCAGAGCTCTCGACATGGTGGTTGATCGGCTCAAACAGACCGGGGTCGAGGGCCTGATCTGCATCGGCGGTGACGGAACGCTCAACGGGATGCAGCCGATCGCCGATCGAATCCCGACCGTGCTGGCTCCCAAGACGATCGACAATGACCTGGGACTCAACTACCGCAACGAACCAGACGAATGGATGCGGATTCCCAACGAAGGCAATGATGGCTATCGCTACGAGAGGGCCAAGTCGCGCCAGGTCTTCCACATGGACCACATGATCAACTACGCGACGCCGGGCTACGCCACGTCCGTCTTCGTCTCCGCGTGGGGTGTCCAGCGGATCCGAACCACCGCCGAGAGCCACCGGCGCATCGCGATCATCGAAGTCATGGGCCGCCACTCGGGCTATCTCGCCCTCGGTTCCGCCTATGGGCAGCCCGACTTCATCCTGCTCCCCGAGTCTCCGCTGAACCTCGATCTGCTCGTCGAAGAAGTCAAACGTGTTTATGACCTGCAGAAACATGTCGTGATCGTCTGTGCCGAAGGGGTCGTCGACGAGAATGGCGATATTCTCGGAGCCGAAAAGAAGGCCCACGACCCCGCGGGCAACGTCGTCCTCACGGGTGGTGCCGAGGCGCTACGCAAACTTCTCATCGACGAGATCGGCGACGACTACTTCGTCCGCAAGCGGCGCTGCGAGTCGGCTCGGGCCGCGATCTTCACTCGTAAGGTTGGACACACCCAACGGGGTGGCCGGCCAATCGTCTTCGACCGCTTTTATGCCTCCCAACTCGGTGGCAAATCGGTCCAGATGCTCCTTGAGGGGCAAAACAACGCGGTCGCGATCCTGCAATGGAACAAGGAGAAGGGCTTCTACGTCGACAGCTTCGCGGGAAATAGCTTCCGCGACCGCTGGGGACTGATTCACGCTCGGGAGATGCATCCCTGTCTTTACGATCCGGAACTGATGCGTGCCAGCCACCACGGCATCGAATACTTGCTGCCTATCTTCAGCAACGCCATCGGCTACGACGATGTCGAGCACATTCGCGACAGTCTCTTCAATCCCGGCAACCTCTATCGCGCCTACCACTCGGTCAACGCCGACATGAGTAAGCGGATTCACTTCCTCGACGCGACATAATCTCGATGGGGCCGACGGCGCCGCCAGCCTTCTGGGACGATTCTCCTCACTGGAGATGTGGCGCCAGCGGTAACCAACAGCGTCAGTCGTCGTGTTCAAGCGAGAGGAGCTAGCCGCGGATGCCTGCGACGGCGGTAATCATCTGGGAAAAGGCCGGCTACCTCGAGGATCGGATCCGGCCCTCGTGCGCGGGCTTACCCGTCGCCCTGATGACGGCGCGAGCTTGGGACGAGGTCGGAATCGCACTTCGCCGCTCTTCCCCTTCCGCCATCTTGGTCGTCGACGCCGAGGAAGTGGGCGCGTCTCTGGAAGAGTTGGCGAGCATCATGGCGCGACGGGAAACCCTCGGCCTGTGGGTCGGCCCACCGCCGAGAGGTGTTCCCTTGGCCGATTTGCTCGGATGCGGCTTCCGGGCCCGCGTGACCAAGGAGTCCACGCCGAGCCTTTGGCCATCGATGTTGAACCGACTGGTCGCCAGTTCACAAGAACGACTCTCCGCTAGCGGAGGGGTGGTGGCGACGCCAAGCGATCAGGGCACTTCCTAGCCATCGCCGTATCCCCTCCGCACGAGGCGCGCGGCGTCGCTACTTCTTCGGTTTGTCCGCCTCCAGACTCAGACGAGCCCCGAGCGCTTTGAGTTCTTTCGCCTGCTTGCCCTTCGCGTCGGGCGTGAGCGGGTTGCCGACCACCGTCACTTGCCACCCGGTAAACATCCCTTCCTTGTCCCGCGTCCGGGTCATCGACACGATCGGTCCAAGATCCTGGATCTTGTTGTTGTCGACGTGCAAGCGGTTCAAGTCGAGGAGCTTGGCCAAGGGGGCGAGGCTTTCGACCCGGTTGCCGGACAGGTTCAGAGACATCAAGTGATCAAGACCACCGATCGGGCCGAGATCGGCGACTTGGTTCCCCGAGAGATCGAGAGACCAGAGGCGTTTCAAGCTCGCCAGCGGGCCGAGATTCTCGATCTTGTTGTCCGCGAGGTAGAGCGAGTTGAGGGCCGTCAACTTCGCGAGCGGGGTCAAGTCGTTCACGTCGTTGCCCGTGATGTCGAGAAACTGTAGCCGCTTGAGCCCTTCGATCGGCTTGAGGTCGGTGACCTTGTTGTTCTCGAGCGTGAGTGACTGGATTCGATCAAGACCCTTGATCGGCGTCAGGTCGCTGACTTCGTTGTTGGCGATGTCAAGCAGCGCGAGACTCTTGCAGTGTTCCAAGCCGGCCAAACTCTTGATCTTGGCTCCCTTGGCGACGATCGTCGAGAGGTTGCGGACATCCTCGGCGACGATCGGCTGCGTGTTGTTTCGCTTGGCAAAGACGTACTTGCGGACGGCGGCCTCGAGGTTCTTGTCCTTGAAAGCGGGCGCCGGCGGCTTGGATTTCGGCTTCTCCTTCTTGGCGACCTTTTTCTCGTCCTTCTTCGCCGGCTCCTTCGGTTTCGCGGTCTTGGGTTTCGCCTTCGCGTCGGCTTTCTTCTTGGCGTCATCCTTCTTCTTGGGAGGTGCCGGTTTCTTCTCCTCCTTCTTGGGCTCGGCCTTCTTCGTGGGCTTGGCCTTCTTGGGAGCCTCGTCCTTCTTGGCGGCCGGCTTTGCGTCAGTCTTTTTCACCTCGGCCTTCGCGGGAGCTTTGTTCTCCGCGCTTGTCGAGGGAGTTTTGTTCTCCGCCTTCTTCTCGTCGGCCCGCGCCGTCGTCACCACGATCACGGCCAAGGTGGCCGTCAACAAGAGTCTCAACATGGTGTCCTCCCGAACCCATTGATGGCGACGGCAAACGCGTCCGCCGTCGTTCACGTTCCTCTCGATTTCCCCGTGTTCGCATCAGTCCGCGACGTCCCTTGCTTCAGGAAACGTCCGATGCGTGAACTACCGAAAGCGAAAGGAACCGTGGAACTCGGCGACGAGCGAAACCGACTACGTGGGAGACAAAAGGAAACTAGGCCCACCACGACGGAGCGACGTCGCGTGTTTCTGCACGGTCCGGCCGAGCGTTCCTCTCGGCGCTTTCGGTAGGTGCCCGTATTGTGCCGAAGAAGAGGCGGGGTCGCAAGCGGGGTCAATCGAGAGGAAGAAAATGATGGGCGAAAAGGTGGGTCAAGAAAGAGCGGCGGCCCAGGACGAAGCCCGGGCCGCGGGGAGACGCTCATCGGGGTAACTTGTCGATTAGTGGCACCAGTCACCGCAGGAGTTGAACTTCAACCACCAGTAACCCTTCTTCCACTTCAGCGTGACGCTACGCCATCCCGAAGGGATCATCGGGTAGGGGTAGGGAGGGCCGATGAACGGCCACGCTCCCGAGGGGTACTGCGTTTGGTACGCCGTCGACGCGAAGTTGTTGTAGGGCGTGTAAGCCGGCCACGAGTACGGCGGCATGACCGGGGCATCGCTGTAGGGCACCACGCCACCGGGGAAGCCCTGCACCGGCATCGGATCGGCGACGACACCGTCGGTAACAACACCTTCCATGACCGGAGCGGCGGCATCGACCTCGACGGGCATCGCTCCGGGAACGACATCCTCGTAGCCGACGGGAACGACCTGGTCACGACCCGAGACGCGGACGCGATCGGCGACCGCGACCACTCCCGGATGCTGACGGGCCATGCCCATCAGCGCGGCCCGTTGGGCCTCGTTGGCGACTTGGCCGGTCAGCGTCACGACTCCACCCTCGGTCGCGATATCAAGATCGTAGCCGCTCAAGCGACCACTGGACTTGATCACCTGGGCCAACTCGTCGGCCAGTTGTTGATTCTCTTCTGACCCCGCGAAGACCGAACCGGTCAAGGCTGGTACCAGGAGGGCCGCCATTACCCATCCAAAGTTGCGCATTCTTCTGGTCTCCTTCCAGCCAACGAGGAAGCCCCCCGCGGCCTCACGTCGCGGTCGCGGCTCCTAGGAGACCGCGCCGTCTACTTCCATGATGATCACGACCAAACCGTTGCACCTGCGCGGCGGATGGTCAACTAACTCGACGCATCGCCTCGGGAAAAAATTCGCCCACCACGACCGGTTCTCCCGGTTGAAGCAGATGCAGGCCCCAAATGACGCCAGCCACTCCTGTTTCCGGCGATCGTTCGCCCTCGCGGCGGTCGGAGAAAACGAGGTTGATCGGTGATTGACGAAAGCCGGCGCCCTGGACCGATCGGGCGCCACCCCGTAGTCAAATAGGTTACGATTCGATTGGTTGGCGATGCCCCGCGCCGCCCAGACGCGACTCTTCGCGCGTCACCGGACATCAGCACTCATGGAGGGACTCGATGCGAACGATTCGCCCACTCTCCCCCGACGTGGTGAGTAAGATCGCCGCGGGGGAAGTCATCGAACGCCCCGGCAGCGCCGTCAAGGAACTGCTCGAGAACTCCCTTGATGCCGGCGCCGGCTCGATCATCGTCGATGTCGCCGAGGGGGGACGTGACCTCGTTCGCATCGTCGATGACGGACATGGGATTCCCCGCGAGGAGCTTCCACTGGCCGTCGCGGCCCATGCGACTAGCAAACTGATCGGCGCGGATGACCTTTTTCGCATTCGTAGCTTCGGATTTCGTGGCGAAGCGCTCAACGCCATCGCCGGAGTCAGCGACTTCACCATTCGCAGTCGGCCGGAGGAACAAGAGGTCGGCGCGCTGCTCGAGGTCCATCATGGGCACCCCGACGATGTCCGCGACACCGCTTGCCCGCGCGGCACCCAAATCGAAATCCGCAACCTCTTCGCGAGCGTTCCCGTCCGCCGCAAGTTCCTCAAGAGCAAGCAGACCGAGTTCGGCCATGTCGCCGAGGCGATGATCCGGACCGCGTTGGCCAACCCCGATGTCGGCTTTCGCTTGGTTCACAACGAGCGAGTCGTTCATGATCGCCCCAGAACCGCCTCGCTCCGGGAGACGATTGGCGTCTTCTTCGGGGATCGCCTCGCGGACAAGCTCGTCCCGATCGACGCGGAGCGTGACGGCATTCGATTGCACGGCTTTGTCGGCGACCCTTCGCTCGATAGGCCGAATTCGCGCGGCCAGTACCTCTTCGTCAACCGGCGGTATATTCGCGATCGCTCCCTGAGCCACGCCATCAGCGAGGCCTTTCGCGGCTTGCTGATGACCGGTCGCTACCCGGTCGCGTTTCTCTTCTTCGAGATGCCCTCGGATCAGGTCGACGTCAACGTTCACCCGACGAAGATCGAAGTTCGTTTCGAGAATCCGCATCAGATGTACAGCCATCTCCTGGCGTCGATCCGCAACGAGTTTCTCTCCTCCGACTTGACAGCGACCCTGCGGGCGCCGGCTCCAAAGAGCGAGGCACCCGCAACGAGCGAATCGTCCGCCGCCACGAGCACCGACGGCTCCGCGGAGGCTCGTCGCTCACTCAACCGCGAGTTCTCGCTGAGTTCCGCTCCCGCCAACTCCCCTTCCCTTTGGGATGCTCCAGCGACACCGACCGAGTCCTCTCCTCCGCGTGAATCGGCGACGCCGTCGCCCGTCGCCCGACGGACCGCCCCCCCTGCTCCGTCGCGTTCGGAGCCATCGACTTGGGAACCACCCACAACGCGCGAACCACTCAACCCGGAGAATGGCCAATCGGCGGCCGCCGATGCCGACGAGCCCTCGATAGCCGACTCGAGTCTTCCCGCCGAGCCTCAGCCGACCGTGGAGACCTTCCACGCGCCGCAAGGGGATGATCGTCCCCGGCACCGAGCGCTACAGATCCACAACTCGTACATCATCGCGGAAACCGATGACGGCATGCTGTTGATCGATCAACACGCGCTGCACGAACGCATGCTCTACGAGGAGTTTCGCCGCCGAGTCGCCGAACAAGCGGTCGAGACCCAGGAACTGCTCGTTCCCGAGCCGATCGATGTCACGCCGACGCAACTGGGGCTGCTCCTGGAACAGCGCGCGGTCCTTCAGCGATTGGGCTTGCGCATCGACGAGTTCGGCGAACGCTGTGTTCTGGTGCAATCGGTTCCGACGCTGCTATCGCGGGCCAAGCTCGAGGAACTCGTTCGAGAGATCGCCCATCGCCTCGAGGAGACGGGGCGCGTTCCGTCGCGAGATGAATTGCTTGAGGATCTCTTGCACTTGGCGGCCTGCAAGGCGGCGGTCAAGGCGGGCGATCCCCTCACCGACGAGGAGATCCAGCAATTGATGCGGCGCCGGCATCTTGTGGACGACAGCCATCACTGTCCGCACGGTCGTCCCACCATGCTTCGATTCTCGCTCCAAGAGCTTGAGAAACAGTTCAAACGGATCTAAACCAGTCCATCAAGACAACAAATCGCCCTCCCCGCCCTCCTCTTCACGCAGCCACTTGCGCGGAACTGGGCCACGTTTCTCCCGGTTGCCCTATAACGATCCCGAGAGATCCCCCTCGATCGGCACAGGGCCGGAGGGTGCTCCAAGGACGATTGCAGGAGTCTGGTTCGTTGGGCGACATTTGTGTCTCGGTCGCGGAGAAGAGTCGCGAGGCGCTCCTCGAGCAGCTACGCCGACTTCCCGAACGTGGAGCGGGCTGCCTGGAAGTTCGGTTCGACTACCTCGAGGAACCGACCGATTTGGCGGAGATCCTCGACCAGCGCACGTGCCCACTCATCGCGACGGCACGTCGACCGGAAGACGGCGGTCGCTGGAATCGACCGGAAGCGGAACGGCGAAAACTCCTTCGCGATGCCTGCCGCGCGGGGTTCGACTACGTCGACCTCGAAGAGGACATCGCCCACCACATCCCGCGCGAAGGCGACGCCAAGCGGCTCATCAGCTATCACGACATGCTTGGGATGCCCGACAATCTCCCCACCCTCGCCCATCAACTCGAAGCGGGTGACGCTGACGTCCTCAAGATCGCCGTGATGCCCCAGCGAGTTGCCGACACCTTCCGGCTTCTACGTTGGGCGACGTCGAGAAAGGTTCCCGCGCTGGTGATCGCGATGGGGGATTTGGGGGTCGCGTCTCGCATCCTCAACGCGAAAGTCGGCTCTCCGTTCACGTTCGCCGCGGCCGATGTCGCGTCGGTCGTCGCTCCAGGCATGCTCACCCTCGCGGAACTTCGCGACGTCTACCACTACCCGTCGATCGGGGCCGACACGCGCGTCTTCGGCGTGATCGGTGACCCTATTGCCCAAAGCCTGAGCCCCAAGGTCCACAACGCCGCCTTCGCCGCCGACGGACAGGACACGGTCTACGTTCCCTTCCGCGTTCCCGAAGAAGAACTCGACGAGTTCATGGCCGAGGCGACCGCGTTCGGGATCGAGGGCCTCAGCGTGACGATCCCCCACAAGCAGAGGCTCTTGCGTCACGGAGACGTGCGTGACCCGCTGGTCTCCGCCGCCCACTCCTCGAACACGTGGGTCCACGCGGAAGGGCGTCGAGCCCTCTTCAACACCGATGGCCCCGCCGTACTCCACGCGCTCGAACAGCTTCGCGGAACGACGGTGCTCGAGAACGTCACCGCCCTGATTCTGGGCGCGGGGGGAGTGTCGCGAACCATCGCGGTCGTTCTTGGTGACGCCGGCGCGCAAGTGGTCCTCGCCAATCGCACCCGAGAGCGGGCCGAGGCTCTCGCGAAGGAAGTAGGCGTCGACGCGGTAGACTGGGAAGAGCGTGGCGCGGTCGCGTGCGATCTCCTCGTTAACGCGACCAAAGTCGGCATGGTGCCAAAGATCGACGAAACACCCTTCCCCGAGGCGTCGCTGCGCGAGGGGATGGTCGTCTTCGACACCGTCTACAATCCCGAACGCACGAAGCTGATCGAATCGGCCGCCGCGCGGGGTTGCCAAGTCGTCACCGGCGCCGAGATGTTCGTTCACCAAGCCGAGGCCCAGTACCGACTCTTCACTGGCCGAGCCCCCAAGCGAGGGTTGATGCTCGAGGTCGTCCGGCAAGCCTTCGCCACCAACAAGTAACCGCAACCGAGATTCGCACGGCATGAATATCTATCTGGTCGGCTTTCGAGGAACGGGCAAGAGCACGATCGCCCGGGAACTCGCTTCTCGATTCGGCGCTCCCTGGTTGGCGCTCGACTTGGACGAGTTACTCGAGGAGGCGGTGGGCAAGAGCATCGCGACAATGTTCGAAGAGATCGGCGAAGCGGGGTTTCGCGACCAGGAGGAAGAAACGCTCCGTCGCGTCTCGGCGTTCGACCATGTGATCGCGGGTACCGGGGGGGGCGTCGTCCTGCGACAAGCCAATCGCGACATTCTCAAGCGGGGCTGGGTGGTCTGGCTGACCGCCGACGCGGAGACCATTCACCGTCGCGTTCAGCGCGATCCCACGACGGCTGACCGCCGTCCCAACCTGACCACCAATGGGGGTATCGGGGAGATCCGCGAATTGCTCGCGGCGCGCGACCCACTCTACCGCGACGTCGCCAACCTCGTGGTCGCCAACGATCAGGAAGGTAGCATCGACGCGGTGGTGACGACGATCCTCACGGCCTGGACCGAATGGACGGGTTCCGAGTCGCCTCGGGAGCCGTCGTGATGGGGCCTTCCTGGGAAAGCGTCTTTTGGATCGCGCTGCTCGGGCTGGTCGTCGGCCATCTCGTCGAACGCGCGATCGTCCGGCTGGCACTCGGCAAGAGCCTCATCTGGCCGATCGGGCGTTATTGCCCACGCTGCTATCAACCACTCCCCGCGATCATGGGCATTCCCCTCCTGGGTTACTTCTGGCGACTTGGCCGCTGCCATCAGTGTGATACCAGGCAGTCGCTTCGGCGCGTGGGCATTCCGCTCCTGACGGCGAGTCTCTTTCTCGGGCTCCTTTGGCTCTACTTCGGTCCGGCGGGCAAGACACCCTTTCCTTCCAATCCCTGGTACTACGACCGCGCCAAGCTGTGGCTCCTCTTCTCCTATCACGCGATCCTGATCTCGATGTTGATCCTCGCGACCTTCACCGATCTCGATTGGATGATCATTCCCGACTCGATCACGGTGCCGGGGATGCTACTGGGAATCGGCCTGGGAACCTTCGGAGGCGTGGAACTCCACCCGGTGCTGGCGTGGAGTCCTCCGCCCCATGCGGCCGAACTCTTTTCGGCGCGTTCGTGGGCCGACTGGATGGGAACCGAGCCCGGGGGTGTCCCTCGCTACGAGGCGACACGAGTCGTGCTTGAGAGCTATTGGGTAGCGCACTGGCCGATCTACTTCGGCTTGCTCAATTCCATCCTCGGCTTCCTCGCGGGAGGAGGCGTCGTCTGGATCATTCGCGCCCTTTGTAGTTGGGTCTTCGGCAAGGAGGCGATGGGCTTCGGCGACGTCACCTTGATGGCGATGGTCGGAAGCTTCGTCGGATGGCAGACGGTCATCATCGCGTTCTTTCTCGCGCCGGTCTCGGCGCTGGTGGTCGGCGTACTCGGCTTTCTTCTGGGTGGACGACTGGAGCTTCCCTTTGGTCCCCACTTGAGCCTCGCGACGGTCTTTTGCCTCTTCTTCTGGAAACCGATCTGGCGGCGCGCGTTTCCGCTTTTTAGCTCCGAGTTTTCGTTACTATTGATTGTCGGCGTGGGCATGCTGGTCTTGCTCGTGATCGTCGCGGGAGCCCTGCAATGGACGAAACGTCTGTGGAATCGTCTTCGTCGCTCGTAGGGCAACCGTCGGACGAGGCGGCGTCCCCCAGTGAGACCGATGAGATCCGTTCGCTCACATGGGGCTACGGAGCGGTCTGCCTGGTATCGGTCGCGCTGATGGTCCTGCTGCTCCAGGGTCGCTACGACTTCGGCTCCTCCGCGCCCGTGTCGCTCTTGATCCTCGCGATCGTCGCGGTCACCGGAATCGTCCTGCGAACCTCGCTCGCGCCGCCGGTGCTGATCCTGATCCTCACGCTGATTCTCTTCGAGTCCATGGATCATCCTCTACGCATCGTGCGACTCAAGCAGGGCATCGACCTCGAGGACGTCTTGCTCGTCGCCTGCTTCGTCGGCTATTTGGCGGGTCACTATCGCTATTGTTCGTTGCCTAGAGAGTCATCGCCTTCCACGGCTGCGGAAGTCCCGAAGCCCAAGCCGCGGTGGGAAGAGTCCCCTTGGTGGACGACGCTCCGGCCGCTCGGGATCCTGCTCGCGTTTCTGCCACTCTGGCCGCTGGGTGCCGCCCTGCTTTGGCGACTGATTCCCTCGGAGCGTGGTCTGGCGGTGGGACTCGGCATCCCCTCGCCTCTCGCCAGTCTCCTGGCATGGGTCTGGACCCTGGCGTTTCTGGTCGTCGCCTGTCGCGTCGGTTGGTACGTCGCTCGGCGCGATCGCCAACCGGCCGACGTCTCGCGTATGTTCCTGCTGGAGACCGTCTGGCGGGAGATGCGGCGTGACATGAACACGGCGGCCCGTTACCTCGGCCGCCACCGCCGAAAACGAAAGCGATAACAAGTCACGGGCTCGCGTTCGCGGAATCGCCAACCTCGGGCTTGAGTGTCGGATCGTCCCAACGCCGGCGTGGCTCCGCGAGCCAGGCCTTCAGTTCCCCTTCCATGCGTGCGACTCGCTCGGGTTGTTCATGAAGGAGGTTCTTGGTCTCCCCCGGATCGGACTCCAAGTCGAAGAGTTCCGTCGCCTTGCCCTCGCGAGCGAGCATCTTCCACCGCCCGTCGCGAACGACCTCCGTCGAGTAGGGCTTGGGCTTCTGCATGAACCGTTGGATGCGTGGATAGAGATCCATCTGCCAGAAGACCGTTCCCCGCTGAAGATCGCGCCCTTCGGTCATCATCGGCAGCAGATTAACGCCGTCGAAGTGTACGTTCTTCGGAAGCGCGACACCGGCCGCCGCGCACATCGTCGGCAAGATATCGGTCGCATGAGCGAGGGTGTCGCATGCGGTGCCAGCCGGAATATGGTCCGGCCAGGTCGCGATCATCGGCACGCGAATCCCGCCCTCGTGCAGGTCGGTCTTGCCCGCCTTCCACCGTCCGGGGTTCCCCTGCCACGCCGGCCCATTGTCCGACGTGAAGAGGATGAAGGTGTTGTCGTCGATGCCAAGTTCCTTCAGTTTGGCCACGATTTGGCCAACCTTCTCATCCATGTGCGACATCATCGATCGGAAGAGAAGCTGGTCCCCATCGGCGGTCTCCTCGTAGCGTTCCAAGTGGGGACTCGGGGCCGGTTCGTACGGCGTGTGAGGGACGAGAAACCACAAGTTGATGAAGAAGGGCCGCTTCTCGCGGTGGAACTGCTCGATGTACGCGATCGCTTCGTCGCCGTTGATGTCGGTGTAGTGGCGGTCGTCCTTCGGGGCGTTGTCGTCATCGCGAACGAGATGCTGACCTCCCTTACGATAGGTCGTCTTACTCTTTCCCAGGGGAACGCGAACCGGCGGATCCTCGAGCTGCGTCAAGTAGTGCTCGAACCCATGCTGCTGAGGTCCGGGGATACTTTGGGCTCGATCGTCGAGGTGTTTCTGATGAAGCCCCCCAAGATGCCACTTGCCGACATGAGCCGTCGCGTAGCCCGCCGATCGGAGCAATCGAGGAAGCGTTACCGTCCCACGGGGAAGATGGCTCTCGTCGTCGGGAAAGTGCCGCCGGATGTCGAACCGCAGCGGGTATCGTCCCGTCAGCACCGCGGCGCGAGTCGGGGTGCAGACCGCCGAAGCGGCGTAATATTGAGTGAACCGCATTCCGGTTGAGGCGAGGGCGTCGATGTTCGGGGTCTTGACCGCGGTACCTCCGAACGAGGAGAGATCGGCATACCCCATGTCGTCGGCCATGATCAGAATGAGATTTGGACGATCCGCCGCGTGGAGGGGCGAGCCTCCGCCATGCCAGAGGACGACACCAACAAGGACAGCGAACATCGGACGGAACATGCGAGTCATACCTTGCGTTGGAAGAAGGCGGGGTGCGTGGCCATTGCGGCGACGCGAGAATTTCGGGACAACGCGGAAACGACGTCCTTCTCACAGTATTGAGAAGCGGGGAACGGAAAACAACCTGGTCTGGACCAAGGTCGCGGATTGGCTATGAGAGGCGACGGACCTTCCTCCACCGGTCGCGCGGCGGCGACAGGAGAAAGTTTCGTTCATCCAAGGTCAGCCCCCCAAGACTTCGGGGGCCACTGACTGTTTGCCGACCGGCGCGAACAGGGTGCGGACATGTCGGCCCAACGCTGGCGTTTGTGAGAGAAATAGGGAGCCAATCGTTGCACGCGACGGCGATGCTAAGACTAGACGACCAGGATCTCTTCATCGGGCCACGCCCCCTGGTGATGGGAATCGTTAACGTCACGCCTGACAGTTTCTCGGACGGCGGAGAGTTCCTTGATGCCGATCGCGCCGTCGCCCACGCGAAACAACTGGCGGCCGACGGTGCCGATTGGCTTGACCTGGGAGGCGAGTCGACACGCCCGGGTGCCGAGCCCGTCGACGCCGAGGAAGAGTTACGGCGCGTGATCCCCGTCATCGAGAAACTGACCGAAGAAGTCACGGTCCCGATCTCGATCGACACCTACAAGCCGGACGTCGCCCGGCTGGCCCTCAACGCGGGTGCTACGATCATCAACGACGTCACCGGATTCCGGGATCCACGCATGATCGAGGTCGCCGCCGAGAGCTCCGCGGCCTGCGTCGTGATGCACATGCGTGGCACGCCGAAGACGATGAACGACCTGGCAACGTATGATGATGTGGTCGGGGAGTTGATCGGGTACTTCGAGCAGCGCATGCGACAGCTTGAGGAGGGTGGCGTCGCTCGCGAGCGGGTGGTGCTCGATCCAGGGATCGGCTTCGCCAAACGGCGGGCGCACAACCTGACACTGATGAAGGAGCTGCGGACCTTCGATCGCTTCGGCCGACCGATCCTCTTGGGAGCGTCGCGCAAGCGAATCATCGGCGAGATCACCGGGCGTGGCGAGCGAGACCGCCTCGCCGGCTCGATCACGACGGCGGTTTGCGGCTACCTCCACGGAGCCCAGATCCTCCGGGTTCACGACGTCGCGGCAATTCGCGACGCCCTCGACATCGCCTTGGCGATCGAGGAAAATGAGTCGTGAGTGCCGAACAAGGGCCTTTCCTTCGGATGCCACGGGCCCCTCTCCGGTCAACAGACACAATTGGAGGGTTTGCGGCACACCCAGTGCTGGCGTTTGACCGAACACCAACGAGCCGTGGGCTCCCAGAGGCGAAACAGAGAAAGATAAGGCGGACCGCGATTCCCGCCGAGAAAGAGACGATAATGGCAACGACGGAAATGGCGATCGACACGTACTGTCACGAAATGGCTGAAGCGGCCAAGGAGGCCTCGCGGGTTCTGCCGACCCTTCCCGGCGAAGCTCGCAACAGGGCACTGAGCCACTTTTCGCGGCTACTGCGGGAGGAGGCGCCAAGCGTGATGGAGGCGAACCAGAAGGATCTGGAAGCCGCCCCCTCCTTCGGTCTAACCGGCGCGCAGGTCGATCGACTTCGCCTGACACCGCAGCGTCTCGGCTCGATGGCCGACGCGGTGGACGAGATCATCATGCTCGCTGACCCGGTCGGTCGAGTGATCGATTCCTCCGTCCGTCCCAATGGCCTCAACGTGATGAAGGTTCGCGTCCCCTTGGGCGTCGTCTTCTTCATCTACGAGAGCCGTCCGAACGTGACGGCGGACGCCGCCGCGCTCTGCCTGAAGAGCGGCAACGCCGTGATCCTGCGTGGAGGGAAAGAGGCGCGGCATAGCAACATCGCGGTGGCCGGCCTCATCCAGAAGGCCTTGGCCGCCGAGGGCTTGCCGAACTCCGCGGTGCAGATGGTTGGCATCACCGATCGCGAGGCGGTCGGCGAGTTCCTCCGCCTCAACGACTTCATCGATGTCGCCATCCCCAGAGGCGGCGCGGCGCTCATCCGCCGGGTCGCCGACGAGGCGACGATGCCCGTGATCAAACATTTCCAGGGAATTTGCCACGTCTACGTCGACGCGTCCGCCGACAAGGACAAGGCTGTCGAAATCGTCGAAAACTCGAAGTGTCACCGTCCCGGCGTCTGCAACGCGGCCGAAACGCTACTCGTCCACGAACATGCGGCTGGGAACCTGCTTCCCGCGATCGGGGAGCGGTTACTCGCGCGGGGCGTCGAACTTCGCGGATGTCCCCGAACTTGTGAGTTGATCGCGGCGGCGACGCCCGCCACGGAGGAGGACTTCGACACGGAGTACCTCGAGCTGATCCTCTCCGTTCGAGTCGTTCCCGACATTCAGGCGGCGATGGACCACATCGCCAAGCATGGCTCCGGACACACCGAGACGATCGTGACCGAGAAACTCGCGGCCGCTCAACAGTTCACCACCGCCGTCGATTCCTCCGCGGTATTCGTCAACGCGAGCACGCGTTTCAATGACGGAGGCCAGTTCGGACTCGGGGCGGAGATCGGCATCAGCACGGACAAGTTCCACGCTCGCGGCCCGTGTGGGCTCAACGAGTTGACCAGCTACAAGTATGTCGCCTTCGGCAACGGCCAGATTCGCACCTAGCGACTCTTGGTCCGTCGGCGAGACAATCGAACTCGGCCATGACCGATAGGAGAACGTCCGAGAATGGGTGATGTTCTTAGTCAGGAAGAAGTCGAGCAGCTTCTCGCCCAAGTCAACATGGCGGGAGGAGCGGCTGCCGCCGCGAGTCTGGGGAGCGAGGCCTTCGCCCTGCCCGCGGGGGGCATGTCGGCCTCGAGCGATGTTCTTCCTCCCGACATCACGCTCTACGACTTCAAACGACCCGAGCGCGTCGGCAAGGAGCACATGCGAGCGCTCCAGTCGATCCACGAAGGTTTCAGCCGCAATCTGAGCGCCTCCCTCTCGGGCTATCTTCGAACGATTGTCGACGTCAAGCTCGTCAGTGTCGATCAATTGACCTACAGCGAGTTCATCTTCAGTCTCGAGAACCCGACCTGCTTCAACGTGCTCAAGTGCGAACCGCTCGAGGGGCGGATGGTCCTCGAGATCAATCCTTCGATCGTCTTTCCGATCATCGATCGCTTGCTTGGAGGTGGTCGCGGCGACGTCCTCGTTCCGCGCCGGGCGCTCACCGATATCGAACAGCGCCTGGTCGGACGAATCACCGCGAAGGCGACCGACGGCTTGCAGCAGGTCTGGGAAAATATCATCCCGATCGACTTCCATGTCGATCAGATCGAGTCGAACCCGCAACTCGTCTACATCGTTCCCCCGAACGAAGTCATCGTCTTGGTCAGCTTCGAACTGACGATCGGCGAGATTCGCGGAATGATGAACCTCTGCATCCCCTTCAACGTCATCGAACCGGTAATCGGCAAGCTCTCCTCGAACACGTGGTTTACCTACGGTCGTAAACGCGGCACCAAACGCGACGAAGTGGTCCACCAACTCGCCAACGCTCCGATCGATCTGGTCGCGTTCGTTGGCGAGACGACAATGACCGCCGAACAGCTCGCGGACCTACAAGTCGGCGATCTACTTCCGATCGACAAGGTCCAGTCGAGCCCCTTCCTCGTCACCATCGCCGGCCAACCGAAGTTCCGCGCGCGTCCGTTCACCCTCAAGGGACGCAAAGTCGTTCGCATTGAGGAGCGTGCCGAACCGAATGCCCGTATCAACGGCTGACTCCTCGATTGCCCGGAGTACGAAAGCCCAGTTGCCTCGCGGAGGCGCAACATCATGGTTGCCTTCTTTGACACGATCGGCCGGTTCTCCGAATTCGCGGGACAGGTCCTTTGGGCGCTGCCGGGCCTGGCGCGCCGCCCCGCCCTCGTCGCCAGACAGTTGGTTCACGTCATCGCGGGCACGGCCGGCTTGATCGCCTTCGTGGGAGCCTCGCTCGGCTTGGTGACGTGGATGCACTTGGCAACCATCTTGGGTCAGTTCGATAGCGAAGCCCTTCTTCCCTCGCTCCTGATGCTCGCGGTGGTCGTCGAGGTGGGGCCCGCGCTCGTCGGCGTGATCGCCGCGGGCCGACTTGGCTCGGGTCTGGCCGCGGAGCTTGCCGCGATGCAAACGGGGGAACAGGTCGACGCTCTTCGCTGCCTGGGCTTCGATCCGATCAAACGCCTCGTGGCCCCCCGAGTGGCGGCGTGCCTGATCGCCCTGCCCCTGTTCACGATCCTGATCGACTACGCCGCGCTCTTGGGAAGTTACTTCGCCGAGGCTTCGAGCGGTCGGCTCACCTGGAGTCAGTACGCCCACGCGTCGCTCGATTTGCTTGGCCCGATCGAGGCGATCTTGGCGGTCGCGAAGACGGCCGTCTTTGGGCTCTTCGTCGGCTGGATTGGCTGCTGGCTCGGACTGAACGCCGAGCGCAGCACCACCGCGATTGGCCAGGCCGCGACTCGGGCGGTCGTTTGGTCGACCCTCGCCGTCCTGGCCGGCAACGTCGTGCTCGTACGCTTGATTCAATGGATCTCCGGCAACATCCCCTGAGTGGTCGACGTCCCCCTTCTCCCTGGGCACTCCACATCCCCGTCATGCCGTCCGCTCGCCCCGCGACCGGTCGCGGAGTCGCTTCTCGCGATGGCTCGCTCTCCCGCGATTCGTTACACCCGGAAAGACAGGCTCATGCGGGGCTTGCGAGCCGACGTCGCTTCATTGACAACCCCGCGTTGCTCCCTAAAGATGAGCGTATTGAATGGGCCGACGAGATAGCATCGCCGTTTGCTGACCAACCGATGCCCGCCCCGACGTCCCATTCGCCGGGATCGTCGTCATCACGAATCGAAACCGACTACGATTGACGGGACGGGAACGGAACGCCAACGGTCCGGCAACCTTCGACAACGACCGGAACCAATGGCTCGACCAGGCCCACTTCGCACGAGGAAGCAACCATGACTCAGATCGCACAGGCCCGCGCGGGCGTCATCACCCCGGAAATGGAGTTCGTCGCCGAGCGCGAGCACGTCGATCCTGAAACAATCCGCTCCGAAGTCGCCCGTGGCCGCCTGGTCATCCCCGCCAACAAGGTTCACCTCAAGGAAAAGCTTGAGCCGATGGCGATCGGCGTCGCCGCTCGTTGCAAGATCAACGCGAACATCGGCAACTCCGCGGTCACCAGCAAGATCGACGACGAACTCGAAAAGCTCCACACCGCCGTCAAG
The DNA here is from genome assembly GCA_007748055.1 of Kolteria novifilia. Lineage (GTDB taxonomy): Bacteria > Planctomycetota > Planctomycetia > Kolteriales > Kolteriaceae > Kolteria > Kolteria novifilia. The sequence continues at coordinate 7,029,605 of CP036279.1, forward strand.
TACGGTGCGGACACCGTCATGGATCTCTCGACCGGTGGCAATATCGACGCCATCCGAGCGGAGATCATCAAGGAGAGCACGGTTCCGATCGGAACCGTGCCGATCTATCAGGCGATCGAGAACGTCAAGCGCCCCGAGGACCTCACGGCGCAGATGCTCCTCGACATGATCGAGCACCAGGCGCAACAAGGGGTCGACTACATGACCCTCCACGCCGGTGTCCGCTGGGAATTCCTCCCACTGACGAAGCACCGCATCACCGGCATCGTCTCGCGCGGCGGCTCCCTGATGGCGCAGTGGATGATGTTCCACCAGAAAGAGAACCCGCTCTACACCCACTTCGACCAAGTCTGCGAGATCATGCGTGCCTACGACGTCACCTTCAGCCTCGGCGACGGACTTCGTCCCGGCTGCTTGGCCGACGCCAGCGATGAGGCCCAGTTCGCCGAACTCAAAACCTTGGGCGAATTGACCAAGAAAGCGTGGGAGCACGACTGCCAGGTCATGATTGAAGGCCCCGGACACGTGCCGATGGACCAGATCAAGATGAACGTCGAGAAGGAAATGCAGGAGTGCCACGAGGCACCCTTCTATGTCCTCGGCCCGCTGGTGACGGATATCGCCCCCGGCTACGATCACATCACCAGCGCGATCGGCGCCGCCCTCGCGGGCTGGGCTGGCGCGTCGATGCTCTGCTACGTCACTCCCAAGGAACACCTTGGGTTGCCCAACGCCCAGGACGTCCGCGATGGGGTGATCGCCTACAAGATCGCCGCTCATGCCGCCGACATCGCCCGGCACCGTCCCCATGCTCGCGATCGCGACGACGAGTTGAGCAAGGCTCGCTACGAGTTTGACTGGAAGCGTCAGTTCGAGCTCTCGCTCGATCCCGACAAGGCCCGCGAATTCCACGACGAAACGCTGCCGCAGGACTCCTTTAAAACCGCGCCTTTCTGCTCGATGTGCGGACCGAAGTTCTGCTCGATGCGCATCAGCGAGGACATCCGCAACATGGAATCGCCCGTCGTCGCGCAACTCGAGCTTCCCAACGCGGAAGCGAAAGAATCGTCGACCGCCGACCTACCCTCCTAACCGGCACGGACGTCGATCATCTTGGCCTCATCGCCGGTCGTTGCGAGCGGGCCCCAGGGGGGACGGGGCTATTTCTCCACAGGGCCCATTTGTTCCCGAACGCGCTGCTCGAGGTGATCGAGCACTTCGTCCAACGTGAGGTCGCTCGAATCGACGATCTCGGCATCCTCGGCGGGACGTAGCGGAGCGAGGCTACGCTCGCGATCCTCTTGATCCCGGGTTCGCTGCTGATCGCGAAGCGCGGTCAGCGACACGACGTGCCCTGACTCACCGAGTTCCACTTGGCGCCGTTCGGCCCGAACCGCTTCATCCGCGGTCAGGAAAAATTTGCAAGGGGCCTCGGGAAAGACCACCGTTCCTTGGTCGCGTCCCTCCGTCACCAAACGACGTCCCACGGCGAAGCGCCGTTGAGCCTCGACCATGAATTGCCGGACCTTGGCGCTGTCGGCGAACTCCTTGACGCGCGAGGTGATGGCCGGCTCGCGGATCGCCAACGAGACGTCTTCGCCGTTGAGCAACACGTGGGGGGATTCGAGCACCAGGTCCATCTCGGTCAGCACGCCATCAAGGGCGGTTTCGTCGCGAGCGTCAATCCCTCGGCGCAGGCAAGCGAGGGTGACCGCCCGATACATCGCACCGGTATCGAGGTGATCGAACCCCAGTCGCGAAGCGAGCTGTCGCGCCGCCGTGCTCTTCCCGGCTCCGGCCGGTCCATCGATCGTCACAATCAACGTCGTTTGCTCCCAAGACGCATCGACGAGTCCATCGAGTTCCATCAAGTGCTCGTGGTGAGAGTGGTTGTCGCGCCTCGATCGACTCCCGCGACGCCCCGAAGCCATGGTCCGGGAGGTCGCGGCTTCGGCGAAACAACCTTGACCTTATCCCAATCCGTTCAAGGATAATGGCTGGCCGACGGGAAGAAAAGATCTCGGGACCGATGGTAGCGGCCAGCGAGAATAGTTCGCCCATGGGCGAAGAAAGCGGAGCCAATGAAGGCTTGGGCAGAAATCGTGAAGCACTCGGTCGTCGGGATCGGCTGCATCGGCATCGGCATCTACTTGATCGCGCTGGAACTAGGGGGAGGGTCTTCCGAACCGATGCTCCAGAACGGTTTGATCAAAGGTGGAGTGATCATCGTCGCGGGCGTCGTCCTCGCAACAATCGGACTGAGACTTCGTCATCCCCGCGATTGAACGCCGCGCCGACGCCGTGAGAACGCGCCCCAAGAAAAGGAAAAGGGTCTCCACATTTGATGGGAAGACCCTCAACGGCGAGGCACCGGCAAAACAGGGGAACGTCGACACGAGGGTAGGGGACGATTGTCCCTTCCGCGTGCCGGCCCCTTGCGCGGATGAACGCGCTTAGATCAACTTCGCCGAGCAATAGCGACGCGCCGAGCGCAGCTCACTGGCCAAGGAGCGATCACCTAACGCTTCCGCCTCCGCGACCAGACGATCCAGTTGCGTTTCGATCGCCTCGTAAGATCCCGCCCGATCGTCTCCAAGGGGACGTCCGCGACGAGCGACAGCGGGCGTGGCGCTCACTGGCGACGCTTTGGCCGATGCCTTTTTCTTCTTCCGGCGTCCCCGGCCACGTGCCAACCCGAGCTTGCTCTTCATCTGATAGACGAGAGTCGGATTGAGCTCATCCTTGTTGCCGTCGGTGTTCCAAGCAGCCTGGACATCCTTGACGCTCGCGTCCGGTTTCTTCTTGAGAAAGTCTCTCGCAAACGCGGACTTGTTGGGCCCACCGGTCTTCTTTCCGGCCAACGTTCTTCTCCTTGAGATCTATACATTACCAGACAAACGATCTTATGATCTTTCTCGAATGCTTCAACATGAGTATTGCACGCGAGACCTGCATAGACATAGGGCCCACCGAAGACCGACCTTCGAATCGATGGTGCTCATTCCTAACGGTGACAGCACTCCAAGTTCGTCAATTCAACCACGCCACCGCCACGGCGGGAACGACGCGGCAACCGAACTGATAGTTGGCATGCCCGATGCCAATCTCGTTGATATGAACACGATCCTAGCCGTCCGTTGATTCAAGCGGGCAAGGCGAGAACGTTCAATGTTGGACAATATTAAGGAGGAAACACACAGGCGAACCCGTAAATTCGTCGAGGTTTTTCAACACCGAGATTGGCCAAACGGGCCGTTCGCAGCCCGCATCGAATAGATCAATGGGCTGCTAGGCATCCACGTGCCGACTCACCACCCGGCCGTCGACATCATGAACTATTTTCGCCTCTCTTAAACAAGCGAGAGAGCGGCATAGCACCGAGGTGGTTCCCTGGAGCCGTTTGCGACGTGTATTGAAGGGAAGCTCAGCCCAATGAATGAGGAGGACATGGACATGGGACTACTGAGTATTCTCGACACGGAGACTGCGCGAGCAAGCCTACCACGGCTGACATTGGGCGATCAAACGGCCGCTAGCGGCGTTCTCATCGTCGTCGCAAGGAAAATGCGCTATTCCAGCATGCGGGATGCGACTTTCGAGCTATGGTTCGCTGGATGATATCACTTGGTCCTGCCGATGGACCAAACGAGTCTTAGACTCGACGATGAAAACACCCTCCCACGTTCACCCACCCCCCTTGTGTCAGGTAGGCCGTTGAACGACTCGAAGGTGGTGACGGGCATTTTTTCGACCAACACTCCAAGCCAAGAACCTCGACAAACCTTCGGAGTCGCCCGAGGGTATATCTCCTTGATGTTCGACGAAACCCTTCGTTCAGGCGTCAACAGGCTTAACAGCCCGTTGATCTATTCGATGCCGGCTACGAACGGCCCTCTTGACCAATCTCGGCGTCAAAAAACTCGACGAATCTACAGATTCGTCTCCGTTTCTTCTCCTTGATCTTGGCCAACATGGCTCGTTCTCGCTTTGGCCCGCTTAAATCAACGGACTGTAATGTCACAATTCCGCAGGATAGCGTGTTTTCTCGTTTTGATTCACTACGTCGGCTTCAGGAAGAATGTTCGTGGGAGAATTCGATCGGGCAGGGAAGCGAAGGTGAACACCTGGAGTTGCACATGCCCCTCATCTCACTCGATCCTGAATTCATGGCCTCACCTCGAGAGTTCACCACACGCCAACAGCTCATGGTGTACCTGAGTGTACCAAGACGATTGAGTCCTACTATGTGGTTCGTGTGAACAGTACGCCATTTATTGAATCGACCTGATGCCAAATTGCCTGTTCGTACAGAAAGCCGGGGGGGGCGTTATCCACAACGAAGCCCACTGGCCACAACACGAACACTCACCCTCTAGTGCAACCACTGGTCTCTTTTATGAACAACGTTCCGGCCCCTTCCACGTCGGCGATTCGCATGACCTCCATCGCCTCAAGGAACGCTTGTGTCACGGCCGGACTCGGCGTCTCCCTCTACTGGCGATGTGGTGCTGAGGATTGAACGACTCAAGACTGGCTTCGAGTGTCCCCACCATTGACCGTTGACTTGACGCGATCCGTCACGAGGATGAACGCTTGGTCATTGGTGCAAGCGGCTCTCAGAGGACTTGAAATGGGCGCACGGACGGTCATGATCTTTCTCTTCGAGGACGTGGAAGTACTCGACTTCTGCGGTCCATTCGAGGTCTTCTCCGTCGCCAACGAACTCGCTCCGACCGACGTCTTTCGAGTCGTGACGGTGGCGGCGCAATTGCGTCCGGTTCGCGCCCGCAATGGATTGAGCGTCAATCCCGACCTCGATATCGCTGGCTGTCCCGTGCCGGATCTGCTCATCATTCCCGGAGGGAAGGGGACTCGACCACTCGTCAACCAACCCGCGACGATTGAATGGATTCGTCGCATGTCGCAGAGCGCCGAACGGATGGCGTCGGTTTGCACCGGAGCCCTGTTGCTTGGCAAGGCGGGCCTGCTCGATGGGCTGACCGTGACGACCCATCATCGCGCGCTCGATCTGCTTCGCGAGATCGCTCCAAGTTCGACCGCCGTCGCCGATCGCCGCTTTGTCGACAACGGACGGATCATCACTTCAGGAGGGATCGCCGCGGGGATCGACATGTCGCTTTACTTGGTCGAGTCGCTGGAAGGCCTCGAATTGGCGAAGCGAACGGCAGAGCACATGGAGTACCCCTATCGACCCGCCACGCCTTCGACGTCATGACAGACGTTCCCCGCATGCCCACGAAGATGTGGGTATCGCCCCGACCCTTGCGCTCACGAGGTCAGGACCGCCGATCCTTGGCTTGGCGGCGAAAGTGGCTGGGAGGAACGCCGACGCGCCGGCGAAAGAGGGTGCTCATGTACTCGACATGACGAAATCCGGATCGCTCGGCGATCACGGCGAGAGGGAGTTCGGTTTCCCGCAAGAGTTGCCGCACCCGGTCGATCCGCTGCTCGACGATGGTCTCATGCGGCGTCCGCCCCAAGAGTTGCTGGAAGCGGCTCTCCAGGACACGCCGGGATAGGGGCAACACCCGCGTCAAGTCGTTGACGTTGATCCCATCACAGGCATGCTCCCGGATATAGCGCAGCGCCTTGGCGATGTCGGGGTCGTCGATCGCCAGAATATCGGTCGATCGACGAGTCGCGACCCCCAGCGGGGCGACCAGATGCGCATCGGGCTCGACCTCCTCCGCCGACATCAAACGATCGAGCAGCCGCGCGGCCTCGTAGCCAGTCCCAAGCGCGTCGGGGATCACACTACTCAGCGAAGGCGAGCACAGATCGCAAAGGAGTTGGTCATCGTCGACGCCGATCACCGCGACCTCCTCCGGCACCGCGATGTTGGATTCCCGGCAAACGTCGAGAAGTTGCTGGGCGCGAATGTCGTAACACGCCATGACGCCGATCGGCTTGGGAAGCCGTTCGATCCACCGGCGAAGCCGACTCCGCTCCCGGTTCCAGGAATAGCCGGGCGCGAAACGCGACTTGGCCTCGAACGTCGCACACGCGCCGACGGCGCGGTTGGCGATCTCCACGAAGTGCTCCTCGCGCCAGCGCGACCAATTGAAGGGGGACTCGCCACAGTAAGCGAGATGCTGAAAACCGCGTTCGAGCAGGTGATTCGCCGCGAGCTTGGCGATGGCCGCGTCGTCGGTCTCCACCCAGGGATAGCCCGGAAGACGGCGCGCGGCACTGACGTCGACGAAGGGGAGTCGCGTCGTCGCCACGGCGTTGGCGATCGCCTCGGACTCGATCCGAGCGATAATCCCATCGCCGCGCCAGTTTCTCAGCCAGTCAGGGGGACGCGCGCCTCGCTCCTGTTCCGGCAAATGGACCGACCACTCGTCGTGTTCGCGGATGTACGCGACGATTCCCTCCAGTAGCCCGCGAGCATAGGCATTGGACGTTTCGATGAGAAGGGCGACGCCACGGCGTCTCTTCATGGTCCGTCCCTTCTGATCCAGCACCTCTAGCACATGCGTGAAAAAACATAGGGCACTCAAGCATAACCATCTCCTTCTCGGCGAATGAATTGAAAAACCAAGGACAATGCGGCTCAGCATCCGGTGAAATAGTGAATCCGGATCGCGCGAAAGTTCATGGCTCACCCGCGAACCGTCGCTTACGGTTCAAGGTGATCCTCGGTCGTTGGTCGCTGGGTGGCCGGCACTGGCCGAGGAGCATCCCGCGGCTCCGCGAGTCTGGACCGCGCGTGTGAGGGAAACGAGCATGGTCAATGTCGCGATTGTCGGGCTGGGTTTCGGCGCCGAGTTCATTCCGATCTACCAACATCATCCCGACGCCAATATCCACGCGATCTGTCGGCGCGACGAAACGGAGCTAAAGCGTGCGGGAGACGCCTTCGGGATCGAAAAGCTCTACACCAGCTACGACGACCTACTCGCCGACGATGCCGTCGACTTCGTCCACATCAACAGCCCGATCCCCGATCATGCTTGGATGTCGATCAAGGCGCTTGAGGCCGGTAAGCACGTCATGTGTACGGTGCCGATGGCGACCACGATCGAAGAATGCGAACAGATCTGCGACCTGGTGGCGCGAACCGGCCTTAGGTACATGATGGCCGAGACCGTGGTTTACTCGCGCGAGTTTCTCTACCTGAAGGAGCTCCACACGAAGGGGGAACTCGGCAAGATCCAGTACATGCAAGCCTCACATCCGCAAGACATGGACGGCTGGCCGGAGTACTGGGAACGCATGATTCCGATGCACTACGCCACGCACGTCGTCAGCCCGATCCTGGGGCTGGTCGATGGCCGCGCCGAGTACGTCAGTTGCTTCGGATCGGGAATGATTCGCAACGAACTCGCCGCCAAGTCCGGCAACCCATTCGCCGTCGAGTCGTGCCATCTAAAGATCAAGGACACCGACATCGCGGCTCATCTGTGGCGATTCCTCTTCGATACCGCCAGGCAATACCGCGAGAGCTTCGACGTCTACGGCTCCAAGAAGAGCTTCGAGTGGTCGCTCGTCGAAGGTGAAGAGCACGTGCTGCACACCGCGAAGAAGCCGGAGCCCGACATCCCCAGCCGAGTGAGCGTGCCGGATTACGCCCACTTGCTCCCTAAAGAGATCCGTCAATTCACGCAAACGATTGAGGACCCCGATCATCTTTCCTTCGTTCAAGGAGGCGGTCACGGCGGTTCGCATCCGCATCTGGTCAACGAGTTCGTCTCCGCGGTCCGGGACGATCGCGAGCCCTGGCCCAACGCCGTGACCAGCGCCAACTGGACCTGCGTCGGGATCTGCGCCCACCAATCGACGATGAACGGCGGCCAGATCGTTCCGCTCCCCGAGTTCACGCTCAGGTAGCCCGCGACCTCCGAGAGCGCAGGGGCTCCAACCTTGGCGGGAGGTACGTGTTGGTCGATCGGCGTCGGCCCATCATCCTCAACCCACGAGGCGTCTGGTTTGCCGCGCGATCATCAGTTCCTCGTTGGTCGGCATGACGAGCACTTTGACCCGCGAATAGTCGCTCGAAATCTGGTAGGAATTTTCGCGGTTGCGTTCGCCGTCAAGCGTTAGGCCCATCCAGTCGAGACCGGCGCAGATCCGATTGCGAATCACCGGGGAGTGCTCGCCGATTCCCGCCGTGAAGACGAGCATATCGAGGCCTCCCATCGCGGCGGCCAGCGCACCAAGGAACTTCCGCGCCTGGTAACAAAAAAGTTCGAGAGCCTCGGCGGCCTCGGGATGGATCTCCTCCGCGGCAAGCAGTTCGCGCACATCGGAACTAATGCCGGAAACTCCCTTCATCCCGCCGTCGCGAACGAGCATCCGCTTGAGGTCGTCCGTGCTCATTCCATCGTGCTCGAGCAGAAAGATCAGCAGCCCCGGATCGAGATCGCCGCTCCGCGATCCCATCACCAAACCACCCGCCGAGGTGAATCCCATCGTCGTGTCGACGCAGGTTCCATCGAGGATCGCCGCCATGCTCGCTCCATTGCCCAGGTGGGCGACGATGATGCGACCGCCTTGGGCGGAGGGCTCGTCCCGTTCGAGCAGCGTCTCGAGGATGTACTCGTAGGAAAGTCCATGAAAGCCGTAGCGGTGGATGCCACGATCGAGGAGCTTGCGGGGTAGGGGGAAAGTACGCGCGACCGCGGGCAGGTGCCGATGAAACGACGTGTCGAAGCACGCGACTTGGGCGATGCCGGGCAGGGCGTTCGCGACCGCTTCGATGCCCGCGACCTCCGAGGGCAGATGGATCGGGTCAAACGGGATAAGCTCCCGCAGTTGGCCAAGCACCTCGTCATCGACGCGTTGGGCGGTTCGGTACCTTGGTCCTCCATGAACCAACCGATGGCCAACCGCTCGCACCGGCTCCTTGTGCCCACTTTCGTCGAGCCACGCGAAGAGCTTCGCGATCGCGCTGGCGTGGTCGGCAAGCGAGAGCGATTCCTCGTGAATCGCCTCCCCTTCGGCTCCAATCACAAGTAGGCGACCCTCGGGGAGACCAATCCGTTCGATCGCGCAGCCAAGCAGTCGCTGTTCCGATTGACCGTCGAACAGCGCCGACTTGACGCTCGAAGAGCCACAGTTGATGACCAAGAGAGAGTCAGTGGTGGAGACGCTCATCCTCAACTCCCAATGCGATGCCACCTCGCGAGCGGCGCCGGACATTCGCCCCGACGGCGGAGCGACGTTGAAACGCTACCTCGTTGCCATAGTAGGACAGACAACGAGACGTGATCGCCAAAGCCGCGTCTCGCCAAGCGATCGGTGACTTCGAACGAAAGCCCCAGAGGACGGAGACCACCACCATGTCCGCGACGATCAGTCACGCTGCGCCGCTATCCCTCGCTCCCGACGAACTCGACAAGATGATTCGCTACTGGGAAGCGGCCAACTACCTCTCGGTCGGTCAGATCTATCTCATGGACAACGCCCTGCTGCGCGAGCCGCTTCGCAGGGAGCATATCAAGCCTCGGCTGCTCGGCCACTTCGGGACTGTGCCTGGTCTTAACATGATCTACGCGCAGCTCAATCGGCTCATCAAGAAACACCAACAAAGTGTCCTCTACATCGCCGGCCCGGGCCACGGTGGACCCGCCCTCGTCGCCAACGTCTTTATGGAGGGAACCTATAGCGAGGTCTATCCGCGCATCTCCACCGACAACGATGGCATCAAGCAACTCTTTCGGCAATTCAGCACGCCGGGGGGGATCCCGAGTCACGTGAGCCCCGAGTGTCCCGGGTCGATTCACGAAGGGGGCGAACTCGGTTACGCGCTCGTGCATGCCTTCGGAGCCGCCTTTGACCACCCCGACTTATTGGTCGCCTGCGTCATCGGCGATGGCGAAGCCGAGACCGGACCGCTCGAAGGAGGCTGGAAGGGAAACAAGTTCCTCAATCCCGTCACCGACGGCGCCGTCTTGCCGATCCTCCATCTTAACGGCTACAAGATCTCCGGACCCTGCGTCTACGCCCGAATCCCCGACGACGAACTCGTCAACCTCATGCGCGGTCACGGCTACGAACCGATGCTCGTCGAGGGGGACGATCCGGAAGTCGTCTTCGCCGCCTTCGCGGCCGCTCTCGAGAAAAGCTATGCCGAGATCCGAAGAATCCAACACGAGGCCCGAACCAACGGGTTCTCCGGGCGACCGACCTGGCCGATGATCGTCCTTCGTACCCCGAAGGGATGGACCGGCCCCAAGGAGGTCGACGGCATTCAGGTCGAGGGAACGTACCGGTCGCATCAAGTCCCCCTCGCCGGCGTGCGCGACAACGACGATCACCGGCGCATGCTCGAAGAGTGGCTTCGCTCCTACGGTTCCGATCGGCACTTCGACGATCAGGGGCGACTGGTCCCGGAGTTGGCGGCTCTCGCCCCCGAGGGCGATCTGCGGATGGGGGCCACGCCGTATGCCAACGGCGGCCGGCTCCTAACGACACTCGACCTGCCTTCCTACTCCGACTATGCCCTGGACGTTCCCGCTCCGGGAAGCGTGACCGCCGAGGCTCCGCGCAAGTTGGGGGAATACCTCCGCGATGTCTTCAAGCGAAATCAGAAGCACCGCAACTTCCGCCTCTTCTGTCCCGACGAAACCAACTCCAACCGCCTCGGTTCCGTCTTCGAAGCCACCAACCGTTGCAGCGTCGCCGACATCCATCCCGACGACGACCACGTCGCGTCCGATGGACGGGTCATGGAGGTCCTCAGCGAACACTGTTGCCAGGGATGGCTCGAAGGCTATCTCCTCTCCGGTCGGCATGGCCTCTTTCCGACGTACGAAGCCTTCGCGATGGTCATCGATTCGATGCTCAATCAGCATGCGAAGTGGCTCAAGGTGACGCGGCATCTTCACTGGCGTCGCCCGATCGCGTCGCTCAACTACTTGCTCACCAGCCATGCGTGGCGAAACGATCACAACGGCTACAGCCACCAGGGCCCCGGCTTCATCGACGTGGTTCTGACGAAGAAGGGGACCGTCACTCGCGTCTACTTTCCGCCCGACGGCAATTGCCTGATGAGCGTCGCCGACCACTGTCTGCGCAGTCGCAACTACATCAACCTCATTGTCTGCGGCAAGCAGCGGCAACTGCAGTGGCTCGACATCGACCAAGCTCGCGAACACTGTTCCAAGGGTGCCGGCGTCTGGGACTTCGCCAGCAACGACCAAGACGGTCAGCCCGACGTCGTCCTCGCCTGTGCCGGCGACGTTCCCACCATCGAGGCGGTGGCGGCGTCATGGCTGCTGCAACGCGACATCCCCGACCTCAAGGTTCGCCTCGTCAATGTGGTCGACTTGATGACCCTCTACCATCCGGATCAGCACCCGCACGGGTTCGACGACCTCGCGTTCAACGAACTCTTCACGAAGGACAAGCCGGTCATCTTCGCGTTCCACGGCTACCCGCGCGTGGTCCACGATCTTGTTCACGGCCGCAGCAACGAAGGCCGCTTTCACGCCCGTGGCTACATCGAAGAGGGAACCACGACCACGCCCTTCGACATGGTCGTGCTCAACAACATGAGTCGCTACCAGTTGGCGATCAAGGCGCTGCAACATGTGCCGCGGCTACGCTCGGTCGCGGCCGACATCGCCGGGAAGTACGAAGAGGTACTCGCCGACCATGAACGCTACAGTCGTTCCCGACTCGAGGATCTTCCGGAAGTCAACCACTGGCAATGGACCAGCGACTTTCGCGACCCCGAAGGTCTTCCATCACCGGCATCGGCCGTGAGCCGCCAGGCCTTCACCGACGCGTAGGGATTGGAACATCCCTCTTTGCGGCGAGACCTCGCGCACTGTCTTGATTGGCAAGCTCGCGACACGATGTCTCGTCCGTCGTTCGTGCGGGACATGGCCGAATCAACGGTGTTTCCCGCATGCCCACGTCCAGCGTGAGCATGGCACCTAAGAGGGTTTGTGGCCAAGAGATTGACCGATCGGGAGCACATAACGGCATGCCCACGGTGTCCGAAGGCACTCGAAGTGACACCTTCACGCCACCACCGAATTGCATCTCATCAGCCGGCAACCCACAATGGTGATGCAGGCCCCCGAATAAGTGCCTGCCGTACCTCGAAACGAATCGCCCACCGATTGGAGTACGCGACCACCATGACGATCCCCGCCCCCACTCAGGAATCGGCATCCGCCGACCAGGAGACCTTCGATGCCGAGCACGCCTCCTTCGAGGATGTGTTCGGCCACCTTCAATGCGGGAAGGAGGGCCTCACCGCCGAGGAGGCGGGCCGCCGATTCGAACGCTACGGCCCCAACGCCCTCGAGGAGAAGAAAGAGAGCCCGCTCCTCAAGTTTCTCTCTTACTTTTGGGGTCCGATCCCCTGGATGATCGAAGTCGCCGCGATCCTGTCGCTGGTCGTCGAGCACCTCGACGACTTCGTGATCATCATGGTGCTGCTGATCTTCAACGCCGTCATCGGGTTTTGGGAAGAGTTCAAGGCCGCCAACGCCCTCGAGGCCCTCAAGAAGGGGCTCGCGCTCAAGGCTCGTGCCCGCCGCGACGGCGAGTGGTCCGATGTCGACGCCGCTCGGTTGGTCCCGGGCGATCTGATCCGACTCCGCCTTGGCGACGTCATTCCCGCCGACTGTAAGTTGATGGAGGGGGACTACGTCAGCATCGACCAAGCGGCCCTGACGGGGGAATCCCTTCCGGTCAACAAGAAGGTTGGCGAGATCGGTTTCTCGGGAAGCATCGTCAAGCAAGGAGAGATGGTCGCGCTGGTGACCGCCACTGGGGGCGACACCTTTTTCGGCCGAACCGCGAAGCTCGTCGCCAGCGCCGGGGCGGTCTCCCACTTTCAGAAGGCGGTCCTCAAGATTGGGGACTTCCTCATCTTCGTCGCCGTCGCGCTGAGCATCCTTCTGGTCGGTTTCGAGCTCTACCGCGACATCGTCGTCAAGGACGCTTGGAACTACCGCGACATCATCAACATCGTGCAGTTCGTCCTGATCTTGGTCATCGCGTCGATTCCGGTCGCGATGCCCGCTGTCCTTTCGGTCACGATGGCGCTCGGAGCGTTGGCCCTGTCGAAGAAGAAGGCGATCGTCTCGAAACTCCAGGCGATCGAGGAGATGGCCGGCATCGACATCCTCTGCTCCGACAAGACCGGCACGCTGACCAAGAACCTGCTCACCCTGGGCGAACCGGTGACCGTCGACGACGTCGACGCCCAACATTGCGTCCTCGCCGCGGCGCTCGCGTCGAAACGCGAGAACGAGGACGCCATCGACAACGCGGTCATCGGGGGGCTCAAGGACCCGACGGCGCTTTTGGTCTACACTCAGGAGAACTTCGTCCCCTTCGATCCGGTCAGCAAGCGGACCGAGTCGACGTCGGTGGACGGGCAGGGGGTTCGGAAACGCTACACGAAGGGCGCCCCGCAAGTCATCATGGAGATGGCGGGGCTGGACGAGGCCGCCGAGCAAAAGGCGGCGCGGTCGGTCGACGAGATGGCCCGTCGTGGCTATCGCGCCCTTGGCGTCGCGGAGTCCGCCGACGATGGGGCGACGTGGCGGTTCCTCGGCCTGCTCCCCCTCTTCGATCCCCCACGCGACGACTCCAAGGAGACCATCGAGCAGGCCAAGGCGCATGGACTCGCCGTCAAGATGGTCACCGGCGATGATGTGGCGATCGGCAGCGAGATCTCCGGTCAACTCGGCCTCGGCACCAACTTGCACGCGGCCGCCGACTTCTTTCCGCCCGACGCCGACGTCTCGCGGCTCCCCAACGAGATCGAGGAGGCGGTCGAACGGGCCGACGGCTTCGCGCGCGTCTTCCCCGAGCACAAGTACGGCATCGTCAAAGCCCTTCAGGACCGCGACCATCTCGTGGCAATGACCGGCGACGGCGTCAACGACGCTCCCGCGCTCAAGCAAGCCGACTGCGGCATCGCGGTCTCCGGCGCAACCGACGCCGCCCGGGCCGCGGCCGACCTCATCCTCACCGAACCCGGTCTGTCGGTCATCATCCAGGCGATCGAGGAAGCCCGAAAGATCTTCGAGCGGATGATGAGCTACACGATCTACCGGATCGCGATGACGATCGACATCATGTTCTTCGTCGTCCTGGCGACCATCTTCTTCGAGTTCCGACCCCTGACGGCGATCATGATCATCGTCCTGGCCCTGCTCGACGACATTCCGATCATGACGATCGCCTACGACAACACGCGGATCAACGAATCGCCGGTTCGCTGGCAAATGAACCGGGTCTTGGTGATTTCGAGTATCCTCGGGCTCCTTTCGGTCGCCGAGACCTTCGGGTTGCTCCTCATCGGCAAGGAATGGATGACGCTGCCCCATTTCCAGGCCTGGATCCATATCGATCAGGACATGCTTCGTTCGATGATGTTCCTACAGTTGGTCGCGGGTGGGCACTTGCTGCTCTTTCTGACGCGGACCCAGAAGTTCTTCCTCAGCCCGCCGTTCCCCTCGCTGGTGCTCACGATCGCGATCATCGGGACCCAGATCTTCGCGGTCTTGATGTGCGGCTTCGGCTGGCTGGTCCCGGTGATTCCATGGCCGATGATCGGGCTCGTCTGGATCTACAACATCATCTGGATGTTCGTGATCGAGTTCGTCAAGCTCTGCCTCTACCGCCGCTTCGACCAACAGGACAGACATCTCGAACAGCTCGGCCAGTCGCTCCAAACGAGAGGCTAGCACACGGCTTGTTCTCTGTTCCGTGGGCTCTGGCGGCCACGGAGATCCAACGAAGAGCGGGGCACTCACCCAGTCCTGTCGTCCCTGGCCGGCGGGCGGGCGCCCTGGTCCTACCGGAGACGAGTTGTTAGCATCGATGAGTCGCGATGACGGCGACGCGGTCGGCGGCCCGATGGCCGGGGAGTCGTTTCTCCTCGGGTTCCACGGGAACCGTTTCGATTCGGCTAGGGGCAGGTCGCGCCCCGTCGACGCTCGAAACGTGGGTCGAAAGGAGCGAGGTGGAACGCTTCTGGTTCCTCAAGAATTCCCAGCTCTTCGAAGGTCTTTCGGACGACGAGTGCTCCAAGCTCGAAGCCCGTTCGTCCTTTCGTCGATTCAAGACGCGGGAAACGGTCTACTTTCCCGGCGATGCCGGCGGGCACGTGCTCCTTCTGCTCGACGGAAGGATCAAGATCAAGACCATCACCCCCGACGGCAAGGAGGCGATCCTCGCCTTCGTCGAACCTGGGGAAATCTTCGGCGAACTCGCCTTGCTCAGCGAAAGTGAGCGGACCGAGTACGCCGAGGCCAATCTCGCCTCCTCCGTGATCGCGGTCCCACGCGACGCCATGCTTGAGATCATGAACTCGCATCCCGCCACCTCGCTGCGGGTGACCAAGTTCATGGGGCTCAAGCAGCAACGCATCGAAAACCGCATGAAAAACCTGCTCTTTCGATCCTTTCGCGATCGGGTGATCTACCTCCTCGCGGAATTGGCGCAGCGCTACGGGCGTTGGGTTGGGGAAACGCAGCTCGATCTCGGCATCAAGCTCTCGCACCAGGAGATCGCCAGCTTGATCGGGGCGACGCGTGAGACCGTGACGATCGCGCTGGGGGATCTCCAGTCGGAGGGATTGGTCACGGTCAAGCGAAAGCAAATCGCGGTGACGAACGTCAACGCTCTGTTCGCGCTGCTCGACCAACCGATGCCGATGCCGCCGCGTCCGCGGGACTCTTCGCCCCACATTCGCCTCCAGACCGGAGGACGGTGAGATGGCTCACGGACGTGTCGGGAACATTCGACGATACTTGAGGAAACCCAAAACACACCTAACGCCTCGTTCGCATGCAAGCGTGGGGCACCATCATGGGATCGAGGAGAGACGGTCGAGTCAGCGGGCGATTCATCAAGCCGACGAGGCCGCAAATGGATGATCGAATGGGCGAATCACCACGACAATGGAGTCCGTGCCCGATTGGCGTCGTGAAGCAATTGGGGTGCCGGCTGCGATCGTGTCGCCAGCGCCGCCAGTTTCTCAAGGCTTCGCTCGGCGGGGGCGTGGCCGCGACGGCCGTGGTCTCGGGCGTCGCGATTAGTCCCGTGCTCTTAGGCGATCCGGGTCATGGGCACCTGACGTGCCTTGAGGTTGCCCGCTGTGTTCCCGCGTACGCTCTTCACACGCTTCCGTCCGATCTGCGCAAGCGGGTGATCGAGCATGTGGAGCATTGCGAGAAGTGCCGTCCGAAATTTAAGTCCATGGGCCTCACGCTCTCCTAGCGTGAGTCAGGGATGGGCCTCACGCTCTCCCAGCGTGAGTCAGAGGGATGGGGCCCACGCTTTCTTCGCTCAATTCACAATGCCTCCCCGCCTACCTCAAGCACCCAATCCCGGAAAGCTCGCCGCCACCCTATCCCACCTATGCTTCCCGCATTTCCCCGCTAAGCGACTCCCGATTCGTTGCTCTTGCCTGATCGCCGAATCCCGGTATGGGAGGCCATCGGCAAGTTGGGCACCCCGCGACGGAGAGAGACATCCTCATGACGGCTACCGAGTTCCGCACCGACGAGACCACCCTCGGCTGGCGGGCGACGCTTCTGCTCCTGATTTACGGCTGCTCGCTCTACCTCATCAACCTCGGTGACGCCCGAGTCCTCACGCACCACGAGGTCTTCTTCGCCGAGCCCGCTCGCGAAATGCTACTCTCCGGCGAGTGGCTCATGACCCCCTACGGCGGCATGATCATCAACCACAAGCCCCCCCTGACCTATTGGGTCATCGCGGCCGCCATGACGCTCTTCCAAAGCAGCGCCGAGTGGGTGATCCGGCTCCCCTTCGTGCTCGCGACGGTCGGCCTTGGACTACTGATGGCCCACCTCGGGGCTCATTGGTTCGGGCGTCGGATCGCGATCCTGACCGGGCTCATCCAACTGACCGCCTTCTACACGCTGATGCAGGGCCGCTTGGCCGAGTCGGACATCTTGCTCACGTTCTTCGTCGCCGCGGCGATGGTCCTCTTCGCGGAAGGGGCCCTCCCCGGTCCGACGGGAGAAGTGTCCAACGATCGCTGGCGCCGACCCTTGTTCTTCCTGATGACGGCCCTTGCGTTCATGACCAAGGGACCGATCGCGATCATCTTCATCGGTGGCGGCTGTGGTCTCACGATTCTTCTCACGCGGCAATGGCGCTCGATGCGGTTCTTCATCAGTCCGCTCGGCTGGCTCTTCATGGCGGCCTTCGTCGTTGGCTGGCCCTTGGCGGCGTACCTCAAGGACCCCAACGTCATCGCCGACTGGAAGCGTCATAACCTCGATCGCTTCGCGGGGAAGTTCGGCGAGCCGGGCGGGCACCGCCCCTTCGCGTTCTACTTCTATGTCGTGCCTTTGCTTCTGATGCCTTGGACGCCCTTCCTCGCGTACGGCCTCTGGGCAAGCCTCCGCGAGAAAATCGCCCGCAAGCCGCAAAGCCTCTTCCTGTGGTCGTGGGCACTCGTCGGCATCCTCTTTCTTTCGCTCAGCGACTGGAAGCACAAGCACTACTGCATCCCGGTCTTGCCGCCACTTTCGGTGTTGATGGCGTATGGCGTCGAGCGGTGTTTCTTCGATCCCAAGCGTTGGCGGCTTCCCGTCATCGCGACGATCTCCCTGCTCCTCATCGGCGAGGGCGTCGGCATCGCCATCGTCTCGATGCTCAAGCCGGAGATCTTGGCGGCCGTCGCGTTGCTCGCCACCGCCCTTGTGGCCGGAGCCAGCTTGGCGGTCGTGGCCGACAAACGCTCGTCGACGTGGTGGTCGCTCGGGGCGATCTTCGGGGCGACGTGGGTGGTCGCCGCGTTGGTCCAGTCGGTGATGATGCCTCACTTCGACTCTTACCGCGACCAAACTATCCTCGCCCACGAGATCAACAAGCGGCTCCCCGATGGGCGGACCGTTCACATGGTCGATCTTCGCGAGAACCAGATCAGCTTCTATCTGCGGTGGCCGATCCACCGCACCGACGATGCCGACCTCTTCTGCTCCGATCGGGTCGCGGCGTCGACGGAGGACCTCTACGTCGTCGGGCCCCGCTCCTTGGGCGCGAAGATGGCCGAGGTCGCCGACGTCCAGACGCTCACCGAGTGCGCCACGTTGCGACGCATCATGTCGGAGGAGGACCGGCTAACGCTCTATCGCGTGACGCCGACCGTCGCCCAAATCGGATCTCACGAGACACCCAGCGCCCGCTGACTTGGGGGGCTCGGCCTCCCCATCGGTGGACGTCGATCACCTTCACGCCGTCAACTGATATCATCTCTGGTAGGCGTCGCGGGAGAAGGGTTCCGTGCCGCCCGGTTTCCAGAGTGAGTTTCATGCTGAGCATTCGTCCGCACGCCGACCTGGATCACGTTCCCTTCGAGGTCGATGGTCTTTCTCCCGATCGCCTGTCGTCGATGTCCCTCGAGGAGATCGCCCGGCTGCCGGCGTGGCTTGGCAACCGTTGCCTGACGCTCGGAGAATGCTCCACGCTCGAAGGAGATCCCGCCGACGAAGCCGTCCACCTACAGGGCGACTGGTCTCGAGCGGCCGGCATCGCGTCGGGCATGACGTCGGGAAGTCTGCGAGTCGGCGGCTCGATCGGCCCTCGACTCGGCGCCCAGATGACTGGCGGCGAGATCGTCGTCGAAGGCGATGCCGGGGACTACCTCGGCGCCGAGATGACCGGCGGCAGCCTCCACGTCCATGGCGACGCCGGCGACCAAGTCGGGGGCCCACTCCCAGGCACGAAACTCGGCATGAAGGGAGGAACGATTCTCATCCGTGGCAACGCGGGGGACGAAGTCGGTGGCGCGATGCGGCGCGGCCTCCTCGCCGTCGCCGGCTCGGTCGGCAACGACCTGGCGATGGACATGCGGGCCGGGACCGTGGTCGTCGGAGGTGCCATCGGGACCGACGCGGGTCTGGGAATGAAGCGTGGGACGTTGCTGCTACTCGATCCTAGTCTGACACCGGAACGATTCCACCCCATGTTTGAGGAGGCTTGCCGCTACGAGCCGAGTTTCGTGGAGATCTATCGCCGCGAACTCGCGAAGCGAGCGTTTCCGCTACCGAAGCCGTGGCCCACGACCCTCATCCGCCTGGTCGGCGATCAACTGGAGCTTCGCAAGGGGGAGATCTTCATCGGAGCCACGTAGAACAGGGCTTGAGGCAACGCCATCTCTCAACCCCGACGACTCGCCCTCCGACAACCCTGTAAGCGTGGAGCAGACAGGAATACAGCCTCAATTGTTGGCGAGGCTGAAACCATGAAAGTCATACGTCAGAAGCGGAAGTTGGTGACGGCAATCACGACGACAGGATTGCCGGGGCGTGTGGGAGACGACGCCCCAGAGAGGAGAGAAAGCTTATTCGCCGACGTAGGGGAGCAGGCCCATGAACCGGGCACGCTTGATCGCGGTACTGACGGCACGCTGGTAGGCGGCGCAGTTGCCGGTACGACGACGACCGAGGACCTTGCCGTGGCCGCTCATCATTCGCTTGAGCAACTCGACGTCCTTGTAATCGACGTATGCCGGACGTGGGCAACCCTCGGGTCCGCAGAAACGGCAGCGGTTGCGACTCGTGGACCGCGACTTTTTCTTTGCGCTGACCGAACGCCGAAGGCTCTTCTTTCCGCCCATGAATGCACGATCTCCCTGGAAAACTCAAATAGTCTAAGCTAGGAGTTCACCGACCCGGTTCAAGTCCCTTTGTCGCGTCTTATCGATCCCGACCCGTCCGCCGCCGCACGCTCGGTCAACGACCCCGAACGCGGCAAGGAACGAGCCGAATTAAGCGATCGAGAGGACTTCGTAATTGATGGCTCCGCCAGGGGTTTCGACGGTCACCTTGTCGCCCGGCTTGTGATTGAGAAGCTGCTTGGCCAACGGGCTCTCGCAGAGAATCTTCATCACTTCGCCCGAGTAGTCCTCCTCGCCCGGACCGACCAACTCGTAGGTCTCCTCCAAGTCGGCATCGAGATCCTTGAGCTTCACTTTCGAGCCAAAGGCGATCTGATCCTTCGGGAGATTGTCGGTGTCGACAATGTAAGCGTCGGCGAGCTTCGACTTGAGAAGGTTGATCTTCGCTTGCAACATGCCCTGATTCTCTCGTTGGGCATGGTATTCGGCGTTCTCCTTCAGATCGCCCTCGGCACGGGCCTCCGCCAGCAGCTGGGTAATGCGGGGCATCTCGTGCTGTTCCAAACGATCGAGTTCCGACTTGATCTTCTCGTAGCCTTCCCGAGTCGTGGGTGTGGGACTCATCTCCCGTTCCTTTCCTCATGACAACGTCGCCCACGGACCCGAATGACCTGAGGCCGGGCCGTAGTGATGCAGCGACGCCTTGGATGATGACGGTCGTACTCGCCGTGCAAGAGAGCCCGCTTCGCGAAACTCGCCTCCAGGGACCGCAGTCCACTGGCAAGTCGGAAGGGGCTGTCGTCTTCGCCCTTGGCAAAGACGGACAGCAAGTACGCACAGACACAAAAACCGGACGGCGCACCTTCGCGTCCCGTCCGGCTATTCAGTAATACTTAAGCAAGTGTGGCGGCAAAAATCCAGCACTCTCGCCGAAGCTTGTCCCGGGAAATCGGCGTCCGCTTCTTTCCGCTTGACTCACTTTGCCAACTCGTTCCATTTTGTGGTCGCCGATAGCATCGACGTTCTCTTCGCCGCCCCTGTCGACTTCTGCGTCGTCGGCCACCGTTTCGTTGGGCGTCTTCCCATGTCGTCCCCAATCAACCGACCATCCGAGGCCCGAAAGTAGCCCACGCTCACCCAGGACTTTGGAGACCAGGTCCCGCGACGATCATCGAGGCCGTCTCACTCCTCTTCGCCGTCCTCTTCCTCAGCGTCCATGTCCTCATCGAACTCGCCGTCGCTTTCCTCGTCCGATTCGTCCTCGGTATCGGGCCCCTCGCCGGCGACCTGCTCCGAATTCTCATCATCGTCGCTGGCGTTTTCGTCCGTTGACTCGGTCTCGTCCTGCTCGTCCTCTTCTGGCGTTTCTTCCTCCTTCTTGGACTGGGGGCGGGCGAGGAGTTCGACCAGGGGAAGTTCGTGCAAGTTGCGGAGCCCGAAGGTCTGCAGAAACGGCTTCGTCGTGCCGTAGAGGTAGGGGCGTCCGAGGGTCTCCTCCCGACCGTCGAACTTGATCAAGTTGCGGTCCATCAACTGGCGAAGGATCTCGCCCACTTGGACACCGCGAATCGCCTCGATGTCCGCCCGGCCAATCGGCTGGCGGTAAGCGATGATCGCGAGCGTTTCGAGTTGTGGCCCGCTGAGTTGCAATTCGTCTCGAGACTCGAGAAGTTGATCGAGCCACGGACGCAGTTGGGGAAGAGTGAGAAGTTGGTAACCGCCCGCCAGTTCCTCGACGTAAAACGCCGAGCCATCGAGGCGATAGTACTCATTGAGCATCGCGATCATGCGGCGGGTCTCGCCCACATCCGGCAGACCGGCGAGCTTTGTCAGTTTTCGTGGTGAGAGAGGATCTTCGAAGGCGAGCAACAGCGATTCGACATTCGCCAGGGCGGGTGAGCGATCGAGCTTCTTCCGGCGGGGCACGTGGCGCGTCGTCGAGGCCGAGACGACTCGTCCGGCGAGGAGATGTCCTCCCTGGCCCATTCGCGTTCGCCAGGCCGCCGCGACACCCGGGCGGATGGCGTTCCATGATGAATGTCGCCTATTCATGCACCCGGCTCGTCGATCCGCGTCGTTCCTCTTGGGCTTCGCTCCAACAAGTGCATGTTATCGGAACCGACTTCGGAAGCCGAGAAAGCCCCAGGCCACTGTCACTCGCTGGCGAGCGGTCCGCGGCATCCAAATGGGGCAACAGCCGACGAATTAGGCTTCGGCAAGGGCGTAGGGATCGGCCTGGCGATCGTGGGTGGCGTCTTCGATCGTCCAGAGGGCGACGAGGATGATCGTCGCGCCCGAGGTCAACGCGGAGCTGTCTTGGCTCGACGCGGCGGCGAGGGTGACTCCACCGAGACAGATCAGGACGACGACGAGAAGGCGACGACCAATAAGGCCCAACCGGGGGCTCGGGGGAAGCTTGGTGAAGCCGAGCATGACCCAAGCGGCGATCTGAAGGGTGAACGACAAAAGACTGATGAGTTGATCGTGGCCCACGGTGGAATCCTTCCTTCTCGTCGCGACTCGAACGCCCGGCCTTCCTGGCCCCGACGAATCGTCGCTCGCACTCGGAGTAGTGACTTCAGCAATGGGGTCGATCAATGTTGGGCTCGACCAAGTTAGCAGATGTCATGCCAGTGGCGACCGACCCACCCGTCGGCCAACACTTCCCCTGCCGCAACATACGGAACAACAAGAACTTCCGCATACTGGCGACTCACGAGGACCGCCGCGGCCGGGACTTGAGCTTTTCCCACCCTTTCAAGAGCGGGAGCAATTTTTACACGAGTGGAATCTGCCAATCCGCCCCGAAGTAGCCCCAATCGAGCACACGCCGTCCTCGCTGGACGAGATAGTCAGGCAGGAACGCGGTCTGCACCTTCGCGGCGTGGGCCAAGCCCGCGAGCGTCGTCGGACTGATGATCAACAGATAGCGGTCGGGGTGGCCCGGGTTGGGACAGCAGAAGAAGACCACGTCGCGGGGATCATCGTAGCTGCGATTGCCGAGCCGAAACGGCAACGGCAGCGCCGGATCACTCGCCTTCTCGACGTTCTTCCATTTACAGGGCAGGGCGCTGCGATAGCGAGCCAGTAAGAGGTGATTCTTCGGGGTACCGAGCAGGACGAGATGGTGACTTGCCTGGTCTTCGTCGCTTACCTCGGCATCACTCTTGATCGGATAGTCGATCGCGACCGATCGATCGCCCGGATGCTGTGCGACCGAGTCCTCGCCACTGACCCAGCGATCTCGCAGTTCCTCGGCGAAGAGCCCGAGGGTCCTCGTTTCGACCTCGTCGCCCAGCCCCCCCGGGACAAACAGGACGCGGTCCCAACGCAGGTCCATGGCCGGACCAGGCAACGTGGGCGACTTGATCGGCTGACTCCCCACCTCCTCTTGCGGATCGGGTTCCTCGCCGTTACCGACCACCTCCCACTTTCGCCCGAGTCGTTCGAGATAGACCCAGACGCGTCCACTCTTGAGGTGTCGCTTGCCGGGGCTGGGGATCGTTTGCTTGTCGATCGTCAGGGAATCCTCGGTCCCGCGGATTGGGAAGGCGACCGAAAGAGCATCGACGCGGTCGGTCGTCAAACGCATCTTCTTGCGGCCAAGTTTTCCGGTCACGCTCGCGAGCTTGCCCGGACGCGAAAGCCGTCCGATCCGCACGCCGCGGCAAGTCGACGAACGCAGGGTGTAGGTCGAGAAGCTAAACGCGTTGGGCTGCTCGTTGCGGCGATGTCCCGTGAGCCAATTGAGCGTGCCGGCGCGATCGGCCGGAGCGTCGAGCGTCCCTCCCAACGACGGAGCGCTCGCCCCCTCCCGGTAGGCGATCTTTTCCTTGTCGAGCGCTTTGCGAAGGGCGTCCAAGTGGGCCGGCGACGGTGTCCCCCCGACGCCCTGAAACCACCAAGGATGCTCCAGATGCAACGCGATTCCCTGAAGATTGGTCACCAGTTCGATCGGGTTCATCGCTTGGCGTTGGCCCCGCTCCCAATGATCACGCCCCGACGCTCCCAGTGGCAAGTCCTGGCGATCGTCCGTCCACGCGCCGATACTGGCCACCGCCGAAAAACAGTCGGGATACCAACTCGCCAACTGCAGCGCCCCGGTCGCTCCGGCGCCGACGCCGAGCAAGCTCACCGCGTTCTCCTCGCAGGGGAACTGGGTCTTCAGCTCATTCCAGACATCGAACAAATCTCGCGCCCCCACGCCGAGCCAACCGCCGTTGCCGCGCCCGAAGGGCTGCACGAAGATCGGGCAACGGCCCGCCTCCAAGTCGGGGAGCCAAATCGACGCTTCACGAAGGGCGTGCTCGGTAAACTCGCTCGGCGTCGGCGTCTCGAGCACATCGTGAAGCAGGAACACGACGGGCAGCGGTTCGGGAGACCTCTCCTCAGGAGCACAGACGACGTAGGGCTGTTCCGTCCCATCGATGGAGGAGCGATAGTGGAAGACATGACGAGCGATGGCGCTCATACGATCGTAGCCCCCGTGGCAAGCCACTCTTGGACGGCGCGGTGATGGGCGTCTTGCAGGGCGGCGGTCACCGGTCCCGTGGTCCCATCGCCGATCGGTCTGCCGTCGACGTCGATGATGCCGGCGACTTCCGTGGTCGTACCGGTCAGGAATAGTTCGTCGAGCTGCGTCAGCGTCTCGTGACGCACCGCTTCCTCGATCACACGAAGGCCAATGCGGTCGGCCAGCCGAAAGACCAACTGGCGCGTGATCCCGGGAAGGATCGACTCGTCGGCCGGCGCGGTCAGCAGGGCCCCGGCCCGGACCGCGAAGAGACTCGAACGCGACCCCTCCGAAACGCTTCCATCGTGGTGAACGAGAATCGCCTCGTCACAGCCGTTCACCTCGGCATGCTCGGCGGCAATACAGTTGGCGAGCAAGTTGGTCGACTTGATGTCGCAGCGCTTCCAGCGCCAGTCGGGAAAGGTCACCACCCGCATCCCGGGCCTCGGCTCCCCGGCGGCCGTCGGCGATGGCTCGACTTCCTTGATGTAAATCAGTTCGTTGGGCGTGACCGGTTCCTTCGGGAAGGCGTGCCGTCTCGGCGCTTCGCCTCGGGTGACCTGAATGTAGATCACGCCCTCTTGGACGTCGCTATTGGCAAGCGTTCGCGCGAGTCGCTCATGAAGCCGATCGACATCCGCGACGATCTGAACTTCCTTCAGGCTGTGCCGAAGCCGCTGGAGATGTTCCCCAAGGAGCCAGGCGCGGCCCGAATAGACGCGAATCGCTTCGTAGACCGCATCGCCAAAGAGGAAAGCCCGATCGAGCACTGAGACCCGGACCTGGTCCAGGGGCATCTCGTCGCCGTTCCAGTTCGCCAAGGGTGTGCTCGACAAGGGACTCTCCGCGAGGACTGAGATGGCTTTTCCAACGAGGACGCGAAACGCCGCCAAGCCCGCGGAAAGCGAACAAACTCATCACGGACAGCGGCGGTCGCCGTCCTATCGAGCTACTTACTCGCTCGACGACGTCAACCGTCCATCGCGCCGAACGCATGGCCATAACTTCCTTCGCCCATCACCGCGGCAACCTCTCCTGCCACCGGAGGTATCCGGGAAGCGATGAGTGCTCAGTATAAGGGGTCCGTGAACGCCTGGCAAAACAGCTAGGAGAGATAAACTGGGAGAATAGGAGGAAGGGCCGACCGAGGCGGCGCGTTCGGTCTATCCGGTATCTCAGGAGGTCTTGAGCCACCTCCTAAAGAACCACGTTCAGCCCTCGTTGAACCAGGGGAAGATCCCCCGTACGGTCGGCGGGATTGCTCGGCGACGAGGTCTCAGCCCCTTGGCTCGGCGACTCGATCAGCGAACTGGTCGACTCGAGCAAGTGATCGAGCAAGCCGTCGGCACTGCCCAGAAGCGATTCGAGCACGCTCGCAGCTCCTTGCGTCCGGCTTTCCGGGTCGCGGTCATCGACGATCTCGTCGATGCGAACGAGCAGTTGTTCGAACTGATCGACTAACTCGGAGATCCGTCGCGCGACATCCTCGCGATTGGCCTCGACGCTGGTATCGATCTCTTCGCCGATTCGCTCGAAGACTTTCTCGAGGGAGTTCGGGTCCCGTTCGGTCGGTCCGTCGGCGGTAAGTCGGTTCGGGAACGACGTGACCACCTCGGAAGAGGAATCACTCTCCTCGAAATCGTCCTCGAAGGAGGAATCCAAGGGAGCGAGGTTCTTCGCTGGTTCGGGTAGCGCCACGGGCGTTTCGGTCGTGGGGCGGACCGATTGACGTCCAAGGATCGCGGCGAGCTGTTGCAACTGGTCGGAAGCGCCCGTGGAGCCAACACGACTCATGGCGGAAATCCCCTCACTGGTCCCAGGGGTTGACAACGGACTCCATTGTCGCGTTCGAGCGGCTTGAGCTCGTCCTGGCGCAAGCAGCAACACGGCGCACCGGTTGCCAGAGAAAACGGTCCGTGGGAATCCTACGTCACGATTGGGGGATGCTCAAGTCACCAAACCCACGGAGATTCGACCGGTTGCCCGTTCAATGGCGAATCGCCCGCATCTTTCCGCTGAATGTCGGCCTGGCGATTCAACATAATTTCATATTTCGGGTTCCCGCGCACCCATCCCCGCATGGCTCCAAAGAACGTCGCCGAAAGGACCACGAGGGCAAGATACCACGCGAACGGGAAGTCCTGATGGCGATCCTCCTCCTCATCAAGGGAGTCCCGAAAGACCACCTGCAGCGCCGCGCTCAAGAACCCGACCAAACCGCCCCCCGCGACGAGCATCGTCTGCTTCGGCCCCACGAAGGGTTGCTCGAAGAGATACCACGCCAGCCCCGCGGAGATGACCGCCGCGGTCATCGGGACGAGCCACTTGCAGCTCATCCACTTCCAACCGTCGCGCAGCAAAATCGCGATCAGCACCTCCGAAAAGAGGGCGATCGCGAAGAGCGGGGCGAGACAAAAAAGCCCCGCCTCGACCGCGTTCGATTCGGCGGCGCGATGATCGTCATAGAAAAGGTGGGAGGCGACCATTTCGCCCTGCGAGAGGAACGCGAGCAGCCCAAAGCTGCTGGCGGCAAACATCGCGACGGAGAAGGCGCGAAACAGGACCAGGGCACGCTGTGCCTGACTCTTCGGAAAAAGGCGTCGCGGCGACGGATCGTTGGATTGCTCTACCATACCTTCATGATAAGGGGCAGGCGGCCTCGTGGGAATCACCCACTTCGAGCACGTGCCCGATTTCGGGCCCCACGTCCGACATGCGATCGACGTGGAAACGGCCCTTCACCGGCTAGCGATGGCATTGTTTCGGGAGAGAAGCGACGTGGATGAAGAATTGGTTTGTGTCACCGTGCAGTCCAAGGCCGACGAGGCGGAGGCCGACTTCTCGGCCCGGCTGATCGACTTCTGGACGCACATGCTTCGCGCCTACAAGGAGCCCTTCGAAAGCGTCATCGCCGAGAGCACCGAATTCGAGAAAGTGGGCAACCAGTTCACGCGTCAGTACCTCGCCGAGGAGTCGGTGCTCGATCTGCTCGAGCAGGAGATGACGACCGCCGGCATCGACCACGAACCGATCGACCGCGACGACACCTACTCCCGCTACGAAGCCGTCCCTCCCGAGTGGATGCAGATCGAACACTAAGTGCACCATACGGCCAGCACCGATTGCTTCGCTACCAGCTCTTTGGCCAGCACCGGTTGCTTCGCTACCAACTCCCGGCCCGCACCGATTGCTTCGCTAACAACGTCCGGCCAGCACCGGTTGCTTCGCTACCAACTCCCGGCCCGCACCGATTGCTTCGCTACCAACTCCTTGGCCAGCACCGGTTGCTTCGCTACCGGTGCGGCGCAGCCGCAAGAAGTCTCGGATGACGCGACCATCGGTCGGTTGATGGACATTTTTCCAACGGCCTCTTGCCCCAACGAAGGCCTGCGGTCCAAACGAATGCGCTCTCGTGGGACGGCGGTTCTCCTCGAGACTTCCCACCGACTGCGTCGGCCCCGGTTGAATCAACCGGGAGTAGCCTTGCGGGGGTGTTGTCGTCGTTCGCTCCGCCCGCACCGATTGCTTCGCTACCAACGTCCGGCCAGCACCGGTTGCTTCGCTACCAACGTCCGGCCCGCACCGGTTGCTTCGCTACCAACGTCCGGCCAGCACCGGTTGCTCCGCTACCAACTCCTGGCCAGCACCGGTTGCTTCGCTACCGGTGCGGCGCAGCCGCAAGAAGTCTCGGATGACGCGACCATCGGTCGGTTGATGGACATTTTTCCAACGGCCTCTTGCCCCAACGACTGCTTGCGACGAGCGGTCCACGGGTTCGCACGCCAAGACTGCTCGCCAATCAACCCTTTCAACGTCACCACGGAAGGGGGGGTCACCCCCGGAGAATTGGGGAATTAGATCGGCAATGCATCAGCTGCGGAGCAGCGCAGGTCAGTAGCCAGGGGTGACAACCCCTGGTGAACGAAGGATTTGGATCGAGCCCCGAAGGTGGCGACGGTAACCTTCGAACGACCTGCGCCCCTTCGGGGCTTCGTGAAGGGAACGGCTTCTTTTCCAGGGGTTGCCACCCCTGGCTACTGACCGCTGCCGCTTCGCGGCATAAGAAAGAGGGGATGCAGTCAATCGGAGACAGCGCGTCAAGACAGGTATCACAACCTGCGTCGCTTTGGGACGTTGCGCCCTGAATCATCTTGTTCGATTCAACGCGAGCCGATGTTGAAAGGGTTGGTAGCGGACCAATCTGCGCCACCCAAACGAAGGCCTGCGGTCCAAACGAATGCGTTCTTGCGGGACGGCGGTTCTCCTCGAGACTTCCAGCCGACTGCGTCGGCCCCGGTTGAATCAACCGGGGGTAGCCTTTTGCGGGGGTGTTGTCGTCGTTCGCTCCGGCCAGCACCGGTTGCTCCGCTACCGGTGCGGCGCAGCCGCAAGAAGTCTCGGATGACGCGACCATCGGTCGGTTGATGGACATTTTTCCAACGGCCTCTTGCGCCAACGATGGCCTGCGGTCCAAACGAACGCGGTCTTGCGGGACGGCGGTTCTCCTCGAGACTTCCAGCCGACTGCGTCGGCCCCGGTTGAATCAACCGGGGGTAGCCTTGCGGGGGTGTTGTCGTCGTTCGCTCCGCCAGCACCGGTTGCTCCGCTACCAACTCCTGGCCAGCACCGGTTGCTTCGCTACCGGTGCGGCGCAGCCGCAAGAAGTCTCGGATGACGCGACCATCGGTCGGTTGGTGGACATTTTTCCAACGGCCTCTTGCCCCAACGATGGCCTGCGGTCCAAACGAATGCGTTCTCGTGGGACGGCGGTTCTCCTCGAGACTTCCAGCCGACTGCGTCGGCCCCGGTTGAATCAACCGGGGGTAGCCTTGCGGGGGTGTTGTCGTCGTTCGCTCCGCCAGCACCGGTTGTTCCGCTACCAACTCCCGGCCAGCACCGGTTGCTTCGCTACCAACTCCCGGCCCGAACCGATTGCTCCGCTACCAACTCCCGGCCAGCACCGGTTGCTTCGCTACCGGTGCGGCGCAGCCGCAAGAAGTCTCGGATGACGCGACCATCGGTCGGTTGATGGACATTTTTCCAACGGCCTCTTGCGCCAACGATGGCCTGCGGTCCAAACGAATGCGCTCTCGTGGACGGCGGTTCTCCTCGAGACTTCCCACCGACTGCGTCGGCCCCGGTTGAATCAACCGGGGGTAGCCTTGCGGGGGTGTTGTCATCGTTCTCCTGGCTGGCCGCCCAGGGGGGGGGGTAGCCGAAGAAGAGGCGAACGCTTACCGTGAGTCGAACCGGCCCCAGGCGGTAACGCGGCGGCCTTGGGCATCGCGGCCGACGAGTTTGAAGGCCAACTCACCGGGCTCGATCGAGGAGAGATCGACCGGGTCGCTGACGAGGCGATCACCGCAACGCGTCGCGGTTCGCTCCCACAACTCCTCAGCGGCGACGAGTTCGGCCCGCTTCGCCTCGGAAGTGCAGCCGACACGGGGCAGGGTTCGGCGCTCATACGTGAGCCGTTCCCACGTCACTTCCTCGCCGGCGACGTGCTCGAGCGTCACCATCGCGCTGTCGGGCTTGCCCTCCTGAGCCATCACGTGGAGGCTCGCGCGGGGCAACTCGTTCGGCAGTCGTACGAGCGTGACTTGCAGCTTCGCCCGCGACTCGGCGTCGATCCGCAACCGGGTCGTCGTTCCACGCGGGACATGGACCGCGAAGGGCTGAAAACCGGTCGCCGCCAGTTCGGTCTCCTGCACGCCCACCGCCACCGGCGTCGCCGCCGGTCCGCCCAAGAGCCGGGTATCGAGCCGACCGCGCAGGTCGAGGCTAGGCATCATGTCCCGACGCGGCGAGAGATCCTCGAGACAGAGGCTGACCGCCCACTCGCGAAAGAGCTCTTCGAAGGGAACGCCGGTCGCGACCTCGAGGTTCTCCATCCCCTGGAGGTTCGACTGCGTCAATTCGCCAAGCACTTCCTCGCCGAAGGTATCGACGCACCATCGCAGGAACAAGTAGGTCGCGCCACGACAGCCGTGACAGCGCCACAATCCCGCTCGATAGTAGTCGGGCACGACCAGCGGATAGCGGTGGGTGGCGTTGAGGAAAGTGCTCACGCGGTAGTCGAGATTCGACCAGCCGTCGCCGAGGAGATTCTCAGCGAGGTGGGAGATCGCCTCGTTGAGCCATGCCTCCTCGTCTTCGCCGTTGCGCGTCGGGAGGTAGTCGCCGAAGACGTGCTCGGAAAAGGTGATCGCGTGGGTGTATTCGTGGGCCAACAGCGTCCGCAGATGCGAACCCGTCGTCAGGTTGCTGTTGAGGTACATCATGTCGCACTGGTTGCTGTAGGGCGAATCGATGTCGCGGAAGAAGTCGCCGCCGCGAACGAAGCCGCCGAGGGAGACCTTGCCGTTGGAGAGATTGCTGAGCCAGTGAGTGAAGAGGATCGTGAAGCGGCCATTGCGATCAACGTCGCGGTGGTGGCCGAAGGTGGCGCGCGCCTTGGGCAGGATGCGCTCGTCGAACGTATCGACGACTTCGTCGAGGACCTCCTGCGAGAACTTGTCGGGGTTGTCGTCCTCGTCGACGTAGATGAGGCAATGCTTGCCAACCCGCGCGAGCTTCCCAATGACAAGCACGTAGTTGTCGACGTCGTGAAAGTTGTCTTCCTTGACGAAGAGGTGAAAGCTCTTGCGATTGGCGAATCGGCCGACGACGTGGCTGGCGTTGTGTTGGCGTTGCTGCCGTTGGTGCTGCATCGCCAGCCGCAGCCCTTTAACGCGATCGAGCCACGCGGCATCGAGTGAGAGGGATTTCGCGGCGATCGGATCGGGGGAGCTGACCGTCGAGCGTTCAAACGTCACCCGACTGGCTTGATAGTCGTCGGCCATCGACGCAACGACCACAAGATAGTCGCGGTCCTCGTCAGGCGAGGCGAGATCGACCACGATGGGCGTCCCCGACGTCGTGGCGACGGGGAAGGGTTCGCCCACCCGTAGCGACGCGCTGGTCGTCGGATCGGACGTTGCCGCCAACAGGAGCCACCAAATGGTGAGGGAAGTCACGTTTGCCAACCGTTTCGTCCTTCGTCAGGAGCCCATTCGCTCGGCCGTCTTGGTCTGGGAAGTCCGCGCTGCGAGCGCAGTCAACCACGAGTAGTCAAAAGCGACAGAAGTGACGCTTCTGGTGGAATCGGCAAAATCGGCAGGACGCTTGATTCACGAAGAATCATTCAAGTGCGAAATTCGGAGAGACAGGTGAGCAAGCGTGGTCCAGGAGGGACTACAGAGAGAATGCCGAGCAGGGAAACCAGGAAAGACAGTGAAGCTAGGGCGGGAGTCATTGTCTCCCCAGGTGCATCGCCGGGAGGCCATTGGGCGCGAAATCGGGTCACTTTGGAGTGATTTTGGAGGAAAACGGGTTCACTTTGGTCCGTTTTGGGGCCGAGATCGCGCGAAAATGGTCGGGATTGGAGCGAAAGAGGGTCTCTGGGGGCGGGGCGTTGAGTCAGTCGCGGTGGGCGCGGACCTTCCAGACTGTCTCGAACGCGAGGGGTTCGTCAAAGTGGACGCCGAGCTGGAAGCCGTCGACATCGGTCTTGCACCAACGGATGGTGGCGTCGAGGGTGATCTCCGGGAGAAGGTCGATCACAACCCTTGTTTCTATAGGGAGTTGCGCATTATTCAGGACACGCGATCCGGTGGGCGAAAGATCGAGGAGGCTCACGTGGTGCGTATCGTCGCCAATTCTCAAGAGAACCGATCGGCGCGTGGTGATGCGCTCGGCCTGGCGGCGTTTTTCCCCGCCTTTTGGCTTGAAGAGGAGCCTGGTGGGGCCGCGTTGGTGCTCCGAGTGGTCGCAATGATCTGGCACAAGTTCCTCCGGGGAGCGATTGGTCGACGCTGGATCCTTCCTCGGTGTCGAGAAAGATTCGGCCACGTTGCCCTCAGTGTCAATAGTAGCGATTCATTCACAATGAAGTGCCGTCTAGACGCCCCCCATGAGAAGCCTAGCGGTTGTCGAACCATACCTCGTAAATTGGCCTCGTGCCGAAACTCGAGCGAATGGGGTCCTCCTTCACGATTCATCCGAGCTGAAGACGACCTCGCTCGGAGGCGACTCCCTCCTAATGCTCGGGAGTAGCTGTCCTTTTTCGGGGCGATGCCCAGTATCATGCGGAAAGATCTCTCGGCAGCGGCCGGGAGACCCGTTGACACGACTGGGCGCTTCGGGTATGCCCCGTCCGCCCGCGAGGGTTCATCATCATGCAACTTGGAATCGTCTCCGATTCGCACGACCACCTCATCCGGCTCGAGGCGGCGCTGACGCTCTTCGAAAAGGAAGGCGTCGACGCGGTCCTGCATCCGGGGGATCTGATCGCGCCCTTCGCGGCGAAGCTCTTGGTCGAGCAATGGGGCGGACCGCTGAGTGTGGTCTACGGAAATAACGACGGGGAACGCGCAGGCCTCAAGACGGTCCTACCCGGCATCGTCGATGGTCCGATCCTCGTCGAACTTGGGGGCAGGCGGATCAGTCTCGATCACTATCCGCCTGACGTGGTCCATCGGCCGGTGCCCGACTGCGACGTGGTCATTTTCGGCCATACGCATCAGGTCACGATCGAAGAGCGCCGAGGATCGCTTTGGCTCAACCCGGGGGAATGTTGCGGCTGGGTAACGGGGAAAGCGACGGCCGCTTTGCTCGATACCGAGACGCTCAAGGCCGAAATCGTCGAGTTGAACATATGATCAAACGGTTTGCCGATTCACGTTCCGCGACTTCTCGGGGCCGCCTGTTCGGACTCGCGGCCCTCTTGGGCCTCGCGTGCCTCGGCTGCGTCGATCGTCGGATGACGGTGCGGACGATTCCGTCGAATTCGCTCGTCATCCTCGACGGCCAGGAGATCGGCCACTCGCCGGTCTCGGTTCCGTTCACTTACTACGGTGATCGACAAATCAAGCTCGTCAAGGACGGCTACGAAACCAAGACGATCAACCAGAAGATCTCGACGCCCTGGTACGAGTTCGTCCCGCTCGATTTCGTGACCGAAGTCCTCGTCCCCTGGAAGATCCACGACCGGCGCAACTACCTCTACTCGCTGGAACCGTCGGTCATGGTTCCCTCCGACGAACTCCTTCAACGCGCCGCCGACGTCCGCTTCGAAGGCCAGCATCCGCCCGAAGAAGCCCTCAAACGCGCCAAAGTCGAGCCCCAAGTTCCCGCCCTGACACCGTAGCGCCATCACAACGATCCCGCCCGCGACAATCAAGGGCTACTCCCGGCGAGTAGTCCTAGGGCGACGACATGAGCGGAGTGCGCCGATTGCCGCGACGGCTCATTGATTGGGTGCGTCCTTCGTGCTCTCAGCCGACTCGCGAACCAAGAAGGGATCACCTCCTTCTCTAGAAGCGGGAGAAGGCAAAGCATTCGAGAAACCAGCGCCTCCGAGTTTCTCGGATTTCGTGGACTGTGGAAGGTGATACCGGTAACGTTCCCCATAGATCCGTCAAACCAAGACGTGGAATGAATGGAACGAGCCGATGGCCGACGAAGAATCGTGCAAGTCCGACCTGAAACAGTCGTTCATCGACATCGCCAAGGATTCGGTTGAAGATTCGACCCTAAGGTCCTGGTTATTGAACTATACGGAGAATCACTTTGACCGAATATTCTGGGACGTAAGACAAATCGAAGAGCTGCGCCCGAAATCGGTCCTCAACATCGGTGGAGCGCCCTTCATCTTCGAGCACCTATGCAACGTGCTTCTCCCCTCATCCCGATGCCTCTCCATCGATCTCGACCCGAGTAGGTTCTCCACATTTGTTGATCGTCTCGGCATCGACGTCATCGCGGCAAATTTCGAAGCGTCCGCCCCCCCCCCTCGAAGATCAAGAGTTCGACGTCGTCGTGTTCAACCAGACGTTCGAACATTGCCGAATCAATCTCTACGACACGCTGTACTCATTGAAGGGATACATGTCCCATTCCAGTTCGCTGATGATCACCACCCCGAACGGTCTCGCGGCGGGCAACCTGATGAGAATCCTCTTTTGTCGCCGAACGGGGCCTTCCCTCACCACGGAATGGAGAAAGCTCTCAGATATTGGCCACATGGGACACGTTCGAGAATACAGTCGCCGCGAACTCGAAGAGTTCTTCCTGTCCGCGGGACTCCACGTGCGCCGGTTCGTCTATCGTCGCCACACGAACCCACCACGAAGCCTGAAGGGATCGATTCTTAGGGCCCTTGAGCTAATACCCGCTCTTAGACGTGATATGGTGTTCTTATTGGGGAAAGACAACCATCGCTCCGAGTCCAATCCGGTATAGGTGCCGCACCGTTCCATCCGCCTGGTGGTGAATTCCGAACTGCTTTCAATCACTCCATCCTAAGAGCTAACCGTCTCTCCAATTCCCCGCGCGAACGTGAGGCATCGCTGCCCGGAATGAGGAGCAGCAACAACTCACCACCCGCCCGACGGGACTCTTGCCCCTCATCGTATCACACGGTCGGGCATCATCGTGGCGAAGGGAGGGACCATCGCCGCGGGGGTCAGTGGCGCATCTCGTGGCGATAGCGTCCCGGGGTCGTGCCGATGCGTTCGCGGAAGAGGTTGGCGAGATGCTGCGCCGAGGCGAAGCCGGCTCGGGACGCGATGGCGGTGAGCGGAAGGTCGGTGTTGGCGAGGTCGGCCTTCACCTGGGCAAGCCGCACTTGCATGATCGCCGCGGTCGCCGACTGGCCGATCGCCGTCTGCAGGGTGCGGTCGAGCGTGCTGCGCGAGATCGAGAGGTAACCCGCGACGTGCGGCGCGTCGATCGGACGACAGGCGTGCTCGCGGATGTAGCGCAACGCGGCGGCCGCGTCGGGGGACTCCACCGCGACGATATCGGTCGACGGACGCGTGACGACCCCGCGCGGCGGTAGGTAGGTCCGGGCCGGCACGCGACCTCCCCGCATCCGCTGGGCAAGCATCGCGGCCGCTTGGTACCCGACGGCGACGGCATTCACGTCGACACTGCTCAAGGGAGGATTCGACGCCCGACAGAAGATCTCGTCGTTGTCGATCCCAAGCACGGCGACATCGTCGGGAACCCGCAACGGCAACTGTCGAGCGGCGTTCAAGACCGTGTGTGCCTGCTCATCGTCACTGGCGAGAATCCCGACCGGACGCGGAAGCCCCGCCAGCCAATCCTTTAGGTCGGTCATTTCGCGGGGGGACCAAGCCCCGTGCCTCGCCCGGCGTCTGACGGGAAACGTTGCGAACGAGATGGCGGCGTCGGCCGTACGCCGGGCCAATCGCCCGCGTCGTTGGTCGATCCAGAGACGCTTGCGACCAACGAAGTCGCACCACGCGAGGTGCCGAAACCCGCGCTCCTGAAAGTGGTCGAACGCGGCGTCCGCGATGGAGTCGTTGTCGACCCCCACCAAGGGAATCCCGGTATCGGGGACGCTGCCGCGCACGTCGATCACCGGTAAACCGGTCGCCAGCACGGCCCTGGCCATCGTGGCCGATTCGCAGCGCACGATGATGCCGTCGCCGTCCCAACCGGTCAGCCAACGCGGAGGCGGGTCCTGAAGGTTGCGGGGCTCGAGCCGAATTGACCACGGCCCCTTCTCCGCGGCGTAGCGTGCGACGCCGTCAATGATCTGCCGCCCGTGCCCACGCGAGGTTTCAACGAGAACGGCGACACGAGCGGGGTTGATCATCGTCTTCACCGGAGAGTGACCATCGACACGAATGGGGAGGGACATCGGTCGCTGATCAGGTTTCCCTTTGAGGATTGCGCAAGAGTACTCGAAAGCGGCTGCCGCCGACCCCCCTCTTTCTCCCCCTTGGACAAGGGGGAGCAATAAGTGTGTCCCTTGGACAAGGGGGAGCATCGGAGGACCCCTTCGCCAGCGAGAAGCCCAATAGGGTAGGCCTTTGCCTGCCGCCACCTTCGCGATGGTTCCCGTTCTCCTAGGCTTCGTCTCAAAAGTTGATCGTCGGCCCGAGGCACAGCGAGTTGGTGGGGGACGAGGAGGTCGAAACAGGCGAATCCGTTGGATTCGTCGATGCAGACCGACAAAGTCCCGCGGCAACGTAGCCAGCCGAAGCCAGAGCCGACTTTTGAGACGGAGCCTAGTGTCCTGATCGGCTAGTTCGCTACATGAAACCTCTTCCCTCAATCATGCGGAAGCGCGCCGAATCACAGGCGTTTCCCACATGCCCACGGCGAGCGTGGGCACGACACCCAAGAGTCGTTTGGGCAATGAATGAACCAATCAGGACACTCGGAAGATCCTCAAAACCAAACTCACTCCCAGCCTGCCCACGCAAGCGTGCGGCATCGCACCCGAGAGGGACGAGACTGGCAGGAAATGGCCTGCCCTACGTCAAACTGGGCTCGCGAAGCGAACATGAGCCACCGAGCAGAGCTGCAAGTTCGCCCCGTCGCAGTCTACGGCCACATGATGAGATCACGCAAAACTTTGAAGAATGTTGGCAATGGATTCAGCGACCCGACGACTCGATAATCGCTCCTACTCGGTCAACTTCTCGCGTCGGCGATAAGACAATCCCGACGTGCTCACCGGCCGTCGAGCCTTCCCAAACGGAGTGATCCATGAAACGACGCGTCGCCCTCCTTGCCTTGATGTTTGCCCCGGCGCTGGCGAGTGCCGCCAACCCACGTTCCGAGACCGACGGCGGGCCACCCCTCTTGCCGGCCGGGTGGAACGCGACGCGGGCGGGCGATCGGGTCATGAAGCGGCTCGTCCGCGTCTCCGCTCCGCAAGTCAAAGGAGCCCACGACGCGGAGTTCGTCTGCGTGGGAGATCGCGCCTACATCGTCGAGCACGATAACGACGTGCAGCCCGGACACGGCGCTGGGCGAAGGATGTACTGTGTCCTGACGATCGTGAACCTCAAGACGCTCGAGGTCGAACAGACGATCCCGCTGGCGAAGTCGGAACAGGCGTTCGCGAACGTGACCCTTCCCCCGGGCGCCTGCTTCGTGCCACGAATCCTACAGCTCGACGGGGAGACCCTCCGTTGCTACTTCGCCAGCGAGGACGGCAACCGCCGCCAGGCGCAAACCTGGTACCGCGACTTCGACCTGGGTTCGCGGAAGTTCGAGGAGAGCATTCACAAGGTAAAGCTCAAGACCGCCGCCGGTCTCTTCGACATGCAGCCGCGACACCTGCATGCCGACGCCGCGGCGCAAGGGTTCACGAAGCCGGAGAAAGCGTTCGGGCTCTATCTCTTCGACTCGTTCAAGACGTTCGACGGCAAGACCTACGTCGCGCTCAACAACTTTCCCGCCAAGCAGAACGCTTTGGCGGTGATGCACGACGATCGCGCGACGGTCGAGGTGATCGGTCACTTCAACGAGCCGCGGTCGCAAGCGTTGAGCGAGGCCGCCGTGAACCGTCTGCCCGATGGCACGTGGATGGCGATCTGCCGCAACGACAAGGGGAACTACCATTTCACCACCAGTGACGACGGTGTGACATGGACCGAGGCGAAGGAGATGCCCTTTGTGCCCAACGGCCTTAACTCGAAGCCGACCTTCGACAAGTTCGGCGATCTCTACTATCTCGGCTGGCAGGAAGCGACCCAGATCGACGGCTGTCGGCGGAGCGTCTTCAACATCGACGTCTCGCGCGACGGCAAGACGTGGGAACGCAAATACCGCTTCGAGACGCCCGAGTCCTTTCAGTACCCGACGTTCCACCAACACGACGGTGTCATCTGGTTAACCATCTCGCAGAGTGACCACAAGGGCTCCACCGACCGCATCATGTTCGGAAAGCTCGAGGACGCGGGGCAGTTCGAACCGCGGACACCCGCGGCCACCACCGCGATCCAGCCCGAGAACGGCACGCCGAAGGAGGCGCCCCTTCCGACCTTCGCCGGACCGACCCCGGGAGTCAGCCGCGAGATCGCCATACCGCTCGTCGACCTCTCCGCCGACGGCCAGCGCCACGCCGTGGTCGCCGCCGGCACACCCTCGACCTACCAGGGCCACTGCGACACCGTGCTCTTGCCGGACGGGAAGACGATGTTCGCCGCCTGGTGTCTCGGTCACGCCCGCTGGATCGGTCCGCTCGCGAAGAGTACCGACGCGGGGCTGAGTTGGAGCAAGCCGCTCGACGTGCCCAAGAATTGGTCGGAGACCTCGAATACGCCCGCCCTTCACCGCCTCGTCGGGCCCGATGGCACGGCCCGACTCTTTTGCTTCGCCGATGGTCTCGACTGGAGCCGCGGCGGCAAGCCGCCCTACCCGATGCATCAGGCCTACTCCGAGGACGACGGCGAGACATGGTCGCCGATGGACCCCAATGGGGTCGACGGAGAGGTACCGCCGAAGACGATTCTCTCTTTTGATGACGGCAAGCGGCTCGTGATGTGGAGCGATCTACCCGGCTTCGTCATTCAGAGCGAGTCGCGCGACGGCGGGCTCACATGGAGTGGCAGTCGCCGCATCCTCCGGGTGCCAAGTCGCTGGTCGCAGCCGTGCGTCATCCGCTCTCCCAATGGCCGGAAACTCGTGATGTTACTGCGTGAGCACAGCCGCAAGTATCACTCGCTCTACTCCGTCAGTCGCGACAACGCGGTGAGCTGGACCGAGCCGAAGGAACTGCCGGCCGCGCTCACCGGCGATCGACACGTGGCGAAACAGACCCCGGATGGGCGTCTGGTCGTGGCATTTCGCGACATGGCGATGACCAGTCCGACCTACGGGCACTACGTCGCGTGGGTGGGGCGTGTCGAGGACATCCTCGACGGGACGCCGGGCGACTACCGCGTCAAGCTCTTCCACAACGCGCTGCGCGACGACTCGACGAAGCCGGGCGAGGGGAACTTCGATTGCGGTTACTCCGATCTCGAGCTTCTCCCCAACGGCACGATCGTCGCGACGACCTACCTCAAGGTCGCGGGGGGACCCGAGAAGCATTCGGTCATGAACACTCGCTTCGCGTTGGCGGAAACCGATGCCTTGGCCAACGCGGCCGACGATGCTCCAAACGAGCGATCGGCGAAGGAGTCGGCCCAAGGTTTTGTTGCCCTCGATGACGGAAAGACCTTCGACGGCTGGGAGCACAAGGGGAATTGGGAGATCCAAGACGGCGCGTTCGTGCGGGTGCGGGGCGGCGGGCCGCTGACCTACACCAAGGCGCTGGTGCCGGATGACTTCGAACTGCGGTTCGAGTGGAAGGTGTCGAAGGGCTGTAACTCGGGGGTCTACTATCGGCCGAAGCAGTACGAGTACCAGGTCCTCGACAACGTCCACAGCCCCTACGGCGAGAACGCCCGGCAGTCGGCCGGCTCGCTCTTCTTCTGCATGGCCCCGTCGAAGGACGTGACGAAACCGTTCGGGCAATGGAACACCGGTCGGGTGAAGTGCAAGGGGACCGTCATCGAGCACTGGGTCAATGGTGAGCGGGTCTTGTCCTTCGACTACTCCGATCCGAAGTGGGCCGAGCAGGTCGAACTCCTAACGATTCGCGGCGCCGATCTCGACGCGCGTGGCGGTCGGCTTTGGCTTCAGGACCACGGGCAGGATGTCTGGTTTCGGAACCTACGCCTGCGAGAGATTCCCGAGGAGGAAGCCGTCACCGCCGATCCCGACTTCGTTCCCCTGCCGGTGACGGGCGCGGCGCTTCAAAAGGAGAACGATCGTGTCAAGCGGATGCTGGAAGCCCAGAAGAAGAAGTGATGAGGGTGTTTTGCAAAGGTGGCCCAGATTGCTCGTCAATCTGGTCATGCGAATCCGTGGACCACTTGCCGCGCGTCGGCGGGCAATCGGTGACGCAAGCGGCCCTTTGGGAAACGCCCATCATCCGGCGAACGTTCGTGTCATCCGAGACCTCCGGCGGCTGCGCCGCACCGGTAGCGGAGCAACCGGTGGTACCCAAGAGAATTGGTAGCGGAGCGACCGGTGCTACCCAAGAGTTGGTA
This sequence comes from Kolteria novifilia, assembly GCA_007748055.1. GTDB lineage: Bacteria > Planctomycetota > Planctomycetia > Kolteriales > Kolteriaceae > Kolteria > Kolteria novifilia. The sequence goes on from CP036279.1 coordinate 7,069,608, forward strand.
GCGGAGCAACCGGTGCTACCCAAGAGATCTTGACGCGAGCCTCGCCCCAGCATGCCCACGGTGAGCGTGGGGGCACCCGGCATCGCACGCGACACCTGGAACAATCAATCCTCGACGGGACGATTGGGTTCGTGGCGGGGACGGGGTTTCATGGAGAGAAAGTCGGCGGACTTGATTGAGGCGTTGCCGAAACGCTTGCGAATCGCGTCGGTGGCGCTTTCGAGCTTCTTCTCTCGCTCGTGATCGTCCTCCGCGAAGAGGTCGAGCTGCCGCTGCTCGGGCTCCACAAGCCCGCCGGCCGAAACGCCGAGAAGCCTCACCGGGGGCATGCCTCGGACACGTTCGGCTTCCCAGATCTCGCTCGCCTGATTCCAAAGTTCCTGCGAAAGATCGGTCGGCATCCGCAGCTTGGCCGAGCGGGCGATGGTGCGAAAGTCGGCGAAGCGAATCTTGAGCGTGATGCCGGACGCGAGATAGCCCTGTGATCGCAGTCGCATCCCGACCTGATCGGTCAGCAGATGCAGTTCCGAGCGAAGTTGAACATCGTCGGTCAGGTCGCGGGCGAAGGTGGTCTCTTTGCTGAGTTGCTTCGGCCTGGCGTGCGGGACGACCGGCCGGGGATCGATACCACGGCAGCGATTCCACAGCTCCGGCCCCATCGAGCCGAGTTGGCGCTGGAGGACTTCCTTCGACAGGTTGCGGAGTTGTGCCACGGTCATGACACCGAGCCGTTCCAGTTTCCCCCGCGTCGTCGGGCCGACGCCCCAGAGCCGCTTGATGTGGAGCGTCGCGAGGAAGTCCAGCATCTCTTCGGCGGTGATGACGACGAAGCCGTTGGGCTTGCCGTGCTCGCTGGCGATCTTGGCGACAAACTTGACGGGGGCGACGCCGACGGAAGCGACGAGTTGGGTCGTCTCCCGGATGCGAGCCTTGAGGATCTTGCCGATCTCCGGCGCGTCCCCGCCGGCCAGGGGGACGCGCTTGACGTCGAGAAAGCCTTCGTCGAGCGAGAGCATTTCCACCAGGGGCGTGACCGAGAAGAAGATGTCGCGAATCTGCCGCGAGACCTCTTGATAGACGTGGTAGCGGCCGGGCATCACGATGGCGCCAGGACAACGCCGGAGGGCCTGACTCATCGGCATGGCGCTGTGCACGCCGAAGGGGCGAGCCTCGTACGACGCCGCCGAGACGACGCCCCTGGCCTCGGCGCTGCCGCCAACGACGACGGGCTTTCCCCGCAGTTCTGGGAAGTCCCGCTGTTCGATCGATGCGAAGAAGGCATCCATGTCGACGTGAATGATCACGGGCAAGCTCACCTCAGCTGGTGCGGAAGACACACCATGGCCGTGAGTCAGACTTGCGCCTGACGGGAAGAATGCTGGTGTTGTCAGACATCAGCCTGACCGATGAGTGGCCTCATTCTATTATAGCCACCACGCATGGGAGCATGGTTTCGGCGCTTCTATGACACCGATCCGCGTTGCTCATTCTGCATCGGGCCGGTGGAGTCATCCGCCATAGAATTCGTCGTCGCTGACACCGTTGTCGGGCGTGAGAGCAAATGCCTTGCGAAAGCTTCGCTGGTACTGGCGTGGAATGGGATTCTGGGTGGTAGGTACGGGGAACGAACATTTTCTGTCGCCGACATACCCGATGAAGAGCGTGTGCGATCCCTTCCCACGTGCGGTGTCTTCTTCAAGGCCGTACCGCCGGGCAATCTTCCGAAGTTGCTTGAGTGTGAGGGGACGATCCACGAGTTACGCCATGGCGAGATCAGAGTCTTCGTACTCTCGGCAGTCGAACGACTCGATCTTAAGCGTGGTCTCCGGATCCTCCGCCGACTGGAGAGGTTCTAGCTTGGGACGACACTCCACGTCGGCCAGCGACGCGCCGCGCGCAAACATTTCGATGTACTCGCTGTCAGCGGACCGAAAGAAATTCGCAAGGTTTCCGAATTCGATCGATGCTTCGAACTGGATCTTGATGGCGTCAAGGAGCGAATCGACAGCTTGACGGATGGTGTGGCCACTCCCAATCAAATCGAGATCGAGACAGTGGGCTAGAATCGTCCCTTCGTCACTTCGGTGGACTAGGACACGAAAGTTCAACCGCATGGGCTTTCTCATTGGCCACCATCCTCGAAAACGCGGCGTCCATTCCGCCATCCAGCCTCCATCGGAATCTAGTATGTCTATCGGAAAATGAAATATCGTTTCAGAATCAATCCTAGCATTTCCATGATTGGAAATCGATGGCTAGCGACGGCTTGCGCAGTGCTGTCCTCTTGTCGGCCGTCTCCTATCTTGTTGCTGCGAAACAGCTTGCGACCTACCGATCGGCAACGCGCCCTTAGGGGCCAACTTTCCTCATCACTGCCTCGGCGCTGCCGCCAACGACGACGGGCTTTCCCCGCAGTTCTGGGAAGTCCCGCTGTTCGATCGATGCGAAGAAGGCATCCATGTCGACGTGAATGATCACGGGTGGCTTGACCTCGAGTCTCGACTCGCTGGGGTTCGCCGACCTCCCCCTCATCTCCTCTGGAGTAGCGACATTCCTCGACGGAGGTCGCCAACGAGCCTGGCAGCCCGTTGGGCTATTCGCTGCGGGCTACGAACGGCCCGATTGCATCGACGGACTGCTAGCGGCCCCAAACCTCACGCACGATTGCCGGGAGGCCGCTCCCTTTCCCATTTGGATAGGTTCGGTAACCGACGAGTTCCAGGGAATCGCCCATGAAGAGGGCAAGGATCTCGTCGCGCGAGGTGCGGAGCGCTTCCGGAACGAACTCTTCGCCCATGACCTGGCAATACTGGTCGCCGAACTTCGCGAGACAAAACAGTTCGTGGAATTCCGAGAGCGGTGTTCCGTAGGCGTTGTGGAGGCCGAAGACCTCGCGATCGACCAAGCTGCTCATGAACTCTTGCTGTTGTTCCGGCGACATCCTTCGCGTCGTCTCCAGAGCGTGAAAGACTCCGGTGGCCAGATCTCGTGTGTGGATCACCATGCGGCAGAGACCGTCTTGCGAGACCTCAAGTTCGAGGTGGCCTCCTCTTGTCGTGCAGGTGGCCCAGTAGAAGTAAGAATCCTGGTCCTTCAGAAACTCGGGGAGTTGCAGCGAGGGCAGTCGCACCGGATAGACTTCCACCCCTTCGATGGTGACCGGCGGGTATCGGCGGGAGACCCGTGGGACTTGTCTCTCCCCGGGCGGAACGGGAGTGCAGCCGGCGAGAAGAACGACCACCAGGCTGACGGAAGTGATCGTGCATCGGTAGATCACTTCGAACTCCTTCCGAATCGCGAGTCTCGGATCGATAGGCCACAAGAGAGACATCGACGCCCCTCGTCAGAATAGCCTGACCTACGGTGTTGAAGTATCGCCCTCTGGCTGCTTGGCGGCGTCGGCGGCGATGTAGGCCGGGGTGCCACCTTCGGACTTTACCAAGACATAGCTGCCGAACTTCTCGATGATGCGGACCTTCGTGCCCGCTGGGAACGTGCCGTCGGCCGGGCGTCCTTGCTGCGGGCCGGTGGTGTAGTACTCCGTCGCGAACGGGAGCACCGACGGAAACGACGTGTGTTGTTCGTGCAGCTTTTCGCCGAGTTGCTTGAGTTTCTTGACCGTCGCTTTTCGTCGCGCCTCTTCCTCGCGTTGCGCTTGCATCGCGGTATCGCAGCCAGTCCCCAGCGCGATCATCAACCCCAAGACGATCCACGAACGCATCGATAGCTCCTTCCGCCCAGTCCCCATGATCCATTCGACAGAGTATACCAGGAAGCCTGCGAAGGCGATCCGTCACGCGACACCATGACTTACGGCTCTCGGTCCTGGATCTCCGTGTAGCGGGCGCGCTCGTCGTCCGGGTAACGCCGCCATGCGATGCGGAGGGCCTCGGCGGCTTGAGGATCGGCGAGGTCATAGAGGAGGATCGAGTAGCCCGCCGTCCCCGTGGGCGAGAGTTCGCGAAACGGGGCGAAGGGGTCACCGTCGGGATAGACCCCTTGAAGCTTGGATGCGGAGATGGCGATGACGTCGAAGCGATCGAGTTGGCCCTCCTCCACGGTCGGGAACATGGTGACGTCGAGACCGTAGCCCTCGGGATCGGCCGAACCGAAGTAGGCGAGCAGGGGCCGATCGTAGCCGAGACGCTCCAGCTCCGATCGCAGCGCGGGCAGATCCTGTCCCCAGTCGATGTTCGAGTCGACGAGGTAGTGACGTCCCTGGGGAGCACCGCCAACGAGGGGCGAGAAGTACGCGAGGTAGTGAGGGGCGATCGCCACCGCACTGGCGACCTGAGCCGTCATGAGCAGCCCACCGACAACCAGCAGCCAACGTTGGCGCCAACGCCAGACGAGACAAAGCAAGTCGATGCCGATCAGAAAGGTCAGCGGATAGAGCACCAGCAAGTAGCGTTGGCCAATGTTCACTCGCGCCATGCATACCATCACCCAAAAGACGCCCCCGGCGACCAGCCACACGAACCGGGTCTGCCCAAGGGCGACCTCTTCGTCGATATTCGAGCGAAGGGCGACCACGAGCAGCGGAACAATCGCCAGCGACAACAAAAACTCGGGGATCGTGCTCTTAACGATCCATGCAAGCGGAAAGTACCAACGCCAGCCCTCCATCGAGCGCTCCCCCATCAGGAAGGCGGGATGGCCGCGTCGGTTGTGCAACCATCGAAAGATGACCGCCGCGACGACCGAGGGACGCTGAAGACGACGATGGGCGGCATCCATGATCCAGCTCGCTGTCGGACCATTGCCGAGCACCTTGACCCACGGGGAGTTCGCGGGCGTCTCCTCCACGGGAACGGTCTTGAGGGGGCCGCTGAAGGAGAAGCCGTCGGTCGCCCACACGACCAGTCCGGCGAGGGCCGCGACAAGGACAAGCCGAGCCCCGGTCATCCACCCGACCGCGACGAACCTCCGCCAACCGGTACTCGAGCTTCGTTCCCACATGCGCGGGAGCAGCACGAACAGGAGAACGGGAAAGAGGAAGACTCCCGAGTACTTCGAACTGATCGCGAGGCCGATGGTGGCGCCGGCTAGAAGGAATCGTGGAGGCGTCGGCTTGCGATACCATGCCGCGAGGGCGGCCAAGCTCACCAGCGTGGCGAGGGCGAAGCACGCATCGGTCGATGCCAGGGAGGCATGTGCGAGTACCGTCGGCGAGAACGCCATCATCGCGCCGCCGATGGTCGCGCCGAGATAGCCTCGGCGGACTAGCAGCCAGGTGTAGACGATGACCACGAGCGGAAGTCCAACGAGGAGGGAACTGATCAGCCGAGCGAGCGCGTTGACAGGAGGATCGTCGGGCGAGCCTCGCCATTCGCTCGGCCGGCTCGTCCGCTCGACGGTCATCGCGGCGGGAACGTTCGCAAGCAGGACCGGCAGCGCCCCGGTCCCGTTCTGACTCAGGCGTGGATCGAGCCGAGCATCGTGATCGGTCTGTAGAGCTGTGTTGAGATAGAAGGTCTCATCAAAGGTGATACTCCACGCACGCCGGGCCAAGGTGGTCTGCCAGAGGAAGGCCATCGCGAGGATGCCGAGCGTGATGGCATGCATGATCAGGCTCGGTCCCTGGCGAAGAGTCATGATCCCTCCCGATTGCACTGTTTCCCCTCCCAACCGACTTGCATCTCCCCGACGACAAAGCTTCCCATTGTGTCGATTCGCTGCGGAGACGTCACCGTTGAACTGGGCACTGATGCCCCCTAGACCTCTCCCCCCGGCAGCTTCGCGAGTCGGTCAGCGCCAGCGCTTCCCCAGCCAGGGACAGCCGGACCTACGGCTTGCCCGCCGGGCCGCGCGTTGGCGTCGTAGACCCGTCCGAAGTCTCGCCCCAGTTTCACCCGGCCTCCTAACCGTCATAACCCGCACGGCCGCGAGGACCGCGAGAAGTCGGATGTTGGGACGAACCGGCGCGAGAGACTCTTCCAATCGCACACGATTGGTGAAGGATCGGGGGCGTCGCTGGACGATCCTCGTTGGTGGACGGGATCGAGGACGATCGCGGCGGTCCGTACGAAAGGGCCGAGGTCTCGATCCACGATCAAGGGCGCAAGGATGGTGCCCGAAGGGAGTGACAGGGATGTCTGATTCGCCTTCGATGGCGATCCTCACCGAAAGTCTGACCAAGATCTACCACGGGACGCGGATCGCGCTCTCGTGCGTCGACTTGCAGGTCGAGCCCGGGACGGTCCTCGGCATTCTCGGGCCCAACGGCGCGGGAAAGACGACCCTCGTGCGCCTTCTCATGGGACTGCACGTCGCGACCGCCGGTCGAGTCTACCTCTTCGGCGAGCGGATGGGCCCCAACGCCGCGGCACTGCGGCGCCGGATCGGCTATGTCCCCGCCCAGCCGAACTTTCCCCAATCGATGACCGCGGTCGACTACCTCGACTTCGTCGGACGCTTGGGAGGGATGCCGCGCAAGACGCGCCGGCCCGCTCTCGCGAAGCTGATCCGGGCGGTCGATCTGCAGAACCTCTCGGGGCAGCCGATTAGCCGGCTCTCGACCGGGCTGCTGGCGCGGCTCTCGCTCGCGGCGAGCTTGATCAACGATCCCGAGATTCTGGTCTGGGACGAGCCGTCGATGGGGCTCGATCCCGATGCGCGCCGGACGATGCTCGAACTGATCACCAATCTCGCCTCGTCGAAGACGCTCCTCCTGTGCAGTCATCACGTCTCGGAACTCAAGCAGGTCTGCGACCGGGCGATCGTCCTGCACGAGGGCAACCTTATCTACGACGGCGATGTCGAATCGCTGGGCGGGTCGGCCAACCCGAGTCTCGTCGAGATTGCCCTGGTCGGTGATCGCAAGACGATGACGGCGGCGGCGAAGATGATCGACGAGTTTGACGAGATCACGCGCTGCAAGTTCGCCAAGGGACGGATGTCGATCGAGATCCGGCCCGACGTCTCCTACGCCAACGTCTTAGCCCATGTCCTTTCGGTGCTGAGCGATCATCAATTGGAACTAGCCGAGCTTCAGGTCGGCGGCCAGCAGGCCGACGGGTCGTTGCTCGAACTTGCGATGGAAGAGGGGAGCCGTGGACTCACCCGTGCTTATCAATCCGTGGTGGACTAGGTTGCTGCCCGTCGGGGCGATCATGCGGGAGGATCTTCGCCAGACGCTGCGCCACTGGGCGTTCATCGCGTGGGCGGTCCTTTCGATCCTGGTGACCATCCTCGGCTTCGCGTCGGCCTCGGGCGACGCCGCGACCGGCGCGATGACGACCGCGCACTTCGCGGCTCGGCTGCTGACCTACCACATCCTGCTCTGGGCGGGTTTCGCGATCGCGCTGGGGGCGAGTTCGCTGCCGTCGGAGAGCCATCTTCTCGGCGACGCAATCCTTTGCCGAGGCATCAGTCGGTGGCACTACTTCGTCGGCAAGTGCGCCGCGCGGACCTCGGCGGTGCTGATCCTCTTCGGACTGCTGACCGTTCCCGCGATCGCGCTGGCGGCGGTCCGCTTCCCCAACGACATCGCCTGGAGCGGCGTGGGGGTCTCCCTGTTCCTCGTGGGGACACTGATGGCCGGGCTGACGCTCGTGAGCGCCTCCGCGGGCGTTTGGTTTCGCAGCCCCTTGATGAGTGTCGCGGCGGCGTTGATGGTCCTCTACGGCTTCGGGATCGTCGTCACCTCGCTTGAGATCGAAAGCCTCTCGCCCCTCGTCCTCGCCTATCACCTTCCCGAGATCCTTCGCGGCTCGACCGAGGCCTTGGCGTCCCATCATCTGGTCCCGACCTTGCTCATCGGCGCGGGTGTTTCGCTGCTCGGCTCGCTGATGTGCTTCGCGCAGAAGGATGTGTGAGGTCTCAGGGCGATCCATGGCACTGAATCGAGCCATCGCAACCGGCAGTCTCATTCTCTTCGGCTAGCCCCGGTTGCTCCGCTACCGGGGTGGCGCAGCCACAAGAAGTCGCGAATGACGGTTGAACTCAAAGACAATGGCGACAACGCGGTGGAGGTGTCCGCCCCAGACTTCCCATCATCCCGACCTTGCTCGTCGGCGCGGGGGTTTCGCTGCTCGGCTCGCTGATGTGCTTCGCGCAGAAGCATGTGTGAGGTCCCAGGGCGATCCATGGCACTGAATCGAGCCATCGCAACCGGCAGTCTCATTCTCTTCGGCTAGCCCCGGTTGCTCCGCTACCGGGGTTGCGCAGCCACAAGAAGTCGCGAATGACGGTTGAACTCAAAGATAATGGCGACAACGCGGTGGAGGTGTCCGCCCCAGACTTCCCATCATCCCGACCTTGCGCGTCGGCGCGGGGGTTTCGCTGCTCGGCTCGCTGATGCGCTTCGCGCAGAAGGATGTGTGAGGTCCCAGGGCGATCCATGGCACTGAATCGAGCCATCGCAACCGGCAGTCTCATTCTCTTCGGCTAGCCCCGGTTGCTCCGCTACCGGGGTGGCGCAGCCACAAGAAGTCGCGAATGACGGTTGAACTCAAAGATAATGGCGACAACGCGGTGGAGGTGTCCGCCCCAGACTTCCCACGTGCTGCGCACGCCCAGGTGGAATCAACCAACCCTTTCAACATCGCTTCGCGATCGGTTGAGCAAAGGGTGTTTGCCGGCAACGTCCCCAAGGGACGCTGGTTGCGGTATCTACTCCGCCTCCCTGGACTCCAACGACGGCATCCGATCTCCAGAGCCGCGAAGCGGCGGAGTTGAGTAGCCAGGGTTGGCAACCCCTGGAAATGATGCCGATCCATACATGAAGCCCCCAAAAGGGCGCAGGTGGTTCGAAGGCTACCGTCACCACCTTCGGGGCTCGAACCAAATCCCTTCAAAACCAGGGATTGAAATCCCTGGCGAGTAACCGTCGCGGCTGAGGCAGTTTCGGACCTGTTGGCAGATCAGAATCGATCGCCTAGGCGACCAATGGCAATGTTGAAAGGGTTGGCGGAATCAACCTGGGCAACCCTTGGGGAAGTAGGAGACGACAAACCAACCGCAAAAACGCGAACATGCCCACGACAAAGGTGGGCATGCAGGCAAATCGGTTGGTTGGTGCCGGCGAACTAGCGCGACATGAACTCGACGACGAGTCCGACTTCGATCGGCAGGCTGACGTCGGCGGGCATCGGGTAGCCGCTGACGATGACGCGGAGGTGCTCCGGCTCGGCGTTGAACCAACCGGCCGGCTCGACCCGCTCGGTCTCGGTCACGTCGCGGTACATGTTGTGGAGGTTCTTGCGCTCGCGGACGGTGATCACGTCGCCGGGCCGGACCAGGGCGGACGGCTTGTTCAGCTTGACGCCGTTGAGCTTGAAGTGGCAGTGAACGATGCCCTGGCGAGCCTGCGGACGGCTGTGAGCTAAGCCCGCGCGGCGGATGACGTTGTCAAGCCGACGCTCGCAGAGGAGCAGCATCAACTCTCCGGTGTTGCCCTTCATGCGGGTGGCCCGCTCGAAGTACCGGCGGAGCTGCTTCTCGCTCAGCCCATAGTAGTGCTTAATCTTCTGCTTTTCCGCGAGGCCGAGGGCGTAAGTCGACTGCTTCCCGCGCCGGGTGAACATGCCCGGGGGATAAGGACGCCGCTCGAGCGACCGGACCGCCCCGGACGACTCGTAAACCTGGGCATTCAATCGACGGTTGATTTTCGCTTTCGGGCCCGTGTACCGCATATTCGCTTCGCTCGCTCCACTTGCGGGTCAGCAACGTCGCGACCTCAAAGCACTGAGAGATCGCGAACTGGGAAACATCTTGATCTACGTATTGAAGAGGGCGAATTCAAGGGAACTCGCCAAAGGATTGCCGTCCAACCTCTTGTTGGAACCGACTCAGTCTCTGCGTCCCCCCTTTTCCAAGGGGGCAGCGATCGGAATGGCCTTCCGACAATAGGGCACACGTTCCGCCCCAGCATCGTCGGAAGAGCGTCCCAGGACGGTTGATCCGTTTTCCCTTGGGACCTATCCATAGATAGTGAAGAGGCGTCTCGATGTCGACCAGACCGGTCGCCGAGAGGCAACATTGTCGATCCGCTGGCTGAACCCCGGCTGGCCCGTTCTCTCCAACTGTTGTCGTATCAAACCCTTACGCCTCCCCCAACGGGACGACGCGTGGGGAGTCCAGAAAGTGGTGGCTCCGGTGGACAGCAATCAAACCGCAACCCGCAAGCTCTACCTCGAAACCGTCGGCTGCCAAATGAACGTGCTCGACAGCGAGCTAGTCGTCGGCGGCCTGCGCCAGGCGGGCTACGAACTGACGCACAACGCGAAAGAAGCCGACACGATCCTCTTCAACACCTGTAGCGTTCGCCAGCATGCCGAGGACAAGATCTACAGCGCCCTGGGTCGACTCAAGCGAGCCAAGAACCAACGCCCCGACCTCGTCATCGGCGTTCTCGGCTGCATGGCCCAAAAGGACCAACAGAAGATCTTCTCCCGCGCCCCGCACGTCGATCTGATCTGTAGCCCCGGCCAACTGGCCCGCGTGCCGGAGATGATCGACGAGGCCCGCACCAGCCGCCGACAGCTTGCCGCCCTGGGCCTCGGGCGCAAGGAAGGGCCGACGCTGCAGATCCTCGGCAGTTTCGAAAGCTACGACCCGTTGCGCGAGCCGGGACTTCGGCCAACGCCATTTCAAGCCTACGTGCGGCTCATGATGGGTTGCGACAAGTTCTGCACCTACTGCATCGTGCCGATGGTGCGGGGGCCGGAACAGGGCCGGCCGCCGGAGTCGATCGTCGAGGAAGTCCGCCGACTCGTCGGAGAGGGCTGCCGCGAGATCACCTACCTGGGCCAGACCGTCAACAGCTACAAGTATCAGCACGAGGATGGCCGGACCTATCGGCTATCGGACCTGCTGGCGATGGTCCACGACTTCGAGGGGCTCGATCGCATCAAGTTCATCACCAACTACCCGAAGGACATGACCGACGACTTGCTGGAGGCCGTTCGCGATCTGCCGAAAGTCTCGTCGTACCTCCATGTCCCGTCGCAGTCGGGATGCGACGAGGTGCTCAAGGCGATGAAACGGGGTTACACCGACGGCGAATACCGCGAAATGCTCCACCGGATCCACGAAACCATTCCCGACGCGGCGGTTTCGAGCGACTTCATCGTCGGCTTCCCCGGAGAGACCGACGCGTCATTCGAGAAGACTTGCGACCTGGTGCGTGACGCCCGCTTTAAGAACTCGTTCATCTTCAAGTACAGCCCCCGCGAGGGAACCAAGGCCTTTCCGCTCCCCGACGATGTCCCCGAGGATGTCAAAAAGGAGCGAAACAACGAACTGCTCGCCATCCAAAGCGCGATCAGTGCCGAGGACAACGAGCGTTTCGTCGGCCAGATCGTCGACATCCTCGTCGAGGGCCCAAGCAAGACGTCGCTGAAAGTCGACGACGAGTCGCCTGTCCGGCAGATGTCCGGCCGCACCCACAACGACTACATCGTCGTCTACGAGGGCAACCAGCGGCAAGCGGGGCAGATTCTCCCGGTCCGCATCGTCGACGCGACCCCGCACACCCTCTTCGGCGAAGTCGTCACCCACGAACTCGTCTCGATCGGCTGAGGTCTTGCGATAGATTTCGCCATCCCTGAGTGGCCCCGAATCAAAGGCGTTTCCCGCATGCCCACGGCGAGTGTGCGCATGGCACCCGAGAGACTTTTGGTCAATGACCTGACCAATCAGCACCGAGTCCAGTGATCGGTCGAGTGCCTGCGGAGGGAACCTTGAGCGCCGGCGTCGTGTCGTGTCATTGTCGCACCACCTGGAGGTAGCGACTGCCACCCCCGTCAACACGATGCGCCGAGGATCACCATGCCTGACGACTCCGTTCCGCTTTTTCTGGTGGATGCGTTCACGCCGAGTCCCTTCGCGGGCAACCCCGCGGGAATTTGCCTCCTTCCCCATTGGTTCGAGGAGCGTCAACTCCAAACCATCGCAATGGAGATGAACCAGTCGGAGACGGCGTTCCTCGTCGGCGAGGGCAATCGCTACGACTTGCGCTGGTTCACGCCGACGTCGGAGGTCGATCTCTGTGGTCACGCGACCCTCGCCTCGGCTCACCTTCTGTGGGAAGAGGGGCTCGCGGACGGAGATCAGGAGATTCAATTCGAGACGCGAAGCGGCCGGCTCACCGCGTACCGACGTGAAGATGTGTACGAACTCGACTTCCCCGCAGATGTAGTAGAAGAGACGTCGCCTCTGGATGGCCTGCTGGAGGCGTTGGGCGTGTCGGCTCGTTTCGTGGGCCGGGCGAAGTTCGATCTCCTCGTGGAAGTCGGCACGGAAGCGGAACTGCTTCAGATTGCCCCCGATTTTCGCCGTTTGGCGAGCATTCCGACGCGAGGCGTCATCGTGACGTGTGCCTCGGAGCGTCCCGCATTCGACTTTCTCTCGCGGTTCTTCGCACCGGCGTTCGGCATCGACGAGGACCCGGTGACGGGCTCCGCGCACTGTTGTCTCGGGCCGTTCTGGGCCGAACGACTCAATCGGGAGGTGGTTCGGGGTTACCAGGCTTCTCAACGAGGAGGTGTCGTCTCCGTCCGCGTTAGGGGGCCACGGGTCTTGCTCGGCGGGGAGGCGGTGACGGTCCTCCGCGGAGAACTGCCTCCACTCGCGTGAGACAGGAACCCGATGACGGAAGTTCCGGGGCCAAAACCTTTTGAGAATCACGAGCCATCATCTATTCTGATCATTGGGGAAACACGTACTCACGCGGCCGCGTCCAGGCCTCCATTCTTCCTGGGGGAAACCGATCATGCTCATTTCTCGGCGTCGAGGGTTTACCCTCGTCGAGTTGCTCGTCGTCATCGCCATCATCGGCGTCCTGGTCGCGTTGCTTCTTCCGGCAGTGCAGCAAGCGCGCGAAGCCGCTCGCCGTTCGCAGTGCTCCAACAACATCAAGCAGCTCGGGACCGCACTGGCAAATTACCACGAGACGCACAGCATCTTGCCCCGCGGCAATTTCGAGAAAGGCAACTACGTCGCTGGAGACGGGAATTGGTCGTACAAAGCGTTCTCGGCTCACGCAATGCTGCTACCGTTCCTCGATCAGGAACAGATCTACAATCGGTTCAACTTCGATCTCAACGTCGAGGAAGCTCCCAACAACCGTGTGCGAATGGCCCAAATTCCGACCTTCCTCTGCCCATCGGACACCAATCGCATTCCCAACACCAGTGTCGGCAGCCGCAACCATGGCCCGGGCAACAGCTACGTCTTCTCCGCGGGTCCATCGGTCTTTTTGTTTTCCGGGAACCACCGGCGGCCCGCCCATGCCAACGATCGTCAACCAGGCCCACCAGGTCGGGATGTTCAACTATCGGGTGGCGGTCTCCTACCGCGACATCACCGACGGATTGAGCAAGACGATCGCCGCGTCGGAGCTGATCCATGGCGACGGCGAGAACTCAACCTACACGCACGGCGATCTCGTTCGCGGTGCCGCGAGGCCCGGCGGCTTCCCCCATTCGTTCCCGACCACGGCTCAAATCGATGCGTGGGGAGCGACAGCTTCCTCGCGTACGGGGGTGACCGGCACCGGATCGCCGCGCGGCGATACCGGGGCGAACTGGGTGCGTGGCGAACTGAGCCAGACGATCTTCAACACCCTGTTGACCCCGAACTCACCGAGCCCTTCTTGCATCATCTGCTCGTCCTGTAGCGCCAGCGACGGGTACGGCATGATCGCGGCGCGCAGTCGGCATCCGGGCGGCGTTCACGTCATGATGGGGGACGGGTCGACGCGGTTTGTCTCCGACACGATTGATGGCCAGACCTGGCAGTTCCTCGGCTCGGTCAGCGACGGCGAGATCGTCCAGGACTATTGAGCGGCCGGGGAGGACATCGCGACGCGTGGAGCTTCGGGGAAACATTGCCTTCTTCGTATGCGTACGCGAGCGCCATCCGAGGGAGGCCTACGCGAGCGTGTGCAGGGCACCCGGAACCCGGAGACTGCGGGGCGCTAGCCACGATCCGAGCACGCCCTTAGTTCTCGTGCTCGTCGAGCTCTTCGGGGGCGTCGGGGAAGTGCCGTTGGCGCAGGGGCAGCCGTAGCGAGAAAGTGGTCCCTTTACCGATCTCCGTTTCGAAGTCGAGCCGGCCATCGTGCTGCTCGACGATCCGCCGGGCAATCGCCAGCCCGAGCCCCGTCCCCTCGCCGACCCCCTTGGTGGTGAAAAACGGATCGAAGATCATGTCGTGGATCTTCGGATCGATTCCCGGACCGTTGTCGGCGATCTCCACCAAGGCCCCGGTCTCGTCGGCGTCGAGACGGACGCGCACCTCGCCGTGCGTCCCCACCGCCTGAATCGCGTTGGAGATGAGGTTCATCAACACCTGGTTGATCTGTCCGCCGTTGCACTCGATCAGCGGACAGTCCTTGAGTTCGCACGTCAAGTCGACATCGTTCTTCCGCATCGGGCGCAACATCACCAGCGTCGAGTCGATCCCCGCCTTGAGATCGAACATCGTCAGGTTGTCGCGACTGTCGACACGGGAATAGTCCCGGAGTGTCGAGATGAGTCGGCTGATCCGCTGCATCCCACCGCGGGCCGAATCGACCAGCCCGCGAATCTCGGTGGCCGCCTCGTCGGCGCTGAAGCGGTCGCGAAGCTGCCGCGACTGTTCGGGGGTCGCTCCCGAGGATTGGGCAAGCTCGTCACACGCGGCGGTGTAGCCGACCAGATCGTCGACGTCTCGGACCATCGCCGCTAGGTTGGTGATCACGAAGGCGACCGGATTGTTGATCTCGTGGGCGAGCCCCGCGACGATCTGGCCGGTGGTCGCCATCTTCTCGGTATGGACGAGGAGGGCCTCGGCATCCTTGAGCTCGGCGTAGGCTCGCGTCAGTTCCTGATTGCGTTCCTCAAGCTCCTTGGCCTGCTCGGCGAGTAGCTTCGCTTGGCGGGAACGCTCTTCCTCGGCGCGAACCCGGGCGGTGACATCGGCGAAAATGCCAATGAGCCCAACCACGGTTTCTCCATCGAGTACGGGAGCCTTGGTCACCTCGACGTAGCGAATGAAGCCACCGACGCCGTGATGTTCGATGAGGGTCACGGTGCGTCGACTCTGCATCACGCGTTCGTCGTCGGCTTGGTACTTCGAGGCGAGATCCTCGGAATAGAGATCGAAGTCGGTCTTGCCGATCAACTCGTCGGGACTGGCGCCGACTTCGGCGGCGAAGGCCTCGTTGACGCGAACGAAGCGTGAGGCGCGGTCCTTGAGAAACGCCTTCTGCGGTAAGCTGGCAAGGAGCAGTCGATGGTCGTGATCACTGTGGCGAACCCGATCGAGTTCGGCTTCGAGTTCGCGAATGCGCTCGCGCAAGGCTTCCGGACTGTCGAGAGCGTCGGTCTCCCCTTCGCGCATCGCCCCGGACATCTGATTCCCTTTTTCTTCCCGAGCAAGATCGAACGATTTGATGTGCCTACCATTTCCGACGAACGCCTCAGTCGGGCTGAAGCGGCCGAAAGCCACTCCTCCCACCCTTTCGTCGGCCATGCCGTCTCTTGTTGTAACGTTCCCGGCGTGCAGTTGCGACAGGAGCTTTGCCTATGAAGACCGAATACTCCTCTCCTAGTGACCAGATCGGCAAGTTTGCTGAATGAAACCTCGTTCCCAATCGTGCGGAAGTGTGCAGGATCAGAGGCGCCGCCCGCATGCCCACGGCAAGCGTGGGGATGGCACCCGAGAGTCTCTTGGGCGATGAAATCACCGATCAGGGCAATAGTGCTCTGCTCCAACTTGAAGTTGGTGTTCGTGCAACCCCAACCCTTTGTCACTGGCTGACAAGCAGCCCGTGACACCCCAAAAGGTAGATCGACCAGCGCACTAGGTTCCGATCGGCTCGGTCTCCCAGCCGCTCACTCGATCGAGCAACCGCTGCCAGCGGACGAGGGCGGCTTCTCGATCGGCGAACGCTCGACGTTCGATCGCGAGCCATTCACGCCATCGCAGCGTCGCGATGAGCGTCCCAGTGATGTCGAGACGCCAAGCCAACCGAACCGTCTCGTCGTCGATCGAACGCACTTGTCGATAGGCCGTGATCGCGGATCTCCAACGCTCGGGCTGATCGGGAACGAGACTTCCCACCAGCCGGGCAAGATCACAGGCCACCGAGTCAATGCCGACGGCACCAAAGTCGATGATGCCGCTGACCTCATCGCCCGCGAAGAGCACGTGCTCGCGATGGATGTCGCGAAGCACCAGGGCGGGGACGATGGACGCTTCCTCGCCCAGCAGACGCCGCATCGACGTGTCAAGTCGCCGGAGTTGCTCGAGCGTGCGTCGGGCGAGATCGCGGCAATCCTCGTCAACGACCACCGGCGGCTGGCGTAGCACTTGATGCAGCCGGGTATATTCTCGGCGGCGCCGTTCGAGGGCGGGGCAGGCCACTCGCTCCCCCTCTCGCCGGGCATGAAGAACCGAACGTGGAGCGAGCCATTGCTCCCCAGAGGAAAGCGGCAAGCGCTCGCCGACTTCGTGGAAGTGCGCCAGTGCCCGCAGCGCCGCGTCCAGCCGCGCGTCGGAAATGGCGTTCCCTCGTTCGGGTTCGCCGAGGCGCCACGTGCAAAGTTCCCAGCGGCTTCCCGCGATCGCGCAGCAGGTTGTCCCGTGCGTGTCCGCGATGGGCGAGGGATGAAGTAAGAATGATGCCTCGTCCAAACCGCGAAGCAGCCGGTGGATTCCCTCGACCCGGTCCCGAGGAACATGGTTGGGCCATCGACGCAGCGCCGCGAGGCCGGCCTCGCTTTCGACGCACCATACGTTGCTACCGCTGAAAGCGTTCTTTGAAACGACGGCCGTGATTCGCCTTGGCTTCCATCGGGCGCCGTAGCGAAGGAGGATCTCTTCGACCGAACCGTCCATCAACGCGTCAGCCCTCTTGCGGCAAGACGATCACCTTGCCGAAAGGGCTCGCGCTCAGATGCTCGAACGCGGACTGATACTCGCCGAGCGGAAAGGTACGATCGACAAGGGGTCGCTGGCCGGTCGTGTCGAGGGCGGAGGCGATCTGCTCCCAATTCGACTGCGCGTGCCGCACGCTATCGTCGGTGACGAGAACACCTTCCACGCGGGCCCGTTTGAAGAGCAGCGACGGAATCGAAATCCGTCCCTCGACCCCAGCAAGCAGCCCGACGACAGCGACCGCGCCTCCCTTGCCCAGGAGATGAACCGCCGTCGCGAGCGAGTCTCCCCCGACGTTCTCGACGACGAGATCGACCCCTTGGCGCTCGACGTCCCGAAAAACCTCCTTCTTGAGGTCCTCGCGTTGTGGATCGAGGGCGAAATGGGCGCCATTCCCGAGAAGTCGTTGGCGTTTGGACTCCGATCGGGAGAGAGCGACGACCTTTGCGCCAAGTCCCACCGCCAACTGAACGGCCGCGGTCCCAACGCCGCCCGAAGCTCCCGTGATGAGGACAACCTCGCCCTGGGAGATGGGACGAACGTGCATGAGGGCTTGCCACGCCGTCAGGTAGGTCAGCGCCGTCGCCCCTTCGGTGAAACTCCATTTGTCGGGCAGGGGGGCGAGTAGATCGGATTGGATCCGCTGCCGCTGAGCGAGCGTCCCGTCGGCGAGGTTCGTCGTCGAAGCCTGCAACACCACAACTCGGTCACCGGACTTCCAGCGTCCGGAGTCATCGCGAAGTACCACGCCAGCGGCGTCCCGACCCGCGACGAACGGCGGTTTCGGCCCGCCGGGATAGCTCCCCTCGATCAGGAATCGGTCCGCGGGATTGAGCCCCGTCGCGTGAATCTCGACGAGGGCCTCGCCCGACTGAGGCATCGGTTCATCGGTCTCGACGAGACGGGTCTGATCCCATCCTCCAGGCGGAGATGTGTGAATGGCTTTCATCGTGGGTCCTTTGATCGTGTCGCCTCGCCAGATGAGACGTGATGTCGAGAGACGGTCTCGCGAGTCAGTCGCGGAGGGCAATCGTCGGGAGCGTGGCCAACCGCCAAACTCACTCGACCCTCACTCTAGTGGGTCCCGACCATGCCTTCATGGTACATCCATACGGGGGACCTCTAGAAAGCCCCCCTTCTTCAAGTGACAGGCGAACCCTTCGGGGGCCTGTTTCATCTGCGCGATGCCGAGGAAGTGGTCGTCGCTGGTGAACGCGGCGCACTCTTGCCCGGCGCGAAGCGTCGACTCCGCTTGCGCGACGTGTTGGCCCTGGGAAAATGCCCAAGTCTTCTCCGGAGCGATCACGAGTCGCGGAAGATGCTCCACACCCTTTTCCAGCGGCTCGATCTTCTCCCTCCACGCCCCCGTGGAGAGCTCGTCGATCGTCACGGCACGCTCGGCGACAAACGATCCAATCGCCGTCCGGCGCAGCGCGGACATCAGTCCCCCCGTGCCAAGTCGCTCACCAAGATCGCGAGCCAAGGAGCGGATGTAGGTACCACTACCGCATTCGATACGCAGCCGGAGCCTCGGTAGTTCCAACCCCAGAAGGGTGATGGCGTGGATGGTCACCGGCCGAGCGTTAAGCACGACCTCTTCGCCGCGCCGCGCCAAGTCGTAGGCTCGACGCCCCTCAAGTTTGAGAGCCGAGTAGGCGGGCGGCACCTGGTCGATCGTTCCCACAAACGGTTCGAGGGCTTTGCGAATGGTCGCCTCGTCGGGCATGACGACATCCTCGCGAACGTGCACCTCTCCCTCGATGTCATCGGTGTCGCTCGTCGCCCCTAGCTGGAACTCGGCCTCGTAGGTCTTCGGCATCCGCTGCACGTACTCGACCAGGCGCGTCGCTCGGCCGATCGCGGTGACGAGAACGCCGGTGGCGAGCGGGTCGAGGGTGCCGGCATGGCCGACCTTTCGCGTGCCGACGCAACGACCGACGATGTCGACGACGCGGCGCGAACTCATCGCGCCGGGCTTATCAATCGCAAGATAGAAACTGTCCATGATAGACTCGATTGTAAGAGCGGCCGCCCCTTGTTGGGAGTGCCGAAAATCGGTCCAGACCCTCCTTTCCCGTGACACCGGGTTCGAGGGCGGAGCGCGACCGGACGCAAGTACCGCGTTGGAACCGGTTCTGCTGCATCATGGCATGGATGATACGGAGGAAGCAATCGCGCGAAGATCGTCGAGAAGTCGCGGAAATTCTGGAGAAAATCGTCTCGGAAATCGCGGTTCGGCCAGCGTACCAACGATAGGTCGCCTAGGATTCAGTAGATGCGGAATGAGACCTTTTCTCTTGAACAATTTTGACAACTTGCGACAGTCGCCTCGCCGTTTGCCCATGTACTAGTGGGCGAGGCCACCGGGGCCTTGGCATCGTTGGCGCGAGGACATGACAAGCGTCTGCTCACATGCAGCGAAAGGGGGGGGCATCATGAGCGAAGCCCTGATCAAAGTGGCCGTCTGCCTGGGAGGAGTCTGGCAAATTCGCGAGAAGCGGGTCGCCAGCGAGTTCGTGGACGAGCAGGAAGCCGAGCGACTCGCTCGCGAAGTGATCGTTCCCGACGATGTCGACGGCATCGTCTCGGTTTCGGTACCGGGCTGGAAGATCTTCTTTCGTATCAGCCTGGAACGCTTCTACGGGATCGGTCTGACCCAGATCACTGAAGCCGAGCAGCGCGATCACGCGGAACGTCTCTTCAACGAGACGGCATCATCCTGATTGAGCGAATGTGTCGACCACTTTTCAGCCGAAGGGCACTCGTCGGAATAGAACAAGCCGTGGCGAAGGTGATCAAGACTGGCCCACGGAGTGAGTTCGAAGGACGAGGTGGATGACGCAACGAGTGCTGATCTTGTGTACGGGCAATTCGTGCCGGTCCCAAATGGCCGAGGGACTCTGGCGTGAACGAGCGAACGAGCAGTGGGAGGCGCTCTCGGCGGGCTCTCGCCCCGCGGGTTATGTCCACCCGCTTGCCGTCAAGGTCATGGACGAGGTCGGAGTCGACATCCGCAATCAGGAGAGCAAGCCAATCTCCGCGTTGGCGGGAAAGTCCTTCGACTTGGTCGTGACTGTTTGCGACTCGGCCAAGGAGACCTGCCCGGTCATGCCCGGGGCGAAGAAGTGGCTCCATTGGTCCTTTACCGACCCGGCCGACGCCGAAGGTGACGACGACACCAAGCTCGAGGCCTTTCGCGAGGTTCGCGACCAGATCAATTCGCGAATCGAGAAGTTCCTCGCCGACGGCGTCTGACGATCGCCAGGTTGGCCGCCTGATCCTCCAGGCCGACCGCGTGACACTGGTCGCTTGCCGACCCGCGACCTCGCTCAGCGTTCGAGGCGACCTTCCACATAGTGCCTCACTTCGTCCGCCGAGTCGAAACGACACGCTTCCTTGGCCCACGTTTCGGCTCGCTTGACATCGAGAGCGCGGATCGCCTCTTTGACGCGTGGAACCGCGGGCGGACTCACACTCACTTCCCGAACGCCCAACCCGACAAGCAGCGGCACCGCGAGCGGATCGGCGGCAACCTCCCCGCAGACACACACCGGGCGCCCCGCCGCCTTCCCGGCGATCACCACCCGCCGAACCATGCTCAGCACGGCCGGGTGCAGCGCATCGACCAGCGACGCGACATGGGCGTTGGTCCGATCGGCGGCCATCGCGTATTGACTCAGATCGTTGGTCCCGATCGATACGAACGAGACCTCTTCGAGCAGATGCTCGATCAGTTCGACCGCCGAGGGAACCTCGACCATGATGCCGAGCTTGATCTTCGCATCGTGGGCGAGTCCTTCCTTCTCGAGTTCGGAAAGGGCCTCGACAAAGACCTGCTTGGCGAGGTGAACTTCGTGAGACGACGCGATCATCGGCAACATCACGCTCAGCGGTCCGTGCGAAGCTGCGCGAAAGATCGCTCGAAAATGTGTCTTGAACATCGCTTGCTGCTCGAGACACCAGCGAATCCCGCGCTGTCCCAGCAACGGATTGGCCTCCCTGCCGAACTTCCAGTAGGGAACCGGTTTGTCGCCGCCGATGTCCAACGTCCTGACGACCAGATGACGTCCCGCGGCGGCTTCGACGATCTCCTTGAGGGATGCGTATTGCTCCTCCTCGGTTGGCGCGTCGCGTCGCGTCCGAAAGAGAAACTCGGTCCGGAGGAGTCCGATCCCTTCGGCGCCCGACTCGATCGCCGCGCAAGTCGTGGCCAGGTCGGCGACGTTCGCCAAGACCCGCATCGCGACCCCGTCACGCGTCACCGCCGGTTCCAGGGACTTCGCGCGCGCCTCGGCCAATTGTCGGCGCAACTCTTCCGCGCTGGCTCGCAACGTCCGAAGATTCGCGTCGTCGGGTTCGGGAAAAAAGTAGCCTCGATGACCATCAACTGCCACCAACGTGTCGAGGCTGATCGTGCGCAAGGAGCGACCGATCCCCATCACCGCGGGAATGCCACGAGCCCGCGCCATGATCGCCGCATGGGAGGTTGGGCCCCCACGGGCGAGAGCAATCCCGAGAACCTTCTCGGCGGGCAACCGCGCGATCACCGAGGGGTCGAGCTCGTCCGCGAGCAGAATGTGGGGTTCCTCGAGCGTGGGCGGAGCGACGTCGAGTCCCGCCAACAGACAGAGCACCCGCCGACCGACTTCGCGAATGTCGCCGCCACGTTCGCGGGTGTACTGGTCCTCGGACGACTCGTAGCGAACGCACGCGTCCTGGATGGCCCATTGCCATGCCGACTCGGCGTTGACCCGTTCGGCGATGATGCGGTGGTGAGCCTTGCCCACCAGGACCGGATCGACGAGAAAGAGCTCGTACGCCACCATGAGCTGGGACGTCGCCCGATCCGAGGAGGCTTCGCCAGCCCGCCGCAGTGAATCGATCTCTCGCCGTGCTTGCTCGATCGCGCGCCGCAACCGCTCCCATTCGGCCCCGACATCGTCAACCGTTCGCCGGACCACCTCGGGCTCGGCGGGCGACCAAAAGATTGCTGGACCAATCGCGACGCCGTCGGAGGCGGCGACACCGACAAGCACCCCTTGCGGTCGTTCCCCCTCCTCCTCGGATCCGTCCTGCGGAGCCGACTCGTCCCACTCGTCGAAGGATCGCTCAAAGAGCTCTCGCAGAGCTACCAACGCGTCGTCCGCATCGGGGCCGTCGGCGGTGATCGCCACCCGATCGTTCTGGCCAACCCCGAGCGTCGACACCTCGGTCAAGCTTCGAGCACTGACGCTGGGACTCTCGGGACGCTCGACATTTCGAACGCTGATGGTCGATTGAAACCGGCTCGCCGCCTGCACCAACTGGGCCGCTGGCCGCATGTGCAGTCCGTTGGCCCCTCGCATGGTGACGGTGACTTCGGAGGCGCCGGAAGCAGGTTGGGCGCCCTCGACTTCCTCGACGGAAACGTCCTGCCCCATCTGACGGGCTTTGGCCGAGAAACTCCGCGTTGCCTCCCGAATCACTGTTTCGAGATCGCCCCCCGACGAAGCGGTCACTCCGGCGGCGACCGCCCCCTCCACCAACGGGGCGGCACAGATGCGAACGTTCCCATGGAGATTCGGCGGCAACAATTCGATCGCCGTCTCCGCGCTCAGGATGGCGGAGCCCATATCGACCAGGAGGACCACGCCATCGGCGGGGCCGACCTGTTCGATGGCCGCATGGATCTTCGTCGCGTCGGTTCCAAGAGGCTGGTCCGGATCGTCGGTTCCCCCCGCGGCCGCGATTGACACGCCCCCGGGACAGGCCTGCCGCACGAGCTCGCAAACGCCTTGGGCCAAGACGTGGCTGTGACTGACGATGACGATACCGACCATGAAAACAATTCTTCCCGACGCGAGAGAGCCTTTGCTTCGCGAATCAGAAGTCGACCGGAATCTACTACGAGTCTTCTCGCTCAATCGTGAGCATGAGCGACTGAAGCATCAGATGGGCGGAAGCCGCTCCCGGATCGATGTGCCCTCGACTTCTCTCTCCAAGATAGCTCGCCCGGCCTCGTCGCGCGAGCATTGGACCAGTGGCATCGCGTGCCTCGGCGGCTACGCCGACCGCCCGCTCGACCGCTTCCGCGAGTGATGTCCCTTCCTTGGTCGCTGCCATCCAGGCGTCGCGAGCGGGAACAAGGACATCCACCATCGTCTTGTCACCCAATTCGGCGCGCCCCCGCTGAGCGACTCCATCGACTCCCTGCGAGAACATCTCCGCGGCTTCCGCGTCGATTAGCGACTCACCAGATCCCGCCGCGGCGGCGGCCCGCACGAAGAACGTCCCATAGAGAGGCCCAGACGCCCCGCCGACCGTGGCGATCAGCGTCATCCCAACCTCTTGGAGCAGTTTACCAATCCCTCCCTGCCGCCAATCATCCAAGCGCTCCAATACCTTGCGAAAACCGCGATCGAGATTGGTTCCGTGGTCGGCATCACCAATCGCGGTGTCGAGCTGCGTCAGGTATTCCTTCTGGTCGGCGATCGCTCCGGCAAACGCCCGAATCCACGCCTCGACCTGATCCCTACACAACACGCGTCACCCGTCGTCTCTCGAAAGATCGTTCGCTCACCATCCCTACCCCCATTGCAGGGCGGCGGTCCTGACCGGAGCATCCCAAAGTCCAAGCATCTCCTCGTCGAGCTTGACCAAGGTGATGAGCACGCCTCGCATGTCGAGCGACGTGACCAAGTTGCCGACGAGATTGCGCTCGATCCGAATCCCCGCCCCCACGCAGTGCTCAGCGAGCGCCCGGTAGACGATATAGAGTTCCGCCAACGGCGTCGCTCCCATCCCGCTGACCAGTGCCAAGACCCTATCGCCCTCGCCGATCGCCTGGTCGGTCTCCTCGACCTCGACGCGCGACTCGCTGCCGTCGTCCCAGGCGTGAGACTTGCGGGTATAGTCTTGATCGGCGAGCAGACTCTCGACGAGTCGCGAGACCATCTCATCGGACGACACCGCCGAGACCCGCTCGACGCCCGGCTCGCCGTGAATGCCAATGCCGAACTCAACCTCCTTCTCGGAGAGAGCGAACATCGGGCGTCCAGTCGCCGGCGGCGAACAGGAGGAAAGGGCCAAGCCGATCGAACGTCCGTGAAGATTCACGCGACGCCCCAGCGCCCCGATGTTCGGCAGATCGTAGCCCGCCTCGGCCGCGGAGCCGCAGATCTTTTCGATCGCGACCGTCGTGCCCGTTCCCCGACGCCCCTGCGTGTAGGTACTGTCTTTCACCGCGACATCGTCGTCGACGACCACCGTTTGCACGCGAAGCCCCTCGGCTCGCACCAAGTCGGCCGCCATCTCGAAGTTCATGATGTCGCCGCTGTAGTTCTTGACGATGAAGAGGATGCCGTTGCCACCATCGATCGCTTTGGCGGCCTCGACGATCTGATCGGGGGTCGGGGAGGTGAAGATCTCTCCCGGGCAGGCGGCGTCCAGCATCCCTCGACCCACGAACCCCGCGTGAAGCGGCTCGTGGCCACTTCCGCCTCCGGAAAGAATGCCGACCTTGCCAGAGACGGGACTGTCGACCCGGTGAACGTAGAGGGGATCCTGATGGACGCGGAGCACCTTCCCGTGGGCGGCCGCCAGTCCTTCCAGGCTCTCCTTCACGAAGGTGTCGGGATCGTTGAGAAACCTGTTCATCGGCCGGCACTCCGCCACTTCGATGGCAACCACGTCGGACGAGCCCTCGGCAAGCCGCCGTCGCCCTCCAGCCGTTGGTTGTACCAGACGACGTCGTCGATGGCGAATCCCATCCGAAGCGATGGACGCGCGTTGCGTGCGTCGAGGGCTTGGCACGATCGCGCGACCCGGTGGCCGTCCACGCAAGGAGCCGGCGCGGAACGTCGTCCGCGCCGGCTCCCGTGCGATCGTTGTCAATGGCCGTGGACAAGGACTCCCCTGAGTCCGTGACGGCTCGCTAGCCTTCTTCTTCGTCGTCGGAGAAGAAGCTGTCGATCATGCCCTCTTCCGTCGCCGGCACCAAGGGGAGCGGCAAACCAACCCAGTTGCCGGTCAAGCCCTGGTCGCCCACCAGGCCGAAGACGAGGTTCACGTCCGTGTCCGAGGCGATCGAGAATGTCGCCGTCGAGCTGCGATGAACGCTCCGCTGATCGAGCCCGCTCTCATCCCCGCTGTAGTTGCCATTGAGTTGCTGATCCCCAGTGGTACCGAAGACGAACGGATCGGGGTTGAAGAACGCGAAAACATCGGAGTCGCCCGCCGGCAGCGACGCGATGTCGACGTCCGCCATGTCGAGCGTGCCCTGCGCGCCGAAGCCGATCTGGTCCGCGACGAAGGAGTCGTTGAAGTTCCCCACGGCGGGAGGATCGGTCGGGTTCGTCGGCGACGACGGGTTTCCGAAGACGATGTTGCGGACGATCCCGAGTGCGACCTCGCCGGTCTGCCCCGGAGCGATCTCCGCCAGGTTGATCGTCGCGAAGTTCGAGTCGGCGTTGCGGTAGAGACCGAGGTCGTCGTCGCCGTCACCGTCCCAGTCACCCGCGAACGGAACTTCGTCGCCGTTGCCAATGACCGGCGTGGTCACGAACGCGAGCGGATCGAACAAGTCGATCGAGATCGGGCTCGTGTTGATGATGAAGAAGCCGGGATCGTTCGGTCCGTTGTCGCGATAGACCGCCACGTTGATCATCCCATCGCCGGTGAAGTCGCCAACGAAGCCCTGATCGCCCACGACACCGAAACCGATCGTGAAGAACTCGTTCGCGTCAAAGTCGAAGACGTTGCTGGTGTTGAAGACGAACTCGGCGGCCGAGGGACGATAGACCCCGATGCCGTCGACCGGCACCGGCGGGGTGATCGCGACAACTTCCAGATCGACGGTGGTATCGGTCGTGGTGACTTGGAACGTGACCCCGTCAACGGTGATCTGACCCGACTCGTCGAGATTGCCGAAGTTGCCGGTGAGAATCGCGGCGGTCAAAATCGTGAAGCTGTCGCCGATTTCCGCCACGTAGCTCGGACCGAGGTCGATGATTAGCTCCGAGCCGGTGATGTCGGCCTCCGCCGAGACGGAGACGGTGTCGAATTCACCCTCGCCCGTGCCGGCAATGTCCTGTCCGTAGAAGCTCAGCGGGCTCATGGACAAGTCGCCCATGATGGCCAAACTGCCGATGGAGAAGTCGAAGATCGGTTCCGGCACCACGGAGGTGGCGAGAATCGCACCGCCCTCGGCGATGCTCACGCCCGCCGCCCCCACATCGTAGGTGCCATCACCGGCGATCGCAGCGCCAGTGCCCACCGCGATCCCATCGGGAGCCTCGACGGTGCCACCCTCAAAGACCAGAAGAATCGGAAGTCCATCCTTCGAGGAAACCGTGACCGGTTGGTCGGTCGTGACATCCAAGCTGGTGGCGCCCGTGCCAAACGACACCGCGGCATCGAGCACGTCGATCGTGAGGCCCTTGAACTCGCCCCCCTTGTCGGCAGCGAGGATCAACGGACCCTGCCCACCCAGGGACAACAGTCCCGTCGTCTCGACCGAAACCTTTCCGGCAACCTCGCCAAAGAAGGTGAGGGAGTTGGTGTCAACGACGTTGACGACTGAATCGACATCGGTCTGGACGACTTCGAGAGCGGTGAGTTGGTTGCCACCATTGTCGAGCAAGACATCCTCGCCCGCTTCGACCGACGTGAGGCCGAAGACCGTCAACGGGCTATCGGTCGCGTCGACGGACTTCTCGCCAACGAGTGTCAGGTCCTCAATGACCAATTTGTTGTCGGCGTCGAAGGAGAGGTCGCCCAACGAGCGGAGCGAGACATTGGACGCCTGCGAGGCGAGGAAGACGGTCTCGCCATTGAAGTCGTTCTCGGCATTGTCGAGAACGATGTCCCCGGCGCCGGTGGACGAGGAGAGAATGACTCTTGTCGGAAAGAGCGGATCGAACGGGCCGGTCGAACCCGGCTCGATCGTCAACTTGCCCATCTGGGAAATGCTTGTTCCGCTGAGGTCGATGAAGGATCCAAAGAACGGGCTGTCGACATCGATTTCCCCAAGCACCAAGTCGCCCTCGTCGATGATCTGAACGGCTCCAATCGCCAATGTCACCTTGCTGTAAGCATTGACCGGACCGACAAAGTCGCCCTCGGCGAAAATGAGCCCAAGAAGGTTGGCGCCGGTGGTCAGCGTCGTCTCGCCACCGACGAAGGTCGGCGAGTTCTCTCCAATGCGAATGTCGCTGAGCAGCTGCGCCCCGAGGAGAGTCGCCGTCAGGTCCCCGCTGATCTTCCCGTCAACGACGATGTCCGACTCGATCACGCCGCCGTTGCTAGCGACCGCGACGTCATCGGCGTTGACGATGACGAACTTGTTGCCACGGAAGTCGTTCTCTTCCACGTCGAGGAGCAAGTCCCCGTCCATCCCCAGATCGACCGTGATGGTGCCGCCGAAGTCCATCGTCCCGCCGGCCTGCTGGGTCACGCTCACCCCGTCGGCGACGATGTTGAGTTCATCATCGTCGAAGATGAACTCGCCGTCGTTGGTGATCTTGTTGCCGTTGGTGAAGTCGATCGAGAGCGAGGAATCGAAACCGACCGCCGCAGCGCCGAAGTTGAACGAGTTGTTGCCCAAGCCAATGATGTTGACCTTGGTAACGTCCGTGTCGTTGTTGGCGAAGTTGAGCGTCTGCTGCCCCTTGCCGACGACGATCGGAGGCATGTCCTCGCCGCTCCAAAGCGTCCCCGAAAGCGTCAACTGCGCTCCGTCGGCGGCTTGCTGAATGCCGGTCGCGGTCAACGAGACGGACTCATCCTGAAAGAGCGTCACGTTGAGCGTCGAGCCGTTGAGGGAAAAGTTCGCCGGCACGATGCGGTCGTTGAGTGCCTCGAACTGAGCATCACGCGACTCCGGCGCATCGAGCCGGAGACAAGGAAGAGAAGCATTCGCGAAGAACTTCCGCAACGAGGACAACGGACCAGCCGCGCGGCTGGCGAGAAGGCTTAACGCCATGTCTTGTTTCTCCATGGGCGCTTACTCAGCGAGTAAGGCCGCAACTACGTTCCCAATCATCGGCGAAGCAGTCCGTCGCTCCCAATCCGCCAGCATCCACTCCGCGCTTAGGGTAAAGGAGTGACACCATTGGATGCTCAAGGAGTGAGAAGCCCGGAAAGCCTGCGCCATTCCCGTCTGCGCGGGAACTCAAATGTCGGCACATCCATGCTCGCTACCACATCCGTGGCCGGAGTACCGACACAACCCATTCGTGCCCCACCTAACTCCAACGATGAAGAGTCGCTCTCGGCGGGTCAAGTCGATAGTTCCGTTTCCGAGAAAAGAGCGGACCTGGACAGATGGGCGGCATGGGTAATAAGGGATATTTCTTTCGCGACGCGGAAGGGCAAAAAGAAGAGCCGACAGGAAAGACTCCCTGCCGGCTCTCGATGTCGTCCGTTCCACTCAACCAGGGCTGAGGCGAACGGTCATGTGGTCGTTGGCTGGAGCGTGAAAGGCCCCAGCCATGGATTCGTCGCAATCGCGGGGCGTTGCCCCCGCGACTTAGACCTCTTCGAAGAAGCTGTCGACCAAGCTCTCGGTGGTCGGAACGACCGGGAGCAGCAGGCCAACAAAGTTGCCGGTCAAGCCTTGATCGCCCACCAGACCGAAGACGATGTTCGGCTGGCTTCCCGAGGAGATCGAGAAGGTCGCCGACTCGCTGCGGTAGAGACCGCGCTGATCGAGCCCATCAACTTCACCGGTGTAGTTACCGTTGAGCTGAGTGTCACCGGTGGTGCCGAAGACCAACGGCGAAGGCTGGAAGAAGGCGCTGATCGAGGAGTTGCCCGCGGGCAGCGTCGCGATGTCGACGTCCGCCATGTCGAGGGTACCCTGAGCACCAAAGCCGATCTGATCGGCCGCGTAGGCGGCGTTGAAGTTGCCCACGGCGGGAGGATCGGTCGGGTTGGTCGGCGACGACGGGTTGCCGAAGACGATGTTGCGGGTCAGGCCGAGAGCGACTTCGCCGGTCTGGCCCGGGGCGATCTCCGGCAGGTTGATCGTCACGTAGGTGGCGTCGGCGTTCCGGTAGAGACCGAGATCGTCGTCACCATCGCCGTCCCAATCGCCCGCGAACGGAACCTCGTCACCGTTGCCGATGAACGGCGTGGTGATGAAGGCAGACGAATCGAAGGCGTTGATCGGGCTGGTGTTGATGATGAAGAAGCCAGGCTCGGTGTCGCTGACGTCGCGGTAGACCGCCACGTTGACGATGCCGTCACCGGTGAAGTCACCGATGAAGCCCTGATCACCAACGATACCGAAACCGATCGTGAAGAACGCGTTCGGATCGAAGTTGAAGACGTCACTGGTGTTGAAGACGAACTCGGCGGCCGAAGGACGATAGAGGCCGATGCCGTCCGCCTGAACCGTCGGACCAACGGCGACGACTTCGAGGGTGACGTCCGTCGCGGTGGTGGTCACCATGTAGGTGACACCATCGACGGTGAGCTGGTCCATGTCGTCGAGGTTGCCGAAGGTGCCGGTGACAACGTCGGCGGTCAGGATGACGAAGCTATCGCCAACCGTGGCGGTGTAGCCCTCGGTCGCGATCGCAAGCGTGGCGTCGGTGATGTCGGCAGTCCCATCAACGGCGATGGTGTCGAACTCGCCGGGATCGGTGCCGGTGATCTCCTGGCCGAAGATACCGCCCGCCGAGAAGTTCAAGTCACCGGTGATGTCGAGGCTGCCGGGGGTGATCAGGCCGAAAGGTGACACGTTGGCCGCCGCGACGAGACCCATCGGTTGGACGTCGACGCCAGCGGCACCGACCTCGAACTTGCCGTCGCCGGCGAGGACCGAACCGGCACCCACCTTGACGCCGTCCAGGATCTCGACTTCGCCGGTGTCACCGACGAAGAGAATACCCTGCGAGTTCGGCGAGTTGATCGAGATCGGAGAGTTGACGGTCGCATCGAACGTCGACATGCCCGTTCCGAGATCGACCGCGAAGTCTTCGACGGAGATCGTCCCAGAGGTGAAGACCGAGTCCTTGCCGCCGGTCAAGGTCAGCGGAGCGATCTTGCCAAGGGTGAGGATGTTCGTCGAAATAACCTCGAGCTCACCGGCGATGGAACCCCAGAAAGTCACGGTGTTCTTGTCGAAGACCTTGACTTCAGCTTCGTCGGCATCGTCGCCCGACTGAATGACCTTGACGTTGTTGAGATCGTTGTCAGCATTGTCGATCAGGACATCTTCACCGGCGGTGACGGAAGTCAGTCCGAGCACCGTCAGCTTCGAGTCGTTCGCATCAACGTCCATCTCGGCGGTGAGCGACAGATCGGTGATGATCAGGTTGGCATCGCTATCGAAGAGCAAAGATTCCATGGTCGCCAAGGAGACGCTGTTGGCCTGGGAATCAAGAAGCACGGGGCCGAACTTATTGCTTGCGTTCGCGAGGACGATGTCGCCTGCGCCCGTCGAGGAACTCACCGCAGTCTTTCCCATCCCTTCGCCGACGTTGATCGAACCTCCAGGCGTCTGGGAAATGCTGGTGGCGTTGAGAACGAGAAGCGGCTCCACCAACTCGGCTTCGATGTCGATCTCGTCGATCAAGAGGCTCGTATTGCCCGTCGTCGTGATCAATACGTCACCGGCCAATGTCGTTCCGCCATGGAAAACGCTGACCGCACCGGTAAACGCACCTTCGGCCTCGATCGAGCCAAAGACGGTCATGGCCTTGCTGGACAAGAGAGTGGTGCCACCAACACTGATGCCGGTGGACCGACCAACGAGTAGCTCATCCGCGACGGCGTCGCCTTCGATGAACACCTCAAGATCGCCGACGACTTTTCCATCAATGGAAACGGCAGCGTCGAGGGTATCTTCCTTGGAGACGATGGTGACGTCGTTCGCTTGAGTAATGGCGATCGGACTATTGGCGAATTCGTTCTCTTCCGAATCCAACAGCAAATCACCGGTGGCTCCAAGATCGAACGTCGCGGCATCCGCCAACGTCAGGACACCATCAGGACCTTGAGTCACGTCGACACCCGTCGCGGTAATCTTCAGCGTATCGCCGGCACCGCCGAACGCGAAATCACCGGTGTTGACGATCGAGTTGCCGTTGGTCAGCGTGATGCTGAGCGCTTCGTTGAAGACAGTGTCGGTTTCGTCAATGTTAACCGTGTTGTTACCCAGGCCGTTAATCTTCACGGTCGTAAAGACGGCGCCGTCCTGGTTGTCAAAGCCCAGATCGACTTGTCCCTGACCGACGGCGACTCCGGGGTCGTCCGTACCAGACCAAAGCGTCCCGTCCAGCGTCAGAACACCACCGTCGGCGGAGTCTCCAACCCCAATCGTAGAAAGCGTGACCGACTCATTCGCTTCCAAAGTGACGTTGAGGATCGCGCCGTTGACCGAGAAGTTGGCGGGCACGATCCGATCGTTGAGGGCCTCGACTTCGGCCATGGCGCGGCCGAAGGAGTTACTGGCAACTTCGCTCTTACGCGTGACGTCGCCGAAGAATTTCTTGAGTGAGGACAAAGGTCCAGCCGCCCGACTGGCAAGCAAGCTCAAAGGCATGTCTTGATGCTCCGTAAGGGTACATTCACCGACTGTGAAACTCGAAAACGAATGCTGAAACTGTTCGGCGGAAGAAGTCCCACCGATGCCGCGAAGTTGAATGACTGCTTAGAGTCGTCTGCGAAAATCATTTGCCGCGAAGCAACTCCCCAACTTCCTCCAGGGTCCTTCACCGGAGAAAGCCATCCCGACCCGTAGCGACGACCAGGCCGCACCACCTGGTTTCCACCGCTACCGAGGGAGAAAAGATGTCCGGCCGGATGGTTCCCCGCCCAACATCTACTTCTGGCACCAGCTTAAGTAGGTCGGCTGGGTAGTCAAGCGGGGAGTGAACAATTTGCGGATAAAAACAAAAAGAAGGGCGATACCAACTTACGCCGGCATCGCCCCATCGCGTCATTGTTTCAGCCAAGCACGATCCGCACTGGCTTTCGACTGCCACTCTAGTGACAGCTATTTCACGTCGCCTCCGTCAGCGAGGAAGCCGGCCCGAGCCAACTTGCGAAGGACTTCGTCGACCGCGTTGGGAATGATCTCGGCGACCTTCGGATCGTCCGGACGCAACGGAACCCCCTCCTGGGCGAGGCTCAGTTTCCGGCCTTTGACCGCGTCGACCATGATCTTCGACAGGGCCTCTTTGTCCTTGCTGCCGTCGAGTTCCTTCAGCAACAGGACGAAGAAATCGTTGAGGCTGTGCGTTTCGTGAAGGGCGTTGACGATCCGCTTGCTGCGGGCCGCCTGGAAGCGAACCATCGGCGGAGCGACGGGGCGCTCGGCGACTTCCGTCGTGAAGGTGGGCGGAATCGTCCGGGCCACCAACGCGTCGGAGGTGTAGAGCTTCAAAAGGCTCGCGAGAACCTGCTCGGCGACCTTGGTATTGGGCGTGACGCCAACCGCCGAGAGAGCGTCCCCGGTCGGCTCGTAGTTGGGCCAGCGTTCGCCGAGATGACGCAGCAGGCGAATCAGGGTCGCGTCGCCGCAAGTCAGCTTGCGTCCGCCCGGCAGGTTGAAGTCGACCTTGGTCTCGAGGGCCGCGTCGCTGGCGTCGGTCGCGGGCTGGCCACCGAAGGCGATGCAGAACTCGTTGAGCAAACCCGCATTCAAGTGGCGATGAACCTTCTGCGACTCGTGGCAGAGAAGCGTCTGACGGAACGTTCGGTTGCGAACAAAGTCCATGTACTGCTCGATGCGGATCTCGTCGTTGGAAACGCGCCGCAGCGTCAGCTCGACCTTCTCGGGCATGTTGTTGACGAGCATGCTCGAGACCGAGGCCTCCGAGAGGTACTTGAGCTTCTCGCCCTGGGCCCGTTCGATGAACTGGTAGAAGTAGATCGGGTCGTTGACTTCCTCCAGGTGCTCGTGGAACTGGTAGGAGTCGGCGGTCCGCTTGAGGAGTTTCAGCTCGTTCTGCAGCATCATGCCGTAGGCGTTGCCCTCGGCGGAGACGGTCTGGGAGAGGAAGTCGATCAAGCCGCGAGCCTCGCGAACCTTCTGGAGCGGTTCGGCGAACTCTTGGGCGTGGTAACGCATCATGTCGCGGATCATGCCCCGCATATGCCAGCCGGGGTAGGTATTGTAGCTGATGTAGGCGACGCCATCGGGCCGAAGATTGTCGTGACAAATCTTCATGATGTGGTCTTGGACCTCGCGGGGGACCCACGAGTAGACGCCATGGCAGAGGATGTAGTCGAAGGTGCCGAAGCTTTCGTCGACGTCGGTGATGCTGCCGTGGTGGAACTTGAGTCGCTCGCCGAGACCGAGTTCCTTGGTCGCGGCCTCGGCATCGTCGATGTGGGTCTTGGAGAGGTCGATGCCGACGTACTCGCTCTCGGGGAAGCGGCACGCCATCGGGATGAGGTTCCAACCCGAGCCGCAGCCCAGTTCGAGGACGCGGCACTTGTCGGCGGGGGCCGGTTTCAGTCCGAAGAACTGAGCCACGACGCCGATCGAGGAGGGCTGTGTCGCGGGATAGGATCCAATCTCGTAGGGGATCTCGTCGTAGGTGCTCTTCTTCTCTTCGCTCATCGCGCTCTCCCAGACCCGACCAACTTCGCGTTGGCGTTGTGATGTTGTTTGCCGTGCGACGGACCACCCCACCCCGGAAAGTCGACTCGTCGCCGAGCCGCTCTCGGGCCACCTCCGCCAAGTTCGATCTCGGAACGAACAGGGCCATGTCGCGAGTTGGGTTCCAGCGAGTTTCCACGTGGGATCGAGGAGGTCGCGACACCGAACGAGATTTGTCCGTTGTTTGAACAATCTATCAGACAGCTAAGTTCGGACAAGCGAGCGAAGGGCGATGGGTGGGTGCCGGAAGCTGCGTGGGGCGCTGGGCAGCCTCGCGTGGTGTCCATCGGAAAGAGAGAATTCGGGCAGGAGAAGGGCTAGGCTGACGGGACCTTGGAGCCCATGTGAAGCCCCCTTCTCCCCCTTAGACAAGGGGGAGCGAATTTGTTTGGTGGGTGGCCTAGATTGCTCGTCAATCTGGGTTCGCGCAGCGAACAGGAAACCTCAAGCAAGGGGTGAGATCGACCGTCAGATGGCCGCATCGTCGAAGGCCTCTTGTGGCCGCGGCGAAGAGGGAAAGCCCCCCCTTCTCCCCCTTGGACAAGGGGGAGCGAAGTTGGACACGGGCGAACGTCATGACGTTCTCTTGGCGACCGAGAGTCGCGTTGGACGAGCGAGCGCTCGCGGCGCGCCGGCCGGAAAGCCGTCCCTGGCTCCAGATGGCCGGTCGCGCCGCGAATCTCGCGCGATCGACTCACCAGCCGCGGCGACGCGGACCGCAGGGGCGGCGGTGGTGATGATGGTGATACCCGCGATCGTACTTGCGGACGTAGCGATAGGGAGTCCCAGGGTAGTAGCGGCGTGGAGCGACACGATAGCCGCCTCCGTAGACCGGCCCCCCGTAGTAAGTCGGTGCCGACTGGTACGCGACCCCTCCGCCCGGCCATCCGACATAGACACCGACTTGCGCCTGCGCTTGCCTGGGGAACGCCGACCACGCCCCAACCATGACGACCGCCGCCAGGGCTCCGACCCACCAACCTCGCCGGTTCTTGATCATCTCGCACCTCCTAAACGTTGCTTGCTCCGGCATCGTGTCCGAAGCACCCTTTGATCGACGATGCTTCAAACGCAACGGTCGTGCCGAGGCCGAAAACGGGGGAGATTTGGTCGAAAATCGTTCAAGATCGGATGCTGGGCGCCAGAAAATTGGTGAACGGCGCCAGACCTCTGGCCGCGCGGCCGTCAATTTGGGGTTCCGGGCGGGGAGCGCATTGGTCGATTCACGAAGAACGCCCCCATCAGCCGATATGCTCTGCGTCGCCCTTGGCCCCATGCTGGAGCGGGAACGACCGAGGGCTGGGCCGCGCCGGGGCACTCCCCATCGCGGCCGAGGTAGCTTGACAGGAGGGACTCTTCTTCATGGATCACGAACCCATTAGCCCCGAGGACTTTAGCGACGACACGCTGGATCTCGAGCCGGTCGACGCCGCCGAGGCCGATCGCGTCATCGCGGTGCTGACCGAACTCGCCGAGGAGATTGAGGGAACCGTGTTGCGTCGCCTTCTCGATGCGACGTGTTGCGACATCGCCGACTTGGTCCCCGAAGAGGATGAAGCGGACGGCGCCGAAGCTCAAGCGGCCTAGAAGACGCCCCTCGGCCGACATGATCGAGGTCATGACTCCCCTGACAACCAGCGGCCCGTGACACCGGAGTTCAACGCTCCGCCACGGCATGCGTACGATCCCCTTCTCGGGTGAGGCGCGGACCCCTGCGTCTCACCCTCCTTTCGTTCCCCACGCCCGTCGCCCGCCTCAAGCAATCGCTTCCCGAGCGTTGATGGCCACCCGATGCTCTCTATAACGGCGCGCATCGCGTCCACCATTCGTCGAATTCTCACCAGGCCACTCGCCATCAAACCACGGGGGGACTCATGACGACCGAAACGACTGTCGTCGCACTTCGAGACATGGCCACCAAGCTGCGGATCCACTCGATTGAATCAACCACGGCAGCGGGATCGGGCCATCCGACCTCCTGTTGCTCCATCGCGGAGATCATGTCGGTCCTCTTTTTCGACACCATGCGCTACCACGTGCAGGATCCCCGGAACCCGAACAACGACCGGCTGATTCTCTCGAAGGGGCACGCGGCACCGATCCTCTACGCGGCGTGGGCGGAAGCAGGTCTCTTCCCGACGGACGACTTGCTTAGGCTTCGGCAACTCGATTGCGATCTCGAGGGACATCCGACGCCGCGACTAAGCTTTGTCGACGTCGCGACCGGCTCGCTCGGACAAGGTCTCTCCGTCGGAGTCGGGATGGCGCTGTCGAGCAAGTACCTCGATCACAGCGACAATCGTGTCTATGTCGTCCTGGGGGATGGCGAGTCGGCGGAAGGTTCCGTCTGGGAGGCACTCTCCCTGGCGGGGCACTATCGACTCGACAACCTCTGCGCGATCTTCGACATCAATCGACTCGGCCAGAGCGAGGCAACGATGTTCGGTCATGACCTCGCGGTGTATCGCCAGCGAATCGAAGCGTTCGGCTGGAACGCCATCGTCATCGATGGCCACGACATCACCGCGCTGCGCAGCGCGTTCACGTTGGCGGCCTCGACGATGGGAGCCCCCACCGCATTGATCTGCCAGACCTACAAAGGCCATGGCATTCCAGGCATTGAGGATGAAGACAACTGGCACGGCAAGGCGCTCGGCGACAAGACCGAGGATGCAATCAGCCATCTGAAGTCCCAGCTCTCGGGTTCCGGCCAGCCCTCTCCCAGAACGCCGCTCGACGCGCTATCGAGTCCGGGCCCGGTCAACATCGCCATCCCAACCCCCGACTACACGAAGGGGGAAGAGGTCGCCACCCGCGCCGCCTACGGTTCGGGGATCAAAAAGCTCGGCGCCGCCGACGAACGGGTGGTCGCGATCGACGGCGACACGAAGAACTCGACCTACGCCCAGAAGTTTCATGACACCAACCCGGAGCGATTCTTCGAGTGCTACATCGCCGAGCAAAACCTCGTCGGTGTCGGCGTTGGTCTCGCGTGTCGCGGCAAGATCCCCTTCGTCTCGACATTCGCGTGCTTCTTGACGAGAGCCTTCGACCAGATTCGCATGGCGGCGATCTCGCAATCGACGGTCAACTTCGTCGGTTCGCACGCGGGCGTTTCGATCGGCGAGGACGGCCCATCACAGATGGCGCTCGAGGACTTGGCGATGTTCCGCACCATCCCCAACTGCGTCGTCTTCTATCCCTCCGATGCTGTCTCCGGGGAACGCGCGTTGGAACTCGCCGCCAACTACGCCGAGGGGATGACGTTCACCCGTACCAGTCGGCCCGCGACGCCGGTGGTGTACGACAACAACGAGCCCTTCCGCATCGGGCAAGCCAAGATCCTTCGCTCGAGCCCCAAGGACGTGGCGACGCTCGTCGGAGCCGGGGTCACGCTCGCCGAGACGCTCAAGGCGGCCGAACGCCTCGAGAAGAATGGACTTCCGGTACGCGTGATCGATCCGTTCACGATCAAACCGATCGATGCGAAGACACTCATCACGGCGGCGAAGGAGACTGGCGGCGTGATCATCACGGTCGAGGACCACTATCCGCAAGGAGGGCTCGGCGAAGCGGTCGCCTCGGCGGTCGCCGCGGAGAAGAATGTGCGTGTCTTTCGCCTTGCCGTGGGCGAGATCCCTCGAAGTGGCGAGTCGGCTGAACTCCTGCATCGCTATGGCATCGATGCCGATGCGATTGTCGCGAAAGTCGAGGAGGTCACTGCGTCGAAGGGGTAGCGTCCGAGGAGACCGTCTCAATGTCTTCACGCAAGCGTGAGTCCAATCGGCACGTCCACGCAAGCGTGAGCATGGCACCCAAGAGAAGTCGAAGGTGTGCCGAAATCGGGGCTATTCGGCGGGCCTAGCTCAGCAGGGGTGCCGTCGTTCCCGACAGCAGGCTTAAGTACTGCAAGCCCTCGTCGATGAACCCGCAAATGCCCTTGGTGGGCACCGTCACGCGTGCGTGGAAGAAGATGAGCCGATGATCCATGCCCTCGAGGTGGAGATCATGGCTGTCGACGATACGATCGAGGAGCTGCTCGGTGAAGATCGAACGAATACGGGAGGCATCATTGCCGACGAGTCGATAGCGTGCCGAGAAACCGGGCCGTTCCTTGAAGTTGATGTCGGTCAGGGTCACGAGCCCCTTGAGTTTGTCGAAGGGGCTATTCGCCGGGCGCAGCATGAACGCGGGCAATTCGACCTCGTTCGACTCGGCCATGAAAACGGTTTGGACGACGCTCTCGTTTCCCTCTCGAAAATGAAAGTCGAAGACCCGGATGTGGATGCCGCGCCAATTCCCGTCGATGAGGTTTCGCACCTGTTCGAAGCGGCCGTGAAATCGCAGGTGCGACATGTCGACCCCTTCGAGGACGAAGTGAGCCGGATGCATCGCGAACTCGAATCCCATTCGACGCGCGAAGCGATGGAGTTCTTGGGTACGCTGTTGGGAAAGGCTCAAATTGATGAGCGTGAAGACGGCAAAGCATCCCGCCGCGACAAGCGCCATGATCCAAAACGATTGATCGAAAGCCACCGAATCTCTCCTCCTCCAGAGGCCAGCCGCGATTGACGACGTGACCTCTTCTCAAGGCGCTGATCTGGGTATCGCCCCGTCTGATGTCGCCGCGGCATGACCAAGCATCCCGAGCGTAAAGTCCACGCTGGGATAGGAAGACAGCATCGTCGGCCGTAGGGGCAACGGGATGCCATCGGCGCGTGAATAGATTCCGTCGCTGTGGCGCCCGGCGATCGAGGTGGTGAACGCGATCGACGCCCGCTCGCTCCAGGACGAGCGCTGATGGTCGATCGTGACGATCGGAATGCCACGAAGATGGTCGCGTGCCGCATCCGATAGGTCGTCCACCGCGTCGGCTCCGATCAGAAGCGCCGCGTCGACAAGTCCGCGTTCCAAGAGCCCCTGAGCGCCCCACTCCTTGCCGACATGGCGTGGGTACTTTCTGGTGAAGCTGACGGCGCTGGAGTAGCCTGTTTGCCAGCAAAAGGCATGTTCCACGCCAACGAGGTTCCCCTTCGCCCCCATCGGCAGGAGCACGAAACACGCTGTTTCGTTGAGTTCCATCACCAGCTTGGACAATTGTTCGACGGCGCGCGCGGATGCCGCGGCGAGGCGGCCCCCATGGAAGATCGCCCCGAACTGGCAGTCGCGTATCATCCCGGCAAGCCGATCGAGTGACTCCAACGGGATCCCGGATGGCGCCGACCGACCCGATCGGCCCCGCACAAGCGCGCGGAGCGTCCAGAGCGCGGCGATGCTTGCTTCGCGCGGGATGCGAATGAACTCGTCGGCAGCCGCCACGGAGGCGCTCTCGGCATCGTCGATGACGACCACTCGCCGCTTGTGGTTCTCGTCGTCCGCGAGTCGAAGGGGCGCCCCGGACGTGAACCGTTCCGGATGACGAGGGTGAGTCGTGTGCGGATCGGCTCCCCAGTAGATCACCAAGTCGGCGCGATCGCGCACCTCGCCGAGCGTCGACGTCACGGTGCCGACACGACGCATCGCGGCGAGCGACCCCGCGAGGTCGCTCGAAACCGGCGTATCGATGATGGCTTGGAATCGGTCCGCGACCGCAAGCGCGCTGCGAACGCTCTGGGAAGTCGCCCAACGCAACCCGTAGACGAGAGGGAGCTTCGCGTCGGCAAGCAAAGCGGCGGCGGCTCGGGCCGCGCTACGGCTATTGACCGACTCGCCTTGCATCGCCGCCAACGGCATCGACGTCGACTGCGACGACTGAAACCACTCCAACCCAACCGGACATGCGTTCTCGACCAGGTCGGGCCCGGACTTGCCCACCGTGACGAGAATGTCATCGCACAGACACGAACAGGCGGCACATGTCGTTGGCGCGGGGCGGGGGGCTTCGTTCAACAGGTCGCTTGACTGATCCATACCGGAACTCGACTCGTCCTCTGGCGACAATCTTCTTCGGCTCTTGGTTATAGCAGATTGTCACCAAGGGATGTGCGCGAAGGCAAGCGGGCCGCCCAAAGCCACGATCGGGCAGCGCGACTTGAAGAGGAGGCGCGCCGGCAACCAAAGTCGAGGTTACCGGTAGCGTGGACCGGCGAAGGGAAGGCAGACCGGATTGAGGGGATAGCGGCGCCCGGCATTGGGATCGTCGTCCTCCCACTCCCAATCGAGCGACAAGTCGATCTCCGAACGGAGGCTCTCGGCTCCGTCGCGCGATCGGTGCAGCGCGACGATCTCCTCGGCGCGGGCGGAGGGACGCACTTCCACCAAATGGACCGAGCGATCCCTGAACTTCTTGAAACTGAAGCGGGTGATCGATTCGACCGTCGTCAGTTCGAGTGTCGGGTCGGACGACATCCGCTCGATGTCCTCGTCGGTCATGACGGTGACGAACGGCCCCCGATCGAGAGCGAAACGAAGCGCCTGCGGAAAGATCGGCTCCGAACGCATCGGGTCAACCAGCGGGATCGGATGTCCCACCTGATGAATGATGCTCGGCTCTCGGTAGAGCCAGAGAGCGATGGGACGGTCGGTCTCGATCGCCCGTAGTCGTTGAGCGATCGCCCAAGCCTCGCCCCCCTTGCCCACGTTGGGCGCGAGCTGGCTCCCACCGACGATGAAGGCAGCGACCATCGTTCCCGCGACGATCACGAAGCCCCGCTTTAGCCGACGCTGCGAAATCAGATAGCCGGCGGGGACGAGCCCTCCGAACGCCAGGAACGAAATCACCACCACGCCCTGAATCATCGTCTCGGGCATGTCGGCGACACGGCTGAGAAAGATCGCGAACCCCAGCCCGGCGATCGATCCACCGATCCCCCCGGCCACCAGCAAGTGCCCCAAGCGTGCCGGAAAAGCGCTCAATCCGGTGCGTCCCGCGAATCGTCCCACCAATGCCGACGCGACGATCAGCGCTAGCGCGGGGTAGGCCGGAAGGTAGTAGTGCACGAGCTTGGTCTTCACGAGTTCGAACATGAGCAGCGGTCCCACCGTCCAGCACGCCAGAAACGCCAGTCGGGGGTCGACGCGGAACTGTTGCCAGTGTCGCTTGATGCTCCACGGAAGCAGAATCGCCCAGGGAAACATCAGCCCGAGAAGCGTCAGGACGTAGAAACCGGGGAAGCCGCGATGACCTTCGAGGACCTTGAACGAACGCCGAACGACGTGATGCCCCAGCGCGAAATGGAGAAAATCTCCATCGGTCCGCTGCTGAACCATCATCACCCAAGGCGCGATGATCGCCACGAAGAGAATCGGCCCCATGAGAAGGTGAAGCCGTCCCAGCCAACGAAACTCCCGTCGCAAGAGGCAAAAGGGGACGAGGGTTAGCCCGACGACGCCGAGCGCCACTGGCCCCTTGGTCAAGACGCCGAGCCCGAGAGCGGCCCAGAACGCGAACGCCGCCAGTAGAGACGGCCCCTGATAGAGTCGCCAAAGAGCCGTCAGGGCGAGCATGATGAAGAAGAGCAGTACCGAATCGACGGTGGCGAGTTTGGCTTCGACAATCGCCATCGGCGAAAGCGCCAACATCCAGCCCGCCAAGACGCCGACGCGACGATCGAACATCGAGCGACCGAGGAAGTAGACCAGCAGAGCGGCGCCCGCGAGGCCACAGCCCGAGAAGAACCGAACCGCGAAGGTGCCGTCTCCGAAGACCTTGATCGCCCCCATCATGAGCCAATAGATGAGGATCGGCTTGTCGGGCCTCAAGTGGCCGTTGAAGGTGGGAACGACCCAATCCCCGCGTTCGAGCATCTCGCGCGCCGCCGTGGCGAATCGCGGTTCATCGCGATCCCAAAGGGGTGTCTCCGCGTTGCCCGCCCACGCGACGGCGAGGGTGACGATCACGAGCACCCCGGGACTCGAGATCAGTCTCCAAACGCGTTTCTTCGTCACCAAGCCCGTGACAATCGACCATGGCCGCGTCAAGCCATCGGACCACGCGCGACTGATCGTCTCCTCCCAGCGACGCAGCCAAGGCATCTTGAGCACCAGGCATCCCATGATCAGTCCGAGCCAAGCTCCCGCGACGACGTCCGACGCGAAGTGGCGAACCGTGAT
Organism: Kolteria novifilia; assembly: GCA_007748055.1. Lineage (GTDB taxonomy): Bacteria > Planctomycetota > Planctomycetia > Kolteriales > Kolteriaceae > Kolteria > Kolteria novifilia. The sequence continues at coordinate 7,111,117 of CP036279.1, forward strand.
GATGCGATTGAACGCGCAGCCGTAGGCGAGGGCCCAAACGATGGGGCGGGCGGGCGGATAAAACGCGCTGAGTCCGTAGCTCATCGCGAACGCGGTCGCGGTGTGCCCCGAGGGAAAAGACTGGTTGCGTGACGAGCGAAAACCGCGGGCGGGCCCTTCGAGCACCGTTTGTCCGACAGCTTGGAGGGGACGTTGTCGCCCAATGATCATCTTGAGCATGCCACAGCTCAGACCGGTGAGGATCAACATCACGCCAAGAACCAAGGCGCGACCGCGATGCCGTTGGTCAAAGACCAGGATCATCACCAGGGACATCACGATGCCGAGCGCTTGCCCGTACATCGCCATCGAGATAATGAGTTGATGAAGTTCCCCATTGAGGGGTTCGGGGCCGTTGAACCAATTGTTGGCCAGATGAAAAACCGACCCGTCGAGCACCCACGCCAACGCCACCAGGGCGAGAAAACTGGCATGAAGCACCAGCCAAGAGGGATGCCAGCGCCTCCGCGCCGACTGAGGTCGATTCGCCCGTTCCGAGGACTCCGTCGTCAAAGGTGTTTCAAGCGCCGCGTCCACTCAAGACTCCACCCAGCCGCACATGTTCTTTACGCCGACGTTATCGACGTTGTGGGCCCCATAGCATTGGCTAAGGAACGGAAAAAGGGCATTCAGGGTGACGAGTGACCACACTTGGGCAGTGAAGGGAGAAAGACAGCGCAGCCTGGCGAATCCAGGGGGAACGCCAGTCAGAATCTAGGAAGGATAGGAAGTCCTTCCCAATGCTTCAGCAAACGGGCCACCAGGAGCGAGAGCTGGCAACACGCGTCGACTAGGAAATAAGGGCCCGGTAGCGGGCGTAGTGCTCGTCCCATTGCGGGTTCGGTTGTGGCTCGTAGGTCTTCACGTCGGCGTTGCGTCGCACCACCGCACGAATATCCGCGAGCGACCCCAACTCGCCCACCGCCATCGCCTGGACCAGGCAGTTGCCGATCGACGTCGCTTCGACCGGACCGGCCACGACCACTCGACCGGTGCAGTCCGCCGTCATTCGACAGAGGAGTTCGTTTCGGCATCCACCGCCGACGATGTGAATCGTGCTGAATCGTTTGCCCAGAACCTCCTCGAGTTCCTCGACCGTCTGCCGGTAGCAAAGGGCCAAACTCTCGAGGCAACAGCGAACGATGGCGCCTTCGTCGGAGGGAACAGGCTGATCGGATCGACGACAGCAGTCCTGGATCGCTTCCACCATGTTGGTCGGGTTGAAGAGGCTCTCGTTGTTGGGGTCGACGATCGACCCGAAGGCGGGGGCCTCCTCCGCAAGCCGCGTCAGCGTGGCGTAGTCGAGTTCGTTTCCGGCTTCGACAAAGCTCTTTCTCGACTGTTGGACCAACCAGAGCCCCATGATGTTTTTCAGGAAGCGGATCGTGTTGCCAATGCCCCCTTCGTTGGTGAACTTGCACGCGAGCGCCTTGGCGTTGATCACCGGCGAGGGAACTTCCGCCCCCATCAGCGACCAGGTCCCGGAACTGATATAGCACCAGTCGTTGCGCTGCCCCGCCGGGACGGCGACGACGGCGGCCGCCGTGTCGTGTCCGGGACTGGCGATCACCTTGGTCCCGACAACACCGATCTCGTCGACCAGATGCGACGTGACGTCACCAACCACGCTTCCGGTGGGAACGATCTCCGGAAAGATGCCCTCGGGCAATCCGAACTGCTCGATCAGCTTGAGGTCCCAAGTCTTGGACACGGCGTCAAGCAACTGGCTGGTCGACGCAATCGAATACTCGGCCCCCTTGCGCCCAGTCAGGAAGAAACTCAGCAAGTCAGGCATGAACAAAAGCGAGGCAACCCCGGAGAACGGATCGGCGCTCGCCGCGTGATGCTTCATCGCCAGGAGTTGGTAGAGCGTATTAAATTTTAGGAACTGGATCCCGGTCCGCTGGAAGACCTCGTCGCGCGGCATGATCTCGAACGCGGCTTCCATCATGCCGTCGGTCCGGGCGTCGCGATAGCAAACGGGATTGCCGACGAGACTCCCCTCGGCGTTGAGCAGTCCGAAGTCGATCCCCCAGGTATCGATGCCGATGGCCGACGGGGGACCGAATTGGCGAACGGCTTTCGCGATGCCGGTCTTGATCTCGTGCCAGAGCCGGAGCGTATCCCAGTAGACGGTGCCGAGCACGTCGATCTGCAGGTTGGCGAAGCGGTGCGACTCTTCGATTTGGAGCTCTTCGCCGTCAAAGTGCCCAACAATCGTGCGACCACTTTCCGCACCAAGATCGACCGCGAGAAAGTCCTTTGTCGCCATGGTTACCTCAAAGGGAGATCAAACGTCGGCATGCCGCCTTCCCCAGAGCGGGCTCGCCGAGATCGAAGGAACGGGAGGAACGGAAGCGGCCCCGCATGTTCCGCACCGAGAGCGAAGAGTATAATATCGGCTCACGCGATGGGCTCAAAGGAAAAGGACTCAGGGCATTAACGGATCGAAACGGGCACTTTGGAATGCCTCCCTGGAGGAGTTGAAGTCGTGGTGCGAGGAGCACGGCGAGCGAGGATTCCGCGCGCGGCAGATCCGCGAGTGGGCCGGCCAGCACCGCGTCCGCGGCTTCGACGCGATGACCAATCTCCCAAAGAGGTTGCGTCACGAACTCGACCAAGCGTGGACCCTCTCCTCCTCCAGCGTCTCCCATGCGTCCAACGACGTTGACTTGACTCGCAAACTCCTCGTCCGACTCGCCGATGGGGGCGTGATCGAGTGCGTCCTGATTGTCGAGGAAGACCGCCGAACCCTCTGCCTGAGCACCCAGGTCGGCTGCGCAATGGGCTGTGTCTTCTGCGCCAGTGGTCTGGACGGCGTCGACCGCAGTTTAACTACCGGCGAGATGATCGAGCAGATGCTACACGTCACGCACCTGCTTCCGCCCAATGAGCGTTTGACGCACATCGTCGTGATGGGAATGGGAGAACCGTTGGCCAACCTTGAGGCGTTGCTGCCGGCATTGGAGTTCGCCACCGCGAAGACGGGACTTGGCGTTTCGCAGCGTCACGTCACCATTTCGACGGTCGGGCTCCCCAAGCGCATTCGCCAGCTGGCGGAGGCGGGCAAGCGATATCACCTGGCCGTTTCGCTCCATGCCTCCAACGACCGGATCCGGCAACAAATCGTGCCGACGGCCGAGAAAGTGACGCTCGACGAGATCCTCGCGGCCGCGGACGCCTTTCGGCAAGAGACCGGCCGACAAGTCACCTTCGAGTACGTGCTCCTTGCCGACATCAACGACGAGGCCCATCACGCCCAGGAACTCGCGCGAAGGCTCCGGGGTCGCGATGCGATGATCAACTTGATTCCGTTCAATCCCGTGTCGGGGTTGCCCTACCGCGAGCCGACGTCGACACGCACCAAGGCGTTCGCCGAGACTTTGCGGGAGGCGGGGTTCACCGTCAAAGTTCGCAAACGCAAGGGAGCCCGGATCGATGCCGCCTGTGGGCAGCTTCGGCGTTCCCAGCGCGATTCCAACGAGATTGTCCCCTTGGTGTCGTCCTAGCACGGGTCGATGACGCCGGGAGAGTTCCGTCGCGTAGGCTCGAGAAGGAAGGCTAGGCCGGTGGCGACCGCCGATTCCCAAAGTGCGATCCGGGATCCCGACGCCCGGCTTATGCTCATGGTCCGCGACGGGAACACGGGAGCATTCGAACAACTCGTTGACAAATACCGCTCGCGACTGGTGGGAGTTCTCTATCAGCTCGTCGGTAACGCCGACGAAGCGGAGGATCTCGCCCAAGACGTCTTCCTGCGGGTTTACCGCGCTCGGGACAACTACCAACCGACCGCGAAGTTCTCCACGTGGCTCTTCACGATCGCAAACAATCTCGCCCTCAACGCTCTTCGCAGCCGGCGTCGCAAACCGACTTCCCAACCCCCGGCAACCGAGTCCGGCGGCATGGGTGGCTTGGAGCAAATGGTCGGCGTCTCCAGTGGGGCGATGCCAAGCCGGATCTTCGCCAAAGGGGAAATGGCCGAGATCATTCGCCTCGCGATCTCGCGGCTCTCCGAAGAGCAGCGCATGGCGGTCATGCTCAACAAATACGAGGGAATGAACTACCGCCAGATCGCCGAAGTGATGAATAAATCGGAGATGGCGATCAAGTCACTTCTCTCCCGCGCCCGCTACGCCCTCAAGGAAATTCTCGAACCCTACCTTGCGAACGGACAAGCCCCCGGACCATAGTCGAGAAGTCGACGCGGAACCGTCGACGCGGCCGGGGGTTTCATTTACTGGGGATCCGGGACCAGGGGCACGCGACACGGCTCCTCGCTCGCCGATGATCCGAACGCTGTTGTTGGCAATGAAGACCATGACCAAAGAAGAGCGATCGACGCCCATCAAAAAGGATGACCTCGTCGCCCTGCTGGACGGCGAGTTGTCCAAGCAACAGACCCATGACGTCAAACAAGTCGTCGGAAAGGACCGTCGGTTGCGGCGCGAGGTCGAACTGCTCAAGCAGACCTGGAAACTCCTCGACCATCTCGAAACCCCGGAGACCGACGGCGACTTCACCCAAAACACCGTCTGTCTCGCCCTCCAGAAGGCGGAGAATGCCTCCGCCGATAAAACGGAACAGAACGCGCCGCCCAGGCTAGCAAAGACAGAGCGGAACACGGCTCCGCCCCTCGGCACCGAAAGTCGCCAGCCCCAGTGGGGATCCCTCGGCCCGACGCTCGCGTGGAGCCTCGCGTTCGTCGGCTGCTTCGTCACCGCCTTCGCGCTGGCGGCGAGTTGGACCACGCCCGACGACCGCGTCATCCGCGACCTGCCGGTCATCGAGCGTTTGGACGAGTACCGATCGATCGGAGATATCGAGTTCCTGCGCCAACTCCACGAAAAGCACATCCTCGAGGCGGGCGAGGAACCCCTTCCCGACCAGCCCCGTGAAGACGCCGGCGCCGCGGAGGCGACCTCATGACTCTCCTCTTTCCACGACGGAGCATCCGTTCGCTAGCCTTGGGACTCGCCCTTTCCTTCGGCTGCGGCGGCAACGATGGATCTCATCGAGCGAATGCCGAGCGGTTCGCGAATCTCGCCCCCGAAACGCGGAACCGTCTGCGCGAGTGGTTGGTCGAGTTCGAAGCGCTGCCGAAGGCCGATCGGGAGGCCCTTCAGGATCTCCACCAGTCGCTCCAGTCCGCTCAAGATCGAGACGAACTCGAAGCGACGATGAATCGGTACGCACGTTGGCTCGACACGCTGACGCCTTCGGAACGGGAGCGGATCGTTGGGGCGATGACGCCGGAGGCGAAGATTGCCGCTGTCGAGACGATCATGAAGGAGCAACGAGCATACCTCGATGCCGAGCTGGCGTTTCTCGAAAGGGAGTTTCCGGACGAGCCGATCGGCTCGCCCCGGTTTGCCCGCGACTGGCGAGCCTCGCCCATCCTCTCTCGCCTCACGCCTCGCGAGCGAGAGACGCTCCAGAAGCTTCCGGTTCAGTTTCGGCCGACCTTCTACGGAGCGCTGCACCTGAAGTACGGACTCGGAGACAAGTTGGGCGATGATCGCTCCCGAATGCTTCGGAAGATGATTTGGCCCAAGCTCCTTCCCCCCATCGTCATGGATCGGTTCGCCGACGTGGAGCACCACGATCAGCTTTCCCATGAGCAGCGTCAGGGGCTCGTCAAATTGCTGGTGCTGATGATGATGCTTCCTCCGATCGATGAGGAGAAGATCGTCACCACCGTCGAGTCGATTGGAACGACATCGCAACAGCGAACGCTCAACACCGTCTTGAAGAACCCGCGCACGGAGTTCCTCTTCGGGAAGATCGTCGGTGCGATGTACTTCCAACAGCACCCCGACGAAGTCCCCGAAGACCTTCGCGCCGATTGGGAAGAAACGCTCGCGGCACTCCGCGGCAACGCAGGCCCCTCCAAGCCCTGGGGCCAAGATCGGCCGGGGATGCGCGATGGGCAGCGGCGCCCACCTCCCGAGAATCCCCGCTTCTCGCGGGGACGTCCCAAAGCGAACGGGAAAGGCTTTCTAAGACGCGGCTTCGGCGGTGGGCGCAAGGAGATGCCGCCGCCCGATCGCGACCCTTTCACGAAACGTCCGGACGCGAAAGATCCCGCCGAGAATGAGTGATGAAGATTTGCGTTGGATGCGTCACGCGTTGATGCTCGCGACGCGCGGCCGCGGCGCCGTCGAACCCAATCCCATGGTCGGCGCCCTGGTCGTTCGTGATGGTCAAGTCGTCGGCGAAGGTTGGCACGGGAAGTTCGGAGGCCCTCACGCCGAGCCGGTCGCCTTCGACGATGCCAAGGACGCGGCAGCGGGTGCCACGCTCTACGTCACCCTCGAGCCCTGTTGCCACCACGGCAAGACTCCCCCTTGCACCGACCGGGTGATCGCGAGCGGTGTCCGCCGGGTCGTGATTGGCATGGCCGATCCCTTTCCGCAAGTCGCGGGACGCGGCACCGACTTGCTTCGCCAAGCCGGGATCGACGTGACGGTGGGGTGTCTGGAGGAGGGCTGCCGAGCCCTCAACAGGCCCTATCTCAAGCTCCTGCGAACAGGTCGCCCCTTCGTTCACGCGAAGTGGGCAATGTCGCTCGATGGACGAATCGCCACCGCGACCGGCGACTCGAAATGGATCAGCAACGAGGCATCGCGCCGCCATGCCCATCAGTTCAGAGGTATTATTGACGCGATCATCGTGGGAACGGGAACCGTGCTCGCGGACGATCCTTCGTTGACAGCTCGCCCGCCGGGACCGCGTGTCGCGACGCGCGTGGTGCTCGACACTCGTGGTCGCATCCCGCGAGAGAGCAAACTCGTGCAAACGGCACGTGATCTCCCGACCCTCATCGCGACAACGTCCTTGGCCGCCGAACAGGATCTCGAGGCACTACGTGCGGCCGGCTGCGAATGCCTCGTCCTTCCCGAGATCGCGGGGCGCCTGTCAATTGACGCGCTCCTTGAGGAACTGGGTCGACGGTGGTTCACCAACGTCTTGGTCGAAGGCGGTTCGGGAGTTCTCGGCTCCTTCGTCGCCGAACGAGCCATCGATGCGGTTCGGGTCTATGTCGCTCCCTGCATCATCGGGGGAGCGCGGGCGATGGGTCCTGTCGGGGGAGATGGCTTCTCTCTGATTCGCGACTCGCACGATCTCGGGCCGCTGCGCACCGAGTCGCTCGAGGGCGACCTCTTCATCACCAATTCGTGAACGTCCGTCGGGTCGTCGGCCCCACTGGATGGCAGGAATGACCGTCCGCCCTATCCATCCGCCTTCAGCTCACCGAAGCGTCGACGACTTCCATTTCCGCCTTGGTAATCACCTCGAACGCTTCCGTCGCACTCTGCGTCGCTCGCAACTGATCGAAGAAGTCCTCACGCTGAAAGATGCGGGAAAGCCGGGCGAGGACATGAAGGTGAGTGGAGTGATCTCGGCAAAGGACGAGAAAGAAGAGGTCGGTCATCGAACCATCACGGTCAAAGGGAATCCCGGTCGCGGTTCGCCCGAAGGCGATCAAGGACTCCCCGAGCGCATCGGGCAGTGGCCGCCTCGGATGGGGAATCGCCACGCCCCCCGGCAGTGCGGTCGACGACAGTTTTTCGCGCGCCTCGATCGCTTGAAGAATGTCGTCGGCGAGGTAGAGCAGCCAAGTTCGATTGGCGACCTCGACCATGCGGGAGAGGACGCTGCGGGCGGTCCGCGCGCCCAGTGGCACCTCGATCGTCTCGACCGAAAGCAGCGGGGTGACCACCAAGGGGGACGCCGACTCTTCCTCCTTTTGGCCGACGCTGAACTCCAGACGCTCCAGCTCTTGATCGGAGTACTCGGAAAGCTGTCGTTCGAGCCAATGGTGAACGTTCTCGCGGTGGAACTGCCATTGCCCACCGACACGGCGTCCGGGCAGATGCCCTCGTTCGGCGAGCTTCTCCAGTTCGCGGGCGTCACGACCGAGATAGCTCGCCAAGTCGCTCAGCCCAAAAACATCCTCGCCAGCCACCGATCAGACCCTCCCGGTTGAAGCGCGGCTTGGGTGTGCAACATTGCCGCACTATCATGAGCAGCAGATCGGCCCAACGTTGGAACCGAACCCGCCAATCGAGAAGACCGTGGTTCCTGGGATGAACACGGCGATTCGTTGGCCACTACAGCCTTAGCTTACCAAATCCGGGGGGGAGAGTGGGGGAATGACGATCAAGCGGCTCGAGGAACTTCACGATCAGTCGGGGGCCCATCGCGGACCCGAAGGGGACATCGTCGATTTCGGCGATCCCGCCGCCGAGTATCGAGCAGCCAGAGAGGCCGCCTTCCTCGCCGATTTGTCGGGTCGGGGCATCGTCCACGTCACCGGCGCCGACCGAGCCCAGTTGCTGCACAACCTCTGCACCGCCGACATCAAGAAACTGGAAGCGAGCACGGGAACCGAAGCCTTTTTCCCCGACGCGAAGGGGAAGATCCTCGCCTACGCCACCCTGCACATGACCGACGAGGGCACCTGGGTCGACACCGAACCCGGCCAAGCCGAAGCCTTGATCGCTCATCTCGACCGCTACGTGATTCGCGAGGATGTGCAGCTCGTCGACATGGCGGGCACGCTCGCGCGACTCCATCTCGGAGGACCGCGCGCCGCCGAGATCCTCGCCTCGGCCATCGGAAGCGATCCGCCCGCGCCGCCGCTGGGACTTTGGCGGGGCGAGGTCGATGGTGTCCCCTGGATCGTCGCGCGACGCGATCGGTCACGTGAAGGGGGTTATGATCTACTCGTTCCCGAGGAGCAAGCCGATCGAGTCTGGCAAGACATCGTGGAGAAGGGGCGTGAAGCCGGGCTGCGTCCGGTTGGCTCCGCGGTGCTCGCGTACCTTCGGATCGACGCCGGCCTGCCCGTCTACGGCATTGATGTCACCGAGGCCAACTTGCCCCAAGAGGTCGATCGGACCGAACAGGCCATCAGTTTCACCAAGGGCTGTTATCTCGGCCAAGAAACCGTCGCCCGGCTCGACGCGATGGGACACGTCAACAAGCTCTTAAGAGGGCTCGCGATCGAGACTTCTGGTCCAATCGACTTGCCGGCACCAATCACGCTCGGAGAGAAAGTCGTCGGCACGCTCACGAGCTACTCCAGCTCTCCGGCCGCGGGAGTGACGAAGGGCTTGGGAATCGTTCGCACCGTCGCCAACACTCCCGAGACCCAGGTGGAGATCGGCCCCGACAAGATCCCCGCGGTCGTCCACGCGCTCCCCTTCGGGGACTAGGCTCCGTCTCAAATGTCGGCTCTGGCTTCGGCTGACTACGTTGCCTCGGGCCGACGATCAACTTTTGAGACGAAGCCTAGAGTCTCGTGCTGCGCCCACACGCTCGAATTCGCGTTGTGAACCCACGGTCACTTCCCACTGGCCGACCAGCAGCCAGTAGCACCCGAACATCGAGTCTTGACGATGCGCTAGCTGGATGTCGTCGAGGCGGTCTTCTTTTCGGCCTTCTTTCCGACCGGTTCGTTGATCTCACGAATCCAAATGTTGCGGAACTTCACCGGCTGGCCGTGATACTGCAGCGAGATGGGCAGTTTGTCGGCGTGCTTCTTGTAGTGGGGCGGGACGCGGTAGTCGGTCTCGCCCTCGAGTTCGGTGTGGTTCTGAATGACAACGCCGTTGTGAAGCACCGTGACGTACGCGGGCTTGGATAGCTTCCCGTCCTTGGCGAATCGGGGGGCGGTGAAGATGATGTCGTACTCTTGCCACTCCCCAGGCTTACGCGAGGCATTGACCATCGGCGGGCGCTGCTTGTAGATCGCTCCCGCCTGGCCGTCGAAGTAGGTGGGATTGTCGTACGAGTCGAGAATCTGAACCTCGTACTTGCCCATGAGGAAAACACCGCTGTTGCCGCGTTGTTGCTCTTTCCCCTTGGCTTCCTCGGGGGTAGCGAACTCGAGATGAAGTTGGCAGTCACCGAAGGGTTGCTTGGTGCGGATATAGCCTTTGTCGGCGTAGGCAATGCCGTCCTCGACGCGCCACTTCTCGCCGTCCTTCCACTTGGAAAGATCCTTTCCGTCGAAGAGGACGATCGCATCGGAGGGGGCCTTCGTCGCGCTGCCCGGTTCGACCATCGTTGGTTCCGGCCAGATGATGCCACTCTCATAGGGGGGAAGCTGGTCCGCGGCATGGAGCCATGCGCCCGCGGCCCCAACAACCCCCAAGCAAAGAAGCAAACCGGTCGAGCGTCTCATCTCTTCGTCCTCATCGTGACAGCGAACTTATCGGATCCCACACGGAGACCGTTTTAGCAAGCTGTCACGACGGACGAAAGCGGCATGCCCCCAGAACCTAGAAGAGGCGCGAGATGTCGAGCCCGAAAACGAGGATCATCAACCCGATGATGAGGAACAGCCCCATGTAGTTGGCGATGAGCAGAATCCGCTCGCTCGGCTGTCGACGCAGCACCAACTCGTAGAGCAGGAAAACCATGTGCCCCCCGTCGAGAATCGGGATCGGCAAGAAGTTGATGATCGCCAAGTTGATGTTGAGCATCCCCAGGAAGAGCACCAGTTTCGAGAAGTCGTACGCCAGCGAGTAGGCGACCGTCCCGATGAAAATCGGCCCCGCGAGGTTCTGGTACGAGATCGTTCCCTGAATCAGCCCACGCAGGAGAAGGTAGAGTCGCACGACCGAGGTTCGCGTCCGCTCGAGGCCGGCCCAAAGGGCTCCGCCGATCGACTCCTCTTGCCGAACCTCCTCGGCGACTTGGAAGTTCATCCCCCGCTGCCAGAAAGGCCAGGTCGGATCGGCTTCCGGTTCGAGACTCACCTCGACCAACTCGGTCGCGGTCTCCGGTGCGTCGCTGGCGCCCTGCTCGGCACTCTCGTGCTTCACCCAAAGTTTGACCTTGCGGACTTCCGGCGACTGAAGTGCCCAGAAGACCGTCGGCCATTCCTCATCTTTGACATCGATTTCGTACGGTTTCTGGGGCTTGCCCTCGACTTCGTAGATGAACTCGATTTTTTTGACGACATCACCCGGTTGGAGGCTCGCCCCGCTCTTTCCCGAAGGATCGACGATCGTCGCTCGCTGGGCGGGAGAGCCGGGAGTGACGCGACGAATCCGCGGGGAGACTTGAAAAGCGATCCCCAGCGACGGAATCCCCATCGGAGCGTCGCCGTCGAACCAGATGCGTCCCGCGTTGCGGTCGATCCAGGTCGGCGTGTCGTCGGGAGTCACTTTGACGTTGACGGTACGCTGCCGCTTGTCCTCGCGCAAGAGCGTGAGGGTGACCTCTTGGCCCGCCTTGGCGGCGATGATGTCCGCCAAGCGCATGGGATCAAAGTCGGAAACTCCGTCGACAGCCTGGATCGTGTCGGCACCAGGAATGATCTGAGCCGGGTTCCCCTCCTCGTCGACGGCGCGTGTCGCGGGCGAATCGGCTTGGATCGCGACGATCTTCCCCGGCGTCATTTCCAGGCCGAGCCGGCGAATGTGATTGGTCTCAAGCGCGACGTCCACCGTGGAGGTCGACTTGCTCCCCTCGGCACCCTTGCGCTCGAGCGTCAAGGTCGCCGGTTCGCCCTCGCCAGCGAACATCGCCTCGGCGTACTCGAGATAGGTTCCGACCTTGGTGCCATTGACGGCGATGACTTCATCGCCCGCGATGGGCGCGTCGCCCTTAATTCTGGCGGCCGGGCTGTGATCGCGCACCGGCATCGACTCGGAGAGGATCAACCCTTGGCTCTCGGTCACGCCGATCTGCGGCTTGAGGTCGCTTTGCTTCGGCCGGACATCAAAATAGAGCTTCTTGCCGTCGCGCTCGACGACGAGATGAACCGTCTCGTACTTCGGGTTGGTCAGGGCAACCTCATTGACGAGCATCTCGTAGTCGGCCGGCGAATGGCCGTTGACGGAGATGATGTTGTCGCCCGAATGGATCCCGGCTTCCCAGGCGGGCATGCCCGGAACCGCCGCGCCGATCAACGCGGGTATCGACGGTACGCCGATGCCGTAGGCGACCGCGTAGCAGACGAACCCGAAGATGAGGTTCATCGTGACACCGGCGGAGATGATCGCCATCCGCCAACCGACGGACTTGTTCTGGTAGGAACGGGCATCGTCGATTGGTTCGTCGATACCGGGGGTATCGGTTTGGCCGAGCATCTTCACGTAGCCGCCGAGCGGAATCGCGGAAATGGCATATTCGGTGTCACCTCGGCGAAAGCTGAACAAGACCGGCCCAAATCCGATGCTGAAGCGTTCGACCAGCACACCAGCCCAGCGAGCCACCATGAAGTGGCCGAGTTCATGCACGAAAATAACTAAACCGAGCGCGATTAGAATCGCGACGATACGGATCGGGTCCAAGCCTCAGCCTCCTTACGGGCCCATTGGTCCACCGACAGCAACACATCCAGCGTCGGTGCTGAATCGAACGGGTGACTCTCCAGAATATCCTCACAAAGCCGGACGATGTCCGGAAATCTGATCTGCCCCTCGAGAAAGCGAGCGACGGCGACTTCATTCGCGGCGTTGAGCGCGGCGCCACTGGTCCCTCGACGTTTGACCACGTCAAAACCGAGCCGCAGCGCCGGATAGCGCTCGAGGTCGGGTTCCTCGAAGTCGAGCCGGCCCAACGACGCGAGGTCGAGCTTGCGCGCCGGACCCGGAAGTCGGTCCGGGTAAGTAAGCGCGTACTGAATGGGAAGACGCATGTCGGGTGGCGAAAGTTGCGCGATCACCGACCCGTCGACAAACTCCACCATTGAGTGGATCATCGATTGCGGATGGATGACGACATCGATCTTCTCCGCGGGAAGGTCGAAAAGCCAGTGCGCCTCGATCACCTCGAGCGTCTTGTTCATCATCGTCGCGGAATCGATCGTGATCTTCGTGCCCATCTGCCAAGTCGGATGACGAAGGGCTTGCTCGACGGTGATGTCCTCGAACGATTCGAGCGGGGTCGTCCGAAAGGGCCCACCCGAGGCGGTCAGGATGATGCGTTCGATCTCGCGATGCGGCGAACCGGCCATGCTCTGCAGGATCGCCGAGTGTTCGCTGTCGATCGGCAACAAGGAGCATCCATTTCGCTCGGCAAGTTCCGTGACGATCGGACCTCCGACGACGAGCGACTCCTTGTTGGCCAGCGCGACCGACTTTCCCGCCTCGAGAGCCCAGATCGTCCCGCGCAGCCCGGCGGCGCCCACCATCGCGGCCACGACGACGTCGGTCTCCTCCGCGGTGACCATCCGGTGAATACCCGACTCCCCCCAGAGCAGTTCGCTATCGTCGGGGAGAGCTTCGCCGTCGACGACCTCCTTCAGAGAGCCATCGGTGAGGGTGACCCAAGCGGGGTTGTGGGTCCGCGCCTCCTCGAAGAGCGTCTGCCAACTCCGATGCGCCGAGAGGCCGACAACGCTCAACCGGTCCGGTAGCGCGTCGACGACCTCAAGCGTCTGCGTACCAATCGAACCAGTCGCACCGAGAATCACAAGGTTCTTCATGAGTCAGCGTGGCGTTCCGGGGCGGATGTCGTTCGCGATCACGTCGTCGCGGTGAACCATCGATTCTAGCCCAATGTCGGAAAACGAGACAAGGTCGTCGTTCTGGAAGCGACGACACCACTTCCGGCGGGGATCTCGGTGTTAGAACGGGACTCGCGGCCCAACCGCCCTCGGCCATTGGGAGGCCAGGCGAACCTCGTCGAACTGCATTCCAAACGCAAGAGACGCCAAGCCCCGTGGAGCCCTCTAGGGGCGAGCCACAAGTCTCGACGTCTCCTCCAATCGACGTAACTTAAGTGATGGCTAGATCTTCTTCACCTTCACCTTGGCCCGTTTCGCGCGATCTTCTTTGGATAGGTGATGGGTGTCCTTGCCTTCGGTGAACTCGACGCCGACCTTTCCGCCAATCTCACGACGAGCCGCTTCGGCCCACGGCGTCCCCGGATGCTTGTCGAGGATGCGCTGGTAGTGGAACTTTGCTTTCTCGGCATATTCTTTGTTTTTCTCCGAGCCTCTCAGCTTCGGGATCCCCTCCACTTCGCCCAAAGTGGCCAGTTTGTCGATCCATTTGATGTGCCAACCATTGTTCTTCTTGGGATTCTTGAGAACCTGGGGGTTCTGTTTGAACTGCGAAAGCCTGTAGTTGTATTCCTCGCAGCGGACCTTCGCCTTGAGAATACGGGCCAGCGCGAGATCAAAATTGGCTTGCCAGCGCGGAATCGTCTCCGAATCGTAGCCTTTTTCGACCGATTCGAGCATGGGAATGGCGGTCTGGGCGAACGCCAGGTAGCGGGCGGCCTGCTTCTGTTGGGACTCCAACTCGGGCTTCCACGAGTTCTCGTGAAGCCAGTGGTTCGGCCAGTCGTGACGCCAGATCTTGTTGGCTTGCTGGGTCACTTCCATGAGCTTGCGCCGCATGGGCGAGCCGCCAACCTCCTTGTAGTAGTCGGCTTTATTGCCATAGTTGGGACGATAGCGGTTGAGGACCTCCAGGGCGTAGTCGGGGCCGCGAACGCGATCGTCCGGGTAGATGAAGTAAATCCCGCCCGTTTCGCGAGCCACTTGCACGAGGTTGAACGGACCGAAACCGGACTTGTAGCGACCCTCGTTGAACGCGACCCGGGTCACTTCGTCTTCACGGGTGTAGGGACCACGTTTGACCGGCAACCAGAAGGTGAAGCCATACTGGGGATCCTTCCAGGTATCGTGAATGACGTTCAACCCGAACGTCGCCATCGGTCCGAGCACGTAGATTGGCACCCGGTTGCGGCGGCAGAGGGCGACGGTCTCATCGCCTTGCGTCAAATCGTCGCCAATCTCGTCAGTGATGACGACGACCATGAGCGTCCGTCGTCCGCTGGTCTGGTAGCTTCGGTATTTGAGAGCCGTGTCACGAACCGCTCGGAAGAGGTTCTCCTGGCCCGTCTCGTCGTCCTTGATCGACTTGATCGCTTTGCCGATCACGTCGTTGTCGTTGGTCGGCTTGTCGGTAAGGAATCGGGTCTCCTTGCCGACGCTGACGACCGCGGAGAGAAGGGCGGACTCTTTGTTGACGCCGAGTTCATCGAGTTCGTGGTAGACCCGCTTGAGCTTCTTGGCGATCGTCTCTCGACGTTCTTCCAAGCTGCCGGAGGAATCGAGGATCCAGGCGACGATGACTTTGTTCTTGTCGAGCTGACGAAGGATCTCCAAGGTGATCCGGTCGATCGCCCCGGAATCGCCGCCGCCCCCGACGGAGACGGTCTGGCCCTTGAGGCCGGTCACCATCGAGTCGAGCCCCATGTTCGCCACTCCGAGAGCCAGCGGCCGCGAAAGGCTCCGGTCGGTCAGCACTGCCGCTTCGGCGACTTGTGGTTGGCTGGACATCGTCGGCGCCTCGGACGGAAGCGCCTCGGAAGCAGGCCCAGAGCCAGACGTGGGAGTCAACGATACGGGAGTCTCGAGGTCGAGTTCCTGGTCCTCCACTTGCTCCTGGAACTCTTCCTGTTCCTGAATCTCCTGGATTTCCGTGATGACGGTGACGCGCTTCGGCTTGATCTGCGCTTCAATCACCAGCATCCAGAGGACCCAGAGGACGGCCAAGTGGACAGCGACGCTGATCCCAAACTGGGGTGAACTGCTCGCAAATCGCTTCATCGGCGAGTCGCCGAACAGATTCTTGAGCCACGCCATAAGATGCTCTCCCGAGTACTAGTCGACCGCCAACTCGCCCTCATCACGGCATTGGATGGGCCAAATTCGCGGAAAACGCGATGAGATCTTCCTCTTGGACGCGCGAAACAGGGTTGGAGTTCCCAAACCTCTCGGAGTGAAGGGGTAAAGAGTCGGCCTCTTTAACGTTCCTTCATGGTCCGTGAGCAGAAATCCGTCCAAGGAAGGCTGGGCCACGATGAAACTGCCAAGACAGCTCCTTCAGCCCCGTGCGGAGGACGAGCGTGCCGCGGACGAGCCGTCAGCCAATTCGCTCGCAACACCTCCCGAGCGGGAGGTGAACCCTTCCTACAATCCTATCCCATCCCCTTCGGAATGGGAATCGTCACGTCCCACCTTTTCCAAGGCATCACGTGCGAGCCGCCCACTCGGGCACAACTCACAACTGCTTCACTTTAACTTTGGCTCGTTTGGCACGGTCCTCGGCGGAGAGATGGTCCCAATCGTGACCCTCCTCGAGTTGGATGCCGACTTTCCAGTTCATCTCCCGCTTGGCGGCTTCCGCCCAGGGGGTCCCTGGGTGCCGTTTGATGATTCGATCGTAGAAGAAGCGGCTTTTTTCGATCTCCGCCTTTCGAATAGCGGCGTTTTTGTCCTGTTTTGAGTCCTTTTTGTCCCCAAACACGCGGACTTCGTCGCCCCATTTGATCCGCCAGCCGTTGTTTTTCTTCGGATCCTTCAAGACACGAGGCTTCTTACGAAACTCTTCCAATGCCAGGCCATACTCCTCGCATTGGACTTTCGCCTTCAGGATACGCGCCATCGTCAGGTCGAAGTTCGCCTGCCAGCGGGGAATCGTCTCCTCGTCGTACTGATCGGCCACTTGCTCGAGCAGCGGGATCGCTTTGGAGGCGAACGAGAGGAAGCTCAAACACTCCTTCTGGCGCTGGTCGATCTCCTTGTTCCACACGCTCTCATGGATCCAGGGATACGGCCACGCGTGTCGCCAGAGTTTGTTCCCCTGGGTAACAACCTCGACGAGACGACGACGGAAGGACGACGCCCCCGTCTCCTTGTAGTAGTCCCCCAGATCGCCGTAGTTGGGACGATAGCGGTTGAGAATCTCCAGTGCGTAGCGTGGACCGGGGACACGTTCATCGGGATAGAGAAAGTAGATCCCACCCGTCTCCCTGGCCAGCTGAACCAGAGCGAAGGGACCAAATCCGGAACGGTAGCGATGTCCATTGAACGCCACGCGCGAGACCTCGTCAAATCGCGTAAAGGGGCCACGACGTAGCGGCAACCAGAACCGGAAGCCGTGCTCGGGATCGGTCCACGTGTCGTGAATGACGTTCAACCCGAAGGTCGCCATCGGCCCCATGACATAGATCGGGACGCGATTTCGCCGACAGAGCGCCACGGCTTCGTCGGCCTGAAAGCCGTCATCGCCGATTTCATCCGTCACCAAAATGAGAACCAACGATCGACCGCCACTGGTTTGATATCGCCGAAACTTGATGGCGGCGTCGCGAATCGCCCGGAACATGTTCTCTTGGCCGGTGCCGTCGTCGACAATCGAGCGGATCGCTCGTTTGATTTCCTCGTTGTCGTTCGTCGGTTCGCGTAGGAGAAATCGCGTCTCTTGCCCAACGCTCATCACCGAGGAAAGTAGGGCATTCTCGCTGTTGACCCCCAACTCATCGAGTTCGCGATAGATCCGCTCGAGTTTCGAGGCAATCTTCTCCCGTCGTTCGGCCAAACTTCCCGATGAGTCCATGATCCAAACGACGAGCGACTTGTCCTTGTCGAGCTGGCGCAGGATCTCCAGCGTGATGCGATCGACCGCCCCCGAATCGCCCGTGGATCCGGTCGAGACCGTCTCCCCCTTGATGCCGGAGACCATCGCATCGAGTTTCGTGTCGACCAAGCCATAGGAAAGAGGGCGAACGACGCTGCGGTCGGTGACGGTGAAAGCTTCGGCCATCGCCTGCATCGCTTCACTGGGAGTCGCGATCGAGTCCATCTCGCCCGCGAGGCCGCCTCCGCCACCGCCTCCGGGATTCAGGGAGACAGGCGTGCTGAACTCGACCCCCTTCTCGTTGAGCAGTTCGTGGAACTCTTCCTGCTTTTCGAGCTCTTGAATCTCGGTGATGACCGCGACGGTCTTGGGTTCGATCTGGGCTTCCATGACGCGTAGCCAGAGAATCCACAGCACAACCACGTGGATCAGCACACTCACGCCGAATTGCGGTGTCTTGTTCGCCACGTGTTTGAAGAAACCCATCAGCGCATCTCCCTCCGATCGCGAACCACTCGCGTTCGGCGACGGCGTTGCTCGACGTTTCCAACACTCTCGGTCACGCGGCTATCCATCGTGCGGCACACCTCACGGCCCTTTCCCCGGAAACCGTGAAGCTTGACGTCCTCGATTCATCGACAACGCGGTGGCGAAGAACCGATCCACTCTCAGTCACCCAATGGCGCTGGGGTTGAGTTCGTTTGGCGAAGAGGTGGTGCTTCCGCGCCGCTTTCTGGGGGGAAAGCGGCTCCCAACCATTCATCCTGGCCGAAAACAGTGCCGTTCGCAAGGAGCTTCCTCACAGGATTCCACTGAAGTCACCAATTCCGTCGGACCGACCAATCACCTCGGCAATGTTCCCCGTCCGCTCCGAAGCGTCCGCCCATTTTTCCTGAGCGAGATCACCCATCCAGTTGTCCCATCCCTTACGCGAGTTTCAAGTTCGTTTCCGCTCCCGCTTGACTCCTCTCCTCCTACGAAGGTCGTCGCCGTCACCGATAAGTCCCCACGGCCTGGCCACAACGAATCGAAACATCGCCCCTTGGGGCGCGATTGGCCCGATTCGAGACGCCCCTCTTACTCCAATCCACCGCGAGCCATAAGAATCAGAGCGGGCCCGATTGACCAACCTGACCGGCCAAATGAGCGCACCCCATGAACCACGCAACCGTTCTCCCTTCAGAGATGATCAAGCCCAAGCGCAAGATTACCGGTATGTCCGCCATCTTGCTCCCGTTTGACGACCAGGGACGGGTCGACTGGGACGGCTTCTCCGCTCACCTACAGCGTACCCTCGACGCGGGACTGATCCCGGCGATCAACATGGACACGGGCTACATCAACCTCTTGGGCGACAAGACCAAGATCGATGTCCTCGACCGCGCGAAAGAGCTGCTGGGATCGCGCTCCTTCGTCGCCGGGGTCTTCGTCAAGGATCGAAAAGGCGACTCCTTCAATTTGGATGCCACCAAGCGAGCATTGGTTCCCATTCTCGAGCGGGGGGGACTGCCGACGATCTTCCCTTGCCACGGACTCAAGTCGCTTTCGGAAGAGGGCTACATCGACGCGATGGCGGCGATTGCTCGCGAAGCTTCCCAGTTTTTGGCGTTCGAGCTCGGGACGATGTTCGCTCCTTTTGGCCGTGTCCTCGAACTGGACACCTACGAACGGCTGCTGGAGATCCCCGAGTGCGTCGGCGCCAAGCATTCCTCCCTCTCGCGCCGACTCGAATGGGACCGGATCCAGCTTCGCGATCGCAAGCGCCCCGAATTCCGGGTCCTCACGGGAAACGATCTCGCCATCGACATGGTCATGTACGGCAGCGACTATCTCCTCGGCCTGAGCACGTTCGCTCCCGACTTGTTCGCCAAGCGCGACCGGTATTGGGAAACGGGTGACCCCGAGTTCTATGAGCTCAATGACTGGCTCCAGTATCTCGGATTCTTCACGTTCCGGGCCCCCGTCCCGGCCTACAAGCACAACGCGGCCCAGTTCCTGAAACTGCGCGGCTGGCTCGGTTGCGATGATACCCACCCGGACTCACCAACGCGCCCGGCGACCGATCGCGAGGTCCTCGCCACGATCGCAAAGCACTTGAACATTCTCGCGAGCAGCTAGAAGAGCCCAGTCCCTCTTCGCGCCCACTCGCGATTCGGAGCGTTCGATCATGAACTATCGCCGTGTCGCCTCACTGAAAACATCCCAGGATTTCTTCGACTACCTGGAATCGCTCGACGTGACTCTTCCCTTTGATGAGGAGGTCGCTAGCGGACCCGCTTCCCCGCTCGCCCAACCACTGCGGATCGGAGAACGGACGATCGGCAATCGCTTCTGCATTCTGCCCATGGAGGGATGGGACGGGACGCCCGATGGACGAGTGACCGAGCTTGTCGAACGTCGATGGGTTCATTTCGGCATCAGCGGCGCCAAGCTGCTCTGGGGTGGCGAGGCGGTCGCGGTGCGTTACGACGGCCGGGCCAATCCGAATCAACTCGTGAGCACCGACCAGACCACCGAGGAACTCGCGCGGCTTCGCGAGAAGATGGTCGACGAGCACCGAACGCGATTTAGTACCGCTGACGATCTACTCGTCGGCCTGCAACTGACTCACTCAGGCCGGTTCGCTCGCCCCAACCGGAAGGAAACGCTCGAACCGACGATCGTCTATCACCACCCGATCCTCGATCGCCGCGTCGGCATCGATGTCGACTACCCGGTCCTCGCCGACGACGAGATCCGCCGACTGGTGGAGGACTTCGTGCGTGCCGCGAAACGAGCGGCCGGCGCCGGCTTCGACTTCGTCGACATCAAACACTGCCACGGTTATCTCGGACACGAGTTCCTCAGTGGCTACGACCGCCCCGGCCCCTTCGGCGGATCGTTCGAGAACCGGACTCGGTTTCTCCGAGAGATCGTCGAGGGCATTCGCTCCGAATCGCCCGGCCTTCTCCTAGGAGTACGCTTGAGTGCCGCGGACATGCTTCCCTTCAAGAAAGGGGCCGATGTCGTTGGAATTCCGGAAGAAGGCGACGAGACCTACCGCTATGCCTTCGGAGGCGACGGCAGCGGACTGGCTTTCGACTTGGCCGAGCCGATTCGTTTCCTCGACTTGCTGAAGGAACTCGACATTCCGCTGGTCTGCATCAGCGTCGGCTCGCCCTACTACAACCCTCACATTCAGCGACCCGCCCTCTTCCCGCCATCGGACGGGTATCTCCCTCCCGAGGATCCTCTGGTTGGCGTGGCTCGTCAGATCGACGTCACCGCGAAGCTCAAGCAACACGCGCCCGAACTGATCGTGGTGGGATCGGGGTACACCTACTTGCAGGATTGGCTGCCCAACGTCGCCCAGAGCGTCGTTCGTCAAGGGATGGCCGACTCCATCGGTCTCGGACGGATGGTGCTGAGTTATCCGGACCTTCCCGCCGATGTGATCGAAGGGCGCCGACTGAGCCGAAAACGAATCTGCCGAACCTTCAGCGATTGCACCACGGGACCGCGCAACGGGCTCATCTCCGGCTGCTATCCGCTCGACCCCTTCTACAAGAGTCGGCCCGAGGCGAAAGAGCTAGCCCAGATCAAACAGGCATGGACCGGCGAGCAGCAGGGGCGCTGAGCGAGCCCTCAGCGATCGTCGAGCATCTCTCGAAGTCGACTCGCGAGGTCAGTCGGCTTGTAGGGCTTGTGAAGAAAGCCAGCGACGCTGTTGCCATGAATACGGTTAAGGACGTCGTGTTCGCTATAGCCGCTGGTGATCAAAATCGGCAGATCGGCACGAACGCCGTGAATTCGTTCGCACACTTGGGCGCCGTCCATTTCCGGCATCGTCATGTCGACCACCACCGCATCGATCTCGTCGGCATGTTCCTGGAAGAGGGAGACCCCTTCCGGGCCTCCCGTGGCGCTTAGCACGCGAAACCCAAACTTTTGAAGCATGTTCGAGGTCACTTCGACAACATCCACCTCGTCGTCGATGACGAGAACAAGGCCTTCTCCCATCCAAGACTGAGGCTCGACCTCGACGATGGGCGTCTCCGTCGGTGACTCGGGACATACCGGCAGGTGAATCCGAAACGTCGTTCCCTCGCCCGGCTTGCTGACGACGCGAATCCCTCCCCGGTGACCGCGCACGATACCGAGGACCGCCGCGAGCCCAAGCCCCCGCCCCGTGAACTTGGTGGAGAAGAACGGGTCGAAGATGCGCGCCTTCGTTTCGTCGTCCATCCCCGCCCCGTCGTCGGCCACGTCGAGGTAGACATAGTCACCCTCGGGAAGGTCGTGCTCCGGAAAGACGTCCGCGAGATAGTCGCGGTCCGCATGCAACAGTCCCGTCTGGATCGTGATCTCTCCTCGGCGTTCACCGATAGCGTCCGACGCGTTGGTGATCAAGTTCATGATCACCTGTCGCAACTGGGTCGCATCCCCCTCGATGGCGGGCAGCGAGGGAGCGAACTGGAGTGAAAGCCGGGCACTCTTCGAGATGGACACTTCCAGCAAATGGGCCATCTCCTCGACCAGCGCCGAAACGTCGAGCGACTCGATGACGAAGGAGCCCTTCCCCGAGTAGGCCAGCAGCTCGCGTGTCAGATCGGCGGCGCGCAGCGCGGCCGTCTCGATCTGCTCGACGCTCTTGCGCGCTGGCGACTCCTCGGAGAGATCGATGAGGGCCAAACTCGCGTTGCCGAGAACGGCCATCAACAGATTGTTGAAGTCGTGAGCGATGCCGCCCGCGAGAACGCCGAGGCTCTCGAGCTTCTGCGCCTGCTGCATCTTCGCTTCCAAGCGGCGCCGTTCCTGGTCGTCGCGGCGTCGGTCGGTCATGTCCAGATTGAGACCGGCCCAGGAACGTACCTCCCCCCGTTCGTCGAGGATGGGGCTCCCCCGAGTCAGGATCGTTCGGGTACGCCCATCGATACCCACCAAAGGGAACTCCGCGTCGACCTGCTCATTGGCGGCGATGCAGCGCCGCCAATAGTCGAAGATCGCGACAACCTCGTCCGGGAAGGGCTGCTCGCCGATCGCCCCTTGCAAGTCATCGAACTTCTTCATGCCGATGACTTCCAGGAACGAGGCGCTGAGATAGGTCACTTCGCCCGACTGATCGCAACTCCAGAACCCAAAGGGAATCAACTCCCCGATCGAGCGGTAGCGTGCCTCGCTCTCGATGAGCGCCTCTTCGCTGCGGCGGCGCTGGATCTCTTGGAACGCCAGCGAGACAAAGTCGGCGATCGAGGCGGCGAAGTGCTCCTCGTCGACCGTCCAGTGGCGTCTCTTGCCCACGTGTTCGTGACAGACCACGCCGAGTTGGGAGTCACCCACCCGGATGGGAACGTCGAGCATCGACGCGATGTGATTGGGAATGAGATAGTCGGCCGCGAACTCGTTGGTCCGGGGATCGTTCACGGCGTCACTCGCCGCGATGAGCCTCCCTTCCTCGAGCGCCGAGAAATACCGGGGATAGCAAGAGGCCTTGAGCTCTTGCTGGCCAGTGTGCGAATCGGAGTCGACGTGGTAGAGATCGAGACAGCGGATCGCGGACCGATCCTCGTTGAAGAGCCAGACACCCACCTGCGAAACCGGAAGCGTGCGAGCGGCGACCTCCGTGATCTCGGCCAGGATCGGCCCAAGCCCGCTGGAGGCGTTCGTCTTCGATTGCGCCAGCAAGAGGAGCGCCGACTCGTAGCCTCGATGCAGCGCCTCGCGTTGGTTTCTCTCCTTCCGCAGGAACTCGCGGGGAAGCAAGCGGAGGATGATCAACCAACAAGCGATAATCAGCACCGCGCACGTCACGCCACTGATGGAGACGATCGACAGTCGTTGCCGAAGGTGCCCGAGAAGCCGCTTGCTCCGTTCGTGCACCGCTTCGGAGAGTGACTCGACGCTGTCCTTGAACTCCACCTCGGTTTCGAAGTAGGCGGGCGAGGTCAATAGCTTGAGCGCCACCGGGCCGTTGCCCTGCCGGACGAGCGATAGGGCTCGTTCCTCGACCTCCTTGGAGGTCGCGTCGGCCTTGGCGACGCGCTGGAGCGACGAGACGCAGGCCGGATCGTCGACGAGCTTGCCCACCTCGCCAAGGGTCTTCAGCGTGACGCCGGCTGTCTGCTCGTAGCGTTCAAACCAACGCGGTTGTCCCGTGGCCGCCGCCATCCGGGCCGACATCGAGAGCACTTCGTCCTGAAACGCGATCTCCCCAAGCAGAATCTGCAACCGCGATTCACTCGAGCTGGTGACCTGCAATTGACGAAAGAGACTGAGCACGCTCCAAGAGAGGGCGACGAAGAGAGCGATCGTCAGCAAAAAGCCGGCCCCGCACGCGAGCGCCAACCCTCGCCACGTTCGATCGATCGGAAGTCGTGTCGTCGCGTTGTCCATCATCGCTATCCGTCGCCGTCCGACTGATCAAGGTTCTCAATGGCTCTGTCGCAGGAAGGACAGTGAAGCCGCTCCCAGCCTCTCCGCGAACAGGTCGCCTCGATGCACCCGAGGGAGACCAGCGGTTCCAAGCTCACGTCGCCCGCGCACCCCGGGCATTCCATCCTATAGGGAATCTCGGCGTGACATTGCTCGCAAACCCTCTCTCCGGTCGTCGCCTCGGAAATGGCGATGAGCACCTGTCCCGCCACTTGGCGAAACAACGACGAGGGTCGCCACATCCCGAGAAAATCCTGCTTGGTGCAGCGCCGAAACGGTCCGTCGTCGGGATCGTGATAGACGACATGATCGCCGGAGACATCGAGTAGGACCGAAAAGTGTCCCCCTCGAGAAATCTTGTGGCGATGATTGACCACGATCCGCACGTTGGCGTCGAGCGAGCGGCTCACCGTCGGCCAGGGATCGCCCTTCAGCTTGAGGATCAGCGATTGAAGACCTTGGGCGCGCGCATCGTCGGCGAGCACGTGGGTCCTACTGTTCCATCGTCCCGCCGACGCCGGCCGCGAGATGCGCTTCCATACTTGCGCCTGGTCGCACTCCTTGCCGAACGAACGGTAGACCATGACCATTACCGCCGCGCCGCACATCTGCTGTCTGTCACTATTCTGACATTGTCGTTCGTACGGAAACTCATGCGACATTCGACGCCCCCTCGCGTCTCGAGAGGGCGCGGCCACGACCTGGCGACGAGCGATCGGAGCCTCGACGGTTCGCTTCTGAGGTAGAGCCCCCTGGAAGGGCGTTGGGGCGTCGTGCGGCTGTTAGCGATTCGTGAAGGGCGAGGGCCAACAAAATCTCTCCGCGTCGGTTGGGCAAGACGGACTACGGTTTCAACAGTTACGGACCATGGAGTTGACCTAGGAGAACCGAATGATCGCTCAAGTCCTGGGCCAGGACGTCGGGAGCGCTTTGCGCAAGCTCGTCCACCGAGTACTTCCCCGTGGCGACCGCCACGGCCCGCGCCCCGATCACCCGGGCGCACGCGACGTCCAGCGGCGTATCTCCCACGATCCAAACGCGATCCTCCGCGATGGGGCTGCTCACCAGTCCCTCGAGCGTCTCCTTGACGTCGAGGGCGAGCGCCGTCCGATCCCAATGGTCGTCCCCAAAGGCGCCCAACGGGAAATAGTCGTTCAGACCGAAGTGCCTCAGTTTGATCCGAGCCCCTTCGCGGGAGTTTCCCGTGATCAGCCCCAGAACGACATCGTCATTCCGACTCAGGTGATCCAAGAGTCCTACGACGCCCGGCAATACGGCCCCCACGCGCTCGTCGAGCGTGCTCGGCAACATCGACAGGTAAGCCGACTTGAACCGTTCCCAGTTGGCCGCGGAATCCTCCAACTGATGCGATGCGAGAAGATCGCGACCAATCGAACGGTCGGTCCGACCATGAAAGTCGACGTCGCCTAGCTGGCCGCAAATCCCGAACTCCAGTCGTAGCGCCTCGCGCATCGCGGCCTCGCCCGCTCCACCGCTGCGGATCAGGGTCCCGTCGATGTCAAAGAGGACGTAACTTGATGCCATCGGTTCCTCGATTCGGCGTCCCAGGTCTCGGCGACGTGTCGCCACGGAACAATTCTAAGCGCGCGGTCACGCGATTCCGCGAACCGTCACGAAACTTGACGGTGCGGCGCGGTTCGCCAGAATCACCTCACGAGGAGTGTCACCAACGATTCATCGCAACCCCACGAGGAGCCGACATGAAAATCACCTACCTCTCGCACGCGGGATTTCTCGTGGAGACGAGCAAGCATCGCATCGTCATCGATCCCTTTCTCACCGGGAATGAAACCGCCGTCCACAAGCCCGAGGACCTCGCTTGCGACTATGTCGTCGTCACCCATGGCCACGGCGATCACATCGGCGACAGCGT
This sequence comes from Kolteria novifilia, assembly GCA_007748055.1. Taxonomy (GTDB): domain Bacteria; phylum Planctomycetota; class Planctomycetia; order Kolteriales; family Kolteriaceae; genus Kolteria; species Kolteria novifilia. The sequence goes on from CP036279.1 coordinate 7,136,857, forward strand.
CACGATTGCCAAGAACAACAACGCTCCGATTGTCGCGACGTTCGAACTGGCCCTCTACCTCGAAAGCCAAGGGGCCGAGACGGTCGCCATGGGCATCGGCGGCGCCAAGACTTTTCCGTTCGGCCGCATCAAGTGGACGATCGCCCATCACAGCTCCGGCATTCAAACGCCGGACGGCTTTCTCTACGGAGGAAATCCCGCGGGGATCATCCTTAACGCCGACGGCAAGACGCTTTACCACGCCGGCGACACCGCTCTCTTTCTCGACATGAAACTGATTGGGGAACTCGACCCGATCGACCTGGCCCTCTTGCCGATCGGCGACAACTTCACCATGGGCATCGACGACGCCGTCATGGCCATCGACTTCCTCAAGGCCAAGCACGCGATTCCGATGCATTACGGCACTTTTCCTCCCATCGAAGTCGATCCGAACGAGTTCATCGCCAAGGCCTCCGCGGCGGGCAAGGAAACGACGCTTCTTGGAATTGGCGAGACGTTCACCATCGGTTGAGTGATCGTGCGGGGTGCGAGTGTCGCTGGAATGGCAGGATGGCGGTCGTCCGCCGCGTGAGCTTCTTCGCGAGCGGCCTTCGACCAACGCGAACAGGGTGTCCAAGTCCAGCCCGAGGAAGGGGCCTCACCGGCCGACAGAGAGCCGGCGGGCCTCGATCTCAAAGGGGGGCGTCGGAAGAGCGACACCAGTGTCAGTCGTTCTCTTCCTTCAGCGGGTTGCGGCCGACGATGGGATACTGTTCCAGTTCCAGCACCGTGCCATTGAAGGGCCGGCTCTCTTCGCTGATCCAGTAGACGGCCGCGGCGGCAACCTCTTCCGGCTTGATGAGGCGTCCCGCCGGGGCGACGCTGCGCGGCACCTTCTCGGGCCAGTCCTCGGAGAGACCATCGGCGATCTTGTAGTGGTACTCGTTCGGCGTCAGCACCCAACCGACGTTGAAGTGATTGACGCGGATGCCTTCGAGACAAAGGCAATCGGCGAGGTTCCGCGACAGGGTCATCAAGCCGCCCTTGGAGATGCTGTAGGCCAGCAAATTGGGCTCACCGCAGTAGGCGTTGATCGAGCCGATGTTCAGCACGGCTCCGCTCGACTTCTTCAGTTCCTCGTGCGCCGCCTTGAGCAGCAGCATCGGGGCGCGGACGTTGATCGCCATCACGCGATCGAAGAGTTCCACGTCGGTCGAATCGAGCGTGCTTCGCACGACGTAGGCCGCGTTGTTGACGATGCCGTCGATGCGGCCATGCGATTCGAGGGCGGTGGCGACAAGTCGTTGGCCCGCTTCCGGATCAGCGAGATCATCCACGTGGACCGCGGTCGAACCGATGTCGTTCGCGACCTTCTGGGCACGCTCTTGATCGCGGCCGTGCACCACAATTTTCGCGCCCTCTTGAGAAAAGCGCCGTGCGATGGCTTCGCCAATGCCCGTCGTGCTCCCCGTGACGACAATGACCTTGTCCTTAAGTCTCACCTTACCTCCCCTTCGTGTGCTAGATTCGGCGGCCGCCACGCGATCGTACCGTTGCGACGCATCTTATGAAGGTATTATCCCGCGAGGGAAAAGTCGATTGGCGAGTCCGCCACATCCCCGCGAGCCCACCTCGTCCGCCCCTTCTCGCCCCCGTCGAGGGGCCGCGATCCTGGCCGTTTCAAGTGTGGGCTCGGCCCCTTTCATCCGCTCCCATGACGCCGTCCGACCCTCACCGACGTCATTCTCCTTCGCATCCCGGCGGCGTGTCCGATACCTTGACAGCACCGGTCTTGCCTCGCAAGGACAAAGCACAGGTCACCGCACTCACGGAGTCGGGGGGAGAACCGGACGTTCGGAACAACGGTGATCGCTCCACGCTCACATCGCCATTCCGGGCTTTCAGTTCTGGATCGCCGAGGAGATCCAGCTCTCGATCGGCCTGGAGACATCGACGGTCCCGATCACTTGACACCGGCGGACATTGGACCCGCCCAACCAAACTGCTAACTTGACGATCAACGGGGAGCATCCATGCGAAGTCCACAACTCATGTCGGCCGGCGACACCGCGATCCTGCTTGTCGACGTTCAGGAAAAACTCCTTCCCCTGATCGATCGAGGCGATGGCGTTCGCCAACGCTGTCGCTACCTGCTCCAAGCGGCGCGGATCCTCAACATTCCCGTCGTCGCGACCGAGCAGTACCCCAAGGGCCTCGGCTCGACGATTCCCGAGTTGGCGGAGTTCATCGCGTCGCCGTTCGAAAAGCTGACATTCAGTTCCTACGGCATCCAAGAGGTTCGCACCAAGCTCGGCGAACTCGGCTCCCCCAAGGTGCTGCTCTGCGGGATCGAGGCTCACGTCTGCGTCCAGCAGACCGCGTTCGATTTGATGGCGGACGGCTTCCGCGTCTACTTGCCGATCGACGCGACCGGAAGCCGGCGTGCCTCCGACAAGGAGGTCGCGATCGACCGCATGAGAGGATCGGGCATCACGATCACGACCGCCGAAGCCGCGGTCTTCGAATGGACCGAACGAGCCGGCACTCCGGAGTTCAAGGAGATCAGTCGGCTCGTCAAAGAGAACTGAACCGGCGACCGACGCCAACAAGAAGCAGGACCCCAACCGCCATGCCTTCCAAGCACAACGCCTTCATTCCCGCTCCCCGCATCCTCCTCGGCCCAGGCCCCAGCGATGTGCCGCCGCGCGTCCTGCAGGCGATGGCCACGCCCCTTGTCGGCCACCTCGATCCGTCGTTCCTCTCCCTAATGAACGCCGTTCAGGATGGCCTCCGCGGGCTCTTCCGTACTGACAATCAGATGACACTCGCGATCAGCGGTACCGGTTCCGCCGGGATGGAGACCTGTATCGTCAATTTGATCGAGCCCGGAGACTCGATGCTCGTCTGCGTCAACGGAGTTTTCGGCAAGCGGATGACCGATGTCGCCGAGCGGGCCGGCGCCGAGGTCCACGTGCTCGAGCGACCTTGGGGCGAGGTCTTCTCGATCGAGGAGATCGAAGAGGCGCTCGCCAAGCACAAGCCCAAGGCGATGGGCATCGTCCACGCCGAAACCTCCACCGGCGCTTGGCAACCCGTCGAGCAACTGGGGGCCCTATGCCGCGAGCACGACACGCTACTCGTCCTCGACACCGTCACGTCACTCGGCGGCGTCCCGGTCGAGATCGACGAATGGGACGTCGATGCCGTCTACAGCGGCACGCAGAAGTGTCTCTCCTGCCCACCCGGACTGGCTCCTGTCTCGTTCAGCTCCCGAGCGATGCACGCGATCACCAACCGCCAGCGGAAGGTGCAAAGCTGGTATCTCGACATCAACATGCTCGCGAACTATTGGGGAACGGAGCGGGCCTACCACCACACCGCGCCTATCACGATGAACTACGCTCTCTACGAGTCACTTCGCACGATCTTCGAGGAAGGGCTCGAAGCTCGCTGGGCGCGGCACGACCTCAACCACCGGGCCCTCAAAGCCGGGATCCACGCGCTCGGCATGAGGTACACCGCCGCCGAGGGTCACCAACTCCCAACGCTCAACGCCGTCAGCATCCCCGATGGGGTCGACGACGCCGCGGTCCGAATGACGCTGCTCGAGGACTTCGGCATCGAGATCGGCGGCGGACTCGGAGCCTTCAAGGGCAAGGCCTGGCGGATCGGCCTGATGGGACACAGTTCGCGAAAGAGCAACGTATTCCTCGTCCTCTCGGCCCTCGAGCAAGTGCTCCGCAAGCAAGGGCACACCGTCGAACCGGGGGCGGCCGTCGCCGCGGCGAGCAACGTCTATGACTCCTGAGTTCCGACAGCCTTTCTCGTTGGGCGACGCCATGCGACGCGTGACCGAACTGCCGCCAATCGGCGAACGCGATCCCCAAGGGCACAAGGGAACGTACGGACGCGTTCTGATCGTCGCGGGCAGTCGCGGCATGTCGGGCGCGGGAGCGCTTTCGGGACAGGGAGCGCTTCGGTCTGGAGCCGGCTTGGTCACCGTCGCGTGTCCCGATGTCGTCGCTCCCATCGTCGCCGGCGTCGATCCGTGCTACTTGACGCTTTGGCTCCCCTCGGATCGGCAGGGACGCGTCACGGCCCAGGCTTACGACAAGCTTCGCGGCCGCAAGGATGACGTGATCGCCGTCGGTCCCGGCATGGGGGCGAGCCCGGCCCTTCGCCGACTGGTCCTATCGCTTCTCGCCCACGCCTCGGCGCCATTGGTGATCGATGCCGATGGGCTCAACGTCCTGGCCGGGCACATCGAGCCACTTGCCGGCCGCGCAGCGGCGACCATCCTCACCCCACATCCCGGAGAGTTCAGCCGTCTCACCGGGCGTTCGATCGCCGCGATCCAAGCCGACCGCGAAGAGATGGCCGCCAGGTTCGCGAAAGAGCATGGTGTCGTGCTTGTATTGAAGGGACCGGGAACCGTCATCACCGATGGTACCTCGCTCGCGGTCAACGACACCGGCAATCCGGGCATGGGAACGGGAGGCTCGGGCGACGTCCTCACCGGCATCATCGCGGCACTCTTGGGGCAGGGGTTCGAGCCCTTCGACGCCGCGCGACTTGGGGTCTATCTGCATGGCCGCGCCGGCGACCTCGCCGCGGAGGATATCGGGATGATCTCGATGACGCCGGTCGATCTGCTCGCTTGGCTACCGCAAGCGTTCTTGGAACTCGCCACCCCGTGAGCGACTACATGCCCAGCACGTCTGGGCTCACGGGAAGGTCGGGGCTGTAGCCGTAGGTCTCGGCCTGTCCGAAGTCGGCCTTGGCAAGTTCCCGTTCGCCGAGGGCTTCGTAGGAGAGAGCGCGGTAGTGGTAGGGATAGGACAGCGTGGGCGAAAACGCGATCGCCGCGGTGAAGTCGGCAATCGCTTGCTCAAAGGCTCCCGCGTCGTGGTAAGCCAGCCCGCGAAAGATCAGGCAATAGGTCGAGGCGGGGGCCTGGCTCAGCGAGACGGTGAAATCGGCGATCGCCCGTCGGATGTCGTGGTCGGCTTGATGGGCGATCCCACGCACGAGATAGAGCCCCGCGTTGGTGGGAAAGTTCTTGAGCGACTCGGTGTAGGCCCCGATCTTTCGTTTGAGATCACCGACCCGCACGAATTGTTCGATGATCGCTCGCATGACGCACCAAGGGCCTCGCAGTACTCGTCTTGAAGGACGCGATCGTCACCGAGAGCACGACGCCGCTATCGTACCATTTCCCAAAGGCGTCCCAAACCCGATTGCACCCCCGGTCACATCTCCGATGGGACATCCGTGCCATCAGCGTAGGGCCGGTCCATGGGAGGGGACTTCCCATTCGAGTGGTTCCTGTCCCTTGCCGTCGGCCTGGTTCGAGTTCCGCGACTTGTGGCCATCATAGGCAGGCGACTTCGTCAGGAAGGGATCGGCGAAGAACTTCGTCATCGATCCCCAGACGGGGCCCTTCGTCTCGCCGTCTTGAGCACACCCGACAGACAGCGAGACCAGCAACGTCACGGCGATGACCGCACGCTTCATGACCGGATCCCTTCGCAACAGAATCGGCACGAACAATCAACGCGAGTCCGCCAACGCGTCCCCGGCCGGTCTCTCCATCAAATCATGAAATGGGTCAAGGGTAGTGCTCAACGACTCCGCACACGATCACCCCCCATGAATACCCAGGCAAAGGTCCCCACCAGGGTAAGCACGTAGTCTCTCACCCACTCCATGTCGCGATCCGATCGTTTCTCCAAATGCGTCAATTCGTCGCCGCAACGGGTTTATCGGCTCCAACGACCTATTTGCTCGCAAGGGTAGACCATTGGGCCCATCGTACTCGGTGGATGGGACTCTCGCAAAGAGGCTTCGACTTGGCGCGATCGTGGAGGAAGATGTGTTAGGTAGGCGGTCAAGAAAATGAAACGGCCACCCGCACTGGGTGGCCGTTTCACGAGAGAGATAGGCGTCTTCAACAAGTCAGATCATGGTGTCGTGTCTTGCTGTGGTTGACTCGCGAATCCGTCCTCCCTCTTGCCTGCGTGGTCTGAATCAAGCTGGTCTCGTCGTGGTGCTAGTCTAAAGATCAATCGTCATGGTGCCTGGTCATTGCTGCTTGGTGCGAATCACAGGTGCTGAAGATTGAGACCCCCGTCATCCCCTCTCGAGGAACGATTCAAACCACCATCGAACATCCCTGGTGTCCACTCCTAGGGAGCGCCATGATCCAGGGACATCTCCTTGTCCCTGTGCCAGGGCGCGCCCTATGGATGGGAACGCCGCATCCGTCATCCTAAGGTCCAACTCGTCCGTCAGCCCGTTCTGCCTTTGTGCTTCTGTCAGGAGTCGCCCCCGGCACCGGATGAGGTTGCCGAGTTGATCGACCTTCCATTGCAGCAGCCGTGCCAAAACGAGGCGACGAACTCGCCCGATTGCCGCAACTCACTTGATAATGGACGGTTAGCGAAACAAAAAACTCTCTGAGCCACGAACATCGCGTTCCGGCGGCACTTGAGTTGGAAGATGTTGCCCTAACCGCTTTGTAAAAGATGCAATCCTCCCGCTTGCCAAAACCACCGACTCGGCAAGCAAGCTGGGAGAGCTAGCGGCCACAGAGGTCGATTCGGCGATTTGCAAGCTTGTTCCCAAAAGCCTCGTCCCCGAATCGTGCGGGGAGTGTGCCAAATCGGAGGCGTTTCCCGCATGCCCACGGCGAGCGTGGTGATGGCACCCAGGAGGTCTGTTCGGCGATGGATGAACCAATCAAGGCACTAGGCGTCGTCGAGCGTCTGGACGGAGTAGACGATGCTCGCTTCGCGACGCTGACCGGGTTCGAGATGCCATAGGCCTGGCTCGAACGCGACGTCGTCGCGACCCTCGAGGTTGATCGCGTCGGTCACGCAGGTGTAGGGCTCGATGCAGACCGCTTCGCCATGCTTGGGCGTGAAGACGACCGCGAAGTTGAACTCCGGTCCGTGCGTCATCTCCAACGCCACCCTAGATTGGGTGTCCTCGATCCGGTGGGAGATGGTTCCGTCGGGTCCGGCCACCAGCCCCGTGAAGACGTCGTCGAACGACCGCTCGCCCAAGGGACGCCCGACCCGAAGATCGGCGTCGCCCGCGACCGGCGTCATCTTGCCGGTGGGCAAGGTCTCCTCGAGCTCGACCAGTTGCTCCGCGGGGACGGTGATCTTGCAGGCGTCCTTCGGCGTCGACGGCTTCAGCGGAAAACGGAAGTAGGGATGCGTGCCCAATCCGAAGGGAAGCACGCCCTCGCCCGTGTTCTCGACGCGAAAGTGCGACGAGAGCTCCCGTCCCCTCAGGCGGTAGGTGACCGAAAGCTTGAAGTCCGACGGCCACAGCGGAAGCGCTTCCGGCAGATCCTGACTGAGCTGGAACTCACCCAGCACCCACGCGCCGTCTTCGCTCGAGGCGCCACTGGCGACCCGCCAACGACGATCGAACGCAAGTCCATGGATTGCATTCTTGTCGTGATCGTTCCGCGGTAGCTCGAACTCTTGTCCGGCATACCCGTACCGCCCCGCGCGAATCCGATTGGGAAAGGGAGCTAACACAGGAATACCATGGTGCGTCACGCGAGCACCCGGCGATGGGAACCCCGGCTCATAGTAGAGAATGTCGTAGATCTTGTTGGAGATCTCGCAGACGAACTCGTAGCAGTCGAAGCCGAGGTTTGGCAGCACGCTTGCTCGTGTCTTGGCCTCGTCATCCACCATGGTGACGTGCGTCGTCGCTCCCTCGCCGGACGTTTCGATGTGGAACATGCCTCGTCTCCCATGATGAGCTTTTCTTCCCTGAACTTCAGAGGGCCACTATAGGAAGCAACGCAGGACCGACCAAGGAACGATCAACCGTCACAGTCGGTTCGGAAAGCCTTCGAAGGGCTATTTGCTCGCGACGTTCGCGCGTGAAACAATCCAGTAGCGACGCGATGTTGCCGATCACTTCGGTATCGGCGGATGCAACGGGATTGACCTGCGACCGCGACTCCTCTGGCGAAGTGCCTAACGCAAACACCCCCTGGGACTCGACTTCGCGCCGCTAGTTGGGAAACGGCGAAACGAAGAGGCACGCTGATCACTCGATCGGCGTGCCTCCTTCATTTCTTGGCCAGCGATACCACTTTTCAACCGACGCCATTCCCCCCCCTGTCACGTCGTCTCGTCACCCTCCACCCAACACGGATGCCATCGATGCCGCGCACGCAACGCGGTTGTTGACCGAGCGTTCATCCTCGTCTCCGGAGGAAGCTCCCTTCGCAAGAGCAAGCCGACGCGATCGCAGAACGCGAGCAGTTCCTCCGGGACCAAGACCCCGCTCACGATGATGCCGTCGAATCGTTCGAGCCAAGCCTGATCAACAAGCGTCGTGATCGCCTCACCGAGAGCGATACGTTCGAGCCTCGTCGCATCGATCGTGTCCCACTTCGGTTTCAGCGAGCGACCGTTGCAGCGGTAGGCCGCGTCGCCGACACCAACGATTGCTCGAAAACCGACCTCCCACCGACGTTCCCAGACGACGCGCTGTGGCGTACGAGCCTGTAGCGTCAACTCGTGGCGCGTCGGCAACCCAAGCGAGCGCGGCATCCAAGGATCAATCTCCAAGGAATCCGCCGTCATCGTGACCCCTCGAACATCGCCGGCGACGGCTCGGTGCTGGGCGATCGTGCGACCGTCCAAAAGAAGACTCAGGGCGATATCGCCGCGAGCCTCGCAATCGAACGAGACATTCACTGCGCCCAACGAGTCCTCGAGCTGCGTCTGAAGGTCGACTTCCTCGATCTCGATCAGTCGCGATTCGACCGCGAGCCAGATCCCCCCAATAACCCCAACCTCCTCCTCGAGCCCTTGGCGATCCCAGGTTAGGACCAGTTTGTTGCTCGTGCGAACCAGGCGGGAGATCTCGAACCGGGAGGTGCCCCATGGCGAAGAGACATGACCCAGAGACTCGCCGTTGATCAACACCCGAGGACCGCCCAGAGTGCGGTCGACGTAGAGGACGAGCGACTCGTCCTCGTGGAGTTGGGCGACCCAATTGAAGTTGCGGCAGAGATCGATCTGCGTCGCTTCCTGGCCAAGCCCCGCGAACGGTATCTTCCCGGGAACGGTGATCGTTGACTGCCGAGCGCCCCCCTCGTCGGTCACGAGTGCCTCCCAGGGACCACGAAGTCGAATCTGATGCTGCATCGCTGCGTATCTCTCCGGCAACGCCTTCTCCTCTTCTTCATCCGTCCAGGCGTACAATGCGATGATAGGAACGCCGGCGTCGCGGCTGCCCGATCGAACCTCCGGAAGTGAGGAATCCTCGTGCGACAACTGCTCCCCAACCGGATGCCCTGGTCCCAGGCGAACCCCACGATGGGATCCCTCGTGGTGACGCCGCCGACCTTCAGGCATCTCGACGATGGACGTGACCGGACTCCCGAGCGCAGGCTGGTGATCGTTCAAGGCTACCTCACCGCCAGGCCCAACCCGAGTGCGGACCAACTCGCCATCCGCGCGATTCGCGAAGCGGGTTGGCGAGGGGGCATTGAGCGTTTTCGATGGCAAGCGGGTCATACGGGCGAGATCGCGATGCAGTTGATTCCCTTGGCAGCAACCGCGGTGCTGAGCCCGCGTCCCGTCACGCCGCTAAAGGCGCTGCAAGCCGCTCGACTGGCGGCTCTTTGCGGAACTTTCGCGGCGCACTGGAAGTGGGCGTGCCTCCGCGCGGACTGGGCCGGTCGACGTCTCGCGGAAGCGATCGAACGTCGGCGAGCGGAACACCCCGGCGAGGAGTTGCAGTTCGTCGGTTTCTCCCTCGGGTGTCGCGTTCTCTATCGAGCGATGCACCGGCTCGCGTGCCAATCGTCACCGACGATCGAACAGGTTCACCTCTTCGGAGGCGCTCACTCCCGACGCGCGGACTGGGAGACCGCGCTACAGACCGTTCGCGGCGGCATCAGCAACTATTACTCGGCCAACGATCGGGTCCTGAACTATCTCTACCGCATGATGGAGTGGAACACACCGATGGGACTCAAGCCGATCATCACCGAGGATCTCCGCATCGAGAACGTCGACACCGCGACCACGTTTCCAGGTCACCATCGCTACGAAGAGAGCCTCCACACGTGGCTCAACCTTCGCGATGGCTAGCAGTCCGTTGTTTCAAGCGGGCCAAGGCGAGAACGAGCCATATCGGCCAAGATCAAGGAGAACAAACGCAGGCGAATCTGTAGATTCGTTGAGTTTTTGGACGCCGGGATTGGTCAAATGGGCCGTTCGTAGCCGGCAGCGAATAGATCACCGGACTGCTAGGCTTCGTCCATGCTGTCCAGCGGCGGGATGGGGCGACCGTGGGGATCCTTGCGAGGGCTCTCCAGGACGTCGTTGAGTTCTTCCTGTAAGTGGCGGTCGATGAAGTGCTCGACCCGTTCGGCCGGATCGTGAAGATGGTCGAGCGGCAGTTCGACGTTTTCCTCGAGAAACAACTCCCAAAGGCGGTGGGACCGGACGAGCGAACGGGCCCGGCGACGACCGTCCGGCGTCAAGATGAGCAAGGAACCGCGGCAGTCGAGAAGTCCTTGCCACCAAAAACCGGCCACCGCCAACCATCCCACGATGCCTCCGCCGGCGGCGCGTAGCGACTCACCCAACCCGATGCCCGCCCCCGAGGTCTTTCCCCCGGCTCGCTCCTCGGCGCGGTAGATCGTGGCGATGATGTCCTCACCGGAAATGCGAAGCGTCAACGCCAAGTTGTGCCACACCTTGCTCACGACGCCGTAGCGTGGAGAGAAGAAGACCGCCAGCAGGAACAGCAGTCCCGCGACAACCGACATCATGCCCGCGACCGAGGTGTCGAGCAGAAGTGCTCCGATGTAACCGAAGAGTGAGGAGAGGAACCCGACCCCCACCGCGACCAGCATCATCGACCAAAGCCGATCGGTGAGCAAATGGGCCGTCGCCGCGGGAACGATCAGCATCGCGACCACGAGGATTGCCCCAACGGCCTCGAACGAGGTGACGGTGACACCCGCGACCATCGCCATCAAGAGGTAGTGGACCAGCGTCGCACTGATTCCCATCGACGTCGCGAGGTCCGGATCGAAGGAGACGAGCTTCAGTTCCTTCCAGAAGATGTTCACGAACAGGAGCACGACGATGAGTACCGATCCCATGGTGCCGACCGCGGGGGGAACTTCGAAGCCGAGGAAAGGCTGGGTCGTGAGCGGCACCGCGTCAATCAATCCGTAGAGAACGCAGCCCGGATCGAGATCGACACTGTGAATCGCCGAGACCATGATCACGCCGATCGCGAAGAGGGACGTGAAGACCACCCCCAGGCTCGCGTCCTCGGTGACACCCCCACGATGAATCAGTTGCGTGAGAAACGCGGTTAGGACGCCAATGCCCATCGCACCAAGGAAGATGGGAAAAGAGGCGATCTTACCCGTGAGCAGAAAGGCGATCGCGATCCCCGGCAAGATCGCGTGGCTGATCGCGTCACCGAGCAGACTCATGCGACGCAGCAACAAATAGCAGCCCAGAATCGCGCACGAGGCGTTCGACAAGGTTCCGACCGCGATGGTCCACCACGCCGCCAAGAAGTCCGAAGTTGTCAGACTCATCTCGACAACTCCTCCGACGTCTCCAGGAGATCGGCGCTCGGCCAACGCCCCGAGGCAAGCAGCTTTCCACGCACCGACTCCATGAGGTCCGCAGGAAGTAGCTCCGCGGGATCGGTCGAGGAGAGGTTGGCGTATGCCGCGATCTGGTCGGGGTGCTCATCGAGAAAGGTCAGCCAGAGTCGATGGGAGAGAGCGTACCGCGCCCCCTTCCGAAGCCCCTTCTCGGTCGCTCGTAGTTTCTCGCGATCAACGCGATCGACCCAGCCGTGCTTCTCCGCACGATCGACAAGTCGCCCGAGGTCTCGGGACGACCAACCGCGATGGTCCAGGACGTCGGCCAACGCGATGGGCTGTCGTTCCGGCAGGGCTGGCTCCATCAAGTCGAAGAGGACTTCCAGGAATCGGCGGTTCTCGAGCCGAAGGCGACTGCGACGATCGGCGACAAGCCGCGCGACCAGTCCACGGCGGGGAGCAAAGAACATCGAGAGCATGAAGATCGAACTGCCGACGAGCACGAGCACCGGACCGGCGGGGGCGTTGTCGACACGAGCGCTAATTGAGGTCCCTACCAACCCAACGACAAAGCCGACGAACGCGGAGACCAGGAGCATCGACTCGAGTCGCTCGGTCCAAAACCGCGCGGCGGCCCCGGGCATGATGAGCAGCGCCGCGATCAAGACCACTCCCACCGCCGGCAACCCGATCACCACCGTCAGCGCCACCAGTCCCATGAGCGCCAAGTCGAGCAGCACCGCCGGCCAACCCTGCGCCCGGGCGAACGACGCGTCGAAGGCGACGAGCTTGAATTCCTTGAAGAGCAACATCACCACCAGCAGACAGAAAAGCGACACGCCGCCAATGATCATGACGTCCTGCGCGATCATCCCCGCCGTCTTCCCGAAGATGTAGGAGTCGAGTCCTGCCTTGCTTCCCGAGGTCGTTTCGTTCTGGATCAGCTTGATCAGCACGATACCCCAGCCGAAGAAGACGCTCAGGACGATTCCCAGGCAAGCATCTTCCTTGATCCGGGTCCAGTGGCGAAGCAGGGCGACCGTTACGATTCCCATCACGCCGGTCACGAAGGCGCCGACAAGCATCGCGGGAAGACTGCGGTAGCCCAGGAGTAGAAAGGCGAGACAAAGCCCTGGGAGCGTGGCATGCGCCAACGTATCGCCAATAAGGGCGCGGCGACGCAGGAGCGCGAAGCTCCCCACCAGGCCACAGTTGGCGCCCAGCAGGCTCGTCCCCAGCAACACGATCAGCGTGTTGTAGGTGATCACGGCCGAATGCCTTTCGACGCCATCGACGTGGCGACGTCGGTCAAGATACCGAGCTGCCCACCGTAGGTCTTGCGGAGATTCTCGGGCGTGAAGACCTCTTCGGTTCGGCCGTATGCGACCAGCCGCATGTTCAGCAAGATCACCTCTTCGAAGTAGTGCGGAACGGTGCGCAGGTCGTGATGAACCACGATGACGGTCTTGTTCTGCTGCCGAAGTTGTCCGAGCTGCTCGAAGATGACCCGTTCGGTCGCGGCGTCGACCCCCGCCATCGGCTCATCCATGAAGTAGAGCGAGGCCCGCTGGGCCAGGGCACGGGCGAGGAAGACCCGCTGCTGCTGGCCGCCCGACAACTGTCCGATCTGACGCGTGTGCATGTCCGCGAGGCCGACTTGCCGAAGACACTCCATCGCCCACTCGCGATCGGCCGCCTTGGGACGCCGGAACCATCCGAGCTTGCCAAAAACCCCCATCAGCACCACATCGAGTACCGAGACCGGGAAGTCCCAGTCGACACTCCCGCGCTGAGGCACGTAACCGATCCGGCTTCGGGCTGAGGAGTAGGGCTGTCCGAAGAAGGAGACACTGCCGCTGGCGAGCCGAACGAGCCCGAGGATCGCCTTGATGAGCGTGCTCTTGCCCGCCCCATTGGGACCGACGATGCCAACCAGCGCCGGTTGGTCGATGGTAACGTCGATGTCCCAAAGAACCGGCCGACGATGATACGCCACCGTCACATCGTGGACATCGAGCACGTGAGGTGAGTCCGTCCCCGTCGTTGGAGACTCCTCGGGACTGGAAACCGGCACCGTCGGCGTTTCGGTCGGCATAAAAGAGCACCTTACTTGAGAGCCTTGGCGATCGTATTCGCGTTGTGCCGAACCATTCCCTCGTACGTTCCCTCCGGCGTTCCCGGAGTTCCCATGGCGTCGGAGAAGAGCTCGCCGCCAATCACGACGTCGTGTCCACGGGCCTTGCAGCCCTCGATGAGAGCTTGGATGTTCCGATCGCTGACACTCGACTCGATGAAGACCGCCTTGATCTTGTTCTTGGTGAGGAAGTCGACGAGCTCGTTGATCCGTTTGACCCCCGCTTCGCTCTCGGTGCTGATTCCCTGGATTGCCATGACATTGATATCGTAGGCGCGCCCGAAGTAGGCGAAGGCATCGTGAGCGGTCACCAGGTAGCGTTGGGACTCGGGAACGGATTCGAGCAACGACTTGACGTCGGTGTGGAGCTGGGCGAGTTGCTCCTCGTACCTCTTCGCATTGACGGCGTAGTCCTCCGCGTGGGAGGGGTCGAAGTCCGACAGCGCCTTGGCGACCACCCCGGCCGTCTTGCTCCAAAGTTCGACGTCGAACCAGATATGCGGATCGAAACTCTCCTCTTCGGTTTCGAGAATCGTCTCGTGGGGAATCTCCTCGCTCACCGCGTAGGTGGGTTTGCGGCGTGCCATCTGGACGAAGACGTCGGCCATCTTCCCTTCGAGGTGCAGTCCCGAGTAGAAGATCATGTCGGCCGCCGAGAGTTTGCGAATGTCGCCTGGCGAGGTCTTATAGAGATGAGGATCGACCCCTTCACCCATGAGTTGTTCGACCTCGACGTGATCGCCGCCGACCTCGCGGACCACATCGGCGACCATGCCCGTCGTGCAGGCGATCTTGATGGGAAACGATCCGGAGAAGGTGCTGCCGCCCGCCGACGGCCCGGCGTGATCGGCCGCTCCACATCCCCACAACGCCCCCATCAGGGCGGCTCCGAGTACCCACCGAACGACATGCGGCACGAAACGTCTCCTAGGCAAAGCAACGGTCAACAAGGGTCGACCCCTGTTGTAGATCGGTAATTTGAAACGACCGCAACACATGTTTTTGGATAACCAAAAACATCTCTCTGTCGATTCTAAGAAGACCGACGACTCCGTCAAGCGGCATCGCCCTCACTCCCGCGTGGTCGACGTCGGGCGTTTCAGTAGGTATCTGTGGGAACAGGGCGATCTTCCAGAAGATGAAAGGTTTCGCGATGGCGTCGGCCTCGATGCGACGTGCACTACTCTCGGTCAGCGATAAGTCCGGGCTCGTCGAGCTCGCTCAAGGACTCCGCCGACATCAGGTCGAACTCCTCTCCACGGGGGGAACCTACCGGACGCTAAGTGAAGCGGGTATAGAGGTTAAGGAGATCTCCGAGCATACCGGCTTCCCGGAGATTCTCGACGGCCGGGTCAAGACACTTCATCCCAAGGTCCATGGGGGGCTCCTCTTCCGACGTGAATCGAGCGCCCACGTCGACGCGGCCCGTGAACACGACATCGATCCCATCGATTTGGTCGTCGTCAACCTCTACCCGTTCGAGCAGACCGTCGCCCGCAAGGGAGTCAGTTTCGAAGCGGCGATCGAGCAGATCGACATCGGCGGCCCTTCGATGATTCGGTCCGCGGCGAAGAACCACGCTCACGTCGCCGTGCTCACCGACCCGAGTCAATACGCGGAGTTCCTGGAAGAACTCGACCGCCATGGCGGCAAGGTCCCCGACAAACTCCTCGCGCGGCTCGCCCACGCGGCCTTCCTGCGAACCTCCCGCTACGATCACGCGATCGAACAGTATCTGGCGGGACACGCGGGCGAGGCCCAAGAGGATCTACCGCTCACCATGAGCATGACCTACGGCCAGTCGGCGACCCTTCGCTATGGAGAGAACCCGCACCAACGCGCCGCTCTCTACATCGATCCCGACTGCCTCTACGCGACCGCCGTTGGCGCCGAACAGATCCACGGCAAGGAACTCTCCTACAACAACCTGCTCGATCTCGACTCCGCTCTGTCGATCGTCCGCGAGTTCCGCGACCCCGCCGCGGTGGTCATCAAGCACAATAATCCCTGCGGCGCCGCCATCGCCGACTCCCTCGCGAACGCCTTCGCCAAGGCATACGAAGGAGACCCCGTCAGCGCTTTCGGATCGATCATCGGCCTGAACCGTCCCGTCGACCAAGCGACCGCCGAAGCGATGACCGAGCCGGATCGATTTGTCGAGGCGATCATCGCTCCAAGCTTCGAGGCCGATGCGGTCGACGTCTTGACCACGCGGCCGACGTGGAAGAAGAGTGTCCGCCTGCTTCAAGCCGGCGACCTCACGGCAAACGAGGACCAACGCCAGAAGTCGATGCGTCTGCGGCCACTCGAGGGTGGCATGCTCCGCCAATCGGCCGACGTCGGCCCGAGCGGCTTCGAGCAACGCAAACTAGTCACGGAGACGGCGCCGAGCGACGATCAGCTCAAGGATCTCGAGTTCGCCTGGACCATGGTCAAGCACGTGCGCAGCAACGCCATCGTGCTGGTCAAGGACCAGGCCCTCGTCGGCGTCGGCGCCGGTCAGATGAGTCGCGTCGATTCGGTCCGCATCGCGATCGAGAAGGCGGGCAACCGAGCCGTCGGCTCGTCGCTGGGCTCGGACGCCTTTTTTCCTTTCCGGGACAACATCGACTTGGCGGCGAAGGCGGGCATCGCGGCCATCGTTCAACCCGGCGGCTCCAAGCGGGATCTCGATTCGATCCAGGCCTGCGACGAACATGGAATCGCGATGCTCATGACCGGGGTGCGACACTTCCTTCACTAGCCAACGAACTCGCCGGTCACGAGCGAGGAATTCCGTCGGAGAGGTGTTTCCCGAGCGCAAAAGGGGAGCGACATGCGACACGATGGCGGCGAAGCGGAACGTGATCTCGACTACCTCAAGGTCGTCGCCGCGTTTCACTATCTCGTCGGCGGGTTCGTGCTCGCCCTGGCTCTCCTCTTGACGATCTTCATCGTCGTCACCTTCACCATGGTCGCCGAAGATGCCTTCGCATTGCCGCACCACCGCGAGTTCCCGCTCGTGCTGATGTCGCTGATCTGGGGATGTTTTCTCCTCGCCGCCTGGTTCTTCGGCATCGCGACGGTCGCCTCCGGACGAGCCATGCTCCGGCTGCGCCATCGCGAGTACAGCATCGTGATCGCCGGGATCTACTGCACCCTCTTTCCCCTGGGAACGATCTTTGGCGCCTTCACGATCTTCGTGCTACTCAGGGACTCGGTCCGCCGTCTCTACCAGAGTCAACGCGCCGACGACGAACCCTCATCTCTCGATGACGAGTGGTAACCCAACCAGCCCCTCAAGGGGCCTCCTCCTCCGCGAGTACGGGATCCGATCGCTTCGCCCTCAACTTCGGCCGAAACCAACCGACCAGTAGTGCAAGCCCCAGCGCGGTCACCAAGGCGCAGGAAGCGGTCGCGACGACCATGGCGCCGTTGCGCGCGTCGCTCCCCATTCCCAGTGGATCGAGGAAGTGCCACTTGTGCAGGAAGAGAAACGAGAGCCGTTCCCAGGTGACCGAGTCATCCATCGACGTGGCCACCACTCCGGTCTTGGGATCGACGTAGAGTCGCCGGTTGTTGGAGGTCTCTAAGTCGACGCGGACCACGGGAATCCTCTTGTTGACGGGCGAGTACTCCCGAAGGAACGTCGGCAGTCGCTTCCCACCCCGAAGGGTCGCCACTTCAATGCCGTCGAGCCGCGTCGCGAGATCCTTCGCATGCGCGATGTCTCCCTCGTCGATGACCAATCCGCTCGTCGCGTGAACCAACTTCGGATTGGGGACGTTCTCCCTGCCGACGAAGGAGACGAGGTAGTGCGGCTCGCCCTGATGGACGACGAGTTGAAGGTCCCTCACCGGGCCAGTCTCCTCGGCCAGTTCGAAGACCTCTTTCGGTGACCGCTGAATCCCTGACACCGCGCAGCGCCGTTCCCCGAGCGGGAACCCGTGGAGTTGCGGGTCGAGCTTCTTCAGGGCGTGATAGCCACCACTGAACGCGAAGAGGAGCATGATGCCGGAAACCGACAACCCCGCAAGCCGGTGGAACTTACGGAGCCTCCCACGCGGCGTCCGAGCCTGAGCCCCCATGCCCAAGCGACGCCACATGAGGCCATAGACAAGCAATCCACTGAGCGCCCCGGCGAAGACGAAGAGACTGAAGGCCAACAGCATCGCGACGCGGCCAACCTCGGGCAGCCCGACAAACTCCCAATTGTGTAAGCACGAGAAGAGGCCCAAGAGGTTCCCACGGGTTCGGTCGACGAGCATGCCCAGCCGACCAGCGCGGGTATCGACGTAGGCTCGCATGTTGTCGTCGCGACCGAACAGGACGCGACGCGCGGGCAGGAACTGAAAGATGGGCCGATACTCCTGGTCGAACGAAGTGACCACGCCGACATCGGTGACCGAGGAGGTCTGGTCGCCGACGAAGTGGCGCGCGAGCAGTTCGGCGAAGTGGACATCGCCGTTGACCAACTCGTCGCCGGTCGCGGCGTCGAAGTAACGAGGCACCGTCGTCCCCGGAACGCCAACTTGGTAGAAGGTGCGATCCTCAATCGGGACAAGGCTTGCCCAGGTGATCTCCTCGACCCCTTGTTTCTCGAGAGCCTCCCGTAAACCGATCGTCAACTCGGACGGTTCGACCGGGCGTTTCGGAAAGCTCTTCTGAGCCGGCTCGGGGCTGAGCCACCCCATTACCGGATGCGCGATGCCGCTCACGGTCCATGCCAGAATGGGCACGCACGCCACCAACCCGATCCACCGATGGGAACGGTACAGCAAGGATTTCATGATCTACTCCGACGACAACGAGAATGATCGATGGTCACGAGAAGGGGCCTGGGTCCCGATGGACGAAAGGTGTCGTCCCATCCACCGAGGAATCCCACGCCGTCTTGACGGACGTCGATGGCCTTAGAATCCTTCGACGATCTCATTGCCCGCTCGCGTCGCGAGCGCCCGCCAGATGACCGAATCGATCGAGTCTCCGACGAAGCGATTGCTGCCGTCACAGAACAGGAGGTGCACGCCACCGGGATGGCGGCTTCGGGCCGCTTTCCAGCCGTACGACCATGCGGCGATGCAGTCGGGGAGCTTGTCGTTGGGAAGCCGGTGGTGGTTGTACTGGGCCGAATCGAACCGGCCGAGCGACCACGCGTAGTTGCGGTTCTCGTACCAGTCGCCCGAGGGATCACACGCCGTCTCGTCCAACGGATTGACACCGGTCGGAACCCGAATGTAGTGGAAGGCGTTGTCGCCGGTTCCGCTCGCCAACGCGCCGGCTCCCGATCCGATCATCGACTCGCTGTAGAGCGCGGTTTTGGAGAGCCCGTCGGAGATCCCGCTGAACCTCGTGGACGAGGTGGAATAGATCACGCCGTCGGTATTGGTCGAGGCACCGCCACCGGCTCCCGAGCCGCTGTTGGAGACGTAGCTACCCGGACGCCACAGCGGATTGAGGATCTGCGTGCCATTGGGATCACTCGGACAAACGAAGAGGCCGACGCGCGTCGCCGCGACCGTCGCGTTCTCGGCGGAAGGATCACCGGAGGGAGGCGACTGCCGGATGCCGACGTCGAAGTTGATCTTGTCGTAGAGGTTGATCATGTCGAAGTAGGGAAGCGCTCGGGCCAGGGCGCTGTACGTGTATTCGTGCGTATAGCTGGAGTGAGGCAAACAGCCGTTGGCGTCGTAGTAGTTCTGCATCGCCAACCCGACCTGACGAAGGTTGTTCGAGCATTGGGATCGGCGTGCCGCTTCGCGGGCCTGTTGGATCGCGGGCAAGAGCAGGGCGACGAGCACGCCGATGATGGCGATCACGACGAGCAGTTCAACAAGGGTAAACGCGCGCTTCTTCGTGCGCATGAATGTTCTCCTGAGTATCGTTGTTCGATTGTGTGCGTGGATCATGCGAGCGCCAGCGTGAATAGATCGCGCCTGCGTGAGATTGACCGCGGGCTCCCACGCAAAGAACGCGTGGAGGAACTCAAGACGTGCCTGCCGGCCAGACGTCGGGCACTCATGCTCCATGGCTGCCCAGCAGCCGGGAGCACCCGGAGTTCAAGAACGGACACGTCGCGAAACGTGGGAGCTGACGAACCAAGAGCGAGGCCAAACCGGCCAAGCCCGACGACAGACCTTCGCCGTGGGCGAGGGCGCGTCGCGGCATGAACCCGCGTGGGAACTCAGCTCTCGAATGGTCAGGAGATGGAGAAGCGTGGCGGTGGCGTGGGAGGACGGACGGCCATCAGAGACGCCGCCAGATCACGAGGGAGGATCAGGTCGCTCGGTGCGTTTCCAAGCGATTGACCGGCCGTCGTCGGTGGAACATCGACGACAATGAGTCCGAGCACATCCCCGGAAAACCCCTGGCACTTGGCCGCCTCAAGCGTCGCGACCAGCCGCGTCAGGGACTTCTCTCGATGACGAGTACATGAGGGACAAGAGTTCGACGGCGCGACGGGTTTCGGAGCCGCCTTCTTCGCCTTGCAACAACACGACGACGCCGGAGTCGCGGAATCGAGCTCGACGGTCGCGGGCTTGGGAGCGTGACTCGCACAGCAGCTTCGCGGTGCGGAAGGTGCCTTCCCGGCAACGACGATGCTCTTCGCCGCCGGTCTCCTTTCGCGATTCGATCTCCGCGCGGCCTCAAGGGCGATCGCGGGAACGGCGACATCGTTGGCTTTCGCCCAGGCGATCTTCTCTTCAATGGAGTAGCAGCAGCAATCACCCGCCCAACACTGGCCCGAGGACGAGCAACCGCAACGGCGGTACTGACAGGGATAGGGGATGGCGGCCGTCCCATTCGTGATCGCCGGTAGCGGCACGCCGATCGATCCGGCAAGAATGCCGGCGATCGCGAGTCCGACGAAAACGATCCGAAAAAGCGACGGAGCCAAGTGGATGACCCATTAGCTTGGTAGGGGCGATCGCATCAGAACCCTGTCGGCCATCGCGATCGCATGAAGAACAAACCGCCAGCGAATAGGCTAGGACGCGCAAGGCGATGCGACCAGTCCAGACCATTCAATCGCTGCAACTCGCCAAAGGTAACATCCCCATCACCAAGAAGTGAACGGAAACACTCAACCACCAAGGAACACTCCGAAACGAGCAACGTCCCCGCGTGCTCGCATCGGCATCAATCTTGAGCGAGGGTGATGCGATGCTAGGCACTATTTCAGGGCCGCACGCCCGTTCCGACGAAGCATTCTCCCGGCGCCACACTTTTTTCAACCCCAAACCCGCAACACCCAAGGCCAACCATAATAGCAACTTACATCACCGACCTGGAACTTGGCCCTCGATATCGAGGACTTGAAAAGGCTCTAGTGGCACACCCCTTGCAATCTAATAACGGCATCGGTTCCCCGGCCTCCCTCCCGCACCCAACACATCCCAGGCCCCAAGGGAGGGAGGCTTTTTAAAACCCCTTGGGCCCTTTCCTTTTCTCCTTCAATAGTCGCACCACTCGATCACCATCCAACCTCTTTATCGCCCCTTCACCTAGACGTTTTGTTCAGGCACTCTCTCGCGCGGCATGGGAAAGCGTCGTGCCATCCGTCCAGTCCAGTGTCCGACAGACCGCGCTAGCTTCCTCTTCGCGCGGAGAAGGCGTCTCCCTGCGCGTTCGCGCGCGATCAGTCGGACGGCGTCAATAGTGGGGATGCGGGAGCAAGTGGACCAACCAAGGAACACGGTGGTCGACAAGCTCGAGTAAGGCGACGAACACGGTTCCGAAGGAAAAGCGAACCAGACCGATCGATACCCTTTTTCAAGCCACCGCGAAGACCCGAACTTGCCGTGTCACTTCTACGTTTTTACAGGGAAATGAGGCATCAATCATGGGCGTGACTGCCTGGTGCTTGGGCGATCGCGACGCCTTTTGCGAGCCGCGTCCAAAGGGCCAACGACAAGCGAGAGGAAATTCTTTCCTTTCGTATCTCCTTTGACTGATGCGGGTTCTTGCTTGCCTCGACGAATCTCCGCAACCTTCCTTCGGCTAGAGCCCGACTTGCGGCACACCACTTGCGTTTCTTCTACGGCATCGGTTCCCCAGCCTCCCTCCCACCCAACACATCCCAGGCCCCAAGGGAGGGAGGCTTTCCCCCAATCACTACCGGCACGCGGGGTGACACGACGATGTCACCCCACGTGTTCTTTCCAATGACGAGTGACGTATTCGGTTCCATCTCTCGGCGATGCCCTGCCGGAGTCTCCATGCCGTCTCATGCTCACGCTAGCCTGAGCACGAACAAATGGCCTACCTTCGCATGAGCGAACGAGCCACCCGTGCGCGGGCAAGCTACGTAGCACCGCCGCCCCAACACGCCCACGTCGACGGGCCAACCTTGGCACTATCGACCAGGAAACATTGTTTCCACATTGCCGCGGAGGATCTGGCGCGCCAAGCCAATCGCCCGCTCTTCGCTCCAACCCCGCGCCAGGACGTAGTCGTTCGCCAGGACGCGCGACAAGCAGCGCCGGTACATGTTGAACTTCGGCAGCACGAACTCCAGCTTGTAGGCGTCGCTGTAGTAACCGATCTGCTTGTTGATCGGCACCGCCTCGATCCGCGCGCGGAGATCGGTCTCGATGTAGGCTGGGATGTTCGAATACCACCAATGGCCGTTGGTGGTGACGTTGGGAAAGATCCACGAGAACGCGACCAGCTCTTGGTTCTGATTGCTGGTCAGCACCGAGATCGGAAAGGTCACCGCCTTCTTCTCGTTGAAGAGTCGATGGTACTGATGTAGCGAGGTCCGTCGATCGAAGAGATCCTGCCCCTGAAAGACCCCATCGGCGTAGACGCCACGAATGACGCCGATCATCAGGTCGAACGGCAGTGTGAACTCCTCGCAATAGTCCGCGAGCATAAAGAAGACGGCGTTCGAAAGCGTCCGCGCTTCCTCGGGCGATGCGTCTCCCTGGATCACCTTGTCGAGGGCCCTGGAAGCCTCGCTCTCAGCGGGACGCATGGGAGCGAAATCGGGCGGCAACGAGATCGCGCAAGCGCGGGCGCCGCGAGCGGTGAACCGCTCGAAGAGGGCACCAATCCCCTTCTTTAACGACGCGATCGTACTCGCCGATTCGCCGGACGATGCTTCAAAGCGATTGCGGACCGACTCCTCGCCCAGCTTGAAGACCAGCTCATCCGTGCGGAGGCATGGGATGTAGCGTTTGGTATCGAACCCCTCCAGCGGATCGTCGAAGTCGTTGGTCAGGAAGATCCCTTCCAGACGGGTCTTCTCGAAGACGGTCTCGACCCAGTCGGACTTGGCCAACGTCGACTCGGCGGCGTCGAAGAGCCTTCGGGCGTTCTCGGGCGTGACCTCTTCGGCTTCGAAACCGAAGAACGTGCTCGCGAGTTCGACCAGCCAAGAGTACTGGACCGTGTTGCGAAGATGACCGAGATGGGTCGCCAATTGTTCGATCTGATCGAAACCTTGATTGGTCTCGATCTTGTCCTTGGGCAATCCGGCGGAGTGGGCCAACTCGGTGTAGTAGTGGTAGCCGAGGATGTCGTTGAGACTCTTCGCGACCGGAGCGTGCGGGTTGATGTGCGAGTGTGGGTCAATCAGCGGGATCTTGACGAATTCCTCGTAGAGCCGCTGAGCGAGCGTATCCATGAGCGATACCTTCCTGTTCGGTGATGCGATAGTCAGATGGAAATGATAAGAATTCGCGGCCGACTTGCCCTACTTCCGAGGCGGCATCCAGCCGCGTAAACGGACGGATCACCAAAGGCAGTCATCGCGGCGCGGGAAGACCTGGGCACCCCGAGCATCAATCCATCAAGGGAGCGGCATCACGTGGGTGATGGGACCGCTACCGCGGCCGGAGGCAGAGGAAGTCCTGATTGCAGGAGATGCGATAACCACCGCCGGGTTGGCGGAAGTTCTCATCCAGGAGGGTTCGCAACTCGTCGAGCGTCGGCATCTCCAGGTGGTCGGGGATGCCGTAGGAAAGCACCACTTGCGCGATCGCGCATGCGTCCTCGAACGAGGCGGCATCGATGTGTGACTCTCTGGTCGTCAACGTGCTTTCGAAATTGATCTCAGCTTCGCGCCGCAACGAGTCCCGCAGTTCCGAGACATCTTCCGGACTGCCACCAAAAGACCGCAGAAAGTTGCTGCATTGCGACCGCGGACTCTGGAGCACGACGACGAGCATCCCGCCCGGACGTACCCACCCCAACAGCCGACGAAGAATCGGGAGGCGATCGGCCCGATCGATGTAGTAGAAGACATGACAGCAGAGGACGAAGTCGGCGATCGCCGGCCCGAGCGGAGCACCGCCGATCGTCTCCCGGAGAACGCTCGCGTTGGGACAGTTCCGCTCAAGCTCCCGACGAAGATCCCGATTTGGTTCCAGCGCGATGGTCGTGCGGAACATCTCCGCCAAGGCGCCGGTGATGACACCCGATCCGGCACCGACATCGAGAAAGACCTCGCGCTCGGGCATCGACGCTAGTTGACCGCGGAGCCAGGCGATCGCTTTCTTCTTCTGGTCCGTGCTCTTCAGGAAGGTTCCAAAGGCCTTCTTGTATTCCGGGGAGTCAAACGCGAGGCGATCCAGTCTCGCGGACATTTGTGCAGAAGCATGCATCGTACACCTACGCCAATCCTTCGTGTCATCGCTCGTCTACATCCTCTCTTACTACGACGGAAGAGAGGTTGCCGTTGGCCCCGCGACGTCCGACCGGTAGACTCGGGAGGATGGGTGACCGACCAACGACGCCGCCCTCTTGCGGCGACGAGTGGGCCATGGGAAAAGGTTCCTCGTCGTCTCGGCGGCACACGACGGCGATGTTTTCGCCCGAGTCGCTCACCGAAACGTACCGGCCGTCCACGAGTCAGCTCCATGCCGGACCGCCGTGATCCACCTCCTCGCCCTGGAGATTGTCATGCAACAGTTCGCCATTGTTCCGGAACAAGCCGATCTCGACCGCCTCGATCGCCAGTTCGATTTCATTCCCTGCGAACCGACCGCGCCAAGCACGCTGTCGGCCGACAAGATCTCCCAGTTCAACGAGCAGGGCTTCCTCACCGGCATCACGATCTACAGCGCCGCCGAGATCGACCAGATACGCTCCTACTTCGACGCCCTACTGGAGCGCACGCTCGCCGAGGGAGGCGACGCCTATTCGATCAGCTCCGCCCACCTGCGCCATGGTCGCGTCTTCGATATCTTGACGGAACGCCGGATCGTCGCGTGTGTCCGCGACCTCTTCGGCGACGATGTGGTGGGATGGGGATCGCACTTCTTCTGCAAGCTGCCCGGCGACGGCAAGACGGTCGCTTGGCACCAGGATGCGAGCTACTGGCCCCTCACGCCGACGCGGACCGTCACCGTCTGGCTCGCCATCGACGATGCGGACTGCGAGAACGGCTGCATGCAGTTCCTTCCCGCATCGCATCGGCACGGACATCTCCCCTACCGCGAGAGCGATACCGCCGAGCGAAATGTTCTCAACCAGACCGTCGATGCCGTCGAACGCTTTGGCGAACCGTCCAACTGCGTCCTCAAGGCGGGCGAAATCTCGATCCACTCGGACCTACTGCTGCACGGCTCGGGAGCGAACCTCTCCGAGAGGCGTCGCTGTGGTCTCACGCTCCGCTACTGCCCCACGAGCGTACGCGCCCACCTCGGCTGGAACGCGAAAGGGGTCGTCGTCTCCGGTTCGGACTCATCGGCCCATTGGGCCAATCCAAAGCGGCCGACATCGGAGTAGGGCCCCACAAGCCAACGACTACCCCGCTGGCAATCGCGATCATTCCGCGACCGCTCCCCCTTTCCACACCATCGAAGCGCCTCCGACGACGCAAGTAGCGACGAATCCGAGGGCGAACGGGGCCCCTCGGTTCGAGTTCGAGAGCATGTTCACGACCCCAAAAAGCCCGAACGCCAAGAGCGCCACGCCCAGGATCCGAACGGTGTATGGCCGCGACGCCGGCACGAGGAACGCCAGCGTTCCGCTCCAACAGAGCATCGCGAGCCCGAGAAAAAAGGGCAACGCGACCGCCCGTTTTTCCTCGGGGACCATCCCGATGATCGGCAGGAAGCCGATCCCGATGAAAATCAATCCGATGCCATAGATCCAGTGCTTGATCGGGACCGTTGGCCGGCGTCTGCGCCGCTTTCTCTTTCGATTGGGCTTTGGAGCCGGCTCGCTTAACCGAAGCGCGGGGGGCTCGCCAGCGACGGGAATGCGATCGTCGCAGCGTTTGCAGGGGATTCTCTTTCCGGCCAGTTTCTCGGGAACTCGGTAGCGGGCACCACAACCGCCACACTGAACGCGAATTGGCATGAAATCACCTACCGACCGGGCGGCCCCAGCATCCTCGGCGCGGACCCACGCATCACGCTATCTCACCCATGAGGAACGCCAATGAGTGTAATAAAAAGGCAGGCGGCAAACAAACGGCTACGATCGGGAACGTGTTCGAAGGTCGGGGATATCGGCGAGTTGGTAGTCGCCACCGGACGAGTGCCATCACCCCGTCCCGAGAGGACAAGAGCGACCAGGTTCGAGATTGGCTGCGACCTTACCGGTTGCGAACGTTCTGAAATGGGGGATCATCTGGAACCACGCCCGGCACCACAAAGAGACCGAACCCGTTAAGCCACAACAGGCTGGGGCAAGCAGGCCAGGTCGCAAGCAATGAACCGGGAAGGTGGGTGAAAGGAGAATGCCCCCTTTCGGACTCGAACCGAAAACCTACTGATTAAGAGTCAGTTGCTCTACCGATTGAGCTAAAGGGGCACCAGATTTTCTAGGGCAAAGGACAAGTCGTGTCCAGAGCAACCTGAAGAGCCGATCGACAGGACCACCGGGAAGGTCGCCGATCCTCCCCTTCACACCGGGGCGAATGGTGCTCTCGATCCGGTCGTCGCCATCCCCGTCCGAGCAAGCACCTCCCCCCGCAAGACATCCCATCCGGGGCCAGCAACCTCCCCCTTTGAGCGCCGTTGCCTTCCCAGTCGAATCTCCGAGCCTCCGACTTGGCGCCGACAGCGATGACGAGACGATCGTCACAACGGGGTGGGGTTCCGGGATCGAGGCCTGGCCAAGGGATCTCCACTGCTCGCTCCGAGAGCGACGAGGCCACCGCGCAGAGCCTTCATCAAAAACCAACATTCCTAACGGAGTGAAGTTTGCACGAAACGGAGCCACATGGGGCATGCTCCCGTTGCTGACCTTTTCGACCACGGCTAGGATGACGATCGGCACGGAGAAACGAAGGATCGATCCTAGACGCCCGGACAGCGACCGCGTGCCCCACCGAGAGGCCTCGACCAGAACGGAGCCTGATGCACTTCCTCACCGAAGCACATCTCCGCGATGGTACGGTGAGCAACGTATCAGTAACGAATCGCAAGTGAATGAAGAATCGTTCTTATCCGGTATGGCGACGGTTTCTATTCTCCGCGTTCGCCGACCGAGCGTATGGAACTCCACACAAAGACTCATCACCAAGTGATGAGGACCCGCGGAGTCTTGCTAGCAGGCTTCGAAAAACGACAAGACATCCGTGTCGACGCATAGAGAACGGAGAGACCTTATGAATCGCTGGCTGATCCAGATCGCTCTGATCTTGAGTGCAAGCATGTTTGGCGGGACAGGCGAATGCGTCATGCCTCTGCTCGGAGCATCTCCGTCGACCGTCTGCGCCTAGACCGACTGATACCACCGCAGCGGACTCGGCAATACCGTGGACGCGAACTCAAGATGAAGCACTCGGCGATGGCTGGGGCTCGTCGCGGCCGAAGAAGCGTGTAGCAATAGCGGCCGCATCAGAAGAACATCATCTCGTTCCGCCAAGCACGTCTCTTCCCTCCCTGATTCACGTAATCTCGCGATCCGATCAGCCGGCAACTTACCACACCGATGGGACCCGGGAACGACGCGAAGAGGACCATTCTCCTCCCCACAGCGATCGAGATGAATCCGTACAGCCAGCATCCCCTCAAGCACGTCCGTTGAAGGTTGAACGTGGTCGACTCCCTCCTTGACCGACCAGGGACCGTATCCCGCGACTTCGTACCGCTCGCAGACTGCGATACTCAAATCTTGATGCCAGACGACTTTCCAGTTCGATTCGGGAGTCTTGTCAAAGAGAATGCCGCGGACGGCGAAGCTGCTCCTTCCCAGGAGCGGTTCGACGAGCCTCTTAAGAGCCGGCGCCGCGGAAAGCTCCCGGACTTCGGGTACTTCGAGCATGTTTCGAGCACCGCCGCGTCGAACGCCATCGGCCAGGCAGGGCTCCAGTCTCTCCGCAAGCCGGTCGATAAGCATCGACTCGAAGGGGGATGGGACGACCAACCACCCTTGGCGATCGAAGCGCTCGATATCCAATGGCGACTCCCTCCATGTCACGCGGGATCTCCGAGAGAAGGCCCCGTCAGTCGCCGTGGATCTGCCGGAGACGCGGCGAGAGACGCAGCAGAAGTTGCATCCGCTCGAACTGGTCGAGCCAGTCCTGAACGACGCCGTCGAGATAGGACTCCTCCGGCTTCGTGAGCCCGGTCGCGCACGCGGCTCCTCCCAGACCGGAAGCGAGCTTGCGGTAGGCCGTCAATGTCTTGTCGCCGTAGGCACCGATGAACTTGTTCTCTTCGCTCAGGAACACGACCACCGGAACCCGCTTCCCCCCGCCGATCGAGAGATGCTCTTGCAAGTCGGGGTGATCATCTCGGTCGACGAAACGCAGCTTGATGCGATCGTTGACCTCGGCGAATCGCTGGAAGATGGGGCACTGGTTGACACAATCCCCGCACCAGGCGCCGGCCAAGCATAGGACGCGCAACTCCCGCGTGAAGCCGGCAATCAACGAACGTCGCGCATCGCTCAGTTTCAACTCGGCGTGAAACTCCTTCCAGCGCCGCTGATGCTCGTCGGAACCGTACTTGGCGAGAAACTCGTCGTAGCTGAGGGCTTGGTCGAACTTGTCCGCATAGTCCATGGATCTCTCCGTTGAATGGAAAATGGTCGGTGGTGATGTCGTGTTCTTTTAGCAGTCCGTTGACTTGAGCGGGGCAAAGCGAGAACAAGCCATGTTGGCCAAGATCAAGGAGAAGAAACGAAGGCGAAACTGTAGATTCGTCGAGTCTCTTTGACCCCGAGATTGGTCAATAAGGGCCGTTCGCGGCCGGCAGCAAATAGATCAACGGGCTGCTCGTGCTCTTTTCCACCTTGAAGCTGGTGTTCGAGTAACCCCAACCCTTTGGCACTGGCTGACAGGCAGTGGCACCCTACGTATTAGATGGACCAGTACACAAGTCGTTGATCTATTCGCTGGCGAGCTGGCCGATCGGTTTCAACGCGCGGGATCGGTGCCGCATTGAGCGCGCCAACGAAGTAAGTGGTCGACCAGGACGAGCGCCATCATCGCCTCGCCCATGGGAACGAATCGAGGAAGGAGACAGGGGTCGTGACGGCCCTTCGTCACGATCTCGGCTGGCTCTCCCGAGGAAGTCACCGTCGGCTGAGACCGTGAAAGACTGCTCGTCGGTTTGATGGCCACCCGGCAAACGATCGGCTGCCCGCTGGTAATCCCTCCCAGCATGCCGCCATGGCGATTGCTTTCGGTGGTGATCTCTCCTCCGGAGGCCGCGAAGAGGTCGTTGTTCTCGCTTCCGCGCGCGGTCGCGACGCCGAAGCCGGCCCCGTACTCAACGCCGAGCACCGCGGGGAGGGAGAACATCGCCTTGGCCAGGTCCGCCTTGATCTTGTCGAAGACCGGCTCGCCCAAGCCCGCCGGGACGCTGGTCGCGACGAGTTCGCTGACGCCGCCGATGGAATCCTGGTCTTTTCGCACCTCGTCGATGAGCTTGATCATTTGATCGGCCGCGGCGCTGTCGGGACAGCGAACGATGTTCGCCTCGACCTGCTCAAGGGAAACCGACGCGGGGTCGGGAATGTCGGCGACGATGGAACCGACTTGCTTGACGTAGCCGACAATCGCGATGCCCCGCTCGGCCAAGATCTTCTTGGCCACGGCTCCCGCCGCGACACGGGCGACGGTCTCACGTGCGGAACTGCGTCCTCCGCCGCGATAATCGCGGAAGCCGAACTTCGCGTCGAAGGTATAGTCGGCGTGGCCCGGGCGGTACTTGTCCTTGATGTCGGCGTAGTCGCGACTTCGCTGATCCTTGTTGCGGATCAGGATGGCCAACGCGGTGCCGGTCGTTCGCCCCTCGAAAACGCCCGAAAGGATCTCGGGGTAGTCCGGCTCGTCGCGTTGGGTGGTGATCTTTGACTGGCCGGGGCGGCGCCGCTGGAGATCGGGAAGCAGGTCCTCCTCCGAGAGGCTCAAGCCTGGAGGAACTCCGTCGATGATGACGACATTTCCCGGCCCATGGGACTCACCGGCGGTGGTGATCCGAAAGACTTGTCCGAAGCTGTTCCCGGGCATCCCCGTGTGACTTTCGTAGTTGGCGATGGTAGAACCGTCGAGCAAGGAGGCACGAACCTCCGGCAACCGAGGAGGAGCGATCCTCCGCTGGCATGACTAGCGAATCTGGGAGGCAAGGGCGTGATTTACCTCAACGTCTATCTTCAGGTCAAGGAAGCGTCGGATGTTCCAAACATCGCCGAGGCGTTGACCCGCGCGGGGGAAAAATCCCGCCAAGAACCGGGCTGTCATCGTTGGGAAGCGTACCACTCCAAGAACGACCCCAACCGCTTCCTTCTCGTCGAGCACTGGGAAAGCCAGGAGCACCTCGACCAGCATCGCGAAGCGGAAGCGTATCAGCAGATTTACAAGGTCGACGTCTTGCCCAAGGTCGACCGGGAAGGGCACCCCGCGGATCTGCTCTAGTGGCGAGTCGTTCTCTCGACGCCTCGTTCTACTCACCTCTCCTTGGGAAGAGGTCGGCGAACGCAGTGGGCCAGGTGAGGGAGTTTCCGGCTCGGGAAATCAACGGTGATTCGCGAAGATGAGCCCCCTCACCCCTAACCCCTCAGGCCCACAGGGAGAGGGGAACAAGAGGCTCGCTCTCGCCTTGGCCCCACTCAAGTCAACGGTCTGCTAGATCCGCCGGCCGCCGCCGCGACGGCTTCGAGAGCCACCGCCGCCTTGAAGCTTCGCCGATGACACACTTTGGTCGAGCTTACGGGCGTAGTAGACGCCGTAGTCATTCTTGAGTGTCCGGTAAGCAATCATCGCCCGCGAATCTCCGGCCTCGAGGAAGAAGATCTGCCATTGGTAGAGGCGGAACCCAGGCTCCTCACTCTCCGCGTCGTCCTCCGCCTCGATCGGCGTGAAGGGGACCTCCTGCAGGACGCTAAACCACTTCATTTCCTTGGTCGGCGCGGCGGGATCCATCTTCAGTTTGGGCCCTACTTGGACATTGCGGACCTCGAGCTTGATGCTGACTCTTTTGGCTTCCTCCTCGTCGGCGAACTGCGCGAAGGGGTTGTCGTTGGCCGGAGCGTCGCCCGTCGTTTCCTCCTCCCCCTCGGCTTCGGGAAAGATCACTCCGGGGCCCATCCACTCCATCGCGAACCCGGGCTCGAAGAGCACCGCGATGAACTCGTCGAGCTTGAGGGCGGGCGTTTCCTTCTCCTTTTTCGTCACCGCCACGACGACTTTCAGCGGATGCGAAAGATCCTCATCCGATTCGTAGACCGCGACCAGCGGTTCGAAGAGTTCCTCTTTCGGCGCCGTCTCCAGATTCGCTTCGCGGGGGATGCGAATCACCAAGCCGCTTTCCCCCGCGATGGTGGATCGGTGCAGCGACTCGTCGAGTTCCTTCTCGTAATCGCGCTTCGCCAAAGTGTCTTCGAACCGATTCATGTAGTCTTGGTAACCACATCCGGCGGCTAGCAACAGCAGCGACGCCAACAGGGTCGATCGCATCATCGTGTCCTTCTCAGTCGGGCCCCGGACCACTCGCGCGGGTCCTTGGCCATCTTCGCGTAGTCGAGCCTTCTTTCCTAGGGCTATTGAGTCATTTCCCCCAGCCCCTATGGGAACTATCCATCGTGAACGCGGTCCGGCCCGATTCCCAGCGGAAAGTTCCCATCGGCTCGGGGATAAATTTCGGAAAGCGCGCCAACGCGAGAAGTCCCCTGGATCCGCTGGTTCGCCGACTCGACAGCTTGGCGCAAATCGTTACAACCCAACCTAGAGCGGACGCGAAACAGGATCGGCTGGGGGGGTCCGCCGGTACGTTCTCCCTTCCGGGTCGCTGCGCGTGTGATACAATAGGGCAGATCCAGGAGCGCGGAATTGGCGAGAGGCGATCCGCGATCATCGCGGAACGGACGTTCTTAGGTTTCAGCCTTCGTTGTCGCGAAGCTCGACAGAACCGGTATGGTCGGGCCCGCCAATCTTGAGTCGTCGGTGACGACGCGCTTGACGCGACCTTGGCAATACGAAATAACGGATGCGGGTTTTCGGGAGACCCGTGAGAGAATCGCGGCCGAAGTCGACGCGGCACGCGATTTTCCTTTTGCGCAATCAGCAAGCGGCGCCTCGTCGCCGCGACACCCCTCGGTGAGTTCATGGCTGCTGTACAACGCGTAGCTATTGTCGATCCCTCGGATGAGACCAGAACGGTTCTGCGCGATACGCTGCTCGGAGTCGAGAGCGTCTACCTAGAAGCCGAGTGCGCTCACTACGAGTTTTTTAGCGACGTCATCGCCCAAAACGTCCCCGATGTCGCCATCATCACCATCGACCAGGATCCCGACCAAGGGCTGCGACTCGTTCAGCAGTTGATGCTCAATCAACCGGAATTGGACGTCGTCGTGGCCAGCGGACGTACCGACGGTCAGTTCATCCTGCAAGTCATGCGTCTGGGCGCGAAGGAGTTCGTCGGGCTACCGCTGCAATTCGAGGAGATGCTCGGCGCCCTGAGCCGGCTTCGCGGCGCTCGCGCGGGCAGGGAAGGATCGGACGAGGAGTCGACGCGGGTCTACGCGGTCTGCGGAGCGCGCGGCGGCGTCGGCGCAACGAGCATGGCGGTCAACATTGGCTGCTGTCTGGCGCTGCAACCGGAAAACAGCGTCGTCCTGGTCGATCTCGACTTGGCGATGGGGGATGCGGATGTCTGC
Source organism: Kolteria novifilia (assembly GCA_007748055.1). GTDB lineage: Bacteria > Planctomycetota > Planctomycetia > Kolteriales > Kolteriaceae > Kolteria > Kolteria novifilia. Next base: position 7,169,631 of record CP036279.1, read on the forward strand.
TTGGACATCATTCCCGATTACACCCTCGCTGATGTCGCGGAGAACATCGACCGGATCGACTTGCAGCTTCTCAAGCGATCGCTGAGTATGCACCCCTCGGGACTGTACTTGCTGCCGCACCCGGTCAAGATCGAGGACGCCGGGCTGATTCAACAGGACCACATCACACGAGTCATTTCTCTCCTGAAGATGTCCTTCTCCCACGTCATTCTCGACTTGAGCAAGGGCTTTCACGCGATCGACATGGCGGCGATGCATCTTTCCGACGCGGTGCTCCTGGTGACGCAGCTCGACGTGAGCAACCTTCGAAATGTCGTGCGGCTGATGTTGCTGCTCAACGAGATCGAGGGCCTGGGGGACAAAGTCCAAGTCGTCGCCAACCGCGTCGGCTCGGACGAGAACGAGATCGGGATTCAGCGCGCCGAGGAGACGATCGGTCGGCCGATCGCTTTCCAGATCCCCAATGACGCGCGGACAATGATGGCGTCGCGCAACAACGGCGTGCCGCTCTTTGAGCATGCTCCCAAGTCGAGAATTCACCAATCGGTCGTCTCGATGACGGCTTCTCTGGAGTCGGGTGAAGAGTTCGTGGCTCCGGCCAAACCGAAGGAACGTAAGGGTTTCTTCTTCTTCAGTCATGACTAACCGACAAATCTGAGGCATATTGGATAGAGTGACGGGGACGCCACCGGTGCGTGCTTGTCTTCTGAGCGACGATCCGTCCTCTCGTCGCTTTCCGAGCGCAACGATCAGCCTCGTCGGAGGAGCGTGTATGTCATCTCTGGGTAAGCTCCCTCAACCCCCAAGCCGCCTGTCCCAGCGCAATCAACAGAGCGGAAAGGGATTCGACGAGCTCAAACAGCTCATCCACTCGAAGCTGGTCGACAAGCTGGACCTCAGCAAGGTCAGCGATCTCGACAGCGATACGCTCCGCCGTGAAATCCGGATCGTCGTTGAACATCTCTGCGATACGGAAAACCCGCTGCTCAACCGGATGGAGCGGCAGCGTCTCATCGACGAGGTGCTCAATGAGACGTTCGGGCTCGGACCGCTCGAGGCGCTGCTTCGCGACGAGCAGATCACGGAAATCCTGATCAACGGTCCCGAGAGGATTTTTGTCGAACGGGCGGGAAAACTCGTCCTAAGTGACGTGAAATTTCGCGATTCTCAGCATCTTTTGCAGATTATCGACCGAATTGTGTCCAAAGTGGGCCGCCGAATCGACGAAACCTCGCCGATGTGTGACGCCCGCCTGCAAGATGGCTCGCGTGTCAACGCGATCATTCCCCCGCTGGCGCTCGACGGCGCGGCGGTCTCGATTCGGCGATTCGGTTCCAAGCCGCTGATGCTGCAGGACCTGCTTCGCTTCAAGGCCTTTACGCCTGAAATGGCGATGCTCTTCGAAGCCTCCATCAAGGCGAAGCTCAACATCATCATCTCCGGCGGTACCGGTTCCGGTAAAACGACGCTACTCAACACGTTGTCGAGCTTCGTCCCCGACGGGGAACGGATCATCACGATCGAAGACTCGGCCGAGCTCCAACTTCAGCAGGAACATATTGTCCGTCTCGAAACCCGCCCGCCGAACATTGAGGGAAAGGGGGCGATTCCAGCCCGCTCGCTCGTCAAAAACGCCCTCCGGATGCGTCCCGACCGGGTGATCATTGGTGAGTGTCGTGGTCCCGAAACGCTCGACATGATCCAGGCCATGAACACCGGCCACGAAGGCTCGATGACGACGATCCACGCCAACTCCCCTCGCGACGCCACCTCGCGTATCGAAACACTTGTCCTCATGGGTGGGGTCGAACTGCCGATGAAGGCGATCCGGCAACAGTTCGCGAGTGCCGTCGACATGATTATTCAGGTCAACCGGCTTCAAGGCGGTCCACGAAAGGTCACTTCCGTCACCGAAGTGATGAATCTCGAGCAAGATACCGTCATCATGCAGGAAGTCTTCCGCTATCGGCAACTCGGGATCGATCAGGAAGGCAAGGCGTTCGGGCAGTTCGAGTCGTGCGGCGTCCGCCCCTCGTTCATGCCCAAGCTCGAGGCCTCGGGCATTCGTTTGCCCCCGAACCTCTTCGCCGAGCGCGTCCTGCTTCGCGACTGACGAGGGCCAACCTCTCCCCGGCCTCACCGCGTGAAGGCAGGCGGAGCCCGCAGAATCCGCAAATCGAGACGTGCTTCCACCCGGTTGAATCGAGCCGGTGGACTCAATTTTTGCTCCCTGCGGCACTTATGACCTAGGCTCTATGTGGAAGCCAGAAAGGGACCTCCGGCTTCGTCACTCACGGATGATTGCGGTTGCTTAAGAAGAACGAGAACCATGGATCCACTGTTCATCGTCTCCCTGATCGTGGCCGTCGGGGTCGTCTCGCTGATTTTCGCCGGCTTCTTCTTCTACCGCGAGTACGCCGGTAGCCGAAATCTCGACGAGCGACTCGGACGCATGGCGGCCAACCGCACGCCGACGCTCGAGTCGAGCGGGATCCTCAAGGAGCCGATGTTCCCCGACGACGAACGAAGCATCGTCGAACGCATCCTTCCCAGTCTTCCCGATCTCGGCCGCGTCTTCGAACAAGCGGACCTGAAGATTTCCCCGTCGCAGTTCTGGCTCATCACCGCCGGCATCACCGGCCTGGGGGCCTTGGCTCCGGCGATCGTTCGGCTTCCGATCATCACCTCGATCCTATCGGGTGCCATTTGCGCCTTTATGCCGCTCGGCTTCGTCTTCTTCATGCGCAAACGCCGCTTGGCGAAATTCGGGGCGCAACTCTGCGAGGGACTGGAACTGGTCGCCCGCGCCCTTCGCGCCGGCCACAGTCTCGCGGCGGGCATGCACGTCGTCTCCGAGGAGATGCCCGATCCGATCGCCAAGGAGTTCGGACGCGTCTGGGAAGAACAGAATCTCGGCATCAGCATTGAGCAAGCGATGCGCAACCTCGCCGAGCGGGTTCCGAATCTCGATCTGCGGTTCTTTGTCACCGCGGTCATCATCCAGCGGCAAACCGGTGGTGACTTGGCCGAAATCCTCGACAAGATCGGCTATGTCATCCGCGAGCGGTTCAAGATCATGGGCATGGTCAAGGCACTCACTGGCGAAGGCCGCCTTAGCGGTGTGGTCCTTCTCGCGCTGCCGTTCGGCCTATTGCTGCTGATGATGCAAATCAGCCCGACCTACATTCGTCTGCTCTGGACGCACCCGATGGGCCAGAAGATGTCCGTCTTCGCGATCATTTCGATGATCTTCGGTGCCCTCTTGATCCGGAAAATCGTCAACATCAAGGTCTAAGCGGCACCAGACCCCGCCTGCGAGGGAGAATCCAAGCATGTCCACCTTCTTGATCTTTGCCGCTCTGGGAGCGCGAGAGATCGTGCCGGTACTCGTGGCGTTGTCGATCGTCGCGATCATTTACGTCATCTTCAGCATCGTTTCACAGCGTGACGGCAAGACCGAGGAACGGCTCGATCGAATCGGAAAGCTCTCCTCCCCCGACGGCGCGTCGGGTCTTGGGGGAACCCCGGACCGGTTTCAGGATCTCCTCGAGCGAGCCGCGCCGGCGCTGGCCAAGCCGCTCCAAGCTTCCGAAAAGGAAGAAAATAACCTCAAGATGAAGCTGGCGCACGGCGGCTGGCGGTCGGAAAACGCCGTCACCGTCTACAACGCCATGCGGCTCGTCTCCCTTCTCGTCGGGGCGGCGGTTGCCGGAATCACCATCTATCCGAGCTACGGATTCTCGATGAACGGCATCCTCTACATGGTGCTGCTCACGGGGATTTTCTTCTACATTCCGACTCTCTTGGTGACGTGGCGGGTCAATACACGCAAGGAACAAATCTTTCTCGGATTGCCCGATGCCCTTGATCTGATGGTCGTTTGCGTCGAGGCGGGACTTGGGTTGGATGCGGCAATGCGAAAAGTTTGCGAAGAAATGGGTAGCACCTTTCCGATCATTAGTGAGGAGTTTTCCATTTGCAACTTCCAGCTTCAAATGGGACGCCCCCGACGAGAGGTGCTGCACGACTTGGGTGTTCGCACCGGCGTTGACGACATGAAGGCATTGGCGGCGATCTTGATCCAAGCCGACCGCTTCGGATCGAGCATTGCGCAGGCGCTGCGGGTCCAAAGTGACTCGATGCGGACGCGTCGCCGACAGATGGCCGAGGAAAAGGCGGCCATGACCGCGGTAAAGTTGATCTTCCCCTTGGTGTTGTTCATCTTTCCCGCGATCTTCGTCGTCCTGGTCGGTCCCGCGGCTATCCAGATCGCGGACCGCATGCTGAACAAGTAAGCGCGAGCCGTCGGCGTCCCTCGGGTACCGACGCGCCGCAAGCGGGTCAATCGAGGTACGATCCTAGGATCCCCTTCAAGGCAAGAGGCCATGAAGGGCCGTCTGCCGGATGGAAAGGATACCGTCATGAAGGCAGTAATGCGCTGGGGCGGCATCGCGGGGGTCACTCTAGGCGTGACCTTTCTCGCGGCTGGCTGCAAGGTTCTCCCCAAGAAGGACTGTGATGAGTGCGGCGCCGTCGAGTGCGCCGATGGATGCTTCGAGGACGATTGCTCCTCCTGCAATGGCTGCGGCCGCGACAAGTGGCACAAGAGCCTGAAGGATTTCGACTGGGAGCAGCTTCACTCCGACCACTGTTGGCCCGAGCAATATGCTCGCGAGGCGGCCCGGCGCGTCAACGCTCCGCTTGGCCAGCAAATGATCAACGGCATCGAGGTCGAGCAGACCGTCTGGAAGCACTACTTCAGCACCCAAGAGGGCAAGGAAAGCCAACTCAACTCGGCCGGCGAGGCGCGCCTCACGTACTTGAGTCGTCGCAAGCCCTACGTCATTCCGCAGCTCTTCCTCGAAACCTCTTTCGATCCGGAACTCGACTCCAAGCGTGCTCAAGCGGTCGTCGACTTCGCCCGCACGCGCTCCCTGGAGCCTCTCGACTGGCAGGTCTCCATCGTGAACCGCCGTCCCGCCGGACTCTTCGGACGTGAGGCACCCAAGAACATCGAGAAGATGATCGGCCCGGGTGCGGGACCGCCCGTCTACGAAGGCGCCATCAAGAAGGACTTCTTCGGCGGCGCTCAGTAAGCGTTTGCCTATCGCGTCCCGACAAGACGCGTCCATTAACAACCATCGCGATCTCGCCAAGGAGACATTCCTTGGCGGGATCGTCGCGTTCTTGGAGAGGAGAAGCGCGACCAACCACTCCCGCCCGGACTCGATGCTCGACCGATCACGATCGAACGCCAATCGCGTGGAGTTCAGATTCGCCCCGAGTAGGCGTCCTTTGTCATCTTGTCCTGAAGTATAATGGAGTCGATCGCGCGAAGGGGTTCGGTTCGCGGCACAGCCTCGGCGAGCACTTTCAACTTCCCGAAGTGGCCACATCCGCCGCGCGGGAGATCACGTCCGGTGACGACGTCGGGCGATCAACGACGACGCGAGCAAGCAATCGGCATCTCGGGAGCGACCAAGTGGAACGGGCTCAACTCTACGAAGAGGAATCAACAGGCGATCTATTCACGCCCGAGGCGCCCGTCGCTCCTCAAAACATGGAAGAGACCGGCCTCAACGCCGGCTTTCTCACCGACCTCATCCTCAAGACCCTACTCGCTCGTGGTACCCTCATGGGGATCGAGCTCTCGCGCGAACTGGCGATCTCCTTCCGGATCTTGGAGGAGTCGCTTCTCTTCCTCAAGGATCAAAAGTGCGTCGAGATCAGCGGCGGCGACTTGATCGGGACCGCATCGTACCGCTTTCTGCTCACCGACCTCGGCCGGCAGCGCGCACGCGACGCGATGGCCCATTGCTCCTACATCGGCCCGGCCCCCGTGCCAATGGAACGCTACGTCGAGCAGTGCTACAAGCAGGTCGTCACCGGTATTCCGATGAACACCGAGGGCTTGCGCAACGCCTTTTCGCACCTCATCGTCAGCGATGACTTGATCGACACGATCGGGCCGGCGATCGTCAGCGGCAAAGCGGTCTTCATCTACGGTCCGCCGGGTACCGGCAAGACGAGTCTCTCCCGCGCCGTCGGCGAGTACATGAACAACTCGGGCGGCGAGATCTACATTCCCCACGCCCTGATGGCCGAGGATGGCGTGGTCACGCTCTTCGACCCGATCGTCCATCGCCCGATCGAGGACGACGCCGCCGACGTCGGCCCGAACGCCCAAGCGCTCGTCAAGCGCCTACTCAACGAGGACACGCCCGATCCGCGCTGGGTCAAGATCCGCCGGCCGGTCATCATCGTCGCGGGCGAACTGACCCTCGACATGCTCGACTTGCGCTATTCGAGCAACGCGAACGTCTACCAAGCTCCGCTGCACATCAAAGCCAACGGCGGCATCTTCATGGTCGACGACTTCGGCCGCCAATTGTGCAGTCCCCGCGAGCTGCTCAATCGTTGGATTTTGCCACTCGAAGACCGTCACGACTTCCTGACCCTGGCCTCGGGCAAGAAGGTGATGGTTCCCTTCGAGCAACTGATCATTTTCTCGACGAATATGGACCCCGCCGATCTCGTCGATGACGCGTTCCTTCGCCGTATCCGCCACAAGTTCAGCGTCGACGCTCCCTCGAAGGATCTCTACATCCAGATTTTCAATCTCAACTGCAAGCGGTTACGGCTCAACGAATGCCCCGAAGCGATCGAGTTCCTCTACGAACGCTATTACAATGACGGTCGGCTCGCGCGTCCGAGCGATTGCCGCGATTTGCTGGAGATCGTGGTGTCGATCTGCCGATTCAGGGAGGAGAAACCACACCTGACGCGTGAGCTCATCGAATTGGCGGCACGCCAGTTCATCGCCGAATTCTAACGCTCGCGAGGAGACTCGCGGGCAAGCCGTCTTGCGGATCGCTTCACACCCATTGACCGAGCTTCGCCCTCCGCCATCGCAGCCACACTCGCGGAATGATGATGGGGAGATCATCGATGCGAAGCATGATTCGCGCTTCACTACCTACCGAGATCATTTGCTCGCTGCTGATCGTGGCGAGCCTGTCGGGCTGTAAGCTGCTGCCGACGCGCAGCCAGTACGAATCCGCCGAGCCCGACGAGGAGATCGTCAGTATCTTCGATCGTTTCCGCGACAAACGGACGCCGAAGATGCTCGTTGATTTCGGCAACCTTCAGCTCGCCAGCGAGCACTACACCGTCGCCGAGCCCCTCTTCGAGGAAGCGATCGAGAAGGACGAGAGCTTCCTGCCTGCATACTTGAGCCTAGCCCGCTTGTATGAGAGAAAAAATGAGCCCAAGCAGGCGCTCGCGATTCTTCGCAAAGCGGAGAGAAAGTGCGAGCAGACGCCTGACTTCTGGAACGAGCTAGGGGTCGCGCACAGCAAGTTGGGCGAGTACGACAAAGCGAGTGAAGAGATGGAGAAGGCGATCGAGGGAGACCCGACGCGGGTCCTCTTCAAGTCGAACTTGGCCGGGGTCTTGGCGATGCAAGGCAAGGAACGCCAAGCCTTTGAGCTTTACGCCGACATCTTCAGCCCCGGGGAGGCCCACTACCGAATCGCCGGCTTCTGCTACAGCCACGGACGCGATCGCGAGTGCGTGGAACACTTGAAGGGGTCCCTCGAGTGTGATCCAGAAAACTCTCTCGCCTCGGAGATGCTCTCGCGGATGACGGGAACCGATCCCAGGCATGTCAGCCAGATTGGAGCGAGACCCGGCGCACCGACGCAAACCCGATGATATAGTGGAGGTAGAAATAGCGTTTCCCCCCGCGGGATAGTTCACCAGCGAAACATCAACTGAAGGAACGCGACGCGCTATGTCTCCAGTATCTGCGGGAATCTTCGTCGAAAAGTTTCGAAAACTTGGAACCATCCCGACGCTCCCCCAGGCCGCGACGCGGGCGTTGGCGATCGCCAACGATCCCAAGTGCACCATCAGCGACTTCGCTCGCGTCATCGAGTCCGATCCCGCCCTCGCGACGAGCTTGCTCAAGCTCGTCAACAGCTCCTACTACGCGGGGAATTCCCGGATCAGCAACCTGACGATGGCGATCACGCGCTTGGGGTTGCGCGAAACGCAGAACATGATCCTCGCCGTCAGCGTCCGAAGCGTCTTTCGTTGGATGCCGAAGGACCAGCAGGAAGAGCGCGATCGGCTCTGGAGGCACTCCGCGCTGACCGCGGTGCTCTGTCGCCACATCAACGAGAAGCTTGGGTTCGACTTCAATGGCGAGGAATTCTCCTCGGGACTGGCGCACGATCTGGGCCGAATCATGCTCGCGGTCGGCTATCCCGATGTCTTCTGCAAGCTCTCCGAACGCGAGTCACTCGACGAAGGGATACTCCTGCAGGACGAAGAGAGCCTGCTCGGCTTCAACCACACTGATCTCGGGTCGTGGCTTGCCAACATGTGGAACCTCTCCGAGGAGATGGTCGAAGCAATTCAATACCACCATCATCCCGATCGGGCCCCGAAGTATTCGATCCTCTGTTCCATCGTGTCGATCGGCGAGGAGATGGCCAACTTCATGGAGGAGCATCGCACCGTCGAGGGGATCGACTTGTCGAACAACCCCGGCTGGATCCTGCTCCGCAATCGTTGGCAAGCGATCGACGAACTCGACCCTTCCGTCTTCGCGACCGCCGTCATGATCGAGGCGATGGATGAGGCCGAAGCCCTCGTCGTCGTCGACGCGGAAGTCACCGTCTGACAACCCGTTGATCGATTCGCCGCCGACTCAGCCATTCGGTTCCGTGCGCACGCGCGCGGTCAATGTCGCGGTTTGCCCAACACGCGATCCCGCCCTCAAACGCCTCCTCGTGTCCCTTCCCCACGCGCGCTCATACCATGTCTCCGAGACAGGACGTGGACACCTCGCGGTGACGAAGACGTGGAGAGACGATGGATCTAGTGACGGGCGCGACGGGCTTCCTCGGCGGCCAGCTTGTGAACGAATTGCTCAGTCAGGAAAAGCGTGTCCGGATCTTGTGCCGGTCCGAACCGACCAACGCCAGTTTCGACACCTCGCGGGTCGAGGTGGCGCGCGGCGATCTGACCGACGCGGCGTCCGTCGAGGACGCGACCAAGGACGTCGAACGCATCTTTCACGTCGCGGGGCGGGTCGATTTTCACCCCTGGCGCCGCAAGGAACTCCTCGCGGTCAACGAGCAGGGAACGCGCCACGTCATGAGCGCCGCCGAGCGCGCGGGGGTGAGCCGCGTCGTTCACGTCTCGAGCGTCAGCACCATCGGCGCGACCAGCGACCCCACCAAGCCGCTCAACGAAGAGGACTTCGGCACCGGCGAAGGGCTTCAGCTTCCCTATCCCCAAAGCAAGTACCGCGCGGAGAAGGTCGCCCTCGAATACGCGTCGCGCGGCCTGCCCGTGGTCATCTGCAACCCGACCTTTTTCGGAGGCCCGGGCGACAAGTATCTCTCCAGCGCCCGCACGATCGTCTCCTTCCTGAAGGGACAAGTCTGGTTCGGGCTCACCAAGGGAGGAATGTGCTACACCGACGCGCGGGACATCGTCTCGGGGTTGGTCGCGGCGATGGAAAAGGGAACGCCGGGCGAACGCTACATCCTCGGCGGAACGAACCTCGCCCTCCATGAATATCACGCGATTCTGGCCAAGTTGACCGGCCACCGCGCCCCGCGATTCCGCATCCCCCCCTGGTTGGCGATGGGGATCGCCCCCCTCGGAAGGGTCTACTACGGAATCCAGGGAAAGAAGATCTACGTCGGCGTCGGCGACGTCCGTCTCGCATCGCATTGCTGGCACTTCGACTACACCAAGGCTGGTCGCGATCTGGGGCTCGTCTGCCGCTCGCCCGAGGAATCACTTCACGACACCGTGGAATGGTTGAAGACGGAATGGAAGGAGTAGAAGGGAGTAGAGGTGAAAAGACCCCGACGGTTCGCCCACTACCGCTTGCACAGGCCAGCCACAAGCGGAACCGTCAGGATCAATCGACTGGCCACGCTCAATATACACATTGGCGCCGCGTGCGTGCAAGAACCGTTCGCGCGACGTCGTCGCGCCAGCCACCGGTTCGGGCGAAACGTTCGGTGTTTGACGATCAGTGCGGCCATTTCAGCGAGAGCAAGAAGCCCCCGGTGCGACGGATCGCGACGACGTGCCGTCGACTTACGTCGTCGCGGAAGAGGGTTGCGCGTCGAGCGAATCGATCCGCCCACTCTTCTCCGCTCGGCTCACGTCGAACGTCATGACGAGCTCGACCTCCCACTCGCCGGTGCCGGCGGGAATCGTCCACGTCGGCACGACGCACGCGGCCTGATGGACCAACTCGTAGCCCCCCTCCGATTGGCTGACGCTCTGCACGGGATACGCCGCGACACGCGCCGATTCGCTGCCACGGATCATCGCCTCGATCCCGAGCCACTCGTCGACCAGGTCAATCCCCAAGGTCGCGTCGAGATCGACGTGCTCATCGAGTCGGCCAAGCCGCGTCCCCTGGGCGTCGCGATAGTAGCGATCGTCCGCTCCTCCCGCGAGCGCGGCGATATTGAACTCCACCGCGAAGTGAGCGGGGCGTTCGAGCGGCAAGTCGGAAAGCCGATACCGAATGGCGAGGTCCGAGCTTCCGGCGGTGAGCGTAATCGTCTTGCCCACCGTCACCGAACGCGCGCCAAGTCGCCCCGTGTGCGACATGGTCAGCAGTACGCTCTCTCCGCTCCGGCTGGTCGCGTAGCGATAGTCACCGGTCGAGAACTCGCCCAGTTCCTGGAACTCGCCAAGCCGCAAATGGTCCGCGTCGACCGGGGCCTCGAGGAAACGCTCGATGAGTGAGTGACGCTGGTGATCGTCGTAGATCAGGCAGCGATCAAGCCCCTCCTGCTTGGCCTGAAGCCCATCCCCCGAGTGAGCGGAGAGCCCCTCGCGGATCTTCTGGTGGTAGGGCTCCGGGCGACGCGCGACCGCCGCTCCCAGAGCGGTCGCGATCGCGCGCACGTCCAAGCCGTAGAGATGCCCGCCGTCATGAGGCGTGAACATGGCGACCAGCCGGTCGGAGAAGAGCCGTACCTCCGGCTTGCCGTCAAAGTTGAAGTCGGCGGCCGCGACCTCCGCGTATTCGGCCCTGGCGCCGCGCTCGAACGCGTCGAGCTGGTTGTCGGCATTGATCAGGTGGCCATAAACCGCCCCGCGCAAGTGAGGAAGGTAGAGCCCTCCGAATGAGCCGTGCCAATAGGGACAGTTGCATTGTCCTCGGAAGAGCTCCCGCCGGGCCTCGTAGAGGCGATGGTCCGCCAGCGCCGACGGGTTGCGAACGCAGATGTCGTTCAATCGCCGGCTGACCTCCATCATCCGCGCGTACATGTCACGTGTCTCGGGGTACTTGGCCTTGAAGTTGCGCCAGAAACCGCCGTGGAGAAAGTCGTTGGCTTGGTCGCCTCGGCCGGAGTGCTCCAGCTCGGTGCGAAGTTGTTCGTACTCGGGCCGACGATCGGTCGGCAGGGCCCACTCGGTCATCTCCCGATAACTCGCGGCGGGAAGGTAGACGCCGCCACGCGGTTCGAGCTCGTCGAACGCTTGCCCAAGCGTGCAAGGCGTGAGCCAATCCCGATTCTCGCGCAGCGCCTCGAGGAACCTGCGGATCCAGCCGTACTTGTAGACGTGATCGTAGGTTCCCGGCCAACTGCCGAACTTCTCGCCGTCGTCGGCAAAGACGACCAGCGCGTCGTCCCGCTGTTCGCCGACGTGCCGCAAGTGGCCGAGCACATGATCGATCTCGTGGAAAGGAATCATGTAGCGCATCGGCTCGCTGCCAGGGAAAACGCCCAGGACGCTGCCATCGTCTTCGGTGGTGAAGTAGCCGGTCAGCGTTTCGGGTGGCACGCCCGCCTTACGGAAGTGGAAGTCGTCGAGCACCGTGAACTCGATCTCGGAGGAGACGATGTCACTGACCAACGAGGCCTCCCAAACGCGCTCGGGAATCCACATCCCGCGAATCTTCTGCTCGAAGAGATGCTCGAGATAGTCCGAGTAGCCACGGATCTGGCCCTGACGATCGCGCGAGGGGATCATCGTCATGATCGGTTCATAGAAGCCGCCCCCGAGGATCTCGACTTGCCCTCGCCCGACGAGTTCTCGCACCCGATCGATGTACTCCGGTTTGTGGGCCACCAGCCATTCGAGCAGACTCCCCGAGGTATGCAGGCTGATCGGGATGTCCTCGAACTCCTCAATGACCTCGAGAAAGGGTAGGTAGCTCTCCTGGAATGCCGCTTCGAAAACGCCGTCGAAGTTGCCGACCGGCTGATGGTTGTGGAGCACGAACGCGAAGCGAACATTGGACATTGGCGATTTCCCGGAAAGCGAGGCGCGAGGGACCGCCATCAACTCTAACCTCAGTCGTGACGCTGGCAAGGCCACTCGCGTCTCTGGGCGGACTGAGGGCCTATGTACGGCTGATAAGATCGGGAGGACCGACGTGTCTTAGCAGCCGGCTGAGCCATCGGGGAAATCTAGGTAGGTAGTCGCGGTAATGACGATCGCGAAGTCGCCGAACGGAACGGTCCGCTGGTGTCTTGATTGGCAAGTTCGTTCCATGAAATCTCGGTTCTCAGATCGTGCGGGAGAGTGCCCAATCAGAGGCATTTCCCGCATGCCCACGGCGAGCATGGGCCTCTTCAACATGCCCACGGCAAGCATGGGTCTCTTCAACATGCCCACGGCAAGCATGGGCATGGCCCGCAAGAGGGTTTTGGGCAACGAGTCGATCAGGAACCTACGACGTTGCTCCGTCCGCGGCGGGCATGTACCGTCGCCAATCGCGCGCCGCCATGTCGGGAGGAACGGGGTTGATGTACATCCCGCTACCGATCTCGAAGCCGGCCAGCCCTTCCAGACGCGGCGTGATCTCGAGATGCCAGCGAAAACCGGCTGGAACTCCGTCCACGTTGGGGGAATCGAGTGAAGCCGTGTGCAGAAAATAGTTGAACGCGACCGAACCGAGGGCATTGTCCATCGCGAGCATCAATCGTCGCATCAAGGCTCCCAACGCCTCGACCTGATGGTCGCTCGCCTCGTCGTAGCGAGCTTGTTCCTCGCGTGGACAGACGCACAACTCGTAGGGGAACCGACTCGCGTAGGGGCACCAAGCGACGAAGTCGTCCGTCGCCTCGACAATGCGTTCTCCGTGGCTCCGTTCGGCGTCGAGAAGGTTGGCGAAATAGTGACGCCCGTTCTCTCGCCAATAGTCGTCGCATCCTCGCCACTCACGTTCGAGAATCGGAGGGACGAGCGGCATCGCGATGATCTGGGAATGAGCGTGGGGCTGACTGGCTCCCGCCGATCGACCGGAGTTCTTGAAGACGATGGCGCTCGCGATCCCCTCCTTGCGGGCGAAGCAGCGGAGCCGCTCGCGATAGGCCAGAAAGACGGCCCCCGCCTGAGCATCGCCGTGGCGGTGATAGCTCGACGCGTGGTCGGGGCATTCGATCACCACCTCGTGATGACCGACTCCCGGTAGAGCGTCATCCTGGAGCAAGTCGCCGAGGTGACCGGAGTGCTCGCTCCACGAGGGCGTTTCTCCCGCGCCGACCATCAACGCCGGGTACTTGTTGGGAACGACGCGAACTTGCCAACCGACACTGTCGCGGGCCCCTCCCTCGGGGCGGATGGCGAAGACCTCCGGTGGAGTCATCGTTTCGCGCCCTTCGCAAAAGGGGCAATCGCCGCTGGGAAGGTCTTCGTCGTCGCTCGGAAAGCGAGACATCGGGCGATGGGCTCGCTGCCGAGCGATGATGACGATCTGCCCGGTGAGGGGATCGCGGCGATACTCCGGATGGGACCGGTCGTCTGTTGGCTTCAAGTCGATCTTCCCGCCCAAGGCAGTTCCGTGTCGCCGCGCGACGTAGACAGACTATCGCGAACGGGCACCGGCGAGGAAGGTCGCTCGCCGATAAAGCTCGACGTATTGTTTCGCACTCTTCTGCCAAGACCAGTCCTGGGACATTCCTTGCTCCACGAGCCTGGCCCACGTCGCTTGGTTGCGGAACACTCCGGTCGCCCGACGGATTGCCGAGAGAAAGGCTTCCGGCGTGTAGTGATCGAAATGAAAACCCGTGGCGGTCCGGTCGCGAATCGTCGCGGGTGTCGCGTCCACCACGGTGTCGTAGAGGCCACCCACCGCTCGGACGATCGGCACGGTCCCATAGCGAAGGCTGTAGAGTTGGCTAAGCCCGCAAGGCTCAAAAAGGCTCGGCATCAGCAGCATGTCCGCACCCGCGTAGATCCGTCGCGCAAGCCCTTCGTCGAAACGCAACCGCGCGCTGAGCTGTCGCGAGAATTGCTGCGAGAGTCGACCGAAGAGGCTCTCGTAGTGGTGGTCGCCCGTCCCCAAGATGACCAACTGGAGGTCCTGGGAAAGGAGTTCCCGAATGGTCGAGGCCAGCAGGTCGATCCCCTTCTGATCGGTTAACCGACTGACGATGCCCAGGAGTGGGGTCTCTTCCCGCTGCTCGAGCCCGAGTTCCTCCCGAAGCACGCGCCGCGATTCCCGCTTGCCGACTTTCCACGTCTCGCGATCGAACCCGACCGGGACGTGGGGATCGTTCGCGGGATCCCAAGACGCGAAGTCGATCCCGTTGGGAATGCCCGTGAGTCGATCGGCGCGGTGGCGGAGCAGGGGATCGAGTCCGCCGCCGAACTCGAGTTCCTGAATCTCCTGCGCGTAGCGGCGGCTGACCGTGGAGATCACGTCGCTGAAGACGATGCCCCCCTTCATGAAGGAGAACCGACCAAAGTACTCGAGTCGGTCGCTCGTCAACAGCGAGTCATCCAGTCGGGTGATGTACCACTGGCGACGGTCGAAGAGACCTTGGAACGCGATGTTGTGGATGGTGAAGATCGACCCGGTCCGCGCGAATCGCTCCACGTGGCGCACCTCGTGTTGCAGGATGACCGGCAGCAACCCGGTGTGCCAATCGTGCGCGTGCACGCAGTCGACGTTGAGGTCGAAGGCCTCCATCGCCGCGAACGCCGCCCGGCAAAAGAAGGTGAATCGCTCGCAATTGTCCGAGTAGTCCTGCCCGTGCTCGTCGACGTAGAGCCCCGCCCGGTCGAAATAGGAGGGCTGATCGACAAGCAAGACGCGAACGCCTTCGTGCGTCGACTCGGCCTGCTTGATCACCCCTTCGACACGGCGTTCCCCGACATTGACGTCGACCGTCGGCTGAAAACTCGGGAAGCGGATAAACGGGCGACAGGAGCGAAAGCAGGGAAGGATGATCGTGACTTGATGGCCCAGCTTGGCCAAGCTCGCCGGGAGAGCCCCGACCACATCCGCCAGCCCGCCCGTCTTCGCGTAGGGAACGGCTTCGGAGGCAACGAAGACGATGTCCATTCAATGCCTCTGGTTGGGCGTCGATGCGATCCGTCACGACCGAGCCACGCGTCGCGGAAGGTAGGCCCCCAACGCGGATAGGCTCGGCTACTGATCGGCCTTTCCACAAGGCGAGGACGAGTCCGACTCTCCCCGCGGGAAAGCCTCCGGTCCGACACATCAGTGGCGTCATGTTATCCGATCGGCGGACGATCTGGCCAGGGAGACAGCCCGGCGGGAGATCGTTCCTTCCCGATTGGGGAAAGGAGTCTTCCCATTGTGACGGCTATGACAGCCACGGGGCGCCCAGTGCCACAGGCTACTTCGTCTCGGTGAGGGGATCGAGGCTCTTCGACTCGAGCTTCTCAAGCCGCTCGGTGAGGAGTTTGTTGCCCTTGCGAAGTTTCTCGAGTTCCTCCTGGAGCTCCCCCAACTCCACGGGCACCGGCGTCTCCGCCTTAATTTTCGCCAGCGACTTCTCCGCCAGCTCGCGCACCCGGGTGTCCGGATCCTGCTTCGCGAGCGACGCCAACACCGGCAGCGCGGGCCGCGACTCCCGTCCGAGATCGCGGAGCGTTTCGATCGCCGCCCCCCGAACGCGCGGGCCCCCTTCGTTCAGCGCTCCCGCGATCGCGTCGAGGGCGAGCTTCTTCTCTTTCTCCTCGATGTCGGCGTGCCGAAGGTAGTTCGCAAGCGCTCGCAACGCCTCGACCCGGCAGCGATTCGGTTTCCCCTGAGAAGACCATTCGAGCAAGACATCCAGGGCGATCGGATCGCGCGACTTGCCGAGCCCACGCAGCGCCGCCCGACGAATGACCTCCCCATGGGACGTCTTACCCAGGGCATCCGTCAGTGGGCGGATCTCCGGAAACCGCTGGCAATTGACAAAGGCTTCCAACAGCTCCGCCTCGACGAAGTAGCTCTTGTCGCCCTTCTTCATCGCCTTACTAAGAGCGGCGACCACCTCGTCATTGCCGACGAAGTCACCTAGTGCCTTCGCCGCCGAGCGTCGGACTTTCGGGTGATCATCCTCGAGGGCGGCGATGAGGGCTTCGCTCGCGGTCTCCCCGCCCACTTTCGCGAGAGCCGCCGCCGCTTCCGACCGCACACCCTGGAAAGAGTCGTTCTTGAGCACCTCCGTCAGCAGTTCCACGTCGGCGGGAGACTTGCTCTCGGCGAAGTGTTCGACCGCTCGAATGCGATCGACCACGCTCGGACCCTCGAGAGCTTGTTTCTTCCACAGATCGTTCGACTTGATCTCCTTGAGATCCGCGAGCAGCGCGACGTCGGGATCGACCAGGATCATCGTCGGCGCCTTCGCCGCGGGAAGAAAGAATCGCACCTCCTTCTCGGTGATCTGATGAGTGAGCCGCCGGCTCGCGTCGCTCGAGTCGGTTCTCAGCTCGAAGGTCAACGGGAACTGAAAGGGCTCGCCCTCTTGAGTCTGCTTCACGTCGACTTGAACGAGTCGATCCTCCGGCAGGTACTTGCTCTCGACTTCGAGTTCCGGATGACCGGGACGCTGGGTCCAGTCGTAGAAGAACCGTTCGAGGGACCGGCCCGTCGATCGCTCGAGCGACCGGCGGAAGTCGGCGGTCTCGGCCGTACGGTAGCGGTACTCGTTGCCGTAGCTCGCCACCGCCTCGAAGAACGCGTCGTCCCCCAGAAGGTGGCGGAGCATGTGCAGCACCCAAGCCCCCTTCGGATAGGCTCGGGCATCGAACATGCTGCGTGGGTTGCGATAGTGACGATCGACGATCGGGCGGGTCTTCACGCCACCTCCGCCACGCGCCGCTCGGCTCTTCCGCAGCAGCGAATAGAGGTACTCGTCCTGCCCCTCGGCCTCCTCGCTCCAAAGCAGTTCGCACAGCGTCGCGAACCCCTCGTTGAGCCAAAGATGCGACCAATCCTTGCACGTGACGAGATCGCCCCACCATTGATGGCCGAGTTCATGGGCGATCAACCAGTCGGGGGAACTGTCGAGCATCGCCCGCTCATCATGCATCACTCGATCGTAGAGCGTCGTCGCACTGGTGTTCTCCATCCCCCCGGCGATGAAGTCGTGGACGACGACTTGAGCATACTTCTCCCAGGGATAGTCGATCCCAAACCGCTCGCTGAAAAAGTCGAGCATCTTCGTCGTGCGGCCAAAGGTCCGTTCGATGTCCGCCTGCCGATCGGGAGGAACATAGAAAGTGACTGGGATGCCGCGCCACTGAGTTCGGCCAACGTTGAATCGACCGGCCACCAGGGTCACGAGGTAAGCGACATGGGGCTTGCTCTGCTTCCAGTGGTAACGAACTCTCCTCTTGTCACCGAGCTTATCGCGACTGACGAGTCGGCCGTTGGAAAGAACCTCGATTCCCTCGGGCACCGTCGCCAAAATCTCGGTCGTCTGACGTTCGTTGGGATGGTCGAGCGATGGGAACCAGTGGCGATTGGAGATCGGCTCTCCCTGGCTCCAGACCATGAGCGGTTCGTCGGGCTCCTTCTCGCTTGGGCCGAAAAAATAAAGCCCCGCCTTCGGTTCACGAACCGCGTAGTCGATGATCAGCGAGAACTCCTCGCCAACGGGAAGCGGTTCGCCGAAATCGACCACGATCTGCTTGCCGGTGTTCTCGAAGGAGAGATCCTTCTTCGTCTTCGCGTCCCGAACCGATTCGACCACATGGTCGACGGCGTCGAAACGGACCGATCGCACGCTTCGAAGAGGAGCGAAGGTGATCGTCGCGTCGCCGGCGATCTTGCGATCTTCAAGGAAGACCTCCAGGTCCAAGCGAATGTGCTTCACGTCGATCGGCCGATCGGCCGCCGTGCGGTAGGGCGTTTTCTCCTCGCCGACGATCGTCCCAACGACGACGAGAATCACCCAGAGGCTTCCCTGGCGTGCCAACGGCATCGCGCGCTCCTTAGTTGATGCGGCAATCACTGATCAGGACATCATAAGCAAACCGCCCGCCCCTATTCCGCCTTGAGATCGGCTCTCCGAAAGAAATGGGAGACCCTCCAGGGTCGGGGCTGGCGTGAACAGGGCTCGACAATGACGCGAGGCATTGAAGGTCCGAGAGGTTCGGACCCCTCGCTCAAGTGAGGATGGGTGGCTGGTCATCTTGGGAATTGGGCCGGCGGCGGAGCGCCTCTTCGAGTTCCTCGGTGGAGACTCCCGTTCGCTCCTCGGGCGGAGAGGGTTCTTCGTCCTGTCCCGATGGGCCGACATCACTCGCGCTGGTCTCGTGGTTGGTCACGACGATGGGATCTTCCTCTTGCTCCGGTTCCTCGCTGGAGGACTCGGCGGATTCCGTCGGAGGAACGGCCTCTTCCTCGGCACTCTCGTCGTCATCCTCGGGGTTGCCGAGAAGTTCCTCCTCGATGCGTCGGAGCTGGGTTTCGATGGTCGCGTCGATTTCGCCGTACTCCGTTTGCACCAAACAGCCACCAGGCGTCATGCGCGGGTCGGTGACGATGCGGACTTTGTCGATGCCCCGATTGAGGAGGCGAAAGTCCTCACTGCTCATGTCGAGCGTTTCGGCATCGCGAGGGGAGAGGTGAATCACGACTTGGGATCCGGAGCCGATGGAGCGAATCGCCTCGGCGAGGGCCTGCCGTGCGATGCCGGAGGGATCCTGGAGTTCCCGGCGAACGACCTTGCGTGCCATCTCGGTGACGAAGCGAAGGGCGGTCTGTTCCCACTCGCCGAGCCAAGCCTTATGGACTTTGCCGCGTTCGGCGGCGAACTGGTCGATGGCCTGCCGGAGGGATTGGGTGGTGGTTTCGAGGCGTTCGTTGACGTCCGACTCGACCTTCGACTGATGTTCGGCCTCCCCCTTTTGACGCGCTTCGTCGCTCCCCTTCTCGAACCCGTCCTTGTACCCTTTGTCCCATGCCTCCTTGTTGACCCGGTCGTAGAGCTTCTGGATCTCGGCGTGGGCGTCTTTCTTGTAGGCCTCCACCTGAGCGCGAGCCTGATCGAGCTGGCGCTGGAGTTCTTCGAGGGTGTCGACGGTATTGAATTGAGCGGCGCGGACGTTCGGCAGTTGTCCCGCCTTGATCACCCGTGGTTGTCCGGACATCGTGCCCCCGATTGCTCCCAAGGACTCCGGCGATCCGCGCCTCGATGGCGCGACCGACCGCTGCTCCATGGAGAAGCCTCGCAGATCGGCCCGAATTGTCAAGCAGAGTGGGTCGCGGACAAATCTTCGCTAAGTCCCGTCGAGCGTTCAACTAGCGTCCGCTCGACGCGGTCCTCGGACGACTTCCGTTTGCCGGCTGGGGAGCCGTCTCGATAAGATAGCGCCTCAGCAGCGCATTACCCCTTCCTTCGGGCGGCAGGGAGGCCGACAGGTCTTTTGCTTCGTCCAAATCGCGGATGGAGAATAGGTCGTGAGCAAGCATATTTTCGTGACCGGTGGGGTCGTCAGTTCCCTCGGCAAGGGTCTCACGAGCGCCTCGGTCGGCATGCTCTTGGAACGCTGCGGCCTGAATGTCCGGCTGCAAAAGCTCGACCCGTACATCAACGTCGACCCGGGAACGATGAGTCCCTACCAGCACGGCGAGGTTTACGTCCTCGACGACGGCTCGGAAACGGACCTCGACCTGGGGCACTACGAGCGATTCACCAACGCCCCCCTGACACGGCACTGCAATCTCACGACCGGGCGCGTCTATCGCACCGTGATCGAGAAGGAACGGCGCGGCGAGTTCCTGGGCGGAACCGTCCAGGTCATTCCCCACGTCACCGACGAGATCAAGGGGGCGATTCGCCATCTCGCCGATGACGATGTCGACGTCGTCATCACCGAAATCGGGGGAACGGTCGGCGACATCGAAAGCCTCCCCTTCCTGGAAGCGATTCGTCAGTTCCAGCTCGACATCGGTCGGGAGAATTGCCTCTACATTCACCTGACGCTCCTTCCCTACCTGAAGGCGGCCGGCGAACTCAAGACCAAGCCGACTCAACACAGCGTCGCGGCGCTGCGTCAACTCGGTATCCAGCCCGACATCCTCATCTGCCGCACCGAACGCGCGGTCGACGCGGGCGATCGCGAGAAGATCGCCCTCTTCTGCAATGTCGAAAAGCGGGCGGTGATCGAGGAGCGGGACAAGGAGTTCAGCATCTACGAAGTGCCGATGAGCCTTCTCGACAACGGGCTCGATCAGTTGATCATCACCAAGCTCGGGCTCCGGGCGAACACGATCGACATCAACGACTGGCGCGACATTCTGCACGCGATGAAGAACCCCGATTGCGAAGTGACGATCGGCGTCGTCGGCAAGTACGTCCGTCACAAGGACGCCTACAAGTCGGTCTACGAGGCGCTTGATCACGCCGGCATTCCCGAGGGAACCCGGATCGTCGTGCGGCGCATCGAATCCGAGGAGATCGAACGGGAAGGCGCCGAGCGAATGCTCTCGGGGCTCGACGGCATTCTGGTCCCCGGCGGCTTCGGCGATCGCGGCATCGAGGGCAAGGTCGAAGCGATCCGCTTCGCCCGGGAGCGGAAGATCCCCTTCCTGGGACTTTGCCTCGGCATGCAGTGCGCCGTGATCGAGTTCGCTCGCAACGTCCTGGGTCTGGAAAACGCCAACAGTACCGAGTTCGACTCGCAGACCGAGCACCCGGTGATCTGCCTGATGGAAGAGCAAAAGGAGATCATGAACAAGGGCGGGACGATGCGATTGGGGGCCTACGCGTGCAAGCTGCAAGTCGGCTCCCGCGTTCATGACGCCTACGGCCGTGAGTTCATCAGCGAGCGTCATCGTCACCGCTACGAGTTCAACAACAAGTTTCGCTCTCAGTTCATCGCCAACGGCCTCAATCCGGTTGGGACGAGCCTGGACGACTCGCTCGTGGAGATCGTCGAAGTGGCGGATCATCCGTGGTTCGCCGCGGTCCAGTTCCATCCCGAGTTTCAGTCGAAACTGACCGCTCCCCACGCGCTCTTTCGGGGTTTCGTGGCTGCCAGCCGCCGACGCCGTCAGTCCAGCACGCTGGAGAACGCCGAGTACGGAGTCTAGCGGAGTGCTCGAAGGACCATCGAGCATCCCGCGATCTCTAGAGTAAATCAAACCGAGCCTTCGCCCCGCCGCAGGAAGATGGGACTTCATGGACAAAGACCAATCGACCGAACTTCTCTTCGACTTGAGCCAGCCGGGACGCCGCGCCGCTCGATTCCCCGCGATTGACGTCCCGACGACGCCCGTCGACTCCGTCTTCGGGGCCGACGACCTCGCGGAAGAGTCGCCGCCCTTGCCGGAGTTGGCCGAGATCGATGTCGTGCGTCACTTCACGAACCTCTCGACACGCAACATGTCGGTCGACACTAACTTCTACCCGCTCGGCTCCTGCACGATGAAGTACAATCCCAAGCGCAACGAGCGCTTGGCGTCGCTTCCCCAATTCGCCGACCTGCATCCGTATCAGCCCGACGCGACTCACCAGGGGATGCTCCGTCTTCTCTTCGATCTAGAAGCGATGATCGGCGAGATCTCCGGACTCGACGCCGTCTGCCTCCAGCCGGCGGCGGGTGCCCACGGCGAACTGACGGCGCTGCTCGTCGCGGCGTCCTACTTCCGCAAGTCGGGGCAGGCGCGCACCAAGGTCCTCATTCCCGACAGCGCCCATGGCACCAACCCCTCGAGCGCCCATCTGGCGGGCTTCGACTGCGTGCAAGTCGCCAGCGACCAACGCGGCCTCGTCGACATGAACGACCTGCGTGCGAAGATCGACGGCGATGTCGCGGTCTTCATGATCACCAACCCCAACACGATCGGGCTGTTCGACCATCAGATCGTCGAGATCGCCAGCCTCATTCACGAGGCCGGCGGACTGATGTATCTCGACGGCGCCAACATGAATGCCATCCTCGGACAGACCCGCCCGGGCGACTTCGGCATCGACCTGATGCACTTTAACCCGCACAAGACCTTCAGCGGCCCCCACGGCGGCGGCGGCCCCGGCGCTGGACCGATCGCGGTGCGGGGGATGCTCGAACCCTTCTTGCCCACTCCGAGGATCGCCGAGCGCGACGGCCAGTGGCGACTCGACTTCGATCGCCCCGACTCGATCGGCCGCGTGCGAAGTTTCTTCGGCAACACGGGTGTGCTGGTTCGAGCCTACTGTTATATCCGCACCCACGGCGCCGAAGGCCTCAAGAGCGTCTCGACCAACGCGGTGCTCAACGCGAACTACCTCCTCTCGCTGGTGAAGGACTTCCTCCCCGTTCCGCACGGCGATCGTTGCATGCACGAGTTCGTCGCCTCCGCGAGCGGGCTGCACAAGAGCCGGGGCGTTCGCACCATGGACATCGCCAAACGATTGCTCGATCGTGGCTACCACGCGCCAACGGTCTACTTCCCGCTGGTGGTGCCCGAGGCCATGATGATCGAGCCGACCGAGACCGAATCGAAGGAAACACTCGAACAGTTCGCCGACGTCTTGCGTGAAATCATTGAGGAGCCGGCCGAACTCCTTCAGCAGGCGCCGCACACGCTTGGCATCAGCCGTCCCGACGAGGTCCGCGCGGCCCGCAAGCCCGTCCTTCGTTGGCAAGCGTCGACGTAACCACGCGTCGAACATACCCATCGTGTCGCCATGGCCGGAAGCTCCTTCGGCCACCAACGCCCGCCGAGGCCTCTCGGCCGCGGAACCAAAACGGAGAGCATTCGAGGATGCCATGGCTGACGTTCCCACGGTCGTCCTGAAGCCACGCCGCGCGAAACCCTTCTTCGGAAAACATCCCTGGGTCTTCGAGCAAGCGATCGGCAAGTGCCCCAAGAACCTCGAGCCCGGCGCCAGCGTGCGGCTTGTGGCCGAGGATGAGCGTTTCATCGCCTACGGCCTCTTCAATCCCAACAGCAAGATCAGGATCCGGCTCTACTCCTGGGACGAGGATCAGCCCGTCAATGGGGAACTCGTCCTCCAACGCCTCGCCCAGGCCATCGACTTCCGGCACCAGACCTTGGGGCTCGATGATCCTCGCGGCGGCTGCCGACTCGTCTTTAGTGAGTCGGACGGTCTCTCCGGTCTCGTGGTCGATCGCTATGCCGACGTCCTCGTCGTTCAGTTCAATAGCCTCGCGATGCATCATCGCTTCGAAGCGGCGATCGTCGAGGGCCTCGCTCAGCTCCTAAGTCCGCGAGCGATCTATCGACGAACCGAACGAGGCATCCGCGAGGTCGAGGGGCTCGAAGTCGACGACGGCCCTCTCCTCGGCGAGGTCCCGAGCGAGCCGCTTTGGATGCGTGAGGATGACCTCGAGTGGTCGGTCTCGATCCCAACCGGCCAAAAGACGGGGGCCTACCTCGATCAACGTGACAACCGCCGCGCGGTCGCCTGCTACGCCAAGGGGCGCGACGTGCTCGACGTCTTCTGTCACGGTGGCGGGTTCGCGATCCGCGCCGCCAAGGCTGGGGCTCGCACCGCGATCGGCATCGACTCCTCGCCGGGAGCGATCGAACTCGCCAACGCCAACGCGCAGCGCAACGGCGTCGACGTCGCTTTCGTGAAAGAAGACGCGGTCACCGCGATGAAACGACTCCAGAAAGAAGATCATCGCTTCGGGGTCATCGTACTCGATCCACCAAAGTTCGCCCGATCCTCCGGGGCACTTCCCAGCGCCCTTCGCGGCTACGAACAGATCAACCGACTGGCCCTGGAACTCCTCGAACCGGACGGGCTTCTGGTGTCGTGTAGTTGTAGTGGCTTGGTGACGCGCGACCTCTTTCAGGGCATGCTCGCGAAGGTCGCGCGCGAGTCGGGCCACGAACTGGCAATCCTCGAGGAACGCGGCCAGGCGCCCGATCACCCAATTTCGGTCTTTTGTTTGGAGACGTCCTACTTAAAATGCGTGCTGGCCCGGCGCACGTAGTCCGGGCCTTCGGCACTCGTGGTGGAAGGGAACGTCCGTGACGCGATTGGCTGCTTTCTGTTTTGGCCTGCTCTTTGTTGCCTCGTCGGCATTTGCACAAGAAAAGGCTCCTCCCGTCGAGCATCGCGCCGCGACGACGGTCTCATACAGCTCGAAGGAAGATCTCGGCAAGGGGATCACGCTCGCCAAGATGACCAACGGGCTGACGGTGATCGTTCAGGAGAACCACGCCGCCCCGCTCGCGACCGCGCGGGCCTATGTGAAGAACACCGGTGGCGCCTTCGAAGGGCGATTCCTGGGCGCCGGGATCAGTCACTTGGTCGAGCACCTCGTCGCGGGCGGTTCGACGACGAAACGCTCCGAGGACGAAATCCAAGCGATCGTCGACTCGCTCGGCGGGCGGACCAACGCCTTTACCTCGAACAATCTCACCGCCTACTTCATCGACTCCCCGGGCGACAAGGTCGACAGCGCCATCGAGTTGGTCGCCGACATGATGCAGTACGCCGCCTTCAACGAAGAGGAGTACCGCCGCGAAATGGAAGTCGTCCAGCGCGAACTGGAGATGGGCGAGTCGGAGCGTTCGCGCGTCGGCTATCAGCGGATGAAGGAACTCGTCTACACCGTCAGCCCGATGCGGGTGCCGATCATCGGCTATCTCTCGGTGCTACAGAAGATCACCCGCGACGACGTCGTCGCCTTCTACAGGTCGCGCTACGTTCCGCAGAACATCGTCTTCGTCGTCGTCGGCGACGTCGACACCAAGGCGGTGCTCGCCAGCGTCCTGGAGAATTTCAAGGAGTTTCGGCGCTCGCGCGGCGAAGGGCCGGTCCTTCCCGAGGAGCCGCTACAGATCTCGCCACGCTCGGTCGCGGTCCAGATGGAAGGTGATGTCGTCGACCTGTCACTCGCCTTCCCGACCGTTCCGCTCCAAGACCCCGATCTCTACGCGCTGGACGTCGCCAGCTTCATCCTCGCCCGTGGCGACAGTTCGCGACTTGCCAAGCGGCTGAAGATCGACAAGCCGCTCGCCACCTCGGTGAGCAGTTCCTCCTACACGCCCGACTTCGTTCGCGGCTGGTTCGACGTCTCCGCGACCTTCACCCCCGAGAACATGGACGAAATCCAGGGCATCCTCCTGGAGGAACTCGATCGCTTGATCTCGACGCCCGTCGAGCAAGAAGAGCTCGCGAAAGCCAAGCGGCAGATGGCCGCCGCCTTCGTCTTCGGAAATCAGACGGTGCAGGACCAAGCCAACAGCCTGGGCCGCAACTACCTCAGCACCGGCGACCCGACCTTCGACGAGGAGTACCTCGCCGGCATCGAGGGAGTGACGGCCGAGCAAGTGCAAGCGGTCGCGAAGAAGTACATCAGTGTCGATCGCATGAACACCGTCATGATCGAGCCGATCGGTTCGTCCCTGGGAACCGAGCTCGCGAACGAAGAGTCGCCGAACGAGACGCCGGTCGTTGCCAAGACGCTCCCCAACGGCCTGACCGTGCTGGTCAAGCGAAATGGCACCGCGCCGCTGGTCACGATGCAAGCCTTCGTCAAGGGAGGCGTGATCGCCGACACCGCCAAGACCAGCGGACTGGCGTCGCTCACCGCAAGCACCATGGAGAAGGGGACCGAGAAGTTCACCGGGGAGCAGATCGCCAACTACTTCGACTCGATTGGCGGCCAGTTCTCGGTCAACAGCCAACGCAACAGCAGCTACCTCCAGTGCACCGTGCTGAAGGAGGACTTCGCGGAGAGCTTCGACTATCTCTTCGAGGTCTACGCCAAGCCAACCTTCCCCAAGGAGCAGTTCGAGAAGGTCAAGGCGCTGCAGCTCGCGCAGATCGCGGCTCGCGGCTCCAATCCCCAAGCGGAGATCATGGACTTCTTCGCGACCAAGGTGCCCGACGCGCTCCCCTATAGCCGTACCGTGATGGGAACCAAGGAGACGGTCGCGTCGCTGACCGACGACGATTGCCGCAAGCTCCACGCGACCTACTTCGTTCCCAACAACACCGTGCTGGCGATCTTTGGCGACATCGATCCCGAGAAGACGATGTCACTCGTCGAAAGCACCTTCGGCTCGCTGCAAAAGAGCGAGAGCTTCTCCTGGCCCAAGTTCCCCGAGCAGGCGCCCAAACTCGACGCCAACAAGATCGCTCACTTGACCAACCAAAAGAAGAACACCGCGTTGGTGCTCGTCGCCTACCCGACCTCGAGCATCTACGACGAAAAGGATCGCGCCTCGATCGAGATGTTGCAATCGGTTCTCACCGGCGGCCTGGGAGCCCGACTCTACGGGGAGCTGCGAGGCGAAGGGCTCGTCTACTACGTCTTCGGCTTCCAGTTGACCGGCTTCGCGCCCGGCTACTTCGTCTTCCTCGCCCAAACCCGTCCCGAAACGGCCGACGAAGTCATCGAACGGATCCAGGCGAGCCTGAAGAAGATCGAGAAGGAAGGCATCCCGCAGAAGGAGTTCGACGAGGTTCGCGACAAGATGATCACGTCGCACTCGATGAAGAACCAGACCGCGACCTCGCAGGCCTTCCAAGCGGCGATCGACGAACTCTACGGCTTGGGTTATGACTTCGATCGCTCCTATCCGGAACGACTGAAGAAGGCAACGCCTGAAGATGTCGTCGACGTGGTCAAGAAGTACTTCCAGCACGCGATCATCCTGACCGCTTCGCCGACAAAGGCCGCGAGCCCGAAAGCGAACTAAGACGTTTCCCCGTCCCACTGCGGGCGGGAACAATCAACCAAGTGGCTGGGAACCTGGAGCGATCGCTCCAGGATCCCTCGCGAGCGTTCGACCTCTCCCCAATCTGGTTTTGGGCTTTCCCATCGTGCGTGTTCCCACGCGAAGAGCCCCGACGACGTCGCTCGTCAACGATTCCTCGATCGCCCATTCTCACGTTTCTCGAAACGACCCGTTGCTTTCCCTCCGTTGATTCGACACCTTCGACGAGTATCCTTTCGGTGAGTAACGTTAGTGCGATCTCTTGGCGGAGAAGCCAATCATGGCCGACACACCCCATCCCGATCACTCCCACGATCACGACGAGCACAAGAACCACGATTGTCACCAAGAGCAAGAGCCCCACGAGCACGAGGAGGGCGAACCCTACGAAGCCAAGAGCTCACCATTCGATGACGGCGAGCACCATGACCACAAGAAGCACCAAGATCACGATGGCAACGACACCACCGTCCTGATGAAGGAACGTCACGCCCATCCGGAGGACGCCCATCTCGTCAAGGGGGCGTGTTGCCAGCACCACGAACATGGGTGCGGCCACCCGATGAAGGTCGATGCTCCCGGATCCACCAAGAGGCCTCCGCCGCCGGGTAGCAAGACGCAGTACACCTGCCCGATGCACCCGGAGATCGTCCAAGATGGACCGGGAACCTGCCCGAAGTGCGGCATGGCGCTCGAGCCGATGACGATCAGTGCCGAAGAAGAGGGCGAGGACACCGAGCTCGCCGACATGTCCTTCCGGCTCTACATCAGCGCATTGTTTGGCGTGCCAACGCTGCTCTTGGCGATGTCCGAATGGATCCCCGGCGATCCGATCGCCCAGTTCTACGACGCCCAAGCTTCCGGCATCGTCCAGTTCCTCCTCGCGACACCGGTGGTCCTCTACGGAGCGTGGCCTTTCTTCGTTCGTGGCTGGCAGTCGATCCTTCACCTGAGCCCGAACATGTTCACGCTCGTCTCGCTGGGCGTTGGCGTGGCGTACGTCTTCAGTGTCGCCGCGCTCTTCTTTGAAGACTATCTACCGCCTCAGTTCCGTTCCGACGACGGTTCGGTCCACGTCTACTTCGAGGCGGCGGCGATGATCGTGGTCCTGGTCCTCGTCGGCCAGGTGATCGAGATTCGCGCCCGCGCCCGAACCAGCGACGCGATCCGCTCGTTGCTCGGCCTCGCGCCCAAGATCGCGCGCAAGGTCGATCCCGACGGCGGCGAGCACGACGTCCCGCTCGATGATGTCCAGATCGGCGATCAGCTCCGCGTCCGCCCGGGTGAGAAAGTCCCCGTCGATGGCGAGGTCGTCGACGGGACCAGCTTCGTCGACGAATCGATGGTCACCGGTGAACCGGTGCCCGTCGAGAAACAGCCGGGAGAACCGGTCACCGGAGGCACGGTCAACGGGACGGGAAGCTTCCTGATGCGCGCCGAGAAAGTCGGCGGCGATACCGTCCTCTCCCAGATCGTGCGGATGGTCGGCGACGCCCAGCGCAGCCGGGCCCCCGTGCAGAACCTCGTCGACAAGGTCGCGTCATGGTTCGTGCCATTGGTCGTCGTGGCGGCGATCGTCACCTTCGCGGTCTGGGCGACGATCGGCCCGGAACCGAAGTTCGCCTACGCCCTGGTCAACGCGGTCGCGGTCTTGATCATCGCTTGCCCTTGTGCGTTGGGCCTGGCGACCCCGATGTCGATCATGGTCGGCGTCGGACGCGGAGCCGGAGCGGGTGTTCTCATCAAGAATGCGGAGATCCTCCAACACATGGAACGCGTCGACACCGTCGTCGTCGACAAGACCGGCACCCTCACCGAGGGGAAGCCGTCGCTCGTCGCGGTGGTCGCGTCCGATGGCGTCGACGAGACGAGACTTCTGACGCTGGTGGCGAGCCTGGAACGTCAAAGCGAGCATCCGCTCGGAGAGGCGATCGTGCGCGGGGCAAAGGACCGCGGCCTGGAGCTGCTGCCCGTGAGCGACTTCTCGTCGACGACGGGCAAGGGCGTTCGCGGCGTGGTCGACGGCAAACAAGTCGCCCTCGGCAACCGCAAGATGCTCGAGGAGGTCGGCGCCGATCCGGAACCGCTGCTTGGCCATGCGGAACAACTGCGATCGGAAGGTCAGACCGCAATGCTCGTCTCGCTTGACGGCAAGGCGGCCGGGCTTCTCGGGGTCGCCGATCCGATCAAGGAGTCGACACCCGAGGCGATCGAACTGCTTCACCAGGCCGGCGTGAAAGTCGTGATGCTCACCGGCGACAGCAGGACGACCGCCGAGGCGGTGGGGCGAAAGCTCGGTATCGACCAGGTCGTCGCGGAGGTTCTCCCCGATCAAAAGGGGGAGGTCGTCAAGAAACTCCAGGAGGAAGGACGAAAAGTCGCGATGGCGGGGGATGGCGTCAACGACGCCCCGGCGCTCGCCCAAGCCGACGTCGGCGTCGCGATGGGTACCGGTACCGATGTCGCGATGGAGGCCGCGGGGGTGACTCTCGTGAAGGGCGATCTTCGCGGCATCGTCCGAGCCCGCAAGCTGAGCCGCGCCACGATGCGCAACATTCGCCAGAACCTCTTCTTCGCCTTTGTCTACAACGGGGCGGGTGTGCCAATCGCCGCGGGCGTGCTCTATCCGGTTTTCGGACTTCTTCTCAGTCCGATGATCGCCAGCGCGGCGATGAGCCTGAGTTCCGTCTCCGTCATCTCCAACGCCCTACGGCTCCGGTGGGTGAAGCTGTAGGCTCAGCGGAGGTACATCTTCGAGACATGGTCACCATGTCCCAACGGAAGAAGGCGTGGCTCTGGCGCAACGAGGCGTTTCCCGCATCCCCACGCAAGCGTGGGCATCGCACCCGGCTAGAAAAACGAAGAGGTAGCGGCCGATCATCCTGACTGGCTGGCCAGCAGCCAGTGGAACCAAGCAATCACGATGGATCGAAAAACCACGGCGATGGCCGTGGAGCAATCACTTCGGCTGGGCGCTCTCGGCTCCGGCGAGGTTGACGGTGGGCTTCTCCAAACGCTCGGGCGGCGCGTACTCCTTGGGCCAAAATCGCTTGGGCGTCGGGACCGACGTGCTGGGCGTCTTCCACTTGGGCGTCATCCCATCCCCCAATGTCGACTCGATCGGCATCGGTTTTTCGCGACGCGGGAGCGCGTCGGGAAACGCGAAGCCACCCGTGTCGCTCGCCTCTTTCCCGGGCCTGGGGACGGTGTCGAGCGCGGCCTCGATGAAGCCCCGCGCTTCGCGACGCTTGCCGCCTCGCTCCACGTTGGACGGCCCCGAGGGTGGCATGACGTGGTTCGTCGAGTCCGCTGGCCGCGGGGCGATGATCTGCTCGGGGGTCTCCATGACCGGCGACGTCGATGGAGTCGGCGTCATCATCTCGCCGGGGTCACTTGGGAAGCCCATCGGCATGCCGGGCTCCTCAGTCGACGACATTGAGGGGAAGGGCGTCAGCATCGCCATCCACCGGTTCCGTTTCTTCTTCTTGACCTTCTCGAGTCGGCAGACGCGTTCGAGAATCGCCACGTTGTCGTTGCGGGCGATCGTGCCACGAGCGTATTCCCAATCGGAAATCGCCTGGTTGTAGGCCACGATCGATGTGGCTTCGGCTTCGATCGCCTGAGCGAGGCTCTCCTGTGCCTTGAGTAGGACGTCGATGGTGATCGTCCCTTCGCGGAAGAGTTGCTCTTGAACCTTCACCACGTCCGCGGCCGCTTCGCGCCGTTCGACGTCGACCTGGATCACCTTGTACTGCCCGGTGACGTTCAAGTAGGCCTTGTAGAGTTCGTGGATGACTTGATGTTCCTTCTCGCGCAGCTTCGCTCGGGCTTGGGATAGCTCCAGTTGGGCTTGGCGAACCGAGGCGTGGGCGGCCCGCTCGCCGATCTGGGCCTGGTAGCGAAGTCCGAAGTACCAACTGATGAAGCGATTCTCGACAAACTGGTGAAAGGCCGGTCCGAAGCTCGACGAGAGTCCGGTCGCTCCATAGCTGGTCGCGAAGGTGACATCGGGCAACAAGCCGTTCCGCTCCCGGAGCAAGCGCAGTTCGGCGACACCAATACTCTCACGTTGGGAGAGAAGCTCCGGGCGATACTCGATCGCCTCGAGGACGCCGGTTTGCCAGTCGGGCGTGTACTCCGCCACGATGGGATCGTCGGCGGGGATGATTCGGCGGCCGTCGTCGGGGGGAATCCCGAGTTCCTCGCGAAGGGCCCGCTCGTCCTCGAGGACCTGAATCAGCGACGAGAGCCGGGCGGATCGGAACTCCTCGTATTGATCGAGGGCCTGACCGAGTGCGGAGGGCGAACCGACGCCGGCGCGCTGTTCGTTTTTGAGTTTCTGCCACGTCGCCAGGGCCTGGGCCATCGCGACTTCGTTGGCGTAGAGGACCTGGTAGGAGCTGTAGAGGTTCCAGTAGTCCTGTTCGACGTCGCGCAGCAGTTCGTGCACCTTCGATTCGAAGTTGTAGATCGACTCGCGATAGCTTCCGCGGGCGATCATGACCGGCGCTCGGTTGAACTCGATGCCCGCTCCCTGGAGCAGGGGTTGATAGTACTCGATGCCGCCGGTCGCGAAGACCGCCGGGTTGACCTGGGTCAGGACGGGCGAGGCGGGGTTCTGATACCACTGATTGGCGTCGAAATAGGCTTTCGTGAATCCGCCGGTGGCGTTGCGTTTGGAGACCTCGGTCATGTGCTCGCCAGGGATGTCGAAAAGGAAGGGCAACGTCTCCCCGCCGAAGGTGGAGCTGTAACCGTAGTTGCTTAGCCCGTTGGCCTTGCCGAGCAGTTCGTAGGTGATGTCCTCGGCACTGGACGCACCAAGGGTGTTGAGAAAGGTCTGCTGCGGCTCGTCGGCTTGCGAGTATGACGTGCCGAACGAGATCGTGGTGTCGAAGGTCGAGAGTTCCTGGTCGATGAAGGTGCCCACCTGGCCGGGCATGTAGGAGCGCGTGATGATCGTCTTGTTGTTCTCGAGGGCGATCTGAATCGCCTCCTCGAGGCTGAGTTCCCAGACCTCCTTCCCCTCCGGCTCGCTGATCGTGCGCGGGTCGAGGGCGAGGGCTCGATCGACGATGTCGTCGTGGCACACTGTCCCCGTCTGGGCGGGACCATCGGCGAGCGACCAGGGAAGATCTTGGACCACGGAGATCTGCTCGTGGTGACAACCGGCCGCCAGGAAGAGCAACGCGAGGACGAGGTTCCACGCGAGCCCCTCGAAAGGGCGACGATGTCTCGTATCCTCGCTGCGTCGTTCCATGACACTTCGATCCCGTATCCCAAGGGCTGTCGCCGGACAGTCGTCCTCCAACCCTATCGACACAAACTGAGCGGTTTCTGGGGTGAAAGACGGGATTGTTTCGGATTTGCGGGTTCTGATGACGCTCGCGAAGGGCGCGGAATTCCGCAAGAAGGGCAACTGGGAGACCAAGGAAGTTTGGGCGAGAACAGTCTCGCCGATCGAGCCACGCCCCGAGAAGTGCTCCACGTCGATCCACGCCAGGCGGGAACCTCCCTTCTGGCGTTGCTGCAAATGAGGTCAACTCTGTAGATTAGGGGCGATGTGAGGTTGACGCGAATATGGACGGCGTCATCTTTTAACCGGAAGTGAATGTGGTCGCCCAGTCAACGTGTCCGTGACGCGTCCATTCGGAAGCCCTCCATGCGAGACCTGTTCCCCCGTCTTCTCGGCGTCGCGCTGCTGACCACGAGCGCCCTTTCGGTCCTCGGTTGCGCGAAGAAGGAAGTGACCCGGCCCCCGCGCCCTCCGGTCCCCGTCCTCACCGCGAAGGTGGTCAAACGCGATGTCCCCAAGCAGATTCGGGTCATCGGCAATGTTAACGCCTACCGGACGGTGAAGATCAACGCCCAAGTCGCGGGCAAGGTCGAGACGCTGCACTTCAATGAGGGAGACGCGGTCAAGAAAGGACAACTGCTGGTCACCATCGAGCCGAGCCTCTATAAGGCCGAGCTCAAGCAAGCCAAAGCCCAGCTCGAGGCCAACCTCGCCCGCGCCGCGACCGCCGAGCGGGAGTTGGGACGCTACACCAACCTCATTAAGAGCGACTCGGTCAGCCCCCAGACCTTCGACACCAAGGTCAAGGATGCCGAGGCCCTTCGCGCCGAAGTGACCTCCGCGGCCGCCTCGGTCGACCAGGCCCAGATCAAACTCGACTATTGCTACATCCATTCCCCGATCGATGGCATCGCGGGCAAGTATCTCGTCAACGAGGGCAATCTTGTCTCCGCCTACCGCACGGAGGACTCCCAGGACGCCTTGGTCACCGTCAATCAGGTGCAGCCGATCTACGTCAACTTCGCCGTTCCCCAGCGATACCTGCTCGAGATCAACAACTACCGCAAGAAGGGAACGCTCACGGTCCAGGCCTACATCGAGGGAGCGACCCAGCCCCAGGAGGGCAAGCTCACCTTTCGCGACAACGCCGTGGACGAGCAGACCGGAACGATCGACTTTCGGGGCACGTTCGCCAACGATGACAGCCTCCTTTGGCCCGGACAGTTCGTGGAGGTCTACCTAACGCTGACGATCCTGAAGGATCAGTTCGTAGTTCCCTTCACGGCCGTGACGCTGGGCGAGAACGGGAAATTCGTCTATGTCGTCAAGAGTGACGACACGGTCCAGATTCAACACGTCGAGGTGGGTGATCGGCTCGATCGTGGCACGAATGTCGTCATCACCAAGGGAGTCGAAGACGGCCAAACGGTCGTCACCGACGGCCAACTCCTGCTGGCGCCGGGCGCGAAGATCGCCATCAAGAAGAGCCTCGAGTCGGCGGCGAACGAGGCGGCCGAGAAGAGTGCCGCGACGTCGAAAGAATCGACGAGCAACGCCCCAACCACCTCGAAGCGGGGCGCCGGCCGGTGAACATCTCGGAGCTCTTCATCCGCCGTCCCGTCATGACCACCCTGGTCATGTTCTCGATGGTCCTCTTCGGGCTCGTCTCTTACTTCGCGCTTCCGGTGAGCGACCTGCCCAACGTCAGCTACCCGGCGATCGAGATCACCGTCAGCTACCCCGGCGCCAGCGCCGACCGCATGGCGTCCCAGTGCGCCGCTCCGCTCGAGCAGCAGTTGGCGATGATCGCCGGCATCCAGCAGATGACCTCGAGCAACTCGCTCGGCTCGACGACGATCACGATTCAGTTCGACTTGAGCCGCAACATCGACGCCGCCGCGGGCGACGTGCAAGCGGCGATCCAGCGCGCCCAGGGCTACTTGCCTGACGACTTGCCGACGCCACCGGTCTACCTGAAGGTCAATCCAGCCGAGCAACCGGTCATCTACATCGGGCTGACCTCCGAGACGCTGCCGACGACCACCGTCTACGAGTACGCCCAGGTCCTCGTCGCCAACCAGTTGTCGATGCTCGAGGGGGTTTCGCAAGTCCTCGTCTACGGCAACTACCTCCACGCGGTTCGGGTCGAGGCCGATCCGCTCAAGGTCGCTTCGCGTGACTTGAGTCTCAGCGACGTGCAGAACGCTATCGAAAACGCCAACGCGACCCTCCCGACCGGAAGTCTACGCGGCCCCGCTTCCAATCCGACGGTCTTGACCGATGGACAACTCAACACCGCCGCGGACTACGAACCGACGATTATCTCCTACGTCAACGGCAGCCCCGTCCGCCTCAGCGACGTCGCCACCGTCGAGGACAGTATTAGCAACGACCAGATGAAGAGTTGGCTCAACAATCGCGAGTGCGTCGTGATGGGCGTGGAGCGATTGGGCAACGCCAACACCATCGCGTTGGTCGACGCCATCGAAAAGATGTATCCCATCCTGGAAGATCAGCTTCCCGCGTCGATCAAGCTCTTCACCGTCTACAAACAGTCGACCTCGATCCAGGAATCGGTCAACGACGTTCGCGACACGCTCGGGATCGCCATCCTGCTGGTCATCATCGTCATCTTCGCGTTCCTGCGAAAAGTGACCGCGACGACGATCAGCGGCTTGGCCGTTCCCTTCTCGCTGGTCTGCACGTTCGCCGTGATGTACTTGGCGGGCTTCAGCCTCGACAACCTCTCACTGATGGCGCTCACCCTCTCGATCGGCTTCGTCGTCGACGACGCCATCGTGATGATGGAGAACGTCGTCCGACACATCGACATGGGCAAGGGCCCACTTCAGGCGGCGATGGACGCGTCGCGAGAGATCAGCTTCACCATCCTGTCGATGACGTTGTCGCTCGCCGCGGTCTTCCTGCCGATCATCTTCATGTCCGGCTTGCTCGGGCGGATCTTCAACGAGTTCGGCTGGACGATCATCGCGACCATCATGGTCTCCGGCTTCATCTCGTTGAGCCTAACCCCGACGCTTTGCGCCCGGCTGCTCAAGGCGACCCCGAAACGGGAGGTCGAAGCGAAATCTCCCATCGAAGCGGAAACGGGGCTCTTCAAGATCTTCCTTCAGATCTACGCCCACACGCTCCATTGGGCGATGCGGTTCCGACTCGTCGTCCTGCTGCTGGGAGTCGCGAGCGTCATCGCGACCGGTTACCTCTTCATGGTGATGCCCAAGGGCTTCATCCCACCCGAGGACAAGGGCTACCTCATCGCCTTCACCGTCGCGGAGCCCGGTATCTCCTTCGACGACATGTGTCGGCACCAGTTGGCGCTCTACCCAATCCTCGAGAAGGACCCGAACGTCGACAGCGTCCTGGGCGTCGTCGGCGTCGTCGGACCGATCACCTCGCCCAACAATGGGCTGCTCGTGATCATCCTGAAACCGCGCAGCGAGCGCCAGCACAGCTCCGAGGAACTCGTCCCCATCCTCGCCGAAAAGCTCCGGCAGGTCCCAGGCATCGAGGCCTTCGTCGTCAACCCGCCCGCCGTCCCGGTCAATGCGACCCAGACCAAGGCGCTCTACGAATACCAGATGAAGTCGATGGACACGGCCGCTCTCTACGAGACCGCCGAGAAGATGCTTCTCAAACTCCAGGAACTGCCGGAGCTACAGGGCGTTGGCACCGACACCTACCTCAGCAATCCCCAAGTCAGCATCGAAATCGATCGCGAACTGGCCGAGTCGCTCGGGGTCAGCGCCCAGGACATCATCAACGCGCTGGACAACTCGTACGCCGAGCGGAAGATCAAGAAGATCTACGGGACGAGTCTGGTCTTCTGG
Organism: Kolteria novifilia; assembly: GCA_007748055.1. Classification (GTDB taxonomy): domain Bacteria; phylum Planctomycetota; class Planctomycetia; order Kolteriales; family Kolteriaceae; genus Kolteria; species Kolteria novifilia. The sequence goes on from CP036279.1 coordinate 7,205,701, forward strand.
CTCATTCTCGAAGTGGGGCCAGACTTCCGCGACGACCCGCAGGCGCTCTCGAACATCTACGTGAAGACACAGTCGCAGCAGATGATTCCGCTCGACACGATCGTCAACGTCAAGGAGACTGTCGGGCCGCTGGTGGTCAACCACGACGGCGGTATCCCGGCCGTGACGATCACCTTCAACAATGCCGAGGGAGTGGCCCTTTCCGAGGCGGTCACCACGGTCAAGGATGCCTCGCAGGGGATGATTCCGGTCGAGGTCACCGCCCAGTTCCAAGGAGCGCTCGAAGCCTTCATCCAGTCGATCACCAGCCTCTACATCCTCTTTCTGCTCTCGTTCTTGGTGATCTATATCCTGCTGGGCATGCTCTACGAAAGCTTCTTTCATCCGGTGACGGTCCTCTCGGGCTTGCCGTCAGCGGCCCTGGGAGGCTTCGTCACGCTCTACCTCTTCAACTGTGCCTTGGACTTCTATGCCTTCCTCGGCATCATCATGCTGATCGGCATCGTCAAGAAGAACGCGATCATGGTCGTCGACTTCGCGATCGAAGCCCAGCACAAGGGGGAGAAGACGCCGATCGAGGCGGCGGTGGAAGGCAGCTTGGTGCGGTTCCGGCCGATCATGATGACGACGGCGTGCGCCATCTTCGGGGCGATGCCGATCGCTCTGGGGCTGGGAGCGGGGGCCGAATCGCGTCGTCCGCTCGGACTGGCGGTGGTGGGAGGTCTCGTCTTTTCCCAGTTGGTGACGCTCTACCTGACCCCCGTGATCTACAGCTACCTCGAATCCCTCCAGGAGCGTCTGGGCGGCCATCGCCATCCGAACTCCCCACCGACGTCCGAAGCCCGCTAGCATCTCCCGGGACGCCCCGACGGACCGACTTGAAGGCCGAATAACCCTAACGCTCTTTGAAATTAAGACTTTACGAAGATTGCCGACTCTAAAATTTCACGAACCCTTCATCAGATCTTCACCTCCTATTGAAGCGAAATCGACATAGTTTGCACAGGGCCGGTACATTTCCGTGGGCTGGGATCTGAACCTGCGGAACCGGACCTCACTTAGAGAGGCGAACGGTCAGGCCGATGATTCCGCGCGAGGGAAGCACCAAGGGTGCCGACCAGCCCAATGCGGATCTCAAGCCTTCGGGCTGGGTCTACCGCTGGCGATCCTGTCGAGCAGTCGGCGGGTCGCGGCGGGAACGTTTCCTGCTTGAATGTCGCCAATCGAGACTCGTGAACTCCCGCTCGCCCGCCTGGGGCGAGGACGGCTCCCTCCCTTGTCGAGGACTCGTCTTCCTTCGGAGAAACCTCTTCTCCCACCGCAACTTCACCGCGCTTGGACGCACGGATGGGGCCACCCGCGGGCGGCCTCGATCGGAAATGGAGATCCAACTCAAGGAACCCCAGCCATGAAAAAGGTGCGCGCTCTCTTTGTCAGCGACGTCCATCTCGGCTGCCGACATGCCAACGCCTCGGCATTCCTCGAATTCCTCCGCGATCACCAGCCGGAACGGCTCTACCTCGTGGGTGATTTCTTCGACGGGTGGCGGCTCGGAAAACGCTGGTATTGGACCGAGAGTTACACGCTGATCCTCAAGCGACTGCTCGACTTGGCCAACGCCGGCACCGAGATCTTCTACACCCCCGGCAACCACGACGAGTTCCTCCGGAGCTTTATCGTCACCCTGGGCGGCGTCGAGATTTCCGACGAGTTCATCCACACCACCAGCGACCAGCGCCGCATCCTCGTGATCCATGGTGATCAGTTTGATGCAGTGGTAGTTCGAGCGAAATGGCTTTCGTTGGCGGGTGACATTGGATACAACATTCTCTTGAGCTTTAACCGAATCTTCAACTCGATTCGCCGACAACTCGGGATGACCTACTGGCCCCTGAGCATCTACGTCAAGCGACGAGTCAAGGAGATGACCAGCGCGATCAGCAACTTCGAGCACATGATCACGCGTTATGCTCGGTCGAAGGGTTGCGAGGGTGTCGTCTGCGGACACATCCATAACCCCGCCATCCACCGGCAAAACGATGTCATGTACTACAACACGGGCGACTGGGTAGAAAGCTGCACCGCCATCGTCGAGGACGACAAGGGGCGGCTCAGGCTTGTCCATTCCCCGCTACACGATTGGACGGAGCAACCCTGGAACGCGTCGGCTCAAGAGGAGCAAACCGTTCCGCTTCCCGCTCCCTCCGATCTCGACTCGCTGATCGCACCCGATGCGGAAGAAGAGGAGCCCGTCGCTCTCGCCTGACAACAGGGGAGGGACCGGGCTTGCTCGGCGTTTTTGGTTTTTCGGGGAGTCGACGATTGCTTCATGGCGAAGTAGTTCCATACTCCCCCCAACGGCCTGTGGTAGACTCTCGGCGGTAGCACCTCCCCAAGGTACCCAACCGCGAATGTCGCCGTGCCCATGATCGGGCCGTGGGATCCTTACGCCATGCTGGGAAACATGCCCGTTTGTCGGGTGATCGGTAAAGGCTCGTGGAGTACGATTCGACCAGGACATTCACGGGTGAAGCTGACAGCGGCTCCCGATCAAGCGACTTCGAGGCGGCGACACGATGAAGAACATTGGTGATTGGTTCAGCGGCAAGTGGTTCAATTTCGTCCACGGCAACAACCTCGTCTACAACACCTGCTGGGAAGATCCACGACTCGACCGCGTCGCGCTGGAGCTTGGCCCCGAGGACAACGTCCTGGTCATCACCTCCGCGGGATGCAATGCCCTGGACTACGCCCTCGTCGGCCCCCAGCACGTCTACGCCGTCGATATGAACCCTCGTCAGAACGCCCTGCTGGAGCTCAAGATCTCCGCGGTGCGCAATCTCGACTACGAACAGTTCTTCTCCCTCTTCGGACTCGGTCGGCTCGACGATTCCCGCGCCGTCTACCGTCGCTCGCTGCGCAGCGACCTCTCGCCCTGGGCCCGGAGCTATTGGGACCGCCGGATTGGCTACTTCACCTCCGACCCGCGGCGCCGCTCCTTCTACTTCCGTGGCACCTCCGGCACCTTCGCCCGTTTGATCAACGTCTACATCGACAAGATCGCCAAGGTCCGCGATGGGATCTCCGCACTACTCGCCGCCCAAACCGTCGAGGAACAGCGGGTCATCTACGATGAGCTGCGCGACATCATCTTCACCCCCTTCATGCGCTGGTGGCTCGGCCAGGACACCACCCTCTCGCTCGTCGGGGTTCCCCGGCCCCAGCGGCAACAGGTCGAACGCCACTACGCCGGCGGCATCATCGAGTTCATCCTCGAATCACTCGAGGCGGTCTTCGCCTCGCTGCCGATCCACGACAACTACTTCTGGCGCGTCTACCTCACCGGCGAGTATTCGCCCGAGTGCTGCCCCGAGTACCTCCGTCCCGAGAACTTTCAGAAACTCCGCGACGGCGCGGTCGACCGGGTCTCGACTCACACCTGCTCGATCACCGACTTCCTCGAATCCCACGACGGACGCATCTCCCGCTACGTCCTGCTCGATCACATGGACTGGCTCAGCACCTTCGGTGTGCCGATGCTCCAGCGGGAATGGCAAGCCATCATCGACAAAGCCGCTCCCAACGCGCGGCTCTTGTGGCGCAGTGGCGGACTCAAGACCGACTACGTCGACCGACTCGAAGTCTTCCGTCGCGATCAGCGATACCAAGTCTCCGAGTTGCTTTCGTACAATCGTGACCTTGCGGCGGAGCTGCACGTGAAAGACCGCGTGCACACCTATGGAAGTTTCCACATCGCCGACCTGTTGCCGGCGTAAGCGTGGAGCGATGGGCGTCCCCAAGGGTCGCATCCCAGTTCGCTCAACGCGAGAATTGAACTAGTGGTTCATCTATCCTAGGATTTCGGGTTGGTTGATTGCTTCTGTTCGAGGAAACTTGCTGCTTCCTGGAAAGCACGGAGGTTTCCCAATGAACAAGAAGTACATCGTTCGCCTCACGGAAGAGGAACGCGCAACTTGTCACGCGGTCATCAAGAAGCTCAAAGGCTCCTCCCAGAAGGTTCGACGGGCACAAATGCTCTTGAAGACAGACGCCAACGGTCCGGCGTGGACGGATGAGAGAATTGCCGAGGCTTTTGGTTGTCGTGTCCAGACCGTTGAGAATCTACGCAAACGCCTAGTCACCGAGAGTTTTGCGTTGGCATTGGATGGAATGAGACGCGAGAAGCCACCGACTCCGCCGAAGCTCGACGGGCAGGCCGAAGCAAGACTAATCGCCATGCGTCTGGGAGAGCCGCCCAAGGGATACGGCAAGTGGACGCTGCAACTGCTTGCCGATCAATTGGTTAAACTAGAGGTAGTGGAATCCATTTGTCCCGAGACCGTTCGCAAGACGCTAAAAAAAATCGCATGACCAAGCGTATGATCGACTATTGGGTGATCCCCCCCGAGAACGACGCTGAGTTCGTCGCTTGCATGGAGGAAGTCCTCGAAACCTATGAAAGACCCTACGATGCAGACCATCCGGTCATTTGCATGGACGAGCAACCGGTCCAGCTGATCAAAGAAACAAGGCAGCCGATTGAAGCTGCCAAGGACCATCCCAAGCGAGTCGATTACGAGTATGAACGAAACGGAACGGCGAGCATCTTCATGTTCAGCGAGCCGCTTTCAGGTTTTCGCCAAGCGACGGCCAGGTCGCAACGCACCAAGGTTGATTGGGCGCAAGAGGTCGCGCAACTGCTCGACACTCGCTACGCCGATTGCCAGCAAGTGACGCTGGTTCTCGACAACCTAAACACCCACACCAAGGGAGCGTTCTACGAGTTGTTTGAGCCTGCCGTGGCACGTGCCTATGTCAAGCGAATCACGTTCGTCTACACTCCGAAGCATGGGAGCTGGCTAAACGTCGCCGAATGCGAACTGAGCGCGATGACACGACAGTGTCTGACCGGTCGACGCGTCGGCGAACTCGACGAATTACGAGACGAAATCGGGGCTTGGTCCGATCAGACCAACCAGAAGCAGCGCGGCGTCGACTGGCAACTACAAATCGACGAAGCACGCACCAAACTGGCCCGACTCTACCCAAAAATTAAGAATGGATGATGCACTAGGACGACTTTGGGCATGTCAATCGCGCAGGATCTTAAGGTCCTTTACCATCTCACGCTCTCCCCAATCCGGGGGCGCACGCACGCCGAACGACTTGAGTCCTTCTATTCGGGACAAGCCGACAACTACGATTCGTTTCGCAAGCGTCTCCTCTCGGGACGGGAAGAACTCTACGCTTCCCTCCCGGTGAACAAGGGAGACGTCTGGGTCGATGTCGGCGCCGGCACCGGCTCGAACGCCACCTACTTCGGCGACCGCTTGGCCGACTTTTCCAAGGGCTATCTCGTCGATCTCTCGCCTTCGCTCTTGGAGGTCGCCGAACGTCGTGCCGCCGAGCAGGGCTGGAACAATATCGTCACCGTCGAGGCCGACGCCACGACCTTCACCCCACCAGAAGGCCAAGCCGACCTCGTCACCTTCTCCTATTCCCTCTCGATGATCCCCGACTGGTTCGCCGCCGTCGACAACGCCCTGCGCTTCCTCAAGCCGGGCGGGACGATCGGGATCGTCGACTTCTACATCGCGCGGAAGTTCCCCGCCGAGGGTCGCTCCAAGCACGGCTGGTGCACGCGGTTCTTCTGGCCGAACTGGTTCGCGTTCGACAACGTCTTTCTCAGCCCCGATTACATCCCCTACGTCAGCCGACACTTCGACGTCGTCGAGCTGAACGAACGTCGGGGCAAGGTACCCTACATCCCCTTCGGGAAGGTTCCGTACTACCAGTTTGTCGGTCGCAAGCCGTTGTCCAACGAGGAGCCCTGAGCGGCTAGGAAGGCGAGGATAGTCGTGGGAACGATTTTCTACAGCATGGCGGGCGAGGGCCGCGGTCACGCCGCGCGCGTCCGGGCGCTCGTCGAGGAACTCCAACACGAGCACCAGTTCTTCCTCTACTGCCCGCGAGACGCCTACAACTTCCTCGCGCCACGCTACGAGGACCATCCGCATGTCGTCGTCCGCCGCATCCCGGGACTCGTCTTTCACTATCGCGGCAAGCGGCTCGACTACGCGACCACGGTCTCCCGCTCGATCGACTTCCTCTTCCACTTTCGCAGTCTCGTCCGACGACTCGTCGACGAAATCGAACGCGAACGCCCCGACCTGATCATTACCGACTTCGAACCAGCGCTGCCCGCCGCCGCCAAGAAGGTCGGCATGCCCTTCCTAAGTCTCGATCACCAGCACTTCCTGACGGCGTGCGATCTCTCGTCGCTGCCACCAACGCTCCGGCTCAACGCCTGGTCGATGGCGTACGCGGTCAAAGCCTATTACCGGGGCGAGGCGGAAACGGTCGTCTCCTCGTTCTTCTTTCCCCCGCTACGCCAGGGACAAGAGGACGTCGTCCAGATCGGTTCGCTGCTCCGTCCGGAGATCCGCGAAGCCAAGAGCGAACGGGGCGATCACTTCATCGCGTACCTGCGACGACGGGCCTCGACCAAGGTTCTCGACCTGCTGCGGACGTTGCCCTCGGAAGTGCGCGTCTACGGTCTCGGGGAGCGGATGCCGGAGGGGAACCTCAACTTCAAGAAGATCGACGAGCGCCAGTTCGTGGAGGATCTCGCCACCGCCGACGCGGTTGTCGGGGCCGCCGGCAATCAAACCCTCGGCGAAGCCCTCTACCTGCAAAAACCAGTCCTGGCACTGCCCGAGGCCAACCACTTCGAGCAACGGATCAACGCCCACTATCTCCGCGAGATGGGCGCCGGCGACTACATGCTGCTCGAGGCCGCCTCGTCGCGGCGAATCGACAAGTTCCTCGATCGGCGCGATGCCTACCGCAGCCGCATCGATCCCGAACGTCTCGACGGCAACCCCAAGGCGATCGCCATCATCCGCAAGCACCTCGCGGCGGCGACCAAACCGACCCAACCGGATCACTCCAACGCGCCGGTTCGCCCCTGAACCGGCATCGCCACCTCCGATTTCCCCGTGATGTCTCGTGGAACGAGATCTTCCCGGAATCCGAACAATCGCCTTTACTTTTTAAGGAAAGCTCGCTTATTATGCGATTGCGATAAAATTTTGCCATCAGACTAGGGGGGGGGAAGGCTGATGGGCGAACAACGCCACTTGCAACTCCTTGCCTGGCGCGTTGCCGGGTCCTGCGCCCTGCTACTCGGACTCGCGATCGGGCTCTGGGCTTTCGCCGCCAACTCCGCCCAACGCGACCTCCAACACGCGAGGAGGACCATTCGCCAGCGAGGCGAGCCCCTCTCCTTCGCCGAACTCGCTCCCGACTCCCTCGATCCCGATCACGACGCCGCCCCTCTCCTACTCGACGCCACTCGCCAGTTCCAACCGCCCCGCTCCGGCTTCCGCAATGCTCTCGAATGGCCCACCAACGCCAAGCGACTCGCCGCCCTCGAGCGGGAACTCGATCGGCAACAAGAGGTCCTGACGCTCGTCGATCGCGCCCTTGATCGTGACCAATTTCACTACCCGTACCACTACGCCGCCAACGCCCCAAGTCCGCCGAGGTCGTCGCTTCGCCCTTTGAGCGCCGCCGCCGACCTCTATCGAGGCCGCTTGCGCGTCGCCCTACACCACCGCGATGCCGATGATGCCACCAGCGCAATTCTCCGCCTCTTTCGACTGGGTGACTACCTCTCCCGAGAAGCACTGCTTCACGATCAGTATTTCGGCCTCGTCATCCTCCACCGCGCTCTCGATGACTTGCAGATCACCCTCTCGCGCCTCCCGCTCGCACCTAAATCGCTGCTCGCGCTGCAAGCTCGTGTCATGGAGATCGAACGCTACCCACGCGCCCGCGAAACCCTGATACGGCAACGGGCCTGGGTCCACGACCAAGCCCTCATCGCCCACGAGGGACGAGGACAACGCCGGCCCATTCCCAAACCATCGCCCCCCCATGCCGGCATCCCCTCATCGTTCCCACCTCTGGCGACGATCACCCGCCCACTCGTCTCCCGGCGAATCGCCCAACAGCTCCGCCACTTCACCCAGGCGATCGACGCCCTGGAAACCGTCGGACCTCACGGCGAACAGCAATGGAACGAACTCCGCGAGGAGGCTCGCGACGAGCTCTGTTTCTCGGTCGTAAGCTCCTTTCACCAGCGCCGCATCTGCTACCGCGCGTGGCTCTTGGGTTGCCGGCAACGCCTCCGCTTGGCGGGCCTCGCCCTTGGCCTCGAGCATCATCGGTCGGCGAAAGGGTACTATCCCGAGCGGCTGACCGATCTCATCGCAACTCTTCCCTCGGAACAGCATCACTGCGTCTTCTCGGGGAAGGGCCTTCGCTACCAGCCCGATGTCAGCGGATTCGTCGTGCGCGGCCCCGCCAGGGACAACGACCCCACGTCGCCACTCTCCTTCGAGATCGAACGTCCCCACCTCGACGCATCGCTCGGTTCTCCCGCGACCTCGGTCGTCTCCGCCCGACGCGATCCCCGCTGATACTTGTCGGCCCCAACACTTCAGATGCCACTGGCTGCTTGCCGGCCAGTGCCAGAGGGTACGACTCACGTCGCCCGACGTTGTTGCCAGTCCCCCATGGACCAACAAGCCCCACTTCCCCTCTTCCCGCTCACACTCCTACACTAAATGCCCTAACATGGTGAGTGGCCCCCGATCACCTTCGCCATCGACTACTCCCAACCAGTCCCCTCGAAGAGCGCAGAAGAGCCCGATGCCCCTTGACCATCCCGAGACACCGAAAGACCACCCCTCTCTCCATCCACCCCGCGGCGCCGTTGGTGGCCGACGCTACTCGTCTTGCCGCTCGGCCTGGTCGCGTTCGTGGCGAGTTGGTGGGGAACCGCCTATCTCCGCGCCTGGGCCAAGCTCGAGATCGTCGCCGCCGGCGAACCGCTTTGGTTCTCGGAACTCGATGTGCTCCCGCAACCCGATGTCATCGACCTGCTCCTCCAAGCAGAGAAGGCCATGGTGAAGCCGCCGGACGAGGATCGCACGATCGTTAACACCTACATCCGTCCCGACGACGCGCTGAATCCCGAGCATCTTCCCGCCCTGCGCCGCCACGTCGAGGCGAACCAAGCGATGGCGACCGAGACTCTTCATCGCGACGAACGGCTCGATTCGCCCACGCCGCTGTGGGAAGGGGTCCGATCGCTGATCTCGCCCGTCATGGCCGTTCGGCGGCTCTACCATTGCCGCTACCGCGTCGCGTTGATGGAAGGCAACAACGCCGACGCGCTGGAGCGTCTTCACGACCAGTGGAACGTGGCAAACCTACCCGCTTCGAACGATCCGGTCATGGACCGTGTCTGGAAACTCGCCATCGTCGCGAGCACCGTGCGGGAACTTCAGCGTCTCCTTGCCGTGGATGACCTTTCCAACGTGGCGTTCAAGCGGCTCGACCAACGGCTGACCACGGAGCAGCGACGGGAAAGAACGCGCCCCATCGCCCTGGCCACCCGAGCCGCGATTCACACCTCCTTCGTCAACGTCGATGCCAAGAAACTCCTCGAACTCGTGGAGACCGTCGAACGGATGTCGCCGGGCTCGATCCTCGACGTCCTTCTCGGTCGGAACCGGCCCCCCGAACCGCCGACCGTCGCGGACCGCGTTCGTTCGCTCAAGCTTCGGCTCATGCCGACGGTGCTTGGCGAACCGATCCTGATGGAGGGCCTCGCGGAGACGCTTCGCCTCAATACCGAAGTCGTCGGCCTCATGGACGAGGTCGGTCCCGAGGCCCGCGAGCGCGCCCAGGAATTGCGCCGTCAAATCGAGACGTCGTCCAAGACGACACCCTTCCCCTTGGTGTACGATATCCTCAATGGGCTCATGACGACGCGACTTGGTTCACTGCGCGTTCGTCAACGGCTCGCGCTCGCACGTCTTGGGATTCGCGTCGATCGCTACCGGGCCACGCATGGCAAGCTTCCCGAACGCCTCGACCAAGTCCTCGACGACAACCTCGAGGAGTTGCCCGTTTGTCTTTTTACCGGCAAGCCGCTGATCTACCGTCCGACCGAGTCCGGATTCACGATCCACAACCCTGGCAAGGAGGGCAGCGAGACAGGCGAACCGAAGGAGGATTTCACCGTCGCCGTCTTCAAGATCGAGTACTAACCGCCATCGTCAGCGAGATCCGATGAGCCGGAGTGACCACGCGAGCCCCTCCCGCGGCGGGTGTTGGCGACAATCGCTCCTCCTCCCGATCGTCCTCGTGCTCGCGTTCTTGGCCGTCTGGGGTTGGTGGCGCTGGAGCTCCGCCTCTCACCTCGCGGCGGAGCTTGAGCGAATCCGCGCTCTCGGGCAGCCGGTCACCTTCGACGATCTCCTCCCGGAGCCGGCTGAGATCGCCCAAGAGGCGACGCCGTTTCCATTCGACGAGATCCGCAAGCTGAACATCACGAGCCTCGCCCCGATCGAGCCGTCAACGCAGCTTGTTGGGCGTGGGACGCTACGTCTCCATCAAGACGATCTCGCGAACTACCGGAACTTGCTGGACCGGATCGCCGCGACAAACGACCAAGATCCGGGACGCCTTCCAGTCCCTCCCGGGACCTCGCTGCCGGCAGCGATGCGGCGAGTCAACGCCTACCTCTCTGGGCTGCAAGCGGTCGGTCAGTTGCTACGAAAGCGCTTTCTCATCGGCCTTGCGGAAGAAGATACCGAAGCAGCGATAGAGAGTATCCTCCTTCAGCTAGCACTCAGTCAGCAACTACGCCACGAACCCTTTCTTTCGGCACAGCTCGCCCGGTATCGAATCGGACGCACCGCTCTCGACGAGGTCGCTCTCCTTCTTGGATCGGCCAACCTCTCGGAACACGATCGGGAACGATTCGACCGCATCTTGTCCGACATCGAGCGTTCGCTGACGCTCACCCCCGCGGTCCTGGGCGAACGGGCGCTCACCTATTCGAAGATGGACGAGGTCTCACTCACCGCATCCAACACTGGAAGTTGGCGAAAGAGGTTGCACACGTTTCTGACCCGCGCCAGCGTCAAAGGCCAGGTCGCCGAGATCCTCCGGACCTACACCGCCATGGCCGAATTCGCCGACACGAACGGCCCGGAAGGGAAAGCTCGTCACCAAAACTGGCGCAAGCACATCGCCGAGCTTCCCGACTCCTACCAACTTCCGAAAGTCCATGCGGAGCGTCTCGACGAGGCGCGGGTCGCGAACCTCTTCTACCGCCAGCAGCTCCGGCTAGCCCGGCTGGCCCTGTGGCTCGACCGCTATCGTGACGAGCATGGACAGTTGCCCGATCACTTGGTCGATGCCAAGGGCAATCGTCTCTCCCCAGCGACCAAACGCCTGGGGTTTACGACCCGCTTTGACTATCATCCGACCAACACGGGCTTTACGATCGTCCCTGAGGAAGCAATTCAAGCGGTCTCGTTCACCGTCGCCTACCCAACGTCCCCAGACCCAGGAGAGGCAGTTCGTGACTGACGTCGTCATGTCATCATCCGACGCCGCTCCCGGCACGCGCGAGGGCACTCCCAAGAGGCGGTGGCGGCGCTGGTGGCTCTACCCGCTGGGACTGGTCCTGGTGGCGTTGGTGGCCTGGGGGCTTTGGAACAGGAGCCTCTCCTCGGAGCTTTCGCGCGAGATCGCCAAGATCCGCGCCCGCGGCGAACCGGTCACCTTCGCGGAACTCGCCCCCGCGCCGGTCGATCCCGACGACGACGCCACCGAGATCGTCCTGACCGCGCTCAACAAGATCCAGCAACGACCCTTCAACGACATCCTGGCCGTCGAGCCTCCCCTCGCGGGCGACAAGCTTGACACCCTTCGGCAAGCGATCGCGGCCAACCAGGGCCAACTCGATGGCATCGCTCAAGGCCTGCGCCGCCCCCACTTTCGGCTGCCTCTCGACTACACCGACCCCATGCCGATGCCCGCGGTGCTGACGCTGATCAAGGATTTTCGAACCATCAATCGCGTCCTGCGCGCCCAGATTCTGGTGGCGTTGGCAGAGGGCGAGACCGATGTCGCCACCGACTCGGTCCTGCTTGGACTTCGCGTCGGCGAGCGACTGCGCGACGAGCCGCTCCTGATCGTCCAGCTTCTTCGCACCGCGATGGGAACCTCCTCACTTCGGGAACTCCAACTCCTCCTCGGCGAGCGTCCGCTCCCACCCGCGCAGCGAGACCTGCTGCGACAACAACTCGCGACCATCGAGGCCGACCTCTCCCTCCGTCGCTGGTTCCTCCGCGAGCGTGCCCTGGTCAACACGTCGATGGCGTACTTGCCGACAGCGGCCCTCACCGGCGCCGGCCGCCCTCCGGGGTTTCTCCGCATGGTGCTGCGCCTGCCCGTGCAGGGTCTCTTCGATGCCCAACGAGCACAGATGCTCCGGACCCTAACCGAGGTCGCCGAGATCGCCGACGTCACCGGTCCCGAGGGGGATGAAGCGGTCGCCGAACTCGAAGCCCGGATCGTCGAACTGCCTGACTTTTTCAATCTCATCAAGCTCCAACTTCCCGCCCTGGTCCAAGCGCGCACCGCCGGGCTGCGCTACCGTCAACGGCTTCGGCTCGCCCTGATCGCGATTCATCTCGACGCCTCCCGGCGCGAAGGCCAACTCCCCAACCGCCTCGAAGACGCCCTCGATCCCTCCACCACCAATCTCGCCCTTGGCATCTTCTCCGACAAGCCGATCCGCTACCAAGCGACCGACGATGCCTTCCTGCTCTACAACCTCGGCCCCAACGGCCACGACGATGGCATCGACGAAGCCACCGGCCAGCGGCTCGACGAGAACGAAGTCACGTTTCAGGTGCGGTACCGAACTCCGGCGAAGGAGACGAGCGATGAGTGACATCTCCTCGACACCTCGCTCCCACAAACCATTCCATCGTCGCCTGCTCCGTTGGCTCGCGATCCCGGCCGTCCTCTTTCTCCTCATCGCCGGCGCTTGGACGTGGGCCTACTGGAGCGCGTGGCGGGAGCTCTCCGCGGAGCGGGCGAAGATCCTCGCGCGCGGCGAGCCGCTGTGGTTCAGGGATCTCCGGCCCGAGCCGCTCGAAGAGGACAACACCAAGGCGATCTTGAGGGCCACAAGTCTGGCACAGTCTTCCAATTTCAAGGAGACGGTCGCGCCCGGAACGGTCCTCACCGTCGAACTCGTCGAGCAACTTCGCGCTGGTGTCGAAGGCCAAGAAGAGGCGCTTGCCGAACTCGACAACGCCCTCGAACGTCCCCACGTTCAATTCCAATACGATTATGACACCCGCTCCCCCTTTGAATTGTCGATGCCGCATCTGCAGACCTACCGCGAAGCGGCTCGGCTCTCGTCCGCGGTCACCGTGCTCTCGGCTCTCGATGGCGACGAGCAAGAGGCCCTTCACTCGCTCCATCGCGACTTAACGATCGCGGAACTCGCCCGCGACGAACCGTTTCTTATTGGCCAGCTCGTCCGTTGCGCGAATCAGAGCATGGCGATGGGCTCTCTCGAGCACGTCCTCGCCTATCTCGATCTCGACGAGACGGCGTTCGAGCATCTCGATCGGCGGCTCGCGACCATCGACGAGTCCTTCCGGCTGCGCCGCTCTCTTTTGGCGGAACGATGCGCGATGCACACGTCCCTGGAACATGCCACACCGGAGGATGTCAGTGCCTGGGGAGGCGGAAACGTCCAGCTCTTCATCAACAACAAGAACCGCCCCAACAGTCTGCGGTGGCTCAGCATCCCGGTCCCGGCGAGTATCATTGTCGGCTACAGCGTCTTCGAACCGCTCAAGATGCGTGACAAAGCCATGTCACTCCGGTTGATGAGCAACATCTCCGACGCCGTCGACCAGGAAGGCCCCGAGGGACACGAGGAGGCGCAACGACTCGACGGGTCCATTCGCGACTTGCCGCCGCGCTACGTCCTCACCCGGCTCTTCGTCCCGGCCGTCTCGGTTTGCGGCAACGCGGTCCTACGAACCCGGCAACGTCTCCGTCTCGCGCGGTTGGCGCTGCGGGTCGATCGTTACCGCGCCGAGCATGGCCGATTGCCGGAGCGGCTCGAAGAGGTTCTCGACGAAAGCCTGGCAGAAGCGTCGCTCGGCATCTTCTCGAAGAAACCCATCGTCTACCGCATCGAGGAGGACGGGTTCACGCTCTTCAACCTCGGTCCCAATGGCGAGGCCGACGAGCCGGATCCCTCCCTCAACCCCCACGGCGATCTCAACGAAGTCTTCTTCCGCGTCCGCTACCCGGAGCTTCAAAAGGAAGAAGGAGAAGAGCGGGATGAGTGACCGACGGCCATCAGGCCGACGGGAACGTTCGTCTCAAGAACGAAGTGTTCCCGCACTGGCTGGCAAGCAGCCAGTGGCACCCTTGTGGCAGCGTAACCAGCGAGAGACTCCTATGCCACCCTCATGACACTTCCTGGAACCTCCGGGCGGCCGGTGTCGGCACTGCGGAGGGCGGCGAAGCAGAAGGCGAGTGACTCAAGATTGCCGCGGGCGCCGTTGGTTGGCTCGCGGTTCTCTTCGATCGCGCAAAGAAGCTCGCCCATCGTCCCTTGAAAGCCGCTGGTGAACCAGTCCCCGTCGAGGGCTGGAGCGGCGACGCCCTCCGTCGTCCAGAGCCCGACCGATTGCTCGTTGAGTTCCGGCCCAAAGGCCCTGAGCGTCCCCAACTCGCCGGCGACCACGGTGCGATCCTCTTGACCGAAGCGAACCTGAGCGTTGAACGACATCCGCACCTGCGCCCCATCGGCCTCGGCGACGACGTGAGCCAACAGCGGCGGCTTCATTGCCTGCGATGACGAGCGTGCGACACTGGCGAAGACGCGATGGGGACTCCTCCCGCCGAGGAACCGGGTGGCGATATCGAACCAATGGATCCCGAAGTCGTAGAGGACGAGGTGGTGAATCTCTTCGAACGCCGTGCCCGCGGTCCAGGTGTGATCCCAGTGCAGGACGAAATCGATACTCGAGACCCGCCCGACGGTCCCCGCGTCAATCGCCCGCCCAAGATACGCGAAGTGCGGGGCCCAGCGGCCGTTCTGGTTGACGGCGAGCTTGCGTCCCCGTCGCTCGGCCAGATCGACGAGACGTTTGCCCTCCTCGAGATCGGTGACGAAGGGCTTCTGACTCAGGACGTGCTTGTCGGCCTTGAGTGCCGCCTCCATGACACCGACCCTTGGCGCGGGCGGGATCGCGAGGTCGACCACCTCGATGTCGTCGCGTCGTAGAAGCTCCCGATAGTCGTCAGTGACGTCGGCGTCGGGAAAGAATTCGTCGCGCCGCCGCTCGGCCTTGGTTCGGTCGCGACTACAAATCGCCACGACCTCGAGACCCATCTCTCGGTATGCGGCGAGGTGATAGCCGCTGATCCCGCCGCAACCGATGAGTCCGATCTTCGGCGAGTAGCGATTCGGGCGCGGCGGCTGGTAGTCGAGCTTCGGCGCGGGGACGGCTTCACCGCTCTCAACGTTCGCGAGGCCGTACGTCGTCTCCGCCATGGCGCGAACTCCTCATTCAATCTGGCGACGAGTCGGTCATGTCATCGCCTACCCCATCAGCGGCAGGACACGGCCCTCCTCGGCGCTACGGACGGCGGTATCGACGATCTGCTGGCCGATGCGCGAGAGCTCCGGCGACAAGGGGCCTTCGACCGGCACGTCGCGTTCGAGACAGTCGATTAGGTACTGCACGGGATTCTGATGCGGAGTCTCGAGGGAATCAACGGCTACCTCCCGCCCCTCGGGATGATCCGCCGTCTGAACGCGAATCGTCGCCTCCTTGTCGAAGCTGCTGATCGTCCCGTCGGTGCCGACCAACACGAAACCGCACTTCGGTTGCGGCTGATGGGTCCATGGATCGGTGAACGTTCCCCAACGGGTTTCGAACTTCGACAGGCCAAAGGCGTAGCGAGCGATGGTGACGCTGTGCTCGTCGACCTCGAGGCCGTCGGGACGATCGGCCATCGCCACTACCTCGATCGGCTTGGCCCCGCCCAGGAACCATGTTCCGAGCGTGACGCCGTAGCCGAGATAGTCGAGCAGCGAGCCGCCGCCGGCGGACCTTTGGTAGAACCAGCTCGAGGGCTTCTCCCGCTCGACCTCGTCGGCGGTCCGTTCGATCTTGTCGGCGGTATGCCAAAGCGGACCACGATTGCCGTCGTAGTAGTGCACTTCGAGGACACGACCGATCGTTCCCTCGTCAACGAGCCGCTTGGCGGTGCGGTGCGAGGGATACCAAACCATCGGCCAGTTGATCGCGAGCTTGGCGCCATGCCGTTGACACGCCGCGACCATGCGATCGGCTTCCTCGAGCGAGGCGGCGAAGGGCTTCTCCATCAGGATTGGCTTGCCGTAGGGAGCCAGTCGTTCCGTCCAATCGCCGTGGGCCGCCGTCGCCGGACAGAGGAGGATCAGGTCGGGATCGGCCGCCTCCATGCACGCGGCCACATCGGTGAAGACGCGATCTTGGGGGAGGGAGAACTGGGCGATCGCGTCCTTCATGCGCGACGGGGTCTCGTCGCAAACGCCGACGATCTCGCACGCGGGGTGCTCGAACGCCATCCGCAGGTTATCGCCGATGTGCATGTGATCGAAATTGATGCCGACGACGCGATACTTGGCCACCAGAACGTCTCCCGAGCTTGGAGCAGGTCTCCTTTCGGGACATTCTCTCGAAACACCGGGGTGGTTGCTAGCGACTCGCGTGGGAAGCCTAGAAGTCGCTGTAGATCTTGGTCGGTTCTTCGGAGATGATCGGCCGGCTCATCTCGTCGGTTTGAGCCGAGACGCGAAGACGGGCATCCCCCTTGCGCTGAGCGACGACCTTGATTCGGTAGACCAACTCGCCGGTCGGCTCGAGCTGCGGCACCGGCTCGAACGCGAGGATGTTCTGGTAGGCCTTGTTGTTGCTCGGACCGTCGGCGGCGACCGCTTTGAGTTCCGGCGACATCGTCATCGAGACGCGGACGTTGGTCGCGGGAAGGGTCCCCTCGTTGAGCAAGCGAACCTCGTAGATCGTCTCCTTGCCCGACTCGATCGGATCGTCGAGATCGTCGATATGGATCGCGAGCCGCGAGGTGCCGCGCACCTTGGTGGCCAACTCGGTCTTGGCGTAGGTCTCGCCAAAGGCCCGCAGCACCGCTTGGCACTGCTGATCGCCCATCGCGGTCGGCACGCCGGTCAACGACAGGGTCGTGGTCTCCCCGGCGTCGATGTTGCCGAGCTTCCAGTGAACGACTTCCTTCTTGTCATCGACTTGGCCACCGTTGGAGGCTTTCTCGAACGAGATTCCCTTGGGAACATCGACTTTCAGTTCCACCTCCTCGGCGGCGCGAGCCCCTTCGTTGCGGATGGTGAACTGGAACGTGCAGGGGCGGTTGAGGTAGCGAAAGCGGGGACCGTTCGCGGAAAGCGAGAGCTTCGTCTTGCGGATGTGGAGCTTGACGGACTTCTCGACCGGAGCGAGTTCATCGGCGTGCACCGCGAACGTGTTGGCGATCTCGCCCGCCTCGGTCGGGGTGACGGAAAGGGTTGTCGACCGCTCCTCGCCGGCCTCGATGCGACCGAGCACATTCTCCAGTTCCGGCCCGTAGGGATGCGCCAGGGTCGCGGGTAACACGTCGCGAAGGATGACTCCCTCGGCCGCGATGTTGCCGGTGTTCTTGACAGTGACTTCGAACGGCATCTCGTCACCGACCGATCCCTTCTCGGGCCCCTCGACGGTCAGTTCCAGGCGAGGTTGCAAGATGGTCATCTCGGTGATCACCTCGGTCTCGTAGCGAAGTCGGGTGCGACTGGCGGTGAGGAAGCGACCCTCGCCATGCGTCGCCTTGACCTTGAGCTCGACCCGCTTTTCTTGTCCTGGCTCGAGACGCGTGATGGTCCATTCGAGGGTGTGATCGGTGAGCTTGCCGGGCGGGTTGCTCTCGAGGACGACCACGCCTTGCGGGACTTCATTGATCAAGCTGATCTCGGTGGCCGCGAGGTCGCCGCGATTGTGCAGGATGAATTCGATGTTGGTCGCCTGGCCGGCACGGAGTTGCCGCGGGAGTCGTTGTTCGAGTTCGACGAGAGGACGGATACGGCTGCCACCGGGAGACGTCGACTCACTCTTCGCCCGTGCGGAGGGAATGGCGACGCCCGACGTGAGGGTCTTGCCGATGGCTTCGGCGGTTGGCATCGCGTCGGCCCCCTGGGCCATCGCCGGACGGATCGCGGCATCGGCGTCGTAAGGTGGCAGCGCGGACCGACCCGTGGGATCGGCGGCATCGAAGGCCACCGGCCGGGGAGGAACATCCTGCGCCATCGCGACGGCGGGACACAGCATCAAGACCAAGGCTGCGAACGCGTTTCGTGCCGACACCGACTTGCCATCCATAACGGTCATCCTTCGCTTCGGCGGGGAGAGCGATCCCCCGATCGATCAAGGCCGCCCCACGAGCGGCCCCTTGGACCGCTCCGAGTTCGCCCTTTGCGCGATTCCTCTCGCGACGAATCTTCGCCGGGGCCTCGGAGCGGAAGGCTCGCGGATTCCCCAGAAGTCATGCCGGATAAAGGGATGCGGCAAAGTGGTCAAGCCAACTTTCCCCGTGCGGGGACTCGCCCACTGATGCATTTGAATTCTCGGGTGCCACTGCTGGCCAGTCAGTGCCAATGAGTTAGGGCCATACCAACACCAAGTTCACGTTGGAACAGAGCACTCGGCTGGGGCCATTCCCACAAGGCGTGCCGGAGCGAAACGTTGCCTCCGGCGCACGGAAAATCGTCACGAATCGCACCACCGGTCGACTCGGCTTGACAAGTCGAGACGACTGGTCTAATATTGGTTCACGATGAGGGACTTTCCATGAGCGCTGAAACGCGCGACCGTATCATTCAGGCCGGGAACCAAGCCATGCTCGAAAAGAGCTACAATGGCGCCGGTCTCAACGAAATTCTCAAAATCGCTGGCGTGCCCAAAGGCTCCTTCTACCACCACTTTGCGTCGAAGGAGGACCTCGGCGTCTGCATCGTCAACCAGTGCGCCGACGAGCATACCCAGCGCCTCCGGGCATTCTTCTCCGAGCCGAACAAGACCCCACTGGAACGACTTCGCAGCAAGTTCGAGTGGGGACGCACCTATCTGATCGAGAACGGCTACACCGTCGAATGCCTTATCTTTAAGCTAGCCATGGAGTTAGCGACTCTGAGCGACCCGGTGCGGGCGTCGATCCGCTGCGCCATGGACCAGTGGCGAAGTCTGACGGCGCAGTGCATCCGCGAGGCCCAACACTTGGGGGAGATCCCTGAGCATCACGACCCCGAAGCGTTGGCCGATTTCATGATCGCGGCGTGGGAGGGTGTCTTCCTCCGGGTGCAAGTCGACCGCGAGATTCGCGCGGCCGACGACTTCCTGCACTTTATTTTTGAATGCTTGCTCGCGAAATAGACTGATTTTTTCGCGAACCTTGAGACGACTAGTCTAATCGTCACTAGTGTGTTGCCGGAAGCCAACGGGCGGAGACCGCCGGGTCCTGAGCCCTTCCTGCGAACACTCTTTCGCTAATCCCGTCGTCGGGGGGAGTTTCCTATCGTGCCATCACCGATCCATCGCGTCACGCCGTTGGCGATACTCGTCATCGTTGCCCTCTCGACCACCACCCTCGCCCAGCCAACCGCCCACGTGCGCACCGCCAAGGTCCTCAAGGAAAAGGTTCAGGAACATCAGCGCGTCACCGGAACCCTGCGGGCCCTCTCACGCGGCAATGTCGCCGGGCTCGAGGATGGCCGCGTCACCGAAGTCACCGTCCGCGAGGGAGCCCACGTAAAGAAAGGGGACGTCCTCGCCCGGATCGACGATCGCCGACTCGAGGCGATGCTCCACGAGTCCGAAGCGATGTACGCCACGACCGAAGCCCTGATCACCCAGCGAGAAGCCGAGGAGATGAAAGCCAACCAGGACGTCGGCCGAGCCCGACTCCTCTTTGAGAAAAAGGCATTCTCCCCCGAGGAGCTCGACCACGCGACCGCCGAGTACAAGATCGCCGAGGCCCAGCTCAACGCCGCCAAGCGACAACTCCATCAGATCAAGAGCCAGCAAGAACTCCTGCGCATCCGTCTTGACGACACCGTCATCCGCGCCCCCTTCGACGGCCGCATCGTCGAACGTCACACCGAGCCTGGCGAATGGCTTCGCGCCGGCGACCCGATCGTGACCTTGGTCTCCACCGGCAAGATCGACGCGTGGCTCGAGGTTCCCGAACGCTACAGCGAGAGTCTCTCGCGCGACGTCAACGATGTCTTCGTTAGCATCGCCGCGACCGGCGAGCGCGTCCCCGCGATTCAAACGAAGCGAATTCCCCAAGTTCACCCGCGCACGCGGACCTTCTCTTTCGTCGTCGAACTCGACGACCAAGAGGGCGAACTGACGACGGGCATGTCGGTGACCGCATGGATCCCCACGGGAACCAAGGCCCCTCGGCTCACCATCCCGCGTTCGGCCATCATCCGTAGCGACCGAAGGGCCTATGTCTTCAAGGCCGCCCCCGACGGCGAGAGCGGCCACACCGCGGTCCAGACTCCCGTCACGGTCCTCTTCGAATCGGGGGATCGTGCCGCGATCGAGAGCGGCAACCTCCAGGAAGGGGACTTCGTGATCGTCGAGGGCAACGAGCGCATCATCCCAGGCAGTCGCGTCGAGTTCACCTATCAGCCCGGTCAAGAACCCCAGCTCGCCACGCTGAAGGATCGTTAGGACGCTGATCCATTTGGATGTTCGGGTGACACCGGGCCCGGAGTCACGCAGTCGCCGCTTCGGCTAGCGATCAGAGAAGTCAGGTTCGCGGAGGGACGTCGCCATGAATTTGGTCAGGATGTCGGTGCAACAGCCGATCACCATCGCCGTCGGGGTCATCCTCGCGGTGCTCGCGGGCGTGATCGCCTTTGATCGGGTGCCGGTGCAGATGGCCCCCGAGGTCGAGTCGGTCGTCATCTCGGTCGCGACCGCGTGGGAGAACGCCTCGGCCGAGGAGATCGAAAGCGACGTCATCGAGGAACAGGAACAGCGGCTCGGCGACATCTCCGGGCTCGTCTCGATGACAAGCACCAGTCAGCCGGGGATGGGGCAGATCCGACTCGAGTTCCAAACCGGAACCGACATCGACGACGCGATGGCGGAAGTGGACCAAAAGCTCAGCGAGGTCCCCTCCTATCCCGACGGCGTCGACGAACCGCAGATCGAGGACTACGACCCCGAGTCGGTCGACTACATCGCATGGATCGGGCTCGCCTCGACCGACCCTGACTTCGACGCGACGACGCTCTACGACTTCATGGACCGCCGACTTCGCCCTCGTTTTGAGCGCATCCCCGGCGTCTCGCAAGTCGGTATTCGTGGGGCGCGCGAGGCCGAGGTGCAAGTCCGCGTCGACCCGGTCGCCCTCGCCCAACGAGGGATCACCTACACCGACCTCATCCAGGCGATCCAGACCAGCAACGAGAACCTCTCCGGCGGCAAGCTCGTCGACGGCAAGAACGAGGTCCGCGTTCGTTCGGTCGGCCGGGCACGCGACGCCGACTACTTCGGCAGCATGGTCGTCCGCCGGGATCCGACCGGGCCGATTTACTTGCGCGACGTCGCCGAGATCGTCTATTCGCACAAGGAGATGACCGAGTGGGTCCGCGCTCGCGGCCATCGCATGCCCTTTTTCAACTTCCTGCTCGAAAGTGGCGGCAACCTGCTCGAAACGATGGGGGCCATCAACGCCGAGATCGAGGAGCTCAACGCTCCCGGTGGCCTGCTCGAGAAGCATGCCGAAAAGCTCGGCCTCAACGGCACCTTCGAGCTGGTCACGACCTATGACTCGACCACCTACGTCAACGACGCGATCGGACTGGTGACCAGCAACATCCTCGTCGGCGGCTTGCTCGCGACGGTGACCCTGCTGCTCTTTCTCCGCTCGCTCAGCACGATCGGCATCATCGCGGTCGCGATCCCGATCTCGGTCATGTCGTCGGTCGTGATCCTCGTGATGCTCGGCCGATCGATGAATATCATCTCGCTGGCGGGCATGGCGTTCGCCGTCGGCATGGTCGTCGACAACGCGATCGTCGTCATCGAGAACATCTTCCGCCATCTCGAGATGCGCAAGCCCATCCGCCAGGCGACCATCGAAGGGACCAACGAGGTCGCCGGCGCCGTCCTCGCCTCGACCCTGACCACGCTGGTCGTCTTTTTCCCCATCCTGCTGATCCAGGAACAAGCCGGACAACTCTTCCGCGACATCGCCCTGGCGATCATGGCGGCGGTCGGCGTCAGCCTACTGGTTTCGATCACCGTCATCCCGGCGGCCGCGAGCCTGATGCTCTCCGCGAAGCGCCCCGCGATTCCCAAGAGTGATCGCCTCGCCTCCAGCTCCATCGGCCGCTTCGCGCAGCGGGCCTGGCAGTGGCTCCGCGCCGTCTCGGATCTCCCGCGCATCGTCAGCGGTATCGTCTACCGACTTACCGACGGCTGGGTCGTCCGGCTCTCGGTCATCGCGACGTTCCTCGGCTTGACCTTCGTCGGCATCTGGTGGCTCATGCCTCCAATCGACTACCTACCCAAGGGCAACCGCAACATCGTCCTGGGAATCCTGATCCCGCCGCCCGGCTACAGCATGGACCAACTCTCCACGATTGGCAACCGGATGGAAGAGCGCGTCCGGCCAGCTTGGGAGATCGCCGGCCCGCAATTCGGCGCCGAGAAGTACGACGACCGGGAGGGCGACATCGAGGACCGCCGCGTTCCCCTTCCGGTCGGCCCCGGGACGGATGCCGAAGTCCTTCCTCCCCCCGTCGAACACTACTTCCTCGTCGCCTGGGACGGCATGGTCTTCCAAGTCGCCATCTCCCAGGACAAGAAGAAGGTGGTCGACGCGCTGCCCCTGCTCAATCACGCGGTCGCCGGAGAGGCCGCGCCCGACGTCATCGCCTTCGCCTTCCAAGCGCCCCTCTTTCAAACCGGCGGCACGACGGGGTCGGCCATCAAGATCGATATCGCCGGGGACGACTTGCCCACCGTCAGCCAGTCGGCGGGCGCTCTGTTGATGAGACTCTTCAGTAAGTTCGGGCCGACGAGCGTGACGCCAGAGCCGGCGAACTTCTCGCTGCCGACACCCGAGCTGCGCGTCATTCCCAACGACGAGCGACTCCGCGACGTGGGCATGAACCGGCGCGACGTCGGCTTGGCGGTCGCGGCCAGCGGCGACGGGATCATCCTCCCGCGCGAGTTCCAAGTCGGCGGCGAACTCAAGGACCTCAAGATCATCACCAAGGAAGCGCTCGCGGAACATCCCATCGACGCGATGCTACAAGCTCCGATCGCGACCCCCGGCGGTCGCGTGCTCGACCTTCAGAGCATCGCCGAGGTCGAACGCGTTCGCGTCGCCGACCAGATCAAGCACGTCGACCGCCAGCGGGCCGTGACCCTCCAGTTCACCCCCCCGCCGGGGCTTCCACTCCAGGACGCCATCGATGAGATCAACGCCGCCGTCGCCGACCTCCGCGCCTCGGGGGCGATCTCGCCGAGCGTCGAGATCAACCTCGCCGGTTCCGCCGGCAAGCTCAACGAGATCAAGACCGCGCTCTTGGGCGACGGAACGGTCCTGGGAACGATCACCAGTTCGCTCTTTCTCGCGTTCCTGGTGGTCTACCTCCTGATGGTGGTGCTCTTCCAGAGTTGGGTCTATCCGTTGGTCATCATGGTGAGCGTTCCGCTGGCGACGCTCGGGGGCTTCCTCGGGCTGGCGGCGGTCCACGAGTGGAGTGTGGCCGATCGCTACATGCCGGTCCAGAACCTCGACGTCCTGACGATCCTCGGTTTCGTCATCCTCGCGGGAGTGGTCGTCAACAACGCGATCCTGATCGTCTACCAGGCGCTCAACTTCATGAGCGGAACGTCCGAGGAAGGTGATGATGTCAGCCATTTGACACCGCGGGAAGCGATCGCCGAAAGCGTTCGCTCGCGGGTGCGGCCGATCTTGATGAGCACGCTCACTTCGGTCGGCGGCATGCTGCCGCTCGTGCTGATGCCCGGATCGGGTAGCGAACTCTATCGCGGACTGGGCGCGGTCGTCGTCGGCGGACTGGCCGTCTCGACCGTCTTCACGATGTTCCTGGTGCCGGTCATCTTGAGCGTCGTCTTCGATCTCTACCCCGTCACGAAGGAGGAGACCCACGAGCCTCCCGCGAGCGACGGCGAGTCGATTCACGTCGGCGCCAAGGAAGAACTGGCCCCGGAACTGGTGTGAAGAGAGATAGGGCAGATTGTCGTCGGTTGAAACCATCTCACCGTCTTGTTCCTCAACACCTCTCCTTGGGGAGAGGTCGGCGAGCGCGGCAAGCCGGGTGAGGGGACGGCTCAAGCGATAGGACGACACGTCTGAGTGAAGCGTAGCCCTCTCCCGCGGGAGAGGGGGACATCTGACGAGATCTCCCTGGGAAAGAGGACTCCCGTCGCCAAGGTTGGCAACCCATTCAAGCGTCAAGAATGATCGCCTTCATCAACGGCGGCAGACGATCGTCAACGCGGGCCCACCGTTGGGGTGATCGGGCTCCTCGTCGACGATCTCCAGGCGGCGAAAACCGGTCTCCGCGAGCATCCGCAGGAGGGCGTCGCGCGTCGGCCAGAACGAACGGGCCTGCATCCCGCTGAGCGGATCCTCCAGCCCGTACTCGCGATAGTGCTTGCCGCGATAACCCTGACGCCACGTCCACGCCTTCCATGTCGGGATGACGTGGGTCCACAGAAACATGTCGGCCTTGAGCGACGCGAGCC
Organism: Kolteria novifilia; assembly: GCA_007748055.1. Taxonomy (GTDB): domain Bacteria; phylum Planctomycetota; class Planctomycetia; order Kolteriales; family Kolteriaceae; genus Kolteria; species Kolteria novifilia. Next base: position 7,230,456 of record CP036279.1, read on the forward strand.
GGCGAAGCACGTCCCACGGTTCGGCGAGGTGATAGAGGAAGCCGACGTTGACGATGGTGTCGAACGTCCCCCACTCGGCCGGATCGGCCTTCTCGACGTCGGCTTGAAGGAAGGTCGTGTTGGTCGAGCCGAGCATTCCCTGAACCCACTTGGCCCGCTCGACGTTCTCCGCCCGGGCCTCGACCCCGACGACATGCTCGGCCATCTTGGCGATGGAGAATGTTTGCCCTCCCTCGAGACTCCCCAATTCCAGCACACGGCCGGGCTCGGGAAAACAGCGTCGGAAGTTCGGCAGCCGCTGATCGGCCTCGGGGTCATATCCCCCGCCGAAGCTTTCCCCATCGATGGTGAATTGCGTCACCCACGGACCACGGGCCTCGAACGAGTCGTGGAGCGGGGACATGGTCGCGGTATCGGTCATCGGCATCATCCTTGAACGCACGAAGATTCCCTTCGTCGGAGATCGAGGAGATAGTGTACATCAAGACTGATGTCTCCGCGAGAGGCATTGAAGAGGAGACCTTGCTCCTTGGCACGAGCCGACGAACACCCAACGGCGCCCGAAGAACCAGGAGACCCAACACAATGGAGCATCAGAGGGCAGGCATGCACCGGTTACTTCTTAGCTAAGATACCTCGATGATGGCATAGACGATGAAGAAGGCGACCATCGCCAAAACGAGACCAATCGCAATTTGCGCGACAAACACAAGGAACGCTTCCAAACTACTCGTCGCCTTCTGAATCTTGGTGACGAGGAAGGCGTAGGGTAGCTTCCAGAAAACGCAGGTGATCGCGTTCGCGAAGCCGGTGACAAAGCAGCTCACTTCGGCGAAGAGGGAGATGTAGTAGTAGGTAACAAGTTCGCCTCGTCTTCAGAATTTGTGGGTCGATGGTGGCTCGGGGAGGTTGCCGAGATTGTGATAGAGAGCGTATTTGAGGGTGCTGGGGTCGCGAAAGCCGTAGGAGCGGCGGGTCGTCAATTTGACCTTCAGATTCATTCCCTCGACGGCGCCCGCGGAAATCTCTCCTTTTGCCTCGAACCAATTGAAGATCTGCTCGGCGTGACGCTCGAGGGTTCGTGCCAGGTTGCGCATCGGTTCGATCCGTGTGCTCAAGGCCCGATCGAGCCACTCCTGGAAGAAGGATCCGATCCGCCAGGGAGCCTTGTAGTCCCAAAGCCGCTGGAAGTCTTCCTTCATCAGGTAGCACTTGACCGTCCTGAGGTTGTGCGTCAACAACTCGTTGAGACGAAGGACCTCCTTGCGTTTGAGGTTGCCGCGACGCTTGAGCAGCAGCCAACGCGTCCGCTTGAGCACCTCGAAGCCCTTGCGTTTGAGTTCGCGTGCCTCCTGGGCCCGCACCTTGTCGATCGCCTTGTTGAACAACTGCATGATGTGGAAGCGGTCGAGAATGTGCAGGGCCCCATTGGCCTCGCGAGCGATGACCGACAGGTAGGCTTTCCACATGTCGCTGCAGATGTACTTCAGCCGCTCGGTTCGCCGCCTGCCGAAGAAGCGAAAGAAACGACCGAGCGTCTCCTTGGTCCGGTCTTGCCCGACCCAAAGCAGACGACGCGATCCGCGGTCGATCTGATAGACCAGGGTGAAGTACTGATGCCCCTTGCGGTAGGCGACCTCGTCGATGCCGATCGCCTCGATCCCTTCCAGCTCGCGATGGCGGATTCCCCAGCAAACCGCCATTTTCACCGCACGAAAGACGGTGTGCCAACTCGTGCCGAAGATCTCGGCGGTCTCACGCCAGCTCAAGCGTTTGGCCCAACGGGCCAGGAACCATTGGAAGCTCGACGTCGTTCGCTCCTTGCCCGACGCCCAGGGAATGCGTTCCACCTTCACCCCGCAAGCAGGGCATGCGACCCGCCGCGCCGCGTAGACGAACCAGACCGCCAGGCCCCACAACGGCACGTGCTGAAAACGGCGTTCCGGCAAGTGGTCGTACGTGCCGCCACGATTCCCGCAACCCGAACAGATCGGCCGGCTGCGACGCCGTGGGCGAACCCGAACCAGCAGTCCCTCTTTCGACGAATCGGCCCAAGCCGCCGATTCGTAGACGAAACTCCCGTGACGCTCCAAGGCGTTGAGGATAACCTGAAGTCGCATCCCGTCTCTCGCGGCTGGCGTTTGAAGAAGTCCTTGCAAACTCCATCATGCGCCCCTCGAGAGCGGGATGCTCTTTTTTGGCCTCCTGCCGACTTCTCTCCTTTCCGCTTGACCAGTGGAACATCCTCCCCGCCAACGGCCAAGGAGGAGTCTTTGCCGGGCGACCGAAGCCGAGCCACGATGGCGAGGATGCAGGGCGAGCGAAGCGAGAAGACCAGGCAAAGCAGCAGCCGGACGCGGCCCTTGGCATACGGCGGTAACCTCCACTACCAAGCGGAACGGAGAATACACTCACCACCCACAGATTTGGCAATAGAGCCACAAGTTCGAGTGAGTACCAGACGGTCTGCAGCATGAGCTTTCCCGTCTCGATCAAGAGAAGGATCGCCGCATCGTCCGACGAATAGTCACCTCCCGATTTGTGGTCGACCCAGTAGTTGGCGACCCGTTGGAGCACGGAGCCGACCAGAAAGAGAATCGCCAAGACCGCCGATGCGGTGGAGAGGGCGAGCGAACTGCTATAGACCAAGCCCGATCCCGCGTTGAAATTGACCTTCGGTCCGTGGTGGATGTCGAACGACGGACCGTAGACGAAGTGGGACGAGGTGGCGAACGTCGATTTGCATCTCCCTTGGACGGGGAGCCCAAGGAAAAGCGACGCTACGGAATTGATCGCAGACGACCACGCCTCGACGTCGGCGGCGTCGACGTCTCCCAAGTCGACGTCCGAAGCGACATCCGAGGCTTGATCCTCATCTTCCTCGGCGATCATGTTGCCGGGCAAGTTGAGGCCGACACCTCTGATGGCGGTGCCAAGATCCCTACTGTAGGCGTCCAGGTTGTAGGCATTGCTCAGATGGAGAGCCTGGTCGTAGTTGATGGTTTGCCGCCGCGTATTGTCGTTGTCAAATTCGTCGTTGATGTCATCGTCGTCTACCGCATCGTCGGCGATGTCATCGACTTCGTCGGCGACCACGTCGTCCGCCACTCCGACGGCGACCGCACTCGCGGCATTGATGAAGAGTAGCCCGACGAGGTTGAAGGTCGTGATGTTCTGGACCCCGTAGGTGAAGTCCTCGGAAACGCCGATGGTGCCGTACTCATGCATGCCGAGCACCATCTCCATATCGCTCGAATAGCTGGATTCCGACGTCGAACTGGAGGCGAGGAGATCGCCCACCACTCCCGAGACCGAACTCGTTGACGAGGTCGATGCGTCGGAGGAACTCGAGTCGGTCGAGGTTGAACCAGTCGATGACGAGTCCGTCGAACTTGTCGCCGAACTGCTACCCAAGAGGCCGCTCGTGCTTTGCGCGTCGGTCGACTGGCTGACTCGTTGTTGGACGCTTTGAAAGACATCGGTCGACGTGGAGGCGTTGCGGTCGGCCGTGTTCTTTCGCGACTGCGAGACGTCGGGGTTGACCTCCTCGAAGATGCTCCCACCGAGATATCGACCGTGGTGCTGGCTGATGTTCGACTGAGCGGAACCACCCGTGTTGTCATAGGCGTTGTGACCTCCCGACTGGCTCATGTCGTTGGACGACGAGAGTTTCAGGTGACTGGCGAGATCGTCGGAGGTGATGCTCGTCGACTCGCTCTCGTTCACCAACCCCGCGGAGCGGTAGACCGTCTGATGGCTCTCATCCGGCAAGTTCTGCGGATGGGAGTTCTTCGCGTTGTGCATCGAGTGTTCGACGTAGGGTCGTTCGGGGTCGTGTTGGTAGAAGTTGACGACCACTTCGTCGCCGACGCGTGGCAGGTGGACGTGGCCGCGTTTGCTCCCCGCCCACGCATGCCCGACCCGCAACCAGCACGACTCGTTGTCGTCGGCGTCGTCGCTCCAAGAGAACTGCACCCGCACCCGTCCGTACTTGTCGACGTGGGGATACCCCTGCCGTGGCCCGACCACGGTGGCGGCTTCCGGGCCGGCGTTCGGTCGAGCGATCGTGACTTGCGGCCGAAAAGGCACACTCGTCGGCTGGGCCTGGAACTCGTTGCGGTAGAAGTCGGGCTGGTCGTCCTCCTCGACGAGCACGGGTTGATAGGCGTCGTGAACGACTTGCTTCAGCAGGAACGATCCCTCGCCCTGGGGAGTACGTCTCGTCTTGAGCACGCGTCCAGGCGTAAGCAGGCCGATATCGCTGGTCCCATCGATCGCGATGCTCTGGGAAGCGTTGCGCTGGACCAAGAGACTCGTCAGCCGCTTGCCCTCGACAAAGACCTCTTGAAGTTGTTGGCGCTGTTCCTCCCCCATTGAGCCGATCTCATCGAACCAGTGCGCGAAGTTAACCCCGTGCTCGTCGACTTTGATGTCGCGGTTGGTGCCGGAGACGACTTTCTGACTTTCGTCGCCTAGAAGGAAGTGTTCGAGCAAGGGCTGGGCGGCCCCGACGAGTTGGTCGCGAAGCTGGAAGGAGAGGTCTTGCAAGCTGACCTTTCCCGCCGTGACCTCTCGATTGACCCGCCACGATCGAATGGTGCCGGTCGCTCGATTCCCGCCGGAGTGAGGCGAGTACTCCCACGCATCCTCCGTGATGTTGGGGACTTGAACCATCTGGTCGTAGAGGACGAGCCGATGGGAGTTCTCGTCGTGGGCCCAGCCGTAGTAGATGCCACTCTCTTGCAGAATTCGCTGGAGGAAGCTGAAGGTCGACTCGCGGTACTGGACGCGATCACTTTGCGTCGGGTAGGTGTCGAGCAGACGCGACTCGACGTCGATGCCGGCCTGCTTCAGCAATCGCTGGACGATATCGACCACGGTCTTCTGCTGGAAGACACGGCTACGACGATCCTTGGTGAGGAGCCACAGTTTGGGCACGAGCACGGCTTGATAGCTCGTCACGACGTCGGTCGAACGACCTCGGGTGAGTTGGGCGACGATGCCATTGAGGTGTCGCGTCGTCTGGCCCGGAAGATCGATGGTCAGGGTGGCCGATTGGCCGAGCAGTTTCTCGAAGGGGATGCTCACGTCGTTGGGCGCGAGGAGTTCCACGTTGAACTGGAAGAGATCCGAAATCGCCTCCCGGCCACGGAACCGATGGACGGCCAGTGAACCGTTCGCCAACGGCGTCCGCAATTGGATGCGGCGTTGGTCCGTTTGCAGGGCGACAGTAGCCATCGGTACAGTCCCAGGTTTACTTCGTTAGTCTCGGAAAGCGCGTCTTGTCAATGACTGATACGAGGGAGACAGGCGATCAGTGGGAATGAAGTGCTTTCGAAGCGACCGCTGCTTGGCAATCGTTGGTGCAATTGTTTCCTGGGGCTTACGCCACCAGGCTACGTGCTGGCGTCGCTTCGCGACTAAGGAATTTGGACCGGGGGCCGGTCACAAGACAAACGTTCTGCGATCACCATTCCCGCCGGCGTTGGACGGGGCGACCTCTTCAGCCGCGAAGCGGCGCCAGCACGTAGCCTGGTACGTCAGCGCCAGGTAGACGTCATCCCATGATTCCGAGCCCTGAAAGGGCGGCAGCTTGCCAAGGGTCTCTTGTGGCTGCGCCACCCAGATTGGCGAGCAATCTGGGCCACCCGTCGATCACAAGACAAACGTTCTGCGATCACCATTCCCGCCGGCGTTGGACGGGGCGACCTCTTCAGCCGCGAAGCGGCGACAGCACGTAGCCTGGTACGTCAGTGCCAGGTAGACGTCATCCCATGATTCCGAGCCCTGAAAGGGCGACAGCTTGCCAAGGGGCTCTTGTGGCTGCGCCACCCAGATTGGCGAGCAATCTGGGCCACCCGTCGGTCACAAGACAAACGTTCTGCGATCACCATTCCCGCCGGCGTTGGACGGGGCGAACTCTTCAGCCGCGAAGCGGCGCCAGCACGTAGCCTGGTACGTCAGTGCCAGGCAGACGCCATCCCATAATTCCGAGCCCTGAAAGGGCGACAGCTTGCCCAGGGTCTCTTGTGGCTGCGCCACCCAGATTGGCGAGCAATCTGGGCCACCCGCCAAGGGTCTCTTGTGGCTGCGCCACCCAGATTGGCGAGCAATCTGGGCCCCCCGTCAAGGGTCTCTTGTGGCTGCGCCACCCAGATTGGCGAGCAATCTGGGCCACCCGCCAAGGGTCTCTTGTGGCTGCGCCACCCAGATTGGCGAGCAATCTGGGCCACCCGTCGGTCACAAGACAAACGTTCTGCGATCACCATTCCCGCCGTCGTTGGACGGGGCGACCTCTTCAGCCGCGAAGCGGCGCCAGCACGTAGCCTGGTACGTCAGTGCCAGGTAGACGTCATCCCATGATTCCGAGCCCTGAAAGGGCGACAGCTTGCCAAGGGGCTCTTGTGGCTGCGCCACCCAGATTGGCGAGCAATCTGGGCCACCCGTCAAGGGTCTCTTGTGGCTGCGCCACCCAGATTGGCGAGCAATCTGGGCCACCCGCCGGTCACAAGACAAACGTTCTGCGATCACCATTCCCGTCTTCGTTGGACGGGGCGACCTCTTCAGCCGCGAAGCGGCGCCAGCACGTAGCCTGGTACGTCAGTGCCAGGTAGACGTCATCCCATGATTCCGAGCCCTGAAAGGGCGACAGCTTGCCCAGGGTCTCTTGTGGCTGCGCCACCCAGATTGGCGAGCAATCTGGGCCACCCGCCAAGGGTCTCTTGTGGCTGCGCCACCCAGATTGGCGAGCAATCTGGGCCACCCGTCGGTCACAAGACAAACGTTCTGCGATCACCATTCCCGTCGTCGTTGGACGGGGCGACTTCTTCAGCCGCGAAGCGGCGACAGCACGTAGCCTGGTACGTCAGTGCCAGGTAGACGTCATCCCACAATTTCGAGCCCCGAAAGGGCGACAGCTTGCCAAGGGTCTCTTGTGGCTGCGCCACCCAGATTGGCGAGCAATCTGGGCCACCCTGACACGATGCGATCGTCTTACGCTCGGCCGACGAGAACGCGGAGGAGGACCGGAAGGAAGAAGAGATTGCCCAAGAGGCCTCCGAGAATCGCGATGCTCACCAGAGCGCCAAACTGAGCGGTTGGAACGAAGGACGAGAAGGAGAGAATGCTGAAGCCGATCATCAGGGCGAGGTTGGCGAAGACCATCGCCTTGCCGGTGCTCTGATGCGTCAGCGCGAGGGCTTCGTCAAAGCTCGCTCCCGCTTCGCGCTCCTGACGGAACCGGCTGAGGTAGTGGATGCTGAAGTCGACGACGAGCCCCATCGAGATGCTGCTGATCATCGCGGTCGCGACATTGATTGGCCAACCAACCCAACCCATGAGGCCGAGCACCACCACGATCGGAATGACGTTCGGCAGAAACGCGACCAACCCGTAGCGGAAGCTGCGAAACGCGAGGGTCATCACCGCCAGAATCCCGATCGCCGCCACCGCGAACGCCGACCATTGGTCCGACACGATGCTGTCGATGAGATAGGTCATCAGGACCCAAAGCCCGGTGACTTGGACCGGCTCGCTCAGGATCCGCTCGGCACGCTCGGAGATGCTCGCGAGCAGTTCCCGCTTGCCGGCGACCGTTTGCTTCTCGCGGACGCGAAGGACGATCCGCATGCGGTTGCCGTCCTGGTTCCACAGCTCCTTGATCATGGTCGGCTTGGCGAGCCGGAGCATTTCGAGCTGGGTCCGGATCAGCCCATCGGACGAGAGACCGAGAAAGCCTCCGAAGGGGGTCTTGGTGATCGGCAACGCTTCGCGGAAGAAGTCGAGCAAGTCGACGAGTCCCGTGACCTTGGTGATGCCAGGGATGCCGCGAAGGTCGTCCTCGAGCTTGCGAAGTTTTTCGAAGTAGTCGGCGGTCGGCACTTCCGGAGCGGAGAAGGCGAGCTCGATGACCCCTGCTCCGCCGAGGCGATCCTCGACGAACCGATAGCCCCGCAGGATGGGGCTTTCGTCGCGGAAGTTGGCGGTGAAGTCGGTCTCGACCCGGAGCCAGCGGAAGCCGACCCCGGCGACGCCGAGAATGACCGCCATGACCACCGTCGTCAGGACCGCGTGGTGCGTCGTCCAGCCGACGAGCTTCGCGAGCGATTCCTTGAGTCGTTCCTCGCCCGGCGCGGGCACCGGGGCCGACGCGAATCGCCCGAGCAGAATGCCACCCGGCACGAGTAGCAACGACGCCAAGCCGACAAAGAGCGAGGCGGTCGTCATGACGAAGGCGTAGCTGCGAACCGGGGCGACGCCACTCATGAAGAGGGCCCCGAAGCCGACCGCGGTGGTCAAGCAAGTCCAGCAGACCGCCGGCATGACCCGAGAAAGCGTGCGCCGCATCGCCTCCTCGCGATCGTAGCCGCGTTGGGTCTCCTCGCCGTATCGGACCGCGATGTGAATGGAGGTCGCGATTCCGATGACGGTGATCAGCGAGGCGGTCATCGAGTCGATGATGCTCAGTTGGACGCCGCCGAGCGCGACCAGGGCTCGGGTCCAGACGATCGAGACTTGGACGATCGCGAGCGGAAGGAGCATCCAGCGGACGTTGCGAAAGAGGAGAAAGATCATTGCCAGCATCGTCATGCTCGCCACGATGGTGAGCATGTGGGCATCCCGCTCGAGGTGCGTGAAGACGTCGCTTAGGAGGGCGGGGGTTCCGACGACGCAGGAGGTCTCGTCGTTCTCGTTGGCGATGGTTCGGACGTCGTCGAGGGTCTGCCGCAGGTCGCCGGAGGAGATGGCTTCGCGATCGATTTGGAGCACGACCGCGGCGGTTTGGCCGTCCTCACCAACGAAGACGTCCTTATAGAGTTCCGTATCGAGGACCTCTTGGCGGAGTTCGTCGAAGCTCGAGGCGGCCTGGCCGACCATCTGGGCCATCGTCAGGGTTCCGACCAAGGGAGCGGTCGGTCGCGGGACGTTGGCCAGCGACATGGCGCTGGCGACGCCGTTGACGCCGGAGAGACGCGAGGTTAGTCCGGAGAGACGCTCGAGACCTCGTTCGGAAAAGAGCTGGGGATCGGAGTAGGCGACCAGGCAAGTCGTATCGCCCCCGAAATCGCGCACGACTTGTTCGTAGGACTGAAGTCTTGGGTTATTCTCGGAGAAGAGCGACCGGGGTGACTGGTCCGATTCCACCGACTGAGACAGCGGGAACGCGACGAAGGCGGCGAGGAAACAGACAAGGATGAGGAGAAGCTTGTGGCGGACGAGAGAGCGGTAAAAGACTTGCATAGTGCTTCAAACTCTCCCTGACGACATCCTAGGCGTTCTATACCATCGGGGTCATGCGTCCATCCACCAGGCCAGTTCCTGGTGGCTCTCGTCGGCCGTTGCTCGCGACGGCTTGCGAGGGGTGTTGTGCTACGGGCGCCACGGAAGCGAAGGACGAAAGCCATCGCATGACGGGACGGACAGCGGGGCTTCTAAGCTGCGTCGCACTCGCGATCACCCTACGGCTGGGGATGGCCGTTGTGGCGACCGACTGGCTCAGCGACGATCGGGACGACTACATCGTCTTCGCCCGTTGCCTTGCCGGCTCCGGCGTCTATGGATCGTCTCCCGACCAACCGTCGGCCTTCCGAGCTCCCGGATATCCGCTACTTCTCTTGCCATGGTGTCGGCATTCGACAGCCCTGGTCTTCGGCGTCGCCGCGCTGAATTTGCTCGCTAGCGCGGTCATCGTGGTCGCGACGTGGCGCTTGGTGGAGTTGGGAGGATTCAGCGGGACCGCTTGGGTCGCGGCATTGATTGTGGCGATTGACCCGCTGCTCCTTCAGTCTAGTCTTCTGCCGATGAGTGAGACGGTATTCACGGCTCTTCTCGTCGGCCTCTTGTTCGCTTGGGCGGAGCGTCCGTCCGAGGGATCGGCTTGGCGCTGGCGCGGGTTGGCCGCGCTTTTGGTGACCGCCGCCGCGATGACACGACCGCTGGCATGGGCGATCTGGCTCTTGCTCGGGCTGGCATGCCTCCTGACCGGTCGACGAAGGGACTGGTGTTGGATCACGCTCGCCGCGATATTCCTTTGTCTCCCATGGGTCGTTCGGAATCAAGTGGTACTCGGACGTCCCATCCTGACCACGACCCACGGGGGCTACACCCTCTGGCTCGGCCAAAATCCGGTTTATTTCCGCGAGGTCGTCGCCGGCCCGAATGCCACCTGGCCCGCGGCGAGCTTTCAAGACTGGTCGCTCGAGAACACCTACCGCACCCGCGGCAAATCGGAGCTGCAGCGCAACGACTACTACCGCGACCAAGCTCTCCGATGGATGATCCAACATCCCAGGAACGCCGCCAGATCAATTGGCCACCATCTCGTTTCACTTTGGGGACTTGCGCCCAACTACGGGCCGCGTTTGGGCCAGTTTCTCTGTAGCGTCTTCTATGGCATCGTCTTCGCCCTCGCTGTGCTGGGCCTCTTTCAAGCCAAGGCATGGGCGCAGCCCTTCGTGATCCTCCCCGTGACGATCGTCGCGACGACGGCGGTCCATGCGGTCTATTGGAGCAACTTGCGGATGAGGACGCCGTTGATGCCTGTGCTGGCGATCCTGGCGGCATGGGGTCTGGGGTGGCTCTGGCGACGATTCGGGCCCGAATAACCTCGAAAAAGCGCCGATTTGATCCGATTCCGATCGCAAGAGGCACGGTTCTGGCCCCAATCCGATCAAAAACACATCAAAAAACATCACAAGAATTGTTGGGATGGAGGTTGAACCGACTTTGGGGCCAGACTACACTTTTGTTGAGACGAGATGTCAATCTCTCTGAACGATCCTCGCCCACGAGAAAGCAGATGGGACTGCTTCCTCCCTCAAAGCTCCTGGATGAGACGACTCCGACGATGCGTTCCTCCTCCACCACCACCTGCGGACGCAATTGCCAGACCTGCCCCGCGCAATTGGTTTGTCACTGCCTGCGAGTCTCCAAGGACGACGTCCTCGACGTCATCGTCAATGGCATCGCCCAGACCTCCGACGACGTCCGCCGACTCACTGGAGCCGGCGGCGGGTGCATGGCATGCCGTCAAAAGGTCAAAGCGATGATCCTCGAGCACTCCCCTAGTGCGACAGATCGTGCTCGCCCATCTGTGACTGTAGATAGTTCTCTAGTCCAACCGACTTGACCAGCTCGATTTGCGTCTCGAGCCAATCGACGTGCTCTTCCGACTCGACCAGAATCTTCTCGACCAGTTCCCGCGTCCCGTTGTCGACTTCCTCGATGCAGAGCTTCGCGGTCGCGTTGTAGTGCGCCACTCCCTTCTTCTCGAGCTCTAGGTCGTACTCGAACTGTTCCGGCACCGTTTCGCCCACGCGAATGACGTCGTAGCGTGCGATCTCCGGCACCCCTTCAAGGAAGAGGATTCGGTCAATCAACAATTCGGCGTGCTTCATCTCGCCAATCGACTCGACGTAGTGCTTCTTCCCGAGCTTTGTGAAGCCCCAGTTGTCGCACATTTTCGCTTGGCAGAAGTACTGATTGATCGCGGTCAGCTCAACCGTCAACGCCTGGTTGAGGGCGTCGATCACCTTGGGATTTCCCTGCATCGTGTCTCTCCGTTTGTTGGTTTCAGGCCATGATGGGTTGCCACGCGGGATCGACGACTCCTCGCCTTCCCGGTTGTCCTCGAATGGGTTCTCCAGAATAATACGAGACGTAAGTCTAAATTCCATCGAGAGATCCGATGTCATTTCTCGGCACGAAGCAGCCGAGGAACTTCCCATCGCCAGCGTTGACAACAGACGTCAGCCCCCAGCGATCCCCGAGTGAAATACGCCCCGAACGGCCGTGTAGGCCTTTCATCGAGGTCAGGCACCTTCACGGAAGCTCGCTCCATCTCATCGCGGCGTGACTGGGATCGAGACCTGGTGTCAAAACAGTCCCCCGGAATCGGAGCCTGCCGCTGAATCGAGCCCCGCGTGGGACGACCACACCACCCGTCGGACTCGGCACCTTCAATGGCAGGGCAACGGCCTGCCTTGAGCGCGACATACTCGGCGAACAAAGAGCCATGGGGCAAATCACCAAGCTTCACCGGGCGGTTTGTGTACAACAACCGCTTCAGCACCTTCACGCACCGTTCTCTTCAATTCCACTCTTTTCGGGAGCCACCCGTCGATGACGCTCTCTCCACTCCTCCTCGCACTTGCGCACGTGGCCTTTCCGGCGGCGGATCCGGCGACCATCATGACACGCGTCTGCGAAGCTCGGGAGAAGTGGACGCCGGCCCATGTCCGGTTTCAGACCAAGCTCGAAGGTCAACGAGGAACCGAAGCGTACGACCACGTCGTCGATCAGGAGATCTGGTTCTCGGGCACGCATCTGCGAACCGATGTCGTCATCAAGAGCAGCGCCGGGTCGATCATCGACGAAGAGGCCTGGATCAAGACGCCGGCATTCTTCGCGTATCGCTACGGCGAGGCCCATGACATCTACACGGGCGACCTTGCCGACATTAGTGCCGCCGCGGACTGTGCCATCGATCCACGCGTCCTTGGGTTGGTGCCGGTGTCGGTCTACGCGATGCACAACATTGGGCTGGGCGACTACTGCGCGCTGGTGACGGGGGCGACCGACTCGTCCACCGTTCGCGAGGAGATGGTCGATGGTCGCCAAGCGGTCGTGGTCTCGTACCAGAACCTCGACGCGGGAACCAGTGGCGAGGTTTGGGTCATCCCGGAGATGGACGACGCCGTCACCCGGATCGTGGTCAACGGCTCCGTGTTCCGCGATGAGATCGACACCACCTACAAGGAAGTCACGGCGGGAGTCTGGTTCCCTTCGACGAGCAGCTTCCGACGCCAAAACAGCAAGGGAAAAGTGATCACCGACCAGAAGGTCACGGTCGAGCAGGCCTCGATCGGAGCCCCGATTCCCGACTCGGTCTTCGCGCTCTCGTCGTTCGACATCCCCGTCGGCAAGGAAGTGAACGTCGGCGGACATCCACGCATTTGGGATGGCGAGAAAGCCGTCACCGAGGCCGAGTTCGCCGAGCAGCGTGCTCTTGCCGAGCGAAATGCCGCCTCGGGATCGACAGGGAGGACCGTTCTGGTGGTGCTCGCCGTGGTGATCCTCGGCGTGGTCGCCGTTCTCGCCTGGCGTGCGACCCGAAAGCAAGCGAATCCCGACGCGTCCGACCAGTAGTGCGTACGGTGGCCATCCCTGACCGAATGGTGGATCCGAAACTGCCACAGTCACGAAGCGGCGCTGGTTTCTATCCAGGGGTTTCAACCCCCTGGTTCTAAAAGGATTTGGTTCGAGCCCCGAAAGTGGCGACGGTAGCCGTCGAACCAACTGCGCCCCTCTGGGGCTCCATGAACGGATCGGTAACTTTTCCAGGGGTTGCCACCCCTGGCTACTTTCCTCTGCCGCTTCGCGGCTCAGGAAAGCGGATGCAATCGTTGGGAGCCAGAGGGGGGCGAAACAGATACCACAACCTGTGTCCCGTCAAGATGTTGTCTGCGAATACCCTTCGCTCAATCGATCGCGACGCGATGTTGAATGGGTTGATCGCTTGTCAATCTGGATTCGCGCCGCGAATAAGTGGCCCACGCGCCGTCTTGTTCAACTCGTCGAACAGGCGTCGTCGGAGGGGACGGGCTCGGGGGTGGTCGATTGACGCTGCTTGGCGATCTGCTCGACGTTGCGGCGGAGATCGGGCAGGAAATTGACGAGATGGCTGAACTCGTTCTTGGCCATCGTGAAGACATCGAGCGGTTCGAGACAGCGGACCGTCGCGCCGCGGCGGTTGCCGTCGAGAAGAGCCATCTCGCCGAAGATCTCGCCCGGACCAACTTCGGCCATCACTTCCGGTTCGGAGACGAAAGAGCCGGGCTTCAAGATCTCGGCCTTGCCCTGAATGATGATGTAGAGTCGGTCGCCGACGTCCCCCTCGCGAATGACGTACTCACCCGGTTCGAAGTGGGCGTGGACCATCGCTTGCGGAGGGTCGAATTTCGATTGCACCAACTCCGGCGGCACAACCAGATCGAGCAGCCAGCTCAGCGCGATCCGGACCTTGCGGTCGATCCCCGGCAACTTCCACCAATAGATCGTCCGCCACGCCAGCCACGCCAGCAGCCCCGAGAGCTTGAGCCCCCCCGGCAACTGCGCGACCGCGGTGCGATGCCCGAGGACGCCGAGACTGCCGAGTCCGGTAAAGTTGAAGGTCTTCGCGGGTCGGCCGTCGATCGCGGCGAGGATGTTGTGGGCGCAAGTCGTCGCTTGGCGCACCGCGAACTGGGCCGTCTTCGGGCAATCCCCCTCGCCGCTAGGGTGCGGGATCAGGGCGCAGTCGCCGAGAGCCCATTCGCTGGTCGATCCCTCGACCCGCATCGTCCGATCGGCGATGATCTTGCCCTTCTTCTGCCGCAGAGCGATCGACTCGACTAAGGGATTGGGTGACGACGGGACGGTCGAGACCAGGGTCCGCGTGCAAATGCGACTGCCGTCGTCGAGGATGGCGTGCGTCTCGGTCGCCGAGCGAAGGCGGTGTTCGAGCATGAGCTCGACCCCACGACGCCTCAGGATGCGCTGGGCGTACTCGCCGAGGCTTGAGTGCAGTTCGCGCTGCAGCAGTCGTTCCTTGGAATGGATCAGGATGACGCGGATGTCTTCCGGTTCCAGCCCGAAGGTCTTGGGTCCGACCTCGCGGACGAAATCGTTGAGACTCGCGGCGACCTCGACACCGGAATAGCCCCCACCCGCGATGACGAAGGTGAGCAGTTCCTGCCGAAGCTCGTCGTCGTCCTCGATCTCAGCTTCCCCCAGAACACGCAACACGTGGTCGCGAAGACGCAGCGTGTCGGAGAGATTCTTGAAGGGAAGGGCATGGGCGCGCAGGCCCGGATCGAAGCGAAAGTCGGTCACGTCGCCCAGGGCGATCACGAGGTGGTCGTACTCGAGCACGAGTGGGCGGGGCCGATAACCCGGCGCGAGCGTGACGAGCTTCTTCTCGACGTCGACCGAGGAGATATCGCGGAAGTAGAGATGCGTCCGGGGGCAAAGTCGGCGAATGGGGATGACCGGCTCGAGGATCCCCATCTGTCCTGAGAGGACTTCAGCGAGCATCGGCTGAAAGACGAAGTAGTTCTCGCGGTTGACGAGGACGATCTCGATATCGTCGCGGCGCCGCAGACCCTTTTCGAGGGTCATCGCGGCGTAGACACCACCGAATCCGCCCCCAAGGATGACAATGCGTGTCGGCTTCGTGTCGGCATCCACAGCGGTTCTCTTTCGTAGCAGCACTCGAGAGGACATCCTCAGCGCCCAATTCATAGGCGCTCGAACGCCCGAGGGCGAACGACTTCACCCCTATTGGATTACAAATCCCACCACCGATTCTGTCACAACACGAATTTTCAGGTTATCCTTGTATGAATCGGCCGCGCAGGATCCGATGCGTTAACTGGGAGAGTAAGTCAGAGTGGAGTTGTCATCGATGACGAAGGAACGTCGCCGAACGGCGCGCAAGCCCGTCGAAGGGCCCCACGGCACGGGAACGCTGATCCTGCCCAACGGTCGTTTGCCCGTCCTGGTCGCCGACGAGTCGTCTACCGGCGTCGGGCTGTTCGCTCTCGGTTCGGCATCGCTGACCCTGGGGGCGGTGGTCGAGTTCGAATCGAAGTTTCGCCACGGCAAGGCTCGGATCGCTCATCTGAAAGCGCTCGCCGGCGACGAACACGACGTCTACCGCGTCGGCCTCGAGTGGGTGCATTGATCGGCAAAAGGGAGTCGCGCGAGACTCGCGTCAGGCAAAAGCATGACCTACGAAATGTCGCCGGCTACTCGCGGACGTTGAGCGCCTCAAGCCATGCCATTCGGTTGACCGCCGATTGCACGACCGTATGCGCCAAGAGTGAGAATCCGATCGCGATCAGCACCGTGATGAACCAACTCGAGGGCTCCACGACGATGGGAATCCGAAAGAGTTCGGTCGCCTGCTGATGGGCCATCTCGACGCAAAGCCAATAGCCGAGCGGCAGCCCGAGGATCGCCCCGGTCGTGTTGACCAGAAGGGTCTCCTTCAAGAAGAGCCCGCCGATCTCGTAGGGACCGTAGCCGAGCACGCGGAAGGTGGCGATCTCGCGTTGCCGTTCCGCCAGGGAAATCAACGAGGCGTTGAGAATACTCCCGAAGAAGATCACCCCCGCGAAGATCAGGATCACCGTCGTCATTACCCGACTGTTGGTCAACACCGTCCGTTCGAGCCCTTCCTTGTTGGCGCGCACCAGCGTGACCGCCTCGACCCCGGGAAGCCGCTTGAGTTCCCGATAGAGCGACAGCAACGACATCAATCCAGGCACGACCTTCAGTTGAGCGACCGAGATCGCTCGCTCCTCGCCGATCAACTCGTTGAGGTAGTCCATGTCGGCGTAGACCGACAACCCCATGTAGTTGTCGACAATCCGCGCGACGGGGACCTCGATCGGTTCGCGGATCCCTTTGACCGGTTCGAGGATGATCCGATCTCCCCGACGGGCGTCGAGGATCTCCGCGAGCGGACGCGAAAGGAGCAACCCGCTGGAGGGAATCGCCACCGCGTTCCCGTCGCGATCGTGCGGAACGGTCAGCCGTGCCCCGCGCGAGACGCCGGTCACGCTCACGCGCCGATGTCGCGATCCATGCCGCAACGTGCAGGGAACCATTAGCAGCGGTTCGGCTCGATCGACACCGGGCAAACGACGAATCTCGTCGATCGCTCCCTCATCGCGCTCGTCCTTGAACGAGACGTCGATGTCGCTGAGCAGGACCTTCTCAAACTGGAAGTCGAGCATCACGCGGATCGCATCCATCATGAAAAAGGAGACGAAGAGGATTGCAGCGCCCGCCGCCGCGGCCGCCAGCCCCGCGAAGGTTCGCATCCGCGCCCGCAGCATGCCGCGTAGGACCATTCTCCATCCCGATCCCAGGGACCCCCAAAGGAGCGGAATGCGTTCCAAGAGCGTCGCGCCGCCCGGCTTCATGGGGGCGGGGCGCATCGCTTCGGCCGGGCTCTGACGCAACACCGTCCACGCTCCACGCAGCGTCCCGATCGCCGAGAAGACCAGACTGATCGCGATGCCACCGAGCACAACCGCAGGGTAGGGGCGGTTGACCAGACTTGGGAATTCGAAGTAGTGGCGATAGACCTCGTTGAGGGCCCCGGCGAGGGCGAAGCCGATCACCACGCCAAGGACTCCCCCCGCCAACCCGACCAGCATCCCGAACTTGAGGAAGTGCCGGTAGACCTGCCCGTTGGTGTAGCCGAGCGCCTTGAGGGTGCCGACGACGACTCGTTGCTGTTGGGCGATCCTGGTCATCAGGACATTGAGCACAAGCGCGGCCACCGTCAAAAAGACCGTCGGAAGAAACGTCGCCGAGGTCTGCAGTCCCTGTAGTTCGCTCGTTAGGAACTTGTGCGAGGGCTGATCGGCGAGCTTCGTCGTCGAAAAGATCCCGTACGGCTTGAGCCTTTCCTCCCAGCGCCGAATGACCTCGTCGGGGCGATCCTTGTGTCGGGGCGAGAGGGTCGCGAGAACCTGATTCGCGGCTCCCTCGAAGTCGAAGACCTCCTCGGCGAAGTTCGCGGGGACGTAGAGGATACCATGATTGGCCGGATCGGGGGTCAAACTGCCGGGGGCGATGAGGTAGACGAACTCCGAACTGATCGCGGTGCCGACCATGACCAATTCCTGGCGGCGATTGTTGAGCAAGACATGGATCTTGTCGCCGGGGCGGAGCCGTCGGGCTCGGGCGAAGGCGTCGTTGACGATCACTTCGTTGGCGCGCTCGCCACTGAAGTAGCTGCCGCGCCGCAGTTGGACGCCGTTGATGATCGAGGAGTTCTTCTCGGGCAGGGAGATGACTTGGCCGGAGAGGGGCCGAGGCTCGTCCTCGAGATCGATCGTGACGGCGAAGCGAATCCGGGGGCGAAAGGTCTCGACTCCCGCGACCGGCTCGAGCGCCGCGAGGGGAGCCTTCTTCAGTTCGATCGAGAAGTCGGCCATCCGGCATGCGACATAGTAGCTGCCGCGCGCGAGCTCGAGGTTGTTGTAGGCCGAAAGAAGACAAACGAAGCAGGCGGTCCCCAGCGCGCTGATGGCGACAATCGTCGCGATGAGCCCTCGGGAACTCCGCAGATCGCGAAGGAGCTTGCGGTCGAGGGCAGTCACCAGGAAACCTCCTCGACACTCGACGGATGCTCGTTGTCGTGCCGCTCGACAATCTCGCCGGAGCGGAGCCGAATGACCCGATCGGCCAACGCGGCGATCGCCGCGTTGTGGGTGATGATCAGGACGGTCGTTCCCAAGTCGCGCTGGAGTTGCACCAGCAAGGCCAGGACCCGCTTGCCGGTTTCGAAGTCGAGCGCTCCGGTCGGCTCATCGCATAGCAGGAGTTCGGGGCGTTTCGCGATGGCCCGCGC
The DNA here is from genome assembly GCA_007748055.1 of Kolteria novifilia. Classification (GTDB taxonomy): domain Bacteria; phylum Planctomycetota; class Planctomycetia; order Kolteriales; family Kolteriaceae; genus Kolteria; species Kolteria novifilia. Next base: position 7,248,862 of record CP036279.1, read on the forward strand.
GATCGCGACTCGCTGCTGTTCGCCGCCGGACATCTGCGACGGAAAATGGTCGAGACGATCCTCGAGGCCGACCAGTACGAGAGCTTCGGCGGGATCCATCGGATTGGAACTGATCTCGGTCGCGACGAGGACGTTTTCGCGGGCCGTGAGCGTTGGGACGAGGTTGTAGAACTGAAAGACGACCCCGACATGCTCGCGCCGGTAGGAGGTCAGTTGCCGGGCGTTCATGCGGGCGAGATCGCGCTGCCGAAAGTGGACCGAGCCGCTCGAGGTTTGGTCCATCCCACCGATGATATTGAGAAGGGTGCTCTTGCCCGATCCGGAGGGCCCCACGAGAACCGTCAAACGGCTCTGGGGAATGTCGAGGTCGACGCCACGGAGCACCGGAACGTCGACTTCGCCCATCTGGTAGGTCTTGGCGATTCCCGCCAGGCGAATCAGCGCGTCGCTGGAGACTAGCTCGGTCACGTCCCTGTCACCCAATTGAGCTGTCGTTTATCCCTCCCGGCCGAAATCCACCTTGGTCGAACGCAGAACGGAGTGAATGTGGTTGGCCGAGCGACCGGTCGGATCTTCCTGCGTGTTGTCGAACTCGATCGTGAAGGTCGGTCCCTGGACTCGGTAGAAATGAGGCTTGTCGGGATCGTCACTTCCCCACCAACCGAAGTAAGTCTCATCCAGGCTGTCGCGACCAATGCGTGCGAGGAGATCGCTAGCGATGGTCGGCTCGAGATTCTTCACGTACGTCGACATCAGGGCATGCAAGTACCGCTTCTGGACCGGCGACAGCTCGGCCCCAGCGATCCCGAGGGGCTCGCCACCGTAGAGCTTGGCGGGAGGGCCACCGCGTAGCTCTTGCGGCGGCTCCATCGCGATGTGGGCCGCTTCGCGCTGCTTGCCGGACAAGGACTTGAAGAGGTCGCGCGCGAGCCCTTCTTCCTTCTCCAATCCACGTGTTCCCACGGGCGGGCCGAGCGACCACTTCTCGTGGATCAACCGCGGGTTGGCTCCGAGGAAGATCGGCGTGGCGGAAACAACCTTGCCGCCACCAAGCGTGAAGTTGAGCGAGAGGTGATGTCCCTCGAAGCTCCAGCCCCATTCGCCGCTCGGAGCGGGCTTGCCAAAGATCGTGATGTAGTAGCGACCCGGATCGCGGTTGTGCGTCGCCTGACTACCTTCGAGGTGCCCGACGAGTTCTTCGAGAATGATGACCTTGCGGGCCTTGTCGTAGCCTTCGTCGCTCAGTCCCGCCTTGACGAGTTCGAAGACTCGCTCGCGCTGCTCGGCGTTCATCTTGCCAATGGCCAGGCCCTTGCGCCGCGGTTTGGGAATCCAGTGCCAGTCGGTTCGCTTCTCGTCGGCGAACGGCAACTCGACCTGGGCCTTCTGGCTCTCGTCGAGGGAGGCGGTTAAGGCCTCGGCGGCGTTGCTCATCGCCACGGCGCGTTTGGCGCTCGTCGACGGCTCCGCCGCACGGGCCGTCAACCAACTGCCCAAGAGAACAACCGTCAGGCAAAGCACTGTTCGACTTACTCGCATGGTAAGACCTCTCCGAGTCTCAAGGTTGGGTTAGTGTCCTGATCGGCAAGTTCGTTGCATGAAGTCTTGTCCATCGGTCGTGCAGGATCTTGCCGAATCGAGGGCCTCTTCCGCATGCCCACGGCCAGCGTGCGCATGGCACCCAAGAGTTGCTGGGTCGTGAGTGAACCAATCAGGACATTGGCGGACCGTTGGGTGAACTGGCTCGGCCCGCTGGGCGGGAAAACGACGCTCCCGTCGTTCGGGAGTGTTACAGATCTTCCTTGAGCCACTCCCAAGCCTTGTCCAGCTCGGCGGCATCGAAGTACTTGATGTTCGAGGGAAAGAAGGGCTTCGAGAGATTGACCATCCACTTCTCCCATTTGCGATCGCCAACGATGGCGCAACGGTCGAAGTCCTTGCCGTGCTTGGCGTCGAACTTCAGCTCGTCCCACATCGCGCTCATCTCGGGCATGTGGAGTTCTTCGAGGATGACGAGGACGTGAAGCTTGCCCTCCTCGGTGATTCGCTTTTCCAACTCGGGAATGATCGCCTGGTAGTCCTCGTGGGTCAGCTTGCCCGAGGCCTTGAGTCCGACGATACGTCCGTGGGTTTCTGGCAGGATTTCGAACATGGAACTCTCTCCGGTGGTGAGCATTTGGTCGACGACCCCGTTTGGCATGGTAAGACAGCAGGATGCGGATGTCATCCCGGCACCGACAAAAACTCTCCTCCACCAAGGGAACCACGGTTGTCGCGACCCAGAACCACGACCCAGTTCCTCGCCATCGATCCGGACGATCCGGCACCCGCCGCGATCGCGCGCGCCGTCGCCGTCCTGCGCGACCGTCGGTTGGTCGCCTTTCCGACCGAGACGGTTTATGGCCTTGGGGCCGATGCCCGCTCGGATGTTGCCGTCGCCCGCATCTTCGCGGCCAAGCGGCGCCCGGCTTCCAACCCGCTGATCGTCCACGTCGCCGACATCAACCACGCTCGACAACTGGTGACCGACTGGCCCGACTCCGCCCAGCAATTGGCGCGACGGTTCTGGCCGGGCCCACTCACGCTCGTCTTGCCCCGGCAACCGGAGGTCTCCGATCTCGTCACCGCGGGAGGGCCGACGGTGGGATTGCGGATGCCGGCCCATCCCGTGGCGCTCGAACTGTTGCGCGGCGCGAACTTGCCCGTCGCGGCACCAAGCGCCAACCTCGCGACTCATATCTCTCCAACACGTGCCGAGCACGTCCGCGACGACCTCGAAGGCCGCGTCGACCTCATTCTTGATGGCGGCTCTTGCCGTGTCGGCATCGAGTCGACGGTCGTCGATCTCTCCGGCGCGGTGCCACGATTGCTCCGCCCCGGCGCGGTGAGCCACGGGGAACTCGAAGATTGCTTGGGAACGACGGTTGAGGGAAAGGGAAGAGACTCCGGCCTCGACAGAACCGTCCGGTCGCCCGGCCAGCAGGAGCGTCACTATGCCCCCTCGATCCCCACGAGGTGTGTCGACTCCGAGGAACTCAACCGCACCTTGGATCAGGCTCGAGTGGGAGAGCGAATTGGCTATCTGGCTCGGGAAGGGGGAACGTCGGAAGAAGTGACGGCGAGGGAGGGGATCGTGCTTCGGATGTCGTCCGACCCACGACGTTACGCCGCCGAACTGTATGCGGCGCTACGAACCCTCGAGGCAAGCGATGTCGATTGGATCGTGATCGAACGCCCTCCTCGGCAGCCCGAGTGGGAAGCAGTTCACGATCGTCTCCTACGGGCTTCAGCGTCTTAGCAGCCCATTGATCTCTTCGCTGCCGGCGACGAAGGGACCTCAGATCGTGTGGGAAATTGCTCAATCACAGGCGTGTCTCACATGCCCACGGCGAGCGTGGGTCTTTCTCGCATGCCCACGGCGAGCGTGGGCATTGGCACCCGAGGGTTTTGGGCAATGAACGAACCAATCAAGACATTCAGCGAGAAAAGAAGCATGGCGTGTTAGCGGGAGGTCATCGTGGCGCGGGGCTTTCCGGAGTCTGGCGTGGCGAAGCGAACGATCGCGTCTTTCAAGACACGATGGGAGTCCTCGCTAAGCCACTGGGCGATCCGTCGGCAAACCGCCGACTGATCGGGACATCCGCTGTCTCTCACCTTCTCGGCAATGGCGCCCAGCGGCCACGGAGTCGACGGTGCGCCCGCCATCGGCATATGTTTGGGTCCGTCGGGATATTCCCGAACGTCGAAGATTCGCTCGAGTTGGCTGATTTTCAAACAATGGCGAACGTTCTCGGAAACCGTGCAGAGCTGCAACTGGGCGCAGACATTGACCAAGCTCGCCCGCGCCCGAAGAAGCAATGTCAACACATCGCTGTCAATCGAGCGGACGCCCGAGAAGTCAAGGTAGAGCGTCCGGTCGGCGACATGAGGACAGAGGGAAACCAACTCTTGAGCCAGGCGTTCATTCGCCATTGGCCCACTAACATCATCGTGATCGAGAAGAATGAGCAACCCGCGTTCAACGGTGACCACGTTGAGACTCGATGACATGGAAGGCACCCTGACATGCATCTCGAAATGCCTTTTCTCTTCCTGTCGGAGGTGTCGACGCTGATCCAACCGAGGACCAGATCTCTGCAATGGCTTCAAGCACAATCTGAGTTTAGTTATTCTCTCCCGAATCCAAGGTTCCATTTTCACAAGAACACTTACTATTTCGGATTTGAGTCGTTTGCACCCTGAGCCAGGAGTGCCAGAATTTGGTCCAGTGGGCGACCTCGGACCACGACGAGACGCCCGATTTGTGAAGATTCGGCTTACGTGGAGTGGGATCGGGAAACGGAGATCCTCAACGACTGCCGCGCGGACCGGCCGATCGCGGACGATGCGACGGCTTTCTCCCGCGAGCCCCCTGAGAGCCCCCCCGACCCGTCGACGCGGGACCCGATTCCGGCAGGCCAAACATTTCCGGAAGGAATCGGGACGGCTGGGTGGCCCGTCGCTGGCCAAACCGGCGACGCGTCTCGGCGCGGGTGAGTGTGAGTCGGTCCTTGGCGCGCGTCACGCCGACGTACGCCAAGCGGCGCTCCTCGTCGATGCCCGAAGTGCTGTCGAGACTCCGTTCGTGCGGCAGAAGCCCCTCTTCCATCCCGACCATGTAGACCTGCGGAAATTCGAGCCCCTTGGCGCCGTGCAACGTGATCAACATCACCGCGTCGCGTTTGCGATCCTTTTCCGCGGAGGTCTCCTGACTCTCGAGCGTGATACGTTCGAGAAAACCGCCGAGCGTGCGATCGCCGCTCCCTTGGTCGTGACGGGTGAGCATGTTGAGTAGTTCGTTGATCGACTCACGCCGCGAACGTTGGTCCTCGACCGCCGGATGTTGCTTGGCGAGTTCGCTGCCGTAGTCGACCCGCTCGATCAGATCGCGAATCGCGTTGGCGAGCCGTCCCGGCTGGGCGTCCCGCCGACTTTCGTCGAGGGTCGCCACCAACTGCCGTAGGCCCGTCGCCGCTTTCGAGGAAAGCGTGTTGCTCTCGATGGCCGACGGGATCACCTCCCAAAGGCTCTTTCCCGCGGAGACGGCGCGAGCGAGCAGCTTCTCGACCACGCTCGGGCCGACCCCGCGCGCCGGCGTATTGATGATCCGAAGCAGGCTCATCTCGTCGAGCGGGTTGGCGAGCACCTTGATGTACGCGACGATGTCGCGAATCTCTCGCCGGTCGAAGAAGGAGAACGCACCGACGAGGACGTAGGGGACGTTCTGGGCCCGGAATTGCGTTTCGAACGGTCGCGCCTGTTCGTTGGTGCGGAAGAGCACCGCGAAGTCGCTGAACGGGCGTCTCTCCCGAGAGTGGGTCGACAGGATGTCGCGGACGACCATCTCGGCTTCTTTCTCTTCATCCTCATACTTCTCGAAGCGTGGCTGGTCGCTGGCGACGCGCGAAGGCCGCAGCACCTTCGGATGCCGTTCGAGATTCTTGCGGATCAGTTGATTGGCGAGCTTGAGGATGTTCGGGCAACAGCGGTAGTTCTCCTCCAGCCGAATGACGCGAGCACTGGGAAAGTCGCGATCGAAGCCGAGGATGTTCTTCACTTCCGCTCCGCGCCAACCGTAGATCGACTGGTCGTCGTCGCCGACGACGCAGAGGTTGCCGTGGCCGCCGGCGAGAAACTTCACCATCCGATACTGACTCGCGTTGGTGTCCTGATACTCGTCGACGAGGATGTAGTCGAAACGGCGCTGGTGGGTTTCGAGGGTCTCGGGGAACTCGCGAAAGAGTTGTTCCACGCGAAAGAGGAGATCGTCGAAGTCGAATGCGCCCGCCTTGACCAGGATCTCGTCGTAGTGCCGGTACGCGATTGAGGCGAGACGGGTCGCGTCATCGGCATGATCGGACCGCAGCGCCTTGGGGAGAATCCCCTGCATCTTCCAGTTGCTGATCTGCGCGAGCAGGGCCCCAGGGCCGAGTTGGTCGCTAGCGATGCGCGCTTGCCGGAGGGCCGAGCGGGCGGCTCCCTCCTGGTCGCCACGATCGTAGATGGTGAAGCCGCGTTTGTAGCCGAGCTTGTCCGCCTCCTTGCGGAGTATATCGACGCCCAGCGAGTGGAACGTCGTGACCAGCGGTGTCTCCTCGGCCCCTTTTCCCAAGATCTTGCCAACGCGTTCGCGCATCTCTTTGGCGGCCTTGTTAGTGAAGGTCACCCCGAGAATTCGGCTGGGAGGGGTTCCATGGCGAATGATGTTCGCGATCCGGACGGTGATCACCCGGGTCTTGCCCGTCCCGGCCCCCGCCAGCACCAGCAGGGGGCCACGGAGTGTCTGGACGGCTTCGCGCTGCGCGGGGTTGAGTCCCTGCGAAAGGGAGTCGCTCAATGGTTTCACCCAATCGTATTGCCGCGATCGGCAACGAGGTCACTTCGGCTCGTCATCGTTGCTCGGAGAGGACCAGGATAGGGCCGGCCCACGCCGTCGGCAACGCGGTCGCATGGCGAAGATGTGGCAAGAGCTTCTGGGAAAAGACGTTGGAAGCGACGCGTCAACCATTTTTTTCGCCCCAGCACTACACCCTTGACCCCATCCATGCGGCAGGCGAAGATCGGGCGAGCGCGACTCGAAGATCTTGGAGCACGTTCGGGGCCCAACGAAACGTCTTTCATTCAGTTCAAGCCGTCAACCAACCCGAGAGTAGATCTCGCGGTTGCGTCACCGGCACGCTGCGCGAACAGCCTGGCCGCACAGTCACGGGGAACAAGGGGAAATAGCGATGCGAAGGTCACGGGACGGATTCACGTTGGTCGAATTGCTGGTCGTCATCGCGATCATCGGAATTCTGGTCGCACTTCTGCTTCCTGCCGTGCAACAGGCGCGCGAAGCCGCTCGACGAACCTCCTGTGCCAACAAGCTCAAGCAGTTGGCGACCGCCCTGCACAACTACCAGTCGACGCACGGCTTCTTCCCACCAGGCGTGGTCAGCGTGCGAAGTACCAGCGCGACCCAGAACTGCGTCTTGCCCTTCGGCGACGGCAACCGAAGTGGCCGGGCGCCGTGGAGCGTCCTCGTGTTGCCCTTCCTTGATGAGCAGGCACGCCATGATCGGTTCAATCTCGATCTCGCCTTCTTCGCGCAGACGGGAACCGCGAGCTACGATGTCGCGGAACCGAATCAGTCGGAGCAGAAGAGGCGACTTCCCAAATTTGAGTGCCCCTCGGATCCCAACGCCAACCCGAGCAACGCTTCGAGCAACTACCTCGGGGTGATGGGCGGCGGGGCGAGCGCCACTGCGGCCTACGACGGCTGCAATACCTTCGGAGGGAGGCGCGTCTTCTTTTACAACGGAATCTTCTTCAACAACTCGTCGGTGGGAGTCGCCCAGATCACCGATGGCACGTCGCGCGTCTTTCTGTTGGGCGAATCGCGCTACGTGCAGCTTCAGTCAGGCAATCCGGGGTACTACTCGTCGTGGGCGGGAGGAATCTGGATGCAGTCGAGCAGCTCGCTCTACTCGACTCTCTCGTCGACGTTCCTGTCGATCAATACGTTTGACGTGAATCCGGCGAGAGTCGTGACCAACCAGGAAGTTTCGCGGGCGTTTGCCAGCCACCACCCCGGCGGCTGTCACTTCGCGCTCGCGGACGGAGCGGTTCGCTTCATCAACGAGAGCATCGACTTGTCGGTCTACCAATCGCTCGGCATCCGCAACGACGATCAGCCCATTGGCCGGGACTTCTGAGCCGGGGTGCAGCAACCGACGACCTGTTCACTCAGGAGGGGTAGGTCAAGGCCCGCTCCGCAAACGGGGCCTGTGCCGCCGATCGACGCGAACACGGCATTGACGGCCGGGAACCAGCGCCCTGTTAACGTCTCGTCTCGAAGGTGGGCCAACGCCTACCCCACTGTTTCGTCCTCGGGGTGGGCCAAGACCCACCCTAAGAGCTACGCCGCCTGCTGGGCGTATCGGCGGGGAATCCCGTCGAGGGCGCAGAGCACCATCGTCGCGTTGTGGCCGCCGAAGCCAAAACTGTTCGACATCGCGTACCGCGCGGGAATCTCCCGAGCCGTATGAGGGACGTAGTCGAGGTTGCATTCCGGATCGGGATCATTGAGGTTGATCGTCGGCGGAAGCACCCCGTAGTAGAGCGACAGCACCGTCACCACCGTTTCAACACCGCCCGAGGCCCCAAGGAGGTGCCCAAGTTGGCTCTTGGTGCTGCTGATCGACAACCCGTCGGTCGCCCGTTCCTTGTAGACACTCTTGAGAGCCACCGTCTCCGCGAGGTCGCCCGGCGGAGTGCTGGTCCCGTGAGCGTTCACGTAGTCGATATGCCCCGGCGTGACCCCAGCGTCGAAGAGCGCCGTGCGCATCGCGTTGGCGGCTCCCCGACCTTCGGGGTCGGGCTTAACTGTGTGATAGGCATCGGAGGTCGAGCCGAAGCCGAGAATCTCGGCGTAGATCTTGGCATCGCGGGCACGAGCGTGCTCGTACTCCTCCAAGATCACGATCCCCGCTCCCTCGGAAAGGACAAATCCATCCCGATCGCGGGAGAAGGGCCGACTCGCCTCGGTCGGGGTGTCGTTGCGTTGCGAAAGAGCTCGCATCGCGCTGAAACCGCCGAGACTAAGAGGCGTGATCGCCGCTTCACTCCCCCCGGTGAGCATAATGTCGACGTCGCCGCGTTGGATAGCGCGGAAGGCGTCGCCGATGGCATTCGAGGCGGAGGCGCAAGCTGTCGAGACAGCCCACGTCGGCCCTTGGATGCCGTAGCGTTTGGAAAGTTCCCCCGGCGCGGAATTGGCCATCATCCGGGGAATCATGATGGGGCTTAGACGATCGGGACCTCGAGCAAGCTTCTTATGAGCATCCTCGATCTCCCAAAGCCCACCGACGCCGGTGCCAATGATGACACCCGCGCGACTGGGGTTCTCGGCCCCGAAATCGATACCGCTGTCGTCGACGGCGTGAGCCGCCGCGACCACGGCAAATTTTGCAAAGCGATCGAGTCGCTTTTGATCGCGGGCATCGATAATGGGGGTGGAATCGAAATCCTTGATCTGACCGCCGAAGCGGGTCTTGTAGTCCGAAGTATCGAACAGATCAATGGGCCCGATTCCTGAACGGCCATCACAGAGGGAGTGCCAGAATGACTTCAGGTCACTCCCCAATGCCGTCAGGACCGCCATGCCCGTAATGACCACTCGCCGTCCTGGCATGATTCCCCGCACTCACTGGAACTAAGAGGAATGCTCCTCGATATACTTGACCGCCTGGCCGACCGTCTGAATGTGCTCGGCCTGCTCATCCGGAATCGTGATGTCGAACTCTTCTTCAAGCTCCATCACCAACTCGACCTGGTCCAACGAATCGGCGCCAAGATCATTGACGAAGGAGGTCTCGCTGCTGACCTGATCCTTGCTGACGCCCATTTGCTCGGCAATGATCTCGATCACGCGCTCTTGAATGTTGGCCACGGCACGATCTTCCGTATCTCCCTTGGCTGCATCCATCTTCCGAAGTCTCCCTTTCCTAGCTTACTCTCGCACGTTTTGGTCGGGCACCACGACCGACGGTCTTCGTCGTGCCCCATCGAACCCGGTCTCTACGGTACGCCCAGCAAATTTGCAAGAGCGATACCGACGGACCTACGATGATTCCACCACCATCGTTCCATCGCCGCGCGATGGGGTCGCCGATGCGGTTGCGCCGGTTTTGACGATGGCACCGTCCGCATAAACCTCCCAGGATGATATGCAACAAAACCCGGGCTGGCCGCAATCACCTCGCCGACGAGACGATCTTCGCCGATTCGACGCCTTCCTTGGCCACCCCGGGCCCCGTAAGAATAGAAGGTACGACCACCTATTGAGGATACCCGTTCGAGGATTGCAATGGAAACCCGAACCGCCCCGCCCAATCACGAGCCGACCTCCAATACCCCTGCCAACGCGCCCGATCGCGAAGCCGCCGCCAAGCTCGGATGGGGCGAGATCGCCTTTATCGGCTTCCTCATGCTCGTCGGCGCGACCCTCTTCGTCTGGACCGGCTACAAATTCTTCACCAAACCCGAACCACCGCAGAATATCGCCGCCGACGCCAATCGCTATCTCCGGTTTCGCAAGGGTGACGCTCTTTCCGGACCACTCCAGGAACTCCTCAACGATCCCGACGAATATTTCGTGGAATCGCAGGAACATCCCCTCTTGGGCAAGCCCGCTCCCGACTTCATGCTCCGCGACGTCGATGGCAAAGCCGTCCGTCTCAGCCGTGTCTTGGAGAAGGGCCCCGTTGTCCTCGTCTTTTACTACGGCTACTGGTGCGATCACTGCGTCGCCCAACTCTTTGGCCTCGATGAAGATCTGGGTAAATTTGGGGAACTGGGCGCCAGTGTCGTCGCGATGAGCGCCGATCCCCCGGAACAAACTCGCGAGCGCTACGAACAATACGGCGCCTTCCACTTCCCCGTCCTCTCCGACGCCGACAACCGGATCGCCGAAAAATACGGCGTCTACGAACTCCCCAAAACGCCCGAGGAGAAACGGGGCCATCTCTGGCACGGAACCTTCGTCATCGGCCAAAACGGAACCGTCCGCTGGGCCGAACTCGGCGAACAGCCCTTTCTGCACAACAAGACGCTTCTACGGGAAGTCGCGCTCGACGGAGGTTTTCTTCAGGAAGACACCATCAGCGACGCGACATCGAAACCTCAAGACTAGTCCTGGCAACCGACTCCCACCTCCATTAGACTCAGTGCGAGCTTGTTGGGTGGGGCCGGCAAGAACTCGTCAGAAGTCTTCACGACGTCTGGGCACGAACCATGCCCAGAGGCTTGGATTGAGTCCTGGCGCGTTTTCCATCGCCATCGCTGCGAGAGCACGTGATGGCGTTCCACTCCACTCCCATGCTCTTGGGGCACTTCTCTCGGACTGAAAGTCTGTTTCGGACGTGGTCTGAACACTCGGTCGAGCCGATTTCGCACTCCGTTGCGTTCGTCGGGTCGCTGTCCCGGATCACGATCATTTGCGCCGAGACGGTCGCCGAAGCTGGTGCGTGGCTCGTCGCGTACCACGTCGTCGCTGACGCTTCGGTCGTTCTCGTCGCGACCTTGTTTGTGTGGGCAAACGAGTCTCGTTCCCGTCATCGACACGTCACGATCGGAGACCTCTCTATGAGACGCTCGCGAACCGGTTTTACGCTCGTCGAACTCCTCGTCGTCATCGCCATCATTGGCATCTTGGTCGCCCTCTTGCTGCCGGCCGTCCAGCAAGCCCGCGAGTCGGCACGCCGAGTCCAATGCGTTAGCAAACTCAAGCAATGGGGAGTCGCCCTCTCCAACTACATGGAGACGCACGGCATCTTGCCGGTGCAGGCCACGCGGCTCGACAACTCCGTCCCCGGCGGCAACGGCAACGCCTCGGAGACTCGACGAAGCTGGATGGTTCACCTCTTGCCGTTCATCGATCAACAGGCGATCTACGACCGGATGAACATGGAGCGCAGGGGGCTCGTCGCTCCCAATCTCGCCCTCATCCAACAGCCCTTGGCGGCGGCCAACTGTCCCTCCGATCCCGCGGCCGGACGACTCCACGAAGGCTCGACCGACGCACGAGACATCGACTTGTCCGCGACCAACTATGCCGCCAGCGTGGGGGATCATCGCAACAACTCGCCGGCGGGTGTCGGCGTCCATCCCGTCTTCGGCCAAGACTCCAACGCGACCTATCCCACGTCGAGAGCGGCCTCGTTCACCCGCGGCGTCATCGGACGCAGCGGCTACAGCGCCCGGCCAAACGAAGTGACCGACGGGCTCTCCAAAACGATCTTCGTCGGCGAGGTCGTTGGCTTCTGGTGCGCTTGGCAGAATTGGGGCTACGAGAGCTGGACGACGACGGCGCATTCGGTCAACTCCTTCAATTTCCGAGCCTTGGCCGCAAGCGACCAAGAGAACGCCATCAGCAACGCCTCGGAGTGCATCACCTTTCGAAGCCACCATCCCGGCGGCGCCAACTTCCTCTTCGGCGATGGAACGGTTCATTTCCTCAACGATGCGATCGACGGAGCGATCTATCGCGCGATGGCGTCAAAAGCGGGCGGAGAAATCTTCGAGTTCTGATGCGCCAGAAAGGCGCTGGACTACACGGCGACCTCCATCCGAGGCGTCGAGTCGCGTGGACCAGCGGAACGACGCCTGACGACCGGCGAGCCAGCGGGTAGAATGGCACGAGCGAACAGCGCGAGAGCCACCCTGCCGTGGCACGGAGAACAGTCAACTCCTTGAGGGCTCGTTGATGAATACTCGTCGGACACTCGCCGCGATCTGTTGCTTCCTCGTCGCCACGCCGGCGATGGCCCAGTTCGGCGGCGCGGGAGGCGTGATCGTCGATCCCGATGGCGTCCTCCGCTTTGATTCCTCCAAGGGGCGAACCGCCAAACGAGAACTCTCCGGCATCCGCACCGGCAAGGAAACACCTCCCTCGGCGCTACGACAAGTCTCGCTCAAGGGCCTCGATCGGGAACTGAGAAGGGCCCTCGAAAAGGGCGACGAGATCCCCGACAACGTCAAGAACGTCGCTGGTCTGACCACCGTCGACTATGTCCAGTTCGTCCCCGAGACGAAGGACATCGTCCTCATCGGCCGGGGAGAGTCGCCCGGCGAGGTCGGTGGCCGCGCCGTCGGGTTGACCACGGGTCGGCCGATGCTGCAACTCGAGGATCTTGTCGCGGCCCTCCGCTGCGTGCTCGACGGTCCCGGCCAGGTCTCCTGTTCCATCGACCCGCGCCGGTCGGGGCTCGCCGCCGCCCAAGAAGCATCCAACGTCACCAAGATTCCGCGCAACTCCCGCGAAGAACGCGACCTCGCCCAGAAGGTGTCCGACGCTCTCGGGCTTCAGACCACGGTCACCAGCGGCGTCCCGGACGGATCTCGGTTCGCTCGGCTCATGCTCGAAGCCGACTACCTGATGAAGCGAATGGCGATGGGCGACGAGAAGGTCCGCGGCATCACCAGCCATCTCGATGTGCTGACCGATCTCAACGAGCAGGGAAAGCTCTCGACGACGCTCGCCCGCTGGTGGTTCACACCCGATTACAAGCCCTTCGATCGCAATAAGGAAGGGACGCTCGTCAAATTCAACGGCCCCGGACTCAAGCTGCTCAACGAGGCGGTGATGGTCGATGCCCAAGGCAACAAGAGGGGGACGGGCAAGGCGAGCGCCGACTGGGATCGTTTCTCCCAGAGCTTCACCGCCGCGCTTCCCTACCTCGAGTCGCGCTATCCCGCGTTCGCCGATCTGCACAATCTCTTCGATCTGATGATGGTCGCGGCGCTGATCCAGAAGGTCGGCGACGCCGACTGGCTCCAGGGCTCCGCGTTGCTCGACCCGTCGATCTACAAGGTCCCGCGCGAGGCCCAACCGTCGCACGCCGAGCCGGTGGTCACCACTCGTCGGCACACGAAGCGCGATGGACGCGATCGGTTCCACATGGTCACGATCGCTTATGGTGGGGTATCGATGAATCCCTCGGCGGCATTGTCGGCGGCCTATCCCGAGCCGAGCATCTTCCCCGGCGACGCCGACGTGGCGAGCGCCGATGCCGCCGTCGCTCGCTCGGCCGGTTCGCTCATCTCCCAAGCCGACACGCCATTCGCGAGCGCCGACCCGCGTCAGATCGCCGAGACCAACGACGCCCAGTTCTGGGCCGACTCGCCGCTCCCGCTCGATTCCATCCCCCCCATGGCCCCACCCGAGGAGTGATGTCGTCGGCTCAGGCAGTTGTCGATCCGCCGCCCGGAAAATATCGATCGCCCACCAGAGGAGTGACCTCGCCGACGAGGCCGTTGTCCTATTAGTGCTCTGCTCCAACCTGAAGTTGGTGTTCGTGCCACCCAAACCCTTTGGCTCCGGCTGACAAGCAGCCAGTGCCACCCCAAAAGGTAGATGGGCCAGTGTTCTAGGCTTCGTCTCAAGAGTTGATCGTCGGCCCGAGGCACAGCGAGTTGGTGGGGGACGAGGAGGTCGAAACAGGCGAATCCGTTGGATTCGTCGATGCAGACCGACAAAGTCCCGCGGCAACGTAGCCAGCCGAAGCCAGAGCCGACATTTGAGACGGAGCCTAGTGGTTCATCTATCCTAGGATTTCGGGTTGGTTGATTGCTTCTGTTCGAGGAAACTTGCTGCTTCCTGGAAAGCACGGAGGTTTCCCAATGAACAAGAAGTACATCGTTCGCCTCACGGAAGAGGAACGCGCAACTTGTCACGCGGTCATCAAGAAGCTCAAAGGCTCCTCCCAGAAGGTTCGACGGGCACAAATGCTCTTGAAGACAGACGCCAACGGTCCGGCGTGGACGGATGAGAGAATTGCCGAGGCTTTTGGTTGTCGTGTCCAGACCGTTGAGAATCTACGCAAACGCCTAGTCACCGAGAGTTTTGCGTTGGCATTGGATGGAATGAGACGCGAGAAGCCACCGACTCCGCCGAAGCTCGACGGGCAGGCCGAAGCAAGACTAATCGCCATGCGTCTGGGAGAGCCGCCCAAGGGATACGGCAAGTGGACGCTGCAACTGCTTGCCGATCAATTGGTTAAACTAGAGGTAGTGGAATCCATTTGTCCCGAGACCGTTCGCAAGACGCTAAAAAAAATCGCATGACCAAGCGTATGATCGACTATTGGGTGATCCCCCCCGAGAACGACGCTGAGTTCGTCGCTTGCATGGAGGAAGTCCTCGAAACCTATGAAAGACCCTACGATGCAGACCATCCGGTCATTTGCATGGACGAGCAACCGGTCCAGCTGATCAAAGAAACAAGGCAGCCGATTGAAGCTGCCAAGGACCATCCCAAGCGAGTCGATTACGAGTATGAACGAAACGGAACGGCGAGCATCTTCATGTTCAGCGAGCCGCTTTCAGGTTTTCGCCAAGCGACGGCCAGGTCGCAACGCACCAAGGTTGATTGGGCGCAAGAGGTCGCGCAACTGCTCGACACTCGCTACGCCGATTGCCAGCAAGTGACGCTGGTTCTCGACAACCTAAACACCCACACCAAGGGAGCGTTCTACGAGTTGTTTGAGCCTGCCGTGGCACGTGCCTATGTCAAGCGAATCACGTTCGTCTACACTCCGAAGCATGGGAGCTGGCTAAACGTCGCCGAATGCGAACTGAGCGCGATGACACGACAGTGTCTGACCGGTCGACGCGTCGGCGAACTCGACGAATTACGAGACGAAATCGGGGCTTGGTCCGATCAGACCAACCAGAAGCAGCGCGGCGTCGACTGGCAACTACAAATCGACGAAGCACGCACCAAACTGGCCCGACTCTACCCAAAAATTAAGAATGGATGATGCACTAGTGTCCTGGCTGGCAAGTTCGTTCATGATCACTCGGCCCTGTGATCATGCGGGAGATTGCCCGATCACAGGCGTTTCTCGCATGCCCACAGCGAGCTCGGGAATGGCACCCAAGAGTCATTTCGGCGATGAATCAACCAATCAGGACACCAGGATCGCGGATACTCTAGCCGCGATCCTTTCCCTTTTAAGCACCAACGCCCCAACCTTTCCGAACGACGACGCCTGACCTTTCCGAACGGCAACGTCTTCCTTTCCGAACGGCAACGCCCGACCTTTCCGAACGGCAACGCCGTTCTCTATTGAAGCCCAGGGTCGCGCTTCGCGCACCCTGGGTACCGACCGAGAGGAAAACCAACCCCGCAGGGGTTGTCTAGCCGCGATGGGAGGCATCGCGATCGGACCCGACGCGTTGGCAGGGAGTACCGACCTGCTCTCCCTTGTCCAAGGGGGAGTTAGAGGGGGTCTCTTCCGGGATTTGCGTCAGGCAAAATTCTGACTGACAGAAGATAGGGACACCAACTCGACGGGCATCTTGCTCGCTTCGCCGGAGACTTCGCGAACGTACTTCGGCAGGGCGTAGCCAGGCAGCTGCCCACGGAGGTCCTCCATCAACTGAAGCCCCCGCTCCTCGGAAACCTCGAAATGCGCGGCCCCGCTGACGCGGTCGACTTGATGAAGGTAGTAGGGCATCACCCGAAGCGAGACCAACTCCAAACAGAGCCGCGCCAACGTCGCCGCGTCGTCGTTGATGCCTTTGAGCAAGACCGCTTGATTGAGGACAAGGACACCCGCGTCGACCAGCCGGCGTAGGGCCTGCCGGCACGCATCGTCGAGTTCGCTGGGGTGGTTGGCGTGCACGACCATGATCGGCTGCAAGTGGGTCCCGGTGAGCCACGCGAGCAACGCGTCGTCAACGCGCTGCGGCAAGACGATCGGCAGCCGTGTATGGACCCGCAGCCGTTGGAGATGACCAATCTCCTCGAATCGTGATGCGAGCCGCGCCAGCCATTCGTCGGTAAGGGTCAGCGGGTCGCCGCCGCTAAGGATTACTTCCGCGATCAAGGGATCGTCGGCCAAGCAGGCCAGCGCCGGCTCCCATGCTTCCAGCCCGCGCGGTTCTTCGTGATAGGGATAGTGGCGGCGGAAACAGTAGCGACAATGGACCGCGCAAACTCCCGTCGTGATCAGCAACGCCCGTCCGTGGTACTTGTGAAGCAAGCCGTCCGCCCGACGCGAGGGAGCATCGCCAACGGGGTCGACGGTGAACCCCGGCACCTCCTCGGCTTCGGCGTCCAGCGGAAGGACCTGACGCAGCAGGGGATCGTTCGGGTCGCCCGGCCGCATACGCTCGACGAACTCTCGCGGGACGACGAGGGGAAAGAGTTTGGACGCCGCGCGGGCGCTCGTTCGAATCTCTTTGGGCAGGTCGAGCAAGTCGCACAACTCGTCCGGATCGCGAATCGCTTGCGCCAAGGCCTTGCGCCAAGTGGGCCTAGGATTCGTTTGGGGACTTGCTATATTGTGCATCTTTCCGGGACTTTGGCGGCGAGAGAGCGGCTAGAGTTCGGAACTCCGAATCAACCGGAACTCCAAACCGACTGGTCATTCGTATCGACGCGATGGAACCCTTGCGTCGAATTCAACGCACCCGCGAATGCTTAGAACCTATCCGAAAGGATTCGTTGCGAGATGGTATCGTACAATACAAGCGACTTTCGCAAAGGGCTCAAAGTCCAGATCGACGGCGAACCCTTTTTGATGGTCGAGTGCAACTTCGTCAAGCCGGGCAAGGGCCAGGCGCTCTACAAGACCAAGCTCAAGCACTTGATCAAGAACACGGTCCTCGACCGTACCTACAAGAGTGGTGAATCGCTCGAAGGGGCCGACGTCGAGGACACCGAGATGCAGTTCCTTTACCAAGATGGTGAGAACTACGTCTTCATGGATCCGACCACCTTCGATCAGCCGACCCTGACCGCCGAGCAAGTTGGCGACGATGCCAAATGGCTCAAGGATGGGCTGATGTGCATGGTCACCTTTTACAACGGCAACCCGATCGCCTTCGCCCCACCGAACCACTTGGTTCTTCGGGTCGAGTACACCGAGCCGGGCGCTCGCGGCAATACCGCGACCAACGTCACCAAGCCCGCGACCGTCGAGACCGGCGCCGAGGTGCAAGTGCCGATCTTCATCGAGACGGGCGAGCTGATCAAAGTCGACACCCGCACCAGCAGCTACATCGAGCGGGCCCGCGAGGACAAGAAGTGAGCTTGAGCCAACCGGACTCAAGTCCAACAGACTTGAGCCGAGGGCGCTCAAGTGCACCAGGCTCAGACCGGGAGAGCGTCTCCCATCGCTCTCCCGAGCTCGCCCTTCCATCCGCGAACGTCGACAACCTCAAACGGCGTGCCGCCTTGCTCGCCCGAACCCG
Organism: Kolteria novifilia; assembly: GCA_007748055.1. Taxonomy (GTDB): domain Bacteria; phylum Planctomycetota; class Planctomycetia; order Kolteriales; family Kolteriaceae; genus Kolteria; species Kolteria novifilia. The sequence continues at coordinate 7,266,640 of CP036279.1, forward strand.
CCGATTCTTCGAGGAGCGGCGCTACTTCGAGGTCGAAACCCCCGTCCTTTCTCGCGACGTCTGCGTCGATGTCTATCTCGATCCGATCGCCGTCGAGGGGGCGAGTGGGGAGCGACACTTCCTCCAAACCTCGCCCGAATTCGCGATGAAGCGACTTCTCGCCGCCGGCGCGGGGTCGATCTACCAAATCACCCGAGCATTCCGCGACCGCGAATTTGGCCCGCTGCACAACCCCGAGTTCACCATCGTCGAGTGGTATCGCGTCGATGCCGACGCCAACCTCCTGATGGAGGAGATCAGCGATCTTGCCCAAGCGCTGCTGGGCACCGCTCCCGCGGAACGTTGGAGCTACCGCGAAGCATTCCGGCGGACACTCGACCTCGATCCGTTCACCGCCGGCAATGCTCAACTCGCCGAAGTCGCCCAGTCCGCCGGCTTCCACGATCGGGAAGCCGAACGCGATGATCTCCTCGACTTTCTGCTCGCCACTCGCGTTCAGCCGGAGTTGGCCAAGCATGACGCCATCTTGCTACACGGCTATCCACCTTCGCAGGCGGCGCTCGCGGAAGTGGCGACCGAGGGCGACGTGACGACGGCGCTGCGGTTCGAACTATTCGTCCGCGGCATCGAACTCTGCAACGGATACCAGGAACTTCGCGACGCAAACGAGCTCACCCGTCGCCAAAACGAACAGAATGAGAAACGAATCGGGCAAAAAAAGGCCTCATTGCCGACAGATTCGCGGCTCTTGCGCGCCATGGAGATTGGGTTGCCGCGCTGTTCGGGCTGCGCTCTCGGCTTTGACCGCCTGGCAATGCTCGCCCTCGGCGCGACGTCGATTCAGGAGGTGGTCGCGTTTCCGGCGGATCGTGCCTGATCGAACCCCTGGACGACGCAGCGGGAGGAAATTCAAATGGCGACACTCGAGTTGGCCCTGGAAATCGCGGCCGGCGCCCATGCGGGAACCAAGGACAGACAGGGCAAGCCCTATATCCTCCATCCGATTCGGGTGATGATGGGGGTCGAAAGCGAGCAGGCCCAGATCGTCGCGATTCTCCACGATGTGGTGGAAGATACGGACGTGACCTTCGAGGACCTGCGCGAGGCTGGCTTCAGCGAGGAGACGCTCGCCACCCTGGCTCTGGTCACGCACAAAGATGGCGTCTCGTATGCCGACTACGTCATCGCGTGCAAGGACAACCCGATCGCCCGAGAAGTGAAACTCTCGGACCTGCGTGACAACAGCAGTCTCTCTCGGCTGCTCCTACGTGCCGACCGCTTCGACAGCGATTCTCGGCGCATGCACCGCTACCTTTTGTCCTATCGCTTCCTTGCCGGGGAGATCGACGAAGCCGCCTACCGGCGACTCATGCCGTCGTTCGAGAAATAGCGACCTGGGCGGCATTCGGTTCGCCCCACCCGGCGGTCGCGGTTCCCGACGCTACTCGTTCTCTTCCTTCCATTCCTCGTACCAGACCATCTGGATCGCCTCGAGGATGCCTTCGCTGCTCTTGGTGGGATCGCCCTCGAACTCCTCTAGCTCGCAAACCCACTTGTGCAAGTCGGTGAAGCGAACCTCGAGCGGCTTGAGGTCGGGGTACTTTTCAAAGAGCTGGATCCCGATCTCCTCGGAGTCGTTCCAGTCAAGACTCATGGTGTCCGTCCTTCGCGCAAATCATCGTCGTTCGAGGACCGTTCCAAGCTGACAATCCTCACAGGGAGATCCTATGGGGGCATCGGCCATCTCCCAAGCCCCGCGGTCGTCACTCCACCGCGCCAGTCGCCCACAAGAAATGCCAACGGCCCGACCAGAGGGGCCGAGCCGTCGACGATGGTATTTGTTTGGCCACCGTTAGCGAGTCGGGGCGGCACTCGGCAGGGTCGCGATGCCGATGACATCCGCTTCGGGACGCGACAGGTCGACCAGGACCGCGTCGGGCGTATCGGCGACACTGACGTTCTCGCACATGTCGGTCACCATCAGGCGAAGGTAAACCTGATAGGGGATGTTGGCCGGCACCCGCCAACTGTACTGGCCGGTCGGATTGAGCTCGGTCTTGATCGCGTACCAGGGCCCTTCGGGGTACTCGGCGAAGTAGAGGCTCACCGGCTTCTCGCCCAGGTGCTTGTCGCGAGCCGCCCAGGAGATCAGGAGCGAATCGGTCCGCGACTGAGGATCGGGCGTCGGCTGGAACAACTCGGCCTCGGGAGGCGTCGTGTCGACTTCGAGAATGCTCTGCGGAGCGTCCCCGGGCTTCGGCGGAGCCTGGCCATATCCGGCGCGACTGGTGACGACGACGCGGATGCCATAGCGTCCCTCATCGGGCAGGACGACCTCGAACGGAGGCGTGCGATCCTTGTCCTCGCCGTAGAGCTTCCAGCTCTGACCGTTGTCCTTCGTGTAGTAGAGTTCGACCTTGCCGATGCCGGCGGGGCCGACGCCGCGAAGGGCGTAGTCGATTGCACAACTCTGCGTGTTCAGCAGCGGGATCCGCTTGGGCGCGGGCTTGGGCTTCTCCACCGGCTTGGGCTGCGGTTGCGGTTCGACGGCGGACGCCTGCTGAACCTTCGGCTTGGTGCTCGCGACCGGGACCAGATGGCTCGCTTGCGAAACGTACTGATCACGCGGCGTCTCCGCGGCGGTCACGTAGTCACTCATCCGCGGAACCTCTCGCATCGGCTTCTCGTCGGCGGGCAAATCGTAGCGCGTGCGATCGAAGACCGGAGCGTTCGACGTGGTGGCGGAGTGTTCCGTCCGAAGACGAGCACTCGGCGGAGCGGCCGGAACCCGATAGGCATCGCTGGTCGGCATCGACTCGCGTTGGTTGGCGGCGACGCGGCGAAGACCGGGGTCCGCCGGTTTCTCGACCGGGTAGTTCGCGGCAACGGCGATGGTCGCTTCCTCGACGGTCTCGTTGCCGGCCCGGTCACGAATGGTCGCCCGCACCTGGTAGGGGGCTCCCGTGTCGGCCATCCAGTGGCGCTCGCCGTCAATCATCTTCGGAACGGTCAGCTCGCGCCAACTCGTTTCGTGGGCGCCACGAATCTCGAGCTTGAGGCTCTCGAGGTCGATCTTCTCGTCATCGACCTTCCAAGCGACGCCGATCTTGCCGTCCCGTTCGGCGAGCGAATCGAGGCGCACCCGCGGCGCTTGCGTGTCGACGACGACGCGAAGTCCCGGGGCTTCCCGTTCGACGTTCTCCGGCTCGGCCCGGCCCTTGCGATCGACGTAGACAAGGCTGAACCAGTACTCGCCATCCTCTTGTGACCGGAAGGTGAACGATTTGCGACTGGGATCAGCCGTCTCGATCATCTGCCAGGTCTGGCCAAGGTCGGTCGAGACAAAGAGCCGCAGCTCCTTGATCAGGCGGGCCTTGTTTGGCGCGACCTGGACCGGAATCTTGAAGACCGGCTGGCGAAGGTGGACCAAATCATCCTCGGCATAGGCAGGTCCAGCGGCGACCAGTGTCGACGCCAACCCGCCGAGAACCGCCGCCATCCCCATGTGGCGTAGTCGCCGTGCGAGGCCAGTCGTCCCGAGGAACCGAAGGATGCTTCCGCGCAAGCGCATGCCCGTATCTCCCTCATCGAGGGCGTGGTCTGCCCTCAAATGCACCGAATTCACAAACTGGTTCTGTCGGTTCTCATCGGCGGCACGACCGGCAAACCTTGAGCAGAAATAAGAATCCTCAGAATCGGATTCTCTTCGCTCGGCGATCGTTCAAAACAAGGAAAGCGGGAAAGTTGCCTAAAGAGACTCATCGGCGCGGCCGAGGCAGTTGGGGCGAGGAACCTCACCCGTCGACGTGGACCCGGCGAAACCGCCGTCCCTTGAGTTCGAACCGGGGCAAGGGCTCTTCCGCGAGCACGACATCGGGGCGGAAGTAGAACCGATCCTGAATCATCCGGGCAATCGACGCGAGCAGCGCCGGACCATTGGCGACGCTCGGTTTGGGCTCGATGCAGATGACCAGCCGGGTACCGCTGGAGAGCTCCCGCGCCTCGATCGCGAACTCGGCGACCTCGTCAAACTCCCTGACCAGCCCCTCGATCGCGCTGGGATAGACGTTGTTTCCCTTCACCCAGATCATGTCGTCGATCCGCCCGAGGATTCCCCCATCGAGCGCCACGAAGGGTTTGCCGCCGGGACGAAACTGCCAGGAAGGACGAACGGCGTCCGCGGTCCGGTAGCGAATGAGGGGCGACCCCCAGCGTCCCAGCGTTGTCAGGACCAACTCGCCGAGTTCGCCATCCTCCACCGGCTGCAAGGTACGCGGGTCGAGAACCTCCGCGATCACCTGGTCCTCGAGGAGGACCAAATGCCCGGGAAGTTCGTCGTATTCGATCCCGATCGATCCGATTTCGGTCATCCCGCTGTGATCGTAGAGCCGGGCTCCCCAAGCCTGTTCGAGTCGCTGCCGAGTCGCGGGGATGTTCGCTCCCGGCTCACCCGCGAGGATCAGCCCACGAACCTTCGAATGGGCGAGGTCGATGCCCTCCTCCTCGGCAACTTCCGCCATCCGGAGGGCGTACGTCGGCGTCGCCAGGACGATGGTGATCCCATTGTCGAGCATGAGCTGGAGCCGCGCGTTGGTGGTCAACCCGCCGCCGGGGAGAACGAACCGGCCGATTCGGCTCGCCCCTTCGAATGCCGCCCAGAATCCAATGAACGGCCCGAACGAGAAGGGGAAGAAGAAGCGATCATTCGCGTCGATGCCGACCGCGTCATAGATCTGCTCCCAACATTTCAGGATCCATCCCCAACTCTCGGGAGTGTCGAGCCAGCGCAGCCGACGCCCGGTCGTTCCCGAGGTCTGGTGCAAGCGGACGTAGGAATCGCGGGGCTCGGTGAGGTTCGTCCCGTAGATGGGATTCGCTTCCTGATCGGCGGCGAGCTCCTTCTTTGTGGTGAAGGGGAGTCGCTGGAAGTCGTCCCAGCCCTTGATGTCCTCGCGGGCGATTCCCGACCGGGCGAACTTCTCGCGATAGAAGGCGTTCGACGCGAAGAGTCGATCGAGTCCCGTGGAGAGTTTTTGCCACTGGAGGGCACGGAGTTGCTCACGAGTCATGGCGTGGAATCTCGACAACGTCAATTCGGCTTGCGAAGTGTCCACCTTACCGGGAGTTCGACATGAGCGGCAGACGAAAACGACTGGGGCCTTGGCGAACCTCGGCTCCCCAAAGTCAGACGCTTGCCCCCGCAAGCGCGGCGGTGGAGGCATGGACGCGACGCCCCCGAAGCGATCGTCAAACGTTGGTGAGCCACATCACCTGGTATGGCTCGAGAACGAGTCGGTCCTCCGGCGTCGTGCGTCCCGAGATCAGATCGCGCGACGCCTCCCAGCCGCCGACCATGTCGAGCGTCTTCATGTCGGCCTCGACGGCCGCGCCGGAGACATTGGCCAAGACGATGATTCGACTCGTGCCATCCATGCTCGTCCGGCGGAATCCGAAGAGTGCGGGATCCTTGGACTCGAGAACCATCTGCGGGGCTTCGGGATGGAACGCCGCCTGCTGCGTGCGAATCTCGAGAAGCTGCTTGAGGCCATCGAAGATCTTTCGCTGCGGAGAGGAGGCGTCGTCGAGGATCGCGTCGAGTTCCTCGAGCTGAAACTTGCGGCGATTGATGCTCCGCGCTCGCCCGGTCCGCGCCGCGCCGTCGACGTCGTTGGGCGTGCCGACCAAGCTATGGAAGTAGATCGCTGGAATTCCCCGCAGCGACATCATGATCGTCTGCGATGCGAGGAAGCGGCGTTGGTGAAGCTCCGATCCTTCATCCCCCGGCTCGGCGAGGGCGGAGTAGTAGGTGACGTTGAGTTCGTAGGGACTTTGGCCACCGTCGGAATCGGTCTTGGTACTGACATGGGCCCCGCGGCTTCTCGCCGCTTCGACCAACGCGCCAAAGCGCTCGTCGGAGACCAATCCCGCCAACGGCGTGACTCCGATCCCGTCGTGCGAGGCGGTGAAGTTGAAGAACGTCGTCCCCGGAGCGGACTCACAGACAGTCTTCGCCCAGGCGGCCAGCGGCGCGCTGTCGCCGGTCAGCAGCGCGTCGAGCAGAAGAGGCGGCAGACTGAACTGGTAGACCATGTGGGCCTCGTCTCCGTCGCCGAAATAGCTGATGTTCTCGGCGTGGGGAACGTTGGTTTCGGTGATCAGGATCCGATGCGGCGCGATGACATCGAGCACGTCGCGCATCAGTTTGACCAGTTCGTGGGCTTCGGGAAGGTGAATGCACGAGGTCCCGAGTTCCTTCCACACATAGCCGACCGCGTCGAGCCGGATGATCCGCGCCCCGTGGGAGAGATAGGTGAGGAAGACATCCATCATCGCGATGAGGACGTCGGGCTCCTTGTAGTTCAGATCGATCTGATCGTCGCTGAAGGTCGTCCAGATGTAGCGAGTTCCCCGACTCGTCTCAAAGCGAGTCAACAACGGCAAGCTTCGTGGACGCCGGACGCTGGAGACATCGGCGGCGGGGTCTTCCTCAATGAAGTACCGCTCGTAGGTCGCATCGCCAGCGAGGTAGGCCTGGAACCACTCGCTCTTGCTCGAGAGGTGGTTGAGGACCAGATCGGCCATGAGGTCGGCGTCCTGCTGAAGATCGGCGAGATCGTCCCAGGTGCCGAGCGCCGGATCGACTTGCACGAAGTCAATGATCGAGAAGCCGTCATCGGAGGAATATGGGAAGAACGGCAAGACGTGGACCGTGCTGAGGCAATCTCCGAGCCCGCGATCGCGCAGGAAGTGATGCAGCGTCGCCAGCGGAGCCTCTTGATCCCGCTGGATCTGATCCCCGTAGGTGATGAGGAAGACATCGCGCTGGTCCCAGCGCTGGCTGCGCGTTTCCTTGATGTCGGGAAGATGCTTTTCCGCGAGCGCGACGAGGCGCTCGAGGACCGATTCCACATCGGTCCCGTACAGTCGCGTCAGTCGCGGCCGGAGTCGAGACGCAAGCGTGTCCAGCAAAAGGAATCCCTTCTGCTCTGGGGATCAAAGGTTGTCCGCACCGGTGAAGTTGGTCACGAGCGCCCTCAGCTTCCGTCGCAAGACGCTGTAGCTGAAAAAGCGGGACGCGACCGCGTAGTTGTGCTCGACCATTTCCGCGCGATACTCGGGATTTGTCAAGAGACGTCGGACACTGTCAACAACCTGTTTGGTGATAAAGCCATTCATGGCAATGACTTCGAATCCTTTGGGCTCGATGTCGTCGATGTAGATGGAGTAGCGATTGACGACCACCGGCTTGCGGAAATAGAAGGCCTCCAGGAGGGCATTGCCGAATCCCTCGTAGATGCTGGGGTAGGTGATCAAGTCGGCGTGCTGGTACGCGTCCCAGAGGGAGTAGAGCTTCTTGCCATGCTCGTCGAGACCGCGTTTCTCGCCGATGCGATTGTCGACGAACAGAAGCTGGACGTTCTGCCGGGCAGCCATCTCGCCGATCGCTTCCTTGTAGTCGTAGCCCTCGTCGCCGGCCTTGTGCGTGATGATGAGCTTGACGCGATCATCCCGAAGCTCGGAGATTAAACTAATGGCGTGTTCGATGCCTTTGCGGGGAACGACCCGAGTCGGTTGCACGACGAGGATATCCTCGTCGCTGACGCCGATCGCCTGGCGAAAGTCGGCGCAGTAGTCGTCGATTGGCGGCGGTGGCACCTCGAAATTGAGCACGTTGGGCACGAGGATCGAGGAGATGCCGCGGCGGTGGGAGAGGGCTTGCTGCCCCGCCGAGTTGATCGTCGCATGCTGAATCGTCGACAGCGCGGGCGGAAACGCCATCGTCAGCAAGTCGCCGACGGAGTTGGGCGTGAAGCGAGTCCGCTCCCAGTAGAAGTCGTGGTGATGGGCGATCGTCGGGAATCCGGTCTCGACCACGAAGTGCGTCAGCGCGACCCCGAGCGGAATATTCATCGGGATACACAGGGCGTTTTGCACAATCAGGATGTCGATGTTGTAGCGTTCGACGAACTGGTAGATCGTCCCTTTGAGGTACTCGGCCATGTCGTAGATGGAGCGAGTCAATTCGCGGGAACGAGTCGTGGTGCCGAACGCCTCTTCGTTCATCTTCGCGATGTCGGGATGATCGAAAGAAGCCTCGGGAACGAGCATGCTGATATCGTCGGCGCGATCGAGGATGCCCGCGTACCAGTAGCTGATGTGTTCGTGATGCCAAAGAACCTCGGCCCATTTGGCGCTTTCGAGGGAGACCCCGTCAGTGCCACTGAATCGAGTCGAGATGAAGCCGATGTTCTGTCCCATCGCTGATCTTGCGTCCTCATATAGGCGGGCGAGTCAGACAGTCTGTAAGTTGGTCGAGTTCCGTCAAGACCAGGTTAGGCCGAATTCCGTCACAGCGGGAATCCTCGCGCCGAAGTCGCAAGCTCCGCTTGTCGCCGGCGAAGAGCGCGGTCTTCAGACCGGCCTTCGATGCCGCCATGACGTCGTTGAGCATGTCGTTGCCGACATAGAGCGTTTGCGAGTCCTCGATCCCACGGCCACGAAGAGCGTTGAGCGCTCGCGCGAATAACTCCGGCCCCGGTTTCGCGGCCAGATGCTCGAACGAGAAAACGAGCAAATCGGGTTCCATTTCTAACTCAATGAGCGAACAACGGAAATAGGCCTCGAAGAGCATCGGGGTGAAGAACTGCGCGTTGCTGACAATGCCCAGAGGATAGCCGCGTTCCGCCAGCGATCGGATGACCTTGGCCGCGTGGGGCATCGGCCACGTCGGGTTGACTCGGGATTCGTAGGCGATCGCCAGTTGCTCGATCGCGTCGTCGTCGAGTTCGGGCCCCTCCACATCGCCACGACCACGCAGCGCGGCGATGGTTCGCCGCCAAACCGAGCGTATCTCGACCTCGGGGAAAGGCGTCCCCCGCTGGCGTCCCTCGGCGTGATCTCGCTCAATGGTCGCAAGAAAGGCCGAAAAACCGACGTGACCCGCGACTCGACACTTCAACCCGACCGAGGCGAGGGCTTCCGCGAAGACGTCCTCGCGCGCCGCCTGACGGAGCGTCCCGACGTCGCCCGACCCGCTCACCAGAAGCGTTCCGTAGATGTCGAACAGGACCGCGCGGACGTCCGGAAGCTCTTCCAGGACGGGCGTCTCAGCCGTGGGCACCGGCTCCAGGGAAGTCGCTGATTGACGAAGATGGTCGATGATGGACGCGGACATGGAGCTGTCAGTCCTCTCAAGTCCGCAACAAGCGGAATCGCGAGAATGCGAGAAACTGCCTCAGCAACGCCGCCGAATTAGGCACCGATTCGACCGATGCCCCAACCGGTTGCTTCGCGATGCTTCGATAGTGATTCAAGAGACGTTGGCCCAGGGCCTCGAGGCCAAAATGCGAGCGAATCGCGTCCTGATTGGCCGCGATCCTTCCTTCAAAGGACGCGGCGGGCTGGTCCCACTGATCGACGATCCACGGGTTCGCCGCCGCAATCGCCTGGCGACTCGACCGTTCCTGAACCACCCGAACGATCACCGCTCGCTGGAGCGACTCGTCGAGATCGCCGAAGTCAACCGTCGCGCCGACGCGCTGGCAAAAGGCTCGCTCGAGCTCTTCCTCGGAAGGGACTGGCAAGCGGTAGTTCCGAATCAGGCGTCGAAAAATCGCCACCATCCGTTCGCGCAAGTCATCGAGCGCGACCAGCGACACCGGAATCTTCAGCGACGGCTGTAGGGCGGCAAGATCGACGCCGGCGTTGACGAAGTCGCCCGTGATCTCCGGCAAGTCTCGCCCCAAGAGCCGGCGGCCCGCCAACCACGACTCGAGAAAGACCATCCCGAATCCCTCGGCAAGGCTCGTCGTCAAGATCGCGTCCGACGCCGCGAGACAGTCCGTGTAGCGAAGCGAACTCCTCGCGCCCGTCTCGAAGACAAACGGAAGCGCAAGCACGTCAACGAGTTGCCGCCAGTGGCGATAGGACTCGACCTCCGCGGGATTGAGCGTCGGCAGCGACACGCCGACCGTCGCCCGCCCCGCGAGCAACGCCGACCACAAGATTGCCTCGCCGACGTTCTTGCGACGAATCGCCCGTACCGGGTAGAGCAAGAGCGGCCGACTGGCGGGAATGCCCAACTCTCGCTCGAGCACCGCTTTGGCGGGACCGGAGGGCGGAATCTCCCCCAAATCCGGCACCGGGTTGGGAAGCAGATGCAAGTGATCGTCGACGATCCCCGTCTCGGCGAACCACGCGCGATCGCGCGAATTGAGCACGGCGTAGTGAACGTGATCCGCCAGCGGATAGAGTTCGGCGCCCAACTTCTCGGGGGAACCATCGGCAAGCGCCGTCGCCAAACGAACGTAGTTCGCCGAGCGGAAATCCTCGGCGAAATCGTGGGGTTGCAGCAGGAGACGCCACCCATCGCTCGCGAGTCTTCGCACCGCGCCGGGAAGGGAGATGTTCTTGCCCAGCGAATGGTTGTGAATATGGAGGACCGTCTCGTCCTTGGAGAAACCGATCGTTTGCAAGAGACGCTTGATCGACGCGGTCAACGAGTCCGGAGAAGCGTCCACTCCCTCGTCGTAGGCGAGCTCGGGGAGTGCATGAAGCCGGACACGAAGTTGTCCAAACGATGCGGCGAGATCGCCGGGCCATCCGTCGTCGCGTCCGCCATGCAGCAATGCCACGTCGAGTTGCTCATCGGCTTTCAGGACGGCATCGAGCGCCTTGAGGTGGTTGGCGATGACTCGCGTGACGCCGCCATGGCCGAGATGGTAGTGGGCGATCGCGAGGTTGGGCAAACTCATCGGGGATCTCGTCTGAAAGGAGGGCGAGCCGGGCCAGTCACGAATATCCCGCCGTCGCTACGTCGACATCATAAATAGATAGCGGCTTCGGTGCAGACGAAGCCTAGCATTTCCAGGAAGGAAGACCGACGACGCCGGTACGGGAATCGGTCGACCTTCGTGGACGAGGTGGTAACAGTCACCAACGCGACGGCAAACCGAGAGGAGAGGCGCGATGCCAGCAGCTTGAGCGCGCGGTCCGGGCCGGTCCCGGTATCGCCACCGTTCACTTTCCCTGACGATGCGGTATCCACCCTGAGAGAACAGAACTACCATGGCCGACTTTCTGCAAAATGGACTCATCACGACGCTCCACGACTTCGCGGGCGCGGGCCGCGAAGCCCACGAGGAACTCCTCCGCGAGGCGACCGTCAACAGCCCGATCGGCTTGCTGCTGCCCGTCACCGCTTCGGACATGCGCGCGGCGCCCTTCGAGCGCATCTGCGAAGAACTGACCGGCGCCGACTATGTCCAGCAGATCTCCGTGGTCCTTGGCCAAGCCCCCGATGTCGCCGACTACAAGGAAGCGGCAGCCAAGATCGCTCGGCTCGGCGACCGCGCCCGCATACTCTGGACTGACGGCGAACGCGTTCAGCGCCTCTACCAGCACCTAGACGACGCCGGGCTCGATCTCGGCTCGCCCGGCAAGGGCAAATCGGTCTGGACCGCCTTCGGCTACTTCCTCTCCTACTCGGAACTCCAGGCCTACGTCCTGCACGACTGCGACATCGCCAACTACGATCGCGACATGCTCGCTCGGCTCTGTCTGCCGCTGGTCCATCCCAGTTTCGACTTCGAGTTCTGCAAGGCCTACTACGCTCGCTACGGCGATCGGCTCTTCGGACGAGTGGTGCGTCTGTTGGTCACGCCCATCCTGCGCGCGATGATGAACATCATCGGCCATCACCAGTTCCTGCTCTATCTCGATAGCTATCGCTACCCGCTCTCGGGCGAGTTCGCCGTCACGCCAATGTTGGCTCGCTACAACCGAATCCCCAGCGATTGGGGACTCGAGGTCGGCACGCTCTCGGAGGTCTACCGCAACACCTCGCTCAAGCGGGTATGCCAAGTCGATCTTTGCCCCCGCTACGATCACAAGCATCAGATTCTCTCCGAGGGCGACCCGAGCAAGGGGCTCACGCGGATGGGCACCGATATTCTCATCTCGCTGATCCGAACGCTCGGCAGCATGGGGGTCGTCTTCCAGCCGTCGACCTTCGTGTCGCTTCGTTCCTCCTATCTCCGAGCGGCTCAGGACGCGATTCGGCAGTATCAAGCCGACGCCGTGATGAACGGACTGAACTACGATCGTCACTCCGAGGAGACCGCGGTCGAGACCTTCGCGCAGCAAGTCATGATCGCCGGCGAAAGCTTCATGCGTGATCCGGCCGGCTCCAAAGCGATCCCGAACTGGACGCGCATCCTCTCGTTCGATCCCGACTTTCCGCAGAAACTCCGCACCGCCACGGAGGAAGACGCGAACGAGTTCGCCTAGCGGCCCGCTGGTCTGATCCCTTAAAAGGAGACAGTCGGGTGCCCCCGCGAAAGCCGGACCGTGGTGCCCGACTTGGGATACTCGGCACCCGTCGCATGCGACTTTCAGGATGGAGGCGCAACGATCGTCATGAAACGCTGGATCCTGTTCGGAGCAATCGGGTTGGCTGTCCTCTTCGGCCTCTCCCTGCTCCTCTCGCCCTCGGGACGCCCCGTCGATGTCGCCACGGCGACCCGACGACCGATCCGCACCTTCGTCGAGGAGCGGGGCAAGACGCGACTTCCGCGCATTTACTCAATCACCATGCCCTTCGAGGGCCGGATCGAGGAGATCGAGTACCTCGAGGGGTCTCCCGTCCTTCAAGGCCAAGTCGTCGCCCAAATCGAGAAGGTCGACCTTCGGACCCAAGTCGCCGAAGCCCGCGCGCGGGTCGAGGCCCTTACTGCCAGGATCGAGGAGAACGACGACGAACGCCTGGAGCGGTCCGCCCTCGACCAAGTCGATCGCTTCCTCGAATCAACGGACAGGACGGTCGAGTCGGCGGAGGAGACGACCAAGTCGAGCCTGGCGCGCGCGGAGTTCAACGATCGGGAACTCGAACGGCAGCGAAAGCTTCGGAAGCAGAAGGCGGCGTCGGAGTTCGAGTTCAACCAAGCCCAGCTCGACGCGGTGGAAGCGACCGTCGATCACCGCAAGGATGTCCTCCTGCTACGAGCCCTCGAGGCGGGCCGCGACGGTTTCCGCATCGGCCGACGGGCGATCGAACAGTACATCGAGAAAAAGTCCCTCAAACGCGCCGTCCACGAAAAAGAGAAGGACGAAGCCGAGGCCCAGCTCGAACAGGCGCTGCGCGACTTGGCCCGTTGCGATCTGAAAAGCCCTGTCGACGGCATCGTCCTCAAACGCCACGTCGAGAACGAACGCGTGCTGCCGGCCGGCGAACTGTTGCTAGAACTCGGCCGGATCGAGGACCTCGAAGTGGAGGCGGAAGTCCTCTCTCAAGAAGCGGTCACCATCAGCCCCGGCGACCAAGTCGACCTCTTCGGACCGGCCCTCGGCGAAGGCGCCATCGCGGGCCGCGTCGCACGCATCTACCCCCAAGGCTTCATGAAGGTCTCCTCGCTCGGCGTCGAACAACAACGCGTGCTCGTCATCGTTGAGTTCGCCGAGGGAGAGTTCGAGCGTCTGGAGGAGCAGGGGAGGAAGCTCGGCGTCGACTATCGGGTCAAGGCGCGCATCTATACCGCCGGCAAGGAGGATGCGCTGGTCGTCCCTCGTTCGGCCCTCTTTCGGGGCCGCGACGGCGGATGGCGCGTCTATGTCGTCCGCGACGGCAAGGCGGTGCTCGCCGATGTTTCGGTCGGCCTTTCCAACGATGAAGAGGCGGAGATCCTCGACGGCATCGCCCCCGAGGAACAGGTGATCCTCGCCCCCGAGTCGGACCTCAGCGATGGCATCGCCGTCGATCCCCACGAGCTCGAGACGCTCAATCAAGAGTAGCGGTGACAAGCCTCGGGTCCTGATGGACGAGTTCGTTGCCCAGCGGCTCTTGGTTGCAAGTGACTCTCGGGTGCTACGGAACGATCGATTGCTTTAAACCGATCGACTGCTACGAGACGATTGGGTGCCATGCCCACGCTCGCCGTGGGCATGCTGGATACGCTCGCCGTGGGCATGCTGGATACGCTCGCCGTGGGCATGCTGGATACGCTCGTGATTCAGCGCATGCGTCAGGCAATAGCCTGACCTACGGTTCCGTCTAGCTCTAAGTGTCAGCCGCTTGTTCCCCTCTCCCTGTGGGAGAGGGGTTAGGGGTGAGGGGGTTCGCCTTCGTGAATCTACCTCAATGTTCGAGTCTCGCGTCAGGCTGACCTACGGGGCAAGCGCTAAGCGGAGCCCGTTTCAATCGAAGCCTCGCTGGAGCTGCGGATGCTTCGTCAATCCGGAGAAGGACTGCCCGCGGTGATTCGCGGCCTCTTTCGACTCGGGGACGTGGCCTTGATCCCAGGCGTTGGGCACATCGTCGAGCTTGGGACGATGGTTGCGAACGTAGCGATCCCAACTCGGCAACTCGCCTTCGTAGAATGCCGCCTCCGAGTCGGCTCCCTCCGCGGGAGTCACAAAGTGGCGGGAGATGAGATGAATGATGTTGTCCATTCGCTGGCTCTCCAATTTCTCGCGACAGTCACCCTTCGGGTTCGCAGGAGCACCCGACACTCGGCCCACGACTGACGCTCGCGAATGAAACGTCGCCACCACCTCCACGGGGGTTGGAACGATCGGCTACTCTGGGAGCCAATCGCGACGACGCCGCTTTCGCGAGACGTGGTAGATTCTAGAAAGACCGACTGGGGTGAGTCATGAATCGTTTCGTGTTTGTCGTACTTCTCACTAGCCTCGTCGGCGTTGGCTGCGGCCAGCGGCCGACCGTGGTCGTTTATTGCGCGCTTGATCGCGAGTTCTCCGAACCGATTCTCAAGCGTTTCGAGGCCGAAACCGGCTATCATGTCCTGGCGAAGTACGACACCGAATCGACCAAGTCGGTCGGTCTCACCGAGCAGCTCCTTCGCGAGAGGAGCCGGCCGCGTTGCGACGTTTTTTGGAACAACGAGATCCTCAACACCGTCCGGCTCGCCAACGACGGCGTGCTCGAGCCATTCGAGTCGACCGTCGGGCGGGAGTATCCGGAACGGTTTCGTTCGCCGGAGAATCTCTGGTATGGTTTCGCCGCCCGCGCTCGCGTCCTGTTGTTGAACACCGGCGAGACCGAAGGAGAAACGCTCCCCACGAAACGCGAGGAGTTGACCGACCCGCGCTGGCGCGGTCGCCTCGGGATGGCGAAACCCCTCTTCGGCACGACCGCGACGGAGGTCGCGTGCCTCTTCGCCGTCGCGGGGCCCGAGTGGACCAAACAATGGCTGCTGGGCCTTCGGAGCAACGGCGTTCACGTCCTCTCCGGCAACAAGCAAGTCGCGGTCGACGTCGGTGCCGGCCAGTTGGCACTCGGCATGACCGACACCGACGACTCGCTCGGAGAACTCCGTGCCAACCACCCCGTGAAGATCACCTACCTGGGCAATGGGTCGGACGGACTCGGAATCCTGCTGATCCCCAACACCGTCTCCTTGATCCGCGGCGCCCCGAACGCGGAGCCAGCTCGCCGGCTGATCGACTATTTACTCTCCCCCGAGACCGAGGAAATCCTCGCTCTCGGCCCGAGTGGCCAGATCCCTCTCCATCCGCGTGCCAAGGCGTCGCCGAAGCTCGACCTTCCCGAACATCCGAAGTGGATGGCGGTCAACTACGAGAAGGCGGTGGAGCACTGGTCCGACGCAATGACCTTCATCAAGGACACGTTCACCGCCCCATGAAGCCGACCACCTCCGGACGCCGACTCTTCGCCGACCACGGCTTTCGTTTCGTCGTCTGGGGTCTGCTTTTGGTCATCGTCGCGCCCGGCGTCCTTTGGCCTATCGGGTTGGGCGTGGGAGACGCCGATGCCTGGGCGATGGTCCGCGACGACTGGCCTCGGCTGCGCTCGTTGCTCTCTTCGACGATTGGCCTGGCATTCGCCATCGCGGCGATCGCCGTCCCGATCGGGTTCCTCGCGGCCACACTGCTTTTGCGATTCCGCGTCGTCTTCCGCTCGCTTTGGCATGTCGGACTCGTCGCGGCCCTATTTACGCCGCTGGTTGTCTATGCCGACGCGTGGTACGCCGTGCTGAGTGGACTCGTTCCGAGAGGCGGTTGGGCGGCGTGGTGGTCGGCGGTCGCAATCCATGTCATGGCGGTGGTTCCGTGGGTGTCCATTCTTCTTGGGATCGGCCTGTCGACGAGTCGTGCCGATCTCGAGGAAGCGGCGCTGCTTGACACCGGACCGCTTGGCGTCTTGCGAAGGATCACCCTGCCAAGCCTTTGGCCGATGCTCGCGGCGTCGGCGCTGCTCGCCGTCGTCCCGGTCCTCACTGAGATGGCGATCACCGATCTCTTCGGATTGCGGACCTACGCGGAGGAGGTCTATACCCAGTTTCAGTCGGGGGCCGCCGAGGCCGCCACGGTCCTGCTCGCCCTTCCTATCACGGTCGTGTTGACAGTCCTCTTGGCGGTGGTGGTCGAAACGCTGGGCCGCCGAGCGCGCGGCTTGCGGGCTTCGCCTCGGCGCGAGCTAACCCAAGGACGCCTCATTCCGACGCTCTTGCTCGTGAGCCTCGCGGCCGGCTATCTGCTGCCGCTCGGCGCGCTCGGCCGGCAACTTGGCTTGACCTCGTCGCCGAGTGGGGAAGTTCGTTGGTCGAGTCCAACCGCTTGGCACTACCTAGCCCGCGAACTGGCCAGTGGGTGGTCGACGATCCTGGCCAACCTCGCCGGGAGCTTGGTGACGGCCCTCGGCGTGACCATCGTCGCGATCTTGCTCGCGTGGCATCATCGCTGGAGCGGCGAGGTGACGCGGGCCGCTCTTCTTGGCTTGGCGTGCTGGCTCTTCGTTCTTCCTGGACCTGTGCTCGGCGTCGGCCTGATCGCGCTCTTCAATCGTCCGGGCTATCTCGGCATCCCGGGGCTGATCTACGACAGTCCCGCCATCGTCTTCCTGGCCCAACTGCTGCGTGCGTTGCCGTTGGCGTTCCTGATCACGAGCAGCGTCTTCGATCGGATGGACCGGCACCTCTTCGACGCGGCGATCGTCGAGGGAGCCGATGCTTGGAACCTGCTGACGAAGGTGGCCCTTTGGCCCGCGCGGCACGCGGTCGGGCTGGCGGTGCTCGTCAGTTGGGCGACCTCGCTCGCGGAGCTTTCGGCGACGAAAATCGTGGCTCCTCCCGGGTTGGACATCCTTTCCCTGCGTGTCTTCTCGCTCCTACACGTCGGCACCGGCAGCGAGCAAGCGGCGCTCGCCCTGCTCCTGATCGGATGCGCGACCCTCTTCGCGACGGCCGTCGTGCTCCTGGGCGACCGCTTCCGCTCGACAACATCCCACGACGCGTGATAACTTGAAGACAGACCGAGTCTTCAAGGAAGATCAACGTGGAGACGATCCGCACGTTCGTGGCCCTTCGCTTCGACGAGCAAACGAACGCCGAACTCGAGCGTTTCATCGGCGAACTTCGCCGCTCCTACCCCGACGTGAAATGGGCCCCGGCCGAGAACCTCCATCTCACCCTCGTCTTCCTTGGCGACGTCCACGTCAACGACCTGAACGGCATCACCGAGGCGCTGGCCGAAGTCGGTCGCGAGTTCGATCCGTACTGGCTGTCGCTTCGGGCGATCGGCTGTTTCCCCAAACCGGCGCGAGCGCGGATCGTCTGGGTCGGATGTGACGAGGGGAGTGACGAGACGACCACCCTGCAAGATCTGATCGCCACCCAGCTCGAGCCCTTTGGTTATCGCCGGGAGAATCGACCCTACCGCCCCCACGTCACGATCGGCCGAGCCAAGGGACGACACCCCCTTGCCTTCGACCACGGGGTGCGAAAATGGGCAAGCTGGCACGGCGGCCCGACGGAGATCACGGAAATCTGCACCATGGGCAGTCAACTCGGTCGCCACGGGCCGACCTACTCGGTCCTGGCCCGCTGTCCGCTTGGACAGGACGACTAAGCCGCATCCTCGATTCCTCATTTATTGGGAAGGGCCTGAGAGCCCCACACCCTCCGCCACGCTCGGAACGTTCACGCCTGGAACCGGCGGCCGATCCCTTGGCAACCGAGCGGGTTTCGGTACAACGGGCTGTGATTTACTGGTCCTCAGGAAGGAATGTCGCCAACGACGACAGGACTTTCGCGAGATGGAACAAGCCCCTGCCAAACGGTTCTGAGTCAGCATGTCGGCCCCCCGGGGACCGGTTTTGTCGCTCACGGGCCCGGCGCTGTTCATGTCATTGCGCGGGCAAGGCAAAGCGGGCGAGCCGATATCACGGAATCGAGACGGAGAAATAGAGCATGGCCAAGAACGTCTATCTCTTTGGCGACGGCACGGCGGACGGCGACGCGAAACTGCGTGAGCTGCTCGGTGGCAAAGGCGCCAACCTGGCGGAAATGTGCAAGATCGGTCTCCCCGTTCCCGCCGGGTTCACGATCACCACCGACGTTTGCACCTACTTCAACGAGCACAACGGCGAGTACCCGCCGGAGCTGAAGGCGGAAGTCGACGCCGCCATGGCCTTCATCGAAGAGAAAATGGGCTGCAAATTCGGCGACAAGGACAACCCGCTGCTTCTTTCCTGCCGCAGTGGTGCCCGCGAAAGCATGCCGGGCATGATGGACACGGTCCTGAACATCGGCCTGAACGACACCACCGTCGAGGCGCTGGCCAAGTCGTCTGGCAACGAGCGTTTCGCGTGGGACTCCTACCGTCGCTTCGTCCAGATGTACGGCGACGTCGTCCTCGGACTGAAGCCGACCTCGAAGGAAGAAGAGGATCCCTTCGAGGAAATCCTCGATCACACGAAGAAGGAAAAGGGTGTCAAGTTCGACAACGACTTGACCACCGACGACCTCAAAAAGTTGGTCAGCGACTTCAAGAACGCCATCAAGACCAAGACCGGCAACGACTTCCCCGACGATCCCAATGAGCAGGTTTGGGGCGCCATCCGGGCCGTCTTCTCCAGTTGGAACAACGACCGGGCCTTCGTTTACCGCCGCCAGTACGGCATCCCCCACTCGTGGGGCACCGCCGTCAACGTCATGGCGATGGTCTTCGGCAACCTCGGCGACGATTGTGCCACGGGTGTCGCCCTGACGCGTGACGGCTCGCTCGGCACCCCCGGCGTCAACGGCGACTACCTCATCAACGCCCAGGGCGAAGATGTCGTCGCCGGTATCCGCGCTCCCAAGCGGATCGAGGTCGAGCTCGAGAAGGACATGCCCGCGGCCCACAAGGAACTGGTCGAGACCTGCCAGAACCTCGAAAAGCACTACCGCGACGTCCAGGACATCGAGTTCACCATCCAGCGTGAGAAGCTCTGGCTCCTGCAGACGCGTAACGCCAAGCGGACCGGCTTCGCCGCCGTTCGCATCGCGTGCGATCTGGTTCAGGAAGGGATCATCACCAAGGAAGAGGCAATCACCGTCAAGCGGATCCCGCCGGACGACCTCAACCAACTGCTTCAGCCGCTCTTCGATCCCGAGTCGAAGAAGAAAGCGGTCAGCGACGGCCGGCTCTTAACGACGGCGATCAACGCCGGTCCGGGTGCGGCCAGCGGCAAGATCTGTTTCCACGCCGTCGACGCTGAGGCGATCGTTCAGAAGACCCCCGGCACCAAGCTCATCCTGGTTCGTCGCGAGACGAGTCCGGAAGACATCCGCGGCATGGCGGCGGCCCAGGGCATCCTGACCGCGCTCGGCGGAACCAGTTCCCACGCGGCTCTCGTTAGCCGTCAAATGGGTAAGGTCTGCGTCTGCGGTGCCTCCAATCTCGAGATCGACTACAAGGCCGGCACCCTCACCGTTGGCGACACCGTCCTCAAGCAAGGGGATGACATCAGCATTGACGGCTTCACCGGGGAGGTCTTCGCCGGCGAGGTCGAGACCCGTCCGAGCGAAGTGCTCCAGGTGCTCGTCGAGAAGAACCTCGCTCCGGAGAAGTCCGAGGTTTACCAACGTTTCGCCCAGGTCATGGAGTGGGCCGACGAGTTCCGCAAGCTCGGCGTTCGCACCAACGCCGACCAGCCGGGCCAGGCGTCTCAAGCCGTCGCCTTCGGCGCCGAGGGCATCGGACTCTGCCGTACCGAGCACATGTTCTTCGATCACATCGACGAGATTCGCGAGATGATTCTCTCGAACGCGAAGATGGCTCGCGAGGCGGCGCTGGCGAAGCTGCTCCCGTTCCAGCGTGGCGACTTCGAAGGACTCTTCAAGGCCATGAACGGCAAGCCGGTCACCGTCCGCTTGCTCGATCCGCCGCTGCACGAGTTCCTCCCGCACGACGAGGAAGGCCAGAAAGAGATCGCCAAGAAGATGGACGTCGAGCTCGACGTCATCGTCAAGCGCGTCAATGAGCTGCACGAGTTCAACCCGATGCTCGGTCATCGCGGTTGCCGTCTCGGCATCGTCTACCCCGAGATCACCGCGATGCAAGCGCGGGCGATCTTCGAGGCGGCGTGTGCGGTCAAGGCCGCGGGCATCGAAGTTCATCCCGAGATCATGGTTCCGCTGGTCGGCTTCGAGACCGAACTCGCCAACCAAACGAAGCTCATCCGCGACGTCGCTCAGGCGGTCTTCGAGGAGAAGGGGATGTCGGTCGAATACATGGTCGGCACGATGATCGAAATTCCTCGCGCGGCGCTGGTCGCGGACGAGATCGCCAAGCACGCTGAGTTCTTCAGCTTCGGCACCAACGATCTGACGCAAACCACGCTCGGCATGAGCCGTGACGACTACGGTCCGTTCATCAACTACTACCGCGAGCACGACATCGTTCCGAACGATCCCTTCCAAACGATCGATCAAAACGGCGTCGGCAAGCTGGTGAAGATGGGCGTCGAGTTGGGTCGCAAGGAGCGTTCGGGACTGAAGATCGGCATCTGCGGCGAGCACGGCGGCGATCCCGCCAGCGTCAAGTTCTGCCACGGTGCGGGACTGAATTACGTGAGCTGCTCCCCCTTCCGCGTGCCGGTGGCTCGTCTCGCCGCCGCCCAGGCGGTGCTCGAAGAGAAGAAGTAGTCGCTTCGCTTCGGTGAACTTGAAAACAGCGGCGTCGGGAGTCGTTCCAATGGGGCGGCTCCCGATCGTTCATTTCTTGCCCCTCACCGGGTCGCCTGAAGCCGCTGGCGCAGGTGGGTGATCAGCGAAACCGTGCGGTCGCGACGCTCGACCAACGCGCTGTCCCTCGGGGCCTCCGCCGTGTTCAGCGACGAGACAAACCGTCCCCAGGTCTGCTCGAGAACCGTCATGTCGTTGTCGATCGCGGCGGGCGAATCCCCCGCAGCGATCCCTCGCTTGAGTTCGCGGGCCACCTCGACGACATCTTCCGCTTGCTTGATCGTGGGTAGAATTCGTGCCGGCAGCGGAGCCTGGCCCCTCAGATGACGCACGAACCACGACGAATCTTCGACCAACTGCTCGGCGAGGTTGTCGAGATACTCGCGCTCGCTCATCGGAATCTTCAGCAGTGTCCGCAGCGTCTCGACGAGCGATTCGATCTGGTCGCGATCGCGTGACACCCGTCGATCGGCCAAGTTCGCGCGGGCCAACTCTTCGCTCGCCATCCCCCACGTCGACCGAAGCGCCACCAACCCCGCGACGGCGCGCCGATACGTGATCTCCCGTTGAAGTTGCTCGTAGTACGTGGCTGCCTCGCGATCGAGTCGCTCGAGATCCCCCAGCAGACGACTTCCCGAGGAGGGCCCCCCAAGATCTCGCTCGACCAGTCGCCGCAAGGAGTTCGCCGTGCCGGCAAGTTGGTAGGCCGCGACCACGATCGCCTTGCGGTCAATGGGCAGTTCGTAGAGCTTCGCCGGGTCGATCGGAAAAGGTTTCAGGGGAGAGGCCACACGCGGTGGCATTGACGAGCGGTCCGGCGCCGGGCGAGGAGTTTCGCGCGGGGGCCTCGGCTTGGGCCGAGGCAGGTCGAGGTCGGGGGTGGGTTCGACCTTCGCGCCTCGATCGTCGAATGGAACCTTCGCGCCTCGATCGTCGAATGGAACCTTCGACGAGGCAACCTTGGGCGGCGGCTCCGGGCCCTCATCGTCGCTCGACAAAAGCAGCAGCATCACAAGAAGTGACGAGGCCAACGCCCCTCCCACGATCATCGCGAATGTCTTCATGGGACGTCGTCTCTCCCTTGTCCGTGTCGTGACGATCGAATTCTACACCGTCAACCTCACGGAAAAGGACTCATTGCGAAGGAAATCGGCCACCGTGGTGCAAAAGGCGAAGGGGCCGCGCGACCCGATCCGATATCTCAGCCCGGAAAGGCTACAATGACCCTCGTCGATCGGCGAGAATGTCACGAGGGGTCGTATTCGCAACCGAGGGAGGGAAACGCCGCCCCGGTGATGATCGCCCGGATGCCGACGGCGGGCGGATCGAATCGGGCACTCACGAGCGATTCCCTTCGCGGAATGGAGTGATCCAGGTGCCGTGAGCACGTCTTCGCGACCACGTGACGGCAGGGACGACAGATGATCTCGATCTCGGAGTTCGCTCGGCGCGCGTGGCAAAGCGAACTCGTCGATCGCGATCAAGTCCGCGCGATCATCCAGAAGCTCCCCGAGAATCGCCGGACGGCCGAAGGTCTCGCGATGGCGATGGTCCGTCGGGGCCTGCTGACCCTTTGGCAAGCCAAGCAGATCGCGGCCAATCGCGCCAAGCTTCTCATCGTCGACCAACGCTACCGCCTGCTCAGCAAGCTCGGCGAAGGGGGAATGGGCGCCGTCTTCCGCGCCCGCGACACGCGCCTGCAACGGCAGGTCGCGATCAAGATCCCCCGTCCAAAGATCCTGCGAAAGAAACGCTACTTCGCTCGCTTTCAACGAGAGATCGTCGCCAACGGCCGACTGGAGCACCCGAACATCGTCCGCGCCATCGATGTCGGTTCCGATGGCGACCTGCACTACATCGTGATGGAGTACGTTGACGGCGAGGATCTCGCGTCGCTGGCCCGCCGAGCCGGAGGATTGCCACCCGACATCGCGGTCAACTACATCCTTCAGGCCGCCAAAGCGCTTCAGTACGCTCACGAACAAGGGATCATTCACCGCGACCTGAAGCCCTCCAACCTGATGGCGACGCGCGATGGACGACTGAAGATCCTCGACATGGGCTTGGCGCTGATCAACGTCGAGGGAGACGAGCAACCCTCCGACGTCACCCTCATCGGAGCCCTGGTCGGCACCGTTGGCTACATGGCGCCCGAACAGGCGGAGGACACGCACGCCGCCGACGACCGCAGCGACATCTACAGCCTCGGCTGCACGTTCCATCATCTGCTCACCGGCCAGGCTCCCTACGGGATCGAGAACTCGACCGCGACCCTCGTGCGCCATGTCAGGGATCCGATTCCCGAGGTCCCCGGAATCGACGCCACCCTGCGGGCGATTCACGATCGGATGATGGCGAAGTCACCCGACGACCGTTACCAGAGCATGGCGGCGCTCTCGGCGGAGTTGAGGCGTTGGCAACTCGTCGTCTCCGACGAGGACACCGTCGACGGTCCCGCGGAGACGATTGAGGATCGGGAAGTCTTCGAACCGGTCGGCAAGGCGCTCTCGGGCGAGAGTGGCCACGAGAGCCTTTCGGTCTTCCCCGACGATCGGGATATCCCCGATTGGCTCGATCGATCGGCCGCGTCGGGACAGCGCCGTCTGAAGCGTTTGGAACAGGAAGGGGGCTGGTCGCCGCGCATGCTCGCGTCGGTCATCTTGGCGGTCGGCCTGTTGCTTGTGATCGGCGCGGTGTCCTACTCGACGTGGCATCGGCTGGGCCAGACGCGGATGACGTTACAGTGGCCCCCCGATCAACGAGCGGGCGCCTCGCTGCGCGTCGATGGCGTCCTCGTCCCGCTCGCCACATCGGGCCCCATCCAGTTGGCGGGCCCTTGGGGAAAGCGACACCTTCACTTGATGCGACCGGGCTATCATCCACAATCGATCGACGTGAACCTCGCTCGCGGCGAGTCGCGAGCGATTCCCCTGGAATGGAGGGCGACCCCGAAGCGACTCCGGGAGTTGGAACTTGAGAGCCTCACCAAGGAAGCACACGACGCGATCGTTCAAGGCGATCGCGAGCAGATGGAAGCGATCCGCGCTCGTTGCCTCGACTTCGTCAAACGCGAGGCCGGGACGCTGTTCGCTCTCGAAGCGAGCGCCTTGCTCGCGAACCTCCCGAGCCCCTTCGACGAGGGAACGCTTTCGGTCGACAGCGCGGAAGTTCCCACGCTCGACGAGGACGTCGCCGTCACGCGACTCTATCAACGCGAAGAGAATCCCTTCGCGGTCTGGGGGCCGATCGTCCATGCCGCCTACACGCCGACGGGTGACTTGCTCATCACCGGGTCGGGACCGATGGTGCGCGTGCGGGATGGAGCGACCGGTCGACCGATCGAGGAACTCGGGCCCTTGCCGAGTCCCGTGAGTCTGGTCGCGATCGAGCCGCACGGCCGCTTTGTCGCCGCCGCCTGCGAGGACAAGACGGTTCGGCTCCTCGAGCGCGAGGGCGACGATCCCGAGGAGATCCGTGCCGGCGCCGAGATCACGGCGATCGCGTTCGATACCAGCGGCAAGCTCGTCGCGATCGGGACGGAGCAAGGCGATCTCAAGATCGCGCGGATCGAGAAGGGCGAGCCCCGTCTCATTCGTTCCGCGAGCCCCGATCTTGGAACGATCGAGGCGTTGCGCTTCGCGCCGGCGGGCAGTCGTCTTCTTGTCGCGGGCAAGCGGGGGGCGGGCATCTGGGATGGCGCGACGAGTGAGCCGATCGGCTGGTCGTGGGACTCCCCCCTCTCCTCCCGGGAAGCGGTCGCGTGGAGTCCCGACGGCCAGCTCATCGCGGCGGCGACGACTGACCGAGCGGTGCGTTTCTGGGATGCCACCACCGGCGAGGATCACCCGCTGATCGCCGTGAGTGGCCGAGTGCGCACACTCGCGTTCGGGCCAACCGCCGGCCAACTGTTGGTGGGAACCGATCGAAGCTTGGACATCTGGAATGTCGAGACGGGAGAACTCCAAGTCGAGGTCCGCCACCATCGGCGTCGACCCGAACTACTTCTCGCCGACGCCAAGGGAACGCAGCTCGCGTGCTTCGATGATCCGTTCGCCGGCTACCTCCCGGGAACGATCTCCCTGTGGCGGGCCGACGCCAATCACATCGAGATGGTCGCGACGAGCGCTTCGATCATGGGGGCCGCGTGGGATTCACCGCGAACCCATCTCGCGGCCAACTACACCGACGGCAAGGTCCTCGTTTGGGACGCGATTCAAGCTCGCGAGCGGTTCCGCCTCGGGAACGAGGCGTTCGATCCGATGGCCCTCACGTTCACGCCCGATAGCGATTCGCTGATCACCGGATCACGCGATGGGAGCATCCGTCGTTGGAACTCGAAGGATGGGAAGCTGCGGCAGATCCTCGACACGCCCCGAAGCTCCGAGGGAGAAGATGTGCCGATCACTCGGGTGGCGATCGCGCCCGACAACGCGATGATTTCGGCCGGCCGACGCGACGGCAAGGTCCTCCTTTGGACCGCGGAGACCCGATCGCCCCGCTACACGCTCCACAAGGGATCCACCCCGGTCAGCGGGCTCGGCTTCAGTCCCAACAGCCAGGTCCTCTTCGCGTCGATCATCGGGGATCCCGACGAGAAGGTTTCCGGCGTGCTCTCCGTCTGGGAGGCCCTCAGCGGCCGCCTTTGGTACAGCACCGAGCAAGCCGACCTCGGGTTCGCCGATCTCGCGGTGAGTCCCAACGGGAAGATGGTCGCCTCCGCCGACTGGGCCAATCACCTTCATCTTTGGGACATCGAGACCGGCCGACGCCTGCAAACGCTCGAGGTCGCTTCGGAAGGCAACTACCACACCCTTTGTTTGGCGTTCAGCCCCGACTCCTCCCTGCTGGCGGCGGCGGGAACCGACGGCGCGGTGAGGACCTGGAACGCGGACGGCACCCTGACCCGGTCGATTCAAGTCGGGGCGCCGGACAGTCTTGTCGTCTCGGTCGGATTCAGCCCCTCCGGCAGGCATCTGCTGACGGCGTGCGGCGAGGGAACGATCTATGTCCTGAAACTCGCGGAAATCGCGTCCCAAGTGCTCGACCAGGCGTCCCACGAAGTCGCTTCGCCCCCAGATGGCAATTCCCCCCTCTTGCCGCCGGAGGACCCGTCGAACCCAACGCGTTGAGCCGGGATGAACATCTCGGGTCTTCTGTCCCGTCCCGCTATTCGCTAAGCTACTCCTCTCCAGCCCCGGCGCCATCAAACGCTCACGGGAACTCGCGCCCGGGCCGCAGGAGGCGATGTCGACAATTTCGAGGGAACAGAACATGGATCGTCAAGCGCTGACCGAGGTGGCCGGCGAACATTCCGTCGTCACGGTACAGCAACACATTCTCCGCCAACAACGACTTCACTACCCGAATGCCTCGGGCGAATTCTCCTGGCTGCTCTCGGGCATCACGCTCGCCACGAAGATGATCGCCGCGAAAGTGCGTCGCGCCGGACTCTCCGATGTCCTGGGATCGGTCGGAGAGACCAACGTTCAGGGCGAGCAGCAGCAAAAACTCGACGTCTTCGCGAACAAAGTCCTCATCCACTGCCTGGGCATTCGCCGAAGTGTCGGGGTCCTGGTCTCGGAGGAGAACGCCGAGCCGATCGTCCTGCGCGGCGACGATCCGCACGCCAAGTACGCGATCGTCTTCGATCCGCTCGACGGTTCTTCCAACATCGACGTCAACGTCTCGGTCGGGACGATCTTCGCGATCTTCCGCTTGCCCGACGAGTCCTGGAACACCAATCAGGACAGCGACGTGCTTCAGCCCGGGCGCAACATCGTCGCGGCGGGCTATGTCGTCTACGGATCCTCGACGGTCCTGGTCTACTCGACCGGACAGGGCGTTCACGGCTTCACGCTCGAACCGGCCATCGGTGCCTACGTCCTCAGTCACGAGAACATGCGGTTGCCCGACCAAGGCAAGTACTACTCGGCCAACGAGGCCAACTTCGCATCCTTCCCGCCCAACTACCAACAGTTCATCAACCGTCTTCGCGACGGCGACCTGGGAACGAGCTACTCGTCGCGCTACATCGGCTCGTTGGTGGCGGACTTTCACCGAACGCTGCTCAAGGGTGGTATCTTTCTCTACCCGCCCACCGAGAGCCATCCCGAAGGAAAGCTACGCTTGCTCTACGAGGCGATTCCGATCGCGTTCCTCGTTGAACAGGCTGGCGGCGTCGCCACCGACGGAAAGGAGCGCATCCTCGACGTGCAGCCGACCAGTTTCCACCAACGAACGCCGTTGGTCGTGGGCAGCAAGGTCGAGGCCGAGGCATTCGCCAACACCAAGGGCTAACCACCGCCATTGGACCAGAGCCACCCGATTCACCGAGAGGAATTGTTCTCGTCATGTTGAATCTCCCCCTGTTCGCCGCGCTGGTACCTCTGACGACCACGGTGCTGATCGTCGTGGTCGCCGGCATCGCCGCGGTCTATCTCTGGATGTCTCCAGGCGAGGGCCGAGCGCGAAACCCTTGGCCGAGCCTACTGATCGTCGCGGCGTGCGCGCTCTTTCTGATCATCAATGTCACTGGCGGCGGTGGCCGATTACCCGCGACGGGGGAGGGGATTCCTCTCCGGGAGAATTGGCGACTGCACTCTCTCGAGGACGAGTCGATCGTCGACTTGGACTCGCTCAGCGACAAGGTCGTCTTCATCAACATGTGGGCGACGTGGTGTGGCCCCTGCGTGGCGGAGATGCCCGCTTTGCAGCGACTCTACAATCACTTCCGGGACGACGACCGCGTCATCTTCCTCTTCGTCACCCAGGACCAGGATCCGTCGCAAGCGACCTACTTCATCGCCGAGAACGAATACACTCTGCCGGTGTACGCTCCGCTCGATTTGCCGCCACCACTGCTGACCAGTTCAGGCATCCCGGCAACGTATATTCTTGGGAAGGGGCTGATGCTTCGCTCGCGACAGATCGGCTCGGTCCCTTGGTGGGATCATCCCGAAGTGATCGAACTGATCGGGGGGCTCGCTGACGAGCAGAGCGAGACAGCAACAAAAAGTCCTGACGAGCAGAACGAGGCGGCGACCAGCAGCCTCGACGAGCAGGGCAAGTCGGATGAAGAGAGTCCCACGGACGACCCGTCCTAGTCACCGGAGCGATCGAGCATGTTCGCGCAAGCGGTCACCCTGGATGAACTCTGGCCAGCAATCCTGACCTTTCTCATCGCCGCGGGGGTGATCCTCGTACTGGTCGTCGTCATCCTCCTCATCCGGCGTTGGTATCACGGCCTCGACGATGACGGCGTCTCCGCGAGCGACATGATGACCGGCTTTCGCGACATGAAGGAGCAAGGGGGACTCTCCGACGAAGAGTTCAAGCTCATCAAAGGCCACCTTCGCGACAAGCTCCGCTCCGAGATCGACAAGCCTTCCTCTTCGGACGAATCGTCGAACGAGTCCTCGTAGTCGCCTGTCGACACCACCCTCGACACTGGCTGGCCGGCAGCCAGTGGCACCCGGTTGACCGTTGGACATGGAAGGTTCCGACGGGTGGGCCTGTGGCCCGCCAAGGGCGAGCGATCTCACATCGGCAGTAAGTCTCAGATGAACGCCCTCGTTGAGGGAGGTCAGTTGGTCGCTGTCGTGTTGAGGATCCGCAAACGGTCTTCGGCGAGGGGAGCGACGTTCTCGGTCGGGTTCAGGCCGTAGGGAAGGGTCTGCGGTCCGACTTGGCCGACACGCGTACGGGCTTGAACGCGGGGAAGGATCTCGACCTGAAAGCCGATGTCGTCGCGAGCCGAGTTCAGCACAATCGAGACACTCGTCACGAAATCGAGCCCGATCCGCGTGATCCCCACGTTGAAGTTGACGTTCTCGCTCGACTGAAAGTCGTAGCCCGTGACGAACGAGCCGGCGTACTTGCGGCTAAACCGATACGAGGTCGCGGCACCGATGTAGTCCGAGACGAACGGTCCCGAATCGAAGTGACTGAAGAAGAGACTCAACAGGCTTCGCGGCGGCCGCATCCAGGTGATCGACCCGGACCCGATGAACGTGTCGTTGTGCGGACGATACTCGAACGACGACCCGAACGCCGTCCGGTCGCCGAGGTTCCAGCGATAGTCGGCATCGACGAAACCGACCAGTTCGCCGAAGTTGTCGCGATTGGCGGCGGGAAACATCGTCGTCGAGACGTTCGCGACCATCCACTCGGAAATGCGCTGCTTGCCGATCGGCCCCCGCTTGGTCTGCAACGTCTGATTGAGCGAGACCTTGACGTTCTGCATGTCGTCGAGCAGATCGGGAAAACCAAGGACGTTGTGCTGCAGCGCGTAATAGTTCGGATCGAAGTCGAGCGACGGAAAGCCCCCGAACTCGCGCAGGACGTTCTGGTTGTAGACCAGTTGCGACGTGTTGTCGAAGACCTGGTTGAGCTGCGGTAGCTCTTGGGAGTCGCGATTCGACCCGGCCAGGAAGTAGTCGACCTCGAACGAGACCTTATGAGCCAGGCCATCGATGTTGAGCAGGTGACTCTGGGCCCCCGGATAGACCCGCCAGAAGGGAACGCTCGCGCGAACCCCCGTCGCCCCATAGGCTCGCCCCAAACCATTGCTGTTGATCGTTTCGGTATAGCCGGTGAACTCGCCGACCACGTAGGGCGTGATCTGCAGCGGATGAAACGTCAACGGCATGTCGATCTCGTGACGGGTGTCGAGCCGTCCGGTACGAACCGTGACATCGGTGGGCAGCGCGTTGACCGTCGGCGGCAGAAGCTCGGCATACGCGATCGACGAGTGACCGAAGTAGGTCAAGCGATCGCCGAGGAGCGGAATGCCCAGGTTGTAGAGATCGACGCCCGGCAACCAGGCGTTCTGCGGCAGAAAGTCGTTGATCCGAGGTCGCACCAGAGCGGTCCACGCCGAGGAATCGCTGAATTGGTGCTTCATGTAGACGAGCGTGTCCTGATTCTTGCCCGTGTCGTATTCGGCCTGGTAGAAGGAGTTCAGGAAGTTCGCGTCGGAAAGATACGACGCCTCGGTGATGAGCGTGAATCGATTCTTAAAGTCGAAACGCTGCTGCCACCGAAAACGACCGCGGTTCTCAAACGGCGGCGCGATCCCGTTCTGGCCAGGACCGAGATAGTCCTCGCCGTGGTCGTTGATCCACCACGTCAAGATGTTGCCGTAGTAGTTGCCGTCAAAGTTGAAGAGCTCGTCGCCGAAGTAATTGAATCGCGTACCACCGGCGACCCCACGCTCCCCGTAGTAGCCGACATCGAGGATCCAGTCGGTCTGGTCGGTGATCGGCAGGTAGTCGAGTCCGAAGAGCTGCCAGGCGTCGAGGTTGAGCGTCCCGTACCAGCCGAGGTTTCTGGTCTGACCCCACTGGATGTTCTCGATCGGCCCGAGCGGGTCCTCGACATCGGCCCGGATGTAGGGAACGTAGAAGATCGGGATGTTGCCGACGCGGATGAAGTTGTTGTAGCCGGTGGCGAAGTTGCGCGTCCGGGTCAGCGGCTGGCCCGTGTCGGGGTCGAGGACCTCGGCGCGCGTGAAGGGGTTCTTGATCCGTTCCTTGATCTGCTCGAAGACCAACCCGCTGGAGGTGATGGCATAGCCCGGCGTTCCGCGGTAGGGGCTGGTCGTGAAGGACGCCTCCTCAGCGTAGAACTTGTCCTCGGTCAGTTGAAAGATCTTGCTCGACTTCATGAAGACGGGAATCTGGTAGAGTTCGTCGAACGACTCGATGTCGCCCTCGAGAAGCAGCGACTGGTTGGTGTTCACGTTGAGGTAGACCTGCTTGCCCTGCAGCACGGTCGTCGTCGACTTGGTCTGTCCCTCGAGCGACCCCTGCCGAACGTAGACGTTGCCTTCGAGATAGACCTCCATCGGCTGACGACGATCGGCCTGGGCCCCGGTTCCCGAGACTTGACCGGCGAGGTCGCCCTGCGTCCAGACGACCGCGCGATCGGCGACGACGTCGATGATCTTACCGGTGTCGAGTTCGTCGATGATCAGGTTGATGCCGCCAGTGAAGACGATCGTCTGCTGGCCGTTGGCATCGCGAAAGCTATCGGAGTGAAAGGGCTGACTGCTCCGGGGAAACGCCCGGATGCGGCGTGTCCCGGCGCCGAGGCCGATTTGAGGCATCAAGCCGCCACCGGGAAGCGGGGGCCGCATCTCGTTGTTGATGCCCCCCGTCTCGACGGGATTGCGCTGTTCCATCGACGACCGCGGTCGCGGCGCATCGATCAAGTCGTTGGGATTGAAGGGCTCTTGGGCTTGGGTCTGATGGATCGCACCGGCGCCGTTGTCGACGCCGATCGCCGTCGCCGGCTTCACGGGCGACAAACTGACCGAGGTCGGTTTCGCGAGCGCCGAGGTCCGGACACTGACCTTCGAGTCGTCGGGAATCTCCCCGGCCGGCTTCAGGTCGAACAGCGACGGCTCGGTCGCGAAGGTCGGCTTCTCCTCGGGCGGGTTGGTCGAGGCGAACTCCTGGCGCGCCTCGAGGTAGAGCGGATCGCTGGTCGCCGCGACCTCGCTCCTTGTGGTCGACTGAATTCGGAGCCTGGCTTTGGTTCGCAGCTCGAACGTCTTCTTGTCGAAGCGTTGACTGCCTTGGCGTCCCTCTTCGACGCCGTTGCCCACCGCGAGCGCCTCGATGGTCGTCGGCTGCTTCGGATCGGCGCCCTCGTCGAGCCACGCGATGTAGCGATCGCATTTGATCCGCGTGATTCCCTGTTCGAGGTGACAGTTCCCCTCCATCAGGAAGTAGCGGATGCGGCCCTCGTTCCACGTGGTGAGCTTGTCGCCGACAAGGGTGATGTCTAGACGAAGCAGGGCGAAGCGCTGCGCCATCGCACGCGACGCCCACGGACCACCGCCTAGAAGCAGCCCAAGGACCGTGGCTAGCACGGCGAGACAACGCCTGTTGACAGACTCGCGGATCACCAAAACCCGTCTCCGTGCCGACCGTCGGGCATTCCTCCCGAGAAGGAACGCCAAGAGGGTGGCCAGGGTGTCGTCACTCGCGGTTCAAGAATCCTCGACGGGCGGACTGGTCACCTCGGGAGGGAGGCCACTCTCTGACGAGAGCCGCTCCGAACCCTCAACCACTCGACACGTCCCCCCTGGGACGGTTCCGTCGTGAATGTTTCCGCGATGCAGTTACAAGTGCGGCGGACTATAGCTTGGGCCCAAGGCCTGTCAAGAGAGAACCGATCGAGTCTGAATCACGTGGTGTGCGGCCGGGGATTCGCAGAGAGTTGTCCTTGTTGAGTTGGCGGAAGTAGGCTGATGCGCGAGGAAAGCCCCCTCACCCCTAGTCGCTCTCCCACAGGGAGGGGGGAACAAGAACAGGGAGAGGGGAACAAGTAACTCACGCTCCCATAGGGAGAAGAGGGAACGCGCGAGGTGGAGCTCTCCTCACCTCTCCTTGGGGAGAGGTCGGCGAACGCAGTGAGCCGGGTGAGGGAGTTCTCGATTTGGCGAAATGGCGATGATGCGCGAGGAAAGCCCCCTCACCCCTAGCCCCTCTCCCACGGGGAGAGGGGAACAAGAACAGGGAGTGGGGAACAAGTAACTCACTCTCCCATAGGGAGAAGAGGGAACGCGCGAGGTGGAGCTCTCCTCACCTCTCCTTGGGGAGAGGTCGGCGAACGCAGTGAGCCGGGTGAGGGAGTTCTCGATTTGGCGAAATGGCGATGATGCGCGAGGAAAGCCCCCTCACCCCTAGCCCCTCTCCCACAGGGAGAGGGGAACAAGAACAGGGAGTGGGGAACAAGTAACTCACTCTCCCATAGGGAGAAGAGGGAACGCGCGAGGTGGAGCTCTCCTCACCTCTCCTTGGGGAGAGGTCGGCGAACGCAGTGAGCCGGGTGAGGGAGTTCTCGATTTGGCGAAATGGCGATGATGCGCGAGGAAAGCCCCCTCACCCCTAGCCCCTCTCCCACGGGGAGAGGGGAACAAGAACAGGGAGTGGGGAACAAGTAACTCACTCTCCCATAGGGAGAAGAGGGAACGCGCGAGGTGGAGCTCTCCTCACCTCTCCTTGGGGAGAGGTCGGCGAACGCAGTGAGCCGGGTGAGGGAGTTCTCGATTTGGCGAAATGGCGATGATGCGCGAGGAAAGCCCCCTCACCCCTAGCCCCTCTCCCACGGGGAGAGGGGAACAAGAACAGGGAGTGGGGAACAAGTAACTCACTCTCCCATAGGGAGAGGGGATCAAGAGGCTCACGCTCGACCATCGTGCGGGTTTCGAAATGGAAGAAGCATCCCCCGCACGCTGGCCCGACGGTCCCCATTGACGAAATCGGGTTCGCCGCGTATGGAAGCGACCCTCATCTTCTCCAGGAGTACGCGCGGCCATGAAATGGTCGATCCCAATCTGGATCGTGGTGGTTGCCGGATGCGCCGACCTGGCGCGGACGCACGCGCCCGACCTCTTGTCGGTCGCCGTGAATCCCAAACGATCATCCTCCACGGCCATCGCCGCCAAGCAGCCGCGCGATCACGCGACGGAGAAAGGCGACCCCAGCGGGCCGCTGCGTTACGTCTCGGCGAAGTTCTCGGAATCTGATTCCGTCGACAAGCAGGAGCTTTCACGGGACTGGCTCGCGTACAGCTCGCTCGATGAGCCGAGCAACGCCTTCGATGGCCAGAACGTCACCGCCGCCATCGCCCCAAGGTCCGAGGCCAAGATTCAGTTTCTTCTCATCGATCTGGGGGAAATGCGAAGGGTGCGGGAAGTGGTGCAGCTACACGGCCCCAAGGGAGCGCCCGGCCGTTACCGCATCGATATCGCCGGCGACCACAACTTCCCCTACCGGCTCGTCCATGTCGGGGAAGGTGAGTCGACCGCCTCCCAGGCCCACTTCGACCATGTCGAGGAGTGTCGCTTCGTCCGCATCACCCTGCTCGAACCGACGCGCGAAGCCTGGACGATCCGCGAACTTACCATCCGCTGACAAACTGCCGCGGACGAAAGACAGGCCACTACCACTCGAAATCGACGGCGAGGACATCCGAGACGACGGGCTTGATCAGGCGGTCCAGTACGTCTTGGTGAGCGGGGTGCTTTCGGTAGGCCTCCAGAGCCTCAGGCGATTCAAAGCGAACGAGCAGCCCATACTCGAAGCTCTTGCCCCGATCGCTGAAATTGCGGCCGACCGCCAGTTCGACGATCTCGGGGATCTCCCCCTTCAGCCGCCGCAGGCCCTCCAGCATCGACATGACGCTCTCGTTCGATGCGTCTTCCTTGATCTCGAAGAGAACGATGTGCTCGACCATCCCCGCCTCCCTTGTCCGCAACGGAGCCCTTTCGACGACGTGGCCCCTCCTCGTATTCCATGATACAGTCGGCGACGACCGTTGGGCACGACTCCTTTTCCCTCGGCGACGAGGCCCGCTTGAAGATCCTCACCGTTACCGAACACTTTCTCCCCGAACTTGGCGGGGCCGAGGTCCTTCTCGATCGGCTCACCCGCGAGTGGGCCCGCGCCGGCCACGACGTCACCTTGCTGACCTTTCCCTGGCGAGAACGACTCCCGCCCGAGGCTTCCCCACGCGGGCGCCGCGTCGTCTACCTCGCCCACCGCGACCGCCGCTTTCTCGGAACGGGTTGGCGGGTGGCATCGCTCGCCGGTTGGCTTCGGCGCCACGCCCCCGAGTTCGACGTCGTCTTGGTCTCGATGCTTAAACACCTCGCCTTCGCCACCCTGCTCGCGGCTCCCAAGGGGCTCCCCGTCTTTCTCCGAGCCGAGGGGGGCGGCGCCGGCGGCGATGTCGCGTGGCAGCGATCGGCCCGCTTCGGCTCCTGGATCACGCGGACCTGTCGCCGTGCCAACGGGATCATCGCGCCCAGCGCCGCGATTGCGGGAGAAATGATCGCGCACGGCTACGAACCCGATCGGATCGACGTCGTTCCCAATGGCGTCCCCATCCCCACCGCCGCGTGGAACGCCGCGGAGACCTCCGCCGTGAGGAAGAAGCTGCGACTCCCCGACGCACCGACCATCTGCTACACCGGGCGTTTGCACGAAGCCAAGGGGCTGGCCGACTTGATGGAAGCGATGGCGCTGCTGTCCGATCGGCGGACGCGACTGCTGCTGGTGGGCGAGGGGCCTGAAGAGACCCGGTTGCGTCGGCAGAGCCAGGATCTGCGATTGGAGTCACGCGTCGAGTTCGTCGGAAGGGTCGACGACGTTACCGACTACTTGCGGGCGAGCAACCTGTTCGTCCTTCCCAGCTATCACGAGGGATTGAGTGGATCGCTGTTGGAAGCCCTCGCGTTGGGAATGCCCGCGATCGCCAGCGACATCGACGGCAACCGAGAGCTCGCCGCGAGTCTTCCCCTCCCGCTGGTGGCGACGCATCATCCACGAGGCCTCGCGGAAGCGATGACCGTGAGCCTCGCCCACGTCGATCGCGAGCGACTCGCCGAGAACCGCGACGCGGTCACGCGCGCGTTCGGCATCGAACGAACCGCGGCCCGGCACGTCGAGAGCTTCATCAAGAGAAGAGCGGGGGAGCGAGAATGACACGGAGCCTAGAATGTCGGGCGCCATGCCCACGCTTGCGTGGGCATGATCACAACGCGCCTTATTCGACAATCGTCTACCGTCGCGGGATCGAGACTCATGCGACGACGCTTGCCGACTCACCTGCTAGAACGCGATCGGTAGCTCGCAAACCTTCCAATAGGAAACGACACGCCCCATCGCTTCGACGAACTCGCCGAAGTCGACCGGTTTGGTGATGTAGCCGGCAACGCCGAGTCGGTAGGACTCGCTGACATCACTTTCCTCGCGCGAGGTCGAGAGGACGACAACCGGACACATCCGCAGTTCCTCATCCCTCTTGACGGCTTGCAGGAACTCGAGACCGTTCATCCCCGGCATGCGAAGATCGAGCAGAATCAGACCGGGCGCGGGGTAGGAGGAGGGATCGACATAGTCGCCGGCATTGCGCAAGTAGTCGAGCGCCTCGCTCCCGTCGTGAACCACGAAGATCGGGTTCTTGAAGTCGTTCTTACGAAAGGCTCGGCGGACGGATGCCACATCGACGTCATCGTCTTCGACAAGCAGAATCGGCACGCGACTGTCCACGGTGATGCTCCGTGTGCTCATCCCACGATCCTATGTCAGGTCCACGCTCTGGTTCGCGGGATCCTTGCTGACGGTGAAGTGGAATTGACTCCCCTGGCCGACGTCCGAGGTCGCCCAGACACGCCCGCCGTGCATGTCGACAATGCGGGCCACGAGACTCAGTCCAATTCCCGTCGACTCGACTCTGTCGCGGGGCTTGATGGTCTGAAGAGGAAGAAATATCCGAGTCAAGTGTCGCTCTTCAATACCGACACCATTGTCTTCAACGATGAATTCCCAATGGCCTTGACGGTCGATGCACCTAATTCTTACCGATCCCTCGGGCTTGCCAAGGTGCTTTCCAGCGTTTTCGAGGAGATTCTGGAATACCTGTTCAAGCTGGGTTCTGTCATAGGGAACTTCCGGTAATTGCCCCGGGAGACTTACCTGGATGTCCGGCCCCAGCGCGAGCGTCTCAAGAACGAAGTCGACCACTTCCCGCGTGTCGACCGCCTCGATATTGGGTGCCGAACGCCCCAGTCGAGCGTAGCGGAGCATCCCCTCGAGCATCCCCGCCATGCGCAGCGCCCGTTTGATGATCAGTTCGACCAGTTCCTTCCCACTCTCCTCGAGCGCGTCGGCGTGGTCCTCCAGGAGCCACGTCGCCAATGAACTGATCGCCCGAAGCGGGGCCTTCAGGTCGTGGGAAATCATGTAGTTGATGTCTTTCAGCTCGCCGAAGAGACGCGCCATCTCGGCGGTCTGACTCGCGACGATATCGACGACATTCCCACGAAACTCCGACGCCGCGTCGAGATGCACCTTACTCCACGCCGCGCTGTGCCCTCGTACCGTCTCGGTCCATTCGGCGAAGGACTCCCGCGGATGCAATCGGCCAGCCTCGCTCACCAACTTCTCGCTCGGATCTCCTCCCCAGCGAACGGTTTCAACCACCTCCGGACGAAACCACAACAGGCAGTTGTCGAAACTCGACCCCAACGCGACCGCGAGCACCCCACACGCATCGCGGACATCATTGGGATGGACACCTAGTAGCTCGGAAAGACAACGCGACTCGAAGACGAGTGGTTTCGACGTCACCCGAAGCCACTGCACCAACAGCGTGAGAATCTCGCGCGGCGGCGTGCGTCCCATGGTTTGGAAGCCATCGTGCGAGTAGTACGCCACCCCATCGGCCTCGACCAGCTTAAACAGCGCCGGGCGCGCCAACGTCAGCCCTTCGGAAAGACTCTTCGCTTCCGCGATGCTCGCGAGGATCTGCTGAGCGGTCGACGCGCTTTGCCGCTGCATCTCCAACATCGCGAAGGCGTGCCGCGCCGTCAGCTTTGACACCAAGTTCTCGATGATCATCTCGCACGCGAACTGATGATTCATCGAGAGCCGGCGCGGCGTCCCATGATGGCACGACAGGAGCCCCCACAGTTCCCCCTCGACGACGAGGGGAAAGGAACTCGAAGCCCCGACGCCCATGTTCCGCAGGTATTCCGCGTGGATCGGGGAGAGCCCCCGGAGCCGGACATGCGCGAGATCGAGCGGTTGGTGCGATTCGGCCGAAGCGTCGGCGAGGATCGGCACCTGTTCGGCTTGGGAATCGACAATCACGCGGGGCCGCCCCAACGCGAAGAGCTCGCGCGCCGGCTGAGGGATGTCGCTGGCCGGAAAACGAAGGTCCAAGTACGGCTCGAGCGACTCGGCCGCCTCCTCCGCCACGACGGTACCGCTCCAATCGGCGTCGAAACGGTAGAGCATTGCCCGATCGAAGCCGGTGAGCTTGCGAATCTCGGCCACCGCGGCTTGCAGAAGTTCGTCGATTCCCTTGGTCGCTCCGAGACGCGCGACCCCTTGCCCGACGAGATCCCGCATCTGGTTCGCCGAGAGCTCCGGGCCGCCGTCGAGCTTCTCCAGTTCCAGAAGGATCGCTCCCTCGACAGACTGGGCGTGGCCGTCGAACTGCTCTTCGTGCCCCTCGACGCACCAAGCGACCGGCAAGGGCACGACCAACCCAGGCGAACTCTCCGCGAGTTGTTCGGTCAGATGTGCGAACGTTCCCGCGCCGACACATTCGGCGATCGGGCGCCCGAAGAGACTGGTCGCCGGCCCAGGGAGAAGGGACTCGCAGTTGGCACTCGCCCGGACCACGCGATAGGTCTTTGGCTCGAGTGCCAATAGATAGCCTTGGGGCTGGATCGTCTCCAGGTAGCGAACCGGCTCGCGGTCGCACGGCGAGAGATCCATCTCCCCTTCGAGCCGACGTCCCTCCTCCATGCTCATCGACGACCTATCCAATCATTCCTTGGGTTTGGCCACGGACTTCGCGGCCCCGATCAGACCACACGCGACGCGAGGACCGGCGTTGCCCGTCGGTTGGCCCCCGTCATCGGCATCGCGATGCACGATCACGCTCCGTCCGAGAATCGGGTTCTTCATCCCGGCGATCGAGATGGTGGTATCGACCATCTCGAAGTCGGCGACTCCCTTCGCGTTGGCCACGAGGTTGCCGAAGCTGCCCGCGTGACGCATCGGACTGGGAGGCAAGCCGTGAGGATGCCCCTCGGGATTGTAGTGCCCCCCGGCGCTGGTGCCGTCGGGAGCCGAGCAATCCCCGAACTCGTGGATGTGAAAACCGTGCTTCGAGTCGGGTTTCAAACCTTCCACATGCGCCATCACCTTAACGTCGTGCCCTTCCTGCGTAAAGCGCACAACACCGCTCACCTTGCTTCCTTCGGTCGGCTTGAGGTAGCAAACCGCCTCGGTCACCTTCGGCATCGGATGCCCGTGCTCGCCCTTCGCGTGCTTCTTCGGAGGGGCCTTATCCTTAGCCGCTTTCCCCGGGGCCGGCGGACCTCCGCAAGCCACCAACGACATCATCACCAAACCCATCAACGCGTGGCGTCGTCCCATGTTGAGCATCATCTGAACTCCTCGTTCCGGCGTTCTTGAATCGTCTTTCACCGACTCCGGGGATAATAGCGAGCAGCCACCCCGATGTCAGAGCTTTCCTCCTCCCGACGACGTGGAATCACCCTCCGCGCCCCCAGGACGGGCGAGCGAGGACTCGTCCTTCGGCCCCTGGGCCGTATACTGCCCGCGAAACGTTGCCGGTTCTCCCTCAGCAAGGAACTACCGCCCGATGTCGGTCGGACTGATCTCGCTATTGATCGCCATCGGCTCCTTCGGCGCCGGCTTTCTCGGAGCCCTCACCGGCCTCGGCGGCGGCGTCGTCATCGTCCCCATGCTCACTCTCTTCATGGGGGTCGACATCCGCTACGCGATCGGCGCCTCGCTCGTCTCGGTCATTGGAACCTCCTCGGCGACCGGCGCCACCTACGTCCGCGACGGCTACTCCAACATCCGCGTCGGCATGTTCCTCGAGGTCGCCACCACCGCCGGGGCCATCGGCGGCGCCTTCCTCGCCGTCTTCCTCCCGATCGCCACCCTCTCGATCGTGATGGGGATCGTCCTGATTCTCTCGGCTTATCTCTCCGTGCGCAAGAAGGATGAACAAGCCGATCCCCAGCCGAGCCGCCTCGCGAACCGCCTCCGGCTCCACTCGAGCTACCCGACCCCCGAGGGCCCCAAGTCCTACCACGTCACCGGCGTGCCGGGAGGGTTCATCGTCATGGCGATCGCCGGAGCCCTCTCCGGACTGCTCGGCATCGGCTCGGGAGCCCTCAAGGTCCTCGCGATGGACCACGCGATGAAGCTCCCCTTCAAGGTCTCCACCACCACCAGCAACTTCATGACCGGCGTCACCG
This sequence comes from Kolteria novifilia, assembly GCA_007748055.1. Taxonomy (GTDB): domain Bacteria; phylum Planctomycetota; class Planctomycetia; order Kolteriales; family Kolteriaceae; genus Kolteria; species Kolteria novifilia. The sequence goes on from CP036279.1 coordinate 7,306,441, forward strand.
CCGCCGCCAGCGCCGGGATCTACCTGCATCGCGGCTACATCGACCCGATCATCGCGATGCCGGTCATCCTCGGCATCCTCGTCGGCGCGACCCTCGGCGCCCGCGTCCTCAAAGGCGCCAAACCCAAGGCGCTGCGCTACATCTTCGCGGTCGTCATCGTCCTACTCGGCGTCCAAATGCTCTACCACGGCTTCAGCGGAGGTTTTGACAGTGTCTGAACCGGTCATCACCACCGACAGCGAACGGACCGTTCGCGCCCAAAGACTCATGGGCGCCCTCCTACGCATCGGCGTTGTCGCCTCGGCCATCGTCCTCATCGTCGGCGGGTGCTTCTACTTCTCCCAACACGGCGACACCACCGTCGACTACAGCAAGTTCCGCGTCGAGCCCGGCACCCTGCGAAGCGTCAGCGGCGTCGTCGAGGGCCTCCGCACCGGCGACAGCCTCATCATCATGCAATTCGGCATCCTCATCCTGCTCGCGACCCCAGTCGCCCGCGTCCTCTTCTCGCTCGTGCTCTTCCTGATCGAGCGCGACTGGACCTATGTCGTCGTCACGTCGATCGTCCTCGCCGGCCTCGCCTTCAGTCTCTTCGGCGCCGACTACTTGAGCTCCCTCACCAAGAGTGCCTGACACGTCGTGAGAGCGAGCCTCTTGTTCCCCTCTCCCCGTGGGAGAGCAAGCCTCTTGTCCCCCTCTCCCCGTGGGAGAGCAAGCCTCTTGTTCCCCTCTCCCCGTGGGAGAGCAAGCCTCTTGTTCCCCTCTCCCCGTGGGAGAGCGAGCCTCTTGTTCCCCTCTCCCCGTGGGAGAGCGAGCCTCTTGTTCCCCTCTCCCCGTGGGAGAGGGGTTAGGGGTGAGGGGGCTATTCTTCAACGATCCGCCTTCTCATTCAGGGCCGGGTGCCGCTGGCCGCTTGCCAGCCAGTGCGAGGCGTCGCCGGTCCGGTTTCACCCGCACGACCTCATCGCTATCATGAAGACATGAAGTATTTCGCCTACGGCTCGAACATGTTCTCGCGCCGTCTCCGCAAGCGACTCGACTCGGTTATCGTCATCGGAACCGCCATCCTGCGACGGCACCGGCTCACGTTTCACAAACGTGGCCGCGACGGGTCGGGAAAGTGCAACGTCGTTCCCTCGGCCCATCCCGACGACCACGTCCACGGCGTCCTCTACCTGATCGGCGACCCCGAGACGATCCACGATCTCGACGAGATCGAACGCGGCTACGAGCGCCGCCATGTCGTCATCGAGCACCACGCGTCGGGAGTCGAGGAGCGTGCCACCTGCTACTTCGCCGAACCCGACGTCATCGACGACGAGCTGATCCCCTTCGGCTGGTATCGCGATTTCGTCCTCGCCGGCGCCCACGAGCACGACCTTCCCCCCGGCTACCGCAAGGCGCTCTCCGCCATCCCCACGCGCAAGGATCCGCACCACGAAAGGCGTTCGAAGGCGCTCGCGATCTTGGGCGAGTAGCACCGAGTCAGCAGTCAGAGTCCGGATTCCGTCCTTCCGGCGATGCTGAAGGCATCGGACAGCAAAGCCCAGCGTCGCGCAGCGCACGCTGGGTTAGCGAACGATGTTGTTCGGAACGCTGAAAGCGTTCGACAACGGTCGACGTGTCTTCCGGTGGCGGCACCGTCGGCGAAAGGTCGACCGGCAACACCACCATTTGTCAAACCCGCTTCGGGGTTTGTGGGAGCGCGGATTCCCCTACCCAGCGTGCGCTGCGCGACGCTGGGCTGTGCTGTACAACGGCGTTGCCGTTGAAGAGCGTGGGACGACGGTGGTGCCGTTGAATGCGGTCGGACTACGGCCTCGATGTTGAAGTCGATCGAATTGCGGCGTTGCCGTTGAAGGCAATTGGTCATCGCGTTGCCGTTGATCACTCCATGGTGGGTGGAGGCCCAGCCTACGGGACTTCCGCGGTCGACGCGGCCTCTACGCTCTTCGGCACTTTCTTCTGCGCGACCGTCGGTTTGAGCTCGACACGGAGATTCGCGGGACGATCCTTGTCACGGTCCTCAACGTTGAAGGTAACGCGGGCACGACCCTTGAGCCGGGTCATGTGCGATCCAACCCCGGTTGCCCAGGAGCGGCTCCGGCCGCCGTCTCGACTTTCGACAACACGAATGCGGCCGTCGGGGGCGATGTCCCAACTGACAATCGTGAGTTCCCCGTTCGTGTCGACGCCAAAGAAGCGAAGCGTTTCTCCCTCGGGGAAGGGGATGGGGCCGTACGTCCGCTCGGGGTCGAGTTCGATCAGTCCTAGTTTGGCCACCTCCTCGGAGGTAGGACGTTCGTCGATGAGCTTTTCGTGGCCCAGCCTCTTCGCGAGACTCTTGATCGAGGACTTGAGGTCGCTGGCGTCGGGATCGACCTGCCGCAAGAGGTTCGCGGTACGCAGGGCCTCGAGTGAAGCCTCCTTGGTCCCGAAGCGGTCCTCGAGTTTCGCGAGCTGTAGCCACCGCGCCGCCGACTTCCCTTCCGCCGCCATCAGCATGTCACGAACCTTGCGGGCGGTCTCTTTCTCAAGGTGCCGGTGGAACGCGAGGATGCTCTCGAGACTTCCCCCTTCCTCGAGAAGATTGGCGACGGCCGCCTTGATCTCCTCGCCACTCATGCGATCGACGTAGTGAACGTGGTAGAGCGATGGGGTCGGCTTGTCGTCGGGCCTGGATTTGCCGGAACGCTCAACGTTGCCGAAATGACGATCATCGTGACGGTAGACCTGAATCACCGTCGGCCCCTTGGTCGTCCGCAGTTGAATGATGTTCTCGGGTTTCGTCGACATGTTCGGTTTTCGCCAGCCCAACGCCTGGAGTTCCTCGGCGATCGGCGGCAGGATTTCGTCCGGCGGCAGGTCGGTCTTGAAGCTCCAGAGCGTCTCGTTGTGGTTCATGAATCCGTGGAACGAAACGACTTCCCTCGCCCCGAGCCGATCGAGAAACGCGAACTCCGGCACCTTTCCATAGGGTGGGCGAAAGTCGTCGGGCAACTCCGGCAGCGGTCCGTTCTTCTCGCGCAAGTCGTCGATCTTCTTTCGCAGGCGCTCGGCGATCTGCTCGGCGATGTTCTCGCTAGCCAGCTTGTAGCGCGAGGCGGGGGACTCGATCCCCTGGAGAGTCGATCGGTGGCGAATCTCCCCTTCGAAACGCGATTGGACAATTGGCGGTGTCAGGTGGTCGATCATCGTCGAGCGTGACCGCGAGAGGGTGTTGCCGGCCTCGATGCGGATGGTTGCCTCGAGCGAGCGGGCCAGGGGAGTACCCGACTCGTCGACACTCCGCAGGTCGAGTGCGATGATGTAGTCGGGAGCAAGCATTCCTGAATCGGGGGCGAAGCCCTTGGGGAGATAGTCGACTTGATCGACGTCCTTCCAGGACTGGATCTGCTCGAGGAGTTCCGCGCCGACTCGTTCGGAAAGAGGATGTCCGGACAGATTCAAGAACATGAGCCGGCGACTGGTGAAGAAACTGGGGCTACTTCGTGACTCCGACGAGGTCGACGAGAAGGTGTTGTTCGCTTGGAGCTTGCCGGCGTGGACCGCGAGCCCGGAGGCTTTGGGCATCCCCTCGTTGGCGACGAGTTCGCCGTCGGCGCCGCGTTCGAGCCGAATTGGCCCCGTGGGGACGGCGGGTTTGGACCCGAACCAGATCGCCAGGAATCCGAGAAACGTCCCGCCCAGGATGATGCCGACCACCCGACGTTGCCGGCGCCGACGACGTTTGGCTCGCGCGGAGGCGTCTTCCTCGGGTGTGGAGGTGTTGCGAAGTTGCTCGATGTCGTGCTGCATGGCTCGGGCCCCCTGATCCCCGTCGGTTCCGGTCGCCGCCCGTGGGGCGTGCTCAAGGAGCTTATTCGCCGATCCTCGCGGGAGATTGGGTCTCGCGGCGCCAAAGTCGGCCTAGAGGAAGCAGGAGCCTAGGTCAGCCCGTTGGTCTATTCGCTGCCCGCTTAAGTCAACGGACTGCTAGATCAGCTCGGTCGGTTCCTCGCGGATCAGGCGATTGGCCGCTTGTCCCATGATGGGGCGCATCATTGAGGCGAGCATGCCGCGAAGCGTGTCCTCAATGCCCTCGTTCTTGCCGATCGACCGGTAGATGTAGACGAGGGCCGCGAGCGGAATTGCGTCGCAAATGACGATGCGGAAGATCGTCAGAAAGGGCGCCCGCACGATGTCCCCGTTGACGACCGGTTCGAAGTTGATGGCCCAGACGGCGATCGCCCCCAACCCGACCGATCCGATCAAGACGGCTCTCATGAAGCGGCTCGCCGCCTCGTGGGGCGTCTTCATCGGGTCCTCGACGTTCAACATACGAAGCGTCTCCCTGGGCTGTGGGTTGTGCTCGGCCTTGCATCGGGGAGTCGACGGCCGGGCGGCCATCGCGGGCGAGAACCGACTCGCGGGGATGAATCTCGACCCGTTCCCATGGTAGTCGGGCCCGTCGACGCTTTCCATGGTTAGTAGGGAGAACTGAGGCCGCTCGCTTCGGGGTCAAGAAAAGACTCAACGCCTCCCCGCTGGGCGAGGAGGCGCCGAAGTCCGCCGAATTTGTCTCGATTTCGATCCAAAATGGACCGTTTCTCGTCACGATTGCTTCGCAACGCCTTCGTTCTGATACAGTTTTCGAACAAACTGCGCCATTTTCCGATCGACGAAGCGTGGAAGGAAGCGGCTAACGGTCACCAGCATCTTGCCGCGAAGCGTCAACGTCGATTCCTTGCGACGGTTCTCGATCGCGTTCCAGATCAGCTTGGCGGCCTCGCCGGAACTCATCGACCGCTGGGCGTGCAGCGAGTGACGGGCCGAGTTTTCCAGCATGTTTTGCTCGAAGTTGCTCTCGGTCAGGCCCGGCGACACCGCCAGCACCTCGACATCGTCCTTCGCCATTTCCGCACGCAGGGCCTCGGTGAAGCCCATCAGGGCGAACTTGCTCGCCGAGTATTCCGATCGAGACGGAATCGCCCGACGGCCGGCCACCGAGTTGATCATGACGATCGCCGGGTCGTTGCCTTCCTTGAGTAGCGGAATCGCCAAGCGGGTCAGTTCGCACGGACCGAAGAAGTTGACTTCCATGATTTTGCGAAGCCGCTCCGGGCCCGCGTATTGGAAGTGCCCGGTCGCGCCGATCCCCGCATTGTTGACCAGCAGATCCAGGCCACCGAAGTTTTGTTCGGCGAATTGTACGATTCGATCCCGGTCGATCGCTTCGGTCACATCGCCGAGCACCGATTCGATCGTTCCGCCGGCGGCGCGGGCTTCCTCGACGACTTCGTGGAGACGTTCCTCATTGCGGGCCGTCGCCAGGACTTGGGCCCCGCGGGCGGCGGCTTCAAGCGTCAATCCGCGTCCGATGCCGCTCGACGCCCCCGTGATCAAGACTCGCTTTCCTGATAGTTCTCTTCGCATCGTGTCTCATCCGAGCATGGATTTTGGTTGCGGCGCGGTTCGTCGCCATCCCTTGACTTGAGTTCTCATCATCCCACAAAACAGGGCGAATAGGCAACATGGGCATCTTTCTCTTTCGGCGGGTATTCCGACGACGCGCTTCTACAGCCAACACATCCGGCACGACCCGAGACGTTGGCCCAGTGGCCTGACTGGCAGGTTCGTTTCATGAAGTCTCGGCCCTCATACCGTGCGGAAGATTGCCCAATCACGGGCGTCTCCCGCATGCCCACGACAAGCGTCTCCCGCATGCCCACGGCAAGCGTCTCCCGCATGCCCACGGCAAGCGTGGGCATGGCACCCGAGAGTTTCTTGGGCAATGAACCAACCAATCAAGACACTGGTTGTTCGTCGTCGCGTTCTGCCCTCGGGCGCGAAGTCGGATACGATGATGGAAGGCTCGACATGACCTGTGTCCGCTGGGGAAAGTGATCTCTTGTCGATTCTGCGTCACCAATCGTTCGCCGCGGCCGGGCTCGTGGGATTTGTCGGCTTCCTGCTGGTGATCGCGACACTCGGCGAGCCGGGGCTGACGATCGACGAACCGATCAACGCCCATCACGGCAAACTCATCGTCAGCACCCTCACCGCTCCCGGCGGCACGCTCGCGGAGCGGGTTTGGTTCATTTGGAAATCGGCCCACGATCACCCGCCGCTGACTCGACTCGCCCTGGGCCTGGCCAACGGGCTGACCGATCCCTCGCCCCGAGACACGCGCTTCGTCGACCCGTTTCAGTCGCGTTGGGCCTCGGCGCTGATGTATGGCCTGCTCCTATTCCTGGTCACTCGGTTCGCCTGGTCGCTGCGTGGTCCGGCCGCGGGCTGGTCGGCGGGAATCGCGACGCTCTTGATGCCGCGTCTCTTCGGGCAAGCCCATTTCGCCAGCCCGGAAGTGATCAGCGCCGCGTTCTACTTGGCGGCTCTCGTCTCGATCGGCTGGGCGATCGGCCCCTTGGCGGTCGAGGAACAGGCAGGGACCAAGCGCTGTTGGTGGCGTTGCGTCTTGGCGGGCGGCGTGCTCGGCCTCGCGCTACTGACCAAACTGACGTGCATTCTTCTCCCCGCGTCGGTCGGCATCGCGGCTCTGGCGGTCCTTCGCTGGCGAGCACTCTTGCCGCTCGTGATCTGGGGAGCGACCGGCCTGCTGGTCGTCTTCGTCGCTTGGCCCTGGTTGTGGCCCTTCAACTTCCCGGGGTATCCCTCCGGCCTGGCAGGCTCGCTGGCCCGCGTGGTCGAGTTTCTGCGGGTCGCGTTCGATCGAGCGACGGTGTACGTTTGGTATGGCGGGCGTCAGTTTCCGCACCCGAAGTCCGCGGTGCCGTGGCACTTCGTCTGGACCTACTTCCTGGTGACGGTCCCCATCGGCCTGCAACTGCTCGGTCTTGGGCTGGGTCTACCGCGAGCGATCCGCATGATGGGGCGAACTCCGGCAGCAAGCGCGAATGGGGAACGACTCGGCGCCGCCCTCGTCCTTAGTGCTTGGCTACTCCCCTTGCTCGTCTTCACGCTGCCGATCGAACGCTATGACGGGGAGCGACTCTTTCTCTTCATCTTCCCGCTGTGGGGAATCATCATCGGTTTGGGAGCGGCCGATCTCGTCGCTTGGCTGCGGCCGCGCTTGGGCCTCAAGTGGGCCGCGAGTCTGATGGTGCTGCTCGCGCTTTCCCAGGCCTACGGGATCGTTCACGACCGCCCCTATTGGCTGAGCTACTACAACTTGGCGGTGGGCGGACTTCGGGGAGCGGAACGGCTCGGTCTCGAGACGACCTATTGGGGCGACTCGTTGACGCCCGCGTTTTTGAACAAGGTGGCCGCGACGATGCCCGAGGAGGCATGCGCGATCCTCGTGCCGACGCTGCACGATGGCCATGCCGTGGCGCTGCCCAACCATGCGATGCGGCAAAGCAAGCAGAACGTCGTCCCCGCTCATCTCGGCGCCGCCAACGGCTGCGGCTGGGCGATCCTCTTTCGTCGCGACGGCTATCTCATCGATCCGATCCCGCATTGGGTCATGGAACACGGGACGCTTGAGGCGGAGTCGTCCCTCGACGGCGTTTGGCTCAGTCGACTCTACCGTTTGCCTCCGGAGCCCCTTCCGGGGCGGCGTGCTCCATGAGGAGCGGCGCGGTCCGCCCCTCGAGGAGATTGACCCAGCTCACCGTCAGCCGAGAGGCCACCGCCGGGAAGACCGGATCGACCCAGCCGCGCGACACCGCGTCCGCGATCTTCAGCGGTTCGCTCCCACCGACCGATTTGAGCAGCAGCAGTTCGACGGCGTTCATCTGGAGGGCGAGCCAAGCCGCGATGCTGTCGCTGGTGACCTCCCAGTTCATCGGAAGGGTCCGGCCCGCATCGATGCGGAGGAGGGGGCCGGGATCCAACACACGATGCGCGCGACCGATCGTGTCTCGATGACGGTCGAGTAGATCGGCGAGCATGCGAGTGTGGGCGCTCATGACATCGATCGCGGCCCAATGGGCCGAGGACTGTTTCGTCGACCAGGACTGGGAAAGGTTACGAAGGTGATTGGCGAGTTCACCACCGCCGGGCACGAGGAGCAATCGCTCGTCGCGCCGTCGGCTTAGCCATTCGATGATGAGTCTGGGGAACGAGGGAGTCTTAAAGAGACTCCCTCCGACGTTGACGAGGTGAAGCGGATCGGCCACGGGGCAGGGCTTCGTGCTCATAACACGGCGAGACGTCACGTTGTTGCAACCTCTCCTCGGGGAGAAGTCGGCGAGCGGAGTGAGCCGGGCGAGGGGAAGCGCGACATCGACGGTTCGAGCGATTCGGTGAGGGAGAACCACCTCACTCGGAAGAACCCCCTCACCCCTAACCCCTCTCCCACGGGGAGAGGGGAACAAGAGGCTTCCTCTCCCACGGGGAGAGGGGAACAAGAGGCTTCCTCTCCCAAGGGGAGAGGGGAACAAGAGGCTCGCTCTCCCACGGGGAGAGGGGAACAAGAGGCTAACTCTCCCACGGGGAGAGGGGAACAAGAGGCTAACTCCCCTACGGGGAGAGGGGAGTGTTGATGCCCGATACGTCGCGTCGAGTTGTCCATTGGCGTCTGGACTCGGCTTGATCCGAGCGCTGGCGATGCTCTCAACCATCACCACTGGCTGACAAGCAGCCAGTGGCACCCGAACCGAGAGAAGGGACTACATTAGCGATCGTCGCTCTTGAGGTACGCGACGTAGTTGCGGGCGTTGATGAGCCGAACGCCGTGGTCGCGAGCGTCGTCGCGAAGCGTGGTGAATGCCTTGTTCATCGCGTCGACCACTTCGGGACGCAGCCCGGCGGCCTTGGCTTGAGCCTCGGTCGGTTCGTCGCCGATCACGAGCCACTTGGTGCCGGTCGTGAGTCGACCAATCGTCCGTCCCTTGACCAAGTCGAACTCGGCGTCGATGCGTCCGTTGTGGCTTTCGACCAGTTGACGGAACGCGTCGTTGTCGGGCTTCGCGTCGCCATCGAGCGAGACGATGCCGACCAGCGCGATCCCCTCCTTCTGTCCCGGCTTCCAAGCCGGACGATAGAGAGCGTCGCCGGGCAGGACGGGCGATCCGACGGGATTCTCCGAGATGATCGCGCGGGCGAGGTGGGAGCCCTCGAGGCGAACGACCTCCAGGAGCGTCTTGGGCAGGTGCTGGCGATTGCCGTTCTCGATGCCGTAGACACCGAAGACGTCGCCGGTGCGAACGCTGTCGTCGCTTCCCAAGTCGATAAAGGCGATCCGACCACCGTCGCTGACGGAGACGACCTCGCCAAGCTTGTTGACGAATTCGATCTCGCCGGCTTGTTCCTTGAGGGCCTTGATGTTGTCGTGGTTCTCGACGAGTGACTGAAGCCGACTGTCGAGTTCGTACTTCTCGTCGCTCCGCATACGCTTACTCTTGGTCAGCTCGCGGCGGATGTCGGTGAGCCGCTGCGTGATGTCGACCAGTTCGCCGTCCTTGTTGCGAAGGGCGTCTTGCAGTTCCTTGGTCTTCGCGGCGAGCTGTTGATCGAGTTGCGACTGCTTGGACCGGGCGGCGGTGATCTTCTGTTGATACTGCCCCTTGATCCCCTTGAGATCGTTCTCGAGCTTGAGTTTATCCTCTTCGAGTTGCTTGATCTTGGCGTCGGCGGCGGCAAGTTCCGAGTGGAGGTAGTCGATAAACCGCTTGAAGGTCTTGTCGGCCGGAGGGCTGGTCGCGGAGGGATTGCCACTGGCCCGAGCGTTGAGCAAGCCACCACTGGCGTCGAGTCGGGCGTCGACCATGTCGCGGACCACGTCGTGGGTGGCGGCGCTGTCGACGCCGACGACCTTGCCACGGAGTTCGAGGTAGCGCTGCTTGGCTTGAGCCATTTCCTCGTCGGCCTGGTCGGCCTTCGATTTGGCATCCTCGGCCTGTTGATACTTCGGCTTGACCTCGGCGAAATAGGAGTATCCGACGGCGCCCAAGGCGATCATGAACAACGCCATGACCACGTTGATCCACGTCGGCACCGTTTCGTTCCGTCCCGCCATGAAACTCTCCTTCCGGGGAAGACTCTTCCCGTCGCCTCTCGACGTTGTGTTTCTCTCGCCGCCCGCTTGCACCGACAGACCGTTAGTAGTCGGTCGTGCTCGCCCCCTTGGGAGCCAGCCGCTCGCGGGGCTTGCCGAAGAACTGCAGGTTCTCGTCGCCCGACTTCACCCGCAGCGGCGGGGAGTCGAAGCCCATGTACGTGAGGAAGTTGCGATAGTCGATCTCGCGAACGCCCGCCGCCCGGGCCTCCGCTTGCATCTTGCTCTTGGCCGAAATCAGCACCGCCCGCTTCTGATCCTTGTCGGAGACGTGTTCGGAGGTGTTGGCCTCGGGGATTGAGCCGAGCACCAACCAACCGGTGGTCGGACCGATCTCTCCCTCGACGGCGCCCGAGAGCATGTCGACTTTCGAGGCGATCTCGCCGCCATTGAGTTTGATGAGTCGCTCGAAGGCCTCGTTGTCGTGCTGGCTGTCCTTGTCCAAGAGAATCTCGCCGACATATGCGACGCTCTGGGAACCGCCCGGCGACCAAATCGGGTTGAAGAGCAGATCGCCCGGCACAACCGGATCGCCGATCGACGTCTTGGAGAGCCGGCCGTAGGCCTTGCGAGCGCCGTCGATGCGAACGACCTCGAAGTAGCCCTTGGGCAGTTTGTCGTAGTCGGCCCCCGTCAAAGAGTCGTAGATGCTGAAGGTCACCCCTTCCCGCAACCCGTCCTGGCGGCCGATGTTGATCAGGGCGCCTTCGCCGCCGTCGACGAGTTCGACAATCTCGCCATCTTCGATCTCGAACTTCTTCGCCGCCAAGCGCACCGCGTCGCGTTGCAGCGAGTCGATCTGGCTGATCGTTTCCTTGATCTCGTTTTCCTGGTTGCGCCGATAGCTGGCCCGGTCGCGCTTCTCCTGACGGTTCTCGTCGTCGCGACGTCCGTACTCTTGGGTGACCTCGCCGATCTTCTGCTCTTTGCGTTTGATGATCTCGTCGAGGCCGGCGACTTGCTGTTCGAGCTCCTGCTGCTTCTCGTTGACCGCGTCAGTGACTGTGGTGAGATCGTTCTCGTACTGACGCCGCGCGGTGTCGAGCTCGCTGTTGAGGCTCGCGACTTGGGACTCGAGCGTCATCGACCGTCGGTCGGCGTCGCGGAGCTCGTCGTGCAGGAACTCATGCCCGCTGGAGAAGTTCGCGTAGTTCTTCATCCGGGAAAGTCGCGGCTCGGCCAGCTTCGACCGCAAAGAGGCGTCGACTTGTGTGATCAGCTTCGAGTGGTCATCCGCGGCGGAACTGCCGAAGGATCGCTCGGCCAATTCGCGGTAGCTCTGCTCGAACTGACGCTTCTCGTTGTCGAGTTGGCTCTTGCGTTTGTTGGCCGCTTCCGCGGTTTGCGTGTAACGGTCGACGGCTTCGTAGCTGGTGTACGCGAAGACCGCGAAAATCGCCGTTAGACAGGTCAGGACGCTAAAGGTGATCAGTGGCCATGGGCTCTGACTACTTCCTCTGCCCCGTTTTCTCGGCATATCCCTACCCTTGTTGATCGGAACCCGTCGAGCTCGAGTCGGCCTCGAGAGGCGACGCGTTCCTTGTTCCGCGATGTGCCCAAGCCCGCGCGGGGCGACTTCGCCTCCACTCGCGAGGTGTTGCGGGGTGATCCCCCGGAGACTGCAAGTATTCTATCTTACCGCACTTATGGCGGGACGCCAGAAGATCGCCCCCATTGCGATTCGCCTCGGGGGGGCGGATAGCCCCTGCGACAGCGGCGACCCATAAAACTGATACGCGTCGCGGGCCTTCATCCGCTAACACCGGAAGAAAACGAACCCACCGCGTTGGACAATTGTCCCCTAAGAGGATCGGGACTTCGCCCCTCGCGACTTGATGCCCTCTATCGTGAACGAGCCCCGGCGACCGCTCGAGTCTTGGACGAGAAGGAGCCTCCTGAGGCGGTGACCGACAGAGATCCGAACGCACCGCATATGACCCACTGCCGAGGCGCACCTTGACTCCCGTGCGCTCGCCCCGCAAGATATTTTCCATGGGTAGGTTCCGTCAATGGGATGGACGACCCGACGCGAAGTGAGAAGCCTCCATGTCCGAGTTCGTTTACATCTCCGGAAAACTATGTGCCAAGGAAGACGCCAAGATCAGCGTTTTCGACCATGGGTTGCTCTATGGTGACGGCGTTTTCGAGGGTATCCGGAGCTACGCGGGCAAGGTTTTCCAACTACAACAGCACATCGAGCGTCTCTACCAGTCGGCCCGGGCGATCCACCTTGAGATCCCGATCAATCAGGCCGAGATGGCCGACGCCATCCACGAAACGCTTGCCGCGAACAAGCTCAGCGACGCGTACATCCGCGTCATCATCACCCGCGGAGCCGGGTCGCTCGGACTCGACATCAACCGGACCTCCCACCCGCAAGTGATCATCATCACCGATCACATTCAGCTCTATCCGAAGGAGCTGTACGACTCGGGCCTCGACATCGTCACCGCCGCGACGATCCGCAACCATCCCAACGCGATCGACCCACGCATCAAGTCGCTCAACTACCTCAACAACATCCTCGCGAAGATCGAGGGAGCGCGGGCCGGCTGCGTCGAGGCGCTGATGCTCAACCACAAGGGCGAGGTCGCCGAGTGTACCGGGGACAACATCTTCGCGGTACACGACCGAACAATTCTCACCCCGCCGCTCGACGCGGGGATACTCGAAGGCATCACCCGCAACGCGGTGCTCGACTTGGCGGTCGAGGCCGGCTACCCGGTCGACGTCCGCGCGATGACCCGTCACGACTTGCTGACCGCCGACGAGTGCTTCCTGACCGGAACCGCCGCGGAAGTCATCCCGGTCGTCCGCCTCGATGGGCGCACGATCGGCAACGGCAAGCCGGGCCCCGTCTTCCGCGACCTGCTGGAGCGTTTCCACTCGATCACGGGAAAATAACATCCCCCCGCCCGCGCGGCGGTCGCCGAACTCGATCAGCTCCCTATGACGACATTGGGGGGAGACCCCGCCAGGTGTTTTCCGGAAACGTCCAGTCGTCCACATTGGGGGGCCGATCGATGCATATCGAACTCAAGCGAATCTGTTGTCCCATCGACTTCAGTGACGCCGCCACGCACTCGCTTCGCTACGGACTGACGTTGGCGCAGCAGTTCGGCGCCCAGCTTCACTTGCTTCACGTCGTCCAGGACATCATGCCGACCGTCGCCGAGCCGGGGATGGCGATCCTCCCCTCCGACGAGCTGATTCGCAATCTCGAAGCGGGAGCGAAGGAGGGGCTGGAGAAGGCGATTCCCGAGGACTGGGAACACAGCGTCGATCTGCTGCACGTCGTTCGCCAGGGATTGCCGTTCCACGAAATCTGTCGCTACGCCAAACAGGAAGAGGTCGACTTGATCATCCTGGGCACCCACGGACGCAGCGGGCTGGCGCATTTCCTGATGGGCTCGGTCGCCGAGCGAGTCGTCCGCGCCGCCCCGTGTCCTGTTCTGACGGTGCGCAACCCCGAGCACGAGTTCATCCTCCCCGACTAGCCCGTCGCGGGTCCCACTCCTCGGCGACGCCAACCGCTCGACGAGACGGGATCGTTTCTCGGCGATCCCGTCTCCCATATGCCTTTCGAAGCCCTGAGGCGGGGTTGAGCTTTGTTTGCAGCCGCCTTTCGACTATGATTGGCATCATACTCCGGTCACGCATCGCTTCTCGACTCCCCCCCCGAGAGCCACCATGCCACGATCAGTCCACCAATCATCCTTCACCGTTCACCCTTCGCCGACGTTCGCGCTGCTATTCGCTTTGTTCGTATGGCATGTCGGCCTACCAAGCGACGCTTTGGCTTCCCCAGCGAAAGCTCCACCAAACATCGTCATCATCTTTGCCGACGATGTGGGCTACGGGGATGTAGGCTGCTACGGCGCGACGCATGTCGAGACGCCGAACATCGACCGGCTCGCCCGCCAAGGACGACTCTTCACCGACGCCCATTCCGCATCCGCCGTCTGCACTCCCTCCCGCTACGCGCTGCTCACGGGACGCTACCCCATCCGACGACACAATCTAACCAATGCGATCTTCATCAAATCGCCTCTGATCGTCGACACCGACCGAACAACGATCGCCGACGTCGCGAAGCACGCCGGCTATGCGACCGCGTGCATCGGCAAGTGGCATCTCGGCTGGGGAAACAAGACACCCACCGACTGGAACGCGCCGCTACAACCCGGCCCCCGCGAACTCGGCTTCGACACCTACTTCGGCGTCCCCGTCGTCAACAGCCATCCTCCGTTCGTGCTGATCGACAACGACCGCGTCGTCGGCTGGAACCCGGACGATCCCTTCGTCTACGGGAAGAAAGCGGAGACAAGGACCTTCGACGAGAAGTTCCACCTCAACGCCATCGGAGGAGCCCAAAAGGCTCATGCCGCCTACGACGACGAGAAGATCGGTACGATCCTCGCCAACAAGGCGACCGAATGGATCAGCGAACAGTCGATGAAGAAGTCCCCCTTCTTCCTCTACTTGGCAACGACGAACATTCACCACCCCTTCACGCCGGCCAAACGATTCCAGGGAACGAGTTCCGCCGGCCCCTACGGCGACTTCATCCACGAACTCGACTGGATCGTCGGACAGGTCATGACGTCGCTCAAGGAGAATGGAGTCGCCAACAATACATTCGTCATCTTCACCAGCGACAACGGCGGCATGCTCAACCGCGGCGGCCAAGAGGCCTATCGACGTGGTCACCGGCTAAACGCCGACCTGTTCGGGTTCAAATTCGATGCATGGGAGGGTGGGCACCGAGTGCCCTTCATCGCTCGCTGGCCGGGGCACATCGAGCCGGACAGCAAGTCCAACGCCCTGATCAGCAATGTCGACCTCCTGGCGACGGTCGCGGCGGTGACGGGGCAGAAACTCGGCGAGGACGACGGTCCCGACAGCGTCATCTTGCTACCGGTCCTCGAGGGAGATCCGACGACGAAGGTCCGCGACGAATTGCTCATCGCTCCCGCCGAGCCAACTCACCTCTCGCTGCGCCAAGGCGACTGGATGTACATCGGCGCCCAGGGCGGAGGAGGCTTCCGAGCCAAGAGGGTGGGAGAGCACTCGCTGGGCGGCCCCGCCGCGACCACATTCACCGGTCAAGTCAACAGCGACATCGCCGACGGTCGCATCAAACCCGATGCCCCCGCGGAGCAGCTCTACAACCTCGCCAAGGATCCCCGGCAATCGACCAACGTCATTCGCGACAATCCCGACGTTGCCAAGCGCATGGCATCACGCCTCGACCAGATTCTCCATGATCCGCGCAACGATCGTTAGATGACTCCTCACGGGCCCATGCTCGCCCGGACGCGGCGTTGCCGCTGATTGACCGGCTGCAAGACCGCATCGCGTAGCAACTGAACGTTGGTATTCAAATGTTGCAGGTTCGCGTAGATGTCCTTGAGCGTGGCCGCGACCCTACCTTCGAAGGCGGCCGCGCGGCGTTCGTTGGACTCCACGAGTTGTTCGAGCGACGTCATTCTCCCCTCGAGAGAACCAACCAGTTCCTCAAGGCTCACGGCCTGCCCGAGCAACGCTTGGCTGGGATCTTCGAGAACGTTCCCATCGCTCTGTTGTGACTCGACCTCATCGATGAAATGAACTTCCAAGACGGCATCAGGCATGGCTGGGATTCCTGCAAATGGGGTGAACTTGTTGAACGACGTGGCTGCCTCTCGCAAACTCACTCTTCTTCTGACAGGTCTCGCTTTGAGTCTTCCTCTGGAACACCCTTCTCTAGTTCCTCCCATTGCTGATGGATTTGTTTCACCCACTCCGCGACGGTGAGTTCCCCTTCGAACTTCACATAGAACGACATCGCTTGATCAAACACTTCGAGTTGCAGGCCACCATGGGCCTTCTGGATCTTCGCCGCTAGTTCAATGTTTTCCTCAAAAAGAGTATCGAATCCGATGCAGTCTTCGCTCTTGTCGAGATGCCCGAACTCACTCCACCCCCTTACATTCGTTGTCCATGTGATACTTCCGAATTCCCCCGACCGATCTATCGCAATCGTCGAAGCATCCTGAGCAAGCACATCCCAGACAATCTGCCTATCAAATGTAGCTCCGTTACTAGCCATGACGAGTAGACTGTTACCCATCGCTTCATCCTTTCTAACAGCCCGTTGATCTATTCGCTGCCGGCTGCGAACGGCTCTCTTGACCAAACTCGGCGTTGGAAAACCTCGACGAATCTACGGATTCGCCTGCGATTCTCCTCCTTGATCTTGACCCATGTGGCTCGTTCGCGCCTTGGCCCGCTTAAATCGACGGACTGCTAAGGCTCTACCACGACTTCCCCAGGGATTGCCAACTCGGAAAAAAGACGATCGAACACAGGTTTCGCCTCGTTGATGTTGGTTTTAAGGACAACCCTCACGAGCGGCGTCGACTCGTCGAGAATCGCGGCTTTCATGCGGACCAGTTCCGACTCGGTGCCCCCCAGCACTTTGCCGCGCACCATTTCAAACGCCTCTGAATACGGAATGTATGGACTGATTTTCGGCTTGTTCACGTGTTTCGCCTCGATGATCGTCGTTCCATCCAAGCCGTCGACCCAAACCTTTGTGCCACCTCCCCTCACGAGTCGCTCCTTCGGCCCGGCCTTCCGGATCTGATAGGCTCTCGACACTGGTTGTTTCTGTCCCATCGCATCCCTTGTTTCCAGTCCCTCATACCACTCATCATACTTTTGCTGGGTCCAGGTTCTGCCAACATTGCCTGTCGAAGCCTTTCCCTTGGCCTCGACCTTCTTGTTGCCTCTGCCCCTTCTACCCTTTGGGTTCGGCACCGAGCCCGCCTCATCCCTGATGAGGTCTCTCGTGAGCTCCTTCGCCTCGTTGGCAACTCTCTGTCCCGCCTTCGCGACGTCAGGATTCGCGCTTGCGGCATGCCGGAGAAGTCCCGCGCCCGCGACGATGCGAAAGATGAGCTGGCCGCTATTGACGATCGCGCTTTGTCGATCACCTTCGGCAATATCGTCAGCAAACTGCTTACCCACGAAGACGAGTTCGGTGCCGTGGAGAGCCAAGCCGGTGATCTGGACCTGCTTGAGAGCGATGTTGCTGGAGAAGACCAGATTGAGGATGTTGCTCGACCCGGCCGTCTTGAGGGCGTGGAGAGCTCGCCCTAGCCCAGCGGCTGGAACTAAGTGTTCTCCTTTCAGCACGGACTCGATGGCTTTCTCGGATCGTCCCGCGGCTCGCATCCGAGCGCTGATGGCTCGAAGTCTGCTTAGGCGGACGAGCGCCTTGCTCGCCCCGAAGGTCAGCGAGCCGGCGACATCCGCGCCAACGGAGATCCACCCTTCGACCGAAGTGATTCCTTCCTCCTCGAAGGCAATCGCCGCGGCACCGAAGGGAACGAGAGACACCCCGAAACGGATCGTGTCGACTCGGTCGTTCAGGTAGCCTTGCAGTCGCGGAACGAAGTAGTGGCTCTCTGCGAGAACTCGCGGAGTGATCGTGGACGGACCTGATCCAACGACACGGCAGTATGTCGTGTAGGTGACACCGCGCTCGATATAGGGAGAGGCGTAAGTCCGATAGGGTTCTGTGATCGCGCCAGGGCCTTCGCGCACTCTGTAAGGAGCGACAACCAACGACTGGTTCCCGAGCGGCCAGACATAGACGTCGGGCTCACCTCGGCGAGACACATAGAGCACGTGCCCGAGCGAGAGCAGCTTCGTGATCTGCTTGTTTGGAATCTTCTGAAGATCGATGTGTTCAAGCTTGCCGGGATCGACACGCTCAACGACAACGCGTGCCGATGCTTCGGACCGATCCGGCATGTCGACGGAAGATCGATCCGATTCGACCAGAGAGTCTGGGCCAGGTGCTGCTTCCCTCGGCTTCTCGATCTCATCATCCGACGAAGAAAGCTCGTCAGCACTTGAGGAGCTTTCTTCCTCTTCTTCAAAGTCCGTTTCGGAAATGACGTGTGGTGGGAACTCGTCGATTGACGCTTTGCTCGCTTCCTCACCGAGAAGTCGACGCTCTATCCACTCGAGTCCAGCCCGCGACACCATTTCTCGCCATGACGAGAAAAGCGCCGATTCGACGACGAACGACTTCCACGCCTCTTGAGCCGAGGACGCCAAGTGTTCAACTTGATCGCCGTCTCGAAACTCCACGGGACTTGCAGCGAGCATCTCGACCAGGGAGGAGAATGAAGTCCATTGAGCGATGAACTCGTTTGGGAACAGCTCTTCGAATGGAAGTACGCGCAACCCTTCGAGGGAATTTCGAGCGTGATCGGCGTGTTGTTTGCCACTGCTCGAAACCTGAACGGATGCGTGTAATTGAGCGGGCACGATACACCTCGAGCGGTCCCTGCGCAGGCGCGCAGGGGTGGCGAGCACGATCGGCGATTGCCGGTCGTGGCGAATGAATGGACACATTTGGAAGGAAGCGCCATTGCTCAGCGCGGAAGAACTGAGTCGTCAACCCATCGGATCGCGGTTGTCAATCAATCAGCCATCAAGGTCACGATGTGGCCTCGACGACGACCATACTATTAGCACATCTAATATCAAGAACCTTGGCCTACTCCGCAGTTGTTTGGCGAAGGCGAAAGAAATGCTGGCCTGGCCGACACTTGGCAAGGGAGGGGAGATCAAGGATTGGACGGCCCGCTGGCCGTCGCGGGAGGTCTCCGCCTAAGATAAACGGGAGAGCGGCGCGTGGGCGACGCCGTGCGAGTCGGGGGTGTGTCGGTTTGGGCAAGAGTTTCGAGACGATCGACGACCGTGGGTTCGCCCTTCCGCTCAGCGCCGAGCAGATCAGCCGCTCGGTCGCCAGGCAGGCGGATGCCGCGATCCTCAAGAGCGGACCGGGATTTGGCGACTTGGGACGCTACTGTCTCTTCGCGATGAAGCCGCGCGCCGTCTTTGAGGGCGTGGGCAGTTCGTGGCGACTCTCCGACTCCTGGCCCGGCGCGAGACCCGAATCGTCCCTCGGCGCGCTCGAGGCGCTGCGCGTGCTTCTGCGGCAAACGCGAACCGCCGGCTCTCCTGACCTCATCTTCCAAGGCGGATGGATCGGCTACCTCGGCTATGACCTCGCCCCACTACTCGAAAAGCTCCCCAGACGCCACGCCGCCGACGGCGTCTCCCCGGACCTCTACCTCGCCTACCACGACACCTTCGCGATCTACGATCGGACCACCGGGGAACTTCGCGTGATCGCGACCGACGCCTTCGGCGAAGGAGAACAAGCGCGCAAGCGGCGACTCGACGCGTTCACCCAACTCGCCGAAGTCCCCGTCGAGGACTCCGACACTGGCGGGGCGATGGTTCAACATCCGCCCGCCAGCGAGTTCACTCCCGATGAGTACTGCGCGGCGGTGGCGCGCATTCTGGAATACATCCGTGCCGGGGACATCTTCCAAGCCAACTTCGCCCACCGTTTCGCCGCGGCGTTCACCGGCCACGTCGAGCACCTCTTCGAGCGAGCCGTCGAGCGGAGCCCGGCACCCTTCGGCGCCCTGCTACGGCACAACGATTGGGCGGTCATCAGCACCAGCCCCGAACGCTATCTCCTCGTCGAGGAACGCAACGTCGAGACGCGCCCCATCAAGGGAACGCGACCGCGTGGCCGGGACCCGATTCACGACCTGTTGCTCCGGCGCGAGCTCACAACCAGCCGCAAGGACCACGCCGAACTGGCGATGATCGTCGACCTGGAACGCAACGATCTCGGTCGCGTCTGCCAGTTCGGATCGATCAAGGTCGACCAACATGCGCGGATCGAATCGTTCAGCAACGTGCACCACTTGGTCTCGACCGTCACCGGCAAGCTTCGCGACGATGCCGACTTGGTCGACCTCATCGCCGCGGCCTTTCCGGGAGGCTCGATCACCGGGGCTCCAAAGATCCGAGCGATGCAGATCATCGACGAACTCGAACGCTGCCGTCGGGGCGTCTATACCGGCGCGATCGGCTACATCAGCAACCACGGCCGCGCCGATTTCAACATCGCCATTCGCACCATGATCGTCGAAGGGGGACAGGTCCACTACCACGTCGGCGGCGGCATCGTCGCCGATAGCGACCCACTGACGGAGTACCGCGAAACGCTCGCCAAGGGGCGCCGGATGCGGGAGATGCTGCTGGGAGAGCCGGAGTAGTGACCGATGGGCGGGCGGAGGCCGATCCCCTGATCTGGGTGGATGGAAACATCGTGCCCGCGTCGACATTCCACCTCGACCCTCGTGACGAGGGGCTGCTCTATGGACACGGGCTCTTCGAGACGACGCGGATTCGAAACGGTTGGCCTTGGCTCTGGGATGCTCACCGGCAACGAATCGTTCGCTCCGCCCGATCGCTCGGCATGCCCGTCGACCCGGCGCGCGTCCCCGACGCGGAAACCGTCCGAGCCTTCGTCGATCGAGTCGCATCCGAAGAGGTGGTTGTTCGACTCAATCTGTCGGCGGGATCGCCTTCCCGACCAGGCTCGCTCTGGATGGTCACCCGCCCACTGGCGCCACGTCCCGAAAGCATCGTCTTGCGGACAAGTCCCTTCCTCGTTTCGCGAACGGATCCCTTCGCCGCGCACAAGACCTTCAACTACGGACTGCGAATCCATTCCCATCGCTTGGCCCAGGCCGCCGGCGCCGACGAGGCCCTGTTGCTCGACACCGACGGACTCGTCCTCGAGACGACCTCGTCGAACCTCTTCGCGTCGATCGACGGCGAATGGGTCACGCCCTCGATCCGCGGCGGCGTTCTGCCGGGAACAGTGCGGGCAATGGTTCTCGAGCAGGCGCGCGGCGACATCCTTGAGTGCGCCATCTCTCTGGACCAACTCAAGCGGGCCGAGTCGATATGCCTCACCAACAGTGGCCGTGGCGTCACGAGTGTTTCGAGACTCGACGACACCGAGATCGAGGGGCGCTCGCAAGTCCACCTTCTCGGCTAGCGTGCTGGTCGCTCAGTCCGTTGCGGATCGGTCTCTTGGGTGCGATGCCCATGCTTCGCCGTAGGCATGCCGAGAGGAGTCACGCTTACTTGTCGAACCGGTAGAGATCCTGGTCGGTCCGAAAATAGAGCGAGTGCCCCGACACCGCGGGTGACGCCATGAGCCGGCCCGGAAGTTCGTTGACCACGAGCACCTCGTACTCGGTCCCCGGTTTGATGACGGTCACTTTCCCTTGCTCGCTGCTGAAGTAGATCCGCCCATCCGCGAACAGCGGCGAGGCGGAGTAGTTCCCCCCGAGCCGCTTCTGCCAATGAATCTCCCCCGTCTTGGCGTCCATGCACGTCGCGATCCCCCGGTCGCTCACCATGTAGACCTCGTCGCCGACGACGAGTGGGGACGGGTTGGCCGGGGCCTGGCGGGTCACTTTCCACGCGACGTGGGAGTCGGTCACGTTGCCGGAACCACCCGCGCGAATCGCCCACAACTGCGGCTTCATATACCCGGTGGAGATAAAGAACATTCCATCCGCGAAGACCGGCCGGGGGACGTTGGAAAAACCGTTGTAGCGGACCTTCCACAACTCCTCGCCCGTCGCGGGATCGTACGCCACCACTTGCTGGGCCCCGGGACTGACAAGCTGCGGCTTGCCGTCGATCTCGACGATCAGCGGGGTCGAGTAGGCCTTGTGCTGCTCGGTGTTCTCCGGGAACTCGCCCGTCCGTTCGGTCTTCCAAACGGTTCGCCCGGTTTGCTTGTCGAGGGCGATGACGTACTGTTCGTCCCGGCCGTCGAAGTTGAGGATCAGCAGGTTTTCGTGGAGCACCGGCGAGCTTCCTGGCCCCTCCTTGTGGTCGATGACCAGGTCGTCCTTCTTCCAAAGGATCTTGCCATCCCGATCGAGGCAAGCCGTTCCCGCGGAGCCGAAGTGGACGTAGACGTGGCCGTCCTCCACGATGGGTGTCGGCGAGGCGTGGCTGTTCTTCGTGTTCGCGGGGAGCGGCTCCTCGCGGGAGTAGATCTCGACATCGTGAAGCAGCTTCCCCGAGTCGCGATCGACGCACAGAGCCCGCAGCGAGCGCCCCTCGTCGGTCGCGGTCGTCATCCAGATTCGGTCCCCCTCAATGACCGGCGAGGACCAGCCTTTCCCAGGCAGCGACGTCTTCCAGGTCACGTTCTCGGTGTCGGAGAACTCGAGGGGTAGCTCGGTCGCGTAGGAGATCCCCTGGCCGTTCGGCCCACGGAATTGCGGCCAGTCGACCGACTCCGGAGTGGCGAGAACGAGAGCCGTTTGCAGAAGAATCAACCCGAACGTCATGGCGGAACCTTGTGTCTAGTGGAGCGTAGGGGGCGGGAGCGATCGCCGGAACCGCTCGATGCTACCCGTAGTCAGCCAAGGGGAGCAAGTCGCGGGCAAGGGTGGTCGACAAGTTTCCCCGCGTCGGGATTCCCCTCTCCGTTGTCGCCCATGGGAACGAACCATAGAAAGATTGTTTGACCTCGATCCCCAATCGCGGTCGATGGCGGGGTAGCTCAGCTGGCTAGAGCGGCGGATTCATAACCCGCAGGTCAGGAGTTCGAGTCTCCTCCCCGCTACTCTTAGAGCCCCCAGAGCGGCGTTTTTGACGCCGACCTGGGGTTTTTCATGCGCGGCGTGACCCCGCCTCTCACTTCACCAACACAAATCGTAGCGCGTCGAGAATCACGAACCCCTTCGTCTCCGCGTTGGAGATCGTCACCGCTGTCTCGGCATCGCCGTCAAGCTCGACGGTGGCGACCTGTCGGAACGCCTCGCCGGCGGGAAGCGGCTTGGCCTGATCGACCGTTAGCTCCTTGCGGTGGGGTCCCGACGTCACGACCACGGGGACTCTCGTCGCCCGGCTCTCGTGCGGGGAATACGCCATGAGCAGCCGATAGCGACCCGACCGGGGAGCCTTGAAGCGGAAGGTCGCCGACGCCGTCCCATCGCCATTTTGCTGGACGTCTGGCTCGCCCGAGAACAAGTAGCCCTGGCCGACGTGGGGACGGAAGTTGGTCGAGCGATCCCACCTGCCCGCGAGCGTCGCGTCGGCGTCATCAAGGACGACTCCCGACAGCGACTTCACGTCAATGGTCCCCGCGATCGGCTTCGACGGAACATTGGCGGGAAGCTCGAGCACCTGGTCCTGGGCCAGAAGCCTCTCCCGAAGTAAGGAGTACGAGAGCCCTTGAACCGTCGATTCCTCTTCGGCCGCGAGCGCCGCCGCGATCCCCGCGCTCTGTCCCAGGATCATCCACGTCGGCTCCACGCGAATCGACGAGATCCCCACATGCGTGCAGGAAAGCGCGACCGGTACCAGCAAGTTCGTGCACTCCTCCGGCTTCGGCAAGACCGAGCGGTAGGGAACATGGTAGGCGTAGCCGTGCCGCGTCCCTTTCACACGTACTGGGAAGATAGTTCCCTCGTTGACCACGCCTCCCTCCTTGTGCGCCACGCGTTGGCAGTCGTGCGAGTCGATCGGAAAGGAGGAGACAACGATCGGATCGGGCTTCGTCGGTTTCTTGGTGATGTCGTTCTCGCTCAGCACATACATCCCCCGCATCCGTCGCCCTTCGCGCACGTAGAGAGCCGGGGAGAAGTGGCCATACGCGGCAAACTCGTCCTTGCAGAGACCGAGGTCGATGTACTTCTTCTTGATCTCCTCGGGCACGGCGGGATCGGTCGTCAGAAAGTGAAAGAACTCGAGCGTGTATTGCTTGTGGGCTTCCCAAATCGCCTTTCGCCCGGCTTCGTCCGCTTCGCACCAGTCCTTCCCCCCGCCCACCAGGCCGAGCGAGAACTGGCCGGCGATCGCGTTGTTGCCATCGAACTTGTCGCCGGGAAGCGGGTAGAGATCGAAGCGGACGTTGCGTCCCGTCTCGAGGTAGCGGCGAACGACCTCGAAGCGGGCGGGATCGTAGTTCGCCGGCGTGGGCATCGGCACCTTGTTGTCCGGATCGGCCGTCAAACAGAGTCGAAAGCTATAGGTCATGACGTTGCGATCACCCGACTCCGTCGGTCCGGCGTCGGTCGTGGTGATCATTGGCAAGGGCGATCCCTGGGCATCGAAGCCGTCGATCGTCATCGTCCTCTTGGGATACTGTTTCCCGGCCAGTGATTCGCCGAACTCGTCTCGGCCCTCTCGCCCAATGGTCCAGCTCACCCCCGCCGCCGCCAGGAGGTCGCCCTCGTAACTCGCGTCGATGAAGACCTTGCCCGTGAACGTCCCGTCACTGGTCACGAGCGAGATGATGGCCGTTCCATCCTTGGTCACCGACCGCAGGTAGCGTTTGGTGAGAAGCGTGACCTTCGCCTCGTCGAGCATCTGCCGCGTGACTCGCATCGCCACGTGCGGCTCGTAGGTCCACTTCGCGTGATTCTTCTCGCTTACCTTGTACGGCAGCTCGATCCCGCGGGCGGCGTAGTCCTCCTCGATCCGCCGGTGCCACTCATCGAAGAGCCCCATGACGGAACTGCGCACGGTTTGGTTGGAGTCGCTGAAGCTCAACCCGCCGGTGTTGAGTCCGCCGACGTGATCGGTCGGCTCCAGCAAGATCACCGACGCCCCCTCGCGCGCCGCGGCAATCGCGGCACAGAAACCTCCCGGCGTCGATCCGTAGATCACGACGTCGGCGTGGCGAGTCTCGTCCGCGCTGGCGGTCGTAGCGAGCAGCGCGACGAGGCAAACAAGGGCCTTCGCGGCACAATCCCATCTCAAGTCGGTCATTCGCATTCAGGCCCATTCATGGAAAGGTATTTCTCTCGCGGAGTTCCATTGTGCTCGATAGAGAAAGCACAATCCAGACCTAGTCGCTCGTTCGAGCAAAGCGACAACCACGCGATGCGGGGGGCCGATAGTAGCGGTGTCAACTCGTCGCGAGACCACCTCGGGGAGCCATGCATGCATGGGCCCGACAAACGGCCATTGGACGTCACATTCCAGCCCATTGCAGTCGGATGACTATCGGCGCTCGGGCAAGCGGTACCGAGTTGCCAAGGAGTTCGTCGACTTCGACGGCGACCGTCATCCGGTTGATGAACGGTGGCTCTTTCTCGGGTCGCCGTTCCTGCCCTATGACGACGGCCTGTCACTGTTCGTCTCGGTCGATGGAACGAGGGAATGGCACATCCGGCTTCAGCAGCGCGAGGAGACTCAGAAGGAGATCATCGAGGATCTCGAAACTCATGCCGCCGAGGAAGCGTAGATCCTGGTGATGGGTCAGGTGCCACCCTGCTTGACCTTCGGGCCGAATTGCTCGAGAAGGACCTTCTCGAAGCGGAGACCTTCTTCGACGTCGGCGACGAGACGGGGGTCGGCGTCGCGCTGCGTCTTGACGAAGGAGGCCGCTTTCTCGCCGGGGGCCTGGAGGGCGAAGCGAAGGATCGCCTGCCGAATGACCGGGCGCTGGTAGTCGGGATCGTCGAAACGGGCGAGGACATCGTCGAGAAACTGCCACTGCTGGTTCTTGCGGAGTTCGTCGATCACCAGGTCCGCGATGTCCGCCGAGACCAGGGCCCGCGACACGCCGTCGAGGAGCCGACGCCGCTCTTGGTCCGTCGACTCGCCGATCAGGAATCGGATCGCCTCCAAGGCCGAGTAGTGGGCGTTGAAGGTCTCCTTTGGATTGGCGAGAAGTGCGAGCAAATCGTCGACTCCTTCTTTGGGAAGCAGGAGCGAGTAGCCCGCCATGATTCCGTCGAGGCCGACGCGCGGTCGGTGTTTGGGATCGAAAATGAGCTTCCGAAGGAACGGAGCGTCCTCGGGCCGGCCGTGAATGCCGAGCAAGAGACCATAGAGGCCCAGGCGGAACGTGGGCGTTTCGGGGTTCTCCATCCACTTGCGAAGTTGTTGGGGATCGTAGGAGGCCGCCGCGCTCTTCACCGCGAGGTAGGGCGTCTTCGAAAACTCCTTGTAGGCGTCGGTCGCGATCCGGGAGTCGGGAGAGCCCAACTGTTCGAAGAAGAACGTTAACCGCTCAGCGTCCGGTTTGACGGACTTCTTCACTGCGGCCGTCACGTAGTCGACATAGACCCGCTCCTCGGCCGGCATGACCCGGTGCGGCTCGACCTGATCGTCGATGACCTCGGCGAGGACCACCGCCTCGAACGGTTCGCGCGCCGCGCGAGCGACGTAGCGGGAGAGCAGCAGCTCGTCCTTTCCCGTAGCGACGGGATGAGCCTTGAGCGTATGGTCGAGACGAAGCCGGGTGGTCGCGGTCGGCTGACCGGCGGAAGCGTTGGGGTGCTGGCGGGCGTCACTCAGTTGGCCAATGGCGGCGAAGTCGGCATCGGCGATCGTTTCGGACAGCGTCTGCCCCAACTGCTCGCAGAAGGGGCAGGCCGTCGCTCGGTTGGCAACGAGAACGAGCGTGAGCACAAGGAGGAAGGTCTTGCGACAGGCAGCGTGGCCGATCAATCCGTCCCTCCTCCCGCTTCGCAGCTCTCTCAACCTATTTCTTCTCGCCTTCCGGAGCCTTGATCGAATACAAGTGAGTCCGGTTGGAGATGTACATGGTGTCGTCGGCGACGACGGGTGTCGTGTAGACCGAGTTGCCCATGTTGATCTCGTCGACGACCTTCATCTCCGGCGAGAGCTCAAAGATCGTCACGTCGCCATCCTCGTCGCCGATGATGACCTTGTCATTGATGATCAACGGCGACCCCCACGAAGCCGCGAGCAAGTCGTAGGTCCAGTGCGGCTTGCCGGTCTTCGCGTCGAGACAGTGGACCAGACCGCTGAAGTCGGAGATGAAGAGCAGGTCGTCCTTGATGGCGACGGTGCCGCAAGTGCGATGCATCTCTTCTTCGAAGTCGATCTCCTCGTCGCCATTCTGATCAGCCTGGCTGTAGTGCCAGAGCGCCGCCGAGTTGGGGTTCGGCTTGATCTGGTCGCCTTCCTTGGGAAGAACGGCCTGGATACGGCGATGGTCGATCGGCTTGCCATCCTTGTCGAGGGCGATCGTCGGGCTAACGTCGCCGCGCTTGGTCGGGTCGATGCACCAGAGATGGCCGATCCCCTCGCCATGTTCGGGGTCCTGACCGACGGCGATGTAGACGTTGCCGTTGTAGACGACGGGTGTCGCGATCAGGTTGTTGCGGGTTCCACGACCGCCGAGGATCCAGGTGGAGTCCTTGGGGTTGCAGTCGAATTTCCAGAGGAGCTTCGGCTTGCCGTTCTCGAACTCATCGGCGTGGAAGCTGTAAAGCCAGCCGTCGCCGCCGGGGAAAAGAGCCTGGGGAACGCCGCCGAGTTCCGCGACCGCGGGGGAGGACCATTGGCCGTGGAGGATGTTGCGGCCCGGCGACTTGTCGGTCCAGAGGACCTCGCCGGTGTTCTTGTTCAGCGCGATGAAGCTGGGAGCATCGGGAGCGGGGATGTTCAGGTGGGTCTCATCGACGCCGTTGGCGGTGTGCACGAAGAGGATGTCACCCATGGCGGTGACCGAGCAACTGCACATGTTGTGCTGGGAGATGCCCATGTCCTTCATCATGTCGACTTTCCAGATCACGTCCCCTTCGTTGTCGCCGGTATACTCCTCGTCCTTGTAGGGGCCATCGTTCTCGCCGTCGCGGAAGCCCTCGGCATCGAGGCAGAGCACTTCGCCGCGGCTGCTGACGAACCAGAGTTTGTCTCCCTCGGCGTAGGGGGCACAGCAGACGCCCTGCAGCGGCCAGTCGTGGACACGGCCGGTCTTGAGCTTCGCGCTGGAGTGCTGCCAGAGGAACTTGCCGGTCTTCGCGTCGAAGCAGAGCAGACACCCGAGGTCGACGGTGTGCGGATAGCGTTCGAGGTATCCCGCGCCGTTGTTGGTGCCGACGTAGACCTTGCCATTGGCGACAACCGGGTTGCCGTAGGTCTGGGAACCGACGCGCGAGACCCAGGAGACGTTCTTGCCGCTGCCGGGCTTCCACTCCTTGGTTTCGCGATCGAATTCGCCGATCTCCCACGTCGTGGGGATGTTCTGCCCTTCGCGGACGTTGTTGCGGATCGACGTTCCGCCCCATTGCGGCCAGTCGGTCGGCTTGACGTCCATCTTCTCGATGCGGCTCTTGATGTCGGAAAGCACGTCGAAGGACTGCTGACCTTCGTTCTTCTCCGCGAAGGCCGGGGCCGCGAACAGCCCGAGCAGACACGCGCTCGACCAGAGACTCAATCCTCGTTTCATTGCGAATCCTCGTAGATGACGTGACGGATCATGCGAGACGGGTCAGCCCGCCTCGTTCGGTGTGACACGGATGTTGTCGAGAAAGATCTCGGCATCCTTGGCGTTGCCGTAGAGTCCGGGGCTACCGGTGCGGTTGGGGGACGGATCGGTCGCTTCGATCGTCCACTTCTCGGGTTCCGGCGTCCCTCGCTCCCAGACCTTCCCGCGCAGAAGGACATCGTCGCCCTTGTTCTCGGCTCGCAGCTTCATCGAGTACCAAGTGTCGGGCTTCCACTCGAAGGGAATCGTCTCGGCCATCCGAAGCTGTGTCGGCCAAGAGCGGATCTGAAGCTGCTGATGAGCTCCCTTGAGTTCCATGACATAACGCTGGGCCGTGATGCCGATGTCGGGCATCTTGTCGTCGGTGATCGATCCCTTGACGTCGGCGGTCATCGTGTAGTCGTGAAGATCGGACGGACCGAACCACGCCTGACTGCGGGTTCCCTTCGGAATCGTCGTGATCTTGACCATCACCTTCTCGCTATCGACGTCCCGAATCTGGTGACGGTAGCGAGCCCCGATCCATGAGATCGGCACCTGGTTGTCCGAGAAGTCGAAGTTCCAAGGCAACTCCGGAACGACGCGCACGCGAGCGGTCTTCTCCATGTCGCCCAGCTTGGCGGTCACCGTCGCCGCGACGTGCTTGGCATCACTGGGAGCAACGTAGACACCCTCTTCGGTCACCGTTCCCGGGCCGTCGACGGAGTAGGTCACCTTCCCGGTCGGATCGCCGAGCGACTGTCCCCGCGAGTTGAAGACTTCGACGTCGTACGCCACCTTCTCGCCCGGCTTGATCAGCGACTCGGCCGGCACCAAGCGGAACTGGGCGGGCTTGGAATCCTCGGAGACCGGCGCCTCGGTGTTGATCGGAGGCGCCGCCGAGTGCGTTCCGCTTTCCGAGTTGCCGATCGCGTAGAGTCCAGCGCTGGTCGGCAGGTACATCTTGCCGTAGGCCACGATCGGTGAACCGTTGATCTCGGCCCGCAGCCGGTTGCGGCTGAGGATGTCGAACCCATCTTCCTTCGGCTTGAGGATGTAGGTCCGACCGTTGGCTTCGTTGACGTAGATCTTTCCGTCGGCGTAGATGGGACTGCCCCGCATCATCGTGCCAAGCTTCTTGCGAAAGAGGGTCTCGCCCGTCTTGGGATCGACCATGATGATGCCACCGGTGTCCTCGAGGAACCAAAGCTTGCCGTCGGCCATGATCGGGGCGGTCTTGCCGGCGATCACTTCTTTCTGACGCCACTTTTCGTGGGTCTTGGTGACGTCACCCTCGCCAGTCGCGTCGATGGCGACAATGGCGCCCATCGTGTTGTCGTCGATGTTCTCCTCGCCGTGACCGATGTAGACGGTGTCGTCGACGACGAGGGGGGTGGCGTTGACGCCGCGACGGGAGAGCTGGTACTTCCAGATGATCTTGCCGGTGCGAGGCTGCATCGCGTAGACCGCGCCGTCGCCCGCTCCGAAGATGATGACCGGCTGCCCCTTGATCGTCGCCAGGATCGGCGAGCTGTAGGTCGTGTCGTAGGGCAGGGGACGCGTGCTGCTCAACCAGACGGGAACGCCCGTCTCCTTGTTGAACGCGATAAACTGATGGGCCGGCTTGGCGCTGTCGCCCCAGTTGATGAGCACGCCGCTGATGATGACGACGTCATCGAAGACGAAGGGGAAATTCGTCCGGCCGCCGTAGGTCGTCAGAAGGCCGTACTCCTCGCTCATCGAATGCGACCAGAGCACCTTGCCGGTCTCGCCGTCGAAGCACTGGAAGAGACCACCCACGCCGAGGGCGTAGACGTTTCCGGTCGACGGATCGCCAACGACGTTCGACCAGCCGACGCGGGTGTCGGGAACGTCGGAGAGAAAGACGTTGAACTTCTGCTCCCAGATCGTTTTGCCCGTCTCGGCATCGACGCAGACAACACGTTCGCCCTCGGTCGGCTCGCCTTCATCGGCACGGGTGATGAGGTAGAGTTTGCCGTTCATCGCGATCGGCGTCGTGCGGCTCCCGAGATCCTCTCGCTTCCAAACGATGTTCTCGCCCTTGCCGCGATCGGACCAATCCTCGGGCAGCCCTGTCGCGCGGGCAACGCCGTTGTGTTCGGGGCCACGCCAGAAGGGCCAATCGCGAGGATCGCCGGCGGCGTTCTTCGCGGAGTTGGACTCGCGTTCGGCATGGGCGACTAGCGGTCCCATCACCAGAAGGGCAAACGCAGTTAGGAGAGAGCCAAGAGCAAACCGTTTCATGGATGTTCTCTTCGTTGAGTTGCCGTGTCGGGGAAAATCTGTCGTCACGAACGAAGCCGCAAGTGCCAAAGGGGTCCACGGAAAGACACGCGGGCGGCATCACTTCATGGGCGGCCTGACTCCTAGCCGCTTGATCAACACGCCGGACCGACGTTGGGTGGGATCATTGCCATTTGTACTTTCGCCATCATACGCCAGTCCAACGACAGCGCCAAGCAGCGGTCAGGGGCGAACGACCGGTTCGGCGGACTTGCGCGGATACTGCAATTTCCCCGCGTCCATCCACACGCGTCGCTCGGCATTCCCCAAAATTCGGCCGACAACGGCGCAAACCGCCCCCCAGGACCGCGGAGTCGCCCATCTCCCCCGATGCCGGGGGTCTGGCCTCTCCCTCGCCCCTATCTAAGAAGTCGCTTCAGCCCGACCTTTGGACAGTTCCATCGACAAGTCGAGCGAAGGAGCCGAGTGCGTCAGGGCCCCGACGCTGACCCGATCGAGCCCAAGCTGGGCAAGCTCCGGGATCTGGGCGAGCCCGAGTCCTCCCGAAGCCTCCAGCAGCGACGTGGCGCCAAGTTCCGCGCGCCGCGCGACCGCCTTGGCCATCGTCTCGGACGACATGTTGTCGAGCAGGATGATGTCGGGAGCCTCGCGAATCGCGAGCTCGAACTGCTCCAGCGTGTCGACTTCGATCTCGACGACGGTTCCGGGCGGCGTCGAGTTGCGCGCCCGTTCGATTGCGGTCTTGATGGGCGTCGGGTCGGCTTCTCCCAACCACGCCAGGTGATTGTCCTTGATCAGGACTTGATCGAAGAGACCGATGCGATGATTGGTACCGCCACCGATGCGGACCGCGTACTTCTCGAGGTAACGCCATCCCGGTGTTGTCTTGCGGGTGTCACAGATCACCGTCCGCGAATCGGCGACGGCATCGGCGTAGTGGGACGTCAGCGTGGCGATCGCACCGAGATGGGAGAGAAAATTCAAGATCAGCCGCTCGAGGCCGAGAAGGGTGACCAGCGGCCCGAGCAGAACCGCCACCACATCTCCGCGCTCGACGGGACCATCGTTCTCGGCCGCCGCGATACCGAACTCCGGATGACGGCGCCGCAGAACCTCGAGCATTGGCAGCCCCGCGACCACTCCGGGCTGCCGCGCGACGATCCGCGCTTCCCCCCGCGTCGTCGGGTCGATCACCGCTCGACTGGTGATGTCGCCCGCATCACCGAGATCTTCCTGAAGCCCCCATTCGACGAGACGATCGGCTTCGGCTGCTTCCACGGGGGTGAACATGGTGGGACTTCGCGACTAGGGGGTTTGAGAACGAGGACCATCTCGCTAGCGAGCAACCACCAAGCGTTTCGGGCGCCCTGCCCATCACCTCGCCTAGCGCGAGGGAAAGGCTCTTCGACACTTCAGCACTGGCTGACAAGCAGCCAGTGGCACCCGCAAGCCTGGTCTTGACGGCGCGCCAGGGCCTTACGCGACCTGGCCCGAGGCGAGCTCCCCACGACGCAACTTGCGGTAGAGGTCGAGCGCCTCGCGGATGATCTTCAGGGCCTCATCGGGACCGAGGAAGTCATCGATGATGACCTGCTTGTTCTCGAGGATCTTGTAGTCCTGGAAGAATCGTCGGATTTGCTTGCCGGTATGATCGGGCAACTGTTGATGATCGACGAACTCCTCATACGCCGGATCGCCGGCGGAGATGGCGAGGATCTTGTCGTCGATGCCCTTTTCGTCCCGCATGCGCATGACGCCGATCGCTCGGGCGTCAACCAAGGTCAGCGGATGCACCGGCCCTTGGGAGAGGACGAGCGCGTCGAGCGGGTCGTTGTCGTCGCAGAAAGTCCGCGGCAGGAAGCCGTAGTTCGCCGGATAGTGCACGGCGCTGTAGAGAACTCGATCGAGCCGGAGAACACCGCTCTCCTTGTCGAGTTCGTACTTGTTCTTACTTCCCATGGGAACTTCGATGACAACGGGGAAGCTCTTCTCGATGCTGTCATCGTCGATGTAGATGTCGTGCCAGGGATGCATGGCGGAATCTGACGTCCTTCGTGATGGGGCTCGTCTCGTCGCATTGGCGAGTTGTTAGGCGATATACGGAATCGCTCAAAAATCGGACACCGCGCGTAGTTTCGGCGTTCGGGATATTTGAGTCGAGACCGATTGTCCCGTTTCGCGTCTACATCAAGAGACGAAGACGACTCGATGCCCGCTGCCGCGAGCCTCCCCCCGATCCGACACGATCGCCCAAGAGTCCAGCGTCGCGGAGGGGCATTCGCCGGCGCGCCCACGATCGGTCCTGCCCCCTTCGCTTCCCCAAAGGGAATCCGCCCCTTCGCCTCGGGGAGTCGCTGGCGCGATCCTCCGTCTGGCGATACTGTGGATACTTTTGTACATTGAGGAGGTGCCGGAGTGCCCGACTCCCTCGGAAACCACGTCTCGCCGACGACCGGTTTCCATCCCAGGTGGGGCAGTCCCCTCTCGAAGCCCAAGACTCGGCTTCGAATTGGGTCCGGTCTTCCGCTGACGAACCGAGCGGACCGAGGTCGCAAGCCGACCTCCTCCAATATGCGCATTGTCCTTCACGGGCTACTGACTTCGGAAAGGGGTCTTGTTGACCGACAAGTTCATTCCCGAGAGGAAAGGATCGCGTCTGGGAATGGCGGACGATTCGCCCGACGGAAATCCACTCCCTTCGAGCCGTTCTCCTCAGTCCCCCCAAGCGGGCAAGAGTGAGACCGCACGAGGACCGCGAATTCCGCGTGGACTGATCGTCATCGTCGTTTTCTGCCTACTCGCGATCCTTGTCGTGGGACTCGCTTCCGACAAGGGCCGGACGATCACCAACATCTCCTTCACCAAGTTCCAATCTCATTGGAGCGAGAAGGAGAAGCGCTATCTCGGCTTCGACCAAGGGGAACTCCGCGAGGACGCCCTCTACGTCCGACCGACCCAGGTGCTGGCGGCGACGCCCAAAGAAGCGGCCTCGAAAGAGGACGCTTCCACCAAGACCGACGCGAAAGCCAAGAGCAAGCTCCCCGATGATCGCCCCATGCTCGGCTTCCTCGAGAAGCGCGAACTGTGGTACCGCGTCTACGTCCCTCCCTACGCCATCGACTACGAGTTTCTCGAACGCCTCGGGACGATCGAGGACTTCAAGTATGACCCGGGCAATCCCATGCTGCGCGCGATCGTTTGGTACGCGCTCTCGCTTGGGGTGCTGGTCGGCATCTTCTACTTCCTCTTCCTCCGGCCGCTGCGAAGCCAAAATGGCCCGGGGAACGTCCTTTCTTTCGGTCGTAGCCGGCCCAAGTTGATCCAAAAGGAGCACACCAACGTTCGTTTCCCCGATGTCGCGGGGATCGACGAAGCGAAAGAAGAAGTCGGCGAAGTCATTGAGTTCCTCAAGAACCCCGAGAAGTTCCAGGGGCTCGGCGGACGCATCCCGCGCGGCCTGCTCTTCGCCGGTCCTCCGGGCACGGGCAAGACACTCCTCGCCAAAGCGATCGCCGGCGAGGCCGATGTTCCCTTCTACAGCATCTGCGGTTCCGACTTCGTCGAGATGTTCGTCGGTGTCGGCGCCAGCCGGGTGCGCGACCTGTTCCGCCAGGCCAAAGAAACAACTCCCTGCATCATCTTTCTCGATGAAGTCGACGCGGTCGGACGCCGGCGCGGCAGCGGACTGGGCGGTGGTCACGACGAACGCGAACAGACGCTCAACGCGATCCTCGTCGAAATGGACGGCTTCGAGACCAACGAGCAAGTCATCGTCATCGCGTCGACCAACCGACCCGACGTCCTCGACCCAGCGCTACTTCGGCCCGGTCGATTCGATCGCGAGATCATGATCAACTTGCCTGACCTCCCCGGGCGCTATCAGATTCTCAAGGTCCACGCTCGTCACGTGAAGATGAGCGACGAAGTCGACTTGATGAGAGTGGCTCGCGGCACGCCCATGTTCTCGGGGGCCGATCTCGCGGCGCTGGTCAACGAGGCCGCGATCATGGCCACGATGGCGGGCAAGAAGTCAATCGAGCAGGACGATCTCGAGGAAGCTCGGGACAAGGTCTGCTTCGGCCGGGAGAAGCGAAGCCGCGTCCTCGATCAGCACGATCGTGAGGTGACCGCCTACCACGAGGCCGGCCACGCGATGCTGACCCGCCTCTTGCCAAACGCCCAACCGCTTCACAAGGTGACCATCATCCCACGCGGCATGTCCCTCGGTTCGACGATGTCTCTGCCCGAGAAGGATCGCTACACCATCTCGCGCGCCGAAATGATCGACGAGATCCAAGTCCTCTTCGGCGGCCGGATCGCCGAGGAGATCTACTTCAACGACATTTCCAGCGGCGCCCGCAACGACATCGAGCGCGCCAGCGACATGGCGCGAAAAATGGTCTGCGAGTACGGGATGAGCGACGAACTCGGCCCCATCCTCTACCTCGCCAAAGAACAACAAGTCTTCCTCGGCGGCGAAGTAAGCAAGCCCCGCGAATTCAGCGAAGCGACGGCCGAGAAGATCGACCAAGCCGTGCGACGGATCATCGACTCCTGCTACGCCGACGCGACCCAGGCTCTCAAACAACAAAAGGACGAAACGGAACTCGTCGCCAAGGCGCTTCTCAAGTACGAAACGCTGTCGGCCGAGGAAATCGAAAAACTCCTTCGCACCGGCGATCTGTCGATGTTCGACTATAAACTCCCCGCCGAGGCCAAAGAGGAAGAGTCCGAGCAGGAAGCGGACTCCGACAACGAAATCCCCGAGGGCGAGACCGAGCCGGCCACCTCCGAGAGTTCCGAGTAGGCTCGCGACGGACAATGGCGGAGTGCCTCGTCAACGTTTGACATTGCGTTCGACGTCTTCGCAACATGGGATGCACGTTCCGCCGTTGAACGAAACTCGGGCTCCAACTCGGGAACCCGGCTTACTTTCCGATACAGAACTTCGAGAAGATCCGGTCAAGCAAATCGTTGGTGTAGACATGACCGACGATCTCGCCGAGCGCGGTGATCACGTCGCGCAGGCTCACCGCGACCACCTCCGGCCCGAGTCCACTCTCCTGCGCGAACGATGCCTCGTCGATCGCGGTGATCGCTCGCCGCAACCCCTCGCCACAACGGGCGGCCATCCTCGTTCCAGCCGACGTATGCTCGCTTGAGACTCTCGCCAATCGCTCGCGAAGAGCCGACCGGAGCGTCTCGACCCCTTGGCCCGTCTTCGAACTGACGACGATCCCCTTCGAGCCGCCACCTTCTCCTCCCGAAAGATCGGCCTTGGTCAGCACCAATAGCGTGTGTTTCTCGTCGCAGGCGTCGAACCCCTCGCCAACGGGAACACAGTGGAGGAGCACGTCGGCGCGTCGGGCAACTCCCTCACGCTGCTCGGCGGATTCCAACGCCAAGAGATCGCCGGTCGACTCGATCCCCGCGGTGTCGATGAGTTCCGCCTGGGTGTCGCCCAGGGAGATCACGGTGCTGAGATAGTCGCGCGTCGTCCCCGCCTGGGCGTTGACGATCGCTCGATCGGACTCGGCCAGGGCATTGAAGAGACTGCTCTTGCCCGCATTGGGATGGCCGATCAGGACGAGACGCGGAAGCTGACGATCGGCGCTCCGCTCCTGAAGCGACGATTGGAGTCTGCTCAACTCCTCCCTGGCCGAGAAGAACGCCCGTTCGACGACGTCGTCCTCGACAAAGGTGATGTCCTCCTCGACGAAGTCGAGTCCCGCCTCAAGCTCGGCGAGCAAGTCGAGCAGATCGTTGCGCAGCTTGAGGACCGGCTTGCTGAGCCCGCCGGTTCGCTGGTCAACCGCCTCGCGGAGCTCGTCGACCGTCTCCGCCTCGATCAGGCCGAGCACCCCTTCGGCTTGCGCAAGATCGAGCCGTCCCGAGAGAAAGGCTCGCAAGCTGAACTCCCCTGGCCGAGCCAGGCGGACGCCCTCCTCGACAAAGCGAGCTTCGATCGCCGAGCAAAGCGGCGCGGAGGCCGGAACATGGAGCTCGACCGATGGCTGCCCCGTGTAGGAGCCACCTTCAGGCCACGAGTAGAGCGTCAATTCCACCGAGCGCCGCCAAGCGGGAATCTCCAGGGCGACGTCGCCGACCCAACGGCGATGCCAGGGAATGCTGGCGGATGTCCCAACCAGGGAGGAAGTGATCTCCGGGACGCTGGGTCCGGAGAGGCGAAGAATCGCCCGAGCACCGGGGCCCGCGGCGGTCGATGGCCCGATGATGGTGTCGTTCCAATCGAGTGCCATGGACCACCACGCGCTGCATTGCCCGAAGCCGACGCGACTAGCGCTTCGACTTGGCCTTCTTCTTGGGCTTGGCGGCGGTCTTCCAAGTCGACTCGTCGCGTTTGACCGCCGACTCGGACGTCCGCGGATCGGCGGTGGGCGCGACTTGCGGACGAGGGAGAAGTTTCCGCTCGCAGAGACTCCAGGTACCGCTGGCCATGATGTAAATGCAGAGTCCGGCCGGCACCTTGTAGAAGAGGAACCCGATGACGACCATCATCCACTTCATCATCTTCTGCTGAAGTTCCGCCTCGGGGGTCGTCGCCGGGGGTGTCATCATCTTCTGCTGAATCACCATCTGCACCACCGCGAGGATCGGCAACAGATTGAAGTACGGACCCAGAAACGGCATGTTGAAGCCGAAGGGGAAGAGCTGGTCGGGCGCGGCGAGGTTGTCGATCCACGTCCAGCCGTAGAGGAAGGTCGAGTTGCGAAGCGCGAAGCTGTTGTAGAGCGCCTGCCACAGTCCGATGAAGATCGGGAACTGCAGGAAGAGGATGAGGCAGCCGCCGAACGGATTCACCTTGTTCTTGGCGTACAAATCCATCAATTCGCGGTGCATTTTCTCCTTATCCGTGCCGTATTTCTCCCGAAGTTCGTCGATTTTGGGCTTAAGTGCCGCCATTTTCGTCATGCTGGCGGTCGCTTTGAAGCTCAACGGGAAGAGGCAACCACGCACCACGATCGTCAGCATGATGATCGCCAGACCGTAGTCGCCGACGAGCGAGTAGAAGAAATTGACGATCCAAACCATTGTCTTGGCGATCGTGCCGATCGGAAGAACGACGAAATTGGGGTAATGGATGATCTCGGGGAGGTGGAAGTCGGCGAATTCGTCGAGGATTTCGGGATCCTTGGGCCCGTTGTAGAGCAGGAACTCGTGGACGACCTCGCTGTCGGGCTTGAGCCAGACCGGCTTGGAGGTCATTTCGGCGGCGATGTTGCTAAACTGCGTCTCCTTGGTCAGATAGAGAAGATCGGGCCGCACGCTGCCGATGATCCGCTCTTCCTGTGGATCTGGCTTCTGAATGATCAACGACGCAAAATACTGATCGACGATCCCGCTAAACTGAATCGGCGTGGTCTCGAAGGGCGTCTCGTCGCCACCGGCGACCTCTTTGGAGGTCTTCTCGGAGAAGCGCGTCCCGCCTCCCTCTTCGACCATCAGGACGACCATGCGGCGGAAGTAGTTGGTGTACCACGAGCCTTCGACCGGCAGGCCGTTCCCCGAGGTCAGCGTATAGCTAACGTCTTCGAGAGGCTCTTCGCTGACGTTCTTGAGAGCGATCTCGAGCCGAATCATCGGGCTGCCGGGCTCGATCGAATAGCGTTTTTCGATCTGTAGCTTTCCGGGCGTCGCTTGGGTTCGGAAAACAACCTTCTCGGGGGAGCTCTCGACCACTTCCCAATTGCGTTCGGCCAGCGAATTGCCGTCGTTGTTGACCAGATCGAGGACGAACGAGGGAACGTTTCCGGGATCCTCTTCCGTGAGGAGGATCATTGGGCCGTCGCGTTCTTCGTTCTTGTAGCGGTTGAGTTGGAGGAAGGTGACCGCGGCGCCCTGGTTGCTCAACCGGGCATAGAGCCAGTCGGGAGCGTCTCGGCCGGGATCATCGGTTGGCTTGCCGAGCACCAAATCTTTCCGAAGCGGCACGGCAGCCTGTTCGACAACCGCGGCGGCGGGCTCCTTCTTCTCGGCGCCCTCCTCGGGCTTCGCGTCCTTGGAAGCCTTCTCCTTGGCGGGAGTTTTGGCCTCTTCTCCCTTGGCGGGCGCGTCGGCCTTCGCCTCGATCTTGTTCTTCGCGGCCAGATCGGGTTTCTTGCCCCGATTGGGGTACATGAACATCATGAGCTGGCTCCATCCGAGCCAGATCACGACCATCACCACCCAGAACCAGAGATAACGCTTATCCATTGATTAATGACGCCGTCGAGTAGGAATTCCCCGCAACGGCGACTTGTTCGCCAGATTCCGGGCTTTCTTTGGTTCATTCCGCGAAACGCTTATGTCTACGAATGCGTCCCGATCTGGCGAGGCGGGCTCCGCGCTCTTCCCCCGCGGTCCTCAAATCGAGGCGGATTGTCGATTCCATCGGAAAATCTCGCCCCATCGCTTCTCGCATCAAGTGCTGGTTTTGATCGATCCCTTTCGCCCGCTTTCGCGTAGAATCATGTGGAATTCCCGCCGAATCAGGGTCATCATGCCCCCAAGAACGTTCCGGCGATCACATACCTTTTTGCCACGGGTGAAACCAGCATGCTGTTTCCCAAGGGCCGTACCCTCAGTGTCCTTTCCCTCACCGTCGCTGCGCTCTGCGTCGTCTTCGTCGCCCTCGCTTTTCAGGCCGGGGCTCAACCGAACAAAGCCGGTCGTGAGACCGCCAAAGCCAAGGACGCCGGCAAGGACCCCTTTCCCAACGCGAAGATGGATGCCCCCGAACTCGAGGGAGGCGTCGGCTGGCTCAATACCTCCGGCCCGATCACCATGGAGAGTCTCAAGGGGAAAGTCGTTCTCCTCGACTTCTGGACCTACTGCTGCATCAACTGTATCCACATTCTCCCAGATCTTGACAAACTAGAGAAGAAGTACCCCAACGAGCTTGTCGTCAT
This sequence comes from Kolteria novifilia, assembly GCA_007748055.1. Classification (GTDB taxonomy): domain Bacteria; phylum Planctomycetota; class Planctomycetia; order Kolteriales; family Kolteriaceae; genus Kolteria; species Kolteria novifilia. The sequence goes on from CP036279.1 coordinate 7,345,742, forward strand.
CGGCGTCCATTCCGCGAAATTCGACAACGAGAAGGAATCCAACAACATCCGTGAAGCGATCATGCGCTACCAGATCGAGCACCCCGTCGTCAACGACGCCAATATGGCGATCTGGCGCCGCTTCGGGGTTCGGGCCTGGCCGACGCGCATCCTGATCGACCCGGAAGGCCACGTCATCGGGATGCTCTCCGGCGAGGGCAACTACGAGTTGCTCGACGAGGTCATCAACAAGTTGATCGCCTACCACGACCAGAAGGGAACCCTCGATCGCTCCCCGGTCCATTTCAACCTCGAGGAGACCCGCGCCGCGAGCACGCCGTTGCGTTTCCCGGGCAAGGTCCTTCCCGATCCCGAGGGGAATCGACTTTTCATCGCCGACAGCAGCCACCATCGCCTCGTCATCGCCGACCTCAAGACGGGCAAGGTGCTCGACGTGATCGGAGACGGCAAACCGGAACTCAAGGACGGGGGCTATTCCGAGGCCCGCTTCAATGATCCCCAAGGCATGGCCCTTAAGGGAGACAAGCTCTATGTCGCCGACCGCAAGAACCACGCTCTCCGCGAAGTCGACCTCAAGAGCAAAAAGGTCATCACCCTCTCGGGCAACGGCAAGCGTGGCCGCGTTCGTCGCAGCCTCGGCAAGGGCCCAGAGGTCGAGCTGGCCAGCCCCTGGGACTTGCTCCTGATCGGGGACGAGCTCTACATCGCGATGGCCGGCACTCACCAGATCTGGATGATGAACCTCGACTCCGGCTCGATCGGTCCCTTCGCCGGCACCGGTGGCGAGAACATCACCGACGGGACGCTCCGCTCTTCCGAGTTCGCGCAACCGAGCGGCTTGGCGACCGACGGCACCTGGCTCTACGTCGCCGACAGCGAAGTCAGCGCGATCCGCAAGATTCACCTGAAGAAGGACCTCGTCGACACCGTCATTGGCGAGGGACTCTTCGAATTCGGCGATGTCGACGGAACCGGGAGCAAGGCTAGGCTGCAACACGCCCTCGGCGTCGACTTCAAGGATGGCAAGCTCTACGTCGCCGACACCTACAACAATAAGATCAAGACGATCGATCCGAAATCGACCGAGTCGCTGACCTATCTGGGCGACGGCAAGCCGGGTGACTCCGACGCGCCGGCCCGCTTCAACGAACCGGGCGGTCTTTCGATCGTCGGCGACAAAGCCTACGTCGCCGATACCAACAACCACGCGATCCGCGTGATCGACCTTGGTACCAAGAAGGTCTCGACCTTCCCCCTGACGGGGCTCGAGCCACCAGCCTCCGCCGACCAACTGGCTTTCCCGAGTGATGCCAAACCGGTCTCGTCTCCCGCCGCGGTGCTCAAGCCGGAGGGAACGCTCACGATCGACGGCACCGTCGCCGTCCCGGCGGGACAGAAACTCAGTCCCTTCGTTCCGCTCCGCTATCGAGTTCGGACGAAGGGACACCAGGGCGACGCGCTCGTCAAAGGTTCGGGCGAAACGGGCAGCGCGGCGTTCGGGATCGAGGTTCCTCTCGCGAAACTCGCGGGGGCCAAAGACCTACTCGTCGACGTCGTCTACTATTCGTGCGGGGATGGGAGCGAAGGGCTTTGCCGTGTCGGCGGCGAGAGCTGGAGTGTGCCGGTCTCCTTCGATGCCGCCAACGGAACCACGACGATCAAACTCCCCTCGGAAACGAAGTGACGCGAATCCGCACGATTCCGCGTTGCCAGATTGGCCCGTTGGCCCCATCTTGATGGCCAGCGGTCCTCGTCCTGCCGGAATGTCCCGAGCACCGCGACCAACGACCAATCGGCGATGTCCGCGACCCTCGCGACTCCCGATGCGAACCAACACGTATCCGTGCCCTGAGCAAAGGCCCGCGCGATGAAGACCCTCTACCTGCTTCGCCATGCGAAATCGTCCCCCTATTCCCCGACCGGCGGCGATCACGACCGCCCACTCAACGATCGCGGTCGTCGCGATGCTCCCCGAATGGGACGCGTGCTCCGTAAGGTCGACGGCTCTCCCGAACACGTTCTCTGTTCGACCTCCGCGCGAACCCGCGAAACGGCCGATCTCTTCCTCGAACGCTGCAAGTACAAGGGCGAGGTCGACTACCTCGACGAGATCTACGAGGCCGAGCCGGAAGCGCTGCATCGCGCGGTGGCGCGGCAGGGTGACGCCGATCGCCTGCTCATGATTGGCCATAACCCAGGGACGGAGCTCTTCCTCTGTCGCGTCATCGGCGGCCCGGAAGCCATCCTGCGCGTCCCGACCTGTGCATTGACCCGGATTGACTTCGACATCGACGAGTGGGCGGACATCGATCGGGTCAACGGCATGCTGGTCTGGCATTTGATCCCGGCCGTCATCAACGAGCTGTGACCAGCGAACCCACCGGGCCGGCTGTCGTGCTCACGGCGGTCGCCACCGAAGCACGGATCGTGACCCGTCAGCTCGAAGCGGAATCGGTCGAGCGAACGCCCTTTTGGCATTCCGCGGGACGAATCGACAGACGCGAGGTGGTTGTCGTCCGGATGGGCGTCGGCCCGGCGCGCGCCATGCGAGCGACGGCCTGGGCGATCGACACGTTCGCCCCCAGCCATCTCCTCGTTTGCGGCTTCGCCGGGGGACTCGATCCGACCCTTCGCATGGGAACGGTCCTTCAACCGCACGAGGTTCACCGTCAGGGCAAGCCCCCCATCCCACTCGCGAACCTTGGACCCACGAGCGGCGCGACAACGATCCTCAGCCGCGACGAGTTGGCCGAAACGCCCTCCGAAAAGGAAGATCTCTTTCGACGCTCCGGGTGTCAGGCCGTCGACATGGAGACCTACGAGGTCGCGAGCGTCGCCGCCGAGCACCAGATCACCCCCTACGTCATCCGGGCGATCTCCGACGATGCGCACACGTCGCTCGATCGACGCTTCATGCGGTTGGTCGACTCCAGCGGAGACGTCCGGCCCGGGAAGGTCGTGACGCTGCTCCTCTCGAATCCCACGTCGGTGATGGGACTGATGCGGCTCGGACGGGACGCGACGATCGCCTCCGATGCCCTATGGGCGTCGCTCCGCCACACGCTCGAGCGGCTCTCGCGCCGTCCTAGGGCGCCTTGAGGAAGATGAAGACACCGAGGATAAGGAAAAGACCGTTGATGATCATCATCCCGGGTGGATTTCCCTGCTGGATGTGATTGAGGATCGCGAGGGAGTTGCCAAGCCCCAACAAGATGCCGACCGCTCGGACCGTGATCGGTCGCGTCGGCGGATGGAGACATGCGGCGGCAACCGTGGAGGGAAAGATGGCCGCCATGATGAAGACGACGCCCGGTGTCGGCTCATGGCGTACGAAGAACGCGTGGACAGACATCCCAAGGAATCCCAAGGCGACCAACCCGAAGAAGATCCCTCCCACGACGTTGATGCAACTGACCTCGCCATTTCCACCGCTGGAGCGGCGCCGCTTTCGACTCTTTTTCTCTTCTTCGGAGTCGGTTCGACCAGGTCCTCGTCGTCTTCGTCGAGTACCTCACCAGGCACGGGAATGCGCGCCGAGCACTCCTTGCACTTGACCGAGCGACCGGCGAATTTCTCGGGCATCCGATAGCGTTTGCCACACTCGAGACACTGCACACTGATCGGCATCGGCGCCCCTCTTCGACTTCACGAGCCATCAAGGCTACGACGATAGCCCAGCCAAGCGACCCATGCAATCCAAATACTACGCCGGGACAACCACTGACTGAACGATGGGGCGCGGATCCTCTTCGCGCACGACGAGGTGGGGCGAATTCATCGCATGAAGAGTTGGCGCACGTTCGTGCGAGAGGCAGGTGGAAGGAGAGGCGTTCCCCGGACTCCCTCGCAAGCGTGAAACCCGCGCCCAGGGGATCCGACAAGATCGACTAACCGCTCATCGCTTGCTGAAGGTCGCGGAGTGCTTTCTTAAGGTTGGCGTCGGGAGGGAGATCGCCCAGGGACTGGGCCTTGCGGAACTCGCTCTCGAAGGAGGCAATTTCGCGTTCGTGAGCGAGGCGGGCGAGATAGCCGAAGCGTTCGACGAAGACGACCCCGTCGAGGTGGTCGATCTCGTGCTGCCAAAGTCGGGCCTCGAGCCCCTTGGCTTCGATGCGCACTTTCTGGCCCTTGAGGTCGTAGGCTTCGACGACGACCTCTTTCGCACGGCGCACTTTGGCGTAGAGGCCGGGGAAGCTGAGGCACCCCTCGTCACCCTCTTGGGTTCCCTTGCGCCGGGTGATGACGGGATTGATGTAGACGCGCTCTTGCTCCTTGTCCCCGACGGTTTCGGCACCGCCGACATTGGCGACGAGGAGTTGATAGGGGAGCGCGACTTGAGTCGCGGCCAGCCCCAACCCCTTGGCGTCGTACATCAGCTCGAACATCTCGCCGATTTGCCGCCGCAGCTCCTTGTCGATCCTCGTGACCGGGACCGCCGGATGCAGGAGCGAGGGATGGGGGTACTGAACAATTCGCATAGGCTTATTGGCCGGTGACCTTGCGGATCTTCGCTGCCAGGGAGTCGGGCGTGAACGGCTTGATCAGGTAGTCGCTGATGCCCGCCTGGATCGCTTGGATCACTTTCGTCTTCTCCGCCTCGGTCGTCACCATGATGATCGGGGTTTCCTTATCCTTGGTGCGAACCTCCTTGACGAACTCCAAGCCGTTCATGTTCGGCATATTCCAGTCCGTGATGATCACATCCGGCGTGAATTGCTCGACGACATCGAGCGCTTCCTTGCCGTCCTCGGCCTCCTCCACTTCAGTGTAACCAAGACGTTCCAACGTACGACGCTGTATCTTTCGCATCGTACTCGAATCATCGACAAGAACGAACTTCATCGGGAAGTCTCCTGCTTGATCAGACGGGAACGCGGCGACGCAGAGCCCCACGGGACGATCCAACTCTAGGTGATGATTTGGGGGACGCAAATCGATGTAGCGGGAAACGGCGCGAGTTTCGTGATGTTTGAGTGAAGTTTCCATCATCCTGCAAGGATGGAACTTGCCATTGTGGCCCAGCCGATCCACTCCCGCTGAATCTACCCATTTTTTCTCAAAATCGATCTCACAATCCGAATTAAGCAGCTATGCTTCGATTTAGTGTGGCTGAAACATGCACGACCAGGGAAAAACGACTCTCCCCCATCACGTTCGAACGCCCGTCCGGCGTGCGAGCCTCCCGGAGCCCAGGCGGGTCCGCCGAGAGGACGAGGGGAAAAAGAGAGCTCGTTTAGCAGACGCGAGGAGTGACGCAACGTGTCGGTGCCGAGCGACATCGCGGATCAAGTGACCACCGGTGGCGCGACGCGTCAGGTGGTCGGCTTTCACCTTGGGGACGAACAGTACGGGATCGAGATCACCAAGATCCAGGAGATCATTCTCGTCGGGGAGATCACGCGCATCCCCCACGTTCCCGTCTACATCGAGGGCCTGATCAACCTCCGAGGATCGGTCATCCCGATCATCGACCTGAGAAAGCGCTTCGGGATCGAGGCCCGCGCGATGACCGACGACACGCGCATCATCGTCGTCAACGTTCGCAACAAGACGATCGGGACCATCGTCGACGCCGTCAACGAAGTGATTCGCATCTCCCACGAGCAGATCGATCCGGCGCCGCCGACGATCACCTCGATGGGAAGAGAGCACATCGCCGGGCTGGCTAAGCTCGATCAGCGGCTGCTGATACTACTCGAGATCGAGAAGGTCCTGGACCAAGACAGTCTCGAGCAAGTGGAACTGACCGCGAAGTAGTTCGAGGCGTCCCAGGATTGGGCACGCCGTTTCCCTCCCTCGGAAGCGCGGGCATCGGCCTTCCACCCGGAGGATTCTTCGTCGAAGGATCGGCAATCGTGCGGATCATGACGCGTTTCATTGAAATATGGGGAGACCTCTCATGGCGGTGACAACCGATGTCAAGCAGGAACAGTTCTCGGACGATTATCACGAAGAGATCGGTCGACTCAACTCCATCGTCGACAACGCCGGCGCGAACTTGCTCGTCTCCGACGCGGATCAGAACCTGGTCCACATGAACGACAAGGCTCGCGAGACGCTGCTGGAGATCGAGGACACGATTCACGCCGAGTTGGGTCTTCGTGTCGACCAACTCGTCGGTGGCCCGATCGACCGCTTTCACGGTTCCCGCGACAAAGAGATCCGCAAGCTTCTATCGAATCCGCGCAACTTGCCCATCACGAGCGACATCACCATCGGCGATGTGATCCTGAACCTGACCGTCTCGGCGATCATCGGGCCCGATGGCGACTACATGGGACAAGTCGTCAACTGGGAGAACGCGACCGAGGCACGGGTCAACGAGCGCGAAGTGGCCAAGCAGCGGGCCCTGGTCGAGAACGCCCCGGTCAACATCATCCTGGCCGACACCAACTTCGACATCGTCTACATGAACCCGGCAAGTCTCGAGACCCTGCGAAACATTGAGGACCAACTCCCCTGCCGCGCCGACGAGGTCGTGGGCAAGAGCGTCGACTTCTTCCACCAGAACCCGGCTCACCAGCGCAAGATCCTCTCGAACCCGAAGAACTTGCCGCACCGGGCCGACATTCGCCTCGGAAACGAGATCCTCAACCTGCTGGTCTCGCCCACCTACGACTCCGAGGGCGGCTTCATGGGACCGATGGTGACGTGGGAGGTCATCACCGAAAAACGTGCCGCCGAGGCGAACCTCAACCGCGTCAACCAGATGGTCGAAAACGCGGCGGTGCGGATGATCCTCGCCGACAAAGACTTGAACGTCACCTACATGAACCCGGCGTCGGTACGGACGCTCCGCGAAATTGAACACCTGCTGCCCTGTCGCGTCGACGAGGTCGTCGGAAAGAGCATCGATATCTTTCACGAGGATCCGGCCCGTCAACGCCGTTTGCTCTCCGACCCGAAGAACCTGCCGCATCACGCGGAGATTCAGCTGGGCGACGAGACTCTCGACCTCAATGTCGTGGCGATCACCGACGACGACGGGAACTATCTCGGCCCGATGGTCAACTGGGACCTGATCACGGAAAAGAAACGCGCCGAGGAGCAGGCCGCGCGGATGCAACAAGAGCAAGCGGCCGCGACGAAGGAGCTTGAAGAAAAGGTCAACCTCATGTTGACCACCGTCGAGGCAGCCGCCCAGGGCGACTTGACGCAGGAGGTAGCCGTCGGGGGCAACGATCCGATGGGCCGGCTGGGTGACGCGTTTAAACACATGCTCACCGACCTCAAGGAGATCGTCGGCCAGATTGTCGAATCGGCGAATCAGTTCGCCGAGGGTTCGAAGGTCGTCGCGGAGAGTTCGGGCAACCTCAGCGAGGGGGCCCAAACGCAGTCGGCCACCGTCGAGGAAATGACCGCGTCGATCGAGGAACTCAACAAGTCGATCAAGAACATCAGCCAAAACGCCACCGAAGCCGACACGATGGCCCGCGACACGACGACCAGAGCGCGGGAAGGGGGCGTCGCGGTCGAAAAGGCCGGCGAAGCGATGGGCCTGATCCAGAAGTCGAGCGAACAGATCAGCGACATCATCCAAGTCATCAGCGAGATCGCCAGCCAGACGAACCTGCTGGCTCTGAACGCCGCCATCGAAGCGGCCCGGGCTGGCGAACACGGTCTCGGGTTTGCCGTCGTCGCCGACGAAGTGCGCAAACTCGCCGAACGCTCCAGCGAGGCGGCCAAGGAGATCACGACGCTAATCAAGGAGTCGACTCAGCGCGTCAGCGAGGGAGCCCAGCTCTCCCAACAAGCCGGCGAAGCCCTCAAAGCGATTGTCGCGGGTGTCGAGGAAACCGCCCAAGGCATCTCGAAGATCGCCGCGTCAACCGACGAACAAGCCTCATCGGCGCAAGAGGTCTCCTCGGCGATCCAGAACGTGGCCGGAACCACCGAAACCAACGCGGCCGCGAGCGAGGAACTCGCCTCCAGCGCCGAAGAGCTCGGTGCCCAGGCGGCGACCCTGCGTGACATCGTCCAACGATTCACGATCTAGCTTTCCGCACCAAGGGAGGCACCACGGCCCTCGTGGCCGATGTCGAGAACTAGACTGGAGCCGCGTGTCTCCGGTCAGGCAAAGAATGTCAGGATGACGTCGTGACGGCCGGGGCGGTGGACGCCTCGCCCCCGACCTTTCGTCGAGGAGCGTTTGCACCGTGAGCGTGGTCGATCTATCCGAAGCCGAATTTACACGGTTTCAGACCTACATCTACGACGTCTCGGGCATCCGAGTCGGCAACCACAAGCGTACACTCGTCAGCAATCGACTGCGACGACGCGTTCGGGCGACCGGCTGCGAAGACTTCTCCGACTACTACAAACTGCTGACCTCCGTCAAGGGGCGGCAGGAGATGACCGATTTTCTCAACGAGATCACGACCAACGAGACTTTTTTTCTTCGCGACCAGCACCAATACGACTGGTTCCTCGAGGAGTTTCTCGTGGGTATCTCGCGAGCCGCGCGTGAGGGAAAACGTCCTAAGCGACTGAAGATCTGGTCCGCCGCCTCAAGCACGGGAGAAGAACCCTACTCGATGGCTCTTTGCCTGGCTCGGCATCCCGGTTCGTGGTCGGGTTGGACGATCGGCATCACCGCGACCGACCTTAGCGAGGCGGCGCTCGCGAAGGGGCGAGAAGGGATCTACAGCGATCGGGCGGTTCATCTGATCGACGAGACGCATCGTCGGCTCTACTTCAAGCACGATGCGGCCAACAATCTTTGGCACATCAAGCCGAACGTCAAAAACTACGTGACCTTCCGACATCACAACCTGCTCAACGCGCCGACGGGAGGTCCCTTCGACTGCATTTTCATCAAGAATGTTCTGATCTATTTCGACACGGAGTCGAAACAGCGCGTCGTCGATCACTTGCTTCGCGCCCTGGCCCCGGGCGGATACCTTGTGGTGGGCCCATCCGAAGGGATCTTTCGGATGTTGGACGCCCTCGAGAAGGAAAAGACGTGGCTGTATCGGAAACCCACGACGTAGCCTGCTGCCGGTGAGGCCGCTGTCGAGTCGACGAAGGTCCCTGGTGGGTTTCTCCATCGGAAAGCAATTCCGTCATGCCGTCCAATCAGGACTTCGATAGCGAACTGTTCGGAGATCTCGTCTCCGACTTTCTTGACGAGTCGACGCATCTCGTCGGCATCCTCAACGATCGCTTTCTGGAGTTCGAGGAAGCTCTCGGAACGGGGCTACCGTCGATCCCGCTCGAACCGAACATCGAGATCTTCGGCGAAGTCTTCCGGGCCGCCCACAGCATCAAGGGAACCTCCTCGATGCTGGGACTGGTCAACGTCAGTTCGTTCACCCACGCGTTCGAGAACGTCCTCGATGCAATCCGCTCCGCAAGACTCGATCTGTCGCAACCCTTGCTCGAGATCCTCTTTCGAGGACTCGACCGGCTGGAAGACATGCTCGGCAAGGTGAGAATCAACGAGAGTGATCAACTCACCGATGAGACCGACGAACTCTCCGACGAGGATCGCCAGTTCATCCAGTGGTTGGAGAAGGCGGTTCATGAAGCGCTGGAACCGGAAGCGGTTCCCATTGGAACGAGTGAAGCAGAGCGAGTGCCCCTCAGAACCGACGCGGAATCAACAAGTGAACTCGACGAGCGACCCGCTGAAGTCGAGCTGGCCGAGAGCAACGAACCGGAGGAGGTGGCCGTGGCACCCGACGACGATGCGCTCGCCTCGGATCGTTCCCCCGCGTCGCGCGAGGAAGACGACCAGTTGGAGAGCCAGGCCGCTGCCGCCCATGTCCCCCCGAAGGTCAGTACCAGCTCCACTTCCAATGATGGAGACGGCGGCTTCGACATGAGCCGCTACCTCTCCCTCTACCTCGACGAGTCCGACGAGGAAATCGACGCCCTCAACGAAGGCCTGCTCCAACTCGAACGTTCTCCCGGCGATCGCGAGGCGATCAACGAAGTCTTTCGGATGGCTCACCGCATCAAGGGATCGGCGACCGCGATGGGCTTCGAGGATGTTGGCCTTGTCACCCACGAACTCGAGGACATCTTCGACGACTTGCGCGACGGGACGGGATCAATCGACGAAGCGGGCATGAACCTGCTCTTCCATGCGGTCGACGCTCTTCGCGACTACCATCAAGCGTTGCGTGCGGAAACGGAGTCGACGACCGACTTGCCGGCGATCGCCCGCGAGATCGCCGAGATGAAATCGCGCGCCCTCGCGGCCAAAACCCAACCCGACCCGGAAGCCGAAGCGACCGTCGACGCGACGGCTGACTCACCGCTGGACTCGGCGCCTGGGGAGTCGCAAGAACTCGTCGAGGCGTCCGAGATGCCGGAGGAGAGCGTGCCGGCTCTGTCCCCCGCCGACGAGTCGACGCTCTTGTCGGAAACCGAACCTCAAGATGGCATCGCCGGATCCGAGTACACGGAGGTCGCGTCGGCGGAATCCGGCGACGAGGCCCCCACGACGAGGGTGAATGTCCATTTCGAAGCGGGTCTGCCGTTGGCCAATCTCAAGGCGGAGCTGATTCAGATCAAGCTCGCCGCCCAAGGAACGATCACCAACACGATTCCAAAACTCGAATCGCTGAGCGAGTCCGACGAACTCCAAACCTTCACCGTCGACCTGTGCACCGAAGCCTCCGAGAAAGCTTTGAGAGAAGCCCTGGTGGTGGATGGCGTCGAGTCGGTCGAGCTACTCGAATTCGATGACGAGGGGAGTCTTTCGAGTCTCTTCGAAGAGGAAATGGAACACTCCGAGCCGATCACCACCGGCAGTGTCCAAGAGGAGCCTGTCCTCTCCGCGTCCCCGTCGGAGCCGATCGAGGCGAGTCCTCCCGTCGCCAAGACGCCCCCGCCACCGCGAGAAGTCGCTTCTCCAGCGCCTCGACAAGCGGCGGCCGGCGCCCGCGATCACGGTACCCGGAACGGCGCGGCGGCGACCACGACCAATGGATCGGCGCCCTCTCCCCGGAGAGAAGGGAGCAAGGTCTCCGAGACCCTCCGGGTCGAGATCGACCGACTCGACCACCTGATGAACCTCGCGGGAGAATTGGTCATCAACAAGGCGCGGTTTGTCCAGATCGCGAGCGGCTTGCAGCCGGCTTTCCAACGAAAGGCTTCCTCCTTCGCGTCGCGCGGTTTCGCCGAACGCCTGGAATGTCTCGGCAAGGTCCTCACGGAACATCGCGACCAAGACGAGCCGATAACCTCTTTCGACTCGATGATCAGCGAGGTCTCTCGACTGCTCGACGACTACCGAGTGATCGAGGAAGATCTGACAAAGGTCAACGACGCACGGCAAACGTTCAACTCGATGGAGACTGTCATCCATGAGCTGACGCGCGTCTCCGATGGCATTCAGAAGAGTGTGATGGACACGCGGATGGTGCCGGTCGAGCCTCTCTTCGTTCGCTTCAAACGCGTCGTCCGCGATGTCGCTCGTGGGGCGGGCAAGGAAGTGGCGCTCGCGATCGCCGGCGAGAAGACGGAACTCGATAAGCGGATGATCGACGAGCTCGGCGATCCGCTAATTCACTTGATTCGAAACGCGGTCGACCATGGTCTCGAAACGCCCGAGGAACGAATCGCGGCGGGCAAACCGCCCCGTGGGACGGTCCGGCTGGAAGCGTCGCATCGGGGCAACAGCGTCCTGATCACCGTCTCCGACGACGGGCGGGGCATCAATGTCGACAAGGTTCGGGAGAAGGTACTCGCCCACGGACTGGCTAGCGAGGCCGAATTGGCCCAGCTCAGCGACAAGCAGATGCTCGGCTACATCTTCCACCCTGGGCTGAGCACCGCCGAGAAGGTGACCGACATCTCCGGCCGCGGCGTCGGGACCGACATCGTCAAGAGTCGCATCGACGAGCTCAGCGGCACGATCGATGTCGAGACGCTTTCCGGTTTGGGAACGACCTTCACGATTCGGCTTCCGCTTACGCTCGCGATCATGCCGAGCCTGCTCACGCGCGTCTTCGGCGACGTCTTCGCCATGCCGCTGGAGGTCGTCGAGGAGATTGTCAGCGTCCCCGCGAACAGCATTCACACGGTCCAAGGGTCCAAAACGATCACGGTTCGCCGTCGCGTCATTCCGCTGGCGACCTTCAACGACATTTTCTCCTGGGGGGGAGGTGGCCCTCACCCGGCATGCCATGGCGAGCACCGTGACACGGCCAACGAGAAGCGAGATCTCACCGTCGTCATTCTCTTAAGTGGAGAGATGCGGATCGGGTTGATCGTCGACCACCTCATCGGCGAGCAGGACATTGTTGTCAAGTCGCTCGCGGAGAACTTCTTCAATGTTCGTGGCCTCGCGGGGGCGAGCATTCTTGGTGACGGTCGAGTCTCCCTCATCCTCGATGTCGGTGCGATCATGGAAGGTTTCGTGCAAGCATCGAGCCGACTGACGGCGTGATCGATGCGGCACCAAGGGCGAAGGAGGGGTTGAATCGTGACGAGAAAGAAGACCAAAGGGAGTTGTTCCCGTGAAGATTGGTGACTATCGACTCGACGAGGCGCAGCTTCGGCTGCTGCGCATCATCTTCACGAAGGGAGCCGAGGACGCTTCGCGGTCAATGTCGAAGTGGCTGCGCGGTGGCGTCCGCCTCGTCGTCGACGAGGTCAACCAGGTTCCCCTGTCGGACATCGTCACGCTGCTGGGCGAAGAGCACGAGATGCTCGTGGCGTGCGTCATGGGGCTCTCGGGCCGACTCGGAGGAAGCCTCGTGCTCGCCTTCGACGACGTCTCCGGCCGGCGACTGGCGGAGGTACTGTTGCAGCGACCGATCGAGTTCTCCGACACCTGGGAGGAGCTGGAGATTTCGGCGGTCAAGGAAACGACGAACATTGTCGGCTGCAGCTATCTCAATTCGCTGACCGCTCATTTGCCGCCGCAGGAAGGGGAGGGAAAGATCGTCCCCTCTCCTCCGGAGTTCGTCCAAGACTACACGACGAGCCTCCTGCAGTCGCTCTTTCTCGAACAGGCAATGCTCTCCGACCAGATCTTGGCGATTCGGACCCAGTTCCGTCGCGATCAAGAGGAACTCGACTGCCATTTGATGTTCATTCCCGACCTCCCGTCATTGGCGGAGTTGGGCACATCATTGGGCAAGTAGACAGCGAGAGGTAAGTGACGATGGCCATCACGGGAGCCAAGGCGAGGATCGACTACGAGTCGGTGAAGATCGGCGAGCTAGCCGTCGTCCGCGCTCCTCGAGTGCTGAGGACCATCTTGGGATCGTGCATCGGTTTGGCGTTGTACGACGGAATCAACAAGGTGGCGGGACTTGCCCACATCGTCCTGCCCAAGTCGAACGGCGACCATTCGCTCCCGGGGAAGTTCGCGGACACCGCCGTCGACGCCCTGATGGCCGCGATGGTCTCCCTTGGGGCCAAGCCCCGGTTGGTCCGAGCGAAGATCGCGGGAGGAGCCAGCATGTTCAAGACAAGCGCCTCCGGCCGGATCGGAACGCTCAACGCCGAGGCCGTTCGCGAGCATCTCAAGCAAGCGAACGTTCCATTGCTGGCGGAGGAAGTGGGAGGCGAGCGGGGCCGGCGGATGTCCCTGTTCGCCGATGACGGAAGGGTTCTTGTCGAGATCCACGGAACAGAATCCCAAGCGCTGTAGTGCATACGATCAAGAGAAGCGGGCAAACCGAACATCCGGCACCCTCCCGCCCCTAGTTGACATGGCCCTAGTGGACTCGAAGGAGTAGCGGACGATGAGCAAGAATCTACTCATCGTGGACGATGCCCTCTTTATGAGGATGGTCATCAAGGACGTCGCCAAGGAAGCGGGGTGGACCGTCGCCGGCGAAGCTTCGGATGGATGCGAAGCGGTGGCACTCTTCGACCGGCTTCGTCCCAACCTCGTCACGCTTGATCTGGTGATGCCCAACATGGGCGGACTCGAAGCGCTTGGCGAAATGCTCAAGATCGAGCCGACGGCCTCGGTGGTCGTGGTCAGCGCGCTCGACCAGAAGGACACCCTGGTCGAAGCGATACGACTGGGAGCCCGTGACTTCATCGTCAAACCGTTCGAAAAGGACCGCATCCTCGGGCTATTGGACAAGGCGAGCGGCGGGTGACTTCCACGACGGACATTTGAGAGACGCCCACCCGTCGTCGACTTCCCCCCCTCGTGGTGTCGCATCGAGTTTCCTCATCGCTCAGAAGGATCAACTGTGGTCGTCGCGCCAACGAAACTGAAAGTCCGAGTGCTCGTCGTCGACGATTCCGCGCTGATGCGCCGGTACATCAGCGGAATGGTCGAGTCCGACCCGAGAATCGATGTCTGCGGTATCGCCGAAAGCGGTGTGGAAGCCATCGAAAAGGCCAAACAACTCAGGCCGGATGTCGTGACCCTCGACGTCGACATGCCGCGCATGAATGGCGTCGAAACGATTCCCGCGCTGCTCGACGTCCACCAAGTCCCGATCATCATGTTTAGTTCGTTAACCTCGAAAGGAGCGAAGACGACCCTGCAGGCACTTGAAGCCGGTGCGATCGACTTCATGCCCAAGCCGACCATTCGCATGGCGCGAGATGTCCAACTGGTTCGTGAAGAACTTGTCGGCAAGATCTTGGCGGTCTCCGGCACCAAGCCGATCCGTCGCGCCCGGGTCGCGAGCACGCCGGCGCCCACAAGACCAACGGCACCTTCGGGTTCGGTCCAAGCATCGCAACAACTGGTCGTCACGCTTGGCATTTCCACCGGCGGGCCACCGGCGCTCCACGATGTCCTCGGCGCCCTCCGCCCACCCTTTCCGCCGATCGCGATCGTCCAGCACATGCCCCCCGCCTTTACGGGACCATTCGCCCAACGCCTCGACTCGATGTGCCCATTCACGGTCAAGGAGGCTGAGGACGGCGATCCCCTCGAACCGAACAAGGTCTACATCGCGCCCGGCGGGCGTCACATGGAGATGAAAACGTTCGCCCGCAAGACGCTTCTGCGCGTCTTCGACGCCGACCCGGTCAGCGGTCATCGCCCCTCGGTCGATGTTCTCTTTCGCAGCGCCGCGGAACTGCTAACGCGTCGCGTCGTTGGCATCATCATGACGGGCATGGGGCACGACGGCGTGGAAGGCTGCCAGGCCGTTCTCGACAAGGGGGGCAAGACCTACGGGCAGGACCAGGCCAGCTCGGCGGTCTATGGGATGAACAAGCTCGCGTTCAAGGCGGGAGCCGTCCAAGAACAGTTTTCCCTCGACCAGCTCGCGCAGATCATCATGGGTCTTCGGCCTTAGTCGTCCGGTCCTCTCGGCACGACGAGCATCACCGAACGCTTGTCCTCCAGCATCAACGGGTTAGGGCGCCTCTTGCGCCGCACTCAAGCGCCGTCGAAGCCCTGGCTGTTCGCCGACTAATCGTGGGTGGCCGGCTCGTGGCCATGGATGCCTCCATTCCCCAATCACTGGATCCGTCACCTCCGGACCATCGGTTCGCGAACGAGTTCCCGGATTCGATCGCCGCAGCCGCCAAACCGCCTATGATGCGCTGGGAACCTAGGCCGGCAGGTGTCCACGGCTCCGTTGACATCACCTAGGGAAGGCCTACAAAGCTCGTTGAAAATAGAGAAGGTGACGGTCGTCGTTGAGCCCGACCACGGCCACCACGCCAAAAGAGCGAGCCAAGCTCAACCACGGGCAGGAGTTTTCAATCATGGCGATACGCGTCGGTATCAATGGCTTCGGACGGATCGGTCGACTTGTCTTTCGAGTGATGGCAGCTCGCCCCAGCGACTTTGACGTTGTCCTCATCAACGACCTGACCAGCCCCGACATGTTGGCCACGATGCTCAAGTACGACAGTACGCACGGCCGCTTCTCGGGCACCGTCTCCGTCGATGGAACCAATCTCGACGTCAACGGCAAGAAGATCAAGATCACCAGCGAACGCGATCCCGCCAACATTCCGTGGGGCGACGCCGGTGTCGATGTCGTCCTCGAGTCGACCGGTGTCTTCACCGATCGCGAGGGGATGAGCAAGCACCTCGCCGGCGGTGCGCCGAAAGTCATGCTCAGCGCCCCCGCCAAGGGTGACGTCGACGCGACGGTCGTCCTGGGTGTCAACGAGTCCGACATCACCGCGGACACCAAGCTCGTCAGTAACGCGTCCTGCACGACCAACTGCCTGGCGCCGATGGCCAAGGTCCTCAACGACACCTTCGGGATCGTCAACGGCCTGATGACCACCGTTCACTCCTACACCAACGATCAGCGGATCCTTGACTTGGTGCACAAGGATCCCCGTCGCGCCCGCGCCGCGGCCACGAACATCATCCCCACCTCCACCGGCGCCGCCAAGGCCGTCGGCCTGGTCATCCCGGAACTCAAGGGCAAGTTGACCGGCATGTCGCTTCGCGTTCCGACCCCGACCGGTAGCGTCACCGACCTTACCGTCAACCTCGGCAAGCCGACCACCGCGGAGGAAATCAACGCGGCGATGAAGGCCGCCGCCGAGGGGCCCCTGCGCGGCATCCTCGCCTACACCGAGGATCCGATCGTCCTGAGCGACATTGTCGGCGACTCCCACTCGTGCATCTTCGACGGTAGCTTCACCACCGTCATCGATGGCACCCTTGCCAAGGTCATTGGCTGGTACGACAACGAATGGGGCTACTCCTCCCGTTCGGCCGACGTGCTCTCGCTGCTCGCGAAGACGAAGTAAGCAGGCCGAGTTCCCTTCTCGGTCACTCGGTTCGTTGGTATGCCGAGCCCCTTCGGGCAAGCAAGCTCGCGACGGCTCCAACCAACGAAGCCAACCAACCGCGGGCGCCCATCCTCTGCGATGGCGCCCGACTTTCTCGCAAGGCCTCTGGAGAGAACGCCGGTCCGCCTTCGACCGGATCGCGGCACTCTCCACCTCGCCTGCCTTTCGCCGTTCGAATTCAGTCGATGACAGATGGGAGCATCCCTTGGCTAAGAAGACACTGCGCGATGTCACGATCTCCGGCAAGCGAGTGCTGATCCGCGTCGACTTCAACTGCCCCCTCGGCGCCGACGGGTCGGTCGCCAACGATCGACGAATCCGCTCGGCCCTTCCGACGATTCAGTTCGCGCTCGGCGGGGGAGCCTCCGTCGTCCTAATGAGCCACCTTGGACGTCCTAAGGGCGATCCGGAAACGGATAAGAAGTTCAAGCTCGACGCGGTCGCGACTCGGCTTGGCGAACTGCTGGACGGAAAGACCGTCCGCAAGAGTGACGAGGTGATCGGGCCCGAGTCCCAACGCCTCGCGTCCGAACTCAAGCCCGGCGAGGTCCTGGTCCTCGAAAACCTCCGCTTTCACCCCGGCGAGAAGAAGGGGGACGAAGCCTTCGCGAAGGAACTCGCGGGCCTTGCCGACATCTACGTCAACGACGCCTTCGGCACCTGTCACCGGACCGACGCCTCGATGTACGCGGTGCCCAAGCAGTTCCCCGAAGGCTCGCGCGTCGTCGGATTCCTGGTCGCTCGCGAGTTGGAGGTCCTTGAGGAACTCCTCGGCAGCCCCAAACGGCCGATGATCGGCGTCATGGGCGGTGCGAAGGTCTCCGACAAGATGGGATTCATCGAAGCGGTTCTCAAGCAAGTCGATCGCTTGCTCATCGGCGGCGCGATGACTTACACCTTCCGCAAGGCCAAGGGGGAGTCGGTCGGCTCGTCACTCGTCGAAGCCGACAAGCTCGACCTCGCGAACAAGCTCATCGAGCTCGCCGGCGACAAGTTGCTCCTTCCCATCGACCATCTCGTCGCGGAACGTCCCGAGGCCAGCGCCGCGACCCAGGTCGTCACCGACGAGATTCCCGACGGATGGTGCGGGGTCGATATCGGGCCGGCGACGATCGAACGCTATGGATCGGAAATCGCCGGCGCCTCAACGGTTCTCTGGAATGGTCCGCTGGGCAAGTTCGAGGACGAGCCCTTCCAGAAGGGAACTCGAGGCGTGGCCGAGGCGATGGCCAAATGTGCG
Source organism: Kolteria novifilia (assembly GCA_007748055.1). Classification (GTDB taxonomy): domain Bacteria; phylum Planctomycetota; class Planctomycetia; order Kolteriales; family Kolteriaceae; genus Kolteria; species Kolteria novifilia. The sequence goes on from CP036279.1 coordinate 7,363,677, forward strand.
GGCGTCACGGTCGTCGGCGGCGGCGAGAGTGCCGAAGCCGTTGAAGTCTTTGGGCTTGCGTCCGAGATGACCCACGTGTCGACCGGTGGCGGCGCCTTTCTCGAGTATGTCGAAGGCAAGCCCTTCGCCGCTCTCGAAGTGATCGACGAAGCGTAGTCTCCCATTTGAGGACTGTCCTTCGGCAACGCTCCCAAGCAGTTGATGCGGGGATTCCTCGACGAAAGTTCCCCGATGCCCCGATTGGGCCGGTTGCTAGAATGACGTCGAAAGGCATCGGTCCGGCGTGGGCCGTTTGCGGGGCGACGGCTCGAGAATGGTCGAATATACAGCCGGATGGAGCGTCATCGACCCTCCACGCTCGAGGATCTGGCGGAGCGAGTTCGGACCGTTCACTCCTTCTTCACCCTCCAACACGGGAGATGGCTCATGCACCCTAATCGCTCCCAACTCCTTGAGCGACTTAGGAATACGTCTCCAAGGATCTGCCCGTCCTTGCTCGACTGCGATTTCTCGTTCCTCAAGAGCGAGATCGACGACGCCGAGCGTTGCGGCGCGGAGATCGTCCACTGGGACGTGATGGATGGGTTCTTCGTACCGAATTTCAGCTATGGCCCAATGGTCATTCGTTCACTCCGGCCGCAAAGCCAGCTCGTTTTCGAAGCCCACCTCATGATGAAGGAGCCAGGGAAATACCTTGACGGCTTCCTTGAGGCTGGGTGTGATGTGATTACGATTCATCTTGAGGCGGTTCCCGATCCCACGGAGTTGCTTCGTGCGATTCGCGACGGCGGTGCTCTCGCTGGCCTGGCGGTCAATCCGCCAACTCCTATCGAGCAGCTCGAACCGTGGTTGGATCAGATCGACTTGGCGCTGGTCATGAGTGTCATGCCCGGCTTCGGTGGTCAATCCTTCGATCAAGGGGCGCTGGAACGGATGCGATGGGTCAGAGAACGATCCCGACCAGAACTGATCATCGAGGTTGACGGCGGCGTGAATCGAACGACGATTTCGGACGCGGTGCGCGCGGGCGCTCGCCACATGGTGGTGGGATCCGCCTTTTACCGTGCGCAGGATCGGGCAGCGGAGTTTCAGCAGCTTACCCAACTCGTCAACGAAGGCGTCTCCTCCCCGGGGGCCATGGAGTGATGGGTCGCATCATCCTCGTCAAATCGGGACAGACCGATTTCGACGAACAGCACCGCGTGGTGGGCAATCTCGACCTGCCGATGAACGTGCGCGGACATGCCGAGCTGACCGAAGCGGCCAACGAACTGGGCAGTTTCGAGATCATCACGATCTACAGTGCGGCGGGCGTTTCCGCCAAGGAGAGCGCCAAGCATCTCGGCGAGCGGCTCGGCGTCAACAAAATTCGCGTCCTGGAAGACCTGAAGAATCAGGACTTCGGCCTCTGGCAGGGGCTTCAGGTCGAGGAGATTCGTCGAAAGCACCCCAAAGTCTACAAACAGTGGGCACAGTCCCCGTGCGACATCTGTCCACCGGGGGGCGAGATGGTCAACGACGTGATGGACCGCGTCGAGAAATCACTAAAACCTGTTCTGAAGAAGAGTCAAAGCAACACAGTCGCGTTGGTCGCTCCCGACCCCTTGCGCAAACTGATACGCTGCTACTTGAAACGGGACGGCGTGTCGAATTTGATGGAAAACGGCAAGGGACAAACCTGGGAAGCGATCGACACGTGAGCGGTCGATGACGGCATCCAGCAGAGGAATGGTCATGGTCATGGGAACGGGGCAACGACGCACCAAGCGGGGTGTGCCGGAAGGGCTGTGGATGTCCTGCCCCGACTGCAAAGCCACGCTCTACACGAAGGATGTCGAGCAAGCGCAGAACGTTTGCCCGCAGTGTGGACATCACTTCTATATCAGCGCCCGCCGACGCCTCGACTCGCTCTTGGATCAGGGAAGTCTTGAGGAATGGTTCACGGATGTCCGTCCAAAAGACCCGCTCGAGTTCGTCGACCGCAAAGCCTACAAGGATCGACTTCGCGCCGAGCAGAAAAAGACCGACCTCAACGATGCGATCGTCTGCGGCCGAGGGTTCATCCGAGGACGTCCCCTCGCCGTCTGCGTCACCGACAGCGCATTTAGCATGGGGAGCATGGGATCGGTCGTTGGCGAGATGCTCGTCCGTTCGATCGAACGCGCCATCGACCTGAGTCTTCCGATCGTGATCGTCAGCGCCAGCGGCGGCGGAGCTCGCATGCAAGAGGGTATCCTCTCGCTGATGCAAATGGCCAAGGTGTCGGCGGCCCTCGGGCGGTTGAGCCGGGCCGGTGGACTCTACATCTCCGTGCTTACCAATCCGACGATGGGGGGCGTCGCCGCCAGTTTCGCGTCGCTAGGCGATATTTGCCTCGCCGAGCCTCGAGCGCTCATCGGTTTCGCGGGGCCTCGCACGATCTGGGCGACCGTTCGTATCGAGTTACCCAAGGGTTTCCAGACTAGCGAATTCCTGCTCGAGCACGGCTTCGTCGACCGCATCGTCAGCCGGCACGACATGCGTGGCGAGATCTCCCGCATTTTCGACTACTGCGGCAAGTAGTCCTGTCAGGTTTGCCTTGCCCTCTTGTTGCTCCCCTTTGTCCAAGGGGGAGAAGGAGGGGGTCTCTTGTTCGCGTCTCCAATCCCGATGGTCGTGCAATCGGGGCCATCCATCCAACCCTTGGCATTCGTGGTGGCCACAACCCTATTTTGCCGTATGAGACAGACCCCAATCCGGCCCCCGCAGGTCAGGACATTGCCTGACGGCGCTTTGGTCCGACCTATGACCTTTCAGCCTAAGCCAGCAAACCGCGTTTGCGCAGGGCGGATTTGAGACGATTGAGGGTCGGGTACTGCTTCGCCAAGTCGACGGCGCAGCGGTGGGCCATCGAGACACCCTTGTCGCCGCCGACCGCGTCGCGGAGATCGGCGAGGATGTTGGCGGCCGCCTCGTAGTTGTCGGTTCCTCTCTCCTTGGCGAGCCGCTTCGCCTCCCGAATCCACTTTTGGGGCTCCGCGACCATCTCCTTCATGCGCTCGGCACGCTGGCGCGCCGCCTTTGCCGCCTTGCGTTTGGCCTTCTCTTGGGCCTTGCGCGCCTCCTTCGCACGCTGTTCGGCTCGCAGCTCTTCGGCTCGCTCCAGGAGCTGTTCGAGACTTCGCCGCTTGTCGCTCGTCGGCCAACCGCCGGAGTCCTGGGCATCGCGAATGTCGGCGAGGACGCCGGCTTTCACGCTCGCGGTGTCGCCGGTCAAGAGTTTTAGGAGGAGATCCTTCGCCGGTTGCTCCCCCAGGGCGTTGACCCAGCGCGAGGCACGGTCCTGAGCGTCGTCCGCCGGAGCGGGACCAACGTCTTCCCCGGCCGCGACGAGGAGCAACGGATCGGCCCCGAAGAACCATAGGAGTTCCCCACCATCGTCCGCGATCTCGGCGATTCCGTGGGGCACGGGCGGCTCGATCGTCTCCTCGGGAATATGATCCTCGTCACAGACGGCACCAAGCCAAAGCAAGTAGAGGGCGCGCAAGTCGCCACGCAATAGTCGATTGCGAACGCGAACGACGTCATCGAGATACTCCTGCAACTCCCAAACGTCGTCGAAATCGCCCGCCTCGAGGAATGGATCGAGCGTCAGGATTCCGCCGTGACCCTTGGCGTCGGGTTCCCACTGGAGTGTCCGGCCCTCCATGTACGTCGACCAGACCCGTTTAGCGAAGGGCATGCCGTGCGGCAGACGAAGCTTGATCTTTCGGGTGCCGTAGTTGGCGTATTGGAGGAAGACGTCGAAACCTTGTCGCAGCAAGCCGTCGACGTCACCATGGAATTCGCTGTAATTGTACTCGACGACAAGAGACCAGCGGGAGACTTCCGCATGCGAGGACTGCTCGTTCGCGAACGTCAGTTGCTCATCATTGAGCGGGGCGTCCACCGCGCGGAAGGCCACGTATTGGTATTCGCTCACGACTTGCTCCAGGAAGATGGTGGGTCGAGATCCACCGTACGGGTTTGTTGAGTGTGGCGTCTCTTGTTCGCTTCGCGAACCCAGATTGACGATCAATCTGGGCCACCCGTCCATCTGTGGTGGGCCACAGGCCCACCCTACGTAGAGAGTGATGAATCGAGGCCGAGCCTAACCGACGTCTGCTTGGGACCAAGTGGTGTCGAGAAGGCGCCAGGTGGTGGAGGGGTTCTTGTCCTGGAGGATCGGGGGAAGGCGATCGGGGCGGATGTTGTCGTAACAGTAGAGCGCCGAGAATCTCCGGAGCGAGGCGGGGATGCCGACGGCGGTGAAGCCGGGGTGGCCAGTCGCGGGGAAGGGGCCGCCGTGGTTCATCGCGGGGCTCACCGCGACGCCGGTCGGCATCTTGTCGTTGAGGAGCCGACCGACCTTTTGGCGAAGCACCGGCTCGATCTGGGCATAGAGACCATCGTCGGCTCCGTCGGGGTGACTGTAGATCGTCCCGGTGAGATTCCCCTCCAGATGCCGCGCGACCGCGACGAGCTCGTCGATGTCCTGGGCGACGACGACCAGCGAGGCGTTGCCGAAGGCCTCGGTTTGAAACGCCTCGGCATGGGCGAGGAAGAGCTGGGCGCTGGATTGCAAGAGCGTGTTGGCGACCGAACACCCTTCGCCGACGCCAACGGTGCCGCCGCAAAGGAGCGTCGCTCCCGTCTCCTTCAGTTTGGCGATGCTGGCGATGAGCGAGGATTCGGTGGCGGGGCCGAGAAGCGTACCGACCGGCGCCGCCGAGAAGCGGTCCTTCAGATCGACGAGGAAGGTCTCGGTCTCGCGACCGGCGATCACGAGCACCAGCCCCGGGTTGGTGCAGAACTGCCCCGTCCCCATCAGGCACGAAGTGAGGAACTGTTCGGCGATCTCTTGGGGGTGATCTTTGATCGCGCCGGGGAGGATGACGACCGGGTTGACGCTACTCATCTCGAGGTAGATCGGTTTGCCGACGGCGTCGGCGGCGGTCTTCAGCATGACGCCCGCCTTGCGCGAGCCGGTGTAGCCGGTGGCGCCGAGGCGCGGGTCGGCGACGAGTTTCGCGCCGTCGGCGTGGTCGAGGCGGTAGAGAAGCTGCACCGTGGCCAGCGGGAGGTCGGTCTCCTTCAGCGCTTCGAAGGCCTCCTCGGCGAGCAGCCTCGTGGTGCCCGGGTGCGAGGAGTTGGCCTTGGCGATGACGGGGTTGCCCGCGGCGATGGCGGCGGCGAAGTCCCCTCCCGCGACCCCGTTGAAGGCGAGCGGAAAGTTGTTGGGGCCGAAGACGGCGACCGGGCCGATCGAGGCGTGGATGCTGCGAATGTTCGCTTTGGTGTCGATCGTCGGCAGGGCCCAGCTCCCATCACGGCACGCGGCGGCGGCGAGACGAAGCTGGTTGGCGGTGCGTGGCAGTTCGACGTCCATGAGCCGGGGCGCGACCGGGAGCGCGGTCTCCTGGTTGGCCAGGTCGCAGATCGGCTCGGCTTTCGCTTCGATGCGTTCGGCGAAACGCTCAAGGAAGGCGGCGATCCGTTCGGGAGCGAGTTTGCGGAGTTGCTCGGCGGCGTCGGCGGCGGCGTCCAGGGCTTGGTCGACCTCCTGCCACGGGCTGACGGGGTAGCCGTCGGGGATCGGTTGGCGGGTCTTGGGGTTGATCGCCTCGAATGTATGCTCGGAGGAGGATTGCTTCCATTGGCCGGCAAGGAGAATGGGGTAGATCGGCATGGCGTCGGTCCGTTGGGGGTCGTGGGTTGTTCGGTGGCCTCTGCGCCCATTCTAAGGAGAAGACCGAGGTCGCGTCTTGGAGAGCGCGGTTGGAGTGGTGGCGGGAGAAGGATTCCGGCCGTGGGTCAGGGCTATTGCCTGAAACGGAAGCGGACGCTCAGCCGATCACGCCGGTGCTGGTGTAGTGGATCGTGGGCATCGCGGAGATGGGGGGGAGCGGGACCGATTGGCCGAGGAGGCGTCGAGTGAGGGCCTGGGGGTAGAGCTTGCGGTAGCCGAGATAGGCGGTCGAGAGACGCGGGTTGATCTCGACGATGCGATCGCGCGAGCCATCGCGGTCGGGGCCGAGGATGAGGTCGACGCCGAGATAGCCTCGCACCGGGGGGAAGAGGTCGAACGCGCGGGCGACGAGTTGGCGGGCGCGGTCCTGGAACTCGGGGGGCAGGGGCATGGAGCCGCCGCGGTAGCAGAACCGTTGCGCCATCCCCTCGCGTTGCTGGCTCATGTGCTGGGCGCCGGCGATCAAGGTGGCGGGCGCGCCGCGAGCGTCGACGACCAGGGCGGTGCTCGCGGTTCGTCCTGGCCAAAAGGGTTGAACGATGAGCTGGTCGTCGGGCTGATCGGGGAAGACCTCGGCGAAGAGACGGGAAAGGTCGGGTCCGTCGCAGAGGAAGGTGTTGAGGGTGCCGACGCCGTCGCGTGGCTTAACGACGTAGCGACCGGTGCCGACTTGGTCGTTGGCCAGGAAGGTTGGGATACTTAGCTCACCCAGGAGTTCCGCAGTCCGGAGTTTGTCGCTGAAGAGCTCCGTGGCGGTGGAGGAGCAAGAGAGCAGCGGGGTGGAGGTCGCCTCGACGACGCGGGCGAGATTCGTCAGTTCGCCGTCCATCTCGGGGGCGATCAGGATCACGCCGTCGGCGCCGGTCGCCTCCCTGGCCAGGGTGTCGAGCAGGGAACCGGTGAGCGGATGGGAGGTGGTCGAGGGGAGCGTTCGGCCTCCGGCGAGAAGGGTGTGGACTTCGACGTCGGGTAGATCGGCCAAGTCGTCGGCGAGGCTGGAGAGCATCGCCCACCCTTCGTCGACGAGGCAGGACTCGGCGGCGTCCGCGGGGAGGGTCGCGCAGAGATGTTCGTAGAGGAGGATCTTCACGGAACCGGTCATTTCCTAAGAGTGCCGTCGGTGAGCTAGCATATTAGCCGACGGGAGGGAAAAGTCCTCATGGCCCTTGATGGGTGCGATCGGTGAATGGCGTCGACGTGCATGGGAGTCGGCCCGCGGTGTATCATTGAATGGGGGCCAACCCGGAGGCTTGACGTTCAAGTTTCAGGGGAGACGCTTTCGACTCACCGACGTTCGCGGTCATGTCGTTCATGACATCAATGGATGAGAAGAAACGATGGATTCCCGTCCATTCTTTGCCGACTCCCTGTCGTCGCGCGTTCACAATCCCTAGACAAGAGAGTAGGGAGAACCGAACCATTCCATCTCGTGTAGGCGACATCGCGCTCGATGGCTTGCCGCGTTAGAACGGCCACGTTCATCCGCGGAGCGTCTCGCTTCAGGGGCCGTCCGGCTCATGCCGCGCCGACGATGTCCTCTTCGAGGGGTCCGGTAGGTTAATGACTCTCTCCGCTTCGAGCGGTACCCGATCGAGGACCGCTCTCGCGGCGTCCCGCTTTCTCACGCGATACGCATTAGCATCAGAAAGGAAAGTTACGGATGTTCCGAGCCGTTCGGCGTTGGCTCTTTCCGGTTGGGTTAGTGATCGTTGCCGCCGTTCTCGTCGAGGTTGGTCATAGTGATTCCGCGAGCCCACCAGTTGTCGAGGCCCAGCCGGCCGCGACGCGGAAGGCGCCGGCAAGTGAGCAAGAGGCCGCCGAGCAGCTACTTGAGAAGACCCTCCAACGAAAGAAGCCGGTACCGACGAAGTGGGTTCGTCACAACCCGCAGGAACGTACGCTCTTCGCGACAATGTGGATGCGGCATTCCGCCGAGTACCGGGCGATCTGTCTTCAGACCTACAACGCCGCGATCGACAAAGTTCGCGAAGGCGTCAGAAAGCTCCGCTTCAGCCAAGGGCGCCTCACCGGCACCAAGCCCCCCGCCGTCGTCATGGATCTTGACGAAACCGTGCTCGACAACACCGCGTTCCAAGCCCGACTCGTCGTGATGAAGCAGGCCTTCGACGACGAAACCTTCGAGAAGTGGCTTCGCGACCATCAGCACGAAGTCCGCCTCATTCCAGGTACGGCGAACTTCATTAAGGAAGTCGAAGAGCTCGATGTAACGATTGTCTTCATCTCCAATCGTCCCGACTCCCATCGGCAGGAGACGATCGAAACACTCGGGAAGCTCGGCATCAACATCGATGGGGTGGAAGCACGGCTCCTTCTGCGAACCCAGGATCGGGACAAGGAAGCTCGTCGCGCCCAAGTCCGCGAGCAGTACCAGATCTTGGCGATCCTTGGCGACAACTTGCACGACTTTTCGACGGAGTTCTCCGCCAAGGGCCTCGAAGGCGACCCGAAGGCGCTCGAGAAGCGTCTGGAGCTGGTCGACAAGAACGACGAGCGTTGGGGCGAGGAGTGGTTCGTCTTCCCCAATCCAATCTACGGCGACTGGGCGAACTTGGTCGATTGGGGCGAGTCCGACACGTTGCTCCAGCCGTAGTGCACTGGTCCATCGAAAACCTAGGGTGTCACTGGCTGCTCGTGAGCCGGCCCCAATGGATTCGGGTTGTACGGACACCAACTTCGAGTTGAACAGAGCAGTAAGCTGACCGTCGATCGGCGGCGTTGACTGAGTTGTCCAAGAGTTTGCCCCCCTTCTCGAGCCAGGGAGCCAGTTAGGAACGCCAAGGGCCTGACGGACGTGTTACCCATGTCCCCGAACACCTGTTACCCTTGACTCCGGCCCGTACCTCCCCTTGGACAAGGGGGGAAACATGAGAGGTTTCCCCTTGGTCAAGGAAGGGGAACAAGAGAGGCAACTCTTTTTATCGTTGGGGCCGCATTCTTCGCGTGAGCTGAGCGTTTTTTGCGCAATCCGGAGCTCGGTTTGGGTGTCCGATTGGGGTGGTCGGAGCGATTGATGGTCCTGGGAGTGTCGATCCTTCGTCGGGGAGCGGGAATTTCCCTTTCCGCTTTCGCTCGAACACCGCAAGATGAGACCCAACGGCGCTCGAGTCGTTGAGGGAATCTCGTCCCGCTCGAGGCACCGAGGGACGCGCCCGATGTCCCTTCTCATCGAGGCGGCTCGCTTCGTCCATCGGTGTTGTCGCCACCGCTTCTGGGAAGGCCCCGGCCCAAGGGCCGGTAGACTTCGAGGACCGGCATTGGAAGACCCTCTCGTTCAGCTTAGCGCGGTGATCATTCTCGGCATCGGCGCCCAGTGGTTGGCGTCGGCGATCCGGCTTCCCTCCATCCTTCTCCTTCTGGTGGCCGGATTCATCGCGGGGCCGGCGACCGGGTTGCTCGATCCTAAAGGTCTCTTCGGCGACGTCTTCGCTCCCTTCATCTCACTCGCCGTCGGTATCATCCTCTTCGAAGGGGGACTCAGCCTACGCTTCAGCGAGCTACCCGACATACGTCGCGTCCTGCTACAACTCCTAACGGTCGGCGTGCTCGTGACCTGGGTCACGTCGGCGTTGGCGGCCTACTTCATTCTCGACTTCGATCCGACCGTCGCCGCCCTGATGGGAGCGATCCTGGTGGTGACGGGACCGACGGTCCTCGGGCCGATGCTGCGCTACATCAGGCCGAGTGGACCGGTCTCGCCGATCCTCAAATGGGAAGGGATCCTGATCGACCCGATCGGGGCGATCCTCGCGGTCATCGTCTACGAGGTGGTTTCCTCGGGCGCGTTGGAGGAAGCGACCCTTGTCGTCGTGATGAACGTCTTTTACCTGATCATCGGCGATGTCGTCATCGGGGTGATCGGCGCGTTGATCATGGTTTGGGTTCTGAAACACGAGTTGATCCCGGAGGAACTTCACAATCCGGTCTCGCTGATGCTCGTCGTGGCGGTCCTGAATGTCGCCGATCTCTTCCAGGATGAAGGGGGGCTCATGGCGGTGACGGTCATGGGCGTCATCCTGGCCAATCAAAAGTGGATCACGGTCCATCACATCATCGAGTTCAAAGAAAACCTTCGAACACTGCTGATCTCGACGCTGTTCATCCTGCTCTCGGCGGGACTGACGCGCCAACACATCGCGTCGATGCACTGGGGAGAGGCGTTCGGGTTCGTCGCGGTGCTGATCTTCGCGATCCGGCCGCTCTCGGTGGTGTTGTCGACGATTCGAACGACCCTGAGCTGGCGCGAGCGACTCTTTCTCGCGTGGATGGCGCCACGTGGCATCGTGGCGGCGAGCGTCAGTTCGATCTTCGCGATTCGGCTCATCTTCAAGGGAATCGAGGGCGCCGACGAGATGATCCCGGTGACGTTCCTGGTGATTGTCGTCACGGTGGCGCTCTACGGATTGACGGCGCCGATCCTCGCTCGCGTCTTGAAGATCGCCGAGACCTCGGCTCAGGGCGTGCTCTTCGTCGGAGCCCAGCACTTTTCCCGCGACTTGGGCAAGGCGCTGGTCCGCCAGAACATACCGGTGATGTTCATCGATCGCAACTCCGACTACGTCAATGGAGCGCGCCTCGACGGACTGCGTTGCTATCTCGGCGAGGTGACCGAGGAGGGAGTCGCCGACAAGCTGGAATTGACGGGCATCGGTCGGCTCTTGGCGTTGACGCCGAGTGATGATGTCAACTCGCTCGCCTCGTTGCGTTTCGAGGAGGTCTTCGGGCGCTCGGAGATCTACCAGCTCCCAACTGCTTCGGAAGGGGAAGAGAGCGAAGGCCCCTCGCGCGATACCCGTTTTCGGGGGCGGTCGGCCTTCGACGTGAGCCTGAGCAATCGCGGACTCGCCCAGCGGTTGAGTCAGGGCTTTGTCGTCAAGACGACGAAGCTTTCCAATCGCTACGATTACGCGATGTTCCAACAGACGCACGGCCAGAAAGCGATCCCCCTGTTCATCTTTTCGCCAACCGGGCAGATGACGATCGTCGTCGCGGATCAACCGCCGGCGCCCAAGCCGGGGGACACGATCATTTCTCTCGCTCCCACGATGTAGTTTGCCGTGTATGATGGCGTTCTGGAGCCTGGGAGCCGGAGAGCAATCCCTCGTCGGGACCGATGCGAAGGGGGTGGTCTTTCGGCCCGGATGGCGTGGTGCCCTTCAGATTTCGTCTTTCAATGGTGGGACCTAGATAGATGCAGACGTGCAGGTTGATGGCCTGGAGCCTGATCCTCCTCGTGGTGGCCGGGTGCAACCAAGGGACTTCTCCGGAGAAGGTGGCCAAGGAGAAGGAGGCCAGCGCCAAGACGAGCGCACACGCCGACCGAATGAAGATCGCGGTCATCCCCAAGGGGACGATGCACGACTACTGGCAGGCGATCCATACGGGAGCCCTGGCGGCCGCGGCCGATCACAAGGATGTCGAGGTCATCTGGCGGGGGCCACTCATCGAAGGCAAGCCCGACGAACAGCGCAAGATCCTCGAAGGGTTCGCCGAGATGGGGGTCGACGCCATCGTCATCGCACCGGCCGACCGGGAGAAGATGGTCGAACCGATTGAGAAGGTGATCGAAGGCGGCACGCCCGTCGTGGTGATCGACTCTCCCTTGGCGTCGGACAAAATCGTCTCCTACGTCGGGACCGACAACGAGAAACTCGGTCAACTCGCGGCCAAGGAGATGGCCCAGACGCTCAAGGGTAAGGGAGGCGTGATCGTCCTGCGGCAGCTCGAGGTCGACTCGAGCACCTCGGCGCGGGTCGAGGCGTTCCTCCACGAACTCAAGGAGCGAGCCCCCGACATCGAGATCCTCTCGTCGGACGTCTACGGCGGGGCGACGACCGAGACGACGACGATCGCGGCCCAAAAGTTGATCGAGAAATTCGGCGACAAGATCAAGGGCTGGTATTGCCCGACGCTGGGCACGACGTTGGGTACGCTCTACTCGCTGCAGAACCTCGAGAAGCTCGGCACCGTGACCGTCATCGGCAGCGATTTCAATGGCGACCTGATCATCGCCCTTCGCAACGGCGGCGTCCGGGGACTCATGCTCCAGGATCCGGTGTCGATCGGCAAAAAGGGAGTCAATGCCGCGATCGACCATCTCGAGGGCAAGGACGTGCCGCCCAAGGAGTTGACGGGAGCTTACCTCCTTCGCAAGGAGTACATCGACGCTCCCGACTTTAAACGTCTTTACTCGCCCGACATGCAAAAGTGGCTGGGGAAGGGGACGAAGGACTAACGCCCTGTTGGTTTATTCGTTGCCCACGCTTGCGTGGGCACACGGAAGACGCCTCGCCCCCGGGGACATGCTCACGCGTTGAGCCAGCCGAGCATCTCTTCGGGATGTTCGAGCAGGTGATCGGGGGCGCGTGAACGCAGCGCGTCGGCCGAGTTGAGCCCCCACGTCACCGCGGCGACATGGATGCCCACCTTGCGTCCCGCCTCGATATCCCGCACTTCATCGCCGATATAGACCGATTCGGCCGGGCGCGCCCCGAGCGTCTTGAGGGCTCGTTTGAGCGCGCGCGGCTTGCCGAGAAGTCCGGTCCGGTCGATGACCCGGTCGAAGTGGCTCTCAACGTCGTGGGCGCGCAGGCAGATGCGCACGTTGGCCTCGGCGTTGGTGGTGACGATGCCCATGGAACGGCCGGCGAGGCGCAGGGCCGAAAGTGTTTCGGGGATGCCGGGGAACATGTTGACGTCGGGCATGAGGTCCTTGGCGGAGGCGATCGACTCGCTGAGGAGCTTGGGAACCTTCCAGAGGGGGATGCCGCAGGCCTTGATGAACTGGTGGATCGTCTTGTCGCGGAACTTCTCGGGATCCTCGATGGTGGCGAACCCGTGGCGATGGGCGGCGTCGTTGAAGATGGTGAGCATCATGTTCAACGAGTCGGCCAGGGTGCCGTCGAAGTCCCAGAGCACGTACTTGTAGTTCATCACACATTCCAGTCGGCGCGACAGGCATGGGCGGACAAGTCGTCCGCCTTGGCGAGTCGGGCGCACTACGGATCGCAAAGGAAGAAGATAAGGGATTCGCGCGCCGGCGGCGATGGTTTGGAGATGAAGAGTTGGATTCTTTGGCGAATCACTTGGTGAGGATGAGCTTGTTCTGTTTGGTGACGCGGAGTCGGTAGACGTCGTTGCCGTGGAGAATGAGGAGTTCCCGGCCGCGTGCCATGAGGTCCTCGGAGCGCACGAGAGGGGCGGCGGGGGCGCTTTCGGGCTTGTCGGGATGGCTCTCGGGGAACTGGTTGGAGTGTGTCACTGGCTTCTTCCGAAATTGAGACTCAATGTCTACAGGGATGAAGATAGCCCGGAGGGTCCAGTTGGGCAACCGAAAGATTCGGGAAAAGAAAATTGAAGAAAAACCGCCAAAGCGGGTTGAAGCTCGATGGCCGCCTGCCTAGCTTGGAACTCAGTTGAGATGACGTCTCAATCTCAGGCTTCGGTTCGGGCACCATCCCGCCCGGCCGACAACCAGGCTTGGATGCCTGCCAGCGAGAGTCGCCGAAAGGCTTCCAAGGACTCAAGCCAGCAAACTCAATTGTCATTCACGGCAGCCAGCCACGCGACTCCCACGGAGCGCCAGCAAGCACCCTAACGCAATCCTTCGTCTCGTCGACGCATCGGCCCACTCGATGTGATCGGCCCACTGTTAGGAGCTCGCGATGCTTCGTACTCGCCGTTGGCGCAACGCCTTCACCCTTGTGGAACTTCTCGTCGTCATTGCCATCATCGGGGTCTTGGTCGGCCTCTTGTTGCCCGCCGTGCAGCAAGCCCGCGCCGCCGCCCAGCGAATGCAGTCCTCCAGCAATCTCCGCCAGATCGCTCAAGCCCTTCACAACTACAACGCGACTCACAACGTTCTTCCCGCCATCTTCCACGGTGGTTACGGAAATCGCTACGGCAGCTACACCGCCTACTCGCAGATCCTTCCCTATCTCGACGGCGTGCAGAACTACGACTTGTTCAACTTCTCCGTGGGATCCTCGACGGGTAGTTCCGGTTGGGCCTATGGTCCGAACTCGACGGCCCTTGGAAAGCAGATCGCGGTCTTCGTGAACCCTGCCGCCGGCCGCGACCGGGCCCCGACGGGATTCAACTATGCGAGCAGTTGGGGCACGATGGACTATGTCTTGCCCTGTGTGGTTGACTATCGCCTTTCGGGCGGAGCTAGTCCGTCACTGAACCCCGACTATCTCGACGCGTCGAAGATCGGGATGTTCAAGTTCTACGAACCCACCAAGTTCAGCGATGTCGCGGACGGGCTGAGCAAGACTTTCATGGTTGGAGACGGAGTGGGGGGCGATGCCGCCAACCCCTACATCGCACCCGCCGGCGCCTATGGGGCCAGCCGAATCTGTTTGCCCCGGACCGCCGCCGAGAGTGGGAACGCCGTGCACTACGACAACTACGCCTACCAGGCTTGGGCTTTTGGGTTGTCCGGCTCTTCCTACATGCAGGACCAGACTTCTGTTTGGGGTAGCATCGTCGCCACGACGGTTGACAAGGGAGGGAACTTCTATCCTCCCAACGACTGTGCCTACGAGTGGCAGGGATCTCCTGATGCCACGACCGGTGCTCAACAGATGGCCAACTTCCGCGGCCCGCACCCCGGTTTCGTGAACATCGCGATGGGAGACGGAGCGGTTCGGAGTTTCACCGACTCCATTGACCCCGAGACCTACCAAGGTCTCTCCACTGTCGCCGGCAACGAGATCGTCCAGGTCGGTCTCGAATGATTCCCCCGGTCGGGCACCAGCACTGTTCCTCCCAGGACTACCGCCAACGCTGGTGCCCGACCGTCTTTCCTCGCCTTGTCGCCCCAACAAGTTTCTGGAGCTTTGATCGTGTCTACTACCTTTCGAAGGACTTTCGCGGGACTCATCGGGTTGAGTCTTTGTTTCGGTTGTGGAGAGAGCGTTTCCCAAAATCAGTCGCGGGTTGTCAGCGACACCTCGAGTGAGGAGTTCAAGGCGGCCATGAAACGCCAGGAGGAAATCGAACGCAAGCGGGCCGAGGCCGAGGCGAAGGCCCTGCGGGGACGAAACGAGATGTAATCTCCGGCCGACGCACGAAAGTCCCGACTCTCGCGAGACGAGATGGGGAAACGGCGCCGGTTGGCAAGCCGTCGAAGCATATCATGTTGTTGACTAGTGGCGATCATGAAGGGATCTACCATGAAGCAGGTGAAGTATACGTTCGTTGCCCTGACACTTTCGTTGCTCGCGATCGCGAGCACGGCTCGGGCGCACTTTGTTTGGATCGAGGCCAATCGCGCCAAGGACGGCTACGACGTCCGCGCCGGCTTCGGGCATCACGGCGACTGGGACGCGGAACTCGCCGACCGCATCGCCAAGACGAAGTACACCCTCGTCACCGCCGATGGCAAGGAGTCGCCCCTCGCGATGCCCATCGACAAGGAGAAGGGGGACTTCGCCGCCGACGTCACCGCCGAGAAGCCGGTCGCGGTCTTCGGCATCCTCGACTACGGAGTGCTTGATCGGGGTCAGGGAGGCCCCTTCCTGCTTCGCTACTACAGCAAAGCGATGATGGGATCGCCCCGAGCCTGGAAGGACGTCAAGGCACCCAAGTCGCAGGCCCTCGACATCGTCCCCTCGTTCTCCCGCTCCGGCCCCGCGGTGACGGTGATGCTCGACGGCAAGCCCTACGCCGACGCCGAGGTTCATCTCTACGGCCCGAAGGATCTCGAGGAGGAGCTCAAGACCGACGCCGAAGGCAAGGTCGCGCTCAAGGTCACCGAGCCGGGTAACTACGGCATTCGCGTCGGTCGCAACATCGACAAGAAGGGAACCTTCGACGGCAAGGCGTACGACTCGATCCACGAGTACGCGACGATGACCTTCTCGCGGCGTGCCCGCTCCGGCGCCGGTGGTCACCGTCACGGGGGCAAGGCGACCGCCAAGGCGGCCAAGATCGACTCTCCCTACGATCCGATGCCCTTCGGCGTGACCAGCTTCGGCGCCGACTACGCCGACGGCGCGGTCTATGTCTTCGGCGGTCATCGCGGCGAGGTTCACGACTACTCCTCCGACACCCAGTCCGACAAGCTGCTTCGACTCAAGGTCGACCCCAAGGCGAAGTGGGAAGAGTTGGCCTCGGCTCGCAAGCTCCAGAGTCCGCAACTCGTCGCCGCCAGCGGCAAGCTCTATCGCATCGGTGGTATGTCGGCCCGCAACAAGGCCGACGAGGATTCGAACCTCTGGTCGGTGAGCGACTTCGCGTGCTTTGATCCGAAGACTGGCAAATGGGAAGACCTGCCCGAGTTGCCCGAGCCCCGTTCCTCCCACGGCGCCGCGGTGCTTGGCGACAAGATCTACGTCGCCGGCGGCTGGACGATGAAGGGTGACGGCGACCACGAGTGGGTCGACGATATCCTGGCGTACGATCTGTCCGGCAAGACCGAGGGCTGGAAGAAGATCGCCAAGCAGCCCTTCAAGCGTCGCGCCCTCACCGCGGTCGCGAAAGATGGCAAGCTCTACGTCATTGGCGGTCTCCAGGACGAGCGTGGCTTGTCCAGTGACGCGAATATTCTCGACCTCAAGTCGGGCGAGTGGACGACCGGCCCGGCGATTCCCGGCGAGGGGATCAACGCCTTTAGTTCCTCGGCCGCCGTCTCGGGCGACGACTTGTTCCTCTCGGTTCGTTCGGGCGAACTCTTCCGACTGAGCAAGGCGGGCGACAAGTGGGAGCTCGTCAAGCGGCAGCCGACCGCGCGGATGGCGCATCAACTCGTTCCGGCCGGTCCCGGCAAGTTGATGCTTCTCGGCGGCATCAATCGCGACATCGGCAAGATTCGCGACGTCGAGGTGATCTCAGTCACGCCCGGCGGCGACGTTTCGGCCTCGAAGTAGTCGAGTCCTTGGAAACCTGGGGACGTGGCCCGGCGGTGCGGTCATGTCCCGGTGACGAGGATTCGCGCGTTGCTACGCGAGCGTCAGCTCTTTCTGCATACCCACGCGAGCGTGGGCATCCCACCCATGGCAGATGGCGCAAGACGCGTTTGTTTTGAGGGGACGGTTTCCGGGGGAACACCAGGCCGGAACCTTCTTGGAGAGGTGCGAGACACTCGTCTCACGAAGAGTCACGTCAAGAAAATGCGAAGGCTCGGCCCTGGCGAACCAGGACCGAGCCTATTCTCATTCGGATCGATGGTGATCCTCACGAGATGGTGGCTGCCCGTTGACAGCCCGCCGGCAATCGTCAGGCGGAACCACCCCGCTGGCTACAGTCATAATCCACTGGACCACCTCCTTTCTACTAGAACTCCCCGCTTCGACCGGTAACCAGCTCCGGCCTCTTCACGGGCCTCTAGCCCGTCGCACCGCGTGAGCGCGACCCGTTGGCATCAATCTGCCAGAAAACGAACCACCGTGGCAAGAGGAATTCGGACAAACGACGGCACATGCATCCGAATCCCCACATCCCGATTGGTCTACAATGGAAGACGGTGGCATGCGTCGGAATGTTCGCGCGTCGACGGGGCGTCTTTTGTTGGCCGTGAATTGGGTCGTTTGGTGACGGCGCGTCCCGGAACGGGCTTGTCTTCGTTCGGTGGAGTTGGGAAAGTTGAAGGGTACGCGCCTTCACTCAGCGACAGTGAGCCGCATGCCCATCGCCGGTGCGAGTCGGCCTGCGTCGACAGAACGTGCCGGTGACCAGCCGACGTCCGAGCCGACTCTTGGAACGGAGCTTGGCGCGACGCGGGGCGTTCCCCGATTTGTTCGCGGGCTTGCCGTGAGGAAACCTCCATGGATCACAACGCGATGCGCCCTTCGAGTCACCGGCGACTGATGGCAGCCGCGCATCACGCTCTCGGCCGAGCCGTTTCTCATCTCATGCGCCTCGTTCCCAACTCCCCCTTTGTCCAAGGGGAGCCCTTTGCGTCCCCCTTTGTCCAAGGGGAGACCTTTGCGTCCCCCTTTGTCCAAGGGGAGACCTTTGCGTCCCCCTTTGTCCAAGGGGAGACCTTTGCGTCCCCCTTTGTCCAAGGGGAGACCTTTGCGTCCCCCTTTGTCCAAGGGGAGACGGCAGCGGGGTCGGAGTTTCCCGCTTCGGGTCGTCGCGACGCGTCGGTGAAGGAGAAAGAGACCCCCTCTATCTCCCCCTTGGACAAGGGGGAGCAGAAGCGAGGAGAGAGGCAGCGGCGGGCAGTGATCTGGTGTGGCGCGTGTTTCGCGGGGATGACGTTGATGCTTGCTCTCGCGGCTCCAGCCGCGCGGGGCGCTCAGCCAAAGAACCAAGCGGCGGGAGGCGTCGGTGGCTTGATCAAGAAGTTGTTCTCCGCACCGGCCAAGCCAACCGTTCCGGAGATGACCAGCCACGCCACCGACCAAGCGACGCGCCGCCGACTGGCCGAGGCTCGCCGGCTCATTGAGGAGGACCGCGGCGGACCGGCTCTTTCGCTGCTCCAGAGTGTCTTGGATGAGCCCGAGAACTCATACGTCGAACTCGACGATGGTCGCTGGTTGAGCGTCGCCGAGGCGACGGAGAGACAGATCATCGAGAGTGGCCCCGATTTCGTCGCCGAGTATCGCCGTCACTACGAAGATCAAGCCGCCGCCATTCTTCGCAAGGCGCTCACCCGCAACGATCCCGTGAGCGTCGCTCAAGTCGTTCGGCGTTTCTTTCTCACTCGCTCGGGATTCGAGGCGGCCAATCATCTCGCCAGTTTTCATCTGGATGTCGGCCAGCCGGGTCTCGCGGTTCACCTGCTCGATCGCTTGCTAGCGTGTCCCATTCATCGCGATGAAGTGACCGACGTGATGCGTGCCAAGCGGGCCGCGGCGCTGGTGCTGGTCGGGCAGCAGGAACCGGCTCGCTTCGCGGTCGACGCGATCGGCCAGCCTCGACTTCGGTTGGGGGGCGAGAGTCGACGACTCGATCGGGTGTTGGGAGCCGCGGGGGACCTGAATCGCCGTTCGCGCGCCGGCGCCCCGGAAGCGGAAGTCGACGAGCTGGTGCCGTTGCTTTCGCCGACGTGGGCGCATCCCATGACCGAGATCGATGAGCTCGAGAAAAGCCTGGAGTCGATCCTGGAGATGAACGCCAATGGCGGACGTCTCACAGTGACCGAAAGCCGGCCCCTCGTCGTGGGGGACGTCGTCCTGTTCCGTGATTTTCGCGGCGTGTGGGCGTTCGATTCCCGATCCGGGAAGAAACGCTGGTACGTGCGTAGCCATATCGTCACCGACGAGCCGCCAAGGACCTCGCCGCAGGTGCGGCACGGGTCGTTGAGCCCGTGGTTGCTCTACTTCTCGCTCGTGGCCAACGGCGTCCACGGCACCTTGACCACCGACGGCGAACGCGTCTTCTTTGTCGACGACCTGACACTCAATCCGCAGATGCCGGCGGGGCCGACGAGCCTCGTCGCGGTCGACATCGCGACCGGAGAGACCGCGTGGAGCCTCAAACCGCCCAAGGGAGTCGGGGCCGATCGGGAACTCGAGCCGGCGTACTACTACGGCCCGCCGCTGGCGCTCGACGGCAAGCTCTACCTGCTCGGGGAATCGCGTTCGGAGATCCGTCTCTTTTGCGTCGAGGCGACCAGTGGCGCACAGCTTTGGAGCCAGCCGATCGCGACTGCCGAGTTCCGCGTCGACAACGATTCGTTTCGGCGCTCCCAGTTGGCGACGCCGATCGCGGCCAAGGGGCTGCTCTTGTGCCAGACGAATCTGTTCCGTATCGCGGCGTTCGATCCGGTCAGCCAGGAAGTTCTTTGGCACCATGCCCATTCCGAGGACAGCATTCATCGCGGCCGGCGCAGTCATACGGGAGCGATGCTGCCGCCACCATCGACCGGAGCGGCGACCGATGGGCCGCTCGTGGTCGACGACTCGGTCATCGTGACGGCGCCGACTGGAAAGTCGGTGCGTTGCCTCGACCTCTACACCGGCGAACTGCGTTGGCGGATCGAACGCAAGGATGACATCTTCGTGGCGGGAAGCTGGAAGAAGCTTCTCGTCCTCGCGGGACGGAACTACCTCCGGGCGATCGGGATCGAAGACGGCAAGCAGCAGTGGGTTGTCGAACTGCCTCGGCTCTCCGGGCGAGGGGCGTTCGTCGGCGGCGACTACCTGGTTCCGCTCTACGATGGACGGATCGCGACGGTCGAATTGGCCAAGGGCGTCCAACGGGAATTCTCCAGCGGGCGTGGCCGACCTCCGCTCGGCAATCTGGTCGTCTCGTCTCACGGGCTCTTGGCGACCGGGATCCAAGGACTCGAAACCCTTCCGTGGCGGCATGACGTTGATCGTGATGTCAGCGAACGGCTTGCGCGGAACATCAACGACCCGGACGGGCTGCTCTGGCGGGCCCATCTTCGGCTCGCGGACGACAAAGCCTCCCTCGCGGTGCGGGATCTCTTCCAAGCACTCGAGTCGGGCATTGTCTCCAGCGCGCAGCTCGCCGCTCGGTCCATTCTGTTTGACATCGCCGGCAAGGAGGCGTTGGCCGACGCCGACGTCGCGGCCCTCTTGGTCGATCGACTCCTGCCTTACACCGCCAGCGCCGCCGACGAAGGGATCTACTACCGTCTTCTCGCGGAGTTCCACCGCTTGCACGGCAACGATCACGAAGCGCTCGACGCCGTCGAGCACCACAAGCTACTGCCGCTCGATCGCCCCATCGTCGAGGCGGACAAGGATTTGGGACGTTCCCAGCGGACCTGGGTACGTGCGTTCCTCAAGCGACTCCACGACGGCGCCGACGTCGCAAGGCGCCAACAGATTCAAGATCGACTCGGCAGCGTGTTGCTGCGCGAACTCGACCGCGGGGAACGTCCGATCAGGGACTCGGGGACGGACCTGTCCCACCTCCCCGCGTTGGCGGATCAGCTGGGTGGCGATCTTGACGACGGGCTCGGGCTCTTCGCGAACACCAGTCGCGACGACGCGGCGCCGCGCGGGCTCGGTGGCGAGATCGAGCCGATCAAGCAGCTAGCGTTCGAACTCGCCGGTTTGCCGATGGGAGACCAGGCGAGTTTGATGCTCGCGGACCGGTTGGCGAAGCGGGGGGCATGGACCGAGGCGGAGCAGTACTATCTCGAGGCCGCCGCCTCGGAGGACAAGTGGCTCGCGGCGGAAGCGGTCGCTTCGCTGGCGGAGATCGCCGAGGAACATGGGCATATCGAGGACGCGCGGCACTTTCAGCAGATGCTCGCGAGTCGCTACCCCGAGATTCCCCTCGGGGACGGTTCCAGTGGCGCCCAGATGCACGCGACCTTTCTCCAGCGGCACCGCGACCAGCCTCCCAAGCGACTCGACTGGGGGGAGTTCAGCGGGGCACGACTCACCGTGACGAAGAAGACCCGCGCGATGCGCGCCCACCGCTTCCTGGGCACCCAGGAGACGACGCTCCCCTTCTACGACGACCGGCACTTTCAGTTCGATCTCAACAAGTACCAACTGAACGTCCTTGATCGACGCACCGGCGAGACGCACTGGCAGGCGAAGATCGACATGCCGCGCGTCGTCAATTGGAACAACAACACGATCGAGTGTGAGAGCACCGGGCACCTCTTCTTCTTCAGCATCTCGCCGAAGATCTATGCATTTTCCGGCTTGGAGAAGAAGCAGCTTTGGTCTCGCGTCGCCACGATCGGAAGTCGTCCCAACGAGAAGGAGGACAAGGATCGGCGGCGGACCCAGTCCTGGTTCGCGCCCAACAGCTCGTCGCGTCCGCCGATACCGGTCTTGGGACCGTCGGGGCCGGGCTTCCTTTGCATTCGTTCCGGGAAGGAGCTGATCGTTGTCGACTCGCTCACCGGGGAAGACTTGTGGTACCGGAAAGACCTCCCCGATGGGGTGACGGTCTTCGGCGACGAGGAAGTCCTCTTCATCATGGCGCGTGACGGCAGCGCCACCGTTTACAGCACCCGCGACGGGACGGTGCTACGCCGAGACGAGAAGGACCGCCGCTTGGTCAGTCGCCGTGACTTTCACGGTCGGCACATGCTATTGACGACGTCGACCGCGGATCATCTGGAGGTCCAACTTTGGGATCCCTGGCTGCGGGAAGAGGTCTGGTCCCATCAGTTCCCCAGGACGTCGCGCTACTTTCTCGGTCGGGAGCACTTCCTCGCGGTCCTCGCGCCGGAAGGCAAGCTCACCGTCCTCGATCGCCACAGCGGGGAATTGATCCTCGAGGATCGATTGGAGAAGGACGACCTTCGCAAAGTTCGCGTCATCAACGTTTTCTCCGATGACGATCACTACTACGTCGCCCACGATTTCCGGTTCGGCAACCACGTGCGCTACATGCACCCGACGGCGAATCTGGAAGTGGCGACGGTCAACGGTCCGCTGAGGGCCTACGACAAGAAGGATGGGACTCGGCTCTGGGACCGCAAGCTCGAGGGACGCACCGTCATCGTCGGGCCGCGCGTCGACTTGCCGATCCTTTTCGTCTTCGAGAGCCGAATCAAGGAGCATCCCGGAGGGACGCGACAGCTTGCGACCCGCGTCGAGATTCTGTCGAAGAAGGACGGTTCAACACTCGCCGACAAGGAGTACGACGAGTACACCTCCTTCGGGGAACTGGCGCACGATGCCGCCAAACGCTGGATGGAGCTTCGCTCGTGGAACGTGACGGTGCGGGTCGATCTTCTCTCGGGCGAGATGGCCAAGCAGGAGAAGCGGGTCGAGGCGGCACGCGGTTGGATCGATTCGATCAAGCAACTCGGCGATCTGTTTCAGAAGCCGCCGACGATGAAGCCGGAGAGCGGGAAGGAGCCGAAGCCGTGATCACGCGCCGAGGTTTTACGTGGTCGCTGGGGGCTATCTTGGCCGGTGGGTTGGGAGCGAGCTCGGCCGCCGCCAAGACACAGACGACCAATCAGCGCCGTTCGATCGATCGCGGGCTCAAGTACCTCGCGAACGTGCAAGCGCGCAGTGGACGCTGGGAGGCCGACGGCGGCATGTACCCGGTCGCGATGACGTCGTTGGCCGGGATGGCGCTACTGCTCGATGGCAACACCGCGATGCAAGGCCGCTACGCCGAGAATGTCCAAGCGGCCATCGGCTACCTCCTCGACCAAGTGCAACCCAACGGGCTGATCGGGCATCCCCAGCTCGATGGGCGATACATGTACGGCCACGGCTTCTCGATGCTCTTTCTCTCGCAGATCCTCGGCGAGGAGGAGGACGTGAGTCGGCGCCGGCGGCTGATCGAGGTCCTTAGCCGGGCGGTCGAGTTCTCGGGCAAGGCCCAAACGGTCGATGGTGGCTGGGGCTACGTTTCGGCTCGTGATGGGCATGGCTTCGACGAGGGTTCGGTGACGATCACGCAGATGCAGTCACTGCGCGCGTGTCGCAATGCCGGCATCGGCGTGCCCAAGGAGATCGTCGACAAGGGGATCAAGTACATTGAACGCTGCACCGATCCGGCGACCGGGGGCGTTCGCTACAGTCTCAAGACCAGCGGCTCGGCTCGACCGCCGATCACCGCGGCCGCGGTCGCGTGTCTCTATAGTGGAGGCGAGTACGACAATCCGATCGTCGCCAAACTGATCGACTACGCCGACAAGACGCTCGGACCGACCAGCGGACGATCGCAATCCTACGGCCACTGGCACTACGCCCACTACTACTATTCGCAAGTCGTCTATCGCCAGGGCGACGACAAGTGGGACCGCTACCGCAAGGGCATCTTCGACGTTATCATCAAGAAGCAAAAGGCCAACGGTAGTTGGTCCGAAGGCTATATCGGCCCCGTTTACACGACGTCGCTGAACCTGACGATCCTGCAACTCGACAACGGTTACCTGCCGATTTACCAGCGTTGAATCAACAGCAGGAAAAGGAGCGAACGCGAGGGGGGCGAGATGCCCGTGGTGGGTGACTTGGTGCTCATCTGCCTCGCGTTCCGATCGTTGACAGGCGTCCGATCCGTTCGCGAGAGGGAACGGGCGCTACGGGTCGTTCGACTCAAGATCCTCGTCGACCTTGTTGGTCTCTTCGGGCTCAAGTTCGTCGAACGGACGCAGAAAGTCGATGAAGTTACTCCAGAGCGTCATGATTCTTCCTCCTAAAAGAAGAGAAACACTCTTTCACCCCCTGATACGTCGTTCGCGCTGCGTTTGAGAGTTCCACCGCGAAGAATTCGCCCTTGGACCAGCCTTCACATCCACCAAGACGACGCGAACGCCGTTCCCCAACGCTCTCCATGGCGGAGAAAGAACCGCTGCAACCGCTCGGCCAGCGCGACGCCGTTGGCGAGCAACTCACGCTGGTGATCACTACCGGTTGACTCGTCCTTGTCCGAGTCCTTCGCGTGAAGGCTCTCGCGCACCTCGGGGTTGGCCATGAGATCGAGGTAGTTGGCGTGGAGGGTCAGGATCTCGTTCAGTCCGTCGTCACTCGTCGCCTCGTGGATCAGGGCGAGACGTTCCAGCGGAGTTCGCCAAAGATGCGCCGCGAGCCAGTCGACGTGGCGTGGCTCCCGCAGGGAGGACTCGGCAAGGAGCGCAAGTAATCCCGCGTAGGAAAGGCGACGTGCGTGGGCGAACTTGATCATTCGCATCGCGGGGCTGGCACGCCCATCGCGCCGCCAGCGAGCCCGTAGCGAAAGGCTACGGTGATAGCGCACCAAGTCATCGAGCAGCGTCGCCCAGCAACAATTCCCCTCAATCGTCTCCCGCTCGCGATAGCGATCGACCACGCCGTGCGCGAGCCGCTGATACGCCTCGGCGCCGTTGAGGGGAATGCCCTCGAGCAAGAGATGAAATCGTTTGCCGAAGACCGCGGGGGCCTCGTCGATCTGGCCGAGCGTCGTCCGATCGAGCAGCGATCGCTCGTCGATCGGCGTGGTGAAGATCCCGACCGGATCGGACTCCGCCAGCGTCACGGGGGAGAGCCTTTGCTGAATGCTTGCGAGCAACGCCTTGGCCTCGGCGGGGTGGCGATCGGGCGAGTCGCGGACGATCACCAGGAGATCGAGATCGGAATGGTGGCTCGCTTCCCGTCGACTGAGCGACCCGACCACGGCGATCGTCACGACCTCCTCGGGGAGTTGCGCTTCGGCCAAGAGTGCCGCGAGATCTTCGAGTCGGGCGCTCGACCAATCCCACATCCGCCGCATCCTCGCGGGGACCGTCACGGCGGGAGCCGTCAAGAGGGTAGAGGGGCGCCGAGGGGACCAGATTGCGTCGGAATCGGTCGTCATGGGGACTCCCTCGGCTTGGTGGACGCGACGAGTTCATAGATAGAATGCAGGAGCGAAGCAAGAAGAGGAAGAGAACCGTGATTGAACAGGTGTTTGGCAAGGTCGAGGTGCCCGTCTGGCTGGTGACGTCGGCGGACGAGGATCGCCGCGGCGGGCTCGTCGCGACCTTCGTCAACGAAGCGTCGATTGTCCCCGAGATGCCTCGGGTCGTGATCGGCCTCGCGAATCACCACTTCACGTGGTCGCTCATCGAGGCGAGTGACACCTTCGCCCTACACCTGGTGGGCGATGATCAGATGGATCTCATCGCCGATTTCGGAATGCGTTCGGGGCATCACGCCGACAAGCTCTCGCAGCGGGCCTACACGGAGGGGAAGACGGGGAGCCCGATTCTGTCGGACGCTCCCGCGTGGCTGGAGTGCCGGGTCGAGGAGCGGATGGAGACGGGAGACCGCACGCTCTACCTGGCGGAAGTCGTCGCGGGCAAAGTCGTGCGTCCCTTCACCCCGATGACCAATACCACGATGTTCTCGCTCGCGACCCCGGAGCAGAAACGTCATTTGCGCGAGCAGATGGAGAAGGACCGCGCAACCGACGCGACGCGGATCGCCCAGTGGCGGGCCCAGCGCGAAGAGGCGTGAAACGCTAGCTTCCGCGGATTGGTCGATTTCGTATCACAGCCGGCGTCGCGCCCGACGTGGCACGATCTCTTGGCCTTGAGCAAGCAAGTGAAAGAACTCGGAAAAGAGCCCACGGCATGTTCGGCAACGAACCCCACTACGACCTGATCGTGATTGGCAGCGGCCCCGGTGGCGAGGGGGCCGCGATCCAAGCCGCCAAGGATGGCAAGTCGGTCGCGATGGTCGAGCGGCATATCGAGATCGGGGGCGGCTGCACCCACTGGGGGACGATCCCCAGCAAGGCGCTGCGCTGGTCGATTTCCCAGATGGCGGAGGTGAACTCCAGCCCGATCTTTCGCGGCCGCGGCATGAACGTTCAGCTCACGCTTCCCGAGCTGCGCGAGAGCGCTCGGTCGGTGATCGAGAAACAGGTCTCGATGCGCTCGAGTTTCTACAACCGCAACCGCGTCGACCTCTGGGGTGGCAATGCCCGCTTCATCGACGTGAATCGACTCGAAGTGACCGAGCCGAGCGGACTATCGAAGGTGATCAGCGCTGATGCCTTCGTGATCGCGACCGGCTCGCGTCCCTACCGGCCGCCGGGCGTCGACTTTAACCATCCGCGCATCTTCGACAGCGATACGCTGCTGAACATCAATTGGACCCCGCGGACGATCAGCATCTACGGCGCCGGCGTCATCGGCTGCGAATACGCGACGATGCTCAAATACGTCGGCATGCAGATCAACCTCGTCAACACCCGCAAGCAACTGCTCGAGTTTCTCGACGACGAGATCATCGACGCGCTGGCCTACCACATGCGCGACATGGGCATCCGCATTCGGCACGGTGAGGAGTACGACCGCGTCGAAGGAGTCGAGGATGGGGTCATTCTCCACCTTAAGTCGGGCAAGCAGATCAAGACCGAGGCGCTGCTGTGGGCCAATGGCCGTACCGGCAACGCCGACAATTTGGGGCTTGAGCACCTGGGCATCGGCATCAACGCCCGTGGCCAAATCGAGATCAACGAGTGCTTTCAAACGGCGCTGCCACACATCTACGCCGTCGGCGACGTTATTGGTTGGCCCTCGTTGGCGAGCGCCGCGTACGTGCAGGGGCGTTTCGTCGCGATTCACTGCGCGACGGGGCACGCGGAGTACGCCCTGATCCGGGAAGTCCCGACCGGCATCTACACCAGTCCGGAGATCAGCTCCCTCGGCAAAACCGAACGTAAGCTCACCGAGGAGAACGTCCCCTACGAGGTCGGCAGCGCCCTGTTTCGCAACATCGCCCGAGGCCAGATCACCGGGCAAGACGTCGGCATGCTCAAGCTCCTCTTCCATCGCGAGTCGCTCGAGCTGCTGGGGATCCACTGCTTCGGCGCCCACGCGGCCGAGATCATCCACATCGGCCAAGCGATCATGTCGCAATCGGGCAGTGCCAACACCCTGCTCTACTTCATCAACACAACCTTCAACTACCCCACCATGGCCGAAGCCTATCGCGTCGCCGCCCTCAACGGTTATAATCGTCTCTTCTAGCGTGGGCTTCGAGAACCAATTCGTCGGTCCTGATGTACAGTGCCAGGTGCCATGCGCACGGTCTCCGTGGGCACGCGGGGACGATGATGTTCCCCACCGACCGAGCCGGTTGCGCCATCCGCTCCCCGTAGGTCAGGCCATTGCCTGACACGAGTGACGCAAGACCACAAGCTTGGCGAGCGAGGCGAGACGGATGAGGGACATTCCGGCTCCGTGACTCAAGGTTTGCTCGCGAATGGGAACCCCCTCACCCCTAACCCCTCTCCCACGGGGAGAGGGGAACCCCCGTGTTCCCGTAGGTTAGGCCATTGCCTGACACGAGTGACGCAAGACCACAATCTTGGCGGAGGTTTCCCATCGTAGGGTGGGCCTTGGCCCACCAACCGCGGCAACGGAGGAGGCATCATGTCCGCCGACGCGACGACAACGCGAGATGGTCGCCGACGATGGCCTGGCGGAGGCTTGATGCGAGGACTTCTCCGGCATCCTCGGCTGCTCGTCTACGTGCCGTTCGTTCTCTTCGCCCTGTTGTTCGGGATGAGCCTGTACCGATACAACCGCGAGGAGGCGGCGGTCGATCAGTTGGTACGACTCGGGGTGAACGTGAACGACGAGGTTGTTCCGGCCGCCCCTTGGATCGATGTCTTGACCGGCAGGGCGCCGCTGCATCGACTATTCGCCTCCCGATCGCGTCAGATCTATCTCGGCTACTCCGTTGTGCCACGCGAAGAGATATTGGAGCTGATTCATCGCGTTCGGAGTTGCGACGGCCTCGGCGTAAAGAACGAGTCCGATGACGAGACGCTGCGTAGGTTGTCGTCGCTGTCGAACCTCAAGTCTCTCAGCCTTGGCGGAGGACGGGTGACCGATGCGGGCCTCGCCCAACTTCGGTCCTTTCCACGCTTGGAGGAGTTGTGGCTTGATAGTACCAGGATCACGTCGGAGGGCTTGGAGTCCCTGAGCGAACTTCCTCGACTACGAATGCTGTGGATTCGCGGTACCGAGGTCGAGGACTGGTCATCGCTCGCGGATCTCGAATCGCTCACGACATTGGCCTTTACCGGGCGATCCTTCGACGACGAGGATCTTCGCGGTGTCGCTCAGGCCGTCGCGGCGCGTGCTGCCCGTTCGCAAGGACGGGCCTCGGGTTTGCGTTCCCTCGAAGTGTGGTGGACAGGTATCACCGACGAGAGTTCCGCCGTCTTCTCGACGATGTCTTCGCTTACCACTCTTTCCATTCGCGATGCGGACATCACGAACGCCGCTCTCGCGGAGATTGCAAAGGCCCCTTCGCTACGGGAATTGAGACTGCACGGCACAAAGGTTACCCAGGAAGCTGCTACTGAACTGTCGCAGGCGAAACCGAACTTGAAGATCTACGTCCAGGGAGGACGGTAGGTAACACGCCGCCGTTGAACCGTCGCTCTACGCATCCTCCTCCTCATCGCTGGCTTGGGCCCGGCGGCGACGGTCCTCTTGGGCGGCGTCGAGCTCGGTGGCGATGATGATGTCGCGGGTGTCCTCGGCGCGGTCGAGGGTGAGGATGCCGTCGAGATGATCGAACTCGTGCTGGAAGACCCGCGCGGCGTAACCTTCAATCACCATCGACTTCTGTTCCGCGTGGCGATCGAGGTACTCGACTTGAATGCCCAACGGACGGGTGACGTAGACGAGAATCCCCTCGATGCTCAGGCACCCTTCCCACGTTCCCGAAGCCTCTTCGGAGAAGCCGAGGATCTTCGGGTTGATGAAGACCTCGACCCCGCCGTCGCTTTTCTCGGTCGGCATCGGCATGATGTTGGCGACGAAGATCCGCGAACTCTTGAAGACTTGCGGCGCCGCCAGCCCGATCCCGTGCCCCTCGTGCATCGTCTCGATCATCGAATCGAGGAAGGCTTGGAACTCCGGCGTGCGGATGGTCTCGACATCAACCTCCCCGCCGACGGCGCGGAGGACAGGTTGACCCATCTGAGCGATCTCTAAGAGCATGGACGGTTCGCTTCCTCTCGTCTAGTGTCCCGTTTGGTCAGTTCATTCCCTAAATGAGTCTTGAGTGCCTGCCCACGCTCGCCGTGGGCATGCGGGACACACCTCTGATTCAGCACATTTCCGCGTGGTCTGAGGGCCGAGATGTCATCGAACGAACTTGCCGATCAGGACTGCTAGCGGTCCGTTGATCGACGCGCTGCCGGCTTCCATCAACGGACTGCCAACGACTGCCAGGGACGAAGGTTCGGACGTTGGACGAGGCGACGACGGCCGACCGCGTCCGGTAGGCTCAGTGTACGGGAACCGATCGAGTCCTCCCAGTTTTCGCGAGCCTCGGCTAGCAATGAATCGTCCGATACGACAGCATGGGGGGTGATTTGGGCTCCACCTTTCCTCCGTTCTGGATGCGAGACTTCTTCATGCGTCGTTCGACTCCGCTGGCTTCCTGGATCGCCCTACTTACCGCGGCTTCGTCACTCTTCGCCCAAGGGGGCGGCCCCACGCCGGTCAACGTCGCTCTCGCACGAACGATCGAGCAGGAGGCGACCGTCACCGTCGTCGGCGATGTCGAACCGCTTCGGCGGGCGTTGGTCGCCAGCAAGGAGGAGGGAGCGGTGATCGAGTTCCCCTTCCGCGAGGGGGACGCGGTGAAGAAAGGGGACGTCCTGGCCCGGTTGGAAACGACCGTGCTCGAGCACGAACTCGCGACCGCTCAGGCCATGCTCGAGGCGCGAAAGCAGGAGTACGACGAGCTCAACAACGGCACGCGGTCGGAAGTGATCGCCGCCGCCAAGGCGCGGATGGAGGCCGCGAAAGCGGTGGCGTCGCTGGCGCAGTCGAAGCTCGAGCGCACCCGGAAGCTCAAGTTGTCCGCCAGCGTGGAGGAACTCGACGAAGCCCGCGCCGAGGCCGATCGCGCCAAGCAGATGGTGGCCGAGTTCGAGGCGGCGCACGAGGAAGCGACCAACGGGCCGCGGGCCGAGCAGGTCGAGCGGGCCAAGGCGATGGTCGCCGCCCAGGAGTCGGAGATCAAACGGCTCGAGTCGCTGATCGACCGCCATGTGATCAAGGCTCCGTTCGACGGCTACGTGACGAAGGAACAGACGCAAGTTGGCGAATGGGTGACGCGCGGCGGCCCCGTCGTCGAGATCATCGACTTGGAGGAGGTCGATGTCCGCGTCCCGGTGCCGGGGCGCTACATCGGCAAGGTGAAGCTCGGTCAGCAGGTCCATGTCAGCTTCGACAGCATCAAGGACCGGCTGCTCGAGGGGACGGTTCGCCAGATCGTGCCCGAGGCCGACCGGAAGAGCCGTCTCTTTCCGGTGATGGTGCGGATGAAGAACTTTCGCGACGGCGAAACGCCGGGACTCCGCGCCGGCATGCTCGCGCGGGTCGACTTGCCCGCCGGGGACGTCAGCGAAGGGGTCTTCGTTCCCAAGGACGCGTTGGTCCTGGGAGAAGCGGTGCCGATGGTCTTCGTCGTGAAACCGATGCCGAGTCAAGCCGATGGCGCGCCGGGCGGGCTGACGGTCGCTCCGGCGGTGATCCGATTGGGGGCGACGGTCGGCAACCTCATCGAGGTGCGTGGCGACGTCAAGCCGGGCGATCGCGTCGTGATCGAAGGCAATGAACGTCTTCGTCCGGGGCAACCGGTCAGTGTCCTCGAGGCGCCGTCGAAGTCATAGCGGCGATCGTGTTTCGCGGGTCAAGCGGTCCTTTGAAGAGTTGCTCGTATGCCATTGATTCGTTTCGCCATCGAGAACCCGGTGAAAGTTGCCGTGGGCGTGATGCTGCTGATCCTCTTCGGCTTGGTCGGGGTGACGCGGATGCCGGTGCAATTGACGCCGGAGGTCGAGATTCCGCAGATCACCGTCGCGACCCGCTGGCCGGGAGCCAGTTCCTTCGAGATCGAGCGGGAGATCGTCGACGAACAGGAGGAGCAACTCAACACCGTCGAGGGGCTATCGAAGCTCGAATCGGAAAGTAGCGACTCCAACGGCAACATCGTCCTCGAGTTCCCCGTCGGGACCGACATCGACGCCGCCCGGCAACTCGTCGACAACCGCCTCAACCAGGTGAAGGAGTATCCGCCCGACGCCGACCGTCCCGTGATCAGCAGCCTCAACAGTTCCAACAGCCGGGCGGTCGCGTGGTTGATGCTCCGCCCCAGTCCGGGGCACGAGGACGAGATCGACATCGAGAAGGAACGGACCTTCGCCCAGAAGATCGTCGAGCCGGAACTCGAGAAGGTCAACGGCGTCGGCGCGGTCAACACCTTCGGCGGACGCGAACGTCGGCTCGAGGTGATCGTCGACCCGCACCGGTTGGCGGCGCGGGAGCTGACCATCGCCGACTTGCGCGAAGCCCTGGTCGGCCAGAACAAGGACACCTCCGGCGGTGATGTCTGGGAGGGGAAGCGGCGCTACGTGCTGCGGACGCTCGGCCGGTTTCGCACCCCCGAGCAGGTCGAGCAAGTCATCATCGCTCGGCGCGACGGACAGCCGGTCTACGTTCGCGATGTCGCGATCGTCCAGCTCGGCACAAAAAAGCCCGACAGCATCGTCCGGCAGAAGGGCCAAACCACCATCGCGCTACAGATCCTTCGGCGCACGGGTGCCAATGTGCTGACACTGATGGAGGGGCTGCGGGAGAAGGTCGACCAGCTCAACAACGGGTTGCTCGCGGAACGAGGGCTCGAACTCGAACAAGTCTACGACGAGACCGACTATATCAGCGAGTCGATCTCGCTGGTGCAGTCGAACATCGCGGTCGCCGGCATCCTCACCTTCTTGATCCTGTTGATCTTCCTGAGGAACTTTTGGCCGACGGTGATCATCGGGGTGGCGATCCCGGCGAGCATCATCGGCACCTTCTTTCTCTTCTGGCAGTTCGGCCGCACGCTCAACGTCATCAGTCTCGCGGGGATGGCGTTCGCGGTCGGCATGGTGGTCGACAACGCCATCGTCGTCATGGAGAGCATCTATCGTCACTTCGAGATGGGCAAGTCGAAGGTGCAAGCGGCGCGCGACGGGACGCTCGAGGTGTGGGGCGCGGTGCTCGCGTCGACCTTGACCACGTTGGCGGTCTTCGTGCCCGTCATCTTTATCGAGGGGGAGGCGGGGCAGCTCTTTCGCGACATCGCCCTGGCGATCAGTTGCGCGGTGGCGCTCTCGCTGGTGGTCGCGGTCCTGGTCATTCCGGCGGCCTCGGCCCAGATCCTCCGGCGCGGGAGCGGAAGCGGTAGCGAGAGTCGGCTCGGCGGTGGCTTTGTCCGCGCAGTGCTCGGGATCAATCGGGGCATTCAGCGCTCGACGCTGGCTCGGATCGCCACGGTTGTGGTCTGCATCGGGGTCTCGATCGGGGGAAGCTGGCTTCTTTGGCCGAGTGTCGAGTACCTGCCGCAGGGCAATCGCAACCTGCTCATCGGGTTCCTCATTCCCCCGCCGGGGTACAACTACGACCACATGGTCGACATCGGCAAGCGGGTCGAGAAGAAGCTCGCGCCGCTGTGGGATCCCGAGTCGGGAGCCGCGGAGGAAGCGGGCATCCCAGGCATCGAACACTTCTTCTTTGTCGCTAGCGCCCGCAACCTCTTCATGGGGGCGCGGGCGACCGACGGAGCACGGGTCGCGGAGCTGATCCCGCCGCTGCGCGAAGCGACGGGGGGCATCCCCGGAATGATCGCGGTGGTGACCCAGACCAGTCTCTTCGAGAACGCGCTCAGTGGAGGCCGGACAATCGACATCGAGATCACCGGCGACCGCGTGGAGAAGCTCGTCGAGATTGGCCGCCAAGCTTTTGGCATGATGGCCGCCCAGGCCGCCGACCCCGCCAGTCCGCTCTTCGGCAGTCAGTTGCGCCCCGTTCCCGGACTCGACGTCGCCAATCCCGAGATCCACGTCGTTCCCAAGTGGGAGCAGGCCGCCGACCTGGGAATTTCCGCCAGCGAACTTGGCTACGCGATCGACGCCCTCGTCGACGGCGCATACACGGGCGACTACTACGACGAAAATCAGAAGATCGACCTGGAGATCATCGGCGAGGAGCAGCACGCCAAGCGCATCGACCAACTCGATCAACTCTACATCTCGACCGATGACGGCCAACTCGTCCCACTCTCCGTGGTCGCGCGGATCGAGCTGAGCAGCGGGCCCGAGCAGATCAACCACCGCGGTCGCCGCCGGGCGATCACGATCCAGGTCACCCCTTCGCAATCGACGCCGCTGGAGATCGCCAGGCAAACCATTCAGAATAGCGTCGTCGATCAACTCGTCGCTAGCGGAGTGACCGAGGAGGGGCGCTACCGAGTCGAGCTTGCGGGAACCGCCGACAAGTTGACCGAGGCCTGGTCGGCGCTGTGGTTCAACCTCCTGTTGGCGGCGCTGATCACGTATCTGGTCATGGCGGGACTCTTCGAGTCGTTCCTCTACCCGTTGGTCATCATGGCGAGTGTGCCGCAGGCGGCCGTCGGCGGCTTCGGCGCCCTCTTCGTCACCAACCTGGCGACGATGTATTTCCTCGGGAGAGTCACCTCGCTCGATGTCGTGACGATGCTCGGCTTCGTCATTCTGATCGGGACCGTGGTCAACAACGCGATCCTGATCGTTGATCAGGCGTTGCAGTTGATCCGCGACGAACAGGAGGAGATGCGTCATCTCTCCGGCTACGACGAGGGAATCGACGAGGACTTCGAACGCCGCAGTTCGCTGATCGCCCGCGAGTCGGTGCTCGACAGCACGCGGACCCGTATCCGGCCGATCTTCATGTCGGCGACGACGACGGTGCTTGGACTGTTGCCGCTAGTCATCGTGCCCGGTGCCGGCAGCGAGATCTATCGAGGTCTCGGAAGCGTGGTCCTTGGCGGGATCGTCGTGTCGACACTCTTGACGCTGGTGTTGGTGCCGACTCTCTTCACGTTGGTCTGGGACGCGCGGCAGTTTGTCCGCGACCGGTTTCGGCGACAGCCTTCCCCGGAACCGGAGGAAGGAGGACCTTCCGGCGAAGGGGAGTCTCCCGCCCCCGCGGAGGTCTCGACCGACGCGAACTAGTTGACTCGATCGCAGAGAGAGGTGAGCGATGGTGACGTTTGGTGCCACGAAGGTGACACTCCTCCAGGGAGATATCACGAAACAGTCGGTCGACGCGATCGTCAACGCGGCCAACAGCGCGCTGGCCGGTGGTGGGGGCGTCGACGGGGCGATCCATCGGGCCGGTGGCCCCTCGATCATGCGGGAATGCGATCGGATCAGGGCCGAACGGGGAGGCTGCGCCACCGGCAGCGCGGTGACCACCGGCGCGGGGGAACTCGACGCCAAACACGTCATTCACGGCGTCGGCCCGATCTGGGGTCAGGCCTCCCCCGAGGAGAGCGATCGGTTGCTCGCGGGCGTCTACGCGACGAGTCTCCGTCTCGCTCACGAACACGGATGCAAGTCGATCGCGTTCCCGTCGATCAGTACCGGCGTCTATGGGTTCCCGATCGAGCGGGCCGCTCCGATCGCGCTCGCGACCGTTCGGCAAACACTCGATGACTTCCTGATGGACGAAGTCCGCTTCGTGCTCTTCTCGGCGGGTGACTTGGCGGTCTACGAGTCGGCGCTGTCGGCGTTTGCCGGGTCATCCGACTGAACCGCGCCGTTTAGGATCTCGACCAAGCGGGCGGTGAAGTCGCTGCGGGGGAGGACCGGATCGCAGCCGGCGGCGCGGGCGGCGCGGAGATGGTCGACGTCGACGTGGGAGCCGTAGGCCAGGAGCGTGGCGTCCTCGGGCAACGTCGTTCGGAGCTGGGCGAGGATGTCGGGGGAGGTGGCGGCGTGATCGGCAAGGTCGACGATCGCCAGACAGGTCTGATCCCCGATCGTAGCGATCGCCTGTCGAGGGGTGGGGACGACCCGCATCGCGAGTCCGAGTTCGCGGGCCGTTCCGACAATCTTTGATTGGAAGATCAGGTCGTTGCAGACGAGGAGCGCCTCGCGTTGGTCGGTCACGTGGCGCTCCTGCCGCAAGTCACTCATGCTTAGCCCCAGCGAATGAGACCCGGCTCGAGCCGATCGAGGTGCGGGTTCTGAGGCAAGACGCGGACGGCGTAGCCATGCTGACCGCTGGCCTGGCACGGGATGGAACCTTCAAAGGAGAAGACCCCGCCGTCGCCCGAACCGTTCCCGGACATCGCCACGGTGTTGGGGGAACTGATCTGGCCCGCCGCGTCGAGATCGCCGTGGTAGAGTTCGACATTGACGTCGCTGGGCTGCAGTGAGCCGAGCTTGATCCGAGCCATCACGCGCAAGTCGCCGCCGACCTTGACGTGATCGTCGCCGAGCGTGGTGACATCCTCG
Organism: Kolteria novifilia; assembly: GCA_007748055.1. Classification (GTDB taxonomy): domain Bacteria; phylum Planctomycetota; class Planctomycetia; order Kolteriales; family Kolteriaceae; genus Kolteria; species Kolteria novifilia. Next base: position 7,399,126 of record CP036279.1, read on the forward strand.
ACGGCGACGTTCTTCCACTCCTGCTCGACGCGTCGAAGCCATTGGGCGTACTCGCGTCCGGTCGAAAGGTCGCCCTTGGTGAGATCGACGAAGCCGTCGTGGGCGTCGATGTAGAACCGCTCGGTGTACTCTTGGACCATGCGGTTGGTGTTGAAGGTCGGGCAGACCGTCATCATCGAGCGCTTCATGTAGTGGATCCAGCCACGCGGCAAGCCGTCGGCTTGGCGACCGTAGTAGAGCGGAGCGACCTCCTTCTCAAGGAGTTCGTACATCGCCCGGCTCTCGACCTCGTCCTGGTAGTTGAGGTCGCTGTATTCCTCGCCGCCACCGATCGCCCATCCGTTGTCGTGGGCGAAGCCCTCGACCCACCAGCCGTCCAAGACACTCATGTTGAGGTTGCCGTTGGTCGGGCCCTTCATGCCGCTGGTGCCGCTCGCCTCGAGCGGACGACGCGGGTTGTTGAGCCAGACATCGACCCCCTGAACGAGGTAGCGAGCGACGTTGAGATCGTAGTCCTCGAGGAAGACGATTCGGCGCCGGAACTCGTCGCGACGACTGACGTGGACAATGTGAGCGATAAGCTCCTTGCCGCCGTTGTCGCGCGGGTGAGCCTTGCCGGCGAAGATGAACTGCACGGGCCGATTCGGATCGTTGACGATCTTCGCGAGCCGGTCGAGATCACGGAAGATCAGTGTCCCCCGCTTGTAGGTCGCGAAGCGGCGCGCGAACCCGATGGTCAGCGCGTCGGGGTCGAGGATCGAGTCGGCCATCTGGATTTCGGAGGCCGGCGCGTTGCGGACGCCGAGTTGACGCTTCATGCGGCGCCGGGCGAAGGCGACGAGTCGTTCCTTGCGCCGTTCGTGAATCCGCCACAGTTCCGCGTCGGGAATCTGCTCGACGCGTTGCCAGATCGAGTGATCGCCGGGACGATCGCCCCAGTCGACGCCGAGGTAGCGATCGTAGAGCTGACTCATCTCCGCGGAGAGGACGCTCTTCACGTGGATGCCGTTGGTGATGGACGAGATCGGCACGTCCCCCTCGGGCACGTCGGGCCAGATCTTCTTCCACATGCGTCGGCTGACTTGGCCGTGCAGCTTGCTCACGCCGTTGGCGTGATTGGCCAGACGCAGCGCCAGGACCGTCATGCAGAAGGGTTCGCCCTTGTCCTCGGGGTGCTGACGCCCCAGTCCCATGAACTTCTCGCGATCGATGCCCAGCCGCTTGTAGAAGGGCGCCATGTACGTGTCGACGAGGTAGGGAGGGAACATGTCGTTGCCCGCCTCGACCGGCGTGTGGGTCGTGAAGACGCATCCGGAGGCGACGGTCTTCGAGGCGGTGTCGAAGTCGATCTTGTGCTTCTCCATCGCGGTGGCGATTTTCTCGATGGAGAGGAAGGCGGAGTGGCCTTCGTTCATGTGGCAAACCGAGGGTTCGATGCCAAGGGCCCGCACCGCCCGCAAGCCGCCGACGCCCAAGAGAAGCTCTTGGCGAACGCGCATGTCCTGGTCGCCGCCGTAGAGTTGGGCGGTGATCTGGCGATCCTCGGGGGAGTTTTCGGGGATGTTGGCATCGAGCAAGTAGAGCGGAACGCGTCCGACTTGGACTTTCCAGACCCGGGCGACGACGGTGCGTCCGGGGTACTCGATGCTGACCTTGACCTCTTCGCCGGATCCGTCGCGTTCGATCTCGCAAACCATCGTGTAGAAGTCGTTCTGCGGATAGTGCTCTTGCTGCCAGCCGTCGGCGTTGAGGTATTGGCGGAAGTAGCCCTGCTGGTAGAGCAGGCCGACGCCGACCAGGGGAATGCCGAGATCGCTGGCGGCCTTGAGGTGATCGCCCGCGAGGACGCCCAAGCCGCCGGAGTAGATCGGCAAGCTTTCGTGCAGGCCGAACTCCGCGGAGAAATAAGCGACCTTCATGTCGGTGCGGTCGCCGTGTTCCTCCTTGAACCACGTGGAAGCCGACATGTAGTCATCGAGGGCCTGGGTGACGTTGTCGAGATGCGATAGAAAGCCCGAGTCGTCGACGAGCTGGTCGAGGCGATCCTGATCGACCAGGCCGAGCATCTTGATGGCGTTGTGATTGGTCGCGGAGAAGAGATTCTCGTCAAGCCGACGAAAGAGAGAGATCGCCTCGGGATTCCATGCCCACCACAGATTGCTGGCGATCCGCTCAAGAGCCTTGATCCGCTCGGGAACGCGCGGAAGGATGGAGAATTTTCGGATCTGAATCATCTCGATCGAACCTTTCCTCGGACTTGTTGGACGGGAGTGACGGGCGTCAATCGCACCCGTAATTCCACGGAACTCTCTCCAACGAACTGTGTTAAGGTAGCGAAACAGCGGGGGAAATCACCCCCTCGCCCGATGCCGCAACCTATCCGGATTTTGCGGCCCTAATCCTAGTCGCCCAAAGGATTCGAGGAGAGAAGAGTGCCCGATTTTCGGCAGCAAGTCGCTGACTATTTCGCCAATCTTCAAGATGTCATCACCACCACACTCGGCGATCTCGACGGAACGCCCTTCCGCGAGGACGCTTGGAACTTCGAGCAGAAGGGAGGAGGGCGTTCCCGCGTCTTGGCGGAGGGAACCATCTTCGAGAAGGCGGGCGTCAACTTCTCCCAAGTCGGGGGCGAATTCACCGAGGAGTTCGCCAAGAGCATGCCCGGCGAGGGACGCGAGTTCTCCGCGTGTGGGATCTCGCTGGTGCTCCACCCACGCAACCCCTACGTGCCGACGGTTCACGCGAACTTCCGATTCATCACCAAGGGGGAGAACGCCTGGTTCGGCGGTGGAGCCGATCTGACGCCGTACTACCCCTTTCGCGAGGACTGCATCGCCTTCCATCAGGTCTGGCGCGATGTTTGCCAACGCCACGCCCCGGTGGCGGACTACCAACGCCTCAAGACCTGGTGTGACGAGTACTTCCACCTGCCCCACCGCAAGGAGGCCCGGGGCATCGGTGGGATCTTCTTCGACTACCTCAAGGACGACCCCGAGGCGGTCTTCGACTTCGTCAAGGACGCGGGCGATCACTTCCTCGAGGCGTATGTCCCGATCGTCAAGAAACGCAAGGACATGACCTACGGCGATCGCGAGCGGATGTTCCAGCAGCACCGTCGGGGCCGCTACGTTGAGTTCAACCTCGTCTACGATCGTGGCACGCTCTTCGGACTCAAGACGAGCGGACGGATTGAATCGATCTTGATGTCGCTCCCCCCGATCGTTCGCTGGACGTACGATTACCAAATCGAGCCGGGCAGCCGCGAAGCGGAACTGCTCGAGTACCTCGAGCCGCGCGACTGGGCCTCGCAAGAGGTCTAGTCCCATTTGGGTCGGCTTCCGAAGTGGCCTAGCGCACTGGCCCATCTAACTTTTCGGGTGCCACGGGCTACTTGTCAGCCCGTGCGCTCGCGAACAGCAGAGGAGTCCACCATGAAGGTTCTCGGCGTCGCCCTCTGGGGGATGCTGCTCTACGGTACCCTGCGCCTCGCGGACCTTCCAACGGCGACGTGGGATCACTCAATCTGCGGGCCGTGGGGCTGTGGACCACCCCTCTCGGCCCTGCTGGCGTGCCACGGGTTCTGGATCGTGCTGATGGCTCCCGTGGTAGTCTGGGCCATCCGCTCTTGGTCGCGACCCACCCTCTGGCGGGTGGGGACGGCATTGCTCGCGGGGGGCTCGCTTGGGCTCGCGGCGATTGCAGTGGACGATACAACCCATTGGCTGCCAGCGGTTTCCGTCGCTCAGCGGGCCTATCTCCCCCAGCGGTTCCTCTTTCGGGTCGCGACCCTCGTCGATGCGCCCCTCGTGGAACTGCTCCTTGCGGGAGCCCTCCTGCTCCTAGCGGCGCGAGGGCGTTCGCGACCATCCTCGCTCCAGGACGATCGTTCGCCGGACAATCACGTTGAACCTTTTCGGGATAACAACGTATAATCTCCTGCGTATTGGTTGGGTGCAGGAAGTTACGTCCGCGATTGATCGCGACCAGGGAGAGTTGGAATGAATTGGGGTAAGAACAAGGCACGTCGCTGGGTGGTCGGATCACTGGTGGTGGCAATGGTCGCCGCGACGGTGGGAGTCTTCGGCCAGCAACACGGCCCTCGGGAAAGTCGTGCCGCGGCGAAGGAACTCGACGTCCTCTGCACCTTCTTTCCGATCTATCTCTTTACCAAGGCGGTCGTCGGCGACGCTCCCAACGTCCATGTCGAACTCATGCTTCCCGCCGACATGGGATGTCCGCACGACTACGACCTGACCCCCACGGACATCAAGCGGATCGCTCGCTCCAAGGTCCTCGTCATGAACGGGGCGGGTCTTGAGGAATTCACCGCCCGTCAAGTCAATCGCGTCAATCCGAAGCTCGTCGTCGTCGATACCTCCAAGGGCATCGCCTCCAAGGATCTGCTCAAGTTCAAGGAGGAGGGCAAGGACAATGATCACGGCCATTCCCACTCGCACTCGCACGGCGTCGGCCATCATCACCATCACGCGGGAGGGGCCAACCCGCACTTCTTCTCGGATCCCTTGCTCGCCGCCCAGCAGGTTCGCTACATCGGTTCGGCGCTCGCGAAAGCCGATCCCTCCAACGCGAGCCTCTACCTCACCAACGCCGAGGCCTACGCGACCAAGCTCGATGAGCTGGCGGGACGCATGAAGAAGGTCTGTGGCGGTCTCGAGAACAAGCGGATCGTCGCGATGCACGAGATCTTCGACTACATGGCCCGCAACAACGGTCTCGAAATCGTCGCCAACGTTTTCGGGTCGCCCGGTCACGATCCCTCGGTCGGGCAGATGCGCAAGCTGATCCAAACGATTCGCAAGTCGGGTGCCGGTGGCGTCTTCACCGAGCCGCAGTACAGCACCCGCGTCGCCAAGGAGATCGCGAAGGAGGCCGGCGTGCCGGTCGCCTCGCTCGATCCTCTCGCCAGCGGTCCTCAGGACGCTGGTTCCGACTACTACCTCGAGAAGATGGACGAGAACATCACCACGCTCGAGAAGACGCTCGGGAACAAGTAGTTTCCGACTTCCGGTCTCCGCCCTTTTGTTCCCCTCTCCCCGTGGGAGAGTTTGCCTCTTGTTCCCCTCTCCCCGTGGGAGAGTTTGCCTCTTGTTCCCCTCTCCCCGTGGGAGAGTTTGCCTCTTGTTCCCCTCTCCCCGTGGGAGAGTTTGCCTCTTGTTCCCCTCTCCCCGTGGGAGAGTTTGCCTTTTGTTCCCCTCTCCCCGTGGGAGAGTTTGCCTTTTGTTCCCCTCTCCCCGTGGGAGAGTTTGCCTTTTGTTCCCCTCTCCCCGTGGGAGAGGGGTTAGGGGTGAGGGGGTTCTTCCTCTCTCCAAGCGGTCCGCGCGCCGAGCCTCTCGCCCCAACATTTCGTCGCCGGGTGTCACTGGCTGCTTGTCAGCCGGTGCCAACGAACACGCCTTGCCACCGCGGCCAAGCGGACGTCATCCCTACATCACGATCGGTTTGCCGAGCTTGCGGCGTACTGGAGTGATCTGGCCCACATGGTTGAGCTCGTGACTGCCCATTAGGTGAAACATCTCGCCGATGTTTGGGGCGAGCCGCTTCATCCGTTCGGGAGAAGGCTCGTCGAGTCTGGCCTCCTCAATCCGATCGAGCATGCCCAGGAACGTCTCCCGCTGCTTCTCGTAGAGCTCGAGGTACGCCTCCTTGGACAGAAACGCGTCGGGATCGTCGAGCGACGCGGTGTCGTCGCCATGCTGGTCGATGAAACCCGCCGGTAGCATCGGCATCGCCCCCTCCTCGATCATCTCGCCGACTTGATGCTCGGTGGCGATTAAGTGTCCAAGCTGCCACGCGAGGTGGTTGCAGCCGGGCACGGCACGCAGGAGGAGGTCCTCGTCGGACAAATCGCCGAGCAACATTTTCAGCATCATGTGGGCTCGGGACAGATCGGCGCGGAGAACATCTTTGGCATTCATCATTGGCTCCATCGTGGTGGCTTGCCGAGGTCCCCTGGGGGGACGATTCGGATGATGACGATTCTCGTGGTGGCGGGAGCTACTCTTTTTGGAGGAGTTCGAGCGACGCGCTCCAATTCCCCAAATAGGAGTCGCTGGAAAAACCCCACCCTAGGATGGTATGATTTGAGGGCTCGCGTCTTGAAGAGGGCTTCTCAGTATGCCTTGGCCCACCGTATCCTACGAAGGCTCACGCGAGACGCTCGCTGGTCGGCATCCAGTCCCCGGAGTTCGGTTGAATGAAGTCCATTGCCGCTCGATCCTTTCCGCTCTTGCTCGTCGTCCTCTTTTCCGCTCCCCTCGTCGGCAACGCCGAGGACCTGCGGCGGACGCCGGTTGTCCGAGCGATTGACAAGACCAAAGCCGCGATCGTCAACATCCGCACCCTTCGGACCATCCCCGCTCGCTTCGACAGCGCGGATGCCGGTGGCCGGGTGCGAGGCCTCGGCACCGGGGTGCTCATCGACCCGCGTGGCTTCCTGGTGACGAACTTCCACGTCGTCGAGGAAGTCGACACGATTACTGTCACCACGTCCGACAAACAAGAGTACAAGGCTCACGTTGTCGCGGACGACAGTCGCGCCGACTTGGCGCTGCTCAAGGTCGATTCGGGCCGAAGCTTTCCCTACCTGCCCCTCTGGGGTGTCGACCAGCCGATCGTCGGCGAGACCGTCATCGCCATCGGCAACCCCTACGGACTCGACACCAGCGTGACGACGGGCATCGTCAGCGCCGTCGACCGCGAGCTCCGCTTGCCCAACGGCGAACTCTTCGAGGAACTGCTTCAAACCGACGCGAGCATCAATCCGGGCAACTCCGGCGGCCCGCTGATCAACATCAACGGCGACTTGCTGGGCATCAACGTCGCGATTCGCTCGAACGCTCAAGGGATCGGCTTCGCGATTCCGACCGACGAAGTGCGACGCATTGTCCAGAATCTGATGAACTCGACGTCCTCCTCGGTCACGAACCATGGCTTGGTCATTGAGGAGCGTCGCAACAACGGCAGCGATCGCGAGTCGAACTCCATCGTGCAGGTCCGCCATGTCGAGCCCGACAGCCCCGCGGCCAAGCTCGGTTTTCGCGAGGGCGATCAGTTGCTCACCGTCGACGGGCAACGCGTCAGCCTCAGCTTTGACGTCAATCGGATCTTCTGGAACCGCAAGTATGGCGAGAAGCTCGTCTTCAGCATTCGTCGCGGCGACACCAACCCGAAACAGATCTGGCTCACGATCACGCCTCCCAAGGGACTCAGCGACGACGAGGTTCTTTGGAGGATCTTCGGGATCAGCACGCGGAGTGTCCCGGCCTCGCGCGTCGAGGGGGTTCACGATGACCTCAACGGTGGCTTGCTCTTGCTCGACGTCGCGTCCGGTTCGGCCGCCTCGCGTTCAGGCTTCCAGCCAGGCGATATCCTCATCGGTCTTCACGACTGGGAGATGATCGAGCCGGAGAACGTTCGCTACGTGATGCAGTGGGATGAGCTTACTTCTCACCAACCGGTCAAATACCACGTCATCCGTGACGGCAAGATCGTCAGCGGTTCGATGCGTGTTCCCGCCTTCGCCCCCGACGACGAAGGCTAACAACCCGTTGAGCTATTCGCTCCCGGGTGGCCTCGGTTGCTTGCCAACCGAGCTGGCGAAGCCACAAGAGGCCGGGTGGCCTCGGTTGCTTGTCAACCGAGGTGGCGCAGCCACAAGAGACTCCGGAAGACGTCATCCATCGACAGCCGACGGCGTTCCGAATTCCGGGACTCGTGTTCGCGGTTCGAACCCAGATTGGCGAGCAATCTGGGCCACCCGCCACAAGAGACCGGGTGGCCTCGGTTGCTTGCCAACCGAGGTGGCGCAGCCACAAGAGACTCCGAAAGACACCATCAATCGACAGCCGACGACGTTCCAAACTCCGGGACTCGTGTTCGCTGAGCGAACCCAGATTGGCGAGCAATCTGGGCCACCCGCCACAAAAGACCGGGTGGCCTCGGTTGCTTGCCAACCGAGGTGGCGCAGCCACAAGAGACTCCGAAAGACACCATCAATCGACAGCCGACGACGTTCCGAACTCCGGGACTCGTGTTCGCTGAGCGAACCCAGATTGACAAGCAATCTGGGCCACCCGCCACAAGAGACCGGGTGGCCTCGGTTGCTTGCCAACCGAGGTGGCGCAGCCACAAGAGACTCCGAAAGACACCATCAATCGACAGCCGACGACGTTCCAAACTCCGGGACTCGTGTTCGCTGAGCGAACCCAGATTGACAAGCAATCTGGGCCACCCGCCACAAGAGACCGGGTGGCCTCGGTTGCTTGCCAACCGAGGTGGCGCAGCCACAAGAGACTCCGAAAGACACCACCAATCGACAGCCGACGACGTTCCGAACTCCGGGACTCGTGTTCGCCGAGCGAACCCAGATTGGCGAGCAATCTGGGCCACCCGCCACAAGAGACCGGGTGGCCTCGGTTGCTTGCCAACCGAGGTGGCGCAGCCACAAGAGACTCCGGAAGACACCATCCATCGACAGCCGACGGCGTTCGTCTCTACGAAGACCGAAGAGCCCCCTAAATCCCCCCAGACAAGAAGTTCTCCCTTCCCCGATTCAACGTCAACTCGACTTGTCGAGACGGCGCCCTATCCGGTAGCGTGGGCGGCACGCTTCACGAAGGGGGCTCTCATGGATCAGCTCAGCAACGAGCAACTTTCCATCATGTTCCTTAGCCTGGGCACGCTCTTGATCGTGGCCCGGATTCTGGGCGAAGCTTCCCTCTGGATCGGCCAACCGGCCGTCCTCGGCGAGATGCTCGCGGGCGTGGTGTTGGGACCGACGATCCTGGGAACCGTCGCCCCAGGGATCTTCGACGAGCTCTTTCCCGCCAAGGGGGCCAACGCCCTCGTTCTCTCCGGACTCACCAACGTCTACATCGCCCTCTTTCTGCTCGTGACCGGGCTGGAGATGGACCTCAAGACGGTCTTCGCCCAGGGCAGGGCGGTTCTGCTCGTGGGCGCGTTGAGCATCATCTTCCCCTTCGCGATCGGGTTCGGGGTCGCTTGGACCCTGCCGACGATGATCGGGTTCGAGCCGAAGGCGAACCTGCTCAACTTCGCCCTATTCGTCGCCACGGCGCTGTCGATCTCCTCGCTGCCGATCCTGTCGAAGACGCTGATGGACCTGAACCTCTACCGCACCAACTTCGGGGCGATCTGCATCGCGGCGGCGGTTCTCAACGACCTCATCGGCTGGCTCCTCTTCGCGGCGATCCTGGCGATGATTCAAGGGCAGGGAACTGGTGGCGGCGTCGCGACGACGATCCTGATGACCATCGGGTTCGCGCTCGGGATGCTGACGATCGGCCGCTGGCTCTGCCACCGGATCTTGCCATGGCTTCAAGCGTACACGCATTGGCCCGGCGGGCTCTTGGCCGCCCTCGTCGCCCTGGCGTTCTTCTGCGCGGCCCTGACCGAGTGGATCGGAGTGCACGCGATTTTCGGAGCCTTCCTGGTCGGTGTCGCGGTGGGAGACTCGCCCCACTTCAACCGCCGGACCCGCTGGATGCTCGATCAGTTCATTTCGTTCATCTTCGCGCCGGTCTTCTTTGCGACGATCGGGCTGCGGGTCAACTTCGCCGAGAACTTCCATCTCCCGTTGGTGGTCGTCTTCTTCACGATCGCGTGTGTCGGCAAGATCGCCGGAGCTCTCCTCGGGGCGAAGCTCTCGGGGCTTGAGAACCGCGAGTCGTGGGCGGTCGCGTTCGGGCTCAACTCGCGCGGGTCGATGGAGATCATCCTCGGCTTCCTCGCGCTGCGCAACGGCTTGATCGGCGAACAACTCTTCGTCGCGTTGGTCATCACCGCGATGGGGACCTCCATCATGTGCGGGCCGTTGGTCAAAGCGCTGCTCAGCACGGACAAGTCGCTGTCACTGGCCTCCTGCATCACGGCTCATGGATTTGTCAACCCGCTCGAGGCGAACGATAGGAAGGGGGCGATCGAGGAGTTGGCCGCTCTGGTGAGTGCCGACGTCGGGATCGAGGCAAGTGTCATCGCCGAGTCGGTCTGGCGCCGCGAGCGGCAGATGGCCAGCGGCACGCAGAACTGCATCGCGCTGCCGACCGCCGGGATCGAAGGTCTGCCAAGTCCCGCGATCGCCGTCGGGATGTCGCCGACGGGAGTCGACTTCCAATCGTTCGACGGCCGGCCCGCTCAGCTCGTCGCGCTGATCCTCGTGCCCCCGAAGCACGAGGCGGACCAGCGCCGACTTGGTGGCGAGATCGCGCAGCTCTTCAAGCAATGGAAGGTCCGGCAGACGGCACTACACGCTCCCACACGCACCGAGTTTCTCGCGATCCTGAAGACCGAGGACGCGATGAAGGAGCCGTTGGGGGCCGCTTGACGGCCGCTTTCTGCCGGGAGCTTTCCCAGCATCCGCGTCCATCGTGTATGATTGGAAAGGTGGTGATTCGCGAGATCTTCTCACGGAGCAACGAGGAGCGAGACCGATGCTCGACGAAGCGGCCTTCGTGCTGATGGCGGAGACGGGAGAGAAACGTCAGCAAATCCAGAAGACGTTGGAAGAGTTGCAGCGTCTGAAGGAGTCGAACCCCGAGCAGGCCGCCGAGGAGATGCGCGGCGCGGATGTCTCTAAGGCGACCGCCACGGAGAGTTCTCGCGAGATCGCCGGCCAGCTTTCCGACGAGGATCTCGCCGACATTTGTGCCGCCGGGTTCCTCGCCCAGGGCCTCATCGCCGACGAAGCCAAGGGTCGCCAGGAGAAAGCGTCTCGGCAGGAAGAGGACGAGTCGACTGGGTCTCGCCACGAGGAAGGTGGAAGCTGACCGCGAGTAGGGCGGGTCTTGATCCACCATCGAGGTTTGGGCGTTCGCTCAAGCGAAGTTCATGAGCCGAAGAGCCGCCCCCCCTCTTTCCCCCCTTGGACAAGGGGAAGATAGAGGGAGGCTTCACTTTTTCACAGGGGCTTCCCTTCTTCCTCCCCATCGCGCCGAGTGGCCTCGGTTGCTTGCCAACCGAGGTGGCGCAGCCAGAAAAGGCCGGGTGGCCTCGGTTGCTTGCCAACCGAGGTGGCGCAGCCACAAGAGACTCCGAAAGACACCATCAATCGACAGCCGACGGCGTTCCGAACTCCGGGACTCGTGTTCGCGGTGCGAACCCAGATTGACGAGCAATCTGGGCCACCCGCCAGAAAAGGCCGGGTGGCCTCGGTTGCTTGTCAACCGAGGTGGCGCAGCCACAAGAGACTCCGAAAGACACCATCAATCGACAGCCGACGACGTTCCAAACTCCGGGACTCGTGTTCGCGGTGCGAACCCAGATTGGCGAGCAATCTGGGCCACCCGCCACAAGAGGCCGGGTGGCCTCGGTTGCTTGTCAACCGAGGTGGCGCAGCCACAAGAGACTCCGAAAGACACCATCCATCGACAGCCGACGACGTTCCAAACTCCGGGACTCGTGTTCGCGGTGCGAACCCAGATTGGCGAGCAATCTGGGCCACCCGCCAGAATAGGCCGGGTGGCCTCGGTTGCTTGCCAACCGAGGTGGCGAAGCCACAAGAGACTCCGGAAGACACCATCAATCGACAGCCGACGACGTTCCGAACTCCGGGACTCGTGTTCGCGGTGCGAACCCAGATTGACGAGCAATCTGGGCCACCCGCCAGAAAAGGCCGGGTGGCCTCGGTTGCTTGTCAACCGAGGTGGCGAAGCCACAAGAGACTCCGGAAGACGTCATCCATCGACAGCCGACGACGTTCCAAACTCCGGGACTCGTGTTCGCGGTGCGAACCCAGATTGACGAGCAATCTGGGCCACCCGCGGCGCAGCCACAAAAGGCCGGGTAGCCTCGGTTGCTTGTCAACCGAGGTGGCGAAGCCACAAGAGACTCCGGAAGACACCATCAATCGACAGCCGACGACGTTCCGAACTCCGGGACTCGTGTTCGCGGTGCGAACCCAGATTGGCGAGCAATCTGGGCCACCCGCCACAAAAGACCGGGTGGCCTCGGTTGCTTGTCAACCGAGGTGGCGAAGCCACAAGAGACTCCGGAAGACGTCATCCATCGACAGCCGACGTCGTTCCAAACTCCGGGACTCGTGTTCGCGGTGCGAACCCAGATTGACGAGCAATCTGGGCCACCCTCGGGCATAAGACATGCTTCAGTCAGCGTGGTCATGACCCCACCACCATAGTTCGGCGCTACAGCCCGACGATATTGTACCCACAATCGACGTGGATCGTCTCGCCGGTGACGCCGTTGGACATGTCGCTGAGCAGGTAGATGCCGGTCGACCCGAGTTCCTTGGGATCGACGTTTCGCTTCAAGCAACTCTTCTGCGCCTGGTGCTCGCGCATCTCGTCGAAGTCGGAGATCCCGGCGGAGCTTAGCGTCCGCATCGGGCCGGCGCTCAGAGCGTTGACGCGAACGTTCTTCTCGCCCAAGTCCCACGCGAGGTAACGGACGGTGTGTTCGAGCGCCGCCTTGCAGACGCCCATGACGTTGTAGCCCGGCATGACCTTCTCGCCTCCGAAGTAGGTGAGCGTGACGATCGACCCACCGTCGGGCATGAGCGGAAGGGCCGCGCGGGTCGTCGCCAGGAGGCTGTAGGCGCTGATATCCATCGCCATGTGCCAGCCCTCGCGGCTGATCATGTAGTAAGGGTTCTGGAGTTCCTTGGTCGGGGCGTAGGCGATCGAGTGGATGACGAAGTCGATCTTGCCGTAGATCTCCTTGGCCTTGTCGAAGAAGGCGTCGATTTCCTCATCCTTCTGCACGTCCAAGGGCATGATGAGTTTGGCGTTGTGCGGTTCGGCCAACTGGCGGACGCGCCGCTCGCTGCGCTCGCCGGGGAGATGACTGAAGCCGAGTTCCGCGCCTTCCGCGACCAGGGCCTCGCTCATCGCCCACGCGATACTCCGATCGTTGGCGACGCCCAGGACGAGACCTGTCTTGCCACTGAAAATACCCATTTCCTCTCCATCCCTTTCCGGACGGTCCTCTTTCCCCGCTGGGAAAGGGCCTGTTCCCTCACGGCCTTCTTTGGCTTGATCTCCAAAGGATATCTGGATCAGTCGGAAGCGACAACCATCAGCGACGCTCTGTCGGGGATCGAAGTCGCTCGGGAGTAGCCGTTGACAATGAATCGCGGGGACGGAGGATGGAGTTCCCGACGACCCCGGCAGGAGCCCGTCGGGACGTCGTTCGTGGTTGCTGGAACGGCGCGTCGGTGCGAGAAATGGGCCCGTTTTTGTTGGATTTGGTCATGAATGCGGTCGTTTTCGATCAAATCGGCAAGACTTTCGACGGAAAACGGGCCGTTTTGGATCAGTTCTCGCTCGAAATCGCCCCCGGCGAGCACCTCGTCATCGTCGGACCGTCCGGCTCCGGCAAGTCGACCCTCCTCCGGCTCCTCGCCGGGTTGGAACAGCCGACCAGTGGCCGACTGCTCCTTCGTGGAAGGGACGCTGCCGGGATCCCCCCCCGCGAACGGGAGCTCGCGATGATGTTCGAGGAGCCGGCTCTCCTTCCGGGAACCTCGGTCCGCCACAATCTTCGGCTCGGGGCCAGTCTCCATGCCGGCATCAACTCGGCTCGGCTCTTCTGGGACCGCTGGAGCAACTCGAGCCAGGATCTCCGTGCGGAAAACGCGGTGATTGAACGCTCCGTCGCGGAGGCCGCCGAAACCCTTGGCTTGGAGCACCTGCTCGACCGACGAGTCGATGAACTCTCCGCGGGAGAACGTCAGCGAACCGCCCTGGGTCGCGCGATCGTCCGGGGGGCGGACTTGTTGCTTCTCGACGAGCCGACCGGGAAGCTCGATCCCCCGCGCCGGGCGGAGTTGCGCGACTATCTACGACGATTGATTGCGGACCGAGGGATGACCCTGGTTCATGTCACTCATGACCATGCCGAAGCGATGGCGCTCGCGACGCGGCTGGCGGTGGTGGATGAGGGGCGACTCCTGCAAGTCGGGCCTCCCGAGGAGGTCTACGACAGCCCGTCCGCTCGCTTCGTGGCGGAATTTATTGGCGATCCACCGATGAGGTTCTTTCTTGGGCGACTGGAACGCCTGGAGAACCGGTGGAATCTGACCAGCGACGACGGAATTTTTTCACTTCAGTGGGATTGCACTGGCGACGTTCTCGGTCACTTGCCGTTAGAAGTTACGGTGGGAGTACGCCCCGAGCAGGTCCACCTTCGTACCACCGATGGAGACGTCGGCGGTCACGTCGTGCGTCGCCGCTCGCGTGGGTCGGATCTCTTGCTGGAGATCGCCGCGGGGAGCCAGCGTCTCTCGGCGATCGAGCCGCGGCACTGTCCCATTCATGTCGGGGACCATGTCGAGTTGCGCCTTGGCGCCTGGTCGGTCTTCGAGACAACGTCGGGCCGAGCCCTTTTGCATCATCGGCGTCAATTCGCCTCCATGAGCGGAAGTGCGTCTTTCAGCTAGCCGAAGGGTTCTCTACGATAATAGGTACCCCCTTGCGAAGAGAGTCTCCGTCAGGCTCCCTCGTTCGCCGAGTCGTTCGAGCCCGACTCTCGTCCGGGCGGCCCCGTCACCGCGGGGCCGGGAACCCCGCCAGGGGCCTTGTTGCCGTGACCCGCGAAGGTGACATTTCGTGGAGGGGCAGCGCCGACGGCGCGGACCTTGGCGGAGGAGCAGGTCGAGAATGTCGAGTCTGATCGACTGCCATGGCGCCACTGACATTGGCCGCGTCCGCGACACCAACCAGGATCGGCTGCTCATCGCCGACGTCGCCCAATCCTACTTCGATGGAAAGTCGCACTCCCCAATTCCGGCCTCGAGTGATCCTTCTCCCGCGAAGCTCCTCGTCATCGCCGACGGCGTCGGTGGAGTCAAGGGCGGGGAGACCGCCAGCCAGATCGCTGTCCAAACCATCGGCCAATGCGTCCACAATCTCGCCACGCGCCATCGACGGATCGACGCGTCCAACGAGTCCTCGTTCGTCGACGACTTGCGCCATTGCCTAACGCACTGCCAAGCGTCGATGGACGATTGCGTCGCGCCCGATGCGGAGGATCGCGGGATGGGCACGACGATCACGATGGCGTACCTGTTGTGGCCGAAGCTCTTCGTCGTCCACGCTGGCGACAGTCGCTGCTATTTGATGCGCAATGCGGTCCTCCGGCGCCTGACGCGGGATCACAACTTGGCCGAGAAGCTTATTGAGGAAGGGGAGCTCGATCTCGAGGAGGCCGAGAGTTCCCATCTCGACATGGTCCTCTGGAATGTCGTTGGCCCCGATCGGGAGGTCAAACCCGACGTCGAGACCGAAGAGCTCTTCCTCGGGGATACGCTACTGTTGTGTAGCGATGGGCTGACCAAGCACGTGACCGACGCGTCGATCGCCGAGATCCTTCGTCGGCAAGGGTCCGCCGAAACGATCTGCAAGACGCTGATCGCGGAGGCCAATCGGCGCGGGGGAACGGACAACGTGACCGTCATCGCCGCCCGCTGCAAGCGGGACTGGCAGCCAATGCATCCGTCCATTGAGGACTTGATCGAGGATGACGAACCGGGCTCGTCGGCCGTCAGTGATACCGACACGATCATCATCAATGCGAAGGACCTGGGGCCACGTCGGCGCCGGTAGCCGAGATCTCGGTCCGAGGTTGTTCCTGGAGGATGGGCGTTTCGCGGCATGATCGCGCGAGCATGAGTCGCTTCGCATGCCCACGTAAACGTGAGTCACGCGGCGTTAGAACTGCTTGTGCGTTTCCCAGCCCTGCCAAATAATGAGGCCCGCCGCGACCAGGACGATGATGTCGGTCATCAGGCTGTAGCGACCGAAGGGAAGGCCGAGAACGAGGTCAAGAATGAAGATGACGGCGAGGATCGCCGCGATAATCAGCGTGACCAGATTGAGAACTTTGGACAACTTCATCGCGTGCAAAATCCGGCTCCGTCACCATCCCTGGGCATGCAGACCATGGCCTTGTTCCGTCCAGACCCGATCGCGTTCGATGTGCCGCGGCACCCTTCGCGGTGACTACCTCGAAGAAGGGTTACGCTAGCAGCCGCATCGCCGCGCGGCTACTCTCTTTGCCGTTGTAGCTCACCTTGGCCTTCGCCGCAAGCAATGCTCGCCGCTCCCCGGCCCCGCTTTTCGACTTTCCCGTGCCCGAATCGTCAGAATCGGCGCAGCGACGAGACTCTCGGAGCAATTCGGGTCAGTCGGAAGCCTTCTCCGGCGTCCCCTCGATCACTTCGTGCACGACCTGGTCGGCGACGACACCCTCCGCGTGGGCTTCGAAGTTGAGCAATAGCCGATGCTGAAGCGCCGCGACCGCTCCGGCGCGGACGTCGTCGTAGCTGACGTTGATCCGCCCCTCAACCAGGGCGCGGACCTTCGCGGCCAGCACGAGCGTCTGCGCCCCGCGCGGACTGCTCCCCAACCGCACGAAACGGCCGACGGTCACCGGAGCGAACTCGCTCGACGGATGAGTCGCCAGCACGAGACGCACCGCGTAGTCGGTCACGTGCGGGGCAATCAGCACCTCCCGGACGAGTTGCTGGAAGCGAGCGATCTCCCGGCCGTCGACCACCGAGTTGATTTCCGGCTTCTTCTCCGTGGTCGTCCTCTCCAAAATCCCGGCAATCTCCTCTCGCTTGGGCGATTCGACCAGCAGCTTGAAGAAGAAGCGGTCGAGTTGAGCCTCGGGGAGCGGATATGTCCCCTCCTGCTCCACCGGGTTTTGCGTTCCCATGACGAAGAAGGGCTCGTCCAAGCGATGGATCGTCCCTCCGACGGTGACGGAGTGCTCCTGCATCGCCTCAAGCAGGGCCGACTGTGTCTTCGGGGTGGCCCGGTTGATCTCGTCGGCCAAGACGATCTGGGCAAAGACCGGGCCGGGTTGGAAGACGAGCTTGCGATCGCCCGAGTCGCCGGTGGCCAGGACGTTGGTCCCGATGATGTCCGCCGGCATCAAGTCGGGCGTGAACTGAATGCGTTTGAACGGAAGATCGAGGACTTCGGAGAGGGTACGGACGAGATAGGTCTTGCCCAGGCCCGGCACGCCCTCGAGCAAGGCGTGGCCCCCCGCGAAGACACAGGTCAGGACGCCGTCGATGATCTCTCGCTGGCCGACGATCGCCTTGCCGATCTCCTCGCGCAGCCGGGTGTGCAGTTGGCGGAACTCTTCGGCTTCCTGCTCGAACGATGGCGTATTCAACGTCGGTGCCCTTCTCGCTGTGGTTCCCGCCGGTGGCCCCGGCCTTCACCAAGGATACCAATCGGCGGTCGTCGTCGCATGGGCGATTCTCCCCGGGACACGCGTTGATGACTTGAGCCAATTCTCGTCGCGGGCGTTGGGTTGAGTCGATACTGGGCACGCTTGTAGGGACTGGCGCGATCGTGGCGCGCTGGGAAGGCGGTCGTTCGCATCGGATGTCCGCCGATTCGACGCGGACGGACGCTCGTCAGTCATAATGCGCAGGAGAGTAGTTCGTCGTCGCAGGGAACGCACGTCGGCCCATTCGATCTGATTTGACCAGACTCGACCAACGATTGCCGAGGAGTTCCGCCATGAGACGCTCGTTCGTCACCGCCTGCGCACTGCTGGTTTTGATGATCACACTGCCCGAAGTCGCCCAAGCGGGCAAGTGGAAGCACCGTCACCGTCGCAACAAGTTCCCGATCCGCGGCGAGACCGTTTGGTACAGCGAGCCGCCCGTGCCCGGCTACATGCTCCCGCGGCACTACCAGGAGTTCGGAACCCAGAATCCGAGCTACATGTTCGACTTCCGTGGCGTCTATCCCAACTATCCGTTGATCAATCTCTCGATCGACACCAATCCCGCCGCCCGGCTCAACTTCCCGAACTGACGGACGTCGCTACCAACGCCTTCGTTGTCCGGTTGCTCATTTGGCCCGAGTGCCGTTGCTCCCCCCTGGCTCCCATCGACGGCATCCGTTCTCCCAACATCTATTCGCTGCCGGCTACGAACGGCCCTCTTGGCCAATCTCGGCGTTGGAGAAACTCGACGGACCGGCGGATTCGCCTGCGTTTCTTCTCCTTGATCTGGGCCAACATCGCTCGTTCTCGCCATGGCCCGCTTAAATCAACGGGCTGCTAGTCGGGGGTTCGTCGCCAGAGGTGGCAACCCCTGGAAATGATGCCGATCCATTCATGAAGCCCCAGAGGGGCGCAGGTAGTTCACAGGCTACCGTCGCCACCTTCGGGGCTCGAACCAAATCCTTCCCAAACCAGGGGTTGAAACCCCTAGCTAGCAACCGTCGTCGCTTCGCGGCTGAGGCAGTCCCGAACCTGTTGGCGGATCAGAGGCGATGCACGGGACGATCGTCAGTGATGCGAAAGGGGTTGATCGCTCGTCAATCTGGGTTCGCCTCGCGAACACGAGCCCCGGAGTTTGGAACGTCGTCGCCCGTCGATTGGTGGCGTTTTCTAGGGCCTCTTGTCCATTGGCGAGCAACCGAGGCGATCCGGCGTGATGGAGAAGAAGAAGGGAAGCCCCCCTCTATCTCCCCCTTGGACAAGGGGGAGCACAGGAGAGTACAGGAGAGTCTACAGCGAGAAGAACTCGCGGACGCGGGAGAGAAGGCCGTCTTCGGCGGTGGGGGCACTGTCGTCGATTCGGCGGAGATTCTCGTGGTGATCGCCGAGCTCTTGGCGACGCTCGGAAATCGTCTTGCAAATCTCCTCGACCAAACTCGGGAACGCGAGCAGGATCTGCCGGAAGGCGGCCTTGCAGACGACCAGCACGACGACGTTGCCGACCGCCCGCACCGTGGCGGTGCGCCGCGCTCCCGTCATCAACGACATCTCGCCGAAGTACGTCCCCGGTCCGAGTTGGGTGATCGTCAGGCTCTCTTTGTTCTCGATCCCGCTGCTGATGCGGACATCCCCCTGCTCGATCACGAAGAGCTCGTCCCCCTCGTCTCCCTGACGAATGATCGCCTCGCCATCGGAATAGAGTCTCGTCTCGGCCATCGACGCCAAACGATCGATCGCTTGATCGGAGAGCGAGACAAATAGCGGCAGCTCGCGCAGGACGGTGCGGCGTTCGGCCAGCGCCGCGGCTTGCATGCGCGACTCGGCGTCCTCGTTGTTGTGCTCGAGCCGGACTTCGCGCTGGGCGACGGGGAGCTCGACGCCGTGACGCTTGAGCGCGTACCAGATCCGGTCGCGTGCCGAGCCGTCGACTTTATCGCGCTTGTCGAACTCGGTCGTGAAGAACCGAACCCAGAACTCGACACCGCGATCGTTGAAGTCGTTGGTGACGACCGATGGCGCCGGGTAGGTCAGGACGCCGTAGGAGTCGGCGATCGCGTCGAGAATGATCTGCTGCACGCGCACCGGAGGGACGGCGTAGGGGACGGTGACGAAGATCGACCGCCGCGACCAGGGGTTGGGCTTGCTGAAGTTGCGGATGTGGCCTTGGCCGAGCGTGGCGTTGGGGACGACGACCTCGACTTGGTCGAGGGTGATCACGGTGGTGGCGCGCCAGTTGATCTCGATCACCTTGCCGATGTGGTAGGACTTGTCGTCGAACTGAATCCAGTCGTCGACCTCGAATGGCCGCTGGGCCTGGATCGCCAAACCGGCGAAGAGGTTGCCGATCGTGTCCCGCAGCGACAGTCCGATGACCGCGGTCAGCAGGGCCGAGCCGGTCGCCAGTTGGGCGGCGCGGATGCCGGCGTCGTTGAGGACCATCATCAGCGCGACGATGTAGATGAGCCATTGGATCATGTCGAGCAAGATCTTCGGCATCGCCGTTAGGAAATTGCTTAGGAGCAATTCGACGATGATGACCATCACGCAGCGGCCGATCGCCGAGAGAAGCAGGAAGAGCGATCCCAGGACGAGCGTCGTGTAGAGCGACGTCGAGGCCGGAACCGCCGAGGCGATCAGCGACAACGCGATCGACATGACACAGAAGCAGAAGGGGCCCGAGGCGAGCCGGCGCCGCTTCTCGCCTCCGAACACGATGATGAAGACGATCAGAACGAAGGCGATCGCCTCGCCGATGCCTCCGTAGGGGAACGCTTCGCGAAGATGGTCCCAATAGTCCTGGCCACCGACGGCCGCGAAGAGAGGGTGTGTCGCGTGGGCCAACCCAGCGTCCATGGTGATCCTATCCCGTGAGTCAATACTTTCGGTGCCCAAGGCGACGGGACGACTCCGCGTCGGCGCGGGCACGCGATCGTCAATCGAAGTGACAGCGTACGGTGTCCGGGGAGGTGTTGCCAGTCTTCTCCCCAGGAGGGGTGCGCGATCCCGACTTTGTTTACAATGAGTCCGCTGCGGGGAAGTCGCGGGACCGTCGGTCCGCCGGATTGGGGCCCGTGGCGATCTGTCGAGTGCAGGGAGTGCTGCCGTGTCGATTCGCGTGGGCGTTTCGAGTGTCGCTTCGGTCGTCGGGCTCTTGGTGGGACTTGGTGGCGCGGTGGCGCTGGAGGCGTCCCCACCCGTCGACGAGACGAAACAGCGTGTCGAGAATCTCGTCAAGGAGCTCGACGCACCCAAGCGGTCCGATCGGGAGAAGGCGGGCGAAGCGCTCCGCTCGCTGGGCGCCGACGCGATCGAGTACTTGCCGGCGCTCGATGACCGTGGGCTCTCGGCCGAGCAGCACAATCGCTTGAAGCGTCTCCTGCCCGCGCTTTGGGATGCGAAACGGCAGCGCGACGTCGAAGGCTCACGGATCGGCCCCTTCGCGAAGAAACTCGCGGTCGAGGAGCTTCTCTTGGAGATCGAGGAGGCGACCGGCAACCGCATGGTCGACATGCGTCTGGAACTGAACCAGCCGATCAGCGACGCCCTTGTCAGTCTGCCGAAGGAAACGACCTTTTGGCAGGCGCTCGATCAGATGAACGAACAAGCCGGCACGTCCTACTTTCTCTATCCACAGGGCCGCGCGCTCGGGATTAGCGGCAACCCGGGTGTCCAGCCGCCGGTCGACTACGCGGGGGCGCTGCGTTTGGCGGTCTCCCAGATCGTATTGCGCAACGTCTTTCAGCCGCGACCTGACACTTCGTGTCGCGTCGACTTGCAGGTCTTGGTCGAACCGCGTCTGAAGCCGTTGGCGATCACGGTGCCCTTCGAGAAGTTCGCGGCAATTCTGGACAAGGGAGAACCGCTCGCGTTCGCCCGCGACGAGGAACTGACGATCGAGGTCGACCCGACGAGCATCGTGACGGAGTTCACGCTTCGTCTGGAGCAGCCGCCACGGGAGGCGACGACGATCAAGTCGCTGCGTGGGGAGATCGGCTTGCTCTTACCCGCGGCCCAAAGCGTCTTCACGTTCGAGGATCTGGCCAAGGATGAGCGGCAGACGAAGAACACGACCGATCTTCGCGTCAACCTGGTCGACAGCTTCGAGGACGACGGCATCTACACGTTCGCGCTCGAGTTCGAGTGGTTGGACGATCGCCGGGCGATTCCGAGTCACCTACGGAGCCTGCTCGAACCGGAGGTCTATCTCGAACTCGGAGACGGGAGCCGTTTCGCCCAGAACGGTGGGCTCAGCACGCTGGTACTCGAGGATTCGCGTGTCGGGTTCGAGTACATCTTCGTCGATGTTCCCGCGAAGCGATCGGACGTGAAGCTGATCGCGACGGTTCCCACCGGTATCGGCACCGTCAGCGTGCCGATCGAGTTCAAGGATCTGCCGCTGCCGTAGGAGCCTTGCTTCTCTCGGACTGTTCGGGTGCCACTGGCTGCTCGCCAGCCCGTGCCGAAGAGTAGGGGATCGTTTGAACGCCATTGCGCGATGACAACGCCGTAGAGGGGACAACTGTCGATCACACCTCGAAGGGCAACTGGCGGATATCGGCGAAGGAGCCGCTTGGCAGGTGCTCGGGGACTCGGGCGATGACCTCAAGGAGCCTCGGGGCGAGTTCCTCCGAGGTCGGCATGTCGGACGTCTCTCGCTTGCTCCGCAAGACCTCGAGTGACGGGTAGGTCTCCGAAGGCGGAATACCGCAGAGCTGGTCCTGCATCGCGGTGTCGACCAGGCCGGGCGCGATCGCGCAGAAGTGCGTCCCGGGCCTTTCGGCGGCGTAGAGCTTCGTGAGCATGTTCAGGGCCGCCTTGGAGAGGGAATAGCCCCGCCAACCGCGGTTGCCGTTGACAGCGGCTCCCGACGACATCGTGACAACCTGGCGGACAGTGCGGCTCTCCGCGAAGAGGGCGTCGAGGACGAGCTTGTTGGCCCAGAGGTTGACGTCCATGACATGGCGCATTTCGTCGAGGTCGGCCTCCGCGAGATCTCCGAAGGTACCGAGGATGCCCGCGTTGAGGATCGCGAGATCGATCGCGCCGGTGTCGCGCAGAAGGTCGATGAGTGTCGGGACGATTCGATCGCTCTCGCTCAGGTCGAGGGAGCGGAAGCGAAAGCTGTCCCGGCGAGCCAGGTCCTTGGGCTCGCGGCGGCTGACACCGATCACGTCTCCGTCCGCGTCGAGGATGGTCGCGGCCAGCGCGTGGCCGATACCGGAGCTGACGCCGGTGATGAAGGTCGTGTTGCGTGCCTCGGGCATGGGTGCTCCTTGGGAGGGTTGACCTATGCCGGTTTGGCGCCCGGCTGGCCGGCTTCGACGACGAAGCTGGCGCGGGGGAAGACCTTGCCGCCGGGTTTGGTGATATCGTCGACGACCATGTAGTCGCTGGTCCACTCGGTCGGGGTGAGCGTGCAGCGGACGTAGCCGCGCTCGGCGTTGAGGAACTGCACGCAGGGGTTGCCGGCGAGGACGAGATCCTGGCCGCGAATTTGCTGGACGCCGTTGCCGCCACTGGAGATCGAGGTGGTGACGAACTCGGTCGCGACGACATCGGTGTCGTGCTGGCGGTCGTCGACGCGGAGGTTGTTGACCCAGTTGGAATGGATGTCGCCGGTGAGGATGACCGGGTTGGGAATCTGGCGATCGGCGAGGAACTTCATCAGCTCCATCCGCTCGTGAGTGTATCCCGGCCATTGGTCCATTGAGTAGGTCGCGGTCCCCTCCTTGGGGAAGCCGACCATGCCCATCATCACCTGTTGGGCCAAAACGTTCCACGTCGCCTTGGAGCCGATCAGCGTCGCGTGGAGCCAGTCGCGTTGGCGACGCCCCAGCATCGAGTTGTTTCGATCCAGAGCCGCGTCATTGAGGGGCGAGCGGACATCGCCGTTGGGCTGATCGCCGCGATACTGGCGGGTGTCGAGGACCATCAGGTCGGCGAGTCGCCCGAACGGCGCCCGCCGGTAGAGCTGCATGTGCGGGCCGCGCGGGAGCGAGCGACGCCGCAGCGGCATCATCTCGTAATAGGCCTGATACGCGTTCGCACGACGAACGAGGAAGTCGGCCGGATCGACCCCTTTCTCCTCGGAGATCGCGTTGGCGCAGTTGTTGTCGAACTCGTGATCGTCCCAGGTGACGAACCAGGGGCATTGGGCGTGCATGCCGTGCAGCAGCGGGTCGGCGCGGTACTGGGAGAGCCGAACACGGTAGTCGCCCAGCGACGTTATCTCCCCGCCGACGTGCTTGCGGACGAGGTTATCCTTCCCGGCATACTCGTAGATGTAGTCGCCCAAGTGGAAGACGAGATCGACGTCGTCGCGGGCCATCTGGTCGTAGGCGGTGTAGAGGCCGTGCTCGTAGTGCTGACACGACGCGAACGCGAAACGGAGTTGGTCGGGGCTCGCGTGCGGAGCGGGCAACGTCCGCGTGCGGCCGATGGGGCTCTCGGCCTCCCCGGCGCGGAAACGGTACCAGTACCAACGATCGGGCTTGAGGCCATCGACCTCGACATGGACGGAGTGCCCGAGCTGCGGCGTCGCGACGGTCTCTCCCGAGGCGACGACCTTCTTCAACGACTCGTCCTCGGCGATCTCCCAGCCGACGCCCACCGGCTCGGGCGTCATGCCCCCGTGGGGCTCGAGCGGCTTGGGGGCGAGTCGGGTCCAGAGGACAACGCTCTGGCTGTCGGGGTCTCCCGAAGCGACGCCGAGCGTGAACGGATCGTCGGGGAAACGGGGAGCTGTCGCGGCATGGGTCGAGCGCGACAAGTGAGGCAAGGACGCCAACGCGGTCCCGTAGGCGAGGAACAACCGACGGCTGACACCACCCTCATGGCGGACGGCGTCGCGGATCTGGGCGAGATCGAGCATCGTGACTTTTCTCCTCGGAGTGAGCATCCCGGCTTCGGGTCGTTTTATTGATCCGTGGCAAAAGAGCCGTCGAGGTGATCGCTGTTCCGTCAACATGATGAAACTGCCGTGAAGACTGGTACGAACGTGAAGGTGCGTTCCAGGAAACGCCGACAAGGGAACTTGCGGACGTCGAGGTGGGAGCAGCGTCCCCGGGAGGATTCGAACCTCCAACCTCTGGCTTCGGAGGCCAGCGCTCTATCCGATTGAGCTACGGGGACAAAAGGAGACGCGTTTCCCCAGTGGAACCCGATACGAGTGCTTCGCGAACCGCAGGCACCCGGCCGGTGGGAAAGACTCCGCCTTGACCCAAGTAGGGCATTCTACGCCGTGCGCGCGGGAAATCCACTGCCAGAAAGCGCTCGGTCCCGTCGCCCTCCCGAAGCGGTCATTTCGTCAGAAGCCTTGGTGGCTGGCGAGCGTCTTGAGGAGCTGTTCGGCTTCGCGAGGCTCGGAGATATTGAAGAAACCGATCTCCTCGGTCCGGCGCTGACCATTGCTGTCGTGCCACTCCCTCTTCGCGAAGACCACCTTGCCCATGCCGTCGCGGTGTTGCTTGGCGTAGATGTGTTGAAAGCGATCGGGCGGATAGCTCTTCGCGGCCCCCGGCCAGGTGCCTCGTAGGATCAGCGCCCGTCGGTCGGTGATTAGATAGAGCGTCTTTTGCAGCCGGTGATAGATCCAGATCGGCGAGAAGAGGAAGGCGACACCGATCGCGAGAAAGCCGAAGCCCAGGACCGGTACGATGCTGATTCGCTCCGGCCCTTGGTTGAAGAAGTTGTGGGAAAGATGGGAAAACCAGAAGAGCGTGATCCCCATCCACACGACGCCGAAGAAGAAGGGAGCCATCGTGGTCAGGGAGACGAACGCCACCTGGGGCTGCTGCGCCCAGACGACGTTCTCTCCCGGTTCCAGATGCTTGCGGAGGTTCTCCTGGAGCTCCGGAGGAATCGAGTCGGTTGACGGCATCGCCATGGGAAACGCGCCTCCTGTGTTCGGCCAGGATGAAGCGAAAGGCCAAGGGTTCCGTGCGAGAGCGCGGGACTTGTTTGCATGCCCACGCCCCTTGCGAGGGCAATGATACCCTTGACGCGATGCCCCGTCACCCGTGAGGTAGTCGGGAGTTGAGGATTACTCCGCGTCCTCCCCGTAGGGAATCAACTCGGCGTACTCGTCCGCGCTGGCGTCGTCGAGGCAGGCCTGGATGATCTTTTTGCCGAGCGGCTCAAGATCCTCGTGCAGGAAGCTGCTCAGTTGATCGTGGAAGAACTTTCGCAATTGTTGGGCACCCGCGTTGTACGCCTCCTCGCCGACCTCCGGCTGCTTGGCGACATCGAAGAACCAAGTGCCGATGATCTGACCTTCGACCTGGATCGTTTCCCGATGGTACCCAAGCAGCGGGCAGCGTGCCTTACTGAGTTCCTCTCTCCGGAAACTGCCGCCGCCACGACGGGAGAGGTATTCGCGAGCGACCCATTGGGGGGCGAAGCCGACTTCCCACGAGCCGATGTGCTGGTTGGGAATGAGCACGAATAGCGTCGAGGCGGTATCGACGATTTGATTGAGAAGGATGTTCGCTTGGTCGACCTTTCGTCCGGTCGCGAAGGGCCAGTACGAACCAACCCCCTCGGACTGCATCCCGCCCTGATCGACGATCGACGGGTTGCCATGGCCGCGCGGGGCGACGAGTCGCCAGAGCCACGCCAACGACGGTGGCAGGACGTGGAAGAGCCCCATGATGCCGTAGGTCGGTTTCTCGCGGGTACACGGAGGGCAACGAACGCCGAAACTCCGGATCGCGACCGGGACCGAGCCTTCGACCACGTCCGGGATGTACTCGCGCGGGACGACGAGCCGGGGATTGGGGCACGGCTTGCCCGGTTCGTCCTCAATGTGTTCCCAAATTAGCGCGGTGGCGCCGGGCTTCGCCTCGATGTTGAGGAACAATAGCGGTCCCGGCGGGTGAATCGACATCGACTCCATGTGCGGGTCGATGCCGTAGCGGTCGATGTGGTTGACCCGCACGAACCAGGCTCGTTCCGCGTCCATGAGCCAAAGCCGGTTGGCGGTGCCATCGCGATGGTGCTGTAGGCCGGGGTGGCACAGCGCCATGTCGTCGGTGACGGGCTTGAGTTGGCAGCCACGCGGGATCGCGACGTAGCGGATGTCGTCGGTGACGAGATTGCGGCCGAGCTGCAATCGACCGTCCGCGGTCCGGTGCATGTGCTCGAGCATCTCGCTCTTCCCGCCGCCCGATGCCCCTTCGTGCATGATCGTCGTGACGTTGTCGTAGGGCGTGACGACCTTGACGGTCGAGCAGTGCGCGGTGGTCCACGGAACTTCGTCGCGTTCGCCCAGGGTCAGGAGCATGCCGTAGACGCCCTTCTTCGCCGACGGGCCTGGGTAGAGGTTGTAGCTGAAGAGCTCGTGCAAGCGGTCCTTGTCGTCGAACCGGCGGTTGTGAACGACGACTTGCTTGCCGTCGAAGTGCGTGTGACGGAAGGGCGGAGCGACGTAGACGACCGCTTCGTGGTAGTAGTCATCGCCCTGTTCGAGGACGCGTTCGAGGGGAACGATGCCCTGGAGCAGTGCCAAGCCGAGCGCGAAGAAACCGGCGTTCGCGGGACAGATCGCCAGCGCGTTGAGCGGCTTGCCGGGCAGTCCCGACTCGAAGAAGAAGGCTGCGATCGGCTGGTTCCGAAGCCACGCGAGCGTCTCCTCGCGAACGCCCTCAAACTCCATGCCAAAACGGCTGCGGAAGGTCGGCTTGTCGCTGGCCTGTTCGTCGGCGATCAGCATGCAGTCGGGGTCGCGACGACGCATGTAGGGGTCGAAGTAGTTCGCGGCGATGCCGTTGGGGACGCGGCAGACTTTCGCCTCGGGGACGAACCCCTTGTCGGGGACATCGTAGCCGACGGTGTAGTAGCCCTCGGGATCGACCTTGTCCTTGGGCACGGCGAAGGCGACGAGTTCCTCGACCGAGCCGGCCAACGTCAGGCGATTCTCCCGCTCTGCAGCTTCCAAGACCGACATGGCGGAGAGGGAAAGGGTCAAACCGGGCAGAGCGGACACAGGCATGAAAGAGTCTCCCACGAATGAGTTACGGGCGTTGCCCAAGCCGACATCGTCGCACCGCGTGCCGACGTCGGTTCGCCCCGGGTTATAGGAACGAACCGCTTCCCCGTCCCGAGGGCGGTCGATCCCGCTCGCAAAAGTCGCGGTGCCGGGGATGGGCGTTTCCGGCGCGCCTAGTCATGGGGCTGCGTTGACGGCGTTCCTCGCCGGAGGACCAACGCGACATCGGTCGTCAACTTGTTGTCTCGTTAGATAGCGGCCCGTCGCGGCTTCACGACGCAACGCGTCGCGGGGATGGTAGGCGCTTTAGGGGATGGGTGGGAGAGCGAAACTAGAATCAGCAAACAGGAGCACGTTTTGCCGGAAATGGGCGTCGTGGCTGAAGGGAGCCCTTGCCCAGCGTCGGAATGGCGCTGGGACGGGCAAAAACGCCACACGGCGGCTCCTGGGAACCGCCGCGAGTCGAATCGCTGGCATTGGGGGAAGGTCCGCTAGCGCGCCAGTCCAACAGAAACGTTGGGTGCCACTGGCTGCTGGTCAGCCAGCGGAAAAAGGGTTGGGACCACACCAATTTCAAGTTGGCACCGAGCACTATCCTTCACCGGGGCCCTCGGTGCCGCCGGTGAACTCGGCGTCGTCGGCCTCGTGGCCCACGAGGACCTCCGCCTTGTAGCCACCGCGAGCCTTGAAGTAGAAGATCAGCCCCAGGTAGCAGACGAACATGATGCAGGGGAGGATGGCGACCGTGCGGAAGGCGGCTCGTTTCTCCTCGTTCTGAATACCGGTGATGACCGCTTGCTGCTCCTCGGGAAGCGCCTTGATCTTCTCCGGGTCGATCGGCACGTAGGTCCCGAAGATGCCTCGCGTCTCCTCGCCGCGCACTTGCTCGAAGAGTTCCGGATCGGTCGTTTCGAGCTTGTGCACGATCGACGTCTCTTGGACGAAGCCAAGTCCCGGACCACCGAGGACCCCGACGCCGAGCATGCCAACGCCGGCGATCGTGTTGAGCGTGACGGCGCCGCCCCTGGGGAACTGTTCCGAAACGACGCCGAGCATCGTCGGCCAGAAGAAGGTCTTGCCGAACCCGTAGATCGTCGCCGCGACGAGGATCATGACGCCGACGGTGGCGACCGAGAAACAAAGAAGCCCGATCACCGCGATGACGCAGCTCAGCGCCAAGAGGCCCAGCGGCGAGATGCGGTGAACAATCGGGCCGGCGAAGAAGCGCAAGATCATCATGATGAATGAGGTGTAGACGAGGACCCAGCCCTCATCGAGCCCGATCTTGGCCATCGAGGGCTCCATCAACGCGGTGACCCAACTGTCGGTACCGAGTTCGGTGGTCGCCAACAGGATCATCACCAGAAGAAGGAAGGCGAACATCAGCCGGCCAATCGCCTGGACGTAGAAACCGAAGCCCACGACCAAACAGATGATCAATCCCGCTTGCAGAATCATCGGCCAGTCGAAGAACCGTCCGACTTCCGCGACCATCAGGAACGACGCGACAAAGGCGCCAAGGACGCCTGTCTCTTGCAGCATTTCGCGATAGCTGACCCCCGCCTTGACCCGCTCTTGCACAGGGAACTTGCAGCCGAGCATCAGGACGCCGAAGGCGATGGCCGGGATGAAGATGAGCGCGACCTTGATGCGCCACTCGTCGATCCCGCCCATCAGGATCATGATGATGCCGGCGATCACCAAGCCGCCCGGCCAGCCCGCATGGAGGATGTTGAGCCACTTGGTCTTTTGTTGGGAGAACATCGTGGCGACAACCGGATTGATGACTGCTTCGACGGTTCCGTTGCCGAGGGCGAGGATCAGCGAGCCGAAGTAGAGGACCTGGTAGCCGTTGGACGGGTTGGCGGTCATCAAACAGATACTTGAGGCGACGTAGCAGCAGAAGGCGAAGATCATCGCCACCCCGTAGCCGATCTTGTCGATGATCAGGCTGAAGAGAATGATGCTCACCGCGAACGGCCAAAGACCGACGCCGAGGATTTCGCCCTTCTGGGTCTCGCTGAGACCGAACTCGTCGCCCCACTGATTGATGAGGCTGACGCGGATGATGAAGCCGAACGCCGTGGCGACCAGGGCGATGAAACATGCCCAAAATAGCCTCACGTCGTTAGCGGATGGTTTCGCGGATACGGCTTCACTCATGCGTGTCGGACTCCCCTTGGTGGAACGGCTTGCGGATGAAGAAGAAGTGCCGACCCCCCTGCACTCTTCCGAAACGAGGCGCTCGTTTCTTCATCCCGCGAGCACCGGCGTCGTTGCCAAGCGGAAGGCTCGGGTGTTGCCTGCGTGCCTAGATCGCGAGAATGAGGAAAAAGGCCAAGATGGGAAGCTAAGCGACAAGAATAGGCGTGTCAAGCACCGAGGTGATTCATTTGAGGCGCCTCGCGGGATGTGGCGTGAGCCGGATTCTTCCGATGGGGACGTTCGTCGCTTGGCGGGGTGAGTCGAAGCCTTGCTTGCGTTTCGAGGGTGACGGTCCAAGCGTCGCCCTCTCCGGATGCCCACGCAAGGGTGGGGCATGGCACCCAAAGAAGTCGTGGACTCGCGGCTAGGTTGGTTGGAATCGGGTGCTCATCGCCTCGAACTCCGGGACGCTCGATCGACCCTCGACGGCGAGTTCGGCCAGCACCCGGCCGAGCAAGGGACCGAACTTGAAGGCGTGACCCGAACCGCCGGCGGCCACGACGACCCGAGGATTGTCCGGGTGCGGACCGAGAACGAAGTCCTCGTTGGCGGTGCAGGTGTAGAGGCAGTGCTCGGCGCCGTCGACCTCGTCGACCGCGACGCTCAGGTGCTCGTCGAGAAAGGCCCGCGTCGTCGCGAGGACGCTCTCGTCGATCGGTCGATCGAGCTCTTCGGGATCGTCGCTCTCGGGGGACATGGTGTCGTGTCGCGCCGTTTTAACCCCGCCGGTTCCAAAGGCGGGAAGCCCGTAGTAGATGATGTCTTCCCGATCCTGAACGTAGAACCAAACGGGGAAGTGCTCGGGCGCCATCCGCTCGGCGGGACCCTCCAGGCGGAAGTAGCCGACCGTCTGGCGGTGGACCTTCAGACGAGGCGCCAGCGAGGGAACCAGCGCCCCGGTCCAAGCTCCGACGGCGACGATGAGTCGTTCGGTGGCGAGCGTCCCTCGATCGGTGACGAGGCGAATCGGGTCGCGATCCAACTCGATGGCGCGGACGCGGGTCTGGTCGAGGACTTGGCCGCCGTGCTGCTGGCTCCATCGAGCCAGGGCGCTCATGGTTCGGGAGGCGGCGATCATCCCGGCGGTATGGTCGCGCAGGACGGTCTTGGCGCCGGGGAAGCGAAAGAGGGGAAAGTGCTTGCGGGCCTCGTCAGGGTCGAGGCGTTCGACGTCGGCGCCCGCCGCGGTCGCGCTGTCGACGTAGCCGTTGAAGGCGGGGCCATCGGTACCGTAAAAGCAGCTATCGACCGGGATGATCAATTGTTCGCCGGCGTCGCGCTGGAGCCTGGGCCATTCCTCGCGGACCGCGGGTTGCATGAGGTGGACGTAGTCGACGTCGCCGTAGGTGCTGCGAATGATGCGCGAGGCACCATGAGAGCTACCGTGGGAGTGTCCAAGGGTGAATCGCTCGACGAGACCGACGGGGCGATGGCCCATGCGAGTGAGGTGATAGAGGGCCGCGAGGCCGAGGATCCCGCCGCCGAGGACGAGGGTATGGAAGGTCGCGGTGTCATGCGGTCGGGTCATGGTGATCCCTTCGGGGTGGCGTCGATCTCGGTTGCCAAGTGTCCCTGGAAAAGGGGGATGTTTGGCGGAACCCAACGACGAGGTGGCGCGCGATTCGCGGCGTCATCTGGGGCGGGATGAGGGCCCTTCCTTGAAGTGGGTGCATCGCCTCTTAGAATTGACAGAACGGGAGGGGTGCCCCTTCCGGGTCGTCAACGAGCGCAGCGTGACATCGTCCTCCCACAGGTTTGCCTTGTGGCATCGCGTCGTTGTGCTACCATACGGTGCTCGTCGCGATCTCGCTATCGGGCACCATGGCGTCGTTCGACTCTCTAGGCCGACCGCCAGCCACACAACGCCGGAGTGCTGACCCTATGTACGAGCGTTTCACCGATCGGGCCCGCAAGGTCATGCAATTGGCCAACCAGGAGGCCCAGCGGTTCAACCACGAATATATCGGCACCGAGCATATCTTGCTTGGGCTGGTCAAGGAAGGCAGTGGTGTCGCCGCTAATGTCCTAAAGAACCTTGACGTCGATCTGCGCAAGATTCGACTCGAGGTCGAAAAGATTGTCCAAGCGGGACCGGATATGGTCACGATGGGCAAGCTGCCGCACACCCCGCGGGCCAAGAAGGTCATCGAGTATGCCATCGAGGAAGCCCGCAATCTAAACCACAACTACGTCGGTACCGAGCACCTGCTTCTGGGGCTCTTGCGTGAGCAAGAGGGGGTCGCCGCTCAGGTCCTGATGAACCTCAATCTCAAGCTCGAGGATGTCCGCGAGGAGGTGCTCAACCTTCTCGGCCACGGCATGGACTCCTCCGAGGCGAGCGAACGACCCAGCGGCGGCACCGCCACCGGGAGCAAGTCGAAGACGCCCGCTCTGGACAGCTTCGGTCGAGACCTGACGGAATTGGCTCGCCAGAGCAAGCTCGATCCGGTCATCGGCCGCACCAACGAGATTGAACGGGTCATCCAGATCCTCAGTCGCCGCACGAAGAACAACCCGGTCCTGCTGGGTGAGGCGGGCGTCGGCAAGACCGCCATCGTCGAGGGCCTCGCCCAGGCGATCGTCAGCGGCAATGTCCCCGAACTACTTCGGGACCGCCGCATCGTCGTGCTCGACCTCGCGATGATGGTCGCCGGCACCAAGTATCGCGGCCAGTTCGAGGAGCGCATCAAGGCGGTCATGAACGAGGTCCGCCGCGCCCGCAACACGATCCTGTTCATCGACGAGTTGCACACGCTCGTTGGTGCCGGCGGGGCCGAGGGAGCGATCGACGCCAGCAACGTCCTGAAGCCGGCGCTGGCTCGCGGCGAGATCCAGTGCATCGGCGCCACCACCCTCGACGAGTACCGCAAGTACATCGAGAAGGACGGCGCTCTGGAGCGACGTTTCCAACAGATCATCGTCGAGCCGCCGAGCCGGGACGAGGCCGTCGAGATCCTCAAGGGCCTTCGCGATCGCTACGAGGCGCATCACCGCGTCCAGATCACCGACGACGCCCTGTCCGAGGCGGTCGAGCTTTCGAGCCG
Organism: Kolteria novifilia; assembly: GCA_007748055.1. Lineage (GTDB taxonomy): Bacteria > Planctomycetota > Planctomycetia > Kolteriales > Kolteriaceae > Kolteria > Kolteria novifilia. Next base: position 7,431,601 of record CP036279.1, read on the forward strand.
CTACATCACGGGGCGCTGTCTGCCCGATAAGGCGATCGACGTCATCGACGAGGCGGGCGCTCGCGTCCGGCTCAAGGCGATGACCCGTCCGCCGGACCTCAAGGAACTCGACGACGAGGTCGAACGCCTCAATCAGGAGAAGGAAGAGGCGGTCGCCAACCAGGACTTCGAGAAAGCCGCCCACTTGCGCGATCAGGCCGACAAGATCAAGCAGCGCAAGGAGAACATCACTCGCGAGTGGCGCGAGAAGACCAAGGAGATCGACGGCGCCGTCGACGAGGAAGTGGTCGCCGAGGTCGTCTCGAAGATGACCGGCGTTCCGCTGACGCGTCTGGAGAGTGAAGAGGCCGAACGGCTGCTGAAGATGGAGGACGAACTGCACGCTCGCGTCGTCAGCCAGGAGCAGGCGATCCAGGGGCTCTCGCGGAAGGTTCGCCTCAGCCGCGCCGGACTGAAGGATCCCAACAAGCCGATCGGCGTCTTCGTCTTCGCGGGCCCGACCGGCGTCGGCAAGACGTTGCTCGCCAAGGCGCTGGCCGAATTCATGTTCGGCAACGAGGACGCGCTCATTCAGATCGACATGAGCGAGTACATGGAGAAGCACAACGTCAGTCGGCTGATCGGGGCTCCTCCCGGTTACGTGGGCTACGAGGAGGGTGGCCAACTCACCGAGAAGATTCGTCGGCGACCCTATGCCGTCGTCCTGCTCGACGAGATCGAGAAGGCCCATCCCGACGTCTTCAATATCTTGCTGCAGATCATGGAAGAAGGCCGCTTGACCGACAGCTACGGTCACAAGGTCGACTTCAAGAACACCATCGTCATCATGACGACCAACATCGGTGCCGAGGCGATCAAGGATCAAACCTCGTTCGGCTTCACCAAACGCACCGAGGACGTCACCTACGACAAGATGAAAGAGATGGTGATGATGCGGGTCGAGAAGGAGTTCCGTCCGGAGTTCCTCAACCGTATCAGCGACGTGATCGTCTTCCGCGGCCTCAACCGCAACAATCTCCAGCACATCATCGAGCTGGAACTCAAGAAGGTTCGCGAGCGGATGGCCGAACGCGAGATGAAGCTCGACCTCTCCGACGACGCTCGCGAGTTCATCATCGAGAAGGGCTACAACCCCGACTTCGGTGCTCGCCCGCTTCGTCGCGCGATCGAGAATTTGATCGAGGAGCCCCTTTCCGAGGAGTTGCTCAAGGGCAACTTCACCGAGAACATCACCGTGAAGGTGACCGTTCAAGAGGAAGGGGAAGGCGAGGACGCGGTCAAGAAGCTCGCCTTCGAGGCGATCGCTCCGCCGAAGACGGAGGAGGAGCCTGTCGTTGCCGGCGCCGGCAACGAGGAAGGCGACGGCGCCGGCCAATAGCGGCACGCCCCAATCCTCTTTCGCCACATTGACGACCAGAACGCCGGGCTGGAACCTCACGCGAGGATCCGGCCCGGTGTCGTTTTTCGCCTCTAAACCCTTCCCCACGCTGCCGATCGGTCGATGGAAAAAGCCGTTTGGGACGGCCGTTGTCGACCGCGACGAGGTGGTCTTGCAGGCTGTTCCGCTCAAACTGAAATGGTCGTTTGAAGGATTTCAGTGATCGAACTAGCGGCGCCCCGGCTTCATCTCGTACACTTGAATCAGCGATGAGGGGGAGAGCGGCGCCGAATCCCAATGGGGAAGAAGAGGGAGGGTCCGTGGGTCACCCGCCGACGACTGAACAAACCATCATAGCGAAGACGGGATCGCCACTGCCGACGCAGCTCAAGGCGGATGGTAAGGGGTGTCTCGTCAAAATCTATCCAACCGAGACCGGGCCGCAGCTCATCGAGTTGCCCGACGATCCGATCGTGATCGGTCGGGGCAAGGAATGCCAGATCGAACTGGAAGATACCGCGGTCTCGCGGCAGCACGCCAAGATCGAGCCCAAGCTCGGCAACTACGTCCTGGCCGACCTCGATTCGACCAACGGCACCTTCGTCAACGACGAGGCGATCGAGAAACGATTCCTCGTCGCCGGCGACTTGGTCCGCATCGGCTCGACCATCATGAAGTTCCTCTCCAGCGATCACATCGAGACGCAGTACCACGAAACGATCTACTCGATGATGATCCACGACGGGCTCACCGGGATCCACAACAAGCGCTACTTTCTCGAAACCATCGAGCGCGAGTTGGTCCGCACCGCCCGCCACCGGCGCCCCTTGGGACTCGCGATCTTCGACATCGATCACTTCAAGGAGATCAACGACCAGCACGGCCATCTCGTCGGCGACGCGGTACTGCGCGAGCTGACCGCCCGCCTGAAAGAGACGATCCGCCGCGACGAAATCTTCGCGCGCTACGGCGGCGAGGAGTTCGTCGTTCTCCTTCCCGAGTCGACGCTCGAGAAGGCGGTCGGCTTCGGGGAACGGCTTCGGCGACTCGTGGCGGATGAACCGTTTGACGGTCCCGACGGCGAGTTCCAAGTCACCGTCAGCGTCGGGATCGCCGAGACCAATGGCGAGCGGGTGATGACCCCGGAAGAACTGATCGGGCTCGCCGATTCGAACCTCTACGTCGCCAAACGCAATGGCCGCAACCGCATTTACTACGTTGGGGCGAGTTCCTCAGGCTGTTGGTCCGACAACGAGCTGAGCGACGAAGACTGAGCCACGTTCCCCCGTGGCTCAATGACCCGATCGTTCAAATCGCGACTAAAGACTCATGGGTGCCATGCTCACGCTTGCGTGGGCATGCTCGTAGCGGTGTCGAGTATTCCTCACCTCTCCAAGCCAGGCAGCGCCAAGCGATCCTGGCGGGCTGGGCTTCGAAGAGATTGGGGAATCTAGCGCGCCGGCTGGAGGGAGGATCCGGCTCGGCGAATCAAGGGCGATTCGCGAATGCGAACCCCCTCACCCCTAACCCCTCTCCCACAGGGAGAGGGGAACAAGAGGCTCACGCTCCCACAGGGAGAGGGGAACAAGAGGCTCGCTCTCCCACAGGGAGAGGGGAACAAGAGGCTCACTCTCCCACAGGGAGAGGGGAACAAGAGGCTCACGCTCCCACAGGGAGAGGGGGAACAAGAGGCTCGCTCTCCCACAGGGAACTCGAAGGGTGGGTCTTGACCCACTACTTCCGGAACCCATCACCGGCGACCATTTCTTCACGTCCGCCGGCGAACTCACGTCAATGTCTCGTCGGCGTCAGCCCGCCTGGGGCGTTTGCCCCTCGGCCGACTCGGCTCCCTGCTCGACTTCGTCCATGCTGATCGTTCCCTTCTCTTTGAAGAGGAACCCGAACGCGATCAGGACGATCGCCGCCCCAATGGCCGGGACGAGCCAGAAGCGATTCCAATGGGCGCCACTGGCGAGATTCTCGTCGGCGAACCACTCGAAGACATACCCCGAGATCAGCGCCCCCGCGGCCGCCCCGGCGCCGAGCGTGACGAAGGCGATGAAGCCCTGGGCCGCGCCCCGGAGTTTCTCGGGCGCCTTGTGATCGACGTAGATCTGGCCGGTGACGAAGAAAAAGTCGTAGCAGATCCCGTGCAGGATGATGCCGATGTAGAGCATCATCGGCGGGCCAAAATCCAACAGTGGATACTCGCCAACCGCATCGACCCCGGACGAGATCATCGTCGCTTGGGCGGCGCTAAAGAGAGCGTAGCGGATAACCCAGGCTCCCATGCCGACGATGAGCATCCACTTGACGCCAAGGCGAGCGAAGAAGAAGGGCATCAGCAGCATGAAGAAGATTTCGGACATCTGTCCCATGGTCATCTTGCTGGCGGGCGACTCCATGTTCAGTTCATTGAGGAAGATGTTCGTGAAGGCGTAGTAGAACTGAAGCGGGATGCAGACGAGGAACGACGCGATGACGAAAACGGCGAAGGAGCGCTCCTTCATGAGAGCCAAGGCGTCGAGACCCAAGATGTCGCGAATGCTCGGCGGTCCGTCGCTCTTGTTCGGCGGCGTGTGCGGCAGAAAGAGACAGAAGACGCCCATCACGATGCCGGTGACCGAGGCAATCATCATGGGGATGCGAGTCGCCTCCACGCCGGTGATGCTGTCAATGGCCGGCCCCCACACTTGGAGAAACCAACTCGTGTCGCTGTAACGCAACTGACCGATGAAGATGCCGGCGACGATCCAGCCGATCGTACCCCAGACGCGAATGCCCGGGAATTGCCGGGAGGGATCGGTCATCTGCCGGAAGGAGAGTGAGTTGGTCAGCGCCAGAGTCGGCATGTAGCAGAGGGCGTAGATGAAGAGCATCGGGAACATCGCCCCAAAGCTCTCCTGCGTCGAGGCGAAATAGAGGATGATGCCGCCGACGATGTGCAGGACCGCCAGGACCCACTGGGTGGCGAAGAAGCGGTCGGCGACCAAGCCGACGAAGAAGGGGGACACCATCGCCGCCAAGGGAATGGCCATGTAGCACAGGCCGATCTTGCTGCCGTCGAAGCTGAGTCCCTTCGCGAGAAACTCGCCGAGCACCACGAACCATAGTCCCCAGACGAGATACTGGAGGAACATCATGCCCGAGAGGAGGGCGCGAACAGATAAGTGCATGGCGGGTGGTCTTTCCTTCAAGGCATAAAGTCGCGTAGCGGTTGTGTAGAGTCATATCCGATGTCGCGAGATGAGGCAACGCGGAAACGTGGGAAGGAGGGGCTGTCGGCCCAAGCCGCTGGGAGGAAGAGGCGATCGGTGGGCGCCGTGAAGACGCCTTGTTGCGTCAATGTTCCGCCGCGGCCGGGGGGGAGAAAGAAGAGACCCCCTCTATCTCCCCCTTGGACAAGGGGAAGCATCAGAGAGGACAAGGAGGAACATCGGAGAGGACAAGGGGGAGCCGTCTGAAGTCCTCCCTTGTCCAAGGGGGGAAAAGAGGGGTCTCTCAAGCCTCGGTCGTTGGGTGGGTCTCGACCCACCTTCCGTCTCTCTCTTTGGCGGTAGCTCGGCCCACTCAACAATGTTTCCCGCATGCCCAGGTCGAGCGTTGGCATGGCGCCCAAGAGATCCTTGGGCAATGAAACGCCCCGCGACAACCGTCGCTGGCCGTTGAACGACTCGAACAGCGCCTCCCTTGGGCCCCAACGCTCCCGTCTTGCTCGGGGACGTGAACAACGTTCGCCGCCACCTACTCACTCACAGAAAAATCGATTGGTACTCGTCCTCGGCTTCGTCGCCGCGAGGGTCAGACTCAATGTCGAAGTCGACCAACGACTGCCGGAGCTTGTCGATGGGAGGCAAGTGGCCGGTGAAGAGTTTGGCGATGTATTGCATCTGATGGAGGAAGACCTCGAGCGGCTCGATCGGTGCCCCCTTGAATCGAGCCAGTTCCTTGAGGAATCCCGACGGCTGTGGAAAGCTCGTCAGATCGACACACGCGAGACCGGGGCGCGCCATGGTGATGGGAATGTCGATCGCCGGCTGACCGGGATTCTCATCGTGGCTGCAAATGACCATCCCGTCACTCAGCGTCGAGAAGACCTGATTTCTCGCCACGTAGCGACCGTGCCCGCCGAGTTCGTGGACGATCTTCTCGGCTCGTTCGTTGTCGTCGTCGGCCATGACCAAGCGTGCGTCGTGATCGAGCAACGTCGCCGCGATCGCTCGCGCCGTTCCCGAGCCACCGATGACAAGGACCGACCGCCCCGACACCGACTTGGTTCCCTCATTACTCCGATCGATCCCTTCCGCCAGGCAGGCGGTCACCGCACGCGAGAGCGTGTGAAACCCGTGCCATTCCCCCTCGCGAATCGCGATCACATCGGCCGACTCGGCCAAACGACACGACCGCGACCACTTGGTGACGATCTCGAGAATCTCCTCGCGATGCTTCGCGTCGACGATCAGCCCCGCTAGCCGGATCGACTTGGCGATCTTCGCGAAGAGCGGAATACTTCCGACTTCCAACGGGAGACAGCGTAGCGGCGACTTGTGGATCTGGAAGGCCTGGTTGAGGATCCGCGCGGTCGCCAACTGCTCCTCGGCGTTCCCCGTCACCGCGACGAGAGGGGTCTTGCGACCGATATTGCGAATGTCATACGCCTCTTCCAGATCGAACACGCTCAGCAAACCCGAGTCGGCTTCGAGCCCCTTCTCCAAGGCGGCGTAGCTCCACGGCGACCCGAGACGAGGCCCCAGGATGTTGAGCATCCGCCCCGACTTCCCCAAGCCAACCGCCACCGTCGGGACATCGGACTTGGCCATGATCTTCACGAACGGCCACGCTTCCTCCGGGGTCCGGGCGGGCAACGTCAGCTTGATGACATCCGGATCGCTGCCCAGGCAATGATGATACTTCTCGTCGAGGTCCTTCGGAATCTCATCGCAACTCGTGAAGGTGATGATTCGCTTCGTCGGACCGAATCTCTTCACGTGATTGACACAATCGTGTTCGATCTCGACGTAGTCGGCCCCTTCGACGACCGCTTGCCGCAACAGCGCCAGTCGAGCTTCCTCGGTGCCGTGCCAACTCCCGCCATCCTGCTGGCGGCGGCAAGAGACGATCACCGGCTTTCGCGCCGCTTTGATCAATTCGTTGACATCCGGGGATTTCTCGAACCGATCGAGCCTGATTTCAATCAGATCACAACGCGCCGAGGCGTTGTAAAGATCAACCAGGGCCAGATGGCGAGACGTTTGCGCAATCGAAACGCAGATCATGGGGTCGCTCCATACCTCCAACGCAAGCGTCCGACACATCGCCGCGACGGGAGCGGAGGTCGTGGACGAGAAGACATCCACCTCGGCCCTCGACGCCGGCTTGACGCTCAAGGAACAGTCTATCGGTCGGCGCCCTTCGGTGCACCGTCCTTGTGAAGGATGGTTGCCGCCTTGACCGCTCGTGACTTAGGATGAGAGGAAACCGAAACGTGAAGTTCCCAACCAAAGACGAGAACGAATGGACAATCAATCATTTGACGACCTCTCCGCGGCCCTCGAAACCAGCGGTGCGGACGGCCTTTTCGACAAGCTCGTTTCCTCCCTCGAGAAGGAAGGCGACTATGCCGTCCTCTTCGAGGCCCTGCTCATGAAGATCCGCCACGAATTGGGGCTCCCCCTGGTGCAAACCGGATTGAGCGGCACGGTGCCCAAGGAACTAGAGTCGGTCTACGAGCAGAAGGTGATCGAAGCCTGTCGCCACATCGGCCAGTGCTACATTGACGCCGGGGATCTCTCCTCGGCCTTTCAATACTGCAACATGGTCGGGGAATTCGAGCCGCTTCGAGAAGCGATCGAAAACGTGACCATCGATGAGGATGATCCCGAGGCGGCCGAGAACCTCATCGAGATCGCGGTCACCCAGGGCGTCCATCCCCAAAAGGGGCTCGCGTTGATCCTCGACTACTACGGCACCTGCCAAGCGATCACCGCCTGTGAAGGAATCATTAACCAGGGAACTCCCAAGGCCGCCCGTGACGCTTGCGTCCGGCTCCTGGTCCAGCGGCTCCACGAGGAGTTGACGCGCAACCTCGCCGCCGTGATCGAGGACAAGGAAGGCTCCGCGCCGGCGGCCGCCAGTGTGCCCCTCCTGCTCAAGGACCGCGCGTGGCTCTTCGACAATGACAACTACCACATCGATACCTCCCACTTGAGTTCCGTCGTGCGGATGGCACGTCTTCTGGAGAAGTGCCAAGAGACTTTCCTGGCGATCCAGCTTTGCGAGTACGGGCGTCGTCTGTCCGAGCAGTACCGCTATCCCGAGGCGGCTCCCTTCGAGGACATCTACGAGGACAGCCTCATCTACCTGCGGGCGCTGGCCGGGATCGAGATCAACAAGGGGGTCGAGCACTTCCTCGCCAAGGCCGAACGTTCCGATCCGATGGAAACGGGGATCTTCCCTTGGCAGGTCGCGATCAGCTTGCTGCAAGCGGCGGGTCGTGTCGATGAAGCGGTCGCCCTGGCTCGCTCGAAGATGAATCGCGATGCGGGCAACTCCCTGCAATCCCCGGTCAACCAACTCTGCCAGGAGACGGGTCAGTTCACCGAGATGGCCGATCTCGCCCGCCGACGAGGCGACCTCGTGAGTTACGCCGCCGCGCTGTTGCAACGCGAGACGACCGATTCGAAAGCGTGAACCTCGCGTCCCTCGAGCCCCCTCCTTCCTCGTGAACGCATCATCGTCCCCGGCCCAGGAACAGGCTCATGCCGCGACTCGCGGGCATCACCATCTTCCCCTTCAAGTCGCTCGCCGGCGTGCGGGTCGAGCGACGACCGCTTAGGTCCCAGGGTGCCCTGAGCGGTGACCGGACGTACGCGCTCGTCGATGCCGACGGACGCTACATCAATGGCAAGAGGACCGCGGCGGTTCATCTCCTCCGCAGCACCTTTTCGGACGACTTGCGAACGATCCATCTCCGTACGGGCGAGACGTCGCGGACGTTCGATCTGGAGACGGAACGTGCGGAACTACAGAGTTGGTGTTCCGACTTCTTCGCGCAACCGCTCACCCTTCGCGTCAGCCCAGACGGCGGCTTTCCGGACGATACCGAAAGTCCCGGGCCGACGTTGATCAGCACCGCCACGCTCAAGGCGGTGGCCCGTTGGTTTCCTGGGCTCCCGGTCGATGAAGTTCGCCGGCGCTTTCGCGCCAACCTCGAGATTGACGCCGACGAGCCCTTCTGGGAGGACCGCTTGCTGAGCCGAGGCGAGGAGCCCTGTCGATTCTCGATCGGCGGAGTGACGCTCCTTGGGACAACCTGCAGCAAGCGCTGCGTCGTCCCGAGCCGCGATTCCCACACGGGAGAACCGTGGCCCGGTTTCCAGAAGGAGTTCCTCCAGCGCCGCCAAGCCTCCCTTCCCGCGTGGGCACCGCCCGAACGGTTCGACCATACCTATCGGCTCGCGGTCAATACGAAGGTCCCTGAATCGGAATGGGACAAGACGCTAACGGTCGGCGACCGCTTGGAACTCTTGTGAGGAGAGTCGAGACGTGACCGATGCCAGCCTCGAACTCGCGGCGCGGACGATCGCCGAAGCCGACGCCCTCGTCGTCGCCGCCGGTGCCGGCATGGGTGTCGATTCGGGCCTTCCCGACTTTCGCGGGGACACGGGGTTTTGGAAGGCGTACCCGCCCCTCCAGAAGCTCGGCATTCGCTTCGTCGAGATGGCCAACCCGAGCTGGTTCGATCGCGACCCGACACTGGCGTGGGGGTTCTATGGGCACCGGCTCGAACTCTACCGGCAAACCGAGCCTCATGCCGGGTTCGGCCTCTTGCTCGAGTGGTGTCGGCAGCGCCCCGCGGGCTACTTCGTCTTCACCTCCAACGTCGACGGCCACTTTCAGCGTGCCGGCTTCGAAGACAGCCGGGTCGTCGAGTGTCACGGCTCGCTGAACCACCTTCAGTGCTCGAATCCCTGCGGTGACGCCATCTGGTCAGCGAACGCAACAAGCATTAGCGTAGCCGAGGCGACGATGCGCGCAGGAGAACCGCTCCCTCGGTGCCCCACGTGTGATTCGACGGCGCGGCCGAATGTCTTGATGTTCGGCGATGGTCGCTGGGTGGGGGAGCGCACGGATGATCAACAGCGACGGCTCGAGGACTGGATCAGCGGGCTGGGGAGTAGGAAGGCCGTCATTGTCGAATGCGGGGCGGGAATGGCGGTGCCCACTGTTCGTCATGCTTCCGAGCAGATCGCTCGGATCACCGGTGGGAGACTCATTCGAATCAATCCGCGCGAAGCCGAGGTGCCGAGAGGGCAACTCTCCGTTCCCCTGGGAGCGCTGTTCGCGCTGGAAGAGATGGCAAAACGAATGTAGCGTCCTGATTGGCAAGTTCGCTACGGGAAATCTCGGCCCTCAGATCGTGCGTGAGATCGTCCAATAACAGGCGTTTCCGGCATGCCACGGCGAGTGTGGGCGTGGCACTCAAGAGTTTTCTTGCCAATGAGTTAACCAATCAGGACAGGAGTGACTCGTTCACTTCTTGAGATCGAAAGCGAACTCGTTCGACTGATCCTCAAGCACATTGACCGTGAGTTCCGACGTGTCGAAGGAGGCGTAACGCTCGGGAGTGAGCCAAGTGATCTTCGGCTTGGACGAGGCGCCCCGGCGATCCTCTTCCGAGGCTTCGGCCGCCGTTTCGATGCTCTTGTTGATCGAGACGCGTTGCGGTCCGGCGACAGCACCGTCGCTGGCCTCGAACGTCGTGAGCTGAAATCGTCCCGCCGCGTCGGTCGTCCCGTAGGCGGAGCGTGACTTCTCTTGCGATTGGAAGAGAACCACCGCCCCTTCGACCGGCTCACCGGCGAGCGTGACCACGCCGGAGACGGGGTAGACCGGTGGCCGACTTTTCTCCCACTTGTCCATCGGCCCCGACGACCCACACCCGACGATCACCAGGGTGCTGACGGCGACATACCACGGTTTCATAGAGATTGGACTCCCAGTCAGTCACTGGCAAGCGTGTCCAACAGCGCTTGCCGTTTCGCCATCGGCTCGTCGCGCGGATCGGTCCCACACCTACGCCGCCTCCCCAGGACGGGGTCGCTCACAGCCCATTCGAAAGAATCTCTTCGCTCGCTCTGGTGCCGAGCGCTCCCCACACGCCGTAGGGGCTGGGCCCACTTAGTCCGGGATGAGACGCCGCCGGATCGCCGGCGTCGATGTTCTCGCTCACGAACTGGACCGTGCCATCGCAAAAGAGCACGTGCACACCACCGTCGTGGTTGCTGCTCGCGGTATAGACCCCTTCGCCGCCACCAAACCCGTAGCACGCCGGCTTGTTGGGAGAGAGGATGGTGTTGAAGCCGGTGTACTGGCTGCGGCCGTCCGACCAGCGTTGCCCCAGGGTCCGGTCCTGAATGAAGACCGTCGCCACGCTGCCGGCGAGCGCCAAACAATTCGCGGGATTGGTCGTGTGCGAGGAGACGTGAATCGGAAACTGGCCCACCGTACCGCGGCTGCGGGCGAACTCGGACATCGCGATCGTCTTGCTGAGCCCGTCGGTGATGTCGCCGAGGCGCGTGCTGGTTTGAATGCCGAAGACGCCGCGCATGTTGCTCGGGATCGCGACTCCACCGCCATGGGTGGCATGATACCAATGATCTCCGCCATTGAATCCGTAGCTCGAGGTCCCGGCGTTGGACGAGTACGCCGGCACCGGATCGGAGGGACAATTGAAGATCGGCACACTCACCTTCCAATAGTCGCGTCCACCGTGCCAAACATAGGTGTCGGCCTCGACGATATCGTCGTAGAGTCGCTGCTGGTCGGCGAAGGGCAACAACGGCACATAGCCACTCAGCCGCGGCACGGTCCCCGGATCACACATCGTGCTTCCCGAACAGAACGTACCACTGCGCCGCGCCGGCAGGACGCCATGCGACTCGGCATAGTTCGCCAGTGCCAAACCGATCTGTCGCAAGTTGCTCTTACACTGCATCGAGCGAGCCGAAGCCCTCACCCGCTGGACCGCGGGTAGAAGCAGCCCCACGAGAATACCGATGATGGCGATCACCACCAGAAGCTCGACGAGAGTGAAACCTAGGCGTGACGAACGTTGGCGAACACTTGCAACATTCGCGCAATCCTTCTCGATAGGCGCGGGACGGCCCAGCATGGCGATTCCCCTGGTTGGATGTGAGATTGCACAGAACGATCGCTTTACCAACATTCCGTGCGATTGGACCCAGCGTCAGTGTCGCGGAAATCGGCGCGGGAATCAACCAATTCGACACCAGAGTTGCCGTATTTGCCGACGTGCGCGCGTCGCGATCGCGCGCTCCTTTCGAAGTCGACAGGATCGCCCGAGCGATTCGCGATACAGTAGAACGCGTGACCCTACCGTAGAGGACGAGGTATGAGCGAGGACTCCGAGGACGAGAACAGGCCCACCACCCCCTGGCGCGAACGGGTCCACGAAATCATCTTCGAAGCCGACACGCCCGAAGGCAAGGCGTTCGACGTCGGCCTTCTCATCGCCATCTTGTGCAGTGTCGCGGTGGTGGTCGCCGAAAGCGTCGAAGAGGTGCGCGTACGTTTCGGCGTCTACTTGCTGGCCGCCGAATGGCTCTTCACCATCCTCTTCACCATCGAGTACGGGATGCGTCTCGCCTGCGTTCGCAGTCCTTGGCGCTACGCGTGCAGTTTCTTCGGCTGGGTCGATCTGCTCGCGGTGTTGCCGATGTACCTGAGTCTTTTCGTCGGTGGCACCCACTCGCTGATCGTGATTCGCACGCTGCGGCTGCTGCGAATCTTCCGCGTCTTCAAGCTCGGGCGCTATCTCAAGGAAGCCAGAACGCTGCTGATCGCCCTCAAATCGACGCGGGAGAAGATCACCGTCTTTCTGGTCGCGATTCTCTCCGCGGTCTTGATCCTCGGGGCGATGATGTATCTGGTCGAGGGACCAGAGAATGGTTTCACCAACATCCCCGTCGGCGTCTATTGGGCGATCGTGACCCTGACGACCGTCGGGTACGGCGACATTCATCCGAAGACGGCGGTGGGCCAGATACTCGCCGCCCTGGCGATGATCCTCGGCTATAGCATCATCATCGTCCCGACCGGCATCTTCTCGGCCGAGATCCTGACCGCACGACAAAAGGATATCACCACGCGTAGCTGCGCCACCTGCGGCGGGGAAGGTCATGATCACGACGCGAACCACTGCAAGTTCTGCGGTTCGCGGCTTTAGTCGGTCGTTGGCAAGAGCGTGGTAGGCGTGTTTCCCGCGTGCCCACGGCGAACATGGGCATGGCGTCCAAGAGATCTCTCGGCAATGAATTTGCCAATCAGGACACTAGGAACTAACGCAGTATCCACGGTCCTCGTTCGGGTTGAAGACGCCGCAACTGGTTCTCACTGGCTGACAAGCAGCCAGTGGCACCCGAGAGTCAGGCCTTGACAGAGAACCAGCAGACCGTTGATCTATTCCCTGCCGGCTGCGAACGGCTCTATTGACCAATCTCTGCGTTCAAAAACCGCGACGAATCTACGGAGTCGCCTGAGCTTTTCCTCCTTGATTTTGGCCAACGGGGCTCGTTCTCGCCTTGGCCCGCCTAAGTCAACGGACTGCTAGACCTGTTCGGGAACGACATAGGGTTTGCGGTACTCGCGCCGCAACAGCCGGTTGGCCGTTTCCGCGTCGGAGCCGACAAAACGCTCGGTCGCCGGATCGAACGAAAGCTGGAGCCCTTGCGTGATGGTCGTTCCTTGCGGGAGCGCCTTGTTCTCTTGGAGATGGCCGAGCATCCGCTCGTAGGCTTCGGCGGTGAAGGAACCGCCCTGGACATGCTCCTTGATCTGCTCGGGCGACGCGGCCGCTCCGACTCGGTGCGAGATGTTGCCGAGATGACAAAGCCCGGTCGAGAGGTGCCCCTGCTCGATGTCGCAGTTCAGATCGCCGCTCTTTCGCGAACGCATCGCGTTGATGAAATTCGCCTGGTGACCACGGCCACCATCGCCGTTGATCTTCTGAACCACCTTGCCCTTCTCGTCGAAGATCGTTCCCTTGTGCATGCCGGCGTAGGATCCATGCTCGCACTCGACGACCATGCCGACTTTCACACCCGACGGCAGTTGCTCCTTCGGCGTCGGCAGATTCCTCACCTCGATGAGAATGGGGGCCGGTTCGTAGTCGTAGTAGACCACATGGGTATTGGGTGTCTCACCCGAGTCGTTCCAACCGTAGCGGCCGCCGATGCTGACGACTCCCTTGGGGAACGCGTCGGCTCCGATGACCCATCGCGCTAGGTCGAGCGAGTGCGGGCCGTTGTTTCCGAGTTCGCCGTTGCCCGTGTCCCAGAACCAGTGCCAGTCGTAGTGGTAGTTCTGCCTGGTGATCGGTCCGAGGGGAGCGGGCCCCGACCAGAGATCGTGATTGACCGAGGCGGGCGGCTTGCCCGAGGCGACGGGGGGGCCGATCGACTTGCGATTGCTGAAATGAATGACGCGGACGCGCTTGACCTTTCCGAGTTCGCCGTCGCGGAGCCGAGGGAGCCACTCGCGGAGTTGCTCGTCACTGCGACGTTGGGTGCCGACTTGGACGATGCGATCGTGCTTGCGGGCGGCGTTGATCATCTGGCGACCTTCCCAGAGATCAAAGGCGACCGGTTTCTCGACGTAGACGTCCTTACCCGCTTGGCATCCCCAGATAGTCGCGAGGGCGTGCCAGTGATTGGGGGTCGCGATGCAAAGGGCGTCGATCGACGGGTCCTCGAGCAACTTGCGAATGTCTTGGTACTTGGTCATCTTGCCGAAGGGTTCTTCGAACTCCTTGGCGCGTTGATCGAGGATCGCCTCGTCGACCTCGCACAAGGCGGCGACGCGGACGCCGTCCATCTTGCCGAAGGCGCGGACGTGGGCCGCCCCGCGACCGCGGAGTCCGACGACGCCGACGCGAATGTCGTCGTTGGCCCCGAGGACACGAGCCGTCGGTGCCAGCACCGCCGCCGACGCGGCCGAGGCGAGAAAGTTTCGACGAGTAAGTCGCATGTAGGGCACTCCCTGTCACGTTGAAGATCATCATGGGCTCGTCCACCCATCCTCGCGGGCGCCGCCCCATGATGTCACGAGCCATCATCGTCTGAACATACCCTAAACGGGGCCGCTTGGCCAACACAATCTTCCCGGTTGCCTCACTCCGACCCCGAAGAGACCTACCTCGATCCAGTTTGCCCCGTTTACCAACCTGACGGGGCCAGGGGTCCGCTCGCGGCACGCGCGACGAAGTTGCCTTCCACGTCAATCGCCGGTCGCTGCTGCCCAAGAATGCGGCACCCTCAAGGTTGGCTCCTCATCTTCGCTTTCGTGTGGTTTTCCCGCGATTCCCGCCGCAATGGGAACGTTTTCGCTTCGCGGCGACGACTTTTGACTCAATCGGCACGCGAGTCGCAAATGGGTGAACCGACGCGCTACACGCATGCTTCCAATGCCCCGGAGGAACAGAACATCGTGATCCGAAACAAGCCCTCGATGGTCGGCTTTACGCTGGTGGAACTCCTGGTGGTCATCGCCATCATCGGCGTCCTCGTCAGCCTGCTCCTTCCCGCCGTCCAGCAGGCGCGCGAGTCGGCTCGCCGCTCGATGTGCACCAACAACCTCAAGCAGTTGGCCACGTCGCTGCACAACTATCACGACGCCCACTCGGTCTTCCCCTACGGCCGACGGGGCGGGGCCACGCTTGACCGCGAGACCTGGTTTCATCGCCTGCTTCCGTACATGGATCAGACCGCCATCTTCGACAAGTACGAAGAGCAAAACGAAACCTACTGCTGGCACACCTCCGACGATGTCATCTCGACGGTCGTCCCCATGCTGTCGTGTCCCTCGGATCCCTCCAGCCCAGGTTTCGGTGGCGCTTCCACCAGGATGGGCTTTCAAGGCAACTACGTCGGGCTCAACGGCAACGGAATCATCACCCACGGTTCCAGCGCGAAGGGAATGTTCTGGAGCTACTCCAGCGTGTCGTTGGGCAACGTACTCGACGGGACCTCCAAAACGATCTTGGCAAGTGAAGTCATCGTCCGTGGAACCCAGCCAGTCAGCGGAGCCTGGGGGGCCGGCGGCGGCTATTGGGGTGGATCGAGCGGCGGCAGCTACGCCTTCACGACCTTGGAACCCCCCAATCCCTTGATTCCCGACGTGCTCTATGGCTGCAAGGATGAAAACCTTGCGAGCGCACCCTGTCGCAGCACCGGCAGTTACACCAACCCCGAAATCTACGCGCGCAGCCTGCACCCCGGCGGGGTGAACGCGGCGTTGGTCGACGGTACGGTGATCTTCGTTGGCAACTCGATCGATGCGGATCTCTTCCGGGCACTCGGCACGAGAGCCGGCGGCGAAATCACCGAGCTCTAGACGCCAAGTGGCAAGCCGACGCGCATCGCTCGCGTTTGGAACGATGCCGCCATCACTGTCAGACCGACCATCATCCAGAGGAGTCCCCATTGACTACCAGATCTAGACGAGTGCTCGGCTTCACCCTTGTGGAGCTCTTGGTCGTCATTGCCATCATCGGCGTATTGGTGGCCCTGCTCTTGCCCGCCGTCCAGCAAGCACGTGAGTCGGCGCGCCGCTCGATGTGCACGAACCACCTCAAACAAGTGGCGCTGGCGTTGATGACTTACGAAGAAGCGCACGGTGTTTTTCCCTACGGAATGCGTGGCGGGGCGACACTCAACCGGGATACGTGGATGCAACGAATCCTCCCCCAGTTGGATCAAACACCACTCTACGAACGCTACGTGACGGCGGACGTCGACCACGTCTTCTACAACGACGCGGCGATTCAGGGAGCGACCGTCCCCGTCTTGATGTGCCCCTCGGACCCATCCGGTCCCGCGCGTGGCGGCGCTTCGGCCCAGCCCGGTTTTCAAGGCAACTACGTCGGACTCAACGGCAATGACATCATCAACAATAGCGCCTCCGCCAAAGGCATCTTTTGGCATAACTCGAGCACCGGACTGCGTGACCTCCTCGATGGCACGTCCAAGACCATCCTCCTTAGTGAAGTCATCATTCGCGGTTCTCAGCCGGTCTCGAATGCCTGGGGGGCGGGAGGTGGTTACTGGGGCGGCGGAGCGGGCGGCGGCTACGGCTTCTCGACGAAAGAGTCGCCGAATCCCCTGCTTCCCGATGTTCTCTACGGATGTAAGAGCACCACCTTTCCCAACTCGCCTTGCACCGCCACCGGCAGCTACGCCAACCCCGAAATCTACGCGCGCAGCCTGCACCCCGGTGGAGTCAACGCGGCCATGGGCGACGGTACCGTCAACTTCATCAACAACTCGATCGATGCGGAACTTTTCCGGGCGCTCGGCACGCGGGCCGGCGGCGAAATCACCGAGTTCTGATGGTCAATGCGACGTGGCACTCGAGAGATGACCACCATGCGGCGAACGTTCCCAGTCTTGCTAGCTCTCTTCCTTTTCCTGGGGACAGGGTGCGCTCGCGACCAACGCGCGATCACGACGAAGATCGTGGGGAGGGTGACCTTCAACGGCGATCCTCTCCGAGATGGGCGTATCGTCCTTCGGGCGATCGAACCCCATTCCCTCAGCACGGCCGGCGTGATTGAGAACGGCATCTTCACGATGGAGGCGGCCCTCGGCCCCAAACGGGTCGAGATCGTCTCCTATCGTAAGGTCCCAGGGATGATGACCGAGCTGAACCCCGGCGAGGAGGTTCCCATCGTGCGCCAAGTCATCCCCGAGCAGTTCAATCGCGAGAGCACCCTCATCGCCGACATTCATCCCAATGGCGACCGACGTTTCTCCTTCGATTTGATCGAGACGAGAAACTCGAGCGTCGCCCGACACTCGCAAGTCCGCTAGAAATTCTCAAGCAACTCACCGTCCTCGCGATCGCCGAGGAAGACCCAGGTTCGGTAGTCGATCGCCTCGTTGATGAAGCGAACCGAACCATCGCCCATCGCCATGTTCACTCCGCCGGGGTGTTCGCTCTTGAAGCCCCCCATGTGGGCGTAGCAGTTACTGACTCGTGAGTCGCGCGACTTCGGACACGTCTTGTAGATCTTGTGGTAGTTGGGTGGGGGGTTGGTCGTCCCGATGTGCATGTGCGACGCGAAGTACATGTGGAAGGAACTGTAGATCGGCAACGTTTCGCCCACCATGAAGGTCTTGGTCAAGCCATCGGTGGCATCCTTGAAGCGGTAGGAGCGATAGCCGCCGTTGAACATTCCTGGCGCCTCGACGGCCTCGCGGGCTCCACCGGTACTCTTGCAGTTGATGTTGGGACTGAGTTCCGCGATCGGGCAGGTATTCATGTGAATCGGCCCGGCACTCGGTACGTAGCTGGCTCCCATCGATTCGCCACTGCCGGGCGTGTAGCTCGACTCGCGCGAGTTGGGAAAGAGCCCGCCATCGGGATCGGACGGGCAAATCAGGGTCGCGATCATCAAGTCGTTGAGCACATCGGGGTTCACGTCTTGATGGTTGGCCACGTTGAAGTTGATCCGCTCGAAGACCCGCGTCTGGTCGAGGTAGGGGAACACGGACTCCATCCACGTGTGGCAATGGGCGATCGCCGTCGATCCGGGAACGCCGCAATAGGACGCCGCGGGTAGGACATCGAAGACGTCGTGGTAGTTGTGCAGCGCCGTCCCGAGCTGTTTGAGGTGATTGGTGCATTGAGCGCGACGGGCCGCTTCGCGCGCCTGCTGAATGGCTGGAAGTAGCAACGCGACCAAGACGCCGATGATGGCAATGACCACTAAGAGCTCGACAAGCGTAAACGCTCGCCTCGTACGCGCACGCATGGGTGGATTCCCCCCAGTTCATTCGACTCATGTGAAGTGCCAAAGAACGCGACGCGGCTCAGGACCAGGTTCTTCGTCAAGAAATGCTCGAACGGCGACGTTACCTGGTCAATGGAAGTCCCCCCCGGTCCACGATGGCGAACCACCGTGCTCCCTTGAACCCCGTGATGGTACTCTACTTAACGCGCGGATCGCTTCGCAAACAATTTCACGGAGTCACTCCCGGAGAGTACTCAGTCAGAAACCGAGACCTCACCTTCGCGGTGGCACGCGACAGAGAGTGAATCGCGTCACAGGAGATCTTGGACGCCCCGTTCCAGGAACCACTCCGCGAGCTCGGACCCAACCTGGACGGCTTGCTCGGCATCGCCCTCGCCGGCATGCTCGAGTTGCTGGGTACCGTCGGCATCGAGCACACGCGCTCGTAGCGTGAGTCGCCCCTGGGCAACTCGTGCCCGCGCCGCCAGCGGGACATGACAGCCCCCTTCGAGCACGAACATGAACCGGCGCTCGGCGTCGACCGCCTGCCGGGTCGGTTGGTCCTCGAGAGTCGACAGAAGCTCCAAGATCTCGGGATCGTCCGCTCGGCACTCGATGCCGAGCGCCCCTTGGCCAACAGCCGACATCATCGTCTCTTCGGGAAGCCGCTGCGTGATCTCGCCGGTCAGCCCCAATCGCTCGAGCCCCGCGCACGCGAGGATCAGTCCGTCGAGTTCCTCTTCGTGCAACTTGCGAATCCGCGTCTCGACATTGCCGCGGATGTCGACGATCCGCAGATCGGGCCGTCGATGAAGGAGCTGGGCTCTTCGCCGCAGACTGCTCGTCGCGACCTTCGCTTCCGGGGGAAGAGCGTCGAGCGTTTCATGTTTGGGAGAGAGAAAGGCATCCTCGACGGTTCCTCGCTCCGGCACCGCCGCCAACGCGAGTTCCGGATGGGTCTGGGTCGGGAGATCCTTGAGACTATGGACCGCGAGATCGGCCCTTCCATCGAGGACCGCGTCTTGAACCTCCTTGGTGAAGAGGCCGACACTTCCAATCTCGACCAGCGGACGATCGGTCACCACATCGCCCGTCGAGACAATCTTGACGAGTTCGACCTCGATCTCCGGATGGCGATCGGCCAACATCCGTAGGACGTGCTCGGCTTGCCAAAGGGCCAAGCGGCTCTTTCTGGTCGCGATCCTCAACGTGCGTCTAGCCAAGATCTCCGAGTCCTCACCTAGTGCGAGTGCCTCCAGGAGGCATCCATCGACAACAAGCCGGGACGAAACGGAAGCGGTCGCCGGCCATGGCTCTCCATTCGACGGAACAACGAAAGCCTACAACAGCCATGATGCGAACTCCGCATCCCAAAGGCATCCATCAAGCATCCCGAACAGTCCGTCTACGGCCCAAGACGTGACTCCGGAGCCAGCCCGGCGCGCGCGAGCACCACGAGCGTCACCTTTCGCACCCCGGACCGCTTGAGCGTCCGCGCCGCCTCGTCGGCGGTCGCCCCGGTCGTGAGAATGTCGTCGACCAGAAGAACGTGTTCCCATCGGTTGGCGGCCTTGGACTTGATGGAAAACGCTCCCCGGACATTCTCCCGTCGAGCCGTGGAGGAGAGCGCTGCTTGCGGCGCGGTCACCCGGCGACGTTTCAAGACGTTCTTCACCACCCGTAGCCCCAACCGCCGCGCCAAACAGGTGGCGAGATAGCTCGATTGGTCGTACCCACGAAGAATCCGGCGCGACCAGTGCAGCGGAATCGGAAGAACGACTTGGGCGTCGATCTTCTCCCACCGATCCTTCTGCTCTTCGTGCAGTAGCCGCATGAGCGAGGAGGCGAGCCGATACCCGGAAGGCTGTTTGATCGCGAGACAGCCCTGTCTCAGAAGATCGGTGTAGACACCAAGCCTCACCACCTCGTCGAAACGGAAGCGCTCTCGCAAGCAAGCGCCGCAGGGGTTGATGTTCGCTCCCGGCCCGACCGGCATGCCACATCGTTGGCACGCCTTCGCCGCCGAGGCGGCACGGAGACGCTCGTGACAATTGTCGCAGATCGCCAGCGACTTTGTGGGAATCTCGACACCGCAAAGCGCGCATGCCGACGGGTAGAGAAGCTCGACCACGCCGCCGGCGAAGGAGGCGAGGACCGTGCGACCTCCCTGAAACGCGCGCCGAAAACGGGCGGGACAAGCCATGACGGGAGGTCTCTCGTTACCCGAACATTGCGCGACCACTCACGTTGTCGATCCGAATGAATTCAAAGCGTCGAATGACTCAAAGTAGTCGTGGATCCGATCCGCTACCTGCTCAACGGAAGAATCGTCGTCGAGATCGAAGAATCGAATCTCCTCCAAGTGCCGAAACCACGTCTCTTGCCGCTTGGCGAGTTGACGAGTGCGAGCCTTGATCATGGGGACAACCTCCTCCAACGACAGTCGCCCCCCGAGGTGCTCTCCGAGGAGTTGGTAGCCCGCCGCCTGGGAAGCTTGCTTTCCCAACCCCGACTCGGCCCTCAATCGCGCCACTTCGTCGACCCACCCCGCCTCGAGCATCTGGTCGACGCGACGATTGATCCGCTCGCGCATCCGCGGACGGGGCCATCGCAGACAAGCCACCGGCGGCGCGGGATCGGCGGGCTTGTCGAACTGCCGCTGCCAAATGCTGATTGGCTTCCCCGTCGCCTCGAAGACCTCGATCGCTCGCACGATCCGTCGGAGATCGCCGGGCTGGATCTTCCTCGCGGCAACGGGGTCGACCTTGGCGAGACGCTCGTGCAGCTTCGGCACGCCAACCCGTTCGGCCTCTCGTTCGAGTTCTTCGCGCCGATTGGGGTCCGCGGGAGGTCCTTCGAAGAGGCCACGCAGGCAGGCCTTCAAATAGAGGGGCGTTCCTCCGACAAACAGGGGCCGGTTGCCACGCTCACGAATCGCGGCGCAAGCTTTCTCCGCCTCGCGCAAGAACCAGTCGATGCTCGCGGGAGCGTCCGGCTCCAAGACGTCGATCAGATGATGCGGGACGCGCGCGAGTTCCCGGGGCGACGGTTTGGCGGTGCCAATGTCCATGCCGCGGTAGATCGTCATCGAGTCGAGCCCGATGATCTCCGCCCCGGCCCTCTCCGCGAGGAGCAGTCCGATCGCCGACTTGCCCGACGCCGTGGGCCCGGTGAGAAACCAACAGTCGCGAAACGCCTCGTTCATGCCAGTGGCGACGCCAACGATCCCAAGGTCGGTAGCGGGGGATAGCGTTTCAGGATCCAGTCGCGATTGAGGACTTCCTTCGGCTGGTAGCCCCGCGCCGCGAGCCACGGCGAACCGACGGCGCACTCCTTCTCGAAGAGGTAGTACTGGTTGTAGCCGTCGATGAGCCGATTCGCGGCGGTCGTGTCGAGCGACTCGACGAACGTCAGCCAGCGCCGATTGAACCGCTCGACGCTTTCGTTGATCGCTTCAAGTAAATCGCGAACGGTTCCCGTTACGCCAAACGCGATGCGACGATCACCTTCGGAGAACGCCGTCGAGGAGACGATCTCCAGCAAGCGACGCATCTCTTCCGGCAGCCGCTCCCAATTCGTTCCGTCATCCTGGCAGAGCCGGTTCCAGCCACGTAGACGAAAGCGGACCCCATCGAGCAACTCGTACCGCTTCGACTCGCAGCGCCGGGCGACCCGTTCGATACTTTCCTCGACGCGACGGGCTCGCCGAAGGTACGCGGGCGCGTCGCACAGCCCAAGCATCTGCTTCGCGCCTTGGGCCCAGCCATCCGAACCGGGCATCACGTCCATTTCCTCGGGATTGGTCATGGGCTGACTCCCCTTCGCGCCTCGCTCACGCTTGCGCGTCCTTCCCGTCGCCGTCGGATTCCACCGCTTTCTCAAGATCGCTCTTCGCGTCGGATTGGCTCGCAGGAGGGTCGGGAATCGAGGAGGCCACTCGTTGCATCCGAGACCCGTCGGTTCGGAACTTCGCGTGGAGTTCTTCCCAGTCGATCACCAAACTCCCCCCGGTCGATTCGTGCTGCGCCGCCCAGTTCATCAACAGCTCTAGGCACGCGTGGTCGATGTAGTGAAGCTCGCTCAGATCGACGTGCAATTCACTCCCCCGCGGCACCCGGTCGAGATCGTTCGCCAGGAGGGGCAGCCGCACGAAAGTCGCCGATCCACGCAAGTGAAGCGTCGTTTTCTCCGTTTCGGGATCGGTGTGCAGTTCGGTGTCGAGATGGGAGAAGACGTAGAGGAGCTTGCCACCGGAAAGCAGAATGCCGACGATCACGCCGAAGAGCAAGTCCTCGACGACGATGCAGACGACGGTGATGACATAAATCGCCACCTCGCTCCACCCGAAGCGGCGCAGCTCGAAGATCGTCTTCGGGTTGATCAGCTTGTAACCGGTGTAGACGAGAATGCCGGCGAGCGCCGCGGTCGGGATCAGCCGCAAGACGAAACCGAGGAAGACGACGAAGAGCAAGAGCCAGATGCCGTGCAGAATCGTCGAGAGTTGGGTCTTCGCCCCAGCTTCAACGTTGGCGGCGCTGCGGACGATGACCCCGGTCATCGGCAGGGCTCCCAGCACACCACAGATCGTGTTGCCGAACCCTTGCGCCATCAGTTCCTTGTCGTACTGCGTCCGCTTTCCGGAATGCATCTGATCGACCGCGGTCGCGCACAGGAGCGTCTCGGCGCTGGCCACCGCGGCGATCACCAGCCCACTCTCGATCAACACCGAAAGCGGCACGTCCTTGAAGATCGTCCACGACGGCAGATGCACTTCCGACAGCAAGCGATCGGGCACCTCGACATAGACCACCGGCAGATAAAAGCCCGCCGATAGCACCGTCGCGACGACCACCGCGATCAACGGCGCCGGCAGGAACCGGAAGCTCTTCGGGGTGCAGGTCTGCCAGAGAATGATGGTGACGATCGTCAATAGCCCGATCTTCGCGGCCCAATCGTGGTTCTTCAACTCCGCGACCACCCCTGCGAGCGAGTCGTCTGCTTCCCGCTGGGAAAAGCGAACCTCGAGGACCGCCTTGTTGTTCAAGTCTTTGAGCGCCTCCTCACTCTTCTTGATCGCCGTTTGAAACGCGACCTGGAGCGATTTGGCATCGGGGTCATCCCCCGCGGTGAAACCCTGTTCTTGCGCCTTCTTGTAGAGCCCGCGGAGGTCCTTGGTCACCGACTGCTGGATCTCGGCCACCGGCGCCAATTGCTCCGCTTCCGCGGCCAGTTCCTCATCACTGGGCGTGGCATCGCCATCGAGGTGTCGCGAAACGCGTTCCTCGACGTTCTCGAGAAGTTCGACTTGGTCGGCGTGCAACGTCCCGACCTCGTGCAGGATCTCGGTCCGTTGCTGCCGTTCGGCCGAACTGTGGATCTCCGGCCAGGGAAATCCCTTGGCGATCGCCTGGGGAATCGTCAGCAGGTTCATGATCCCGGACTTCTTCGGCGTGTCGTCGACCATGACGTGGAACTGACTTGCGAAGATCAGGAAGCCGATGCCCGAAAGCATTCCCTTGATCACCGCCGGAGAGACGGCCCGGAACCATTGACCGAACCGGAAGAGCCCCGCGACGATCTGCAGGAGGCCACCGATGAGCACCACGATTCCGAGGACCGGAACGCCGTACTCCTCGACGATGCCGTAAACAATCACCGTCAGGCCGGCCGCCGGCCCGCTCACTTGCATCGGCGCCCCGGTGAAGACCCCGACGATGATCCCGCCGACCATGCCGGTGATCAGCCCGGTCGCGACCGGCGTTCCCGAAGCGATCGCGATGCCCATACAGAGCGGAAGAGCCACGAGAAAGACCACGATCGACGCGGCGAAGTCCTCGCGCCAACTCGACACCATCGTCGGCTGGTCCGTGGGCGTTCCCCTCTCCGACTTGCGGTCGGCGTCCCCAACTTCGGCCATCAAATCTCCTCGAGTCCAGCGAACGACGATCCCAGGCTTCTGCCCATGGTATCTGATTATCGATTTCATTTCCGCTTGGAGTGAAGCTGGTTCCGCGTGAGGAAGCGTCAGCGTGAAGTTGGGGAGGGACGCCTACTGGCCGATTGGCGTCTTGTTGATCAGGAACTGAACGTGGTCGAGGACGCGGAGGAAGGGGCGGTAGATGTTGTTGGGATTGCCCGAGAGCTCCGGATAGTTCGGCACCGGCCAGAGGTAGAACTGCAAGCCGCCATAAATCTCCCAGGGAGCCTGGCCGTGGGTCGGACCGAGCGCGGAGAAGACGATGTTCGTCTGCGCCGAAATGCGGTACGAGAGGTACGTCCCATAGGCGAAGTTCGGAGGATCGGTCGTCCCGCCGATGAAGATCGTGTGGTCGAGCGAGATCGGATAGACATGGCGGTAGAAGAAGAAGTAGCCCCGGTCGGTCTCGAAACGCAGCGGCAGGAACGACCCGACGTTTTGGGGAGAGTGGGCCGTGTTGACCGGCGTCGTGAACCAGAGCCCCAACTCGGCCGAGGGCGAGGTCGCGAAACTGACCTGACTACGAACCTGGCCGAAGAAGACGCGATGCTCGGAGTCGTAGAGCCCGTCGTAGACCGCCCCGTAGCTCAGCCGTTTCCAGAACCGTCGCTCGCTCCACGATTCATGCGGCCAGACGCTGCGATGGAAGAGCCCCGCCGTCAGGCCGAGCAGAACGGAGGGAAACGTGGTCGGCTCCGCGACAACGCCGAGCTGGCCGCCGATCTTGTATTCGCGCAAGACGGGGAAACCGACCTGCATGCTGTTGTACCAGCCAAAGACACTGTCGACGCCGTTGGGGGTGGCGTTGCGATGAAACCCCATCAGCGTCTGGAATTCCATGTTCGTTAGGAGCAACACGGGCGTTTCCGGCGCCGGCTTCTCGTACCAGGGCAACTGATCGACCCCGAGCGGACCACTCTCCTGGTAGAGGTTCGGAAAGGGGTTCAGCGCGATCGTGCGATTGCCCGTCAGCCCATCCCGCGGACTCGGCATCTGCGTCGACAGGACCTCGGGGTTGGTCTGATAGACAACATTTGGATCGGACTCGACATAGTCCTCGGGCAAGAGCGAAACCCTCGGCGAACCGGGCGCCGGCGGATAGGTCAGGATCGCGTCCGACGGAGGCGTCGGCGGCCGGTAGGGATTCTGGTCGCTGTGCGGCAGGATGTGCGGCACCGGATTGCGATCGGGAATTTTTTGGGGCGGAAACGAATTCCCCAGCGGTCCGGACTGCACCGGATCGGGAACGACGTCGACCGCTTCGGTCGCTTCGTAGCGCTCGCCCGAAGGGGAGAACGAGGGTGGCCCCGGCAGCTCCTCGACGGGGATCGGTTCGAACTCGGTGATCGAGGCTCCCTGATTCGAGCGGTGCACCGACCGCTGGGCGCGCGCTTGCGGCCCGAGCGCCACCATCATGGCAACACCCACCGCGAAAGCCAACATCCACCGGAACCGTGTTGTCACGTAATCTCTACTCTCACGATCAGTAGACGAACATCAGCCGCAAGAAGGCACCGTCCAACCCGAGATTGCTGGTCGAGGTCAAGAGCGTGTCGGCGTCCGACCGCTCGAAGAGGTCGATCCAGCTAACGACTTCGTAGCCGCCGATCAGCTCCCAATGCCCATGACGGAGGGAGATTCCCATCGCCGCCTCGATCATCGGAATCGAGCGATTGACCCGCCGGGTCAGGTCGTAGATCGTGTGGTTGTCCCAATGCTCGGAGAAGTCGTTGCGATACTGTCCGTAGAAGACCCCGCCGCCGAAACGACCGAAGACACTGACCACGCGTCCCAACACCCAGTGGAGTTCGCCGTCGGCGACGAGCCCGGTGCCGCTGAACTGGTTCGTCACTCGAACGCGACTCTGCTGAGCGACCAGGAAGGGGTCGACGTAGATCGGCGATGCGTCGACATTCATGCCGAGATCGACCGAGACGAACCGTGGACCGGCGCTGAACCGCAACGACAATCCCGGAGCCGGATCGAACCACTTCCCGAAGGAGAGCGCGTAGACGTCATAGTCGAAGCCGGCGCTCGCGGAAGCTTGATCGGCCTCGGCGAAGGTGAGCGACTGATTCGCATCCCGAGGGAGGATGACGCGTCCATTGCTCGGAGCGACCGTTCGCGAGTCATTCGTGTGCAAGTAGGTGTAGTTGAAGTCAATATCCCAGCCCGACTTGGCCTCGAACGCGAGCCCGCCGCGAACGCCGAGATCCCAATCGAGTTGCAAGCTCTCGACCGACCCGACCGGCGACTGGGGAGGCGTCCCCACGAGATCGCCATCGATGACAAAATTGAGGTTGCCGACCGTCGGACGCATGATCAGCAGGTCGGCGTAGGCGGCAATGCAGCCGCACCCCTTCACGCAGCCACACGGGGCCGCCATGACCGACTCGATCGGCGCCGGCTCCTCCATGGGAAGGCTCTCCTCCCAGGTGTGCGGCGTCCACTCCATCGGCTCGTGCCCCGGCGGGAGTTCCATGCTCGACGGGAGACTCGGCTCCCGAAGAGATTCGGACGGCATCGTGCTCGAGGGAATCGGAGCGGGGTGCGTCACGCGAGGCGCGCGACTGGTCGGCGTTCGAATCGGTGCCGGCACGAGATCGGCGTCATCGACGACTTCGATCGGCTGATTGGAGTATCCGCCCTGGGTCACGAAGGGGCCCGCGGCCCACGCGAGCCGTGGTAACATCAGCCCAAGAGTCACGCTGAGGCAAATTGCGCCGGCTCGCACGTTCATCCACTTTGCCTCTTATGCCTCGACGATCCCCACGCGACCGGCGATTGGCCGGACTCGTCCTATCCTTGTATCGAAGTCCGACGAGTGGAAAGTTTAACGAGAGTGACGATTACGACGGCGATAACGCCAAGTGAGGGAAGATGCGCATCCTGATCGCGCCCGATTCGTTCAAGGAGTGTCTCTCGGCCGCCGATGTCGCCTCCTCGATGGCCGACGGCGTCAAGCGCATCGCTCCCGACGCCGAGATCCTCGAGGTCCCGATGGCCGACGGCGGAGAGGGAACGGTCGACGCTCTGGTCCAAGCGACCGGCGGCACCTTTCATCGCAAGACGGTCCGCGGCCCTCTCGGCGATCCGGTCGAGGCGACCTACGGCCTCCTCGGCAACGGTCGCACCGCGGTCATCGAGATGGCCGCCGCCTCCGGACTGATGCTCGTTCCTCCCGATCAGCGCGATCCGCTCGCCGCTTCCACTTTCGGCACGGGGGAACTGATCCAGGCCGCGGTCGAGCGAGGAGCGATTCATCTCATCGTCGGTATCGGGGGAAGCGCGACCAACGACGGCGGTGCCGGGATGGCGCAGGCTCTCGGCTACAGCCTGCTCGATGCCGACGGCAACGAGATCCCCCCCGGCGGGGCGGGACTCGAGCACTTGGCGCGCATTGATCCGTCGGGGGTCTTCCCCGGCCTCGCCGATGTCATGATCGAAGTCGCCTGCGATGTCACCAATCCGCTCACCGGACCGACCGGCGCCTCGGCCACCTACGGCCCGCAAAAGGGCGCCACCCCGGAAATGGTCGCGACGCTCGACGGGTGCCTCAAGCACTTCGCCGAACGCATCCGCGCCGATGTCGGAATCGACGTCGAACACGTACCCGGAGCCGGTGCGGCCGGTGGACTTGGCGGCGGCCTGATGGCGTTCACGGGGGCGACCCTTCGCCGGGGAATCGACCTGGTGATCGAAGCGGTCGACCTCGCCGGGAAGGCGGAGGGCGCCGAGCTTTGCCTCACTGGCGAAGGCGCGATCGATCACTCGAGTCAGTTCGGCAAGACGGCGGTGGGGGTGGCGGCGTGCTGTAAGCGCAAGAGCGTCCCGGTCATCGCCCTCGCCGGAGCGCTCAAGCCGGGCGTCGAGGCGGTCCTCGATCACGGCATCGATGCCTACTTTTCCATCACGCCCCGGCCCGGCACCTTGGCCGACGCCTACGCCGAGGCGAAGGAGCGACTCGCGAACACCGCCGAACAGGTGATGCGGCTCTATGTCGTGGCGAAGAGATAGCGGGTTGATCGTCACCAACGAGGTTCCCGGTGCCGGAGAGGTTGGGCACCAATGTCCTCTTGTTGGTTGGTTCCGTGCCCACGATTCTCTTGGGTTCCCCGCCCACGCTTGTCGTGGGCACGCGGAACACGTTTGACGTGGGCATGCAACGACTTCAGGTGCCACTGGCTGCTTGTCGGCCAGTGCCTGCCGACTGTCGCCGATGGTGGGTCAAGACCCACCCTATATCGCCCACCCAACTTGTTTCGCGGGAAGAACGAAGGCCTACGTCGAGAGACGCGCGAGCGCTTCCTTGGCGTCGCTGGCCCGAGGATGGCCTGGATAGACGAGCACCATGTCGTACCACTTGCGGGCGTTCTTCGGACGGCCCGAACGCTCGTAGGCACATCCCAAGCGAAAGAGCGTCTCCGCGCCACTCTTTAGATAGTCCTTGTAGATGAGGTAGCACTCGACCGCTCGGTCGGGGTCATCCAAACGATCGAGATAGAGGTCGCCGAGCAATCGACAGGAACTGAAGTAGATCTCTTCGTCCTCGGAGCTGGCGAATCGCTCCGGCCGCGCCTGAACCACCTGCTCCAAGCACGCCGCCGCGTCGGTGTAGGCCTCTTGTCGGTAGTTGATCCGCCCAAGCAGGTAGTTCACCTGCGGAACGAGGCGCGATCCGCCGAGCGCCGCCAGTTCGAGGTAGTGCTTGACCAACTCGAGGTCGGCATCTTGCTCGAGCAGCCGTTTCGCTTCCCGGAAGCAGTACCAAAAGTCGAAGAACCGTTCGACCGCGACGAGCCGGGACTGGACTTCGGGCGGCGTGATGTCTCGATAGAGGCGGTGCTTTTCCGCGAGCCATTCCTTCTTCTCGGCGTCGGAAAGCTGGTAGGCCAGCGCAAGCTCGACCGGCCGAATCGCCGCGAGCCGATCGCCGCGCTCTTCGTGCAGTGACTTGAGCAGACGGAGGGTTCGCTGCCCGCTGGTCGGGGCGTCGGCGTAGAGTTCGTAGTGCTCGATCGCGGCCTCGATCTCCCCCGCGGCGTGCGCTCGCTCGGCGAGTTGCCGGACCGCGTCGTAGAAGGCGGATTGCTCCACGGTCGATAGCCGACTGACGCCGACCTCGCGGCCAAAGTCTCGAATCCGCTCCCGCCAACGCCACGCTTCGTCCGAACCACGCCGTTCCTCGATCTCCGCGAGCCGCTTCCACAACGAAAGCCGCTCTTGCGTCAATCCGGTCTCGGCCACGCGCGTCGCGTCGGCGGCACCCGCGAGGTCGTTCTCTTCCTCCAACCGGCGTCGGCCCAGGTCACGCATCGCGCGAAAGTCGAACCAGTCGAGCGACTCGCCGGGGCTGGCGTGCAGGAACTTCTCGTAGAGCTCGAGCGTCACCTTCGGATAGAGAAACGCCTTGAAGGAAGCCGCGTCGGCATCGTCGGGACGTTGTTCGAGACGCCGTTCGACGCTCGCCAGAAAGGCCAAGAGATGCTGACCCGAATCGAGCAGGGCGAGACCGCCGGGCCCCGCCAGAAGCGGATGCTTCGTCAACTCCGCCCAAACCAGGAAAAGCGCTTCGGCCTCGTGGTTGGGAATCTCGAACGTGGCGCTTGGCCGCCGGACGACCAACTGGGTCGCCACGCGAAGGGCCTCGTCGCCACGCCGCTGGGCAAGCAGCACTCGCAGCCGCTCGTAGCCAATGGTGAGCGGCACATCGTCGCGACGATGTGCGACAATGTCGAGCAGTTGCCCCGCTTCCTCGAGCTCTTCCCCCGAGGGGTCTCGCCGATCCAGGAGGGAACGAGCGCGATCGAGGCACTCGACCGGATCGACCATCTCGAGAAGTTCCTGGTTCTCGGTCACGTTGCGTAGGTCGATACCGCGATGGACACGCCA
Source organism: Kolteria novifilia (assembly GCA_007748055.1). Taxonomy (GTDB): domain Bacteria; phylum Planctomycetota; class Planctomycetia; order Kolteriales; family Kolteriaceae; genus Kolteria; species Kolteria novifilia. The sequence goes on from CP036279.1 coordinate 7,461,658, forward strand.
GCTCCCGTTCCGAGCCATTTCCGATTTGGGATCGATCGCGAGGGCCCGACGGTACCAGATCAGCGCCTGCCCCAGTTGTCCCGACTGTTCATCGTGGAGCCCGCGAATGACTTGCTTCAGGACGATGAAGCTCTTCCGCGCTCGCTCGCAGTAGATGACGAAGAGGGCAAGTGGAACCAGAAGGACGAGTCGTTGGGCGGCGATCGGAAGTTGGAGGTTCGCCAGCGCCAGTGCGAGTCCAAGCGCGAGGATTCCGATCTCGAGTTCCGACTCCTCGCCACGTCCGGCCAAGACCATCAGGGAAAAGAGCAGCACCACCACGAGGGTCGCGACTCCCCCGGCGATGCTTGTCTCGAACCTCTCCGCGAGCATCTCGCCGCCGAGGTAGGCCAGGAACCCCGCGGCCGCCGCGACGACGACGACGAAGCCGATCGCGGTCCAGCGTCGCGTCTTCGGGTCGAGCCGGAGGAAGAGGTGGAGTCCCCAGCCGAAGAGTCCCCCGACAACGACCGCCACCAGGGGAGCCCAAAGGGGCCATCCCAAGAAGAGCACCGCCACCAGCATGACGGCGAGGACCGCGACGTAGATGCTGCCGGGATGCTCGAGTATCGCGAGCACCAACGACGCCAACATATTTTGCTGCATCGACTTCGGAACATCGGGCGCCTTGCGACGGCTCCACCAAGACAGCCCGACCATCGTCGCGAGCATCAGCACCACCGACGCGACGAGGAGCATCGCCGACTCCGAAATGGTTTGGACACCGGCGACCACGAGGACCGCGAGCCCGAGGAACGCTCCTTTTTGCTGATACTCGAGATTGATGAGCGCTCGCGTCGACAGCGGCATGATTTGCGTTCTCGCGGAGGTTAGGTCGAACTCGGGCAAGACGTCGCGAAGCCCTTGAGGTTCTAGAAGGTCGCCCGCCGGCAGTCCGCGAAGGGGCGTCTGGGAAGAAAAACAGCCCGGTTCGGCGCTGTTCTTGCCCCAGTTTGCGCAGAATCGGCCGCGGAATGTCCCAAAACGGTCCGAAATGTGGACAAGACGCTCCAACTCGCCCGAGGAAGTTCGAGCAACAGCTCACGACCTCCAGAAATGCCAAGGTTCACCGATCAGCCCTTGCGACAGGGTGTTAGGGCAACCCATACCCCGTCGGGCATGGTCCTCCAAGCTCAGCGAGAGACGCCGTCGGCAACGTTTTCGGAAAACAGGCCTTGAGGAGAGTCCCGTTCTCTGGAATAGTCTTTCCTGTGTCACCTACGGCAACGTGGGCGGCGGAGCAAAGGACAAATGAAGCGGGGATCCCTTGGTATCCCGGTTTCATTTCTTCTTTTCTCTCTTTCCTTCACGAGAAGACACGTGCGCTTGGACCGTGTGGGTGCCGCCTGCCCATGGAGCGTTTGCGCCATGACGACGGTTAAGGCCGCCAAGAAGAAATCCAGTTCCGCATCTCGGAAGACCACCGCGAGCGTTAGCGAGCAAGAACAGTTGCTCGTCGACTGCCAGGAGCTTCTGAAGTATCAGTTCCAGGACGTCGAGCTGCTCATCAGCTCCTTGACGCACGCCTCCAGCGCCGATTCGCGCGTCGTTTCCAACGAACGACTCGAGTTTCTCGGCGATTCGGTCCTTGGCCTGGTCATTTGCGAAGTCCTCTACCACCGATTCCCCCAACTCCTCGAAGGGGAACTGACCAAGATCAAGTCGGTCGTGGTGAGTCGACGCACCTGCGCTCGCATCAGTCGCCAACTCGGGATGGAGCGGTTCCTCATCCTCGGCAAGGGAATGGCGAGCCAGTCAGTCATCCCGGCGAGCGTGATGGCCGACGTCTTCGAGTCGCTCATCGCCGCGATCTATCTCGATGGCGGCATCGATCCGGCCCGCGAGTTCGTCCTCTCCCACACCGAAGCGGAGATCGAAAAGGCGGCCAGCGGCCACCACGGCGGCAACTTCAAGTCGATCCTCCAGCAAATGTCGCAGAAGGAATTTGGCGCCACGCCGACCTACGAGATGCTCGAGGAACAGGGCCCCGATCACTCGAAGCTCTTCAGGGTCACCGCGGTCATCGGGAACTTTCGCTATCCCGCGGCCTGGGGTCGCAACAAGAAGGAAGCGGAGCAGCGCGCCGCCCTGAACGCACTCTGTCAGATCGGTGGGCGCGAAGTCCCCTACGCGGCGGACGACTAACAGTCCGTTGATTTAAGCGGGCCAAGGCGAGAACGAACCCTGTTCGCCAAGATCGAGGAAAAGGAACGCGGGCGAATACGTCGATCCGTCGAGTTTCGCCGACGCGGAGATTGGTCAAGAGGGCCGTTCGGAGCCGGCAGCGAATAGATCAACCGGCTGCCAACCCGAGTGGGGCGGAACGCCGCCATCGTCGCCGCTCTCCATCGAGCGTCCATCGCCAGGCAAGCCGTACTCACTGTCAAGCCAACGGCGTGCGGAAACAAATCGCAACCCTCGGTGTCGACCAGTCCCTTGGAGCATCCTCATGGAGATCGAATTGACCGAGGTCAGCTCGATCCTCACGCGAACCTCGGGCTATCTTCGGCGCGTCGTCTCCCACTCCCTGCAACCCTATCGCGGATGCAGTTTCGGCCAGTCGCTGTGCGGCGTGGGATGCTACGTCCAACACAGCCCCTGGATCATGCGTGGCCGCGAGTGGGGCACGTTCCTGGAAGTCCGCACCAACGCCGATGACGTCTACCGCCGCCAGTACAGCTCCGAGCGAGCATGGGCCCATCGTCGCGATGGGTTCTTCGGCATTTTCATGAGCAGCGCGACCGATCCCTTCCTCCCGCAGGAGGGACGTCACCGGGTCTCTCGGCGCGTCTTGGCCGCGATGGCCGAGCAACCGCCCGATCGCCTCATCCTGCAAACGCACACCCATCGCGTCCTCGATCACCGTGAGGCCATCAAGGAACTCGCCGGCAAGTGCGAACTGCGCGTCCACATCAGCATCGAAACCGATCGACGAGCGATCAAGGGACTGCCACGCCACGCCTCGCCGATCGAACGCCGCTTCGACGCCGCCCGGCAGTTGCAGCGGGAAACGGGAGCGATGGTCGTCATCACCGTCGCCCCGCTCCTCCCGATTCGCGAGCCCAAGATCTTCTTTGAGCGTGTCCGCGAGTGCGCCGACGCGGTCATCATCGATCACTTCATCGAAGGCGATGGCAGCAGCAACGGTTCCCGCACACTGCGAACTCCCTTGCCGATGGTGATGGAAGAGATCGAGCCCGGGTCGACCGCGCTCGCCTATCGCGACGAGATGGTCGCCGTCGCACGCTCGGTGATGCCCGGATGCGTCGGCGTCGGACAGATGGGCTTCGCGGGCGAATTCAGCTAGGGCACTGGTCCATCTAAGTCTTGGGGCGCCACTGGCTCTTTGTCAGCCAGTGCCAAAGGGTTGGGGTTGCACCAACACCAACGTCAAGTTGGAACAGAGCGCTAGCCGGACAGGTTCGCGAGCAGGGTGGGTCTTGACCCACCATCAGCCCTTTTCCGCTAGCCGCCAATCGGAAGAACGCCCCAGGAGCGTTCCCGGACACGCTTCGGCCCGAGGACCACCTCGGCGTACTCCCACAATTGGACATCGTTCTCAAAGATCTTCTCGTAGGTGAAGTCGTCGTCGTATTCACAGTCGTCGGTGGTGTGATCGCGACAGATCTGCGGCCGGTCGAGGTAGATGCCGCAGCGATTGTCCTCGAGAAGATGCTCACAGTCGCGATGAACCATTAGGTACCACGACTCGTCCTCGACGAAGATGCTGATGTCCTTGTGGGACAGATACCAACGCATCTCGTCAAAGTCCTTCCACTTGGTGGGCGTGTCGATCGGCAGGGCGATGTAACGGCAACATTTGCCGGTGCAATACTCGCAGAGATTCGCCCCTTTGGGCAACTCGTCGCGGTTCGGCTTCCTGGCGTGCTCGGCGACCGTGATCATGGTCTCCATCCTCGTAGGGCGGTGTCTTGCTGGATCGTACGATCGTAGCCGATCGCGACGGCCCCGTCGATGCTTGCTTCCTCCGACTCGCGGAAGAGGCACGGAGCCTTGCCGAAGCGCGCTTGCGCGATTAGTCTTGTAGCTATGAACACTATCGCGGCCATCGTCTTGCTCTCGCTTCTCTCCGCCGACGGCGTCGCCAAGGGGCAAGCCGCCGACCGCGTCCGCCGCCTGACGCCCGAGTTGGAAGTCGACTTGGACAGCGGCGAAGTTCGCATCGATGCCCAGATCGTGTTGCGTGAAGGGCCGCTTGAGTTGCTGTTGTGTCCCAAGGGGGGCAAGGAACACGAGTCGATTCTCGCCGCGACGATTGAACCGCGCACCTTTCAGACGGCCCTCCTTCTGGCGGGCGCCAAACCAGGTCACCCCGCTCGCTTCGAACCGTACAAACCACCGACGGGCCAGCAGATTGAGATCCTGCTCGACGTCAAGGGAAGCGACGGGAAGATGAAGCGCCTCGATGCCCGCGAGTGGATTCAAAACGTGAAGACAAAAAAGCCGATGGACGCGACCTTCGTCTTCACGGGAAGCCAGTTTGTTCGGGCCCCAGGGGCGAAGCGGGCGACGTGGCTCGGCGACGAAGGCGACTTGGTCTGCGTGGCCAACTTCCCCGGATCGGTCATCGACATCGCCAAGGAGAGCACGACGTCCAACGCCGATCTGCTCTTTATCGCCCGCACGGCGGCGATCCCCGAGGTCGGAACGCCGGTTCGCGTCATTTTCAAACCCGTTTCTCCCTGAAATATCCACACTATTCCAAAGGCGCCAGAAGCCTTCATCAAAGGCTCAACAGTTTCCCATCCCCGGGCCATTTCGTCAGCTAAACTGTAATGGACCTTTCGTGGGAGATGTGCGCCCACGTCGCCGGGCCTACGGAGTTCGGCGGCGACTCGCGCATCGCCCCGCGTACGGATCGTGCCCCAAGAGCCTCCACCCCAGGGGAACACCAGGGCCTCGTTGACCGACTTTCTGCCCGAGCAAGCCATGACGCGTGCCACGCTAGTCAACCAGGACGCCGTCTTTCAACTTACCCAGCGGACCGACCAGACGGGGCGTTCGAACGGTGCTCTCGGAAGGTTGCAGCCAGGCGACATCGTCCGCGCGGTCGTCACCCGCACCCTCGGGAATGGGCTCTTCGGCGTATCGATTCGGGGCAACGAGTTCGTCACCTCCAGTGGGGAATCGCTCACTCCCGGGCAGGTCTTGACCCTCCAAGTTGGCGACGGCTCCAGTCGCGGGACGCCCGGACTGGTCGCGGAAGCCGGTTCCCCAGAGGCGCGACCCCAGGGGGCCGGCCTCGAAAACGAGGGAATCGTCGACCAGCAAGCACGGCGAGCGGTCCAGGGAGAGCAGCTCCGGCTTCCGACGTCGGGTCGAACCGGCCCGATCCTCGAATTGCGCGTCATCGACGACACGTCGCGGGCGGCGCCGGCCGCGCCTACCGACGAGGCCGCCTCGGCACCGTCCACGTCTCCCCTCGTCCGACCGGACGGAGCCCTCGATCGACTGCTGGCGCGCAGGCCGGAACTGGCCCCGCGCATCACCGAGTTGCTCAACGACTTTCAGAACCGTCCCCCAGGCCTCGGAGGCCAGCTTCGCGACCTCACCGGGCTGATCTCGCGCGTCGTGCAATCGAACGATCCGGCGGGGCAAACAAACCTGGCGGAATCGCTGGGACGCCTGTCGAGCCAGCTCCTGCAATCGCAAACGCTTGAGAATCCGAGCGAACTGTCGCGGTTTCTCTCCGATCGGCTCTTGCCGCTCGCACGCGGCCTGGAGGGGAACGTCGTCCGCGCCACGACCGGGGCGACGGTTTCCAATACGTCCACGGCACCGACGTTGTCGGAAACCACCGAGGGAGCCACGAACGCCGCGCGCACCGTCGTCGCCCAGCCTCCCATCCCCGAGGGGACGTCCGAGGCGGCCGATCGAGGAACGCTCCGCGAGGCAATTGCCGACATCCGCAATCAGCTCGCGACGGTAAGGGAACAACTGACGGCGTACGCCAGTCGAGAGCCGGGAACGAGCGCCCCGATGCAGGAGGCCCTCGAACGCGTCGACTTGGTCCGCAATCTGCTCGACATGAAGGCACAATTGCAGGACCTGTCGCGCAACCAGCAGGAGCCCTCAACGATCGTTCAGCAGACTTTGGCGCGCGTCGCCCTGGCGCGTAACGCCCTCTCGGGACTGAGCCAAATCACCACCGAAGCCCGGGGATCCGCCCTTCCCAGTTCCCCTGGGGTGCAAACGACCGCCGCCGGCCTCAGCGGGGCACCGCTCTCCCGAGCGGCGATCGACGCGCTGACGCTCGCCAACGCGACGGCGACCGAAACTCGTCCCCTCGCTCAACCGGCCGATCCGCAAATCGTTTCCGCCGATGCCCAGCACGCCCCGCCACCGGAGTCGACCGAAGCGCGCCCCGAACAGCAAGCGGCCCTCGCGACCAATCGGGCCGACACGCCGACGCCAGGCGGGAGTGCGACATCTTCCGAGACGAGCACCGCTCGCCCCGAATCGGTCGCCTTTCAGAACGACTTGAAGGGCCAGCTCCTCGAGCTTCGATCGTCGCTGCAGGAGTTGGCGGCGCATTCGTCTCCCTCGGGTGGTGACACCATTCGCGAGGCCCTCGCGCAGACCGATCAGCTCGTCCATCAGTTGACCTCCCAACAGGTGCGTAACGCGGAAGCCCCGACTCACTATCAATTCGTGGAGCTTCCCGTCGATCCACGCAGCGGGATTGATGAGGCGAGGCTGCACGTCTTCTACCGGGAGCGAGGACAGGCCGAGCCGCCGTCGGAAAACGATCCCTTCACCGTGGCGCTCTTTCTCAACATGACGCGTCTGGGCGATGTGCTCGCGACACTCACCTCGGTCGGACCGGCGATCGCGGTCTCCTTCGCGGTGGAGAATTCCGAGATCGAGAGCATCCTCGGCGAGCAAGCCGACGATCTGCGGGAGCTGCTTCAGCAGGCGGGGCACCAAGGCGCGACGGTGACAGTGAGACAGAAGGGAAGGGTGACCGAGCCGACGCCGACCGAGGATCTCGACGATCTTTGGCAGGCGTTTCTGGCGCTGGTTCCCGACGAATCCGACCCCGGCCAGCGACTCAACCAGGAGGCGTGACGACGTGTCGACAGTTCCGCCGGAAGATGCCGAACGCGCTCCGACGCGGCGCAAGATGGCCGCGGCGCTGCGCTACGATCAGGATCACGATGCGGTGCCGCGCATGGTCGCGCGCGGTCAGGGCGAACTTGCCGATCGGATCATCGACGCTGCCCGCGAGCACGGCGTCGATGTCTACGAGGATCCCGACCTCGTCGAGATCCTCTGCCAGCTCGACGTGAATCAGATGGTCCCGCCCAAGCTCTTCCTCGCGGTCGCCGAGGTAATGGCGTACGTCTATCGGATGAACAACCGCTACGACGAGGTCCGCGAGATGATGGCCAAGGACCGCTCGCCGGGAAGCAACCGCAAACCGTAGGGTGGATCGCGCTTCGACGTGGTCACCGAGTAAGAAGAGCGGATGGGATGACATCTTCAACGGCAGCGTCGTTGTCTAATGAAGCCCAGGGTCGCGCTTCGCGCACCCTGGGATACGGACACGCCGGGAAGCAACCCCAAACCGTAGGGTGGATCGCGCTTCGACGTGGTCACCGAGTAGGAAGAGCGGATGGGATGACATCTTCAACGGCAGCGTCGTTGTCTAATGAAGCCCAGGGTCGCGCTTCGCGCACCCTGGGATACGGACACGCCGGGAAGCAACCCCAAACCGTAGGGTGGATCGCGCTTCGACGTGGTCACCGAGCAAGAAGAGCGGATGGGATGACATCTTCAACGGCAGCGTCGTTGTCTAATGAAGCCCAGGGTCGCGCTTCGCGCACCCTGGGATACGGACAATAGGAAAGAGCAACCCCGGCGGGGTTGTCTACACGCGATTGGCTGGACCGTGGACAAGGAATCATCCGAACCCAGGGTCGCGCTTCGCGCACCCTGGGATACGCTAGTCAATGCCTTCGGCATAGGGGCATCACGTGCCCGATCCGTACGCACTGTTCCCCTCTCCCCGTGGGAGAGTGAGCCTCTTGTTCCCCTCTCCCCGTGGGAGAGTGAGCCTCTTGTTCCCCTCTCCCCGTGGGAGAGTGAGCCTCTTGTTCCCCTCTCCCCGTGGGAGAGGGGTTAGGGGTGAGGGGGCTATTCTTCGACGATCCGCATTCTCATTCAGGGCGTTTCGTTCCCTCACCCGGCTCGCGTCGCCCGCCGACCTCTCCCCAAGGAGAGGTGAGGAGGACCTGTCACTCAAACGTCATGCACGTCGACTACTTCGCCGGGACGACCTCGACGTCGATCTTCAACGGTTGGGCGAGGGAGCGAGCCTCCTCGAGTTGGGACGCCGTCTCCTGCTCGGCCTTCTCGAGCGCGTCGACGCTCGCCGCGCCGCTCGGATCGTCGATTCCCCTGCTCTTGCGCCAATCGCCGCTGATCTTTTTGCGCCGCTTGCTGATGAGTTGGTAGACTTCCGCGGCGCGCTTCATCGGCGGAAAATCCTTGGTCGTCGTCAGATTGACACCACGTCCAAGCGCCATGGCGTCAGTCCGCAGAGCGCGCTTCCCATCGACCAGGACGTCGTACTTCCCCTCGGCTAGACCGCGCACCCGCAATAGCGTCTTGTTGAAGCGATCGTGAACTTCCTCGAGTTGGACCGCCTCGGCCTCGACGCGCGGATCGATGCCCATCGGGATCGGGCACATCCACGAGAACGCGACTCCCCCACCGTCGAGCTTCTTGAGCCCGCTGACCTCGCCCTTGTCGGCGGTGAGGCTCTTCGCGTTGATCGAACACTCGCCACTACGGCCGGGCGCGTTGAGCGCTTGCAAGAGAGCCTGGGCCATGAGCCAGTGGCCCGTCGCCTGGGGATGAACTCCATCGCGGGCCAGCGTGTAGCTGACCTTCTTGGCCCGCTGGCGAGCCAGGTGATCGCGCATCGTCGTGCCGACGTCACCGACGGTGTAGCCCTCGCCACGCAGGCCGATCAGCCAGTGCCCATACCGTTCGAGCACGTCGTCGTAGTCGACGGCGGGGAACTTGTAGCCGTAGTGGACGACTTCCGCGTCGGAGAGCTTGCGGCGATAGGGGTCGTAGGGAGGCGGGGTCAAGATGATCAAGCGGGCGCCAAGCTCCTCGGCGCGGTCGATCAGTCGGCGGACACCTGCCTGGTACTTGAGAAAGCGTTCCTCGGAGAAGGGGTGGTAGTTGCCGTCGTTCATCCCGTAGCAAGCGATCATGACATCGGGCTTGAGCGGGGCGACATCGCGGTCGAAGCGGTCGTGCAAGCAGGGACGCGGCGGGTCGTGATCGGGCTCGGTGGTGCCCGAGACCGTCTCGCTGCTGAGCCCGGTGTTGATCACCCGAAACTTCTGATCGGGGAAACGCGTCACCAGGTAGTCCTCGACCATCCCGATGTAGTCGCCTCCCTGGGTGATGCTGTCGCCGACGAAGACGATGGTCTCACCATCCTTCAGGGCAAACGGGCGTTGGGCGTTGGCGTTTTCGGCCAGCAACGCGAGCGTTGCCAGGGCCGCCAGTAGGGTCAATCGTGTTCGTAGCGTGTGCATCGGTTCGCGTGGTCTCCCCAATTCGTTTCTCTCTCGTTCGCGGACCTCGTCCGGAAGGGCTCGATCCTAACGAAGAGTATCCCCGTTGGAAACGATCCCTCCTACAATGCAGCGGTAATCCGAGAAGTCATCTCCACCAGTCGCAAGAGAGGAAGAGAGTCCGATGGGTGAATGGATCGAGGTCGGCAAGAAGGCGCCGGCTTTCACGCTCGCGGCGGACGACGGCAGCAAGGTCAAGCTCACCGAGCTGAAGGGAAGCCCCGTCATCGTCTACTTTTATCCCAAGGACGACACGCCCGGCTGCACGAAAGAGGCCTGCCAGTTCCGCGACAGCATGGAGACGCTCCAGGGGCACGGCGCGACCGTCCTCGGCGTCAGTCCCGATACCGTCGCCTCCCACGAGAAATTCCGCGACAAGTTCGAGCTCAACTTCCGCCTGCTCGCCGACCCCGACCACAAGGTCGCGGAGAAATACGGCGCCTGGCGGGAAAAGAACATGTACGGCAAGAAGAAGATGGGCATTCAACGTTCCACCTACCTGATCGACGCCGACGGCAAGGTCGCCAAGTTGTGGAAGAGCGTCCGCGCCGACGGGCATGCCGCGAAAGTCCTCGAAGCCCTCGAGGAACATCTGGGCGCCTAGTTCGCCGCCCACTGGCGTCGCGAGTCGTCGACGTTAAGCTTGGGGGTTGGGGGAAAGAGTGTCAGTCCTGCGCGGCGCCGGGTCGAGGAATCCGGGTGTTCCTAGTTGTCTCGACCGGCTCGGCGCGGCTACACTCTAGTACACTGTCAAGACCGGACTTTCGGGTGCCACTGGCTACTTGTCAGCCAGTGAGAACGAGTTGCGTAACCATCAACCCGAATTTGGACGTTTGACGGTGCACTAGTACGAACAGACAATATCGACGCAGGGTTCCTCGCTCGTCCACGCCCGGGCTCGCTGTGTGGCGGCTTCGACCGAGGGGTCTGAAGGTAGGAGCGACTCATGGGTGATCTTTCCCGACGAGGGTTTCTTCAAGGCTCGGCGGCCGGCGTGATCGCGACCGCCGCCAGCGCCAACGCGGCCGGCAAAGTCGCCGGGGCCAGCGAAACGCTCAAGATCGGTTTCATCGGCGTCGGGGGGCGCTGCCAGGCACACATCCGCACGGCTCTGAAGCTCAGCAAGAGCCAGAACCTCCTCTGCATGGCCGTTTGCGACGTCTTCGACGAGTACCTCGAGAACTCGGCCAAAAAGATCGACGATGCCAACGCCGAGATGGGCATCAAGACCAAATGCAAGAAGTACACCGACTACCGCAAGCTCCTTGAAGACAAGGACATCGACGTCGTCTGCATCGCGACGCCCGACCATTGGCACGCCAAGATGACGATCGAAGCCTGCGAAGCGGGCAAGGACGTCTACTGCGAAAAGCCGATGACCAAGACGATCGAAGAGGCCTACGCGGTCGTCGACGCGGTCAAGAAGAACAATCGCGTCATGCAGGTCGGTGTTCAGTCGACCTCGGACCCGCAATACCGCCACGCGAACGACAAGATCATCGATGGCCGGATCGGCAAGGTCCTTCAAGGCCAGACCCACTACTACCGCAACAGCAACATCGGCATGTGGCGGAACTACAAACTGACCGAGAACATGACCCCCAAGAACATCGACTGGGACATGTTCCTCGGCACCAAGTTCGGCTTGGCCCCGAAGGTGCCCTTCGACCGGGCGCGCTTTAAGCAGTGGCGTTGCTACTGGGATTACGGCGGGGGCATGTTCACCGACCTCTTCGTTCACCGCACGACGCGCATGATCATCGCGATGGGCCTTCGTCAGCCCGCCCGCGTGGTCGGTGCCGGCGGCATCTACCTCGAGTATGACGATCGCACCGTGCCGGACGTCGCGACCGTCGTCGCCGACTTCGACGAGGGAGCCCAACTCCTGGTTACCTCGACGATGTGCAACGACTACAAGATCCAGGAAGTCATCCGCGGCCATACCGCCACGGTCGTCTTCCGCGGCAAGGGTCGCTACGACATCGAAAACCAAAACCTCGGCAAGCGGGATGTCATCTACGAGACCCAGAAGCCGAACGAGACCGAGCAAGTCCAAGCCCCCCGCCCGGAAGGGAGCGAGGACACGCTGCACTGGACGAACTTCGTCGAGTGCATCCGCTCGCGCAACTTCCACACCAACAACGATCCCGAGATCGGGGCCGCGGCGATCACGATCATCAATATGGGCGTGATCAGCTACCGCGAAGGACGGGCGCTCTTCTTCGACAAGGACAACAGGAAGGCCGTCAACGCCGACGCGTCGTGGGCGAAAAAGTGGGAGCAGCGATCGATCGAGAAGGGCAAGCCGAGCCACGTCATCGGTTGGCACGCGGGAGAGAAGGGCAGCCTTCTCCGCAGCCCCCCGTGGATGAAGCTCGCCGGCCCGTGGGTCAACGGTGTCGATCCCGCAAAGGCGACCTAGGCAATCCGCGACTGATTACTTAAGCGACGCAGGCTCGGAGCAATCCGGGCCTGTTTCCTTTCTTGGAGGATAGCCCACCAGAAGGATTTAGGTGCCATGCTACGTCAGCAATGAGGCACCTTCTTGGCAGAGCCGAAGATCCCCTCTATCTCCCTCTTGTCCAAGGAGGAGCAGAAGACGTGGGTCTCAAGCCTCGCCTGCTCCTGCTTGTTCCCCTCTCCCCGTGGGAGAGTGAGCCTCTTGTTCCCCTCTCCCCGTGGGAGAGGGAGCCTCTTGTTCCCCTCTCCCCGTGGGAGAGTGAGCCTCTTGTTCCCCTCTCCCCGTGGGAGAGTGAGCCTCTTGTTCCCCTCTCCCCGTGGGAGAGGGGTTAGGGGTGAGGGGGTTCGTCTTTGATAGTCACCCTTCGTTTTGCGAGCCGGAGTCTCCCGCACCCGTCTCGCTTCGCTCGCCGACCTCTCCCCAAGGAGAGGTGATGGGAATGCATATCCGTGTTGGAACAACGTACCCTACCTATCCACGACGGCGGCGATGTCCGTTGCCGTTGGAGTGACCATTGCCGTTGCCATTGGAAGGGGCCATCGCGGGCCCGATGGAAACCGACCCTTCTCCCAGCAACCCTTCGATCTGCTGCATGAGTTCGCTGTCCAGGCAGACCTTGAACCCGTCGCCGACACGGAGTTGCGCTTCGACCCCCTCGGGAGAACTCACCTCGAGCATCACCGGCGAATTGCCCTGGCGACCTTTCAGGATGTTCGCGAGTTGATCGATCGAGTCGGACTCGTGCTTCGCCGAGTTAACCCGGACGCTGAGCGTTCCCGAAAGCCGTTTGGAAGCCTGCTCTAGGTCGATCCACTCGTCGGCGATAAGACCGACCTCGTCGCGACTCTTGTCGACCGAGGCGATCAGGAAGCCGATCGAATCGTTGACGATCTTCTCCTTCCACTCGGCGTAGGAGTCGGCGAACATCACGCACCCGATCGACTTGCCAAGGTCCTCGAACATGAAGCGGGCGTAGGCCTTGTTGGCGTTGCGGCCGCGCTGCTGGATCATCGTCCGCACGCCCGTGATCATCCCCCCGATGGTGACCGGCGTGCGGTCGGTGAGCGAATCGAGCTGAGCGATCTCGTGGGTGCGGTAGATCCGTAGCGTTCGCTGATGTTCCGCGAGGGGATGACTCGAGAGAAAGATGCCCAGGACTGACTTCTCGTGGGCGAGTTTCTCCTTGTCCGACCATTCGTCGATCTGTGGCAACGACTGGTTCGTCTCCTCGGCCGACACCTCGTCTTCGCCATCAAACAGGAACCCCTGCCCGCTGGATCGAGCGTCCCTAGCGAACGCGGCCGCTTGCAGCGCCATGGGGAGCGCCTCCTGCAATTGCGAGCGGAAGACTCCCATGCTGTCAAAGGCTCCCGCCTTGATGAGAGCCTCGATGCAGGACTTGTTGACGAGTTTGGTATCGATCCGCTCCAGGAAGTCGAAGAAGTCCCGGTAGCGTCCATCCTTGTCGCGTTCGGCGACAATCGCCTCGATCGCCTTCTCTCCCGCCCCCTTGATGGCGGCCAGGCCGAAACGAATGACTCCTTCGACCACCGTGAAGCCGACTTCCCCTTCGTTGACGTCGGGCGGCTTGACCTCGATCCCCATGCGGCGACAGTCGTCGATGTGCTCGACGAGCATGTCGGTCTTGTCGATTTCACTGGAGAGCAGGGCCGCCATGAATTCGGCGGGGTAGTGCGCCTTGAGGTAAGCCGTCTGGTACGCCACCAGGGCGTACGCGGTCGAATGGCTCTTGTTAAAACCATAGCCGGCGAAGTGCTCGATCAGTTTGAAGATCTCTTCCGCTTTCGAGCCCTTGAGCCCGCAGCTTTCCGCGCCTTCGATAAACTGCGAGCGATACTTCGCGATGACCTCCATCTTCTTTTTGCTGATCGCCTTAATGCACTTGTAGGCATCGGCCAGTTCGATGCCACCGAGGCGATTGAGGATTCGCATGACCTGTTCCTGGTAGACCATGACGCCGTAGGTCTCTTCCAGGATGCCCTTGAGCACGTCGTGGGCGTACTCGGGTTGCTCGCGGCCGTGCTTGACGTTGACGTACTGGTCGACCATACCGCCGCCGAGCGGTCCAGGACGGTAGAGGGCGGCGGTCGCGATGATATCGTCGAAGCGGTCGGGCTTCATCCGCATCAGAAGCCCGCGGATGCCTTCGCTTTCGAGCTGGAACACGCCCTTGGTCTCTCCTCGCTGGAGGAGGTCGTAGGTCTCCTTGTCGGTCAGCGGGATGGTGAGCACGTCCATCTCGATCCCGCGGACATGTTGGATGATCTCGACGGCTCGGCTCAGAATCGTCAGGTTGCGCAGTCCGAGGAAATCGAACTTGAGCATCCCAACTTGCTCGAGAATCGTCATTTCCCATTGCGTGGTGACGATCTCGCCGTTCTTCTGAAGGGGGATGATCGACGAGAGTTCCTCGTCGGCGACGACGACGCCCGCGGCGTGGGTGCCGGGATTGCGCGCGAGGCCCTCGAGGCGACGGCCGACATCGATCAGCCGTTTGGTCTCGGAGTCGCTGTCGTAGGCGGCCTTGAGGTCGGGGGATTGATCGAGCGCCTTCTCGAGTGTCATCTTCGGCAGGGCCGGGATCATCTTGGCGATCTGGTCGACGGTCGCGAGGGGATACTCCAGGGCGCGCCCGACATCGCGGACGACGGCCCGGGCCGCCATCGTGCCGAACGTGATGATCTGAGCGACATTCTGTTCGCCGTATTTTTGACGAACGTACTCGATGACCTCTTCGCGCCGTTCCTGGCAGAAGTCGATGTCGATATCGGGCGCTTCTTTTCGATTGGGGTCCAGAAAGCGCTCGAAGAGCAGGTCATACTTGAGCGGGTCGACATTGGAGAACCCGAGGAGGTACGCGACAAGAGCGCCGCAACCGGAACCACGGGCGCCGCAAGGGATTCCGTTATCGAGCGAGAACTGCACGAAGTCCCAAACGATAAGGAAGTAGCTGGCGAACCCGAGCTTATTGATGACGCCGAGTTCCATGTCCAGACGCTGCCAGTGAGCGTCGGTGGGTCCGTCGGGGTAGTCGGTGTTGGGAAAACGCTCCTCGAATCCGATTTTGCACCGCTCGAGGAGGTAGTCTTTATCGGTCTTGTTTTCGGGTGGGAGAAAGACCGGAAAGTGGCGTTTGCTAAAGTCGAGATCGATGTCGATCGAGTCGGCGATCTTTTGGGCCTGGTCGACCGCCTGGGGGTGATCCGGAAAGGCGGCGTACATTTCCTCGGCGGACTTGAGATAGAATTCGTTGCTGCCGTACTGCATCCGTTTGGGGTCCGACATGGTCTTGCCGGTATTGATGCAGAGCAGTACCTCGTGAGCGTAGGAGTCCTCCTGGCAGAGGTAGTGGGTATCGCAAGTGGCCACGAGATTCAGGCCCATCTTGTTGGCGATTTCGATGGCCCCGTCGGCGCACTCGCGCTGAATTTCGAGTCCGTTGTCCTGAATTTCGATGAAAAACCGCTCTTCTCCAAAGAGCTTTGCGAACCACTCCGCCAAATGGCGGGCTTCGTTGCGTTTTCCGCCCAGGATCAGGCTGCTGAATTCGCTGGCGGCGCACCCGGAGAGGACGACCAGGCCCTCATGGTGCGCTTCGATCAGTTCCTTGTCGATCCGGGGCTTGTAGTAGAAGCCCTCGAGGAAAGCCTGCGAGGAGAGTTTGATCAGATTTTGGAAGCCGACGCGATTGGTCGCGAGCATCGTCAGGTGGAAACTGGCCTCGCCCCCTTGGCCACCGCGAGCTTGACGATCGGTCCGGTGAGCCGGGGAGACATAGGCTTCGTAACCGAGGATGGGATTGATCTCGGCCTCCCGGCACGCGTCGTAGAACTCGATCGCCCCGTAGAGGTTGCCGTGATCGGTCAGGGCCAAGGCGTTCATTCCCTGCGACTTGGCCTGTCCGACCAGGTCGTTGACCTTGGCCGCGCCGTCAAGCAGGCTGAAGTGACTGTGGCAATGTAAATGGACGAAGGAGCCTGAACTCATCCTAAGCGCCTCGGGAAAGTCTCCTCGTGCCGTCCCGTTCCCATTTCGATACCGTGCGGTCAGACCGTGGGAACGCGGGCACGACGAGCAGATGGTGACCGGCTTCGTCGTGAAAAGGAAACGTGGATTGCGTGAGGAGGGAGTGCCGTTTCGTTGAACCCCTCCAAGCCGATTAGTGTACCGAACCGCTCCAAGCGAGGCCACGCCGCTCGGGCCACGTTGTCGCTGTTGTCCCGTCGCCCTCGGGGACCGCGAGACGGTCGGCTCGTGAGGCTGTGCCCTATCTCTTTTGTTGATCGAGCCTTGCATGCCTGATGGAAATCGACCACTGGTGATCGTCGCCGACGACGACGTCAACATTTCGCGCCTGCTCGAGGTGAAACTCACGTCGATGGGGTTTCGTGTCCTCAGCGCAGAGAACAAATCGATCCTCTTGGACCTGCTCGCGACCGAGTCGCCGGCGCTGCTCCTGCTCGACGTGGTTTACGGGGAACACGACGGTGTGGAACTGCTCGGCTCGCTGCTGCGCCAAAACCCGGCGCTGCAAGTCGCGATGCTGACCGCCCATGGGACGATCGACACCGCGGTCGCCGCCATCAAGCAAGGGGCCTTCGAGTACCTGACCAAGCCGCCCGACTTCCATCGCCTCGAGGTCATCATCCATCACGCGATCGAGAAACACGAGATGCGCCGTCGCATCAAGGATCTCGAGGCAGAGCTCGTCGAGCGGGGCGGGGGACAACGGACCCTGTGGGGCGAAAGCGAAGGCATGAAACGGGTGGCCGAGCTCATCGACACCGTTTCGCCCACCGACGCCACCGTCCTGATCCTCGGCGAAAGCGGCACGGGTAAGGAGCTCGTCGCCCGTGCGATTCACGAACGCAGCCGTCGCCCGAAGGGCCCGTTCGTTCCCGTCAACATGGCGGCGATGCCTCGTGAACTGATGGAAAGCACCATCTTCGGCCACGAAAAGGGGGCATTCACCGGCGCCGACCAGGTGCAGCGCGGATGTGCCGAAGTCGCGCACAAAGGAACGCTATTTCTCGACGAAATCGGCGAACTAGACATCGAATTGCAGGCGAAACTGCTCCGTTTCCTTCAAGAACGGACCATTCAGCGCGTTGGTTCGAGCAAGATCATCTCCGTCGACGTCCGCATCCTCGCCGCGACCAACCGCGAGCCGGAGCAACTCGTCCGCGAAGGACGCCTGCGGGAGGACCTTTACTACCGCCTCAATGTCATCCCGGTCCACGTTCCGCCTCTGCGCGATCGACGCGCCGACATCCCACTGCTGGCGACCGTCTTCCTCTCGCGGGCGGCCTCCCGCAACAAACGCCCCGTGACCGGCTTCACCGACGAGGCCCTCGAAGTCCTGACCGAGTATGACTGGCCCGGGAATGTCCGCCAGCTCGAACACCTCATCGAGCGAATCGTGATTCTCTCGCCGGGTCCGACGATCGGCGTCGGAGCGATCCCGCCCGAGATCGCCGCCAGCCCCAGCCCAAGTGTCGCGAACTCGCGGAGCCTCGAACAAGCGAGCACGTCCAACCACGCCTCCGGCGGACCCTGGACCCTCCCGTCTCGTGCCTCGATGGACGAGATCGAGAAGCAAGCGATCATCAACGCCTTGATCCACTCCAACGGCAACGTGAGCGAGGCGGCCCGAACCCTCGGCCTGGGACAAGCGACGGTCTACCGCAAGCTCAAACGCTACGCCATCACCGCCCGCGACTATGTCAACTGACGAGCGATGCTCCGCGACGATTCCCGGCTCGTCCTACGCCTTCTGCTTCTTCTCTTTCGCCTTCTTCCTCCCCTTGACCGAGGGAGCATCCTTCGCGTCCTTCGCGGGCAACTCAAGAGCATGCTCCTCGATGATCGGCCGTAGCGACTTCTCGGAGGCCCGGTTGGTCCACTCGTTGGGGTCCGACTGGTGGTCGTAGAACTCCTCGCTCCCATCGGCATAGCGGATGTAGCGATACCGCTCGGAACGCACCGCATGGTTCTTGCGCCCATGGGTCGTCAGCGAATAGTGATCCCACGACGCCTCCGGGTTCTCGAGCAACGGCACCAGACTGTGCCCGTCGAGCCCCTTCTTTGGCGGCAACCCGCAAACCTCCAAGAGCGTCGGGTAGACATCGACGAGATTGACCGGCCGCGAACAACGCTCGCCCGGCTTCGTCACCCCCGGCACCACGAACGCGAGCGGCACCCGCGTCGCCCGTTCCCAGAGCGCGAATTTTCGCCAGTGCTCCTTCTCCCCAAGATGCCAGCCGTGGTCGCTCCACAGGACGATGATCGTCTCCTTACCCTTCGGGCTCGCGTCGAGGGCATCCACGAGGCGACCGACCATCGCGTCGGTGTAGGCGATGCTCGCCAGATACCCCTGGACCGCTTTGTGCCAGTTCTCGCTCTTGGTCACCTTGCGATGATCGCCCTGCGGCCTGGCCATCTTGACGCCCGCCGCGGGGATATCCTTCAAGTCGTCCGCCTTCACCTCGGGTAAAACGATCCCCTCGACCGGGTGCTTGTCGAAGTACTCTTGCGGGACGTACCAGGGCAGGTGCGGCCGATAGATCCCCACCGCGAGGAAGTACGGCTCCTTCGGCTGACTCTCCAGAAACGTGATCGCCGTCTCGACCGACTTGGTGTCGCCCATCTCGGCATCGGACTCGCTGACCGGTCCCCAGTCGAAGTGAGCCGTCCCCTTGATCCCATTGGCGGGTGTGGTTGCCGGCTTGGGGAAGGAGCCGACGCTCGTGTAGCGGTTCCAGCTCTCGGGATCCTTGAAGCGGCCGTGGAAGATCTTGCCGATCCCCTCGGCCCAGTAGCCGTGCGCCATGAAGTACTGCGGCAACGTGACGGCGTCTGGAAGGACCTTGCGCCAGATGCTGTTGTTGGTGTAGACGCCCGTCGTCGACGGCTTGAGTCCCGTCAACAGCGCCACGCGGGAAGGGTTGCACGCCGGCGCCGCGCAGTGAGCGTTGGTGAAGAGGACGCCTCGAGCGATCAGCCGGTCGATGTTCGGGGTTCGCGACGCGGGGTGACCGCCGAGTGCCGAAATCCAGTCGTTCAGATCGTCGACCGCGAGAAAGAGCACGTTGGGGTGCTTCGAACTCGCTTGCTCCGCCGCGAACCCCCGCTGGTGTGCTCCCAGCAGAAGAGCCATCCCGACCAACGCCCACGTTCCCAACCCGCGAACTATCCGTTGTCGTCCCATTGGTGCCCCCATCAACTGCGTCTTTGGTCAACCCAGGGGCGATTCTAAAGTCCCCGGCGCGTCGCGTGCCAGCCCCCTCATTCCCAGAACCAGAAATTGGGCGAACCGGGAGAGTCGGGCCGGAAGGGAGGACTGATCGCGCCAAGCCATCCCAACCTCCGAGCACCTCGGAGCCGGTCCCCAAGTGGGGGGTGGGCCGCGACCGCGACTTCCGCATAATAAGTGGATAGGGCATCGTTTGAGGTGCCCAAAGACCCGACACCCACGTCACGCCCACGGTGTCGGTTGTCGCAAGCTGTAGCCATTCCGCAATCGACACGTCCCAATGCCGATCGAAGGAGAGCGAACTCGTGGCCGAATCCCTACGCGAGATCATCATGCGAGATGTCCTGCTCAACGTGCAGACGCCGGGGCAGTACATCGGCGGTGAATTCAACGCCGTGGCAAAAGACCACGCCACGCTGGAAGCGACCTTCTGCCTCGCCTTTCCCGACACCTACACGCTCGGGATGAGCCATCACGGGATGCAGATCCTCTACAACCTCGTCAATTCCGACGAGCGTTTCGCCTGCGAACGGGCCTTCTGCCCCAATCCCGACTTCGAGGCGGAGCTGCGCAAACGCGATCTGCCGCTCTACGGCTTGGAAACCTTCACGCCGCTGGGCGAGTTCGACATGATCGGCTTCAGCCTGCAGTACGAGATCTGCTACTCCAACATCCTGACGATGCTCGATCTAAGCAAGATCCCGCTCCACTCGGTCGATCGCGGCGACGAGGACCCGCTGATCATCGCCGGCGGCCCCGGCGCCCAGAACCCCGAGGTCCTCGCCCCCTTCGTCGATCTTTTCATCATCGGCGACGGCGAGGAATCGCTGCTCGAGGTCATGGAGAAGTGGAGCGAACTCAAGAGAGTCGCGGGAATCGACCGCGAGGAACGAATCGCCCGCTTGGTCGCGAGCTTCGACTGGGCCTACGCGCCGCGGTTCTACCAACCGGAGTACCACGCCGATGGGACGATCGCGGCCATGAATCGGACGCGTCCCGATGTCCCCCAGCACATCCGGGCTTGCGTCATCACCCAGAACTTCGACGACATCCCGATCCCCACCGAACCGGTCATGCCCAACGTCGAATGCGCCCACGACCGCTTCGCGATCGAAATCATGCGTGGCTGCCCCTGGCAATGTCGCTTCTGTCAATCGACCGTGATCAAGCGCCCCCTTCGCGTCCGCTCGGTCGATGCCATCGTCGAGGCCGCCAAGGAAGCTTACGAGAAGACCGGCTACGAAGAGATCTCGATCCTGAGCCTCAGCTCCAGCGACTACCCCCACTTCGAGGAACTGGTCAACCGTCTCGCCGAGGAGTTCAGCTCGAAACGGGTGAGCATTTCGGTCCCGAGCTTGCGCGTGAACGACCAGTTCCGCAATTTGCCCAAACTCGTCTCCGGCGTCCGCAAGGGGGGACTCACGCTGGCCCCCGAGGTCGCGCGGGACGACATGCGTGATCAGATCCGCAAACCGATCAACAACGACAACCTCTACGAAGGCTGCCGCAAGGCGTTCGAGGAGGGCTGGCGCCGCGTCAAGCTCTACTTCATGTGCGGCCTTCCCGGCGAGCGGACCGTCGATCTCGACGGCATCGTCGACGTCGCCGAGCGGATCTCGACCATCGGCAAGGAGGCGATCGGCCGCTACATTCCCGTCACCGCGAGCGTCTCGAACTTCGTCCCCAAGCCCCACACGCCTTACCAGTGGAACGGCATGCGGGACCGCGAGTACTTCCAGTGGGCCCATCGCTACCTGCGCGATCGGGTCTCGCTCCGCAGCGTGAAAGTGAAGTGCCACACGATCGACACGAGTCTGCTCGAGGGGATCATGACCCGCGGTGATCGCCGAATCGCTCCGGTCCTCGAGGAGGCATGGCGCCGGGGTGCTCGGCTCGACGCCTGGGACGAGCACTTCAATCCCGCCCTTTGGTGGCAGGTCTTCGAGGACCTGGGCGTCGACATGGCGTTTTACAGCCAACGCGAGCGGCCCACGACCGAGATCCTTCCCTGGGATCACGTCAACGTGAAGAAGGGCCGTGACTGGCTCGAGAAGGACCACCACCGCAGCGTCGTGCAGCTCAACATCCTCGCGAGTGCCGAGTAGGGGGCGACGGGAGGAAGCGCCACCCTCCTCTTTGATGTCCGAGCGAAACCCGAACCGGGGAGAGGAACCATCCCCGGGAGGGAGAAGCCCCCAACCAGCGGCGAAGGCCGAACCCCCTCTTTCTCCCCCTTGGGCAAGGGGGAGCATAGCCGCTCCGCGACCTCCGCGTTCTCCGTGGTTACACGTTCTTCGTCTGTTCGTCTGGTGGGTCAAGACCCACCCCACGGCCCAAGATCGAGATGCGGCGACCGAATGAAGTGTCGAGGACCACGACGAGCGTGAAGGCACGCTGCATGCCCACGACGAGCGTGAAGGCACGCTGCATGCCCACGACGAGCGTGAAGGCACGCTGCATGCCCACGACGAGCGTGAAGGCACGCTGCATGCCCACGACAAGCGTGAAGGCACGCTGCATGCCCACGACAAGCGTGAAGGCACTCTGCATGCCCACGACAAGCGTGGGCATGGCGCCCAAGATCCAGAACCCGTCGTTGCGGAATGTGTGCCAGTATCATGTCACCAACACGCCGGTCGTGCCAACTGGCGGGCGATGTGGTAGGCTCCTCGTGACCGATGGATTGCCGTTCCCGGGAAGAGACTGAGGTTCATGGCCAATTTCGATCTGTTCAACCAAGAGGGCGAGGCCCCCAACCCCGACACGAGGCGTCAACGCGTCATGCGCACCGCCCGCTCGACCGGCGGCGTCGGGGGATGGTGCGGCGTCCTCTTCGGCCTCGTCTTCGCCGGCGCGGGCACCGGAATTATCCTGCTCGCGTGCGACGTGATCGGGGTCGAGGGAAAAAAGAACGCCCCCGATTGGGTCATCGGTGCCGTCGGCGGCGTCTTCGCGTTGGCGGGGCTGTGGGTGATCGGCCTATCGATCCGGTCGATGATCGCCCAGCGGCGCCATCGGCAGATGTTGCTGCTGCACCCCGAGGAGAACTGGCTCGCCGACTTCGCGTGGGACCGTCAAGGGGCCAAGGGCGATACGCTCAAAAAGGCGTTCGGCTCCTTCTGCATGTCGCTGTTTCTGATGATCTTTCTCGCGCCATTCAACTGGTGGGCGTTTCTCTCCGACGATGGCCCCTGGCCGGTGAAGATCGGCATCGGCCTGCTCGATCTGGGGCTCGTCGCGATGATCGGCGGCGGGGTCTACTACGTGCTGCGATGGCTGAAGTACGGGACCAGCTATGTCAGCTTTCGCACGTTCCCGTACTTTCTCGGCGAGGAGATGCCCCTTGTCGTCGGCAGTACCCGGCCGATCTCGAACATCCGCAAACGCACCTTCACGATCCGCTGCATCGAGGAAAAGCAGGAGACCACCCGACGCAAGGGGAAGACGCAAACGCAAGTGGTTTGCTATCAGCTCTACGCCGAGACCCAGACCGAGGACCTTGGCGACCAATGGTCGACGCTCGAGACCGAGAAGGAGGTGATCTTCAAACTCCCGGCGGGTGACTACGAGACAAACCTCTCCGGCAAGGAGCCACGCTACTGGGTATTCGAGACCCACGCCGAGACCCCGGGGATCGACCACGCCGCGACCTTCCTGATTCCCGTCTACGCGAAGGCGACCTCCGAGGGGCTGGTCTTTGGGGGCGAAAACGATCCGAATCGGAGCGATTCCTAACCGATTTGGCCACGAATCGGGCCGATTTGAACCAAAACTCGTCCGTTTTCATCAAATCTGATCAAAAACGTGACCGGTTTTCGTCCCGGAATCTGATGAACGAACTGGTCCGGCGTGTGACGAACGCTGGTTCCTTCCTCGAATGGCTCTCGCGAAGCCCGTGTGTGACCTAACATCCGATAGCCAAACGCGTTGGAGCGGCACCGCTATCGAGCCCAACACGATGTGAACGCACGGCGAGACCTCGCTCCACCTGATGCAAGCCGGCTGCGGAGTCGGCTTGTGTCATTTCTTGCTACCACATAACCGACTACATATTCAAGACTTACGTCTGACCTTCCGCCCACGGTGCCTTCAATCGGATCGCTCCCATAGTCATGGAGGGTGTCTCCCGGACCAAGGTGGTCCAAGGACCCCTTCGAGTAGATGGATTTGGGCCTCATGCCGAGCCGCGACGAGCTGACCGCACGCTATCGCCAATGGGACAACGATCACGTTTGGCACCCCTTCACGCCGATGCAAGCCCATTGCCAGGAAGAGGTTCCGATCATCACCGCCGCGGAGGGCTTCGAGCTCATCGACACCGATGGGCATCGCTACCTCGACGGCGTCTCCTCCCTTTGGTGCAACGTCCACGGGCACCGAGTCCCCGAAATCGACCAAGCGATCCGCGACCAGCTTGACCAGTTCTCCCATTCCACCCTGCTTGGCTTAGGAGGGGTTCCCTCCATCGAGCTCGCCAAGGATCTCGTCGGCCGGCTCCCGAAAGGCCTGACCCGGGTTTTTTACTCCGATAGCGGAGCGACGGCGGTCGAGGCCGCGATCAAGATCGCCTACCAGTACCAGCAGCAACGTCCGGGGGGCGACACGAGCCGCGATCGCTTCGTCACGCTCGGAAATGCCTATCACGGCGACACGATCGGATCGGTCAGCGTCGGTGGGGTCGAGCTTTTTCACGGGGTGTACAAGAGGTTGCTTTTTCCCACCTTTCAAGTCCCCTCGCCCGTCGCCTACCGAACGCCGGAGGGCCATAACCCTCAGTCCTACCTCGAGTTCTGCTTCGACGAGCTGGAGCGAACGTTCTGCGAATCGGGCGACCGCGTCGCCGCGATGATCATTGAGCCGTTGGTTCAAGGGGCGGCGGGGATCCAAGTTCACGCCGAGGGGTACCTGAAGAAGGCCCGCGAGCTGACCGCCAAGTATGGGGCGTTGCTCATCGCGGATGAAGTCGCGGTTGGTTGTGGCCGGACCGGAACGTTCTTGGCCTGTGAGCAGGAAGAAGTGGTGCCCGATCTCGTTTGCCTGGCGAAGGGCCTCACCGGCGGCTACCTACCTGTCGCGACGACCGTCGCCACCGAAGAGGTTCATGAGGCGTTTCTCGGCGACCCGTCGGAATTGCGGACGTTCTTCCACGGCCACACCTACACCGGAAACGCCCTCGGGTGTGCGGCAGCGCTGGCGTCGCTGCGACTCTACGATTCCCGACGGATTCTGGAGAACGTGGGAGCGATCGCGGAGCGTCTCCGTCGCGACCTAACCCCTTTGAATGACGACGACTACGTCGGCGAGATCCGTCAGAAGGGGACCATGGTCGGGATCGAACTGGTTCGGGACAAGGAGACGAAGGAGCCGTTCCCATACGGCCTCCGGATGGGGCATCGGGTGACGCTCGAGGCGAGAAAAAGGGGCGTCATCATTCGTCCCTTGGGGAACGTCGTCGTCTTGATGCCTCCCTTGGCGATGCCAGTCGATCTGGTCGCCCGCTTGGTGGACGTCACGATCCAAGCGATCGAGGCGGCGACGAAGGAGGTCGGACTCGGCGAGGCTTGATTCGGTTCGAGCATGAATAGGGCGAACATGATCACTATCCCCTTCCGCGAAGTGGAAGGGGACGCGCTTGGCGAATTGAGCGAGGCACCTCAGGCGGTGAGCGATGCCCGCACGAAGGCATGAGAACGTTCGCCTTCCTCGACGATTTGCTGCCGAAGGCGACGAATTTTATCGAGATCGAAGCCCAACCGGTCCCATGCGTCGGTATCGAGCTGCCACAAGTTCCCCTCGCCCGGACCGGCGACTCCGAAGCGAGTCGCGATAAAGTCGGCGAGATGAACAACCTGGGCAAGCGACTGGAACTCGGCGGGAGCATCCGCCGGGCGGTGATGGTAGCGGACCGTTTGGACCAGCTCCATCGGCAGGTTCCAGCGCTGCAGCAGGTAGGCTCCCACTTCCGCATGGTCCGTCTCGAGGAGCGATCGCTCAAGCTGGTGAATGCCGGTTCGCTTGCCGCTCAGTTGTTGATGGACTTCGGCGTATTCATGCGGGAAGAACTGATCGAGGACGAGGCTGCCCACCTCGTGAAGCAACCCCGCGACGAACGCGGTGTCGGCGTCGACACTGGCTTTGGCCGAACACTCCGCGGCGATCGCGCGAGCCCCAGCCGCCGCGGTGAGGGAGTGCTCCCAGAAGGCACGGTGATTGACGGCCTTTGATGGCCGAATGAACGAACGCATGATCCCCACACTCAGACACATGCGACGCACTTCGACGAAGCCGAGGCGAGCGACGGCGGCTTGAATGGAGGCAATCTCCTGGTCGGAGGCCCCCAGATAGTAACTGGAGTTGGCGACTTTGAGCAGTCGCGCCGCGAACGCGGGATCGTGACCCACCACCTCCGCGAGATCGGCGGCGCTGCTGTCGGGATCCATCGCAACTTCTTCAATGACGAACACGGATTGAGGGAGGGACGGGAGTTCTTCGATCATCTCGAGGTCAGACAGAATGTTCGACCGATAGTTCACGGACTTTTGGCCCACCTGGTAGGGCGTCCGTTCGACGTGATCGTAAGAAACGTCGCCGGAGTTCATCGCCAATCTTTCCCTTTCGACCCAAGGGCCCCGCACCCCCAAAGGGGTGTCGGAGCCTGATTCGCTGGTCGATTTCGCCTCCAATGACTTCGAAACGCTCGTCACATTCCGCGCATCAGATCGCCCATCGACACACTTCGTCCCTGCGAGAAGTATGTAACGAAAAACGCGAACGTGACGGCAAAGTGAACAATATTCACTCAACCGGAACCAATTCGTTGGACGGAGATAGTGCCCGCTGAAGGGAGATTGGCACTCTTGGGTGGAGTTCGAGTTCGGCTAGCGAGGGGCGTCTTCGCCGCCGTTCGCCGCGGCGGTTCGCGAGGAAACCGCTTGGCTCTCGATCGCGATCCCTCCCCAACGACGGCGCCGCGCCATGCGGGCGGGAAAGACCTCTTTGATGAGCCGCGAGTGATCGATCACCTTGGTCAGCACCGGGCCCTCGGGGACTTCGGCACCGACGCGATGGAGCATCACGTCGACGTGTTGATCCAACGCCGTCTCCAACGTCGTCTCGGACGGAAGGATGGTGACGTCGCTCCTGCCAAGGCCCTCAAGCGCTCCCTGTAGGTGCTGGGCCTCCGCCGCGGACATCGACCGATCCCCGAGTCCGACCTGGCATTCGGTCGGGGCATGATCCCTCAACCACCGCGCGGTCTCCCAGAGGGTTTGGCATCGGCACGTGAACTCGACTTGCTGGTAGACGTTGAGCCCCACCATCACCGCCAGTCCGATTCCCAGGGTGGCTCCCGCCAAGCGGCGCAGCGAAACGACTCCGATGCCCGCGGTGGCACTCAGTAGGGCGGCGCCGATCAAGTCCCACCCCCAGACGGCGGGAATCGTGTAGCGTCCCGCGGGCGAACGTCCCATGAGCGCGGGGAGGTAGACAATCACTCCAGCCGACAGCAGCAGCGCTCCCGCCAGGACGACCCGGCGATGCTCGTCGAAGAGCAAGGATCGCGCTCGCTTCGAACAGAGCACCGCCAGAAGAGTGATCACGAAACTGACCGCGAGGAAATCCCAACCGGCTGCGAGCCCAACCCCACGAACCATGTCGAGCAATTGGGTAAGGCCGGGAGCGATTACTTCGTAGTCACTTGCCCCGTCGACTTGGGTCTTGAAGTAGATCACGTGTCCAATGGGCAGGGCGACGGTCGAGGAGATCAGCAGCGCGACGGGCCAGCGCCGCTTGATGCCTGCCCAAAGCGATTCGCCGTCAGCCCAAACCCGTAGGAGCATCTGCGCCGGGACCACGGCCACGAAGACGTTCTTGGTCAGGATCGCGGCCAACACACAAAGGATACCGACGCCATCCCAGCACCAACCGTAACGACTGCGAGAGGCCGCACGAGCGGCGAGCAGGGCGATCAAGACCAACACCATCGCCTGACCTTCGCCAAAGGCGAGGCGGTACCAGATCGAGGATCGCAACGGCGCCGTCACGCTGATCAGCACCATGATGCCGGCGGGCCATCCCGGAATCCCAAGGTCGCGTAGCAAGACATAGAAGAGTCCCGCGGAGAGACCGAGGATCGCCAAGCGAGTCAGTCGCCAGGCCTCGATCCGGGTTCCGAAGAGGTAACTTTGGAATTCGTAGTAGGCATGGTAAACCGGCCGAAAGGGGCCGATGAAGCGAGCCTCCTCAAGCGACCCGAACCAGGTTCGCTCCCATCGCTGGGCCAACGTCTCCTCGGCCGCCATGTTGGGCAGGCGTGCGCCGTCATCCTCGAAGTCGATCGGACAGCGTAGCGAGGGGAGATAGCACAAGATCGCCAGCAGTCCGACCGCGCTTGCCTGGAGGATGGTCCGAGAGACTGGCTTCGTCGCGGCTTCATCCATGGTCGATCACTCTCTCGTCGGCAATGATTCGGGTGTCATGCCATGCGGGGTTGGGGTGGAATGAGGCCCCGGCGCCGCCGTCCCGTCATGGAACACGAGCCCCTACCGCGCGGTCTCGGATGGGTCAAGGCAAGCCCGCAAGGGAGAGTGTGGTCGGAGTGAGTTCGTCAGAGGGAAGGAGTTGATGGGCCTTGCGAAGAGAGTGGGGAGAGACCCCCTCCTTCTCCCCCTTTGTACGGGCCGGAGTCAAGGGTAACAGGTGTCCGGGGACATGGGTAACACGTCCTCTTCTTCGGTTTCGGGGGTGGAACGGACGGAGGGATCGCAGCGACCGCAGTCCGTGCCACCCCCGGATCCCTCGTTCAATCCCCTCGGGCGCCGACGGACCACCCGTCGGCGTTCACCACTGATCGACTGGTCCAGCTCACCGAGCCAAACTCGTCCAAACCACACTTCCCACACGCCATCGACGAGCGTCGGACGGAGTCCCACGTGCTCGCCAGAGAACGCCTGGCTCACGTACCACTGCTGACCCTGAAAATGGAACTCGCCCCGACGCTGAACCTTGCGAATCTCGTCGATCGGACTGAACTCCAACGGAGGCACCTCCTCCGGATAACGACGAGCACTCGCCTCGTAACGCTCCCCCGGTGGACGCATCCCCAACGACTCGTGTGGACGCTCGAAGTTGTACACCGACCGCCAGCGATCAAAACGCTCTTGCGATTGCTGAAGGTCCCGTAGCGGCCCTCCTTGCAGCACTTCCGCCTTCAAACTCTGGTGAAAACGCTCCAGCTTCCCCTGCGTCTGAGGATGACTCGGGCGGCCATGAAGCACCTGCACTCCCAACCGCAATAGCCACACCGTCAGCGGCGTCCAAGGACTCTCGCGGTCGTTGCCCCACGGAGCACCATTGTCCATCAGCATCGCCTCGGGAAGGCCATAGACGCGAAACGCGGCCGTCAACGCACCACGAACCGTCTCGCCACGCTCGTTGCCGAAGGCTTCGATCACCAGCGAGAAGCGGGAATGGTCATCCAGCATCGTCAGAGGATGACAACGCGTCCCGTCAGCAAGTCCGAAGTGACCCTTGAAATCCATCTGCCATAGCTCGTTGGGCCTCTCCCGCTCGAACCGCTGATAGGGGCCCAACGTCGATTCCTCACGAGGCGACAACTCCCCGTGACGCCTCAGAATCTCCGTGATCGTACTCGCCGCGGGTACCCCCGAGACTCCCCGGTCAAGCAAGAGCTGACGCAGCTTGCGACCACCCCATGACCTATTCATCTCTCGGTGAGCCGCCAGCACCACCGATTCCATCTCCTCGCTGGTCCGCCCTGGAGAAGAAACCGGACGACGCGAACGGTCCTCCAGCCCCGATCCGCCCGAAGCTTCGTACCTCGCCAGCCACTTGTAGCCAGTCTTGCGCGAGATGCCGAAGCGACGGCAAAGCTCCGACCTGTTCGCCCCCTCCTTCGACGCCAACTCCACAAACTCCCGACGAATCGTTTCCACACTCGCCACCTTCCAAGGCATCGCTCGACTCCTTCTGAAGAAGTCGCTTACGATACCCAAAAGGTGTTACCCATCTCTCCGAACAAGCGCCACCTATGTCCACAGTCCGTACACCCTTGTCCAAGGGGGGAAAGAGGGGGGTCTCGTATCGCTGCGCGACGGCACCGAACCCAAGGCGGATCGCCTGCTCAAGGCTGGCCCAGACGGCTCGTCAGTCTGGGTTCGCGGAGCGAACAAGAGACCCCAGTCAACGCAGCCGTCGACCCGACGACGCGTCCATGGGACTCTTGTGGCTGCGCCACCTCGATTGACAAGCAACCGAGGCCACCTGGCGTCGGAAGGTTTCGAAGAAGGGGGGTCAGCCCAAACCGTCGCAAAGGGACTTCACGTGATCGACGCTCGTGGCGAAGGCGGCCTTCTCGTCGTCGTTGAGCTCGATCTCCATGACCTTCTCGACACCGTTGCCGCCGAGCTTGACGGGAACGCCGACGAAGATGCCCTCGATACCGTACTCGCCTTCGCACAGCGCGGCGGCGGGAAGGATCCGCTTGCGGTCGCGGACAATCGCCTCGACCATCTCGCAGATGCTGGCCGCGGGAGCGTAGTAGGCGCTGGTCCCGAGCAGCTTGGTGATCTCGGCGCCGCCCTTGCGCGTCCGGTCGACAATGGCCTCGATCTTCTCGGCGCTGAGCAGCGAGGGGAGGGGAATGCCGCCGACGGTCGTGTAGCGGGGCAGCGGAACCATCTGGTCGCCGTGCCCACCCAGAACGAAGGCTTGGACGTCGAGGACCGAGACATCGAGTTCCGCGGCGATGAAGGAACGGTAGCGTGCGGTATCGAGCACGCCCGCCATCCCCATGACGCGGTTCTTCGGGAATCCACTCTGTTTGTGTGCCAAGTAGACCATGGCGTCGAGCGGGTTGGAGACAATGATCAGGAAGGAGTCGGGGCACTTGGCTTTGACTTCGGTCATGACCGACTGCATGATCTTGGCGTTGGTCGCGATCAAGTCGTCGCGGCTCATGCCCGGCTTGCGGGGGATGCCGGCGGTGACGACGACGACGTCGGAGCCTTTGGCCTCGTCGTAGCTCTGCGAGCCGACCAAGCGGCAGTCGAATCGATCGACCGGGCTCGACTCGAAGATGTCGAGGGCTTTCCCCTGGGGGACCCCTTCGGCGATGTCGATGAGGACAACATCGCCGAGTTGCTTGCTGGCGCAGATGTGAGCGGCCGTCGCTCCGACGTTACCGGCTCCGACAATCGTGATCTTTGGACGTTTCATCGCTGACTCTCCTGACTGACGCACTGCTCGGGTGTTCCAAGGATCGGTATTGTAGGGGGCAATCGCGTCACTTCGAGCGCAAAGAGCCGAGCCAATTTCCGGAATGACGGCGGGGTCGAAACCATGCTAGACTGGGGCTCGTTGAGGAGGAAAACCAAGGTTGCGTTCGAGTTTCTTGGCGGTTGACACGTCCATGACGACTTCCAATAGGGATCCTGAGGCCCAGATGATCTCTCACGACGATCTCCCGAGGACCACCTCCCCGGGAGCCGCGCTTCGCCCCGAACGAGAGCGAGGTTTCTGAATGCCCCTTTGGAAGAAGAGCGGCAGTCAGAACAAAGCCCGCGTGCGCGTCCAACGGCAACTCAACGAGATGGCCGAAGCGAACGTCAGGCTCGGTCTGCACCTGCGCATCGACGAAGGCAAGTTCGTTCCGATCGGCGAGAGCAGGCTGCTAGAAATCGATGCCGACGCCAGGATGCTCATCATCAACATGCCCTCGCGCGACGGGCACACGCTCCCGCTCACCGTCCCATGTCAGATGATCGCGTTCGCGAACTGGAACGAGTCCTACTTCAAGTTCGAAACGCAAGCGAAGCGCGTGGAGCGCATCAGCGCCGGGGCCGGCGCGATGTTGCCGGTGCTGATGGTGACCCTTCCCGAACAGTTGCTCAGCGCCAACCGGCGTCGTCACTTTCGCATCGAGCCACTGCTCAAGCAACGACCGCTGGTCGAATGGCAACCGACCTGGATGCCTCACACGTCGCCGACCTTCCTGAGCGCCGAGGTCTCCGACATCAGTGCGCGGGGCATTAGCATCTGGCTGGCCGAGCACCTGGGAGAACGCTTCGAACCCGGTCGCCGCGCCGCGCTGCGAATCACCCTCCCCAATAAGAGCGAGGTGATCGAGACCAACGCGACCACCCGTCAAGTCCACCACGGTTGCCGCGGCAACGAGACGCTGGTGGGCCTGGAGTTCGACCTCGAGTCGAGCGATCCCGACGAGGGCATCGACGCGATCGCCAAGTACGTGATGGACTGCCAGCGTGAGATCGTCCGCCAGCGTCAAAGCCTCTAAGGACGTTGGTTTCGCGGCCGGCTCGTCGTGTCGCCGTCGCTGACAACTCCAGGGCATCTCCGTAAGAAGCTCCTTTTCACGCTCCCGATCCTTGCCTGGAACTCACTCGCATGCGCGTCGTGCACGTCATCACCCGAATGATCGTCGGCGGGGCCCAAGAGAACACGCTGCACAACATCGTCGACCTGCACCGCGACTTCGGCGACGAGGTGACCCTCATCACCGGCCCTTCCGAAGGCCCCGAGGGGAACCTGCTCGAGAACAAGCGATTCCGGGAACAACTCGATGGCATCGACGTCCGACAGGTGCCGACCTTGATCCGTCCGATCCGTCCGTGGACCGACTGGAGAGCGTGCCGTACGCTCGAGCATCTCCTCGACGAGATCCGTCCCGACGTCGTCCACACGCACAGCGCCAAGGGAGGTATCCTGGGGCGCGCCGCCGCCGACTGCCACGGCAAGGCCGGCATCGTCCACACCATGCACGGGCACTCCTTCGGCGACTACCAATCGGCCCTGAAAAACTGGCTCTACATCGAGGCCGAGCGCTGGGCGGGCAAGCGAACCGATCGCTTCATTTGCGTCGCCGACGCGATGACCGACGAAGCGCTCAAGGTCGGCATCGCCCCGAGGGAGAAGTTCGTTACCATCCACAGTGGCATGGACGTCGACCCCTTCCTGAATCCCTCCCGAGATCGCGACGAGGTCCGTGCGTCCTTGGGGATTCCCGCGGACGCGGACGTTGTCGCGAAGGTGGCGCGGCTCTTCGAACTCAAAGGGCACGACGACTTGCTCGACGCGACCCGGCCGCTCGTCGAACGCTACCCGAACCTTCATCTCCTACTGATCGGCGATGGCATCCTGCGGGAGAGCATCGCGGCCCGCGCCGAGGCGATGGGACTGGGCAAGCGCATCCACTTCTCGGGACTCGTCGCTCCCGAGGAGATCCCCAACTTGCTCGGCGCGGTCGATGTCGTCCTACACGCGAGCTATCGAGAAGGGCTGGCGCGGGTGCTGCCTCAGGGACTGCTCGCGGGGAAGCCGGTGGTCTCCTACGATGTCGGCGGGGCGCGCGAAGTCGTCCTGGCCGACCAGACGGGGATCCTGGTTCCGGTGCGTGACGTGGCGGGGCTGACGCGGGGACTCGAGGAATTGCTCGACGATCCCGCCAAGCGCGAGCGCTTTGGACGGACGGGGCGGGAACTCTTCGCCGATCAGTTTCGGCATCAGACGATGACGCGCAAGATTCGCGCGGTCTACGAAGAGGTCATCGCGGAGCGACAAGCGAAGAGGTAGCCGGCTCAGGTCGACTCGTCGAGGGCGCCTTCGGGGAGGCGTTCGTTCATCGCGCGCTGGTGCCCTTCCTTGAGTCGCCGATAGCGCAAGTTGAGCAGAACCACCAAGCCGATCACGACCAGGAAGCCCGAGATCTTCAGCAGTGGGTTGTCTTGACCCACGTAGCGATTGATCGCTCCGGCGCCGTAGTACATCAGGGCGCAGCCGAGCACGCTGCCGATGCTGATCCCGACGAATGTCGCCAATCGTCCCATCCCGAGCAAACGCCCGAAGATCGACCCTCCGACGCTCCCCGTCGCCGAGAGCGGAAACATGACGAACGCGATAATGCCGAGGAAGGTGACCTGCCGCATCCAGGGATTCGACTGGAGGATGAATCGCCCATCGTCGACCAGATCGCGCAAGCGACTACCGAGGTAGGGGATCTTGAAGAGGAATCCGGTGTGGAAGACGAGCACCAGCGCGACCATCAGGTCCATGTAGAGGACCATCAGGAAGAGTTCGAAGGGCGTGAGGAATTGGGGGACTTCCGACGAGTGGTCAATCCCGGCGAGGATGACGAACTTGCCCAGGAAGAAGAAGGTGACGACCGATGTCCCGAGAAGCTGGCCGACGCGGTGCGGCCCCCAAACCATGGCGAGCAAGAGAACCAAGACCACCGTGAGGACGAACGGCCCGATCAGGGTCATCAACCAGAGTAGGGGATAGTCCCGGCGGAAACTCTCCTCGAAGCCGTCGTTTCCGACAGCCCGCTCCTGACTCGGCGAGGGCCGTTTCCGTCTCCTTTCGGAATGCTGCGTCATCAAGACAAGTCCATGTCACGAAAGAAACGTCGCCTGTGGAGCATTCCCACGGAGCAGTGAAAGGGTGTCATTCACTCGCCACGAACGAGACGACTTGCACCGAACGAGACGACACCGGCGCCAACGAATGTCGGGGCGGTGCCAGGACGCCGCTTGCCACCACGGGTCCACGGCCACATCCTATCATGCGGCAGGATGCGGTCGATTCAAACGCCGATCCCCGAATTGCGAGCGAATCGTCCTTCCTCCGGGAGACTCGCGACCGTCGGGGCGCCCGCTCCCCGCCCGGTGTGGGCCTCGTCGCTCCGCCAATCGCAACACGTTCCCAGCCAAGAGGATAGACGCCATGACCGATTCGACCCCGTTTGTCTACGAGCGACGGGTGGCCTTCTCGGATACCGACATGGCGGGCATCGCCCACTTCACGGCCTTTATGCGCTACGCCGAGGAGGCCGAGCACGCGTTTCTGCGTTCGCTCGACATGGGCATCATGGAAAAGCGGGGCGAGGAGAAGCTGAGTTGGCCCCGCGTCAACATTCACTGCGACTTCCATCGCCCGATTCATTTCGACGACGTCGTCCAGATCGAAGTGGCGGTCAAGGAATTGAAAGAAAAGGCGGTCACCTACTGCTTCAAGGTGAAGCTCAAGGGGAAACTGATGGCCAGCGCGACCTCGACCGCGGTCTACTGCAAGGTCACCCAGGGCAAACTCGCCTCGGTGCCAATCCCCCCCGAGTTCGTCGAACGGCTCCGGTCGGCGCTCCTGATCGAGGACAAGTAGCAGCCGCGATCCGCCAACTCATGGGTGGCCCAGATTGCTCGTCAATCTGGGCACGCGCGGCGTGCAAGAGGCCTGTCAAAACGACGGCTACCAAGCGGAAAGCGATGGAGTTCTCCTGGTCCTCTTGTGGCTTCGCCACTCCGGTTGGCAAGCAACCGGAGCCACCCTTGAGAGTGTGGCCCATGTTGATCTATTCCGCCTCGAGGCGGAGCCCCAAGTCGTGGATCTCCGCGGCGTCGAAGACTTGGTCGTTCGACTCGAAGAGCCGGGCGATCGCGGCTTTGTGGATCTTCATCTTGATGCCGCCGACGCCGATCGCCCCGTAGTGGACCAACGACGATTCTTCGCGTCCGGCATCCATCGGATCGATCCCCTCGATCCCCGCCGGCGGCACCGCGTTGAGATCGACGACCACGTGGAGATAGTTCTGAGCCCCCAGCTGCTCCTTCGAGATGAGTTGGGCTCCCGCGGCGCCGGCCGCGACGATCAGATCGTACTGCGCCTCGAGCTTCGCCCCGGGACCGAAGGCGAGCGGTTCGACGGCCGCTCCCTGTTGTTTCGCGACCAACGCGGCACACGCGTCGGCGGCGCGATCGACACTGCGCGAGGCGAGCTCGACCTTGGCCCCCTGACGCGCCAGGAGCAACGCGACGCGCTGCCCGACGGGGCCGGTGCCACCCAGCACGAGGGATCGGGTATGTTCGAAGTCGAGATGCCTGCCTGCCGCGATGACCGCAGCCGCCGCGGTGGTGTTGGCGCCGTTGGAGTCGAGCATGACGCTGGTGCGCATTGGGCCGAAGAAGGTCTTGGTGACGTTGGCAAGTAGTTCCTCGCCACGCGCGACGCTGTGGCCGCCGATGAAGATGGCGGTCGATTTCAGGTCGGACGGCCCGCGCGTGAAGATCGCGCCGTGTACGAGGCTCTCGACCTCTTCGGGTTCGACCGCGCCGTGGGAGAGGAGATGATCGACCCCCGCGTCGATCGCGACGACGGCGTCGAAGGCACTGGGGTGTTTGTCGGCATCGAGCTGGAGGAGGATTTTGGGTTTCATGGTTGGAGCGCTCGCGAGAGTTCGGCCGCATCACGGCCGGTGAGCAGGGAAGGAGAGAACGTGGGGCGACGAGTGCCCCGATGGAGAAGGATGGTCCGCCACTGGCCGACAGGCGACCAGCGGCATCCCTGATGTTGACGTTGGAGTTCGGCTAGCGTGGTTGAGTGCCAGCCGGGGCGACCGTGGGCCTTCGCCGATTAAAAACCGGCGAGACCATCTGCCTTCGCCGATTAAAAACCGGCGAGACCATCTGCCTTCGCCGATTAAAAACCGGCGAGCCTATCTGCCTTCGCCGATTAAAAACCGGCGAGACCATCTGCCTTCGCCGATTAAAAACCGGCGAGACCATCTGCCTTCGCCGATTAAAAACCGGCGAAGGGGTGCTTCGCGGAGTCTTTCTTCGCGACGACGTCGGCGGCGCTGGGGTCGCCCTTCATCGCTCGCTCGATCGAGAGCTTGGTCGCCTCGTAGTTGTAGTCGTAGATCTTCTTGTCGTCACTGGCTTCCCAGTGAATGAAGACGCCACAGACACACACGAGGTTCTCGGCATCCGACTTCGGAATAGTTCCCTCGGCGACACAGTCGGTGATCGCCTTGGCGACCGCGAACTGGGCCGGGCCGAACATTTGCACGGCCTGCTTGGCCCCCTTGATGGTGACCTTCGTGATCAAGACCGTGGCCGGCTTGACCAAAATGTTCGGTTCGAGCACCGCCAGCAGGTTCGAGTGACCCGCCTTTTGGTCCGCAAGCGCCTGGGCGAATGCGTGTCCGACCGGTCCATCCTTGCTACCGATGAGTAGATCGATATGGGCGACTTCGTTGCCTTCGCCCACCAATGCCTCGCCAATGTACATCGACATGGTCAGTCCCTCTGGAGATCTCTCGCCGGTGAAGTTGGCTCTTCGCCTGCCGGCGGGTGCGTCGCACGCACACATTTCGTGCTCAGGGCAACGGCTGGAGGACCAAACCGACACACCCCCCGGGTCTGGTTACCCGCTGTCCGATTCAGTTGCCCAACGAGGAACGATGATATGGTGCCCATGCCGCGATTCCAAGGCCCCAGCGGTATTCGGGAACCGCGCCGCTACTTCAAGACGGCGGGCAGGAGCTTCGGTTCTTCGGACCCGTCCGAAGCCGGCTCGCGGTGGTCGAGCAGTTGGATTGGATGCTTCGCGTCGACCGACTCGAGATGCTCGAGAAGGATTCGTCTTACTTCAAGCACTGTCAACGGGTGAGCCAGGCAGTCGGAGTGACTCGCGGGAACAATGTACTCGGAGTCGACATCCTCGAGATGAGCGCTGGTGTAAGGCACCACGCCATCGGTCCCCTTCTCGGGCGTCGTTCCCGAGATGTCTCCGATGATCGAGTGGGCCGCAAGCTCATCGTCACGCTTTAGTTCCGCGACCACTTGGATGATCGGGCTCTCCGGCGAGAGCGTGTCGACCGAGGTCGGCAGGTTCCCCTCGAACTCCGTATTGAAGATGCCCGGATTTCGCTGCGCCAGTTTCGCGCCCACCTCGGTCACCGTCTTCGGCAGGGAGATGAGCGCCGAGCCCAACCGACCCAGCGGCTTGACCGCCAACTCGCTTCCCCGGTGCGGCGTCGCGACGAAGACGACCCGACGAACGTAGGGTTCGCGATGGTAGAAGAAGATTCGCTGGAGCCGCTCCCGCTCCTCGGGCGTCGCGTTGATCGTCTCGAACGGCTGGGTGCTGACGAGGTTCCAGAGATCGCTGCCACTCTCCTGAACCATCATCTTCGCCAAGATCCCGCCCATGCTGTGACCGACGAGGACCATCTGCTCGAACGTCTCGTCGCTCTGGTCCGGATCGAGTGACTGACGGACATCGGTCAGCACCTTCCGCAAGGAGCCGGCGGAGTAGGGAATCGGGTTGCCTGTCGGGTACAGGAAGAACCAGAACTGGTAGCGTTCGCGCAGCTTTGGATCCCCGCGCAGATCGTTGAACATCGTCATCCAAATCAACGGGCTCGACCAAAGCCCGTGCACCATGACGACCGGGATCTTCTCGGGATCATACGGCTCGAGCATGTAGAGCCCGGTCCGATCCGCGACGGATCCGGGACGAAGCAAGCTCTTGAGCTCGAGACGTTCGAGCCGAGTCTCGGCAAGATGAAATCCGAGCGGAGCGGTCAGGTTCGACTCCAACGGGACGACTTGGCCAGCCACCTCGATCGACTGCGACCGTAGCGGGTCGTGAAGCTCCAAGGTCGCGTGGCGCCGACAACCCTTCGCGTCGCACAACCCTCCGTCCATCCGCAGAAACGCCGTCACCGGGAAGCTCGTTCGCTCGGGATAGAACTTGTCCTGCGGCGACACCGCTTCGCGCGGGCGGCGTTCGCAAATCAACGGCACGCCCAACCCGTAGGTGTGGTAGCGGTTCTCGAGTCCTTGGACCTCGTAGTCGTTGGCGAAGAGGAAGGGGCCGAACTCCTCGGCGTTCCAGAGGAAACCATGGCGAGTGATCTCGATCTCGATGCCGCCGTCGCCGAACTCGACGTTCATCTTGTCCTCGACGCAGTGTTCGGACTTCTCGGACTTCTGGGTCTTCTGCGCGAGGCGAATGCACTTGGCGAGCGCCCGGTTGTAGAGGTCGCACGTAAGCCGGTACTGCGGGTCGAACTGCGCGGTGTCGTTGTGAGGCAGCGTCGGGTCGAATAGGTAGTAGTACGCGTACGCGACGGTTCCGAAATAGAGCCCGAGCGATTGCTCGGGGTGACGGCGTTCGGCACGGCGCGCGGCGTCGAAGGAGAGTTCCGCCATCGCGAAGGCGAGTTCCTGGTTTGGTTCCTCCCGCACCATGCCGTCGAGCACCGAAAGGGTCTCGATCGGGTCGCGGCGGAAGTTCGCCTTCAGGTCGTAGCGGCTCAGTAGCTGCATCGTCCTCGGGCTGACCGAGCCGGAATTGAGGACGTTGGCCCGCATCTTCGCGAGCATGGTATCGGTTCGAACGGTGCGGACGTGCACGCCGGGCGAACAGGCGATGGACAGCCCCGCGAGCAGGAGCACCAGGACATGTCGGCGGTAGGGTCGTCGAATCATGGCCTCGCTCATTGCACTCGACCCATCCCCGGGGCCGAGTTCGGAACACCGATACCGAAGTTGGAATGGAGCGGGCGGGACGATAACGGGAACTCAGTTTCCGTCAAGGCGGTCTCGAGGACACTTGCGTCGCGGGAAGGGATGTTTCGCGCGGCGCGTCAAGCTCCTCCTTCCTAGTGCTCCCCCTTGGCCAAACCATCTTGGTTGGGGAGGTAGAGAGGCTTCTCTCAGATGACGGGAATGCTGAACGTGTGAAGATAGGGGATTGGAAGAAGAGCGATTGTTGGAGAAGATGCCAAGAGAAGGCGCGAGATCCGTCAAAGGGTGATGGACGGGGAATGGCGGATGGATGTAGCCGGACGGGCACGCGGAATGCGCGAAGGGAAACGGGGCGGAGTGCCGCCGAACCGCGGAGGAAAGGAAAAAGAAAACCCGTGAAGACCCGGCGGCTCGCGAATCCTAGTCGCGAGCCGCCGGCATCTGCTTGCCGAGACGAGGGAACTGGAGAGGTCTGAAGCTCGCCGAAGCTCGCTTCTAGTCGTCACGGGTCTGGTCGTTGACCTTAGAGAGCTTCTTTCTTCGAACGAACCATCGTCCGGAGACGCTCCACAAGCAGCGCGGGATCAAACGGCTTCTTGAAGACTTCCGTGAAGCCGTGATTCGTCAGCGAATCGGGATCCGCTTCGTCCTCGGATGCCAGTCCGATGATGACGCACTCGTCGTAAGAGTTGTTGCGTCGGAGGTTGCTGGCGATCTGAATGCCTTCGCTCCGCCCCATGGCGAGGTCGAGAACGATGGCGTCGGGATGAAAAGATTCAGCTTGGATGCCCGCTTCGAATCCGCTGTGGGCGATCTGAACCTTGTAATCTTCACTTTCGGGCATCATCGCACGAAGACGGTCGATCATCATGCGGTCGGTCCCGATGATGAGCAACTTGCTCATTGATTCCTCTTCGAGTTCTCCCAAGGGCATTTGATGCTCTTTGAGAAAGCGAATGAGGTGTTCTCGTGGGATTCGACGATCTTGCGAGCCCGGGATTCGATAGCCGACGAGGCGGCCGGAATCAAACCACTTGCTGACCGTTCGCGGGGCGACCTTGCAGATCTTCGCCACTTGGCCGGTCGTAAACACCTTTTTCATTGGTTGGCACTCCAGTTCCGACAACTGCGCGTTCGGGGCCGCCCCTCCGGGGAAAGGGCCGGCACACTCCCTTGGTTCCATTCAGTCTCGGTCGGAAGGTCACTACGACTCTCCGGGTTAAGCCGCGGATGACATCGCCCAAGTGGCGCGACGCGGATAAACCGACGTCTCGCTCCCTGGTTGATCCTGGTTCGGAAAGGCCTCCCGCTCTCCGTTCCAGGGAAGTCACCATGGCGGTCTAGCTAAGAGATCGGTAAATCCGCGCGTGATAATGAGCAGAATCGAGTCGGTTAGGAAACCTACGGGCAAATTGGTCCGTTCTGCAGGCTGAGGCGCGTGAGGAAAGAGCGTGTCATTGGCAGAAAAGTCACCCTAGCGTGACTTGGAAACCATGAAAGAGACGCTGAACTGCCAATTAGAGTGATCTTGGGCAAACTGGATAAGATCACAGCCTCGTCACCGAACGCCCGACAGAGCGGCGCCGACCCGCACGAGGATTCCCGCGCGAATGGACCGATCATGGCGTCCGTGCCAGACCAGATACGTCGTCCTTGGAAGAGCGATTCGGAAACCGGGTGATTCGAGGTGTGTGAGCAAGAGGTGCGACCGGCTTCGTCGTGCAGTGAATACTACCGGTCGGGTCAAGCCCAACGTTTGAAATCGTTGCGCGGAATCGAACGATTGATCGTCACGCCGCGCGGAGCGAGGTCCGCGTGGGAGAGGCATCGCGGGGATAGGGAACGGAGAAGCGGCGATCGAACCACTCCGCGAAGCGACGGGCGGCACCGGCACGCGGCAATAGGTACGCGGCCAGGAAACCGATCAGTCCGCCGAAGAGACAGTCGCTGAAGAAGTGGCGTTCCTTCCAAATCCGACTGCCGCCGCAACCGACCGTCAGGGCGATCATCGCGGGACGCAGGGGAGGATAGAAGGCGGAGAGCGAACCACCATAGCTCGCGGCCGCCGCCGTATGCCCGGAGGGAAAGGACTGATAGTCGCCGCCCGCGGTGAACTTGTGCCAGCCGTGAATGACCGTCTTGCCTTGACTAACCTCCGGTCGCTCGCGTCCGGTGACCCGCTTGACCCCTTCGACGCCGAGGGCGACCACGATCGCGCTGAGGGCGAGGAAGACGACGCGGCTGCGCCGGTGCCGATCGAGTCGCCAGATCGCGAACGCGACCAGCAAGACGAAGATGTTCTCGCCCCAAACCTCGACGGAACTGAAGATCCGCTTGAGGGGCTTGAAGTGGTCGGGAACGGGACGGGTGTTGTGGTTGAAGACGTCGTGCGCGAGGTTGTAGACGTAGAGGTCGAGGTCGTAGACGTACCGGTCGGCCTCGAGGGTGAGCCCGACACCCGCCAACGCCAAGCCGATCACCATCAGGATGGAGGTCTGGCGCCACCGGGGCGCGTGAGAAGGGGAATCACTGATCGCCGGCGCCCAAGTCATGTCGTCTCCGCGAACTCGTCATTGCCTGGAAATGGCCTCTCCAGCCCCAAACGGACCCAGGGGTGCGGATAATGCCCAATCGTCAATCTGGATCAAGCCCGATCGCGTGACGTTCCCTACGACGGGCAAGGTTTCCCGCGAACCGCGCGAAATGGTTGATCAAGAGCACCTGCGCGATTGACAACGTTCGAAGCAGAATAGAGGATAGGAAATGGTGGAGTATCGTGTGGCCACGCCACCGATCCCCGACAGTTGGCCACTCGGCCAAACTGGCACTCACGACGCCTATTACCTTCGGTCGTGACGCATCTCGCGCAACGACCACGCCCGTCGACATCTACCGTAAAGGGTTGGGAATGAGACTACCAATTGTCGCCGCGATCATCGTTGGGCTCCTTGTACCCAGCTATCCCGTTGAAGCCGCCAACCAAACCGTGGTCAACGAATCGGTCCAACGAGCCGTCAACTGGCTCTGGGAAGAGCAGACCGAGGATGGCTACTGGAAGTACGGCCCGCCCGAGGAGATCGAGGAAGACGACGACAAAAAGGATGACAACGACCGGCGCAGCCGGTTTCGTCTCGGCGGCGGCGACGGCGATGAGGACGACGGCCCCAAGTTCAAGGACGGCAAGCAGTGGCTCGGCATGACCGCCCTGGCGGTGATGGCGCTCTACGAAGCGGGGGTCAGCCCGCGCGACCCGCGGATGCGCAAGGCCCTCAAGTACATTCGCGAGAAAGCCAAGGGGAACGAGGATACCTACGGCAACGCCATCGCCCTGAGCGCCCTGGCGCGCATCGGGCGGCGCGAGGATCGGGCGCTGATCCGGTCGCTCGCGACGAAACTGGTCGCGGCCCAAACGATGGCCGGCGGCTGGGAAGGGACCGCCAAGCGGATCTCCGCCGAGCAACAACGCAACGCCTCGCTCCGCCAACCCCAGAAGATCACCCTGGGGCCGACGTGGCTCGCGCAGTTCGTCGTCATGGCGCTCTGGCAAGCGCGCTCGGCGGGCGCCGACATGGAGAAATCGTTCCGCCGCGTTCGGCAACGGCTCGCGTTCACGCGGACGCCGTCGGGTGGTTGGAATTACCACACCGTGCCCGACCTTCCCGAAGACGCCACCCACACCCGCGCCGGACTCTACATGTGGATCCTGACGTCGGTCTCAGAAGGCAAGTGGGCGATGCGCAAGGGGGAGACGGAGGTAACCTACCCTGAGCCGCGCGAACCGCGCAAGTCGAAGCCCGAACGCATCGCGCTCCGCGAGGAGAAGGAGGAAGAGGGACTCGAGCAGGAGGAGATTGAAGAGGAACTCGTCGCGCTGAAGACCGAGGACCAAGAGCGTCCCATCGATATCTATGACGCGATCCAGCGCGGCATCGAACGAGCCAAGCTCGATATCAACCGCTGGCGCCGCGGCGTCAACAAGTCGGGAACGCGCGAAGCATCGCGCGGCTGGCCGGTCGCTCACAAGGGATACACCGTCAACACCAGCGGCCGCAAAGAGGAGAATCTTATTCCTCCCGGTGAGGGGAATGGTGAACTGTACCATCAGTTCGAGAAATCGACCCCGCCCGTCTTCGATGTCACCAAGTCGGCACCTCTGGCCCAGGAAGAGATCTTCATGAAGGCGTTCGAGCGTGTCAACGAACACGCGAAAAACGGCATCGGGGGACGACCCTACGACCTTTGGCAAATCCAGCGCCTCGCCTCGATCATGGGCATCAAAACGCTCGGCGGACGCGATTGGTACGACGAGGGAGCCCGCCGACTGCTCTCGACGCAACTAATGGATGGATCGTGGGGGCTTCCGCTCGAGGAACGCGAGGAGCAGGAACTTCCCGACTACAATCTGCCCGAGACCTGCTACGCGATCCTGTTCCTGACCAACGCCAACGTCGGACGCGAAGCGACGCGGATGCTCGAACCGCCTCCGACGAAGCCCTTCGCCGTCGAGAACGGGGGCGAGTTCAAGGAGTTCACCGAGGCCTACGCCTCCGTCGGCAGTGGCGCGACAATCATCGTTCGCGGCGATGGCCCCTACAAGCTCTCGGGCGTTCGACTCGACAAACCGGTGACGATCCGCGCCGAGGAGGGCTGGGAACCGGTACTCGCGTGGGATCGGCCGAAGAACCAGTACGGCTTCCCCGTCCGCATCGCCGAGAAGCCCGAGGCGGCATCACTCTTCATCGTTCCAGGCAAAGTGACTTTCGAAGGGATTCATTTCCAGATGGACCCGACCGACAACGCGTCGGATATTCCCTGGACGATGTTCAAGTGCCTCGACGGAAGCCGTCTGGAACTGCTCAATTGCACCCTCTCGGAGTCAGTTCGTAGCGGCGTCAACGCCGTCCATATGGATGGGGCGAGCAAGGCGATCGCCCACAACTGCTTCTTCTGCGGCTTCCAGAACGACTTCTATGTCGAAACCGACAGTCAAGCGGCCATCCTCGCGGCGAATTGCCTCACCTTCTCCCCGACGTTCCTCGTGGCGAAGGGAACCGGAAGCGTGGGACTTTGGCTCTTCGAGTCGACGGTACAAAGTGACGACCTGGTGGAGGTCGGCGATCTCAAG
Source organism: Kolteria novifilia (assembly GCA_007748055.1). Classification (GTDB taxonomy): domain Bacteria; phylum Planctomycetota; class Planctomycetia; order Kolteriales; family Kolteriaceae; genus Kolteria; species Kolteria novifilia. Next base: position 7,505,516 of record CP036279.1, read on the forward strand.
GGCGAGTTCGTCGCCCAGGCCGAGCACTGCATCTTCCGCACCGCGAAGATCTTCGGATCACTGGGCACCGGGCCGCGCCAGTGGGATGGAGGCCGGAATCTCTACGACAATCGCGGTTGGATCAGCGACGGGCCGCCGAAGGCCAACAACGTTCGCACGCTCAGTGATTGGCGTTCCTATTTCCGCACCGCCGAGAAGAACAGCAAACGTGCCAAGGCCCCCATCGCGGTCTACCGCCTGCAACTCGGCCCCTTCCGTCACGACACCAATCCGCTCGACTGGTCGGTCGGACTGGACGAACTGCGCCAGGTGATCTCCGCGAGCGAGTCCGACCAGGTGGGAGCCAATCCCTTCGCGATCGGCCCGGGTATCCCCTACGCCCGCTTCCGGTCGCGGCCTCACTACGACGTTTGGAAGAAGGCCAAGCCGCCGAGCATGCGAACGGAAGAGGACGAGGAGCCGTCCCGCCGTCGCCAAGCGTCGATCCCGACCAGCACCACTCCCAGCCTCTTGAAGATGATTCCTCCCGAAGCCCGCGCGGCGCTCGTCGTGAGGGATCTCGGCAAGCTGGATCGGGATCTCCAGTCCTTCGCGCAGTCGGCCGGGATCGCGTTGCCGCCTGGCATCGCGCCCTCGCAGATGATGGCCCAAACGCCGCTCGCGGCGACGTTCGACCCGAGCCGCGGTCTCGCGGCGGTCGCTTTCGACACGTCTTCCTCAAACGTCGCCTTCGTCGCGGGCGTGACCGACGAGGAGGAAACGCTGCGGAATCTCAACGCGGTCACGCAAGGCGACTACCATCAAGCGAATATGCCCGGCTCCCCGCCGCTGGCGCTTTTGCTGCGCGACAATACCGCCATCTTGTCGCCAGACCCCGATATCCTGCCCCTCTTCGAGAACCCCGGGGCCGGGATTCTCGCCCGATGGACGGAGGACGAACGGGATCTGTACGAGGCCTCGAATCTCTTCGGCTGGGCGAGCATCATGGAGTTCCGGCCCGAGATCGAAGCGCAGCTCAGCCAGTCCGACGAGCTCGTTGACATGATCGAGTCGAATCCCGGCCTGAATATGTCGACGTCGCTGCCAAGCCTCGAGGGCCAGCGAGACGTCATCAAGGACTACCTGCGCGGCGTAATGTCGTTTCTCTCGCAGATCAACTCCATCTCCCTAGGCGTCAGCATCTCCGACCAAGCCATCACCGCTCGCGGCGAACTGAACTTCGCGTCGGGATCGACCTGTCAGAAGCTGTGCCAGGATCGCCCCCCGGCGGCGAAGAACCTGCTCGCGGGCCTTCCCGGCGGCACCTACTCCTACGCGGCGGGGATTCAGACCGCCGGGTTCAGTGATGTTCTCAAGGGAGTTGCCAAGACGGCCTTCGAAGCCTCGAAGGGAGTCAACGGCATCGACGCCGATCAACTCGATAAGCAATTGGCCGCCGCGGAAGCGCTGCTCGAGCAGCTCAAGGGAGCGAACAAGCGCGTCTCGCTCGATACGAACGGCAACTACGTCGACGAAGGACTTCTCGCCGTCGGTGACTCGGCGGCGGTCATGACCGACATCAAGACGATCCTCGCCAACTCGACGAGCTTCGTTGATCAGAAGTATCCTGGCGCCAAGCTGCAAGCCCTGACGCCGCGAGAACAGGATGGCATTGCGAGCTTGCGACTCCAGACCGACCTTAGCCGGGCACGCGGCCCCTTGCGAAAAGGGACCGAATCACTCTTCGGCGGCACGAAGATCGTTCAGGAGTTCGCCCCGCTCACGGGCAATGTCGTCGGCTATTCCACTGGGGTGACCGCGAACGCCTATCTCCCGTTACGAAGCGGGGAAGCGACGCTCGCCGACAGCCCGGCCGTTCAAACGACCCTTGGCCTGCTCCCGAGCCGGCCCTACGGCATCGCGCTGTTCAATGTCGCGGAGACCGCCAAGGTCGCCAAGAGAAGCCCGGGCGCGTCCACGAGCGCGTTCCTCAGTGGCGTTGAAGGGAGTGATCCGAGCACCCCGCCCATCGGGGCCGCCCTGACGCTCTCCGATACGGGAGCCCAAGGCGTACTCGTTATCCCCTCGGGCACCGCCGGCGCGATCGGCCGAGCGGCCATCCAAGGCACCCTGAGCGGAGTCTTCGCTCCCGCTCAGCAAGAGTGAGCGGAGTCTTCGCTTCCGCTCAGCAAGAGTGCTCCGCGGAGAACTCTTGTGTCTTGTCCTGGGTGCCATGCTCACGCTCGCGTGGGCAAGCGGAGCGGACCTCGCTACATCGCCCCATCTCTGAACAGTCGAGATCACCGCCGATCTCCTCACCGGCCGACCAGCAGCCGGTGACATCCGACAACGAGAAGTCGACGCCGTTTCGCGCAGTGATCGCGAGACTCACCCCCATCCCTACGGCTTCGGCATGAACGCGCTACGAGCCGACTCGACAATGATCCGAACCGTATCGGCACGGACCACGCCGTGGAATTGCATTCCACCGTTCTCCGCGGTCATCGCCATCCCAATCGGACTGGGAAGTTCCTTCGGAGCCGTGAAATTCTTCAGTGGCGTGTTCGGAACGTCCGGCATGCTTCGTTTGATCAATTGGATGTAGCCGAAGGGGCCGACAAGAAACGTCGCGTAGGAGTTCTCCGGGAGGTCGGCAACGATCCGCTTGATTCGCTCCTCGCCCAACAGTTCCGACGTCGGGCTCTTCACCTCCTTGAGCATATCGGGTTTGCCGGCGAACACGAACGCCACCTTCGTCGGGGAGACCGGGGCGAAGTCCATCTCGACGCTCGGCCCATAGATCTTGTCGAACGTCTGCTTCATCATCGGCGAGGCGTCCTTCAGGTCATAGCCGAAGCGCGTGACCGTCATGCCGTCGACCTCCTCGTCGGGAAGATTCACCAGCTTGGCGCCCATCATCATCGACCCAAGCATCGGCTCCATCGCCTTGAGCACCGACTTCATTTGGCCGATTAGTTCGGACGAGTCCTTGACGGAGTAGCTCCCCATCATCGACAAGCCCGCGCCGTCGAACGAACTCGTCAGGTTGAAGGACTCGATCTGCTCGAAGATCGCTTCGGTTTGCTTGATGGAGGCCGCCTTCTCCTCTTCGGACACCCCGTCGGCGATGCCCGGAAGCTCGAAAAGCGACTTTGCCATCTTCTCGGAGAGGCCGCGAAGCGGGGCCATGTCGATCGCCTGGACGATGTAGAAGTTCGTCACGGGAAGTCCGGCGAGGAGATCCTTCCTCGCCGCGGGAATGTCGGCGAACTCCTTCGCGAGGTACGAGCCTTCGCTGAAGTTGAACGCGACGTTTTTGGCCACCCGCTCGGCACTGACACTCAAGCCGACGCTCAGCGAGTCGGTCTGACCGACCAGGGATTGGGCGCCGGAGACATACCAACGCAGGATCGTGCCGAGCATCTCGGCATTCCCACCGGCGGCTTCGAACGCAGGATTACCTGGACGGAACTGACCCTTGATTCCCTCCTTGGCCTGTCCAAGCAACGAGTCGACGAGCGGTCGCGACGCCTTGACGTCGACCCAGACGAAGAGCCCGGACTTCGCCTCGAGTTGTTTCTCTTCGTTGGTCCAACGATCGGCGATTGGCTTGTCGAGCTTCTCGAACGGAGCCAGCGCCTCGGAGTTCTCGGCGATCACCAAGGTCTTGCCGTGGGGAAGGATGGTCACCGGCTTACCCATGAGGGACGCCTTGGTGAAATTCCCTTCCTTGTTGCCGCCGAAGCTCGCAATCGCCTTCTCCGCGTCGGTCACGCCGACGAGCAGGACCAGTTGTCGGGGAAATCGCGTCGGCGGTCCGTCGATCGACTCGGGGAACTCGTTGACGACCAAGGCGATGCCCGCGGAGGGATCCCACGTCTGCGAGAAGGGGAGACTGGCCGCGAGATTCTGGAGCGTCGGTTTCGGGGGAAACGGCGTGTCGATTGCCTGCGCGAAGGCGCGCACGTCGGCTTCCAGCTTCAACAGATCTCCGGTGATCAGGACCACATCGGAACTCGCCGGAATCTTCGCGGCCAGATCCTCCGCGCGACCCGGTCGTATCCAAGCGATCGACATCGCGGCGATCGCGACAAGTAACCCCGCCCGGCGGGCGAGTCGGCGACCTTCTAGGCATCTCTTCATCGAATTGACCTTTCCTGCAGGAACAAACCCAACATTACGAAAGACAGCAGAATGAAGCTGGTCTGATCGACCATTCGCTGAGAAACGCCCATTCTTGGGCCAAACGTTCCCGAACGGGCATCGATTGGGACGTGGAAGCGTTCGAAGCACATCAAGACAACCCGGGAGTCGGTCGATTCCCCGGACCCGCGCTCCCACTATCCCCATATGGGACGCGCGGCTCCCTGGCGAGCGGGTAGCGAAAGAATGCGAGTGGCGTTCAGGAGCGCTGGCGCCGATCGAGCCCGAGCCAGAGAGCGAGGCCGGCGACGGTCAGCAGACTGACCAGCGTTCCCCACGTCACCGAGATATCGCGATAGGTCCATTCGACGACGTGCTGGCCGGGAGGGACGTCGACCCGGCGCATCGGAGAGTCGGCGACGGGCTCGACCGGCTCCCCATCGACGGTCACCGTCCATCCGGGGTAGAGCAGATCGGTCAGGACGACGCGCGTCTTGACCGGAGTTTCGACGTCGATGTCGACGCGATGCGGTCGCAGGGCTTCGATGGTGACGGTGCCTTGCTCGACGGGTTGTCCCTGGTCGTCCTCGAGGTAGACCCGACCAAGTGCCGCGTCGAAGCGATAGAGGTAGAGCGGTTCCGAGGCGGCTCGCTTCCAACGAGGATTGAGAAACGGATCGTCCCCGCTCCAAACGAGCGTTGCCGGCCAACTCGAGGGGAGTGGCTTGAAGGTCAGCAGATGGGTGACGCCGCGACGTCTCAGGAGTTCGACCGCCTCGGGAGTCGCCGCGACATCGCCGTCGAAGGGCCCGTCGATCGAGCGCCACTCCTCATACAACTCTGGTCCGAGCCCGAGATAGGTCGGCACCGCCGCGACGTCGATGAGGCTCAACGTGTTGGGATCGGGAGCCAGGACGCGGTCGATGGGCGAAAGATGTTTCGCCACGATCGACGCGTCGCGTTTCGCGATCGGGGCGTAGGGGAGAACGTCGACGTAGCTCGTGTGGCGGCCGACATACTCGTATTCGAACGCCGTGGCGACGAGGACGAGCGGGAGCGTCACCAGCCCGACCCATGGCAGCCTCTTGCGCAACGCCCCTCCCGCCATGCCGACCAGGACCGCCAATCCCAACTGCGCCGCCAACGAGTAGCGACTGGGGTAGCGAAAGAAGCTGAACCCGGGGAGATCCTTGAGGAAGGGCATCAGCACCCCGGTCGCGACGAGAAGACTGACCACCACGAGTCCGAACCATGGCAGCGCCTGCCAGCGCCACCAGCGCGCCGCGGTCGCCAACATCAGCAAGAGCACGCACGCCCATCCGAGATGAAAGGACGCCTCGACGCGGTTGGTGTTCGCTTTGATCGAGTTGAGGTACTGGTCGGTCAGTTCCCTCTCATCGCCGAGAAAGAGTTGCTGCGACACGAGGTAAAGGGGCGGAATGCCACCGTAGCCGGTCGATTCGGCGAACCGCTCGGTCACGCGCTGACTGACCGAGCGTAGCTCCCACGTCGAGAAGACCTGCGGGGCCGCGAGAAGAAAGCCCAGCGCGAGCAGCCCCGGAACCGCCAAGCGAAGACGCCAATGGTCTTTCCAAGAGTAGCCGCCGATGGGCAAGGTAATCGCCAGCCACAGCGCCGCGAGAATCGTCACGAAGGCGAGTTGGAAATGGCCCGCGAGGAGCTGGGCTCCCATCGCGATCACCAGCGCGATCCCCCAAGCGACGCGTCTCGTTTGAATCCAGCGGATCTCGAAGAGGATCACCAACGGCATCCACGAACCGGTGACGATCGCCCATTCGAGACTCGAGCGGGCCGGGAACCAGCCGAACGTGAAGACGAGTGCGAGCAGATGAGAGCCTAGCCGTCCGATTGAAAGCGTTCTCCCGAGCCAGTACGCCGCGAGGAAGGCGAAGAGGTAGTGCGCCCCATGGACGGCGTTGTACGCGGTCGCCAAGTCGAAGCATCGGTAGGCGATGACGTTGGGAGGGTAAAAGGGAGCGGTTTGCCCTTCGCCGACCAGAGGGACGCCGTTGCCGATCCGCGCGTGCCAGGTGCGGATATGCCCCTCGCGAAGCCCCTCGGCGTAGTAGTCCTTGAGCGGGAAGAAGTAGTTGTAGACGTCGCCGCCGATGAAGCCGCCACCGAGGGCGAGCGGCCACCAAAAGGCCAACGTCAAGATGGAACCGACAAGGCCGGGAACGATGAATTCGGCAACGAGGATCGCTCCGGTCCTGTTCCCGAAGAGTTTCGGGAGTCCGTGTCGCTTTCCGGTCGAATCATCTACCACGGTCATCGCATCCCGTTGGTCGCATGCCGCGGGACGTCGCACGCCCAAGTTGACGCGCTGGCACGTCGACGCCGCCCTTGGAGCTGTCTATGGTATTCGACGGCGAGCGGATGACCGCACCGGCCGATTTCCCTGGTGAACCTCTCCCCCGTGGTGGAGAGTCAATTCAGAGGGAAGACGACGTGGACCGTTTTCCCACCCACGGACAAGGAGCGAGCACTGAGCCACACCTACAAGTACGCCCGACCGGCGCTCACGGTGGATGTCGCCGTCTTCGCGCCCATCGACGGAGAACTCCAGGTTCTCCTCATTCGTCGGGCCAGCGAGCCGTTTCGCGATCGCTGGGCTCTTCCTGGCGGTTTCGTCGAGCCCGAGGAGCCCATCTCGCTGGCGGCCCTTCGCGAACTCCAGGAGGAGACCGGGCTGCGACCACGGAAGTTCTATCCGGTCGGCGCCTACGGGGATCCGGGGCGCGATCCGCGTGGCTGGACCGTTTCGGCCCTGTTCTACACCATTGTCGATGCCGCCGGGCACGTGCCGGACGCCCAGAGCGACGCGAAAGAAGCCGGTTGGAAGTCGACTCGATTGCCGCCGCCGCTCGCCTTCGATCATCGCGTCCTGGTGAGTGACGCACTCGCGCGGATGCGCGATGATCTCTACACGCAACCGGTCGCGACCGACCTTTTTCCCGCGCGATTCGAGGAAGAGTTGCTCGTGAAGCGGTTCGCCGAACTGGGAGCCGGCGAAGACGATCCCTGTCGCCTCGTTCGCCGACTCACCGACGCCGGACTCTTGACAACCGAAGAGCATGGCCTCTTTTGCTGGGTCACTTGAGCCTCTCGCGTCTTGATTGGCAAATTCATTGCCCAAGAGACTGCTGGGTGCCAATCCCTCGCTCGACGGGGGCATGCCAATAGGATCCACGCTCGACGGGGGCATGCAAATAGGATCCACGCTCGACGGGGGCATGCGGGAGGCGCCTGTGATTGGGCAATCTCCCGCACGATATGAGAGCCGAGATTTCATGAACGAACTTGCCCATCAAGTCGCTGGCGAATCGACGTACTCATCGATGCGGCCTCCGCTCGGCAGGAACGATGTTGTCTGCCAACGGTGCTCGGCTAGACATAGAGGAAACGCCTCCCCATCACCCGTGATCGCTCACGACGTTCCCCTTTGGTGACGAATGTCGGGCAGGCTTCCCCGAGACACAATCCTTGCGGTAGGAGAAGGACATCCATGGAAGTGCTTAAAGCGGCGGATCCGTCGGTCTGGCAAGCGATCATGGACGAACAGGCCCGGCAACTCTCCGGACTGGAGATGATCGCGTCAGAGAATTACACCAGTGCCGCGGTCCTGGAGTGCCAGGGTTCGGTGCTGACCAACAAGTACGCCGAGGGCTATCCCGGGCGGCGCTACTACGGCGGCTGCGAACACGTCGATGTCGTCGAGCGGCTCGCCATCGAACGCGCCACCGAGCTGTTCGGCGCCGAAGCCGTCAACGTGCAGCCCCACTCGGGCGCCTCGGCCAACCTCGCGGCCTTCTTCGCCACCATCAAGCCCGGCGACACCATCCTCACGATGGATCTGGCCCACGGCGGCCACCTGACACACGGCAGCCCCGTCAACTTCTCCGGCAAGCTCTACCGCGTCGTCCACTACGGCGTCGATCGCAAGACCGAGTGCATCGACTACGACCAAGTGGCGGCCTTGGCTCGCGCGGAGAAGCCCGCGCTGATCCTCGCCGGCGCCAGCGCCTATCCCCGCGTGATCGACTTCGCCCCCTTCGCGGAGATCGCCAACGAGGTCGGCGCGATCTTCATGGTCGACATGGCACACATCGCCGGACTGATCGCGGGGGGCGCCCATCCGAGCCCGGTTCCCTACGCCGACATCGTCACCTCGACGACGCACAAGACCCTCCGTGGCCCACGCAGCGGCTTCATCCTCTGCAAGGAGCAGTTCGGCAAACCGATCAACTCGTCGATCTTCCCTGGTGCCCAAGGCGGTCCCTTGATGCATGTCGTGGCCGCAAAGGCGGTCGCGTTCGGCGAGGCGTTGCAGCCCTCCTTCAAGGAGTACGCCAACCAAGTCGTCGCCAACGCCAAGGTTCTCGCGGAAGAACTGACCGCGGGAGGCCTCCGGATCACCAGCGGCGGTACCGACAACCATCTCGTCCTCGTCGACGTGACGAAGATGGAAGGGATGACCGGCAAGATCGCCGAGAAGTCGCTCGACAAGGCGGGGATCACCGTCAACAAGAACATGATCCCCTACGATGAGCGCAAGCCGCTCGATCCCTCCGGGATTCGGCTCGGCACGCCGGCGTTGACGACGCGTGGGATGAAGGAGGCGGAGATCAAGAAGGTCTCCGCGTGGATCCTCGAAGCGCTCGCCGCCGCCGACAACGAGGACCGTCTCGGCCAGATCCGGGCCGCGATCGCCGAGTTCTGCAACGACTACCCCGTTCCCGGCATCGAACAACCGACCGCCGTTGGCTAGGGTCCTGATTGCTCAAGAGGCTCCTTGGGTGTCATGCCCACGCTCGCCGTGGGCATGCGGGACACGCCTGTGATGGGGCAATTTCGCACACGATCTGAGGGCCGAGATGTCATGTAGCGAACTTGCCAGCCAAACACTAGCGCACCGGCCCATCTAAGTCTTGGGGTGCCACTGGCTGCTTGTCAGCCAGTTCCAAAGGGTTGGGGTTGCACCAACACCAACTGCAAGTCGGAACAGAGCACTCGTTCGTCACGATCGGACCACGTTTCCCCAAGATTTGGGCCGCGCCAGCGAATAGGCTGGAGGTTGCCTCGCTCGTCACGTCACTTGGGGAACGACGTCCATGGATCGCAAGATAGACCCGCGTCACGATCAGATTCGGCCGGTCCTTCGCCTTGTCGGACCGGCGATGATGGGCGTCGGGGGCATCCTGATCGCCATTGGGATGATCAGCTTTTTCAGTGCGTTCGGCGGCTTCGGCCCTCCCCGCTTTTTCTGGTGCGCCTTTCTCGGCATCCCACTCTTTGGCATCGGCAGCGGCGTCACCAAATTCGCCTACATGGGCGCGATCACACGCTATCTCTCCCAGGAAATCTCGCCGGTCGGCCGCGATACGTTCAACTACATGGCCGACGGGACGCAGGATGGGATTCGCACGATCACCTCGGCGATTAGCCAGGGACTGGCGTCGGGTGTCGACGATCGTCGGCTGAAAGCCCACTGCCCACAATGTTCATCACTTCAGGACGCCGACGCGAACTTCTGTTCCGCCTGCGGCGCGGCGATGCCGAAAGAGAAGTTTTGCGCGAGCTGCGGCGCCGAAAACGACCCCGACGCGAAGTTCTGCGACGCGTGTGGCCAGCGGTTTGAATCGCGATCATTTCGTTGAGAGAGAGAGCCCGTCCGGTTTCGTCTCGACCGCTCCCAACGGAGCGTACGCCACCACCACGTCGTTGCCGAAAATCTCGGTCAGCGTGACCGTCTTTCCCCCCTTGGAGATGGGAAGGGGACTCTGAAAGGCACGAAGCGGATCGGTCATCAGGACGAGGGGACGGTCGCCGGTGACCTTGAGGATCGACTCCGCTTGCGTTCGGTCCGGCGCTTGCGAACGCTGCGCCTCGGGGTAGAGCGATCGCACCGTCAGGAGCAACTGGCTACTGGGTGGTTCACCGACAAAGAGCAACAAGTCGACGTTGGGGTACGAGTGCAGACGCTGCGACAGCTGATACCAAGGGTCGTCGCTGCGCCGCGCCGAATTCAACTCACTCAAGGTCGGCAAGCACGCCAGCAAGACCGTTCCCACCACGTACGACCCGAAGAGCCAACGGCGATCGCGATCGCTGCGTGACGTGAGGCGATAGAGCCATATCAACAGCGCCGCGGCCAGCACCAACAGGTCGACACCCAAGTGAACGTGCCACTTCTGCCCGGCATTTAGCGGCCCGGCACTGATCCAACTCGGCAGCGAACGCAGCGCGGCGTTCTGCGCGACGATAAAGACCACCGCGACGAGCATGAAGATCAACTGGACGTAGTAGTCTCGGATCTGTCGCGTCATGATCTGCCCCAGCGTGTTGACCGCGAGGATGAGCAGTGGGGCGATCGTGAAGAGCAACGTCGCCGGTGTCGGCGCGGTCGTCGAAAAGGCGAGCGAAGCCAAGAGAACCCAAAGAAGCGGAATCGCGTTGCCGTCGCGAGCGTGCCTCTTGAGGGTCTCGCGCAGCGCCAAAAACAATCCGACGCACGATAGGACGATCGTCGCCGGCATCGTCATCGCCAACTCGATCGGTAGCGAGCCCAAATGATCGAGTGTGGGTGGCGCCGGCCAAGGAGAATAAGAACTCAGATGCCAGCCCGCCCCCATGAGGAACGGAGCGGCGAGGGCGAACCCTCCGACGACCACGGCGACGCCCCCCCAAACGGTGGGCGCCTTGCGCGTCTCGGTGAGGGCTTCGGACATGTTGTCCCCCTCGCGAATCTGGCGACACACGAACTCCAGCAGGCCGAGCGCCGGCAGCCAGAGAGCGAACAGACCCGACGAAAGCAGCAGACCCGCGAACGAAAACGCGCCCGCAAAGGTCCAGCGCGACCACAATTCGCCGTCAACCGCGAGATGTTTCAAGTAGAAGACGAAACTCAACAGCGACCAAAAGAGTACCGCTGTCGTCGGTTCGCCACTTTGAACCTGCTCGAGAAAGAATCGGTTGAGCGTCAGGAGGAAACAACTCAAGAGCGCTGTCGCCTCGTTGCTGATCTCCAGCACGATCCAATAGAGCGTGCAGATCGAGAGCAGACCGAATAGGTAGCTTGGCGTCGGAAGGGTTAGGAAGGGGTCGCCGAAGGGAACCGACAGCACCAGGGCGCACATCCAGGTGAAAAAGGGAGGGACGGAACTCGTCGGGACCTCGGGAACTTGCCAGGTCCCATCGAGAACATCGAGTCCCAGAAGTCCCCAAACCGCCTGGGCCTCCGTGAGACTGCCGTAGGACCACGTGTAGAAGGCGGGAAGCGTTGCGGCGATGAGAAGCACCAACGACCGATAGGGCCGTGCGGTGGGAAGTTTGAGCCAAATGGGAGACGGTCCGCTCACGGCGGCACGAAGGGCGATCTCCTGATTCCGAGTCGACCGAGAAACCGCGATGGGAACACCTCGCCAACGGAGTACAGCGTGATCACGGAACGGCCGTCATCCCTCTCCATCTTAGCGTTCTAGCGGATTCGATGCGTCACCACCACGCTGGGGAATTCTCGTGTCTCTTTCTTCGACCGACTCGACCCCCGTTGACTTGTCTCGGCTCCGCGACAAAGAATGGTCACGGACCAACAGACCTGCTCGACGGCCGATGCCGGTGACCGCGGAGACCCACATGCCCAAACGTGTCCTCAATGTCGGCCAATGTGCCCCCGACCATGGTTCGATCACTCACTTCATCGAGAGTTCGTTCGACGCCAAGGTCGATCGCGGTCACCTCCTGAAGGACTCCCTGGAGAAGCTGGGAGCCAACGACTACGCCCTGGTCCTGGTCAATCGCAAACTCGACGCCGACTACTCCGACGGCATCGAGATCATCAAACATCTCAAGGCGGACGAACGTTTCCGCGATCTGCCGTGCATGCTCGTCTCGAACTATCCCGAATGGCAAGAGAAGGCCGTCGAGGCGGGCGCCGCTCCCGGTTTCGGGAAATCGGAACTGCGGCAACAGCAAACCCGAGAGAAACTGGCAACGATTCTCGATAGTAGGAGCTGAACCATGCCGAAATGGACGTCGTCCCCGAATCGGTCCACCTTGTTGGCCCTGGCGATCCTCGTCGGTGGACTGCCATCACTTGTCGCCCTTCGCGCCGACGAGCTAGTGGTCGCCCGTCCCAAACGGGAGATCGTCGCCCGCTGCGGCGAGGGCTACCTGGAACTCGTCGACGGCTATCGCGTCCTGCACCTGAAGGGTTCCCCCTACGAAATGGGCTACCAGCACGGCGTGCTACTCAAGGATGAATGCCGCGAATTGCTCCATCACCTCACGCAGGTCAAAGCGAAGGAAGTCAGCCTCGAGTTCATGGGCATGACGGTCTCGCCGGTGCAGATCATTCAAATGATCTTCGCGTTGCAACGCCCCTACGTGCCGCCGCGCTACGTCGAGGAGTTGGAGGGTCTCGCCGCCGGCGCCGATCTACCCCTCCAGCAGGCGTTCGTCGCCAACAGCATCCCCGAGCTCTTCCACTGCAGCGGATTCGCACTGCGAAGCGATCTCACGGAATCGGGCTCGATGCTGCACGGGCGGGTGCTCGACTATGGCATCGACTGGCGACTACAGGAGTTCGCCGTCTTGGTCCTCGCCGAGCCTGAGGGGAAGATTCCCTTCGCCAATATCACCTACACCGGGTTCATCGGTTCGGTTGGGGGAATGAACACGCAACAGGTCTCCATCGGAGAGATGGGGGGACGCGGTGCCGGCAAATGGGCTGGGACGCCGATGGCGTTTCTCGTTCGGCGGGTCTTGGAAGAAGCTGACTCTCTCGACGAAGCGATCGAGATTTTTCGCGATAGCCGGCGCACGTGCGAATACTACTACGTGATCGCCGACGCGGAAGCCGACGACGCGGTGGGACTCGATGGCAGTGCCGATCGTTTCGAAGTGATCAAGATGGGCGCATCGCACCCGCGCCTTCCAACACCGGTCCCCGGAACGGTGCTTCTATCGGCGGGGGATCGCTACGGACATCTCTGCCGGCTGGTGAGCGACGTTCGCGACACGAAGGAGAAGTTCTCGTTCGAGCGTGCTCGTCGGCTGATGGATGCTCCGGTCGCGATGAAGTCGAACCTTCACAACGTTCTGTTCGCTCCGGGGCTCGGCAAGCTCTGGGTCGCCAACGCCGGCCCGAACGGCGAGCCGGCCTGGCAGCGGAAGTATTACGGCTTCGACATCAACGAACTACTCACGACCGAGCCCGAAGGCGACGCCCAGGTCTTCGAGTTGCCGTCCAAAGAAAAGTAGGATGGGGCCGCGGCCCACCACGACGAAGGAATGTTGTGCGACGAAGGCAGGGGCGATTGCCCCCTTAGCAAACTTCGCTGCAACTACTCGACACCGGACTTCGAAAGCCATGGGTGAAGTATTGGGCTTCGTTTCAAGAGTAGGTCGTCGGCCCGAGGCTCAGCCCAAATCGCTGAGCACTTGCGCAAGAAGCCTGAAGACTCCATAGATGGCCGGGTCGAACGTGCTCTGGAGCTGAACACCTCGCTACAACGTGATATTCCCGTTGCGCCCTTCTTGGGAGCCGCCACAGAATGTGAGAACACCTATATCGATGGCTACTTCTACAATTGTATTTCAGTCTGCCAAGCGGCTGTCGAAGGTTTGGCCAAGTTTCTATTGGAACAGAACGGCTTTGCTCAGGGGAAGAACTTCAAAGCTAACTTGGGGATCTTGCAGAAAAACAAGGTCATCTCAAAGGAGTGCAAGAAGGCGTTTGAGAAGATTCACAAGGACAGGAATGACTTTCACCATGTGAACAAGAACGTCAAACGAGACCCCCACGAACTCAATGCACGAGCGATCGAGTGCCTAGAGAGTCTCTCCACAATTTGCCTCCTCCTCGGAATTTGTGGGTCATCTCTTGGCTGTTTTGGCGTCCAGTGGGCCAATTCTTCGAGAAACACCGCTGTTTTTGGCTTCGGAGGCCTGCTGGCAATTGGACCGGCAAATTGCGAATCGTGTTCGAGCCCTCTCTTGCGAGGTGACGAAATTTCGTCACCTCACCGCTTGGCTGGAGAATAGGCTTGGTCCTGGAACGCCAACGCCCGATTCGCCTAAAAAACCAGCCCGGATCGGCTGGGTGACGCCGGGCCCCTGCAAAGACAGCCCACCAGGGTGGCGTCCGGGTCCCAGACGAGCCGGCCGGCAGAGAAGCAATTTGTCCTCTTTAGGACCCACAGATTCGCCAATAGAGCCCACAATTGAATCGGAACTATTCGCCTACGAACTTGTCAACGGCGAGTTCGTTCCGGCGCATCCCATCTACTGGCCTACCGACGCGTTGAAGAATGGCCCACCTGCCGGTCGTTGAAGCAACTCACCGCCTATCGCTGTCAAACCCTTGTAGGGTTTGCAGCATTTCACCATGTCCACCCAAAGTGCGCTGCGCGACGTTGGGCTTTGCTGTTGCATGCCTTCAGCATGCACTCGCCATCGCCAAGACGCGTTGTTGGGGCTCCTCGCTGGCGACTTAGTAGTCCGTTGATTTAAGCGGGCCAAGGCGAGAACGAGCCATGCTGGCCAAGATCAAGCAGGAATAGCGCAGGCGAACCCTTAGATTCGTCGAGGTCTTCCAGCGCCGAGATTGGTCAAGAGAGCAGTTCGCAGCCCGCTGCGAATAGATCAACGGGCTGTTAGTTCGTCAGCGGCTTCTTCGCGTCGGCTTTCTTCTTCGTGTCGTCGCCGTTGGATGACTTCTTCGCGCCGGCTTGCTCGTCGACCTTCGGCTCGCCCGGATCTTGGATATAGATCAGGATTCGGTCGTGCGTCACCAGGACGATATCTTCCCGACCGTCGCTGTTGACATCGCCGATCACCACTTCGCGCGGCTCGAGCCCGCCACCGGAAAAGGCTCCACTACGGAAGGTCTTCTCCTCGAAGACCTGCCAACGCTGGGCACGCTTCAGGTCGACATCGGGGCCGACCGCGAGGATCTCCAGGTGATGGCGTGATGGCTCGAGCAACAACACGTCGGTCTTGCCGTTGGCGTTGAGGTCGCCCGGAATCATGTCGAAGAGCTGGCCGTCGGGGATGTTCGACTCGTAGCTGGCGATCTCCTTAAACACCCGATCGCGCTTGCCGACGAAGCTGATCCCCATCTTCTCCGAATCAAACAGAAGCAAGTCCCCGCGATTGTCGCCATCCAGGTCGGCGACTTCCATCCCGCGAAGGGCGAAGGCGCCGACCTTCAGCGTGCGCCAACGGCGGAAGAGGCCATTGTCGGCCTTGAGGAAGACCAGCGATTGCGAGGAGCGATCGTACATCGCCAGTTCGCGGTCGCCGTCGCCGTCCAGATCGATCGCGTGGACGCCAATCACCTTGGCGGACCCCTCGGTCGCGTTGTACTGGTCGAGTACCTCCCAACGGCCGTTCTTTAGCTTGAGGCTCCGGGCGAAGTTGCTCTGAGCGACGAGGAAGACCGGGTCGTCGCCGGCGAGCTTGCCGTAGTAGACCGCCGCCGGAGAGATCGTTCCGAGAGCACCGCCGGTCGAGTCGGGAGCCTTCGTGTAGGTTCCCTTCTCGTTGCCGAGGTAAATCTGCGGCGACTGGAAGAGATAGAAGAACATCAGGTCGAGATGTCCGTCGGCGTTGACGTCGACGGCGCGGGAATCGTACGGCTTGCCCGACATGTCGAGTTTCTGCTCTTCCTTGTCGCCAAACTTATCGGACTCCCAACGAATCGAGTCGCCATCCTTGGTCGGCTTGAGCTTGCGAAGGACAAAGCTGTCCTTCGATGCCTTTTCATCCCGGACCTGGGCGAGATAGACGAGCCGCGCCTCCATCCCCGAACCGAGCACCGCCATCGTCAGCGGCACGTCCTTCGTGCCCAGTAGCGACGGGAAGGTGATGCGTCGGCCGTCGAAGCGGCTCTGTCCGATCGCTCGTTCGCGTTCGCTCAGCGAGAGGATCGTCTCGGGGCCATCGCCCAACGAGAGCGAGCGGAGCAGGGAGGTCCCGATCAGGCTCGGATACTCGCTGCCCAGATCGAGTCCCTCCTGGTCGTCCTGCCGATAGAGCAGCAGTCGAGCGGCGCTCGCGTCGCAGACGACGACATCCTTCTTCGCGTCGGCGGTGACATCCGCGACGACGAGGTCGACTTGCGGGCTACCGCCCGATCGCGCGAAGGGGAAAACGACCATCTGGCTGGTCGGGGATTCCTCCTCCTCGGCGGCATCGCCGAGCGAATAGACGAGGAAGCGATCCGAAAGGGCACTGATCATCAGCATCTCGAGACCGGGCTTGCCGTCGAGGTCGGCGTAGGAAACCCCGCGCGGCTCGTCGATTTCGAAGCGACGCTCCGGGCCGAGCCGATGGCTCTTCCGCTGGAAGCGAACCCGAACGGGAAACTGCGAATCGTCGCTCAGGTAGACGATGTCGTTGAGGCCATCCTGGTCGAGATCCAAGACGCGGACGAGGCTCATCGATCCCTCGTCGAGCCGATAGCGAACCGGCTCCTTCAGGCGTCCGTCGGCTCCCTGGTAGGCGACGTAGAGGTTGTTCCGGCCGAGAAACGCGATGTCGGTCAGCCCGTCGCCGTTGAGATCGCCGAGGTCGAGAGCCCATACCGAACGCTGAGCGTCCGAGATGTCGAAGTGTCGCCGGCGGCCGAAGCTGCCGTCCTTGTTCTGGTACTCCACATAGAGGCCGGAAGGATCGGCAAGGTAGACCAGGTCGGCCCGACCGTCATTGTTGACGTCGCCAACGGTCAGGGAGGCGATGGTCTTGTTTTGTGTCAGCTTGACGTGTTCGAGGCGTGCGTCATTGGGGATATCGTTGACCTCGAAGGGGTCGGCCGTCGGGATTGGCTTGCCGTCGGGGCGCTGTTTGAGGACGTCGATGCGGTTCTTCTGATTGTTGATGACGATGATGTCGAGCTTGCCATCGCCGTCGATATCCCGCAGCAGCAGGTTCTTGATGCGTGGATCGAGCTTGTAAATCTCTGGGGAAAGAAAGCCGTAGTCGTCCTTGAGCGAGTAATCGCGGATGGGTGGCGAATCCCCCTCGGAGGTCGGAGCGGCCGCCTGAAGAGTGGAGACGAACAACGCCACGATCGCGAAGCCAACAAAACGTTCCATCGATTGGGCACCTGGTTTCTGGAAATTCCCTTTGACGGGAGTCGTCCTCTTTCAACGATGCTAGTAACCTCCCTAGCTTACGCAGGGCGTCGGTCATGGGCCAAGAGACATTTGTGGTTGTGCTCGGACGGATTTCCGAGGGTTGGTCACGTCGCGGTCACCCCGAGGTGACGTCAATTCGTCCCAAGCCGTTGCCAGAAGGGAATCTAGTTGGACCGGTGCGAGGGAAGTGCTAAAAATGAGCCGGACAAGGGTGGCGTCGCGCACCGCCCCATCCCCTTGCGACTCATGATGAGGAGAAAGGAGCAGTGATGCTGCTGGGTGCCACCATGCTGGCGTTGGCCGCGGTCGCCGCGGACTACGAGCGAATCGAATTGCGGTCGGGAACCGCGGTGGTCGGGGAAGTGCTCAAGGAACGAGCCGACGAGATCGTCGTCGATCTCGGGTCGGACGTCATTGTCATTCCGACGGCCGACGTCGTCCGCCGTTCCAGCGGCGATTCGCCCGTAAAAGCGATGTCGGTCGCCTCGCATCGCTACGGCGATTCGGGACACCTCTTCGCCACCGCCGACTTACCTCCCGCCCCGATCAAGGACCTCGTCAAACGCTTCGGCGAGGCGGTGGTCGTGGTCAAAACCCCCAGCGGGACCGGCTCGGGGTTCTTCATCGACGATGACGGTCACTGCGTGACCAATTACCATGTCGTGGAGAAAGAGAGCCGAATCACGGTCGATATTTTCCAGAAGTCGGGCCAATCGTTCACGGAGAAGTCGATCGGCGACGTCGAGATCGTCGCCCTCAACCCCTTCTTCGACCTGGCGCTGATCAAGGTCCCCACCCGAAAAGACATCGTCTTCAAGCACGTCTTCCTCGGCTTTTCCGACGAACTACGTCCTGGCGAGGAGGTTTTCGTGATCGGAGCTCCGCTGGGGCTCTCGCGGACGGTGACCGACGGAACCATCAGCAACGTCCATCGCAGCTTCAGCGGCCAGGTCTACTTGCAGACGAACGCGCAAATCAATCCCGGCAATAGCGGCGGCCCCCTCTTCAACACCCGCGGTCAAGTGATCGGCGTGATCAACATGAAGGTGCCGCTCGGCGAGGGGCTCGGCTTCGCGATTCCCGTGAACTACCTGAAGGACTTCTTACGGCATCGCGAGGCCTTTTCGTTCAACAAGGATCAGCCCAACACGGGCTACCGCTATTTGGATCCGCCCCGAAGACGCCGGTTCGAAAAGCCCGCGTCGAAGTAGGCACCGACGGCGGGTCAATGGGCCCGCGTCTAGTGGATACCGACGGCGGGTCGATGGGCCCGCGTCGAAGGTAGAACACGAAGCCGACCGGCATAGGGAAACCCGATGGGGTGTCGGCGGGTACTTCGCTGTAGAGTTCGTTGCGTCGGGACGTAGGGTACGGCCTGGGTTGGGTCGGCCGACCGTCGCAGTGTAGACAAGGAGCCACGTGTGAATCTCATTGCCAGAACGAGCCGAGCAACCAAAGGGGCGGTTGCCGCGGCGCTCATCGCCCTCTCCTGGGCCAGCGTCGCCAAGGCCGTCCCCTTCGAGAGCGCGTTGCCCGACGATTGCATCGTCTACGCGAACGTTCCGAGCGTCAGCAAGCTCAAGGGCAGCTTCACCCAGACCAACGTCTGGAAGCTCTGGAACGATCCCGCGATGGCGCGGTTCAAGGCGGCCATCACCGCCGAGGTCGGCAAGATCTTCGCGAAGGTGGAAGAGCAAGTCGGTGTCGACGTCCCCGAAGTCCTCGCTCTGCCGTCCGGGCAGATGGCCTTCGCGCTGCGGCTCGATCCGACCGATCCGCAGAAGCCTCCGTTCGTCTACTTCCTCGCCGACGTCGCGGGGAACGAGACGAAGGTGGAAGGCCTCGTCGGCCGCTTGAAGACCGCCCTGGAGGGGCAAGGGCTCACCAAGCAGGAGATGGGCGACATCACCATCTTCAGCAAGGGGGCTCCCAAGGAGCGTGAGCAACTCTGCATGGCGCTGCGGGGCTCGGTCCTTGCGTTCGCCAACGATCCGGCCGCTCTCAAGGAGACGCTTCAAGCCCTCAGCGAGGGGATGCGCGGTTCCTTGGCCGACAACGCCCGCTTCCGCCAGTTCCGCTCTCGTTCGGGCGGCATCGGTGACGTCGAGGTCTTCGTCGATCTCGCCAAGATCATCAGCTTCGCACTGCAGTCGGGTGGCCCGCAAGCCCAAGTCATCAGCGGCATGCTCGGACTCAACGCCTTCCAGGCCGCGGGTGTCAGCGGCAAGATCGCCTACGACGACTACGAGTTCACCTCGCAGCTCATGGTCTTGGTTCAGGGCCAGTCGTTGTTGCTGGATCTCTTCCGCATGCCGGCCAAGCCGCTCAAGCCCGAGCCATGGGTTCCCGCGTCGATCGTGACCTACACGTCGCTCAACTGGGATGTCGACGGCTTCTACAACACGCTGACGCAACTCGTCAACGGCTTCCAGCCCGGAGCGATGGCGCAGGTCGACCGGGCCCTGTCCCAGCTCGATCCGCAAAATCCGATCAGCCTCAAGAACGACATCATCGGCCCGTTGGGCAACCGCATCACCGCGATCAGCGACCTGACCGAACGCGACAACCTGCCGGTTCAGCGCTTCCTCATCGCTTGGCAGCTTGACGATGCGGGCCGCTTCAAGGCCTTCTTCGATCGCATCATGGGACAGTTGGGCGTTGTCGCCGGCTTCCAAAAGAAGACCGTCAAGGGCTACGACGTCTACACCTTCCCGCTCGGCGACGTCTTGGCCGCTCAAATGCCCCCGGACCAAGCTCCTCCCGTTGGCATGCTCGGCCTGACCGTGACCAAGACCCACTTCATGGTCGCGACCTTCGTCGAGGTGCTCGACATGGTGCTGAACTTTGACGGCGAAGCCGGTCTGGCGGAGACGCCCGGCTACCAACGCGTCGCCAGCAAGTTCCCCGCCGAGACGAGCATCATCACCTACTCGCAGACCGAGGTCCAACAGCGGGCGGTCTGGCAGATGCTCAAGTCGGGCAAGTTCGCCCAGGTCCTCACGCAGGCGGCCCAAGCGGACGACGACGTCAACGAGTACGTCGGCGGCTTGATCCAAGCCCTCAACGGTTCAAACCTTCCCGAGTTCGACGCCGTCAAGAAGTACCTGAGCAGCCCGACCGGCAGCTACGGCATCATGGACGACAAGGGCATCTACTTCATGCAGTTCCAACTGCGCTAGTGATGCCGGCTCGCTCGCGCCACGTCGGTGGAGCGAGGGGCCTGTCCGTCCTCAATCGTCAACGGGCCGCTGGTTGATTTTCAGCCAGTGAGAGGTGATCAAACGACCAAGGGCCGGAGAAACGCGTCTCAGCGTTCCCGGCCCTTTGTTTGTTCATCGGTCTTTGTTCGAGCAAGACCCAGCTGGCCCGAGTCCGAGTCTCCACGGACCGGGGCGTTGTTCCGGAACCTATGCAGGCAGGTCCCCTAGAAAACCCTTTCAGGGTTTGGGGACTGTGGATCATCCTTTCCCAGGGTGCGCGAAGCGCGACCCTGGGCTCCATTAGTCAATGCCTTCGGCATAGGGACAAAAGACTCGGTCTTTCGCCTCGAGCCGCGACACCACAATCTCTCGTTGAACCCCAACGTCATTCGCTTTCCTGAACGGCAACGCCGCGTTCGAACGGCGACGACACTTTCCGAACGGCGACGACACTTTCCGAACGGCGACGACACTTTCCGAACGGCGACGACACTTTCCGAACGGCGACGACACTTTCCGAACGGCGACGACACTTTCCGAACGGCGACGACACTTTCCGAACGGCGACGACACTTTCCGAACGGCGACGACACTTTCCGAACGGCGACGACACTTTCCGAACGGCGACGACACTTTCCCGAACACTTTCCGAACGGCGACGACACTTTCCGAACGGCGACGACACTTTCCGAACGGCGACGACTCTTTCCGAACGGCGACGACACTTTCCGAACGGCGACGACTCTTTCCGAACGGCGACGTGTCTCTCCCTGAATGGTGATGTCTTCCCTATCCGAACGGCAACGCCGTTCTCTGTTGAAGCCCAGGGTCGCGCTTCGCGCACCCTGGGTACCCACCGAACGGAGAAACCAACCCCGGAGGGGTTGTCTAACTGGAATCGACGCTGGTTGACCTGCCTCTACGGACGAACGATTCCTTCCCCTCGTGGGTCGGCGTGCGACCTACAGGTACTGGTTCAATCCACGCTCTTTGAGCTGTTCGAGCAATCTCTTGACGTCCTGTTCGTGGGCCTTGTCGGCAACCAGCGTCCCATCGGGCGTCTGCACGATAATCAAATCGCGAACGCCGATGGTGCTGACGACATGGTCCTCATCGCCGACGATGATGCAGCCGGACGTGTCGAGACCGACATGTCGCCCAAGGACGACATTTCCTTCGTCGTTGATCTCATTGACGCGTTCGAGCGCCCCCCAGCTGCCAACGTCGTCCCACTGGAAGGGGACCTCGACCATCGCGACTTTCGGGGCCTTCTCCATTACCGCGTAATCGATCGAGATCTTGGGAAGGGCCTCGAATTCCGCCGCGAAGACTTTCTCACACTCGTCGCTGTCCCAGGCCGCGACAATGCGATCGATGCCATCGCCAATCTCGGGGGCGCAACGGCGAATCTCCGAGAGAATGGTGCTCGCCCGCCAACAGAAGATTCCCGAGTTCCAATAGTACGTCCCGCTGTCGACGAAGGACTTGGCGGTCTCGGCGTCCGGCTTCTCGTGAAAGGACTTCAATTGGAAGACATTGATGTCGCCCGACGCGAGCGGCTCGTCGCGCTGAAGATAGCCGTAGCCGGTGGAGGGGAATGTCGGCGGGATGCCGAAGGTCACCAGTGTTTGGGGATCGTCGTCGACGAACTTGTTGGCCGTCTCGATCGCGTCATGGAAGCGTTCGGGTGGCTCGATGAGGTGATCCGCGGCCAGAACGACCATGTTGGCATCCGGATCGCTCTTGGCGATCAGTGCCGCCCCTAGGGCGATGCAGGGGGCGGTGTCGCGACCACAGGGTTCTCCGATGACGGCCCCCGAGGGCAGCTCGGGGAGCTGCTCGCGCGTCTTGGGCACTTGCACCTGATTGGTCAGGATGAGCAGACGCTCTTCGCCCACCAATCCGGCGATTCGGTCGTGGGCCTGCTGGATCAGACTCCGCTCTCCGTGCAACTTCAAGAACTGCTTGGGCAAGCGTTGTCGGCTCAGCGGCCAGAAACGCGTGCCGCTCCCGCCCGCCATGATCAACGCATGTAACATGCTCGCATTCTCCCTTGGTTCCCGGTTTGAAGGCCCAGCGCGAAGGCGCCGGCGCTACGAAAGTGAAGCAACCGCGAATTCCGAGCAAGACGAATATCGCTGGTTCAGGCGATCTCGGGAAGGGAAACAAGCGGAGCCGCCGAGGATGACTTTGACGGCAACGCGATCAGCCCGGCGCGACGTCAAGGCGCTCGAGAAGATCGGCCGGGCGATCGACCACGAGGTCGGCTTCTCCAAGCTCGTCGATATTGTGGGTCGTCGTCAGCGCCACGCAGAAGATGCCCGCCGCCTTGGCCGCTCGGATTCCGTGGAGAGAATCCTCAATCACCCAACACTCGTCGGCGCCCAACCCAAGCTTTTGCAACGACTTGAGAAATATCTCCGGATCGGGCTTCGTCACCGACACGTCCTCTTCGCCGAGGATCACGTCGAAGTCATCCTGAATTCCCGCGAGGCGCAGCACCTGGGCCACATTGTCGCGTGGGGCCGACGACGCGATCGCGAGCCGACACCCATGACCTCGCAAGCACGCGATCAGACGACGCACGCCCTTGGTCAGTCGCAGGTCGTCCTCAACGAGTCGCCGATAGAGAACTTCCTTCTCCGCGGCGAGACCAGCGATCTGCTCCTCGGTAAGGTCGTCTCCCGCGAGAAGGGTCACGACGCTACTGCTGGCCGTGCCGAAGAGTCGCTGAAACGCCTCCTCGGAAAGCTCTTGCCCAAACCGTCGCCCGAGTTCGCGATAGGCTTCGAAATGATGCTGCCACGTGTCGGCAATGGTCCCGTCCATGTCGAAGATGACACCGGCCGGAATGACGATGGGTTCGGAGGTAGCGTCCATGTCTTTCGTTGTATGGAGACGGGTCGTCGGGACATCAGCTCCGCGCCGGGTGCCCCAGATGCGCGCTCACCAGCGAGGAGACCTTTGGGACGAGCGTGTCGAACGTGAAGGGTTTGGTCACGTAGTCATTGGCCCCCGCGACCGCGCACGCGACCACGGTGGAGCGACGCCGATCGGCGGAGATCATGATCAGCGGCCTGGTAAACCCGCCCTGCCTCAGTTCTTTGGCAATGTCGACGCCGCTAGCTCCATCGGACAAATGGACATCGACGAGGGCTGCATGACACTCGGGAGCTAGCTGAAGCGCCTCGCGCGCCGTCGAGCAGGGCCGAGCCTCCATCCCCGCCTTGCCGAGAAAATGCTTGGTCAACGCAATGGTTGACGAATCGTCGTCGACGACGAGAATCTGAACCCGTTGGCGAACATCGTTCAGGGAAAACGAAGGGGTCTCCGTCTCGACGGCCGGTCGCCCTTCCGCCCCTTCGGTGATCTTGGTGGCCAAACCGTGAGCCAATTCGCTCAACTCTTGGGGATCGGGCTGCGGAATCCGAAAGAGCCGGTTGGCCTCCTCCGCTCGGTGAGCTATCTCCGCGATGCAGTCCTTGATGTCTTCCACCGGCACGGCGGCAGCGCTTCCCAGCGACTGCCGAAAACGCTCGTAGCGCTCGGGGACCGAATGGTCACGCCAGTTGGCCAACGCCTCGCCGATGTTCATCAGATGCAGGAACTTCTGCTCGACAGTGATTGTCTCCTCGGGAAGGGGATCGTGGTGACGCATGACGAGCCCGACCATGGTCTCGGGCAACCCCCAGTGCTGAAGCAACGCCGCCCCGATATCGGCATGATTCAGGTCAAACTCCTCCTTTTCCAGCACCTCAAGCCGAGAGGTCTTGCTGGCCCGAAAGCGGTTGAGCAGACGGATGTAGCGGGATCCCTCCACACGCATCAGGGCGAGGATGCCAAAATCTTGCAGAAGTCCGAGCGCGTAGGCGGCGTCGGGACAGACATCACTCATGCGGTCCGCGAAGGTCGCGGTGGCACTGGCGATCAAGACTCCCCGGCGATTTGACCAGTTGACCTCTTTTCCTCCGGTCCTCGACTTCAGCATCTGCTGAAACTGAGCCATGCAGGCCGAAATGACAGTGCAAATCGTCCGTTTCGTCCCGAGAAGCTTCACCCCCTCGGCGACGTTGAGAATCTCGCGCGACATTCCGAATGCGGCGCTGTTGACCAGGCGCAAGACATCGGCGGTGGCACGCGGATCGAGCGCAACGTCGGCAGCGAGCTGCTGCATGGGAATTCCATGGTCGCCCTCTCCAAAGTAGGACGAACACTTGACCAACAGTTGGGAGGAGGGAGGGATCTGGTCGATCCGCTCGACCATTTCCAGGGCGGCAGGATCTACGGTGTTTGGGTGAGCCGTGGGCATGACAACGCGTTCCGAAACGGACACTTGTGCCTAGCAAGCGGACGATGGGAGAGTTGCCGTCATCGCCGCTAGTCTTCCCAACGCCCCCATCACCCAAGTTTAGGTCAGGGCTTGGTTCCTGTGCTACTAGAAATGTCTGATTCTGAAGTCCGTAGACGACAACTTCACAATTGAGGTCCGCATGACCCACGCCATACGACGATGGCCCAAGAAATGAAAAACCCTGCCCGAAAACTCGGACAGGGACGCGATGTTAACGATTGGGCCGGCGCCGACGAGTGCTCTTCTCCAACTTGACGCTGGTGTTCGTGCAACCCTAACCCTTTGCCACTGGCTGACAAGCAGCCTGTGGCACCCCGAAAGCTAGTTGGACCAGTGCACTAGGCCACAACCTCTTTTAGTATTTAACCTTATAGAAAGGCGTCTTCACGATCGTCTTGCCGAAGAGTCCACGGCGAACCGTTGCGGGGTAGTAGGAAACCGCGGGCGGGGCGTAGTAGCTCACGACCGGCGCCGGCGCGGCGACCACCGCCGGCTCGTAGTACGACACCACGGGAGCCGCGACGATCGGAGGCGTATAGTAGGAAACGACGGGAGCGGCAACGACCGGCGCCGCGACCATCGGAGCTGGAGCCACCACGGGCACGGCGGGGGTGTAGTAGCTGACCACCACTTGAGCTTGAGCGCTCGACGCGGAGGCGAACCAAATCGTCCCGGCGGCGATGACACCCAACAGCACGTTGCGAACCTTCATGGTGCGATCCTCTCCCTGGTTGTCTCGTTCGGTGTCGCGAAATCCGGCCAATGCCATTGACCGGTTGAATCCGCGCACGTCCTCTCATCCTAAGAGGTAGAAGAATCGATTGCGACGAATCGGCGGCGATGTTGTCGATTCTTCTTCGATTCGGGACCCACCAAGCCGCAAGATCCCCCCAGTCTCTCCCGTTTTCAACCTATCTGGACCACCAAGTTCGCTCGGAGACCCCTATTCTTCCATCCGCTCGCGTCACTTCCGCGCCCAGATCAGTGGTCAAAGAGGCACGAAAGCGCCGGCGCGGCCCCGGCGGCTCGAGCGAGCCATTCTTTTTCCAGGACTCAATGATCCCGGTCGCGATGGCCGATGCGAAGAATTGTGCCGATTCGTCCGAGCCTCCAGCGGTAGCGTTCCCGGAGATCGACGCGACTGTCGGTCGATTGACGCTGAAGGCGTGGATCATTCGCCGCCGCGTGTTTTTGACGGCGAGAGAATTCCGCACCCAAAAGGGGTTTGTTAATTATTCGGACCTTGTTATCACGCCCTCGACGCCGTGACAGGACGTCACTGCGCTGAGCACGTCGAACGGTTCGCGCGGAGCCCGATCAACAGGGATCGGGCTGCAAGACAAGGAGGTCATGCGGTGAAGTTTCGGTGGCGCATTCGGCAAAAGCTCGCCGCCGGGTTGATCCTGGTAGCCGGCATGACCACCTTGCTCTCCATTGGCTCCTTCTACGGCCTCTACTCGTATCGCCGAACCAACAAGGTGTTCAACTACCAGCATCAGCAACTGGCGGTGCTCGGCTATCTCGAGTTGGCGGTAAGCGGCCTGAACTTCCCGAGCGGGGAAACCGTTTCCGGACTCGATCAGGATCTCGCCCGAAAAGAGAAGCTGGAACGGCTCGAGCGCATCGAACGCATGCTCGAGAAGTACGACGACGGCCTCAAGCACGCCGCCGCCTATTCCTTCTCCAAGGCGGAGACCGAAAAACAAGTCGCCATGCTTCAGAAAATGCGTGGCTATCTCGCCGAGTTGCGAGACTCCGTCAGCGGCAAGAAACCGACCGTCGAGGTCAACACCCCAAGACCGATCTGGTACCTGGGCAACGAACGCGACGTCATCGCCAAGCTGATCAACACGCTCGTCGACCTGCGCGGCGTCATCCATCAAGAGGTCACCCGTCACGTCGAGACCGACCGCAACAACTACCGCGCGAGTCTCGCCGTCGTCTATAGCACGACGGTGCTCGTCTTGGTCATGCTGGTCGTCCTTGTCTGGCTGGGCTATCGTGCGATCTTCCATCCGATTCGCGAGCTGCATCGCGGCGTCACCAAACTGGCCGAGGGCAAGTTCGACTTCCGCGTCCGCCTCGAAACCGGCGACGAAATGCAAGAACTCGGCGAGTCGTTCAACAACATGGCCGACCGGCTCCAAAACGTTTACGAGGAACTCAACGACAAGGTCCGCGAACGCAGCCGCCAGCTCATCCGCTCCGAGCGGCTCGCCAGCGTCGGCTTCCTCGCGGCCGGGGTCGCGCACGAGATCAACAACCCACTGGCGAGCATCGCCTTTTGTGGTGAGGCCCTCGAGGCACGGCTCAAGCAAATTCTCCCCGCCGACGGAGAGAACGCTGACGTCGTCGAGAACTATCTCGGCATGATCCAACAAGAGGCCTTCCGCTGTAAGGCGATCACCGAGAAACTGCTCGACTTCTCGCGCGTCGGGGAGCCCGAACGAGTCGAAACCGATCTCGTCTCGCTCATTCGCAACGTCATCGAGATGGTGCAGCACCTCGGCCGGGCGGTCGACAAGCAGATCGTCTTCGAGCCCGAAGACATCGTCATGGCTCGCGTCAATCCGCAAGAGCTCAAGCAAGTGCTGCTCAACCTGGTCGTCAACGCCCTCGAGAGTGTCGACGAGCAGGGGGTGGTCCGCGTCGTCACCTGCCGCGAGGAGGACTCGGTCGTCATCCGGGTCACCGACAATGGCTGTGGCATGACCGAGGAAGTGCGTGAGAACCTCTTCGAGCCGTTCTTCACGCGGAATCGCTCGGGCAAGGGAACGGGGCTCGGGCTTTCGATCAGCCATCTGATCATCAGCCAGCATGGCGGCACGCTCGACGCATCGAGCGATGGTCCGGGCCATGGAAGCACCTTCACGATTCATCTCGGCGAGAAGATCAGAGCACACGCCGCCTAGTTCGGGGCGGCCGACAGGACTTCTGGGGTAGACGTAGGGTGGGTCTTGATCCACCACGAGAGACGGAAACTTTCTGGTGGGCCACGTCCCGCCAGCATCGAGAGCGACAACTAGGCGCTTGCGGATGACGATCGCTCGATCATCGTCGCGAGCAACGATCTGTTTCGGTAGCGTTTGGACGAGGGGCCTCAATGGCAACGGCGGATTGCACGAAGCTGCGGATTCTCTTTGCGGACGATGAAAAGCCGTTGCGTGAGTTGATGCGCCTGGAGCTACCTCGACTCGGTCACGACGTCACCGTCTGCGACGACGGCCGCTGCGCCCTCGACGTGATCGAGAAAGCGAGCTTCGACGTCGCGCTGCTCGACATCCGCATGCCAGGGCTTAGCGGCATCGAGGTCCTCAAACGAATCAAGGAAGTCGCTCCCGAGACCGAGGTCGTCCTCCTCACCGGACACGCGACCGTCGAGACCGCGGTCGAGTCGCTGCGCTATCACGCCTTCGACTACCTGACCAAGCCGTGCAAGATGGCCGAACTCGAAGCGGTGCTCCATCGCGTCGCCGAGAAGCGGGCCCTGCTCAATAAGACCATCGCCCTGGAGAACCGGTTGCGAACCGCCGAGGGCCAGCCGAGGCTCGTCGGCGGCTCCAAGCCGATGCAGCGTGTCGCGGACATCATCGCGAAGGTCGCGCCGACCGACTCGACCGTCTTGGTGCTCGGGGAGACCGGGACGGGCAAGGAGGTCGTCGCCCGGACGCTGCACGAGCAGAGCCAGCGCTCCTCGATGCCGTTCGTTCCGGTCAACTGCGGCGCGTTGCCCGAACATCTCGTCGAGAGCGAACTCTTCGGCCATCGCAAGGGGGCTTTCACGGGCGCCGACCAGAACCGCAAGGGGCTCTTCGAAGTCGCCAACGGCGGGACGCTCTTTCTCGATGAAGTCGGCGAATTGCCGAAATCGATGCAGGCCAAACTCCTCCGTTTTCTTGAGTCGGGCGAAGTGCGCCGCGTCGGAGAAAACGAGCCATTCCGCGTCGATGTCCGCGTCTTGTGCGCGACCAACCGTGGCCTGCGTGACATGGTCGCCGACGACGACTTCCGCGAGGACCTCTACTTCCGGATCAACACCTTCGAGATCGAGTTGCCCGGTTTGCGTGAGCGGCCCGACGACATCGCGACCCTCGCCGAACACTTGCTTATGCGGGCGGCCAAGGGCAAGGACATCTCGGGGCTCTTGACCCCCGAGGCGATCGACGCGCTCAAGACCTACACCTGGCCGGGCAACGTCCGCGAACTCGCCAATGTCATGGAGTACGCCTACATCGTCTCCGGCGGCGAACCGATCGGCCCCGATCACCTGCCCGGTCACTTGAGAGGCGCGGCGTCGAACTCGATCTTTCCGCCCGCCAGCCAAACGCTCAGTCTGCACGAACTGGAAATGCAGTACATCGTCCGCGTGCTCGACCAGAACGAAGGCAACAAGCCCGAGACCGCCAAGCAACTCGGCATCAGCCTCAAGACCCTCTACAACAAACTCAATCTCATCAACGAAACCAATTCCCTCGCCGGCTGAGATCCGCGGGCCGACGCAGCGACGAGGCGCGATGAGGCATGCACTCCAACACGGCATCCGACCAACCGACGACGAAGCGTCAGCGCGATCCGAATCGCCCGCTGCTCTCGATCGTCGTCCCCGTCTTCAATGAAGAAGACTGTCTCGAGGCGCTGCACCAACGTCTCACCGAGGTCTTCGCCGATCTCGAGGACGGCTACGAGATCATCTTCATCAACGACGGCAGCCGCGATCGCTCCGCCCAGATCATGCGCCAGCTCGCCGAGCGCGATCCCAAAGTCGGCTACTACTCGTTCTCACGAAACTTCGGCCATGAGTCGGCCACCAGTTGCGGGCTCGAGCGCGCCAACGGCCAAACGGTCGTCATCATCGACGCCGATCTCCAGGACCCTCCCGAGGTCATTCACGAAATGCTCGAGCGCTGGCGCGAGGGCTATGACCTGATCGTCGGCCAACGCACCAAACGGGATGGCGAGACTCTTCTGACCAAGGCGACGAGCTACCTCTTCTACCGGCTCCTCTCGCGCGTCTCGGAGGTCGAGGTCCCTCTCGACACGGGCGACTTTCGGCTCATGGACCGCTCCGTCGTCGAGGCCTTCAACCAACTACCAGAACGCAACCGCTTCGTTCGCGGCATGATCGCTTGGACCGGCTATCGCCAAACCTCGGTCAACTACCACCGCGACGCGCGGCTCGCCGGGGCGACCAAGTACAGCTTCTTCAAAAGGCTTCGCTTGGCTTTCGACGCCATTTGCGGCATGAGCAGCGAACCGCTACGCTGGATCAACACCCTGGGGATGATCGTCACCCTCCTCAGCTTCACCGGAGGACTGGTCGTCTTCGCCGAGAAACTCATCTTCGGGATCGGCATTCCGGGGTACGCGTTCCAGGTGATCGCCATGTTCCTGCTTTCGGGAGTGCAGCTCCTGACGCTCGGCATTCTCGGCGAGTACATCGGACGGATCTACGTCGAGGTCAGACGTCGGCCCCTCTACTTCCTCGCCGAGCAGTGGGATCCGAGAGAACGTCACGAGGGATCTTAGGATGGATGTCAGTTTGTACGAGGAGATGTGGCGCACCGAGGAGACCCATTGGTGGTTTCTCGGAAGACGTCGGATCGTCACCTCGTTGATCAAGCGCTATGCGAATATCGACGGCTCGGGCCCCAAGCGGATCTGCGAACTCGGCTGCGGCTGCGGCGCCAACTTGGCCGCGTGGGCGATCGCGCATGACGTTCACGGCATGGACGCCTCCCCCGTCGCTCTGGAGTTCGCCCGACGCCGGCTCGGCGAGCGCGTTCGCGAGGGCCGCCTGCCCGACAAGATTCCCTTCGCCCCCGAGAGTTTCGACATCGTCGTGATGACCGACGTGCTCGAACATGTCGAGCACGACGCCGCGTCGACACGCAGCGCCTTGAACCTTCTCGTTCCCGGCGGCATTCTCCTCTGTACCGTTCCGGCTTATCAGTGGCTCTATTCGCCCCGCGACGAGCAACATCACCACTACCGGCGCTACGCCCGCAATCAGTTCCGCCAACTCTTCGCCGACCTCGATGTCGAGCTGGAACTCTTCTCGTACTACAATTCGCTCCTGTTCCCACCCGCCGCGATGATTCGCCTCAAGGAGAGGTGGTTCGGCGTCTCCCGCGGGAAAGGGGATCTCTCGATCCCTCCGAGGCCGGTCAACCGAATGCTCGCGACCATCTTTTCCTTCGAATCGCGCCTTCTTCCCCGCATGACGATGCCTGCCGGTCTTTCGCTGATCGCTGTCGCCCGCCGGCGGGAACGCGGCGCGGCGGTCCAAGCGATCTAGCAGGCTGTTGACACAAGCCGGGTGCCTTGCCCACGAGAGCGTAGGCGGCACGCCAGTGACAAGGAGTCGTCACTCGTGGATGCGGCAACCGATCACCCCAAGCGGCCCGAGGGGCGCCGCGCCGGCATAAGCCTCCTCGCGGCCATCGGCTACGTCGCGATCGCGGCGGCGTTCTTCTCCCCCGTCCTACTGAGCGGACGGCTGCTCGCCCCCGGCGACGGCGGCCTCTTCTTCCTCCCCGCCTTCCTCGCTCCCACGGGCCTGTGGTCGAACGCCAACTGGTGCGGGTTCCCGATCGCGGCCGATCCCCAGAACATGACGTGGTACCCGATCCTACAACTCTTCCGCCTGACCGGATCCTGGAACGGGTTCGTCATCGCCGCCTATGTCGTGGCGAGTCTCGGCATGTACGCGTATGTCAAGAAGGTGACAGCCGCCGCGCTGCCCGCGTTCCTGGCCGGACTGGTCTATGGGCTCGGCGGCTTCATGGTCTCCCACCTGGGCCACCCGTCGATGATCCACGCCGCCGCGTGGCCACCGCTGATCCTGCTCGGCCTCGAGTCGTTGCGCGATCGCCTCCGGCCCGCTTGGATCGCGCTGACGGCGCTCGCGATTGGCCTCTGCCTCGTCGCCGGGCATCCGCAAATTTTCATCTACGCCATGGGGCTCGGCGGCCTCTACGCGCTGGTTCGTTCGTGGGACGCCAGCTCGGGACCAATTCGCTACCTCTCCGCCTGCGCCTTCGCGGTCCTACTCGGTGTCGCTCTGGGCGCGATCTTGCTGCTTCCGATGCTCGAACTGACACGGTTCTCGAGCCGGGCCGCGATGACGTACGACTTCTACGACATCTTCAACCTGCGGTTGCGCGAGTGGCCGCGCGTCCTGTTTCCCTATCTCTATGGCGGATTTTGGAATCCCGCCTCGGGGGCGACGCAGCCCTCCTTTGGCGAATACGAAAGCTACGTCGAGGTGATCGGTTTTGCCGGCTTGCTCACCTGGGCGCTCGCGGGCATCGCTCTCCACGCCAGTCGCTTCCGAGCCCTCACCTGGTTCTGGGCCGCGGTGGCCCTGGTCGCGTTGTTGATGACTTTCGGCAGCGATGTCGAACCCTTGTCGGTGTTCCTCTTTCGCATCCCCGGCTACAACTGGTTCCGGTGCCCGGGACGGCATTTCCTCGAGATGTCACTCGGGCTGGCGGTTCTCTCAGGACTCGGCCTCGACGCGCTCGCGCGGCTGCCCCAGAAGAAGCGGCGCCAGCTCGCAATCCTCGCGGGGACCGGGCTCGCATTCGTTCTCTTCATCACCTACGGCTACTTCGCGCTGACCTATCTCCACCGGACCGGTTCGGGAAAGATGCCGATCGTCGCCGGGCACGACGTCCGTTTGTTTCCCTGGCTCAACCCGGCGCTCGGCGGCCCGCTGCTCGCCGCGGCCTTGGGAGTCGCCGTGCTGATCGGCTGGTCGCGCCGGTGCTCGGCCATCTGGTCGGGGCTCCTGATCGCGACGGTCGTCCTCGACCTGGGGACGTTCGGTTGGTTTTGCGAGTGGCGCCCACGCAGCGCCCCGGCGGTCCTCCTCACACCTAGCGACACTCTACTGACACTTCGCGAGCACCTAGCCAGCACCAACCAGCGGGCGTTCAGTTTCCAGCCCGCCACCGGAACCCCCGAGTTGTTGGCGGGCCAGTACGCGCGCCTTCACCGCATCCCGATCGCAACCGGTGACAACCCGCTGGCACCCAGAACGCTGCTCGAGATGACCAAACATTGGGATGCCGTCGAGTCGAATCTCGGCGACGAGAGCAGGGTGCTCGACGTCCTCGCTTGCCGCTACCTGCTGCTGTCGACTTCTCAGTGCCAGCGCTACGCCACCGTGCTCGCGTCCTCGCTGACCTCGGACCGATTGGCCGAGGTCGCCCGCACCGACAAGTTCGTCGTCTTCGAGAATAAGCGTGCCTGCCCGCGCTGTTGGCTGGTGCAAGAGGCGCGCGAGCCGTGCGAGGAGGGTACGCTCGCCACCCTACAGACGGGGCACTTCCCCGACGGCGACCCTTTCGATCCCCGGAAGACCGCGCTATTGGCGTCCCCTCTCGAACTGGAGTTGGGGGCGCCCGACCCGGAGGCGACGGCGACGGTCGTTGCGGAGACCACGACCCGCGTGACAATCGCTACCTCTTCGCGATCGGCGTCGATCCTGATCCTCAGCGATGCCGACTACCCCGGATGGCAAGCCGCCGTCGATGGCGCCCCGGTGACGATCGAACGCGTCAATCACACGATGCGCGGCGTCCCCGTTCCCGCCGGCGACCACCAGGTCGTCTTCGCCTACCGGTCGAGCACTACCCGCGTAGGCGCGATCGTCTCGCTCGCCGCGTTGATGGTCGTCGGGCTCCTCCTCTTGTCGGTCGGAATGTCTGGCTGGACGGAGCAGAATGACGACGCCATGTCATCACAATAGACGGAACCTGACTATCCCGTGCGTTGAGCTTCTCGAATGTCAATGACCGCTTGCCAGCCAGCGACAACCACCGACACAACTCAACATTGCGACAGCGTTCTCGACCGGCAAGCGGCATCGCTCTACTGGGTTCGTGGCAACACCCACATGCCCACGCTGGCATGGACATGGCACCCAGCGAGTCGCCGAACGGCCACCTACCGATGGCCACTCCAGGCTGAGAGAAATGTCGCGCTATCGGCGGTTGGTCGCGGCGCGCTCGGCGGCGATTCGGGTAAGCGACTCGAACTCGGCCATGTTGCGGAACCCACACTCGAGGCGCCCCGGTTCACGCATCGCGAGCTTCGGGCGAACCACCGGCGCCGCCGGCAAGGGCAAGTCCCAGCACTGGTCGGTCAACCTCGGCGTGTAGATCACCACTCCGCCATCGGTGAGCATTCCCCGGATCATCGGTGATGGGGTCGACTCGAGCGACGTGCTCGCGTGGAACTCCCTCGGCCAACCCGAAATGGTCACCACCACGAGTAGGCTTCCCACTGTCATCAACCGAACCCATCGCCGACGACCGAGTGGCAGGATCGCGATCGCGACCGCCGCGACAATCCAGGGAAGTGAACCAACGAGCCGAACCTCCGGCGCCGACGAGAACCAGAATCCGATCCCCACCAGGGGCGCGAGGCAGAAGGCGATCGGCCACCATCCCCGAGCGCGTCGCCACGGCCGGAGCACGAGGCAGACCGGCACCAACGCCGCGGCGAGCGCCAGCGGAAGCACCAGATGGAAGCGACCTTCACCGAGCCAAAGGCGCTCCGCCCACCCGGCCACCCAGCTCCAGTTGCCCAGTACCGATTGCGTGTGGAAGGTGCCCGGCGTCCGGGCCCACGACTTGATGATGTCGGCCAGCGCCTGCACCTCCGCGCGCGGGACGCGCCAGTCGACCGGCAAGCCGAGCGACGGGACGGGGAAGAGCAGATAGCCGCTCAGCACGATGTTTCGTCCCACCCACAGAACCGCCATCAGGGTGGGGAGCAAACCGATCGCGATGAGGTCCTTCGCCCGAAACGCGCGAGTTCGCCGCAGATAGTAGATCCCCGCGATCAGTGCCGCCGCCGTGCCAAAGATGATCCCGCTCGCCTTGGTCGTCACGAGGACCGCCGCAAGCGCCACGATCACGACTGTCCGCGAATAGAGAGAGGGCTGGGAGAGACGCCGTCCGAACATGCCCAAGACCTCTCCCGCCAGCGCGACGGCAAGCAGCGAGGTCACGTAGTCGGTCGAGAAACTGCGCACCTCGTGCGAGATGGCGCAGACATAAATCCACGGCGTCAGCGCGAGGAAGTAGCCATCGACAAGTGACGTTCGCTTGGGGCGAGCTAGCACCCGGAAGAGCGAGACCGCCCAGCGCAGCACCACCGGCAACAGGATCACGCCGTTAGCGACGTGGTAGCTGATCTCCTGCCAGGGGGGAACACTTCCAAGGAGCGCGGCGACGAGGAAGCTACTGTTGTTGAACGCGAGCTGGGCCATTAGATTCCCCAGTCCGGGGACGAGCGGATACTGCATCGACCAACGAACCGCGCCAATGTGATAGAGCCCGGTGTCATACATCCACGGCGGGCCGAGCGCGACGTTCGCGGCCGTGAGCAATATCCAACCCGCACAGACGCCGACACCCGCGAAGAAGATCGGATGCCGCGGCATGCCCCGAAGACTTCGACGCGAGACGAGCCTTTTCGGATGACGATCCAACACCGCGATGAACCAACCCAACACGCCCAAGCCGATGACCGCGTCGGTCGCTCGCGCATCGACGGGCAACACGTAGTGCCACGTCATCAGCAGCGTGATGAGCGTCGCCCAACCTATCCAGAACGCGCGGAGCCCACCCTCGAGACCATCGTGTCGCACGCCAAGCACGCGCGACGCGAGCATACCGATCCCAACGATGACGACCAAGGAGAGAAGCCACGTCGCAAGTACTGACAGCGTAATAGGTAGCGACTGGAGAGGCAGCGAGAACATGGGGTCTCCGGCTGATTGAAACGAGAGCGCCTTCCCCGGTCGATACCTCCCCGGCCCCTTCCTGTCAACGAGACTGCAACTCGCCCCCGAGCAACACGTTAGCGAGTCGACACACTTACCACACCCGGTGTCGTCGCGCGGAAATCCGGATTGTTGCGATCGACGCCGAGCGATATAGCGTCGCGGTTCGAGCGGGAGCGACGGGATTTCCGCATCCCGGAACTGACATCGACGACAGTCCCTGATGACCCAACGCGAGGCGCGGCCCATGCCCGACGATGACAAGCCCCAACCATCCACCTGGCGAGCGTCGCTTCGTTGGGATCTCGTCGCGGTCGCGCTCTTGGCGATCGCTTCCTGGGGGTGGGCCGGAACGGGTCACGATGCGAGAGACATCAGTCTTTGGGACGAGGCGAACTACCTCCACGAGGGAACGCAGCTTCCCCAAGTGGGACTGTCGACGCCGGAGTACGCTCCGCTCTATCAGTGCTGGTACTACTTGCTGAGCCTGCTGAGCGACGACCCGATGGTCATCAGTCGGCTCAACTACATCTCGATCGTGACCTTGGTCATCGCCTCCGTCTACGTCCTGATGCGGGGTCTTGGCGTCGGCCTTTTGCCCGCGTTCGTCACCGCTTTCGCGCTGCAACTCACCAACATCTTCGTGGCCTGGCCCTGGGTCGCTCTCTTCGCGCTGGCCATGGTCCTGCTGCTGACAACGGCGTCCTTCGCCATTGCGACCCTGACCGGACGCTTGCTCTTCCTCGCGTGCGGCTTCTTTGTCGCGAGTTACATCCGCCCGGAGTATTCCCTTTCGTGCCTGCTCCTGCTCGTCGCCTCCGCGGTGAGCTTCGCAATTCAGGCTCGCTCCAATCGACGCCTCGTACTCGTGTCGCTGCTCTGGTCGATCCCACTCGCGGTCATCGGCCAGGACCTTCTCCTCCTCGCGGGGCACCCGTTCGAGGACCGAACCAACCGCAAGCTGGTCGCGTTCGGCCAGCACTTCGGACACGAGTGGATCTTGAGAACCGGGGCGAATCGGAATCCTTGGTTCGAGTTCGAGGAGATTCTCGAAGAGCAGTTCGGCCCCGTCGACGGCGTGCTCGACTGCCTGATCGCCAACCCCGTCGAGTTCATCACGCACGTCATTCACAACGTGCCGTACCTCGCGGGGAACACGATCTCGCTACTCCATCCCGACGCCGCTCTCTCAAGAGCCGCGATGGTGGGCTTGGCGGCAGTCCTCTTGCTGGCGTTTGCCGGCGCGATCTGGTGGACGCGCAAGACGCCGCGCGTCGCGTCGGAATCGAGTTCCGGTCACTGGGGAGCGGCGATCGCGATGGCGGCAGGAGTCCTCACACCCACGATGATCTCCGCGCTATTGCTCTACCCGCGACCCCACTACCTGGCTCCGGCGCTGGTGGTCGTCACGTCCCTTGGGGCAGCCGCGGTCTTGGGGTACCGACGCGTGTCGCTTCCCAAAGGCCTCCAGCTCGGAACGCTCGTGGTGCTCGCGGCGTCGGTCTACCTCGTTCATCCGACACGAAACCCGCTCTGGGAACCGATGCCCAGCGACGCGATCAACTCCCTGCCGACGAAGTCTCGAGTCCACATTCACCGCGAGATCGTCGCGCTACTGAGACGCTTCGAACTGGTCGGCCCCGAGCATCCCGTGAGTTTGCTCGACGCCGAGGGTGGTCTCGCGTTGGTGGCTGGGGAGCACTTCCATTGGATCAACCCGCTGCACAAAGCGGACGACTTTGCCGACCTGCTCAACGAGCGACGGATGAACATGGTCTTGATCTCTCCATCTCTCACGGAGCGATCTCGCTTCGCAGGCGACGCAACCTTCCAGGAATTCGCAAACGACCCATCCGCCTTCGGCTTCGCGGAGATCTCCATCCCCCACAGCCACTGGTCGCTCGCGGTCGAAACAGCTCACCTTTGGGCAACGCGTTCGAACCGGCAATTCCACTTCGGCGGCCCGGGCGATCGCCCCGTCGCCGGCGATTGGAATGGTGACGGGAAAGACGAAGTGGGGGTCTTTCGCGCGGGGAGCTTCACGCTCGATCAGGACGCCGACGCTTCGTTCTCGAGCGAACGCGATCGGCAACTCGGCATCGGATCGGACGCCCACCAACCCGTCCCCGGCGACTGGAACGGCGACGGCACCGAGGATGTCGGGCTCTTTCTCGACGGGATCTTTTCACTCGACGTCAACGGCGATGGGATCTTCGACCCGGCTGTCGACGAAGAACTCGCCTTCGGACTCGCCGACGATTTCCCCGTGTCGGGGGATTGGAACGGCGATGGTGTGGACGACGTCGGCGTCTTCCGCGACGGAGTCTTCCACCTCCTGTGCCGGGGGAAGGACTCGCGCCCGCGGTC
The DNA here is from genome assembly GCA_007748055.1 of Kolteria novifilia. GTDB lineage: Bacteria > Planctomycetota > Planctomycetia > Kolteriales > Kolteriaceae > Kolteria > Kolteria novifilia. The sequence continues at coordinate 7,543,511 of CP036279.1, forward strand.
GGTCATCTTCGGTGCCAAGGGGGATCGTCCCTTCGTCGGCGACTGGAACGGGGATGGCCGCCACGACCTCGGCGTTCTTCGCGGTCACCGCATCATCCTCGACGCCAACGGCGACGGAGTCTTCGAGTTCGAGCGCGACGCTGTGGTATCGACGGGCTTCCCGGAGGGCATTCCCGTCGCTGGCGATTGGAGCGGGCTCGGCCGCGACCAGCTCGGGGTCTTTGTCAACGGATGGTTCTCGCTCATCGAGGATCCCCAACTCTTTGGACCCGGCTGGGAGACGGCACCGCGATTGCGCGAACTTCCCGCTCGGTTCGCCAGCGACGACGTTGAGCCCCTCCGCTGAGTTTGCCCGTCCAGCTCTCTTGTTCAAAGCGCGACGGCTTTCCTCATGGGTGGTCCAGATTGCTCGTCAATCTGGGTTCGCGCAGCGAACAAGAGACCCCGGAGGACGCGCCCTTCCAACGTCCGATGCTCCCGTCTCCAAAGGGACTCGTGTGGCTGCGCCACGTCGGTTGGCAAGCAATCGAGGCTACCCGAAGCCGGGAGGAAGAGACCCCCTCTATCTCCCCCTTGGCCAAGGGGGAGCAGAAGAATGTTCCCTCGGCCAAGGGGGAGCGGAAGAGAACTCCCAGGAGTGAGGGGGAACGAGAAGACGCGGTCTCCTGGGTGGACGGACTCGGATTGCCGCGGAACTCCGGGGCGGCTATAGCCCTGGGCCACCTCGACGAATCCGGGGCTCGACAGCCGCGCGGGGAGAATAGCAAGCTAGGAGAAATCGACAATGGCCGACACGCCGGGCTCCCAGACAGAGGGACGAATCACCTCCATCGCCTATGACCTGGTGATGGTCGGGTTGCTTCTGCTCACGGCCATTCCTTGGACGCAGTCCGGTTTCGCCGCTCGGGACATCGCTCTCTGGGACGAGGCGAACTACCTTCGCGATGGTGCCCAGATCGGATTCTGGGGTTTCCGCTCTCCGGAGTACGCTCCCTTCTACCAGAGTTGGTACTCGTTCCTCCACTCCTTCACGCCCGACACACTCGACCTCTATCAGCTCAACTACACGCTCATCACCGCGCTGCTGACAACGAGCGTCTTCGCTCTCTTGCGGATGTTTGGGGTCGGCCGGCTCCTCGCCTTCCTCGTGTCGTTTGTCATGATCTTCTCGAATGTCTTCGTCGCGTGGCCCTGGGTGGGGCACTTCGCGCTGGCGATGCTGATCGGTTTCGCGATCCTCGCGATGCTGGTTCGCTCGCTGACCGCGCGGTTCGTGATCCTCGCGACAGGCCTCTTCATCGCCAACTACATCCGTCCGGAGTACGGACTCTGCTTCCTGATCGTGGCGTCACTCGGTGGGCTGTGTCTGCTCGTCCAGCTCTTCCGCGATCGGCGGGACGTGCTCGCCGCGACCCCTTGGGTGGGTCTGCTCGCGTTCACGATCCCGATGCTCGTCCTCTCGCTGGGCAATCCATTCGAGGATCGGACCAACCGCAAGTTCCTCGCGTTCAGTCAACACTTCTCGTATAGCTGGGTGAAGCGGACCGGCTCGACGAAGAACCCGTGGCTCAATCACCCCGAGATCATGGCCGAGCACTTCGGCTCCGCCGACTCGGTGCTCGGGTGTCTCTGGGCCAACCCGGGGGCGTTCAGCGCCCACATCGTCGACAACCTGTCGAAGCTCGCTCCGCAAACGATGCTGCTGCTCCACCCGGACATGGACCTTCCGTACCGCGCGATCGGCTACCTAATCGGCTCGCTCGTCGTCGGCCTGACTCTCTTCGGAGCGGGGCGACTCTTCTACACCAGTGCCCGAGGCCGGCTCCCCGCAACGCCCATGCTGATCGGTTTGGGGCTCGCGGTGGTGATCCTCATTCCAACGTCGGCCGCCTCGCTGATTTTGTTTCCACGCGTGCACTATCTCTTTCCGGGGCTGCTCCTGGTCGGAAGCCTGGTGTTGGCCGCCGCGTTCTCGGGACGTCCGAACCGAGTTCCCGCGCCCGTTCAGATCGCCCTCGCGGTACTTTTGGTCGGAGCGGGCTGGTGCCTGGAGCCGCGCCGGAATCCTCATTGGGATCCCCGGCGTTGCCACACCTTCGCGGAACTGCACCCGGACGCCTACCGACAACCGGTTCGCAAAGCGATCGCGTACCTACGCAGCTTCGACTTCGTCACCTCGCGGAAATCGGGAATCGTCTTCGACGCCGAGGGAGGACTGGCGATCTTCGCCGGTCGGCACTTCTACTGGATTGATCCGATCGAGAACGAGGACGGATTCAAGCAACTCCTCGAGGATCGCGGGACGAACATGGTCGTCCTGAGTCCGGCTCTGAAGAACTTGCCGGAGCTCGCCGACGACGAACACTTCCACCGGTTCCTCGCCGACCCGGTGGCCTTCGGGTTTGGCATCGTCTCGCTTCCAGGAGTCGACTGGTCGATCGCGGTCGAGAAGAGTCTCCTCTGGACGACGCCCCGAGGTCGCCACTTCACCTACGGCGTCGAGCGAGACATCCCGCTCGCCGGTGATTGGAATGGGGACGGGCGCCACGAGATCGGCGTCTTCCGGCAAGGGCTCTTCTCCCTCGATACGGACGGCGACGGCGCCTACGACGCGGAATGCGATCGCGTCGTCGCCTTTGGAATTCCCTCCGACAAGCCGGTCACCGGAGACTGGGACGGGGACGGCATCGACGATGTGGGCGTCTACCGCGAGGGTTCCTTCGTGCTCGACCTCAACGGAAACGGACGGTTCGACGCCGAGAGTGAACTGTCCCTTCGTTTCGGCGAGCCAGGCGACGATCCAGTGATCGGGGATTGGGATGGGGACGGCAAGGACGACGTGGGAGTCTTCCGCAACGGCGTCTTCTTCCTCCGCCAAGTAGGAGCACCGAACGGGTACGTCGAAGTCTACTACGGCGTGGCGAGCGATCGGCCGATCGCTGGGGACTGGAACGGTGACGGACGCGACGACATCGGGGTCCTTCGCGGCTCCTCGGCCATCGTCGACACCAACGGCGACGGACGCTACGATCCGCGCGTCGACACGACGGTAGCGGCCGGCGTCCCGGGCAGCACGCTCGTCGCCGGCGACTGGTCCGGGGCGGGGCACGATCAGCTCGGCCTCTTCCTAGACGGTTGGTTCTCGTTGCTTGAGGACAACCGCATCGTCGGCATCATGCCCGAGGTGAAGAAGCAGGGCGTCCCCACGGACCTCATCGAGATCGCCACCAGAAAGGAGAGACCCGTCCGCTGACCGGCGACAACGATCATTGTTGGAAGGCGAGTTGTCACTTGTAGGGTGATGCTTGACCCACCGTGAAAGTCTCGGCGGGAGTGCGGGAAGGGATCGGGCCGAGTGAGGGCGCTGGGACTCGAACCCAGGACCTACGGATTAAAAGTCCGTTGCTCTACCGACTGAGCTACGCCCTCAAACTGCGACCGAGCAATCCATTCTATAGTCGGGCTCGGGAAACGGCAGCGACAAGACCGACCATTTCTCGATCGGTGTGATCGCTACATCTTCGATGTTCCACGTGGAACATCCCATTTCGCCAAGCCTCCCCGATCGCGTCATCGACCGCCCGCCGCCGGTTCGTAGACGTGGACGTCGTAGTCGATCGATTCCTCCGACGAACCAGCGAAGGGGACGTCATCGAGCCGAGTGATGTGACTCGGTTCCACAGGGAACGTCTCGACTTCCCTGAGGGACACGCCCACCCGTGCTTGAAGTTCACGCTCGAAGTCCGGACTGTCCTCGACCGCCCGATCGACGAGGAGCCACTGGTTGCCCGAGATGGCTCCCAGTGACTCGCCTGCCAACCGCCCGACGCTCATCCCGTCCAGCGCCAGATAGAAGACCAACGGCGGCCGGACCAAGCCGACGGGAGCTCGATTCGAATCCTTCAGCGCGCTCGCCATCGACCGCGCGGCGGAGCGATAGCCAACTGCTCGCTCCGGGAGGAAGCTCGTCGAAAGCGCGACCACGAGCGCCAGCAGACTCGCCACGCCGCCAATCCCTGTTGCAAGAGACGCCGCGAGACGATTCCGTGGGGCCGCGAATCGGGTCGGAAGCGTGTCGACGATGTGCACGAACCCAACCGCTGCGAGCAGCATGTGGAGCGCATCGGTCGGGAGCCAGAGTCTCAGGTAGGGGGTGTAGAGCGAAGGGATGATGAGGATGAGAACCTGGATCCAGCAGAACGCAATCCGGTCGAGCCGAGTCGCCATCCCCCAGATCCCGACGCAAGCGAGCACGACCAGCGTGACGGTCGGAACCCAAGCGAGTGCCAACGCGGCCAAGCCACCGACGAGCACTCCCCAGGGAAGGGTCGATCGCCACGATCCAGAGATGAGCGGGAGCCCGACACCGGCGACCACGATCACCAACGGGGGCCACGCGAGGGCCAAGGATCGAATGCCATGCGAAGCCGCGAGGAGGTTTCTCGGGATCGCGGCGAGGCCCTGAACGTAGCCGCGCTGGTGTTCCATCAGACTGCCGTAGCCATGTTCCACGTGAAACATTGCCGCCCAGGGTAAGTAGGTGGCTGTGGCAAAGAGGGCAATCAACGCAAGAGAAACCGCACGCCGCTTCCAATGCTCACCGGGGATGAACCCGAACGAGAGAACGACCGGGAGCAGCCCGTTGTACTTCACGTTCCACGCGACGCCGATCGCAGAGCCAGCGATCAGGACCCGGAAGAGCGTCGGACCGAGACCCTTCGCCGGGTTCGCGTCGAGCGCCCAACGGCACAAGTAGAGAGCGAGCAGCGCTGCGAAGGTGAAGGTCGGATCGGTGAGCCCGGTTCGCGAAAAGGAGACTTGCAGCCCGTCGACCGCGACCAGCCAGGCGGCCAACACTCCGATCCGCGGTTCCCACCAGGACCTCCCGATCCACCAGACGAGGGGGATCAGCAGCGTCCCAAAAAGGAGACTCGGGAGAAGAACTGCCGTGTCGCTCGGGCCCCCGAGCGCCAACATGGCGAGGCCAACATTGATGGGGTGGATAGGAGGACTATAGAAACCTTGGTTCGCTTCGAAGCGATCGGTCCAGGGCCAAAGCCCGCTGATTGCGTAGATCCCCTCATCGAAGTGAGAGAGGCCAACCTCCCAGATCCCGTAGACTCTCAGCGCGAATCCCGCCAACACGGCAAGCACGACGAGGAGATGTTCCACGTGGAACAATGGCGAAGAATAGCGAGATGAGGGCTCTTGGTGGCTTGGGGAATATTCACCACTCACTTTCCGGTCCGCCTAGGAGACCTACCGCACGAGCGAGATCATCCTCCGTCGCGACGAAGCGGTGTGCGAGTGCCTCCATCGTTTGGAGGAAACTGAGCATCTGGCCGAGCCGTTCGCGACAGATTTCGCGCTGCTCTCGCTCCCCGGGCTCCGACGATTCCTCGCCCTCCAACCGACTCTGGCAGTCGAGGAGGCTCTGGACAATTGGGTCGATCTCGCGCCGTTTCCGCTGACGCGCGATCCGCGAGAAGATCTCCCAGACGTCCGAAAGCGACTCGAAATAGTCGCGTCGATCGCCGCGTTTGTGGACGCGCCGGACGAGCTCCCAGTCGACAAGCGACCGGAGCGTCATGCTGGCGCTGCCTCGGGAGATGCCCAAACGGGCCATGATGTCGTCGGCGGAAAGGGTCGCGCCGGTGATGTAGAGCAGGGCTTGGACCTCCGCCATCGTCCGGCTGATGCCCCAAGCGGCGGCCATGTCTCCCCAGCGAGCAATGAAGATATCCTCGACCGACGCCTCAGAATGGTCGGGGTAGCTCAAGGGTCGATGGTCGTTCACGATCCCGGCTCACTCTACCGAAGGGAGAATTGCTCAGATGTTCCTTATACCATCATAGCGACGCGGGCGACAAACCGACGCCGAGAATGCTGCACGCCACGACGACGTGGAGGCCCAACTCCTCGGCACGGCGGATCAGCTCATTACTCTCGGCGCCCGGGTTGAGCCAGACCTCGTTCGGCTTGCAGGCCGCCACCTCCTCGATCACCTCGAGCCCAATCGCCGGCGGCAAGTAGATGCTCACGCGATCAAGCGGCCCGGGCACCTCACTGATCGACGGGTAGCACTTAAGACCCTCGATCGTCTCGGCTCGCGGGTTGACGGGGAAGACTTTGAAGCCCTGCTGCAAGTGGGCTCGGACCGACTTGTTGCCGAATTTGTCCCGGTTGGAGCTTGCGCCCAGAATCGCCACTGTCTTCGTCGCCACTGCGGTTTCCCCCCGAGAAATGCGCCGCTCGTCTCAGGTATTCCCGAGACGGTCGCTCGTCGATTCTAGACCTACCGAACCGCGCCAGCAATGTCAGAGCCTCGCGCTCCTTCGGAGAACCTTACCTGATAGGTAGGCAATCGCCGCCGACGGCAATCCGTAGGTCAGACTCTTGCCCGACACGAGCAACCGTCCGCTTCCGAGCACCGGGCAAGAACCTGATCTACCACATCATCTCCCTCGAGCTGTCTGGCCACACGATTCCCCTCTCCCGTTGAGAGCGGGGTTCATTGCCGCAACATGGTCACTCTCCGAACGGCAGCGCCATTCTCCAGTGAATCCGAACGGCAGCGCCATTCTCCAATGAAGCCCAGGGTCGCGCTTCGCGCACCCTGGGTACCGAACCATAGGAGATCCGAACCCCGCAGGGGTTGTCTAAATAGGATGAGGCGGACCCTCGGCAAACGCGGACCTGTTTGGAAAGTTGGACAACCCCTGCGGGACTCCTCCTCACCCAGGGCGCGATGCGCGACCCTGGGCCTCACTCGTCAATGCCTTCTTCGGCATGGGCTGCGAAGCTTTCTGCCAATTGCCTGCCGGTAGGGGAGTGAAACTTGGAGACAGGTTGAACGACTACTTCGACTTCCGAAGCGGCTCAGGGGTCGTCTTGGCGAACTGCTTCCAGCGTTCCTCGATCGTCGAGGGATCCGCGTCGCCGTGCACGTAGAGCTGGTAGCGAAGTCGGAGAGGCTTGTCGGGCGCGACCTCGATCGGCTCGTCGAGCGTCAGGCACGCCCCCATCCACCCATCATTGCGGACGTGAAACGGAGCGGGGTGGTTGATGTTCGCCGGGTGGTCGAAGAGCGTGATCCCCTCGCGCGAGTCGTTGGTGATGTTTCCCGAGTAGTCGACCCAGCGCGTCGGCTTGCGGAAGATCGCCTTCTCGTTGATCGCTCCCTCGGCATTTTGGATCACGCCGCCGCCGTCGTGGACGCCGATCGGCTTGGCCATGCGGACGCCGATGACGCCGAAGGGGGTCTTCTGAAACGTCGTCGGCCGGTCTGATTTGAACTCGAGATCGATTGTAATCAACGACTCGCCATCTGGGAGCGGCTCGACACTGACTTGGCGAAACTCGTTGAGGAGGCGCTTGCCGGCACCATCGACCCACTCGTTTCGGGTCAGCATCGCGGCTCCCTTGTCCCCATCGGAGAGCTTCATCACCTCCTTGGGAACGATGCGGCCGTCTCCCTGATCGGCCCAAAAGTTGACGCCGTCGACTTTCTGATGGGAGGTCCAAACCGAGTAGTGATGGCGGTGGCCATGAGGATCGTGGGGGTGCCCCATCCGAGTGAGCGACCGTCCCGACGGCCCGTTGACCGGGTAGAGGAAGGGGCGATTGGTGGTTGGATCGGCGATGTAGCGGGTGATCTCCCGGCCGTCTTTTTGGAAGGAGACCTCGCCGCGCGGGAGGGGCAGGGACTGAACGGCGGGGACCGGCTTGGGGGAGTGCTCGGCCGACGCTTGCAGTGGAAGGCATACGAGGAGGACAGCAACAGGCATCATGATTGGTCTCCTGAAGGGAGGTCTCTTTCGGTGAGTCGTACCTATCAGTGGTGGGTCAAGCCCCACTCTACCGGACTCTCCCCAATTGCGCAAAACACCCCAGCTGCCCTCCTGCTCTCAATCGACAGGGCGACCGATCTGACGCATCACCTCTTTCATGTCCTCCCAAACATCTCGCTTCGCGTTGGGGTTTCGGAGCAAATAGGCAGGATGGAGCGTGATCATGAACGGGATCCCGCAGTACTCGCGGATCTGCCCACGCAGGCGCGTGATCGGCACTTTCGCGGGCGGCTCGCGGAGCAGGTGGGCGGCGGCGTACTTACCGAGCGCCACCATCATCTTCGGCTTGAGGATCTCGAGCTGACGTTCAAGGAAGGGCCGACAATTCTCGATCTCGTCGGGCATCGGATTGCGATTGTCCGGCGGCCGACACTTCAGGACGTTGCAGATGTAGACTTCGTCGCGTTGCAGCTTGCACGCCTCAATGATCTTGGTCAGGAGCTGGCCCGCGCGGCCGACGAAGGGAACACCCTGCCGGTCCTCATCGGCGCCCGGCGCCTCGCCGACGAAGCAAAGTTCCGCCTTGGAGCTGCCGTCGGAGAAGACCGTTTGGGTTCGATGCTCCGCCAAGACGGAACAGCACGTGCAGTCGGCAACCTCCTCGGAAAGAAGCTTGAGCAGGTCCGATTTTGACTTCCGCGGCATTCCTGGCTCCGGTCCCTCGGCGGCCTGGTGGATGGTGACGGGCTCGGCGACAACCTCGATTGGCGACGGTGGTGAGGACGCCATCGCCGTCTCCGCCTCGACGGCCGACTCCATGGGAGCATCGATCGACGGAGCAGGGGACGGACTGGCTTCCTCCAACCGGCCCTTGTCGACATACTCCAATCCGGCCCGGCGCATCGCTTCGAGGCGGTAGCGCCATGCTCGATCCATCGCGTCACGCTCCTCGTCTTGACAAAACGAAGCTCCGAGAGACCATGCGTCGATGACTCGGCGACGCCGGGTGGGGAAGAACCAACGGTCCGCTTTGGAGCAACAGCACCTCGTGGCAAGTGCCTCAGCATACCATTCGAATCGGCTCGTGTCTCGGGAGCAACCCGAGCCAAACCGGCACTCGCGGCTCACGCGGTTCCTGATCGGCGCGACGATCCTTGTCCTGCTGGCCGAAGCGTATGTCGTCCTGACCGATCCGTTCCCGCTGCTCGACCCGGACGAGTCGCTCTACGCGGTGATCTCCCACCGGATGCTGACTACCGGCGATTGGCTCACGCCGATCAAACAGGGCAAGCCCTTCTTCGATCGCCCCGCCCTCGGTTTCTGGCTCTTGGCCGGTTCGGAGTTTCTCCTCGGCGATCACGACGCGGCCTACCGGTTGCCGGGACTGCTCCTCGGACTGGTGACGGTCGGCGCCGCCTGGTCGATCGCGCGACAGCTCCTCGGCCGGCTCGCCGCCGCCGCGACCGCGTTCGTGCTCGCGACCATGACCGCCCGCGTTGTCATCTCCTTGGCGATCGGGCACGACTCGCTGCTGGTTTGCTTGGTCACGTCGACGATCGCTTGGGGGCTTGCCCAGCGCCGCGCGGAGCGGCATCAACTCGCGTTGGCGGCGGCGACGGGGCTTGTCATGGGGCTCGCGATTCTGGCGAAAGGACTACTCGGGATCGTCCTGCCCTGGCTGGCGTTGGGGAGTTGGCATCTGGCGGCGCGGCGTTGGCCGCGACCGATTCCGCTGCTGATCGAGACGTCGGTCGCGCTGCTCGTCGGCGGCAGTTGGTACGCGCTGATGCACCTCGAGCATCCAGGGTACTTGCACTACTTCTTCATCGAGCGGCACTTGCTCGGCTTTCTCTCCTCCGGGCAGCGGCACGGTGGCAAGCCCGCGATCCTTTATCTGCCGGTGCTGCTGATCGGGGCCGCCCCGTGGATCGTGCTCTTGGGGATCCGGCCAAACCGTGGCTGGAGGGCAGGGGTGCTGGCAAGCTGGCACGACCGCCGCGTTCGCATGGCCCTCTTGTGGTTCGGGGCGACCATCGCGTTCTTCGCCCTCGCCGGTTCGCGTTCGCCGGCGTACCTCCTGCCCGCGTTCATTCCGTTGGCGATCCTCTTGGGGCGCGCGCTCGCCGGAACCTTGGTGACATCTTACTGTCAGTGCCAATTGGATGTCACCCTGCGATCGCTCTTCGTCGTCATCGGGCTGACGGCGATCCTCGTGCCCGCCGGCGCCATCCTTGGCTATGGACGACCGCTCCCGGCGGCGTGGTGGGGCGTCGCGCTGCTGGTCGGCGCGGGGTTGGTGATCTGGTGGCGGGGGTGTTCTTTGATCACCTCTCCTTGGGGAGAGGTCGGCGAGCAACCCGATCCGGGTGAGGGGATGATCGGCACTGAGGGCAAGGAGCATCTGCTGGGGAAGAACCCCCTCACCCCCACCCCTAACCCCTCTCCCACGGGGAGAGGGGAACAAGAGGCTCACTCTCCCACGGGGAGAGGGGAACAAGAGCAATCCTGGTGGGTCAAGACCCACCCTACGAATGAGACGTCGGACGCTCGCCACGCGAGCTGGCATCTGGGAGCGATCGCGGTGGGGGTAGCCGTCTTCGTCGCGGTGGCCAATTCGTTGGTCCTGCCGGAGGTCGCGTATCGACGCTCGGCGCGGTCGGTCGTGGAGCGACTACGCACCATGGATGAGTTCCCCCAGCCGGTCCTCTGGTTCAATCACGTCCCCCCGTCGGCGCGGCACTACGGCAAGGAGATCACCTTTCGGCGAGTCTACTACGACGACATCCAAGAGCGTCCGGAGGTGCCGACGATCTTCGTCTCACGTGACAGCCGACTCGGGGAGGTCCGGCCAACCCCGCTGCTCGAAGGGGCCCGCGAGATCGACCTTGGCGGGAAGTTTCATCTCTTCATTTGCGGCCCGGAGGTCTTGGGCAGCCGGGTTGCGGAACCCAGGAGATAGGGGTAGGTGAGACCCATCATTTGCGGTAGATTAGGGCCTGGGGAAGTACCGTGGGAACGCGACACCCGCCTGTTTTTGATGTCCAGCGGAGCCGAAACGAGGACTCGTTTCCTACGGGGATAGAGAGCATTCGGTCCGAGGCTGACGCGAGGACCTCTCCGCGCTCCTTTCGGGCAATGGCCTGACCTACGGGGTGGAAGATCAAGGCCGAGCGGTGATACGCGCTCCTGGTGGGTCAAGACCCACCTTCCATGCACGCCCGATCGAAAGGGCGCATGCCAACCCGTGAAGTAACCAGTAAGCACCATTGAGGGAGAACTATCGCGATGGGTCCGAACGCGGCACTCGTCACGCTTTTTTCGTTCGCGGCATTGGGCCTCGCCTACGTCCTGTATGGACGTTTTCTGGCCCGCCGCATCTTTCAGCTCGATCCCGATCGGCGAACGCCGGCGCATGAGTTGGAGGACGGGGTCGACTACCTACCGACGAAAAAGCCTGTTCTGTTCGGCCATCACTTCGCGTCGATCGCCGGTCTCGGCCCGATTCTCGGCCCCGCGATCGCTGTCATTTGGGGTTGGGTGCCGGCCGTCATCTGGGTCATCGTCGGCTGCATCTTCATGGGGGCGGTGCACGACCTCGGCGCGATCACCGTCAGCATGCGGCACAAGGGCCGCTCGATCGGCGACGTCTGCCGCGACTTGATCGGCCCACGGGCGAGACTCCTCTTTCTGGTGATCGTCTTCTTCTTGATGTCGCTGGCGATGGGGGCGTTCGTCAAGGCGATCACATCCCTGTTCGTTTATTTCCGTCCCGATGCGATCATTCCCTCACTGGGCCTGATGATCGTCGCGATGATCATGGGCGTGGCGGTCTACCGGCTGAAATTCAGCCTCGGCCCGACGACCGGGATCGCACTGGCGGCTTTCGGTGGGCTCATCCTTTGGGGCGTCGCTCAGCCGGTCCTGACCTACGAGTGGTTCCTTCCCAACAACGTCGAGACGACCCTTGCCGGGGCTCGCGCGGCCGACGCGGAAGCGTTCGCGTCACCGTACGGTGCGGCCGACGCGGTGGCGTACTTCAATTCGACGGGCAACGAGGAAGCGGTCGCGGCCGTCGGCAGCGCGGCGAAGCAAGCCTCCTCGACGTGGACTTGGGTCCTCCTCGGGTATGGATTTCTCGCGTCGGTCCTACCCGTTTGGCTCTTGCTGCAACCGCGTGACTACATCAACAGTTTCCAGCTCTACGCGGCGCTGGCGATGATGGTGCTCGGTCTGACCATCGCCACGCTCACCGGAGCCCCGGAGAGTCACATCCATGCCGAGGCTTTCCGCATGGGCGTTGTCGACGATGCTCCGCCAGTCTTTCCATTCCTGTTGGTGACGATCGCTTGTGGGGCGATCAGCGGTTTTCACAGCCTCGTTTCCAGCGGTACGACGGTTCGTCAGCTCGACAAAGAGACCGACGCGCTGCCGATCGGGTTCGGTGCGATGCTTACCGAAGGGGGCCTCGCGATCCTGATCATCATGGCGTGCGTGGCGGGCCTCGGTGCCTCGGCATGGGCGCCCGACGGCATCTACTCGAGTTGGGAAGGGATTGGCAAGGCGAGCCTCGGGGACAAGCTCGATGCGGTCGTGACTGGGGGAGGGGCCTTTCTCAGCAAACTCGGCATCCCGATGGCGTACGGGACCGCGTTCCTCGCGGTGACGATCACGGCGTTCGCGCTGACCACGCTCGACTCCGCGACGCGGCTCTTGCGGTTCAACGTCGAGGAGATCTTCCGCTCGATCGGGTTTGGCGTCCTTGCCAATCGCTACATCGCCTCAGCCTGCGCCGTCGCGGGGATCGCTTATTTTGCTCTCTCCCCCGCGGGCGCCGACTTGTGGATTCTATTCGGCACCACGAACCAATTACTTGCGGGATTGACGCTACTCGCGGTCAGCCTTTTCCTTTTCAAACTCAAGAGAAACATGTTCGTGACGCTTATTCCGATGGTAGTGATGCTGTCGGTGTCGATGTGGGCGATGTGCCTGAACGTCGCCGACTCGTTCATGAAGGAGGAATGGACCCGTAAGGAGCACTCGATCATCTGGGTCTCGCTCGCGGTGATGGCGATGAGCGTCTGGCTGATCGTCGAGGGAATCCTCTCCTTCGCGCGTGGCCGTGACGGCGGCGCCGATCCCCCGGCGACGCCGCCCGAAGTCCATTCGGAAGAGGACGAGGTCGCCGCGTCGGCGCACCTGGGCTAGGGTTTCGCGAGCGGGACGTGGAGGATGCCACTGGTTGCTTGTCGGCCAGTGCATGCGACTTGATTGCTTTCCGTCGAGCATTCGGAGCCGGATCCTCGAGAGCGCCTTTCATTTCTCGATGGTCAAGTCACGGGGAGCCCCAACCCTCCGTCACTGGCAGTCGATCAGTCATTGGCACTCGACAGACGAGGATCGGGTAGCGAGTGTTGGGCTCCTTATTGGCGGGAGAGGGACAATGACGCCGGTCTCGGTCATCCTGATTCGCGAGAATGCCGAACAGGTGACCGGCAGCGGTTGCTGCGGCAAGCTCGAAGGGGATGATGAGCTCGTGCGCCGGGCGGATCTCTTTCGCGAAACGCGGCTCTGCCAGGAGAGCTTTGGCGTGCTGCATCGCGCGATTCGGGAGTTTTTCCCGGACGAGCAGGGGGTTCAGCGCGTCCGGGTCGTCACCGTCGATCCACGCAACCAACTCTATCTCGCGTCGAAACTCTGGTACGACGTCTTCCGCTATCGGCCGGGCTGGCGCGAGGGGACGCGGACGATGACGCAGTGGTTCGCGCTCCCCGCGGTCGTCGTGAACGGTCGGGTCGTCAGCGACAGCCAGGGAGCGCCCAGTCCCGACGAGCTGTGCCACGTCATCGCGTCGCTTTTGAACCCAAGCCAACACTGCGATTCCGAAGTGTAAGCCCTCGAGCGCGGCGGCCGGCCACTCGGCGGAGTCATCTTCGTGCGATCCTTCGGCGCCAGCTTCATCGCGTCATCATATACCAAGTCATCGAATCCAACGCGTAGCGATGTCGCGACGGGACCATCCCAAGCATCGCCGCCGCAGTGACCGTCGAAAGAGAAACGAGCCACCATGTCGAACATTGAACAACTGGGCGCCCTGGTCCGCACCATTCCCGATTTCCCGAAGCCGGGGATTCAGTTTCGCGACATCACGACGTTGCTTCAGGATCCTTGGGGGCTCAAGCGCATCATCGATGAGTTCGTCAGTCACTACCAGTACTCCCCGATCGACCAGATCGTCGCGATCGAGTCTCGCGGCTTCGTCATCGGCGGGGCGCTGGCCTATCGGCTCGGCTGCGGTTTGGTCATCGCGCGGAAGCCGGGGAAACTTCCGGCCGAGGTCGAACGGCAGGAGTACCAGCTCGAGTATGGTTCCGACTCGATCGAAATCCATCGCGACGCGATCTCCGAGAACGACCGCGTCTTGATTATCGACGACTTGCTCGCGACTGGTGGAACGTGCGATGCCACTTGCCAGCTCGTCGAAATCCTGGGCGGAAAGGTCGTCGGTTGCGGCTTCGTGATCTGCCTGCCCGATTTGAAGGGACCAGAGCGACTGAAACGCTACGACAACCACTGGCTGATCGAATTTGAAGGGGACTAATCGGTTGGGCGCCCTCGTCCCGACTCCTCGTCCCTGAAACGAGCAACGATTGGTTGCAATCCTCCACGAAGCCCATCACGATGGACTCGCCGCGTTTAGGCCTTGGAGGATTTTCCCTTGTCCGAGTCGAATCGCTCCATCCCATCCTCGGAACAGCCGAAGGGTCAACCGAAGCGCCGCTCCGCCGCGGTCTCCAGAGGAACGCCCACCGCGAAGCGGTCCGCCGTCGCGTCGGCCGCCCGCAACGGAAGCAAGCCCGCGACCGCCACCCAGACCCGCCGACCAAAAGGGGCGCGCCCCAAGGAGCAAATCTCCGAGGCCGAACTCCTCGCTCCGCTCAGCCAGCCGATCAAGCGAACCAAGACGACAACGCTCTATCGCCTGGGCATGGTCTTGGTCGCGGTGACGTTCGTCCTGCTGGTGATGATCTACCTCGCGATCATCGCGGCGACTGCCTACGGGGTCTACTACCACACGGTCAACCATTGGTCGATCATCAACCCCGGTCCAGGTAGCTCAAGCAAGGGCCTCAAAGGGCAGGTCTTCCTCTACTTCGTGCCGATCGTCGTCGGGTGCGCGGTGGTGCTGTTTCTCATCAAGCCGCTCTTCGCCCCGAAGGCGAAAAAGCCGGTCTCGCTCACGCTCCCGCGAAACAAACATCCGCGACTCTACGCCTTCGTCGAGGCCCTCGCGGTCACCGTCAACGCCCCCATTCCCCGTCGGATCGACGTCGAGATGGAACCGAACGCCTCGGCTCGGTTGAAAGGGGGACTCGCCGGCTTCCTTGGCAACAAGCTGATCCTCTCGATCGGGCTGCCGTTGGTGCGGGGGCTCAGTTTGCGGCAGTTGACCGGGGTCCTCGCCCACGAGTTCGGCCACTTCTCCCAAGGGGCGGGCATGAGGGTGACGTATGTCATCCGCGTCCTGAACCACTGGTTCGCTCGCGTCGTCTACGAGCGGGATCACTGGGACGAGTGGCTGGTACACTATTCCTCGCACGGCAGCGCGATCTCCTTCTTCTGCGTGACGATTCGGGGCGTCGTCTGGGTCAGCCGCTGGATCCTCTGGGGGCTGATGATGGTCGGACACGCCGTCAGCGGGTTCATGCTTCGCCAGATGGAGTTCGACGCCGATCAGTACGAAATCCAGATCGCCGGCAGCAAAGCCTTCGGCGAGACCGCGCGCGAACTGCGGCTCTTGGGATTCGCCTTTCACAACGCGCAGTCGGACCTCAACGACGCGTGGCACGACGGCCGACTCGCCGACGATCTCCCCGCCCTGATCATGGCCAATCGCGAGGAAATCGCGGAAAAACCCGATGCCGTCGAAAAGATCAACGCTCTCATGGACGAAGCCAAGACAAGTATCTTCGACACCCATCCGAGCGATCGCGAACGCAACGCGAGAGCCGACGAAGCCGACGCCGAGGGCATCTTCACGCTCGATCTGCCGGCGACGACCCTCTTCGCCGACGTCGATCGGCTTTGCCGCAGCGCGACCTTCACCTACTACCGGACGCTCCTCGAGGATCCCATGGGGGGACCGCGCCTCTCCAAGGACCAACTCGTCGACACCGCGCTGATCACCCGCGAGCAACGCGAACGCGCCGACATGAACCGCGCGCTCTACCGCTATTTCCAGGGAAAACTCCTCGACGAGTTCCACTTCTTCCTCCAGATGAAGGAAATCCCCGTCCCGGACGTCCCCAAGGAGACCTCCCAGGAGGTCGCTCGCGGCCGCAAGAACATGCAAGCGCGACTCGACAAAGTCGCCGAGGCCTCCAAACGCTACGGCGAGGCCCGCAAGCAGTTCCTTCTCGCCAGCGCGGCGTTGACGCTCATCAAGCTGAAACACCCCATTCGGGCGAAGGACTTCGAGCTTGAGGGAACCAAGGCCGAGAATGCGCGCGCGGCGATCGCGATCGCCGAGGAGGACCGCGATCGCGCGCTCAAGGTCATGGATCGCTTCACCGACTACGCCCGCATGCGGCTCGGCAACGCGCTGAGCTTGCTCCAGCTTCCGGCCCTGCGTCAGCGTCTCGAGGACGGCGACACCATCTTCGAACGTTGCGAGGAGCTTGTCGCGCGATTGGCGAAACTCGAAGAGTGCTGGCTCGACGTCGACGAACTTCACGCGAGCAACACCGAGTACTACATCATGCTGGCGTGCGCCCAGGACCAAGACGTCACTCAGAAGTACATCGCCAAACTCAAGGCCCATGCCCAGTCCCAGTGGCGGCTCTTGCATCGCATCAAGAACACCCTCAACGACGTGCCCTATCCTTTCACTCACGCGGAAACCGACATGACGATCGGCAAGCAAGTTCTGCCCGTCGTTCCCGACAAGGACGATTTCGGGGGAATCTACCAGGCGGCCGATTTCTCGTTTTCGTCCCTCGACACGCTTTATTTCCGCCTCATTTCCGCCCTTGCCGCTTATGCCGAGAAGGTCGAAGGGGCAATCGGCTTGAAGCCATGGGAAGATCCCGTCGACGACAAGGAGAGCAAGTCCGAAGCGAGCAGCGCGAAGGCCTAGACGTCTCGCGGAGGAACTCCTCCGCATCGAAACGTCGCGATGTGGTCAGGTGGATCAGTTCCTTCGCCCCAGAACGACATATGCTTGAACGGGGAGATGGCGCCGCTACGACAGGTCGGTACTCGATGGCGGGCCAACACAGGAGGTTCACGTGGCGGGCGACCCCAACGAGTTCGACCACGGGCACTCTTCCAGGGAGGAAGGCGACAGCGACGAGGAACGCTCGTTGACCGGTCACCGCAAACGTTCCATGCTCGGAGACTCGACGCTTCTCTCGCTCGTCGAGAAGCTACTCACCCCCGCTTGGGAAACCGCCGCCGAGCGTCTCCGCGCCGCGGGCAAGGACGCCGAGCCCGCCCTCCTCGCGGGCCTGCACGATTCCCGCTTCCTGCAACCGAAACGCGACGTTGACCATGTCGTGGCTCCCTCTCCGCTGAGCCGGCTGCTCGGCGTGGTCGATCTTCGCTCCCCCTTCGTCGCCGAGCGCATCGAAGCGCTCACGCGCCATCCCGACGACCGCATTCGCTGCGTGGTGGCCGAATGGCTCGCGAAGCTCGCCCAGCCACCTTGCGTCGAACCGCTGCGCCGACTCCTCAACGACCCCTCGGGGACCGTCCGCTCGGCGGCGATCTGTTCGCTCATCTCCTCGTTGAGCGCCGAACGGGGAGCGCCCTCTTTCTTCGACGCGATCTTCGACACGCTTAGCGAGCGTGTCCGCATCCGCGATGAAGGAGTTTCGACCTGCATGATGCTCATCGATCGGCAGCGAGCGATCGAGGCACTTCGTCAGCGGGACCTCCTCCACCCGAATCATCCGGAGATCTACTCCGTCCTCGAGACCTTGCTCGAACACCGCGTCCTGATCGAGGAAGCGACGCTACGCGCGTTGGCCGAAGCCCTGCGCCAACGCGAGGGTCATTGGACGCGGACGCGGGCGTTGGGAACCGCCCTTCGGATGGCCGCCCTGGCCGGCCACGCCTGGGCCGAACCGTTGATCGCCTCTTCGCTCGCGTCTGAAGACGTCGATCAACGGCTCCTCGCCGCCGAGGCCCTCTGCGCGTGGCACGGAATCGAGGACCTCCATCATGCGGTCTTCGAGATGCGCGACGCGGTTGGCTTCGACGGACTCTCGAAGCCGCAGCGCGACGTTTATTGCCTCTATGTTTGGGACGCGGAGGTCAAGACGGGAGGGATCGCCCAGTTCTTCGGCAACGATCTCGGCGGGCACGCGCGCGACGTCCAAGCGAGTTTTGACGCTGTCGGGGCCGGCGCCGCGGGACGGATCTTTCAAAAGGCATGCGCCGCCTTCGGGCCATCCGGCCCGCCCGAGGACCTAACCGATCGTCAACTCGCCATGCTTTCGCTCGCCGAGACCCAAACCGATTGGAAGGATCTCTCGCAAGAGTACATCACCGACCCCGATCACATCGAAGTCCTCATCGCCAAGTACGCCATTAGCCATCGTGACGATTTCGTATGGTCGCGAGACGCAAACGATTGACACAAGTTCGTTCACACCACCGAACATCACGAGCAAGCGTGGCGGGTTGTCGGTGCAACGAACCTGGGTTACTCACGGCAATCGGCTGTTAGAGAACCCCTCCGGGGTTCGGTGAATGGGTATTTCCCCTACCCAGGGTGCGCGAGGCGCGACCCTGGGCTTCATTAGTCAATGCCTTCGGCATAGGGAATGAAGGCAAACCGAACGCACCTTGGGCCCCGTTTCGTTGTCGACGACGCTTTGCACTTCTTTGGAAGAGGGGATCGAACACAACATAGATCCAGAGCAGCCCAGCCAAATGTGAGCAACCCTGGTCAGAAGCGAACATCCTTCAACGTATGCGAACCTCCCCGCCAAACGTGCGATGCATTGGCGGCGATGAATCATCACGTGTACGATGGGCTTCTCAAGAACAACGCCTTTCCCAACGATGGCATTGGTGCGAACGATGATGTCACGCCAAACAACGGTATTGTTGCGAACGACGGTGTTGTTGCGAACGAAGCTGTTGTTGCGAACGATGGTGTTGTTGCGAACGAAGGTGTTGTTGCGAACGATGGTGTTGTCGCGAACAACGAAGGCGTCACGGGCGATGACGTCTATTCGAACGGCAACGCCGTTCTCTAATGAAGCCCAGGGTCGCGCTTCGCGCACCCTGGGTGGGCGTTCACACGATCCACCAACCCCTGCGGGGTTGTCTACCGGAGGCATTAACGTGGGCCAATCGCTGGTTGAGATCTACGTTCACCTCATCTGGTCAACCAAGGAACGAATACCGTTTCTCAACGACAACTACCTCAGAAACCAGCTTCATGCCTACCTCGCGACCGCGTGCCGATCGCGCGATTCTCCAGCTCAAATCGTGGGCGGCGTGGAAGACCACGTCCACCTCCTGTGCCGCTTGGGGAAATCGACGGACATCGCCGCGCTCGTTCGTGACTTGAAACGCGAAACGTCGAAATGGATCAAGAACGCCGATCCACCCTGCGGGGACTTTCAATGGCAACAAGGATACGGGGCGTTCTCGATCAGTCCGTCGCATTTGGACAAACTCACCCAATACATCGCCCATCAAGAACAGCACCATGAAACGCTATCGTTTGAGGATGAGTTTCGGCGTCTCTGCGTGAAATACCGGATTGAGATTGATGAGCGGTATGTCTGGGACTAGGCGTTAGAGAACCCCTCCGGGGTTCGGTGAATGGGTATTTCCCCTACCCAGGGTGCGCGAGGCGCGACCCTGGGCTTCATTAGTCAATGCCTTCGGCATAGGGAATGAAGGCAAACCGAACGCACCTTGGGCCCCGTTTCGTTGTCGACGACGCTTTGCACTTCTTTGGAAGAGGGGATCGAACACAACATAGATCCAGAGCAGCCCAGCCAAATGTGAGCAACCCTGGTCAGAAGCGAACATCCTTCAACGTATGCGAACCTCCCCGCCAAACGTGCGATGCATTGGCGGCGATGAATCATCACGTGTACGATGGGCTTCTCAAGAACAACGCCTTTCCCAACGATGGCATTGGTGCGAACGATGATGTCACGCCAAACAACGGTATTGTTGCGAACGACGGTGTTGTTGCGAACGAAGCTGTTGTTGCGAACGATGGTGTTGTTGCGAACGAAGGTGTTGTTGCGAACGAAGGTGTTGTTGCGAACGAAGGTGTTGTTGCGAACGATGGTGTTGTTGCGAACGATGGTGTTGTCGCGAACAACGAAGGCGTCACGGGCGATGACGTCTATTCGAACGGCAACGCCGTTCTCTAATGAAGCCCAGGGTCGCGCTTCGCGCACCCTGGGTGGGCGTTCACACGATCCACCAACCCCTGCGGGGTTGTCTACCATCACGCCAACGACTTGACCGTTTCGCGAACAATGGTACGGAGCTTGGGTTCGGCGGCGTTGGCAACTTCGATCACCTCCTTGATGTCGACCGGATGCAGCGCGTCGGGCAGACACATGTCGGTGATGATCGAGAGACCGAGACAACGCATCCCCGAATGAATCCCGACGAGGACCTCGGGCACCGTCGACATGCCGACGACATCGGCGCCGATCGAACGGAGGAAGCGATACTCGGCGCGGGTCTCGAGGGTCGGACCGGCGACCGCGACGTAGACCGCTTTGTGCGCGACGATCTTGTTCTCCAGCGCGATCGACAGCGCCCGGTCCATCAGTTCCCGGTCATACGGCTCGGAGAGATCGGGGAAACGCGGGCCGAGCCGCTCGTCGTTCTTTCCAATCAGCGGGTTGTTGCCCATCAGCCCGATGAGGTTGATGTGATCCTCGATGACCGCGATATCGCCCTTGGTGTGCTGCGGGTTCATGCCGCCGCAGGCGTTGGAGACGATGAGGTAGTCGCAGCCGAGGGCTTTCATCACCCGCACGGGGAAGGTCAGCTCCTTCATGGAGTAGCCTTCGTAGTAGTGGAAGCGCCCCTCCATCGCGACGACGGTCGTGTCGCCGAGTGTCCCACAAACCAAGCGACCGGCATGGCTTTCGACCGTCGACTCCGGAAAGTGCGGGATCTCCTCGTAGGGGATCCGTTGCTCGGCATCGACTTCGTCCGCGAACCCACCGAGGCCGGTTCCGAGGATGATCCCGACTTTCGGTTTCCCCGTCCAGCGCGACCGGATCGCTTGTTCGGCGGCGTGAATCTTCTCGTAGAGTTCCATCATTGCGTCTTCCTTTCGCCGTCGGGCCCGTCGTCATTGCCTCGCGTGCGGGCCTGGTTGTCCTCTTGCGTCGCCGTTTTCCACGTCGCGCCCCCCGTTGTCCGAGAGAGACATGGTGGAGGACGGCATTGCTTCCGCATTTTGGATTCGCGGAGAAACCTCAGGGGAGAAGCCCCGACCCCCTTTATCTCCCCCTTGGACAAGGGGGAGCACTTTTGGGCACTCCCTGATGAACAGGGGCGAGCACTCTTGCTCCCCCTCCTACAAGTGGGAACACTGAAACATCCCCCCTTTGTCCAAGGGGAACCTCTTTTCATCCCCCCTCGTCCACAGTCCGTACAGGGGGGAAAGAGGGGGGTCGGCACCGCGTCGCTCGGACTCAAGTCCGCCGTCAGGCAACCCCTGGCTTGCTGGCAATTTCGATCAAGGATATAGTTGTACGAGGAGCGTGGTTAGGATCATCCCTAACCAACGACCGTTTCCGACTCGCCAACGTTCGCGAACGTCCGCTCGTCGGTCAAGCGATGTCCCCGCGGGGGGAGCCATCGCCCTGATCGCGATCGCGTTTGGGAGCGAGCCAACAACCCTCGACGGATGGACCCGTTGAGCCCCAGCCCTGGGTGAGGGGCGGAAAGCGGTCGCAAATTCATGCCCGTTTGAGAGAGCATCGCACAACGCATCGACAACGCATCGGTTTCGGAGAACACCGGCATGCCGCAAAAGAATGTGGTCAGTCTACTACTCGTCGCCGTTATTGCCGTCTTCTGTTGGCAAGCGGCCCAAAGCGCCCCACGTGAGGATCAAGACGCCGAACTCTATCGCCTCTTCGTCGACGCCTTTGAGCATGTCGACCGCAACTACGTCAAGGGAGTCGATCGACGCAAGCTCATGGAAGCGGCCATCAACGGCATGCTCGGCGAGCTCGATCCCTACTCGAACTTCATCGACCAGAGCCACTATCGCCAGTTCGATCGCCAAACGAGCGGCCAGTTCGGCGGCATCGGCATCCAGATCTCCGAAAAAGACGGGATTCTCACCGTCATCAGCCCGCTTGTCGGCACGCCCGCCTACGAAGCCGGGGTCCTCGCGGGCGACCGGATTCTCGAGGTCAATGGCGAGAGCATCCGCGGCATGCCCCTTCGCGATGTCGTCAGCCGACTGACCGGGCCGGAGGGGACCGACGTGACCCTTTCGATCCAGCATCGCCCCTACGACAAGGAGCCCAAGGAGGTCACGCTCAAACGGGCGATCATCAACATCGAAAGCGTTCTGGGCGACTCCCACGACAAGAACGACGCGTGGGACTTCATGCTCGATGACGACAACAAGATCGCCTACATCCGGCTCAACGCTTTCACCAAGCAGACCGCCGAGGACTTGACCGAGGCGCTCAAGGAACTTGAGGCGGAAGGCATGAAGGGGCTCGTCCTCGACCTGCGCTACAACCCGGGTGGCCTGCTCGAGTCCGCGATCCAGATCTCCGATCTCTTCGTCGATGAGGGCAAGATCGTCAGCACCAAGGGACGCAACACGATCGAACGAAAGTTCTTCGCGAAGAAGGACGGCACGCTCGATGAGTTCCCGATGGTCGTCCTGGTCAATTCGAGCAGTGCCAGCGCCAGCGAGATCGTCGCCGCCTGCCTGCAGGACCACCAGCGGGCCATCGTGGTCGGCGAGCGGACCTGGGGCAAGGGGAGCGTTCAGAACGTGATCGAGCTCGAGGGGGGCAAGAGCGCCCTGAAGCTCACCACCGCGAGCTATCGTCGGCCCAACGGCAAGAATATCCATCGCTTCCCCGACAGCGACGAGGAGGACGAATGGGGCGTTTCGCCGAACGATGGCTTCTTGGTCGAATTCTCGCCGGAGGAGCACCGATCCTATTTCCGCGACCGCCAGAAGCGCGATCGTGTCCTCGGCAAGCGTTCCGAGCTGATCAAAGCCAATGGCGATGACGGCAACGCCAAGGAAGAGGACAACGGCGACGACGAGGCCAAGCCGTTCGAGGATCGCCAGCTCAAGAAGGCCCTGAGCTACATTCGCGAGCAATTGGGGGAGGAAAAGGGCAAGGACGGCGCCCCCAAGGAAGAGGCCACGGACAAAGCCGACACCGAGAAGAAAGACGCGGAGGCGACGGCTGACGCCGCCGAGACCGACTGACCATCCGCGCCGACCATTCCATGCGGATCCTCGCGATCGAAACGACGTGTGACGAGACGGCCGCGGCCGTCTTCACCGACGAGCCGAGGGTCCTTTCGAGCATCATCGCGTCCCAAAGCGATCTCCACGCCCGTTTCGGCGGCGTGGTGCCGGAGATCGCGTCGCGCGCCCATCTCTCGCAAGTCCTTCCCGTCGTCGACGAGGCCCTTCGTGAAGCCGAGTTGACGCTTGAGGATCTCACCGCGGTCGCGGTTGCGTACACGCCGGGGCTCATTGGAGCGATCCTCGTTGGACTTTCAGCCGCGAAGACACTGGCGATGGTGCTCGGCCTCCCGCTGATCGGGGTCAATCACCTCGAAGGGCACATCTACGCCTGCCAGCTTCATCACGACGAGGATGTCTTCCCGTGCATCGGTCTGGTGGTCAGCGGCGGGCACACCAACCTCTTCTACTGCCAGGGGCCGACCGACTTCCAGCTCATCGGCTCGACGATCGACGACGCGGCGGGCGAGGCCTTCGACAAGGTCGCGAGCATCCTCGGTCTGGGCTATCCGGGCGGGCCGGTGATCGAGAAAGTCGCCCGGGCGGGCAATCCCAAGGCCTATCGTTTCCCGCGTACCTTCCTGCGCGAGGACCGGCTCGACTTCAGCTTCAGCGGGCTTAAGACGGCGGTGCGCTACCTGGTCCAAGGACAGAATGCCCAAGACGCCCACCGGATCCCAGGGGAGCAGGAGGCTGCCGACGTCGCGGCCAGCTTCCAGCAAGCGGTAATCGATGTCCTCATCGGAAAGTCGCGCCAAGCTCTTTCCAAACATGGGGTTAAGACGCTCTGTGTCGGTGGGGGCGTCGCCGCCAACGGGGCGCTGCGCTCGGCGCTCGAGCAGATGGCCGCCGAGGAAAAGATCACCCTCGTCGTGCCGCCTCTCCGTTGGTGTACCGACAATGCGGCGATGGGAGCGGTCGCGGCGGAACGGCTCCGTCGTGGAGAATCGGACCCGCTCGATCTCGACGCTGGCGGCGGCTTGGTACGAATGGCTTGAGGGAGGCGGCAGGCCAACCCTCCAGTCGCCCCAACCGTCAAAATGCACATCTTGCGGAAAATAGGAGGGAAACACGTTCGAGGATGTTATCGGACGTAACCTTTATCGCTCGCGCGAGTTGCCAAGGCACTCGGCCCCAATTTCCGTCCACTCCTCATGAAATCACCGCGTCGCTTGGTTGATCCGCCGGCGACCTCCCATAAACCCGTCCCTTGGTAGTCGAACCTAGGGCACCCCAACGTCGTCGTTGGGTGCGAAGCCAGAAAGAGATGGATGTACCTTTCGCCCCGTTTCTCAAGGGTCTACCATCTCCTTGCCTCTTCGAGTTCGATCCGTCAGGACTGACGACGCGATTGGCGGTAGTCAGGCGATTCCAGCTCGCCCAGATTGTCCGGCTGATCGCGTTCAGCACAAGGGCACGCGATGCTCGTGCTAGATGCCCCTTCGTTGGCCGCCGCGCTTCCGATGGACAAAGCGATCGCCGCCACGATGCACGGTTTTCGCTCCAATTTCGGCGAGAATGCGTTCGATTCTGACGAAATTGGCCACGATTTGGTCGATTTCCGGGCCAAACAGGAGCAGTTTCGCGCCTTAGGACTCCGTTTGGTCACACTCGCGACCCAGAATCCAGCCGGCGAACCTCCCCTGGTCCGCGCACTCGTCGTCGCGGTCGATCGCTCGAGCAACGAGATCGTTGCCACCCTCGACGGTCCCTCCTTGACGGCGATCGCAGCGGGAGCCCGTTCGGGGCTGGCGACCGATCTTCTCGCCGAAGCGACCAGTTCCGTGGTCGCCCTCCTCGGACCGCGCGACATCTCCCTGGCGCAACTCGCGGCTATAACATCGGTTAGAGCTATCTCTCACGTGTCGATCCATGGATCCTCTCCGTCGGAGTCGAACGCGACGCTGGCCGCGGCCAAGGCGATGGCAAACGCTGCCTATGAGGTGCGAATCGCCAGCACTCCCGCCGAGGCGGTCGCGGACGCCGACATCGTTTGCGTAGCCACAACTTCTTCAACACCCTTGTTTTGCGATGACGAACTCAAGCCAGGCGTCCACATCAATGCGTTCGGATCCCGAACCCCGACTCGGCGAGAAGTCCCTTCGGAAACCGTTTGCAAATCAATAGTTACGGTTGATACTCGTCCCGGTGCCATGGTGGAGGCCGGGGACTTGCTCATTCCAATGGAGGAGGGACTCATCGGCCATGACCATATCCACGCCGACCTCGCTGATCTTCTCCACGGGCGGGTGGTCGGCCGAACGTCGCCTGGGCAAACGACGCTGTTCAAGTCGGTCGGTGTCTCGGCGCAAGACCTGATGATCGCGGAACTTGCGTTGACTAGGGCCCGATCGCTTCACCTTGGACACCGACTCGACTTCGACGATATCCATCACAGATAACAAAAGAAAGACTTACGTCGCACGAGTTGCTTCTGAAGGAAACCGGATTGCGGCCGCTCGCACATCTGGTATCCCTCGGCCCCCGGATTGGCCGGCACAAGACCGCCGAGGAGCCTCATGGAGCAGTCATCAACTCGCGCATCTCTCGTCACCAACTTGGGATGCGTCGCCCTCATCATCGCGGTGGCATTGGTCCCGCGACTAATCGTCCTCAACCGAACCGTCGCCCCGTGCCGCGATGCCTTCAAGTACATCGATGCCGCCCAAGTCCTCTCGGCGGGATGGACGTCCGAACGTCTGCAATCGCTTCCGATTCACTTCCTCTACCCGGCGTGCCTGGAGAAGGCACATGCGGGCCTGAACCTAGTTGGGATCAGCGGCCCGCGGTCGTGGGTGATTGCCGGGCAGTTGGTCAGCCTCACCGCCTACCTGGGTTTCCTGATCGTCGCGTTCTTCGCGGGACAGCGGCTTTGGAACACGAGAGTGGCGTTGCTTGGATGTCTCGCGGTGTCGATGGTGCGCCGAGAGATCGTCTATTCCGTCGACGTGCTCAGTGACACGCTCACGGCACTCTTGTGGATGGCCAGCTTCGCGGTGATGGTTCACGCTTGGCGTGGCGGCCGCTCCTTGAGTCTCCTTTCCGCCGGCCTGTTCGCGGGGCTGGCGTACTGGTCGCATCTTGGGGCCCTCATCATCCCGTGCGTCTTTGTCGCCTCGCTGACAGTGACTCAGCTTTGGCCCGCGTGGCGGATGCCGTGGAAGCGTGCCGGCGCGATGGCGATGTCGTTTGGCGTCAGCTACGCCCTCACCCTCGGCCTCTTTGTCCAGTTGACTGGATCGCTCTCGCCGAGACCCGCAGCCCACGACATTCTCGGTGCCGACCTCGCGATGACCGAAACGACGGCCGCGTCGGAGACAGCCCCCCTCGCGGTTCCGATCGCCGAGCCTCCCGCCCCCGCTCTGGCACCGACGATGACGCTGGCGGCTTACGAGGGACAGACCGGCTACGAACGACTCGGCTTGCTTGGCTCGGCGTGGCTGGTGCTCAAGGAACTCGGCTCGGAAACGAAGGTCTGGCTTCTCTTGCTCGCGGTGTGGGCCCTGCTCGATCGACGAGGGAGCAAGCTCTCGCTCCCGGCGGGCACCCTCGTCCTGTTCAGCATCCTGGGCACGACGGCGATGCTGATCTACCTGAAGATGAAGTGCGGCTATGTCGCCGGTCGCTATGGTTTGGCGATTATGCCGCTGATCGGCATGTTGGGCATCACCGGCGCCGAAGCGATCGTTCGTCGGCTGCAGGATCTCCCCCCCCTGCCGTGGGAGAACGGCGGCCCTCCCGGCAAGCGGCTCGCGTGGGCGCGTATTTCGATGATGATCTTTGTCGGGATCGCGGTGGGAACGACCGCGAAGGGATGGTTCGAGCCACTTCATGTCGGTTGGCACGGCCACATGAGCGCCGCCCGCTGGA
The DNA here is from genome assembly GCA_007748055.1 of Kolteria novifilia. Lineage (GTDB taxonomy): Bacteria > Planctomycetota > Planctomycetia > Kolteriales > Kolteriaceae > Kolteria > Kolteria novifilia. Next base: position 7,570,679 of record CP036279.1, read on the forward strand.
TCGCGGAACACACCGACGGCACCGATGTCATCTTCGATCCGGTCGACTACGCCGGCTTCTTCGCGGATCGTCCCCGCTGGAAGCCGTCGACCCAGTCCTCGGGGCCACTGCCGTGCCGCTACGCGATCGTCGAACCCGAGCGCGTGGGGCGTTTCGATCCGACCACGTATGAAGCGATTCGTCACGTCGCACGCATTGGACGACCGGTCGCGAGCTTCCCACGCAAGCCGGGAAGTTCCAAGGACACGGTTGTCGTCGTCGAGCTACCGATTCCGCCGAACAATCTGTCGCAACGATGACCGCCAATGAAAAGAGCCGGAGCGATTGCCCCGGTTCTTTGGTGATTCGGGAATGATCGGGGCAAAACCAGGACTGCCATGCTCATGACAGTCGCGGCCAACGTTCCTAGTAGACTTGGCTTGGGGTTCTTGATGCTCCCCCTTGTATGGTTGATCTACCAACACAAGAGAGTGTAGAGGATCATACGATGGGGAGGGCTGCTTCTCCACGCTCCCCTTCGTACGATCCGCACATTCGGAACGACCCCGGCAGGGACAACCTTGGTCCTCGTTTCCATAGACTGCGAAAAAAGGCTCGTTCTCGGTCCGATTTGGCACCCCGCGGATAACATGTTCCCATGAAGACACTCTTGGTCACCGGCGGTTGCGGCTTCATCGGCGGTTGCTTCGTCAGGCAAGTCCTCCAGCGCGACGACGTCCGCGTCGTCAACCTCGACAAGCTGACGTACGCGGGAAATCTCGACTCGCTCACGAGCGTCGCCGACAACCCACGCTATCACTTCATCCATGGTGACATCGCCGATCCGGAACTCGTCCAACGCATTTTCCGCGAGCACACTCCCGTCGGGGTCGTCAACTTCGCCGCCGAGTCGCACGTCGATCGCTCCATTGATGGCCCGCGCGAGTTCATGACGACCAATGTCGGCGGCACACTCGAACTGCTGATCGCCGCCCGCGCCCACTGGGACGCTCTCGTGGGGCAGCCGCGCGACGACTTCCGCTTCCTGCACGTCTCGACCGACGAGGTCTTCGGCTCGCTCGGTCCGACCGGCAAATTCCAGGAGACGACGGCCTACGCGCCCAATTCGCCCTATTCAGCCTCGAAAGCGGCGGCCGATCACTTCGTCCGCGCCTTTCATCACACGTACGGCATGCCGGTCCTGACCACCAATTGCAGCAACAACTACGGGCCCTTCCAGTTCCCCGAGAAGCTCATCCCGCTGATGGTCCTCAACGCCGTCGAGGGCAAGTTCCTGCCCGTCTACGGCGACGGCAAGAACATCCGCGACTGGCTCTACGTCGAGGATCACTGCCGCGCCATCGCCCAAGTGCTTGAGGCGGGCACGCCCGGCGAGGTCTACTGCATCGGCGGCAACCAGGAGCGCAACAACCTCGACGTCGTCGAGACCATCTGCTCGATCGTCGACGAGTTGCGGCCCGACCTCGCCCATCGCCCCTGTCGCTCGCTGATCAAGTTCGTCACCGATCGCCCTGGGCACGATCGCCGCTACGCGATCGACACCGGCAAGATCGAAAAGGAGCTCGGGTGGAAACCGCTCGAGAACTTCGAGTCGGGGTTGAAAAAGACGGTCGCTTGGTATCTCGATAACGCCAAGTGGGTCACCCGCGTCCAGTCGGGAGACTACCAACGGGAACGACTCGGACTAGCGGAGTAGTCAGCATGAGCGCGTCGACAGGTTGTCAGAAGGGGATCATCCTCGCGGGAGGTTCGGGCAGTCGGCTTTGGCCGGTGACGCTCGCGATGAGCAAGCAGCTCTTGCCGGTCTACGACAAACCGATGATTTACTACCCGCTCGCGACGCTGATGTTCGCGGGCATTCGCGAGATCCTGCTGATCTCGACGCCGACCGACATTGGCAACTTCGAACGGCTGCTCGGCGACGGCAAGCGCCTCGGCATCTCGATCCGCTACGCGGTCCAGCCCCATCCCGGCGGTCTGGCCCAGGCCTTCATCATCGGCCGCGAGTTCGTGGGTAAGGATCACGTCTCGCTGATCCTCGGCGACAACATCTTCTACGGGCAAGGTTTTCGCCGGATGCTCGACCAGGCTTCCGAACGGAAGGACGGTGCGACCGTCTTCGCCTATCCGGTCAAGGATCCCGAGCGCTACGGCGTGGTCGATCTCGATGACGACGGCAAGGCCCTCTCCATCGAGGAGAAGCCAAACAAGCCGAAGTCGAATCTCGCGGTGACCGGTCTTTACTTCTACGACAACGACGTCCTCGACATCGCCGCGAACTTGAAGCCATCCAAGCGCGGCGAGCTAGAGATCACCGACGTCAACAAGACCTACCTGGAACAGGGCCGGCTCTTCGTCCAGCCCTTCAGTCGCGGCTTCGCGTGGCTCGACACCGGAACGCCCGAGTCGTTGCTGCAAGCCGCCAACTTCGTCGAGACGGTCGAGTCGCGCCAGGGGCTTCGTGTCTCCTGCATCGAGGAGATCGCGTTCCATCGCGGTTTCATCGACGCCGAGCAACTCCTGGCGCTGGCGAGCGAGTACCGCAACGCCTATGGGGCCTACCTCGAGGAAGTCGCTCGGCACGGCCACTGAGCACTCTCGCCCTGCCCTTCCCAACAGCTTGCTCTGGGGACGAACCGCCGATGTCCGCGAACGATTCCGAATTCACGATCCTCGCCCTGGAACCGGCCGAGAACCTCGCCGATCGCGTGCGGCGGGAGTTCCCATCGGCGGCGTGGGTCGATGGGACGTCGAAGAAGAAGCGTGATCGCGCCCTTCCCGCGGCCACCGTCGTCTTCGGGACACCGACGAAGAAGCAGCTCGAGCACGCCGCGGCACTTCGCTGGCTTCACCTCCCGGCAACGACGCTCCCCAAGTCTCTCCGAGCCGCGATCCAGCGACCAGGCCTCGACACCACGCTCGCGACTCCGGTCTACGCCGGTCCCGTGGCCGAGCGTGCCCTCGGGGTGATGCTGGCGATGAACCTTCGACACGAGGAGACCGGTTCGCCCAGCCCCGGAGACCTGGCGGGCGGTGTCGCCGCCGTGATCGGGACCGGACGTTTGGGACGAAGCGTCGCCCGTTTGCTGCGTGCCGTCGGCATGCAAGTCCTCGGAGCCAGGCGTCATCCCGAGCCAACCCTCGAGATCGACGAGGTCTTCGGCCCCGACGAGATCGCCACGATGGTCGCGCGAGCCGATTGGGTCATCGTCGCGCTCCCGGCCACTTCCGAGACGGAAGGCCTTATCGACCACACGGTCTTGGACGCGATGTCCCCCGGCGCCCGGCTGCTCACTCTCTCCGATCGCGGCATCGTCGACGAATCGGCCCTGCAAGAAGCGATCCGCTCGAAGCGGCTCCGTGGGGCGGGCTTTCTCCACCGGATCGAGGAATTGCCGACCGGGCCAGAGGGACAGCCAAACAACGAGGACCCGCTCTGGAGCATGCGGCATGTGAAGGTCGTGCCCCATCGGCTCGACCGAACCGCCGCGTTCCAACGCGCCACCGAGGACTTCTTTCTGCGAAACCTTCACCTCTTCGCCGCCGGTTCGCGCTTGCTCGGCACCATCCGATACGGAAGACCGTAGGTCAGGCTATTGCCTGACACGCATGCCGGTCGACCATCTTGGGCTATCGGGTTCCCCTCTCCCCGTGGGAGAGGAGTTCAATGGTTCTCTTCTCCCCCTGGGAGAGGAGTTCGATGATCCCCCTCTCCCCGTGGGAGAGGGGTTAGGGGTGAGGGGGTTCTTCCTCGACAAACCGCCTCGTTTTCAACGCGTTTCATCCCCTCACCCGGCTCACGACGTTCGCCGACCTCTCCCCAAGGAGAGGTCAGGAATTCCTGACACCTAGAGCTTGACGGACCCGTAGGTCAGGCTATTGCCTGACACGCATGCCGGTCGACCTCTATGGTGGGTCAAGACCCACCCGACGGAGAAAAGCCCAACCGCGATCAATCGCGAAGCTTGGGAACCGGACCGAGGTGTCGCTCGTGGAAATCGCGGGCGAAGCGATCGGTCATGCTGGCGATGAACTCGCCGACAAGCCGTTCGAGCGGGGCGAGACCAAACTGGCTGGTGAACGACTCGCGCATGCTGTGCGGTCGCTCCAGGATGTAATCGTAGAGACGACGGACGATCTCCTGGCCGCGCCGCGTTTCCGAAACGACGTCGGGATGGCGGTAGACGCGCTCGTAGAGGAACCGCCCCATCTCCTCTTTCATCCGCAAGACGTCCGCCGGCAACTCGATGACGTTGGCCTCCGCCCCCTTCACCGCCTCGGGACTCTCCATCGCCGCCAGTCGTCGGCTGCTTTCGGTCAGCAGGCTGTCGACTTGCCAATCGATCAGGGCGCGGATGACCGCTCGGGAAAGCTGCTTGCCTTCGAGCGGCACCGGACTCTCCAGCCGGGCCCGATCCTCCGCCTGGCACCAGAGAGCGGTCGTACGCAGGTCCTCGAACCCGATCAGCTCCGCGCGGAGCGCGTCGTCGATGTCGTGGGTGCCGTAGGCGATGCTGTCGGCCAGATCGACGACTTGCGCCTCGACGAGCATCCGGCCAAGGGGCTCGTATTCCGCGAGTTCGGGATGATCGCGTTCACTCGAATGCAGCGCCATCGACTGCCGGACCTCGTAGGTGAGATTGAGCCCCCGAAAGCCGGCGTAGCGGACCTCGTGCTGCTCGACGAGACGGAGTCCGAAGCGGTTGTGCTCGAAGCCGCCGTGCTCGGCCAGCAACTCGGCGATGGCGCGTTCGCCCGCGTGCCCGAAGGGAGGGTGTCCCAGGTCATGCGCCAACGCCACGACCTCGGTCAGGTCCTCGTTAAGCCTCAGGCAACGCGCGATCGTTCGCGAGATCTGGCTCACCTCGAGCGTGTGCGTCAATCGGGTGCGCTGATGATCGTTGGCCCTTGAGACGAAGACCTGGGTCTTGTGCATCAGGCGACGAAAGGCCGCGCAGTGGATGACGCGGTCCCGATCGCGAACGTAGACCGGTCGGTAGGGATGCTCCTTCTCAGGAAAGCGGCGACCTCGTGACTGGCTGGAGCGGGCGGCGAAGGGTGCCAACGTTTCCTCGGCGAGCCCCATTCCAAAGCTGCCAGGAGGTGTCAGGGCGGACTTGGGAGCTGTCATTCGACCGGCAAACCCAACTGGGTGCGAAGCTGGACCCAAAGCTCGTCGAGCGACTGGACGATGACGCGGGAATCGCTGCAAACGGTCATGAAATTGATGTCGCCGCTCCAGCGTGGCACGATGTGCCAATGAAGGTGCCCCGGAAGCCCCGCCCCGGCGGCGCGACCAAGGTTGAGCCCGACGTTGAACCCGGCGGGGTTCATGAAGGCTTTCATCGCGGTGATCATGTCGCGGATGAGCTTTTGGCCGTCGATCATCTCCTCGTCGGTCATCTCCTCGAGCTCGGCGAGCGCCCGCCGGGGGGCGACGAGTAAGTGGCCGTTGTTGTAGGGGAAGCGATTGAGGATCACGATCGAGAGATCGCTACGACAGACGACGAGGTTCTCGCGATCGTTGGTTTGCTGATCGTAGTGGGCGATAAAGTCGTCGATATTGGGTTCGCTGTTGGTCTTGACGTACTGCAGCCGCCAGGGCGCCCAGAGCCGATCCATGCAACTGATCCTTGGTGCGAAGAAACGAGAGAGACTTCCGGCGGCAGTATAACAAATCGGGGGGTGGACGTCGGCGACGGCGCGAACCGAAGAAAACACGATATTTTGGTATATTGACATATTGGAATATGACGATATATTTATCTGTGGAGGGAGTGGAGATGGCGAAATCCGCGGCCAAACCGAAGCTGATCGACTTGGACAAGCTCGAAGAGGCTGCCGAGTGCCTGCGTACCGTCGCCCATCCGCATCGGTTGCGGATGTTGCAAATGCTGCTGGGGGGACGTTACACCGTCGGCGAACTCGCCGAGGCGTGTGGCATTGCCAGCCCGATGGCCTCCGAGCACCTTCGGCTCATGAAAGACCGTGGGTTTCTCGGCGCCGAGCGCGATGGACGACGTGTCTACTACCACGTGACCGAACCGCATCTGGCCAGCTTGATGCAGTGCGTCGAGGGCCGGTTCGGCTCGTAGCGGACCGTTGATCGAGTCGGTTTCGAACCGCTCAACAGTCGGCGAACACTCCCTCCCGTCCACGCCCAGACGAAAGGAGTGTCTCATGAAGGATCACGATTCGCCCGCCCAGGAACCTCACCGAATCGTCATTGTCGGTGCGGTCGCGGGAGGCGCCAGTGCCGCCGCCAGACTTCGGCGCCTCGGCGAACATTCCTCGATTGTCGTCTTCGAACGCGGGGAGCACGCCAGCTTCGCCAATTGCGGCTTGCCCTACTACCTCGGTGGAGAGATCGTCAAACGCGACAAGCTGCTCGTCGCCGGCAAGACCCAACTTGAGGGTTGGCTCAATCTCGAGATCCGCACGCGGACCGACGTCCTCTCGATCGACCGCGAGCGCAAGCTCGTCCACGTCCGGGACTTGGCCACCGGCGACGAGTACGACCAACCTTACGATCAGCTCATCCTTTCGCCCGGCGCCAGTCCGATCCGCCCCGCGGCCCTGCTCGAGAAGGTGCGTCCCCATCACCCGCGAGTGAAGAGTCTGCGCAGCTTGGGCGATGCCGACCGGCTCAAGGAACTGGTCGATAGCGGTATCTCCTCGGCGGTCATCGTCGGTGGCGGGTTCATCGGCTTGGAAGTCGCCGAACAACTCGGCCAGCGGAAGGTCACCACCTCCCTGATCGAGGCGACCGACCATGTCATGCCGGCCCTCGACAAGGAAATCACGGCCCCGATTCACGAAACACTCACCCGGCACGGCGTCCGCCTTCACCTGAACGTCGCGGTCGCCGATCTCGAACCGTTGGAGGGCGATCGCATCCGGGTCCGGCTCGACGACGACCGAACGATCGAAACCGACTTGGTCGTCTTGGCGATCGGCGTGCGTCCGGAGTCGCTCTTGGCCAAGAACGCGGGCCTGGAGCTAAACGACCGCGGCGCGATTCGCGTCGACGCCCATCAGCGGACCAGCGACCCGTCGATCTACGCGGTGGGCGATGCCGTGGAGGTCACCGAGCCGGTCTTCGGGAACAAGGCCTACATACCGCTCGGCGGTCCCGCAAATCGTCAAGGCCGTCTCGCGGCCGATCACATCGCCGCCACGGTGGGCGTGACCGACCTCGAACCCGAGGAACTCACCTATCGCGGAAGCCAGGGGACGTCGATCGTTCGCGTCTTCGACGTCGCCGCCGGCTTGACGGGCCAGTCGGAAATCTCCCTCCAGCGGCAGGGCAAGCGACTGCACGAGGACTACGAAACCGTCACGGTGCATCCGATGAGCCACGCGAGCTACTATCCCGGCGCCCAGCGGATGACGCTTAAGATCATGTTCTCCAAGAAGGAGGGACGACTACTCGGCGCCGAAGCGGTCGGTCGTCACGGCATCGACAAGCGGCTCGACGTCCTGGCGATGGCCATTCAATTGGGCGGCACCGTCTTCGATCTCGAACAAGCCGAGCTTTGCTACGCTCCCCCCTTCGGCAGCGCCAAGGATCCGATCAACATGGCCGGGTTCCAGGCCGCCAACCTTCTCCTCGGCCAAACCAGGAACGTCAACGCGAAGGAGCTCGAGGAGCTGATCAAGGATAACGCGGTGACGCTGCTCGATGTCCGCACCGAGCCGGAGTATCAGACCGACTCGATCGAGATCGCCGTCAATATCCCGCTCGATCAATTGCGTGAGCGCCGCGACGAGATCCCGCGCGACCGTCCCGTCGTCACCTACTGCCAAGTCGGCCAACGCGGCTACCTCGCCGAGACGATGCTGCGTCAGCACGGCGTCGATGTCCGCAATCTCTCCGGCGGGTTCACCTCCTGGCGGTTGTGGCAAGCCATGGTCGAGCCTCCCAACGAGGACCCGATCGAGCCCAACCCCGGCGGCGCGCCCTCTTTGGACGGCGAGGAGCAACCTTCGAAGATACAAACTCAAGTTGCGGGCGACGACGATGCCGCTTCAGGAGGAAAGGCGATGGTGACAACCTCATGTCAAGTTGGTGGCGGCGCGACGAACAACGGTCAGCAGGCCCATGCGGAGCCGACGACGCTCGACGTTCGGGGCGAACTCTGTCCGGGGCCTCTCTTGGCGATGGCCCACGCGGTCGAGCAACTGCGAGCGGGTCAGTCGATTCGCGTCCTCGCCAGTGACCCGGGATTCGCCAACGACGCCCGCGCCTGGTGCGCGAGCAACGGCCATCGCGTGCTTGAGGTCCAACAGACCGATCGCGCCGTCGAGGCGCTCATCCAGAAGCAGACCGCCGGAGCTTCCCAAGAGGTCGCGACTACGTCCCCAAGGGATGGGCAGACACTGGTCGTCTTCTCGGGTGACCTCGACAAGGTCCTCGCCAGTTTCGTCATCGCCAACGGTGCCGCGGCGATGGGCAAACCGGTCACGATGTTCTTCACGTTCTGGGGGCTCAACGCCCTGCGACGCAAGGAGGCTCCCCCCGTCTCCAAGGGGCTGCTCGATCGGATGTTCGGTTGGATGATGCCGCGCGGCGCCGAACGCCTGAAGCTTTCCCAAATGAACATGGGCGGGATGGGGACCGCGATGATGAAGTACGTGATGAAGAATAAGAACGTCGCGGATCTTCCGACGATGATCGCCACCGCCCGCCAGCAGGGAGTCCGGATGGTGGCGTGCACCATGAGCATGGACGTGATGGGGCTGAAGAAGGAGGAACTCATTGACGGCGTGGAGCTTGGTGGCGTCGCCGCCTACTTGGGCGAAGCCCAGAAGTCGTCGGTCAACCTCTTCGTCTAGCAGTCCGTTGATCTAAGCGGCCCAAGGCGAGAACGAGCAATATTGGCCACGATCAAGGAGAACAAACGCAGGCGAATCCGTCGATTCGACGAGGTTTTTCGACGCCGAGATTGGTCAAAAGGGCCGTTCGTAGTCGGCAGCGAATAGATCACCGGGCTGCTTGGTCCGTTCACGTGCCAGGTGACTCTTGCGTGCCATGCCCACGCTGGCCGTGGGCATGCGGGATTCGCCCATGACTGGGCAGTCTCCCGCACGAACGATGGGTGAGACCTCATGGAACGAACTTGCCAGTCAACGTACTAGTGGTTCATCTATCCTAGGATTTCGGGTTGGTTGATTGCTTCTGTTCGAGGAAACTTGCTGCTTCCTGGAAAGCACGGAGGTTTCCCAATGAACAAGAAGTACATCGTTCGCCTCACGGAAGAGGAACGCGCAACTTGTCACGCGGTCATCAAGAAGCTCAAAGGCTCCTCCCAGAAGGTTCGACGGGCACAAATGCTCTTGAAGACAGACGCCAACGGTCCGGCGTGGACGGATGAGAGAATTGCCGAGGCTTTTGGTTGTCGTGTCCAGACCGTTGAGAATCTACGCAAACGCCTAGTCACCGAGAGTTTTGCGTTGGCATTGGATGGAATGAGACGCGAGAAGCCACCGACTCCGCCGAAGCTCGACGGGCAGGCCGAAGCAAGACTAATCGCCATGCGTCTGGGAGAGCCGCCCAAGGGATACGGCAAGTGGACGCTGCAACTGCTTGCCGATCAATTGGTTAAACTAGAGGTAGTGGAATCCATTTGTCCCGAGACCGTTCGCAAGACGCTAAAAAAAATCGCATGACCAAGCGTATGATCGACTATTGGGTGATCCCCCCCGAGAACGACGCTGAGTTCGTCGCTTGCATGGAGGAAGTCCTCGAAACCTATGAAAGACCCTACGATGCAGACCATCCGGTCATTTGCATGGACGAGCAACCGGTCCAGCTGATCAAAGAAACAAGGCAGCCGATTGAAGCTGCCAAGGACCATCCCAAGCGAGTCGATTACGAGTATGAACGAAACGGAACGGCGAGCATCTTCATGTTCAGCGAGCCGCTTTCAGGTTTTCGCCAAGCGACGGCCAGGTCGCAACGCACCAAGGTTGATTGGGCGCAAGAGGTCGCGCAACTGCTCGACACTCGCTACGCCGATTGCCAGCAAGTGACGCTGGTTCTCGACAACCTAAACACCCACACCAAGGGAGCGTTCTACGAGTTGTTTGAGCCTGCCGTGGCACGTGCCTATGTCAAGCGAATCACGTTCGTCTACACTCCGAAGCATGGGAGCTGGCTAAACGTCGCCGAATGCGAACTGAGCGCGATGACACGACAGTGTCTGACCGGTCGACGCGTCGGCGAACTCGACGAATTACGAGACGAAATCGGGGCTTGGTCCGATCAGACCAACCAGAAGCAGCGCGGCGTCGACTGGCAACTACAAATCGACGAAGCACGCACCAAACTGGCCCGACTCTACCCAAAAATTAAGAATGGATGATGCACTAGGCTCCGTCTCAAAACTCGGCTCTGGCTTCGACTCGCTGCATTGGCACGGGACTTTGTCGGGCTGCATCGATTGGCTGAGCCTCGGGCCGACGACCTACTTTTGAAACGAAGCCTAGCATCCGGCCAAAGGAGAACTCCGGGGGGAACCCGATCGCCGTCGCCCCGTCACAGGCTGTTGAGTCGTACCACAGCCTGGCCGGTCGCGAACTTTTTGCCCACGGTTCGCGTCCAAGGACCGGGGCGCGGCGATCGCCCGCCCGAAAACTTCCCCGAGCTCGCCGCCCGAACTGGAATGACCGGGGCGACGGAAGTAACATGACCGAGCAGTGCGACTGCGCAAGGCCGACCCGGGGCATCGGCCCGACACTCGACAACCCGCGAGTGTTGGAAGGAGAACGAGCGGTCGTCGCACGACCTTAGGAGTGGATGATGCCGTCGTTGACGCCTGACTTCCTGGCGAACATTCCGATCTTCCGCGACACGAGCGAAGAAGAGCGAAACCAATTGCTCCAAGTGATGGAACGCGAGCACTACAATGCCGGCGACGATGTCATCACCGCCGAGCAGGAGAGCCGCGGACTACACGTGATTGTCGAGGGAACCGCCCACGTCATCCTCTCGGTCTACGGCTTCACCAACCCGATCATCGACGACGGGGAAGCGCAGATCGTCGACCGCACCCAGATCGCCACGCTCGAGATTGGCGCCGTCTTCGGCGAGATCTCCTTCTTCGATGGCGAGACCCACACCGCGAGCGTGCAAGCCGCGTCCGACCTCGATGCCCTTCTTCTGCCGGCCGCGAAGTTCGAGGAGTTGCTCAAGCAGGGCAACTACGCCGCCTACAAGGTCGGCCTGAACGCCGCGAAGATCCTCGCCGGTCGTCTGCGGAGCGCCGACAAGCTCATCAGTGAACTGATCCTCGCGCAGCACGATTCCTTGGCTCGCTCGCGATGGTTCGGCAGCCACTTGGAGCTCTACGGCCGCGCCGGGCACAGCGATTAGAGCGTCACCGTCACGCCATTGCGATCGACTTCGTAAGGTGCCATCGGCTGCGCGTCAGCCAGTGCAAAGTGTCGTGACTCATCCAGATCCTCGCCGCATGCCGTGCTGGCCTCAGTCTTCTCCGCATGCCCGCACAGGTGTGGGCATGGCACCCGTTGCTCGGGTTGGAATATCCTCGGGGTGTCCCCTTTGAGTTCGTAATCGTTTCCGGCTACGATGGAGATCATCTCCATGCGGGGGCCACTCATGGCCAAGTCGACCTTCAGATCACGATTCACTTTCTGGAAACGCCGACTGCGGCGCTCCGTATACCTCACCCTCGTCGTGCTCCGCGCCTTCTGGCAAGCGATGCTACTTCGTTGGCAGGCGCTCGCCGTCTCCCTCGCGGTCAACGGGGTGGTCATCCTGTCGGCGGGGTTGGCCCTGTTCCCCTCGCCCGCCAAGCGATCCCGACCGTTGATCGCGGCCGACGTCGCGCGGCTCGAACCGGCGGCCGAGTGGGAAACACTCGACCTGCCGCCACTACCCGAAGTGGAGGAGGCATCGATCGGCGGACCGGAGGGCTTTGGCCAACACGTCACCGAGATTCCAAGCCGTGATCCCGCTCGTCCGCTGACCTGGAACGGCGTCGCGTTCGATCCGCTCGCCTCGGTCTTCGAAGGCACCTCCGAATCGCGCCGCCAAGGGGAAGCTCCGGGACGGATGGGAATAGGCATCGGCCAGGGTGGCCAAGGACTCGGCGCCGGGCGAGGCGACCCGATGAACAAGAAGAAGGCGACCTTCTTCGGCATTGAGGCCCAAGGCAAAACCTTCGTCTACGTCGTCGATCTCTCCGGCAGCATGCGGCTCGGGGGACGCTTCGGGTTCGCCGCCCGCGAACTCTTCGCCTCGATCGACGAACTTCACCGGACGCAGCAGTTCTACGTCATCTTCTACAACACCCAGACCTTCCCGATGTTCTTTCCCAAGACCGCGAAGAAGCCGGTCTACGCCAAGTTGCGCTTCAAGCGGCAACTGCGGCAATGGGTGGCCACGACGATCCCGGGAGGCGGCACCGACCCCCACGACGCGTTGGTCCTCGCGCTCGAGCTCGAACCGGACGCGATCTTCATGCTGACCGATGGCGAGTTCGACGGCGGCACCGTCGGCGCGATCAACGACCGCAATCGCGAGAAGAAGATCCCGATTCACTGCGTCGGCTTCCTCACCTTCGCGGGAGAGGAGGTCTTGCGCGATCTCGCCGAGAGCAATGGCGGGATCTTCCGCCACGTCGGCGGCCAAGGAGAGACCGATCCGGACGAACCGAGTGACGAGTCGGACACGGAGCCCAAAACGCTTCCGGGTGACCGGGTCTTGTCGATGAAATCCCATCCCTGACGGGAGGTCGTTCCTTTGGGCAAGTCAACGTCGGGGTAGCAGGACCGACAAGGAAACACGTTAGGACGTCATGCAAACGCTCTTCGCCAACGCTCGCGTCGTCAACGTCCTAACCTCCGAAGTCTACCCCGCCGATGTCGCGATCGAGGAAGGGGTCATTGTCGCGGTCGCGAAAGACTTGGTCGGCGACGCCAAGGTGGTCGACTGCCGGGGCAAGTTCCTCCTCCCCGGCCTGATCGATGGACATGTCCACATCGACAGCTCCCTCTTGAGTCCTCCCGAATTCGCCCGAGCGGTTGTCCGGCACGGCACGACCTCGGTCGTCTCCGATCCGCACGAGATCGCCAATGTCCTCGGAGCCGCGGGCGTCGACTTCATGCTGCGTGCCAGCGCGGGCTTGCCCATCACTGCGCGGTTCATGGTTCCCTCCTGCGTGCCGGCCAGCTCGATGGAGACCAGCGGAGCTCGTCTGGAAGTCTTCGAGATCGCCGAGTTGTTGGCGCGCGAACGCGTCCTCGGCTTGGCGGAGGTCATGAACTTCCCCGACGTTATTCACCGCTCGACGGAGATGATGACCAAGATCGAGCTCGGGCTCGTCGCCGGTGGGTACATCGACGGCCACGCCCCGGGCCTTCGAGGCGCGAAACTACAGGCTTACCTCCGCGCGGGCATCTCCTCGGACCACGAAGCCTACGAACTCGAGGAGGGTCGTGAGAAGCTCCGGCTCGGGATGCAGCTCTTCATTCGCGACGGGACGATCGCCTGCAATCTCGAGACACTTCTCCCTCTCGTGACGGACAACACCTATCCGCGTTGTTCCTTCGTCTGCGACGATCTATTTCCCAAGACGATCCTCCAGGAGGGCCATCTCGACCTGTTGCTCGGTCGCGCGGTCGCGGCGGGTCTCGATCCGGTGCGCGCCGTCCAACTGGCGACGATCACGACCGCGACCCACTTCGGGCTAAGAGACCCTCTCACGCGGCGCCGGGTCGGGGCCTTGGCGCCAGGTTGGCACGCCGACATGGTGGTGGTCGACGACCTCGAGTCGTTTCATGCCGCGCGCGTGGTTCATTCGGGGTCGATCGTCGCCGAGGATGGGCAGTGCGCGGTCGAGACGCCGGACGCCATGGAGGACCTCGTTCGCGAGACCTTCCACGTCCGGCCGCTGGAAGATCGCGCGTTCCAGATCCCCGCTCGCGAGGGACGAATTCGCGTCATCGGCCTGGTTGAGCACCAGTTGATCACCGAGGCTCTCCAGATGGAACCGATGATCGCGGAGGGCCTCGTCGTCGCCGACCCCGAACGCGATTTGGTCAAGATCGCCTGCGTCGAACGTCACCACGCGACGGGAAACATCGGGCTCGGCTTCGTGCGCGGCACGGGCTTGCGTCGCGGAGCGCTGGCGATCAGCGTCGGGCACGATTCACACAACATCACGGTCCTGGGTGTCGACGACCGCGATATGAGAGTCGCCGTCGAGGCGATCGTCCGAGCGCAGGGGGCCGCGGTCGCGGTCGCCGATGAGGACGTGCTGGGAATGCTTCCCCTGCCGATCGCCGGCTTGATGGCCAACGAACCAATTGAAACGGTGGTCGCCGGCCTCCATCGGCTGCACGCGATCGCCCACGATCTTGGCTGCACGTTGGAAGCGCCGCTGATGGCGTTGTCGTTTCTCTCCCTCAGCGTCATCCCTTCGCTTAAAATCACCGATCAAGGATTGATCGATGTCGAGGCCTTCGAACGCGTCCCCCTCTTCGCGTAGGAGTTCGGCGCGACCATCCACGCCACGACCAGCTTCGACGAGGAACCAAGGTTGAGTTCATTTTCCCCCGCGCCCGATCCATTCGGTCAGATCGAGGCGATCATCGCCCGCGACCCCGGCCACCGCGGGATCGCCCCCCTGCTCCTTCCCGGCTCGGTCGCCGCGGCCGCCCACAGTCTCGTCGATGCTGAGCACGTCCTCTTGATCACGGGCTTTTTCATCGAACGGGCCGGCGCCTGCGAAACCGACGGCTTGGGCGGAACCGCCGCGCTGCGTCACGCGCTGTCGGCGCTGGACGTGCCCACCATCATCGTGTCGGATCGTTTCTGCGAGCCGGTCATGCGCGCGGCGGGATTCGACGACATGGTCCTCTACCCGGACGCGTTTCCGCTCGTGCGGGCCCCTTCGCACGGCGTCGCGATCGAACGCGTCGGCCGCCACCAGGATGGAACTTACCGGTCGATGCGCGGCACCGACATCACCGCGATGACCGGGCCGGTCGACGAGCTCTTCCTCGACCCCGGCGATTCGATCACCATCGGCATCGGCGACGGGGGCAATGAGATGGGGATGGGAAAGGTTCGCGAACGCGTCATCGACTCGATCCCGCGTGGCCCGCAAATCGCCACGATCGTCCCCGCGCACCATTTGCTGGTAGCGGGAACGGGCGACTGGGGAGCTTGGGGGCTCGTCGCGGGACTGTCGCTCGTCGTAGGCCGCTCGCTCTTGCCAAGCGTCGAGCAAGCGCGGGGCTGGCTCGATCGGTTTGTCGCCGCGGGCGCCGTCGATCCTTTTTCCCTCGTGGCCGAAGCGCGGGTCGATGGCTTATCCTGGGAGGTGGGCGCCGCGCTGTTGCGTGACTTGCATCGCGTCGTCGACGCCGAGCTTGGCGCTTGAGTTGCGTCCTGTTCGGATACTTGTCCGAAGGCAAGAATTCACGAGAGCATTCCCCATGACCGTCATCAACGTGTCCGCATGAATCGACACGATTCCTCGATATCGGAAAGCCGCTGGAGCGGACAAACGATCGGCTTCGTGACCGGACGACTCGCCGAACCGGCGCTCCGACGACTGGTCGGAAGGCTTTCGGAAAAGCTGCGATTCACGCCGAAGGTACTGACGACCAAGATCTCCGTCGCGGCGCTGATGACCACCGATTGGTTGACGCGGCAGCTCCAAGTTCCCGCGGAGACCTCGCTCGTCCTCCTGCCCGGACTGTGCAAGGGTTCGATCGAAACGCTCCAGCAACGCTGGCCCGAGACCACGTTCGACCGAGGCCCGGAGGACTTTCGCAACTTGCCCGAGTACTTTCAGTTGCCGCCGGAAGAGGAACCCTACGGCGACTACGACATCGAGATCCTCGCGGAGATCAACCATGCCGATCGGCTCGCGCGGGACGAATTGATCGCCGCCGCCGAACGAGCTAGAGGTGCGGGAGCCGACTTCATCGACTTGGGCTGCACGCCCGGTTCGGTCTGGTCAGAGGTTGGCACGGCGGTGGAAGAACTGGTCGCTCGGGGCCTGCGCGTCTCGATCGACACGTTCAACGCGGAAGAAGTCGCTTCCGCCGTGGCCTCCGGGGCATCGCTCGTCCTCTCGGTCAACGCCAGTAACCTCGAACGAGCCGCCGACTGGGGCACCGAAGTCGTCCTGCTCCCCGACAATCACAACGAGCTCGACTGGCTCGATCAGCTTCGCCGTTCGGTCGAGCGTCTGGAGAAATTGGGCGTCGCGTACCGCATCGATCCGATCGTCGAGCCGATCGGGTTTGGTTTCGCCCCCTCGCTCGAGCGCTACTTGCAGACGCGGGCCGCGTTTCCCGATGCCGAGATCATGATGGGCATCGGGAACGTGACCGAGCTGACCGAAGTCGACAGCGCGGGGGTCAACGCGGTCCTGATCGGGTTCTGTCAGGAACTCGGCATTCGTAGCGTGCTGACGACCGAAGTGATCAACTGGGCCCGTGGCGCCGTCGCGGAAGTCGACGTCGCTCGGCGGCTGATGAAATACGCGATCGATCACCGGCGGCTGCCCAAGCATCGCGACAGCCGGCTCGTCCAGCTCCGCGATCCGCGCATCCTGCGTCAAACGATCGACGACCTCGAGCAGCTTCAACAGCGGATCAAGGATCGCAATGTTCGCATTTTCACGACCGACGATAAGATAGCGGTGGTGAACAGCGACCTGCTCGTTGAGTCGGACGATCCCTTTGAACTCTTCGAGCGGCTGGGCATCGACGATGCGTCCCACGCCTTCTATCTCGGCTGGGAGATGATGAAGGCGGCGACCGCGCTGCAGTTGGGGAAGAACTACACTCAAGATCGCTCGCTTCGCTGGGGCTTGCTGACCGAAGAGGAAGCGAGCTACCTCGAGAAGAAACGACAGCGCGAGCGCCCACCGACGGAGGGAACCGAGTGATCCTCGAAGGGATCGTGACGACGATGTCCGCCGAGGGGGAGGTCAACATCGCCCCCATGGGCCCCAGCGTCGAGGAGTCCTCGGCCGGCGATTGGGAGAGGTTCGTGCTGCGCCCCTTCAAGGGCTCGCGCACCTATCGCAATCTCGAGGCGACCCGTGAAGGGGTCCTCCACGTCAGCGACGACGCCCTTCTCTTCGCGCAAGCGATCATCGGCAACCCCGACGTGCCGCTGGCAGCCTCGACCTCGGTGAAGATTCCCCATCTGGCCAACTGTTGCCGCTACTACGAGTTCACCGTCGACCGCTGGGACCAGAGCGGCGAGCGCAGCCGTCTTGAAGCCCGAGTCGTCCACCGGCAACGCGTCCGGGATTTCTTCGGGTTCCATCGCGCCCGGCACGCGGTGATCGAAGCGGCGATCCTCGCGTCGCGGGTCCATATTCTTCCCTGGGACGAGATCGCGACCCAGTTCGAGCACCTGCGCATCCTCGTCGAGAAGACGGGCGGGCCACGCGAGCACGAAGCCTTCGACCTGCTCGCGCATCACGTTCACGCGATCAACGATTCGAGAACCGAGCAGGTGACCCCGTGAGTTCCTCCACCATCACCATCGAGACCTCGAGCCGTCTGCACTTCGGCCTGATGCCGGGTCCCACCGAGCCCTCGGGAGGAGAAGACGATCTTCCGGTTCGCGCCTTTGGCGGCGCGGGGCTGATGATCCGCGAACCCGGCTCGACCATCGCGGTCCATCACGTCGAATCCCGTCGAGGAGGAGCCAACCACGTTGAGTGCCCGCACTCGGCGAGCGTTCGCCAACGCCTCGAGCGGCTTTTGGACGAGCTTTGCGGACCGGGCGGAAGGCTCGACCTGAAGGGCATCCGGGTCGAGGTTCGCTCCGCCGCCCCCGAACATGCTGGACTCGGGACCGGGACCCAGCTTTGCATCGCGCTGGCGAGCGCCCTGAAGCGGCTCGCGGGAAAATCGCTCAATCCCCATCACTGTGCGGGCTGGACCGAACGCGGACGGCGCTCGGCCATTGGCGTCTACGGGTTTTTCCAAGGCGGCTTTCTCGTCGATGGCGGCAAGTCGCCCCACTTTTCCCTCGCGCCCCTATTGAGCCGACACCCCTTCCCCGAGGACTGGCCGATCGTGCTGCTGCGACCGGAACTGCCGGCGGGGCTCCACGGAACTCCCGAGGAAAGCTTCTTTCGCGAGTCGCTTCCCATCGCCCAAGAGCATGCCGATCGCCTCTGTCGGCTGCTCTTGTTGGGCGTCATGCCGGCGGTGGTCGACAAGGACTTCAATGGCTTTGCCCAGTCGTTGAGCCTTTACAACGGCATCGTGGGTGATCGCTTCGCCGCCGCGCAGGGAGGGCGCTTCGCGCATCCGCGGCTCGAAGCCCTTGTCGCCCTGCTTCGGCACTGGGACGTCACCGCGGTCGGCCAAAGTTCCTGGGGGCCGACCCTCTTCGCGGTTCTCCCCGACCGAGACCGAGCCGAATGGCTTCGCGAGCGACTGCTGAGCGAGGACGCTCTTTCGCCAGACGAAGTCCTCATCACCGAAGCCGACAACACCGGGGCCCACATCACGGAGACAAGCGTCTGACATGGAGGTGGCGAGACCCCGACTTTTAGTAAGCGTCCGATCCCCGGCGGAGGCGACCGCCGCCCTCGACGGCGGGGCCGAGATCATCGACGTCAAGGAACCCGACCGAGGTTCGCTCGGGGCCGCCGACCCGCATGTCATCCGGGAGATCCTGGAGGTGGTCCGCCAACAGGACTCTCGAGTGGTCTCCGCGGCGCTCGGCGAATTGGGGGAACTGGGCACTCCATGGCCCACCGACCTTCGCGCGGACCTCGACTTCGCCAAGGTCGGCCTCGCTCGCGCACACGCCACTAACTGGCGCGAGCAACTTGGCAAGTTGGCGAAACGATGGGAGTTTGGGCCTCGTCTGGTCCCCGTCGCTTACGCCGACCACGAGCGAGCCGAGGCCCCTGCTCCCGCGGATGTTCTCGACTGGGCGATGGCCTCCTCGTCGCGCCTGCTGCTCCTCGACACCTTTGGGAAAGATGGGACCTCTCTTGAGAACTGGTTGTCGCTCGACGCGGTTGGCGGCTTAGTCACGACGGCCCGCCGCGCGGGCATCGCCTTCGCCGTCGCCGGGTCGTTGCGGGCCGATTCGGTCCGGTCGCTGGCGAACGCTCCGGCCGATATCCGCCCCGCGATCATTGCGGTCCGGGGCGCCGCGTGTGCCGACGACGACCGGACCAACGGGATCGATGCGGCCCGCGTCGCGGCCCTTCGGGCGTCACTGGAGCCACTTCCGTGCGGAAATTACCCGCCGTTCCAGCAGAAGCAAGCTTGACAGATCCTGCCAGTCGATCATAGAGCCCCCGGAGACGCACTCGAGTCAGGCTCGGGCGTCGCGGAGTCGCTCCGGGTCGGGACACGCTCACCCGTCGATGCCACGCCGGAAACGAAATAGACCAGAGAATCTGGGATCTTGGGAGAACCTTACCTATGTCCAAGACGGCGCTGATCACTGGGGTCACGGGCCAAGATGGCAGCTACCTCGCCGAGTTGCTGCTCGAAAAGGGCTATGAGGTCTACGGGACCCATCGCCGTGCGAGCACCCCGAACCTCGAACGGGTCGAACATATCCAAAACAAGATCAACCTCGTCCAAGCCGATCTGCTCGACCAGTCGTGCCTGTCGACGCTCGTCAAGAGCATCCAACCCGATGAGGTCTACAACCTCGCCGCCCAGTCGTTCGTCCCGACGAGCTGGACGCAGCCGCTCATGACCGGCGAATTCACCGGCCTGGGCGTCGCCCGCTTGCTCGAGGCGATCCGTCATCACTGCCCGTCGGCGAAGTTCTACCAAGCCAGCTCGAGCGAAATGTTCGGCAAGGTGCTCGAGACGCCGCAGAAGGAAACGACTCCCTTCTACCCGCGCAGCCCCTACGCCGTCGCGAAGGTTTACGGTCACTACATCACCGTCAACTACCGCGAGAGCTACGACATGTTCGCTTGCTCGGGCATCCTCTTCAATCACGAGTCGCCCCGTCGTGGGCTCGAGTTCGTGACCCGTAAGATCACCAACGGCGTCGCCCGGATCTACCACGGCCTCGATACGGAGCTTCGCCTCGGCAACCTCGATTCGAAGCGTGACTGGGGCTTCGCCGGCGACTACGTCCGCGCGATGTGGATGATGCTGCAAGCCGACACGCCCGATGACTACGTCGTCGGCACCGGCGAGACGCACACCGTTCGCGAGTTCGTCGAGCTGGCCTTCGGCGCGGTCGGTCTCGACTGGCAGAAGCACGTCGTCATCGATCCGAAGTTCTTCCGGCCGGCGGAGGTCGATCTGCTTCTTGGCGATCCGACCAAGGCGAAGGAAGCGTTCGGTTGGGAGCCGGAGTGTTCCTTCAAGCAGCTCGTCAGCGACATGGTCAAGAGCGACGTCGAGAAGCTCGCCGGCCAGTCGAAGCGCCACAAGCACATCAAGGCGGCTTGAATAGCGGCCTCGTATCAGACAAGTTGACCCTCGCGGATCCCTCTTCCGATTTCGGAAGGGGGATTCGGCGTTTCTTGGGAGCGAGCGACCGCTATCCATTTGCCTCCCACTCCTCCGAAGACACCAAGTGTCCTCCATTGGCTCGGGCCGGAACGAGCGCGGAGCGGTTCCGTTGGGAACGTTGTCGCGCCTCGCAGGAAATGGACGCCACGAGCCCTCACTTCACTACCACACGCATGCGGCACATTCGGTCACCATGACCCATGGACGCGGCCGGGAGACGAGCGGCTCATCGATAGAATTTAGGAGCACCGAACGAAAAAGAAGTGAGGAGGGAAGCGATGTTCTTCCTACAAGATTTGCTGAGCCGCTGGTTCTCGCGCGAGGACTCCGCGGCGATTCACAGTGAGCAACATGGGGCTGAATCGGTCCCGCACTGCTCCGATCGAGCCTGTCCGGCAGAGTCCCCCTCGGGGTCTCCCGAAGGAAAACGGATGGCCGATGAGGGAGGGATCGCGTACTCGGGTGACTAGAGGGCGTCACCGGGATGGAACGGAGCGACGCAAGCGCCGGGGTGCGGGTTGGTCGTCTGATCGCCCAGGGTGAGCCTCTAGCGTCCCGCTTGCCCTTGGGGGTGTCCATTGAACGTCCCCCCTTGTCCAAGGGGGACAACGTTGTGTTGCGTTGAGCTGTGTTTGGAAGAAGAGAGGAAGAGAAGAGACCCCCTCTATATAAGGGGGAGCAATAGGAACTCCAAGCCAAGCCCGCCAGGGCAGCTTGGCGCCCCTGACTCGACAAGGGGGAGCAGTAAGAACTCCAAGCCAAGCCCGCCAGGGCAGCTTGGCGCCCCTGGCTCGACAAGGGGGAGCAGTAAGAGTCGAAGACGAGCGCCGAACTACGCGGCGGACTTGGATTTCTGCTCGTCGATGTACCAGTTGATGGTGCGGTCGAGACCTTCCGAAAGCGAGATCTCCGCTTCGAAGCCAAGACGCTCCTTCGCCCGCGTGACGTCGAGACAACGACGCGGCTGGCCGTCAGGCTTGTCCGATTCGAACGCGATCTCCCCATCGAAGCCGACCTTCGCGGCGATCATCTCCGCCAAATCCTTGATCGCGATCTCGTGCCCGGTGCCGATGTTGACCGGCTCGGCATCGTCGAGCTTCTCGGCCGCCATCTTGAGACCCCGAGCGGCGTCCTCGGCGAAGAGGAACTCGCGCGTCGGCTTGCCCGTCCCCCAAACCGGAACAACGGACTCTCTCTTGTTCTTGGCCTCGATGAACTTGCGAATCAGCGCCGGGATGACGTGCGAGGAGTGCAGGTCGAAGTTGTCGCCCGGGCCGTAGAGGTTCACCAACAGAGCGTTGACACCCTGGAACTTGTATTGTTGCTCGTAGGCTTGGAGCTGGACCATGAGCAGCTTCTTGGCCAAGCCGTAGGGAGCGTTGGTCTCTTCGGGATAGCCACACCAGAGGTCATCCTCCTTGAAGGGGACCGGCGTGAACTTCGGGTAGGCACAGATGGTGCCGACCATGATGAACTTGCTGACGCCGAACTGGCGGCTGCGTTCGATGAGCTGGGTGCCCATGATGAGGTTTTCGTAGAGGTAGCTGCCGGGGTTGTCGCGATTGGCCCCGATCCCACCGACCTTCGCGGCCAAGTGGAAGATGACGTCGGGCTCGGCGTTTTTGAGCAAGCGACAAACGTCGGCGTCGTGACAGAGATCGTATTCGCGACTGCGAGGGACAATCACCTTGCGACAGCCGTCTTTACGTAGTCGTTGCACCACGTGACGCCCAAGGAAACCCGCACCACCGGTCACGACGATTGTTTTGGACGTCAAATCCATCATGCCAACCTCGATAGGCCTTTGTTGACTTGGGAAGCCCGACTCGAAAACCGAAGCGTCGTGCTCGCCTCCTCGTGTAAGGGCCGGACCATAGATCCGAGGCGAGGACGAATCAAGGCGAATCTCCTCCCTACTCGATCGGCTTTTCAAGGAACTCCCGACCAGCCCATTAAGGGCAAAGGGTCGACGAATTCGGGAACTCGTCATGGCGTGGCAAACTGGGCTGGTCGCGGCAAGTTCGCCAAGATGGAACGTTCGCTCGCGAGCTCCCTCGTACTTTTCGTCCCAGTCCCTCGCGTTCGAGTTGACACGTTTTCCTTCGCTTGGCACATGGCGTGGCAATGAGAACGGCCCAGCTCGTCGTGTCAGGTCGCTCCCATTGATCCAAGCAGGACATCCAAAGTCCCATCCTCCCGCCGGGAGATGGTCTTGTGTCATCTTTGGGTGGTCGTTTGCGGGCCGATCTGCCGATCTGTAAGGACGTTGGTGCGCCCACGTTGGATGAGCCACCCATCGCTTAGGGAACGTGAGTCGCAGATGCAGCAATACATCAGCGATATTTGGAAGCTCCGGTACTTTTGGTTCTCGCTCGTGCAGATCGATCTGCGCAATCGGTACCGCCGCTCCGTCTTGGGGCTAGGCTGGTCCCTATTGCAGCCGATCGCTTTCTCGGTCGTGATCTGTGCGGTCTTCCATACCGTCTTTCATCAGGATATCCGTGATTTCGGCCCATTCCTGATCTGCGGTCTGTCTTGTTGGAACTTCATCGCGGCGGTGACGCTGCAGGGTTCCCTCTCCTTCTTCCAAGGAGAGCACTACATCAGGCAGTTACCGACGCCGATGGCGATCTATCCACTAAGGACGGTCCTCGCAGCGGCGGTCCATTTCCTACTCGCGCTGGGCATCGCGATCGTGGCGGCCTTCCTCTTGCGAGGGTTGCCCAATCCGTGGGCCCTCTTCTCGCTCTTGCCGAGCGTTTTTCTGCTCCTCTTATTGGGATGGGCAATCGCGACGCTGGCGGGGCTCATGTCGCTCCAGTTCATGGATACCCAGCACTTGGCGGAAGTGGGCCTACAGTTGGTCTTCTACGCGTCGCCGATCATCTATCCGCCGGACCTCGCCAGGGGCCGCGCCCTGCAGTGGGTCTTCTCGTACAACCCCGTCGCGATCTTTCTCTCGCTGATTCGCGAGCCGATCATGGACGGCACCGTCCCCTCGATGGCGACATACGGATCGGCCGTGCTCATCGTGGCGACCATGACGGCGCTGGCGATGGCGGCACTTGCGCGCATGGAGAAGAAGGTCGTCTTCTACCTTTGAGTAGACGGGCGTGGGATCACCGATAGGGCTTCGGCCACGGGTTTGAAAAGGACGGAACGGGAATGCCCAGGATCGTGCTCGACGAGGTCGGCATCACCTACACGATACGATTCGCTCATCGCGTCTCGTTCAAGGAAGTACTCGTTCGCTCCTTCAAGCGTGGGGCCAATCCGGGTCCGACCCGGGTGGAGGCTCTCAAGGGCGTCACCCTGAACATCGAGAAAGGCGAGCGCGTCGGCATGATCGGCCGCAACGGCGCCGGCAAGAGCTCCCTGCTCAAACTGATGGCCGGTGTCTACACCCCGACGACCGGCACGCGGACTGTCGAGGGGAGCATCGGCTCGCTCTTCGACATCAGCCTCGGCTTCGAGCCCGACGCGACCGGTCGCGAGAACATCGCGTACCGTAGTTACTTGCAGGGCGAAACGCCCAAGACGCTCAAACCGAAGTTCAACGACATCGCGAGCTTTTCGGAGCTGGGCGAGTTCCTCGACGTGCCGGTGAGAAACTACTCGGCGGGGATGGTGACGCGATTGGCGTTCGCGATCTCGACCGCGATCGAACCCGACGTCTTGCTCATCGACGAAGTCTTCTCCGCCGGCGACGCGGGCTTTCAACGAAAAGCTCACCAACGCATGCGGGACATGATCGGCCAGGCCGGCATCGTCGTGATGATCAGCCACGACATGAACACGATCAAGCAGTTCTGCGATCGGGTGATCTGGCTTTCCGACGGACGCGTCCATCGTGACGGCCCGGCCCACGAAGTGATCGACGAGTTCACCGAATACTTCGCGAACGAACCTCCCGCCCCAGCCGCCGAAGCGGCGTAGTCGGTTTGGCGCTCCAACTCTCCCTGGCGGGCCGCGGCCAGGCACGCCCGCCACTCGAAGCGCGGACGATGTCCTACTGGCTCTCCCGCGAGTTCGACTCGGCCTGGTCGCCGTCGGGTTCGCGCATCGTGTGGATCCAGTCGATCAGCTCTTGCCAACGCTGCCGCAGCACGCGGAGAAGTTCCTCCTCCGTCATCGGCTCCGCATCGGCTTCCAGCTCATCATCGCCCGGTTCGAACAGCGACTGCCCGCCCGCGTTGGCCCGCGGATCACTCCGACGACCGGACGCCTCCGGGACTTCGAAGGAAGAAAGCCGGTCGCCAAGTCCCGTCTCGTCGAGTGAGTCGCGGACAGCCGGTCGGTAGAAGATCGGGTTGGCGGCTCCGCCTTGAAACCCGCTTCCGCCCCCCAAGTTCGCGAAGCGATTGAGCGCGATCAGTCGAATCACCGCCTCGTCGTCGAGATCGTCGTCGTCCATTCGCTCCTCGGAGTCGGAGAGGAACATCTCCTCGCGAATTTCCTCCTCCTCTTGCTCCGGGTCGGCCACCATCGTCGCGAGACTCTGTTGCGACAGCGGCGCGAAGAGAACCTCCGACGTCGTCGGCGCGTTGACCATCCAGTCGCTCGCGACCGGAGCGTCCCCCGCCAATCCGAAGATCAACTGCTGATCGCGGCCATCGAGCAGTCCATCGCGGTTGGTGTCGAAGCTCCAAACCCCCCCTTCGAAAACGCCAAGGTAGTCCGCTTCGCCAGTCGGGCCGTCGACGACGACCGGCTCCGCGCCGGGACCACCGAGTCGCAGGTAGAGGTCGCGAGTGTCGAAGATCGCGTTGCGATCGAGGTCGATGTACCACTCGTTGCCGCGAACGATGCCGAGTTCGTCAACCCCATCGCCGTCGACGTCGGCCACGATCGGAAGATCCCCGACGGTCCCGAAATTGACGATCTGGTCGTCGACGCCGAAAACTCCATCGCCGTTGGCGTCGAGGATGAACGAGCCGTCGCGGAAAATGCCGAGATACTCGCCCGCGCCCGCGCTCCAGACTCCCGTGATCGCGATATCTCCCGCGACGCCGAAGGGAAGCGAGAGATCCCCGGCGTCCCAACCCATCGTCCGGTTGGCATCGAAGATGAACTCGCCGCCCCGGAAGACGCCCCAGTAGCTCTCACCATCGATCGACCCGATGATCGGTTGGTCATTCGTGAGCCCGAACCCGAACTCGACATCCCCCCCATCCCAGATGCCGTTGGCATTGGCGTCGATGGAGAAGGTCGCGTTGCGATAGACCCCGACGTTGATCTCCGTGACGTTGACCGGCGGGGCTCCCGAAAGGGTCGCCACCGCATCGAGCGCGGCCGCGAGATCGAGCCGCGAAAATGTCAAACCCGTGTTGATGACGTTGTCGTTCTCGTCGTCGCCATCGAAGACCGACACACCGCGGTCCTGAAAGAGCGAGAGCATAAAGTCCTGATGCGCCAACCCGCCCAGTCCCGCGGCGTCGAGCGCCTGGTGAAGAATCGCCGCGGCTCCGGCGACGACCGGACTCGCCATCGAGGTCCCCGCTCGTGTCGCGTAGGTTCCCCCGAGGTCGGCGCTGGTAATCGCCGCTCCTGGAGCGAGCAAATCGAGGTCGGCCGAACGCTGCGTGAAGGAGGTGATCAGGTCGGGGCCGGTCGTGAAGTCCTGGGCGCCGCTGGTGAATCCGACGCTCCCGACATTCGCGTCCCACACGGCGCCGACGGAAACGACTTGTGGACTGATCGACGGGTAGGCGATCCCGATCGAGCTGCCGACGTTGTAGAAACCGTTGCCCGAAGCCGCCGCGACAAAGACACCCTGCGAACGCAGGATCGAGAACTCGTCCTCAAAGAAGAAGTAGGGATTCGAGAGAAACGACCCCGATCCCAGCGACATGTTGACCGCGACGATGTTGTAGCGCTCTTGGTTCTCCGCGACCCAACGCAGGGCATCTTCGATATCGCCGAAACTCCCCGAACCGTTGGCTCCCAGGGCCTTGAGCGCGATCAAGTTGGCGTCGGGGGCGACGCCGGGAAAGTTCGCGTTACTGCTGGCGACGATGCCGGCGACGTGGGTGCCGTGGCCGTTGTCGTCCATCGGGTCGGCGTCGTCGTTGAAGAAGTCGTACCCGGCGATGACGCGACTACCGCCCGGACCGAGAAAGGCCGGGTGCGTGTAGTCGATCCCCGAATCGATCACGGCGATCGAGTAGCCGGTTCCGCGATAGGGATAGTTGGCCTGGGCCGACGGGAGCCCTATCAGATTGGTCGCCTGCGTGTCCGCGGTGACCAAGTTGTCGTCAGCGCTTGGCGCCGCGACCTCGGTATCGTCGATGGTGAAGGTGAGATTGCGCCACTCACTGTGGCTCAACTCGGTTGGTAGTGGGGAACTCGTCGGCACGATCCGATCTTCAAGAAGATCGAAGTGCAACACGCGCGTCCAAGCGCGGAGAAGAGGTGGCTTCATTCAGGAAGAGTCCCAGAGGGGCGTCGCCGCGAAGCATCCCTCCCAATCCTAATTCGCGAAGCCTGTGTTGTCTAGGAAGGAGATGCCGTTCGATCAACTTTCGTTCGGTGGTGACTCATTGAGTGCAGCCTGCGCTCTCCATCTGGGTGCCATGTTACGTGGACATGTGGGAAACGGTCGTTGATCCGGCAAGTTGTTGCTTTGGGTAGGCAGGAGCGGCTAGACAACCCCTGTCGGGGTTGGTTTGTTATTTGAACCGGTACCCAGGGTGCGCGAAGCGCGACCCTGGGCTCCACCAGAGAACGGCGTTGCCGTTCGGAAAGTAACGCGATGACGTTCGGAAAATGAAGGCGGTGACGTTCGGAAAGTAACGCGATGACGTTCGGAAAATGAAGGCGTTGCCGTTCGGAAAGTAACGCGATGACGTTCGGAAAATGAAGGCGATGACGTTCGGAAAGTATCGCGGTGACGTTTGGAAGTAGTTTGGAAAGTGAAGGCTTCCCCCTCTTCCCAGCGGAGCATGCCAAAGGGATGGACGCCTAGTGTCGTGATTGGTTAGTTCATGGACTAAAAGACTCTTGGGTGCCATGCTCACGCTGGCCGTGGGCATGCGGAAAACGCCTATGATTGGGCAATCCTCCGCGCGATCTGAGGGCCGAGATTCAATGTGGCGAACGAACCAACCAAGACCCAATGTTCGGGTGGCACTGGCTGCTTGTCAGCCAGTGAGAAGTGATCGTGGGTTCACAACCCGAAACCTAGCGCTTGACGCAGCTCTAGTGATGGTGTTCCTTCTCCGTGAGCGCCCAGGCAACCAACATCGGTTTCCCGGCGGCGGCCCCCGCGCGGGCGTTGAGTTCGGCTTCGTCGACCTCGACCCCGGCGCGGCGATGGCGTTCGGCGACCTGTCCCTTCACCAAGTTGACGTAGTCGACGACACTAAACGAATACCCTTCCGACTCCGCCAAGCCGATGACCGCGGCGATCGCGTCGGCCGGATCAACGCGATCGATGGCGTGCGCCTTTCGGCGAAGCTCCCGATCCGTCTTGAGCTGGTGTAGGAACGCCATGATTGTGTCCGTCGACAAGGAATTCTCCGCGATCGATACGCTTGAGGAACGCCATCCGCGCGACCTCGCACGAAGGGGACGGTGGTGGAGTTCGGCAACATCACCGAAAGGAAACTATATCCAGATCGCGCCGCGGAGCACCGGCATCGGAAAAAGCATGAAGGGGAAAGGCGCGGGGCAACGGTAGGGATCGGGTCAGAGTGCTGTTAGGCGACGTTCGACTGCGCCGAGCGTCCGCCGCGGAGCGACGTCATCTCGGCTTCAACCATCATCGCGGCGAGTTCCTCGAAGCTGATCGAGGGTTCCCAATCGAGGACGGTTTTCGCCTTGGAGGGATCGGCCTGGACGATGCCCGACTCCTGGGGACGCATCAGCTCGCGATCGATCACCACGTAGTCGTGCCAGTCCAAACCGACATGATTGAACGCGGCCCGAACGAAGTCCTCGACCGAATGGGCCATGCCCGTTCCGATGACGAAGTCCTCGGGAGCGTCCGCCTCGAGAATGAGCGGCATCGCCCGGGCGAAATCGCCGGCATAGCCCCAATCGCGCCGGGCATGCAGATCGCCGAGATGAAGTTCGCGGTCCTGACCCAACGCGATTTTCGCGACCGAGTGGCTCACTTTCCGGGTGAGGAAGCGTGCCCCTCGTCGGGGGGACTCGTGATTGAAAAGGATCCCGACGCCGATGAAGAGACGATGCCGCTCCCGGTAGTGATGGGCCATCCGGTGAGCGTACGCCTTCGCCCGACCGTAGTCGTTTCGCGGATGAAACGGCGTCGTTTCGGACTGAGGGGTCTCCTTGGGTTCGCCGAAGACCTCGCTGGAGCTGGCGTGAAAGATGCGCGCTCCGGGGGCGTGCTTGCGGACCGCGTCGAAGACGCGCTCGGGACCGAGCCCGGTGATCTGCCACGCCGCCTCGGGGAACTCCATGCACGCCGAGACCGACGTCTCCGCGGCCAAATGGTAAATTTCGTCGGGTTCGACGCGGGAGATGAGTTCTTCCATGGAGGACGCATTCGCAAGATCGCCTTGGTGGAGCGCGATCCGATCGCGAAGATGGGCAAGTCTGGCGGGAAACTCGGGGCCGAGCTTGCGCACCATCCCATGAACATCCCGGCCCTTCTCAAGCAGGACTTCAGCGAGATAGCTCCCGTCCTGACCCGAGATTCCGGTGATCAGGGCGCGCTTTGTTCTCACGTCTCGTGAAGATCTCGACGTCACGGCCGCGCCCATTTCGACTCACCTCGAAACGTTCGAAGTACTTATGCCTTCGCGGGTTACCGCTCTTGGCACCAACTCATGCCCGGAAGGATCTCTTCTCCGAGCCGCCTCCTCATACTCGGGTCGTCCAACTTTTGCCAGACCTATCGAGGAACTTGTTCTGAAAGGATCTCGGGAGCGAGAACGGACTTGGAAAAAGGCGGGTTCGACGAGCCAGGATATTGGATAAGCGATGGTTGCCCAAGGGATTGACTTCAACCGCTCCCCCTTGCCCAAGGGGGGATGCTGAATGGCAATCCCCTTGGAACAGAGGAAGGTTGGATGGCAACGCTTTCTAACGAGGGGGAAGACCGCCGCGGGCAGCTTCCCACGTCTCAGCGCGATCGACGCTGTGCCTCGTACCACTCTCGCTTGACGTCTTCCGGCACAAAGCGGTAGGGAGCGGCGAGAAATCGCTCGCGGCTCGATTCGCCTGAAAAGAGCCAGAGACGGTCGATGTAGACCGCGGCGTGCCGGACATCGCCCTTCATCCCGCCCGTCGACATGACACACGCGCCACCCGCGACCGGTAGGTAGCGCTTCGGGTCGGCCCGGAAACGATCCGCTTTGGCTTGCGACGCGAAGTGATACGTCATTCCCGCCTCCCGGACCATGAATCGCTCGTCTCCCCGGCGTAGTTGCTGCTCCTCCAACATGCTCACCAAGCAGACGCCGCCGAATTCGGGCCGTTCCTCCGCCCGGGCCGCGACCAAGGGAGTCGTTTTCGCCGCAAGAGGCCGCTGTTTTGGACAAAGGCCGTCGATGCCCTTAAGGAATCGCGGAACATCCTGGTAACCGCTCAGCTTGCGAAGGACGACTTGGTCGGCCGTGAGCACCATTGTGGTGGGGAAACTTCGCACACCGATGGCTCGGGCGACGGAGGGATTGGCGTCGACATCGACCTTGAGCGGAACGAAACAGCCGTTGATGTGCCGAGCGACCCGATCGTTGGAAAAGGTCTCGTCGAACATGCGATGGCAGTAGTGGCACCACGACGCGGTAAAGGTCATGAGGACCGGCTTGCCGGATTGACGGGACTCGTTGAGGGCGCTGGTCATGTCGTCGCGCCAAGCGACGCCAGCTGCTTGGGCCGATCCAACGGCGGAGAGGGCCCCGACAAGGAGGGCCAAGGAGAGGGACTTGTGGAACGTGGACATGGTTCTTCCTCGCATGGAACGCTTGGTTCACTGGAGGGATTATCGGCGGGATGGTGGCCTCGCCTGTGTGAGCTCGATCACCATGAGAGACGCGAGTCGCTTTTCCTCGCTGGCGCGACCGGCGCGATCATCCTGTTCGCACGTCTAACCACCGGGGAATCTGACGGTTACGTCGACTTAGCGACCCAGGGCACGAGAAGCATCGAGTGACGTAGTCCTCTTGTCCCGGTGCGGACTGGACAGAAAGTTTGCGATCGCCAAGAAGCGAGCTATATTTCACTGCCAAACGAATTAAAGCCGCGCATGCTGCGTCCTGCGCGATCAGCGATTCCGTGCTATTGGAGCCCAGCGCGATCGGGCCCGTTGGCATCGTCCCTTTCGTGGAGTCTCTTGGGAGAGCCCTCTCTTGACCACCATCGCCAAGCCGCCGACCACGCAATCCCACCTCGGGACGAACATTCTTCTCGAGGCAGGCACCAACGAGCTCGAGGTCCTCGTCTTTCATCTCGACGAGCATCGGTACGGCATCAACGGGGCCAAGGTCCGCGAAGTGGTCCATCCGCCCAAGGTACGCCCGGTCCCCAACGCCCACGAGTCGCTCGATGGGCTCTGCAAACTGCGGGACCTAGTCATGCCGATGGTCTCGCTGCGAAAGTACTTCCAGCTCAACGCGCCCGAGCAGCTCGCCAAGCTCGACACGTCCAAGTCCCTCGACTCGCACGATTCGCAAGTCATCGTAACCGTCTTCAACAGCCAGTCGGTCGCGTTCCGCGTCGATCGCGTCGACCGGATCTACCGCATCTCTTGGGAGAAGATGCGGCCGCTGCCCGAACTGTGCGACAGCGATCGCAACCTCTTCACCGGCTTGACGGTCATCGACGAGGATATCGTCCTGATGGTCGACCTCGAGAAGATCAGTGAGGAGATCAACGGCCGCAAGTCCCGATTGGTTGCCGAAGCGGAAGCCTCTCATGCGAAGCCGCTACTTGGTAAGCGGATCCTCTACGCGGAGGATTCGCTGATGATTCAAACGATGACGACCGATCTTCTGCGAGCGGCGGGCGTCGACGATCTTCACATCTTCAACAACGGCCAGGATGCCTGGAACTGGGTCAATCAACACTCGGGGGTTCCACCCCTCGACGTCGTCGTGACCGACATCGAGATGCCGCTGATGGATGGTCTTCACCTGACGTCGCGACTGCGTCAGGACAAGCGAACCAGCAACATTCCCGTGATCCTGCTCTCCTCGCTGATCAATGCCGAGAACGAAAAGAAGGGCAAAGCCGTCGGCGCCACTGCCCAACTGGTCAAGAGTAAGATCAACCTCCTCCCCGGCACCATCGCCGAAGCGCTCACGGCGGGGAAGTAGACGCCGGGTGGGCGGGTCTGCCTGTCAATGGCTTCGGCGTAGGGTCATCGGTTCGGAAACGACCCACGGCTCCCGCGACGATTTGGACAACGCTTCAGCGTCTCCGCCGGGGCCGCTTGCCCAAGGGGACTCCTGAGGCCGAGCCACCGAGGTAGGAACCTCGCGCGAATCGTCGAACGGTGGCACTGGCCGACAAGCAGCCAATGGCACCCAAACGTCAGACGTTGACGAGTTGCTCGTGCACGGTCAAACACCCAAGTTCGGGTTGACGGTGACACCAATCGTTTTCACTGGCCGACAGCCGGCCAGTGGCACCCGAGAGTCAGGCTTTGACCGAGCTAGTCGGATACGCCACCCAGAGGCTGGTTGTCGTCGCGGGCGGCAAGTTGCCTGTAGACTTGAAGGTCAATGGTCTCGCTGACGAAGTGAGTCGAGCCATCCCCCATCGCGAAATAGCATCCTCCTGGGTGATGGCTTCCGAAGAGCCGGTTCTGGTCAACCCAATTTCCCGTCGTTCCTCGATTGAAAGGCCGACTGTTGATCGAGTCGACGGCGGCGGCCGTTGAACTGAGCATCACCCAACGTCCGGTCCCGGGATGAGTGCCCGTCGCCCAGGTGTTGTAGGCGCTGGGAAACCCGCTGCGCGCGTTCTGATAGACGCTCTCTCCCAACGCGAAGACCTTGGCGGAGCCATCGGAAAGGGAGGCCAACCTCACCTTCGAGTTGATGAACATCGTGCCGTTGTTGAAAAAGACGGCCAACTGCAGTCCCGCATCGTTGTTCGCGCAGGGGTACGCGGCGTCTTCACCGGTCGGCGGCTGGGGGCCTCCTCCCATGCACGCGAAATAGTTGTTCCGCGGCGTATTGCCCGAGAGAGGATCGGAAGGACATTGAAACTTCGCGAGTGGGTCAAGGACTTGGGGAATGTTCGCCGCTCCGATGCCGTTGTGGCCAACGCCCGAAGTGTTCATGCCGTAGGGAAACGGCTGTTCGAAGTTGAAGCGATCGTAGCGTTGCTGCTCGTCCATGAAGGGGAGAAGCATGACGGTCCAAGGGGCACGGCTCGCGTCGCGGCCACCCGTGTTGGGATTGCAGACATTGCCCGCGTCCTCGGTGGTAATCACCGCGGGCGGAAACGCGCCATGGGCGTCGTGGTAATTGTGCAGCGCGACGCCGAGCTGCTTGAAGTTGTTCGCGCACTGACTGCGACGCGCCGCTTCACGAGCCTGCTGAATCGCGGGCAAGAGCAGGGCGACCAAGACTCCAATGATCGCGATGACGACGAGAAGCTCGACAAGCGTGAAACCTCTGTCCCTTATCCGTAACGTTTGCGGTCCCATCGGTGATCTCCCTGGACATGACTTTGCCACTCGGCCCACTTTCGCGACTAGCGAAAGCGAGCGTGCGATCAAGGTAACGAAGAGCCAGGCCGGGCTTTTGGTGGTCCCTCGACCCGGAAGTCTCCCTCGCAAGTTGGGACGACCTGATTGGCTCGTCGTCAGCAGCAATCGTTCATCAAGAGATTCACCCCCCCAATCGACGTTCGTAGCCGCCAAATGACGTAAAGTCAACGATCGATTTTGGATGGGAGACTTCGATCGATCGCGCGCGGGCGGCTTTCCCGGCGCGCTGGTGCTTCTCCTTCTCCTCGGCCCACCTAGAATGCCCTCCGAAACACGCTGATCGGCGAGGTCTGGCGTGCATGCTCGGATCGGCATGCCACGATCGACGCCCAAGAATTGAATCGCTCGCAAGGAGAGGGCCACGATGCCTGAACTCAAACGACGTCCCGTGGTCATCATTGTCCGCGACGGCTGGGGCCAGAATCCCGACCCCAAAGGGAATGACGCCAACGCCGTCTTCCTTGGCAAAACCCCCGTCGCCGACCGACTCATGGAGACCTACCCGACCGCCCTGATCCATACCTCCGGCGAGGACGTCGGCTTGCCCGCGGGCATCATGGGTAACAGCGAAGTCGGCCACCAAAACATCGGCGCCGGCCGGATCGTCGACCAGGAACTATTGCGACTCTCGAAATTGGTCCGTTCCGGCGGGATCTTCGAGAACGAAACCCTCCGCGCGGCGATGGAGCACGTCAAGAAGAAGGGGAGCAAGCTCCATTTCATGGGGCTGGCCAGCAGCGCCGGCGTCCACAGCTCCCTCGATCACCTCGACGGGCTGCTCGAGATGGCCAAGCGCTTCGAGGTCCCCGGCGAGAAGGTCTTCGTCCACTGCTTTGGCGATGGACGCGACACGGCGCCGAAGAGCGGGGCCGGGTTCTGCCAAAAGATCGAAGCGACGATGCAGCGCCTCGGCGTGGGCCGGGTAGCGTCGGTGATCGGCCGGTACTACGCGATGGACCGCGACAATCGCTGGGACCGCGTGGAGAAAGCCTATCGACTCCTCACCGAGGCCAAGGGCAAGAAGGTCGCCTCCGCCAAGGCTGCGTTCGAGGACTATTACGAGAACCCAACCGAACCCTCGCGATCGGGCGACGAATTCATCGAACCGACCGTCATCGTCGATGGGGACGAGAACCCGCTCGCCACGATCGAGGATGGTGACGCGGTTGTCTTCTTCAACTTCCGGGGCGATCGCCCGCGGGAGATCTCCCGAGCCTTCGTCTTCGACACCTTTCCCTACGAGGTGAAGGAGGAGGGTGAGGCGACGATGATGGGCTTCGATCGTCCCAAGAAACTCGACCTCTTCTACGTCACGCTCACGGAGTACGAGAAGGGACTGCCGGTCAATGTCGCGTGCCCTAAGCCCCCAAAGATGGCGGGCATCCTCGGGATGTACGTGGCAGAACTGGGCCTCAAGCAATTCCGCTGCGCCGAAACGGAGAAGTTTCCGCACGTGACCTTCTTTTTCAATGACTACCGCGAAGAACCTTTCGACGGTGAGGATCGGCAGATCATTCCCTCGCCCCGCGATGTCTCGACGTACGACCAGAAGCCGGAGATGTCGGCCTACGAGGTGACCGAGGAGATGTTGCGCCGCATTGACTCGGAGAAGTACGACCTCATGGTGCTCAACTACGCCAATGGGGACATGGTCGGTCACACCGGTTCACTCCCGGCCGCGATCAAGGCGGTCGAGACGGTCGACGAGTGTGTCGGGAAGATCGTCGAGGCGGTGCTGGCCAAGGGAGGGGCTCTCATCGTCACCGCCGATCACGGGAATTCCGAGCAGATGGTCGATCCGGAGACGGGTGGTCCGCACACGTCCCACACGACGTACGATGTGCCGCTGATCGTGGTCGATGATGGTTCGAAGGGAGAGTCGTTGCGGGAGGGAGGTCGTTTGGCCGACATCGCGCCGACGGCGCTCGATTTGTTGGGATTGGAGAAACCGGCGGAGATGTCGGGGCAGTCGCTGCTCGCGAAGTAGCCTTGCCGGAGAGTCGCCGGAACGACGACCCTCGGGCGGGCTGGCTGGTCGATTCGATCTCCGGGGAGACCCAGTCCGTTTGTCGTTGGCGCTGATTCGCGCCAAAGTCGACCGTTTTCGAACCGATTCGCATCGAGTCTCGACCGTTTTGAAACCTTTTGGCGCCGAAAGCCGACCGTTTCGGCTCTCTTCGGCGCCTCTGTCCATGGCGTGAGGTCCGACGACTAGATCACGTCAAAGACATCGTCGAGGCTCTCGTAGTCGAGTTCGGAATCCTTCGAGACGTCGACAACAAGGGTCTCGTCCTCGACCTCCTCATTGCTCCCCTCGGAGCGACTTGTGCGCTCCGCGGCGTCGGCAGCGGCTTCCTCGGCGGTGCGCGAATCCCACCATCCGAGAAAGGCCGCCGAGGAGATGCTCTGTTGGGCGACGCCGCCCTCGAGAGCCCATCGCTCCTGATTGGTCAGCTCCCGGTTGGTGAACGTCCTCGTGACGAACAGATCGGGGAAGATGATCGACTCGCCCGGATTGGCGACCGACCCATCCTCAAACAGTCCCGTGAGAACCTGGTAGAGCGTCAATTGTCCCGGCTCGAGATTGAACGGAGCCGGTTCGGTTTGTTGGGTGAGCTCGTTGTAGAAGCTCAATCGTTGCGGATAGCCCCCATTGGGGAAGGTGACCGCGACGTTGTTGAAGACGAGACCCTGCTGGTCGGTGGTGAAGACCATCGAGCCGGCGGCTCCCGTCGAGACGGTGGCGGCATAGCCGAAGACCGGACCGTCGAAGTCGTTGAAGTAGGGACCGATGATGTTCGCCGCCAGGATCGGCATCTCCCCGGGCGTCGGGTTGTCCGGGTCGGCCAGGATGAATCGTCCCGAGCCGTCGGAGAACATCGCGGCACTGACGTTGCCTGGGTTGAACCCAAACCCGCCACTTCCTGGAGAGGCGATCAGCGTCTGGTAGACGGACGAGATCTGCTGCAGCGCCGGGGTGTAGAAGGTGTTGTCGGTTCCGACGTGTGCCTCATCGAAGTAGCCACCCTCCCCTTCACGAATCGACCGCAACACGTCGATCCAGTCGGCGGTGCCGTTGAGATCGACATCGTCGTCGATGCCGGTCGCGATCGACCCGTTTGGATCCATCGCCAGCGTGACCGCGCTGGACCCGTAGATCACGATTGAGATCGTCTCTTGCGGCAAGGGGGAGCGTTCCAACAGAGCGATGATGTAGTCGAGATCGTCCCCGCGAATGCCGTCGTTGTTGCGATCGTCGAGCTCGTTGAGCACGCGGTCGTAGTTGACGTCCTGGTTCGGGAAGAGCTCGAACTCACTCATGCTCGCCGACGCGTCGATCGCGATGATTAGATGCAGACCGCCGGAACGATCGTAGATCGTCGGCACGAGCGTCGGTTCCTCCGCGTAGGGCGGCAACAACGGCGGATTGTCCGTCGTATTGCCCGAGGGCGGGGGCGGTCCGGGGGGAGGGGGTGGCGAGGCCCCGCCCGTGATGTCGAAGCTTCCCCATCCCGTGGTCCACTGGCCAACCGCGAAGGGCGAGGTGTCGGCCGATGGGCCGAAGATCCAGAACCGCGTTCCGTTGGCCGGTTGATTGTTCGGATCGGGATCGATCGCGATGCCCGTCCAGCGGCCCCACGTGTCGAAGGGATAGAAGGGCGTCTGCAAGCCTTCGGACGGCCCGTAGTCGGCATTGCCGGTGCGGAAGGTGATCGGATCGACCGTCGTTCCCGCGGTATCGGTTCCCATGCGGCCGGTATAGTAGGCCCCGACGCGTGTGAGCGGGTTGGCGGCGAACTGGATCGCCATGTTTCCGTCGGCGGCGACCATGATCTGCGGGAAGAACTCCGCCGCCGAGCCGATCGCCAATTCGTTGACCGAGCCGGCGTTGATCGTGCCGTCGATCGTGGCGAGTTGGAACGTGGAGGCGTCAATTTGATACCAGCGGACATCGGCTTCGGAATTGATGCCGTTCTCGCCGACGGTGTGCGTGGTCCAGATCTGACCATCGCGAAGGACCGCGTTGCCCGCACCCGTGCCGATGATGTCTTGGGCGAGTCGACTCTGATCGACGGCCGCCGAATTCGACATGCTGAGCTGAATCGGATCGATGTCCCCATCGTCGGCGTTGAGGGGTTCGCCAAAGTCGGTCAGATCGCCGACTTCGCTGATCTGCAATCCAGTGGTCGTCGTCTGCAAGTTCGGCGTCGTCGTGTTGATCGTGTAGATCTTCGCGTAGTCGGTGAGGTTGTTGGCCGACTGGAGTTCGCCGTCCTCATTGACGTTCAGCGCGACGATGTGGAACGTGTTCCCACTGTCGAAGTTATGCGTCGGCTGTAGCCAATAGTCTTGGCCGGAGATGCCGGCGATCTCGCGCGGACTGTAGAGTTCGGTTCCGGGCGTGGCGGTGATGAGGTTGTCCGGATTGACCTGTGCCCCGTCGTACACCAGCGACTTCGGCACAATCAGGATGCGACTATCGATCAAGCCATTGACGGGAATCGCCGTGCCATCGGAGAGCGTCGTCGCGACCCGCGAGTGGATGTTGAAGGTCAGGACCAGCTCGCCCTGGGACATGCCGAGCCCGGTGAGCGACGCGTACTCGCTCGCATCGAGTCCGAGCAGTTCCAGTTCGAACTCGTAAAGATGCCACGCTTCACCAGTGGGAGCCGACGAGCCGTTGATGACGACCGACGGATCGACGCCTTCGGAAACACCGAGCCACAATCGCGACGCGGTTCCATTATTGGCCGCGTCGACCGCTTGGGTTCCGGCGAAGACCATTCGTTGCCCGATGCCGAACGTGAACTGGTCGAAGAGTGTTTTGACCTCCGTGGCCCCAAGAATGGGGGCGTTGTAGGAGGTGTCGCCGACAAGGGTTTGCGGGGCATCCCGATCGCCACCGCCACTGAGCGCGAAGAAGCTGTTGACGAAGGCGACGTCGTTGCCCGGGCTGGGCTCGGTCCCGTCCTTATTGGTAAGTTGGACCACGTCGTTGGTGACGGCGAAGAGTCGGTTGAACGACGCAGCACCATTGGCGTTGGAACCTTGCTGAAAGACCGAGGCATCCTCTTCTCGGGGCCCTTCGAAGGTGGATCCAGAATTTAGGCCGCCGACATCGAAGACGACGCGGTCCTCGAGTGATTCCATCATCGGCCGGAAAGCCCGACTGTCCACTTGGGAACGGGGCGAGCGTTGCGACATTGTGTCCTCCTTGCGAACCCTTCAGCGGCGCACCACCATCTCCGGCCGCGAGTACGGAGACGCGCGATCCGATCCAGTTATCGCTTCCTTCGATATCGGTCGCCCAAGCGCCACGATTGAGGAAAACGGCAGGATCGGAAAAACCCCGTCCGGCCGTGCTTCCGGTAAGGTCCGCACGAACCGACCTTGGGGCAAAAGAGGGAAAGAGATGACGACGGGAGGGGTTCCCGAGGCGGCGCCGCTCGAGCGACAGCGCGAATCGCCGGACGCCAGAGGGCTTCGGTGGTATAATCCGTTACGTCAAGCGGGATGGCCGTGACCCAGATACTCTCGAGTGGAGCGATCCCAGATCGCGCTTCAGTCGGGTGATCGCGGCAGGAGACCAGGGGGCTTCAATGGCCGAACTCCACCACGAGTGCGGGATCGTGGGTATTTACCATCTTCCCGGCGCAGGTGGCTCGTCAATCATCCCGCCCGGAATGGAGTCCGAAGTATCCCGCCTCTTGCCGCGGATGCTCCTGGACCTCCAAAACCGTGGCCAGCTCGCGGCCGGTATCTCCACCTACCGTCACGACCGCGACCAACTCCTCGACACCTACCGCGAAATCGGATCGGTCATCGAGGCCTTTCGGCTAAATCGACGCGAGAAATACGAGAAACTCATGACCAAGTACGCCGCTCCCGCCGGCATCGGTCATGTGCGCTACGCCACCTGCGGCCGCGAGGACCGCAGCTACGCCCAACCCTTCGAGCGCCATCACGGCTGCAAGTGGAAGTGGTTCTCCTTCGCCTTTAACGGGCAACTGGCCAACTACAGCGAACTGGCCAAGGAGCTACTCGAGAAAGAGAACTACCACCTGACCCGTCAGACCGACACCGAGGTCATTCAGCATCATTTGAGCTATCAATTGCGTGCCGAACGCCCCGACTTGGTCGAGATGTTCCGCAACCTGGCGAAGAAGTTCGACGGCGCCTACAACCTGCTCTACCTCAACGCGATGGGCGAGCTGGCCGCGATCCGCGATCCGCTCGGGATTCGTCCCCTCTGCTACGCGGTCGACGGCCCCCTAATCGCGTTCGCCAGCGAGAGCGTGGCGCTGTTGAATCTCGGTTTCCAGAAGATCGAGTCGATGGAACCGGGCGAAATCATCACCATCCAGGATGGCAAGATCCGCCACGACCGGATCGCGCCGCGACAGAAGCGGGCCCACTGCTTCTTCGAGTGGATCTACTTCGCGAACGTCGCCAGCGTGCTGGACAGCCAGAGTGTCTACCAGACCCGCGCCCGGCTCGGCCAAGAGCTGGCCCGAACCGAATCGCTCACGATCGACGACGACACCATCGTCGTTCCGGTCCCCGACACCGCCAAGGCCGCGGCGGACGCGATGGCCTACGAGCTTCGCTGTCCCTCCATGGAAGGGCTGATCCGCAATCGCTACGTCGGTCGGACCTTCATCGAGGGCAATCGTCGCGGCGACCGCGTCAAACTCAAGTACACCCCGCTTCGCGAAGTCCTGGAAGGTCGGCGCGTCATCCTCGTCGAGGACACTATCGTTCGCAGCACGACGATGAAAGCCCTGATCAAGCACATGCGCAGCAAGGGAGGAGCCCGCGAGATCCACGTGCGGGTCGCGTGCCCGCCAATCGTTGCTCCCTGCTTCTACGGCATCGACATGTCGACTGTCGGCGAGCTCTTCGCGCCGAAGTTCCTCGACGATCCGCACGGATTGAATGACGAGGTGCAACACCGCATGGCCGAGTCGCTGGAGGCCGACACCCTTCGTTATCTTCCGATCGACGCCCTGGCGCGAGCCATCGGGCTGTCCGAGGAAGATATCTGCCAAGCGTGTGTCACCGGTGACTACCCGACCGCCAAGGGTCAGCAGCTCTACCAGATCGCGCTGGGCCAAACCGGAACTCAACAGGGAAGAACGTACGAGCAGAAACTCGAGGAAGTGGGTAGCGCGTCGACCTAGCGAGATTGATTCCGCGACGCGTCACGGACATCGAGCGAATGCCGATCCCCATGAGGATGGAAGAGCGCCCGTTCCACGACGGGTTAGGAGCCCTTGGGACCCAGGTTTGTTTTCCACGTCTCGATCGCCTCGGCGACCGCGTGCATCGACTTCACATCGTCGTCATGACGGGCTTCGAAGACTCGAAGCAGCGAGGGATCGTCGGGATGGGGCACCTCGCAACGGAAAAAGGTCTCCCCCGTCTCTTCGTCCATCTCGAGGCGAATGTTGCGAGCGCCCGCCTGCTCCAGCCGATCGCGGGCCCGTTCGTAGTCCCCCGCCTTGGGCGATGTTTCCTTCTCGGCGCTCGCTTCGCCGCCGGCGAACGAAACGCCGGCATCGCGCGGCGGCGGATCACCCTTGGTCGCCGCGTTGCTGGACGCCGGTTCCGAGGCGGTCGACCGCGAACCGAGAAATGGATCCGACGTCGTCGGACTCGTACTCACTTCACGGGCCGTGTCTCGGTCGGAGAGCCCGCCACCAAGCGACGCGGCCGGGTTCCCGAGCGACGCGTGGAAGGGATCCTCACGCAGTTTCGCTTTCGGACCACACCCGATCACACCCATGCCGCAGCAGCAGAGCACCAGACCGAGAAAGGAACGTCTTATCACGGACTATCCTTCCCGAGTTGCAGAGATTCTCTCCCTTTCCCATCGCGGGAGAGTCGCGCGTTACCTCAACCTGGGTGTCGTGCGAGAAGCACTGTGGCGAATAGCGGCGACCGAGATTCGATGCAAGGTGATTTGACGACCGCCTCGGCGTTTCTTCACCATTTTTTGGCTATTTGAGGATGTTTGTCGGCAGTCGAGCCAGAGGGACAAGAGAGGCTTTGCTTGGGAGCCGTATCGCTCCCCCTTGGCCGAGGGGGGACAAGAGAGGTCTCTCCAAAGAACGACGCTAACATGAACGGGACATGAACGAGATCTACCTCGACAACAACGCGACCACGCCGCTCGACCCCGAGGTCTTCGAGGAGATGACGCCCTACCTCGCCGGCTTCCACGGCAACCCCTCGAGTCAACACGCTCTCGGACGGCGGGCGCGACGGGCCATCGACGGGGCACGGGAACGCATCGCCGCGGTGCTGCACGCCGATCCGAGCGAGATCGTCTTCACCAGCGGCGCGACCGAGGCGAACAACCAAGCCGTCGCAGCGATCGCCGGTCGGCCCGAGGGGCACGTTCTTCTCAATCCCGCCGATCATCCCAGTACGCTCGAACCGACCAGGGATCTGGCTCGAAAGGGGATGCGGGTCGAAGAGCTTTCCCTCGACGGCGAGGGGTTCGTCGATCGCTTCGCCGAGCAAGTCCGCGACGAGACACGACTGGTCGTCTGCCAGTTGGCCAACGGCGAATCCGGTACCGTTCAGGAGATCGCCAAGCTCGTCGCGTCGATGCCGCGCGGATGCCGCTTCCACTGCGACGCGGTCCAAGCGATCGGCCGTCTCCCCGTCGACTTTCGCGAACTCGGCGTCACGACGTTGAGCCTCTCCGGGCACAAACTGCACGGACCGGTCGGTATCGGCGCCCTGCTCGTGCGCCGCGACACCTCGTGCACCGCGCTGCTTCGTGGCGGCCATCAACAACAAGGACTGCGGCCCGGGACCGAGTCGGTCGCCAACATCGTCGGCTTGGGCAAGGCGATCGAGCTAGCGTGCCGGCGGATGCCGACCGAGATCGCTTCGATCGCGGCTCTTCGCGATCGGTTCGAAGCCGCGTTGCTCAAGCATCTCGAGGGAACCGTCGTCAATGGCACGACCGAGCGACGATTGGCGAACACCAGCAATCTCTCGTTTCCGGGAACCACGGCGGAGAAGCTGCTGATGGCGCTCGACCTGGCGGGGGTCTGTTGCTCGGCGGGGACGGCGTGCGCGAGTGGAAGTCTTGAGCCCTCGCCGGTGCTGGTCGCGATGGGGTTGGAGGGGGACCGCTTGAACGGAGCCGTCCGCTTTAGCCTTAGTCGTCTCACCACCTCGGAGGAGGTCGACCTCGCGGTCGATCGCATCGCCCGAGTGGTCGAGCGGTTGCGAGGGAGGAACGACTGACGACGCGAAAGTCAAGGATGTTCCCAATTTACCGAGGAGAGGCTTCTCGACGTTGCCGCTTGGCAATGGTCCGAAAGGCGACAAGCCATAGAATTCTCTCCTTACAGGCAATCAATCCAGGAATTGTATCCGCCGCGCACCTTTAAGAATTTGCGGCACGATAGGATCCGGGCGCGGTGGGTGGATCATTCCTAACAGGCTGCTGGCATCAGCGGGCCGAGACGAGAACGATGCGTTCTCGACGGTGATTGCGATAGGGCCAAACCATGGAGACGCGGAGAGAGGTGAGCCGCGTACCTCTTTCCACCTGTGTCGACGTAGAGTCTATGGAAGGGCGA